>NZ_JAIVKK010000052.1 GCF_020524005.1 Microbulbifer aggregans | reverse complement strand
GGCGCAACATAGCTCTCCGCCGAACCAAAGTCCGGCTCTGGCAGCGCCTTCACATCCAGCTTGCCATTGATTGTCAGCGGCAGCTCCGCCAGTGCTGTAAAGCTCGACGGCACCATATAATCTGGCAGCACTTGAGACAGCGAGTGACGCAGCTCATCCATGGTTACACCTGTGCACGCAGGTACATAGTATGCCGCCAGGTGCTGAGCGCCCGCCTGCGGGCGGGCAATCACCGCCGACTGGGTCACCGACGACAGGGCCGACAGGGCACTCTCGATCTCCCCCAGTTCAATGCGGTAGCCACGTATCTTCACCTGAGCGTCATTGCGACCGAGATACTCCAACTCTCCAGTGTCCAGCCAGCGCACCAGATCGCCGGTTTTATAAAGACGCGAGTGACCGCGCTCGCGCGCCTCAGCATCAGCAAACGGGTTGTCGATAAAACGCTCGGCACTTAGCTCCGCGCGATTTAAATAGCCCCGAGCCACGCCGGCACCGCCGATGTACAGCTCACCCACCGCGCCCACGGGCAGCAGGTG
>NZ_JAIVKK010000051.1 GCF_020524005.1 Microbulbifer aggregans | reverse complement strand
GCTACAGCTCTCTTGATGTCGGACTCGCTGAACAGTTCAAAATAATCGAGCGATTGCAGGGGAGCTACGCCGTTCAGCGGTTGTGCGACGTATTTGATGTGTACCGGAGCAGCTATCGGAGCTGGCGCGACAGGCCGTCCGAGCCAAAGCCAGAAGAGGTGCGACTACAGGCGTTGGTTAAGGCAGCTCATAAGGTTAGCAACGGTTCTGCTGGGGCAAGAACCATCTCGAAGATCGTAACACAGGGCGGTACACCGCTCAGCCGTTACCGCGCCGCAAAGCGAATGAAGCTACTCGGCCTGGAGAGTACCCAGCTTCCAAATCATAGGTACAAGAAGGCTGAACAGCCGCACATTGATGTGCCGAATCATCTCGATCGAGAGTTCGACGTCGCTGCACCCAATACCGCTTGGGCTGGGGACATAACCTATATCTGGACGGGAGCCCGGTGGGCGTACCTTGCGGTAGTTATCGACCTGTTTGCGCGGAAGCCAGTTGGCTGGGCGCTCTCGTTATCGCCCGATACCGCCCTAGTTAAAAAGGCGCTTACGATAGCCTACGAATCACGAGGGCAACCGGAAGGCATCATGTTCCACTCGGACCAGGG
>NZ_JAIVKK010000050.1 GCF_020524005.1 Microbulbifer aggregans | reverse complement strand
TAACGCCCGCAGCAGGGGCGACCAATGCTGTGCGCATATTGTGCTAAAAAGGGAGCGCAGCGACCAGCACAATATGTGCACAGTGTTGGGCGTCCCGCGGAGGCCCACAGGGCCGTAGCAAACTGCCTGCGTTTGTTAGTGCTATATGCGACCACGATGCTTGATAACGACCTTGGTTGGCTCACTTAGCACCCACAAGCTACTGATGCGGTAGACGTTCACAACCACTTCTATTGGCTCTTGAACCTCTGATGCCCCATCAATCCACGAAAAATCAAAACGGACTTCTTTTCCATCCTTGCTTAAAACACCCTGAACAGCTTGCTTAGGAAATATTTCTTGAGACTCTGAGCTAGAAACAACTTCGAATAGATAGCCAGTAGATCGATTTCTATAACCCTGGCTTGAAATACTAATAGATACAACACCAAGGTCTGCACAAGACGTTTTTATCTTAGGTGAACCACGCTGTATTTTGTAAATCACTTCGGGTGCAGCCGGCTTACTCCCATGCGAACTAGAAAATGGATTTTTCGGCGGAAATAGTTCATGTGTCGAATACTCGCAACTCCAAGTACGAGAGCAAATAAGCAACAAAAATACAGCTACAAA
>NZ_JAIVKK010000049.1 GCF_020524005.1 Microbulbifer aggregans | reverse complement strand
GTGATTCATGACTGGGGTGAAGTCGTAACAAGGTAGCCCTAGGGGAACCTGGGGCTGGATCACCTCCTTAATCGAAATCGACCTTCGCTTCGTAAGTGCTCACACATATTGCTTGATCGGACTGATGACGTTAGAAGTCGGAAGCCCGTTGGGCGGGTCTAGTGCCCTGAGGTTTACCCAGGGGCAAAAAGTTATAGGCCTGTAGCTCAGCTGGTTAGAGCGCACCCCTGATAAGGGTGAGGTCGGCAGTTCAAGTCTGCCCAGGCCTACCAAAATTCCGCGACTCGGCGCTTTTAAAACTCTTGCATAGCAGGCTATGCGGCGAGCTTTAAAAACACCAATTCGCGAAATTTACATTTCCTTTTGGAAGTGACTTATCGAGATGGGGCTATAGCTCAGCTGGGAGAGCGCTTGGTTTGCATCCAAGAGGTCAGCGGTTCGATCCCGCTTAGCTCCACCATTTCCTACTACTAACGCCAGAGATCAGAAATCTGATTTCTTTAGCATATTGCTTGAGAGTTCAGCTTCCTGATTTTTACATCAGATGCTCTTTAACAAGGTAAAACAATTTGTAGTAATACACTGCAAGGCGAGGTTAAGTACTAACAATACTTAATCAGCAATT
>NZ_JAIVKK010000048.1 GCF_020524005.1 Microbulbifer aggregans | reverse complement strand
CTTGAAGTTGGGCATGGAGGGATTCTCGGTTTGGATCCCTCAACTTTATCAAAAAATGCTAGGTTTTTAGAGTTTTTCTACAGCCAGAACGCCCGCAACAGGGGCGACCAATGCTATGCACGTTTTGTGCGAAACTGGGAGCGCAGCGACCCGCACAAAACGTGCATAGCGTTGGGCGTCCCGCGAAGGCCCGAAGGGCCGTAGCATACTGCTTGCGTTTGTTATGTTGTTTACGGAGCTATGGTGCGATAGCACAATCAGTCTCTTTGCCTTCATAACGCCACCCAACAATTACCCGAGAGGATGGCTCATACTCATAAAAGTATCTACAGCTGGCTCGAAATTTGTACTCGTTTTCAATGTTCCCTCCGGGCAGCTCTACAGCTCTAACAAATCGGTCTTTTCTAGCCCAGTTGTGAGAATCGTCAATGCTTTCTCCAACCCCGCTACTCATATGAGATTGGAAGTTATCATGTAAGTCGTGCGCACATGCTGTGGCCAATAATATCGAAAGACTTAAAAGTAAAAATCGCATTGAAATTGCTACTCTTCACTTAATGGCAACATAACGCCCAGCGCAGGCGCAGCCAGCGCGGAGCGCCTTTTGTGTTAATGTTTGAGCGCCAGCGAGTAACACAAAAGGTGCGTAGCGTTGGCTGTCGCTCTGCCGCTGATTGTTAGGCAT
>NZ_JAIVKK010000047.1 GCF_020524005.1 Microbulbifer aggregans | reverse complement strand
ACTAGGAACAAAACTGCTTAATTTTATCATGGCAGATAGGCAAATACTGCGGGCCAAAACAGTGCTCTAAATTACACGCTGGCACAGACAACTATATTTACGGCCCGGCACCATAACGCTGCAAACAGCCGTGGTTTTGGAGTGGAGTGTTTTGTGGTAGCGTAGCGTTAAACCACAAAACGCGTAACGGAAAAACCGTCGGACTGGTTTGCCTTGTTATACGTTTCATTCTGTTAGTTCAAACACAAATTTTTGAGAAGATTCACATGCGATTTGTCTAGGCTCATACGACCATTGATTCAATGCTGCAATAGCTGCCTCTGCGAAAGGTTCGGCAAACCGCCCTGTCGGTTCAGATACAGCTACAACAACTTTCGGCGAAGTAACCTCACCTTTATAGTCAATAATAAACTCAATAACTACATACCCACTATGCCCTACCGGCGACTCTATTCGGGGATATGCCGGTGGCACTGACTTAATCGGCACCTCGTCTTCGCAGAATTCCCTCGCATAAACACTATAGGAAAACAGCATTAGCAGGCTACTGAAGCATGAAACTAGTTTGCGCACCTAAACTCCATATTTGTATAACGCCGCGCTCAGCCGCAGCTTACTTTGGGCGCTTTGTTGCGCGAAAATAGGAGCGTAGCGACTGCGCAACAAAGTGCTCAAAGTAAGATGTCGGCTGCAGCGCCTGGTTATGGCT
>NZ_JAIVKK010000046.1 GCF_020524005.1 Microbulbifer aggregans | reverse complement strand
TCGGGTTTAACAGGCACTGTCCCGCAGGTGATCTGCGCGGATGAGCGCGCGCAGTTTCAGGTGCTGGATGACAGCAATATCGAGCGTGATCGCAGCTCCAGTGATCTGGCGTATGTAATTTATACCTCGGGCACCACCGGAAAGCCGAAAGGGGTGATGCTTGAGCATCGCAGTGTACGCAATTACGTTTTCTCTCTGCAGCATAAGTTGGGCGAGTGTTTTGTTCGAGTCGATTTATCATCGAATTACTGTTTTGATTTAACGGTTACGACCAGTTTGTGCCCTTTGTTAACAGGGACTTGTATTTATATTTACTCAGGTCGGATCACTGATTTGAGCGCGTACCAATCACATCTTGCGAGTCATGATATTGCCTTCATCAAAACTACACCGAGTGTGGCCAGTATGGTCATTCCCGGCTTGCAGAAGCAAATAGATACGGCCTTACTTGGCGGCGAAGCGCTAACGCCCTTGATGATTCAAGAACTGTCGGGAAATTTGCAGGCTATTTATGACGAGTATGGGCCGACAGAGACGACCGTTGGTGCGATGTTATCTCAGGTGTTTCCGGAGCGACATCGCGGCATTGGTAAGCCCTATCCAAATACAAAGCTCTATGTCTTGGACAGTGCGCTCAATTTACTGCCAGTTGGCGCGGTAGGAGAACTGTATATCGGCGGTGCGGGACTTGCTCGAGGTTATCTGAATCGCCCCGAGTTGACTGCCGAGCGTTTTATTGACAA
>NZ_JAIVKK010000045.1 GCF_020524005.1 Microbulbifer aggregans | reverse complement strand
GACAGTGCGCTCAATTTACTGCCAGTTGGCGCGGTAGGAGAACTGTATATCGGCGGTGCGGGACTTGCTCGAGGTTATCTGAATCGCCCCGAGTTGACTGCCGAGCGTTTTATTGACAATCCATTTGCCAGTGAACCGGATCTGGCCAAGGGTTATAACCGGCTTTATAAGACTGGCGATTTGGTACGCTGGTTACCGGACGGCAATTTAGAATACCTCGGCCGTAACGATAGCCAGGTTAAGGTTCGCGGTTATCGTATTGAGCTTGGCGAGATAGAGACAGCGCTGTCAAAATTGCCTGAGATAAAGCAGGCGGTGGTGATCGACCGAGAGCGGGCCGGTGATATTCTGTTGGCCGCATACTTGGTGCTGCAGGACGATGCTGAGTTAGTGCCCGGTGCGCTGGCACAAGCTCTGTCCGAGCGGCTTCCTGATTACATGGTGCCCGCCAGCTACACCGAGATTGCCCAGATTCCACTGACCATCAATGGCAAGTTGGATAGGCGAGCACTGCCAGAGCCGAGCTTTAACACGGCGCAGAGCTATGTTGCCCCGCGTACTGATCTAGAGGCCTCGCTATGTCAGCTGTGGCAGCAGGTGCTCGGTGTCGAACGCGTGGGTATCTACGATAACTTCTTCCATCTCGGGGGCAACTCGATCAGCGCCGTGCGCCTGAGCGCTGCCGCTCGCCAGCAGTTACAGTTAGATATTTCCCTGGTGCAGCTGTTTGAGCAAAAAACCATTGCCGCGTTGGTCAAGCAGCTCAGCCCGGCATCTCAGCGAGAGATTCCCAAGACTGCTTTGGCGCGCACACCGCTGTCGTTCGCTCAAGAGCGACTGCTGTTTATCGAGCGTTTTGAAAAGG
>NZ_JAIVKK010000044.1 GCF_020524005.1 Microbulbifer aggregans | reverse complement strand
GTTCCGGCCCTGCGGGCCTCCACCGGACAGCTTACTTTGTGCACTTTATGCGCAGGTCGCTTCGCTCCCATTATTGCGCATAAAGCGCCCAAAGAAAGCTGCCGCTGCTCGCGGCGTTAAATGCCGGTAATAGCAAAATCCAGAGCGGCTAATATTTCTGTTCGAAAATGTTCGAGTGTACCGACTGGGTTTCTTAGTCTATTCGTTGGCATAGAGGCAATCTGTGGGGTGAGTAAGATTAGCTCGTCACCCTCATATTCAATTACGGGGGTAAGCTTCCCAAGATTTTCATTTTTAAAATATTGCAACCGGCCGAGAGGGAGCACGATCCTTGTTCCTATATCAGAAATGTACTCGTGCTGAATATCCAAAATAAAGGGAAAAGTCTTCTGAGTTGCCTTGCTGGGATTTTTGTATACGTCGAACTGCGGCATCAGAAATTCCTAAACTCATCGCCGAAGCAACCATGTTCTTCAACAAATTCGTTGTAGGCCTTAATTCCGGCTTTATGCTCATCTTTCCATTTCTGAGCCTCTCGCTTTGCGAGCTCCTGGCTCAGCGCTTGCTCTAAAGTCGCGGATAAATTAATGTGCATTGACCGGGATTTGACCAATAAGTCACTGTTTATGCTGAGATTTGTAGCCTTCTTGGGGGCATTTGCGTCAAAAAGAGTGGTCATAGTGGCGCTCCAAGTTATGCGCATCATGGTGCGCATCCCTATGTTAGGTCGGTCCTGTTCGGAAATCAACCACTGGTTGGCGACTCAAGGTCCGGAGGCATTTAACAAGGCGCTGCAGCTGACGGCCAATTTTGTGCACTTTATGCACAGTCGCTGCGCTCCCATTATCGTGCATAAAGTGCACAAAATTAGCCGCGGCTGAGCGCGGCGTTATGTTTTCGGATAGCTGATGTTCCCATTTCAATGGAGTTTTAAAAGGGCTGAATCAAAGTATCCCTGCGTAAACTGCGGGTACTGGGTAGAGATCACAATGAATCATTGCCCA
>NZ_JAIVKK010000043.1 GCF_020524005.1 Microbulbifer aggregans | reverse complement strand
CTGCGCAGCGCCCTCGCGAGACGGTTGGCCCGCTGGTTCAGCGCTTGATAGCTGAGTTCCTCGCCTGCAAAAGACAGCGCGACTCGCTCAGGTGTACTCGCCACCTGGCGTTCAAATTCCCGCACCAGTGTGCTGTCGTATGGGTAGTTGGCTGAGCAGCTGTTCCACTCCAAGTACTGTGCCTGCTGCGCAGCATCACATAGGCTAATATCCTGATGCGCGGCGTGCGGTGCGATTCGAACATCTTCCAACACCGATGCCAATTGCGCTAACAGCCTATCGGCGTGCGCAGGTAGCAGCCAGACATCGCTGTATTTAATGCCCAAGTGCAGCGTATCGCCTCGCTCATAGGCGACGACAGATAGTGGATAATCCGTCTTTTCCATCGAGCCGCGGTAGCGCATCGTCGATTCAATGCCCGCGTCGGGTGCGTCGCGTTCTGATACCGGGTAGTTCTCAAATACAAAGAGTGTTTGAAACAGACGTTCGCCATTGCTCTGCAATTGACTGAGGGCAATGGCACTGTGGCTATTCAGCTCGGCAATGCCGGTATGAATGGCCTGCAACACCTGGACATTACTCGCCTTCTCCGGCCAATCAACCACCAGTGGCAAGGTGTTAATGTACATCCCGACGCTGCTCTCAATACCTGAGACGGGAATATCTCGCCCTGAGACAATGGTACCAACGATGGTCTGTGCATCCTGACTATAAACATTGAGCAGTTTGTGCCAGGCGAATTGCAAAAGGGCGTTGATCGTTACGCCCTGTGAGCGGCACAAATTTTTCAACTGTTCCGTCTGTTTCGTGGAGAAAGAAAGGAAGCTTTCCCTCGCTGGACCCACCGTCCCGGCCTCATAGGAGTGGCTCAAGAGACAACGAATGTCGTTCGCACTCCCCCAACCCAGCTTCTGTTCTCGCCAAAATGCTTCGGTTACCGGTGCCTCTTGCGCGTAATATTTCTGTGCTCGAATATAGGCGGTCTCCTCTTCCACTTCAGGAGTCTCACCTTTTACCAGTGCATCGTAGTACTGGTGCACTGTGCGCATTAAAATCGGGCCACTCCAACCGTCACTGATACTGTGATGTGTAGT
>NZ_JAIVKK010000042.1 GCF_020524005.1 Microbulbifer aggregans | reverse complement strand
GTCGCCGTCTTTCCGTTTGTCCAGGTAAAAGACACCTGCCGGCCGTGTCCATCGCGTGTATCCGCCGATGCGGGATTACGCATGCACTGGTTTTTGAGCGGGCAATGTCGGCAGTCTGTGAGTCGCCCTTCAAAGAAGAGCTTTTGCTTTCCTTCACTGATACGCTCCTCTCGATAGAGCAACATTTCATTGCCAGCGGGACAGATACAAGACTTGCTTCTTTTATTCAGCTTGAATTCGCTTGCAGGCAGTACCTGCCTAAAGCCCTTTACGGTATCTTGATGTCGCTTGCCGTGCTTCTCTTTTTGCTTGGCAAACGCCTTGTCGCGGGAGCGAAACTGGTTGTCAGGGATGTAAGCGTTGATGCCTTCATTTCTCAGCAGGTCATTATTGGATTCGCTGGAGAATCCGGTGTCCGCCGTGACGATGACTTGATCCGCGAGAATCTCGTCGGCAATTCCCGCATTCCGATAGCGCTTATTAATACCGTCGAGAATAGGCTTTAACGTATGGGTTTCCTGACCTTCGCCGAAAGCCTGCGCCTCCACGATGATTTGGTGTTTCTTATCGACCGCCGCAATGCCGTTATAGCCTTGTATCGTGCCCTTGCTCGTGGTCATCTTGGCCGACTCATTGTCGGTGATGTTACTTTTTACTTCTTTTGGTTTTTTGCCTTGCCCCATCCTTGGGGCTTGCGTCTTTAGGAACTTATCGATTTTCTCGAAATGCTGCTCCAAGGTCTTGTTCATCTGTTCAAGCCGCTGCTTGCGCTCTCGCTCCGCTGGCTTCCTACCGTCCAGCTTCTTATGCTCCGACAGACAATGACGAATCTTCTTTCGAATCTTCGCCTGCTTTTGTTCAAGCTCTTTGAAGGTCCCTGAATGCGCTTTACTGGCGTTGGAGGACATCTTGCAGCCATCAATCGCAAAAAGCTCGTTGCCCAACAGCCCCTCCTGATCGCAAACCATCAAAACCTGTTCAAATACCGATTCGACGGCGTCGGGATAGCTACTCACGAAGCTAGCGATGCTGGTGAAGTGAGGCACGCTGTCGCACGATAATGCCTTGAAAATAATATTGTGTTCGCACTGCCATTGGATCTCACGGCTAGAAG
>NZ_JAIVKK010000041.1 GCF_020524005.1 Microbulbifer aggregans | reverse complement strand
TGTCCGACAACGGCTCAAAGGCAAACGGTGCTGGCTCCGCACTATCGCACGAAGCATCGAAGCTCTGTGTGCTGAACATGACCTGGAAGATCGGGTGACGCGAGAGGTCGCGCTCAACCCCCAGAGCGTCGACCAGCTTTTCAAACGGCACATCTTGATGTGCTTTGGCCGATAGCACCAGGCGGTGAACCTGCTGAATGTAATCCTCAACCCGGCTCTGCAAATCAATCTGGCTGCGCAGAGCCAATGCGTTCACAAAGAAGCCGATCAGGTTTTGGGTTTGTGGATGATCGCGATTATCCGAGGGCGTACCCAGCACTAGATCGTCCTGGCCAGTGAGGTTGGCCAGCGTCAGATAAAAACCACTCAGCAACACACTGTACAGTGTGGTCTCCTGCTGCCGACTGAAGGTCCGCAGGGCCTCTGACAAGCGCACATCCAAACTAAAGCGCAGCGCCTTGCCTTGATAATCCACGGTCTCCGGGCGCGGCTTATCCGTCGGCAAAGCCAGACTCTCATGCCCCCCGAGCTGCGACTGCCAATAAGCCAGCTGACGCTCAAGGTGTTCACCTTGTAAGGTCTCCCTTTGCCAGGCGGCATAATCACCATAGTCAATGCTCAACACCGGCAGCTCAGGCACCACACCGGTTTTGACACTGCGATAAAGTGCGCTCAACTCATCGGTCAGCAGCTGTGTCGACCAGCCATCGAAGGCGATGTGGTGTAACAGCAACAGCAGGTAACTGTCCTGGCCTACTTGATAGTGCTGCACACGCACCGGGATGTCTGTAAACAGGTCGAACGGCTGCGCCAGTTGGTACGCAATGTGCGCACGCATCTCGGCCGGATCACTGCAGATGAGCGTACTCAACGTCAGGGCCCTGTCGACCACTTGGTGGTAGTCACCGGCATCATCGCTGACAAACACGCTGCGCAAGACCCGATGACGCTCGAGCAAGGACTCGAGTACCTCCTCCCAAAGCGCTCGATCAGATGCTTCTGGGCTCAGGCGCAGCAAACACGGAATGTGATAGGCACTGGTGCCCTTTTCAAAACGCTCGATAAACAGCAGTCGCTCTTGAGCGAACGACAGCGGTGTGCGCGCCAAAGCAGTCTTGGGAATCTCTCGCTGAGATGCCGGGCTGAGCTGCTTGACCAACGCG
>NZ_JAIVKK010000040.1 GCF_020524005.1 Microbulbifer aggregans | reverse complement strand
TAACAAGTGACTATGGCTCTGAGTCAACCGCTTAGGCCATATTTCCCTCCCAGGCAGTACCATTTCGTACCATGCTGTTGAGGATAACAATCATCTTGCGCATACATGCCACCAGAGCAACCTTCGGCCGTTTGCCGGCTGCTCTGAGTCGCTCATAGTAGTCTTTAAATTTCTTGTTGCACTGGATGGTCGACATCATCGCCATAAACATAACAGTGCGTATTTGATGGCGGCCACCACGTATTCGGCGAAGGCCCTGATAGCGACCGCTCTCTCGGTTGATTGGTGCCACCCCGACTAGCGCGGCGATCTCTTTGTTATTCAAGGTACCGAGTTCTGGAAGGTCGCTAAGTAATGTGTAGGCCATGACCTTGCCGACACCGGGTACACTTTGGAGGATTTCATTTTTCTCTTTCCAGTCATCGGCTTGGGCGATCATGCCATCAAGGGCTGTATCAATCTTATCGATCTGCGCTTTGATGGCTTTTAGTATGGCATTGATACTGGTGCGCAGCTCTTTGGGCATGATGGAGAGACGGTTCTTCTCCATTGTCTGCATCTCCATCAACTGCCGCCGGCGAACCAGTAAATCACTGATTTTTCTGTCGTTTTCCGGCGCCACAGCTGTTTGGGCAGGCTTGATGCTCTCGCCAAAGTGGGCGATCAGCTGAGCATCGATCTTGTCTGTTTTCGCGAGCTGCCCAATGGCTCCAGCAAACCGCCGTACATGAAGAGGATTGGCGACAACTACAGGTAGCTTATGTTTTGCAGCGGCGAACACGAAGGTGTGCTCCAGGCGGCCTGTGGCTTCAATAACGATGCGCGTTGGCCGATGTGCTTTGATGCGCCTAATAGCTTCGCGAACACCTTTCGCATCGTTGCTGACAGCAAAGTATTCGCCAAGAGGGCGGATATAGATATCGAGCTGGGTCTTGCCGGTATCTATACCGACATTGACTTCATTGTCTTGTGAGTGGTTCATTGGTAAGTTAACTCTTGCTTGCTATACGAGCTCGAGGCCCTGATGACTATTCGAGTTGTTACTTAGAGTTTATGCGGTGTTCCCACTTGTTAACGGTCTCTCGACAGAGGAGCCAGGCAGGCATCGAACTACCGCATAAAAGGCCTCTGGTTGCAGCCAGAGGTGGGCCTCAATTTTGCCCGTTTGAGTG
>NZ_JAIVKK010000039.1 GCF_020524005.1 Microbulbifer aggregans | reverse complement strand
TCGCATCCTGGCTGTAATTGTAGGGCTTGAAGTTGGGCATGGAGGGATTCTCGGTTTGGATCCCTCAACTTTATCAAAAAATGCTAGGTTTTTAGAGTTTTTCTACAGCCAGAACGCCCACAGCAGGGGCGGCTTACTTTGTGCGCGTTTTGCGCGAATATGGGAGCGAAGCGACCGCGCAAAACGTGCGCAAAGTAAGACGTCCCGCGGAGGCCCGAAGGGCCGTAGCATACTGCCTGTGATTGTTATGGATTTACCTCTTTCGCCAATTCTTTAGTGGTCTTTTCCAGAAAATATCAGCGCTTTCTAGAACGCCGCTAGTGAACGATCTTAACTCTTTCTCTTTAACGGTAAAATTAAGTACCTGGTCTTCCAAATAAACATTTACAAATATACCGCGGTCAACTCTATAGAGAAATATTTTCCCATCCCACCCGTCAAAATCCGACCACAATAGTTCTTGCTCATTGCTATCAATCCACGCTTCAACATCAGAAGCAAATTGATACAATGAGAACGCTATTTCTTTATGGTCCGGACGTCCTGCAGTAAGTACCTCTACATTTGCGTCGACAAAATATCCTGGAGGAATACCTGAAATACAAGACTCATCCGCGCCTTGACCGTAAATTTCCTCTAAGCTCTGAAACCTGTACTTTATTGAGACTTCGTCACACATTCCAACGATCCATAACGTTGCTAGCAGGGGCGGCCGGCGCGTAGCGTTGGCCGTCCAGCCGAGCCCCGAAGGGGATGGGCGAGCCTGCCTAGCCTGGTTATGGCTGACGCGCTCTGGACCAACTATTAGCACTCTGCCAGCCACGGCTTGGCTGGCCACCGCCTGAAAATTACGAGGAAAGAATACCGCACTTTCCCCAACATATTTTTATCTTATTGGCACTCCACGATACTGCAGCGGAATTTCCCTATTCTACCGAACCCGAGCGAACACTCTAGGAACGAAACTGCTTGAATGTGCGAAGGCGAAATGCCAAATACTGGATGCCACAAATATGCTCAAAATTTCCAGCCGCACAAATATTAATTTTTACCGACCGGCACCATAACGCCGCGAGCAGCGGCAGCTTTCTTTGGGCGCTTTATGCGCAATAATGGGAGCGAAGCGACCTGCGCATAAAGTGCACAAAGTAAGCTGTCCGGTGGAGGCCCGCAGGGCCGGAAC
>NZ_JAIVKK010000038.1 GCF_020524005.1 Microbulbifer aggregans | reverse complement strand
GAGGGTGTTCAAAACTCTGTGTCAGCCATATAGCCCTCACAGGCTGATGTGTTTTTCCAAGCGCTCGGGGAAGTGGATCGTCAGCTGTGACAGCGTCAGGTTCCAGTTCTGAATCGGGTGAGTCCAGCGCTCAGAGGCCTTGAGTATACCGGCGTACAGGAGCTTGAGTAACCCGTTCTCGCTGGCGAAGCCGCCCTTGGTTTTGGTCAGCTTGCGGAACTGGCGGTGAACAGCCTCAACGGCATTGGTGGTGTATATCGCCGTGCGCACATAGTCCGGGTATTTAAAGTAGGCTGACAGCGTCGCCCACTTGCTGCGCCAGGATTTAATGACCATCGGATACTTGTCGCCCCACTTGGCTTCGAGCTCATCCAGAGCGCTTTCGGCAGCATTCAAGGTTGCCGCTTTGTAGACGCACTTGAGATCAGCCATGAAGGCCTTCTGGTTCTTGGAGGCAACGTACTTCAGCGAGTTGCGGATCTGGTGAATGATGCAGTGCTGTATCTCGGTCTTAGGGAAGATGCTCTCGATAGCCTCGGGGAAGCCTTTCAGGCCATCTACACAGGCGATTAGGATATCCTGAACCCCGCGATTGTGGAGATCTGTGAGTACGCTCAGCCAGTGGTGTGCTCCTTCCTGATCGGATAGATACAGACCCAGCAGCTCCTTTTTACCCTCGATATTCAGGGCTAGGATGGTGTAAATGGCCTTGCTGACATAGCGGCCATTTTCCTTGATTTTGTAGTGGATGGCGTCGAGCCAGACAATGGGATAGACCGGCTCCAGATCTCGCTCGCGCCACGCCTGCAGCTCCGGCAGCAGCTTGTCGGTGACCGCGCTGATGGTGCCGTTGGAAAGCTCGATGTCATACATGTCGGCGATGTGGGTGCGGATGTCCTGGTAGCTATTACCCAGCGCGAATAGGGCAATAACCTTGCGCTCTAGTTCATCGGTAAGATGCGTCTGGTGCTTCTTGACGATTTGCGGTTCAAAGGTGCCAGCCCGATCGCGCGGTGTGTCCAGCTCGAAGTTTCCAGCAGGGCTCTTCATAGTCTTGGAGGTGCGGCCGTTCTTGCGGTTGGGCTGATCCTCGTTGGCGAGGTGCTCCTCCAGCTCCGCCTGCATGGCGGCTTCAGTGAGCTGTTTGATCAGGGGAGTGAGGATGCCGTCTTTGCCACTGAGGTCTTTGCCTTCACGCAGCGCCTTGATCGCGGCATCCATATCGAAAGTTGGTTTGGTCATGGGTCATCTCTTTTCGGTCAATGGTAAAGAAATGACACAGAATTCTGAACACTACC
>NZ_JAIVKK010000037.1 GCF_020524005.1 Microbulbifer aggregans | reverse complement strand
TAACGAATGTTATGGACTCCCCCTACCCCGACGGCATCGCAATGTGCCAAAGTGAAGTTACCACACAAACACTTGCGGATAGGAGGAGCCACAATGGCTATTACAACACTGGGTATCGATTTGGCCAAGACTTCGTTCAGCCTTGTTGGGATGGATCAATACGGCAATATTAAGCTACGGAAAACGCTCCGTAGGGGACAGCTTCTGGCGTTTGTCGCCAAGCTGCCGCCTTGCCTTATCGCCATGGAAGCATGCGGTGGCGCGCACTACTGGGGACGGGAATTCCAGCTCCTTGGTCACCAAGTCGCCATTATTGCTGCGAAGTTCGTTGAACCTTATCGTAAAGGCAGCAAAAACGATAACAACGACGCCGAGGCTATCGCCGAAGCGGCCAGGCGCCCCAATATCTGGTACGTGCCAGTGAAGTCGCCAGAACAGCAAGCCATCCTTACTTTGCACCGGGTTCGGCAAGGGTTAATCAAGGAAAGAACTGCTCTAATCAACCAACTAAGGGGGCTTCTCGGAGAGTTCGGTCTAGTTATGCCAACAGGACGCTATGCCGCCCAGGCTCAGATCCCCCATATCCTCGCGGATACGGAGAACGGCTTGCCAACGTTGGCCAGGCAATTGATTCGCAACATATGGCACAAAATTCAACAGGATAACGAGCAGATTCTTGAATATGATCGAGAACTCGCCGCCGTGGTTCGCCAGGATTCGGTCGCCAAACGATTAATGACGATTCCCGGGGTTGGCGAGCAAGTCGCAAGTGCTATCTCTGCGAGCGTTCCAGATCCTCGACTGTTCAAAAACTGCCGTCAGTTTGCCGCTTGGATTGGCTTGGTCCCTCGGCAGTTCAGCACAGGTGGCAAAATTAGGCTTGGTCGTATCACAAAGCGTGGTGACAAGTATTTACGTATGTGTCTCGTGCACGGTGCTAGAGCGGTTGTCGCCAACCTCAGAGACAAACAAGATCATGTGAGCTGCTGGGTGAGAGAGCTGATAGCCAGAAGGGGATATCTACGAGCTGTCGTCGCGCTGGCAGCTCGTAATGCACGAATGATTTGGACGTTGCTTGTGAAGAAAGAAGATTATCGAGCAATCCCGTATTCAGTCAGCTGATCTCATCGATAGACACAACACATAAAATTTAACTGACGTATAAAAGATTACCTACCGAGTCCTGCGAAGGCAGTCGATGACAATTAGGCCAGACCGAGGAAGCCCTAGCCTGGTGTTGCGGATGATGAAAAACATCGTCTAACGAATAAGGCACGCTTCCAAGCGAATATTCATCTTGGTCCGAGAAGTGACTTCTCAACAGTAGACCGAATGTAGAGCTGCAGTCTCATTCCTAAACGTCAAACACAGCCCTAGCTTGACAGTCGGGGGAGTCCATGTAGCCCGCAACAGGGGCGACCAATGCT
>NZ_JAIVKK010000036.1 GCF_020524005.1 Microbulbifer aggregans | reverse complement strand
AACGGTCTCTCGACAGAGGAGCCAGGCAGGCATCGAACTACCGCATAAAAGGCCTCTGGTTGCAGCCAGAGGTGGGCCTCAATTTTGCCCGTTTGAGTGAGCATGTACACCATACAAGCGCAAGCAGTATGCTACGGCCCTTCGGGCCTTCGCGGGACGCCCAACGCTATGCACCTTTTGTGCGGGTCGCTGCGCTCCCAGTTTCGCACAAAAGGTGCATAGCATTGGTCGCCCCTGTTGCGGGCGTTAGCCACAAGAGCAAAAGCATGGATGACTTGAAACAATCAGCTCAAGAGCTAGCAGAGCACGAAGATCTTGTGGGTATTTATATAGCATCTGAAGATGGCGAATTATTGCTCCATGTAAAAGGACCCAAACAAGCGGAGCTTGGCTATATACAATATTACTTGTTTGGCGGAAAAGACGAGATCAGATCGACTTACGCAGGCCTTGAAAATATGATTCTTCCGCAAATGTATGCACAAGGCGACGAAAGGGCAGTGTACTCAAAGCTTGGCAATATTCTATATGGCCTCTTTTATGTAGAAAATTTGCATGTTCTTGAGCACTGGGAAAAATCAAAGTTGCTATCAAGTCGGATTGAATCATTAGTCAAAAATACTCCTGCATTGCGGCAGTACACCGATGGCTAACAAGGCCGGGCAATTCGCTCCGGGCCTGCGGCCCTCCGCGGGACAGCTTACCCTGTGCACCTTTTGCGCGAGTCGCTGCGCTCCCATTTTCGCGCAAAACGCGCACAAGGTAAGCTGCCCCTGCCGGCGGCGTTAACTGCAAGATGAATATCGAAGCATCAATCAAAGAATTTGTAGATTTCGTTCTGGTTGAATCCGGAGAGGAGGGTGATCTCGGATTGCTACTGGGGCATCTCGATAAACTTCCAATCATAGTTTCTTCTGCAAAGTTCACCTTTGATGAAAAGGAGTATGGCGATGCTCCCAATAACGATTACAAAACAATTAGATCAAAGGTTGAGTCAAGATTCCCAAAGATTGGCTACTACAACACTGTATTAGAAATTTCTGAAAATCTAGAAAGTACGAGAATTTCGGTTGGAGATGCTGTTGATGATCTGGCAGATATCTTAGGTGATCTAATAGATGTTCTCTGGTATTTTGAAAATACCTCAGAAGACGATGCGTTATGGCACTTGGAGCAAAGTTACATTTCACATTGGGGGTTGCACCTAAGAAATCTTCAGCTCTATTTGCACGATCTCTGGTGGTAAGCAGTTAACAAGGCAATGCAGCCGACGTCTTACTTTGTGCGCTTTTTGCACGGTCGCTGCGCTCCCATTTTCGTGCAAAAAGCACACAAAGTAAGCCGCGTCTGATTGCGGCGTTAGGCATCCACTAGAAATGGCACATGTAAGTAGATCGAAAGCGTCTCTGCGATTCATAGGTGACTCTCTCAACCCCAAGGAGATATCAGATCTTTTCGGGTGTGAGGGAACAACCA
>NZ_JAIVKK010000035.1 GCF_020524005.1 Microbulbifer aggregans | reverse complement strand
AGGGCTTGAAGTTGGGCATGGAGGGATTCTCGGTTTGGATCCCTCAACTTTATCAAAAAATGCTAGGTTTTTAGAGTTTTTCTACAGCCAGAACGCCCGCAGCAGGGGCGACCAATGCTATGCACTTCTTGTGCGAAACTGGGAGCGCAGCGACCCGCGCAAAAAGTGCATGGCGTTGGGCGTCCCGCGGAGGCCCGCAGGGCCGTAGCAAACTGCCTGCGTTTGTTAGTGCTATATGCGACCACGATGCCTTATAACGACTTTGGTTGGCTCACTTAGTACCCACAAGCTACTGACGCGGTAGACGTTCACAACCACTTCTATTGGCTCTTGAACCTCTGATGCCCCATCAATCCACGAAAAATCAAAATGGACCTCTTTTCCATCCTTGCTTAAAACCCCCTGAACGGCTTGCTTAGGAAATATTTCTTGAGACTCTGAGCTAGAAACAACTTCGAATAGATAGCCAGTAGATCGATTTCTATAACCCTGGCTTGAAATACTAATAGATACAACACCAAGGTCTACACAAGACGTTTTTATCTTAGGCGAACCACGCTGTATTTTGTAAATTACTTCGGGTGCAGCCGGCTTACTTCCATGCGAATTAGAAAATGGATTTTTTGGCGGAAACAGTTCATGTGTCGAATACTCGCAACTCCAAGTACGAGAGCAAATAAGCAACAAAAATACAACTACAAATTTCTTGATCATCTTAAATGCACTAACGCCCAGCGCAGGCGCAGCCAGCGCGGAGCACTTTTTGTGTTATTGTTTGAGCGCAAGCGAGTAACACAAAAGGTGCGTAGCGTTGACTGTCGCTCTGCCGCTGCTTGTTATGCGTTTTCACGGAGGTCTTCTCCGTTTTCACCGATTAGCATTTTCTCTCGTATATAACACTTAAAGCTCAAGTTCTTGCCATAGAACTCAAAAGAGTCATGCCAAAAATCAAGAATTTCACAACCTTTCTTGCTGTCAAATACCGAGGTATCACCCGAAAAATTTTGGCCGAAGGCAATATATCTCTTTGCTTCAAATTCACAACCAATATCATAGAGATCTTCAAAATAACATGGCTCATCAAAGACTTCGTATTGGCACTCCCTAAATGGCCCAGCCCCTATTTCTTTGAGATACCTAATATAATCTTCAGGAAGACTGGGATATTGGCGAAGTAGTTTTTGAACCTCTTCCTCACTAAAAGAGCTTCGTTGGCCATTTGTCTCATCATCTAAATCCTCTTTGGATTGTAGAAATTTTGATTCGTAGTCGAACATACTCATTTACGTATAACGCCCAGCGCAGGCGCAGCCAGCGCGGAGCGCCTTTTGTGTTAATGTTTGAGCGCAGCGAGTAACACAAAAGGTGCGTAGCGTTGGCTGTCGCTCTGCCGCTGCTTGTATGGTGTACATGCTCACTCAAACGGGCAAAATTGAGGCCCACCTCTGGCTGCAACCAGAGGCCTTTTATGCGGTAGTTCGATGCCTGCCTGGCTCCTCTGTCGAGAGACCGTTAA
>NZ_JAIVKK010000034.1 GCF_020524005.1 Microbulbifer aggregans | reverse complement strand
TGTGGCAGGCGGCGTATTTACACGGCTATGCGGATGGCAGTGCCCGTCTTTTCTTTGCCTTCCATCACCTAATCATCGATGCGGTTTCCTGGCGGATTTTGGCGGAAGACGTGGAGCAGTTGCTGAGCGGTGGGGCGCTCGGCCCCAAAACCAGCAGTTACCGCCAGTGGGTGCAGGCTGTACAAAATTACGCCGAGGGTCATCAGGGAGATGTGGGTTATTGGCAGGGGGTAACGTCGGGTCAGCAGTCTCTGTTTGAGCAACTTGGCGACGATTTGGCAGATAGCCCGCACACATGTGAGGTTGTGCTCTCGAAAGAGGCCACGGATCAGTTGTTACACCGAGCGAACGAAGGCTACAACACCGAAATTAATGACTTGTTGCTGGCGGCTCTAACGCAGGCGCTTCAGGCCAGCTTTGGCCGTGATACCTTCCACATCACGCTGGAGGGACATGGTCGCGAGCCCATTGATGATGCGATTGATGTCTCGCACACCGTCGGCTGGTTCACCACTGCCTACCCCGTGCGTCTGCAGGCACGCGCCTCATTGGAGGACGTGATCATTGAAACTAAAGAATCGCTTCGCCGTATTCCCGATAAAGGCATTGGGTTTGGTGCACTGACTCAGGCGGGCCTGCTGGTGCATAGCCCGCTGTCTGAAATAAGTTTTAACTATCTGGGGCAATTGGGTGACGGGCCGAACACGTTCGACAACCGTGAACAGCCGATGTACTGGCATATTACCAGTGATGTGACCGGGCATTCGTCGGCGGTTGAAAACGTGCAGTTCGCACTGTTGAGCGTGAATGCCATGGTGTTCGACGGTCAACTACATTTCGGGCTGTTATCGGTATTGCCATCTGATCGGGTGAAAGCGATAGGCAAAGCCATAGAATCTGCTTTGCTCGAGGTTATTGAGCAAGCTTCAGGTGTGGCCGCGAGAGGCGGAGTGAAAACACCGAGTGATTACTCAGTACCAGCGCTTTCTATCGATACGCTCAAACGGATTAATCAGAGCTATGATGTCTCGAATATTTTTTCTGCTACTAGCCTTCAGCAGGGCTTTGTAGCTCTTCATCTCAATGCCCCCAGTTCGGATGCTTATCGAGTGCAGCTGTTATTAGATTATGACGCGGAGGATCTTGATGTTGATTTGTATATAGCCGCGTGGCGGCTGGCCTCATTGCGCTATCCTGTTTTGCGGCTTGCGTTTGATTGGCGGGATGATCAGGTATTGCAGGTGATTACGGCGAAAGCGAGTATTTCGCGGCAACACTTCACGTTACATGATTTTAGTCAGCGGACACGTGAAGAGTACGAGAAAGCGATTGCAAAATTACAAATCAGTGATCGCGCAAAGCGCTTTGATTTGTCGAAGTCAGGGTTAATTCGCTTGAATTTGATTAGAGCACCCGACAATCGATATACGCTAATTAAAACTACACATCACAGTATCAGTGACGGTTGGAGTGGCCCGATTTTAATGCGCACAGTGCACCAGTACTACGATGCACTGGTAAAAGGTGAGACTCCTGAAGTGGAAGAGGAGACCGCCTA
>NZ_JAIVKK010000033.1 GCF_020524005.1 Microbulbifer aggregans | reverse complement strand
CCCGATTCAGAACTGGAACCTGACGCTGTCACAGCTGACGATCCACTTCCCCGAGCGCTTGGAAAAACACATCAGCCTGTGAGGGCTATATGGCTGACACAGAGTTTTGAACACCCTCTTACCATACGAAGACCTACCCCACTAGATTTCTGCAGTGGCTCCCGTTTAGCTATCCGCATTGATGACTCTCTTAGAACCCCAGGGAACAGGCATGCTTCAAACGGGTAATCAACAATACAAATTACCCGGATCCCATGGGTGAGAAACTAGCAGAGCGGAAAATGAAATATTACAAGTACAATATATTTGGCCGGGAAGTCCTGATCGAAAGGCGATCAGACGGCTGGAAGACGTTCTATCAAGGCTCGGAAGGCAAACGGAGAAATGCAGGTATATTTATACCCGATGAAGTAGATGAACCAGAGCTTACCCAATATCTCTCCGACCTCTGCCACGAGTGGGCAAGCGAATCCCACCCCGATGTTATATGCCTGGAGAAGAATCATTAAATTGGCATTGATGGTTCGTCCTACCTGCCAAAGGAACCTGTAATACCTATGTAAATACCCCAGATATACGCAGGCCGATAACGCCGCGTTCCCATGCCAATACGTAAAACGCCGGCATCACCATCTACTTCCCAGGCCCGATGGAATGTCGGATCCGGCAGCCATCACTGCCAAAACGTTCTCTGAGCTCGATACGAGCCAAACACTGGCTCATATATACCGCCAAAAATGCGGGATACGCTATATTTTCGGCACGCAGAAAGTAAGTAAGCACAAACTGCCCCCAATTACACCTCCTTACATCATATCGCCACCCGAAAACCCACATGATATAAAATACGCCAAGAACAGAAAGGCGCTACCTATCTCACCCGGAGTGAGCAGTCCGTTTGGACCTCAATCCACACACCTGCAGATAAATTCAATAACAGAGGAAAAATGATGACCATTCCTCCCTCCCCGAGTTCGAGCTGCACCAGCAGACTCAAGGACTTTGATGTATTGGATTCCAGGGAAAACATAGGAAGTTATATAGGCAGAATGACTAGATATCGGCATATGACATCCAGATCTAGGCATAATGCCTAGATCTGAAGCTTTTGAATAAACTGTTAACTTCAAAAGTGCCATAGGAGCGAACATAAAAGACTACATTAATAGCGGTATGTCGATTCAAAGTGCCATGATTGATATGGTCAAATCGCACCCGGATAAAGCTACGAGACCAGATCATATAATCCTAAATGGTAGAAAAATCAGAACTGGGTATTGGATCGATGTACCTCATAAATTTCAAATAGTTCTAAATTTCCTAAGTGAACCGGATGCAGATCAAGGCACAGATATAAAGGTTGATGATGGGTATTTGGAACTTGCCTCTGGAGAGCAGGTTCCGCTCTTGCGGACTTGGCATTCTCCAGAATATGAGTCAACTGTCGAATACAATGGTTATAGCAAAACTGGCAGATTGTTTGTCTGTAATGTATACAAAGAAGAGCGAGCAGGCCGAATTTTCGAGGAAAAGTGGACGCGTAATGCAGGTATGATAATTGAGTCTAGTGATGAGGGAGGCATGATTTTTCGATGTAGCTCTGGTGATAAAACACCACCCGATTTCGACTCAATCGTCTTCGCTGTTAAAATTAGCAATAGAGCGTAATTCGGAAGTTAACAAGGCACTGCAGGCCGACGGCCAACTTTGCGCACTTTATGCGCGGTCGAGGGTGTTCAAAACTCTGTGTCAGCCATATAGCCCTCACAGGCTGATGTGTTTTTCCAAGCGCTCGGGGAAGTGGATCGTCAGCTGTGACAGCGTCAGGTTCCAGTTCTGAATCGGGT
>NZ_JAIVKK010000032.1 GCF_020524005.1 Microbulbifer aggregans | reverse complement strand
GCTACGGCCCTGTGGGCCTCCGCGGGACGCCCAACACTGTGCACATATTGTGCTGGTCGCTGCGCTCCCTTTTTAGCACAATATGCGCACAGCATTGGTCGCCCCTGCTGCGGGCGTTATATGTCAGTCAAAACTCAATGGAAGAGGAAATAAAAGTATGAAGAAAGCATCAATCGCAGTTCTAGTACCGGTTTTAGGTGTGCTTGCAGCCGTTTGTAGTCAAATAGTATTAAAGGCTAATAGCGGCAATTTTGCATTTGGACTAAGTTCAGATTTTTGGGGTGGCTTTGTAATTAGCGCGGGCATCGGCTTAATGGTTGTTATGCTGGGGTTCCATTTTTCAAAGTCAAAAGATCCCGTATGAGGGACCATATAACAAAGCTAGGCAGGATCGCCCATCCCCTGCGGGGCTGGGCTGGACGTCCAACGCTATGCGTTGGCCGCCCCTGCTAGCGGCGTTAGTGATTTTTTACAGCAGTGGAATTTTGGGTTTTGGTTTTCGGAAAGTTCGGTGCATTAAACGGTGGTTCCGGAACGCGGTGTGGTAAGAATTAGCAGCGTGAAATCGAGGCCCCACTATTTGGCATTGGCAAGCCGGCTTCTGAGTATTTGCCGGCATCTCTATTTGTGCCGTGCCGCTTACAGATAATCGTCGGCTTCGCCCACGGTGGGAAACTGAAGGTCTCTGCCAGTAGTGGCGGCACCGCACAGAGGTTTTTCCAAGTACAGAAAGGCCTATTCGCGTTCGTTCTTTGCGGTGGTAACATCAAGCTAAGAAGTGCTAAAGCGAGTTGGCAGTGCGCCGAAACACTAACAAGCTGCGGCAGAGCGACAGCCAACACTACGCGCCTTTTGTGTTACTCGCTGTCGCTCAAACATTAACACAAAAGGTGCTCCGCGTTGGCTGCGCCTGCGCAGGGCGTTATACGTAAATACACATGTCCAAAGAGCCTACGATAAAAGTAATTTACAACTCAGCATGCCCTGTATGTGATGCGGGGATTAGCTCGCAGAAACGCAAATCGGCTAGTTGCGAGGTAAATTGGCAGGATGTGCACCTTGATCACGAGTTAGCTAAAAATATCGGCGCAGACGTCGAGTTCGTTAGGAAACGGCTACACGCAATTGATGCAAATGGCGAACTTAAGGTTGGTTTCGAGGCTTTCATTCTCATCTGGGAAAATTCACCATCCGAAAAATGGAAGGCAAAAATTTCTAAGTTACCGGGCTTAAGGCAAATTCTAGGAATTATTTACAACGTATTTGCGTGGTGCTTATATAAGTGGAACCGCGCATTAAAGCACTGGTAACGTATAACAATGCGCTGCAGACCGACGTCTAACTTTGTGCACTTTATGCGCGGTCGCTACGCTCCCATTTTCGCGCATAAAGCGCCCAAAGTTAGCCGCGGCTGAGCGCGGCGTTATGCAAAGGAATGCTGAGATAGTGAAAATTGAAGACATATGGAAATTGGTATTGAGCTATCAAGCAGCAGTTTCAGCGGTTCATGAGATCTCTCGTAGTGATGGATACCCTATTTATCCGGAAGAAATTTCAGATTTCATGAGATTGTTGCAGTCTCCCCCTTGGGTTGCATATGAATATCAGCCAAAAGAGATTAGCGGGATTCTAGAGTCAATAGAAAACGCGACCACAGAAGAAATTAAGTGGGCCTTAACTGCCGCGGCCAGGTCTGAAAGATTTTGTGATGGATCTTGGGAGCAAATTCTAAAAAATAGGAGGCTGGATCCGGTCTTTGAAAGGCTTCAGGAGCTGCATCATGCATAACAAGCAGCGGCAGAGCGACAGCCAACGCTACGCACCTTTTGTGTTACTCGCTGGCGCTCAAACATTAACACAAAATGCGCTCCGCGCTGGCTGCGCCTGCGCTGGGCGTTAATAATCTTATGAAGTTCTATCATCCAAAATTTATTGAACTTGCAGCTTTTCTAGCTGTAGGTATTTGCATCGGGTCACTCTACATAGCGAAGCAGCTCGATAGCCCAATCTTTGCGGTATCGGTAGGGCTAATTGTCATGATATCTACTTGGTCAAAGAGAAAAGAAACTTCAGTGCTTGGTACGATCTGCTTCATGAGTATATTCACTACAACAATTGGGATGTGTTGGGCCTATTACCGGTATTTCATGCAGTGACCATTATTAACAAGCGCAAGCAGTTTGCTCCGGCCCTTCGGGCCTCCGCGGGACGCCCAACGCTATGCACATTTTGTGCGGGTCGCTGCGCTCCCACTTTCGCACAAAATGTGCACAGCATTGGTCGCCCCTGTTGCGGGCTACATGGACTCCCCCGACTGTCAAGCTAGGGCTGTGTTTGACGTTTAGGAATGAGACTGCAGCTCTACATTCGGTCTACTGTTGAGAAGTCACT
>NZ_JAIVKK010000031.1 GCF_020524005.1 Microbulbifer aggregans | reverse complement strand
GCAGCCGGCTTACTCCCATGCGAACTAGAAAATGGATTTTTCGGCGGAAATAGTTCATGTGTCGAATACTCGCAACTCCAAGTACGAGAGCAAATAAGCAACAAAAATACAGCTACAAAATTTTTGATCATCTTAAATGCACTAACGTTCGGTTTAGGGGCGGCTGGAGCATAGCGTAAGCCGTCCCAGCCGCGTAGTTCGCGGCGACTACAACCGCTTGTTATAAGTTACCAGCCCTCTGATCTTGCCGCCAGTAGCTATAGGTAACTGACGAGAACGCTAGCAGGCAAAAACCAACCCCAATAAGCATTAATAACGCGTCTTCTGAATATAATCTAATTGGACTCTCCGAGGTCCTCAAATAAGCTTCTGTATATCCATTACGCCAAAATGTCGTCACTCCGCGAACTAAGAACGCAAAAATTAGCGTATCAAATAGCAGACTGACTGAAAGTATTATTTTTCTTTCCACTTGCTCATTCTGACTCAGAGGTACAAAAACTTATAACGCCCAGCGCAGGCGCAGCCAGCGCGGAGCACATTTTGTGTTAATGTTTGAGCGTCAGCGAGTAACACAAAATGTGCGTAGGGTTGGCTGTCGCTCTGCCGCTGATTGTTATGCGAATTATCGAAGTCCACCGATGAACGCAAACCCCGAAAATCCAATAATAACCACTCCTAGAAATGTAAAAGCAGAGATCCACTGCTTTCTTGCAGTTTTTGCTTTCTTTGCATATCTAGAAAGCAGACAACCCAAGGTGGCAGCAGCAAGTGCAGTAGCCATGGTAAACCAATATGCTGGGTGGATTTCACCGAAATTTCCATGGGTGTTTAACTGCTTGTATAGCTGCCACAGTGCCATAAATGGGAGCACAATTACTATTGCTACAGAGGCTCTATGAATTTTATACATTATGTATGAATTTCCCGCTTCTCGTCCTCTCCTATATGCCTCTCTATAGTTTACTTGCCGATTTTTCCGCTTATCCATAATTGAACTTTTAGTTCTTAGCTTGGAAACGCATAACGCCGCGCTCAGGGGCGGCTTACTTTGTGCGCTTGATTGCGCAAAAATGGGAGCGAAGCGACCGCGCAATAAAGTGCACAAAGTAAGCCGTCGCCCTGCAGCGCCTTGTTATGGCTGGCCGCGCTGCGGACCCACTTACTGGCACGCTGCCAGCCACGGCTTGGCTGGCCACTGCCCGAATAAAACAAGGAAAGAATACCGCAATTTTCCCCACCTGTTTTTCTCTTATTGGCACTCCGCGTTACTGCAGCGGAGTTTCCGCTATTCCTATGAACTTAAACGAAAGCACTAGGAACGAAGCTGCGCAATTTTATCATGGCAAAAAAGCCAAATACTGCGGGCCGAGACAGTGCTCCGAATTACACGCTGGTACAAACAACAAATTTTACCGCCCGGCACCATAACGCCGCCGGCAGGGGCAGCTTACCTTGTGCGCGTTTTGCGCGAAAATAGGAGCGCAGCGACCCGCGCAAAACGTGCGCAAGGTAAGCTGTCCCGCGGAGGGCCGCAGGCCCGGAGCGAATTGCCCGGCTTTGTTAAAACCCAGACCACCTGTACGCTCCAAGTATGAGGTCTGAGTACTTAGCTCCAAGACTTCTATAGAGGCTTCTATTGGCCTCGAGCTTTGACTCTAAGTCAGAGTCTTTAAGGTGAAATACACCCCGATTAATTATCACCAATAAATTACATATTGTGAACTCACGCTCATGCTTTTCGGTAGGATAGTTTGAGCATAAAGATATCACTTCTCCGGGAATATAACTCTGGCTAGTTGTCATGATGCAGCCCTGACCGAAGATCACACTTTTAAGGCTTTTATAGTAATCGTCAGCATCTGTGCCGTAGTCACTTTTTGCTATAAACCTAAGTTCACTCTCTGTGATGGATTGTATGAATTCGATCATTGGATGTTTTAACGCCGCGCTCAGGCGCGGCTTACTTTGGGCGCTTTATTGCGCAAAAATGGGAGCGTAGCGACCGCGCTATAAAGTGCACAAAGTAAGCCGTCGCTCTGCAGCGCCTTGTTAGAGTTGGCGGACTCAGAACCTGGAATCGTTCTCACAGGGAATACCATCATTGTCTCCATCCATTTTTGTATTAGGGCAGTTCCTTATGAAGAAAACCGCCTCTTCTCTGGATGTCATTTGGCTACAATGCTGCCGGCCATCACATTTAAATTTTTGATATGAAGCCTGGCTGGATTTCACCGGCTCCTTGGGTGGAGAAAGTTTGATTGTTTCCATGCCATCAGCAGAACGACCAACCTTCTCTACTTCGTAGCCTCCCCAGCGAGCTCCATGAGCCGCGAATTTTTCTTGGTAGAGCTTCCAGCCAGCGAATACCAATAGGCCGAAAATTACTATTTTTTTCATTATTACCACTCAAAACTCTAACGCCGCGCTCAGCCGCAGCTTACTTTGGGCGCTTTGTTGCGCGAAAATAGGAGCGTAGCGACTGCGTAACAAAGTGCTCAAAGTAAGATGTCGGCTGCAGCGCCTGGTTATGGCTG
>NZ_JAIVKK010000030.1 GCF_020524005.1 Microbulbifer aggregans | reverse complement strand
GATAGCGAGACTGCTGTTGCCTTGAAATCATCGTCATAGCGGTTGTAGTGCTTTCTTCGTGCCATTCGACACCTCCAATTCCGTTAGATGGAGGTGTGTGCAAAAGCGGGTTAGGTTCCTGTCGCTCTGCCGCTGATTGTTATGTGAGTTACCCTCGGTCCGCTGGATGGTTTACCCCATCGTATGTTGGAACACCACCGACCTTGAGAGGGTTTACACCCTCCAGGCACGCCACATTGAAACCGTATTGAGTAGGATTGGAACGTCTTTGGTGATGTGTGTAAATACCGCAATTTCCGCAGAAATAGTGTTTTGCTGTATTAGTATTGAATTGATATAGCTTTAAATGCTCATGCCCTTCTAAGACATTGATGCCATCTAGCGATACTGATGCGGCGATTGCACCTCTCCTGCGACACAAAGAGCAATCACAACGCCGAAGATCAATAAGGCCATCAGGTAGATCCAGTTCAATTTTTACAAAGCCGCAGTGACATGAGGCTAAGTGTTTTGGCTGAATTTTTATTCCATCAATCTCTTTCAGATTTACGCCCATAGCTCTTTCCTTGTGCTCACATAAAGCCTCAATAACCGGCGCTCTTTACAGCGCCCGAGCTCATAGATTTTTTATGTGCAATCTCTAACGGTTTAGCTAAACGCTTGACTATTTCCCAAGCAGAATACTCGGCAACTTTAAAGTTACCGTCATTAGAGGTTATGGCTATCGCGGCATTGATATCTGGTAAAATTACAAGCAATGCATACCACATAGTATTTGATCCGTTATGCCAATGAGCAGTACCAACACCTAACTCTTCCGGTGGACCGATTACCCAGCCATAAGCATAGCTATTAAGATTTGGGTGATGTAGACGCTGGAACGATTCTCTTTTGAGGAATGAACTACGCCCTTGTATGCCTTGAAGATGTTCATCAGCATACAAAGCCAAATCATTAAGCGACAAATGTATTGTACCAGCAGGTCCAATTATTGGCGTGTTATCATCTTTTCCACTCTTAGTAAAACCAAATAATTTTTTATGCCCCCATGGCTGACTCAACTTTCCCTCTATATCTTTAGGGGCACCAAAGCCTCCACTCTTAATCCCTAGAGGTGAAAAAACCTCTTTTCTAATTAAATTTTCCCATGAAGCTCCTGCCTTATTTTCAGCTATTACACCCGCAATCGTATATCCGACATTTGAGTATACAAAGGTGCCACCTGGCGTTGCTTCTGGCCGCTGAGAGAGTATATTTCGCACTGCTGATTCTCTTGCAGCCATTCTTTCACTACCCGCGTTTGGATTTTTTAAGCTAACCAAAAGCGAGAAATTGCGTGTTGCTCCCGATGTATGTGCAAGCAGGTTGCCTAGAGTCACATCATTCCATTCTGAATGGATGTTCTTTTCGTCAGGAAAAACATCTTTGATAGATGTATCCCACTTCAAATCACCTTTTTCAATCAAGCGAGCAATCATCGTAGCTGTAAAAGATTTAGTAATGGAACCAATATGCCATAGGTCCTTCTGTGAGACGAGAACACCATCGCCTTTTTTACGCTCGCCGCTAACCGAAAGTCCAATGATCTTGCTGTCCTGAATAACTATCGCACCAAGACCGGCCAGATTTGCGGATTTTCTTTTTTCGTCCACGTGCCTTTTTAAAAGTTTGTCGATCTGCGTAATTGGGTTTGCTTCGGATGCAAAGCAATTAATTGAAGAAAGCACCAAAGGGACTATTAAAAATGATAAGGCTTTCATTGCGTTCTCTCAAATCATATAAACGCCCAGCGTTGGCTGTCGCTCTGCCGCTGTTTGTTATGCATGGCGAGCTACGCCCAAACCACTGAAAATTTTTTCTGCCCAGGATCCGAATACACTGAAATAGTGCAATCTCCAACAGGCCAGTTACCACTTACGGAGTCATCATCATTATCTGGAAATGAAATTTGAGCAATAAATTGTAAATTATTATCTCTAATATGCTGTATTGCCTTCTGATCGAGCTTTCCAGAGACTTCCAAGTATGAGAAACCGCCTAACTTATGATGCGACCAGTATTCATCTTCACAGTTATAATCGTCTTCTTCCTGCTCTAACCTTAATGAATGGCGTGACAACACTGAAGCGTTAAGATCATCTGCTCTTTCCCCATTTTTCTTGTGGGCGAAAACAATCACAGTCTCGCAGCTATACATTAGTCGGCCACGGCCTTCCCAAAATCTATCGAAATCTGTGGTTATGAATACAGAGATTAGCTCTCCCTCTGCATATGGATTTGGAATCGAGAAGAAATACGCAAGTTCCGGATTAAGATCAATTCCACTCACAGGCGCAGTGCCACCGACACTGAACGCACTATCCGAATTTTCTGGAACTATTGTCAAAGGGGTCATCTAATTCTCTGATGCATAACGCCGCGCTCAGCCGCGGACAATTTTGTGGGCTTTATGCGCAATAATGAGAGCGCAGCGACCGCGCGGTAGTGTTCAGAATTCTGTGTCATTTCTTTACCATTGACCGAAAAGAGATGACCCATGACCAAACCAACTTTCGATATGGATGCCGCGATCAAGGCGCTGCGTGAAGGCAAAGACC
>NZ_JAIVKK010000029.1 GCF_020524005.1 Microbulbifer aggregans | reverse complement strand
AACGCCCAGCGCAGGCGCAGCCAGCGCGGAGCGCATTTTGTGTTAATGTTTGAGCGCCAGCGAGTAACACAAAAGGTGCGTAGCGTTGGCTGTCGCTCTGCCGCTGCTTGTTATGCATGGGACAGCACTGTTCCAGCAGCAACAATATGCACTGCCGTGACCAAAAATGGAATTGAATGAAGTACCATTTTTGGATATGCCCGGATCAGAGACATTTTTGGCCGAAAATACAAAGGATCTAGCCGCTCTAATAGTTTATTTAGTAAATTGGCAAGTGGAGCTAACCACCGACGATAGAAGATACCCAGTGCCAAAATTACCTGTGCTTCGATAGCGATAAAAATTGTTTCAAGGCCCACAGACTCAATAACTAGACCGATAAGGCGAATTTCAGGATTTAGTGACAGCAGTAGAAAGGTAACTACCGCAATTGTTGCCAATTTCCATTTTTTATTCATATTCATCGGTAATGGTAAAGCTCCTTGCATAACGCCGCGCTCAGCCGCGGACAATTTTGGGCGCTTTATGCGCAATAATCGGAGCGCAGCGACTGCGCATAAAGTGCACAAAGTTGGCCGTCGGCCTGCAGCGCCTTGTTACGTTTTTTTAGGTCGGCCACGCAATATCTTTGTACTCCACAAGCCTTAACCGGAACCGAAGTGTAGATAGCGGGCTATCACCAATTGCCAATTCAACTGACAGATTCAACGTTTTAGCATCTTTGAATGATGAATAATCACTCTTTCCAGTACCGAAAAGGCGGATACTCTCGATAAGAAAACCGCTGTCCCGTAGTTCGCGATTTGTATAATAGTTCTTATTCAACTGCAGAGTTTCAACTTTTCCTGATACTGGATCTGTCAAAGAGGCGCTCTTAATAAAGATTTTTTCCGGTTTTTCAGAGAGCACGACTAACGAAGAGTATCGAACAGGGAATGATGATGTAAATGTTCGAAAATTTGGGACCACCTCAAAACCAGCTACATCATTAATTTCGCCACCATAAATAATTGCCTGCCGAATTTCGTGTGTTTCAGCATTTCGATAATCTTTGATACTTACGACTGAACATCCAGCATGAAGCAGGCAAGCTATAAGCAAAAAATATTTGATGTTAGCCTCCTTGAAACGTAACGCCCAGCGCAGGCGCAGCCAGCGCGGAGCGCCTTTTGTGTTAATTTTTGAGCGCCAGCGAGTAACACAAAAGGTGCGTAGCGTTGGCTGTCGCTCTGCCGCTGATTGTTAGTGTTTCGGGTTGCTGCCAACTTGCTTTAGCACCTCTTGGCTTGATGTTACCACCGCAAAGAACGAAGGCGAATAAGCCTTTCTGTACTTGGAAAAACCTCTGTGCGGTGCCGCCACTCCTGGCAGAGACCTTCAGGTTCCCACCCGTGGGCGAAGCCGACGATTATCTTCAAGCGGCACTGCACAAATAGAAGTGCCGATAAAACCCATGAAGCCTGACCGCTAAAGCCGAATAGTGGAACCACGATTTCACGCGGTTTACTTTTACCACCAAATTTCCGGCTACCACCTTCCAATACTCTGAACTCGGCAGCTCCACCAAACAAAAAAGTGCAAAGGCTAAAAAACACTAACGCCGTGCGCAGCGGCGGCTTGCATTGTGTAGTTTTTGCGCGAAAATAGGAGCGTAGCGACTGCGCAAAAAGTGCACAGAGTAAGACGTCGGTCTGCCGCACCTTGTTATACGCTTGGTAAACAACATGGTTGGGTTTTACCCTTTTCTAGCACCGGATTAAATAGTAACTCAATTGATGTGCCTGCACCCTGAGCTTGCGTTTTATAGCTGAATTTAATAATTAGCTTTTCACTGACACTAAAGTCTGGCTCTAGCTCGCTGACTGAATGAGTAGCGCTATTGAAGTATGGCTCCGTGCCCTCAATAAAACCTGGAGTAACGAAGGTAATTTCTTCGCATCCATTTGAAACGTGTAAAGTTCTCCCATGGTCTGTGGTAACAGAAAGCTCACAAATTCTGAGTTCTTTTAACTGCATGGATCTATCAGAGTAACGGAGATACAAAGTGTATGGTGCTTTTGACAAATCCTTGCCGTAGCTAGTAGGTGAAACATAAATTGAAAACAACGAGGTTTCGCTTTTGATCCGGTTCTTACCCTCCATGCTTTTATCAATTATATATCTCTCATGGTGGTATGGTTTATATGAGCAACCCGATACCAAAAGCAATAGTATGATGAAAAGTGGCTTATTCATGATTGCGTATAACGCCCACAGCAGGGGCGGCCGAAGCGTAGCGTAGGCCGTCCCGCAGAGGCCCCGCCAGGGGCCGGCGCAAGCTGCCTGTGATTGTTAGGGCTCTTCATAGAGACCGAGACCACAGTTACTACATACTCTAGGAGCACCAAGGCGAACCTCCTGATTTGAAAGCCATGCAACGCCGCACTTTGGACACGGCCAACGAGCTATCCGAATAGCTGACCAAGCCCACACTACAGCCCAAAGCAACAAAGATCCCAATAGTAGCAACCCAGACTGAGTTCCGAATAAAGCATTAACTGCAATAGCAATTAAAAACGTGATTGGAAGCCCAATTATTAACGTTGCCGTTGCCGCCCAATTACGCCTTCTATATGAGTGCCATGATTTTGGAATTGATTTACTCACTTTTAAGCCCTAACGAGCCTGTAGAAAAACGACTTCCGTCGTCGCCAACTTTTGGCCCTTTCTGATTATTTTGATGCGCTCAGGATTTAAGCACACTTCTTTAACATAATCACACTTGTGCGTACTTTC
>NZ_JAIVKK010000028.1 GCF_020524005.1 Microbulbifer aggregans | reverse complement strand
TCAGCAAACGGGTTGTCGATAAAACGCTCGGCACTTAGCTCCGCGCGATTTAAATAGCCCCGAGCCACGCCGGCACCGCCGATGTACAGCTCACCCACCGCGCCCACGGGCAGCAGGTGCAAACTGCGATCGAGAACATAGAGCTGAGTATTTTGAATCGGACCGCCGATGTTGGTCGCAAGGTCCCCGGGCTGAAACTCGTGAGCCGAGGCGCAAACCGTGCTCTCGGTCGGTCCATAAGCATTAAAGATACGACAGTGAGCGCGAACGCTGTTGAGCATCTCCAACCCGGGAGACTCGCCGGCGGTGATCAGCGCCCTGAGTCCAGACAGTCGCGTTGCATCCAACTGGGCCAGAAAGACTGGAGGTAAAGTGGCCAGTTCAATCTTTTGGCTCACCAGTAAATCACTTAACGCCTCGGGGCTTGTACGCTGACTGTCAGTGCAAATAAACAGCGTTTGACCAGACATCAGACCGACAAAGAGTTCGAACACACTGGCATCAAATACATAAGACGCAAACTGCAGTGCCCGTGTGCACTGATCCGCCGCAAACGCGTGCTTTTGCGCCTCCGCCAGGTGTAACACGTTGCGGTGCTCGATCATCACCCCTTTCGGCTGACCGGTGGTACCCGAGGTGTAAATAACATAAGCCAGATGATCTGGTTGCACGGGCAGCGACAGATTCTCACTGCTCTGGGCAATCAGCACAGAGGCTTCATCCACACATAGCGCTGACGCCGCGTATTCATCGAGTGCTACACACAGATGCTGCTGTGTTAACACAACTGGTGCCTGAGTGTCAGACAAGATAAAAGACACGCGCTCGGCGGGATACTCTGGCGAGATGGGCACATAGGCCGCCCCCGCCTTCAGTACCGCTAAGATGGCAACAACCATATCCAAACCGCGATCGAGGTACAGCGCCACCGGGGTATCCGGCTGTAACGGTGTGCCCACCTGATTAAGACAGTGACTGCGCAGCGCTCTCGCGAGACGGTTAGCCCGCTGGTTCAGCGCCTGATAGCTGAGATCCTCACCAGAAAAAGACAGGGCGACTCGCTCAGGTGTACTCGCCACCTGGCGTTCAAATTCCTGCACCAGTGTGCTGTCCTTTGCGCAATCCGACCTACCCTGATTCCAAAGTTGCAGCTGAACCTTTCTTTCTGCCTCAGATAGAACATTAATATCTTCTAATATTCTGTTCTTTGGAGAACAAAATCCCTTTAGCACTCGCTGAAAAATACACAGAACATTTTCCATTGTCGCTTGATGGAACAAACTCTGCGCATAAGTTAAACCACCGGATATATGATCTGATCCTGTATTCACTATCAGACTGATATCGAACTTAGCTGGACTATATATGCGCTCACCATTCTGCACCAACGAAACAGGTAAAAACTGTTGATAAGGTTTTTTCCCCACCTGATGAAGAACATCTTGGGTTGTAAACATTACCTGAAAAATAGGATGACGGTTGGTATGGCGCTCGACCTCAAGAAGGCTAACCAGCCTATCGAAAGGGACATCCTGATTTGATTTCGCCCCCATCACCATTTGATGCGTGGATTGAATAAATTCAACAATGGTCAACTGACGATCTACGCGAGTACGCAACACTAGAGAATTGACAAAAAACCCAATGAGATTTTGCAGCTGAGAATGTTCGCGATTATCAGACGGGGTACCGATGACAATATCTTCTTGACCGCTAACACTAGATAGCGTGAGATAAAATGCACTCAGCAAAACGCTATACAGCGTAGTGTTTGCTTCACAAGCCAGGTCATTTAGTTCTTGACTGAGTTCGCTATCAACTGAAAATTCCAGATCCTTACCAAGGTACTCCAGAGACTCAGGCCTTGCTTTATCGAGTGGTATCGAGAGACTTTCAAAATTCTCCAACTGCTGCTGCCAATAACGAACTTGAGGTGCTATCACTCGCTCTTCATAGTCCCCACCCCTCTGCCAACTTGCAAAATCAGCGTACTGGATTTCCAACTTTGGTAAATCAATATCCCGGCCAAAACTGCGAGCTGACAGTATCTGTTCGAGCTCGTTAAACAGCACATTGATCGACCAACCATCGAAAGCAATATGATGCAACACTAGCATTAAGTATTGCTCGCCACCGACCTGATAATGCTGTACACGCAATGGAACTTCGCTGAACAAATCAAACGGTCGCTCAATAGTTCGCTGAGCGTGTTCAATTAAAGTATCGAAACTAGTGAGACTGGCTTCACGTAATTCTAGTAAAGGTTCAACCACACGCTGATAGTCACCCGACTCTTCTGAAACAAAAATCGTTCTCAACACGCGATGTCGCTGAACAATTTCTTGCAATGCGGCCTGTAAATCAGAAATTTCTACAGAGTCAGAAAGCTTCAGTAAACAGGGAATGTGATAAGCGCTAAGGCCCTGTTCAAAACGTTCAACAAACAGCAAGCTTTCCTGCGAAAACGACAGGGGTAATTTTTCTAGATTCGATATGGGGATCTGAGAGAAAGCACCAGCTGGATCATATCGAACCGTCGCCAAGTTGCTCGCAAGCCCTGCAACTGTTTTACATTGAAAAATTGTTGCCAGAGCAACGTGATGTTCCAATTGACGGTGCAAAGCCGCTCCCAGGCGCACCGCTGTAATCGAGTTACCACCCAAGGAAAAGAAATTATCCTCGATCCCCACACGATCAACGTCCAGTACCTCTTGCCAAACCTGACACAGTGTCGCCTCCAGCTCCGTGCGTGGCGCAACATAGCTCTCCGCCGAACCAAAGTCCGGCTCTGGCAGCGCCTTCACATCCAGCTTGCCATTGATTGTCAGCGGCAGCTCCGCCAG
>NZ_JAIVKK010000027.1 GCF_020524005.1 Microbulbifer aggregans | reverse complement strand
CCATTGATTAACAGGGTTATCCACACCGATGGCGCCCAAATATCCGGAAAGTACGCACAAGTGTGATTATGTTAAAGAAGTGTGCTTAAATCCTGAGCGCATCAAAATAATCAGAAAGGGCCAAAAGTTGGCGACGACGGAAGTCGTTTTTCTACAGGCTCGTTATGGTAAGTAATGAACATGAAATTCTTACATTCACACGAGTATAAAAGTAAGATCGTTCAGCCTATGAAGCTTGTCGATCCAGTTCCGCCGGCGGATCTGGAGTACAACCTGCTGGAATCAATAAAAAATGAGTTATCTCTGTCTTCGGAGATGATTAGAAGTCTTGAGAAAACTCATGAATACCTTTCTGGTGACGGTAAGTTTAGACACTCTCTGTTTTGGTGCAGCAAGCTAAACGCTCACTATATTTTAATTACTGAAATTGAATCAGATAGGTTTGTTGGCTACACGTGCCAAGATATCGAGGGGCAGTATTTACCTTGCAAAATTAGTAGCCCATTTTTGGAGGATGCATACGAGGCAGATTCAGAGCTAATTGATGAGCTACTAGAGCTTATTGATAGTAAGCCTGAAAATAGTAATGCGTTTGCTATTTTGGAATCTGGCGGTTGCTATATCCAGACAAAAAGAGAAAAAGACGGATTTTTACTGGAATATCAAGCGGTTTCCAATGCCCTTCATTTTAAAATTTTAGAGAAGCTGGAGCTAACAGACGTCAGAAACGCATTCCAGTCGTTCAACGAGGGGAGTGACCAGTGGTCTTACTGCTTACACTGGGAGCGCGTAGCCATATAGCCATAACAATGCGCTGCAGGCCGACGTCTAACTTTGCGCACTTTATGCGCGGCCGCTTCGCTCCAATTATCGCGCATAAAGTGCGCAAAGCTAGCCGCGGCTGAGCGCGGCGTTAACTGTAATCACCGTATGAATAGACGACTATATAGAATCGAAGTTGAGGTGGAGCCAATGGAGGGGTCACAATTGCCCGCTGATTGTGCCGGTGCATTTGTAAGTGTCTATCTGGGTTCAACTAACATAATTGAGGCTATAAAGTCAGCTGAGGATGAGTTACTTCAAGATCGCTATAGGCCATTGAATACTCACGGAGCTTTCGAGCTAGATCTTGAAGAGTTGGATCACTACGAAGAAGAGTTACCTAGTAATGACGAGCTATTGAATTTACGAAATAACGGTGGCATTTGGTATGGTCCCTTTAATTGCTATCCGCCCGAAGAGTCGCAGATCCAATGAGGCTCGTCACAGTTAACAAGGTGCTGCAGCCGACGTCTTACTTTATGCGCCTTTCGCGCAGTCGCTGCGCTCCTATTTTTGCGCAAAACGCGCATAAAGTAAGCCGCCGCTGAGCACGGCGTTAACTCAAAGACACACATGATCGAACCTAGCGTTAAAAAAGAGATTCTCGAAAGAATCAATAAAGCTGAAAAAGAACATGGAGTACGTGTTCTTTATGCTATTGAGTCTGGCAGCCGAGCTTGGGGGTTTGAGTCTCCTAATAGCGACTATGATGTTCGTTTTATTTATGCACACCCCAAAGATTGGTATGTTGCGGTTGATCTCGAAGACAAAAGAGATGTCATTGAGTATCCAATTGTTGATGAAATCGACATCAATGGCTGGGATGTAAGAAAGGCCTTGAAACTATTTTCTAAGTCAAACCCAGCGTTCGTTGAATGGTTGCAGTCTCCTATTGTATACATTGATCGAGGTTGTTTTTCTAAAAAAGCAAGAGAAATTATTCCTGATATTTACTCCGTTAAAAAAGGGATATACCACTATCGAAGTATGGCAAAGACGAACTATAGAAGTTATCTTCGGGATGATATTGTTCCTATCAAAAAATATTTCTATGTTCTAAGGCCGCTGCTTTCAATTATGTGGCTAGAGAAGTATCGAGAGCCTGCCCCAATTCAGTTTGAGGTGTTGCGAACCCTAATTACCGATAATGTTGAGCTAAATGGTCAAATTTCAGATCTACTTCAGAGAAAAAAGATAAGCCTAGAAAAGGAGATGGCTCCAAAAATTTCTGAGCTAAATTTTTTTATCGAATCTGAGCTAGAGAGGCTGGAGCATTTTTCAGATGCTTCAGAGAGGCCTGGTGAAATCATGGGCAAGCTAAATAGCCTGTTCCACGAGACCCTGAGTTAACAAGGTGCTGCAGCTGACGTCTTACTTTATGCGCCTTTTGCGCAGTCGCTACGCTCCTATTTTCGCGAAAAACGCGCATAAAGTAAGCCGCCGTTGAGCGCGGCGTTAAACATTGGATTCTAGTATGAAAAAAATAATATTTTGTGTAATTTTTGTAGCAATTTGCACTTCGTGTAGCTCCTCTTATCACAACATAAATGAACATGGAGCCAATGCCTTCGGTGGCGGCTTTCAAGACCGGAAAGTTGATGAAGGGATGTACTTCATAATTGCTAAAACTAACTTCAAGCCTTGGGTTAACTATTCTGGTGCATACAAAACATTTAACCGTAGAGCTGCAGAGCTATGTGACAGTGAAGATTACACAGTATTAAAAAATGAAGAGGCGAATTATGAACACGTTTCTTCGCCAGGGGAATTGGGCTACATAATTTCACAAGTAAGTGGTTATGTGTTATGCGCCTCAAGCGCGGTTACTACCCTCGAGGCGGAAAAAATCATTTCGTCTGACTCAAAAAAAATCTGGTTTTCCGACCAAGGTGCCTGATATGTTTAACAAGTGACTATGGCTCTGAGTCAACCGCTTAGGCCATATTTCCCTCCCAGGCAGTACCATTTCGTACCATGCTGTTGAGGATAACAATCATCTTGCGCATACATGCCACCAGAGCA
>NZ_JAIVKK010000026.1 GCF_020524005.1 Microbulbifer aggregans | reverse complement strand
TCGATACCCAGTGTTGTAATAGCCATTGTGGCTCCTCCTATCCGCAAGTGTTTGTGTGGTAACTTCACTTTGGCACATTGCGATGCCGTCGGGGTAGGGGGAGTCCATAACATTCGTTATGAGTAGGCCATGAAAGACGCTCTTATATCTAGCATCAAGAAGCTCTCCGGGTTGCATTCCGATGGGGCTGACTACTCTAAGTCAGAAAGGTATTCAGCCTTTTTGGTCGGTGGAAGTATTCTTGCAATGATGGTGGTTTTTGTATTGGCGGTAATTAACGAAGTGCTTTTTGATAAATATTTTCATGAATATTTAGTTGTATTTGGCAAGGCTTCGTTAGGATGTTTCATTGTGGGATTGATTCTCACGGTCTTGTCGGCCAATGATCTGGTCTAGCTAAGTGCGAAGTACTCATAACAATCACAGGCAGCAAGGCTCTGGCCCTTCGGGCCTCCGCGGGACGGCTTACCTTATGCACGTTTTGCGCGGGTCGCTCTGCTCCCATTTTCGCGCAAAAAGCGCATAAGGTAAGCCGCCCTTGCTGTGGGCGTTAGCTTTCGTTCAAGAGGCATCGATCCGATGTACGGAATTGAAAATTTAGGCCTTTTTATTGTGTCGGGATTGATTTTGAATATTCTTCCTGGTCCCGACTCACTACTAATTGCCGGTAGAAGTCTCTCACAGGGCTTTAAAGGCGGCTCGGCAGCCGCACTTGGCATAGGGGCAGGTACATTTGTGCATATTTTTGCAGCTATGGCTGGCCTTTCGGTTGTCATAGCTACATCGGCTACTGCATTCACTGTCATTAAAATTCTGGGTGGCATGTACCTAATTTATATTGCAGTAAGCATGATTTTCTCTCGGGAGAGTGCGGCTCAAATTGATTGTCCTAAGGTAAGAAAAGAGCCTTATCGGAAAATTTTTATTGAAGGGTTTCTTACTAATGTGCTGAACCCAAAAGTTGCGGTATTCTTTTTGGCTTTCATACCACAGTTTATTTCTCCTGAAAGCCAAAACCATCCGCTAGCGTTCCTAATTTTGGGTGTGATTTTTAATGTGAATGGCATGCTATGGTGTCATTTTCTGGCGTGGTCGTCCGCAGCAGTGGGCGCACGTGTGGTCGCAAGTGGCAAGGTTAAGAAATGGCTTAATCGTATGGCCGCAACTATGTTTGGGTACTTCGGAATAAGGCTGGTGCTAACGGCCCAAAGCTAACAAGCAGCGGCAGAGCGACAGCCAACACTACGCGCCTTTTGTGTTACTCGCTGTCGCTCAAACATTGACACAAAATGCGCTCCGCATTGGCTGCGCCTGCGCTGGGCGTTAGACCAGCCAACCAACCGGCGCGGGCAGGTGAAACCAATGAAAGACTTCATGCTCTTCCTCCTTGTAATGACGGCATGCACGGGCGTGTCGGCTGAACAGCATCAAGGTCCTAGGAACGCTACATCACAAGATATTCCCGCCTTCGTCGAACGCCTTGATTCCCTCCGGCAAGCTGCCAACATCCCGGGATTGTCCGTAGCCGTTGTGAAGAGTCAAACGATCGCTCTCGCATTGGGCTTGGGCTACGCGGACGTCGAACACCATATTCCTGCTACTGCCGAAACCCCGTACAACATCGCCTCGGTCGCGAAGCCGATCTCCGCTGTCGTTGCCCTCCGGCTCGTCGAGGAGGGAGTACTTGACCTCGATCGACCGATTGTGGACTACAGCGAATGGGCAGACTTCTGCACCGAGTTCAGTCGGCAACCGTCGATATTTGCCAGAGGCCTCCGTTGCCAGCCCCCGAACCACACGCTTCGACACCTGCTCTCTCATACCGCTACAGGAACGCCCGGCGACCAGTTCTCCTACAACCCCGTGCTGTACTCCTGGGCGTCGCGGCCCATCATGGCGGCCGCTGATACATCCTTCTCGGCTCTCGTCGAGCAGTATGTATTCGCGCCTGCTGGTATGACACGATCGGCCCGGATTAATCGGGATTTGCCCCTGCGTGAGGATTTGGCAAAGCTCCTGGCTCGGCCCTACCGAGTCGGGACCTCCGGGGCAATCGAACGTGCCCCAGCGCCGCCACCCCAGGGAGACGGCGCTGCGGGCGGCGTAATCACCACGGTCCTCGCTCTTGCCAAGTTCGACGTCGCACTAGATCGGGGGGTGCTGATATCGGCAGGGTCACGGGCTGCAATGTTAGCCCCGATGCGATCGAGCAACGGTGAGGTGCTTCCGTACGGCCTTGGTTGGTTTGTGCAGGAATACCGGGGGCACACCCTCGTTTGGCACTCGGGATGGTGGGAGGACGCTTACTCCGCGCTGTATTTGAAGATCCCATCCCTGGACCTCACCTTCATTGTACTCGCGAATAGTGAAGGTGTCTGGTGGGACAACCCACTTGACCGAGCAGAGGTCCAGCGTTCCGAATTCGCCCAGGCGTTTCTTCAGGCGTTCGTAGATGACTAACCGCACCTTGTGCTGCCGCTGATGCCGGAGCCGTTATGTGCTCACGAACTAAAAGATAAAAACTATGAAAATACTGATTTCGGCATTGCTGCTCTTGGCTTTACAAGTTTCCTTCTCTTCATCGAACGATGCAAAATTTGATTGCGAAGAATTCGCTAATGAGTACTTTGAAGTATGGACTTCTACTCAAAGTCCAAATGCAACGAAAGAAGATATTGAAAATTATCTTTCATTACTCGCCGATAATGTCGGTCATCAGCATTTTCCTTATGACCCAGAGGATGATCGAGATCCGGAATGAAAAGCGAAGATGCGTAAGGGAATGTTTCATTACTTGGGTGGCCACAAAACGTATAACGCTAAGCTTCTGGATATCACATATGGGGTTAACGCAGTTGTGATAAAGTACGGCGAAGCAGCTACCTATGTGAATCCACAGGGTGAGACTGTAGAGGTCAACTCTTTTTGGCCACCGAACTCTGAGCATTCCAATATTTCTCTTCCGCCGCATTCGGCGGCATCCCATCATTTTTCTGATGGGGTTGTATTTGGCTGTAGTAGCCAATGATGTAACTCGTGATTCCTTGTTTAGCCGCAGGGAAGGATTTGTAGCCGGTTTCCGGCACCCACTTCGTCTTGAGACTCCGGAAGAAGCGCTCTGTCGGTGCGTTGTCCCAACAGTTTCCTCGGCGGCTCAGGCTCTGTGCCATTCTGTAGCGCCACAGTAGCTGTCGCAATGCGAGGCTTGTGTACTGGCATCCCTGGTCCGAGTGGAACATGATGCCTTCCGGTTGCCCTCGTGATTCGTAGGCTATCGTAAGCGCCTTTTTAACTAGGGCGGTATCGGGCGATAACGAGAGCGCCCAGCCAACTGGCTT
>NZ_JAIVKK010000025.1 GCF_020524005.1 Microbulbifer aggregans | reverse complement strand
CCATAACAAGGCGCTGCAGGGCGACGGCTTACTTTGTGCACTTTATTGCGCGGTCGCTTCGCTCCCATTTTTGCGCAATCAAGCGCACAAAGTAAGCCGCCCCTGAGCGCGGCGTTATGTGCGCAAGGTAGCGAGTCATGGAAAAAGTAAAATCAAAGGAAGTGGTCTTTGTGAGCTTTGACTCAGAAAGTTCTTGGGCAGCATATGAGATGCTATTTAGCGTTGGGAAGAAACTAAATAATCCCGTCAAATTTCAAGCTAATTGCATTTGGAAATCTGAGCTAGTACCACCAATATTTTCCGCGTTGCGTGCTAGTTTTGTTTCGAAAACTGAAGCACAGTCTGCTCTAGCTTCGGCCGTAGAGGAGTATGGTGGTCTTTTACATGCGAGCAACCCTAATCTGTTGGAGCGACTCAAGAATGAGTTCGGGTATCAAAGCACATAACAAGTTGCGGCAGACCGACGTCTTACTTTGCGCACTTTTTGCGCAGTCGCTACGCTCCTATTTTGCGCAAAAAATACACAAAGTAAGCCGCCGCTGCGCAAGGCGTTAGTGTTTTTTAGCGCGGTGGCATTTGGGTTTTGGTTTTCGGAAAGTCCGGTGTATTAAACGGTGGTTCCGATACGCGGTGTGGCCAGAATTGGCAACGTGAAATCGTGGCTCCAATATTGGGCATCGGAGAGTCGGCTTCTGAACATTTGCGGGCAACTCTATTTGTGCCGTGCCGCAAAAGGCTAAACGTCGGCTTCGCCCACGATTTTGGTGGAGCGGAAAGTGTGTGCCAAGTTGGCGGCACCGCACCGAGGTTTTTTCGGGTATTGTAGGGGCTAAACCATTCGTTCTTAAGAGTGGTTACGTCATACAAAAGTGTACAAAATACAGTCGAGTAGTGGCCGGAAACACTAACAAGCAGCGGCAGAACGACAGCCAACGCTACGCACTTTTTGCGTTACTCGCTGGCGCTCAAACATTAACACAAAAATTGCTCCGCGCTGGCTGCGCCTGCGCTGGGCGTTATGAGTAGTGCCAATGATTACACTAAGAGAATTCCATCCAAGTGATTTAGATGCACTTGTTAGAATGCTGAATAACGAGAATGTCACACGATATCTTTCATCGCGTATACCTTTTCCCTATTCGAAAAGCGATGCGGATTGGTGGATTTCTAAAGGGAGTAAAGAAGGTTTCGTTAAGGCAATCTCAGTAGACGATAATCTCATCGGATGTGTCGGGGCGGAACCCGGCCGCTTTGAAGAATCAAGAACTGCAGAAATAGGCTATTGGATCGGTGAGTCATACTGGCGTGCTGGGTATGCAACGAAGGCGGTTCAACAATTGACCGCTACCTTATTCTCCACTACTGATATTGTCCGTGTTTTCGCACCAGTGTTTAGTCCCAATCTGGCATCAATGCGAGTTTTGGAAAAGTGCGGGTATGAACTAGAAGGTATATTTCAAAAAGGGTGCTATAAAAACGGTCAGTACTATGACAAGCACATTTTCGCCAAGGTTCGCTCATAACAATCAGCGGCAGAGCGACAGCCAACGCTACGCACCTTTTGTGTTACTCGCTGGCGCTCAAACATTAACACAAAAAGTGCTCCGCGCTGGCTGCGCCTGCGCTGGGCGTTATGGTGCCGGTCGGTAAAAATAGGTTTTTGTGGTGCTGCAAGGTTTGCGCATTATTTTGGCATACAGCATTTCGCGTTTTGCCAGGACACATTCAAGCAGTTTCGTTCCTAGAGTGTTCGCTCTGGTTCGGTAGGATAGGGTAGTCCGCTGCAGTATTGTCGCGTGCCGGTAAGATAATTATAGGTCGGGGAAAGTACGTTATTCTTTCCTCTTTCAAGTGGGCGGTGGCCAGCCAAGTCGTGGCTGGCAAAGTGCCGGAAAGCGAGCGCGGAGTGCGGCATACCATAACAAGGCGCTGCAGGGCGACGGCTTACTTTGTGCACTTTATTGCGCGGTCGCTTCGCTCCCATTTTTGCGCAATCAAGCGCACAAAGTAAGCCGCCCCTGAGCGCGGCGTTAAGGTTTCAGATGTATCAGTGCCCAAAATGTAAAAGCAATGCATTTAGTTTCTGGGAAAAGATGCGGGCAACCAGGTTATTCCCAACGTCATGTGGAAATTGCGGTTGCAATTGTTATATACCCGTAAAGTATGGATTCTTAGCGCTGCTGTTTATGCTCGTGCCATTCTGGGGCGTAGTAGTAGCTGCTTACATATTGAAGGCAAATTTCGCTTTATGGGTACTAGTGCCTTTGTTGGTTGCGGTTTTCGTATTGTATGTAACGCGGTCGCCACTACAGTGCAGTTGCTAAACCTTAACAATGCCAGGCAGTAAAGCTCCGGGCCTTCGGCCCTCCGCGGGACAGCTTACCTTGTGCACGTTTTGCGCAGGTCGCTACGCTCCCATTATTGCGCAAATCGCGCACAAGGTAAGCTGCCCCTGCTGGCGGCGTTATGGTGCCGGTCGGTAAAAATTAATATCTGTGCCGCTCAAATTTTTGCGTACAGTTTTAGTTTCCGGTATTTGGCAATGTGCCACGGCACATTCAAGCAGGTTCGTTCCTATAGCGTTCGCTTGGGTTCGGTAAAGTAGGCAATTCCGCTGCAGTATGGTGGAGTGCCATTAAGATAAAAATAGGTTGAGGAAAGCGCGGTATTCTTTCCTCGTAATATTCGGGCGGTGGCCAGCCAAGCCGTGGCTGGCAAAGTGCTGGTAGTTGGTCCGGAGCGCGTCAGCCATAACCAGGCTAGGCAGGCTCGCCCATCCCCTTCGGGGCTGGGCTGGACGTCCAACGCTACGCGTCGGCCGCCCCTGCTAGCAACGTTATGCGCTTTAGGAGAGTTTCGTGAGATACATCGATGTTGAATGGATTCAAGATTCTGAAGATTACCCAAATCGATTAGTATCAGAAATCGCTGATGATAACTTCGAGACGCGTAAGCTAGAATTCTTCGCAAATGGTAGCGTGGGATATGCATCCGAAAAAGGTTCAACAAAAGATACAGAGCTAGGTACTTGTGAAGTACCAAGCTTAGGAGAAATAAACTCACAAGATGAATTCTCTGGTCAATCGATAACCAGAGACGAATTCGAAAAAATGTGGCAAAAGTATGTGCATGGAATCGCATAACAAGGCGCAGCAACTGACCTCCGGCCATTGTCACCTTTTTATGCCTTCGGCAAAAAAGGCGCCAATAGCCTCCGGCGGCTGTGCGCGGCGTTATGGTGCCGGGCTGTTAAATTTGTGGCGTGTGCCAGCGTGTAATTGAAAGCACTGTTTTGGCCCGCAGTATTTGGCTATTTGCCATGATAAAATCAAGCAGTTTCGTTC
>NZ_JAIVKK010000024.1 GCF_020524005.1 Microbulbifer aggregans | reverse complement strand
TATATGGTGCCGTCGAGCTTTACAGCACTGGCGGAGCTGCCGCTGACAATCAATGGCAAGCTGGATGTGAAGGCGCTGCCAGAGCCGGACTTTGGTTCGGCGGAGAGCTATGTTGCGCCCCGCACCGAGCTGGAAGCGACACTGTGTCAGGTTTGGCAAGAGGTACTGGACGTTGATCGTGTGGGGATCGAGGATAATTTTTTCCGAGTCGGGGGCGACTCGATTGTCAGTATTCAGTTGACCAGTCGCTTGCGAAGACAGGGGTTATCACTTCAAGTTAAAGATATTTTTGATGCACCAACGGTCTTGGAGTTGGCGGACTTGCTGACGAGGACGAGTACTGCCTCGCAGGTGAATGCTGAGCAGGGTAGTTTAGCTGGGAGCTTTGGTTTGCTTCCGATTCAGCAGTGGTTTTTTGATCAACCTCTGTTGAAACCGCACCATTGGAATCAGGCGTTTATGGTTGCTGTACCCAACGCGCTGAGCTTTGAGGTGGTGACTCAGGCGGTCTCGGCGCTCGCTGAGCAGCACGATATTCTACGCTGCGCATTTGAGATTACCGAGCAGGGAGTACAACAGCGTTACCATCAAAGCGTGGGCCCGATGATGGCTCCCGTAGAGCAACTTGATGTCAGTACTCTGAGTGCCGAAGCGCTGAACCATCAGTTGACACAGTGGCAGAGCCAGTTTGATATTTACCAGGGACCGCTGTGGCAGGCGGCGTATTTACACGGCTATGCGGATGGCAGTGCCCGTCTTTTCTTTGCCTTCCATCACCTAATCATCGATGCGGTTTCCTGGCGGATTTTGGCGGAAGACGTGGAGCAGCTGCTCAGTGGTAGGGCGCTCGGCCCCAAAACCAGCAGTTATCGCCAGTGGGTGCAGGCTGTAGAAAATTACGCCGAGCGTCATCAGGGCGATGTGGACTATTGGCAGGGGGTAACGTCGGGTCAGCAGTCTCTGCTTGAGCAAATTGGCGACGATCTGGCAGATAGCCCGCACGCAGCCGAGGTTGTGCTCTCGAAAGAGGCTACGGATCAGTTGCTACACCGAGCGAACGAGGGCTACAACACCGAAATTAATGACTTGTTGCTGGCAGCTCTGGCGCAGGCGCTTCAGGCCAGCTTCGGCAGGGATACCTTCCACATCACGCTGGAGGGACACGGCCGTGAGCCCATTGATGATGCGATCGATGTCTCGCACACCGTGGGGTGGTTCACTACGGCCTACCCAGTGCGTCTTCAGGCGTATGCCTCACTGGAGGACGTGATCATTGAAACCAAGGAATCGCTTCGTCGTATTCCCGACAAGGGCATTGGGTTTGGTGCACTGACTCAGGCGGGCCTGCTGGTGCATAGCCCGTTGCCTGAAATCAGTTTTAACTATCTGGGACAGTTGGGAGGAGAGCGCCCTCGAATCGGTGAGTCTCAAGCACTTGGCAGTATCGTCCTCGAGGATTGCGGGCAGGCTTCTGCCCGTGAAAATATTCAGCATGTCAGGCTAGCTTTTAATGGAGCGATCAAGAGCGATGCCTTGCGATTGGCTGTTCTCTCTCGCCTATCGGAGACGCTGACACGAACGCTGATTGAAAATCTAGAGTCTGCATTGCAACAGGTGATTAAATTCTCGATCGAAGCGGCTGATCGAGGATCGGTTGCGACCCCGAGTGATTTTCCGGTACGAGAGTTGTCGATTGAACAATTGGCTGAGCTGAACAAAAAATATCGGGTTGAACAAATTTTCCCTGCCAGCAGCTTGCAACAGGGCTTTGTTTATCACCACTTAAGTATGCCGGATGATGACGCCTATAGAGTGCAATTGCTGCTCGATTATCACCACACTTTTAACATCTCAGCGTATAAGGAAGCGTGGCAGCTTGCCTCGTTGCGTTACTCCGCTTTACGTCTGGCTTTTGATTGGCAGGGAAACGAAGTTCTACAGGTGGTTACTAAGGGCCAAAGCCTTTTGGAAGAACATTTTATTTACCATGATCTGAGTGCTTATTCAGAAAATGATCGAGAGAAGAAAATTGTTGAAATTCAGCAGTTAGATCGATCTTCAGCGTTTGATCTAACCCAGCCTGGACTGGTTCGTTTGCATTTGATTAAACATCAGTCAGATTATTTTACGGTGTTAAAAACCATTCATCACAGTATTAGTGATGGATGGAGTGGCGCAATTCTGATGTCTACTGTGCATGATTTTTATCGTCAGTTGTGTTCTGGTGAGGCGCCAGATTATGTTGCCGAAAATACCTATGTCGAAGCGCAGAGTTACCAAAACAAAAGGTTGTTAAGTACGCAAAAATTTTGGCAAGACCAGAAAAAATTGTGGTGTGGGGTTAACGATCTAAGCTTTCTTTCTGGTCATCCTATACTTTCGTCGGGGATGAATCGTGTTGTTCAGCCGGAAGAACAGAAAAATTTTATTGCTGAGGACAAGTTTTTAGATTTAAAGCGAGCTTGTAACCACTGTGGCGTTACGATTAGTACTCTTGTGCAATTTGCTTGGCACAAGCTGTTGCAAGTTTTCACTCAAGATGAGCAGACCATTGTTGGTACAACGGTTTCGGGGCGAGATATTCCAGTCAAGGGTATAGAAAGCAGTGTGGGTATGTATATTAATACCCTACCTTTAGCAGTGGATTGGGCTCCCAAAGTAAGTGCTTCAGAGCTGTTGTTGCGGATTCAAAATCGTATTGTAGAGATTAGCGCCCATGGCAGTGTGGCTCTGAGCAGGCTTCAGGATGGTGGGAGCCGTTTATTTAATAGTTTGTTCGTATTTGAAAATTACCCTGTGGTTCAAGATCGAGCTACGGCTCGGGATAAGCTTGAGTTGAATGTCAAACGGCGAGCTGCAATTGAAAAAACCAACTATCCGATTTCTGTTGTTGCCTATGAAAAAAACGGCGGTTTAGAGATTGGGATAAAATATGATGGTGCGATATTTAAGTCGGATCGTATCGCTTATTTCTTAGAAAAGATATCTGTGATAATGATGGTCGCTGCTCGCCAGCCAAACCTTCCTCACGAAGATATTATGCTCTTGTCCGAGCGCGAGCGTCAGTTGCAATGTGAACAGTGGAATAACAACTCGGCCGATTACCTGCATGACAGCTCACTAGTGCATGAATTTGAACGCCAGGTGGCGAGTACACCTGAGCGAGTCGCGCTGTCTTTTGCAGGCGAGGAACTCAGCTATCAAGCGCTGAACCAGCGGGCCAACCGTCTCGCGAGGGCGCTGCGCAGTCACTGTCTTAATCAGGCGGGCATACCGTTACAGCCGGATACCCCGGTGGCGCTGTACCTCGATCGCAGTTTGGATATGGTCGTTGCGATCTTAGCGGTACTGAAGGCGGGTGCGGCCTACGTGCCCATCTCGCCAGAGTATCCCGCCGAGCGCGTGTCCTTTATCTTGTCTGACACTCAGGCACCAGTTGTGTTAACACAGCAGCATCTGTGTGTAGAACTCGATGAATACGCGGCGTCAGCGCTATGTGTGGATGAAGCCTCTGTGCTGGTTGCCCAGAGCAGCAACAATCTGTCGCTGCCCGTGCAGCCAGATCATCTGGCTTATGTTATTTACACCTCGGGTACCACCGGTCAGCCGAAAGGGGTGATGATCGAGCACCGCAACGTGTTACACCTGGCGGAGGCGCAAAAGCACGCGTTTTCGGCGGATCAGTGTACACGGGCACTGCAGTTTGCGTCTTATGTATTTGATGCCTGTGTTTCCGAAATTTTTGTCAGCTTGTTAAACGGTCATCACTTGGTGGTCGCTTCGGATGATGAGCGTGTCAGTACTGAGTTACTTGAAGCGCTTATCGTATCGGAAAGCATCGAGCTGGCGACCATTCCTCCGGTACTGCTGGCACAATTAAATCCAGAGCGTTTAAGTGGGATAAAGTCTCTCGTCACCGCCGGTGAGTCTCCCGGGTTGGAGATGCTCAACAGCGTTCGCGCTCACTGTCGTATCTTTAATGCTTATGGTCCGACCGAGAGCACGGTTTGCGCTTCGGCTCACGAGTTTCAGCCCGGGGACCTTGCGACCAACATCGGCGGTCCGATTCAAAATACTCAGCTCTATGTTCTCGATCGCAGTTTGCACCTGCTGCCCGTGGGCGCGGTGGGTGA
>NZ_JAIVKK010000023.1 GCF_020524005.1 Microbulbifer aggregans | reverse complement strand
TAGGCGGTCTCCTCTTCCACTTCAGGAGTCTCACCTTTTACCAGTGCATCGTAGTACTGGTGCACTGTGCGCATTAAAATCGGGCCACTCCAACCGTCACTGATACTGTGATGTGTAGTCTTAATAACGGTGTAATAGTCGGCACTGTGCTTAAGCAAATGAAATCGAACCAGCCCCGGCACGCCCAAATCAAAGTCAAATCGTCGATCTTCTCCCTGTATTGCCGATATTTTCGAGTCACGCTCTTGTTGAGAAAGATCACTAAGGTCGTAGAACTGAAAGTGCTCATCTGACAAGCTTTGGCCAGAGTGAATCACCTGAAAAATATCCTTATCTTCCCAATCAAAGGACGTTCTAAGAATTGGGAACTTCAAGGCCGCTAGCTTCCAGGCATCCATATAGGAATCGACATCAAAGGCTTCCAGCGCGTAGTCAATCAAAACCTGTACACGATATGCGTCGTCATTCGGTTGATTCAACTGATAATAGATAAACCCCTGCTGCAAGCTCGTAGCGGGAAAAATATGATCAATAGATAAAGCCGATGAACTTCCCCTGGATGAAAACTCATAAAAATCCTGCGGAGAAAAAATATCAAAACCACGGAGGTAAGACAGTAAATCTTCTTTACTTTCCTTCAGCTCGCTCAGAATACTGGCCTGTAGTTCCCCATCATAAGATAGATTCAGTTTGTCACCTGAAGCCCAAACTGCAACATTTTCTCTCTTAAGCTTTTTGATTAAGGAAAGCACTCTATATCTCCATTATATTGCGCGGTGTATCTGCATTCTTATTCTTCGTTTGTCGCTTTATCTTCTGACGCCGCTCCAAAGACCGAAGATCCTCAACAGACATACTATTCATTGAAAAATCACTCGGAGTTTTAATCGTCCCTGACTCGGCAGTACGTATAGAAAAATGCATTACATCAATTAGGCTTTGATTTAAATTTTTGGCGAGTAGACTCACTGACTCTCTCGCTACCGAAGCGACGATATACAGGCGCATCTGTCCAGACTGCACAACGCCATTAATGTTTATGCTAAATGAGTTTTGATTTTCAGCAGCACTGGTTAATCCGACATCTTTCGTATGCACTAACCACGGTGCACTGTCGTGCGATGAGCCTTGTGCACCCAATTGCCCCAGATAGTTAAAACTGATTTCAGGCAGCGGGCTATGCACTAACAGGCCCGCCTGAGTTAGTGCTCCAAACCCAATGCCCTTGTCGGGAATACGGCGAAGCGATTCCTTGGTTTCAATGATCACGTCCTCTAGTGAGGCATACGCCTGCAGACGCACTGGGTAGGCCGTAGTGAACCAGCCCACGGTGTGCGAGACATCAATCGCATCATCAATGGGCTCACGGCCATGTCCCTCCAGCGTGATGTGGAAGGTATCCCTGCCGAAGCTGGCCTGAAGCGCCTGCGCCAGGGCTGCCAGCAACAAGTCATTAATTTCGGTGTTGTAGCCCTCGTTCGCTCGGTGTAGCAACTGATCCGTAGCCTCTTTCGAGAGCACAACCTCGGCTGCGTGCGGGCTACCTGCCAGATCGTCGCCAATTTGCTCAAGCAGAGACTGCTGATCCGACGTTACCCCCCGCCAATAGTCCACATCGCCCTGATGACGCTCGGCGTAATTTTGTACAACCTGCACCCACTGACGGTAACTGCTGGTTTTGCGGCCGAGCGCCCTACCGCTGAGCAGCTGCTCCACGTCTTCCGCCAAAATCCGCCAAGAGACCGCATCGATGATTAGGTGATGGAAGGCAAAGAAAAGACGGGCACTGCCATCCGCATAGCCGTGTAAATACGCCGCCTGCCACAGTGGCCCCTGGTAAATATCGAACTGGCTCTGCCACTGTGTCAGCTGATGGTTCAGCGCTTCGGTACTCAGAGTACTGACATCGAGCTGCTCTACGGGAGCCATCATCAGGCTCACGCTTTGATGGTAACGCTGCTGTACGCCCTGCTCGGTAATCTCAAATGCGCAGCGTAGAATATCGTGCTGATCAGCGAGCGCCGTGACCGCCTGTGCCACCGACTGAAAACTCAGCATATTGGGGAGCGTAACCGTAAATGCCTGATTCCAGTGGTGAATATTGACTAGGGGTTTCTCGAAAAAACGCGTCTGAATCGGCAGTAATTCAAAGACGCCGACTAGTGCGCCTTGTTCAGCAGTAACCTGTGTGTCGAGAGATGAGCGAGATAAACGATCGGCTAGCTCAGCGACGGTCGGTGCTTCAAAGACGTCTTTCACTAGAACGTGAAAACCTTTCTTTCTCAAGCGACTGACCAGTTGAATACTTAAAATAGAATCGCCACCGATTCTAAAAAAGTTATCTTTCAACCCTACTGGAGAGACATTCAAAACGTCCGACCAAATGGCACATAGAACCTTCTCTGCCTCAGACTCCGCAGCCACAAAATCATCAGTAGAAGAAAACTCTGGCTCAGGAAGCGCTTTCTGATCTAATTTTCCATTGATTGTTAGGGGTACTTTATCGATTAACGTAAAGCTCGAAGGCATCATATATTCGGGCAACTTACGCATCAGCTCCTGCCTTACCCTTTCCACTTCAACGCTTTCAGCAGGATCAGGAACAATATATGCAGCCAAATACTTATTACCCTCTTTTTCCCTGACACAAATAACGGCATTGAATACTGCCTGACACTCGCTCAGGGCATACTGTACTTCACCCAGCTCAATTCGGTGGCCACGTATTTTTACTTGCTGGTCATTACGACCAATAAACTCCATCTCACCGGACGGGAGCCAGCGCACTAAATCACCCGTCTTATAAATTCGGCGATCGACCAAGCTGTCAGAGGCATAAGGGTTTTCAATAAATCTTCCCGCAGTTAATTCTGGAAGATTTAAATAGCCTCTCGCCAAGCTGTCGCCTGCAACATATAACTCGCCAACCGATCCAATTGGCGACAGCTTTAAGTTTTTAGATAGTACGTACAACTGGGTGTTATTAATTGCTCGACCAATACAATTTACCGTGTGACGGTGATTATCACGAAGTAGCTGTGCAGTCGTAACCGAGCACTCGGTAACACCGTATTTGTTTATAAGTTTTTTCCCCCAAAAAGACCGAACATTTTTTGTAAGCGCTTCACCCGCACTGACCACGCGCCTAACAGATGTCGAAGCCGCTGGCGCGCCAAGTACTGACAAATAGCCTGGCGTTGCATGAATATGCGTAACTTGATTGTCGTTGATCAGCCCCCAGATGGTGTCAACATCATTTATGTCTTTTTTCGAGGGAACCAGCAGAGTAGCTCGATTTAGTAGCGACAAATAGAATGTTTCAACCGAGGCATCAAAAATATAGGACGAAATCCAGATTACAACCTCATCGTCAGAAAAACGAAAATCTGTGGCCTGATTCCAAATTAAATTGATAATCGAACGATGCTCAAGCATCACCCCTTTCGGCTTTCCGGTGGTGCCCGAGGTATATATTACATACGCCAGATCACTGGAGCTGCGATCACGCTCGATATTGCTGTCATCCAGCACCTGAAACTGCGCGCGCTCATCCGCGCAGATCACCTGCGGGACAGTGCCTGTTAAACCCGACAATGCGTCAGTCAGACTCGCGCTCTGCGCACTCTGACTCAACACAACGCGAGCGCCGGTATCTTCGAGGATAAAACACACCCGCTCGGCCGGATACTCCGGGGAGATCGGCACATAAGCCCCGCCGGCTTTCAACACCGCCAGGATACTGATCACCATTTCAACACTGCGATCGAAGTACAACGCGATCAGTGTGTCCGCCGCCAGGACTTGCCCGCTACTCTGGGCATACACTTCGCGCAGCCGACGCGCCAGCTGATTGGCTCGATGGTTCACCTCGCGGTAACTTAGCGTCTCGCCCTCGTGTACCAGCGCCACATTATCTGGTGCCTTCAGTACCTGAGCCTCAAACAACTGCTCCAGCGTTTGATCCGACGGGTAGTCCGCATCGGTTTGATTCCATTCGTGCAGCAGCGTGTGTTTTTCTGACTCCGTCAGCACATCGATATCTGCCAAGCGCGCCTCCGGCGCACTCACCAAGCCCTGAAGCACACGCTGATACATAGCGATAATGCGGGCGATGCTCGCTTCTTCAAACAGACTCAACGCGAATGTCATTCCGCCATTGATCTGCTCGCCGCTATCATCCAACCACACGCTCAAATCGAATTTGGCCGGCGTGTAGCCTCCCTCACCG
>NZ_JAIVKK010000022.1 GCF_020524005.1 Microbulbifer aggregans | reverse complement strand
TGACCGGCGATAACCCCAAATAAATCGGTAAAACAATCTGTAGTAATACACCGCAAGTTTTGCGCGTCTCTCGATGGGACACAATCCCAATCGTTAGTAACCATCTCTGTTGTATGGTCAAGCCGCACGGGCAATTAGTACTGGTTAGCTCAACGCCTCACAACGCTTCCACACCCAGCCTATCAACGTGGTAGTCTTCCACGGCCCTTCAGGACTCTCAAGGAGTCAGGGAGATCTCATCTTGAAGGAGGCTTCCCGCTTAGATGCTTTCAGCGGTTATCCCGTCCGAACATAGCTACCGGGCAATGCCACTGGCGTGACAACCCGAACACCAGAGGTTCGTTCACTCCGGTCCTCTCGTACTAGGAGCAACTCTTCTCAAATCTCCAACGCCCACGGCAGATAGGGACCGAACTGTCTCACGACGTTCTAAACCCAGCTCGCGTACCACTTTAAATGGCGAACAGCCATACCCTTGGGACCGGCTTCAGCCCCAGGATGTGATGAGCCGACATCGAGGTGCCAAACACCGCCGTCGATGTGAACTCTTGGGCGGTATCAGCCTGTTATCCCCGGAGTACCTTTTATCCGTTGAGCGATGGCCCTTCCATACAGAACCACCGGATCACTATGACCTACTTTCGTACCTGCTCGTCATGTCTGACTCGCAGTCAAGCGCACTTATACCATTATGCTCATTGCATGATTTCCGACCATGCTGAGTGCACCTTCGTACTCCTCCGTTACTCTTTGGGAGGAGACCGCCCCAGTCAAACTACCCACCATACACTGTCCTCGATCCGGATAACGGACCAGAGTTAGAACCTCAAACATACCAGGGTGGTATTTCAAGGATGGCTCCACAGTAACTGGCGTTACTGCTTCAAAGCCTCCCACCTATCCTACACAAGTAGGCTCAAAGTTCAGTGCAAAGCTGTAGTAAAGGTTCACGGGGTCTTTCCGTCTAGCCGCGGGTACACTGCATCTTAACAGCGATTTCAATTTCACTGAGTCTCTGGTGGAGACAGCGTGGCCATCGTTACGCCATTCGTGCAGGTCGGAACTTACCCGACAAGGAATTTCGCTACCTTAGGACCGTTATAGTTACGGCCGCCGTTTACCGGGGCTTCGATCAAGAGCTTCGCATAAGCTAACCCCATCAATTAACCTTCCGGCACCGGGCAGGCGTCACACCCTATACGTCCACTTACGTGTTTGCAGAGTGCTATGTTTTTAATAAACAGTCGCAGCCACCTGGTCACTTCGACCGGCCTCAGCTTAGGGAGCAAGTCCCATCACCAAAACCGGCGTACCTTCTCCCGAAGTTACGGTACCATTTTGCCTAGTTCCTTCACCAGAGTTCTCTCAAGCGCCTTGGTATTCTCTACCTGACCACCTGTGTCGGTTTAGAGTACGGTTCACAATTGCCTGAAGCTTAGAAGTTTTTCCTGGAAGCAGGGCATCAACCACTTCGTCTCTAAAAGAGACTCGTCATCAGTTCTCAGCCTTAGGGACCCGGATTTGCCTAAGTCCCCAGCCTACAACCTTAAACATGGACAACCAATCGCCATGCTGGCCTAGCCTTCTCCGTCACTCCATCGCAGCAATTGCAAGTACAGGAATATTAACCTGTTTCCCATCGACTACGGCTTTCGCCCTCGCCTTAGGGGCCGACTAACCCTGTCCCGATTAGCGTTGGACAGGAACCCTTGGTCTTCCGGCGGGGAGGTTTTTCACCCCCCTTGTCGTTACTCATGTCAGCATTCGCACTTGTGATACCTCCAGCAAACCTCACAGTTCACCTTCAGCGGCTTACACAACGCTCCTCTACCATGCTTAAAAAGCATCCGCAGCTTCGGTTATCAGTTTGAGCCCCGGTATATCTTCCGCGCGGGCCGACTCGACTAGTGAGCTATTACGCTTTCTTTAAAGGATGGCTGCTTCTAAGCCAACCTCCTAGCTGTCTGGGCCTTCCCACATCGTTTCCCACTTAACTGATATTTGGGACCTTAGCTGGCGGTCTGGGTTGTTTCCCTTTCCACGACGGACGTTAGCACCCGCCGTGTGTCTCCCGCGATTGCACTCCTCGGTATTCGGAGTTTGCATGGGGTTGGTAAGTCGGGATGACCCCCTAGCCCAAACAGTGCTCTACCCCCGAGGGTGAGACGCGAGGCGCTACCTAAATAGCTTTCGAGGAGAACCAGCTATCTCCCGGCTTGATTAGCCTTTCACTCCGATCCACAGGTCATCTCCTAATTTTTCAACATTAGTGAGTTCGGTCCTCCAGTTGATGTTACTCAACCTTCAACCTGCCCATGGATAGATCGCCGGGTTTCGGGTCTATTGCCTGCAACTAAACGCCCTATTAAGACTCGATTTCTCTACGGCTCCCCTATGCGGTTAACCTTGCTACAGACAATAAGTCGCTGACCCATTATACAAAAGGTACGCAGTCACCCCGAAGGGCTCCTACTGCTTGTACGTATACGGTTTCAGGTTCTATTTCACTCCCCTCTCCGGGGTTCTTTTCGCCTTTCCCTCACGGTACTGGTTCACTATCGGTCAGCTGGGAGTATTTAGCCTTGGAGGATGGTCCCCCCATGTTCAGTCAAGATAACACGTGTCCCGACCTACTCGATTTCACTCAATGTGCCTTTTCGTGTACGGGGCTATCACCCTGTATCGCGGAACTTTCCAGATCCTTCCACTAAGACATAAAGAGCTTAAGGGCTAATCCCCTTTCGCTCGCCGCTACTCAGGGAATCTCGGTTGATTTCTTTTCCTCCGGGTACTTAGATGTTTCAGTTCCCCGGGTTCGCCTCGCATACCTATGTATTCAGTATGCGATACCTGTAAAACAGGTGGGTTTCCCCATTCGGACATTCCAGGATCAAAGCTTGTGTGCCAGCTCCCCTAGACTTTTCGCAGGCTCCTACGTCCTTCATCGCCTCCAGCTGCCAAGGCATCCACCGTATACGCTTAGTCGCTTGACCATACAACACAAACGACTACTAACGACTGGACGCGCATTGACTTGCGCTTACGCTATGTTTCCATAACTTAAGCAAGTACAACTGCACGTTGTATGTATTTGAATGCGACCAAGCATTCAAACACCGGATTGTGTGCTTGAGAGACACACAAAAATTGCTGATTAAGTATTGTTAGTACTTAACCTCGCCTTGCAGTGTATTACTACAAATTGTTTTACCTTGTTAAAGAGCATCTGATGTAAAAATCAGGAAGCTGAACTCTCAAGCAATATG
>NZ_JAIVKK010000020.1 GCF_020524005.1 Microbulbifer aggregans | reverse complement strand
AGGTCTTTGCCTTCACGCAGCGCCTTGATCGCGGCATCCATATCGAAAGTTGGTTTGGTCATGGGTCATCTCTTTTCGGTCAATGGTAAAGAAATGACACAGAATTCTGAACACTACCAAAGTCGGTCTATGCCCACCCAGGAACCAATCTGCTTCTATCATTAGGTTCTCTTTTGCCAGCCTCTTAAAACAAGAAATATTGTTTTCATCTAGGTCGATTATCTTCAAAATATCCTGGCACTGACTGTTCCACCCCACATTGAAATAATTTTCGCTCGTGTAGAACGGGGCTAAAGACTCTTCATTGTTTTCGAATAGGTCTGTAATAGATACTTCTTTAGCCTTAGGGGTTTCTAATAAATACAAGATCCCTTTTTCTTCACTTAACTTAAGCACTTGGCTTTCTCCACGTATGAGAAGGTGTATTTTCAGATTCTATGTGTAATCAATCGGCGTGCATGAAAAAAGACATAGCTTTACCTGGGCAGATACCAGAAGTAAACATGCTACATGATCGGTTTTGGGATGCGACGCCGGGCGTACTTCTTCGGGTTGGCCAGAAAATCGTGCTTAAACGCCTTTAGTGTTTTCTTGCCTTTCCGCGCCTGCATGGAAATCAGGCTTGCGAACACTGCCGCAGAGACCGACTTTATATCCGGGCTCAGTAGGGCTGTGGGTATGGAGAAAAATGCACTAAAACCAAATAGAACCGCCGAAATTTGATGGCTCAGCAACGACCGGTTGATTTCTTCGTACTTGCGCCCAACTTCAGCTATCCCTGCCGACTTTCTCATTATTCTTTACCATGCAGGTTCAGCGTCCAGCGGTGGTTCGCCAGATTCTTCCTGTTTGCCATTGCTGTAATATCGCGCTGTGGTCACTTTTTACTTTTATATAGCCCCAATATTGTGCCGATGGAAGTGCCCAGCCCTCCACCGATTGCTATCCCGCAACCTATTCCGACACCGATATTCTGAATATACATGCCAAATGCCACACCCATTGAAATCCCCAGGGCGAGCCCGATGGAGATTCCCCAGCATACATAGAATGTGTAAATGTCGTTATTGTTTTTACTCATAAATGTCTCTGTGTCTGATACTACGTCTGCGGGGCAGTGACGTGGCGGCATAGTCGCGAATCGCCCCGGAGTTATTGTTCACGTAGCTCAAAGGCGCCAATTAAGATCTTCGGTAGCTGACCGATTCACTGGCTAAATTCCTGTTCGGGACTTACTGAGCATGCTTCTGTTGGTTGGGTTTCATTGGAGCGATCCACAATCCAGCAATCGCCATAAATTGAACAGTAACAAAGTTCGATTTCTATACCTTGATCTACGGTCAGAACTTCTTTGATGAGTTCTCCCTTGTACTTTACAGGGGTGACGGTTTTCCCTGTTGGCAGCGTAATATTGCCGATATGAGACTGGGTAATATTTTTGAATTCTGGTAATTCAGACCACTTTTTTAAAAACTGGTCTCCTGAGCTGACTTTTGCATATTTTATAATGGCGGGCCCCGTGCCGCTATTTGAAACGCCGTAGCTGAAAGACTCATTGCTATGGCTTCTGAATATTTCAACTCTTGGCCATACCGAGGCCTTCGCGTAGGCGCGGTCAATGTAGGCGGAATAGATAGAAATGGTTGCAGTGATTAAACCCATAAATAGTGCGGTTAGTGCGACTAGCATTTCGGGGTTTCGGTACCATTTTTGTTTTTGCATTCACTTACTCCTTTAAAACGAGTGATGCTGAAATTTTTTAACTCTGTGCTCATGGGCGGCTTGTTTCGTGTGTTTTATGCGCAACAGTGGAGCGTAGAGACGACGTGTAAAGTCTACAAAGGAAATCGCCCGAATACAGCGATTTTTTACGTATTTTTTCTGTGCTCCGCCAATGCGTTCTCGATAGTAAGCCTAACCGTCACAGAAATGAATAGAATGATGCCAATGATCGTAGGGAACCCAAATTTTGGTTCATTAACTAAAGGAGGAAGGGTAAAAAGACCAATTATAATCAAGGCAATATTCGTAACATGGAATTTAACCGACGCCTGCTTGATAGCCTGCCACCGTATGGCTAAAACCACAATTACAATGAAAAGTCCCCAGGCAATGTTTTGAGCCCATTTCGTAGTGATGACCGCCTGGTAAAAATATATATATACAAACATACCCGAAAGTGAAAGAACCGCTTCCCTTCTATCTGCGCCTGGCTCTGCGAACTTATCCCATACGATTCTCCATGTAGATCCGGGCTCCTTTTCTAGCTTTGTAACTCTATAAGCTATGAATGGGATGCTTAGAGGAGCAGCCAAAATCACAAGAATTAATCCAGTTGCTAGAATGAAGTCGATCATGGCCTATACAAAACGCGGTGCTCAGCTGCCAGAGGTCAGTTGCAGTGCCCTGTTAGTTCCTTCTTTGCGAAAATACTTGATAGCCAAGTAAAAAATAAAATTCCGACCATGTCAGCAGTGTAATCATATATATCTAAAGTTCTTGTTGGCATAAAATGCTGGCTTAACTCTTCCACTGTGACAAAAACAAAAACAGCAGAAGTGCCCCAAAAAACATTTATTTTACCCAGTTTGAACACCTTAAATTTACTGGCAAAGTTAGCAAGTAAAGTGAGTATGCCGAATAAGCCAAGATGCCCAAACTTATCTCCATACGGGATTAAGCGTACAAGATCAAAAAAAATGCTTTGTTGCCCAGTATTGGCCAAATAAATTACCCAGATGATAAAAATAAAAAAGCAACTGGATATTGTTATTAATTTATGCATAATTTTTCCCTGAGCTTATAAATATTCTCAGGTATCCTATCAGTAGGAGAATACTCATTTAGAGGCTATGCCTCCTTTCCCCTTAAAAGCTCATCCTTAAGATGTTTGAATTTCTTTGGAAACACAACAACACCTAGAATAAATAGGATTCTACCTGCAAACGTAGAATTCTTGTTGCCCCACATGAATGCCTGAAGTTTTAGCTCTTCAGTAACTGTTGTTCCGTATCCTAGAAGTGCGTGATAAGCATCATGAGCTTCATATTTAGGAAGATAGCCAAGATTTCTTGAGTCAAGGAACTCAAAAAGGCATCTTCCAAAAGTATCGCTTTCCATCACTTCTAGTTCAGATAAAGTAAACGGCCAAGCTGGAGGGTTCCTGAATAAGTTCAAGAGCGGAACGCTTGCCTCGATACATTTGACGATGATTTTATGTTTCATAACAATTTAGCGCCGCGCTCAGCCGCGGACAATTTTGGGCGCTCTATGCGCAATAATGGGAGTGCAGCGGCCGCGCATGGTTAGAAATGGTGCCCCTTGGTATGAAGGAGCTCGAGTACATCTCCATGCCCACTCAGCAAGCTAGACAGCCTTACTTTATTACCGGACTGAAAACGTAGAACGTACCAGTTTGCAGTAGCATTAAATTTTATACTTACAAGATTTTCCCAGGCTTCGATTTTTCTCCCAGTCCAAGGAGTATAAAAATTGATACCCTCAGCATCAAAACTACCGCCAACCTTAAAGTACTCCCCAAAACAATATACCGCAGCGAAGCCAAACCCGAAGATTAAACCAATTATCGAATAAAGATCGCTTCGACGAATCCAAGTATCTTCATCGTAGATGAATTCCCAAATCGCAAGCCCAACAAATAAAAGACAACACCATGCCAGGACAGCAAGGAATGTTCCATATTTAAGCTGTCCCTCTACTTTCGTGTTTCTGACATTTTTTGAGATATATGTGCATAGGGCTATCGAAGCTATACCACCTATTAACCCGGAAACTACCGAAGAATCCATTGTTTTCCTTAATTTTTAGCGCCGTGCTCAGCGGCGGCTTGATTTGGGTGATTTTTGAACGAAAATAGGAGCGCAGCGACTGTGCAAAAACGCACAAAGTATGACGTCGGTTGCAGCATTTTGTTAGCTGCGTTTTAGCTCCTGATTGCTGACATCGAAGTACGGCGCGACATACTCAGCTTTATAGCTAGGTTCGAGATGCAAAACTCTATTGTAGTTTTCAATAGCACTCTCGATATTTCCAAGTTCATGGTGCGCTCTTGCTTTCCACCAAACGCCCATCACTAAATTTGGGCGGCTTTCTAACTCAGACTCACAATGTTGTAGTAGCTCAGTGTACTTTTGTTTCTCAAAATAATTATAAGCTTTGTCACGCCATCTAGATTTCCATAGAGCATGGAAATTTATTGAAATTTGAGAAATCTTCTTAATCATTGAGAACGATATATATATGAATATCGCGACCGATAAATAGTTCAGCGTTGACTGAATCTGTTCCAACCGATCAATAATTTCTGTTTCCATAGTTAGATCTATATCTTAATCTTACAGATAACGCCCGCAGCCGGAGCAAACTGCCTGCGATTGTTAGCAGTTGGCCGATAGCACTCTCTGGATGAAGGGCCATTTACCTTGCGTATACCCTTCTCTATCAAAAGCCAACTCCTTTGCGAGCCGCTGTTTTAAGAAGCTATATTCTTCTGCGATACGTTTATTGCTCCTAAGAATGTCTCTGAACCTAACCCGCTCTAGCCATAGATCACTTTTATACGGAATAAGATGCAAATGATGTGTTCTACGATCCGGCGTAGGTTTACAGAACCAGTGCATTAATTCAGGTTTATACGGGTAATAGCAATAACCATTTCTTGAAAGCACGTCGATCGCGCCGGCAGAGCTTGCAAGGTCTTTAACTCCAAACATGATATCTACGATCGGTTTTGACAGCATGCCCGGAACTGCCGTACTCCCAACATGCTCGATTGTTCCAGATAGCCAATCTCCGATTTTCTCTTTGAGAAAAGATCTTTCTTCTTCGAAAGATGTAACCCAATCTTGATTGTATTTTTCGAGCTCTACTTTCATGCTGGTTACTTATGACTGCTAACGCCGTTCCTCTGCTGCGCTTTGTTAGCACCGCTACCTGAAAAATTTTAATTAATAAACCACAGGAACGATTGTTACCTTTTCAACCGAACCAGTTTTAACCTCTGACTCTTTGTTCCCGGATTCTGATTCGATCCAGAAAGTAGCTAAACTTCCACTTCTTTTGGCCTTTAACACGTATGATTTCCCTGTCTCTGCCCATAGCTCAGTATTTGATTCAAGCACGTAGTGAAAAGTGTTTTGAAAGCCTACTTTTTGAGCAGTCGTTTTTTCTGGTGTAAATACAACTCTTATACCAATGTCTCTCTTTCCTGGCGAAACTGGAAAAATTGCCTCAATTGGCGCCGTCCAGGGACCAGGGCGAAGCCTTTTCCCATCGACTGATGCAAAGATGAGGGAAACACCACCATCTGTCTTTTCTCGACCATTTACTAGCACACCGTTTTCGGTTCTATCAATTGCAGGGTTCGTAGAACATCCACTAAGCGCCACTAATATCAGCAAAAATAATTTCGTTTTCATTGATTGTTCCAAATTAGTACTAACGAGCCTGTAGAAAAACGACTTCCGTCGTCGCCAACTTTTGGTCCTTTCTGATTATTTTGATGCGCTCAGGATTTAAGCACACTTCTTTAACATAATCACACTTGTGCGTACTTTC
>NZ_JAIVKK010000019.1 GCF_020524005.1 Microbulbifer aggregans | reverse complement strand
CATCCTGGCTGTAATTGTAGGGCTTGAAGTTGGGCATGGAGGGATTCTCGGTTTGGATCCCTCAACTTTATCAAAAAATGCTAGGTTTTTAGAGTTTTTCTACAGCCAGAACGCCCGCAGCAGGGGCGACCAATGCTGTGCACATTTTGTGCGAAACTGGGAGCGCAGCGACCCGCACAAAATGTGCATAGCGTTGGGCGTCCCGCGGAGGCCCGAAGGGCCGGAGCAAACTGCCTGCGATTGTTAGCATTGTTCACTACGATAGATCCACACACACTACTGGAGCTAAGAATAGAAGCAGGAAACCTACAATATAGGCTATGCCTTTTACTCCACGAGTACGGACAAAGTACCACGGAATATAGAGATGCCAGAAGGACTGTATTGATAACCCGAAATTATAAGGCCTATCAAACTTTTCTTGCGATGCAGATTCGTAGTAGATCCAATGCCAGAAGAGTACGAAATAAACGATTGGCCAAACTCGGATAAATGAGCTGAATGATGCCGTGCCTATGAACTTAGATACTCCACCTATAACCAAGCACGAAACCACACTCAAAATAATAAGGCTTAAAACAATTATTTTTGCTTTTCTTTCGTTCATAAGCTCTCTATTTGATGCTGAATGCTAACGCCCAGCGCAGGCGCAGCCAGCGCGGAGCACCTTTTGTGTTAATGTTTGAGCGCCAGCGAGTAACACAAAAGGTGCGTAGCGTTGGCTGTCGCTCTGCCGCTGCTTGTTAGCAATTTGGTGGCACGTCATCTCTATCTCTGTATGGTGATTTAGGCAGTTTGGTTTCGCACCATGGGCAGTACGAAATTAGATTTCCGCCAACTGATCCATCTGGAACTTCAACGTACCAGACGGACTCCCCCCGAAATGAACTTGTGTATTTAACTTTGACTTCGCTGTCACCTTCCGCCTCTTCGACTGAATAGAAGAGGCCGATACAACAATAACTCTTTATTTTTTCAATTCTTTTCATGTTACTTATTGCAAGGAGGCGCTGGCAAACGCGTATTGCTAACGCCCACAGCAGGGGCGGCTTACTTTGTGCGTGTTTTGCGCGAAACTGGGAGCGAAGCGACCGCGCTAAACGCGCACAAAGTAAGACGTCCCGCGGAGGCCCGGAGGGCCGGAGCTTCACTGCCTGTGATTGTTAAGCTTTTGTTGCTTGCGATTTTGCTGATACCCATTTACGAAGCCCCACAATGTAAAGAAGCCAAAAACTGCAGCGAAAAACACCAGTGCATAGAAAAATAGCGGATCGCTCGCGATGGTTAATAACTTCTCTTGAGGCCTATACCTTATTTCTTTGAGTAAAAATTTGCCATCTATCAGTAACCAGGGGATCAAGAGAAAAAATATACCGAGCCCCACGACAAGGTTAATGATAGGCGGCGTGCGGGCCTTCTTAATTCCACCAAAATCAAACAATGCTTTAATGTTCATGAAACTTAACGCCGCGCTCAGCCGCAGCTTACTTTGAGCGCTTTGTTGCGCGAAAATAGGAGCGTAGCGACTGCGCAGCAAAGTGCTCAAAGTAAGATGTCGGCTGCAGCGCCTGGTTATGGCTGACGCGCTCCGAAGTACCTACGGGCACCGAATGCGCCGAAGCTCCTTAAAACGAGGAAAGAACTTCCAGCTTCCCCCAACCAATTATTCTCTTAATGGCACTCCACGTTACTGCAACGGAGTTGCCACGATTCCTACGGAGCTAAACGAAAGCACTAGGAACGAAACTACTTGATCGTACCATGGCAAATAGCCAAATACTGCGGGCCAAAACAGTGCTCTCAATTACACGCTGGCACACGCCAAAAATTTTACGACCCGGCACCATAACGCCGCGAGCAGCGGCAGCTTGCTTTGGGCACTTTATGCGCAAAAATGGGAGCGAAGCGAGCTGCGCATAACGTGCACAAAGTAAGCTGTCCGGTGGAGGCCCGAAGGGCCGGAACGAACTGCCTCGCCTTGTTAAAAGGCATCTGCAAGTTGGCCATAAATTGGGGATGTTTGTTCGAAGCCTAATTTTTTAAGTTCTTGCTTAAACTGAAGTACGCTTTGTAAATGCCTTTCATATATTTTATCTCTAAGAGCATTTTCCACTTGCTTATGAATGGCGTATTCATCCATCCTAGAAATACTCTCATATTTTTCGTGCGATTTTTCACACAGTAGTTTCAATACGCCAATGAGCTCACTTTCGCTATAAAGCTCTACCACTATACCGATTCCGATAGGCCAATCTACAGACTTTAATACAAGATCAATATCACCATGTTTTGAGTCTACACGTAGCATGATGTATGCCTTTTAACGCCGCGAGCAGCGGCAGCTTGCTTTGGGCGCTTTATGCGCGAAAAAGAGAGCGAAGCGACCTGCGCATAAAGTGCACAAAGTAAGCTGTCCGGTGGAGGCCCGCAGGGCCGGAACGAAATGCCTCGCCTTGTTATAACTTGCGCTATGCATCGCGGATTGGTGCCGTGAGGTAGGATGATATTATGAACAAAGTCAACCCTACAATAAACGAGAGTAATATAGCCTTAAGGCTAAAACCTCCCATAAATTTTCCCAGGAGATAACCGCCAGTCGATCCAATGGCTATAGACGGCCACATGCTGGCTCCGCCTCTTTTGGATATAACCGATGTACAGCTTGAGCAGACTAATGCTTTTGATTCAGAAAAAGTGAGCCGTTGCTTTATCAGATTGAAGAAAGGCAATGTATTTGTGCAATAAGGACAAGTTTTTATGGCTCACTCCCTCGAGTTATAACGCCGCCAGCAGGGGCAGCTTACCTTGTGCGCGTTTTGCGCAAAACTGGGAGCGCAGCGACCTGCGCAAAACGCGCACAAGGTAAGCTGTCCCGCGGAGGGCCGAAGGCCCGGAGCATCCTGCCTGGCATTGTTAACTGTTACTTGGCAATAGGCCATAGCGCCGGAATAGCACATATAGCGTATAAGCCAAAAGTACATAAACTGCTCCTATAACCACACTAGATGGAACGGCAACGAGAGCAACTACCGCAAGAAATTTAAACCCTTCAACTGCGCCGGCATCCATTGCCGCTAACAACGGAAATACTACCAGCACAACACCTAAAAAAATAATTGGCGTAATACTGACAAGAAGCATCATGCGCTTACTGGGCTGAAACCAAATGTAGGTACCGTAGGCAACCGCAAACACTGCATAAAGCCAAAGCCATAGATCCAGGAAATGTTCCATAGGAAAAAATGCCGAAATAACCGGCAAAAAAAAGACTATGGATAAGTACAGAGCTTTATTCATGCTTACAGTTAACGCCGCAATCAGACGCGGCTTTCTTTGTGTGTTTTTTGCGCGAAAATGGGAGCGCAGCGACCGTGCAAAAAGCGCACAAAGTAAGACGTCGGCTGCATTGCATTGTTAGCTGGGTTCCCACTCGGTCCGTATTGTCATAAAGGTATTTATGGTACAAATGACCTGATCCGAGTACAGGCTGCCATTACAAGTGATATTTTTAGTCTTGTTATTCGACGCTTTGGCTGAACTACCACAATACAGCATTATTTTATGCTCAATTGGCTCAAACATAACAAAGTCATAATAAAGATTTTCCGGGAACGGATCTAAGTATGCCTCTAAATCATATTGAGAAACCGGAAACTTCCCCGTGCTCTTAAAATACTCTTTAGTTGCCTCAATAATTTTTATCATTGTTTTCTTCTGGAATTGAACATCGCCTTCACAAGGCGAATCTTCCCAACCAAAGGCAGTAAAAGGCAGCAAAAGTAAGACTGTAATTATTCCGCAGCGTATCTTCATGGTTCCTTCACAGCTAACGCCCGCAGCATTGGGCGTCCCGCGGAGGCCTGTAGGGCCGGAGCAAATTGCCTGCGATTGTTAGCTTTTACTTGGCACATAACCTGAAGTATTTCTTGCAAAGAACGCAATTGTTCCGGAATACACATCCGCTAGTATGTGGGCAATGATGGCAACCACGATACTTTCAAAATATAGATATATACCGCAAAACAAAGCACCTACGAATGCAGTTTTAATGACATGCCTCCAGCCAAGATAAACGTGCCAAAGACCAAAAAGTACACTGCTACCAAAAACGGCAACCACCCAATGAGTTTGCAGATCGAGAAAGCTATACAGATACCAGCGAAATATTAGTTCTTCACAAATTCCAGCACTAACGGAAACCAATAAAGTAAAAAGTAAAAGCTCTTTGCGGGATTCTGGCACTATATCCAATAGTGAATCGCCGCCATTCTTAAACCCATTAGCAACCTGAAGTCTAATATTTTCTCTGCTATTTATAGAAGACACCACATACGCTAGATAGATAAGAAAAGTGATAAAAATAGAGATAGCTAAATAGCTTTTCCAAGTGGAGGCAGGAAAAATATAGGGAGCGTTTACGCTTAATTTTTCTTCAAAAAAAGAATAAATTAAGAATCCTGTGATAGCCCATAATACTACTGAAACTTTTACATACTCTACGATCTTACTTTGAGATTTGTATTTCTCAAAGACCAAATCTGCTATAGGAAATAGTAACAATGTCAATAGTAGTGCTATTTCTAATGTTTGCATGCCAAATATTCCATTACTAAGCTAACGCCGCGCTCAGCCGCAGCTTACTTTGAGCGCTTTGTTGCGCGAAAATAGGAGCGTAGCGACTGCGCAGCAAAGTGCTCAAAGTAAGATGTCGGCTGCAGCGCCTGGTTATGGCTGACGCGCTCCGAAGTACCTACGGGCACCGAATGCGCCGAAGCTCCTTAAAAACGAGGAAAGAACTTCCAGCTTCCCCCAACCAATTATTCTCTTAATGGCATTCCACGTTACTGCAGCGGAGTTGCCACGATTCCTACGGAGCTAAACGAAAGCACTAGGAACGAAACTACTTGATCGTACCATGGTAAATAGCCAAATACTGCGGGCCAAAACAGTGCTCTCAATTACACGCTGGCACACGCCAAAAATTTTACGACCCGGCACCATAACGCCCAGCGCAGGCGCAGCCAGCGCGGAGCGCATTTTGTGTTAATGTTTGAGCGCCAGCGAGTAACACAAAAGGTGTGTAGCGTTGGCTGTCGCTCTGCCGCTGTTTGTTAGATTTTTTTCGTGAGTTGAGAACCAACAGCCAAACGCAACTTTTGAAGCTCCATGAGCGCATGTTGTTTATGCACGAAACCAATTAAATGATCCGCATCTAATAATCCACCTTCATGGAGACCGCTAAATACCTTACTCTGCTTTTTATGGAGAAAATAGTCTGATTGCTTCGAATTACCAAGAGGAAGTGATTTGAAATAGGCGAGAAAATATTCTTTTCCGGGTTCGACATTATAAGTTGTCTCCAAATACGGACCTCCGCCCATCCAATTCTCAACAATTTGAACACCAAAAGAATACTCTCCTGGAGAGAGCACAACCTTGGTGTAAGTACCATTGGCTAGAACAGCTGCTACCTCTCCGTCTATGAACATATTGTATTCTCGGGCACTGCCTACAAATGCGGCTGGCCTAAACAAGTAAACAATAGCTTTTTCTCTGGGAACCTTTTCTTGCCCAGAATACATCGCACCCTTTATTACAGTAGGGCTTGCGCAGGACACCAAGATTAAACATACAAATAATATTATTGTTCTCATTGCTTCTCCAAATCTAACGCCCAGCGCAGGCGCAGCCAGCGCGGAGCGCATTTTGTGTTAATGTTTGAGCGCCAGCGAGTAACACAAAAGGTGCGTAGTGTTGGCTGTCGCTCTGCCGCTGCTTGTTAGTGTTTTGGGTCTCTACCGACCATTTTCATGGAACATCGCGTGACGCAACCACCCAAGAGAACGAACGCCGCACCCCAATTACGAAATTGAAATATACCACGGTGCGGCGCCGCCCTTCTGGCACAGACTTTCCGCACCAAATCGGCGGCGCGGCACAAGCAATACTGCTGAAAAATACTCCATTGCCCGACAGCTAAAGCCAAATGGTGGAGCCACGTTTTTTGCGGTGGTGTTGAGACCCCATACTTTGAAGCTACCGCCACCCATTATTCATAACTTTCTACGAAGCACTATTCGCTGCCAATACTCTTAAAAACACTAACGCCCAGCGCAGGCGCAGCCAGCGCGGAGCGCCTTTTGTGTTAATGTTTGAGCGCCAGCGAGTAACACAAAAGGTGCGTAGCGTTGGCTGTCGCTCTGCCGCTGATTGTTAGGCAT
>NZ_JAIVKK010000018.1 GCF_020524005.1 Microbulbifer aggregans | reverse complement strand
CTCTGGTGGCATGTATGCGCAAGATGATTGTTATCCTCAACAGCATGGTACGAAATGGTACTGCCTGGGAGGGAAATATGGCCTAAGCGGTTGACTCAGAGCCATAGTCACTTGTTATGTTTTGACGCCACTACCGCCCCCAAAAATAGACCACAAATATTATTGCTACAACTATCAGTGCAGGAACTATAAAGGAAAATTTGTTTTCCTCTCTATTTTTCTCATAGACCCTAATCATTTCAGTCAGGTCATCAGGGCTAAATTTGTGACCACAATTTGGGCAATGATTCATTGTGATCTCTACCCAGTACCCGCAGTTTACGCAGGGATACTTTGATTCAGCCCTTTTAAAACTCCATTGAAATGGGAACATCAGCTATCCGAAAACATAACGCCCAGCGCAGGCGCAGCCAGTGCGGAGCGCATTTTGTGTTAATGTTTGAGCGCCAGCGAGTAACACAAAAGGTGCGTAGCGTTGGCTGTCGCTCTGCCGCTGATTGTTATGTGTTTTTCGCGCGGTAGTATGCATCACGGAACCTATAAACTCTCTTGAACAGATCAGGATGAGAATCTACAAGCTCTTGCCCCCATTCTTTCTCCAAGTTACTTGAAATCAAAGAGTGAGTTAATTCACTGCCTGAAACTAATTGGCTTAGCATTCCGCCGATCCCGACAGTCTCCCAGCTTAATTTTTCATGCATATCCGACTTCACATGGTAAGAGCTTGCGAGATCTTCAAGGTTCTGAAGTAACTCCCTTCCTTCTTTTATTAGATATTCCATGTTAATCGTACTCACTATCTCACTGACACATAACGTTCGGTTTAGGGACGGCTGGAGCGTAGCGTAATCCGTCCCAGCCGCTTCTTTCGCGGCGATTACAACCGCTTGTTAACTCCAAAATCCATGCAGTACGAACATACCAAATAGCATAACTCCCCAGCCTATAATTGCTACAATCGCACTCCGCATCCTTGACGCCAGATCGTCAAATACCATGCCTGAAGCTGCGACATGAAATTGTGTAAGTGCATAGCCAATGCCAAGATTAAACAATGAGCGCATATAAGATGAGCGCATGCATGCTTCACATGGATAATTTTCTATATTCGAATATAGGTAGACCGTATTTCCCACCATAATCACTGTTGCACATATCTCAGAAAACCCAAAATCCTGCTTTATCTGAGGCCATGACAAGCCAAAATCTTTGATGTAGATAAAGAGCCCTATAAAAAATGGGCTGAATAACGCCAGAAGTTCGTTCATGTGTGTGAGTTAACGCCCACGGCAGGGGCGGCTTACCTTGCGCGCGTTTTGCGCGAAAATGGGAGCGTAGCGACCCACGTAAAATGTGCACAAGATAAGCCGTCCCGCGGAGGCCCGAAGGGCCGGAGCTTTACTGCCCGTGATTGTTAAGTGTTTTATAGCCGATGCCCCGCTACGTGCTGGCCGTCGACCTTCAGTTGAATCTTGACCGTGAGCAAAGCAACAGCGAATACCTCTACTAGCCGACTGACTCCACCAACAACGATTTCCTTCCGTATTAACGGACTATCTTTGCTTACAGAGAATATTTGGTTATTTACACCAATCATTTTTTCACCGTGAAACAAGCGAATGCCGCTAAACCACGTATTTTCTACGATTAGGCGCTCGCCTTCCAACTCTCCAATTACCGTCGTTGTTGGCATACTTCTAGTTCCCTCTTGAATTCTTTAGGTAGCTCGAACACTTAACGCCGTGCGCAGCGGCGGCTTACTTTGCGTAGTTTTTGCGCGAACATAGGAGCGTAGCGACTGCGCAAAAAGTGCGCAAAGTAAGACGTCGGTCTGCCGCACCTTGTTAGAAATTTACCCATTAACGTATGTATTTAGCTGCTGAATTAAATATGGCCCGTATGTAATAAAAAAATAGCCAGCTAAAGCTGCTAAGCATAAGAATGAAACGAATATTCCCAACATACAAGAGATAGCTCTTTCAATCCCCAGCATTACTCCGAGCATAGCAACAGGAAGCATAATTGGAGAAAACAGTAAGACTAAGAACTTTTCTTTTGTTGTTGCCCCTGTGTCTCTCAGAGAGTCTACAAAATCTTCATAAATAAGACTTATCTCGATAAACACTGTTGTATTCTGAGGTGATTTCTTCATAACTTATCCGAATTTCTAACGCCGCGAGCAGCGGCAGCTTGCTTTGGGCGCTTTATGCGCGAAAATGAGAGCGAAGCGAACTGCGCATAAAGTGAACAAAGTAAGCTGCCCGGTGGAGGCCCGCAGGGCCGGAACGAAATGCCTCGCCTTGTTATAACTTGCGCTATGCATCGCGGATTGGTGCCGTGAGGTAGGATGATATGATGAACAAAGTCAACCCTACAATAAACGAGAGCAATATGGCCTTAAGGCTAAAACCTCCCATAAATTTCCCCAGGAGATAACCGCCAGTCGATCCAATGGCTATAGACGGCCACATACTGGCTCCCCCTCTTTTGGATATAACCGATGCACAGCTTGAGCAGACTAATGCTTTTGATTCAGAAAAAGTGAGCCGCTGCCTTATCAGATTGAAGAAGGGCAATGTATTTGTGCAATAAGGGCAATTTTTTATGGTTCATTCCCTCGAGTTATAACGCCCAGCGCAGGCGCAGCCAGCGCGGAGCACTTTTTGTGTTAATGTTTGAGCGCCAGCGAGTAACACAAAAGGTGCGTAGCGTTGGCTGTCGCTCTGCCGCTGATTGTTATATTTTTTTTACCCACCACAATGCCAACGGAGTTACAACGGCTGATACAACGTAGTAGAAAAACAAAACTGGCATTGAGAATGGACTCAAGAGCCAATCAAGATAGTACTCAAACCTTGTACATTCCCAAACCGCATCAAGTAACCCTGCACAATGTTTACCATCATAACCTTTCAAGGAGTGCCAGTACGTGGTGAGCATATAGGTAATCAGGGGAAAAACTAGCCCCGAGAGAATTACTATTTTTCTTTTGCTCACATACTCTCCGAAAATATAACGTTGCCAGCAGAGGCGGCCTACGCTGTTTATGCGCGAAGCGCATAGCGTGGGCCGTCCTGCGGAGGCGCGTAGCGCCGGAGCGTACTGCCTGGCTTGGTTAACTGTTTCCGAAGCGCTCAAGCAGGTACTTTTTATTAGAGCACGATATTTGACCAAAATAGATTCCTATTGGGAAAAATCCGAGCATATAGGGTTTTACTCTACATTTTTGCAATCCCGGAGAAAGCTCGGAGAACTCCATTTTCAAGCTCATGTATTTTCCATGAATTATTAGGCTACTTTCTGAACACTCTTCTACCTGAACGCGTCTAACCGGATTATCGAAGCTAAATGATATCTGTGTTCCGAAGATAGCATTAACCTTGTAATACTCCTCTCCGCTCTTTTCATAGAATTTCGATTCTAGCGCGCCTAAATTTATCTCTTTTTTCTTCATGTACAGTTAACGCCGCCAGCAGGGGCAGCTTACCTTGTGCGCGTTTTGCGCAAAATGGGAGCAGAGCGACCGCGCAAAACGTGCACAAGGTAAGCTGTCCCGCGGAGGGCCGAAGGCCCGGAGCATTTTGCCTGGCATTGTTAACTGTTGCAGTTTCAGATCCCGCTCCTCAAAACTATTAAGAGGAACATAGCAATGATTGCTACCGCGAACCACAATACGGCTTTGTAGAAAACAAACCTCTTTGGAGCACCTTTGCCCAACCCTAGGTAACAGCTTACCAATGATACAGGTACACCTAGAAATGCTCCCGCAAAAATAGAAGTAGCTATTGCTCCTCTCGGTATCGGCAAGACTTGAACCACATCGTCAAGGATATATATAACCAACATTACAAGGGTAATGATGCAAATTGTTTCAATTAAACTTTGCCTAGTGAGGGTCATAGCTCAGTTCTTAATGTCATCAGTTAACGCCGCGCTCAGGGGCGGCTTACTTTGTGCGCTTGATTGCGCAAAAATGTAGTGGTCTACTAATCCCGGACACCAATTTAGGTGGTAAAGTTGCCGCCTGAGACAGAGGTGTTCAATGAGTAGACAACGTCGATCCTTCTCTCCCGAGTTCAAGCTGGATGCTGCCCGCTTGGTTGTGGATCAAGGATATTCCGTATCTGAGGCCGGCCGTTCGCTGGATGTCGGTGCCAACGTCATCCGACGATGGGTGAAGCAGCTGGAGGCTGAGCGCGGCGGAGAGACGCCAACAAGTAAAGCCCTTACCTCGGAGCAGCAGAGAATCCAGGAGCTTGAAGCCCGCATCAATCGCTTAGAGCGGGAGAAAGAGATACTAAAAAAGGCTACCGCTCTCTTGATGTCCGACGAGATGAATCGTACGCGCTGATAGACCGATTAAGTGAGCAAGAGCCTGTGGATCTGGTCTGTGAAGCGTTTGGAGTACCTCGATCATGCTACTACGAATATAAGAGCAGGCAGGCCTCGATTGATGCGCCTAGGGTTCAACTCCGCGCCAAGGTGAACGAGATTTTCAAGCGCAGTCGTAGTGCTGCTGGCAGTCGAACAATCGTGGGGCTGCTCAACGAGCAGGGAATCACTATTGGGCGATTTAAGGTCCGCAGCTTGATGCGTGAAGCTGGATTGATCTGCAAGCAGCCGGGCCCGCACAAATACAAGAAGGCCACGGTTGAGCGACCGGATATACCGAATGAGCTTGATCGTCAGTTCAATGTGGCGCGGCCGAATCAAGTGTGGTGCGGCGATATCACCTATATCTGGGCCGGTTCTCGCTGGTGCTACTTAGCTACGGTGATCGACCTGTATGCCCGCCGTATCGTTGGCTGGGCTATCTCAGAACAGCCGGATGCCACGCTCACGGTTAAAGCACTGGAAATGGCTTGGGAGCAGCGAGGTAAACCGACTGGAGTCATGTTTCACTCAGACCAAAGCAGCCAGTATGCGAGCCGCCTATTCCGACAGCGGCTATGGCGCTACAGGATGATCCAGAGTATGAGCCGCCGTGGTAACTGCTGGGACAACGCACCGATGGAAAGGCTATTTCGCAGCTTGAAAAGTGAATGGGTACCTTCTCTCGGCTACGCCTCAATTGCAGAGGCCAGCAGAGACATCAGCTACTACCTGATGACCTACTACAACTGGGAACGTCCCCATCAACACAACGATGGCATGCCGCCTGCAAAGGCAGAAGAAAAACTTAACTTACTGTCCGGAAACAGTTGACCACTACAGATTTATAGTTATCACTGCGTATACCTGCTAACGCTGCCGGCAGGGGCAGCTTACCTTGTGCGCGTTTTGCGCAAAAATGGGAGCGCAGCGACTTGCGCAAAAGGTGCACAAGGTAAGCTGTCCCGCGGAGGGCCGGAGGCCCATAGCAAATTGCCCGGCATTGTTATGCACTTTCACCGTACCGCGCTAGCAGCTCACTAGCCAACTTTCTCCCACATTTACTCGATCTATTAGCTTGAATAAGAATGTCGTATATTTCTTGAGACTCACTTCGATTGAATATTTCGACAAACCCACCGTCTACCATTTCTTTCAAAGTAAAAGAAGCTCCTCCTAGACCATGCCCCCAGCCTTCGGAAATCGAGAATGAGCTTTCGAGATCTGGATTAACTGACAAGATTTTCGGATAGGACCCGTGGTGTCCTCCATTCCAATCCCCATCAATCACTAAAATATCAAAATACTGAACCATGTGATCTCGTAACTTGCATAACGCCCAGCGCAGGCGCAGCCAGCGCGGAGCGCATTTTGTGTTAATGTTTGAGTGCCAGCGAGTAACACAAAAGGTGCGTAGCGTTGGCTGTCGCTCTGCCGCTGCTTGTTAAGTGCCAGCTCCAAAGTACCATAACGAGGCAAATAATAGAGAGCCAACTACGACTTGCCCTAGTAGCCACTGAAGCAGAAGGACTCCTGCCACACCACCATTTTGATAGCGAGTTACAACAAATTTATGGTACGCAGCTCCCATGATTCCAAAAACCAGAAAGACGATGATCAAGTACACAATCGCTGAAGCTTCCAAAAATGCACTTAGAGATAAAGCAACCACAACGATTGCAGGCAAAGTAGCCACAGCCTCAACAATTTTTGATTCTACCTTCAATATTAACTACCAGACTCCATAGAGCACTTAACGCCGCGCTCAGCCGCAGCTTACTTTGGGCGCATTTTGCGCGAAAATGGGAGCACAGCGACCGCGCAAAAGGTGCGCAAAGTAAGCTGGGGACTTAACCCGCTTTTGCACACACCTAGTTGTTAGCAATTGATTTTACACTCAAATTCTTGAGGCGAAACGTACCCAATTGAAGAATGCGATCTCTGAGTGTTGTAGTAGCGCATATATT
>NZ_JAIVKK010000017.1 GCF_020524005.1 Microbulbifer aggregans | reverse complement strand
CTCTGGTGGCATGTATGCGCAAGATGATTGTTATCCTCAACAGCATGGTACGAAATGGTACTGCCTGGGAGGGAAATATGGCCTAAGCGGTTGACTCAGAGCCATAGTCACTTGTTATGCAGCTACAAGGTACAGTAAGTCGCCATACCCCCAAACAATTGTACCTACGACAGCCAAGGCCACGCAGGCCTTTGAAATCCAACCAAAATAATTTGAATATGGATTGCTCAAGTTGATCCCTTCACGAGCAAGCTCAGGAATTGTCTTTAGCTGGTATTGTGCTATGTACTCAAGATAAACAGCTATAAATACAGCTACTGACCCACTTCTCTGAAACCAGATCTCCGGCTTGTCAATTGATGGCAACATGACTCCCTGAGAACTGCAAATCATTACAGCCAGTGCAAGGCCTATCAACAATACAGATCCTGCAGCCTTATTTCGAAATTTTGACGCTATATCAATTTGGGTATTCTGAAGTGAATTTATGGCTTCCATACGTTTTCTACTCTCCTTGCATAACGCCGCCAGCAGGGGCAGCTTACCTTGTGCGCTTTTTGCGCAAAAATGGGAGCGAAGCGACCTGCGCAAAACGTGCACAAGGTAAGCTGTCCCGCGGAGGGCCGGAGGCCCGGAGCAAACTGCCTGGCCTTGTTAACCTTTCCACTGCGATGGAACTATACCCTGCTCGTAACACTCTCTTAAGTAACTCAGAAACGGGGATTCAATACCACACGTTGCTGCCCGTTCTAGCAACTCAAAATCGTCCTGAATATATGAGCATATCTCATGATGTTTTGTTACCGATGAGAGAATTAGAAACGTGGACTCATTACCAGATATCTTTGCTTCACTCGGAACCATCTGATTTGTAGCCACCCAAGCGGAATCAAAGGCATCTCCGTCACGCGAATCTAAAATTTCATCAAAGAAACTCGAATTCTTAGATTCTAGATTTTCAATCAATAGCTCGATATTCATACTTACCGAAGGTTAACGCCGCCAACAGTGGCCGCAGTGGAGGCGCAAAATGCGCCGCAACGGAGGTCCGCTGCTTGGTATTGTTAGCACCGGGCTGACACATGCTCGATTGACTTACCACGGAAGAAAAAATTGTCCTTATCCTCGATTAACCCAATCTCAGAGTATGGATCTAGAGAAAGATAGACACTCTCAAAGCCGCGAATCAGCTTGCATTGATCAAAGACGCCACAGCTGAAATCTTCGTAAATCGCATACTCAGTCAGCCCATTGATACGATAGCTTTTTGTGCTTCCATCTGCCTCAGCCATTGTGATGATTGCGTAGTTTTCTGACGACGCCCAATCGTAACCAACTGAAACCTGTGCCACAGCCTTGTCTCTAAAATGTACTTCTGTAACTTCCATATGCCTCACAGATGAACATGGGTGCTAACGCCGCGCTCAGCCGCAGCTTACTTTGTGCGCGTTTTGCGCGCAAATGGGAGCGACAGCGACCGCGCAAAAGGTGCACAAAGTATGCTGTCGGCCTGCAGCGCCTTGTTATGCGGCCTGGCACTACGAAGTTCCATAATGAGGATTGCACTCAAGGCAATCAATGGAATATTTGTAGTTACAGGATTGAAAGCCTCCATCAATAAATGAGGAGAACTAAATGCAACAAAAATTAATAGAGCAGACAATGTAACCAAGCTAGCCACGTTCAATAATATTGAGCGGTAGAAAATTAAAAATGCTATGCCAAATAGAATTTCACCTACTCCAGCAGCCTTAGTAATTAAATACGATACTTCCTCACCAAAGCCAAATTTTTTGGTCATTGCTTGTTCTAGTGGAGCGATCTGAATAATCTTTGGAACAAGACCATGATAGATCCAGCTACCACCGATTATCCAACGACATAATTCAGATGCGCTCATGGTATTCCTTTATGACGCATAACGCCGCAATCAGCCGCGGCTTACTTTGTGTGCTTTTTGCACGAAAATGGGAGCACAGCGACCGTGCAAAAAGCGCACAAAGTAAGACGTCGGCTGCATTGCATTGTTAAGTGTATTCACTGCGGCGCACCGAATGTAGCGATACCCATAGCAGTTACAATTATGCTAGACAAGCTAGCAAATAGTACAACAACTAAGAAAACTGGAACTATACGAGCAAAGTACCCTAGTACTTTAAACGGTGAATTGAATGCACAGCGCCATATTGCGATTGATGCTGCAATGCACCAAATAACGATAGCTGAGTCCAGTACTATTTCCGGATATGGTGAAATGGGTATGTTTAAGTAGAGCAGGCATAACAGTATTGCTGGAGCCAAAAGGTAAACCAGACCAACTGTCGATAATTTTTCTTGCCCAGAGAATCCCTTCATACTTTGAATCCAATTTGACACTTAACGCCCAGCGCAGGCGCAGCCAACGCGGAGCGCCTTTTGTGTTAATGTTTGAGCGACAGCGAGTAACACAAAAGGCGCGTAGTGTTGGCTGTCGCTCTGCCGCTGCTTGTTAGTGTTTCGGGCTTCTGACTGACTATATTTTGTACACCCCAGTTCGATGCAACCACTGACAAGAACGAACGGTTTAGCCCCTACAATACCTGAAAATACCCCGGTGCGGTGCCGCCGACTTGGCACACACTTTCCGGCTCTACCCAAATCGTGGGCGAAGCCGACGATTAGCCTTTTGCGGCACGGCACAAATAGAGTTGCCCGCCAATGTTCAGAAGCCGACTCTCCGATGCTTAATAGTGGAGCCACGATTTCACGTTGCCAATTCTGGCCACACTACGTATCGGAACCACGATTTAATACACCGGACTTTCCGAAAACCAAAACCCAAATGCCACCGCGCTAAAAAACACTAACGCCCGGCTTTGGGGCGGACTTGGAGCTGCGGAGCAGCGGAAAGGCCGTCCCAGCCCCGAAGGGGCGACAACAGCCGCTTGTTATGTGTTTGCTCCAATAAATATGATAGCTAGTAGGCCAAACCAAATAACGGTACCACCTAAAAAGGGCGTAAAGACAGAAATTACGGAGCTTCTCCGAAAGCCTGGCCTTACTAAGGCCAATAGCAACCACAACAGTGAGGCGCCATTAATGACACAGAATGTAAACCAAAACTCCCCGACATACCCAGGGTATATTGATTTATTGGACAGGGCAAAGAATATTGAAAGACCCACCAGCCCCCACCCAACAACTTAAATGCTCTGCTTGTAGACTATTAAATGCTCTTCGATTTCCATATCTCTACTGACACATAACGCCCAGCGCAGGCGCAGCCAGCGCGGAGCGCATTTTGTGTTAATGTTTGAGCGCCAGCGAGTAACACAAAAGGTGCGTAGCGTTGGCTGTCGCTCTGCCGCTGATTGTTAAGCCCTGCAGGCTATGAAGAACCGCTTTTCCTCGATATTTTCCCCGAAGCCTATTACTGGATTATCTATTCTTATCCAGGAGCCGTGAAGTTTTTTCTCCAGTGCAGAGACAAGCGTGAAACTAGAATCTATCGATTCTATTTCCGAGTACACATCGGAAACCTTTGCCGCCTTTTTTCCAGGCGTCATATAAAAAAGACATTCCTCATTCTCGATATCAAAGCCAACTTTGCCGATCGGTTCAATTGATTCAGCTGAAGTAATTTCACCAGAATCATCCATATTCAATAAAATCACGAATAATTCAAAATCATCGCCGACTAATTCTGACTCGTCGAGTTCATTCAAAATACAGCTGACATACTTACTCAACGATTGCTATTCCTCTGTAGGCTTAACGCCGCGAGCAGCGGCAGCTTGCTTTGGGCGCTTTATGCGCGAAAAAGAGAGCGAAGCGACCTGCGCATAAAGTGCGCAAAGTAAGCTGTCCGGTGGAGGCCCGCAGGGCCGGAACGAAATGCCTCGCCTTGTTATAACTTGCGCTATGCATCGCGGATTGGTGCCGTGAGGTAGGATAATATTATGAACAAAGTCAACCCTACAATAAACGAGAGTAATATAGCCTTAAGGCTAAAACCTCCCATAAATTTTCCCAGGAGATAACCGCCAGTCGATCCAATGGCTATAGACGGCCACATGCTGGCTCCGCCTCTTTTGGATATAACCGATGTACAGCTTGAGCAGACTAATGCTTTTGATGCAGAAAAAGTGAGCCGTTGCTTTATCAGATTGAAGAAAGGCAATGTATTTGTGCAATAAGGACAAGTTTTTATGGCTCACTCCCTCGAGTTATAACGCCGCGCTCAGCCGCGGCTAACTTTGTGCGCTTTGTGTGCGAGAATGAGAGCGCAGCGAACGCGCATAAAGTGCACAAAGTTAGACGTCGGCCTGCAGCGCTTTGTTAAGACCGCCGGCTTCGTAGCCAACGACCATCAGAATTTTGGTGGATAATACTTTGGCCTTCTAGCATATACATAATGTTATTGAGCTCGTAATCTTCAAACTTCAAATTAACATCTCGAAGCTTTCGAGATATCGCATCTGTAGTATATTTTTCTGGATCATCCTCAATAATTCTAACAATTCTAGCTCGCATCTTTTCTTGCGTATCCTGTTTAATTTGGAAATCATCAAAATTTCCCATGGACCGCTCATCTCTTTTTGGCTGCTTGCTAATGTAATATCTATCTGAAAAATCTAGATAGACAATCATTGACGAACTCAGATTAATTAGAATTTTTTGAAGTGCGGAATCGCTAATATCATCCTTAGACAAGTCAAAATCTTTGAGTTGCGCTGCCTTATCTAAGTACATTGTCCTTATATCTTGGAATGTGACTCCTTTTCCATCTCTTATTACTTCGTAAACAACCACTGACTGCCAGTCAGTAACTTTCTTTGCATGATTATCCGACACCCAAATCCAGGCACTAAGAGCAAAAGCTCCTGCCGCTATTGCTGTTGAAAAAGTGGTTGTTAATTTACCAAAATCCATAATTACGTTTTCCGTCTATTTCTTACGTCTTATGTCTTAACGCCCACGGCAGGGGCGGCTTACCTTATGCGCGTTTTGCGCGAAAATGGGAGCGTAGCGACCGCGCAAAACGTGCATAAGGTAAGCCGTCCCGCGGAGGCCCGAAGGGCCGGAGCTTCACTGCCCGTGTTTGTTAAGTGGGGGCTAACACCCACCGTCTCCCCCACCTCCGCAGTCTCCGCCACCACCATGACCACCGCCATCTCCCCCAAAATAAGCTCCACCATTGGTACGTTGGTTCACACCAAACTTCACAATGAACCAAAGAATGCTAGATATGAGAAAGCCAGTAAATACGATTGGCGCGAAGACCGAATTGAGTGAATCATTTGAGGAAAGTTCTATAAATTGCCAAGAACCTAGGAGGCCCGCCAGGTTAAATATAAATGATTTCATCGGTACTCCTTTACTCACTTAACGCCGCGCTCAGGGGCGGCTTACTTTGTGCGCTTGATTGCGCAAAAATGGGAGCGAAGCGACCGCGCAATAAAGTGCACAAAGTAAGCCGTCGCCCTGCAGCGCCTTGTTATGGTATGCCGCACTCCGCGCTCGCTTTCCGGCACTTTGCCAGCCACGACTTGGCTGGCCACCGCCCATTTGAAAGTGGAAAGAATACCGTACTTTCCCCAACCTATAATTATCTTACCGGCACGCGACAATACTGCAGCGGACTACCCTATTCTACCGAACCAGAGCGAACACTCTAGGAACGAAACTGCTTGAATGTGTCCTGGCAAAACGCGAAATGCTGTATGCCAAAATAATGCGCAAACCTTGCAGCACCACAAAAACCTATTTTTACCGACCGGCACCATAACGCCCAGCGCAGGCGCAGCCAGCGCGGAGCGCATTTTGTGTTAATGTTTGAGCGCCAGCGAGTAACACAAAAGGTGCGTAGCGTTGGCTGTCGCTCTGCCGCTGATTGTTATGTGTTGGACTACAACGCCGCTTCGTACTCATTTATATAGTGCTCTATATCGTGTGCTGTGCCAGTTTCTGTAATTGCGCCAGTTTGCCGATTTACTATGTATGGGGCATTTCCGCCAACCATATCTCGAAAATCACCTGATTCTAGATAGGCCTTACTCTGGTAAAAAAATACCCAGCCCCAAGGTTTTTCGATGGTCTCATCTTCCAGCACAACGCACTCTATCGGGTCATACGGATCTTGAAGCCGAGAAATTTCGGACTCTATGAGTTTCTGTGCGTCTTCTCTATTCATACTGGGGACACATAACGCCGCGCTCAGCCGCGGCTAACTTTGGGCGCTTTATGCGCGAAAATAGGAGCGAAGCGACCGCGCATAAAGTGCACAAAGTTAGACGTCGGCCTGCAGCGCATTGTTAGCAGGGATCACTTGATGCAGCCAGCGCACTCTGTGTCAATGCTTTTTAAGTAATTTATACGCGCCAAATACTGGTTTTGTAGGCATATTTTATTTAAACGATTCCACTCGATGTCCGATTCTGCATATGACTTTGTGACAGCAGCCTCGAGTTTACATTGCGCATCGGCAAACTCTACCCATTTTCTTTGCGCTTCGTTTAACTCGTCTGTATCTCGAGTGAGTTTAGAACTTAACTTTGAGAACTCTCTTTCCAACGCATTTCTTGCACTACTATCAAAAAATTCCAAGCAATCCATAGTATATGAACTTCTAGAACCGAGGCTCATACAGTCAGTTATCTCAGTTGCTTCAAAATAAAATGCGCCATCATCAATGGCAAATTTCTCAGCGAAACTCAGACTTGAAAAAATTAAAAATATAATAAAAGTAGATAATTTCACTTTGTCGTCCTTTACGTTCTGCTAACGCCGCGCTCGCTTTCCGGCACTTTGCCAGCCACGGCTTGGCTGGCCACCGCCCATTTGAAAGAGGAAAGAATACCGTACTTTCCCCAACCTATAATTATCTCACCGGCACGTGACAATACTGCAGCGGACTACCCTATTCTACCGAACCAGAGCGAACACTCTAGGAACGAAACTGCTTGAATGTGTCCTGGCAAAACGCGAAATGCTGGATGCCAAAATAATGCGCAAAACTTGCAGCACCACAAAAACCTATTTTTACCGACCGGCACCATAACGCCCGGCTTTGGGGCGGAATTGGAGCTGCGAAGCAGCGGAAAGGCCGTCCCAGCCCCGAAGGGGCGACAACAGCCGCTTGTTAAGTGTTTGCCGCGCACACATTAAATACATTGAAACAGACTACACAAACTGCAATTACCGAAACTGAGCCAAAAAATGGGAACCGCCACTTTGCAGCTTTATCAGTTAAGTACTTTGCTGTAAACAGAAGATGTAATGGACCCAGCAACTCAATAACAAAAGCGCCTTTTTTATCTATGGCTTTTTCGCCTGTGATAAGTACCAAACCAGAAAATATTGCCACTAATATAGATATACCCATAACCCAGACAACTGCCTGTTCATAAACTCCCTGACAATCTGAAAATTGGATGATCATATTTCCACACTTAACGCCCAGCGCAGGCGCAGCCAGCGCGGAGCGCCTTTTGTGTTAATGTTTGAGCGCCAGCGAGTAACACAAAAGGTGCGTAGCGTTGGCTGTCGCTCTGCCGCTGATTGTTAGGCATTGAGTTACTCCGCTCCATCGTAAATATCAAGCGCGAGTGTAATACCGCGTTTGCCAAGCTCTTCCAATGTTCTGGGCGATATATCCATTCCTTCATTGCTTTCTTCCATGAATATCCCACAAAACAAATCAATGTGGTATTTACTTGCCAGCTCCTTCCAGATAGCTAGATCAGTGGGCAATT
>NZ_JAIVKK010000016.1 GCF_020524005.1 Microbulbifer aggregans | reverse complement strand
CCGTTGGCGTTCACGCCCGGACGGCCTTTATCAGCGGAACCGTCATATCGGTTTACGATGGCGACACAATCACTATTCGCCAGGTGTCGAGTGGTTCCACTGACGGGACTATCCGCAAGATACGCTTCTATGGGATTGACGCCCCTGAAGCCGGTGCGCCCGGACGCTGGGAATCTCAAGCCTATAGCCGGGCCTCAAAAGAGTTTGTAGAAGCCATGCTGCTGGGGAAGGAGGTAACCGTTCGGTATGACGGAATGAGTTATGACCGCGTAGTTGGAGAGGTTTTTGTAGATGGCCGCTCTGCGAGCCGTGAGCTTGTCCGCGCCGGTTTGGCTTGGTGGAGCCAGAAATATGCAGGACATGACACCGACCTGAAGCGAATTGAAGAGGTTGCCAGGACAGAGGGGAAAGGGCTTTGGGCTCAGGAAAACCCTGTTTCCCCGTGGTCATATCGTGACGCGGCCACTAAGAAATCTTCGCAATAGGAAGATCCTTGACGTTCGTTGTATAGGACGGAGACAGGTACTCCCGCTTCATTTCCCAGTCCTTCGAGAGCTTGGTGGCCGCAAAGGTCACCGCCCCTCTTCCAAATCTTTGGTTGATGGCTTCCAGACAGTGATTGATCCCGCTTCTATCTTCAGTCGCTAGACCGAATAAATCACTCTGAGTCTTGTTCGCTGTCTCGATGCTGGAAAGCATCACGGATGCGCGGCGGTAGGTTTTACCTTCCCGATAAATTTCCCCCAGGCATTGCCGAACAACCGCCAGGATAGTCTGTGGATCATCGGTGGCTGGGCGCACCTCCGAATAGGCGGAAACACTCGGACTACTGTAGTCGCCTTGGCGGGTAGGCTGTATTGATATGGTGACGCGGCCCGTGGCTCCATTCTGAGCCCTCAGTTTTTCACAAGCGAGAGTCACATGGTTCGCGAGAGATGCCATAAGGCCCGTATAGCTGGAAACCTTTGATCCGAAGGTTCGACCCGACATTATCTCATCCTTCGGCTTGTCCATTGGTGCCAGGTCTACGGATGGAATGCCCTGCAGCTCGCGCACCGTCCGCTCCATAACTACTCCGAACGCCTTTCGCATAGTCGGGATATGGGATGCTGATAGATCCCAAGCGGTGGTGATACCCAAACATGCAAGTCGCTTGGAGAGTCGAGACCCTACCCCCCAAACTTCTGTTACCGGCAGTTGCTGGAGTATTTGTTGCCTGTGGTATTCATCGGTTATTTGAAGGACGCCACCAGGTACGCCCAATGTTTTGGCAAAGTGATTGGCAGCTTTTGCCAACGTGCGCGTGGGGGCAATACCCGCGCAACAAGGGAGACTTGTACACTGGCGAACGGCAGCAATCAATCTTTGACAGTGGGCATCGAGGCCTGAGCCAAACCCTTCAAAGTGCAGGAAGGATTCGTCGATGCTGTATTGCTCCACAGATGGGCAAAACTGTTCCAGGCAATCGATAAAGCGCTCTGACATATCGTGGTAGAGGGTGTAGTTACTGCTGCGGACTTCCACGCCCCGAGAAGCCAGGAGGCCACGAATCTGGAACAGGGGTGTACCCATTTTAATTCCCATCGCTTTGACTTCAGCCGACCGGGCAATAACACATCCATCATTGTTGGAGACGACGCAAACTGCTTTCTTCCTGATAGTTGGGTTGAAAGCCCTTTCACAGCTGACGTAGAAATTATTGACGTCCACCAGGGCCACTTGCTTGCCGTTATAGTCCCAGCGATTCATGTTGGGCTCCGGTATTTGGTGAGGCTGGCGATGACGACACCATCCAGGTCAAATTCAGGGGCGCGACTCAGCACAATGTCGGGGTACTCCGGGTGTGCGGACACCAGGCGTTGCGGCGCTTCCCGATATTGCTTCACCAGGAACCCGTCTGAGCAGCCCGCTATCACAATATCTTTATCTCTAAGATCCGCCCCCCGATCCACCACCAAAAGGCTACCGTGATGGATGCCGAGGCCCTGCATGGAGCGACCTTCGGCGCGCACCAGGTAAGTAGAGTGCGGACGCTGGATTATCCATCGGTGTATGGAATCTGGAGCGATACCAGGATCTGCACGGCGGCGGAACAGCCGAACGGAGGCGGACACCACTAACCCTACTGGCGCACCCTCTTCAGAGGCGATTTGAGCGCTGGAACACTCTGGCCACGGTAAGGGTTCAGACTCGCCGGGAAACCACACCAGATCACCGGCAATAGGGCTCAGGGCTCTATCTAACACTAGGTAGGTGTGCCCAGCGGAGCACTGGGATACTAAATGACAGCTGCTTGATGCAGGCCACAGCCAGTCATCCAGGACAAGAGGCTTGGCCGAATAGGCAGCCGCAGGCGAAGGAAAGCCAGCTGATACGGTACTGGTAAGTAGAGGAACGGGCACTAGGGAGTATGCTGATACTGTATTCATATACAGTATTTTGAGGTTGCTAGTTCTATTGGTCAATGATCCAGGACTGGCAGGATCGGAAATAGCAGGTTGTAGCAAATTGATGCAAGAAGAAGCAAAAAATTGCTATCTGTGGCCTTATGTTGCTTGCTATAGGTCTATCTAGCAAAAAAAAGCCGCTGACATATTCAGCGGCAAGCGGGGGGCCTTCAGGCTGGCATAGCCTTCAGGGTTAGGATCGTTCTTCCTGATAAATGGGCAGTTTCCTCAAGCGGGCTCTCATTCTTGATTTGGTCGAAAATCTCTTCTCGGTGAATGGAAATCGATTTATCGGCCAAAATCGCCACTTTTACCTGATCCCTTTCCACGGACAGGATCTTGAACCTAACCAGATTGTCGCCAATCACTACGGTTTCATTTTGGCGCCGAGTCAGTACGAGCATGATGCCCCCTTACAGAGGATTCATTGGGTTTTGTGGATCAAAGACATAATCCCCGTCATCGTTCGCCACAGCACCATTGCTCTGGAACTGGGCTAAGCAGGTGTCATAGAGCGTTGGATTGGCGGAATACTGTGAGCAACTGAAAGATTGGCCAGACATTTTGCTGACTTGGAGTTGGCAGTTCACAAAGTCCTGGGAGTTGCCTGCCAGAGAGTCGCAAGTGCTGGGTGCAACCGCAGTGCTAGCCTTACCAGTAGACTTACAGTTCATATCGCGGTTTTTGCAGGTGGGCGGGTCTTCCCAAAAGCCCAGTGTTGCCAGGTAGATGGCAAACTCAGTTTGAACCTTCACGCATTCTGAATGGGACTCTGGAATTAGAATACCCACCGTGCAGATCAGGGCTTCACATACCAGCTTTTCGTCACTCTTGATGTTGCAGGCCAAAGCCGATCCGGCTAACAGAACTCCTGCGATTACGGAGAGAATTTTTTTCATTTTACAGTTCCTTTGTCGATTGAGAATTTATCTATTGTGGGTAGGCCTCGCGGCCTACCACGTTACTTCCAGTATCCGTCCGGGGCTTGCTGAGTCAGTGCCATGGGCATGTACGGTGTGCGGAACGTAATATCCTTGTTGACCATAATCATGAATTTGTAGCCAGGACGAATAACAATGCTTGGCTGAATCCGCATATTGCGGCGAATCAGCTCAGATCCCACCTGATTCATCTGCTGTGCCATCTGTATGCTGATTTGCTCTTTTGCGCTCAGACCGTCTTGTGAATAGCCGCTGCGGTTATCATCGTCATCACCCAGGGCAATCTGATAGCCGGCAGAGATCAGAGAGAGCAGCGCTGCTCCACCAAAGATTTTGAAGTAGTGATTGTTCACCTGATCCTTAAACCCTGAATACCCTTCCTGGTCTGAGCCATTCATTTCCTTGAGATCCAGGGTGGAGCCATCGGGGAAGATGAGGCGATCCCACTTCACAGCTACTCGGGTATCTCCTACTTGATTATCCGAGCCATAGCGGCCAAACAGGCGGGTACCTTGCGGTACCAACAGATCATGACCTGTTGCAGTGTCGTAGACGTTCTGGCTCACCTGAGCGATCACCTGTCCGGGTAAATCAGAATTGATGCCCGAGATCATTACTGCCGGGATCATTCCCCCAGATTTGAGTGTGAAGGCCTGACCAGGTACACGCTCTGCCCCTAGATCCCAGTCGCCAGTAGGTTGCGGGCCGAATCCGCCTCGACCACCCGTAGAAGCTGGACTGACACCAGGCATACCGGCTGCATTTGCTAAACCGCCAGGATAGCCACCGTTACCATTACCGCCTCCAAGTGCTTGCCGCGCCGCATCAATTTCAGCCATACGCTGCTGGTAGAGAGACATAACATCCCGGTTAGGATCGACAGATGCTTGAGATCCACTTTGCCCCCCCTGCAATTGGTTTTGCATTGATTGAGCGTTGAACTGCACAGTAGTAGGTGCAAACAGCGCGCTTTCCATGCGCTGGTTTACCATTTGCTGAATACGTTCTGCTTCCTGCTCAGTTAAAGGTCTGAGTTGTCCCGCAGATTGCTCAAGAGGTCTGACGCCAGAGGCAAGTGACCCTTGTCCGCCCTGCCCCGCTGCAAGTCCTGTAGTTTGGAAGTTGACTGGCACGGACTCCTGGGCAAGAGATACCTCATTGGTTGCTGAGTGAGCTTCCCCGCGTATCAGAACCGACCCCTCGCCCAGCTTGCGGGTAGCTTCTGGTGTGTACTCCGGGATAGTGCCGCTTGGAGCATCGGCCAGAATTTCCTGTACAGACACCCTAGAACTGACCACATCAGATGCTTTGCGCTCTTCCGGTTCTATGGTCGCCGCATTCTTGTTGTCTATTTGGGCCTGCCGGGAAGCCATTACCACCAGCAGCAGTACCACAAACAGCACGACAGCGGAGGCGATCAGCATCATGGGTAACTTGCCCAGCCTTTTTGGCTTAGGCAGCGAACCAAGGCTATTTGGGGTTGCTCTGATATCCAGTGCTGCTTCGCTCATCGTGGGCCTCCTTGGGCAAGTACCTCGATGCCGCCCTGTTCCGGTTCGGGGTAAATAACCGTCCAGGGAGAATGGCTGATGGCATTCCCAGCTTCATTGACCATGTAGGCCCGGTTGTGGCGGCTATTCCCGATGTACAGGGATAGCCGGTAAATTTCGCCAGAGTCTGTTTCTACTTGGTCAAATACGTAGGAGAGCGGGACGCCGTTTGTAGTTGAAATGGCGTAGCCTTCCTGCCGAAGTGCCAGGTCAATCTCGATGCCGAGCGCGCCTAGAATTTCTGGGTCTACTTGAAACCCTTCTTCACCTATCAGGTACTTGTCCTTTAGGTGGCGAACTACATCACGAGCAATAGCGTGGTATAGCGGCCCAGACTGCTCTTCAACAAAGTCGCCGTACTGTTGTTGAGCGCAGCCACTCAACACGGTCATTACGAAAGTCAGTAGAAAAATAATCCTTTTCATCGTTCGCACCTCAAATCCGTTTGATCGTTACTTTTTGTTGGTCGCGACCAACGCCAACCACCAAAATGGCCTCATCAAAGATCTGATCAACAACAAAGGCGCGATCTTTCAGGCGGTAGTTGACTAGGGTTTCCTCGCCGCTGGAGTCAATCACTAGGAGGCTTGGAGCTTCAGTTACTTCCATGGCGGCAGGCATATGGATAACGGTGCGCACGCCGTCGTTGTAGACCCGCTCAGGCTTCCAGTGGGCGCGACCCTTGATCTTGTAGTTGAAGTTCAGGCTCTCGATATGCGCCCCATACTGGACTGGGGTGATGCCAGAATGGGATTCTCCTGTTTGCATTGCTGCCGGGATAAAACCTTTGGATCTATATTCGGCGACCATCTGATCGTACTTATCCAGAGCTTGTTGCAGGTTCTGCGGATAGATAAAAGCCATCCAGGGCATGAACTTGGTGCGGGAGCTTTTCAGTTTGATGTTGTAGGCGCGGCGATTGGTGCCGATATACAAACTGGAAACCAAGCCCACCTGTTCAGGCTTGATAATGATGTGGGTTTCAAAATTGTTGGCGGTGCCAATAACGGTGGGAGTAATGTTCCAGCGTATGCTATCTCCAGCATGAAGGCCGCCAGGTTGGATCTGTTCACCAGGCTCCAGCTTTATGGTGCAAATCTCCATCGGAGCGCACACCAGAACTGGCTGGCTGTCGCCGTAGTAGTAGGTCACCGAGCCATCTGCACCTTCAATCGGCTTGGTGCTGTAGTCGTTAGACCGCCATACCTGAGCGATTTCTACGGCGCGCCGTTCCTGAGCATTCAGTTTTGGCTCAATCTCAGCTAGCAGCAGGCCTTCCTTGGTTGGGGTTACTTCAGCCCAGGCAGCAGAGCCCAGGCACAGGGTGATAATTCCAATAACCTTTTTCATCGGTCAATCCTCTTACCGTTGTTCTGTCCAGCTAAATTCTTTGATATACAACCCGGTTGGGTTGGTAAAAATGGCTTTTTCGTTGTCAGGCTGCGCGGTGTACACCTGCAAGAGGGCGCGCCAATACTGGCGACCGATCACTTGCCCCTTACGGCTCTTAATCACCTCTTCCCACTCCGCTTCCCAGCTATCTTTGGTTTGCGGCAGAACGCTTCGGATATTCACCTCTACGGTCTCTTTACCTGCCCGCTTGAATGGGTTGTTTTCTTCATCCCGGAAGTGGGTATTCAGGAGAACTGCTGAAGGGTCGGCGTTGTTAATCAGTGCGTAGGAGTCCCAAACTTGACGCTTCTGGATTTCAGCGTCACTGGTTACGCTGCGGGTATTGGTAACCCAGGATGCCAGTTGAGCCCGCACGATTCGCATATCTACCTGACCTACTTTCTCGACCGGCTGAACATTGGCAACACGACCCAGCTTGTCGATTTCCACCAGATAAGGAACCAGCTTGTTTTGAGAGCTGATGTAAATCAGGCCCACAATGCACAGCAGAAGGCCTAACAAAGAGCTAACAGCAGTCAGTCGCCACTGGTCGCGCTGCTTGATATAGTCGCCATACCTTGCATCCCACTCTCGGCGGGCTTGCAGGTAGGGCGTCATATCAACGCTCCCCTTCCCTTTCCTTGGCTGCTTGTCCTGACCTGAATCCAGGTCTTTTGTGTTTGCGGTAGTCATTGCTTCTTCCCTTAGCTATTTGAATCTGTGACGGTGATCCCTTTGGGGGATTTAGAGCTTTTGGGCTCTTCTTGGCCTGAAACTGTTATGCCTTTCGGTGATCGAGGGGATTCAGACCCTTTGGATTCTTCCTGTCCGGAAACTGTTATGCCCTTCGGAGATCGCGGGGATTCAGGCTCACTGGGCTTCGGATCATCCATGTTGGCGTATGCCCCGAGGCTTTCCTGTCCAGGAACGCCAGATATATATCCATTCGGTGGAAGGTCACCGGAGGCATGGGAGGAGCCAGAAGATGTTGCCGGGGCGGTTGAGGTGGTTTGTACCGAAGGGGGTTCTAAAACTGTATTGCTGGCTGCCGCGGAAGTGGCCGATCCCCCACTATTTGGCGTTTCGACCATAGGCCCCATATTCGTTGAGCCAGCAGAAGAGTTGCTTTCAGGACTGGCCGATTCACCGGAAGGCTTTGGTGTAGAGCTGCTGCCTTTGTCGTTGGTGATGGGCTCTTGGGTATTCATCTGAGAGCCGGAGAGATCCGCTCCCAGCTCGTTAAGTTCACTTTGACGTTGCATGGAGGCTTTTTTATCCTTCATGATTTCGCCCATGCGACCGCCAAGTGTGCCCCGCTCAGCTGAAATATCTCCTTTCAGCTGATTCTTGAAGTCCTGCCCAAATGACTTTCCGCCCTCTATTGCAGCGCCTGCAACCTGCGAGAACATCCCACCAAGCTTGGCTCCCGCAGCTGCTCCAGTCCCACCAGCAATAGCGCCCCCGATAGAGCTAAGCGCGGTTTGAGTGGCAGTCATTCCTCCAGCCTGACTCATCCCCTCCCCTGCAAGCTGCCATGCGGCTTTTGCACCAGATGCTGCACCAGCTGCGGATTTAACCCCGCCTGCTCCCATGGCCGCTGCTGCACCCAATCCTGCTGCTGCTCCTGTAATCGCGCCCACAACAGCACCACTGCCAGAAGCTGACGCGGCACCCGAACCTGAGATAAGTGACTCTACAAGCTGACCAATATTGCGGACTAAGACATAAAGCATGATGGCTGCGCCAGCCACACTGAATATGTCTACCCAGGTGGGCTCTGCTGGAATGTTTTCAGCGAAGTCCAGCGTTAGAGCAAGTCCAGCACCGATAAGAAGTTGAATGACAAATAGTTTTACCCCAACGGCAAGTACTGTCCGGAGATAGTTAATCGCATAGTTTCTCGTCCATTGTGATCCACCGAGTCCCAGCATGATTACGCCAGCATTGAGAATTACCCACATGCTGATAAGAACGAATAAAAGCTCTGCCGCGATAAGGGCGAAGATAACGACCACACCAATGCCAACGATACCAATGACAAGTGATTGAGCTGGGCTTGTCAGGCTCATTTGAGACATTAAGGCTCCAGCGGATACCAGGCCGTAATCAAATACACCCGAAGGGTCAATTGTTGGTAGTCCACCGGCTAGACCTCCGAGCTGACGGAAGCTTTCGATGATAGCCATAGCCCAATTCGAGCTTGATGTGGTAGCAAACTGCAACAAGGCAAGGAAGAACCCGATGATCAGAATCAGATGAACGTATTCTGAAACAACATCCCCAAAGTCGGCCCGCTTGAAAAGCAGCTTTATTCCTGTCAATACAAAATCAATGGAAACCAGAAGCCAGAAAAGCGTAAAGGCATACCCAATTATGATTGGTGCCCAGGTATCGGATGCAGTCTTATAGGAACTAACAATGTCATCCAAAACCCCAGTTTGAGTCTGGGCATTTGCTGCACCGCTGAAAAGTATCAGGATTAACAGCCAAATTGCCTTCCCGGCTTCCAGTTTCATATTAGTAACCTCCTTTCCCAATTTCTCTAGGTTTTACGGAGCCAGAATTGAGCTGCTTTTGCTTTTCAACATCCTTGATGAGTAACCGCAGAAGCTCGGCGTCTGCTTCAGAAGACACACGGATAATTCCTGCGGGTGTTTCAATTGATACCGTTGGTGGACACTCTTCATTGGTGCAAGCCGCAAGAGACAAGGCTAAAAAAGTGAACGTCGCGATCTTAAATTTCATGTGGATACTCCGAAGCACACTCAATAACCAGAATTGGATACGTTTCTAGTAGCGATAGAGCCACTATTGAGTTGTTGATATTGGGCTGCATCAATGGAGTTCCTTTCGGCTTCCTCGGCCCGCTGCTGGATCAGGATTTGCTGCTCGTTCATTTGCAGTTGCCGAACGTGCATGAGTTGCTGGGCAGTAAAAGCCTGAAGCTGGCTGCCGGTTTGGATTGCTGCCATGTGTCCTTCTGCACCCTCAACGTCACCTTGTAGGCGATCCAATTGCTGACCATCACTTTCCAGAAGTTCTGCTTGACGATCCAACACAGAAGCGCTGCTTTTGGTAGTGGCCAGTGCATTGTTATTCCAGCGGGTGATAGTTTCTTTTCGGTTATATTTTGCCTTGTTGGCTTCGTAGTACGCCTGATCCCGGTAGGTCTCGTATGAGCCCTCAAGGTCACCCGACGCATAAACCAGGGCATCGGTACGAAGTGCCGCTTGCTCCAGTTTGGCTAGGGCATCGTTCATATCGCCCCAGTCATAGTTGCCGAGACTTTCCATGTTCTTAATTTGGCGTTCTGCCTCTTCAATTTGGTTTTTAATCATCTCGATTTCGTTGTAGATCTGCTTGGCTTGCTGGGTGGTCTGGGACAGTGACTCGACGTACTCCAGGGCAGCCTGTAAGTTTGCAACGATATCAACAGTTGGAATCCCGCTCGCCCGGACGGTAACCGGAAGGATAAGGGCAAGGGTTATTAGTAGCCTTTTGATGTTCATCATGCAGCCTCAGTTGCTAGTTCAAGTTGAATGTTGACGCGGCGCTCAATAAGCCATTGCTGTGGCCAATTACTGCCGAACTCCGCCTTTAGCTCCTTAATACGAGCTATATCCTTCTTGCCGCTGGCACCCACAAATGACAGGGCTACTTCACCAAGGGCTAGCTCAATAAGCCGCCGACCCGTGGACTGGACGAAGTAGTACTGACGTTTTCTGGTGGCCGAAGCCACAATCTGGATTTCTTTGTTGTTGAGCCCCATGGCCCGGTAAATTTCACGGCCATCCTCAGTCATGGCTTCTGGATTAGGCAGGAAGATCTTGGTTGGGCATGAGTCACGGAGGACAGACAGCATCCCGCTATCCTGGGCGTCCTCGATGCTTTGGGTGGAGAACACAGTTACGCAGTTAGCTTTACGCAGTACTTTCAACCACTCGCGGATCTTCTCTCTGAATACCGGGTGTTTCAGCATCAACCAGGCCTCGTCGAGGAACAGGAAGGTTGGCTGACCCTTGAGCATCTTTTCTACACGCCAAAATAGGTACATGAGTACTGGCAGGCCGTAGGTGTCGCTGAGCTCCATAAGGGCTTCGATTTCAAATACGGTGAAGCGATGGAGGCTCAGACCGTCCTGTTCCGCGTCCAGTAGGTGGCCCATGGAACCCTGGATGGTGTATTGCTCCATGGCGCTGCGAATGTCGTGATCTTGTACGGTATTCACGAAGTCGCTCAGGGTTTTACTACCTGTTTCAACGCAATTGACCGTAGCGTTATAGATTTCCTTTCGGCGTTGAGGGGTAAGCTCAATGTTTTGCAGCCTACAGATCCCCTCGACCCAATCAGCAAACCAGGAAATGTCTGCTTTGGTTTTGACATGTGAAAGCGGAGCAAAAGCTAGCTTGCTGCTATCCCCCGCAACATCGAAGTGTTGGCCCCCGGTAGCCTCACAGAGGGCATACATGGACATACCCTTATCAAAGGCAATGACAGTAGCGTCCGGGTACCTGAAGGCCTGCGCTTCGATGATTCCCAGTAGGGTACTTTTACCGGAGCCTGTAGGCCCGAGAACAAGCGTATGTCCCAGGTCATCAACATGCAGGTTGAGCCGGAACGGCGTTGCCCCGTGTGTTGCGCAGTGCATCAAAGGCGGTGATTCTGGCGGGTAGAATGGGCAGGGGCAGTTCTTCTCCCCCGCCCAGATGGCCGAGGTTGGTAGCAGGTGAGCGAGGTTGAGAGTATTCACCATGGGGCGAACAACGTTCTCCCGGCTATGACCAGGTAGAGAACCCAGGTAGGCCTCAGTAGCGTTGATCGTCTCAATTCTGACGTTGAAGCCCAGGCGCTCGATTTTGGCCTGAATTTCCTGTGCCTCTTCCAGCAGCAAATCCTGATTCTTTCCATACAGCAGGAGTACGCTAGTGATATAGCCGTAGCAGACCACACCGGATTCGACGTCATTTATTGCTTGCTGGGCTTGCCGTTCCATACGAACGGCTTCTTCATTGATATGCCCTTTTTCGTTTTTGGTTACCTGATCCCAGAGGCCGCGCTTCTTTTGTTCCCACTTCTTTTTGAATTTGTTGAGAGCCGACTTTGCGGCTTCGGGATCTTCAAAGATAAACCGGGTAGACCAGCGGTATTCGGTATGGATTTGATCCATTACGGACAGCATCGCCGGATAGGATTCTGGAGGGTATCCCTCAATAGCGACTGGACAGATGTACTTCCCATCAATATTTGGTGTTACGCCAGTAAAGAAATCTCTGGCACCAAGCACGGAATCTAGGTACATCGGAATTGGGGGCAGGTTCACTGGGTGACGCTTGCCGCAGATACAAAAGTTGATATAGGCCAGCAATTCATCATGTATGTGCTCGCAGCCATATTCATCAATGTACGGCTGACCGCGCATACGGCGCATTGTGAGCACGGAACTTAAGTCGCGCTCTAGTTTTGCAACACGCTCCTTAAACTCCTCCAGGATTTGGGTACCGCGCTCTTCGTCAGATACCCTGTTCTTGGTTCCGCCCTCATACATCACATCGACCATTCGGGATTGGATGCGGAGGGGCGGCTGATAGGTGACTATCAAGGCGTACTCTGAAAGGTAAGCGTTACCTTCAGCAGAGAAGTACTTCTGGCGTTCTTGCTCGATTGCCAGGGTTACAGGATCAGGAAAGAATGACCGCTTCATAAGGTCATACTTTGGCGCTGGCATTCTTACTGCATCGCAGTGGATCATCCATCCAGAGCCCAAGTTAGAGCCTGCACGGTTGATCTGGGCTGCTTGCCAGTCCAACTCAGAACCTGTCGTAGAGAATGTATCTTCTCCTCGGTAGAAGAACCCGGCCATGAAAGATCCATCCTTCAGACTTACAACGCCGTCATCGACAACGGCGGCATAGTTCAGAAGATCAGAAAATCCCGGCTCTCTTCCCTGGTACGCCTTGATATTCAGCATTATCGTCCCTCTCGGTAAGGGCGCGAATGCGCCCTGTAAACAGCTTTGTATTTGATGCTTCTGAAATACTTGTGGCGCATTCTCGGATCTGCTTTCGCCGCGAGGCGCAGGCCCCACACCGAAAACATAATCACCGCCGCAGAAATCAAAGAAGCAATGGGCTGAACAGTTGCCCCGATCATCACAATCGAGCCAAATACCAAAATCACACCTAGAACCATTTCCCTGTCGCCTCCCATAAAAAGGCTTGCGCGGGAGAGAGCTTGATAAATCGGTGTTGATTTTGGTTGTGGGTTATCAGCCATTTTTAAGAAGCTCCAAGGCCTCCGGGCTTGCGATAACCGCACTAGAAGTACCGAAGAGAACGGTAATGCCGCTCGCAGCTCCAACAATCAGAGAGATCACCAGAACCAGCATGATTACTCGTCGGACGAACTCTGATACTTCGCCGCCCGCAAACACCAAGCTAAGGCCTGCTACGGCCATACCGATGATCGAGCAGATCAGAGCAACTGGGCCGGTCAGGGACGACATGATGGTATCCAGAGGATCTTCCCAGGGCAGGCCGGTAGTGGTGGATGCAAGAGCGTCTACGGGGAGCATGGTGAATGCCATGAATGCGGCGAAGACAGCCATTACAGTGGTTGAGTTGAAACGCATGGTTATTTCCTTTTAACAGATGGTTGAGAAAGAAAACTCCCCACGATCCTTATCAAACCGTTCGACTTTGATAAGGTCGCGAACAATCCGGCCGGATGCAGAACTTGGGGATTTTTGGATGAATAGGCACAGGTCAACTGACCGACCTATCAGCGAACGAAAATCACCAGAACACTTTTCTTGGATCATTTCGGACAATCGTTCCAGGGCTTCTTCAGAGCTGTTTGCATGAAGAGTGCAGACGCCCCCAGGATGGCCTGTATTCCAGGCTTTTAATAAATCCAGGGCGACACCATCGCGGACTTCACCAAACATCACGCGATCTGGACGGAAGCGCAGAGCGAGCTTTAAAGCACCGTAGGAAGAAAGGTAATCACTTGTAGTAATCTGAACAGTGTTTTTCTGTCGGCAAATAATTTCTTGCGTATCTTCAACAAGAAAAATCCGATCATCCGGGCAAAGATCATTTACCCGAGAGAGAACACCATTGGTAAGGGTGGTTTTTCCTGACCCGGTACCGCCGACGACAAGGATGTTCCACTTTTCTGTAATGGCTTTGTCGATAATTCCTTTTTGTTCAGAGGTGATCGTTCCGGTACCAACGTACTCGTCAAGAGAAAAAACGCGCGTTGGTTTTTTTCGGATTGCAAATGCACAGTTAGACGTTCCTGTATTGGCGTGATGGACACCGGCAAAACGGTGTCCGCCGATAGGTAAAACACCTTCTACTACAGGGTTTTCGCGGTTACAGGCAGAATTGATAGATGCGGCGATCGTCCCAAGAATTGATTGAAGGTGAGATGGGGGGATTTCCCCAGCTATATATGGGGCTTTACCAAACTCTTCAATCCAGAGTTTCCCGTCTGGATTCGCCATAATTTCTAACACCCGATCATTTTCCAAGGCGTTACAAATAATTGGCCCAAGCTCGCGGCCTAGCTTTGCTTGAAGTCTGGATTGAGATTCAGAGTTATCCATTCCTTGATTACTCCGCAGTTTTCATAAGTCCAGTATAACGGACTTGATGCGCGTAACAATAGGAAGGAAAGGTAGAACACAAAAAAAAAAGACTATTGTGCGCCTAAATTCTTTTTTAAATAATTTTTTGTGCGATACCACTCATTGGGTACTTCCGTGCAAAAAATAATATTTTGCACGGTGGTACCTTTTACTCAGTGGAACTCGCTAATGCTTTTATAGCAGACGAAATGCTTACTGGTTTTTTAGGTAGTTTGGGGAGAAGTGAAACAGTTTTTTGAAATACTTCTGGCGGAAGTAAAAACAAAAAAAGTGGCATGGAAAGAGCAGAAGCGATTGCTGTTCCTTTTTCCAGGCTACAGTTTTCCGGATTGATGGATTTGGTAATACTGAAGAGGAATGATCTTGATAGACCGCTGGCATCTGCTAGGTCATCCTTTGTGATCCCGCGTCGGCCAAGCTCGAAGCTTAAATTCTGTGCAAAATTTTCTTTATCCACGCTCTTGATAGATCACCTGTTGTCGGTGACTCCTTTCTCTTTTAGCGTGGATTATAGAGAATGGCGGATTTGTTGGATACTAAAGCCGAATACCCCCACATTTTTAGGGGGATACCATGCTGTAAATTGCTAGGCAAGAAAAACAAAGAGCCAAAATGCAGCAAAATACTGAAACATTCCTGTCAAATTTGATAGATCCTGCCGTGGCCGCCATTCGTTGCTCGGCAGCTGCCAGAGAGGCTTCTGTTCGCTTGGCAACTTCTGAGGCCACTTGTGCAGCCATGTCACCTATCGAGCGCTCAGCGGTACGCAGAGCGGCACCAACAAGCTTATTCGCGGTGTCTTTGGTTTCCTGAGCCTGTCGCAGGTAAATTTCTTCCAGGCCATCCTTCAGGGTTTCAAATGCTGCCGAGCTTTGTTCCTGTGCCCGCTTCATGGCCAGCTGGTTCAGGGTGACTGTTACCAGGACAGGATCGTCTGGACTCAGAAGCAACCCATGGCGACGGGCCACCTCTTTGCAGATCTCATCGAAAACTTCCTTTTCCGCTGTTACTTCAGACATCAATCTACTCCCTGTAAATCTGGGGCCGGAGCTACCCGGCCCTGCTTCTGGCTTTTAGCCGAGTGCAACCGCCATATTGTCAAACATTTTGGTTTTGATGGTTTTAATGCGCTGCTTTTCCATTATCTTGAACTTGTCGCTGTTGATCGCCTCATCAAAGGTCAGCTGGGCTTTCAGCATACGGTTCAAGTCTTCACCGAAGGTGGTTGCCTGCAGGCGCGGAACAGTGATTACCGCGTTGATCGCCGCTTTGTTGCGCTCGAATACCTTCATTTCAGTAAAGGTTTTGCCGTTTTCTTCGATCTCACCCCAGAATTCATTGATCCAGACAATGAATTTTGCATCCTGATCGTGGAATTTCTTGGCCAGCATATCCAGGCCGGTCAGGGTGTCGCGCTGGGCTTGGCCTGCAGTCACGATGGTGTGCAGTACAACCTCAATCCCGGAATCCTGCAGTAGGGAAATTACATCGTTGGTGCTGAGGTAGTTCACCAGGGGTACAAAGGAGCTGGCGCCGTTATCAATAACGATGTGTTCGGCCTCGCTTTCAAAGATCTTCTCCATCATCCCATCGAAGTTACGAGGGTTGATCTCGTTGGAGTCGTCATCGAGCAGGTCAACACGATAGGTTTGAAAGGCCTTGTAGCCCGCCAGGGTGGCGTTTACAGGGTCGGTATCAATCGGCAGTACGTCACTGCCTTTCCCCAGCAGGTACTGGGTGATGAAGGCGCTCACCACCGATTTACCCACGCCGCCCTTTCCTTGCATTGTGAAGTGAACAGTTTTTTTCACGTCTGACATTGTGCTTTCTCCAGCAGTCCTATTTTCGGTTGAGTCGGTACCGCTTACTGCTGCGGTAAAATTGGATTCGTTGCCGCCGACAATGGCCTTGTCTTTGGCGTATTTCATAACCTCCCGGTACCGGGTGGTGTAGTTGCAGAATGATCGGTATGAGCCTGAGAACAGGTTTCGATCCGTCAGGGACTCCCACACTCGAATCAAGGGCTGCCCACCTTCGATCTCCGCGAGGATGTATGATTTTTGATCTATGAATTCCCGCAGGCCTTGCCCACGGCGATTAGTAGAGCTCGTCATCGTCCAGGGCCATTCCTTTGTTGCCGGGGCGGATGGGTTTGTCCTTTCCGAAGGTGCTAACCATGACCGGCCCGTCACTCAATTCTTGTTTTTGCTCTTCAGTGTTTTGCGGCGAACTTTCAGTGGTAGCGAAATTCGGAACAGTTTTTCTGCTCGGGGAGCTTTCTTTGGGCTTTGCTGGGGTCGCTCGTAGGGCTTCCGGGGTGGCGGCACGAGACTTTTTATCGGCTCTCGCAGGTTCCGGCGTGGACAAGGATTTACCTGTTCCGTTCTTGTAAGGGCGGTACCCGATAATGGAATTCACATAGCCCCGGAACGTCTCGTAGGAGAGTTCCACGGTGCCCTCATCTTTGAAGTGCTGCCACACCATTTTGATGGGCCAGCCCTCTGAAAGCTTCCCCTCGATTTGAGACTGGTGGGCAATGAAACTTCCTTTGCCCCGACCTTTCATCTGTGATCCTTCCAACTTTCACGAACCCTTTTTTCTGGCTGTTCTGCCAGGTCATCTTGACCGGCCACATCCGGTGAAATTGCACCCGGATTTGCTCCTGACGGGCTTTGAGTGGCCCTAACCGGAACAGCGTAATCGCGTCCCTGTTTATATCTGTTTTTAGTTGCTTTAACTACTTTATTTCTGTTTATTTCTGTATGTCAATCTGTTTATACCTGTTTTTACCTGTATTGGTCTGTTTTTGGCTAAATTTGGCGTCAAATACGCCTAGTTTTTGCCCTTCCAGGCGAAAACCAGAACTAAACCGCGTAGTATGATGGGCAGGATGTGTGAAACGGGCCACCGCCAACAAGTTGACGGGTCCGTTTCACCAATTCTTATTCGCCTGCGGCTCAACGAACATCCTGCTCTGCGAGGCTGAAAGAGCACCCTGATTGGGTGCAGGTGAACAAGTTCATAACGCCAAAATTGGAGGGGTTGATGGGGAGCGAAACGCGCAAGCGCGAGACGGTAATCAAGGTGCGTTGCACCGACTCAGAGAAGGAGCAGATCCAGGCCAAAGCAGCCCAGGTAAGCATCCCTTCCCTATCCAGGTATCTGCGGGAATTGGGTATGGGGCACACCCCGAAAAGCACTCTCGATGCCCAAACCATTTTGCAACTGGTGAAGGTGGCCGGTGACCAGGGACGACTGGGCGGGCTGCTGAAATGGTGGCTGTCAGAGGGGCTGGCAGAGACGCCAAAAGTGAAGGGGCAAATGGAGCGATTACTGAAACGGCTGGAGCAAACCCAGGATCAGATAGACGCGCTAGTCAACCGCCTATAGTTCCAAAATGGAACCTGCAGACCTATAATGAAACTGTAGGTAAGGTAAACAACTGAGGGCCGAAAGATGGCACAAACAGTCAAACTCAACGATGCCGAATTGCTCGATGCCGCGAAGGAGCAGAAAGATCACTTCTCTCGTTCCCTGAATGGCCAGATCGAGCACTGGGCGCGCTTAGGTCGCTTTGTAGAGGAATCTGGGATCTTCGACCTGCACAAGGTCAATCTCGCTTTCCAGGGGAAGATACCTGTAGAGGATCTTGCTCCTGAAGAACAGCACGCCCATGCCCGGATGCTGTGGCAGAGCCTGGAGGATCTGGATGGTTCTGATGACAGCGTATTGCGCCAGATTGAGGATGCGGGGGCCACTGCCTATGGGCTGGATGACCAGGGCAACCTGAAGAAGGTGGGTAACGGCTGAGAATGGATAAACGGAACCCCCCTATTCTGCACCTACTGGCCGGGATCAATGGCGCTGGCAAGACTACGTTCTACTACAACCACATCAAGCCTCGCGCCAAGGTGCCCTTTATCAATGCTGATGAGATCCAGAAGCAGTTGTGGCCGGAAGAGGCAAACAACCCGCAGCGGTCGTATGAGGCGGCAAAGATAGCTGAGAAGCAGCGGGCGGAGCATATCAAGCAAGGGAAGCCGTTTGCCGCTGAAACGGTGTTCTCTCACCCTTCCAAGCTGGACTTGATCCGAGACGCCCAGCAGGGCGGATTCATGGTGGCCCTGTACCACATCCATGTAGCCACTCCCGAGCTGGCTAAATCCCGTGTAGACACCCGAACCCAGATGGGTGGGCACGATGTACCAGAAGACAAGATCTATTCCAGGTTCTCGCGCACCCTTGCGCACCTGCAGGATGCGGTGCAGATGGCTGATAGAACCATGGTCTTCGATAACTCGGTTGCTGGGAAAACACATCGGCACCTAATGACCCTAGAGCGCGGTCGAGTGGTAAGCCTGAAAGCTGATCTGCCGGACTGGGCTGGAGAGCAGTACGGACGAGAAATCAAGATTTTTCAAATCATGAATAGTGGTAAGGATGTAGATCTATCTGCATCGGTGAAGCCTGGGAAAATCTTTGGTGGTGAAGAAGAGGCGCTGAAAAAAATCCAAGAGAAAGAGCTTCAAGAGATGCAGGAAAAAATTAAAAAATCACCAAAACGTTAAATTTTCGTGAGGGAAAACGATGAAAAAAACAGTGGAAAAAACAAAAAGCGAAGACCGTGAAAGCGGGGAAAATTCAGCAACACTTTTTGAATCAGTTGAGACTGGTAGAGCCATGCAGGACGGTGGTGTTGCAGCGGCGATTGCCAAGAAAACAGCCTACACCGCCAATCAAGTGCGAACGATGAGTAATGAAAAAATAAAATCATTGCTTGAGGATGTTGCTGATAGAAACTTGGATCTATCACCAGGCGTTAAAGTTGATTCACTTTTCAAAAAGAAATCCGATCTTGAGAAACAAGAGCAGCAAAAAGTAAAAAATCGCTCTTTGAGTCGTTAAAAGGAATCTAGCGTTGATTGCGAAACGATCCCCAAGGCGATCAGATTCAAAATCTAGTTTTTCGACCCTTGCAAAGTACATTACCGACCAGAAGCATGGTGGAGAAAAAGTAGGGTTCACCAAGGTTACCAACTGCCAGACAGAAAAGTTTTCGCTGGCAGTTGCGGAAATTGAAGCCACGCAGGCCCTTAATACAAGGGCTAAAAATGATAAAACCTATCACTTGATCGTCAGCTTTAGAGAAGGCGACTCCCCTACTCCCGAACAGCTCACTGACATAGAACACGAAATTTGTTCGGCGATTGGATTATCAGAGCACCAACGTATGAGTGCTTTGCATACCGATACAGACAATCCACATCTTCACATTGCTATCAACAAAATCCATCCAGAAACTTTGCGTATGGTTGAGCCCTACTACGATCAGTACCGTTTGGGTGAGGCCTGTGAACGTCTGGAGAAAAAACATGATTTGCAGGTAGATAATCACGCGCACGATAAAAAGCGTGCTCAGAGAAAATCAACGCCTGAGCTAGATGAAATGCGGGAAGGCGGGCAAAAGCCGCTAGTTGATTGGCTCACAGAGAGAAAGCCAAGCATCGAGAAAATAGAAAGCTGGAAAAATCTACACAAGGCTTTCTCAGAGCTTGGTTGCCAGGTCAAGCTACGCGGCAACGGTCTTTCTATTCTGGATATTAAAAGCGGAATAGCGGTAAAGGCCAGTGCGGTAGACCGGCAACTTTCCAAAGCTCAGCTTGAAAAACGGCTTGGCAAGTTTGAGCCAGGTATGGATGTTCCAGGGAAGGCGCAGGGCCAGTACAAATCTACGGACGGACACATAGAAAAAAGTGCCGCGAGAGCGGAGCTTTGGGAGAAGTTTACCCATGAACGAAACTCATCCCAGGCAGAGCGCAAGAAAGCCTACAAGGCTATTGGGGATCGGAAAGCAAAAGAGCTTCGCCGCATCAAATTGGAGTACGAGGAGAAACGTGCAGCGATCAAGCGAGGAGATTTAGCGAGGCTGCGAAATAGCAAGATCGCTGCCTACTCCACATTGAAAGCTGCCCGTGTAGCTGCAACAGAGAAAGTTAATGAAGCGGCCAGCCAACAAAGAGCTTCAATACGCGAGCAATATGCCCTGCCAGACTGGCGCGAGTGGCTGCAGTCTCAGGCTGAGCAAGGAAATATTGAAGCCCTGAAAGCTTTGCGAACAGCTAAGCCACGGAAGCTACCGGATGCAGTTAACCAGTTAGCCGGAGAGAAAGATCAGGCGGGATTGTTTGATCGCTACAAGCATGAAGTGCATCGAAACGGCGCTGTCACCTATAGGCTTAAATCCGGGGTCATTGTTGACCATGGACGGCATATATCGCTAGGCAATCAGACGTCACCAGAATTGATCGAAGCCAGCTTGCGTATGGCTATGCACAAATTTGGTAAGAACGTACAAATTAAGGGTTCTGATGAATTCATGGCGATGGTTGAGCCTATCGCTAAGAAAGTGGGTCTTAATCGCGAAAGAATTGCGCGTAAATCTACGCCTTTGGATCAAATCCTACAGGACAAAAACTCCCAGTCTCGCGGCAAGTCTAATATAATGGACTTGCAAAAGTGGCAAGGTAAAGCGGGAACCTATATGTTCCTCGGCCTCGAAAAGCATGGTGATAAGCAGTATCTAATCATGCAGGGGGCTAAGCAGAAGTTTGTTAAGGAAGTATCTGCTGCTGATGCTGAGCTGCTTAAAGGAATGCAGGCTGGGTCATCGTTACAAATTGATGGGGCCGGTAAGCTGCAGGATAAATCCAGATCCAAAGGACGGTAAGTATGGATATAAACCGTAAGACTGAATACGGGATTCCACAGCAACACGAGAAAGCGAAATTCAGACCGGCGGTGGTTGGGCCGGTAGTTATCGCAACTCTGCTGATAGGCTCCCAGATCATTAGCCAATTCGTCGCCCACCAACTGAACTACCACCCGGATCTAGGCCAGGGAAAAATCTACTTCCCCTGGAGCTGGATTGCTTGGTACCTAGATTACCAACGTATCTATCCCGAAGTTTTCAATCGCGGTCTTTCCGCTGGGATTCTATTTTCTTCCTGCATCCTGTCCTGCTATGCGCTGGCCATCACCCTGCACCACCGCAGCGGTAAGAAGCACAAGCATTTGCACGGTAGTGCCAGATGGGCAACCAAGAAGGAAATTATTGATTCCGGCCTGCTGCCGCGAGAGAAAACCACTTTTGGTAAAGCTCCTGAAGAGCTTGAGGGTGTGTATGTTGGCGGATGGGTTGAGCCGAAGACGGGGAAGCAGACCTATCTGAGGCACAACGGCCCTGAACACGTTCTTACCTTTGCCCCTACCCGTTCGGGTAAGGGTGTTGGTTTGGTACTCCCTACCTTGCTGAGTTGGCCAGAATCCACGATAAACCTTGATATCAAAGGTGAGAACTGGGCGCTTACCTCCGGCTGGAGACAGCGCTATGCCAATAACAAATGCCTCCGGTTTGATCCGTCAAACTCCGATACCAACTCCACTGTTCGCTACAACCCCATATCTGAGATCCGATTCGGTACCGACAATGAGGTTGGTGATGCCCAGAATTTGGCACTGATGATTGTAGATCCGAAGGGCAAGGGCATTGATGACTCTGACCACTGGACAAAAACCAGTTACGCCTTGCTGACGTCACTGATTATTTACAGCGGCCTCTTGGAGGCGGAACAAGGTAGCGAGGGGTCGCTTCCGAAAGTGGCTCACCTGATTTCCAACCCAAACCAGAAGACTGAAGATCTATGGGAGGAAATGCGCACTTTCCCGCATCCAGTAGTCGCAGCTACAGGAGCGGATATGCTCAATACCCCGGATGATGAGAAGGGGTCGATCATATCAACGACCAAAAGCCACTTGAGCCTGTACCGTGATCCGGTTGTGGCCAGGAATGTTTCCACTTCTGATTTCAAGATCACAGAGCTTCAGAATGCAGAAACGCCGGTTTCTCTCTACCTAGTGGTCAACCCTTCCGACAAAGAGCGCCTGATTCCACTCCTCAGAATCCTGATTACACAAACCATGCGAATCCTGACTTCCAAAATGGAGTTTAAGGATGGAAGGAGCGTGAAGGGTTACCGAAACCGCCTGCTCATGCTGCTTGACGAATTCCCCAGCCTCGGACGAATGACGGTAGTTGAGCAGGCTTTGGCCTTCTGTGCTGGCTATGGCATCAAGGGGTACCTCATTACCCAGGATCTGGCGCAGCTCACCAATATCTACACCAAAGACGAATCCATTACCTCCAACTGCCATATCAAAAACGCCTACGCGCCCAATAAGCCGGAAACGAAGGAATACCTTTCCAAGGCCTGTGGTGACACCACGGTACTGAAAGAGTCGGTAACCGTCAGCGGTGCACGTACCTCGGTGTTTATGAAGACTGCAAGCCGTTCCATCCAGGAAATTAAGCGTCCATTGCTGACGCCCGACGAGTGCGGACGTCTACCAGGCGCAATCAAAGACGGCAGCGGCAATATTACCGAAGCGGGCGATATGTTGATCTTTGCCGCAGGTTTCCCGGCGATCTATGGCAAGCAGATTCTCTACTTCCGAGACCCGGTGTTTTCCGCCAGGGCCAAAGTGCCTGCCCCTGAATGCACTGACAGACTGCGTTCAGGCCTTGTGCAGCCAGCCCAGCCATTGGAGTTTGATCTGGATAGCGAGCAGGAAGAGGCTGCACCAGAAGTAGGGGAGTCCCTGGAGCCGATGCAGGTGGAGCAGCCAGAAGTTGAGCCTGCCACCGAGGATTCTGAACCGGAGGAAAGCCCCAAAGCCGAATCCAAAGATGGGGAGCTGATGTTTTGAAAAAGCGTTATGTGATTACCCCAATTGTCGTACTCCTGTCGCTATTCGCAATCGGGAAGCAGGCCGGAGTGTACTGGAACATGAGTGACAGCTTCCCGCCAGGCCTGTACCAGAGGCTGAATGCGGGGATTGACAGAGATCAGCTGGTGTTTGTCTGCCTACCTGCTGCCGTGGCTTCAGAGGCTGTTGAAAAGGGCTATGTGCGCGCTGGTGCGGAGTGCCCAGGTGGTGCTCAAACACTGCTGAAAAAGGTCGCAGGGCTTCCAGGGGATAACGTCCAGATAACCGATGCCGGTGTTTCGGTTAACGGTGTGCTGTATCCGAATACCAGGCAGTTCAAGAAGGATGGAGCCGGGAACCCGATGAAGCGGAAGATTGGCCGATTTACTGTGCCGCAAGGGCATCTGTTGGTCTTGAGTGATTACAACCCGCTGTCCTACGACAGCCGTTACTTCGGCACGATCCCGGAAAGTGGATACCGCGGTGGTGCCAAAGCGTTGATTAAGTGGTGAGGGAAAACCAATGAGATTATTTATTGCTGAAAAGCACGAGGTTGGCCAGGCAATCGCCAACACGCTGGGGGGAGCCCGGAAAGGGGAGGGCTTCTATACCTGTGGTGATGATGTTGTCACATGGTGTGCGGGCCACATGCTGGAACTTTGCCCCCCGGAAGATTATGACGAGGCGAACAAACAGTGGAATCTGGAGAGCTTGCCGATCATCAATATCCCGTGGAAATACCGGGTGATCCAGGGGAGGGGAAAGCAGTTCCGCGTAATCACCAATCTCATTAAGCAAGCTGACGAAATTGTGAATGCCGGTGATACCGACGCCGAAGGACAGCTGCTGGTGGATGAGATTCTGGACTACTGCAACAACCGCAAGCCAGTAAAGCGAATTCTCATCAACGACAACAACGAGAAGCTGATTCGGCGGGCTTTGGACAATCTCCGCGATAACCAGGATTTCTACGGGCTTTACCAGTCGGCACTGGCCCGAGCCGTAGGCGATCAGCTATACGGCTTCAACATGACACGCCTCTATACGCTGAAAGGCCGCGAAAAGGGCTATGACGGCGTTTTGAGTGTTGGGCGGGTGCAGACCCCTATCCTTGGGCTTGTCGTCGCCAGAGACCGCCTTATAGCGGCTCACAGCAAGGCTTACTACTACACCGTCCGGGGGGAGTTTCAGTCTGGTGATCTGACCTTCCCTGCGGTGTTCTGTCCACCGGCAGACGCTCCACTGGATGAGAAGGGGAGAATGGAGACAGCAGAATACGCGGATGCCGTTGTAGCAGCCTGCAAGGGGCAGCCTACAGACATCCTATCCGTGGATACCCAGGATAAGCATGAGGCGGCACCGCTCCCCTACGACCTGCTAGAACTGCAGGTCGATGCTTCCCGCAAATTCGGTATAAAAGCAGATAAAACCCTGAAAATTACTCAGGAGTTGCGTGAAAGAAAGCTGATTACCTACAACCGCAGTGACTGCCGCTATCTCAACGACGAAAACCACCAGGATGCACCGGATGTACTGGCAACTGTTGCAGAGAATGCGCCGATGTTTGCGCCTTTCATTGAGCAGGCCAATCCAGCCCTGAAAAGCCGGGCATTCAACAATGCCAACGTTACCGCGCACCACGCGATTATTCCCACCCAGGGAAAAGGCGATATCGACAAACTGACGGAGCAACAGCGGAATATCTACCTGTTGATCTGCCGTGCCTATATAGCCCAGTTCTGGCCGCTCAAGGAATCCAAAGTCACCACGGTAGAGTTAGAAGTGACTGGTCACCGGTTCCGCGCAAAGAACACACAGGTTGTCTCCCCAGGCTGGAGTCAGTTGTATAAGAATGACAAAGACAACCAAGAGATAGAGTCGGAAGAGGGCGAGGATTCCACCGCAGTAGACCTGAAAGCGCTTTCCCCAGGAGCGGAAGCACTCTGCCAGGATTGCACTGCCGAGAAGAAAGAAACAAAGCCGCCGAAGCCCTATACAGAAGCCACTCTGTTGAAGGATCTGAAGCGTGTGGCCAAGTACGTCAGCGATCCTGAAATTGCCAAGTTGCTACGTGATAAAGACAAGGACAAAAAGGGTGAGTCTGGCGGGATCGGTACGCCGGCAACCCGAGACAGCTTTATCGTCAAGCTCAAGGATCGGGGCTTTATTACCGAGAAAGGCAAATATCTTGTTAGTACCCAGCTGGGACAGGACTTCTATGACATTCTGCCCCACACCGCCACCGCACCGGATATGACGGCACTCTGGCACCAGCAGCAGAAAGACATTGAGGCCGGGAATATCGAGCTTCAGCAGTTCCTTGATGGCCTTGTGGCATCGGTCAGCAACGAGGTGTCCGAAGTCAAAACCAAAGGCCTGAACATCAAGGTTGAGGGTCATGATTGCCCCACCTGTAAGAAAAGCCTGCTTCGCAAACGTAAAGGGGAATTCGGCACTTTCTGGTCATGCCGCAGCTACCCGGACTGCCAGGCGAGCTTCCCCGATAAAGGCGGAAAGCCCGACTTCACCCCGAAACCCAAGACAACAGCCGGAGAGGCCACCGACCATAGTTGCCCCGAGTGTGATGCCGGGAAACTGGTGAAGCGATCTGGAAAATCCAAGAAAACCAAAAAACCTTATACGTGGTACGGGTGCGATCAGTTCCCCACCTGTAAGGCCCGGTTCTTTGAAAAAGACGGAAAGCCGGATATTGAAACCACCACTGCGTAGGAGAGAGCAGGCAATGAGCGATACCAATGATTTGAAGGGGAAACTGGAAGACCTTGAAGTACCAGGTGCAGTAATCGAAATGAATCCGGATGAAGCGGAGCAACTGGGAGCCTTCCAGGAAGATGCACTGACCGAGGAAGAGGCGCTGGAGAGCGCTTTCTACCCGGACGCCGACTGACAACCCTTACGGATTGAACACATAGGTTAGAAGGAATTTTCGATGGCTCAAGGAAAAAGCAATAAGCCAGACTATGCCACTCAAGTGGCGGAATCCATTATCCAGCAGTTGCGGGAAGGTACTGCACCGTGGGCAAAGCCTTGGAAGCCCAATGAGTACCAGATGCCCCACAACCCGGTTACGGGTACGGTCTACAAGGGCATCAACCATTGGCATTTGGCATCCCGCCCGCACTCAGATCCTCGCTGGATGACTTACAAGCAGGCGGAACAAGCCGGATACCAGGTAAAGAAAGGCTCCAAAGCTACGACCGTCCAATACTGGAAGTTCAATGAACAACACACCAAGAAGGATGAGAATGGCAACGAGGTGAAGGACGAACAGGGCAAGCCAGTGAAGATCACTGTAAAGCTGGAGCGCCCCAGAACCTTCTATGCGAAGGTATTCAATGCCGAGCAGATAGAGGGAATGCCACCCTTGAAGCCGAAGGCTCCACCGGCTTGGAATCCTTCAGAGAAGGCCGAAACCATCCTGAGTAATAGCGGTGCTGATATTCGCCATGACCAGGCTGATAGAGCCTATTACAGTCCGGTCAAGGACAGCATTCATCTTCCGAAAAAAGAGCAGTTTGAGACTTCAGATAACTACTATGCCACTGCCCTACATGAGCTGGGGCACTGGACTGGCCACAAATCCCGGCTTGATCGGGATTTGAGCCACCCATTCGGTACCCCGGGTTATGCCAAGGAAGAGCTGAGGGCAGAGATCGGCAGCTTTATGTTCAACCAGGAGCTTGGTCTAGGCCATGACCCCGGCCAGCACACGGCCTATGTGGGAAGCTGGATCAAGGCACTGCAGGAAGATCCCCAGGAAATCTTCCGGGCCGCAAGTGATGCCGAAAAGATTAAAAACTATGTTCTGGATCTAGCGCAGAAGCAGACCCTTGAACAGGATCTGCCGGAGCAAACGAAAGCCCAGGACAAGCCTGCTATCTCACCTGATATCCAGGAGGAGTTAAAGCGCTTCCATGCAACCTCGAACCCCGGCTACAGCCCATTAGAGAGCTGGGAAAACCTGCAGGCGGTCGCAAAGGAGATTGGTTTGGTGGCGCATATAGATAAATCACCATCTTCAGAGCAGGGTACCAGCTGGAATATTACCTACAGCCATAATGGGAAGCCTACTTCTGTTACCACTGAACTCAGCTCAGATGGCAAGGCGCTGACTGCACAAGATGGTGAGCGAATGAGCGGAACTGGATCTACCTCCGATAAGGACTGGCAGCGCGACCAGCTCACTGGCTGCTATGAACTGCACAGGATCAGAAAAACACTGCTATCTGAGGAAGAAACCCAAGAAATCCTTGCGCGAGACAGTTTCGGGGCACTCAGCGGATACAGCCCTATGGAAACCTGGAAAAACCTAAAAGCTGTAGCCGAAGAGCGGGGCCTAGAGGCAAGCGTCCAGCTCAACAAGGGCGAATACCAGGTGAAGTACACCGATAATGGCAAGCCAACAGGCCTGACTTCTGATTTTTTGGGTGACGGGAAAGCCAGATCCTTTTTCGAGGGGGAGCGAGCCGGTGAATATGCGATGGCTACCCCCAGTAAGCCAGAGCAGGCATCCAACCTGAATTACTGCATTGATCGCTATCATTTTGTTACCCAGATGCGCGCAAGTGCTGTGCAAGCTCAAGCTGCAGACGAGGAACCTCAAATGTCGCCCCCCAAAACAGCTGCTGAAAACACCCCTCTGGCGGTGCCATACACGCAGCGTAATGAAGCCAAACGCCTTGCAGGAAAGCTGCCCAGCGGTGAAAACGCGCTGGGATGGGATAAAGAGAACAAGACGTGGTATGCCAAACCAGGTGCTGACCTCGATGCACTGAAACAATTCCTGCCGGAAAACGTGAATAGTCGGCAGGCTCCCATACAGTCAGCGGAAGGAGAGTTTGCCGATACACTCAAGGCTAACGGCTTCATTCTGGAGAAGGGCCACCCTGTGATTGATGGCAAATGGCACCGGGTATCTGTAGAGGGTGATAAACCTGGGCAGACCAGCGGCGCTTATCGGGCCTATGGCGATGGTCGCCCCGCTGGACATTACCAGAACCACCGTGAGCACGATGAGCCCATAAAATGGGTCGCTAAAGGCCAGAGATTGAGTGATACAGAGCGGGCCAAGCTGCAGGCAGAGAGCGCCACAAAGACCGCTCAACGCCAGGCGGAGCAAGCGAGAAAGTACGATCACCATGCCAAGCGCTGCCAGCAGGTATGGAGCCGTTTAGCCCCCGCAAAGGGCAATGCTTACCTTGCCAATAAGGGTGTGAAGGACTTCGGCGCACGGATGGATAAGAAGGGGCGGCTCGTTGTGCCGCTGAGGAATTCCCAGGGAGAGATCCGCAGTCTTCAACGGATCAGCAGTAACGGCTTCAAATCGTTAAAGAAAGGCGCGGAGAAGCAAGGCAATTTCCACGTACTCAATGGCCATAAGCTGGCTTCCAGCCCCTGCATTTTCCACGCTGAAGGTTATTCGACTGGGGCGAGTATTGCGGAAGCCACGACCATGCCGGTGGTGCTTAGCATTGATGCTGGCAATCTTCCGGCTGTGGTGAAGCAGTTCCAGGAGATGTACCCCGATAAGGGCCAGGTGATCGCCGGTGACGACGATAGATTCAAGGAGAAGAACAAGGGTCGGAAAAAAGCAGAGGAAGCTGCCGAGTTGGCAGGGCCGAATGCCAGGGCAACCTTTCCACGCTTTGGCAATGGAAACCCAGACAAGCTGACTGACTTTAACGATCTCCACCAACACCACGGCATCGAGGCTGTTAAAAATCAGCTGCGCCCGGTTGTTCAAAATTTACTGAATCAGATGAAAAGTGGTATGGAACAAAAGTCCCAAGTACAAAAAATCGACAACGAAAAACAGACTGTGAGCAAGTCACGGTAGTCCGTTGGTTTTTTAACCACGTAAAAAAGTGCAATTTTATTCTTGCTGTCACCTATACCGCGTGGCATTCTGCGCACCAACTGTGTGGTTTCTTGAGGATTTTGGTATGGACGCATCCACTGCCAAGCAGACATTTCGCAGGGGCAACCTGAAGTCTGTAGTAGTTGCTCCCTCTGAAAATAGCGAGAAATGGATTCTTAGAATCATCCACTCAAACGGTTATGAAGAGACCTTGAGTGGCGCACGAAAACGGCGCGAATTTGTGAGGATTCAAACCGCATTGAAAGTTGCTAGAGAGATTGGATTCGATAGGGCAGAAGTAGCCCTTTCGTAAACAGAAAAGGCGCCCCATAGGGACGCCTTTTCTGAAAGAGAGTGAAAGAACCGGAACTTTGGCGAGGAAAGGTTCTTTCTAAGATCGAGTTACCAGAGCCGACTGAGCAGCTGGGGCCGCTCTTCGTTTGTCCAAACCTGATAACAGGACGCTGGGCAAATGATAGCGCCTGCCTGTTCCCGGTCAAGAAGAAAGCACGTTTTTTTCATACGTCCGTGCTTCTTTTCAGGGAAAAGAATGATAAGAACGACTGGAACTGCCCATTTTTTAGCCAAAGGCTTGGACTTTGGCAACCGTTGTGGTCATGCCCCAGATCTGCCGAACCTGACGCTGAGACTCCCTGCCAACGGCGGAACCCTCGGTGAGGATGGAAAGCGCAGGGGCGGAATACCCATGATACTGACCGACCTGATGACCAGGTTGGAGCAGTATTATTGGAAGCCGAAAATGATCCCCAGCCTTAACCTGGCGAATGGCTCCGAGCGCCAACAGCGCAGTGAGCGCCGTGAAGGTTGTCTGCGCACTCTCGCTGCAATGCTCAAGTACCTGGATCTTGCGACCCTAAAGGTTGGCGTACCGCAACCCAACGGCGAATTTCAGAATTTCACCGTACCTTTCCTTGCCTCCCATGCGGGTTTATCTCTTTGGCGCACTCAACGAGCGATCAAAGACTTGAAGCGCGCAGGGCTCATAAGTCTGACGTCGATCTGTGAACCGGATGGAGAAGGTGGCTATCGCGGCCTAGCAGCTGTTAAAGCTGTGAAGGAAGAGCTATTTGCCATCTTTGGTTTGGTGAAACGTTTAAAGCATGAACGTGACCGTGCTTCCAAGCGGCTGAAGAAAAAGCGTGAGGCTTTTCAGGGTAGTGATAACCGTAAAGGTAACTTGGGCGATCTGGCGCGACTGAAAAGCATGATCCAGGGCTTCTTTGATGAGAAGCCAAAGAAGCGCTCCAGCAGCCCCACAGGGGCCACAGAGAGCGTTGCGGTGCAGGAGCAGAGGGCTAGGGCGGCAAGGTTGCGCCAGCTCACCGAGGAGCGCCCAGACCTCACTACTGAACAGATCCTATCTATCCTGAAATCTGAAGCTTAATTAAGAGCTTCACGGCCTTCTATTGTCTCTTAGGCGTTCCGCCTCATATTTCACAGTCATTTCTTAACTCCATTGACGCTCTTAGCCGTGACTCAGCAAAAAAGAGCGCTGAACCACGGGCTAGAGGGCTGCCGCCATAGCCCTATGGAATTTAAGTGCCCACCATTAAATTTTTAAGTGCAAGCGGTTAATCACCTCGTTTTATATAACCAGATATATAGCCTTTCAGGCTTTAATAATGCCCGCGCAAGCGCGGATTACTCTTTTGTTCAGATTCACCAACCTTCAGTTACTTATAAAAGCAAAACAGTATGAAAAATCAAAAACCACAAAGAACATCGAGGATGAATCTGAAAAGGTTTGACGCCAAATGAAGGGTGAGAATACGGTAGGTTGACGCGCTATTCCCTTGCTCTGGTGCTCATTGAGCACTATATTGGTTGCTTCAGGTGCTCATTGAGCACAATGAAATTACAGGCTACTAATGACGAACAACGAGAAATTAAAAGATCTGGTAGATGAATACGGGCTCAGCCGTGAAGAGATTGCTGAACTAACAATGTCTTCAATCCACGGGGTTAAAAACTGGCTATCAAGCCCAGACTCAGTACGGTACCGAAATATGCCGGATTCTCGAATGAAACTTCTGGTAGATGCCTTAGCGGATCGGGAGATTGAAGATTGAGCACTGAATTCATTTGGTTTGTTGAACCAAAAACACAGATCCCTTTTCCAGGTATGAAAATGTCCGTTTGGGCTGGCTACGACGAGCCAAGAATGGATGCCGTTATTGTTAGTGTCGAGCGACTGAGAGACCGCGAAGAAACACGGTACAAGTTAATCTTGGCAACAAATGATCCCAGGATGGCGCAAGCAAAAAGGGACTGCGATCACCCCTCGGTTGAAGGTGGTGTATGCCGTAGCTGCAGCATTCTGGTGGGCGAAACAGAAAATAGTTAGACGATTATCAATCGCAACCACTGGGAAGGTGCAACTTCCCAGGGCTGCTAACCACAACACAACTTGTAGGAGTTGGAAATGGCTATCAACAATCGTACCACAGACCGGGTTGTACTGACCCCACAGGCCTTCAGGGTATCCTTTGATCTGGCTGCACCAGGTGAGTTCTTGTCTACCTACCGCTTGCTGCTGAACCGGGATAAGCCCAGTCGGGCCAATGTCCTTGTGCGGACTACTACCCGCCTAATGCAGGAATATATGGAGGCTCAGCGGGATCTGGAGTCAGCCCAGGTACGGAAGATCGGCGGGGTGCTGGGTTGGTTGAAAAAGCGCCACTTTGTTGCCCGGCTTCGCGCAAGGGTTGCCAGGTTAAAGCGCACCCTACTCGATTGGGTATCATCGAGTCTGTCTTTCTTCCGTGTGGCTCCGGCGATTATCTTTGATTCATTTGGCCCGTTGCCCACAGGGTTTTCCGTGGAGTTTTGAGTAGTTTTGATGGATAAGAAGGAAAGAAATCTAAGAATCCTACAAGAAAAGCTTGCTGGTGCCAGGAATTCTGATCTGGGCAGAAAATACGGTCTAACCGGTAGTGGCATCGCCAGTGTCCTTCAAAGCCAGGTGCGCAAGATTTCTGAAATAGACAGCGGTTACGAATATCATCTTTCCAACCTATATAAGCGGCTTGAGGAGTCTGAAGACCATGCTAATGGGTTGGTTGATAAGCTTGATACGCTGCAGAAAAAATACAGCGGGCTCCGGGAGAAGTACCTGGCGGCCAATAGAAAACTTCGTAGATTGGAGGTAAGGACTGAACGGATTTCTATTCAGAATGAAGAACTTACAGAGAAGTTGGAAGTTGCAGATAAATCGTTGAAAAGGCGCGAAAAGGTAAGTGCTTCAATTGAATATCAAAAAATGCGAAATAATATCAACAAGTTCCGGTAACTTATTCCTGATGTGTATTTAGGGGTTAATAATGAAAAAGTATTGTGCACCTTTTTTTGTACTGATAATGAATTCTGCTCAGGCTGATGTAAGAGCTGTTACACAAGTGAACGCATATAACTTCCCTCCACCAGAGAGCGCCGTTCATAAAGTTCTTCATACATATAAAAAGGGGGAAAAAATTGATATGAAATTTGGTGCTTGCAATATGCTAGCTTGCCCAGTAGTCACACCTGATGGCAAGGAGGGTTGGCTTTATGAATTTAAGACAACTGACAACCCTGACTTAGATGAAGCTGTAAATGATTACCAAAGTGCAGGTTTTGAGTCTTGGGATGAGGTCTATCGTTCTCTTTGGTATAAGTTTAAGAGTGAGAAAAATATGATAGATGCCTGCGCCATAAAGTTGGTTTATAAGGTAGATTTCAATAGGAATACAGACTGGCCTGCATATTGTAATAGCTATGAAAATACCCGTGTCTTGAAGAGCCGGGTGTCAGAGCTGGATGAAATTTTAAAAAATGTTTCCCCTACCCAAAATGACTTAGAAAAAATGCGGAGTGGGAAAGTTTGGATCGGAGCTACTTCCAATCAAGTGCTTCTTTCATGGGGAAGTCCGGTTGATGTTAATACATCCCTAACACAGTCGGCGAAAAGGGAGCAATGGGTATACGGTAGTGGAAACTATGTGTATCTGACCAATGGGGTCGTTTCTGGAATACAAAACTAGAAATATCAATTTAAATAAATGGCTTGTCTATGCAGGAATATATTCTAATTCTTACTCTTTCACTCACAGGGCAATCTGATGTAGCCATTGGAACTGCTGAATTTTCGTCCAAGACTGCTTGCGAAGAAGCTGCCGATCGGTGGCGGTCAGACATAGATTTGGAGTTCAATAGTATTAGAACCAGTGAAAAAATTTATGTCGCTCGGTGTGCTCCCAAAGGCGCTGGCGAGCCTGATGTTTCTACTGATGCCCCGAAGTTAATCCGGGGAACCATTAAATCCACAAGTTAGTATTTTAAGGCCCCTGATAATGAAGGTTGGACGTAATGATCCCTGTCACTGTGGCAGTGGCAAAAAGTACAAAAAGTGTTGTCTATCTGCCGATAGCGCTGCGAATAGCGAAGCGATTGCTAAGGAGAACATTCGACAGGCGAAAGTTCATATGGAAAGACAAGACGTTCTTACGGATGCACTCGCAGCTGGAATGGTTCCTGATGCTATGGAGGATTCCCTTTTTGAAGAGATTGAGGATGAGTCCCTTGAATATCAGGCATTGAATGATTGGGCCAGAGAATACGCAAATACCCTACCTGAAGGGGATTCTTTCAGAAATGTTCTTCTTGATGATGGTTTTAATCATAAGTCATTGATTCAGTTGGCCCAGAAATTGGGACACAGCCAGTATGCAGATAAAGCGATTCCTTTGTACCAAGCGTGGTACAAGTCTAGCGATTACTTCGGGTGAAATATGTCTATTGCACTAGAGCTTAACATTCTCAATATGTGCCGCCGCAAGCTGGCAATGGTCAAAAGCATAGTATCCGGTGAGCAAGATGATGTTGCATTATCACTGGCTAAGCGACACCAGGTTCATAAGAAGGATGCTATTCGGGAAATGGTAATAGCCCATGGGTCGGCTATTGATGATTTCCTTTCTGTGATACTAGAGGGAGATAGTGGGTTCAGCGAGACAAGTCAGCTTGAGCTTAGGGCAATGGCAAAAGAGTTTTCCAGCCTAACGGCTTCAATTTACTGAAATTGCTACCTGCATTAACTCTTCTTTACAATAGCGGTGTCGAGCGGGGGCAATTTCACCTGCTCTCGCATCCGTACCGCCCTTTTGGGGCGGTTATCATGACCCCAACGATTTACTACGGGGTGAGTTCGCTCAATGCACGATAAGAAGAATTGCCGGTGGATCTGCCCGGATACGGGCACGGAATATGATTTAAGCCACATGGCCGATATGACACTCAGCTTCAATGTGATGCTCAAAAAGGGAGAAGAGCCCGTTAGCTTCCCTTGCCGCGTAGAGTTCCATAACCACTGTTATACCAGGGGGCGGAAAGAAGGTGACACTGATGAGCAAGTGTTTATTGCGGAGAAGCGACGTGGTGGTGAAATTGAAGAGCGTGTCTTCTGCCCCGAGCGCTGGGATTATTCCTTACGCCTACCGGAGATCCTTCGGAATATTGTGTTTAAAGATTGTCTCCAGGGTGACCGGAAAGAGATTCTGTTCCGGCAGGAGGACAGGCCTGATGCTTCAAGTTTGAAAGGCTGGTACCTATGTATGCGCTTCGACTACCGGAAGGATCTAGATCCCAAACTGATACTAAGGATTAACAGCTGCCACTGGCGACCCAATCGCCCGGATGGCGTGCGAGGTGGCCCCAAGCGATTCCTGATGCTGCTGGCGCAGTTTTTGCGAAAGCGCCTGTGACCCAACCCCAGAAAAGCAAAAGCCCCGGAAGACCGGGGCTTTTATGTTTAATGTCGGGCGTCTTGGGTATGACCACACTTTGGTGGAAACCAGCAGGGCTGGTGCCATGAGAGCTACCCCGAAGGGACACCGACTATCGCGCTCACAAGGTAAATATATTCACTATTGACGGAATCGTCAATGAGTACCCTGAAACCAGGGGGCGCTCACTACCAAGCCCTGCCCTGACCGTTCAAAATGTGACCAATTGGTTAAATTCTGTATTTGTCTCTCTATTCCGCGCAGATATGCCATGTTTGCGCGGTACCCTCCCCCTGCCCCCACCGGGGCCAGAATTTGATAGACGCCAAATAGAAGGATCTGTATTTCTCGGGGTTTTTCTGCGTTTCGGTCTGATCCAGGATAAGCCGTAGCCCGGTGCGATCGCTGGCGAAATAGGCGGGCTTTTCGTTGTCCATTATATTGTACTCCGCGCTGAAATGCGTAAACTGTACATATCAGCACAACGGAAGGGATTTCACGATGGGATTTTCAGTGCGAAAACCAGACTCCCGGATGGAATGGGAGATAGATGAAGCTGGCGAAAAAATGATCGTTGCGCCCGGATGTATCGGGTTCGAGTTTTACGGCCGCGCCGCTTCCCACACCGGCTTTCACAACGACGTGAGCGGGATCAGTGAAGAGAATCTGGTGGCGGAGGCCAAGAAGCGGATTCGTCGCTTCCTGGATGCTCCCTATCTGGTGGGCAAGTACGACTGCGAGCTGTGGCGGGAAATTGGCGTCTGTCCCTATTCCGGGCGATTCCAGATCCGCCTGCCGCACTGGCACACCGGCCAAGTACTGGCCGAGCTGCAGCGGTTGGGATTCCGGTTGTACGACAAAACCAATTTATATGTGATCGCGCCGATGCGACTGAGCCGGGCTGAAATGCTGGCACTGATGACGCCCCTGATGGCGGCGGGAAGTCGGGCCAAGCCTGAAGCCGAGCTGGTGGAGGCGCTGGCACAACAAGCGGCCTTTATGGGCAATGCGGATAAGCAGCTGGAGCTGTTTGGAGGGGTGCACTGATGACCGCGATCACAGGCAATGATCCACTGCCCAGCCCGTCGCTGGGATTTATTGACCGCACCTGCCGCCACCGCGATCAGGCGCTGGCGCTGCTGGAGTCCGGTATGCGCGATATTTGGAAGGCAATTGAGCTGTCTCCCGACCGCTGCCTGAGTGAGGCGCTGCGTCAGCGGGTCAGCTGGTATAGTCTGCGGGAACCTGAGCGGGAGTGCGGGCGCTCCATCGAGACGCTGCGCGTGGCACTGGATCAGGGATGCTGGAAGGAGCTGCTGCAGCGCTCCAAACTGGGGCTGGTAATGAATGCCCGCCAGCTGGATCAGGTGCGCGATGAGATCGCCAAATCCACCCAGGAATGCACCCGTGAAGTGGCCATGGCCACCTTTATGGATCTGGTAGACCGCCGATATGAGACGTTCCGGGAGGGGCTGGTAGAGGTGTTTAAAACCCTGAGCCGCAACTACCGCAGTCACAGTGTTTTTCGGGTCAACAAGCGCATTATCCTGGATAACGCACTGTGGGGGATCGGTTGGAACTGCTACCGACAGCGCGACCGCTTTCACGACCTGTGGAGCTACTGCTGTCTGCTGGACGGTGTAGATCCTACCGGGTTCAACCCGGATGAAACACCGGCTGCGCAGTTAACCCACCACCTGAAGCGTGGCCAGCGGGAATATGTATTTGAATATTTTCGGGTAAAGACTTACGAGAACGGCAACCTGCATATCTGGATGGATCAAAGGCCGGATCTGCTGGAGCGCATTAACGCGCTGATTGCTGAGCATTACGGCACTACCCTGCCGCAAGAGAAAGGGCGATAACGATGAAAACGCAATACTGGGAGCCGTGGCAGCTCGATGAAGAAAGCCGCAACCAGATGATCGGCAAGGCCTTTGCCGAGAGGATTCACCTAGTAACCGACTTGAAGGTTGCCGACGAGGTGGCCCAGGGACTGGAAGCCCTGTACTCACCCGATATGGGGCTGGATGAGCTTCGCGTACTTGAGCGCAAGGTGCGAAATGTCGCCCTATTTGCAGAAAATATTGTTGAGGGGTATGTCCGGCACTGTGACCGGGCCAACGCCCTGATGGATACTATCGGCAAGCATTTTGTTAAGGCTGGCGGGGCTGATCCCGAAGATATTTAACTACTGCTAATAATGTGTCGCGCTTCCGTCGCGATATGGAAGAGTACCGTAACCCCCTCTGTCAAGATGGATTAGTCTAATGGAAAACAGCACACTCGAAATGTGGACAGACCCAGAGAGCGGAAATGAAGTCTTTGCATTTCAGAAGGAAATTGGGGACGCCATCCGCTTCATCTATAGCTCTCACTTCAAAAAGGTCAACGTAGTTGCTAACACAGGGTGCGGTTATACCTCGTTGAACTTAGCAGACACCCTTAACCTTAAAACACCACCCTGGGATACCGGCGTAATCATCCTGTCTGGGGATGCTGGATCTATATCTCTCGACACCGATGAGGAATCACTCAACAAGCTGATCGAGTGGCTATCACAACATCAGATTACGATTCTGGATGATCGCCATGAAAAATCCGAATGAAGATATAAAGCTGCTGTGGCGTAGCGAGTACATCATGGATGCTCAGTGCGGAACCAAGGGCGCTGGAGACACTGTGAGTGTTGCGGGATTTTCTGATGGCACGGTCATGGCTGACTATTCACCCTACACGGGGCAGGAATTGAATAAGGAATTTGCCAGTGCCCAGGAAGCCGCTGATTGGGTGCGCAAGTTTTTCAGTGATGATGACCTGACCTGTGAAACCGACTTTGATTTTCTGGTGGATCTGGATGACCTATAAGAAGAATCTGAGCGCTGAACAGCGGTTGCGTGAAATGATCCAGGAGCTGCCCGTGGACTACATGCCCCAGGTATCCCCGCCCTCAGAAGCGCCGGATTCCGTCGGCTGGGGCCGGTACTGGGGCCAGTACTCTGTCTGGTATGTGTACCGCTCTGCCACTGGCTATAAGCTGTTCCATGTATCCAGTTGGAAGGATGAAGATTCTGCTTCTGCTGCAGTTGTTCAGGCAGCGCGGGATTACCCAGCTGCGGATCTGCTGTTCCTGGATCGGGATCAGATCAAAGAGCTTCTGGAGGGGGCCGAGTGAGCGACCTTCCCTCTTACACCGTTGCTGTGCCATCCAGTACTACTTTTGGCGTCATCAACCGAATTGAAGTGAACTGGAATCACCTAGTTAAGCGCCGAGAGTTTGTCCTTCGGGAAATGGAGGATAAGGATTTCAATTATCTGGTATTGCCAGAAGTGGAACGCCTTCTATCCGTGATTGACGATGGCACCACGCACCTTGCGGCCTATACCCTTTGGGTGACAGGCGCGCGGGTATCTGAGCTGCTGACACTACGGCCTATGGATTTTTCCCTGGAACAGGGTGATTCCTTTGTCTCGATGCCCACCCTGAAAAACAGGACACCCAAGCGCGCCAGGCCTCCGCGCCGGATACTGACGTTGGCAGATCCCGCCTACCTTGAGACGCTGCGCCGGTATATCAAAACCCAGCGTATTCAGAAGAAAGATCCCATTTTCGATCTGAGCCGCAGCGCGGTACGGCATCGCCTGAACGCCGCAGGAAAACGGGTTGCGCCACCGCTGCCACTGGTCATCAATCCGCATACTTTGCGCCACAGCTTTGCGATCAATCATCTTATTCATGGTAAGAACCTAGAGCAGGTTCAGCGGCTTCTGGGGCACAGTGACAAGCGTTCTACAGAGATTTACCTTCGAGTACTGGACGCAGATATGAGCCACCACAGCGCCGGTACGCCCTTTAGGATGCCTTTGGAAGTGGAGCCCTGACGATGTTGACGCTGACGATAAAGGCAGCCAAAGCGGCTTATGCGAGACAGGAAATATCCAGGCCTTTCTATATGAATGGTGGCCTGTATTTCACCTTTATCGGTGGCACTCATCGAGGGGATGATGGGTATCTGGTTACGGCTACCGGCGCATTCAAGCAGTTCTCCAGCGCCGATCACGCCGGGGATGCCGTGGTGAAGATAACCGGTGATCCGTTAGACCGCTTTTAGTCCATGAGGGGGAAATCATGAAATATGCTGGTGCTCTAATCCTGATCTTGCTTTCCGTTGGCGTTCACGCCCGGACGGCCTTTATCAGCGGAACCGTCATATCGGTTTACGATGGCGACACAATCACTATTCGCCAGGTGTCGAGTGGTTCCACTGACGGGACTATCCGCAAG
>NZ_JAIVKK010000015.1 GCF_020524005.1 Microbulbifer aggregans | reverse complement strand
GAGGTCTTTGCCTTCACGCAGCGCCTTGATCGCGGCATCCATATCGAAAGTTGGTTTGGTCATGGGTCATCTCTTTTCGGTCAATGGTAAAGAAATGACACAGAATTCTGAACACTACCGCCTTAGTAATTAAATACGATACTTCCTCACCAAAGCCAAATTTTTTGGTCATTGCTTGTTCTAGTGGAGCGATCTGAATAATCTTTGGCACAAGGCCATGATAGATCCAGCTACCACCGATGATCCAACGACACATTTCAGATGCGCTCATGGTATTCCTTTATGACGCATAACGCCGCGATCAGCCGCGGCTTACTTTGTGTGCTTTTTGCACGAAAATGGGAGCAAAGCGACCGTGCAAAAAGTGCACAAAGTAAGACGTCGGCTGCATTGCTTTGTTAAGCGGATAGTTCTTCGAGGTACTTTGCAACCTCATCACTACTCAGTTTCAGGAATACATAGCACACGAAATTAAATACTAGAAAAGCAAACCCCACAGTGAAAACGACACTCATGAACGTTCCAATTAGAAATCCAAGCGCTGCTAAAAAGCCAAATGAAGATGCAATAAAAATAAGGCCGAAAAATGAGCCAAGAGCAGTGCCAGCAATATAGCTGCAAATTAAACCCAAGATTATACCGGCCAAGGCAAATTTTCTTCGAGTTGGATTCTCTACTTTTTTTGCAACTTTAATAATCAGAAAAGGTGCAGCGAAGAATGCCCCAAGGACTTTGATTGGATAACTAGTGATTTTTCTAACTGCAACTTGAATCCGGCTTTTTCCTGGTTCGACCTCATCTTTAAGTGAATCAAAAATCGCCTTAAAAATTACTGCCGCTGACTTTCCTGCCATATTTATTGTTCCTTACGCTTAACGCCCACAGCAGGGGCGGCTTACCTTGTGCGCCTTTTGCGCGAAACTGGGAGCGAAGCGACCCGCGCAAAATGTGCACAAGGTAAGACGTCCCGCGGAGGCCCGAAGGGCCGGAGCATACTGCCTGTGATTGTTAAGGCTTTGCACTCGGGAGCACCTTAAACAGTAGAGCAGAAACTAAAGCTGGAATTGCTATTGCTAGACACCAAAATTCGAAGGATGCCCTTCTATACAGCGGTTCTGCACCGCTGCAAATGAACCCCCAAGCTTCATATGAGCCCCCTGAATCCAAACATGCATCAATACTCCAGAAAGCAACAAACCATACAAAGCACGAAATAAATACCGCTATGATAATTGCTACTTTCATTTGACTTGAGCCTTAACGCCGCGCTCAGCCGCAGCTTACTTTGTGCGCCTTTTGCGCGAAAATGGGAGCGACAGCGACCGCGCAAAAGGTGCACAAAGTAAGCTGTCGGCTGCAGTGCCTTGTTAGCGTAAACCTCGCTATTTGGTAACGGAAATACTCCACACCACCCGCCGGCACGCGCGCCCTCGAAATCATTTATTCTATACTGTATTTATACACAAAAAAGGCAACCCTTTTACCCAGAGATCATTGCATTTCATTAGTTTATTCTGGAAATTTTCACTTCTACTTTTAAGAACTAAATTTCAGTCGGCTAGAAACCCTTACTCTTATTCCGAAGAGGCCATGAAGGTTATCTGATGCCTCCTCCATAGACCTTCCGGATCTCATGCGCATTGGCTTCCTGAGCCACACTCCGACCTGGCGATTTTCAAACACAGAACATTCAACTGAACGCGAACATTGCCTACGCTAACAGTTATATCGTGGGCAACGTGAAACATATTCTACTGCCCACTATCCAACTCAAATTTAGAAGCCAAGAATGTGGCGATAGCGCCGCAGCGTCAAGCCAAGAGCAAATTTCACGCTCGCAGCTTGAATACCGAAAATGCTCACTCTGCCCACTATCCGCTCAGGCAAACTCTTTTTAACCTATTGAAATTAAATAGGTTCTTGACGATTTTGCATGTAAATACAGGATAGGGGGCACCTTGACCACTTTGCGCTAGGATCATATTGAAAGCAGCGACAGGGTCATTGGGAGTCTTTGCTCTGCGGTCGGGGTCATTAAGTCAAAATGCCCAGCAGGTGTTTTTGAAGGTCGGATTGGGGGAAGGGATACGGGAGGGATGGACTCAAAACACGCTTTTGCGTGTTTCGACCCTGCGGGCTCGGCTGGCGCCTCGGTCTCAACTCGCTGCGCGAGCTGATCGAACCGTGAGGGTTCTCACCCGCCCGCATCGCGGTTAAACAAAAAAGCCCAGCTATAAGCTGGGCTTTTTTGTTTAAATGGCGGTGAGGGAGGGATTCGAACCCTCGATGCCTTTCGACATACACACTTTCCAGGCGTGCTCCTTCGGCCACTCGGACACCTCACCAAATTGTATTGCGTAAACGACGGAGTTTTTCGAGCTTCCCGTCCGCACGCCTGCGTGCTCGTCGGCTTTTTGCCTTGCTAATCAGTGACATAGCGCCCCGTTCAGCGAGCGCGCACTTTACAAAAAGCCGAGGGGGCTTGCAAGCGAAAAACGAAAAAAAGTACGCCAGTTATCTTCTGACTACCGATTTACGCCTCGGTCCAATCCGCAAAATAATCCTCAACCGCCTGCGCTGGTGCGGGTCTAGGGGCTTTCTGGGGGGTACCCATGTAGATGAAGCCGCTGATCTCTTCGTTGTCAGCCAGGCCCAGGGCTTTGGCCACCTGCCGGTTCTCTGCGAGCGGGCCTGTACGCCAATAGGCCCCTACCCCCTCGGCAAATGCCGCGGTGAGCATGGCCTGTACCGCACCCGCGGTAGACATACGCTGCTCGTTGAATGGGACTTTGGGGTGCTCTTGTAGACATGTGACTGCCACGACGATCAGAGGCGCGCGCAGGGGCATAGAGAGTGTGCGCTCACGCTGGCTCTCGGGCAGAGGATCAGGGGCTTCCTGCTCGCTGGCGCGAAGATAGATCTCGCCCAGCCGGTCACGGGCTTCGCCCTCGACCACCAGAAAGCGCCAGGGGCGCAGGTTGCCGTGGTCTGCTGCGCGCAGGGCGGCGCGAAATATGTTCTCTCGCTGTGCGGGCGTAGGAGCTGGATCCGCCAGAACTCCAATTGATACCCGGTTATGTAACGCCGTCAGCGCATCCATATTTTACTCCTCTATCTTTGACTGCCGCGGTACCGTAAAAATGTGAACGGTAACGCATAGTTGCGTAATTTTACCCCAACCTCTGCAACATCCGGCCTCTACAACAGTACCAATTGAAACCAGTTTCCAAGAAGGCGTCGCTTTCCCATGCGCAGAAGGGTAAACTTTGCGCCTGTCCGTGACGCAGACCTCTAAATGATCAAAAAAAGCGGCACGGAGATTGCGCGGAATTCTTCCGCCATTAACGATAACGAAGCGTATGACCGCGACTTTGCCAAGAGTACACGGCAGGCTTGCGACCGGGGCTGCGAGTGAAACCTCCCCAGTTTCCGCCCCCCCCCTGTTTTATACCGAATATAAAGAACACCAGTTGATGCAGAATCTGGCCGCAGAAACCGAAGGGCGCGATACGGAATCCCGCTACCCGCTCTATTTTCGAACACTGATCTGTTTTGCCGCGTCGGGAACGCTGCTGAACACTGTCAGCTGGTCTTCGCTACCCGGCGAAGGCTCTCTGATCCAACTGGCCATGGCAGCCCTGCTGCTGGCTTACATACCGATCGCATACCAGATTACTCGCCGCAGCCTGCCGGACAACGCTGAAGCCGTTCGCCGCTGGCTCGCTTTTGGTGATGCACTGCTGATCGGCATGGCCATGGCGATGGCGAATTTCAGCCTGCTGCCCAGCCTGCTGTTCCTCACCATGATCCAGTTCAACGCGCTGACCCAGGGCGGCGGTAGACGCTGGTTTGAGCACAATACAGCCATGCTCCTCGGCGTGGGCGTCGGCTATGTCATTCATCGCCCGGCGCTGGTGGTAAATGCCGACCTGAACATCAGCGCCGCCAGCCTGATCGGCGTGTTTACCTATTTTTGCGCCTACGCGTTTTACACCCACAAGCAGATTGCCCGACTAAAAACCAGCAACGACCAGCTGCAACGGGAACAGCGCATTGCCAACCTGGCGAGCTACAAGCTTTCCCGCTACCTGCCCAAGCGCCTGTGGCGTGCGGTGACTACAGGCCGCGAGAAGGAGATCGTCACCGAGCGCAAGCTGCTCACGGTCTTCTTCTCAGACATCAAGGACTTCAGCCAGCTCACCGAGGAGATGGAAGCCGAAACCCTCACCCGGCTGCTGAATAACTACCTGACAGAAATGTCGCGCATCGTGGCTCACTATGGCGGCACCATTGATAAGTTCATCGGCGATGCGGTGATGGTGGTATTCGGGGATGACCAGAGCAAGGGGCCGAAATCAGACGCCCTGCGTTGTGTAGCCATGGCGCTGGCCATGCGCAAACGCGTACGGGAGATGATGCAGGAATGGTATGACCAGGGGATCTCCCACCCCCTTCAGATCCGCATGGGCATCAATACCGGCTACTGCACCGTGGGCGTGTTCGGCACTGCTGATCACCAGACCTATACGGTAATGGGCACCCACGTAAACCTGGCGGCACGCCTGGAAAGTGCCGCGGAGCCGGGCGAGATCCTGATCAGCCACGAGACCTGGGCCATGATCAAGCAGACGGTGATGTGCCGCGACAAGGGCCATGTCAGCGTGAAAGGTTTCAGTACGCCGGTGAAGGTCTATTCCGTTTCCGATCTGCGCAAGAACCTGGGCGGCCAGCAGAGCTACCTGGAAGAGCACGCGCCCGGCTTTGCCATGCACCTGGATCTGGACAAGGTGCGCAACTACGACAAGGAAAAGGTTCTGCAGGCGCTGCAACAGGCGCAGGCGCGCCTGAAGAGCAAGGTCATTATTTAGCTATAGGTTTGCTATAGGTTTGCTATAGGTTTACAGATAGCTTTCCAGTGTTGCCGGGCTGCAAGAGCCCGGCAAAGTCCGAGCCCCTCCCCCCGCAATTTCCCCGACATTACTGCCGCGCAAAACGCCCCGGAAAAACGATCTCACCCGTGGTGGTACGCAACGGGTTGATATCCAGGCCACCGCGACGGGTATAGCGTGCGCATACTGTCAATCGGTCGAAGGCAGCCAGCTTCTGCAAGTCGCAGAAAATCCGCTCCACACAGTGCTCATGGAAGTCCTGGTGCTCACGGAAAGAAATGATATAGGCAAGCAATGCCGCCCGATCCAGCGCCGGCCCCGCATATTCGATAGAAACCGTCGCCCAGTCCGGCTGGCCGGTAACCGGGCAATTGCTGCGCAGCAGATGGCTGTAAAGCGTTTCGTCGGCCACCTCACCATTGGCTGCCAGCTTTAGCAGACTGGCGTCCGGCTGGTACTGGCGGGCTTCGATATCCAGCTTATCCACGCAGAACCCCGCAGGCGTGTGCACGGCCAGTGCCGCATCTTCCACGTCAAACAAGGTGACCACTACGTCGCTGCCGGCCGCCGCACTGAGGTCGGCTTCCAGCACTTTTTGTACAGCTTCCGCAGATTCAAACTCGGACTGATTGAGCGAGTTGAGATACAACTTGAACGACTTCGACTCGATCATTGACGGGCTCGATGCCGCAAAACGGAACCGCGCCACAGCCACCTGCGGCACCCCTTTCGGGCTCAGCCAGGACAGCTCGAACCCCCACCACTCATCTGCACCGGTGAACGGCAGCGTATCGCCTTCAAGGCCTAACTGGGCACGGGATACCGCACGCGGAATCGGATGCAGCAGCTTCGGGTTGTAGCTGGATTCGTAACGGGTCTCCTGCCCCAGCGGCAGGTTTTGCCAGTCTTCGCGATCCATAGGCCAAACTCTCCTCAGTGGCGCAGGCGCTTGCCGTGGCGCATCAGGTGCAGCCCCCAGCCCGCCAGCAGCGCAATAAATGCAATCACACCAGCAAATGCCCACACTACGTTGATATCGGACACACCCAATACGCCGTAACGGAATGCATTCACCATGTACAAAATTGGGTTCAGTTTCGACAGCCCCTGAAAGAATGGCGACAGCAGGTCGATGGAGTAAAACACTCCGCCGAGATAGGTCAGCGGCGTCAGCACGAACGTGGGAATAATCGAGATATCATCAAAGCTGTTCGCAAAAATCGCATTGATAAAACCGGCCAGCGCAAACAGTACCGACGTGAGGAATACGATCAGGATGGTGATCCCGATATGCTGTACCGAAAGGGACGTAAACAGCATAGCGATGATGGTCACCACAAATCCGACGATCAGCCCGCGCGCCACACCACCCAAAACATAGCCAGCCATCACGACCCAGTTCGGCGTTGGCGAGACCAGCAATTCCTCGACACTGCGCTGGAATTTGGCACTGTAAAACGAAGAGACCACATTGGCGTAGGAGTTGGTAATAACCGCCATCATGATCAGGCCTGGCACCACAAATTCCATATAGGAATAGCCGCCCATATCGCCGATACGACGGCCGATCAGCGAACCGAAGATCACGAAGTACAGCGACATGGTGATCACCGGCGGTACCAGTGTTTGCGGCCAGATACGGGTGAACCGGCGCACTTCGCGACGGAAAATCGTTGAGAAAGAGGTCCAGATTGCAGCGGGATTCACGATGGCTCTCCTTCTTTGCCCTGCTTCACTTCAGCAAGCAGGGATACAAACAGCTCTTCGAGCCGGTTAGCGCGGTTGCGCATACTGGTCACGGAAATATTCTGCGCAGTCAGATGGGCAAACAGGTCGCTCAGGGACTGCCCCTTTTCCACCGTCACCTCCAGGCTGTGCTCGTCCACCAATCGCCCTTCAAATTCGCCGAAATCCGGCGCATCGCTCAGGGACTCACGGGTATCGAGAATGAACACTTCCTTGCTGAGCGTCTTGATCAGTGACTTGATCGAGGTGTTTTCCACGATATCGCCCTTGTCGATGATCGCGATATTCCGGCACAGACTCTCCGCCTCTTCCAGGTAGTGCGTCGTCAGGATAATCGTGGTGCCACGCTCATTGATTTCCTGCAGGAATTCCCACATCGAGCGGCGCAGCTCGATATCCACGCCCGCAGTGGGCTCATCGAGAATCAGCAGTCTGGGCTCATGGATCAACGCGCGGGCAATCATCAGGCGTCGCTTCATACCACCAGACAGCATCCGCGCCTGGGTATCGCGCTTGTCCCACAGCCCCAGCTTGCGCAGGTACTTCTCGGTGCGCTCCTCCGCCAGTTCCCGCGGCATTCCATAGAAACCGCCCTGGGTGCAGACGATATCGAACACCTTCTCGAACTGGCTGAAATTGAACTCCTGCGGTACCACGCCCAGCATTTGCTTGGCCTTGGGGAAATCCCTGTCGATATCGATACCGAAAATAGACACACTGCCGCCGGTCTTGCGCACCAGAGAGCAGAGAATGCCAATGGTGGTGGATTTTCCCGCACCGTTGGGGCCCAGCAGGGCAAAAAAGTCACCGGGCTGCACATCAAAGCTGATGCCTTTCAGCGCCTGGAACCCGTTGTCGTATGTCTTCTGCAGATCGCGTATGGATAATGCGGCTGTCATGGAATCCAACTGTGTCGGTGATAGAGGGGGCTTATTCAACGCCCTATAGGGCGACAATTCAACATGCGCCTGGTCCGGATAAAGACCAGCGCCAAAAAACAGGCAAAAAAAAACCGCTCATTGAGCGGCTTTAAAACTTGGAGCGGGAAACCGGGTTCGAACCGGCGACCTCAACCTTGGCAAGGTTGCGCTCTACCAACTGAGCTATTCCCGCCTTTTCTGTCCCGGGGTCGCAGTTGCGACCCCAGCGAAATGGCATCCCCAAGGGGAGTCGAACCCCTGTTACCGCCGTGAAAGGGCGGTGTCCTAGGCCTCTAGACGATGGGGACATAGAACATTTGCAATCTCAATGAGATTGACTTTAGCAAACTGTAAACAGGCTTTTCAGCCTACTCCAGCCTGCGTGTTTACCCGCTGATGCCGGTAAACAAGAAACTGGAGCGGGAAACCGGGTTCGAACCGGCGACCTCAACCTTGGCAAGGTTGCGCTCTACCAACTGAGCTATTCCCGCAATGGCATCCCCAAGGGGAGTCGAACCCCTGTTACCGCCGTGAAAGGGCGGTGTCCTAGGCCTCTAGACGATGGGGACACAGGACATATCCAATCTCAACGAGATTGGAGTTTGGCAAACCGGAAAACAATCTTTCGACCATCCTCCAACCTGCCTGCTCACCCGCTTGCGCCGGTGGGCGGAAGTTGGAGCGGGAAACCGGGTTCGAACCGGCGACCTCAACCTTGGCAAGGTTGCGCTCTACCAACTGAGCTATTCCCGCAGTGGCATCCCCAAGGGGAGTCGAACCCCTGTTACCGCCGTGAAAGGGCGGTGTCCTAGGCCTCTAGACGATGGGGACCCAGAATCCTCCTGCGCTTGCGCAACTTGTTTCCCGTGGGAGTTAGTTATGCTTCGCGTCAGAAGTGGGGCGCATTCTATGGACACCCCCGGGGGCTGTCAACACCCGGATAACAACTTTTCTTTGATTTTTTTCTTTTATGTTCAGGCACTTACCGAAATTCAACCAAACCTGCCAAGCAGTGACCAACTTGATCAAGGCTCCCGCAATTCCACACGGAATTTTACCCTGTCAGGGCCCCAATGACTCACTGTTCGGCGGAAGTACCGCGCTTTCGCATCTCGCGAAGGAAGGCCCGGATCCTTTCCCCGTTGCTTCCAAGGTCGCTGATGCCCACCCGTGACGCCGAACGGATATCCACCCTTGAGGCCTGTTGGCTGGCACTTTCATCTCCAGAAGGCCGTATCCGTACCACGATATCCTCAGAAAGACCCAGCAACCGGGTTCGATCCACCGCCTCCAGATGCCCGCGCACAGGGTAGGCGGCGATCACCCGCCAACCCAACTCCCCGGCCACCTGCTCCGCCAGTTGCGTGGCTTGCGCCACCGACAGTGGCAACACCAACGGTTCGATATCTTTATAGACCGCTGCACTACGCTGTTGTTGCGCGACGGGTGCGCCGCCGTAGTCGGTACTGTTATCACCGGGCTTGCGCAGGGAAAGCACCGCATCGAACTTTGGCGGGTTATCGAGATCGGTGCTTATGTCGTGGATTGGCGGCACCTCGAAGTTGTGCCGGCCTACCGTCAGCAGGGGCAACGCCAGTGGCGCCAGCCCCAACGACGCGGCCCAGAGTGCTGCCGCGCGCGCTTCCGGGTGCCCTTTCACCAGCCCCCACATAAAGACCAGCATGGACAACAGCGTCACGCCCAATGCCGCAATACCGGCCACCATAAACAGGTCGAAGGCGCGCGGATAGCTCAGCCACCCCACCCTGAGCAGGGCTGCGACCAGGAACATGGCACCCAGCAGGGTCCACTGGATACGGTAAAGCCAACGACTCCAGTGGCGACGCGACCGCCCGATACGGGCTTCCATGTGACTGGCCCTACCTTTCATCAGCTCATCAAGACCTCATTACCGCCACTTAACTGACGGGAGCGGCTAGTGACAGGACCGGCGTATAACCGCCACGCCCCTACTCTTTCGGATGCAGTTTTACCGACAGCGAATTTACACAATAGCGCAGTCCTGTATCGGTGGGTCCGTCTGGGAACACATGCCCCAGATGGCAACCGCAATTGGCACAGAGGATCTCTGTGCGACGCATACCGAAGCTGTCATCGAACTGCTCTGCGATCACGCCCGGTGCGGCCGCCGCATCAAAACTTGGCCAGCCGCACCCTGACTCGAACTTGGATTCCGAATGGAACAGCACCTCACCACAACAGCGACATCGGTAGTGGCCATCTTCAAACGCATCCCAGTATTCGCCGGTAAATGGACGCTCGGTCCCGGCTTCCCGGCAAACGTGAAACTCTTCCGGAGTCAGGCGCTCGCGCCAGTAGTTATCGTCTTTTTCTTTTGCCATACTGTGGCTCCTTTTCGCCTGATAAGTCAGTATCCAGCGGCATTATCCTGCCCGGTCCAACGCTTAGCGGCAGCACCTTTTTGTATCCCGGGTGCCAAATACTTCAGCTAACCCGCAGTTAGCCCACGGTGATAACAACCGGCCTCCGTTCAAGATCAACCGAGCCGGCTGCAACCGAAAACCAGCCGCTGAGGGCAAAGCCTACTAAAAGCCGAGCCACAGTGAGAAGAATTTGCCCAAAGTGAGCCGGGTACCGGCTCCAGTACGAAGAATGCAGCAATGAAGGATATTCACAAGTCGGAAAAACTCCACGGCGTCTGTTACGAGATTCGCGGCCCGGTCATGGAGCAGGCCACCCGCCTGGAAGAAGAAGGCCACCGGATCATGAAGCTGAACATCGGCAATCCGGCGCCGTTCGGCTTTAATGCTCCGGACGAAATTCTTCAGGACGTGATCTACAACCTGTCCCAGGCACAGGGCTACGTGGAATCCAAAGGCCTGTTCGCCGCACGCAAAGCCATTATGCAGGAGTGCCAGACCCTGGGTATTCCCAGCGTCGATATTGATGATATCTACCTGGGCAATGGCGTTTCCGAACTGATCTCCATGTCCACCCAGGCGCTGCTGAACGACGGCGACGAAATGCTGCTGCCAATGCCGAACTACCCGTTGTGGATGGCCGCCACCAACCTCACCGGCGCCAAGCCGGTGCTGTATCGCTGCGACGAGCAGGCGGACTGGCTGCCGGACATTGACGACATCAAATCCAAGATCACCTCGCGCACCCGCGGCATTGTGGTGATCAACCCGAACAACCCCACTGGCGCCGTGTACCCGAAAGCACTGCTGGAGCAGATCGTGGAGGTTGCCCGCCAGCACAATCTGGTCATTTTTGCCGACGAGATTTACAGCAAGATCCTATACGATGATGCAGAGTTCATCCCCATGGGCAGCCTCGCCCACGATGTGCTGTGTCTGAGTTTTAACGGACTGTCCAAATCCTATCGTCTCGCGGGTTTCCGTTCCGGCTGGATGGTGGTGAGTGGAGCCAAGGACCGCGCGCGCGGTTTCCTTGAAGGTATGGATATCCTCTCCTCCATGCGTCTGTGCGGCAATGTGCCGGCCATGTTCGCCGTGCAGACAGCACTCGGTGGTTACCAGAGCATCAAGGATCTGGTGCTGCCCGGCGGGCGCCTGCGTGAGCAGCGCGATATCGCGCACAAGATGCTGAACGATATTCCCGGCGTAAGCTGCGTAAAACCCCAGGGAGCCATTTATCTGTTCCCGCGTATTGACCTCACGCACTACAACATCGAAGACGATGAAAAATTTGTGCTGGAGTTTCTGCGCCAGGAAAAAATCCTGCTGGTACAGGGCAGTGCCTTCCACTGGGATTCCCCCGATCACCTGCGCATCGTTACCCTGCCCCGCGCAGACGACCTGGCCAATGCGATTTCCCGCCTTGGCCATTTCCTGCAGCGCTACGCGAGGTAATGCGAGCAACCATGTTGGACGATCTGCACATTCATGATTTCTACCGCGACGCGGGGCGTATTCTGCTGGCGCTGTTCCAGCAGTTTCCCGCCCCGTCCACCATTTACGTGGAAGATATCTCAGGCCCGGATACGCCGGATGAGTTCGGACTGCATTCACACCGGCACCTGGCCTGCCTCGGTGCCATGACGTGGCTGAAAGAGTGCGGCTATATCAATTTCGCGCAACTGGTGCGCCAGGAAGCGGTTGAGGAAGCCACACTCTCCCATCGCAGTTTCCTGCTGCTGGTAAGTCGCGGCGAAGATGGTATTAGCAATGCCCAGAAACTGGATGAAGCAGTACGCCATGGCTCATCGCCACAGCTGGAAGCGTTGATGGTGGAGTTGATGGGGAAGCTGGGCAGCCTATAAAGCCTACTTTTAAAACTCCCACTTATCCGACGATAACAGTCACGAAGTACGAAACTCGAATTGAAGGCAATGTGCTGGGTATTCGTTTTCAAAAGCGTCGGCGCCATGGGCCGAAGGCGCCGTGAATACATGGAGCGGCCGGGCCACGGCGCCGACGCAGCTTACAGGGATGTATTGAAGGGGGGCGCCTAGCCCGGTTTTGAAAACGAATACCCAGTGCTTTGCCGCCACCACACCCGATTACCACTTTTAGGCCCGCTTAAATTTCACATGCAACATCTTCAATGCTGCATCCGGGTCCCTGTCGGGGAAATCCGGATTCTGCGGCAGGCGCTCGACGACTGAATAGCCCGGATTCGCATTGGCAACCAGCTCGCGGAAAAACGCCTCACTGTGCGCCGGTGAATTCAGCACAAACAACAGATCCGCCTCGTCCGCCAGACAGGCCGGCAACTTCTCCAGCAGCTTCGCGTAGTTCAGCTCCACATCGAACGCACCTTTTTGGCGGGTCGGTGGATCAATCACCGCAAGCTGGAATGGGCCGCTGCGATCATAGCGTTTGAAGTCCCTGAGGGCGTCCCTTGCCTGAAAGCGAATACCCTTGGTGGACAACTGGTTGTACTGGTGGTTGATCTGCCCGCGTTTCAGTACCCCCTTGTTCAGGTCGATATTCAGAACCTCAAGCTCCCCCGCCGCCCGCGCCACCACGGAAAACGCGCAGGTAAACGAAAACAGGTTCAACAGCTTCAGATTCCCGACCTTGCCCACCTTGTCCCGCACCTGCTGCTCCAGCCAGCGGCGGCCGGGTTCGATATCGAGGAAAAAGCCTACATTCTGCCGTTCGAACGTCAGCGGAAATTTCAGCGCGCCGCGCTGTGCCACCAGCTCCGGCACCGCCTCGCCCGCCTCCCACTCTACCGGCGCACCGCGCAGGTAGCGCCGCTGCACTGCCAGCCCGGTATATCCGTGCTGCTCCGCCAGCGCCCAGAGCCCGGCAACCAGGCCTGCCTCATCTTCGTAAGCTTCGAAGATGGTTACCAGCATTGCGGGAACGTAGCTGTCGACACAGATCCGGTCAAAACCGGGATAGCAGTGGCCGCGGCCGTGAAACAGGCGACGACTGTCTTCGGGGAATTCACTTTCCCGACTTTCTTCGAGTTTGCCGCGCACTACCTGCAGCAGGGGTTCCCAGTTCAAATTCTTTCTCGCTCTCGTTTATGGTTTCGGTGTTGCTTGGGATTCCGGCGCGTCGGCGCCGTTGGACAGGGGGTAAAGAATTTCGTCGCGATAACCGGTGACCACCCGGATAAAACCACTCCAGGCTTCATCCAGTTCCGGCTCGCCACTGTCGATCAACAGTGGGCGCCCACCCAGCTCAGTAATTTTTGTCTTGGTCGCCACCACAATCAGGTTGTCGCGCCCCACCGCTTTGAGCACCCGCGGGCTCAGCTGCTGGTTACCGCGGCCAATCAGATGGCCCTGGCCACCGATGGCGGTGAGGATGATTTTTACCGGGCTGCCGGCAGCGGCGGCCCGGTGCTCGGCTATGGCTTCCTGGATCTGTAGCGTATTGACGTCCAAAGCAATCGGGGCGCCGTCTTTCCAAAGATCCACCCCCAGAAGGGTTCCACTTTCGCCCAGCTCATTGAGTACCGCGAGTGTGGTGGAACCGGGGCCGAAGATATACAGCGTCTCTGGATCCAGTTCCTGCATTTCTTCCACGACCTGCGCGGCGATATCCGCGACAGCCAGCTCCTCGACTTCGCGGCCGGCATTTTTCACTGCCTGCAGGAAATGCCCTTCCTCCGGCACCAGCAGTTCACCGTAATAACGGGTGCTGACACGCCCTTCACGGAAAGATTTTTCATCGATGTCCCGCACTTCACGTGTGTGCAGATCCACCAGCTCGCCGGCCATCAGCCCGCGCAACACTTCACCACCGGCGCGCGGGGAAATCGCAAAGCATGCGGAGTGCATTTTGACCCCGGCGGGAATCCCCAGCACCGGGAAGCTGTCACCAAGGGCATTGACCATATTGCGCGCGGTGCCATCACCACCCACAAATACAATCAGGTCCGCACCAGCCGCACGAATCGCCTGCGCGGCGGCTTCAGTATCTTCCGGCGTAGACCGCACGCCCGCAGCTGAGCCAACCACCGACACCTGAAAGCCCAACTCAACCGCGGCTGCTTCTCCCATATCGTCAGCGAAAGTCACGATTCGCAACTGATCCGCAAATGGTTGCAGTGCGCCGAGCGCAATGGCCGCACGCTTGTGGGACTGAGGCTTGATACCCGCCGCCATGGCCCGCTCCACGGTGTCTGCGCCATCGCTGCCTTTCAGCCCTGCGGGGCCACCGATACCGGCCCACGGATTAATGATCAGTCCGAGCTTTTTGAGTTTCACTTGAGCCCCAGAATTGCCAGTTGATTGCGAATATCCACATCCAGCTGCGGCGCCTCTACGCGGAAGTGGGAAAACTCGAGGCGCTTGGGATAGCGCTTGCGCAACAGATCAAACGACTCGGACATGCGCGCAGATTGCTTTGCCGCGCTGCGCAGCCGCTGGTCGTCGTCACGCGGGTCATACATTTTCAGCAGGAGATCACGTATCGCCGAAAAACCAGATTCAACGGTGGACAATGCCGTTTGGTCACCTGTTGTACCTTTATCGCTTGAGGACCCGGCGGCGGGCAATTCGAGCGCGGTATCCAGCGCATGGCGAATCATCCGCGTGCCGGCGAGCTTGCCATCGTGACTGTAACCGGCGATATGCGGGCTGCCCAATGCCACCTGCGGCAACAGCTGCACATCAATATCCGGCTCGTGTTCCCATACATCCAGGACCACCGTGAGATCCGGTCTCTGCGTGATCACCCGGCCCAGCGCCGCATTGTCGATAACCGCACCCCGACCCGCGCTGATCAGCACAGCACCCGGTTTAAGTCGCACCAGCTCTTCTTCACCGATCATATGAAAGGATGGGTAAGGGCCGTTTTTGACCAGCGGCGCATGCAGGCACACAACATCTTGCTGCAAAACTGTTGAGAGATCCGCGGCGTCCGGATTGTCCGGCAACCAGGGGTCGTAAACCGCAGCCGGGATCTCCAGCTGATGCAGGCGACGCTGCAGCAGCCCCCCTACGTTACCGCAGCCGACAATGCCAAAGCGCCGCTCCCGCCAGTCCACATTGAGCGCCGCCAACGCGCAAAATACGTACTCCACCACCGAATTGGCGTTGCAGCCCGGTGCCGCACTCCAGGCAATGCCCTGCTGCTCGAGCCAGCCGGTATCCAGATGGTCGATACCGATGGTGCAGCTGCCGACAAAACGCACCGGGGTATTTGCCAGCAAGGCCTCGTTGACCTCGGTCACCGAGCGCACCAGCAGGATATCCGCCTGTGCCAGCTGCTCACGCGCCAGGCCGCGCCCCGGTACCCGGGTGATTTCACCCAGATCACCAAACCAGGCATCCAGGCCGGGAATATTTTCATCGGCGACGATTTGAAATTTCCGTTCGCTCATACGGTCTCCGTTACCGGGCGTGACTCCCTGCCCGGACTTAACTCAAGTTGCGCCAACGTGCGGCGAATCTTCGATCCCAATCGCCCGAGACCGAATTCTTCGGCCAGCGCAGTAACAAAATCCGGATCCACCTGATCAGGCGTCAGGTCCGCCACGGCGACATTCACAGGTACCTGCTCATGCAGCCGGGCGAGCTTCAGCGCCATGCGAATCTGGTCGGCGTGCTCCGCGAGTTTTCTGGCGATCCCAGCCCCACCGCGCAAGCCAAGCCCAGGCACCCGGTCGGCCCCGGCAATCAGGTCTTCCACGGTGTCGAACTCACTTAAAAGACGCGCCGCTGTCTTGGCACCAATCCCGGGCACGCCGGGTATGTCATCAATGCTATCGCCAACCAGAGCCAGGTAATCGGCGATCTGTGCCGGCCGCACGCCAAATTTGCCCTCGATCACAGGTCGATCCAGAAACTGATCGGCCGCGAAATCCCAGAGACTGTGCGCCCCGGCGTCCAGCAACTGACCGAGATCCTTGTCCCGGGTAATGATAATCGGACGGACAGCCGGCGCACTTTCGCGAAAAATACGGTTCAGGGAAGCCAGAATATCGTCGGCTTCGAAGCGCTCACTGGCGAAACTCGCGATGCCCAGCGCCTCCGCCATTTCCCGGCATGCCGCCAACTGAAATGCCAAAGCCTCATCGGGCAGTGCACGGCTGCATTTATAGTCCGCGTAGATCTCGTTGCGGAAACAACTGCCCAGGGATTCATCAAAGGCACAGGCGATATACGCGGGGCGGCGGGCCAGCAGGTCCAGCAGGAAATTGGTAAACCCGTAAACCGCTTCGGTGCTGTAACCGCTGCGGCTCTCCCAGTTGGGCGGCAGTGCGAAGTAATAGCGGAAGATATATACCGAGGCGTCTACCAGATAAGCCTCAGCGCCACCGGCTTCCGACGGAGATGTACTGTTGTTCACCCGAGAGCCTCCAGTCGGTAGAGGTCCGCCCGCAGCGGGTTTGCCTGGCCGAACGCACTGGCCAATGCCTGCGCAAACTGCGCGACCCGCATATTGACGCCCTGATCGCAGTAGCGCTGAACCTGCAGCCAGATGTTCCGCTTGAAGGACACACTGGGCCCCAAGCCCGCATCAAGGTTATCGGCACTTACCCGGAATGGCAGGCCGCAGGCGCGGGCAAAGATCCACTCCAGTGCCTGGGGCTTGATTTCCACCTGCTCAAACAGTGACTGCTGCTCCGCGCTGCGCCCATCCGGGGCGTACCAGTAGCCATAGTCCGGTAACTGGCGCCGCTCGCTCCCTGCCACACACCAGTGTGCCACTTCATGCAGGGCGCTGGCCGGGTAGTCCCGGGTAAACTCCACCTGATGAAAAGACGCTCCCCCCTGCTCCGCTGGCCGGTAATAGGGCTCGCTAAAACCGCCCTTGAGGCGTGTATTCAGGCCGTCTTCGCCCGCAAAACAGCCGTTGAAGACCGTCACGATCTGCTGCGCCACAACGCCGTCTTCCGGCAATCCACCGACAGGCGCCACCAGCCCGCTTTGCGGCTGCAACTGGTATGGAACTTGCTCGCTATTTGATATCCGGTCTGATTGCGGATCGACAACCTTGCTCGGCGTAGGGAGACTGCAGGTCTGGGGCATCTGGGACAACGGGCGCTCCGTTCTATTGGCCAACGTAGGTTCACTGCCGCAGGGCACGGGTTTCTGGCACCGCCCGGCGACCGGATTCAAGAATGGCGCGGACTATAACAGCGACCGTCAGGCGTTCAAGGCCCCTCCAGCAGTGGGGACGCGGCGCGGTCTGTACAGTCACCGCCGTTTTCCCACTCAAAACAACCCGAAAGGAGGCAAATACACCCCAGAACGCTCGTCCGCCGGTTGTATTTCCGCGGATCAGAATATACCTTTGAACTCAGGGATACCGGAAACCTGCGGCCGCCGGGAGTAGTTTTGAAGCGGCTGTTTTCGGTTGTGGTACCGGCTTCCCAGGGAGGGCAAAAAAGGCGCTCCCGGAGTCTGGATCCAGGCGATTGCCAAGCGGCCTTCGCCGCGTGTCCCAGCACCGGTTGCACCTCAATAAGTAGTACAAGACCTTCCCGCCCAACTACCGGCCCTGCAAGGAGGTGCTCTATGACCGACCACAAAACCTGCAACGTGGTTGACCTCTTCACCGGCAAGCCAATCGAGACTTCTGAGAACCTGCGTTTTATACGCCTGTCTCCGGAGCTGGATGGCTTGGAAATGCTTTACTCCAACAATTCCAGTGGAAATGATCTCTACAGTCTGAAAATACTTTGCTGGGGCCTGCGTGCCAACGGCGAGGTGGTCGGACTGGTTCCCTGGTTGAACTCCATCACGGCCTGTCCCGATATCCAGGACCCCCTGGATGGAAAGTTCGAAGGCTACTATGACCCGGGCATCGAGGAAATTTTCCACGAGCCTCCCATCCATAAAATCGTCGAGCTGGAGACTGCGGCGGAATACTTCGAATACGAAAGCAATCAGGCAGATGAAGTACTGCAGGAAATCCCCGATACCATCGGTACCCACGCGGTATTTATGGATGTCGACCGGGAAAACCTGACCCTGACTGAAGTCGTGAGCTGGCGCCTGTTTGCCAGCGGTGAGATTCACGGCATGCTGATCGATCACAATAGTGTGGAAACCACGCCGGTACTGCCTGGGGATGAATGTCTCTATGCGGCGCAGGAAGCCGAGTGTTTCCGTTACTTCTTCCAACACCACATTGCCAACAAGATCAAATCCGAGGATCCGGAGGCCCTGGCTGCGATCGCGGCACTTGTCACGTCCCCATAAAAACCACTACCACCCAAGTAAGACAAGGGCGACCAGTGGTCGCCCTTGTTGTTTCACACGTTCTGCCCAGGCGCACCCTGCCGATGGCACCGCCAACTCAGTCATCCGCCTTCCTGATCCAGTAGATAAACTCATCGTTCTCTTCCGCGTGTTTCACCAGTTCGTAACCGAGAAACTGGCAAAATTTGGGCACATCCCGCTGGGTAGAGGGATCGGTGGCCAGCATCTGCAATACTTCGCCTTCGGCGACCTTGCGCACGGCAGCGTGGAGCATCATGACGGGTTCCGGGCACAGCAGGCCGCGGGCATCGAGGGTATGTTGTGACTTCATGGGTATATTGTCTGGGAAATCTGTCGGCAGGTCACCAGTTAACTCAAAGGAATACAGCAAACCTGGATAACGCCCAGTCAGCACACCGGGCTGCGAGGTATGCCGCGAAGCTGAAAGGTGCCTGGAAAGGCTAAACTGACAAAACGAAAGCTGCAAAAACACTTGGCGACCGACCGGACAGGAAATTGTTCACCAATGATTTACGTTTTGATCGAGCGAGAGATTGCCGAAGACCTGGAGTCCACGTACGAAGAAACCGCGCGCAAGTTACTGACACACGCATACCACACAGACGGTTTCGTGGACGGGCACACCTATATCGAAATGGGTAACCCGCTACGCCGTTTTACCCTGTCCAAGTGGCGCTCGATACAGGACTGGCAACAGTGGTACAGCAGTGACCAGCGCCATGAACAATTGGCACAACTATCCCCAATGCTCGCCCATCAGGAACGTATTACGATACTCGAGCAGACATAAAGGCAACCGCCTGCTCCACCGCCGATTGCCAGTGTTGCAGCTGGGTGAAGCCGCTGGCGCGGCGCGGCTTGAAATCGTGATCGCCGTCCTCAAGCCAATGGCACTGAATAGCCGCCGAAAGAGGAAACCCTTCCACTTCTTCCCGATTGCCCAGCGCGTCCCGGGTACCCTGGACCACCAGGGTCGGACAGGTTAAATCCGCAAGATGCTCTGTGCGCAGCTTTTCCGGCTTGCCCTGAGGGTGAAATGGGTAGCCAAGGCAAACCGCACCGGTAACCTTGCCGCCGACAAAGTTTTCTTCGGCCAACATACTGGCAACACGCCCCCCCAGAGACTTGCCGCCAATAAACAGGGCGCGCGGTTTCAGCTCACTGACAGCGCGGTCAATCTGCTCCTGGAAAGAGGCCAACAGCACATCCATCTTGTTCGGCGGCCGGCGACCGCCGGTGCGGCGGCGCTCCGCCATATAGGGAAACTCGAACCGCACTACCCCCACGCCCTGCGCCGCCAGCATGCTTGAAAATGCCTGCATAAAATCACTATCCATCGGTGCACCAGCACCATGGGCAAACAGAAACCAGCGACCGAAGTCCGCTTCTGGCTTGTCCACCAGCCACGCAATACGGTTCGACATCAGTAATCCCCGTCTTTGGGAAGGTCTTCTGCCAGCACGATATTGACCGACTCTTCTCCGGGTTCAAACCAGATCACAATATGCTTGCTTTCCAGCTGTCGGCGCAGGCTCGCCACCTTGTCCTCCAAGCTCACCTCCCGCTCACCGTAATCCGTACCATCCCGCGTTGCATATTCTTCCAGCAGGTTCTGCAAGGTTGCGGGATCCAATTGACGATGGGGAATGATCATCTGACTACCTGACTCAATCATTGATATTTGGACGAGGTGAACGCTGGGTGCGATCACGCCATAGGACTTGCCGGGGCTGGAAATAAAAATGCCCCGGAGAATCCGGCAACACTGTCCACTAAGTTACTGGGTGGCGGTGTCGCCACCGGGTGCGGTCTTGCGAGACACGCCGTAAACCCATCCATGGGGGCTCTTCCGCGAGGTCCCTCTCGCGGAAGGTCTCGCAAGACCGCACCCGGCACCGACACCTTAGCCCACAGCTATGTTAAGTGAACACTATCGCAGATATTCCGGGGCACTTTAGCGCTCAAGTTCTGGAAATATCAGGCCTTGGGCTTACGAAAACGCAGTGTCATACGGTCGCTTTCACCAATCGCCAGATACTTGCTTTTGTCTTCATCGCCGAGGCCCAGTGACGGCGGCAGGGTCCAGACACCTTTTGGATGGTTGGCAGTGTCTTTCGCGTTCGCATTGATCTCGCTGGCTTCTTCCAGGACAAAGCCCGCTTTCTCCGCCAGCCCGATCACGTAATCCTGGGTTACGTAACCGCTCTTGACCATATCCTCGCGACTGGTGCCCGGCTTCGCACGGTGCTCAACCACACCCAGCACACCGCCCGGTTTCAACGTATCGTAAAACGTCTTGAATGCTTCCGCTTCTTTATCCTGGTTCATCCAGTTGTGTACATTGCGGAACGTCAGCACTGCATCTGCCGAACCCGCCGGCGCAATCTCCGCGTCACCGCCCGGAATAAATTCAGTCAGGATGACATCGCTATATACGCTCTCCTTGTCTTTGATCTTTTCTTCAAAGTTCTCGCGGGATTTCTTGAAGTATCCCGGTGCGGTCTTATCAAAGTGTGCCGCGTAGTAGGTACCCTTATCGTGCATCAGCGGCGCAAGGATTTCACTGTACCAGCCACCGCCCGGCCAGATTTCAACAACCGTCATCTCCGGCTGCACCTGAAAAAAAGTGAGCGTTTCTTCCGGATGCCGATAAACATCCCGCGCAGCATTTGCCGGGCTCCGGGTTTCAGCCGCAATCGCCTTTTGCAGGTCTTCAGCCTGAACCGCACCCGCCAGAGACACGGCGCAAGCCATGCCTGCCAACCAATGAACAAATTTCATGGAATCTCCTTAATTGTTAGCGTTCTACTTTCCATTCAGCAGTGATTCAACACTGCTGACCTTGTCTTGTAAAGACTGCGACCTGTCCGTTCTGGTTCCCAACTTCAGACTGGTGCTGATTCGCGGAGCACCCAGAGCATGTACGCGTTCGTGGCAGCGTTTGACCGCCGCCATCACCGTATCCCATTCGCCCTCGATATTGGTACCATAGGCATGAATCTGATGCTCCAGCCCCGCTTCCTGCAACACCTTCTGGCACTCCGCCACATAGCGCGACACTGAAACTCCGACGCCAATCGGGATCAGGCACAGATCCGCATGCACATTCATTTCCGTCATCCCTTTCTCCATCCGCTTCCAGCGGCCGTCATGGCTCACGTGCTTGCTAGCAGGGCCAGCCAAGGAACTTGCCAAAGGACTTTGCCCCCTCACCGCCACACTGGCTACAATTCAGCTCAGTGTAACAGCAGAGCCAAAAAGGAAGTCCTATGCAGCAACACTTCGTCATCTCCATAATCAGCGACGACAAACCCGGTGTGGTGGAAATGCTCTCCGCCGCGGTTGCCGAAAACGGCGGCAACTGGGAAGACAGCCGCATGGCCCATTTTGCCGGCAAGTTCGCAGGGATCCTGCGCGTCAGCGTGGCGGCGGAGGGCAGCGAACGCCTGAAGGAAGCCCTGCAAAACCTCGCCGGCCCCGACTTCAAGTTACAGATCGAAGACACGCTCGCTGTCGCCGCCGACGGCCGCCAGACGCTTTACCTGAAACTGGTCGGCAATGACCGTCCGGGCATCGTGCGAGAGATATCCCGCGCCCTGGCCGCGCGTCATATCAACATGGAAAGCCTCGACACCCGATACAGCAGCACCCCCTGGAGCGGCGAGCCACTGTTCACGGCCGAATGCACCATCAGCGTCGCCGAGGACGTCAGCATTGACGGTCTGCACGACGAGCTGGATGAGATCGCCGACGAACTCGGTGTCGAGATCGACTGCGAAGAGACCGCCTCCGCGCTATAATCCCCCGCCATTTGCGCCCCAGCTCAGCCGGGGCGCGCCCAAACCGGCCCCCAGGGCAAACAGGACCATCGCGGTAGCCCGATGCCAGGGCCCCGCGAACAGCAACCGATATTCCAGCGATGTTCAAAATTGTGCTCTACCAGCCGGAGATTGCCCCCAATACCGGCAACATCATTCGCCTGTGTGCCAACACTGGCGCCGAACTGCACCTGATCGAGCCTTTGGGCTTCGCCATGGACGACAAGCGTCTGCGCCGGGCCGGTCTCGATTACGCGGAATACAGCCGTGTAGTACGCCACCGGGACTGGCAGGCATTCGTCGACGCCGAACAGCCCTCCCGGGTCCTGGCCCTGTCCACCAAGGGTCGCCGCCCGCACTCGGAAGTTGCGTTCGAGTCCGGCGACGCCATCGTGTTTGGCCCGGAGACCCGCGGCCTGCCGGCGGACTTTCTCGCCATGACCGGTGAAGAAAACACCCTGCGCATTCCCATGTGCGCCAACAGCCGCAGCATTAACCTGTCGAATGCTGCGGCCATCGTCATCTATGAAGCCTGGCGACAGCTGGGTTACGTTAACGCTCAGGGCTGACACGGCCCGCGACTGAATCAACGCTGTACTGTTTATGCGCGCACCTATCGGACTTTTTTACGGCTCCAGCACCTGCTACACCGAAATGGCCGCGGAGAAAATCCGCGATCGTATCGGCGAGGAGTGGATCGACCTGCACAATGTTGCAGATGATGACATTACCCAGATGCAGGAGTATGACTTTCTGATTCTCGGTATCCCCACCTGGGACTACGGTGAACTCCAGGAAGACTGGGAAAACTGCTGGGACCAACTCGGACAGCTGGACCTGAGCGGCAAAACCGTGGCCCTCTATGGCCTCGGCGATCAGGAAGGCTACCCTCAGTGGTACCAGGATGCGCTCGGATATCTGCACGCGCAGGCCATCGCCATTGGCGCCAAGGCCGTGGGTTACTGGCCCGCCGAGGGCTATGAATTTGAAGAATCCAAGGGTTTGACGCCGGATGGCAGTCACTTCGTCGGCCTCGCCCTGGACGAAGAGAATGAGTTCGAACGCTCCGACGAGCGCCTCGACCAATGGTGCGCGCAAATCATGCGCGAGTTCGGCCTCAAGTAACCGGCATTCTCCATGTCTGAAAACGATCAAGGCAAGCGCGGCGACTCAACCGGCCCTGGTGGCCGCACGCAGCACGCCGAACTGGAGTGGCGGGAGAATGGCCAACCGGTCTCCAGCGCATTCGACGACATCTATTTTTCCACTGCGTCCGGGCTGGAAGAGACCCGCCACGTGTTCCTCGCCCAAAACGATCTGGCGGAACGCTGGCAGGCACTGCAACCGGGGCAACGTTTCACGATTGGTGAAACCGGCTTCGGCACCGGTCTCAACTTTCTCGCCGCCTGGCAGCTGTGGTGGGAACACGCCCCTCGGGATGCGCAACTGCACTTTGTCAGCGTGGAAAAATTCCCCCTGCACCACGAAGACCTCACCCGCGCCCTCGCGCTCTGGCCGGAACTTTCCGAATTTAGCGCGCAGCTGATCGCGCAATATCCGCACTTTTTGGGATCCGGGGTGCACAGGCTCAACCTGGGGCGAGGCATTCACCTGACCCTGGTGATTGGCGAAGCCAGTGCCGGCTTCCACAGCCTGCTGCTCGACGACCCGCAGCGCGATGCTGCCGTAGACGCCTGGTTCCTGGATGGGTTCGCGCCCTCCAAAAACCCCGATATGTGGAGCGAAGCATTATTCCAGGCCATCGCAGCACTGAGCGCACCCGAGGCCACATTTGCCACGTTCACCTGTGCCGGCATCGTCAAACGGGGCCTGAAAGGCGTCGGTTTCGAACTGGAAAAAGTCCCGGGATTCGGACGTAAGCGGGAGATGTTACGGGGCAAACTGGTGCAACCGGAAACACCCCTCAACCACACACACTGTACGACCCCATGGCACCTGCCAGAGGCAAATACAGGCAAGCCATCGGACAAACCGCAAAGCATCGCTGTCATCGGCGCGGGGATCGCCGGCGCTTCCGTCGCCCGCGCGCTGGCGGAGCGCAATTTTTCCGTTCGGGTTTTCGAGCGTGGCGACGCCCCCGGCAGCGGTGCCTCCGGCAATGACCAGGGCATCCTTTACGCCAAGCTGTCGCCAAAGCCCGGCCCCAACGGCGACTTCAATCTGCACGCTTTGCAGTATGCACAGCGCTTTTACGCGTCCCGTTGCCCCAAGGCCGTAAGTTTTGACGGCCTGCTGCAACTGGCGCAGTCCGAAAAGGAAGAACAGCTTCAGCAGCAAATCACCAAACGTTTGGCGCTGGATAAAGATTCCCCGCTGGCACGCCCGGTCAGCGCCGGGCAGGCTTCAGCACTGGCCGGCACCGAACTCAGCGTTCCCGGCCTGTACTTCCCCCATGCTGGCTGGCTGCAACCGCGACAGGTGTGCAGCACGCTGCTGAACCACCCAAATATTGAAGTGCATTGCAACACAGAGATAGCCAGCATCGCGCCGGCGGACGACGGCTGGCGTATCGAAACCGTCACTGACGAGCTACATGCGGACGCGGTGATCCTGTGCAGTGCCAACTTTAATCACCGCTTTCCCCAGACCGCACCACTACCGCTGCAACCGATTCGCGGGCAGGTGTCCTTTGCCGAAGCAACCGAGAAGTCCCGTGCGCTGAAGCTGGCCCTGTGCGGTGAAGGCTATATCGCACCGGCCCATAACCAGCAGCACAGTTTCGGGGCGACGTTCAAGCTTAAGCAGACCGAAACCGAAATCCGGAGTGAGGAACATCTGGAAAACCTGGATACCCTCGCAGAGCTGCTGCCAGGCATTGCCGAAGACTTTGCCACCCAGAATGCCACTCAAGGCTTGCGGGGGCGCGCCGCACTGCGTGCCGCCACCCCGGACTACCTGCCGATGGCCGGCCCGGTGGCGAGCTGGGAGAAACTGGAAGACACCTACGGCGCGCTGCGAAAAAATCGCAAGCTATTGATCGATCAGCGCACGCCCTACCAGCACAACCTGTTTGTACTGGCGGGCCTGGGATCAAGAGGATTTACCTACGCACCGCTGGCGGCGGAAGTGGTGGCCGCCTGGGTCAGCGGCGAAGTGATGCCGGCACCGCTGGACATGGTTCAGGCACTGCACCCGATGCGCTTTGCGATTCGCACACTGGGCAAAAACAGGCCGCTGGCGATTTAAACCGTCGCCTCGGCTGCCGGCGGTTGCAGCAGGTTGCCGCTGCCCGAGCCGCAGGCCACGATGGATTTCATCGCCGCCTCCACCGAAACATGCGGCAGGATCTCCACACACTCCGGCGGCAAATGGTATACGAAGCCAGACGTTGGCACCGGCGCGGTGGGTACGTAAACGGTGAAGTCGCCATTGGCATGCTGGGAAGTGACAATAGCGGTAACGGAAAGCGGGTTATCCGCCCCGTGGATACGCGCCCGCGCCACCGGCCCGGATAACACCCCTTCACTGCCGGCGCCGCCGATAAACTGCAGCACCACATCTTTGATGGTGTTGTACCCCGGCGCCAGCCGGCCAAACCAGTAATCCAGGTGGCGATGAGCCCAGCGGCCAACACTGGTTTTTACCAGCAGGCCGATCAGGAAACACACCCCCATAATGAGACCTATCACCAGCAGCTGCGCGAAGGTATCCTTGAAGTTTGTATGAGCTTCCATCCACTGGGTAACCGGGGCCACCAACTCGCTGATCTGGCCGAACAGCCACTGGAACAGCAGGATAAAAATGGCGATGGGCAGAACCACCGCCAGCCCCCCCAACAGGGTCAGGGTCACAAATGCTTTTATTCGGGTCATAAGTAAAACTACAAAAAGTTACAGCACGGCCAATTGAGGGACAAAGTGGCCGCTAGCGTACCACTTAATAAATAAACAAAAACTGAATGTGTATGAACCGTGCTCTGTCGACACTGAAACTCTTCTTCCTTGTGCTAATCGCTGTCCCATCAGGGACGGTACTCGCACAGGATCTTCCTCCCGGCGAATTCCAATATGAGATTCTGGATCAGCGCGATCGTCCCGCAGACCATTTTACCCAGGGCCTGTTTTTTGACGGTGAGCGCTGGCTGGAAAGCAGCGGTCTCTATGGCCGCTCCTGGCTGGCTGAGTATACCGACCCCGGAGGGCAACCCGTAAAGCGCAAGTGGCTCGCAGCCAATCGCTTCGCCGAAGGTCTCGCCGTGTTCGGCGATCAGGTCTTTCTTTTGACCTATCGCGCGGGTGAAGTACAGGTCTATGACCGCAATACCCTGAAGCTGCTGCACACCCGGGACTATCAGGGCGAAGGCTGGGGGCTGACCAGCAATGACCAACAGCTCATCATGAGCAACGGCAGTGACGAACTGACGTTTCGCGACCCAACAGATTTCCGGGTAATCCGCCAACTCAAAGTACACGGCGGCAACGAGCGCTGGACGCGCCTGAACGAACTGGAATATGCCCACGGGCTCATCTGGGCCAATATCTGGATGGATTCCCGGGTCATCGCCATCGACCCGCAAAGCGGAAGAGTGAAAGGCGTACTGGATCTGCAACAGCTATTGAGAAAGTCGCTCGGCGCCAGACGGGATGTGGATGCTGTGGCCAACGGAATAGCCTGGGATCAGGCCCGAAACGGCCTCTGGGTCACCGGGAAATACTGGCCCGCCCTGTATTTGATCCGCCCACAGGGACTCGGATTCGAACTGCCGGCGCCAGCAGCCAATCAGTTACGGTAATAGTCAATCACCGTCAGGAACCCGCCCGTACGAATGGTATCCAGCGCAGCCCCCTGCACCTCCAGGGTATAGCCACGCTGCCGACGCTTGACGGTCACGCCGTCGGCGCCCTCGCCACCGTCAAACAGCAGTGCGTGATCCCCACTGGCCGCCTGCCACTGGACCCCCTCGATATTCCGCATGCCGGGCAATTCGATCGTTACCGCCTGCAAATCGTGCGGCAGCTCGCGCATCTCCATCCGCGCGATACCGCTTGAAGTCGCAAGTGAGTAACTGAGCTGGTTGGCCGGCGCCGGCTTCCAGCCGAGGTGGGTATCCGCCAGGGCGGACTGTGCGAGAGCACGAGGATTTACCGGGCTTGGGGCGGCCGTTGAGCAACCGGCTGTCGCCGCGATCCCAGCGGCACCCCCAAGGCAAATCAGGCTGTAGATCACCCCTATCAACGTTGTCTTTACTGCGCGCATAGCTTCATCCTTGTCTATGTCTGCGGTGCAGCGATTATAGTTCAAGTAAAGTACGCTGTGCTGGAAGCCGCGCCAACCGTTGGTACGGATGTTTTAGATCCTTCCGACAGGTACTCCGAGTCGAGTATATCCAGTTCGCCCATGACTACCGCCACGGGTATACTCCCGCCCCATGACAGAATCAGCCACCGCCACAGCGCCCAACACCCCCGAATACATCCTTGAGCACACCTTCGGGTACAGCGGATTCAGGGGGGACCAGCAGGCCATTATCGAAACCCTGGTCGACGGTGGTGACGCACTGGTACTGATGCCGACCGGCGGTGGCAAGTCGTTGTGTTATCAAATCCCCGCCCTCGCCCGCCCCGGCTGCGGCGTGGTGATTTCCCCCCTGATCGCCCTCATGCAGGATCAGGTGGAAGCCCTGCGCGCGGCCGGGGTAGCGGCAGAGTTCCTGAACTCTTCCCTCGCGTTCGAAGAAGCGCAGGATATTGAAGCGCGCCTGATGCGCGGCGAACTGGAACTGCTGTATCTGGCGCCAGAGCGTCTGCTGCAGCCGCGCACGCTCGACCTGTTGACCCGTGCCAATATCTCCCTGTTCGCGATCGACGAGGCCCACTGTGTGAGCCAGTGGGGGCACGATTTCCGCGCCGACTACCTGCAGTTGTCCTGCCTGCACCAGCGCTTTCCACAGGTGCCACGAGTCGCGCTAACCGCCACCGCCGACCAGCGCACGCGTCGCGAGATAGCCAGCCGCCTGGACCTGCAGAGCGCCCGCCACTTTGTCAGCAGTTTTGACCGGCCGAATATCCAGTACCGCATTACCGCCAAGAGCAACCCGAAGCGCCAGCTGCTGCAGTTTCTGCGCAGCGAGCAGGAGGGGAATGCCGGTGTGGTGTACTGCCTGTCCCGCAGCAAGGTGGAGTCCACCGCAGCCTGGTTACAGGAACAGGGGTTCAATGCCCTGCCCTACCACGCGGGGCTCCCAACCAATGTGCGCGCCGATCACCAGCGACGCTTCCTGCGTGAAGAAGGCGTAATTGTTGTAGCGACCATTGCCTTCGGCATGGGCATCGACAAGCCCGATGTGCGCTTTGTCGCCCACCTGGATCTGCCGAAAAGCGTCGAGGCCTACTACCAGGAAACCGGCCGCGCCGGCCGCGATGGGGAGCCAGCCACTGCCCTGCTGCTCTACGGACTGGAAGACGTGGTGAAACTCAGCCAGATGGCAGCCATGTCCGAAGGTAGCGAAGAGCACAAGCGCCAGGAGCGGCAACGACTGGATGCCATGCTCGGCCTCTGTGAAATCACCAGTTGCCGGCGCCGTGCCCTGCTGCGCTATTTCGAGGAAGAGTTGGCCGCAGATTGCGGCAATTGCGATACCTGCCTGGAGCCACCCGCCACCTGGGATGCCAGCGAGGCCGCACGCAAGCTGATGTCGTGCATATACCGCACCGGACAGCGCTTTGGCGCCGCCCATGTGATCGATGTACTGCGCGGCGCAGATACTGAAAAAGTGCGCCAGTTCGAGCACCAGCAGGTGTCTACCTACGGCATTGGCACCGGCCTGAGCGCCAATGAGTGGCGAGCAATTACCCGACAACTGGTGGTGCAGGGTTACCTGCGGGTCAATGCCGAAGCCTTCAATGCCCTGCAATTGACCGAGCTATGCCGCCCGGTACTGCGCGATGAAGAGCCGCTCTATCTGCGCACTCTGCCAAAGCCTGCCCCCAAGACAACAAGAGCCCAGTCGCGAGCGCACGCAGAGCAGGAACTGACGCCGGAAGACCAACCCCTTTGGGACGCACTGCGCTCACTGCGTAAGCAACTGGCAGAAGAGCGCGGCGTACCGCCCTATGTCGTATTCCACGATGCAACCCTGCGGGAAATGCTCAGCGCCAAGCCACGCAACCGCGAAGAAATGCTCGCGATTTCCGGCATCGGTGACAGCAAGCTGGAGCGCTTCGGTGACGACTTCTTACAGCTTTTGGCAGACTTTGCCGAAAGCTAGGTAACCTCCTAATCGTCGGTGGCGGTACCGCTACCGGGTATAGCTTTGTGAGACACGCCGTGAACCCATCCCTGGGGGCTCGGCTGCGGCCGTCCTGGCCGCAGACGGTCTCACAAAGCTATACCCGGTATCGGCACCTTCGCGGCAACCCAACTCCTTGAAAACCTTACCCCTAAAACCGACATTCTTGGCCGCCCTTAACCTGCCGACTTCAACATCCCGATTGTTAAAATCCTCGAAGTCATGCACGCCGAACCACCCTCTTTGAGTTTTGAGAGAAAACAATAACAATGAAAAAAATTCTGCTCACCGCCCTCGCCGGCATTGCCACCCTGGCCGTTGCACTTACCCTGCTTGCGCCAACCCTGCTCGGCTTCTCCATTACCAAGCTAGGCGCAGCGGTGGAAGTCGCCACTGGCATGGGCGCCAAACTGGCCTGTTCCGGGCGCTTTGTATCCGGGTTTTCTCCAGAACAGAACCTTGAGGACCTCGCCTCCTACTCACCGGCCAACCAGCTGCTGAACCTGGAGTACGACGAGAGCGCACAGAAGGTCAGCGCCTCGCTACTTGGCCTCGGCCATACCAGTGCCAGCTACCGGGAAGACCTGGGCTGCACCCTGGATATCGGCGATACCGGGCCACTGGACCGGATCACGTTCACCGAACTGGCGCCATCGGACGCACCCTGGCCCGCCGGCAATGGCGCACCCAACACAGATCCCGAGTGGCAACAAAAGCTCGACGCGCTGCTCGCCGCAGACAACGCCGCCGGTTTCCAGACCCGCGCGCTGGTACTGATTCAGGATGGTGAACTGGTGGCCGAGTCCTATGCAGAGGGGATCGGCCCACACACCCCATTGCTGGGCTGGTCCATGGGCAAGAGCCTCACCGCAATGATGATCGGACGGCTGGAACAGCTGGACCTGGTGACCGGCGAACCCTTACCGGTATTTACTCAGTGGAAGAATGATGCGCGGGCGGCAATCACCCTGGACGACCTGCTGCACATGTCCTCAGGTCTCGCCTTTGACGAAACCTATGCGCCCGGTAGCGACGCGACCCGCATGCTGTTCAATACCGACAGTGCCTCAGGCGTAGCGCTGGCAAGCCCAGCCGAACACGCACCGGGTACGCACTTTTCTTATTCCTCCGGCACCACCAACCTGCTGGCACGCTGGATCGGCAAACGCCTGGGGGAAAGTCCCCAAAACAGCGTGGACTTTTTCCGCAATGAAATTCTGCGCCCGCTGGGAATGCGCGATACGGTGTTTGAACTCGATCCGAGCGGTGTGTTCGTGGGCAGCTCGTATATCTACGCTTCCGCCCGTGACTGGGCCCGCCTTGGCCAGCTCATGCTGAACAAGGGGCAATGGCAAAACCAGCAGTTGCTCAGTGAAGATTGGGTGACACGCGCCCAAGCACCGAATTCGAGTGAGAATGAGCCCGGCTACGGCTACCAGTTCTGGCTGAACAGCAATGGCGACGAGCTGCGCTTCCCGGAATTGCCTGCGGGTGCCTACTTCATGCTGGGCAACCGCAAACAGGTCGTAATGATCTCACCATCCACGAACACCGTGGCGGTAAGACTCGGTTGGAGCGCCGGCGAATACCCTACCGGCGCCAATTTCGCCCAGCTGTTACCGGCCTCCGCGAGCACTACCCCCGAGGAATCTGCTGCTCGATAACCCGGGCGGCGTCTTCGGAGATCCCCAGCCGCTGCGCCAGACTATCCAGGTACTGGCGCTCTTGGGCATTGTCAGGATTGATGGTCATCGCCGAAACCAGGTACAGGTTGAAGGCGGTGGCCGGGTCATTGACCTCGGCAACCACATCATCCAGCCCCACCGGATTCGTCAACAGGTTCCGCAACCCTTCCAGATCGCTGCTATCCACCTGTCCCTGCAACGCCTGCAAGATATTCTCCTGCTCCTGAGCATCGATACGTCCATCAGCCTGGGCCGCAGCAATCATGGCTTTCAGCATGGTTTCCGCCTGCTGGTCATCACCGCCCTCCGCACCGGAGTCAGCATCCACAAATCCGAATAACCCACCCTTGCCGCGGGGCTGCATCTGCTGCCAGCTGCCTGGGCTGGATTGCGGTCCCTGTGGCCCCTTCTGACCGAACTTGCCATCGGCGCGCCCGAAAATCTGGCCGAGAATATCACCCAGCCCCCCGCCGGCTGCACCACCAGTGGCGCCACCTGGTGTGCCACCCTGTTGTTGCTGCTTTTGCATCTGCTCAAAGATACGCCGCGCCATCTCCATCAAGACTGCCGCGCCGCCAGCCCCGGCACCGGCTGGAACCGCACCGCCAAATATATCGCCACCGCCCGGCCCTTGCGGCGCTGCCTGCCCACTGGGAGGCGTCTGCCCCTGCCAACCGCCCCCCAGCCCCCCTGGCTTGCCAGCGCGGGCCAGGATGTCATCCAGACTGGGACCATCCCCGCTATCAGGTGCGGGAACCTTGCTAAAATCAGGCGGAGGGGTACCGGGCGCCGGCGCCTGCTGCGCGCGGATTTTTTTATTCAGCATGGAAATACCGGCTCCAATGAGCGCACCGAGCAACAGTTTTTTGTTCATCTCCGTTCACCTGTTTGCTTAACAAGAGCTGCCCAAACTGTAGGGTCCCCCCAAAAACCCCACCACTGCCGCGCTGCAACTGGCTCCCAGAGCCGCTACAATGCGCACCGCAAATAGCCAACCCCGCCAAGCGGCTGAATTAAGAACAACAAGGACAACTATGATCCTCCCAATCATTGCCATTCTCATCGGATTTGCCCTGCTGGTATGGAGTGCCGACCGCTTTGTAGAAGGCGCTGCTGCAACTGCCGGCCACGCGGGTATGCCGCCACTGTTGATCGGTATGGTTATCGTCGGCTTTGGCACCTCGGCACCGGAAATGGTGGTTTCCGCAATCGCGGCACTGGACGGAAGCCCAGGACTGGCTCTGGGTAATGCCTACGGCTCCAACATTACCAACACCGGCCTTATCCTGGGTATCACCGCGATGCTGATCCCGTTGAGTGTGCACTCCAAGATCGTGCGCAAAGAGCTGCCTTTGCTGCTGGCGATCAGCTGCCTGACGGGCGCTTTCCTGTGGAACGGCGGGCTCGAGCGCTGGGAAGCAATCGTACTGCTGGCGGGTTTTTTCGGCCTGATTGGCTGGTCTATTTATTCTGCCCTGACCGGCAAAGGCGACATCATCGAAAGCAATATCGAGGAAGAGCTGGAAACCCATGCCATGCCCCTCGGCAAAGCGATTTTTTGGGTAGTGGCAGGACTTATTCTGTTGATCCTGAGCTCCCGCCTGCTGGTTTGGGGAGCGGTTACTATCGCCCAGCAACTGGGCGTCAGTGACCTGATCATCGGCCTTACCATTGTCGCTCTTGGCACATCGCTTCCGGAGCTGGCAGCAACCGTAGTGGCCGCACGCAAGGGAGAACACGACATCGCAATTGGCAATGTTGTCGGCTCGAACATGTTCAACCTGCTCGCGGTCATTGGCATCGCCGGTGTCATCGCGCCCATGCCGGAGGTTCCCCACGAAATCGTCACCCGTGACTGGCCAATGGTGGTCGGACTGACCATTGCCCTGTTTGTATTTGCCTACGGCTTCCGGGGCCAGGGCCGGATCAACCGCTGGGAGGGCCTGGCGCTGTTACTGGCGTATGTGGCCTACACCACCTATCTGATTGTGGAGATTACTCAGCAGGTGCAGTAAGTTCATCACTCATCCCGACTCTCCAGGCGCTGTAAACGCGCCTGGAGGCGTTCGATCTCTTCCAGCAGCTCGATTGCGAGCGCCGCACCCGCCAGGTTCACGCCCAGATCCCGCTCCAGGGTATAAACCCGCCTGACCCGCCGCACGCAAATGCCACTGAACCGCCAGCGCGTGGCGCGCCCCTGAGGCTCGATCACGCCCTCCTCTACCAGAGCCAGAATATGCTCGGCCGGTAACCCACAGGCGCGGCAGAGTTCACTCAGTGTCAGTTCACTGGACTCGTCCAGAATGGCCGGGATGATTTCATCGGATTGCTGTCGATCCATTATGCGCCTCCCCTTTGGCCAGACGGCCCCCTCGGATCAAAGCTGAATGCCTCGCTGAATTGTCGGTAGGCCGCTTTTTCTGCTTCCGTTGTCGCCGGTGGCGTCACTATGTCGAGCACCACATACAGGTCCCCGGGCGTTTTCGCGGGTATCCCGCGCCCTTTCAAACGCAACTTGCCGCCCGTCCGGCTATTCGGCGGTACTGTCAGGTGCACGTCGCCGCAGGGCGTTGCCACTTTCACCTTGGCTCCCAATGCCGCCTCCCACGGTGCAACGGGAAGATCCAGGTACACCGAAGCCCCTTCGACGCTATAGCGCCCGTGAGGATTGAAGTGGATTTCCAGGTAAAGGTCGCCGGGCTTCCCTTCGCCCATTCCCGGCTCTCCCTGCCCGGCGAGGCGTATCTGCTGTCCTTCCGTTACCCCTTTGGGAATTTTTACGTTGAGCTTCCGCTCGCGAATTTGTGGTCTGCCATCCGCTCCCAGCTCAGAATGCTTGAGGGCGATCTGGCGCGTGGCACCGTGGTAACTGTCTTCCAGATCAATAAAGATTTTTGCGTAGGTATTATTGCCATGAGCGTGGAAGGTCCTTCCGCCAGCATAACCCCCTCGCGCAGCGCCATCACCGCGGAAACCACCCCGGCTGAATCCTCCACGCCCGAACAGGCTTTCAAAAAAATCGCTGAATGCTTCCGGGTCGGCTTCCGTATAGCCGCCGCCATGAAACTCAAACCCCTGGTTCCAGTCCGGTGGCGGCCGGAAGTCCTGGCCCGCATTCCACTTACCGCCAAGCTGGTCATAGGCCGCACGCTTTTCCGGATCCTTGAGTACTTCGTAAGCCTCATTCACTTCCTTGAAGCGATCTTCGGCTGCTTCTTCCTTGCTTACATCCGGGTGGTATTTGCGCGCGAGTTTGCGGTAGGCCCGCTTGATTTCATCTTGCGCAGCATCGCGTTTGAGCCCGAGTATCTGGTAGTAATCCTTGTATTCCATAACTGCGAAAAGCCGTTGTAACGGCTAATAAAGGTAGCAATAAAAAAGGCACCCAATGGGTGCCTTTTCCGCTCATCCTTGAACGAGCAACTCTTTTAGAAAGAGTAACCTACGCCCAGGTTGAATACCCAGGGGCTGTAATCCACATCGCTCACGGTTGCACGACGAGTGATGGACGGATCGTTTGATTGCGGATCCTTGTAGTAGAAGTCGATGTCAGTATCCGCATCGATGTAGAGCACGGCAGCGTTCACAAGGAATGCGCTTTCGCGTCCAAAACGGAAATCAACACCGATTTGACCGGTTACACCCCATGAGTGACCGATACCAACATCCACACCATTAACCGCGAGGTCGTTGGCGATCAGCTCGTCATTGAGTGCGCGGGAGAAGCCTGCATCGCTAAAATCGGTGTAGTTAACACCAATACCAACGTAGGGCTGCCCCAGGCAATCACGGCTCAGCGGATACCAGTTTACAAATGCATTGGCATAGCTGGCATCAAAATCGCCAACATCAACATCGCTGATGTCGTAGATGATGTTTCCATCACGAATGCGCTCCAGATCCATGTCATGGTTGGTTTCGCCGATATACATCAGCTCAACGCCCCAGTGTTCAACTGGCAACCAGGCTCCGGAAATATTCCAGGTAGTATCACTATCGATATCGAAATCTTCGTGAATTCTACCGTCATCAAAACGCAGATCATTATCGCTGTCATCCGGATCAACCCAGCTGGCACCAACCCGAACGACAAAATCACCCTCATCCCACATGCCTGCCGCAGCCTGTTGGGCACTAACGAGTGCAGCTACAGCGATTGCAAGCGGTGTCAGAACGCGTGTCATTTTCATTGAGAACTCCATCGTATTCGGCAAATTAAACAGCAATTAACCCAATCACTTCTCAGTCTAGACACGGGATCGCAGCACTGTAGAAAAAACAACCAAAAAAAATGCCGATAAAGGGAACTTATATGTTCTGTTGTCGTACAAGTTATCTATTACGATGGGAACAACGACTGGCGCCATTTTATTTTTTGCAAAAAAACAAACCGCTTACGGAAATTTTCACGCCACGAAGAAATAATTTCACGCCAAAATAAACCGAAATGAAAAGTTTAACGCCACGAAAAACATCGGCTTGAAATAGGATAGGAAATTTTCCGTCACCCATTCAGGCGACATTCAAGTCGAGAAAGGAAGGCCAGCGCGAAAGTAAAGAAGTGTTTAACCGGGAAAAATGGCGGAAAAATCCTCAACTCGCGACCAGACTCCCGAACTTTTGGCATCCCTTTTATCTTGGCGAAATAACACAATCCGAATTACAGGCCGCCTATGCCTACAAGACGTCGGGATGAGTGGGTTTCAGGAAGAGCGAGGCCCTGAGGGGGAGAGGGCCTTAAGTAAGAGAGCAGCAGACACAAAGAAAGAGAAGGCGCACCGGCACTTGCCAGTACACCTTTATAAGTACTTACACCTTACTTCCACCAAGGCACTGGGGACTTTCAGGTGCCTGCCCCTGCCATTCATCGGCCGAAAATAAATGCAGCGCCAGCGCGTGAATCGGCCCGGCCATCTCATCCGCAAGTACCCCGTACACTTTCTGGTGCCGCTGAACTTTGCGCACACCAGAGAATGCATCACTCACCAGCACCACCCGAAAATGCATCTCAGCCCCTTCCGGCACATTGTGCATATGGCTCTCACAGGCCACCTCCACATGGGTGGGCGCAAAAGCTTCGGTGAGCTTGCTTTGAATGGTTTCCGCCAAAGACATACGTCGAACTCCGTTAATTAACTGCCGCCTCGCGCTTGCGCGCGGCCGCAATAGTGTCGTAAGCCACCGTCACACTCTTCATTTGGTCTTCCGCGTGGCGCATGAATTCGTCAGGCAACCCCTTCGCCGCCAGCTTGTCCGGGTGGAACTCCGCGGCCTTGCGGCGGTAGGCCAGTTTGAGCTCACGATCACTGACATCCGGGCTGCATTCAAGAATGTCGTAGTGCGCCTGCAACCCACCGCCCTGTCCGGACGCACCGCCACGGCCGAACTCTTGGAACATCGCTGTGAAAATGGATTCGTGCAATCCCAGGGATGCTGGAATCCGGCGCAGGATCTGCTCTTCTGCCGGGTGCAGTTCACCGTCGGCAAACGCAACCGCAAATAGAAGGCGGTAGACCATCTCACGCATGGCCTGGTTGCGGATCAACTGGCGATACTGCTCCGCATAATCGTAAATGGTGTAATTGTCCGATTTGGCATTCTGGAAGATCTTGATCGCCTGCTCACGATCTTCCCCGGTGAGGCGCAGGTTGTTCTTGATGAAGTCATCAACAAGCTGGATCTCAGCCTTGGATACCTGTCCGTCCGCCTTGGCCATTTTCGCCAACATGGAAAACAGCGCGACAATAAATACGGTTTGCGCACCATCCTTATTCAGGGTTATGCCCGCTTCCGCCATTCTCTTCAGCCCGGATCCAAACGAGCTGCCAACCCAGGCACCCAGCGCGGCACCTATTGGCCCACCAAACATCATGCCGATGCCCGCTCCGATACCGGCTCCCAACCAGGACATAACCTCTCCTTCCCGCACCTTAGCCAAGGTGCCCAATGGCCAAAAAAACGGCGATCATATTACCACGGCGCCGGACTTTAAGCCGCCGGTATGAACACAGCTTCCGACCTCTCGGTCACAGACTGATGATGACCACAAAAAAACCCCGCCGAAGCGGGGTTTCTCTATGGATCCCAGAAGGCCAACGGCATCAGCCGGTCATCGCGCGAACCATCGTGATCATGACACCGGCAGCAACCGCAGAACCGATCACCCCCGCCACATTTGGACCCATCGCGTGCATCAGCAGGAAGTTATGCGGGTTTGCTTCCAGCCCCAGCTTGTTGGATACCCGCGCCGCCATAGGAACCGCGGAAACACCGGCGGAGCCAATGAGCGGGTTGATCTTGGTTTTACTCACGGCATTCAACAGCTTGGCCATCAAAACACCTGTCGCGGTACCGATCGCAAATGCGACGATCCCCAATGCCAGGATCCCGAGCGTCTTCGGATCAAGGAACTTGTCCGCTGCCAGCTTGGAGCCCACAGACAGACCAAGGAAGATGGTGGTGATATTGATCAGTGCGTTCTGCGCGGTGTCGGAAAGGCGATTAACCACACCACTCTCACGCATCAGGTTGCCGAAGCAGAACATACCCAGCAGAGGAGCCGCATCCGGCAGGAACAGCGCAACCAGAATCAGCAGCACAAGCGGGAACACGATTTTTTCGCGCTTGCTAACGACGCGCAATTGCACCATCTCGATCTTGCGTTCCTGCTCGGTGGTCAGCGCACGCATAATCGGCGGCTGAATAAGCGGAACCAGGGCCATATACGAATAGGCTGCTACCGCAATCGCCCCGAGCAGATCCGGCGCCAGCAGACTGGATACATAAATGGCCGTTGGGCCATCCGCACCACCGATGATACCGATAGCCGCAGCATCCGCGATGGAGAAGTCCATGATCCCTGCGGCAGACATACCCACCGCTCCCAGCACTGTCGCAAAGATGCCGAACTGTGCCGCCGCACCAAGGAACAGCGTGCGCGGGTTCGCGAGCAATGGACCGAAATCGGTCATCGCGCCTACACCCATAAAGATCACCAGCGGCGCAACACCCGAGGCAATCGCCACCGAGTAGAAGTTGTACAGCATACCGTTGCTAAACCCGGCATCCTGGGCCACCTGGGCCGCCCGCTCATAAGCCGCAGCAGGTGCAGACTCCAGCGCAGCCTTCAGCCCCTGCATCGACTCGAAACCGCCGAGACCGAGCGCCTGCGCAATCTGCCCCAACACCCCGGCATCGCCGGAGTGCATTGCCGCCTCAACCGCCGGAACCGCCAGGTTGGCGCCCGGGATATTGGCCAAGATGCCGCCGAAGCCAATCGGCACCAACAGCAAAGGCTCGAAGTTTTTACGAATGGCCAGAAACAGCAGGCCCAAACCGACCAGAATCATCACAAACTGGCCAGAAGACATTTTGTAGGCGCCGGACGACAGCCATAGGTTTGTTATATGTTCCACATCGTCCCCCGATTACGCGATGGTCAGCAGGTCGTCGCCCACCGCCACGGAGTCGCCTTCCTTGACACTGACACCAGTCACACTGCCGGCGCGCGGGGCGCTCACGGCCGTCTCCATTTTCATCGCTTCGAGAATCACGATGTTTTGCCCTTCGGAGACCTGCTCGCCGGGCTTCACCAGCACTTTGAAGATATTGCCTGCCAACGGCGCCTTTACCGGCTCGCCACTACCTGTGGCAGGCGCAGACGCTGATTCTGTCGCGCTCGAACTACCTCCGAGCTCAACCATACCGGTGAGATCGCCACCGTCAGACACAGTAACGGAGTAGCTCTTACCCTCCACGGAAACGGTGTACACCGCCTCCCCTTTATCGTTCTTTACCTCGGAACCTTCATTGCCAGTTGGAACAGGCTCAAAGGCAGCCGGGTTGCCACGATTTTTAAGGAACTTGAGACCGATTTGCGGGAATAGTGCATAAGTCAGCACATCGTCAATCTGCCCTTCGCCTTCGCTCAACGGGATATTGTCTTCGACGGCCTTTTGCTGAAGTTCAATAGCAAGCTTGTCGAGTTCCGGTGCCAACAGATCCGCAGGGCGGCAAGTTACGGGCTCAGCGCCCTCAAGCACTTTATCCTGCAACTCTTTATTGACGTCAGCTGGCGTCGCGCCGTATTCCCCTTTCAAAACCGCAGCGGTTTCCCTGGAAATGGATTTGTAGCGCTCGCCCGTCAATACGTTCAGCACCGACTGGGTACCAACAATCTGCGACGTCGGCGTTACCAGCGGGATATAACCCAGGTCTTTACGTACACGCGGGATTTCTTCCAGCACTTCGTCGAGACGATCACCTGCGCCCTGTTCGCGCAACTGGTTTTCCATATTCGTCAACATACCACCGGGCACCTGCGCCACCAGGATTCGGGAATCCACACCACGCAGGGAGCCTTCGAACTTCGCGTACTTCTTGCGGACCTCGCGGAAGTAAGCGGCAATCTCTTCCAGCAGATTGATATCCAGACCAGTATCGCGCTCGGTACCTTCCAGAATTGCCACCACCGCTTCTGTGGGGCTATGTCCATAGGTCATCGACATGGAGGAAATCGCAGTATCAATATTGTCGATACCCGCTTCGATACATTTCAGCGCAGTAGCCGTTGAAAGACCGGTTGTGGCATGGCACTGCATATGGATCGGGATATCCAGTGCAGCCTTCAGCTTTGTCACCAGCTCGAAGCCTTCATACGGGCGCAGCAGGCCGGCCATATCTTTAATGGCAATCGAGTCTGCACCCATGTCTTCCAGCTGGCGCCCGAGATCCACCCACATATCCATGGTGTGAACCGGGCTTACTGTGTAAGAGATCGTACCCTGCGCATGCTTGCCCTGTTTTTTTACGGCAGACAATGCTGTTTGCAGGTTGCGCATATCATTCATTGCGTCAAACACACGGAAGACATCAACACCGTTTTCTGCAGCGCGCTCGACAAATTTCTCCACTACGTCATCCGCATAGTGGCGGTAGCCAAGAATATTCTGCCCGCGGAACAGCATCTGTTGCGGCGTATTCGGCATCGCTTTCTTTAGTTCGCGAATTCGTTCCCAGGGGTCTTCACCCAAATAACGGATGCAAGAATCGAAGGTTGCACCACCCCAGGACTCCAGAGACCAGAAACCAACTTTATCCAGCTTCTCCGCAATGGGCAGCATGTCGTCCAGCCGCAGGCGGGTTGCGAATAGCGACTGGTGGGCGTCGCGCAGGACTACGTCAGTAATCCCCAATGGCTTTTTAACCTCAGTCATGGGTCGTCTCTCTCGGAAAATGTTCTTGGAAATTTAAAAGTGAATTGCGAATAAAAAATCACTTAAACTCATTTATCGACGTCTGTTGCGATGCTGTTCGATCGCAGCCTGAATGATTTTACGCAGACGAAGATCACCGGCAGCACCGGACGCAGGCGTGCTTACTGGAGAAGCGGCCACAGGCTCCGCCTCGGGGAATAAACGGGTAACGACACGGGACATGATGGTGGTACAGATCACCAGCACGAGCAGAAAGGTAAATACGATGCCCATACCGTACAGCGTGATATCCAGCCCTTGCTGCAGTAATGACTCCTGCACGATCACCCCCTTTGTTATTCAGGATATTTTTATTCGGTTCAAAATAGCGGGCGTTATTATCAATATAAGATCCCTTCAAAATCAAACACTTATTAGTTACAGAAGCAACCAAGAAACACTATATAAGTGGGCAAATCGATCATTTTGATTATCAATTTCGATAATCGGCCCTTCGCAGGATAAACCTACAGGGATCCTCAATTAAGACTCACGCCCACGGCCGGAAAGCCGTACAATTATCGACCTATCGTAAAGCCCCGCTGTAGATTGCTTTCATGACTATTGCCATACCCAGTAACAGTGCACCTGCGCCACACCCCGAGGTTCCCCGCATATATCAGGCACCCATGGAAGGCGTTATTGACCACCACCTTCGCGCACTCCTATCGGAGCTAGGTGGCATCGATATTTGCGTGACAGAATTTGTCAGGGTCACCCACACTCGGCTGCCTCGCAGGGTATTTACCCGCCTTTGCCCAGAACTGGAAAGTGGCGCCACCACCCCAAGTGGCATTCCCGTGCGCCTGCAGCTTCTCGGCGGCAATCCCCTGCCCATGGCGGAAAACGCAGCGCGGGCAGTCGCCGCCGGCGCCAAGGCCATCGACCTCAATTTCGGCTGCCCGGCCAAATCGGTCAACAACAGCGACGGCGGCGCCTGCCTGCTGCGCACGCCCCACCGGGTGGAAGCCATCGTCTCTGCCGTACGCAACGCCGTGCCCCCGGAGATCCCTGTGACCGCGAAAATCCGGCTTGGTTTTGAGGATCGCAGTACCTATTTGGACAACGCAAGAGCCGCAGAGGCCGGTGGCGCTTCAGAGCTCGCTGTCCACGCACGCTCAAAGGTAGACGGCTACCGCCCGCCGGCCTATTGGGAATACGTCGGAGAAATTAACGACCAACTGACTATTCCAGTCGTTGCCAACGGCGACATCTGGAGCCTTGAGGATTTCAAACGCTGCCGGGAAGTGACCAATTGCAAGGCATTCATGTTCGGTCGCAGCTTGCTGGCCCGGCCTGATATCGGCCTTCAGATCCGCGCCTACTGTGAAGACCAGCCTTACACACCAATGACTTGGCAGGAAGTGGCTACCCTGCTCTACCAGTACCATCAGACTACCTGTTCACACTACCCGATCAAATACCGGGGAAACCGGGTAAAACAGTGGCTTGCTTACCTCAAGCTTACCTATCCCGAAGCAGGTATCTTCTTCGACAAAATAAAGCGCCACCGGGAGGCAGAGATACTGGAAGCAGCCTTTGCTGAACAGTTGGGAGACCTGCGCAAAATCGAGGCCGCCTAACCCCTAGCCCCCTCAGGTAAAAAAGTTTTTCAAACCTCTTGCAAAGGGGACTGAGGAACGGCAGAATGCGCGCCCTATCGAATTGAACCAGCCCCAGGCTGGAAACCAACAAGTTCGGTAACTTGCGGATTTTTAAAGAGTTTTTGAAAAATTCCTTTAAAAAAACAGTTGACGAAGCACAAGTGAGTCACTATAGTTCGCAACCACAACGACGCGCTCGTAGCTCAGCTGGATAGAGTACCTGGCTACGAACCAGGCGGTCGGAGGTTCGAATCCTCCCGAGCGCGCCATACAGGAACCCTGAACTCGCAAGAGTTCGGGGTTTTTTTATTGCCCCCTGCTACCCCCCCAAAAAAAGCCACGCCCCTACTCCTCCCGGCTTTTATGCACCAAAGTATGAGCGTGCTGCTCCCAGTTTTGACCATCAAACTCGGAGACAGTGACCGAAACGGGCTGATCATCCAAACAATGCACATTTACGTCCACCCCGTCCGGGTTAGAGCGAGGGATATAAAACGGCTTGACGCCACATGTCCTACAAAATGTGTGTTGAGCCACCCCGGTATTGAAGGTATAGGTCGACAACGCCTGCTCACCTTCAACCAGAGAAAAGCGACTTTTGGGCACGATCAAGTGCAAATAGCCGGATTTTCTGCAGATAGAACAGTTGCAGTAATCCGCTTCAATCCTATCCGGAGCTTCAACCTCGAATACCACCGCGCCGCAATGGCAACTCCCCCTGTATATCATGACCGCTCCTTGAAAGTGCGCTTATCAATATAAATTTTCCGCCTACACGCGCCCCCAAAACACAGACGCCGCAGACCCGGGTAGACATAGGCCCAGAGCAAGCTGCTCGGGCTTATCAGACAAATGCTCGCACCAGAGCGATCGCGAACCCCGCAACCATAGTAACCACACCCAAAATGAGGCCAAACTTCACTCGACGCGCCTTGGCAAATGCCCTCCTACCCTCTTCTAAAACATCTGCATTCTCCGAATCCACAAATTTTTCAGCCAGGATCCAGCTAAATAGCGACAAAGTATTTCCAAGATCCGAGAACGAAAAGCCTGAAGGTGAACCAATTTTCTTCCAAGTTTCCGGCTCGGACTCTTTTAACAGACCAGCTAGCCCTGGGAACCGAATCTGCAAAACGCTACCGGCTAAAATCAGGAACCCCAATATTGCAATGAACATTATTCCACCCCGACTCAAAACGCTGCCAACGGGCAATTTAAAGTGTGCGCATCTCACGTGAAACAAGAACGCGATGAACTAAGTGCCAAACAAGCCTTGCACCAGGAGCCCAAAGCCCCGAAACAAGCGGGCTGAATTTATTAGGGCCAACCACTGGACTCAACTTCCGGCTCATCTTCTGAAAATAGACTAGAAACCCAGCTACTTACTAGAAGCACCACCCCAAGTGCCATATTCGCATCATCAAAGTCATCGCGATCTTTGGCTGTTTTAGCTTGCCGTTCAAGATCCTCCGCCCTGCTGTAGTTGTTATTTTCCCTAGCCTCTTCCGCCTGACGCTCCAGTGAATTTACTCGCCGCTCTCTTTCAAGCAACCCTTGAGAAGCACAACCCGCTAACATGCCTACGAGCAGAACCGAAAGTATGATTTTTTCCTTCATATGACTGAGTTTTTCCTAACTTTAAGTGTTTCAAAGTAATGGCTAATGATTACGTTGTGCAGCAAACCGACAGAAAATGTACGCCCCGCAGACCGGGCTTGGGCCGCTAATTATTAGACACAAAATCTTCAGCCCCACTATTCATTCGCCAGCGGGTAAAACCCCGAATATTAATAAGCATGAATATAAAATTCCCCACAGCCATACCAATGCTATCCATCCATGCTAAACCCAGGAATATCCACACCACATTTGAAACAGCGAAAACGATAAAACCCCATTTATTCTTGTTTCCCAACATATACACTGAAAGTAGGCTCAGTCCAATCCCAATCCAATCAACTAAATAATATTCAAAAAGGCTATCCATCAGATCCTGCTAACCCTAGATATTTAACAACAATCACCGCACCAGTCCGCACCGGCCGTAATAACGGCGGCCTAGCTATGCTACTGGCTGACAACCACCAGCTTTCAGCACTCGCCTAGTAGGAGTATGCTCCTTTTTATTACCCCTGATACATCTCCGTGTTAATCCGAAACAGGACTATACAAGGTGTCTAATAAACGTGGGCAAGTCTTACACATAACACCGCCGGCAGGGGCAGCTTACCTTGTGTATGTTTACACGAAAATGGGAGCGCAGCGACCCGTACAAAACTTGCACAAGGTAAGCTGTCCCGCGGAGGGCCGATGGCCCGGAGGAAATTGCCCGCCTTGTTAACTGGCTCTACCACCGTACTGTGACCTCAGTACCTTATGCCGGTGCGCGAAAATGAATCGGTATACAGGACCAAGAATGTATGCCAATAACGGTAACCTACAATAGAACTCGACACTATCCGTAATCCGGTACGATACTCCGTATCTCGAGATTACCCGATGATGCCGCCAATACCTATTTGTCAGAGAACTAGACTCTTCCATAAAACCTCGCTGACGATCGACATTTTTAAAAAAGAACTTATGTCTATCCATCGGGAAGAACCCAAACAGAAGTATCCAGCTTGTAAAAAGTGTCTGCCCTTCAGGCCATTCGAAAATCGGTTTTTTCGACCAGACGCTAGGAGCAGTCATATGAACAAATGGACTTAGCTCGGTATTCACACCATCCATAGTAAGTAGCTCGACAATGTCATCAGAGTTGATATCCAGAGTACTCGATACTTCGAATTTCACTGTGATAGCCCGTGATAATTAACGCCGCGATCAGCGGCAGCTTGCTTTGGGCGCTTTATGCGCAAAAATAGGAGCGAAGCGACTTGTGCATAAAGTGCACAAAGTAAGCTGCCGGATGGAGGCCTGTAATGCCGGAACGAAATGCCTCGCCTTGTTGTTATGCATGTTCTTGGATGAAGGCTCGTAACTCCTCTGAAAGCGAAGAGAAGTCTTCAGTTGATACGAGACCTTCTGAAACTATAAGTGCAAGATGTACTCTTGCATTGGAGCGCCTCAAATCATCAAAAATCAACGCTAACCTTTTGTGATGAGTTTCGGCCATTTTATAAACGTAAAGAAACTTTCCGTGCCTAGTGGAGCTATCTTTAGAAATAGCTTCACCTATATCAGACAGAGCTCTATCACAAAAGACTTCAAGCGCCTTTTCTTTTATCTTCTTTACTTTTTTCCAGTCTGCTTCAGAAATCATATTATTCTCGATAACACATAACGCCCGGTTTAAGGGCGAACTTGGCCCTGCGGAGCAGCGGAAAGGCCGTCCCTGCCCCGAAAGCGATCTTGCCCCGATAAAACGGACACATCCCTTCTATCACTCAGCGACCAGGAGACAACCTTCCTGCTGTAGCGATCCATGACTACCAAAGATAACATTGTAAGTCTCACCTATTTCCAATATCGAATCCCCCGCCTGACCTTATGGAACAAGGTTCCGTACTGATGAGTTTCTTGCACGTAACTGGTCGAATTGACGCAACCGAGATGTCTTTGCCAAATTTGCACCGGATTCACATAACGTCACGAGCAGCGGCAGATTACTTTGGGCGCTTTTTGCGCGAAAATGGGAGCGCAGCGACCGCGCAAAAAGTGCGCAAAGCAAGGCGTCGGCTGCAGCACCTTGTTAAGTGCATGTCCGGAGTACTTGACAACCCGCCCACTCGATACCATATTTAGGTACTTATTGGTACTAGGAGGCGCTATGGCCAAGAACACCAGCATGACCCTAGGGTCACATTTTGATGAATTTATAGCCAAAGAAGTCGCCAGCGGCCGCTATGGCTCTGCAAGTGAGGTGGTTCGTGCAGGCTTGCGGTTACTCGAAGACACCGAAACCAAGCTGGAAACACTTCGCTCACTGTTGCAGGAAGGCGAGGAAAGCGGTTTCACCGATTATACCTATGAATCATTTATTGCTGAGCTTGATGAAAAGAAAACTCCATGAGTTCATTTAAGCTAAGCCGTAAAGCAAAAAGTGACTTGAAAGGTATTGCCAATTTTACTGAGCGGCGCTGGGGAGTGGCCCAGCGAAACGTTTACATCAAACAGTTCGACGATGCCTTTCACGACCTCGCCGCGTCTCCACTATCTGGTGTGAGCAGTGAAAATATTAAATCCGGCTATCGAAAAATTCCGCACGGCGCTCATATTATTTTTTACAAAATTGGTGAGAATGACTGCGTTGAGATCATAAGAATTCTGCACCAAAGTATGGATGTAAAATCGAAGCTCCCGAGCACTTAACGAGCCTGTAGAAAAACGACTTCCGTCGTCGCCAACTTTTGGCCCTTTCTGATTATTTTGATGCGCTCAGGATTTAAGCACACTTCTTTAACATAATCACACTTGTGCGTACTTTCCGGATATTTGGGCGTCATCAGTGTGGATAACCCTGTTAATCAATGGATAGCACCGTAGTTCATCAACTTCTCGATGTTATGCACCAAACAGAACATCCGCCATTGTCCCTGTACCTTGTGTTTGCCACGCAACGAGAAGCGATTCAATCGCTTGTTGGTGCCGATATTCCCGAATACCGGTTCGACAACAGACATACGATGACTGTATATTGTTTTGCCTTCCAGACTATCAATCCGCTTTTTCATCCAGTCTGTCGCCGTCTTTCCGTTTGTCCAGGTAAAAGACACCTGCCGGCCGTGTCCATCGCGTGTATCCGCCGATGCGGGATTACGCATGCACTGGTTTTTGAGCGGGCAATGTCGGCAGTCTGT
>NZ_JAIVKK010000014.1 GCF_020524005.1 Microbulbifer aggregans | reverse complement strand
ACCCGATTCAGAACTGGAACCTGACGCTGTCACAGCTGACGATCCACTTCCCCGAGCGCTTGGAAAAACACATCAGCCTGTGAGGGCTATATGGCTGACACAGAGTTTTGAACACCCTCCCGACTTTCGGCATTGAGCTAATTAGCAATGATCTAATTTACTTCAGATCTAGCTTTTGCTTTGAATCATCTACCTGGATAAGTCAATGCAACGGTAATTACATCCGCCTTTCAATACGAGGCGATGACTTGCATACTTGGTTTAACAGTTTTTTTCGTTAAAGTATAATTTTTATCTCTGCAAGACACATAATACTGCAAGGTAGTTTCCCTCTATCCGTAGCGGCACCATCTGATCTGGCGACCAAACTTGTTTTTATCATTTAGAACCTCAAGATTGAATGTGATTGAAATACCACGTGATCTTGCCTCACCTAATCGTGCGTTCTTTCTTGACCGAATACCAGAAATCCTTACACCATCAGTAGTTGAAAACCTTCCACCTTACTTTCATGGTATCGACTCACCAGAACTTGCCCAAGCATGGCTGGTTCGGATGCTGACGGAGAGTCGGTTATTTCTGGTTGAGACCGCGGAGAGCACGCTGATCGGATTCTTGTTTGCATCCTCAGGAGAAGATCGTGAGACGCATGTAGGCTATTTGCTTGCCGAAGGCTATTGGGGTAAAGGTTTGGCAAGCGAATTGCTTCAAGGTTTCATCGGAAAAGCTTCAGAAATTGGTCCCTGGACTAAACTGGTCTGTGGCGTTGATCCAGCCAATGTCGCGTCAGCTCACTTGCTGAAAAAGCTGGGTTTTATTGAACGAAAAAATAATGGCGATGGCGCCGTCTTCTACGAGTATGTATTTCCCCAACCACAGTCATAAATGGGAACGTCGAGGTTCAGAAGACGAGCACGCAATGACCGGCATTACCGGCTTGCAGGCATTTGGCGTTTAAGCGGCGCATTCACGCCCGCACTAATTACAGACCCAACATCATTATCAATGACACCTTTTATAGCGAGGCTGCCATGTACTACATCGTGGATACGGACAAGTCCTTCGCCGAGGCTGCCAGTGACCTGGAGCAGGCGGTAACGCAAAACAACTTTGGTGTGCTGCATATCCACGATCTTGGAGCGACCCTGCGCAGCAAGGGCATTGCCTTCAGCGAGGAGTGCAAGGTGTTCGAGGTGTGTAACCCCATGCAGGCCTCCAAGGTAATGAGCATCGATATGCGGCTGAATATGGCATTGCCCTGCCGTATTTCCGTGTATACCGAAGCGGGCAAGGTCAAGCTCGGCTATATCAAGCCGGCCGAGATGCTCATTGGCTTGTCGTCCGATCCTGCGCTGGCCACTATCGCCGGGGAGGTTGAGGACTCCATGCTCAAGATTCTGGCGGATGCAAAGTAGCAGGCGTCCACGCATCGACTGAGAGCCCGGGGATCCTCCGGGCTTTTCGGTCACAGGCATTGCCCTGTAGCACCGGCATCCTGCACCCTCTATCTCCGCACTCCTTACCTTCGCATCCCGCCTCCGCACTCCGCCGCCCCCACCAGCACCCGGCTACCAGAAACCACCCAGTCAGCACCTCTCTACGTAGCGGACAGGCAAGCAAAAACCCGCCAACCCAACCCGGTCATCCGGCAACAAAACTCCTCCCACCGGGAGGGGGATAACAGGCGCCGGGGGAGTAGGCACAATGGTCAAAAATGGTGCGACCAATCTGCGCGCACGCGCTGCGATGATAAGAAAGAGAGTGAGCATGAGAGAGCAAAGTAAACCGCGCAATGCACTGCGCAAGGGTTTCCGATTTGGCCTGATGGTATTAGCCCTACCATTTGCGTCCCTGCCGTTTGCGTCCCTGCCGGTAATGACCGCGGTAGCAGCGGAGCAACAGCGCGAGTACCTCAGCCACCAGCTGCAGGACGGTGCACTGGTGATCCAGACCAGTGACAGCCAGGTCACCCTGACCCCGCTGAACAATGCCGCACTGGAAGTTCAGTACCAGCGCGAGGGGCTCAAGCAATTGCCCTCCTTCGCCCGCGCCGACAAAACCCTGCCGGCGATTCACGGCAAAGTCAGCGAGTCGGCATCCGACCTGCACTACTCCCTCGGCACCCTGACTGCCGTGGTGCACAAGTCCCCTTTCTCCATCGAATACCGCCGCGGTAGTGAGCACTTGCTCTCCGAGGAGCACGGCTTCTTCGCCAATGAGACCATGCGCGGCTTCCGCTTTGGGCTGCAAGAACAGGAGAAGCTGATCGGCGGCGGCCAGCGGGTACTGGGCATGGATCGCCGCGGCCACCGCCTGCCGCTGTATAACCGCGCGCACTACGGCTACACCACCGAATCCGAGCAGATGTACTTCAGCCTGCCGGCGGTGATGAGCAGCAACAAGTACATCCTGCTGTTCGACAACAGCGCCACCGGCACCATGGACCTCGGCGCCAGTGAAGAAGACGTGATGCAGTTTGAGGCTGTTGGCGGGCGCACTGCGTATATCGTGGTGGCCGGGGAAACTTATCCACAGCTGATCGAAAGCTACGTGGACGTGACCGGCCGCCAGCCGATGCCGCCGCGCTGGGCGCTGGGCAACTTTGCCTCCCGCTTCGGTTACCGCACCGAGCAGCAGGTGCGCGAGACGGTGGACAAGTTCGCCGATGAAGACTTCCCGCTGGATGCCGTGGTGCTGGACCTGTACTGGTTCGGCCCCGACATCAAAGGCCATATGGGCAACCTGGCCTGGGACAAGAACGCCTTCCCGCAGCCGGTGGAGATGATGGCGGATCTGCAGCAGCGCGGTATCAACACCATCCTGGTGACCGAGCCGTTCGTACTTTCCAGCTCCGAGCGCTGGGACAGCGCCGTGGCCGGCAACGCACTAGCCAAGAACCTGGCCGGCGCGCCCAAGCGCTTCGACTTCTATTTCGGCAATACCGGCCTGATCGACGTCTTCTCTGAAGACGGCCGCGACTGGTTCTGGGATATCTACCGCGACCTGAAACAACAGGGCGTGGCCGGCTGGTGGGGCGACCTGGGCGAGCCGGAAGTGCACCCGTCTGACACCGTGCACGCGATCGGTATGGCCGACGAGATCCACAACGCCTACGGCCACCGCTGGGCGCAGATGCTGTTTGAAAACGAGCAGGCGGAATCCCCGGAGGAACGCCCGTTCATCATGATGCGCGCCGGTTTCCCGGGTTCCCAGCGCTACGGCATGATTCCCTGGACCGGCGACGTGGAACGCAGCTGGGGCGGCCTCAAGCCACAGGTGGAGCTGTCGTTGCAGATGGGCCTGCTCGGCTTCGGCTACACCCATTCCGACCTTGGCGGCTTTGCCGGCGGCGAGAAGTTCGACCGAGAGCTGTATATCCGCTGGCTGCAATACGGCGTGTTCCAGCCGGTATACCGCCCGCACGCCCAGGACCACATCGCCCCGGAGCCGGTATTCCACGACCGCAAGACCCGCGACATCCTGCGCGAGTATGTGAAGCTGCGTTACCGCCTGCTGCCGTACAACTACACCCTGGCGTTTGAAAACAGCCAGACCGGCATGCCGCTGATGCGCCCGCTGTTCTTCGAGCAGGAAAACAACCTGTCACTGCTCGACAACAAGGACGCCTACCTGTGGGGCAACGACTTCCTGGTGGCACCGGTGACCAGCGAGGACACCGATGAGGTGAATGTCACCCTGCCCGGCGGTGTCTGGTTCGACTACTGGAACGACGCGATCTACAGCGGTGAAACCGCCCAGGTGGAAGTGGACCTGAAAACCATCCCGGTACTGGTGCGCGCCGGCGCCTTCATTCCCACGGTCAGCGACATGCAGACCACGCACGACTATTCCAGCCAGCAACTGCGCCTGGACTACTACGCGCATCCGTCTGTCACCAGCTCCAGCAGCTACGTCTACGAAGACGATGGCGTGACCGTGAATGCGTTTGCCAAGGGCGATTACGAAAAGCTCGAATTCAGCAGCGTGCGCAGCGACAGCGAGTTGCGCATTGAGCTGGCCCGCAGCGGCAATGGCTACACCGGCGCGCCGGAATCCCGCGCCATCGAGCTGGTACTGCACAACTGGTCAGCAGCGCCTGCCGCCGTCACCGCGGGCACCACCACCCTGCCGCTGGTGGACAAGGCACAACAGCTGGAAGAAGACACCGCCTGGTACGACAAGCGCACCAAGTCCCTGCACGTGCGCTTCAACTGGGCAGAAAAGAAAAAAGCATTGACCGTAACCCTGTAAATAAAGAGCACTAGCCCCCCCTGTAGGAGCCTGCTTGCAGGCGAACCCTCCTCACTGCGAAGCACCATAGCTTTCGCCTGCAAGCAGGCTCCTACGGCAATCACGGCACTACCGAATACGGATTATGAACAGATTTATTCAACTATTACTGGCCTCTTCCATTGCAGCAGCCACCCTGACGGCCTGCGACACCAACACCGAATCGCCGGCCACTGAAACCGCAACCCATTCCGCTCCAGCCGCCACTTCCGGCAAGCCGGTGATCTACCAGGTACTGCCGCGCCTGTTTGGCAACACCAAGGACACCAACAAGCCCTGGGGCACCATCGAAGAAAACGGCGTGGGCAAGTTCAATGACTTCACCCCGGAAGCGCTGGAGCAGATCCGCGCGCTCGGTGCCAACTACATCTGGTACACCGGCGCCCTGCACCACGCGATGGTGCGCGACTACAGCGACGTCGGCATCGCCAATGACGACCCGGATGTGGTGAAGGGTCGCGCCGGCTCCCCGTACTCGGTCAAGGACTACTACTCCGTCAACCCCGACCTGGCGGAAGCCCCGGGCAAGCGCCTGGAAGAATTCCGCGCGCTGATCGAGCGCTCCCATGCTGCGGGCCTCAAGGTGATTATCGATATCGTGCCCAACCACGTTGCGCGCAATTACCATTCGCTGGCCAAGCCGGAAGGCGTGCGCGATTTCGGTGCCGATGACGACACCAGCGTGGAATACGCCCGCGACAACAACTTCTATTACGTGCCCGGCGAGCCCTTCCTGGTACCGGTGGCGGAGGACGGCTACCAACCACTGAATGGCGAGGCCAACCCGCTGGTGGACGGCAAGTTCGACGAGATGCCGGCGAAGTGGACCGGCAACGGCAGCCGTGCACCGCAACCGGCGCATAACGACTGGTACGAGGCGGTAAAAATCAACTTCGGCGTGCGCCCGGACGGCAGCTACGACTTCCCGGAACTGCCCGCTGACTATGCACAGAAAGATTACCGTGAACACGCGGCCTTCTGGGCCGATAAGGATGTGCCCAGCAGCTGGAAAAAATTCCGCCAGATCACCGATTACTGGCTGACCTTTGGCGTGGACGGTTTCCGCTACGACATGGCCGGCATGGTGCCGGTAGCGTTCTGGAGCTACCTCAATTCCTCGATCAAGATGCAGAACCCGGACATGCTGCTGCTGGCAGAGATCTACCAGCCCGACCTGTACCGGGACTATGTACGCCTGGGCAAGATGGACTACCTGTACGACAAGGTCGGCACCTACGACGCCATCCGCGCGGTGATGGAAGGCAAGGCCGGTACCGATCCGCTGGTGGGTATCCAGCAGAGCCTCACGGGCATTGAAGACAACATGCTGCGTTTCCTCGAAAACCACGACGAGCAGCGCATTGCCAGCCCCGAGTTTGCCGGTAACGCCGAAGCGGGCATCCCCGCCATGGTGGTATCCGCCACCATCAGCGGCGCGCCGACACTGGTGTACTTCGGCCAGGAACTGGGCGAGCCGGGCGCGGGTGATGCCGGTTTCGGCAAGGCCAGCCGCACCACCATCTTCGATTACTGGTCTGTGCCCACGGTGCGCCGCTGGATCAACGGCGGCGAGTTTGATGGCGGCAAGCTGACCGCAGAGGAACAGTCCCTGCGCAGCTTTTACCAGCGCCTGCTGAACTTCACCCGCGCGAGCGAAGCCCTTGGCGGCGAATACCGCGACCTGCATGCGTATAACCGCGAGAACGGCGCAGGCTACAGCGACAAGCTGTTCAGCTTCGCGCGCTGGACCGGCGATGAACGCCTGCTGGTAATCGCCAACTTCGCCGATATGGAGCAAGCGGTCCAATTCAGTGTGCCCACCGAGCTGGTCCAGCAGTGGCAACTGGCCAGCGGTGAGTATGCCCTTACTGACCAGCTGCAAACTGGCGGCAGCACCATGCAGGTTAACCCGCAGGGTGAAGGCGCTGTATCACTGCAACTCGCCCCACACTCCGCCCGCGTGCTGAAACTGACTCGCTGAGGACAAAGCCCATCTGCCCGGGAAGGTTTAGGTTTGTACAGAAACCTTCCCGATCTGGTACTGTCGTAGACTTCACAGTCAGTGCATTACACTGACACTTAACGCTGTGGGATCAACGGGAGGACAGGCAGATGGGTGGAAGCATACGCGATTGGCTGGTGGCACTGCTGGTATTGGCAGCAGTGGTCTTCGGCATTTACTGGTTTGCCGTACGGGATGCGGTAAAGCCGGCATCCCCTCCCCCCGTTATCGAGACCCCGGTTGAACCCGCGCCCAAGGTGGACCTGGAAGAACCCGAGGAGCCGGTACTGCCACCGGTCCCCGAACCGGCAGAGCCCGCTGAACCACCGCGCAAGCTGCCCGCCCTCAACGACAGCGACAAAGAAGCGCGCGACGACATCATCAGTCTCTCTTCCGACGGCACGCTCGCCAAATGGATCGTGCCTGACGAAGTGGTGCGCAAGTGGGTTGCCGCGGTGAACACCGCGACCAAGGGCGAGCTGATGCACAAGAACCGCCCCTTCACCAACCTCGAAGGCGCCATCGCGGTCAAGGACCTGGAAACCCGCACTGACGGCGCCAGGGTGTACGTCCTGTCCCAGGAAAATTACCAACGCTACGACCAGCCGGTGCGCCTGTTTGCCATGGTCGATAGCGACCATGCCGTAAAGCTGTACCAGTTCTGGTACCCCCGCCTGAAACAGGCGTACGGCGAACTCGGTCTGAAAAACAAAAACTTCCACGCCGCGGTAATGGCCGCGATCGATCAGGTACTCGCGGCACCGGAAATCGAAGGCCCGATCAAACTGGTGCGCCCGACCGTGTATTACAAATTTGAAGACGAGAAGCTGGAGAAGCTGCCCGGTCTGCACAAGCTGATGATCCGCATCGGCCCGGACAATGCGGCGCGGGTTAAGGAAACGCTGAAAGAACTCAAGGAGAAACTTGAGCAACTGCCGTCCAACTGAGCGGCATCCTCTTTGCCGCCTTTCCGGCACCTGCAAGGAACCACAACCGTACCTTGCAGGTGTCTGATGCCCACTTTCTCTCTCTTGTTTCTGCGCCGTTCTGTACGCAATTAGAGTGAGTGACTGCTCCCGTGCGCGGAGTTTAGAAACTGTCTTTCTCCCCTATCCGCTCTATCCTCTCCAACTCCCCTAGAACATTTTATTTCCAACGGCGAAAACTCCCGGCCACTTATTGCACTCCCCCGCGAATTGACCGAGCATCCATAGGGTCATATTAGAGCCCGGCTCTAACCACTGCCGGCGATGAGGTACAAAAATAAATCCAACGATGTACTTCTGGAATTCAGGGAGTGATAGCGATGCAAACACCTGTCAATCTAATCCATCTCTTTAAAGTGTTTACCCTCGCACTCTGTACCGCGGCTCTGGCAGCCTGTGGTGGAGGTGGAAGTGGAAGTGGAGGTGAAGTAGATACCTCAAGCAGTTCCTCGGGTGGTTCTTCAAGCGGATCTTCAAGTGGATCGTCAAGCAGTTCGTCGAGCAGCTCCTCCAGCGGATCAGGCACAGCCACAAACTCGGCGCCAGTCATCAATCACATTTACTTTTCGCCCTACCCTGCATTCACCAATACGGACTTGAAAGCTAATGTAGCCAGCTCCGACCCAGACAACGATGCACTGACCACTACATTTACATGGTCGGTGAACAGCCATATCGTAAACGACGCCACCGGTGAGACACTGCCATCAGAACACTACGTCAAAAATGACCTGGTAACTCTTGTGGTTGAGGTCAGCGATGGCGAATTGTCGGCCTCAAAGGCGAATGAGATCACCATCAGTGACAGCCTGCCGACCCCCGTGGGCTCCAGCGTCCCCAAAACCGTTGAATACGGTATCCCCACCACGTTCACCATCGGCGCAGAAGATGCAGACGGGGATGAAGTTTCCGTGCGGCTGGTGACGCGCCCCAATGGTATGACACTCGCCGAAGATGGCACGGTCACTTGGACTCCAACCGGGCCCATGTTTGATACCACGCAAGAGGTGCACTGGACGGCAATCCTCGAACAGGGCGATCTGCGTAAATCCTTCGGCAGTGCCATCACTGTCGTCGACGAAAACCGTCAGGTCCCGTTGAGCCGTAGCGGCATCATATTTTCCGGTGAGATCACCAGCGGGGATTTCAATGGCGACGGCACCGAGGAATTACTGGCTTCCGACTATAACCAGCGTCTGTTTACCATCGGCCACGACGAAAACAGCTATCAGCAAAACTGGATGTACCCTTTCGCCTTACCTGGCGGAGGGAAAATCAGCTATATCGCAGCAGGAGATATCGACGGTGACGGCATTGATGAAATGTTTATCGGCCTGAACAAGTTGCAGGATTTCCCCGACCAGGAAAAAACGCAAATACTGATCATCGATGGTCAGACCCGTCGCTTGCGCGACACCATCCATGTTTCCGGCGATATTGTGCAGAGTATTCGTATCGCCGACGTCAATAACGACGACCAACAGGAAATCGTAACGCTCATAACCAAAGATTACTATTCCGATACCGAGTACGTGGTCGAGGTACGCCAGTCGAGTGACTTCAGTCTGATCTGGCAATCCTCTCCGCTCGCACAGGAAAACGCTCTCGCTACCGGCGATACTGATGGCGACGGCACCGAAGAAATCATTCTCTCCGGTGGCTATATCTTTGGGTACAACGGCACCACCTTTACCAATGAGTGGCTGTTCGGCGATGGGGCCATTTATGCTATCGACGCAGCGGATCTGGATGGCGATGGTACAGATGAAATCATCGCGCTGTCGAATGGGAATAGCAGCTACCAATTGACGATCTACGATGCGCTCAACAAAACAGTCAAGGCGGAAATTGTAGAACGCTTCTCCAGTTTCCACCTCTCAGATATTGATGGTGATAAAACCGTTGAGATCTTTGCCATCCCTTACTCAGCTTATGAAGCCAGACTTCTATCCTTCGATAGCAGCACCGCGCAATTCAGCACGCAATGGGCACTGAGCTTACCATTCACAGGAAAATGCCTGGTGGCAAACATAAGCGGGGATAGTGGGAAAGAATTTGTTATTTTTGATGGCGGGCTCAGGTCCAGGATTCTGGTCGCGGGAGCGAATCCGGAACCAGAGATCGAATGGCAGAATGACGATATCCACAGAATAACCCTGCCTTTCGAGGGAGGGGAGCTCGCCAACTTTAATGGCAATGGTAATCGGCTGGTTTTTTTTGCCAAAGCCAGCTCCATTCTTCCCACATACAGTACCTATGGTGCCAGGGCGATCCAGCTGGACCCGGTCAATGGCAAGCTCGAATGGTCACCGGCACTAGCAGCGAATGTCACCGGTACGGTCACCGATCAGGGGCAGGATGGCTCCGCTGAACTATTGTACTTTAGCGGCGATACTCTTTCCCTCTACAGTTTTTTCACCCAGTCCTTAATCTGGAACTATTCCCCAATAGGAGGCGCTGGTGGCTCAGTAGCAAAAGGAAGATTGAATACTGATCTGGAAGATGATCTCGTTATTCTTACCGGTGACGGAAACATTATCGGATTTGATCCCAAGAACCAGGCCGTACTTTGGGAAGAAGAGCGCGAGAGCGGCAGGCACATTGCCCTGGGCGACCTGAATGGCGATTTGGGATATCAAGTCGTCATCGCCGACAATCATTCGCTATCCATGTATTCGGCAGGAGAAAGTGGAGTAACACCAGAAGCCAGCCAAAGCCTCGAGGCGCTAGCCCCATTATTGACAGAGGAAAACTACGTCTACGACTTTTCGACTTCATACATCACCAGCCTGGCCATAGGAGACTTTGAGGGCGATGGAAATCAGGAAGTTGTATTCGCTGCTTCTAGCACTGGGGAATTTTCCTGGCTGGTGATACTCAATAACGACTTGTCGCCACGTAAAATATTACGAAGAGAGGGCAGCGTGCAAGGCCTTCTAGTCCAGAACTATGGCACTGGCCACCATAATTTATTGGTCAATGAGGTAAGCGATATCAATTATTTTTCACACAGCCAATTTATAGAAATTTCACCTGAGTCGGGTCAGGCGGTTTCAAAGTCACCTTTGGTCCCCACTATGAATATGGACAACAGCATGTATTTCGTCGATACAAATGGAGATGGGATTCCAGAGCTAAGCTACGGTTCAAGTATTGCAATGAATGTAACCCGCTGACATCATCCGCCACAAGGAGGCCCGACTTTTAAGTGGGTCTCTTTATATGGCACTTACTCATATGACATCGGCTCAAAACCTGCCGCTAAAACAGCGGAACAAGCAGAACTGTATTGATCTAAATATGACTCGACAAACTGCTAAATCATTGATTCAGACATATAGCCAAAAATCCCCCCCTGATACACATCACAATTTGAAATAAAATACCCCTACCTGGTACTAGCGTACACTCACTCGCCACTTCGGGGCCTTGAACCGAGACCTCAACAAAAAGAAAATCCACGCTCTTAATTTTTTCAAAAGAAGGTCAACTCAAAAAGTTGCACTTTGAACGAATTCAATTCTGACACTGGTAATTTCAAGGAAGGATCCGTGGCAAGACGTACCAAAAAACCCGGTGCCCCATCACCGTCAAACCTTTTTTATACTCTACTTTTGAGCTTATCGATTACCGCCTGTGGCGGTGGTTCTTCTGGTGGGGGATCAAACCCGCCCCCCGCTAACGGCGGAAGTTCTTCATCGAGCAGCGGCTCAGGTTCCAGTGGCGGATCCACTAGTTCATCCAGCTCCAGTTCTTCCAGCAGCAGCTCTAGTTCATCAGGGAGTTCCAGTTCTTCCGGAAGCTCAAGCTCCAGCTCATCCAGCGGTGGTGTAGTCAACCAGCCACCCACCATCAGCAGCTTCGCAATCACTCCGGCAGAAGCATTCACTGATAGCAACCTGGTGGTATCACTAGACGCTTCGGATCCCAACGGAACCGAGTTGCAGGCAAGCTATGTATGGCACGTCAACGGTGAAACCGTTGAGGGTGCTACAGAAGATACTCTCGAGAGCCCGAACTTCATTAAAGGCGACGAAGTCACCGTTGATGTCGTCATCAGCGATGGTGAATTTACCGAAACCGCAAGCGCCACCACGACCATTCTGGAGGCACCGCCCAGATTTACTGTAATTGGTATGCCGGAGACGGCGCAGTACGGTGAACCCGTAGCGTTCCAGGTTTTGATCGAAGATCCCGATAATGATCCATTTACCTGGGAATTTGTTGCCCGCCCGAATGGTATGGAAATGGACGAATCCGGCACAGTCTCCTGGACACCGACCGGCCCGATGTTTGATACCCAGATAGATAAAAACTGGGAGATCGTGGCCACCCAGGGCGACGAGCAATATTCTTTTAAAAAAACCATTAAGGTCGTCGACGATGATCGCGAGATGGTGCTGTCTCGTGGAACTGTCTACATAAACCCTACAATACCTACTTCGACGATCGGTGACTTCGAAGGAAACGGTAAACATGAAATATTAATAGTCAACGGCTATCGACGCCTGCAAACACTGGCTTACGATGCGGGTAATTATGTACTTAACTGGGATTACCCCTACTCTTTTGCTCAACATACAGAAAGTTACAGTAGTGTTGCCGCCGCAGATTTAAATGGCGACGGCCGGGATCAAATAATAGTCGGCGTTGAAGCCCATTTTGAATGGTCCCGGGACACAACCCATCTTTACGTATTCGATGACAACCGACATCCGCAAAGATCTGGAGAAGTTCCAGGCAATGATGTGCAGGTTATTCGCGTAGCGAATGTCGATAACGATGACGACCTTGAAATCGTACTGCTGGTCGGAAACCACAACTACAGAAGTTCATCTGATGATGCTATGAGTCAAAAGCATCTGGTCATACTAAACGCCTCAGATTTGTCACTGAAATGGCAATCATCGGTGATGGAGTTAGGTTCCAGTATTGCTGTCGGCAACGTAGACGCCGATCCTTATCAGGAAATTGCCACCGATAAAGGCTACGTTTTTGGCTTCAACGGCACCGACTACGAAATTGAATGGCACTATGAAGAAGGTTTTGACGAAAAAACTGCCTTTGCAGACGATTTTATTCCACTAGAAATTGTCGATGTAGATGGCGACGGCCAAAATGAAATTGTCGCTTCCAATCTTAGACTATTTGACGCACGCAAACAGGAGCTCAAAAGTTCCCCCGGCATAGATGCGCAAGACTTTACGGTTTTCGATTTAGACGGCGATAATCATCCTGAATTTCTGACTAGAGAGCAGATCTACACCTTTGATACCGAGGGGACTGGCAACTTTATTGCTTTATGGGACACGCCTATTACCGGTATGGAAGATGGGAATATCCATGCGGCAAATATGGATAACGATCCGGACGTCGAGTTCTTCGTATCCAGCGGTAGCGACCATCGCGTTTACGCCAGTAGCGCTGGTGACAGTGGACCGACCTTGGAGTGGACAACTGACCACCCCAGTGATCTGTACTCGGTTTTGCATAACCCGCACTTCCTCAATCTTGACGGATCTGGCGAAAAAATTGTCCTCTCCGGCCTCAATCAGAGAAACTGGGAGACCCAAATGGCCTTGATTGACCCCGAGTCCGGAGCCATGGCCTGGCGATACACATTCCCTCGCCAACTCGCTTCTTACAGATACTTCGGCATACCCGTAGATTTGGGTGGCGACGGAACCACTGAACTCTTCCACATCGACGAAACGATTCCAGGTGTGTTTGACTTCACTTCCGAGTCAATCTCCTGGAATGGCGAAGATACCGGCAGCAAAGTCCTCGCTCTCGAACAGGGAAATATCGAACCCACCTCCCAAGCGACTATTTTCTTTACCACAGAAGACAATACGTTGCACGCGTACGATACGGCAACCTTACTGCCGATCTGGCGCCTTGAAAATATCGAGGGTAATATTCTAAATGTGCACGACATAAACTCCGACGGCAAAAAAGATATCTTGACCGCAGGTCTTCAAACGCTGAACCTGGTGGAAGTCGAAGAAAGCGACCCCGTGCTATCGACAACATTTTCTCTACAAGATATCGAGACGGAGGTTCAAGATGAAAGCTATTCGAGACGCCTAAACAACTTGGAAATCACGAGCGTTTCCGTTGGCACAATCTCCCCGACATCAGGGGATAAAATTGTCCTAACTGCCTCACTTGACTCCTACGCTGGATCGTGGCTAATCGTGCTAAATACTGACTTCACTCTATACAGCTTCACCGCTTATGATGACCGGCGTATACATTCCGGATTGCTTCAGAACTACGGAGAAGGAAATAGAAACTTATTGCTCGACGTACAACTTGAGGCAACCCTTAATCCACCGTTTATTGTCTATTACTACGACCACTACTTCATGGAAGTTTCGCCTGAAAACGGGAAAATAGTATCCATGTCACCAGGCCTCTCGGCTGACGCCATTCCAAGAAGCATGAAATATGTGGATACAAATAATGATGGAATACAAGAGCTCTTATGGAGCACCGCACACGGGAGCATTAACGCTACGCGCTAAATAACTGTATTGATCAGCCGAAAAAAGGACCCTTTGGGGTCCTTTTTTAAATCCTTCAATTAAAAAACTCATATTCGACTAAAAACCGAAAGCTCTGATCCGGGCTTTCATCGGTCACCCCGACAATGACACCAAACTCCCAGCGCAACCTGCGTCCCTGGCCGAATTTCACATCGCCGAGCAATACGGGCCCGAGGCCCACCGTGTCCTGCCCTGCATAGAATTCCAGTGCGGGTTCCAGTTCCGGCTTCCAGCGGTAACGCCCCTGGAGTTTAAGCTCGGACTCCAGCTCGTCTTCCTCTTCACCCCATTCGTAGATGGCTTCCAGGTTGGCGGTACCGGTCCAACGCCCCCACTCGCGACTGCTGATGAGTGTCACCGCAGTCTCCCACATATCTACCTCGGTTTCCCGCTCCAGCTCAAATAGCATGCCCCAATCAGCGCTGTACTCACCCTGCTCGGTAATCTGCCATTTGGCCTCCAGTTCCACCGCTTTCAGGTTCAGGCTTTCCTCGTGGCTTCCTTCGCCGATCAGGTATACCTCACCGAACCAGCGTTCGCTAAACCCATACCCCATTCCCAGTCTGTGACGATGAAGGCCGTCGAGTGGCTCTTCTTCGAGTTCCTCTTCACCGAACTCTTCGCCGCCCAGCTCCTCGAGATTAGGCGTTTCGTCATCAGAGTCGCGTAGCCGCGTGGCTCGCCACTCGATTTCGGTTTCCCCGGCCTCTACATAGGGGTCGTAAATACGATCTACCACGATCCCATCCGCCAGGGCTGCGCTCGACAGGGAAAGCGTTATGGCGGTTGCGACTACGCTACGCCACTCAGTCCGGGTGAAATTCATAGTTCTGTCCTTCCATGTCACTACGTCGCAACGCAAATGCGATCAGCAATACCATCATCCCCACCCCCAACAGGTAGGCGATAACCTCAGCGGGTGTCGGCGTCGCTTCATACCCTATAAGGGCATAGAGCAACTGCCCAAACAGCGAGTTTTCATCCAGCAGTGTAGATGTATCCCATAGAGGCATAGCCGAAGGCAGCCAGTCTGCCTGCACCAACTGCTGGGCCGCCTGGAGACATAGTCCGCCACCGACGAGCGTAAGCAGTGTCAGTACAACCCCTAGCGTGTACTGACACGGCAGTTCAACCAGCACGTAGTAAATCAGCGCGCCAATACTGAATCCGATACCCGCCCCGATCAGTGCCCCGCTCAATACGCTGGACAACAGTGCCTGTTGTGGGGCAAATGCCATCAGGTAAATGAATATTTCGGATCCTTCCCGCAGGGTGGCACAGGCGATTGCCAGTAACATCATGCTCTGCAATAGCCCGAGATAGCGCCGGTTGCCATGGGTATTCATGATCAGCAGGAGCGCGATCACCAGTAGGAAAAAGTACAGCGCCAGCTGTAAAGCTGCATTGAGAATCTCCTGACCTACGCCGTCGGCCGCCTCCGAAATCGGTCCTAACATCAAACCGTAACCGATCGAGCCGAGCACACCCGCGGCCAGTGCTCCGTAAAACCACTGGCGTCGCAGTTCCAGTACGCGACACATGGCAAGAAGAATACTGAGCAGCAGAGCCGCTTCGAGCACTTCCCGCAGAACGATAATCACACTCGTCAGCAACACGAGACTCCCCCCGGGTAGTTATTATTGTGCAATGACCTTTCCCTGAGCGGTTTTGGGGTTGAACTCACCGAAAAATGGATATTCGCCCGGCGCCAGTGGCCCGATGAATATCACTGCTTTCTGCCCGCCCATAATCACTTTTTCCCGGTTGAGTTCGTAGCTTTCGAACTCTTCTGCCGTGGCATCACGGTTGTAGACGATCAGCTTCACTTTTGTATTAGCCGGCACCACCAGTTCCGATGGATGAAACAGGTGATCGCGAATCTCCAGTGTCAGTACCGGCCGCTCGGCCAAAGCGTGTAATGGCATAGCCAGTACGCCCAGCGCAAGGGTATACAGCAATGCCTTGCAACGAAGGTTTTCAGCCAATGGGATTCTCCTTGCGAGCCTGCCCGGTTTGCTCCTCGCTGCCGGCTCCACGTTCATGTTCGTTGGCACTGGGAAAGCTAACCTGCACCGAAAGCCCCTGCCCCAGGCTGGATTCCCCCAGCACAATACTGGCATGGTGCAATTGCGCGATATGCTGCACGATTGATAGCCCGAGCCCACATCCTGCGGCAAGGGACGCGTGGCGATCGCCCCTTATCCGATAAAATCGCTCGAAGACCCGCTCGCGCTCGTCCGCGGCAATGCCTGGCCCGGAATCTTCGACACGCAGACATATACCGGACTCTGTGGGTTCCACAGTGACCAGAACCCTTCCCCCTTCCGGGGTATATTTGCCCGCATTCGCAAGCAGGTTCTGCAACAGTATTGTCAGTGCAAACTGATCGCCCGACATCGTTGCCCTGTGCCCCCGCAGTTCGACAGACTGACGACGCTGTTCGAACTGTTCGTAGCGCTCGGCAATGGTGGTTCGCGCCAGCTGGTGCAAGTCCACCAACTCGAAACGCGCAGGGTAATGTTCCGGCGTCGTACGAAAGAGGTCCAGCATCTGTTCCACCAGATGCGCCATTCGCTCGATACTCTGGCGCAAACGAGGAAGGGATTCCGGCAGCGGCGATACGCCCGCCTCGGTAATTTCCTGAGCGAGATTGTGCGCGTGAATCTGTATGGCACTGATGGGCGTGCGTAACTCATGTGCCGCATCCGCCGAAAATCGACGCTCGCGCTCAAATGACGCCTGCAGGCGCTGCAACAGGGAATTGGTCGAATGAATGACCGGGAGAAGCTCGGCCGGCGCGTTGTCTTCCGGCAGCGGCCGGAAGTCCTCGGCTCGCTTGTTGCTGAGGGCTCGCGCCAGGCGACGCAGACTGGAAAGCCCGCGACCAATCACCAGCCAGATCAATAGTCCCGCCACCGGCAGCCCAAGCAGAATCGGCAAAACCGATTCCACAATCACTTCGTCCGCCAGGTTATAGCGCAGGTCCACCCGCTCGGCGACATAAATCCAGCGAGCATTCTCCGCATCACGCAAACCAAAAACCCGCCAGCGATAGCCGGAAAAATTGACCTCGCTATAACCTTCCTTCGCAGGCACGACAGGCGTGAGCGGCGCATTATTGGAGCGCAGCACCAGAACACCGTCATCGCGCCATACCTGAAAAGCCAGCAAGTCATTCTGCTGTACTACCTGCTGCGGCGCGCCATTGCCGGAGAGGGATGCCAGCATACGCGCAGTCGCGGCAATCTGGCGATCAAACAGCGCCTGCGCCTCATCCATACTCGCGCGGTAACCGTGCAACGCAGACACAAAATTGACCAGCGTAATGGTCGACAGCAGCGCAATCAGGAGGAAAATTCGGATGGACTTCACTGGCCGTTTTCCAGCTTGTAGCCCACACCGCGAATATTACGGATCAGTTCCGGATACAGTTTTTTACGCAGGTTGTGGATATGGACATCCACCGTATTACTTGAGACCTCCTCACCCCAGCTGTAGAGTTTTTCTTCCAGCTGTTCTCGGCTCTGGATCAATCCCGGTCGCTCGGCCAGTGCGCGCAAGAGAGCGAATTCCCGGCGCGAAAGCTTCACCGCCTTGCCGCCGCAGGTAACCTCATGGGAAGCGGTATTAATTACCACATCGCCGATGCGGAGTTCTGCGGTGGTGATACCGCCCACACGGCGTTCCAGTGCCCGCAGCCGCGCCAGCAATTCGTCCACCGCAAAGGGCTTGGTGAGGTAGTCATCGGCGCCGGCATCCAGGCCGGCAATCTTTGAGGCCAGGTCGTCTCGGGCGGTGAGAATCAATACCGGCGACTTGAACTGTCGCCGGCGCAGCTGCTTCAACACCTCGACGCCGTCGATATCCGGCAAGCCGAGATCCAGAATCACCAGATCCGGGCGGGCCGCCTGCGCCAGTGCGACGCCCCGCACACCCAGTTCTGCATGATCGACGGCATAACCTGCATGACGCAGCGCAGTGGTAATGCCGTCGGCCAGTGACTGGTCATCTTCTATCAGCAGCAGTCTCACGTTAGTGCAGTTTTTCCTGGATCATTGCTTTCAGCTTCAGGATCTCACCCATACGCCCTTCACTCGCCAGGGGGCGCGCCAGGTCTTTGGGGGCGTGCTCGGCCTTGCTGACATATTCCAGCGCCCGCGGATAATCCTTGCGTTTGAAAAGATAGTCGGCGTAGAAGTAATTGGCATCGATGTCGTCGGCGCCATACTCCAGGCCTTTCTTCAGGTACGTTTCCGCTTTTTTATCATCGCCAAAGCCGATTGGCCAGCCAGGCACCTGATAATAGAGGCTGCCGAGACTGGTATAGGCCGCGCCGTCCTGCACACGGCCATTCAGGGCGATGGCCTGTTCGAGGTCTGCTTTGGCGGCCTTTACCGCCGACAGTGCACCCAGACCGCCTTTTGCACCGGCGTAAGAAGCGCGAATGATGCCGCTCCAGACCCAGAGATCAGCGCTTTCCGGGTTCGCGCTGGTCGCCGCCTGAGCGCGGTTAATCAGTGTTTCAAATTGTGCGACCTGCTGCTTTTCCGGCAGTCGGTATTTGATTTGCGCCCACTCACGCTGCAGCGACGCCAGCGTATCAGACGGATTCGACGCCCAGCTGGTGGTTGCCGGCAGGCTCCCCATAAACAGGATCGCAAGCGGCATCCATACGTGTTTTTTCCAGACCTTCAACCGGGTGGGGTTCATCAGATTTCTCCTTACTGGGCTTTCCCGGCGGCGTATTCACGCACTACCGGCAGTTTTTTGGTTAATGCGGAATCGACGACGGTGGGAAGGAGTGCGTTGACCTTGATAAACAGCCTTTCCGGCCAACCGATAAAACGCCGGCTGCTGCTGCCGGACTGCAAAAGTTTCAGACACTGTTCGGCCACGGTTTCCGGCGCATCGCTGTGGTTGCCCAGTGCGCGGTTCAGGTTTTTCACCGCTTCCGTATTGAGGGTTGTATCCACGGCTCGGGGCGCCAGGTAGTGCACCCGCACACCGCGGTTTCCCTGCTCACGACGCAGCGCTTCGCTGAATCCGTGCAGGCCCGCCTTGCTGGCGCCGTAGAGACAGAAGCCGGGGTGTCCGATATGGCCAAAGGCAGAGCCGATATTTACGACTGCGCCCTGCGGGCTCTGCGACAACAGTGGCAGCAGATCCCGTGTGAGTGCGATGGGTACCAGCAGGTTGGTATCCAGTACCTCGCGCAGTTTGGCGTCATCGATATCTTCAAGCAGTGCGAACTGCGATACCCCCGCGTTGTTGATCAGTACATCCACGCCGCCATGGGTAGCACGGCAGCGTTCCACCAGTGCCTGACGCTGGGTGGGGTCGGTGAGATCCGCTACCATGGACTGGTGACGCTCGGGGTCTGGGAGACTCAACCGCAGGTTATCGAGACGTTCTGGATTGCGCCCCTGAAGCAGCAGAGTGTAGCCATTTTCCGCCAGCAGGTGGGCGATAGCGCTGCCGATACCACCACTGGCGCCGGTCAGGAGAACCGTTGTTGCCGATGTATCCCTGGCCATATCACGCTGCCTCCGGAACCAATGTGCGGCTTTCGACTTCGCGGAAAATGTCACCGTAAAGCCGATAGATCGCACGCGCACTGTGGACGATTGACGCCTGATCCCGCGGGTCTTCAATCCGGTCCATCAGACCGCGGAAAAACTCCACGTGGCCGATATCCAGCGCACCGTGGGATTTCAAATAACTGAAAGCCGCATCGGGCAAGTCCAGTGCCTGCTGAATCGCACCCGCGGCGGAATCTGCGAGCTGGATACTGGTGCCTTCCAGCACATTGACCATGCCAAAAAATCCGAGTGGATTGCCGCGCGCAATGGTGTCGTAGGCGTAAGCCACCATCAGCTCGGTACTCAGGTTCGGGCTACTGCGACGCACGGCTTCGGCATCAGCACCGCAGGCCGCGATGTCATTCAGGATCCATTCCTGGTGGCCGGTTTCCTCTTCGATATATTCCGCAAGTGCCACGCGCAGCCACTCCTGGCTTTCATTCAGGCGCGCACCGCAGGCCATCATCAGCGGCACGGTATGCTTCACATGGTGGTAGGCCTGGGATAGAAAAGCGACGTATTCCTCGCGGTGTATCTCACCGCGCGCGCCGCGCTGGATCAGGGGCACACTGAGTAGTGCATGACGCTGTGCTTCAGTTTGTGCTTGTAACTGTGCGTAAAAACTCATCAGGCAACTCCTGGGTTCATATGGTCAGATGAAGGCTTGAAGGGAGGTTCATTTCCGGGTTCGCAATACAGCGCATCGATCAGGTTCCGGTACTGCTCTGCGATTCGTTCGCGCCGTGGCCGGCCATTCGCAGTAAGCAGGCCGTCGGCATAGCCGAGCGGTCTTGGCAGTGCGACCCAGTGCCGGATACGCGCGTAATCCGGCAGACTCTGGTTGAGTTCGCCCAGCCAGTGGCTGACCTGTGCCGGCGCGCTGCCAGGCATGGGGAAAATCAGCGCACTGCAATACGGTTGCGCATCGCCCACCACCACACACTGCAGTATTTGTGGGGATTGCAGCACTTCGCTTTCGATCCACTCGGGAGAGATGTTGCGTCCGTAGGCACTGATCAGGAGATTCTTGCTACGCCCGGTGATATGCACAAAGCCTGCATCGTCCACTTCGCCCAGGTCGCCGGTAGCCAGCCACTCCTGCTGTATATTTTCACTGCCCAGGTAGCCCAGATAGCGCGGACCCCGTACATGGATTTCACCTTCACGCAGCGAAATTTCGCAGTGCGAGAGCGGCCTGCCCGCCGCGCCCGGACAATCCGAGCCGGGCAGGTTCAGTGCCACCACGGAACCACACTCAGACAATCCGTATCCTTCGTAAACCGGCAGGCCATTGCGGCGCGCAGCACGCAATAAGTCCGGGGCCACTTTGCCGCCCCCCACGGCCACAAAACGCAGTGATTCAGGGGGTGCCCAGCCCTGCCGGACCTGCCCGAGCAGCGCCTTCAGCATTTGTGGCAGCAGTATCAGGCTGTTCGGGCACTCCTCGCTGATACAGTGAGCAAGCTTCGCGGCATCCAGCTGCGAGCTGCCCCCGAGACCGACAGCCTCGAGGCCCGGGACCAATAAGGTGCCGCCCAGAAGCCAACAGGTATATGCGCCGGCCACGTTTTCCAGCAGCGTGGCGAGGGGCAGTACACACAGGTGTCGCTCAACATCGAGCTCCGCAAAGGATGCCGCCAGGGCCTGTGCGGTAGACAGCTGGGTCTCCGCCGACAGACAAACGCCGCGGGGGGTCCCGGTAGAACCCGAGGTAAAAGTGATCTTTGCCGTATCCCGTGGCAGGGCCGGCGAACAGCCGGTATTGACCTCAAGCACTGCCAGGCCGGCCAGCTCACCACTGGCGATACCGACTTCAGCCAACGCAGTAAACCGGGCGCAGTCGTCGGTCAGCAGTGCCTGCATTCCACTTTCACGCAGGGTGTGGCTCAGCTGTCCCGCGGAAAAAAATCCTGGCAGCGGTACCGATACCACGCCGGCAAGCTGACAGGCCAGGTCCACGAGCAACCACGCGGGGCCGTTGTCTGCATGCAGACCAAGTACAGAGATTTCCCGCTGGCGCAATTCCTCCGCAAGCTGCTCCACTTCCTCTATCAGCCCGCCGTAGGTAAAGCCGCCCTGCTCTCCCAACAAGGCGATCTGCTCGGCATTGTGGCGCGCGTGACAGCGCATGGTTTCGATCAGTTGCATGGGTGGTGTCCTCGCAGAATGGGTGCAAGTGCTTCGGACTGTGGGCGGCAGGCTTCGAGCAGCTCGCCGACCAGCGGTCGCTGCAGCAACCTTTCTCGCTCCGCCGCCACATTGATTGCCGTGACGACAGGCCGTGTATCGTAATAACTGCCCCAGTCGGCCAGGGCCGTTCCCAGTCGCGTACCGTCGGCGCGACATAGCGACAGCTGGTTATCCGTGAGTTTTTGCAGGAGCCGGTGCACTTCCGGGGTGGCGGTGAAAATCGCCCAGGTGAGATCGGCCGCAGCCATCAGTTCTGCGAGCATCAGGAACAGCATGCGGCTGCTGCCGCGCGTACTGGAGACCAGGTTGCCAATCTCGACGATCTGGGCCCGCGTCACTTGGGTACCGGCAGCCGCACTCAGGCAGGCTTCCACCGGTTCATCCAGATACTGCTCGAGAAACAGCGTACCGCTGTCTGCCCGCCGCATGCCCAACGCAGAGTGGAAGTCTCGCCCTTCACCGTACGCGAGCAGCAGCGGCAGGAAGCTCTTCAGGTTGGCGCCATAAGCATTGTCAAAGCAGTGGGCGATATAGCATTCAAGTGCCAGGCGCTCACTATCTGCAGATTTGGTCAACTGGAATCCCGAGCGACCGGAACGGCTGATGATTGCACCGTAGCGGCCCGGAACTGACTGTGACTCTGGGGTTTTCAAGACTTCCACTGCCTATCTCCTTACCTGAGCCACTGGTATCGAAGCTCCCGGTCGGTTATTGGATAGATGCAGTGTATGGGGCGGGAATTAAGGCAAACTTAAGAGTGGCTAATTAGACAGAAATAAGTCATTTCAGGATGTAAAGCTGGTTGGCGGATAAAGACTCATCACTGAACCTTGCTCATCCGTTGGTATTTCAAACACGCCCAAACACATAACGAAATTCAACAAAGGCACAAAAGTCACAACCTGAATCCGGGAGTTAATCGACTATTCCAGCTTTAATTTAGGTCGGTAAACCTGTCGATAAACAGCCCCCTGTAAAGTCGCTTAAATTTAAATTCGCCTTCAAGGCAACCCCGAAAACCGCAAAACTTGCGCCAGACGCAATTTTCACAGACCATCCTGAGTTAGCTCGGAAGGACCATGAGCAGAACAGTACTTAAACGAAAAAAAAGAAACTTTTTAGCTGTTTCTGGGGAATAGACAACGATGGAAAAAACACCTGTATGTAGCGCCCGGCTTAAATTACTGTGCGTCGCACTGTTATCAACTTCATTGGCAGCCTGCGGCGGTGGTGGCTCTGGAGGCGATTCATCACCTCCTCCTGCAGGTAGTAGCAGCTCCAGCAGTTCCAGTAGTTCGTCAAGTTCCGGCGGTAGCACTTCAAGTTCCGGCGGAAACTCATCCAGCTCCAGCAGCAGCTCGTCCGGTGGCTCATCAAGCAGCTCTGGCGGCCTCCAGAATAATGCGCCTGTTATTTCCAGCTTGAGTATTACACCAGCTCCAGCCTTTACCGATTCAACCCTAAGAGCCGAAATTGACGTAGAAGACGCTGATGGTGATTCCCTCAGTGGCAGCTACGTCTGGACTGTCAACGGTGAAGAGCTACAAGGGGAAACTTATTATTATCTCCAGGGCCACAATTTTGTTAGCGGAGACCAGGTACAAGTCACGGCATCGGTGAGTGATGGTGTCGAGAGTGTTTCCCGCTCTGCCCAAACAACGATCCAGAACTCCCCTCCCAGAATCCACGAATTCACCCTTTCACCACTTCCGGTATATACCGACACGGATATCACGGCCACGGTTGAAAGCTCAGATGCCGACAGCGATCCACTTGTTACCAATTACTATTGGTCGGTCAATGAGGAACCGATCGAAGAAGTTAACAGTGACACCCTGTCTTCCGATTACTTTGTCAAAGATGACCGGGTAGCTGTTACCGTAGAAGTCACTGATGGCCAGCTGCAAACCTTCAGAGGCGACTCCCTGATCGTGAGTGACAGTCCTGGCACACTCTCGGTGAGTGGCGTACCAGAGACTGCGCAATACGGCGTACCCGTCTCGTTTACCCTGAGCGCAGTTGATCCGGACGGCGACGACATTGAATTTAAATTCAACGCTCGTCCCAATGGAATGGAGATTGATGCAGACGGAACCGTTACCTGGACACCAACCGGGCCCATGTTCGATAGCTACATGGATGTTTACTGGGAAGCCGACCTGGTTCAAACTGCTCCTGGCACACCTATCGGCAGCAAAATCCGGGTACTGGACGAAAGTCGAAAACAACCGCTGGCGCGTAGTGGGGTGATTTTGCCCTACGAATATAGAAACACGGTGGCCAGTGGCGACTTTGATGGCGATGGCGCCGAGGAAATTCTGGTCACGGACTACAACCAGCGGCTGTACACCATCGGGTTCGACGGCAGTGGGTACACGCAGGAATGGATGTACCCCTACTCCCTGACAGGTTCCGATGGACAAATCAGAAGCGTTGCCGCCGGGGACATCGACGACGATGGCATAGATGAGATATTTGTCGGGGTTAGCAATGACAACTATTACTCAAGTTCGGAAGATGCGCGCACACAGATATTGATTATTGATGGCGTTACCGGCCGCCTGCGTGATTTTATTGACGTTACTGGTTCTTCCATTTCTTCGATTAAAATTACAGACGTAAACAACGATGATGAGCCTGAAATTGTTTACCTGGTTAACCCCGAGCGTTACTCATCAGGCGGACAAAAACTGGAGGTGCGCGATAGTAGTAACAATCACAATCTGATCTGGCAATCGATTTCCGTCGTGCAACAATCTGATATGGCCGCTGGCGACGTGGATGGAGATGGAATCCAGGAGATCGTACTATCCGGGGGATATGTTTTTGGCTATAACGGCAGCACTTTCGTCAACGAATGGTTATTCGGTGATGGCTTCGGCCATATCATCCGTGTAGCTGATATTGACGGTGACGACACAAGTGAAATCATTGGCCAACAAATTAATGGTGATCGTTACCTGAACATCTACGACGCAGCTGACAAATCTGCTAAAGCACAGATCACAGAATACTTTGCGGACTTCACCGCCAAAGACGTCGACGGTGATGGTTCTGCGGAGATTCTGGCGCTGCCTTACTATAGCCCATATCAAGCCCGCCTCTATTCGTTCGACAAGGATCTTACATCTCAATTCAGCCTCAGCTGGACTCTAGCCCTGCCCGACAATGGATCAAAAGGGCTGATTGCCGATGTGGACGGTGACGAACAACTGGAATACGTTGCACTGTTGAATGATCGCGACAGCATTGTAGTCGCAAGTGAAAACCCGGAAATAGAAATCGAATGGCAAAGCAACGGCGTCTACGATATTTCCGGGAGTTTCAAAGGCGGGGAGCTGGCCAACTTCAATGGCAAGGGCAAAAAACTCACCTTTTTCTCAAATGCTTATTCGTATTCTCCGGAGTACACATACGGAACCCGCGCTATTCAGTTTGATCCGGTGACCGGTAAACTGGATTGGTCCGCGCCCCTAACCAGCTATTCAAATGATTTTAGTGGCACTCTCACTGACCTGGGGCAGGATGGCACAATTGAACTGCTGTATGTTTCCAACCAAATACCATCGATCTATAGCTTTTTCTCCGACTCGGTTGTCTGGAGTGCGCCGAAAATGAGCAACTCCGGCATAGTGGTCGCGAAAGGAAGAATGAACGATGACCTTGAGGATGATCTGGTCATCCTATCCTCGGGAGGCGATATAAGTGCCTATGACCCGGTAAATCAGATACTTCTTTGGGGAATTGATCGTGAAAGCGGGTATAAACTGGTTGTTTCAGATCTGGATGATGACGGCAAAGATCAAGTCGTCACCAGTGATACCAAGTCTGTTGCGGTCTACTTACCCGGAGATGGCGCAGCAACGCTACAGTTCAGCCAAAGCTTGGAAAACGTGGCTTTATCCATTGGCGACCCGGAGAAAGCTTCCCAGCTCACATACGCTGATATCCGGAATTTAGTTACCGGTGATTTCGATAATGATGGAAAGCGCGAAGTCATCCTTGCTGCAAGTTATTACTCCGATAAGACCTGGATCGTAGTGCTAAATCACAACCTGACGTTCCGCAGCGCATTCGAGGTGCAAGGTAGTGCTCAAAACCTGTTGGTGCAGGAGTATGGTTCGGGCAATCGTAATATCCTATTGAGAGTTAACGAGGACACGTATAGCTATTCCCGCAGCCAGTTTATCGAGGTTGACTCTGAAACCGGCAAGATAGTCTCCGAATCGCCATACATGCTGTATACACAATCACAAAACAGTATGTACTGGGTGGACATTAATGGAGATGGTATTCCGGAATTGAGCTACGGCACCAACCACTCAATGAATGTCACCCGCTAGGGAAACTTCACTTCACTCAAACTAAAACTGGGGTGCTAAACACCCCAGTTTTCTTTCACCGATCCGAAATTAAAGAGCAATCAAGCTATAAGTCATGCTCTGATCGTTCACCCGGACCCTGAATCTTCCTGAAGCCGTCGTATAGATATCCGATCCTTCCTGCTCCAGTACACCATCCGAATTACTGTCACCGTAATTTTCAGCCCAGTCGGCATTTACATCGAATTTGAAACGCTGTTCGGATTGGCCATCAAAATCAACTTCCAGCTCCCAAATATGATCGGCGACCAGTGTCATTGCCGTGCTGCCCCAATTATTTGGCGTACCACGAAAATAGAGTTGCGAAAAGCTGGACTGGTAATCAGTACAGTCAATACAGCTGATTTGGTACTCCAGTGACTGGTCGTTGACCTGTACCAGAAAAGTGCCGCTGATTCCGGAATAAATGTCACCGCCACCCTGTTCCAGAATCCCATCTCCATTGGTATCACCGTAGTTCACACTCCAGTCGCCACTGATATCGAATTTGAAACGCTGATCGGCGCTGCCATCAAACACAACGGCGACCTGCCAGGTGTTGTCTGCAACCAGCGTCATGGCCTGTGTACCCCAGGCATTGGGTGTGCCGCGAAAATTCAGGCTGCTGAAGTTTTTTGTAAAACCGTCATCCGGATCGGTCACTGTGATACTTGCGGAAATACTGTCAGTAAGCCCATCGTTGTCGGTCACCGTGACAGTTTCTGTATAGCTCCCGGCTGAGGAAAAATTCAACTGCGTGGTTGCTTCGCTACCGCCACTGCTCCAGCTGTAGGAAACGATATTGCCGTCGCTATCGCTGGAACTGCTGGCATCCAGGGTAAACGCCTCGTTGACCGCTACGGTAATTGCCAGCGGGGTGACACTGGCCTTCGGCGGCTGCGGTTCATTCCCCACCAGCGTGAGCGTGTACGTCAGGTTCTGGTCATTCACTTCCACCAGGTAATTACCGACTACCGCTGTATATATATCTGCGCCAGCCTGATCCAGCACGCCATCGGCACCGTCGTCACCGTAGTTTTCAGTCCAGTCTGCATTGATATCTAACTTGAAACGCTGGTCCGCCTGGCCATCGAAGGTCACTTCCAGCTGCCAGCTATTATCAGCCACCAGCGCCATCGGCGTTGCCAACCAGTCATTGGCGGTACCGCGGAAATACAACTGTGGAAAGTTCTGCGCAACACAGTCGATGCAGGGTGTGGCAATGGCGCCACCGTGTATCGCGGCGGCGGATTTTGCGGTTAAATTGAATGTGGCGTAGCCGCTGGTATCGACCGAAATGACCTCACCACTGCATGCGTCGGCACCGGCAAGAACGTTGCAGTAGTCACCTGCAGGCAGGCCGGTGTACAGGGTCTGGTTGAGAGTGTCGTTCTCGTTGTTGACGACCACATAACCTTTATTGCCACGTGCAAATGCAATCTGGTTATTGCCATTATCCCACCAGTTGGCTACGGCAGTACCATCCACATAATTGCGGAAGCCCACCATATTGGCGATATTCCCCCAGCGGTGCTGGCACACCCAGGCACTGTTGGTACAAGCCGCCGGGCCAGCTGCGGGCGGACCGATGTCTGTATCGGTAAACGCGTAACCGGACATCACTTTCGGGTACCCGTAGGGATGCGCCAGCATAAACACATTGGCGAGGTTATAGGTGGCACCATCCTTGTAGGTCAGGTTGCCACCCCCGCCGTGGCCCCGTTCACGATCGTGGTTATCAATAAAGTGCACCGCTTTTCCAGACGGCAGTAATCCCCAACTCTCACCGATACTCGCCAGGTTTTTGATCTGGCCGTTAAAGTTACTCGCCACATCGTTGCCGTATTTGAATTCCGTCACATGCCCGAGGTAAGTGTAGTTGTATGGCTGTATCGCATCCGCTTCACCCGCGGCACCAATCACCTCGGAAAACACCCATGGGTTTCCGGCCTTCGCGAGTATCGCCTGCAGATCGCCGGGGGCCATATGCTTGACCGCATCGATACGAAAGCCATCCACACCCAAACCTGTCAGCCTGTCGAAATACGCTGCGAGCGTGTCCTGGACATAGGTCGAGCCCGTATCCAGATCCGGCAGGCCGCTCAATCGGCAATTCCATACATTGTTCGCATCGCTGTAATTATTGATGGTGCAGTTCGTGTGGTAGTCCTGCGGTGAGAATTCCGGGTGGTTGGTAACGCTCCACGGCGTGCCTCCCCAGCCCGTCCCGCCCTGGTTCCAGGCTGCGGTATGGTTGATCACCATATCAGCGTAAACTTTTACCCCCGCGGCGTGGCAGCGCTGGATCATGCTGGCCAGCTCGGCCTCGCTGCCACTGCGGCTGTTCAGGTTGGTATAGGTCACCGGCTGGTAGCGCGCCCACCAGGTATCCAGGCTGATGTGTTCCTGCGGCGGTGATATCTGGACGGCATCGAATCCCTTTGGTCCCAGGAAACTTTCACATTCGCTCGCAATGTCATTCCAGCTCCATTCAAACAGGTGAACGAAAGCCGTTCCGGCGCGCGCGTGAATACTGGAAAGAAGAAATATCAGACAAGTGAGAGCCTGCAGCCCGCGACGACTGCAGGAAAGATAATTTTTCATCGCTGTGTACCATTTATTATTGGAATCAGAATTTGCATCCGAAAAGCGGTACTGCATCAATCCGGATGATTCCAGCCTAATGAAGCCATGGAGCCCCAGGCATCCCCCCATTGCGGGGCGTAGCAAAAACAGGTGACACAGATCAATCGCTGTTTGAGATACACGAAAGGTTTTTATTTGTTATCGACATAAAAAAACCGGCATCAATTCTAGATCGATACCGGTCAAACTTTCGACGAAGAAAGAGAAGGGTCACATACAGCACACGCTGCAGATACCATCAGGACAGCACATCTGCCCCAAAAGTATTTTTTCAGTGGACCAACCAGAGCCAGTACCACTGCAAATGTTTAGAGGGCGACAACCTCACCGGAACGGACTTCGCCCAGAAGGACGATGTCGAACTCACTGTCCAGTCGGACTTTGCCGCCTTCTACCCGAACTTCCAGTCCGGAGTAGTAATCGCGCAGCAATGTGCCATCGGCAAATACGCCGTGTGCATCAATCTGCTTTTCACCCGCCGACACATCCAGCGCAACCAACACGCGATCATCGCCCAGTGTGCGAGAGAAGACATAGGGAGCCTCTTCCAGCTTTTTATGCACACCCGCACCTACGGCAAGGTGCGCTTTGCGGAACTGCCCCAGCTTCTGCCAGTGAGCAAGTACTTCCCGAGTCTCTGCGCTTTGCAGGCTGCTCCAGTCCATTGGCACTCGCATTGCCGCATCGCCGAATGCCTTTTCATCGGTCATCGGTCGCGCGATTTCATCACCGTAGTAAATTTGAGCCGCGCCCGGTGCCAGCATCAGTTTCAGCGCCGCTGACTTCACCTGCTGGCGCTCGCGGTCAAACGAGTGGTGGTCGTCGTGGGAACCGAGATAATTGAGCACCGCGGCGTCTTTGAGGTCGCCCTCGTGCAGGATGTCTGAGTAGCGGGTGAACAGGCTATCCATATCGTCGCCGGCGTGTGCCGGGAACCCCATATTGATCAGGCTGTCAAAACCGTGGGCAAAGAAATCCACCTGGCGGTCGCCGTAATCGTAGAGGCGGCCCTTGCTGTTGGAGAAGTCATTCAGACCGTAGTTGTACACTTCTCCCACCATAAAGAAGGGACGGTCGTCGATTTTCTGCGCCGGATTGGCGGCCTTCCACTGTTCGAACGCCAGCTCGGATTCCTTTTTCAGGATGGCCCAGATTTCCGGCTCGGTATGTTTGACGGTGTCCACGCGGAAGCCATCCACACCGTATTCACGCACCCAGTCAGTGAGCCATTTCACAATGTAGTACTTGGGTGCTCTCGGGTAACCGGTGCGCTCGAAGAAAGCGTCCAACTCGGCCTGTTCCTGCTCCAGGCGCCCTTCCCTCTGCCACTTTTCCGTCAATTGGGGTGGCAGTGCCACTGCCGTCTCGCTCTCGGTGAGAATATCGGTGAGATTCGGGTGAATCGCGCAGGTGACGTTTTCAGCAAAACTCGACCAGTCGCATACCGGATCGGTACGCACCCAGTCCGCCGGCCATACCGGGTCCAGCTCGGTAACCGGGCCGGTGTGATTGATGATCGCATCGAGTAGAACGCGAACCCCGCGCTTGTGCGCCAGTTCAATCAGTCGCGCCAGATCCGCCTCGGTGCCAAAGTTGGCATCGACCGTGGTCCAGTCTTTCGGCCAGTAACCGTGGAAAGCATATGTACGCTTGTCGGCCTCGTCTGCACCGTGAATATTTTCGATGACCGGGGCCATCCAGATGGCGTCCACACCCAGCGCTTCGAAATATCCAGTCTCAAGCTTGTCGATAACGCCCTGCAGGTCGCCACCGAAAAAGCCGCGCATATACGCCGCATCATTTTTGCGCTCGTAGGCAAGGTCATTATCCGGATTGCCGTTATTGAAACGGTCCGGAAGCATGAAATAGATCGTCGCGTTGTTCCAGTAGGGATCATTGACTTGGGTCAAGGCGGCACTGGGCATTTCTGACGAAGATACCCCGGAATTTATTGCCTCCAGTTGATCCGCGCCCTTATCAGAACAAGCGGCCACGGCCAGTGCGGCAACCATGCCGGCAATTTTTCTCATTATGTTCTCTCTGTCGTTATGGAACGGTCATCACTGAATCCTACTGTATCCCGGCTGGGCCAGGTTTCATCCTCCCACAGAGGGGGCGTAGATGAAAAAATCGGCAACCGATGGTAGTCTTGACCGCCCAGTCTAATGGCAGATGCCGCAGGCAGTTTGTGCGGTCGAGAGAACACGGAAAGAAGAACCGGGGAAGCAATTTCCCCGCTTAAGGAGTGACCATGCAAGATAAACCCGTCGTATTCGTCGTTGTTGATCCCAATGACGACCAACATGTCGCGCTGGAGCGCGCCCTGACCACCGCCCGCGAACGCAACCCGCAGCCCAAGCTGGCGGTATTCGTCGCTGTGGATGGAGAGGCCGTAGACACCCGCGCGGTGAACGATCACCTGTTCCGCGACGAGTTCTGGTTCCGCGACCGGATCCGCAAGCCCATCGAGGAAGCCGGTGTCGACTTCGAGATCACCGTATGCTGGTCTAGTGACTGGCAGGCGGCGATCATTCAGGAATCCAAGCGCTACAACGCGGAGATGATCTATCTGCCGGTCCATGCAAAAACCAGCCGTCGCTTCACCTTTGCGGAATCCAAGTGGCAGGTACTGAAACACGCCAAGTGCCCGGTGGTACTGATCCGTCCCGGCGCCAAAGATCGTCGCAAGGTCGTACTGGCAACCGTGAACTACCAGGCCAAAACCACCCAACAGCGCCAGCTCAACCGCCAGATCACAGAGCGCGCTGGCTACATCGCTGAGGTGTACGGTGCTGAACTACACCTGGTGAATGCCTACCTGGATTCCATGCTGTATCCAGACCGCGGCGCACTGGCCAAGCTGGCAGACAAAACCGGCGTACCCACTGACCGTATTCACGTAAAACAGGGTTACACCAACGAAGTGGTGGCGGAGATTGCCAAGGAAATCGACGCAGACGTGGTGGTAATGGGAACCCTGAACCAGTATGGCGAGACTGGCTCACTTCTCCGGGGCAATACCGCGGAGCGGGTAATCGGATCTCTGGAAACCGATGTCATGGTATGTAATTCGTTCACGACAACATCGCATTAAGTTACAACGAAAAAGGGACTGGCAAGCCAGTCCCTTTTTCGTTTGATTCGCTCCCGCTACTCAATTGGCCATTGCAGGAAGCTGAAGATCTTCATAAAACACATCCCGCTGATTATTTAAATCCATTGGGTACATAATCCCGAGACGACCACTTTCCAGCAACTGTACGTCTGGCCCGAAGGGCATACTATCCGTCAAAACCTGGGGCGAGGAAAAGCTACCGGCATCACGCAAATAGCTGTACTTGAGCTCACCATAGGTCGCGAAGAAAAACATTGGAACACCGGACGCTTCGCGCAACCGCGGCATCATATGCAGATGGGGGTAAGGATTAAGTTCATGCGCCTCAACCCAGTTTAGCAAGTTATCCGACTCCGCAATGACCAGGCTGTTTTTCGAATAGGATACGTATCCGGCATAGTATTTACCTGAAGAAGACTGAAGAAGCGTCGAGTCAAAATCCCAATCAGTACCGGTCGAAATTTTCACGGGATCAGTCCAGCTCTGCAGATCTATACTGGAGGTTACGTACACGTCGATATCATAGTCCGAATCCTGTGGCTCTTCCGCCAGAGAATAACTGACCACATAGGTACCGTCTGCTGTTTCAATCAACGACTCTTCATACAGTAAATTCCAGTCACAGGTTACCAGATCACAACCCGCAAAATTTGTCGCTTGCGTGAGCGCAGTCTTTAGCCATTCCTGCCCATCACTCGTTTCATAAATACAGGCTCCACCATTGTCACAGTGACCAAGTAACATGAGCTTTCCAAATCTGTTTTCGATCAAGACGGGGTTACCATAGATATATTCCGGCACTGTCGAAAACTCGCTCCAGCTTTTGCCGCCATCTGTAGAACGGGCCAGGTAGGAATATTCTTCAGAAACAATGGCTACAAGCTCGCCGTTAGCCCGCTGCACAAACGCTGAATTGCGTGGATAAACCGTGCTATTAGTAACATAGCTCCCTCGCGGCTTGTCCAGTTCGAAACTGCAGGGGGGCTCAGCACATGTGGACGTAAAATAAACACTTTGTTCCACCTGATCCCAACCGTGCACATCTTCGCAAACACTTGGACTCTCAGAGCAGTAAAGCGCGAGCTCCGTGCGATACTCTCCTGGCTTTCTCGGTGCCCAGTATTTCATTTCCCAGACATGTTCCACAGAATCGTAGCTGGCGTTGTAGGCCCCTCCCGCAGTGTATTCTGATAGGTAGACGTTCGGGTTTTCCACATCGTAGGTGTAAAACTGAATGTGCCAGCCGTCTTCCGGATCCGCCGGGTTGAAATCAGGATCAAACCCTCTCGCCCGCAGAACGATGGTTTCTTCCTGGAAATAGACTTCCTTATTGCCAACGATATGTATGCGATCTTCCGTATCGGGCACCGAGTCGTTGTCGTCGTCCAGGTCGGCATTATCCCCTACGCCATCTGCATCGAAATCTGCGGTTTCTGCCGGGTCTAACGGGAACGCATCGCGACTGTCCACCACCCCATCACCGTCGTCATCTGGGTCAACGGTATTGTCGATACCATCACCGTCGGCATCACCTGCAACGTTAGGGTCTAACGGGGCATCATCATCTATATCCGGGGTCCCGTCGTTATCGTCGTCTTCATCGGCGTTATTGCCAATACCATCACCATCGGTATCTTCATGCTCAGCCGGGTCAAAAGGCAGATCATCATCCCCATCGGCAAAGCCATCATTGTCATCATCAGAGTCTTCTATGTTATCGACACCATCCAGGTCGAAATCACCACTTCGCTCTGCATCATAGGGGTACTCATCCCACTGGTCCGGGACACCATCATTATCATCATCCGGATCAGAATTATTCCCGGCACCATCGTTGTCGATGTCGATTTCGTCCGAGGTTTTCATTGTCTGCGAGAAGTGGGCCACAGCTCCAGTGTCGGAAACCAGCTCCCCGAGTGCGGCAGCCGATAACAATGCGGTGACCTTGTGATCGGTGGCAAACTCAAGAATTCCCTGGTCGAAATCCTCCAGGGTCAAGCCAGACTGATTGATTATGTCTGCGGCATCCCCGCGCAACTGGATACGCTCTTCGATATTGCCATCATCGTCCAGACTCTGAACAATGCGCAGGAAATTCACCACTCGGCGATCGTTAATATCCTTCGCTGAAAATAGCTCCAGCGGCGTAACCGCACGCTGAGCCACTACCAGGGGGAATGCCAGATCGCCGATAGAGAATGTAACCGAATCACCGGCTTCATAACTGAACCCACCCTCAATGCCTGTTTCCCCCTCATGTCCTGAATCTGTCAGAAAGGAGAGGCCTGTAATCGGACTGTCGAGAAATATTCCTGTTAAAAGCTCAACAGATAGGGAAGGGTCCGTTCCCGAATCTACTGGCGTGGGGGAATCCGAGGATCCGGATCCCCCGCCACCGCAAGCAGAGAGAGTAGTCAGAACAGCGGTCAAAGATACAGCAATGGCAATCTTGCGCGGATAAGGGAGTATTTTGTTCATTTTTATCAGCCATTCCTTGGGCCAGAATCTGGTGCCAAGCCTCAGCACCCAACGTTAACTCAACACATCCAGTCGACTATACCCGGCTGCAACAACAGCTCAAATACCAGAGCACCAAAACCAGACAACCTATGTTGATTTGTGCGCCAAACTCAAGGAAGACTGTTACCTTTTCAGTAACGCAAGCTGCTCCAGGTGCGGTCTAAAATTGAGCGCGCAGCGGCGGATAAACTCGCGGACATCTTCCATCTTGTACTGGTTAGCCAGCTCATTGCCCGGGCGCAACTGATCGGGTGTTGGGTAAATGCCCTTGCCGGTAAGCAGACAGTTCCAGGATACGTTGGGGAAATACACATCCAGTTTCTGGTCCAGCAACTCGTCGGTGATGTTTTTACCAGCCATCCATGACATCAGGATTGAACGCAGTGAGGGCGAAATTTTTTCGTTGCTGCCGTTGGCCATCCAGTAATCCGTATCCGTTCGCGAAGTGATGCGGTAGTGACAGACGATGTAGTCGCGCACGGCATCAAAACGGGCACTGATGCGGTCGTTGAATTCCTGGCGGTATTTATCCGTGTAGTTGCCGTTGTTGTACGACTCGATAAAACGCGTGACGGTTTCCTGCACCATATCCAGGGCGGTGGCTTCAAGCGGCTCAATAAAGCCTTGCGACAGGCCCACGGCCAGGCAGTTCTTGGCCCAGTGCTGCTGCACGCGTCCGACCTTGAATTTCAGGCGGCGTGCTTCTGCATCGCTTTCCAATAATCCCAGGTGCGCGCGAAACTCGGTCTCCGCTTTGTCATCGTCGACAAACCGGGAGCTGTAGACATAGCCATTGCCATTGCGGTTGGTCAGCGGGATCTTCCAGGCCCAGCCGTATTTAAGCGCGGTAGAAATCGTGTGCGGTGCGTAGTCTTCTTCCTGCTCCGTTGCAAACACCACTGCGGAATCGTTAAACAGGCTGTCCGCACAGCTCTGGAAAGGCACGCCCAGGGTCTGCTGGATTAACTGCCCACGGAAGCCCGAGCAATCCACAAACAGGTCGCCTTCAAGGGTTTCGCCCTCGGCCGTTTTCAGACAGCGGATATTGCCCTGTGGATCGAGCAGGGCTTCGTTCACGGTGGCGCTCTTGTATTTGACGCCCTTGTTTTCTGCAACACGGGCGAGAAATTTACCGAGCAGACCGGAGTCGAAGTGATAGCCGTAGGCGATTTCAAACGGGAAATGTTCCGGCGCGACCGGTGAGAGCTTCTGGCGAATCATTTCCGTGGCGAGGAAGAAGTGGTCCGGGTGCCCTTCGAGATCGATACCCTTGCGACGCAGGAAGCTGTTGTGGAAAAACGCCGGCACGGAGAAATGGTCAGGCTGTGCCAGAAACGGGTGTACGTATTCGGTAAAGCCGGGTTTGGTGGACCAGTCCCTGAACGTAATACCAACCTTATAGGTGGCGTTACACTCCGGCATCCACTCGGACTCCTGCACGCCGATCACGTCCATAAACCCTTTCAATGGCGGCGTAGAACCTTCACCGACGCCAATAGTGCCGATATCCGGTGACTCCACCAGGGTGATGTCAAACCCCTTGTCCTTCCAGTGGGTCGCCATCAGGTTGGCGGTGATCCAGCCGGCGGTGCCGCCGCCGAGAATGACAACGCGTTTTTTCTGCTCGTTCATGGCACCTCTCATCAATTCTTCACGCCGGAATTATGTTTCCGGTCATTATTCAATGCATAAAAAAACCGCCCGGCAAGGCGAGCTCGACGGGCGGTTCCCTGTGAGACCCCGGGACTATTTAAAGCGGCCCCGGAGAAATTCACTGCTGCTTAGAAGCTGTAGTTCACACCCAGGTAATACTGGCGGCCGAACTCGGTGTACTCACCGAATACGCCGTTGACACCGTAGGCCTTGGTATCACCTTCGTCGGTCAGGTTGTTGGCCGAAAGGACAACATCGATACCATTGGCGAAGCCGTAAGATACCTGTGCATCAACCGTGGTGTAGTCCTGAGCCATAACCGGCGTGGAGCTACCCGGTACCGGCATATTCAGGATGAACTCGTCGCGGTAGCGCACGTTCACGTGAGAGCTGAAGTTGCCGATATCCCAGAATACGGTGGTGCTCCACACGTTCTCGGACAGACCCGGCAGCGGCAGGGACTCACCGTACAGGTTGCCACCGGTTACCGCCGTTTCACTCTCGGTGAAGGAGTAGCTGGCAGTCAGGCCCAGGCCACCGAATACGCCCGGCAACTGGTCGAAGGTTTTGGTACCCGCCAGTTCGATACCGCGGATGTAACCGCCCTTGTCGTTGTTGACGAAGGTTTCGAAAGCGCCCGCTTCCAGGCCCGCCGGGATCTCAAGGCCCAGGTTGTCAAACATCGCAGCGCGATCCGCTGCAGAATCCAGGTAGATGTACTGCTTCTCAACCAGGCTCTCGATGTCTTTCCAGAACAGGGCTGCAGTTACCGCACCACCTTCTTCGAAGTAGTGCTCGTAGGCCAGGTCGATCTGGTTCGCACGGAACGGATCCAGGTACGGAGAACCTTTGGTCCACACGTTGTATTCGTTGTTACCGTCGGAGTTGATGCTGTTCCAGGAACCGGCACCACCTTTCAACTGGCCAACCGGCGGACGGCCCATGACCTTGGCCGCAGCGAAGCGAACGATGTCCTGCTCGGTCAGCTGGAAGTTCAGGTTCAGGGACGGCAGGGTATCGGTGTACTCAGGGCCGAAGGTGATGTAGTCGTAGTTGCTGCTGCTATCACCTACTCCATCGATGATTTCAACGCCGTTGCCAGCGCCAACATTCTGCAGACCGCTGGATTTCACATCGGTCTCTACGACACGCACGCCGAAGTTACCAGTGACCGGAATGCCAGCCAGCTCGGTGTCCAGGTTGGCCATCAGGTAATAAGCGAACACCTTTTCGGTCACCGCGCCGGACTCAACAAAGGTCCAGTCCTGAGTGAACACCTGCTTACCTTCGTAGTTGCCGGCACCGAAGATGCTGCTCGCCAGGGCGTCCATGTCGGTAACGACCAGGTGATCTGGTGCTCCGTCTACAGAACCGATGGTTACGAAACCATCCAGGTCCTGCGGCATACACTCGATCCTGCTGTCACCGGAGGTGAGGTTGTCTGCACACCAGCCGTTGTACTGACCGTCGCGGCTACCGTACAGGAAAGCACCGCGCTCGGAGTCAAAGGTGCGCTCGGAAGTGCGCAAGCCGGCTTCAATAGAAGCAATCGCGCCCCACTCCAGGTCAAATTTGTAGTCCACCTTGAAGGCTTCAACTTCGTCGGTGTACTCGTGCGGAAATTCTTCGTAGCGCGACAGGCGCATGGTATCCAGGTCGGTGAAGTCCACACCGCTGAAGTTTGCGGTCGGGAAGCCCTTGCCGTTCAGCGCGTAGGTCAGGCTCTGGCCCGCAGCTTCTTCCCAGGTCGCATTGCCGGCGGTATCGGTACCCAGGTCGTAGGCGTGCATGGACACGATCTGGTCCTTGCGGGTCTTGGTGCCTTCACTGGTGGAGTAGTCGAGCACCAGCGTGTTGCGCTCGTTAATGTTCCATTCCAGATTCAGGCCGAGGCTGTCAGAGTCTGCCTGGGTGGACTGGTCTTCGGTACGCGATTCGAACCAGGGGCTGGAGTTCCACTCGGTTTTCGGATCGGTGATGCCCACGGTGCCGCCGTTAACCACGCCGTTACTGACGTTGGTGTTGGACAGGTCGAAGGAACCAACATTACCCAGGCCACCAACGGTGATGCCGTGACGGGTATCAACGCGCTCGAACTCGGACTTGAAGTAGTCCAGCTGGGCTTTCAGGTTGTCAGTCGGCTGGAACACGATGCTGGCGAGAACGCCATCGCGGGTATCGGTACCGTTACCAGCCTGCCACTGGAATGCGCGGTTGCGCGCGTCGGCTGCATTGTCGCCGTCGTAGTCTGCAGTTACGTCGTAGCCGATCTGGTCGTCAGCACCGGCGCGCGCCTTGGTGAAACTGTTCGGCTGTTCCAGGTGGGAATAGCCCAGGGACACACCCAGTTTGTCTTCCAGGAATTTGCCCATGTAAGACAGGGTTACACGCTGACCGTATTCGTCCGCGCCAACAGCATCGGCACCGTCGTTGTAGGACATGCGCAGGTTGGCGTTGAAGTTGTGCTGTTCCGCAGCGTCCAGCGGGTTGGCGGTCTTCAGCTCAACGGAGCCCGCTACACCACCTTCAATCAGGGAAGCTTTCGGAGATTTGTACACCGCCGCCTGGCTGATCAATTCAGCCGGGTACTGGTCGAAGGAAATCCAGCGGGTGCTTTCGGTGTAGCCAGCGGTAGACGCCTGTTCGCGACCATTCAGGGTGGTCTGCAGGAAATCGCCGTTCATGCCGCGGATGTTCAGCTGCGAGGACTGGCCGTTGTCACGCACAGTGGTGACACCCGGCAGGCGGCCGAGGGCGTCGGCAATGGACTGGTCCGGCAGGGAAGCCAGAGCACCAGCATCGACCACGTCGGCAACCACATCGGCATTGCGCTTGGCAGACAGGGAATCAAGGACACTGGAACGGATACCAGTGACCGTTACTTCTTCCAGCGCTTCCTGCTGTTCCTGAGCATAGGAAGCCATGGATGCGCTAACCGACGCAGCGATGGCTGCAGACAGCATCGCCGGGCGGAAACGTTTGTTAGTCAGGCTCATCATCTTCTCCCTTGGACTTTATCGTTATGGTGAGTAGCACCATCCTAGGCGTACCCAAAGTCCATATCCTCCACCCCCGGGGGGGGGAGGAGGGGGAGAAACGGCCGGGTCCTGGGGGAGGAAACCCGACACTGCGCCACCAGACGGGCGATTATAGCGGCCGCATAAAAAATATACAGGCGCCATTGGTAAATAAGGAAGGAATCAGTCTTCCAGCCAGGCGGCGGCGCCGATCAGGGCCGGATAGCCCGCCTTGAGTACATCAACACGCACGCCCTGCAGCCAGTTACCGAGGCGCCCTTTGGTCACAAAGCGCTGCTCGAAGGCACTTTCCGGCAGCAGTGACTCGATCCGCGGCAGTACACCACCGCCAAGGAACACGCCACCGCGTGCCACATAATAAAGCGCCGCATCGCCAGCGGCACTGCCGAGGAAGTTAAGGAAGTCAATCAGGGTTTCGCGGCACAGTGGATCCGAGCCGTCGAGGCCGCGGCTGCTGACATCGGGAGGTGTCAGGTCTTCCGCCGGACGGCCGTGCAGCGCGCATACCGCGCGATACAGATTCACCAGGCCACCGCCACTCAGGACAAACTCGTTGTAGACCGGCATTTGAGTGCGCGCGAGGATTTGCAACAGCTCAAGTTCCCGTTCGCTACCGGCGGACAGGTTGGCGTGGCCACCCTCTCCCGGCACCACACGGTAGCTACCGCCATCGTGCACCAGCGCCGCAACCCCGAGTCCAGTGCCCGGGCCCAGAACCACCATGGGACCATTCGGGGTTGCCGGCACATCCCGTAATGCCCATTTGTCTTCTTCAGTCAGGCGCGGCAGGGAAAGTGCCAGCGCGGCAAAGTCGTTGACCACCAGAGCGCGATCCAGCTCGAGGCGTGAGCAGAGTTCTTCGGCACGGATTTCCCAACCGAGGTTGGTCATGGTCACACGTCCGCCTTCCGGTGTTTTTTCCACTGGGCCGGCCACGGCGATACAGGCCTGCTTGGGGCGCTCCTGGTCCAGCCCATCCAGCCACTGACCCAGCGCGGCATAGAAGTCCGGGAATTTGGCGCAGTTCACCACCTGAATGGCCTCCAGCCGATATCCGCCGTCCTGGGGATGGGCGACGGCGAAGCGGGCGTTGGTACCGCCGATGTCCGCAACGATTCTGGTCATGACACTGTCCTTATTACTTTCCTTTATTTGGCAATCACGCTCGGTAAAAGCGCTTGAACCCTCGGGTTCTGGCCACTGAAAAACGGCGGTATAAGTTAATGATTTGCCGCAGAAAACTCCAGCCCTACCCGGGGGGAGCGGTCACAAATATGGGGGGAGTAGAAAGACGCGACAGCATATGGCGTTCCACTTTCCATTCCGCACAGACTGGGTCGAGTCTGGATGGGCAGATTTACAGCGCCAACGAGCGGGCAAAAAAATACCGGCAGAAAACTGCCGGTCCAGCTAAATAATACGGGACAAACCCGCGTAGCGGGGGAAGAGAGATGATGTCGGGTTGCCAGCGCGGTGATGGCGCGGTGCCCCAGGGCTCACGAAGAGTTCCCTATCACTGCGCCACCAGAGGCAACATCCGATGGCGGCGAGTATCCAGAAAATCGGGAGCTTGTGCGCCCCACTTTACCGATTCGTACAAACTGGGCTGTGCCACGTCGCCCCCGGAACCCGTCCCACAACGGGCGCTGTCACCAGCGCCCGTTGTGGATATCTCTAACTGGAAGTCGTTCAGGGGCCCACGCTACGGATACGCAGCCAGTTGATATTCCAGCCCCCCGCTGCTGCGTAAACCCCGAGATCAAAGGGACCTGCCGGCATCTGCACGGTGTGTTGCACGGTGACCCAGTTTTGCCAGCCACCGGTAACCGGGACATCCAGTTCGCCGAGGACGGTCGCCCCCGCGTTCATATCCAGCACCAGGTGCCCCCCGATGGATTCACTCGCTACGCGATATTCCACCTGATAAGTACCAGCGGCCGGGATCTGCACATCCGCGTAGGCGAGCCAGTCACCGGCATCGATCCAGCCCACGTTGACCCCGCCCCCGGTATCGCTGGTGGGTTCGGTCTGTACCCCCGCCATAAAATCGTAATCTTCGGCTTCGATGGTCAGGTCAAAGCCATTTCCGCTACTCCCACCACTGCTGCCGCCACCGCTGCTGCCACTGACACCATCCACCGACATCTGCCCGGCAGGCACACTGAAGCTGGTACCGTCAGAGAAGTGCACCGTACGTGCGGCACCACCGAAGTTGTAGGCGAGATAGGTTTTCTCACCATTGTTGTCGAACGCCAGCGCCGCCGGGTAATCCGCACTCAGGCTGCCACTGCCGCTGGCGAGATGCCCCAGGGCTTTATAGGTGTGGATCCAGTGATAGGTATGCGCCTTGCTCTCGCCCTCTTCCGGGGTGTAATTCAGGTTGACTGTATTGAAGTCGGCCACCGCCGCGGCACCGTCGGTCATGGCCCAGATATTCCACCACACATCCCGCCAGTGTCCGTCCGGCAGCCCCGATGGTTTGCCATTGCTGGACTCCCCGCTCATGCCCAGGCTCACATAATCGTTCAGGTAGTCCGGGTGCTGGCCGATGTGCAGCACCAGCGGCGACAGCGGCAGCCCCTGGATACCCAGGATGTGCGCATAGGCCCCGCTGAACCAAGTAGAGAACACATGCCCGTTGCCCCAGATGATTGACGTGGTCATCCTGTTGTAATCGGCAAAAAAGTTGTCGTAGTCACCGCCGAGGCCGCGATAACGATCCAGGTTGTTCCAGTACTCCCAGTAAGCGGCGGTGGACGACGCGTGCAGGTACATACCGCGGTTCACAAGGTCGTCGTTGCCGGTGATCAGGCCGTAGAGAACGATCGCACCGTAGGCGTTGGCCGCTTCCGAGGTGGATTCGTTGTTGTTGCCGAGGACAAAGTTCGCGTGCCCGGAAGCCCAAGAAAACCCGTTGGCCGGATCGAAGTTGCGCAGGTAGGGAAACATCGGATCATTGCGGCCACCGGCGTAATCGCGAATCAGCATTTCCACCATCGGTCCCCACGCCGACGCGGAGCACCAGCCTGCATCTACCCGGCAGATTTCCGCCGCCGCGCGCACAAAGTAGCCGTAGTGGAAGTGGTGGTCGTTCAACTGCTGCTGCGCGCCAAAGGACTCGTCAAACCCGAGCAGGGTATTCCACTCGCTGTCGTAGACGAAGTACTTGCTGAGGTCGAGGCCTCCGGACGTATCCGCCCGGAACCAGTCTTCAAGTTCGCCCTTCAGCCAGTTGATCAGCTGGTCCGCTTCGGCCGTCATACCGTGGCTGCGGGCGATGGCCGCCAGCTCCGCGACCTTGCCGTAGTTCTTGCCGGACCAGTAGGTATCCGTGTGGGTATTCCACTGCGAGGCGCCCTGCTGCAGGTATTCCTGCACCAGCTGCTGCAGTGTCTGGGTATCGTAATCACCGATCCCTTCCGGGAAATACGGCAGCACCCCAACAAACGGTAACTGGTAACTGAACTGGCTGGTGGCCGCGAACTGCACCACACCGCGCGCACTGCGTGCCTTGTAGCCGGACAGCGGCTGCGCCGAGTTTTTCCAGTGCAACGGCTGCAGCCCGGCCAGGGTATTTACCGCGGCGCCCTGGTAGCGGTACTGGTGGGAGATGTTGACCGAGTTATTCCCGCGGTCGACGCTGTAGCCGATAAACACCTCGTCCACCGGCTGCTGGGCATACTGGGCGAAATACTGCCGTGTGGGCGAGTCCGGCACACCACTGACCGGCAGCCAGGCCAGTGTCAGCCGGTTGCTTCCGGAAATCGCAACTTCAGCGGAGTTCGGGTTCAGGAACTGGGTACTGCCATCCCCCACCGCAAGAAAGTAATTGCGCACCCCCGCTACATCGGTCCACACCCCAAGGCTGTTGCCATCGGTGTGGTAAATGCCCTTTTCCCCACTGTCGGCCGCCTTGGTTCGCAATACCAGGTTGCCCGCGAAAGCCTGGAAGTACACATAAGGCGAACCGTAAACAAAGGTGGCCTCCATCACCGGCGTCGCGCCCGCGCGCCACTGCACGGTCATACTGCCATCGCTGTAATCCTTGAGGTACGCGTCCATATTGCTGTAAGCGCTATTGCCCACGGCGATACCGTCAAACACCTCGCTGAATGGATCGGGGATCTGATAAATCGTCTGGTTGTCTACGGTCTGCAAACCAGAAGGGATCGCCAGCACCCGTGCGCCGCGATTGCTGATACGCGCAGTGACCGGATCCGGGGTGATATAAGCGGAGTCGGCGGAATCGCCGATGGTCATTTCACCGAGAAACGAGACCGAGCCCCACCAGCGGTGTGTCATGGTGGGCTGGTTGCTGGCAGGTGCCACCAACTGCGGGTGGCGCGGTACCGGGGTGCCGATAGGGTCGCAGGAACTGACACCCGGCTCCACCACGCCCGCATTGTGAATCCAGGTACCGTAATCGACTACGCAGCCATATCCTGCGGGATTGATCGTGTCGCTGATATTGCCCGCGCCATAACTCGTGAAGCCGGCCTGTGCCAGCGGCGCGCAACACAGCGCTGTGCCCAGGCAGAGCCTGGACAGGGTGTTGATCACATTCATTGTTTCCTACCATTTCCGTTATTTTTATTTGGTACTGCTGTATCGGTACTGTCTTGTATGTACCGCGCGGAAAATGGTGGCTTGAGGGTCATATCCAGTCGCCCCACTTTCGGCGGCGACGCAAACTGGGGCTACTTGAGGAGCGGATTCGTTGAATACTTCACAGTCATGGCACGGTAATGCGCGCCCCGGCCCATTCAGAAATCTCCTATGGGCGGGCAAATTCTCCTATACTGCGCGGCCTGACGAATAAAAATAATAAAAAAACCGTTAAAAAAGTCCGATCTGACGATGCAGAGATGAAAGCCTACATATTCAATATCCCTGATGTTGTGCTGCTGATGACTGCCGCAGAGTGCCTGCTGCTGGCCATCTTCCACACCATATTGCCCAAGCGCGGACGCGATGACGGCCGTCTCCTGACCGCTTTCCTGCTGATCATTGCCGCGGTTTCCAGCCTGACGCTGGTGCTGTGGAACGACCAGTTCACCCTGTCGCCCTGGTTTGAGCAGTCCCTGGTGCCGTATCTCTTGCTCTCAGCACAACTGCTGAAAGGGCCGGCGATCTATCTGTATTTCTGTTCGCTGACTAAGAAGACCTTCGCGCTCAATCGCAAGCACGCCCTGCACCTGATCCCGGTGGGACTGGTGGTGCTGGCGATGGCGGTACTCGGCGTAACCAGCGCCGACCTGCGTCACCTGAGTACCGGCACCGCAGGCGCGCCTTCCGAATACGCCATCGAACTGATCTGGGACCTCGCCTGCATCGTACCCTTCTGCTACGCGCTCGCGTCCCTGCGCCTGGTGCGCCGCTACCGCAAAGAGTTGCAGGATGAGTACTCGGATTTTTCCGAAGTGGAACTCGACTGGCTGTCGGCCCTGACCTGGGGGTTACTGGTTTCCTGGGGCTGGACCCTGCTCACGCACATCGTGGCCAAGTTCTCCAGCAGTGTGGTGTCTGACTACATGGGCATCGCCGACAACTATGTAACGTTCATTCTGATCAACGCCTTCTTCGCCTACAGCCTGACCTACGCTCACCAGCTACTGGACACCAAGCCGGAAGAAAGCCGTGAGCCGGTCAACGAAGACGAACCCTCGGAACCCGCTATTGCCAAGGTGCGCAATGCGATGGAAAACGAGCGGATCTACCTGAAGAAAAACCTGAACCTGGAACAGTTCTCAGAGCGCATCGACCTGCCGGCGAAAGAAGTGTCCTCAGTGATCAACAAACACTTCGGGACCAACTTTTTTGAGTTCGTGAATTCATACCGTGTGGAAGCGGCGAAGGCGCTACTGGCAGACTCGGAGAAATCCGATATGACGGTACTGGACGTGTTACTGGAATCCGGTTTCAACAGTAAATCTGCGTTCCACCGGTTCTTCAGCCGTTTGGTGGGGATGTCGCCTACGGAGTATCGCAAGCGGGCTGCTGCTGGCACCCTTGATGAAGGGCCTACCGGCTCTTAAGCCAACATTGCCAACACAAGTTCTCCCATAACCGTTCATTGAAGCTTAGTTATGGGAGAAGGCGGCGATACCGGGTACGGTCTTGCGAGACCTTCCGCGAGAGGGACCTCGCGGAAGAGCCCCCATGGATGGGTTCACGGCGTGTCTCGCAAGACCGTACCCGGTAGCGGCGCCGCCACGGAGCTCATTCGTGGAATCCGGCTGCCCACAGAGGTCAGCGGCAGCCGGGCCAAAGGATCAAAGGATCAACCGCAGTGGATATCCGCATCCACCTTGGCCGCAATGCGGATGTCGTGAATGGTCAGGTCAAGGGCACCGGCAGTGCGCACATAAAACGGTGACAGCACCATATCCATCTTCGCGCCGCGCGTAGCCAGACACTGCAAATCCACCGCCACTGTTTTCCACTCGCCCGGTGCCGCATCTTGCAGCAGCTCGGTAATGGACTGCTCGGCACCGCAATCAGTACCGCAGTTGATACCCAGGTTCACCGCATCGCTCGGCGCAGCATCCACCTTCACGTCGAATACCAACGCACCCTGGTTGCCCAGGTAACCGGACAGGTCCGTGCGGCTGTTTGCAAAGAAGCCCGCCACCGCATTGCCCGCACCACTCCAGGTCAGGCGACGGCTGTCTTCCTGCACCTTGCGGTCCACCGACTGCACACGAATACCCTGCAGTTCGGCCACGCTGCTCGCAATCACCGCATGGTTGTTGCCCGCGTCGAACACCTGCAGGCTCCACGGATCCAGCGCGCGGCCATTGAATACCGCCAATGCCTCGCTGGCATCGGACTGCTGCAGACCGCTGTCTTCGGAAAGTTCAGCAAGCTGCACGCCGCCCTGGTAGGTCAGGCCATAGCCGTACTGGAACTGGGCCAGTTCTTCGTTCTGGTCACGGTTGCGCAGCTCCGGGCGCGCATCGTTCGGCCAGGAGAAGGTCAGCTTGCCCTTGAAATCGTGATTCACTGCACCTTCGGCAGTACGGAACAACACATCCGTCACACCCGCACCTTCGGTACCCGGCTGCCAGATCACCACGAAGGCATCGGAGGCATTGATTTCCGGATTCACCCACAGCGGGCGACCGGTGATAAACAGGGCCACCACCGGGATATCCTGCTCACGCAGGCGCTTCAGCAGTGCCAGATCGCCGTTGCCCGGGTAATCCAGGTTGGACACATCGCCCTGCATTTCCGCGTAGGGATCCTCACCGAAAACCACAACCGCCACATCCGGCTTCTGTTCGAAGCTGCCATCAACAGAAAGCTCAGCAGCGCCGCCGGCCGCTTCCACTACCTCGGCGATACCACCGTATACAGAAGTTGCGCCGGGGAAGTCCGCGTTCTCATTGCCGGTACCCTGCCAGGTGATACTCCAGCCACCGGACTGCTTGCCGATATTGTCGGCGCCGTCACCGGCCACCAGTACGCGCTGGTTGCGCGCCAGCGGCAGCAGGCCATCATTGTTCTTCAGCATCACCAGCGACTCGCGCACCGCCTGACGGGCGATGGCGCGGTGCGCCGGGGCACCGATCAGGGACTCATCTGCCGCGTAAGCGCGCTCGGACGGCGCCCCCGCATCAAACAGACCCGCGCGCATTTTCACCCGCAGGATACGGCGCACTGCATCGTCCAAACGCTCGGCGGAAAGCGCACCGCTCTTGGCATCTTCCACGGTATTTGCGTACAGCTCTTTCCAGCTGGGATCCGGGGCCATAAACATATCCAGGCCAGCGTTGATCGCCTGCGGGCAACGGACGTTGGTGCAGCCGTTCACAAACTGGTGACCGGCCCAGTCGCCGATCACGAAGCCATCGAAGCCGAGGCGGTCTTTCAATACGTCGGTCAGCAGGTATTTGTGGCCGTGCATCTTCTCGCCATTAACACTGCTGAACGAGGCCATCACGGTCTGCACACCGGCTTCAATGGCAGAGAAGTAACCCTGGGCGTGGATGCGCACCAGTTCCTCTTCGCTCATCTGCGCGTCGCCGCGGTCGATGCCGCCAGTGGTGCCGCCATCGGCCAGGAAGTGCTTGGCAGTGCCCACCACGTGCAGGTCACTCAGCAGCTCGTTGCTGTCGATACCACCTTGCAGGCCTTCCACCAGCTCGCCCGCATAGTTGCGCACGATTTCGGGGTCTTCGGAATAGGATTCGTAGCTGCGGCCCCAGCGGTCATCGCGGGTTACCGCCAGGGTCGGCGCGAACACCCAGTCGATGCCGGTCGCGGACACTTCCGCGGCGGTGACCGCGCCAACCTGACGCATCAGTTCCGGGTTGTGCGTAGCACCGAGGGCGATGTTGTGCGGGAACAGGGTCGCGCCGATCACGTTGTTGTGGCCGTGCACCGCGTCGGTGCCCCAGATCATCGGGATCGCCACACCGCCGTCACTGGTATCCATGGAGGCGTTGTAATAGGCATCCGCCAGCGCCACCCAGTCCGCGACGGTCGCGTGCTTGTCGTTATTCGGGAAGGCGCCGCCACCGTTCAGGATGGAACCGACGTGATAGTTCTTCACATCTTCCGGCGTCGCACTGCGAATCTCGACCTGCATCAGCTGGCCAACTTTTTCCTCCACGGACATTTCCGCCAGCAACGCGTCGATACGCGCTTCGATCGCCGGATCTTTGGCAATGCCGCTGGTCAGTTGCGGCCAGTCTGCATTCAGCTGTGCCGCCTGGGATTCCGCACCGGAATCTTTGCTCATGTTCTTGTCGCTACAGCCGGCAATCCCGCCAGCAGCGATCAGGCTGGAGATTACCCCCAGCAAAACGCGCTTCTTCATCACCGCAAAACTCCCACTTATTCTTGTGAACGAACCACTGCTATGGGTTCTGTAATTTCAGATTTCTCAGGCTTCTTTGTACGCAACCGGCGGTAAAGCTTCGTCCCACTTTGAATCCCGTGCCCAAAATGGAGCAAACCACCTTGCCACCCCACGGATCCGGGAAAGTGGGAGTCCCTCTGATGCATTTTTAAGCTTTGGCCCGGCGAAGTGGTTTCCCGACTTACTTCCCAAAGATAAAAAAAGACCTGGGAGTGCAGGCTGGGATGAGCGACTGACTATCAGTCCCGCGTGGTTCACAAGGTTGTTCAGCGCGCTGAGCTACCCGCGAAGGTGGCGTGACCGGGTGTAGCTTTGTGAGACCGTCTGCGGCCAGGACGGCCGCAGCCGAGCCCCCAGGGATGGGTTAAGGGGGGGCGCCTAGCTCGTGTCTCACAAAGCTACACCCGGTCGCGGTACCGCCACGGTCTCGCCAGAAACTCCGCTACTTCAGGCTCACCGCCGGGCAGTGCTCTTTCAGAAATTCGTCGTGGCTCGGCAAAGTCGCCACCATTTCCGCAATCGCCGTGCGGCCGCTTTCCATCGCCTGGCGAATGGTAGCCAGCGGCATGTTTTCGATACGCGGATCACTCGCGCGCGGGCGTACGCCCATGCCCTCGAATACCGAATACCAGCTGGGGCTGTGGAACAGCTCGTCGACCCCCTCACGCAACACGCCGTGGCCCTCGAACAGGGCGATACGCTCGCGCAGGGTCTGCGGGATTTCCGCATCCTGCCACCAGCGCCAGAAATCCGTGTCGTCGCGGGCCGTCAGGCAGTAGTGCAACACGATGAAATCCCGAATCTCCTCGTGGTCCAGGCGCATGCGGCGGTTGTACTCCGCTGCCAGCGCGGGATCGCAGTCCTTGCCGGGGAAAAAGCGCAGGAAGAAATCCACCCCGCGGGTCACCAGGTGAATCGCGGTGCTCTCCAACGGCTCGATAAATCCGGATGCGAGGCCCAGCGACAGGCAGTTGTTCTTCCACAGCTCGTCGCGAATGCCGGTGCGAAACGGAATCACCATAGGATCGGTAAGCGGCTTGCCATCCACCGCTTCCAGCAACCGCGCCCTGGCGTCCTCGTCACTGATAAAACGGGAGTCGTACACATAGCCATTGCCGGTGCGGTGCTGCAACGGAATCCGCCAGCGCCAGCCGGCGTCTTCCGCCGCAGCGCGGGTGAACGGTGTGGTATCGCCGGTGTTCTCCGTCTGTACGGTGACCGCACGATCACAGGGCAGGTACTGTTTCCAGTCCTCGAAGCCCACCCCAAGGTGCTTTTCGATCAGCAGCGCGCGGAAGCCGGTGCAGTCGATAAAGAAATCCGCCTCGACCTCGCGGCCATCCTTAAGACGCAGGCGTTCGATAAAGCCGTCCGTGCGGCTCTCCACCTCACTGACGATCCCCTCGACCCGCTGGACACCGCGGGCCTCGGCATACTTGCGCAGGTAGCGCCCGGCCAGTTTGGCGTCCAGGTGCAGCGCATAGGCGCCGCCACCAATCGGAGTTTTCTGGGCTTTCTGCGGCAGGAAGAACTTGCCCTCCCGCGCCATCACCGAACACGGGGCGTAATCCTGCAGTGGGGTGTCGTCGCCGTTCTGCCGGGCCCACAGCCAGGCCTGGTAAAACTCGTGTATACCCAGGCGCTGGCCAATCACGCCGAATGGGTGAAAGTACTTTTCACCTTTGCTGTGCCAGTCCTCGAAGCTGATGCCGAGCTTAAAGCTGGCCTGGGTCTCGCGGATAAAGTCGCGTTCGTCGATACCCAGCCCGCGCAACAGGCCGACAAAAGGCGGGATGGTGGATTCGCCAACACCGATGGTGCCGATTTCTTCCGATTCCACCAGGGTAATTTCCACCAGCTCGCGTTTGAATTGGTTGGCCAGTACCGCCGCCGCAATCCAGCCGGTGGAGCCGCCGCCGACGATAGCGATTTTGCGGATCCGGTTGTCTGCACTGTTCATGTGGAGGACTCCTGTTGTGCGCCCAGCACGTAGCGGGCGAGAAATTCGTCGTGGTCCGGCGCTTCGGCAACCGCCGCGCGCACGCTCTGCTGCATGGATTCCAGGCTGGAACACAGGGCCTGCTCCGGCACCCGATCCGCAGCCAGGTCCCAGCCATCCGGCAGGTAATCAAAACCGGAAAAGATCGCCAGCCAGCTCGCCGGCTGGAACATTTCCCAGCGATAGCGCATCACATAGCCGCGCGCGCGGAACAACTCGATCTTGCTCTTCAAGGTGTCCGGCACATCGCCGCGCTGCCACATGTCGCGGCACTCGCGCCAGAAGTCGCTGTCGTCACGCCCGTTCAGCGCATAGTGCAGGACGATGAAATCCCGCACGCGCTCGTACTCGAAACGCGTCTGCTGATTGAACTCATCCACAATCGCCGGCTTGATGCCGCGACTCGGGAACAGTTGCTTGATCCGCTCGATTCCGGTCTCGATCAACGCAATGGACGTGCTCTCGAGCGGTTCGAGAAATCCGGCCGACAGGCCCAGCGCAATCACATTGCCGTTCCAGGCCTGCTTGCGGATTCCGGGCTGGAAGCGGATCAGGCGCGGTTCCGCCAGCGCCCGCTCGCCCAGTGTTTCGGCAAATTCTGCCTGTGCCCTATCCTCGGGAAGGAAGCGGCTGGCAAAAACCCGCCCGTTGCCATCGCGCTCTTGCAACGGAATGTTCCACTGCCAGCCCGCGCTGTGTGCATCCACCTGCGTATAGGGCCTGGCGCCGCCGCTGCGTTTACTGGGCGCGACCCAGGCCGCGTCGCACAGCAGCCACTGGCTCCAGTCTTCAAACCCGGTTTCCAGTGCACCCTCTATGAGCAGCCCGCGAAAGCCGGAGCAGTCGATAAACAGGTCGCCATCCACGGTGTGGCCGTCCCGCAGGTGCAGTGTCTGCACAAAGCCATCATCGGTTTTCTGCACCCGTTCGATGGTGCCCTGGATATGGCTGACACCGGCACTGATCGCGTGTGTGCGCAGCAGTTCGGCAAAGCGCCCGGCATCCAGGTGCAATGCCCAGTCGTAAACGCTCAGGGTAGAAGCCGGTTTCGGTGCGGGCGGGGAAAATTTGTCGGCGAGCGCCAGTTGCGCACCGAGGGAAAAATCCGTGAGGTCACCGGCGAGGCCGGCATTCTTGGCTTTCAGCCAGTACTGCAGGAAGTCCACCCCATTCAGGGACTGACCAAACACGCTGAACGGATGGAAGAAGCTGTGCCCCTGCGCTTTCCAGTGATTGAACTGGATACCCAGTTTGCAGGTGGCGCCAATGGCCTGCATGACCGAAAGGTCTTTCAGACCCAGCTGCTGGTAAAAGCGGCGGATGGTAGGCGTGGTGGCCTCACCGACGCCGATGGTGCCGATGTCCGGGGACTCCACCAGCGCGATCGACAGCGGCGTGCCACGGAAATGCTGCTGCAGACTCGCCGCCGCCATCCAGCCCGCGGTGCCGCCTCCGACGATCACCAGCCGCTGGATATTCTGTTCGCTATTCAAAGCTCTCGTCATGCTACATCGCCCTGCTCCCTGTTGGAGCTGTGTGTGCGTTGCACTGTATTTCTATTGTTATTGCGGTCGATTACAAAAAAATTCCGAACTGTTGCCATTACTAACAACGAAGCACGCAATTTTTTGCTCCCCACAGACAACAAAGGCCCGGAGTTACCCCCGAGCCTTCGTCGCTTTACATCCTGTGAGAAATGCAAATAGGTTGCATGCCTTAGAAGCGCGCGCGAACACCCAGGGAGTAGCGGGGTTCGAACTCGTTCTGGGACAGGTACTGTTTGCCAGCGCCGGAGAAGTCGATGTAGTAGTCCTCGATTTCGCCGGTGATGTTGGAACCGTTCAGGTACACAGTCACATCATCCATCACGTCGTAGCTGATCTGGGCATCCACGTAGCTGGTGGGCTTCTGGTACGCCTGGAAGCCGGTACCGCCGAGATCCGGATCAATCAGACGGTCACTGCGGTAGTTGTAGGCAATACGTGCCTGCAGACGATCCGCCTGGTACCAGGTGACGAAGTTGAACTGGTGTTCACTGTTGTCGTTGAACGGCAGCTTCTTGCCGTTGGCATCCAGCTTGTCCTGGGTGCTCGGCGAGTAGGTGTAGTTGGCGTCGATACCGAAGTCGCTGATAAAGCCATCCATAAAGTCGCCGAATGCCAGCTTGGTACCCAGTTCTGCACCGTGAATGCGGCCACCGTCACCCTGTACCGGGCCGGATACCGGCACTTCGCGGCGTACAACGCCGTCGAGGTCGGCAAAGGCGCGCATCTCGCCCACACCGTTCACGACGAAGCTTTCGATATCGATATCGAACACCGCCAGGTTCACCATGGAACCCTCACCGAAGTAGTACTCCACCGCCGCGTCCAGGTTAGTCGCACGCCACGGATCCAGGTACGGGTTACCACCGGATTCGGCGCTGGTCACACAGCGGGTGCCGAATTCCGGGCAGTCAGAAGTGTTCACCTTCAGGCCGCCACCGTAGTTGCCCAGATCCAGCGGAGTCATGGTCTTGCTCGCCGCGAAACGTACCAGCAGGTCCTCGCGCACGTCGACGATCATGTTCAGCGCCGGCAGCACGTCGGTGTAATCGTTGGTGGCGTAGTAGTCGCCAGCATCGATGTTGGTGTCGCCGTAGTTCTTGATGTCGCCGGTAATATTCTGGCGCACAGAGATCTCGGTATCGATCACGCGCACACCGAAGTCACCGCGTACGATGCCTTTCTCAAAGCCAGCGTTGATGGTGAAGCTGTCTTCCACGAAGCCAACGTCGTAGCTCTGGCCCGGAACGATTACGCGGTAGGCGTCGCCGAATACTTTCTTCTGGAACGCTACTACGTCGTCGAAGTCGCGCGGATCGATCGCCCACACGCCCGGCAGGCCGGAAGTCACGGAGCCGTAGTCATCGACCCAGATCACGTTGTTGTATTCGTTGAGCTTGGTCGGGCGGTTTACGGTGTAACCCTGGAACTCGCCGTTCACCAGTTCACCCGCCTGACACTGGTCTTCGCTCATGACCACGTCGATGGCTTTCCACTGGGCTTCACAGCCAGCAGGATCGGTTGCACCGTTGCCGCCGTAGAAACGGGAGAACAGGTGGAACTGCTCGATGCTCACTTCGCGGTCGCTGCGGCGCAGGCCCATATCAACGCGGTTTACGAAGCCGAGTACCGGCTCATCGAAGTCGTAGGTGCCCTGCGCAGAGAACACGTCCATGGATGCGTCGGACTCGTTGTTGCCCTCGGAGGAGAAGGCCGCAACGGCGTAACTGTCCTGGTTAGCCATGTAATCGCGCAGGGTCGCGCCGTCACCCAGACCGCCGCTGATGGGGTTGTCGAAACCGCCCCAAAGCGGGTGGTTGCCGGAGATGTCGTAGGTCAGCTGTGGGGTCTCGCCGTAACCGCCCGGGTTCGGGTCGATGAAACGGCCGCCTTCTTCACCGGCTTCACCCACGTAACGGCTTTCGTCGTACTGGCTGGCGATTTCTTCCGGGTAGAACGGCAGGATTTCTTTAGGGGTGCCTTCACGCCAGCTGGACAGGTCGCCCTGGGCCTGGCCATTCATGGACAGACGGTTGGCTTCACCGTGGATAGCGCGCACGCCACCGCGGAAGTTGCCGCCGTTGTCGTAGTTCAGCTCCAGGTTGAAGTTCTTGGAGTCGGAAGTGGTGGCACGGTTTACGGTAAAGGAGTTCACCCACAGGGCGTCTACCGCGTACTCGTCCACGTTCACCCAGTCTTCACCGTTGGCACCGTCAAAGCCGGTGTCGGTGTACTCGGTCGGGGTCAACCAGTCGAGGGTCTGCCAGCGGTTGGAGACGTTCAGTCCCACTTTGCGGTCGTATTCGTTCAGCTCGGTGTAGAAACCTTCGGCGACTACGCTGAAACCGTTACCCAGCTCGGCTTCGAACGCCAGGTTCAGGCCGGTGCGCTCACGCTCAACCACGCGGTTGAAGCTGTCGAAACCGTGCGGCGCACTGTAGTTCATGCCGCTGCCGCCCCAGTCGTTGTTGCCGTAAACCGCGCCGGAGTAACCCGCGTAGTTGTTGGCCAGGTTGGCTTCGCTCTGGCTCGCAGATACCAGCACACCCATGGTCTCATTGCGCCAGCTCACCAGGCCGTTCACAGCCGGGTCGGTCTCGCCGGTGATGTCGCCCTGGGCGGCTTCGGCGGCGAAGGTAGAGGTGAAACCTTCATCGAACTTCATCGGACGCTGGGTTTGCAGGTCGATGGTGCCGGTGATGCCGTTCAGGGAGTTGTTCAGGTTGGTGGACTTGCTTACCGCAACACCGCCCAGCAGCTGGGACGGAATGTCGGTCAGCTTCGGCTGCGCGCCACCCAGGTTGCCGGCGGTCAGGTACTGTTCGCCGTTCAACAGGGTTACCACTTGCGGCAGGCCGCGGATGTTGGCCTGGGCGCCCTCACCGGCGTCGCGCAGGATCTGCACGCCGGAGATACGCTGCAGGGAGTCGACCACGGTGACGTCCGGCAGCTTGCCGATGTCTTCCGCGATAATGCCGTCTACCATGGCAACGGTGTCGCGCTTCAGGTTGACTGCAGAATTCTGGGCACCACGTACGCCCAGTACGGCCACTTCTTCGATGCTATTGGCATCGTCGGTCTGCGCCAGTGCCGCAGCACTGAATCCAGTCAGCGCCGCAATAGCGGTCGCCATGGATTTCTTTTTGAATCCAGTCATCTTCTTCATGGAGCGGGTCTCCCCCATCGTCGTCACGTCATTTTTCGTTATGTCGGTTCGTCAGGGGGGCAACACTCAACCACAAAAAAGGGCGGCCCACTCCTGCGCAAGCGTATAGTCCCGCCGCGCGCCAAAGTGAGTCGTCCCACCTTCGAAAATTACCGAAATATGGACAATCCCACCTTGAAATGCACAAAGCGGGAAATGAAAAATCTTTTTAAATCAAATATTTAGATCGCCCATCACAAAATGCACCAAATTGACGCAAAAAATCTGGGACGCGAATGTGGAAGATACCGGATGCGCAAAAATCAACCAAGGGGAATGTTTGACTACAGGTCCGGGAAAGTCACTTGAGTCGCCTGTCGCCTCAATAATCCCGCACGGGACTTACCCCTTTACAGCGCCGGCGGACAAGCCCGAAACCAGGTACCGCTGCAGCGCCAGAAACAGCAACATGACCGGTATCGAAACGAGAATGGAGCCGGCAGCAAAGAAGCCCCACTCCGACGCGTAGTCGCTGACAAAAAAGCGCAGCCCCACAGGCACTGTGTAGAGGGATTCGTCATCCATGAAAATGGACGCGAGGATGAATTCGTTCCAGGCGGTCATAAACGCGAACAGACCGGTGACCGCGATCGCCGGGCGTGCCAGCGGCAGGATGATGCGGGTGAAGATCATCCAGCGCGATGCCCCTTCCAGCAGCGCCGACTCCTCGATTTCGTACGGCAGTGTGTCGAAATAGCCCTTCAGCATCCACACGCAGAATGGCAATGCGGTGATCGAGTACACCAGGATCAGCCCCAGCCAGGAGTTCCCCAACCCCAGCCACTGCACCACAATCACATACAGCGGGATCAGCATCAGCACCGCCGGGAACATCTGTGAGATGAGAAACAGCATCAAGCCGCGCTCGCGGCCGGCAAAGCGGAACCGGGAAAAGGCATAGGCGGCGCTGCAACTCAGCGACAGCCCCAGCAAGGTGGTGCTCAAAGCCACTACCAGACTATTGCCCAACCAGCGGAGAAACGGCTGCTCGGTGAGCACCGCGGTGAAATTCGACAGATTCCACTGCTCCGGGAGCGGTATCAGTGCCAGCAACTGCTGGCCGAGGCTCGCGTCTTCAGGAAGCTGTACCAACGTCAGTGACTGCTGGCCGGAGAAGGCAAGGCTCACTACCCACAGCAGCGGGTAGATCACGATCAACGAGGCAAACAGCAGCAACGCAAAGCGCCAGCTGAAGATATCCCGCAATATCCGCCCCGCTCGCCCCGTCGTAGGAGCCTGCTTGCAGGCGAACGCCACCAGGCTACGCACAGGGCCACGGGGCTGTTCGCCTGCAAGCAGGCTCCTACGGGGGGAGGAATCGTTTGGAAGGTTCATCGCGCCGCCTCCAGTGTCCGGCTCACCCGCGTCTGCCAAATTGCATAACCGAACAGCAGCATCAGGATGACCACGGAATAGGCAGCCGCATAGGCATACTGGTATTTCTCGAAGCCAATGCGGAACGCCTTGGTGATCAGGATATCGTTCGCCCCGGCCGGTGCGCCGTCGCTCACCAGGTAGATCACGTTGAACATGTTGAAGGTCCACACCACTGACAGGATCACCGCCGGGATCAGCACCGGCTTCAGCAGTGGCAGGGTAATGGTGCGGAATTGCAGCCAGCGCCCGGCACCTTCCACCTCGGCGGCCTCGTACAGGTCTTTCGGGATCGACTGCAGGCCACCCAGGATAACCACCAACATAAACGGCACACTGAGCCACACATTGGTCACCAGCCCAGTAAAGAAGCTGGCGCCGATCGAATCAAACCAGGCCACCGGTGCCAGCCCCAGTACCTGCAACCCCTGGTTGACCGCCCCGAACTGCGGGTGAAACATGCCCTTCCACACCAGCGCGGTAATGTAATTGGGGATGGCCCAGGGCAGGATCAGGATCACCCGAAACCAGCCGCGGCCGAAGATGGGTTTCTCCAGCGCCAACGCCAGTAGCAGCGCCAATCCCACCGCCAGTATCACGTTGCTGGCGGTCCAGCAGATGGTGATCAGCAGGGTCCAGTAGAAGTTGTCGAAGTCGAGACTGCGCCCGGCGCCCTCCCCCCGCCACAGGTCGAGGTCGGCCAGAATCGACACATAGTTGTCGAACCCGGCCCAGCGGGACCACAGCGGCATGTGCTCGTTGAACACCGTGGTATCGGTGAACGACAGCAACAGGCCGTATACCAGGGGGAACAGCACCAGCAGGGTCATCCCCAGCATCGCCGGCGCGATATAAAGATAAGCATTGCGGTTGGCCCGCCAGCCCGCGGCGAGTCCGCTGTGATAGCGGCGCCACAATCCGGCAGCAACCAATATCAGTACCACCGGGATCAGCCACAGCCATAGTGGCATGGAGTAATCGGCGCCACTGCGCGCGCGGGAGCGCTGCAGGCGCGCCAGGTCGGCGCTGATCTGCCGCTGCAACTGGTGCAGCTCCGCCTCAGGCGCCGCGGCCCCCTTTACCACTTTCTTGATCGAGTTCTCCAGCGGCGCCCAGATCAGGGTCATCGCAGGGAAGTTGGGGATAGGCGCTGCGGTATCCAGCTGTGCGCGGAACGCCATGGCCGTAGCATCGCCAGCTACCTGCGGATGTTCAAACGCGGTCAGGTTGGCCGGCAGCTGTCCGCCTTCGATCGCCATGATTTCGGCGGCGTGGCGGCTGGTGAGAAACGCCATCAGATCCACCGCGGCCTGTGGGTGGCGCGACCAGGGCGACAGGAACAGCCCCTCCACCGCCGCCCAGGGTGCCAGCGGTCGGCCGCTGTCACTGTTGCGCGGCAGGGGCACCACTTTGTACGGGATATCTGCGGCAATCTCGCCCAGCATCCAGGGCCCGCTGATCACCATCGCCGCGCGGCGCTGATTGAACAGGCTGGTCACCAGTGTGCTGCTGGGCTCTTCCGGCAGGATATGCTCGGACCGTACCCAGCGGGTGAGCATTTCCAGCGACTGGATATTGGCGCGACTGTCCAGCGCCAGTTGTCCACGGGCGTCGAACGGGCCATTGCCAAAGCTGTTCATCAGCGCGCCGTGGAAAAAGGGCTCGGTATAGCTGTACGCGAGACCAAAGCGCCCGGTGTTGCGATCGCTGTGCCGCCGGGCTTCTGCCACCAGTTCATCGGTGGTTTGCGGTGCGTCCGACACCAGGTCGGTATTGATAATCAGCGCGGTGCTCTTGAAGTTGAATGGCAGGCCGTAAAGGTGCCCTCCGAAACTCATGGCCTGAATCAGGTTTTCGGGGAAGCGTGTGCGCAATTCGGCGTCGACAAGATCGTCAATTGGCGCCACCGTGTGTCCGGCGCTGGCCCAGCCGCCGAGACGGTCATGGGCAAAAACGAACAGATCCGGTCCCTGTCCGCGGGGCAGGGCCGCGGAGAGCTTGTCGGCATAGCCGCCATAGGGCACCGCCAGAGTCCTGACGATCACCGCGTTCTGGCTTTGGTTGTACGCCTCCACCAGCTGCTCGAAGGCGGCGCGCTCGGCACCGCGGTAGCCGTGCCAAAGGTTGACTGTATCGGCAGCACCGACGTGACCAGCGAACAGCAAAAGTACGACCTGTAGGAGCCAGCTTGCAGGCGAAAGCCACGCACGACAACGGCTCCGGGGATGGCTGCCTGGGAGAGGCTCGCCTGCAAGCAGGCTCCTACACGGTGGGGGGGTCAGCACACCACTGCTCCAGCCGGAACACCGACATGGCGAATCCGTTGCTGGCTCCCGGCATCAAACAGGTATACCGCCGCAGGGTCGAACGCGAGTGCGAGCGTTTCTCCCGGTGTAAGCAATTGCATACCCGGCAGCCGCGCAACCATCCGCTCATCCCCCGCGCGCAGGTGTACCAAGCGCTCGGCACCGAGGCTCTCCACCAGCTCGACCACCGCCCGCAACCGCGGCCAGTGCCCCGGTGCGTCGGCGGCGGGCACCAGCTGTTCCGGGCGCAGCCCCAGGGTGAGAGTCTGGGGCTGGTTCTGCAACCCATCCAACGCAAGCTCGAGCATTGCGCAGTGCACGCCACTGCCGGTGTTGTGCACCGGCACCAGGTTCATCGGCGGTGAGCCCATAAAGCCAGCTACGAAGGTATTGTCCGGATCGCCGTAGAGCTCGAGTGGCGTGCCCACCTGCATCAGCTGCCCCTGGTTGAGGATCGCAATGCGGGAACCCAGGGTCATGGCCTCGACCTGGTCGTGGGTAACGTAAACAGAAGTGGTACCGAACTCCCGGTGCAGCCGGCCGATATTCGCGCGCATCTGCACCCGCAGCTCGGCGTCAAGGTTGGACAGGGGTTCGTCAAACAGGAATACCTGGGGCTCACGCACCATGGCGCGGCCAAGGGCGACACGCTGGCACTGGCCGCCGGACAATTGCCCTGGTTTGCGCTGCAACAGGTCAGACAGGCCGAGCGTGTCTGCCGCCTCACGCACCCGCCGCTCGATACCGAGTTTGGGGGTATGCCGCACCCGCAGCCCAAACGCCATATTCTCGAACACGGTCATGTGCGGATAGAGGGCGTAATTCTGGAACACCATAGCGATGTCCCGGTCTTTCGGCGGCAGGTCATTGACCAGGTGGCCGCCAATATACAACTCACCTGCAGTCACCGATTCGAGCCCCGCAATCATGCGCAGGACGGTGGATTTGCCACAGCCAGACGGACCCACCAGCACCATAAATTCGCCGTCGCGGATCGACAGGTCGAGCTCCGGCACGGTCGGCAGGCTATCGCCATAACGCTTGCTCACGCCTTTGAATTCAATACTGGCCAAGGGGGCAGCTCTCTCTCATCGCCATCAGTACGCCGGCAGGGTTCTTTTTCTATCGCACTTCTATCTATCGAACTTCTATCTATCGAACTTCTAAGGGACATTGGTTTTAAACGAAGGATGCCAGCCCTTACCGCCTGCCACCACAGGACACCCCATTGGCGGGCAGGCAAACACTGAACAATAAATGAACAGATCCGTTATTGCAAAGCAATCCGCGCCGCACCAGTAGGGCACACAGGAAACATTTAACGCCTCTTTCATACAGTAGGCGCCGTCATCACCCTGCCAGCTGCACGGCTGTACTAGATTTAGCTCGCGCTGCCGTATCGCGCACTCAGAAGTCAATAAGTACGCTAAGGACACCGAGATATGCGCCTGGCCCCCCTCGCGGCATTCAGCCTGACCGCGGCAATTCTTGCCGCCTGTACCATTCAGCCAACTGCCATCGATGAAGAGACCGTCAACCAGCGCGCCAGCAGCGACTGGATGGCGACGTTCGGCAATCAGCAACCGGTAACCGGTCCCATCGACCTCAACGAAGCGATTGCCCGCGCCATCGCTTACAACATGGACAACCGCCTTAAGCTGATGGAAGCCGTGGTCGCCAACCGCAACCTGCGCCTGAGCCGCTGGGACATGCTGCCGGAAATCGCCGCCAGCGCCGGCTATCACCACCGCAACAAGCAGCACTTTGCCAGCAGTGAGGACGTCAACGGCAATCAGTCCCTGGCCCAATCCACCTCCCTCGACAAAACCTACAGCACTGCAGGGCTGGAACTTTCGTGGAATGTGCTGGATTTCGGCATCAACTACCTCTCCGCCAAACAGGCCGCCGACGGGGTGATGATCGCCATCGAACGCCAGCGCAAGCTGATGCACAACGTCATCATGGATGTGGAATATGCATTCTGGATGGCCGCGGCCGCCCAGCGTGCGGAAAACCAGCTTCCCGGACTCATCGCACAGACCGAGCGCGCGTTAGAGAAATCCCGCCAGAGTGCCGAGCGCGGCCTGCGCCAGACCGAAGCCAGTCTCTCCTACCGTCGCGACCTGCTGGACCTGATGCAGGAACTGCTGGCGCTGGAAGGCGACATGCACGCGGCCAAAATGGAATTGGCCTCGCTAATGGGCCTGCCTCCCGGCACTTCGTTTATGGTCAGCGCGACTCAGAGTGACATCCTGCGCAGCCCCTTCTCGGAAATGAGCATGGAGGAGCTGGAACAGTACAGCCTGCGCAACCGCCCCGAGCTGTTGGAAGAAGACTACCGGCAGCGCATTGCGGCCACTGAAATCCGCAAGGCGTGCCTGCAACTGTTACCGGGCCTGGAACTGCGCACCGGCTATTTCTACGACGATAACAGCTACCTGCTTTACAACGACTGGGCCGAAAGCAGCCTGCGTCTCACCTGGGACCTGCTCGGCACCGTAGTGGCCGGCCGCGACCTGGTGGGCTATGCCCGCGATACCGAACGCCTCGGCGACGTGCGTCGCGCCGCGCTCACCGTGGCGGTACTCACCCAGGTCAACCTCGCCTACAGCCACCTGCGCCGCGCGCAGTTGAACCACGGCTACGCCACCGAACTCGCGTCCATCGATGGCCAGATGTCGAGCCAGTCCCGCGCCCGCTGGCAGGCCAGCCAGGGTACCGAGCTGGAAAGTATTCACGCCGCCACCCAGTCACTGCTCTCCAGTGTGCAGAAAGATGTGAGCTATGCCGACTGGCGCAGTGCCAGCAGCCGCCTGGGTAACGCGGTGGGCTTCCAGCCGGAGTTTTATATCGACTATCGCCAGCCGCTGGAGGTGATCGAACAGCAGGTCGCGGATATGCGGACCCAGAGCGCGAACATGGAGCTGCTGCCCATCGGCGGCTACACCGCCGAGGGCGCCGAGAAGCGCGAAGCGGAAATTCGCGAAGACGGTTCGGCGGCAGCTTACTGGTAGCAGCTACAGACCGTTGAAATAGCTCATCGCGGAGCGCCCTCCACTTTGGAGGCACGCCGCAAACAATGAAGTATCAGTGGTACCCAGAGATGTTGAAGATTTTTCGCACGCAGCCACGGCCTGCGTCACTACGCCCCCGCAAAACTTTTGCTGCGGTGTTTTTCCCGGTTTTTCTTGCGGCCACACTCGCCCCGGCCACCAGCATGGCCGCGTCAGCCGGCGACACGGCACCGGCCAAACTCAATGCACTGAGCCGGGTACAGCTTTCCAGCGAACTGGCCGCACGCCTTACCCAGGTCAAAGTACGCGCCGGCGACCATTTCTCCCGCGGTGATCTGTTGGCGCGCTTCGACTGCACCGAATTGAAGGCCGAACTCGAAGGTGCGGAATCCCAGCGCGCCCTCGCCCGCCGGCAGCTGGATGCGAATATTTCCCTCAAGCAATTGGGCGGGAATGTCAGCGAACTGGAAATGGTACAAAGTGAAGCGCAGCTCGCCGAGGCCACCGCCAGCGCCAAGGTGTTAAAGCACCGCAACAGCTACTGCGATCTGCGCGCGCCCTTCGACGGCTTCGTGGTAAGCCGCAGTATCGAACCTCACCAGCGCGTGGATGTTGGCGCGCCACTTCTGGAGCTGGTGGATAACCGCAGCCTGGAAGTAGAGGCCATTATTCCTTCCGGATGGCTGGCAAAACTTTCTATCGGTGACCGCTTTGAAGTCACCATTAATGAAACCGGCCGCCGCTATGCCGCTACCCTGCAACGCATTGTACCGGTGGTGGATCCGGTTACCCGTACGGTGCGCGTCATCGGTCATATTGATGCTGGCCCTCAGGAAATATCCCCGGCGACACTGTTGATTTCCGGCATGAGTGGCGAAGCCAGATTTTCCCTGAACGACGGCAGTAAAGATTTACTGGCCGACACCAAGGATCCCGCCGCAGCGCCATCCACCAGCGGAGCCAACTAGCGTGGATGCCCGTCTGCTGGAAAAACTGAATCACTTCCTGGCACTGGAGAAAAAACTCCGCAACGCCAGCAGTGTGCAGCAGGTGGCCCAGATTGCCAGCAGCGATAGCCAGGCCCTGCTGCACTTTGACAGCTGCGTTTTTTTCAGTGGCCGCCAGCTCAAACCGCTGGCTGCTTCCAATATCTCCGTCATTGATGCCACCAGCAGTGAAATCCAGCGCTGGCGCCAGTTGCTCGGCCAGCACTTCGACAAAGCCCGGCAACGATCGCCACTGCAATTGGAATTATCCCAGCCCGGAAATGACAGTGCGTCCGAAACCGGGAATAAAGAACATAGCGATCAGAGAGATACCATTGAAACCAAATACCTGGTCCTGCAAACACTGGGGAAAGACGGTAATGAGGGCTGCCTGGCACTGCTGCGCAGCCAGCGTTTTTCCGACCAGGAACGGGAAGTATTGCGGGAACTGGGCGGCGCGGTAACCCAGGCCCTGTTCGCCGTACGCGGGGCGCGGCAATTTTCGCTGCGTCACTGGTTCCGCCGTCGGCCACTGGTGTTCGCCGCGCTCATCACCGCTATCTGCCTGATCCCGGTACGCCAGAGCATACTCGCACCAGCCACGCTGGCGGCCATCGAACCGCGAATTGTTTCCGCACTGACGGATGGTGTCGTGCGTGAAATTCATATTCAACCCAACGCACCAGTGCAACGGGAGCAGTTGTTATTCTCTCTAGAGGATGCGGAAGTCACGGCGGAGATTGATCGGGTACAGCAGGAAATTTCGCTCTTTCAGGAGCGCCTGCGTATGACCCGCCAATACAATTTCCAGCAGACCTCCGCCGGCCACAAACTGGCCCAGGCGGAAACCGATCTGGCCATTCGCAAACTCGACCTCGACTATCAGAAAACTCTGCTGGACAAGACCCGTGTCACCGCCCCGGCCTCCGGCGTGGCCATTTACACCGACCCGGCGGAGTGGATCGGGCGGCGGATTCGCGCGGGCGAAAAAGTCATGGAAATCGTGCAGCCGGATGCGCGCCAGATCCAGATAGATCTGCCAACTCAGGACGCCATCACGCTGCCGGAGAATGCACACGCAGTCTTTTACGCAACCTCCGCACCGCTCGCGCCGATCGAGGGGCGTTTGATCTACCACAGCCTGCTCACTACCGAGGGAGAAAATCTTCCCGCGAGCTACCGCCTGCTCGCGACCATCCAGCAAGACCAGCCCCAGATCCGGATCAATACCCGCGGCCACGCGCGCATTTATGGCGCCCGCGTTCCTCTTGTCTACTATCTGCTGCGCCGCCCACTGGCTTCCGCCCGCCGCTGGATCGGAATGTGAATGCAGCAGAGGTAATTTGAGGTATCAAGAGGTAAGCCGTGCAGTCACAACCATTTATCAATCCGGAAATACCTAGTGGCACGGCCAACCCGGCGTGGCCGCCGCTGCGCAGCGATCTGCAATTTCATCGCGCGCAAGACAATGCAACAGACAGCAGCCCGCACAATTGCTGGATGCTCTATGATCCGCTGCGCGGGCAATACCTGGAACTCGGCGAACTGGAAATACTGGTACTGCATCACTGGCCGCTCGGCAGTCCGCAAAAAATCGCCGATACCATTGCCCGGCAACAGGGCTGCGCCGTAGACCCGGAGCAGGTAAAGGCCGCGGCACAGTTTATTCGCGACAATGAATTAACCCAAACTGACAGCCAGCAGATTGCACAAAAGCTCGCGGCGGTTACCCCGCAACAGAAGCGGCTGACGCAATTGCAGAAAACCCTGTTCTGGCGCCGCCCGCTGTTTGTGCCGGACTTGAGTAGCCGCCTGCTACAACCGCTGGCCCGCTGCACCCGACATGGCTGGTTTTACGCGGTGCTGTTGTGCAGTGCAATCTTTGCCGGCATTTCCATCAACCAGCACTGGCCCGAATTTCTGGCCTACTTCGATGCCAGCTGGAACGCCGCCGGCGCCGCACTGTTTTTTGCCTGCTATCTGGTATTGAGCCTGTTTCACGAACTGGGCCACGCCAGTGTCGCGCGTTTATATGGCGTGCGCGCCAATTCCGTCGGCTTCGGCCTGATCGCCTTTATGCCGATCATGTTCAGTGAAATTACCGATGCCTGGCGCTTGCCGCGGCGCGCGCGCCTGCATATCTCCGCCGCTGGAGTCGCGTTTGAATTCACATTGGGATCCATTGCGGCACTCGCCTGGTGCCTTATGGATGACGGTCCTCTGCGTGCACTGATGTTTTACCTGTTTACCACCTCGCTGATCAGCACCCTGCTGATCAACGCCAATCCATTGATGAAATTCGACGGCTATTACCTGCTGAGCGATTTCACCGGCGAGAAAAATCTGCACCAGACCGCAACCAATACTTTGCGCCACTGGATCTGGCTGAAACTCCTGCGCTCCCGACCACCGGCAAGTGACCGCCGGCACAAATTGCTCACCCTGTTTGGTTTCGCCAGCCTGGTTTACCGGCTGTCGGTATTTACACTGATCAGCTACGCCGCCTACCAGATGCTGTTCAAGGCCGCAGGAATTCTGGTGCTGATCCTGTGTGTCGGGTTGCTACTGATTCTTCCCGCAGTGCGTGAAATCCTCGGGTTTCTTTCATTTTTCAAAGAGCAGCGAAACCTCGCCATGGCCAAAAGTGCATCCAGCCAAAATGCGGACAGCGACGAGGGTCGCTGGCAAAGTGCAATACAAATCCTGCGAATGCTGAATCCACGCATTCTTTTCTGCAGTGCTTTTTTTCTCGCTCTGTTGCTGGTGCCACTGCCGTGGCCGGTGCAGCTTCCTGCGGCCACGTATTTTTCCCAACAACAAAAAGTTGTGGCTCCGGCCAATGCCACGCTGGAATCCCTTGAGCTCCAGGCGGGGAGCAGCGTGCAGGCCGGGAACCTGATCGCAAGCCTCCACGATAGCGAGCTGGACTACCGCATTGCGCGTACCCAGGCCGAGTTGCAACTGCTGCGCCGCCGCCAGAGCAGCGACGGATTTGCCGAGAGCCTCGACGCACTCGATGGCGTGTATCTACAGGACCTGCTCAGCAAACAACAACTACTGCGTAAACTCGAAACGGAAAAGCAGCAACTGACAATTGTCGCCAAGGTATCGGGCACGGTGGACTGGGTGCTACCGGGTGTGCACACCGGCCAATATCTGGAACTGAACCAGCCCATCCTGACCATTGCCGACCGCCATACCCTGTCTGGCCGCGCGTATGGCCAGTCGGCACAGGTATCGCGACTGGTCCCACCGGAAAAAAATCACTCCCTTAGCGGCCGGTTGTTTCTCGCCGGCCAGTGGCGGGCACTGCCAGTAGCCGTCAATGCGGTTGAACAGATTGCTTCCCGGCGCATTCAGGACCCGGCACTGGCTTCCGACTTTGACGGGCCGCTACAGACACTGCCGGACGATCGCGAGCGCAGTGCGGAAGCACTGCACCTGGTGAGTTTTTCCATCCCGGCCGATACAGCGCTAACCCCGGCCAGTGCCCAGCGCACCGGGTATCTGGTGATATTCGGCACGCCGACCAGCCTGCTGTCACTGATTGCCGACCGTATAGCCGGTGTCGTCATTCGTGAGAGCGGCGTGTAGCGGTGTTTCACCAGTTTATTTCGCAATAGATTTTTCGTACTAGATTTTCGCTTCTCAATAGCTTTCCTCGGGCCAGGCAGGCCACACAGGAAAACCACAAGGAAAGAGGTATCCCATGGAACTCAACGAGTTTTCCAGATCGTCCCTGGCACAAGCCATCAACCTGCACGGCAGACAGCTCAGCAGCGTGCGTCGGTCACTGGAAAAAAGGGTCCTGCTGGATGCCTCGGTGGCGGTGGATGTCAGCCATACCCTGACCGATGCCAGCGGTGCGGAAGCGACCGACAACGGCGACGACAGCGCGAAGGAAAGCTCGGCGAAAAATACCCAGGACAACGACAACAGTGTGGAAGCGGATACCGCAGCCATCGCGCAACGCCAGGAGCTTGTGGTTATCGACCTGCAACTGGATCAGTCGCAGTCATTGATCGATGACCTCGTAGGCCAGGCAACGGAAGTCACCCAGAACGAAGACAGTATCGAGCTCATGATCGGCGAGCGCAGTATTACCCTGCTGACACTGGATGGCAGCGACAGCCTGACAACCATCACCGATTTTTTACAATCCACTGAGCAGGTCTACGACGCCGTACACCTGATTTCCCACGGCGGTGCCGGTGGTATTGATGTGGGCGGCGAAGAACTTTCCCTCACATCACTGGCCGCTGATGGTAACGACAGCCACAGTGCACAGCTGCAAAGCTGGCGTGCCAGCCTGAGCGAAGGTGCGGATATTCTGCTGTACGGCTGCAACACCGGTTACAGCCTGACCGGTGAACGTTTTATTGACCAGATTGCCGATCTCACCGGCGCCGATGTGGCCGCTTCTGACGACCCGACCGGCAGTGCGCTGCGCGGCGGTGACTGGGAGCTGGAGCAACAAAAGGGGGATGTAGATACCGATGTCGTGTTCTCCAAGTTGCTACAGGGCAGTTGGGAAGGGCTGATGGTGGCAACGCCCTCAGCCACAGTCGACGCCCCCAGCGAGGACTTTATCAACGAGTCCACGGATATCGGTTTTTCCTTTGACAATGACGGCGATACCACAGGTTACGGTCCGTTTATGGATATCGTCGCCGGCCCCGGGTTAGAACTGGGCAGTGTCAGCGGCCTCGATGGTGCATCCGTCATTACCTACACCTACGAAGGCGGCCAGTGGGTAGACAGCAACGGCAATGTGGTGGAATACCACCCCTACGACTTCAATCAGACCGGGTTAATTCCATTGCCTCCCGGTGAAGAAGGTGCCACCTGGTATGCAATCCAGTTGCCCTTCGGTTCGTTTTCCCCAGACCAGCCATCGTTTGATTTCAATGTCTCCGCCATTCTCGACGAAGCCGCCGGGGCCATTGTCGGCGTGCCCATTCCCATCTGGGTGCGCCCGGGATTTGCGTATGGCAACGATGCACTGAATAACCCGGATGTGGATCCGCCGATCCTCGGCAACCCGATTGAGACAGAGATCACCCCCACCGTAATCGATGTGGAAAAAGATGCACTGGATGGTGACGGCGATAACAATTCCATCGGCGATGATGGCGAAACGGTTACTGGCCCCAGCGAGCCGGTAACCTGGCGAGTAACGGTAGATATCGCCAACCTATCCACGATCGAAAATCTCGTGGTCACCGAAGAGGTGCCGAACAACTTCTATTACATTCCCGGCAACGTCTCCGTTACCGATTCCAGTGGCACTCCACTCGATGTCACCATCACCGAACCGCCGGAAGGGGCCAACAACGGCTCTGAATTAATTATCCAGTTCAATACGCCCATCGAGGGCACACTCGCCAGTAACGATATCGTTATTACCTATACCGGCTATGTGCCAGATTTCGATGCTGACGGCAATCCCATCGTCATCAATGATGGTGCCAGCGAAGCAGTGCGTAATAACGTTACTGTGTCCGGTGATTACCAGGGCGAAACTATTACCGATCAGGACGATGCCATCATCACGGCCGTCGCTACTGCACTGCAAAAAGATGTGGCGATCATTGATGACACCGGCGCTGAGGGTTACACCCCCGGCGACCGGGTGGAGTACACACTGACCCTGGAGGTGTCCGACTATATGCGCCTGAACAATCTGATTCTTTCAGATTCTATCGGCGACGGACTGGAAATAGATCCGGATTCATTCACGTTTGAATTGTTTTCAAACGGTTTTTCGTTTGGCCCGGATGCCCTGAACAGTGGCAACCTCTCGGTGATCGAAAATGCAGGTGATGGCAGCACTGATGTCAGTATCAATTTATCCCAGGAGCTGATCGACGAGCTGATCAGCCCCAACGGTGGACTCAACGGTGATCTGTTCGAAGATACCAATATCGACGGCACCACCACCGTCGTCATTACCTACGAAGCGGTTATCCGCGAAACCTACCTGGCAACGGGCGATGCGGTGAGTGTTTTTGATGTGATAAACAACCAGGCCACGATAAATGGCACTGCTGAGTCTGCCAATGGCGGAGATATCTCCAACAGCAGCAATGAAAGTATTCAGATCGAAGGGGCCGAATCCAGCAAAAGTTTGTACGCCGTTGATGGCAGTACCGATCCTGCGGATCTTGGCGAAGTCAGTGTCGGCCAAGCGGTAACCTTCGCCATTGATATCGACCTGGGTACCTTGGACAGTGGCGGATTGACCATCACCGATTACCTGCCACAGCCAGTATTTGATGCAATACCTCCCACATTTATCAATACGGATGAAGGAGCCAATGTTCCGCCAGTAAATTTCTGGGGCTTCGGGCCTGAGACCGATTTTGACAACTGGCCACCCGGTTACCTGGAAAGCTTTAACGTTACGGTCACCACCGACGATGCAAACAATTCCATTACCTGGAATTTCGTACCGATTGAACAGATCGCGTCCCAGGGCGGTCATGTACAGCTGCTGTTTACCGTAGAAGTCAACGATCAGCCATTTACCGATGGTCTGCTCCTGACCAATGTGGCCCAGGTTAGCGTCGATGGCACAGACGAAACCGTCACCCTGCCACCGGGCGGCATCCAGATTGAAGTGGTATCGCCAGATGTGAATGTTACCAAGGGCGTGATTTCCACCGACGACGGCAGCGGCGTTTTCGATCCCGCGCCCGCAGGTCCCGTCACCTTCGATCCGGCAGGCACAGCCAACGACGGCACCCCGCCCTGGACCGGCACCATCACCAGTGACGATCTCGACAACACCCCCATCGATTCCAATCTCAGTGAAATTGATGCCGGTGACACGGTGCGCTTTGCCATCACCCTGGAAAACACCGGCGGTTCCGATGCTTTCGATCTGGTAATCAGCGATACCCTCCCGGAAGGTTTTGAAATTCCACCCGGCGGGATCAACCTGCATATTTATACCGGCGACGGCACCCAGATCGATTTCACCGGCAATCCGGAAGATTTATTTGCCGGGGGCATTACCCTGGTGGATCCATCGTCCGATGAGGGCGCGCTCAACGAAGGCCGCGATCCCGATACCGGGCCTACCACCGACGGCAGTAATATCATCATCATCACTTACGACCTGATTGCCACTGACGATGTGCAACCGGGTCAGGAGATTGAAAATACCGCACAGCTGGAAGGCTACGGTGGCGTAGACGGAGGTAACGACTACACCGAGGGCAACACCAATATCAACTGGCAGGACGATGCCACGGTGACGGTGCTCGACAACGCCGTAGACAAGGAGCTGGTCGGTACCAGTATCAACAGCGCCAACAATGCCAATGATGAGGCGGTGATTGGCGAGGTCATTACCTACACCCTGACCCTGACCATCTCCGAGGGGCAAACACCCTCGGCCAGCGTGCTGGATACACTGGACGACGGCCTGGTATTCCTCAATGTAACCAGCGTTACCTCCTCATCCGGCGATATCCAAAACGGTACGGGTGGCGCCTGGAGTCAGGACGATCTCACTGTCACCACCAACGGTCAGCAGGTAACCTTCGACCTCGGTGACCTGGACAATATCAACCGCGACAACTCCGTCGATGAAACCATCACCATTACCTACGAGGTACTGGTCGCCAACGACGTGGTCAACCAGAGCGGTGACCAGCTGAACAACAATGCGCAATTCAGCTGGGATAGCACGAATGACGGAGTCGACAACCCCACGGTAAATGACAGCGACTCGGCGGAAGTGGTCACCGTCATCGAGCCGGATTTACAGGTGGATAAATCCCTCACGAGCAGCGACCCACTGATCGATGCCGGCGACCCGGTGCAGTACACCATTGTGATTTCCCACACGGGTTTTTCCGATACCGATGCCTTTGATGCAACGTTTATCGATACCTTGCCGCCCGAACTGGAAAATGCAGTACTGTCCAGCGCCACCTTGAATGTGGGCGGCACTACAACGAATGTTTTAGATTTGTTTGTGGTCAATGGTAATACCATCGAAATGGCCCCCGACGCCAGCTTTGACCTGCCGCTCGGTGCAACACTGACACTGGTGATCGACGCCATCGTGGTCAACGATGTGATCCTCGGTTCCGTGGTGACCAATACCGCCACCGTCGATTGGGAAAGCATTGATGGCGATGACGCAAACGAGCGCACCGGCGAAGACGGCGCCGGCGGCGAACTGAATGACTACGAGACCGACGACAGCGCCCAGTTTGTGGTGGCGAGTGTGGAAACCGGCAAAAGCATCGTCAGCAGCTCAGAAGAAAATGAGTACAATGCGATTGACGAGGCGGTGATCGGCGAGCTTGTCACTTACCAGGCCAGCTTTGAAGTACCCGAGGGTGTGGTAATCAACGCGCAGATTCTGGATACGCTGCCGGCGGGCATGGAGTTCGTCGGGTTTGACGGCATCTTTGTCGGTGACGATCTCGAAATTACCGGCGGCGGATTTGGTGACCCAACCGTTGTTGGCAACGACGATGGTACCACCAGCCTCGATTTCGGCTCCGCCACTGTGACCAACAACGGCACCGACAATGTCCCTGATTTGATCACTATCGTGTACACCGTGCGCGTGACCAATGTGGAATCCAACCAGGCCGGTACCGAACTGATCAACAATGCCCAGTTTATTACCGACAACGGCACCTCGGAGGCGTCCACCACCGTTACGGTGATTGAGCCGGCACTGACCATCGATAAGTCCGCCAATATTACCGAGGGCGACAATGGCGATGACGTCAGCTACACCATCACCGTCACCAACCCCGACGACGGCAGCAGCACCACGGCCTATGACATCAGCTTCAGTGATCCACTGCCTACTGAGCTAAGCAATATCTCGTTCAGTGCCAGTCTGCAAACCGCGTCCGGAACTACCGATATTTCAGGCTTCTTTGTCATTGTTGGCGGCGAGCTGGTACTCGACCCGCAGGCCGAACTGGACCTGGATCCCGGCAGCACCGTCACCATCACCGTAACCGGTATACTCTCCAATACCATCGCTGGCGACACCATCACCAATGCCGCCGATTTGGACTGGAGCAGCCTCGATGGGGACGTTGACGATGAACGCACAGGGGAAGATGGCGAAGGCGGCGAACTGAACGACTACGCCACCAGTGACGAAGTGGAAATCACCGTCGCCTCCCCGGAAATTGAAAAAGTCCTGGTGTCCACTTCGCAGAACGACGACCTCAACGACGATACCGAGGCCACCATCGGCGAGATTGTCACCTTCTCGGTCACTCTGACGCTGCCGGAAGCCACCCTCATCGGGCAGATCACCGATGTTTATGGACCGGGCTTTGAATTTATCGACCTGGTGAGCGTGACCGCGAGCAACCCGGATGCGATCCTGATCGACCAGGACGCGATTACGGTAATCGACGACGCGGCCAACAACACCATTGGTTTCGACTTCGGCAATCTGGTCAATACCGACACCGATAACACCACCGAGGAAACCGTCACCTTCGTTTACCGGCTGCGGGTCACCGATATTCCGGAAAACGTGCAGGGCACCACCCTTACCAATGACGCTTCGCTGGATTTTGACAGCGACGCCGATGGCAGCCTCGACAGCAGTATCAGCGACGACGCCTCAGTGGACGTCGTGGAACCGCTGCTGGATATCGACAAGGAACTGCTGAGCGATACTCCGCTCACCCTCGGTGGCCTGGCCACTTACCAGATCACCATCCAGCTGGATCCTGCCAGCGGTGCCGACGCCTACAACGTCACCATTGAGGACGCGCTGCCTCCCTATCTTTCCGGGGTGGAAAATGTGCAGATTGATGTAACCGGCGGCTCACCCACCATTGTGGATAATTCCCTGGCAAATCTGCTGTCGCTGGATATCAGCGAGATCGATGCCTCCACCATCATCACCATCACCGTCGACGCGCGGGTGACCACCGATCCCTCCGCCGTGGGCCAGACCACCACTAACCTTGTGGAAGGCGAGTACACCAGCCTCGACACCCCCGAAGGTGGCGACGACAGCGATATCGAGCGCGAGTACGATGTCAGTGATGAAGTGACCGCAGAAATTGGCGCGGTGGACCTGGTTGTAGACAAGGATGACGGCGGTATTACCGCCGTGCCCGGCGGCGATATCGTGTACACCATCGACTATGAGAACGCCGGCAATATCGACGCCACTGGCGTAGTCATCACCGAATCCCTGCCGGAGTACGTGACCTTCGACCCCGCCGCCAACCCGGGCTGGACTCTGGACGGCGACACCCTCACCTACAATGTCGGCGACCTGGCCGCCGGTGAAACCGGTAGTATCGAGCTGGTGGTGACCGTCATAGATCCGCTGCCCACCGGCGTCGAGGAAACCAACAACACCGTTTCCATCGACGGCGACGAAAGCAACGGTACCGATCCCACCCCGGACAACAATACCGACGAAGACGTCACCCCATTGGAAGCCGCGCCGGATTACGTAATCGACAAGGTCGAGAACTTCGAGGACCCGGCCAACCCCGGCGACACCATCGAGTGGAGCATTACCGTCACCAACGAGGGCAACCAGGACGGCACCGGCGTTTTCGTCACAGACACTTTGCCGGATACCAGCCTGTTCAATAATTTCACCGCCAGCGATGGCGGCGTGATCGACCTGGATGCTGGTACCGTCACCTGGAATATTGGCGACATGGCGGTAGGCGACAGCGTTACATTTACCCTGAGCGCCATCGTCAACGAATCCGTGCCCACGGACATCCCCACCCAGATCAACAGTGTGGTCGTAGAAGATGACGGCGCCAACGGCGAAGACCCGACGCCGGACAACAACCGCGACGACGAAGAATTCGATATCGCCTACGTCGACCTCGCAATCGACAAGGACGACGCCGGCATTACCGCCGAGCCCGGCGATACCCTGGTCTACACCCTGGATTACGCCAACAACGGTACCGCCGACGCCACCGGCGTGGTGATCACCGAGTCCCTTCCCGATTACGCCACTTTCGATGCAGGCAGCTCCACCGCCGGCTGGATCGACAACGGCGATGGCACCTTCAGCTTTGAAGTGGGCGATCTGGCCGCCGGCGAGACCGGCACCGTGGAGTTTGCGGTCATCATCGACGACCCGATCCCCAGCGGCGTGGAGGAAACCAGCAACACCACCAGTATCACCGACGACGGTGACCACGGCCCGGACCAGAATACCGAAGACAATGACGACGATGAGGTCACCCCCATCGACGGCCGCCCGGATTACGTGATCGACAAGATTGAGTTATTCGACGATCCCGCCGCCCCCGGTGAAACCATCAGCTGGGATATCGTGGTCACCAATGAAGGCAACCAGGATGGCACCGGTGTCGTCGTCACCGACACCCTGCCCACCGGTGACTATTTCGACGCCGGCTTTATTGCCAGCAATGGCGGTATCGTGGACCTGGATGCCGGTACCGTGACCTGGAATATCGGCGACCTGGCCGCGGGCGACAGTATCACCCTGACCCTCACCACCACCGTCAATGAGAATGTGCCGCCGTTCCTGCTGCCAACCCAGGTCAACTCGGTGGAGGTTACTGATGACGGCACCAACGGTGAAGACCCGACCCCGGAGAACAATCGCGACGAAGAAGAATTCGACATCACCCTGGTGGACCTCGCCATCGCCAAGACTGACGACGGTATCACCACCAGCCCGGGCGGCTTGGTGGTCTATACCCTGAGCTATGCCAATATCGGCGGGTTTGATGCGGAAGACACTTTCATCACCGAGACCCTGCCGGACAACGTGACCTTCGACGCGGCCAACTCGGATCCCCGCTGGGTGGACCAGGGGGACGGCACATTCACCCTCGATCTCGGCACCGTCGCATCCGGTGAAACCGGCAGCGTCACCTTCGCCGTGATCGTCGACAATCCACTGCCTGCCGGCGTCGAGGAAATCTTCAATACCACCGAAATTGACTATGGCGGCGGCAACGGCCCGGACCAGAACCTCGAAAATAACACCAATGACGACACCACCCCGGTCATCGCCCAGCCGGACTATGTGATCGACAAGATCGAGAACTTCGAAGATCCCGCCCACCCCGGCGACACCATCTCCTGGACCATTGAAGTCAGCAACCAGGGCAACCAGGACGGCACCGGTGTGGTGGTGACCGACACCCTGCCGGATACCAGTCTGTTCAGCGAATTCACCGCCAGCGACGGCGGCGTGATTGATCTCAATGCCGGCACCGTGACCTGGGATATCGGCGACCTCGCCGCCGGCGAATCCCTCACCCTCACACTCACCGCGGTGGTGAGCGACTCGGTTCCCACCGAAATCCCCACCCAGACCAATACAGTGGTAGTGGACGACGACGGCAGTAATGGCGAAGACCCGACCCCGGAAAACAACCGCGACGACGAAGACCTGGATATCACCTACGTAGATCTCGCCATCGACAAAGACGATGGCGGCGTCGACAGTGACAATCCGGCAGAACCCGGCGACACCATCACCTACACCCTGAACTACGCCAACAATGGCACTGCGGATGCCACTGGGGTAGTGATCACCGAAAGCCTGCCGGACTACGTCACCTTCGATCCAGCCGACAATCCCGGCTGGGTGCTGGATGGCGATACCCTGACCTTCGATATTGGCACCCTCGCCGCCGGCGAGACCGGCTCGGTCACCCTCGTGGTCACCGTCATCGACCCGCTGCCCGCGGGCGTGGAGGAAACCAGCAACACCGCCAGTATCGAAGACGACGGCAATGTCGGCCCGGATCAGGAGCTGATCGACAACACCGATGATGAAGTCAGCCCCATCGACGGCCGTCCGGATTATGTAGCGGAAAAAACCGAGAACTTCGAAGACCCGGTCAACCCGGGCGACCCGGTGTCCTGGACCATCGAGGTACGCAATGAGGGCAACCAGGACGGTACCGGCGTCGTAGTCACCGACACCCTGCCCGACACCAGCCTGTTTACCAATTTCACCGCGAGTAATGGCGGTGTGATCGATCTCGCCGCCGGCACCGTCACCTGGAATATCGGCGACCTGGCAGCAGGTGACAGCGTGACGCTGACGGTTTCTGCCGTAGTTGTGGATAACGTGCCCGCCAATGTCGCCCCGCAGACCAACAGCGTGGTGGTGGACGACGACGGCAGCAACGGGCTGGATCCGACGCCGGACAACAACCGCGACCGGGAAACCCTGGAAATCGAGTTTGTGGACCTGTTTGTCGACAAAGAACACGGCAACGCCGAACCCGGCCCCGCGGATACCCTGGTCTACACCCTCACCTACGGCAACCGCGGCAATACCACCGCTACCGGCGTAGTAATCACCGAAACCCTGCCGCCCAACACCACCTTCGATGCCGCCGGTTCCAGCGCCGGCTGGGTACAGAACGGCGACAGCTTTACCTTCGATGTGGGCAGCCTGGCACCGGGGGAAACCGCCACCATTACCTTCGCGGTGACCGTGGACTATCCGCTGGACGTGACCGTACAGCAGATCGACAACACGGCGGTGATTACCGACGACGGCGACCACGGCCCGGATCAGAACCTGGACGACAACACCGACCTCGACGAAGTCGACCTGTTCAATCCCGGCCCCAATGTGGACAACATCACCCTGTCGCAGCTGTATCCGGACTACATCTATCCGCCGCGGGAGTGGGAGCGCCAGGCCCCGGAAATGCACGGCCGCCTGATCTCCAAAGAAACCGAAGATGTACGGGTGAACCTGCAGGGCGGACGCAACGGCGGCAATTTCGACCCGGCCTTCGGCCCGGTGGATGGCCGGCATTACCCCAACAACTGGTCGCGGGTGTTCCAGAACGACCTCAGTATCGACACCAGCGACACTACCGGCGGAGACAAGTCCAGCCCGCTGGAACTGGATCAGGACACCGGCCGCTACCGCGCCAATACCCTGTTCGGGGAGTTCCAGCGCCCGGCCGCAAGCCCGGACTTACCCGCGGGCGCGCCCGATAGCGCACCAATACCCGCCCCACTGCCGGAGCCACTGCGAGACGAACCGGTCAGCCTGCCGGTGGAACGCAGCGGTGTGCAGAAGCAGCTGGATGAGATCACCCGCGAGATGAATGAATCCCGTGTATCACCGCTGCTGGCAGCACTCGCGGCCATCACCCTGGAGGAAGGAAAACCGGACGTTCAGCCCTAGTGTTGTCGCGGCGCACAAGTGGCGGCTTTACGCGCCACTTGCACAAAATGTCAAAAAGCTGAACCATCGTGTCAATTCTGGCCGCGGCGGATGCTTTATGCTGCGGCTGGACTTGATCACGCTTGCGCGCCTGGCCGGTGCCCCGATAGCCGGCCCCCGACTACCCGCTAAAAAAATAAAGGGAATCGCGATGACCACTGACACCATGGCCGACACTACCACCACCACAGCCCACGTCCCGGTAAACGAGGCTCCCGCAGCGGAACCTACGGAGCAGGTATACATGCTAGAGCAGCTGCTGCAACGCCAGCGCCAGGCCTATCTCGCGGCCCCCATCTCCAGCTATGAGCAACGGGTTCAGGACCTCAAGGCCCTGGGGCGCATGATCCGTGAGCACCAGGACGAGATCGTCCGTGCAGTGAATGCCGACTACGGCAACCGCTCCCATCACGAGACCCTGTTTGCGGAAATTTTTCCGGCCCTGGACAGCATCAAAGACACCATCAAGCGGGTGAAAAAGTGGATGAAGCCCCAGCGCCGCCACATCGACTTCACCGCCTTCCCCACCTCCTCCACCAAAGTGATACCGCAACCACTGGGCGTAGTCGGTGTCATCGTACCGTGGAACTTCCCGGTGAACCTGTCCTTCGGCCCGCTGATCAATATCTTCGCCGCCGGCAACCGTGCCATGGTCAAAATGTCGGGGAATTCCAGCACCCTGGCCGCGCTGTTAAAGCGCATCAGCGGTGACTATTTCCCCGAAGACAAGCTGGTATTTATCGAAGAAGCCGGCGGAACCGGCGTCGAGTTTTCCAAGCTGAAATTCGACCACCTGATCTTTACCGGCTCCGGCGCTACCGGCCGCAAGGTAATGGCCTCCGCCGCCGCCAACCTCACCCCGGTCACCCTGGAACTGGGCGGCAAATCGCCTGCGATTGTGGGCCCGGATTTCAATATCGATACCGCGTGTGAGCGCATCCTGTTCTGGAAACTGTTCAACGCCGGCCAGATCTGTACCACCGTGGATTACCTGCTGTTGCCGGAAGACAAGGTGGACGCCTTTGTCGCAAAGGCCAAAGAACTGTTCCGCAAGCGCTACCCGGATATCCAGAGCCCGGATTACACCGCGGTAATCGACGAACCCTCGTTCCGCCGCCTGTGGAAAACCCTCGACGACGCGGCACAGAAAGGGGCAACGGTGATCGACCTCACCGATGGCCAGGGCAGCCGCGACGACGCCATCCAGAAATTCCCCGCACACCTGGTGCTGAATGTCAGCGAAGACATGGACATCATGCAGCGGGAAATCTTCGGCCCGCTGTTGCCGATCAAGACCTACAACAACCGCGAGGAAGTAGCCGCGTACATCAACAAGGGCGACCGTCCGCTGGCGATTTATCCGTTCACCAACGACAAGTCGCTACGGGATTTTTATATCGATCACGTGATGTCTGGCGGAGTGAGCGTCAACAATGCGGTACTGCACGTTGGCCAGCACGATATTCCGTTCGGCGGTGTCGGCGAGAGCGGCATGGGCCACTACCACGGCTACGAAGGTTTTATCACCTTCTCCAAACTGCGCCCGGTGTTTTATCAGGGGCCGCTGGATCCACTGAAATTCCTGATGCCACCCTACGGAAACGTAGCGGACAAGATGATGAAATTAATGCTGCGTTTGACAAAATAGCAGCGGGCCTATTAAAGCGCATGAAGTTAATGCGAAGGCAAAGCGCTGGGTAACTGTTTTCAGAAGCGTCGGCGACAGGGACGTCGCCGACGCAGCTTACAGGGATGTATGCACAGCGGTTCTGAAAACAGTTACCCAGTGATTTGCCGCCACCGCGCTGGTTTTAGAACCACCATTTCCGATCCCCCCAACACACCAAATTGCGATCAACCCATATTTTTTGTAGGGTTTTCGTAGAGCAATGCCATGCTGGCGCTCTTTTTTCCTGGACTCTTTTATTTCAAAGGGCCTCCAGCACATTTGCGACGATGCAACATCGTCGTGCACTCCGGGCAACAACGCCCGTCATCACATCGCGCAACCCAACACGGATCTTTACGGAACACGCGCGATCACAAGGAGAAAAACATGTCTGCACCAAATCGCAGCCACCATCACCATTCTGACGCAGAGCCATCACAACGCCCTACTTCAACCCGAAAACTACTGGCCAGTGCCATCGCACTCACCGCCGGGATCAACGCCCTACCCGCCCTCGCCGATCAGCAATCCGTCCTCGAAGAAGTGACCGTAACCGCACAGAAACGCGAACAGTCCATGCAGGATGTCTCCGTCGCCGTCAGCGCCTTCTCCGGCGACGCCATCGACAAAATGGGTTTTGAAGAAGGACTGGATATCACCCAGCAGGTTCCCAACATGAACTTCTTCGCCATCTTCGGCGAAGCCTCCAGCCCCTCCGTCAGCCTCCGCGGCATCAGCCTGGTGAACTTCTCCGACTCCTGGGAATCCCCCGTTTCCATCTACGTCGACGACGTCTATCGCGGCAACCCCGCCGGCTCCGCGATCCAGCTGTTCGACCTCGAACGCGTCGAAGTACTGCGCGGTCCCCAGGGTACCCTCTACGGCCGCAACACCACCGGCGGCCTCGTGCATTATGTTTCGCGCAAACCCACCGAAGAATTTGAAGCCAACGTCAGCGCCAGCATCGGCACCTACTCCGAGAGCATTCTCGAAGGCAGCATGAGCGGGCCGATCAGCGACAGCGTGCGCGGACGTGTCGCCGTCAAAAGCACCCAGAACGACGGCTGGCAGACCAACACCGTCACCGGCGACAAACTCAACGACACCGACAGTTTCGGCTACCGCACACAACTGGAATTCGACCTCAGCGACAGCGGCAGCCTGCTGCTGAATGTGCACGGCAGCAGTGCCGACCAGCAATCTGTCGGCTTTGCGCATATGGGCTATTTGGAATACGCCGATCCGGATCCGGAGATCGACGCCGGCGCACCGACCTGTTCCATCGGCCGAATCCAGAGCGGACTCTGTACCAGTGAATCGTTCAATATGACCGGCGCCGAGGCCGTAGATGGAAAGTTTGATCCGGAGCATGTCGCCAGTGGCGCCGCGAACGGGTTGGGTACCCAGATCGATACATTCGGTACCTCCGCAACACTGAGCTGGGATTTCGAAAATATCACGCTCACCTCCATCACTGCCTACGAAGAACTGGATAAGTTCCTGCAGGATGACGGCGACGGTACCGCGATCGTTTACTTCGACGAGCAGTACGGTGTCGATGCAGAACAGTACACCCAGGAATTCCGCCTGAGCGGCAGTACCGAAAGCAGCAACTGGGTAACCGGCTTCTACTACTACAAGGATGACCGCGGTCTGGTCACAGAGGCACCGACTACAGCAGACGGCCTCTGGCACCGGGAGATCGTCACCCTCGACAGCGAATCGTGGGCCCTGTTCGGCCAGCTGGAATACGACCTCTCTTCTACGCTGACCCTGGTCAGTGGCCTCCGCTATACCGAAGAGGAGCGCGACTTTACCCAGGATGCCGGCCCCAGTTTTTATGCGGATGCCGTCGACACACAAAAAGATCTTAGTGATAACGCCACCACCGGCCGTATCGGCCTCGACTGGCGTCCCGCATCGGGCACACTGGCCTACGCCAGCTATTCCACAGGTTTCAAAAGCGGCGGCTTTTCCGGTAGCTACAACGCGAACGATCTCGCCACGGACCCGGTAGGTGCAGAGACGATTGAAAACTTCGAGCTGGGCCTGAAAACCACACTCGCGGATGTCTATCGACTGAACGCGGCAGCTTTCCATTACACCGTGGAAGACTACCAGGCTCAGGTATTTATCAGCGTCGATGAAGGCAGTGTGATTACCAATGCCGGCGATGTTACTGGCACCGGCGCTGAAATCGAGTTAACCGCACCGATCACCGACAACTTCGAAGTAATCGCCGGCGCCGGCTGGCTCAGTACCGGATTCGATTCCGACCAGATATTTTTTGTTGCCGGCGATGCCTATACGCTCGACGGCAACGAACTGCCCTCGGCACCGGGTTTTACTTACAACCTGATGGCCCGTTATTACATGAGCCTGGGTGAAAGCGGCGAGCTGGTATTCCAGGGGGACTATGCGTGGCAGGACGACCACTACCTGCAAATCGAAAACGACCCCTACTCTCGGCATCAGGCCTATGGCCTCGCCAACGCCAAAATCAGCTGGCACTCCCCCACCGACGCCTACAGCGTAGAGGCGTTCGCCAGAAATCTGGCCAATGAAGAGTACTTCACCTACCAGAACTCCCTGGGCAGCGACTGGGGCTACGGCGTCTGGGGCCAACCGCGCACGGCCGGTGTGCGTTTTAACTGGAAACTCTGATGTTCCTCGATTAATTCACTGCAAACCAAAAGCGCCTCAAATGAGGCGCTTTTTTTATTGGCAACTGGTACGGGTTTACCTTCAATTCTTCTGAATCCAGCACGCAGATCGATTAGTATTTTCCCTTCTCGATTTCACACCATTTTCAAAAGGATCTGAAAATGAGCACTCTTCTGCTGTGCAACAGGGACATGACGTCCCCGGCCATACAACAAGCCTGCAACGCCAACCTGCAACAATATTCCGCACCACACTGCCCCGACCCAAGAATCGCCCGCGCCAATACGCCCTACCTGCTCAACAGCCATAGCGACAGCCAGGGCAAACGCATCCAGACACTGCTCGCCCCGCCGCAGGTCGCCCGCTCCGTCACCGACCTGTCATTAACCTTTGGTGAGGACAACACCATCGCCATTGCGGCGATGATGGACCAGTTGCGGGATTACAATATTGCCCTCACCGGCGCTTCGACCAGTGTCTATGGTGAGCGGATCACAGGCTTTGCCGAATCGGTAAAAAGGTACCAGGCAGCACTGCTGACCTACCGGGATGCAAAACAGAGCCGGGCTGCCAACCAGGCTCAACTAAAACAGCAGGCACACAATGCTTTCGACAGGATGCAGGCCCAGTTCCGAGCAGAACTGAACGCAGCTACCAGCCACATCCGCTCCCGTCGCGGCACTCCACTTACCAGTGCCGAACGTGGTATCAACATCGCCAGCAGCAGCCGTAGTGTGGCCAAATTGCAGTTAAGCAATGAAATCCAAGCGCATAAGCTGGTCAAGTTCAGTCAGTACACTAAAGTGCTTGGCAATGGTTTAGCAGTCATAGATTTTGGTTCAAGAATTGGCAAAATACACAATAGCTACCAAGCCGACGGAGATTGGGAGCGAGACTTGTTTGTTGAGTCGAGCACATTCGCCGCTGGTGCTACTGCAGGGCTAATTACAGCCAAAGTAGGATCAGCTGCCCTCATTTTCACGCTAGCCTTGACCCCCGTAGGATGGGCCGGTCTAGTCGTAATCGCAGGAGGTGCCCTTGTCGCTGCAAGCACGGCAGGTGCAACAATTTATGCTACCAACAAAACCCAAAAGAATGCCGGAAGCACCTATGACAGGATCACACAATGGATGAACCAATAATGACAACCGGAGAAATAATTTTCACATTCTTTTTCGGCTTCATGCTCATAACCTGTATCTTTTATGTTCTTCTCGGCCAGATAACCGTTAAAAGATTAAGGAAAAATACAGAAACCAAGGATTCTCTGGGCGTAGAGTTTGTGAGCGGCTGGGACATACTCAATGTCGCCCAAGCTCTATCTCTACCGAGGTCCTGGAATGAAAAAATGGAAAAAAGTCCGGCATCTTTTTTAAATGCCGACTTTCGATCAATAGAAAAGAACACTAACAAATTGGACAAAATTATCGCAAAAACCTTCACGTTCTTTTTTTTATCCACAGGACTATTAATTGCAATAATGCTCGCGCATGATTTATTCAGCGGACCCACAACTCAATGATAAACGACTCTATTTTCGGCCCACTTACCGTAGTCGGCCTTGTCTTGTCATGGTCACAGTATGTCACCTTCGGATTTTTAACTGTTCGTCGGTTACGCAAGATACCGGAATTGGACTACGACTTGGGAACAAGGTTCATAGGTGGAAGAGACGTATTCAAAGTAGCGGCGGCATTGGCTGTACCAAAACCATGGATAAACAAAGTAGAAAACTCTTCAATATCCTTCTACATTTCAAACCCCACTCTTATTCGAAAAAACACCAATAAGTTTGAGCAGGCATTCGGAGCATCCGTATTTTGGTCTTTTTGGATAGCTTTTCTCTATTTGGCAAGTATCGTCATATTAATTGAGCTTGGATTTTAACAATCACCCCCTACCACTCCACGCCCTTTCGTGCCGAAACACCACTCTCAAACGCATGCTTCTGCGACCTCATCTCCGTTACGGTATCAGCAATATCCATGAGGTATTGTTTAGCCCCACGCCCGGTAACGATCACACTCTGTTCTTTCGGCCGGTTCTCGATTGCGGACAGCACCTCGCCTTTATCCAGCCATTTGTAGTTCAGCGCGTAGGTCAGTTCATCCATCACTACCAGATACACGGACTCATCCGCCAGGGCCGCTTTCAGCTTTTCCCATACAGCCAGCGCGGCGGCTTTATCGGCCTCGAAGTCCTGGGTTTCCCAGGTGAAGTCCGTGCCCATTTCAAACCACTGCAACGGGTATTGCTCAGGAGGCAATTGGCTCAACAGGTTCTTCTCGCCGCACTCCCATACGCCTTTGATAAATTGTCCCACCACGACCTTGTAACCATAACCGAGCGCGCGGGTAACTGTTCCCATAGCGGCGGTGGTCTTCCCCTTGCCGTCACCGGTGTAGACGATAAAAATCCCGCGTTCTTCCAGCGCCTTTGCGACACCGGCGTCCACAATTTCCTTGCGCACCTGCATACGTTTTTTATGACGCTGCTGTTTGTCGTTTTCAGAATTGCTCATAACAAACCACTAAAAATAATTTGATTGAAAGCATAACAGGAATCGAAGCGCACAAGTCGTCGAGCGAAAGCGCGCTGGCGATCCGATACGGAACGATTGCCGACAGGTTGTGGAGTATCGGGCCGCCAGCGCGCGCCCGTAGGTAGGGAAAGAGAGCACCAGAAAGCGGGCCCGGCGGCCCGCTATTCCGAACGGATCAGTCCAGACTGAACTGAATACCCGCGTAGACTGCGGCCCCGGCCGTGTTGAAACCAGCCACCTCGCGGTAACCTTCGTCGAGCAGGTTTTCCCCACGCAGGGTAAAAGCTAACCGATCACTGAAATCGTATTTCGCATTCAGGTCCAGCCGGTTGTAGCTGTCAAGCGCCAGTGCCGGCTCACCCCATACAGGATTGAGGCTATCCCGGTCAGCAACGTATCGCCAGTTGCCGGAAAGGCTCAGGCGCTCGTCCAGCAGGCTGTAATTCACTCCCAGGTTGTACACCTCCTGCGCCACATTCAATCGCTGCTCACCGGCACTGTCTGTACTATCCAGCCAGGTGCCATTGGCATACCAGCGGGCAGAGTCGGTGAATTTTCCTGAAAGGGAGAGTTCATACCCTTCCGAGTCACTCTCGCCTTCATCCTGCGCATAGGCGCCCCAGCCCGAGCCGAGACCGCTCACATACACGATGGCATCGCTGACGGTCTGGCGGAAGGCAACCAATTCCAATTGCAGCAATTCTGCGAAGCTGTACTCCATGCCCAGCTCAAAACCACGACTGGTCTCCGGACCTACCGGTGCTACACCGCCGACCAGATTGGTCGCCACCTCGTATGGACTGGGTGCGCGAAAGCCGGTGCTCGCACTGACGCGATATTTGATCTGTTGGTTGTCACCGATCAATTGCGGCACGGCGGCGGAGACACGCCAGCTGTCGTGATCTTCGTCTTCCAGGCGATCATGGCGGTAACCCAGAGTATAGAAAACCTTACCCGCCACATCAGCGCGCCACTCACCGTAGAGCCCGAGGATATCGACCGAGTGTCGGTCACTTCCGGTCTCATACTCCTGCTCGTCCAGATCCGCGCCCCAGGAAATCGCGCCAGCATCCAGGTTCCAGTTTCCGGAGTAATTCCACTCATCGATACGGCCTTCCACCGCATAACTGCTGGCACCCTGCGCCAGGCTGTCGCGCTCCAGTTGCTGGCTGGATATCGCGGCCTTGTGGGCAACCGCGCCGGTATTCAGGTTCCCGGCCAACTGGTAAGTGGTCTGCTGATACTGCTCTTCACAGTCGTCACTGGCGTTCCAACCCGCGTAACAGCCGTCGAATTCAGTATCCGCGTCGATCTGGCGCACCTGCCCTTCGACAGAAAATTGTTCACTGAATGCATAGCCGAGACTCGCACTGGTAGTGCGGTTGTCATAGCCATCACGCTCGCCACTGGAATCACTTTCACGCGCATTGAAGCCGTCGGAATCGAGCTGACTCAGGTTCAGTTTGTAATTCCAACCGGCCTGTTCACCGCGCAGTGCCACCTGATTGCGATTGGTGTTGTAACGGCCGGTCTCCGCACTGAGCTGCAACTCCAGCGGTTTTTGCGCGCGTTTGGTAATGATATTGATCACACCGCCGGCACCGGCGCCGTACATCATGCCCTGAGGCCCGCGCAGCACTTCGATGCGCTCCACGTCGCTGGCAAGCAGGTGCTGGAACTGGGTGGTAACCTGGGTATTGGTCGGATCGGCCACGTTCACGCCGTCCAGTAATACCAGGGTGCGGGAACCGGACTCCCCGCGCACATAAATATTGCTGACTTTACCCAGGCCGCCGTTATTGCTGACGGAAATCCCCGGCAGGGTTTTGACCACATCCATCAGGGTGGCATAACCGAGCTTTTCGATATCCACAGACGTCAGTACGGAAACAGATACCGCCGTCTGCGCGCGTGGAATTTCGACCCGACTGGCGGTAACAACAACCTGTTCCAATGTTTGATCGACGGGAGTGGCAGTGCTTTCCGCCGTGGCGGTTTGCACGAATGCCGAGGCGCTGGCGACAATCGCGCTGGCGAGCAGATTTTTTTTCATGGTATTCCCCAATCTGAAAATGCGTTCGATTGAGGGAGGGGAGACGGGCGACAAAGACAGGCATGCGCGCACACCGGCAATGAATGACTAGCCCGGACAAAGCCCTCCGCTTTATCGCAGTTACTGTCCTCAAGGCCGGTATCGGGCTTATAGTTCTCTGCTGACTGCGGAAAACGAATCACCGTTGCGGGGGCAGCGCCGGATTTAAAATACTCACACCGGACTTCCCGTTTAACCCAGCCAAGACAACCGCTTGTGGCGGCTATGACTGCTGGGCACCTAGAGAGGGCGCGAGTATATAGGAATTGTGTGAATGCGGGAATGAAGGGCTGGTCAGGACTGATTAGATTTAAAACTGTGGGCTCAACGCGAAGGTACAGATACCGGGTGTAGCTTTGTGAGACCGTCTGCGGCCAGGACGGCCGCAGCCGAGCCCCCATGGATGGGTTTACGGCGTGTCGCACAGAGCTACACCCGGTAGCTGTACCGCCACCGCACTTGATTCGGGGCGGATCATGTAGTCGTGGGAAGAATCACAATAAGTCGCCAGCAACAAACTCCGGGCGCCCGTCACGCCAGCGGAATTCACTGTGTATGCCATACACCTCACCTACCCGCGCCGGCGTCAGTACCTCTTCGGCAGAACCCTGTGCCGCAAGCGATCCGTTGTGCAGCAGAAGAATCCGGTCACAATAGCGCGCCGCAAGCCCTAGGTCGTGCAGCGCAAGGATCACGGTTTTACCCGTGTCCGCCTGCTGGCGGAAGGTCTGCATCAGCTGTAACTGGTGACGGATATCCAGTGCCGCGCCGGGCTCATCGGCGATCAGCAAGGGCGCATCCCCCACTAACAGCCTTGCCAGCTGCACGCGCCGTAACTCACCACCAGAAAGCTGTGTCACTGGCCGCGCCGCCAGGTGCCCGGCGTCCACCTGCTGCAATGCCAGCAGGGAGCGGCGGGCCTTCGCTGCCCGGTCGATCGAACGCCCCCAGGGCAGCAGCCCCAGCGCCACCAGATCCTGAGCCGCCAGGCTCCAGGCCGGTGCTTCCTGCTGCGGCAGATAGGCACACAGCTGTGCCCGCTCCGCCGCCGCAATACGATTGAATTCACGCTCACCGATGCACAGCTGCCCCGTATCAGCGGCATAAATGCCGGCGAGACAACCCAGCAGGCTGCTCTTGCCGGCACCGTTGGGGCCAATTACCGCGGTGAGCTCGCCGGGCCTGAAGGCACAACTGATACCCTCCAATACCCTGCGATGATTTCGCGTCAGCGTCAGGTCGCGGCAGTTAAATTCGAGACTCTGCACATCGCTCACAGGCTCATCTCCCGCCGCCCGCTGACGATCAACCAGAAAAAGAATGGTGCACCGATAAACGCGGTCACCGCACCAATACGCAATTCCTGGGTGCCGACCGTATTGAGCACCAGCACATCCGCCAACAGCAGCAACAATGCGCCGGCCAGCGCACTGACCCACAGCAGCCGCCCCGGGTCCTGGCCGACCAAGGGGCGCATCAGGTGCGGCACTACAAGGCCGATAAACCCGATGGTGCCGGCGACGGCCACGGAGCTGCCCACCGCAAACGCGATGCCGAACAGCACCAGCAGTGGATAGCGCCGGCCGGCAAACCCGAGGGATGCCGCGCTGGTTTCACCGAGAGAGAGCGCGCGCAGGTAGTTGCGCGCGAGAAACAGCATGATGGCGCCGGCAACGATAAATGGCAGCGCCAGCAGTACCTGATCCCAGCCGCGGTTGGCCAGTGAACCGAGCAGCCAAAAGACGATTTCCTGCATCGCAAACATGCTCGGGGCGTAATTCAGGGCCAGCGCCATCAGTGCCGACAGAAACGCATTAATCGCGACCCCCGCCAGTACCAGCCGGCTGGCACTGGCACCGCGACCGGCCAGCAGCCACACACTGCCAACAGCGAGCAGCGCACCGGTGATCGCGAGCAGGGGCAGCATTAATCCGCTGACCGCCGCGCCGTAATACAGCACCAGAATGGCAGCCAGGGCCGCGCCGCTGCTCACCCCCAGTAAGGCTGGCTCCGCGAGCGGGTTGCGCAGCATCCCCTGCATAGCAGCACCGCCCAGGCCAAGTGCCGCGCCCACCAATAGAGCCAGTACCGCACGCGGCAGGCGTAACTGCCACAGGATGACGCTATCGCTGCTGTCACTGCGCCAGCCACTGGCGATGGCCGCCGGCAGGTCGATGGCGACCGGCCCGCTGGACAGGGCCAGCAGCATGGCAACCGGCAAAGCGGCCAGCAGCACTGCAATGAGGGTTTTATTCCGCGTCGACAATTTCCGCTCTCTTCTTTTTCAGTTGTTGCAGCACATCCACCACCGCCAGTGCCGGGCAATAGCCCAGTTGCTCCGGCAGGCGATAGGTACGACCGCTGGCGATATATTGTTTTAATACCGGGTGGCGTTCCGCGAGGTGGGCAATGGCAAAGTCCTGCGCGCCGCCGTAAAACACCAGCAGATCTGGCGCCAGCGCGATGACCTGTTCCAGGCTGACTCGCCCCAGCTGATTCACCCCTTCTTCGGCCGCGAGATTGGTGAAGCCGGCGCGGGTAAGCAGCTGGTGTTCCAGCATGCCGCTGCCATAGGTAATGTTATTGGCGGATAGGATCAGGGCGCGGGGCTTGCTTTGTTCATGGCCTGCGGAAGGGTTATCTGCGAGCAGGTCGGCCAGTTGTTTTTCCTGCGCAGTCAGCTGTGGCAGCGGCCCCAGCGCTTTACCCAGCGCGGTCAGTTGCGCCTGCAATTGTTCCAGGCTGTAGGCATCGGGAATGCGAACCACGGGAAAGCCCAGCTGTTCCAGGCGCGCCGCGGCGCGTTGCGCACCAAACTGTCCGGTGAGTATCAGGTCGGGGGTGAGCGGCAGCAGCTCTTCGGCCTGGGCGCGGTTCAAGTAGATGTGCTCGGGAATCGGCGCGCGACGATATTGATCCTGGCCCGAGAGCCAGGTGACGGAGACAATGTTATTTGGTGGAACCCAGCTCAGCAGTATCTGGTCCAGGCACAGGTTCAGGGAGGCGATGCGCTCGGCCGCTAGCGCCGGTACGGCACACAGCCACAATCCGCATATCAGCCATGCCCGCAGTCGGGTCGTCCTTCCCTGGCGCCCCATGAATTAGCTCATCTCGATGGCGTTGAGTGCTTCTGCGAGAGTTTTCACCGCCACCACTTCCATGCCTTCGATATCGTTTTTCAGGCGGTTGCCGGCCGGCACGATCGCCTTGCGGAAACCGTGCTTGGCGGCTTCCCTGAGACGCTCCTGCCCGGACGGCACCGGACGGATTTCCCCCGCCAGGCCCACCTCGCCAAACACCACCATGTCGCGTGGCAGCGGGCGATTGCGGAAACTGGAGACCACCGACACCAGCAGTGTCAGGTCGGCGCTGGTTTCCATGACCTTCACGCCGCCCACCACGTTGATAAAGACATCCTGGTCACCCACCAGCACGCCGCCGTGGCGGTGCAGTACGGCCAGCAGCATGTTGAGGCGGTTCTGATCCAGGCCCACGGCGACCCGGCGCGGATTGCCGAGGCTGCTGTCATCCACCAGGGCCTGAAGCTCCACCAGCAGCGGGCGGGTGCCTTCCCAGATGGTGGTGACCACGGAGCCCGCGGCGATTTCGTCCGCGCGCTGCAGGAAGATGGCGGAGGGGTTGGACACTTCCTTCAGCCCTTGCTCGGTCATCGCGAATACGCCCAGCTCGTTCACCGCGCCGAAACGATTTTTGTGCGCGCGCAGGGTGCGGAAGCGGGAGTCGTGGGTGCCTTCCAGCATGATCGAGCAGTCGATGATGTGTTCGAGTACTTTCGGGCCGGCGAGGCTGCCGTCTTTGGTGACGTGGCCGACGAGTATCAGTGCGGTGCCGGTCTGCTTGGCATAACGGGTCAGGTAGGCGGCGCTTTCGCGCACCTGCGCTACAGACCCCGGTGCGGACTGCACTTCGGCCATATGCATGACCTGGATGGAGTCCACCACCATGACTTTCGGTTTTACTTCGCCGGCGGTGAGGCAGATCTGCTCGACGTTGGTCTCGGACAGCATTTGCAGGTGGTCGGCCGGCAGGCCCAGGCGTTTGGCACGCATGGCCACCTGTTGCAGCGATTCCTCGCCGGTCACGTACAGGGCCGGCAGGTTTTGTGAGAGGTGGCACAGGGTCTGCAGCAGCACGGTGGACTTGCCGGCACCGGGGTGCCCGCCGATCAACACCACCGACCCGGGCACCAGCCCGCCGCCGAGTACCCGGTCCAGCTCACTGGCATTGGTGGGAATGCGTGGCAGCTCGCTGAGGTCGATCTCGGAGAGCTTCTGCACCTTGCCCTGCCCCGCCGCACCGGCATAACCGGCCTGGGCATCAGTAAAGTTGGCGGAGCGACTGTCGGTATGCGCCGGCCCCAGCCGCACTTCGCTGAGACTGTTCCACGCCCCGCAGGCACTGCACTGGCCCGCCCATTTGCTGTAGTCGGCTCCGCATTCATTACAGACAAATGCGGTTTTGGATTTTTTGGCCAAGGTGTTTCTCTCAGTTCTTGGTGCGGTGGTATCAGTTCTTTTCTAGCTTTGTGGTGGTGCCGCTATCCGGTGTGAACTTCCGAGACACGAGCTAGGCGCCCGAAACTATGTTCAAGGCGCTAATAGGGGTCGCAGTTTACCCCTCCGTCAGGGATGTGGAAAACCGAGAGCCCCGAATCCGCCCATGTACCCACTGGTACAAAACCGGCAAAACGACCAACGTCAGCAGCGTGGAGGAAATAATTCCTCCTATCACTACCGTCGCCAGCGGCCTCTGCACCTCCGCGCCAGTCCCGGTATTCAACGCCATCGGCACAAACCCGAGGCTCGCCACCAGTGCCGTCATCAGCACCGGGCGTAAACGCAGCATGGCTCCGTCCACAATCGATGTATACAGCTCACCGCTCTCCCGCCAGCGTTCACGGATAAACGACAACATGACCAGTCCGTTCAGCACCGCAACGCCCGACAGCGCGATAAAGCCAACACCCGCAGATATCGACAGCGGCATATCCCGTAACCATAACGCCAACACCCCACCGGTGAGCGCCAGTGGCACGCCGGTGAAAATAATCAAAGCGTCTCTCAAAGAACCAAAAGCCAGCAGCAGCAAACCCAGAATCAACAACAGCGTCAGGGGCACGACCACCGCCAGACGATTGCTCGCCGATTGCAATTGTTCGAAGGTACCACCGTAATCCAGCCAGTACCCCGGTGGCAGGCTGACTGAACTGGAAACCCGTTGTTGCACCTCCTGCACAAAGGAACCCAGATCCCGGCCGCGCACATTCGCCGGTACCACCACCCGACGCTTGCCATTCTCCCGGCTTACCTGTCCCGGTGCAGGCAACCATTGGATAGTCGCCACTTCTTCCAGCGGGACAAAACCACCAGTGGGCAGTGGTACTGGTAGGGAAGCAAAGCCGCGTACATCGCGGCGCAAATTTTCCGGCAGGCGCACAACCAGTTCAAAGCGGCGATCACCCTGGTAGATCTGGCCCGCGGTCTCACCGCCAATCGCCGCCGCGACCAGGTCCTGTAAAACCGCCAGGTCGAGTCCATATTGCGCCAGTGCCACACGCTTCGGTGCAATGGATAACACCGGAAGGTCATCCACCTGCTCCACCCGTGCATCGGCCGCGCCATCGACAGTTTCTACCTGTGCCAGTATGTTCCCGGCAGTTTTACGCAGCTGTGCCAAATCGTCCCCAAACACCTTGATAGCGAGATCAGCGCGTACGCCGGAAATCAGCTCGTTGAAGCGCATCTGGATCGGCTGGGTGAATTCGTAGTTGTTGCCGGGCAGGTCTGCCAGTACCTGCTGCATTTGCACGATCAGTTCTGCGTGGGCGAGGCCGGGATTGGGCCAGTCAGCGCGAGGTTTCAGCATGACGAAGGTATCCGCCACATTGGGCGGCATCGGGTCCGTGGCGACTTCCGGAGTGCCGATTTTGGAAAAGACCCGCTTCACCTGCGGGAATTCCATCAGCACCTGCTCAACTTGTTGCTGCATCGCCACGGACTGTTCCAGGCCGGTGCCGGGGATACGCATCGCGTGCAGCGCCACATCACCCTCATTCAGCTGTGGAATAAATTCCGAGCCCAGTGTCGTCGCGAGCCAGCTGCACAGTGCGACCAGGGAAAATGCGAAAAGCAGTACCAGCCAGCGCAGTTGCAAGGCTGCCAGCAACAGCGGGCGGTAGAGTTTTTTCAGGCCCCGCAGTGCGATATTTTCCCGTTCGCGTACCGGTCCGCGCAGCAAGAGCGCCACCGCGGCGGGCACCAGAGTAAAGCAGAATAGCATTGCCGCCAGTAGCGCCATCACCACTGTCGCCGCCATAGGGTGAAACATTTTTCCTTCCACGCCGGTGAGAGAAAACAGCGGAATATAAACCAGGGTGATAATCAAAACCCCGAACAGGCTCGGGCGAATCACTTCATTGGTCGCGCTAAAAACTACCTGCAAGCGCTGCTTCAGTGGCAACGCCTGCGGTTGGCTGCGCCCTTCCTGCGCCAGCCGGCGAATGGCATTTTCGACAATGATTACCGCACCGTCGACGATCAAGCCGAAGTCCAGCGCGCCCAGGCTCATCAGGTTGGCAGAAACGCCGGTTGCCCGCATGCCGGTCAGTGTGGCGAGCATGGCCAGAGGAATAACCGCCGCGGTGATCAGTGCCGCGCGGAAATTCCCGAGCATAAAGAACAGCACGGCAATCACCAGCAGAGCGCCTTCCAGCAGGTTTTTCCGCACCGTCGCCATGGCTTTATCCACCAGCACCGTGCGATCGTACACCGGCGTTACCACTACCCCTTCCGGCAGGGATGGCTGCAATTTTTCCAGTGCATCGGCCAGGTCTGCAGCGACGGTTCGGGCATTCCCGCCCACCAGCATCATGGCGGTACCCAGTACCGTTTCACGGCCATCGGTTGTTGCAGCGCCAGTACGTAATTCGCGCCCGATCCCCACATCGGCGACGTCGCCCACGGTCACCGGTGCGGCGGAAGCCGAAAGCGCAACAACAACATTTTCTATATCCGCGATATCCTGCAACTGACCCGGCGAACGCACCAGTAACTGGCTCGCGGACAATTCCACAAAACCGGCACCGCGATTCTGGTTGTTGCGGCGCAGCGCGCGTACAACATCGTCCAGGGTAATGCCAAAGCCCAGCAGTTTTTCCGGATAGGGCGTGATGTGAAACTGCTTGCGATAGCCACCAATCGCATTGACCTCGGTCACCCCTGGCACCAGCGCCAACTGCGGCCGGATGATCCAGTCCTGGATTTCCCGCAGTGCGGTGATGTCGTACGGCTGTCCGTTCGCGGTTTCCGCGTCTGGTTGCGCCGTTACCGTGTACATGAACACTTCACCGAGCCCGGTGGCAATGGGCCCCATACGCGGCTCCAGCCCCGCGGGTAATTCACTGCGAATTGTCGCCAGCCGGTTAGCAACCAGATTGCGGGCAAAGTACAAGTCAGTATCGTCGCGGAATACGGCAGTAACCTGGGACAGGCCGTAACGGGAAAGACTGCGGGTATATTCCAGCCCGGGAAGCCCGGCGAGCGCTGTTTCCACGTAATAGGTAACCCGCTGCTCCGCTTCCAGTGGCGAATAACCGGGAGCCTCAGTATTGATCTGCACCTGGATATTAGTGATATCCGGTACGGCATCAATCGGCAGGCGCTGGTAGCTCCACACCCCGAACGCCACGATAAAAATGACAGAGCAGAGCACCAGCTTCCGGCGCTCGATAGAAAAACGCAGTAGAGATTCAATCATTACCGTCTCCCTCAATGCGCATGTTCTGCGGCGGATTTTTCCAGCTCAGCTTTGAGCAGGTAACTGTTAGCCACTACATAGTTTTCGCCGCGCGTCAGGCCACGCAGGACTGCGGTAAATTTTTCACCCCGCTCTCCGGTCATCACGTCACGCACTTCAAATCGTCCGGGAGCCATCCGCACAAACACCACGGTTTCGCCATCGACCTGCTGTAACGCACGGCTGTCCACCACAAGCGCTTCCGGTCGCGCGGGCATCTGCACCTGTGCGGCGACGAAAACACCCGGTACCCATCGACCATCCCCATTGTCGATTCGGACTCGCGCACGACTGTATGGAGAATCATTTCCCGCCGGCACGATGCTGCGAAGGGTTCCGGCATATTTCTGTTCGCCAGCCGTGATCCTTACCCCCTGCCCCTCCTGCACCCGGGAGAGATTTGCGGGAAAAACCTGCAGTTCCGCCCACAGGCTCGAGTAATCCGTGACCGTGAACAGCACCTGATCACTGACATATTCTCCCGGCCCCGCGTGCTTGGCGGTAACCGTTCCGGAAAACGGTGCACGCAGCGGGTAGTCCTGCAGGCTTTCGTTGGAGTGCACCCGCGCCAATAATTGCCCGCGCTCGACGCGGTCACCGATATGTACCTCGACGGACTGGACCACCCCGGGATAGCGTGCGCGGATATGGCTCACCGCCGTCGGTTCGAGCAGTATTTTTCCGTACAGCTTTGTGTTTTGTTGCACCTGTCCCGGGCTCGCAATGGCCGTCGTCAGTTGCGCATATTTGAGTGCCGTTTCACTCAACTCTATATGGCGAGTCTCGCCATCATGATGATCCTGTTCGGCATAAACACTGAAGGACAATAGCATGGCCGCCGGCATCAGCAGGTGACGCATACGAAGAGCAGTGGCAAGACTTCTAAACTTGAATATTTTCATCACATCGACCCGAATTTATTTAACGCTTTCTGCCGGCGACGACACTGTCAGGGGCACCGCGGTCAGTTGTTCTATTTCGGCGCCGGCAAGCAATGCTTCCGAGGCCCAGCCAATCAGCAAACGGCGCGCACCCAGTAATTCTTCGCGCGCGGCAACCCATTCCAGATAGCCGTAGCGACCGTTACGGTAATAGCGTTCGGTTTCTTCGAGCGCGGTGGTTAACAGGGGAATGACTTGGCTGCGGAGTTGCCGGCAGGACTGAATCGCCTGTTCCCGACGGAAGAACGCATCGTAGAGTTGCGTGTAAATTTTCAATAACGCCGCGCGCTCTTCGACTGCGACGCTGTCCAACGCGGCCCGCGCCGAAGCAATGGAACCCCGGGCACGGGCGCTACTAAACAGGGGAGCGCTGAATCCGAGCACCAGCGAGCCGCTGTCCGCCACGCCGCTTTCATTGTCCGTTCCCCGCAGCCCCATAGCCCACTGGATATCCGGGCTGCGTTCTGATTCGGCAAGCCGCAATTGCGCGGCCCTCAATCGCTCCTCGCTCGCAAAGCGGGTCAGCACTGGATTTTGCCGGGCACGCTGAAAGAACGTATTGAACTCCCCCGAAGAACCCAGCTGGTACAGCACACTGCCATCGACGCGAAAATTCCCGCTCGATGCCGAAGCCGTGTCGCCCCACAAGCCTGCCAGTATTACCCGGTCAGTTTTATGCCGGGCAGCAACACGATCACGCACTATGCGTGCGCGAATCAGCGCTGCCTCTGCACGACGCTTTTCAGCCTGCGGCGCGCCGCCTGCCGATACTTTCGCCGAGACGGCATTCAGGGTATCCAGTGCCAGGCGCACGGTGTCATCCGCCAGTCGCTGCCGTTCGGCACTGGCAACCACCCGAACATATCGGCGAGTGACTTCGCCCATCAATTGCAACGCCTGCAAGCGCTGCTCAGAATCCAAAACCAGGCGTTCACCGCCGACGACCTGATCGCGTGCGCTGCGCTTGCCGCCGAGTTCGATAACCGACGACAGTGCCACCGTCACTTCAGGTTCTTCGCCGTCATCGCCACTGGCGATATTTTCGAATTCGGTTTCCAGGCGCACACCGGGATTCAACCCCGCGGTATAGGCGCGCCCGTCCAGCATTTTCTGGCGAAAATCAAAGACCGCAAGCGTCGGGTTTTGCTGCAAAGTCCGCTGCATCGCCTCTTGCAAGGACAACAATGGCGGCGGATTATTTGGCGCGGCCTGAGCACCTGTGCCCGCGCATAACAGCGTCGCGGGCAATATCACACACAGCAACGCCTGCCCGGCACACTGCCGGACAGTATTAGGTAAAACTGACATTGTTTATTCCGAGTTAATGAACAGGAGCCGCGCTCAATCACGCGGCGCGAAATTCAGGAACTCAGGCGATAGGAGGGCGTAGAAGTGCAGAAATATAACGGCGGGGGAAACCCGCATTGATTGGCTGGAACCACTCACTGACAGACAAGATGGAGACTCTGGTACTGGAGAGCAGCGCGAGGCAGCCGGCACTGTGACAGTGGCAGCAATGATTGCAATCCTGCGTGAGATCCGGACTGTTGTGATCTGTAATCAGCAGTTGCGGAAGCTGCGGATATTCGCTGCTGCGCTCCGCGGCGGAGTGCCCGGAATGGGCGCGATGGTCCAGGTGGGGAGAGCCGTCTGCGGCATCCTGGTGACTGGCCGGTAAATGGCTGGTACTTGCCGACAAATCCTCGTGGCTGTCACTGAATGCTGCCGCCGTCTGGAAAACCAGAAGCGCAACCAGTATCAGGCACAAACGTTTGACTGAACCGAAAGCCAAGTTGTACAACCCAAGCCATTGAATGGAAAACGGAACATAGCAAAATGCGCACGCAGACTCAAAGCACTGGCGGCACATTCAACTTCCAACTAGCTTATACACGCGCCAGCAGCTAGCCTGAGGGTAGCAAGGGTAACAAACGCCGAAAGCCGGCCACGTTTCACTATTGGGAAATGCATCACCGCCGATAGTCACCATGAATTCAACACCACATATGTCTCCCCGCTCCGCTTCAGTGACAACTGCACATATTGCATCCCGGCTGCCCGGGCTGTGGCTGCTGCGCACTGACGATATCGTGGCCGGCAGCCCCACTGCCGTTGCGCTGGAAAAATTGCTCTCGGATGAAGAACGTGCCCGCCAGCAGAAATTCCAGGGTGCGGATCAGCAACACGGTTTTCTGCTCGGGCGCGCGCTGATGCGCCGGGTACTGGGCAAGCTCAGCGGCACCAAGCCAGAGGCCCTGCGCTTTTCCCGCCTGCCTACTGGAAAACCCCTACTGGAGAATGCCCCCGAGCTCCATTTCAGCCTGAGCCACAGTGGCCGCTGGATAGCGCTGGCGGTATCGGAAAATGAGGCCATCGGTATTGATATCGAGCAGCCGCAAAAACCCCGCAACTTCCAGCGCATCGCCCGGCATTACTTCCACCCCCAGGAGTGCGCCCTGCTGGACGCGCCACCGCGGGAACTGATGCCGGTGCATTTTTACCGTATGTGGACCCTCAAAGAGGCCTTCTACAAAGCCCGCGGCACCGGTATCTCCGAAGGGCTGGGCCGTGTGGATTTCTCCGGCTTCCACCTGGGTCAAAGGGCACAGTTTGCCGCCGACCTGCCCGGAAGAGAGCTGCCGTGGCAGTTTTTCTACGCCATGTTCCCCCTGCGGGATACTTCCCAGCTGCACCTGGCAGTGGCCGGCGTCGATCCCGCAATTGGTGACCTGTCAGCCAATGCGATTCGTCGCGGAATGGGCTGAGTGCGCTTGCACGGATCATCACCAGCTCCTACTATCGCCGCTCAACCTGCCGCCACGTGACCCGGACTTCATGTTCAATACCCTCAGGACACTGCTGTTACTTGTGCTATTCGCCGTCGCTGGCGAAGCCCTGGCAGCGCCCTGTGATTCGGGTAGCGACCATCAGGCTCCCGGCATCTCGCACGACGCGGTGAACATGCCGCATAAATCCATGGAGTCCATAGCCAGACACCAGCAATGCGCGGATCACGGCTGTAACTCCCGGTCGGAATTGCAGACACACCACAGCTGCGACAGTGACTGCAATTGCTGCCCCGGTGTGTGCACCAGCGTCATCCCAACTTCCGCGAATCCGACGGAATTGATCGGCTTCAGCCTGCCCCGCACCGCCTACCGGTCGCTGGATTCGAGTCCAGAACCGGAAACCGCTATTCGTCCGCCCATTTTGTCCTGACCAGGGATCAGTGCGCCTCGTAAAAGGCCCTCTGGTATTCCCAACGCCACTTTTCCCGACACAACACACGCCTGCGAGTTCACGATGCAGCCTCTCCTGGCAGTGTCTATTCCCCCGCGTGTAATCACGATATTTTTACGACAGGACATCACTATGCGCCCATTTATACTGGCCCTTGGCGCCGCTCTTCTCTTGCTCAGCGGCTGTGGCAGTAGCCAGGACACACAGTCAGCGACGGAAGCCCGCTCGACGGCTGCGACCGATTCCATCGCCCTCACCACCTACAAATCAGCCACCTGCGGCTGCTGCAAACTATGGGTGGATCACGCCAGCCAGCGCGGGTTCCTCGTCGACGCCCGCGATGTGAATAACCTGAACGACATCAAACAACAGCACCAGATCGCACCGGAATACCAGTCGTGCCACACCAGTGTGTCGGAGAACGGCTATGTTTTCGAAGGGCACGTTCCGGCCAAACTGATTCGCCAGTTCCTGCAGAACCCTCCGGCCGGTGCACGCGGACTCGCGGTGCCGGCCATGCCGCTCGGCAGTCCGGGCATGGAAGTGGGCGACCGCTTTACCCCGTACGAGGTACTGCAGCTGAATAACGACGGTAGTCACGCCGTCTACGCCAGCATCGACCGCCCAGAGCAACAACACTGAGGCGCCTATGAATAACTCCAGAAAAAGCTCCCAGCTGGCGCTGCCATCCCTGTCGCGGCGCCGCTTCGTAACCGGCATGGCCGCAGGTGCAACGCTGCTTGGCGCGCCCGTCGCATCCAGTGCCAGCGCACAGCGCAATAACCCGACTCCGCAGCCACTGCGCGGCAACCATTTTGACCTGCAGGTGAACTATCTCCCGGTAAACTTTACCGGCCGCGAGCGCACCGCAGTGGCCGTGAACGGCAGCCTGCCGGGCCCTGTCCTGCGCTGGAAAGAAGGTGATACGGTCACCCTGAATGTCACCAACCACCTTGCCCACGACACATCCATTCACTGGCACGGCATCATTTTGCCGAGCAATATGGATGGCGTGCCCGGCCTCAGCTTCAACGGCATCCGCCCCGGCGAGACATTCAAGTATCAGTTCCAGGTCAACCAGAGCGGCACCTACTGGTATCACAGCCACTCCGACTTCCAGGAACAGATCGGCCACTACGGCGCGATCGTTATTGATCCCGCGGAACCCGATCCTGTCGCCTTTGACCGCGACTATGTGGTGCTGCTGAGCGACTGGAGCGATGACTCGCCCCACGACATCTACGCCAAGCTCAAGAAAGAGGGGCACTACTTCAACCGCCGTCGCCGCACCGCCGGCGACCTGTGGCAGGAGATCCGCCAGAAAGGCGTGGCGCAAACCTGGCGCGACCGTGAGATGTGGAATGAGATGCGCATGTCGGATCGCGATATTTCCGACGTCACCGGTTATACCTACACCTACCTGATGAACGGCCAGACGCCGGATGCCAACTGGACCGCGCTATTCAAACGCGGGGAAAAGATCCGTCTGCGCTTTATCAATGGCTCGGCCATGTCGATTTTCGATATCCGCATTCCCGGTCTGAAAATGACGGTGGTCGCCAGCGACGGCCAGAATATCGAACCGGTGAGCGTGGATGAATTCCGCATCGGCGTGGCCGAAACCTACGACGTGGTGGTGGAGCCGGCGGATGACCGCGCCTACACCCTGTTTGCCCAGACCATCGACCGCAGCGGTTACGCCTGCGGCACCCTGACCCCGCATCAGGAACTGCGCGCCGAAGTCCCCTCTATGGATTACGCCCCGGTACTTACACACCGCGATATGGGCATGGGCCACTCTGGCCACGATATGGGCGGCATGAGCGACATGGATCACAGTGGCCACGACATGGGCAACATGGACGGCATGGATCACAGCGGCCACGATATGGGCGACATGCAGGGCATGGATCACAGCAGCCACGATATGAGCGGCATGCAGGGCATGGATCACAGCAGCCACAATATGGGCAGCATGAGTGGTATGGACCACAGCCAGCATACCGGCCACCAAATGCCAGGACGTACCTCTGGCCTCGGTCGCGCCGGCTTTGGCAGCAATGCCCCGGTACAGCACTATCCCAGTGAGTACGGCCCCGGTGTGGACATGCGCGCACAAATGCCGGCAAACGGCCTCCACGATCCCGGCATCGGCCTGCGCGGTCACCAGAGCCGCTACGGCCGCCGGGTACTTACCTACGCGGATATCCGCAACCTCACCCCCACCATTGACCGGCGCGAACCCGAACGGGAAATCCAGCTGCACCTCACCGGCAATATGGAGCGCTATATGTGGTCCATGGACGGGATCAAGTTCAGTGATGCCGAGCCCCTGATGCTGAAATATGGCGAACGTGTGCGGGTGACCCTGGTGAACGACACCATGATGACCCACCCGATTCACCTGCACGGTATGTGGAGCGAACTGGAAACCGGTGACCCCGAATATATCCCTCGCAAGCACACCGTGATCGCGCAGCCGGGCTCCACCATCAGCTATCTGGTGACCGCCGATGCCTATGGGCGCTGGGCCTACCACTGCCACCTGCTGTATCACATGCCCGGCATGTTCCGCGAAGTCAGAGTGGTGTGAGGAGTTGAATATGAAACAGAAAATGATGTGTTGCGCCGCTCTGCTGCCACTTCTGACGACGTCGCTGGCGTTTGCCCAGGATCAGGAACACGGGGGGCACCACCATAGCGAGTCTATGGAACCTATGGATCATGGCCAACATCAGGCTCAGCCGGGAACCGTGCCCGCAGATGGCCATCAAGGTCATCAGGGACACCGCAACCCCTACTCCACCGCAAGCCTGCACAATGCTCCCAACCAGCCGGACCACGTGATGGATCACGAGGTGTTGCTGACCAAGGTAACCATTGACCAGCTGGAAGCGCGCGAACACCAGGGCAGCGCACTGGAAGGCAGCCTCTGGTTTGGCGGCGACTTCAATAAGCTGTGGCTGAAAACGGAAATCGAACGCGAAGAGGGGGAGACCACCAACTCAGAGCTGCAGGCACTTTACAGTCGCGCCGTGGCGCCCTACTGGGATTTTCAGGCGGGAGTTCGCCACGATTTCAAACTGGAAGGTGGTGACAGCAAGAGCTGGGCGACAATCGGCTTTAACGGCCTCGCCCCCTATTTCTTCGAAGTGGATTCGGCACTGTTTATCGGCGAAGACGGTGACAGCGCGCTGCGCCTGGAAGCCGAGTACGAACTACTGTTCACCCAGCAATGGATTCTGAGTCCGGAGATTGAAATGAATTTCTACGGCCAGAATGATCCCGAAAGCCACACCGGCTCCGGTCTCTCCGATATCGAAGCCGGCCTGCGCTTGCGCTACGAATTCACTCCGCAGTTTGCACCCTACTTCGGTGTGCACTATGAAAAGAAATTCGGCAACACGGCGGACTTTGTGCGTACCGAGGGCGAAGCCACCAGTGAAACTACCTGGGTAATCGGGCTGTACACCTGGTTTTAATTATTCAAAGGTACGAAACCGTACGGTGAAAATTCCCGGCCGGTTCGGCTCGCGGTAATGTCTTCCCAGGCATTTACTCAGCCGCGAGCCGTCCGCGCCGGGTCTGCTGATATTGTCGCGGACTCATTCCGACAATCTGGGTGAATTTGCGGGAAAAATACAGCGGGTCTTCATAGCCCACCGCTTCCGCTACCGCCTGCACACTTGCGTCTTCGCGCACCAATGCCTGGCAGGCATCAGACATCCTCCGCTCATCCCGCCACTGTAAAATACTCCGCCCGGTATAGGCCTTGAACAATTTCGACAGGCGCGCGCGCGACAGCCCGGAAACACTGGCCACGTCCTCTATAGTGAAATCGTCATACAGGTGATCGCTGATATAGCCCAACGCTGTTTTCACGCGGCCATCCAGAACCACGCTGCCCGCGCGTTGCGCATACTGGAAACTGCGCAGGAATATCTGTTCCGCCAGATTTTCGATGATGGCCTGGGAGAGTTCCTCGGCGGGCGATTCCACATCGAGCATCTGTTGGAAAATATGTTTGATTGCGGGAACTTCTCCAACCGGGACAGGCAGGAGGTAAATATACGGCCCCAATTCCGACCAGTTCAGACGGCTCATCACCCGCTCTGCCGGTTTGCAGTAAAACCAGTAGGTTTCCCACAGCGCATGATCGTGATGACGGCGAAACTCATACAGTGCGCCCGGCGCGAGAAGAATCATATCGCCAGGTTTGGAAACAAACGTCTGGCGAATGCAATTGAATTCCCCGCCGCCTTCTGTGGTCAACATCAGGCACCAGCTGCGGCTACTGCCCAGCGGTCGGCTGACCTGAATATCGCCAAGTTCACCGCGCTTGCGACGGCTGGCCCCGAAAATAGTTAGGGACTCGAAATAGTTATCGACCAGCTGATGGGTAGCCAGAAATTCATTCAGGAAGGTCACTACCTGTGCAGGCTGCAGGATCACTTCGGGCATAAATTGACTGCGCCAGCGCTCGATAAAGCTGTGGGCATTGGGCTGCGTCAGAAACAGTTCCCGCAGGCGTGACTCGGACCAGATCGGCAACAGGCCCGGGGCAATATCGCGAATCCTGCTACTCACAAATACCCGGGCGGCGGACGCAGCCTGCTCGGTTACCGGCTGACCAGACAGTATCCTCCATAGCGTGGCCACCTGTTGAACAGAATCCTGCGGTTTGGTCATAACTTTTCCAGCCATTTAAATACGAAAAAACCACAAAATTCGACATCTTTACAACCATTTACTGTGGTTAGACGAACCTATACACATATCCGGCATTATCCCCTCACCCCCCAAGGCAATACAATTGTCCATATATAAACAGGTTCGTCTATTCCTATCCGGACCCTACCTCTCCTAGACTGCGCACTTACCGTAACCTGTGGGAATCCTGCGCGCTCAAGATCCACGTACACCGTGACCAGAAATCAGGTCCCGTGCTGCTGACCAACCCGAGCAGCTCCCCAATCAAGCTTTAACCAATCCCATGGAAATCGAATATGAAACTGACCGGTAGTTTCCGCTTCCCCGCATTCCTGCTGTTGATCGCAGCGGCAGCCAGCTTTGTCGGCTGCACCGACGCCAAGAACGATGCGAACGAAGCAGAGCGCCAGTGGCCGGTAAAAGTCGCCACGGTCGCCAGCAACGGAAACACCGGCCTGCGCCATTTTGCCGGACAGGTTAAGGCGGTGCAGACGCTGGACATGTCATTCCAGGTAGGCGGGCAACTGGACAAACTTCCCTTGAAAGAAGGTGAAGTCATTCCGAAAGGGAAGGTTATTGCGGCGCTGGATGATCGCGACTACCGCCGGCAGGTAAAAGAAGCACGGGTCAGGCTGGAGCTGCTGCAGAAAACCCTGGATCGTCAGCGCTCCCTCGCCGAACGCAAGATCATTTCGGTACAGGCTCTTGATGAGACCGAGAGTAACTACGACCTGGCCAAGGTAGCGCTGGAGAACGCCGAGCAGCAACTCGCCTACGCCACTCTGCGCGCGCCCTTCGATGCCATCGTAACCAGGCGACTGGTAGAAAATCACACCAATGTGCAAGCCGGTAAAGGCATTGTTCGCCTGCAGGATATTTCCGAAGTCCGGATTCAGGTATCGGTGTCTGAAAAACTGATGGCGACTGTGAATCGCTCGCAAGTGGATGCGATCACCGCAACCTTCGAATTCCTGCCAGGCAGGGAATTCCCTCTCGAGTACCGTGAGCTTCAGACCGAGGCCAATGAGGTCACCCAAACCTATATGGTCGAACTGGGCATGCCGCGACCGGAGCAGGTACAGATTCTCCCGGGCATGACCGCGCGCGTGAACCTCAAATTCAATGCCACCAAGGGCGACCTGCGTATCCCGCTGTCCGCCGTGCAGACAAGTGCTGACGGCGCGTCTTATGTGTGGCTGATCAACGATGAACAGCGAGTAACCCGCACACCCGTAGAGCTGGGACGTACCGATGGTGAACTGGTGCAGGTTACCGCGGGCCTGGAGCCCTCGATGAAGCTGGTCGCCGCTGGTGGGCAACATCTGTATGAAGGAGCCCTGGTGCGCAACTATCTCCAAAAGTCCACAAATGCCAAGCAAGCTGATATTTGAGCCCGCGGGCAGTGAAGTATTCGGAGAAAGTGCATGAAAATTTCTGATCTGTTCATTGACCGGCCGGTGTACAGCTGGACCCTGATTCTGATTTTCCTGCTCGGCGGCCTCTGGGGGCTGTCGGACATCGGCCGCCTTGAAGATCCCGCGTTTACCATCAAGCAGGCCCGGGTATTTACGACTTACCCCGGCGCCAGTGCGCGTCAGGTGGAAGAGGAAGTTACAGAAAAACTTGAGATTGCCATCCAGCAGATGGGACAACTCAAACGCATTACTTCGACTTCCCGCACCGGACTTTCGGAAATTAATATCGAGATCAAGGATGAGTACCTTTCCGAACAGCTGCCGCAGATCTGGGACGAACTGCGCCGCAAGGTAAACGACGCGCAATCGTCACTCCCCAAAGGCGCGCAACCGTCGGTGGTGAACGATGATTTCGGCGATGTGTACGGCATTTACTATGCGATGACCGGCGAAAGTTTCTCGCCGTCAGAAATGCGCGAAATATCCAAAGCGGTCCGCCGTGAACTGCTGACGGTCGAAGGGGTTGCACGGGTATCCCGCTCCGGGGTCATCGACGAGGTCGCCTTCCTTGATGTGGATGAAACCCGTCTCGCACAACTCGGTTTTTCCCTCGACGATCTCTCCCAAGTGATCAACGCCGAAATCAGCACTGAGCAATCGGGTGAAGTTGGCGACCGCGACCTGCGCACACGTATTTCCGTCAACGGCACAGCCACCGATCTGGATTCCGTGCGCAATATTCTGTTCGGTGTGCCCGGTTCTACCGCAATGCTGACGGTTCAGGATGTTGCCGACGTTTCCCTCGCCTACGACGAAAGCCCGAGCTTCATCGCCCGCTTCAATGGCAAGCCGGCGATCCTGATTGGCGTTGCCGGCAACCAGGACACCAATATCGTCGATGTGGGCAACGCCGTAGAAGCGAAACTTGCACAGCTGGAGCAAGCGCTGCCGCTGGGTATCGAGATTTCCCCTATTTACGAACAGCACCGGGTGGTTGAGCAGAGCGTCGATGGGTTCCTGTTCAACCTGCTGTCGTCGGTCGTGATCGTAATCCTGGTACTTTGTGTCTTCATGGGCTGGCGCTCTGGCGTGGTGGTAGGCGCGGTACTGGGCCTGACTGTGATGGGCACCCTGCTGTTCATGAATATGTTCGGTATCAACCTGCAGCGGATTTCCCTCGGCGCCCTGATCATTGCCATGGGTATGCTGGTGGATAACGCCATTGTGGTGGCCGAGGGCATGCTGATCGGCGTGCAGAAAAATGAACAACCCAAGAGTGCGGCCAACCGGGTGGTGCGCCAGACCTTCTGGCCACTACTGGGCGCGACCATTATCGGCATCATGGCCTTCTCCGGTATCGGCCTGTCACCGGACACCACGGGTGAGTTCCTGTTTTCCCTGTTTGCCGTAATCGGTATCTCATTGCTGCTGAGCTGGGTGCTGGCCGTTACCGTGACCCCGTTTGTGGGCAACCACCTGTTCAAACCGAGTGAGCTTGCCGGCTCGGAGGATCTCTACGATGGCAGGTTCTACCGGATGTACGCGGGCGTACTGGCAAAGGCTCTGCAATACCGTCGCCTTACCGTCGCACTCCTGTTTGCGGTCACTGCCATCAGCTATATGTCTTTCGGCCTGGTGAAACAGGCATTTTTCCCCGATTCCAACACGCCGATGTTCTTTGTGAATTACCACATGCCCCAGGGCAGTGATATCCATCGCACCGATGACGCGCTGCAGGAAGCCGTGGACTATATGCAGTCGCAACAAGAGGTCGTCTGGGTGACGTCCGTGGCAGGCCGGGGCGCAGACCGCTTTATGCTCACCTACGCTCCAGAGGCACCGAATGCCGCCTACGGTCAGCTGATCGTACGTACGCAAGACCGCAAACAGATTCCAGCGCTGATAGCGCGCGCTAAAACGACGCTGCGAGAAAAACACCCGGAAGCGCTCGTCACCTTCAAGCAGATGGCCTTCGGTCCCGGCAATGCGCCGGATGTCGAGGTGCGAATTTCAGGCCCGGACCACGCCGAGCTGCGCGCAATGGCCGAGCAGCTGAAACAGGTGTTCAGAGAAAAGGGGCTGGATAACATCAGCCACAACTGGCGCGAGCGTGAGCCCGTCATCCGCGCACATATCGACGATGAGCGCGCCCGGGTTGCCGGTGTGACCAGCGCGGATATCAGTCGCACGGTGCAGTTCGCCACCTCCGGCTACCGGCTCGGCAGCATTGAGAGCGGCGACCGCATCATTCCGGTTGTCGCCCGCTTGCCGGAAGGCGACCGCAATCAGGTGGGCTCGCTGGAAGACCGCCTGGTGTGGAGTGCCAGCCAGCGCGACTATATTCCCGCCGGACAACTGGTGGAGAAATTCGAAACGACCGCGGAAGATGGCCTGATCCATCGCCGCAACCGTATTCCCACGATTACCGTCAGTGGCGATGTGACCGCAGGGGTCAATGCGATGAATGCCTCCGCACACATTCTCGACGGCCATGAAAACCTGCAACTGCCCCCCGGCTACCGGGTGGAGATCGGCGGTATTTACGAGAAATCATCCGAGTCCAAGGAAAACCTCGGCACACGCCTGCCACTCAGTTTTCTGGTGATGATTCTGGTAACCGTGCTGCTGTTCGGTACCGTAAAGGAACCGCTGATCATCTGGCTGGTAGTGCCCATGAGCCTGGTAGGCGTAGTAATAGGTCTACTGGTGAGCGGCTTGCCGTTCGGATTTATGTCACTGCTGGGCGTGCTCAGCCTGTCGGGCATGCTGATCAAGAATGCGGTGGTATTGGTGGATGAAATCGAAGTGCAGACCCATGCCGGCCTGCCGCGTCTGACCGCCATCCAGCAGGCCAGTGTCAGCCGTCTGCGCCCGGTGTTCCTCGCCGCGGTGACCACGATTCTCGGTATGTCACCGCTGCTGTTCGACGCCTTTTTTGCGGATATGGCGGCAACCATTATGGGCGGCCTCAGCTTCGCTACCGTGCTGACACTGATCGCGGTTCCGGTTTTCTATGCAATGTTCCACAAGGTCAGAGCGGATGAGGTGATTTCAGAAAATTCCCCACGTACCGAAAGTCGTGCGGAATTGAAAGAAGCAGAACCAGCGTAAACCAAAGCCGCTTTTAAATACCGGGGCAGTGCACTGCCCCGGCACCCTCCCCTGATTCAGGATTCCGTCAGCGCTGTGATACCTGCGCAAACCCCTGGGTAACCACCCCCAGAGTATCGGAGGCCAAAAACTCCCGGGCCTGCGATATGCCTTTCATCTGGGCATCCAGGAAGGCCAGGCTGACCGCATTGGCCATTCTCAATGCGTCTGCTTGCGGCTCCGTTTCCAGCTCTAAACGACAAATCAAATTGCCAAAGTAATGGTCGCTGCCCTCGGTAACCAGCAGGCTGTTAAGCCCCTCGACGCCGCGATCGTAACTCATGGCATGCAGGCGCCAGTCGCGAAAAAAACGCGCTTCCACGTCCCAGGTGCCCGTGGTCACCAGCTGCGGAACGCTCATATTTATCCAGCTCTGTTCATCGACCATATTAAACATGGGCCCCGGTGGACTGAACGCAACCACCGCCTGTATTCGCGTATCCGTCTCCCGCATGCGCGCATCAGATTCCGGCACTGCGGCGTCAGCACCTCCCAGCATTTGTGCAGTAAAGGCACCGAAACTGTGTCCGGTCGCAGCCACCCTGCTGCGGTCGATACGCTGGCCCAGCTCCGCAGACCCGACGACAAGTGAGTCGAGTCCGTCCAGTATGTTGATGAGATCGCGTGGGCGCTGTTGCATCACTCCGTCCTGGCCGTAGCGCATCATCGCCAGAATTCCGTTGAACATGCCCCCGGCATCCATGTGATCGGGAGCCAACACCACATAACCGTGACTTACCCAGTGACGGATGATGCGATCGTAGGCACGCCGGTTGGAAAAGTTGCCATGGGAAAATAGTAGCAGAGGGTAAGCCCCTTCCGTTTCGGGGTAGAACGCAGTCAGTGTCAACGGCCCATCCCGAGTGGCGAGCGTCATTTCCGGGATCACTGAGACCGCGAGTGGTCCGGGCTCAAAACCGTAAACAACGGACAGCTCTGCGTCTTCGGGCATTGACTTCGCATCAGGTAATATCAGGGGAGCGGGCTTGAAAAACAGGGTGTAGAGCCCCCACCCGCCAATCAGCAGAAACAGAACCGTCAGGCTTAAACGTTTGACTGTTTTCATTGGTCACCCTCCGGCGCAACAAAGGCGATCAGGTCCTGCAATGCCGAATCGACCCCTTCTACAGGCAACAGGTGGCCAGCACCCTGGTAAATTCGCAGTACCACCGGATTGCCGCTGCGTTCGATCAGAGATTTAAAGCGCTCAGCCTGAGCCTCCGGTAACTGGGGATTTTTCTCGCCCCACATCACCATCGTGGGCGCCTGAATTTCAGGTAGGACCGTCTCGGTGTCGGGAGATTTGAAATCCTGCATACGCCCGACAATGCCGCGCCGTGTGTCGAGGTTTCTGAACGTCTGGATAAACCCGGATTTAAATGTTTCGCTGGCCTGGTTGTCTGCGGTCAACCAGTCGACAAACTGGTTCAGGGACCAGTCAGGCAGATAACGCAGTACCCAATATGCCCCATCCGGCAAACCACCATTTTCCGCATCTGACTGGTCATGTCCTTCCAGACCTCCAGAATTCACGAGCACCAGTTTTTCGACCCGCTCCGGATTTTCTGCGGCAAAATTGAACATGGTTGCGCCCCCCATGGAAGCACCGACGAGGATCGCCCTGGAGATACCGTGGTGATCCATGAACAATTCCAGGGTTTCCATGGTGCTCAGCAGGGAATAGTCACCATCTTCAGCCAGTGAAGAGAGGCCGTGGCCGGGTACATCGAAGCGATAGACAGGGTGACTGTGAGCGAGCTCTCTGGCCCACTCATCCCACATACCCATATGAAAAAACATGGCATGCAGCAGGATGACCGGCGTTTCGCTGCTTTGATCAAGACCATCGGCACGGTAGGCAATTTTTGCCGAACCAATGTCCACGTAGGAAACACCACGGGAAAATGCCGTATCCCGCAGCGCCTGGTCCCGATAAGCGTAACCGCCATACAACGCAAACAGCAGCAATAACAACAGCACTGCCCCAAGAAAACGGGCAGACCATTTCCAGACCCAAGCCATCATGAGCAACTTGCCTCCCCGTTGTCGGCTATCTTTTTTACAACGCCAACCTGTAAAGGTGGCGTTATCTGGAGAGGCACTCTAGAAATAATTGCCCAATAAATTGGCTTTTATCAATTTTTAGCGTATCTGGCCGCCTGTATTGAGACAGGCAAGCTTTATACAGCGACCAGTAATCCCCGATACATTTTCATCTGACAGGTAAACGGGTATTCCCCTTTTTCCAGTTCCGGGAGTCTTACGTTGGTTGTCGTATGCACACCCAATTGCGCGCTGATATCCAGGTCGTCAAAAACCACATACTCGGCGCACGGGCTGGGATCTTCACGCTGGAACTGCAAGGTAATTTCCTGGCCCGCAGGCACCTCTACACGATCCGGCTCATACACGCCGTCTTTCACCTGGATAACCAGGGATTCCTGATAGTGTTCACCGGACACGTTTCTTCCCGCAATCCAGAACCACCACACAATCACGGCAATCAACAGCAGTCCGGCTACATTCACCAAGATACCGATCACGACTGTACCTCCTTGATTTGCGAAGGTTTGAAAAAGCGCAAACGGTTCGCATTACTCACCACCGTGACGGATGAAAATGCCATGGCCGCACCGGCGATTAACGGGCTCAGCAAGGCCCCGGTAAACGGGTAAAGCACCCCCGCAGCAATGGGAATCCCCAGTGTGTTATAGACAAACGCACCGAATAAATTCTGTTTGATATTACGCAGGGTCGCCTTGGAAAGCTCGATGGCATCTGCGACCCCATGCAGCGAGGAACGCATCAGGGTGACATCGGCGGTTTCTATCGCTACATCCGTGCCAGCACCAATGGCAAATCCGACATCCGCACGCGCCAGCGCCGGAGCATCGTTAATGCCGTCACCGGCCATCCCGACTCGCTTGCCATTTTGCTGCAATTTCGCCACCAGTTTTTCCTTGTCTTCCGGTTGCAAATCCGCATGTACGTCATCGATATTCAGCTGCTTCGCCACCGCCTTGGCAGTCGCGTGATTGTCGCCGGTCAGCATTTGCACCCGCAGGCCGAGTTTCTGTAACCGAGCGACCGCTTCTTTCGCATCTTCACGAATCGGATCAGCCACGGCAATTACACCTGCGATACGGCCATCCACTGCGGCATACATGGCGGTGCGACCTTTCTCTGCCAGCTCCTCTGCCCGCGCAGGCCAATCGTGTAATTCAATATTTTCTTTTTCCAGAAGCTTCCGGTTCCCCAGCAACACCGTCCTGCCATCTACTTTTCCACGAACCCCATGGGCGGTTATGGCTTCAAACTCATTTACACCAGGTAGTTCCAGGCCTTTGTCTTTTGCAGCCTGAAGGATCGCTTCGGCCAATGGGTGCTCCGAACCGGTCTCAAGCGCGGCGAGCAACTTGAGCAGCTCCTCTTTATCGCTATCGGCTTCAATGTCGGTCAGCTTTGGCGCGCCTTCGGTCAGCGTTCCGGTTTTATCCACCACCAGTGTGTCCAGATTACTGGCCTGCTGTAGCGCCTTGCCATTGCGGATCAACACACCGTGCTCCGCACCTTTGCCGACACCCACCATGACCGACATCGGCGTTGCCAACCCGAGAGCACAGGGACAGGCGATGATAAGAACAGAAATCAAAACCACCAGCATATGTGCAGCAACAGGCTCCGGGCCGACGTTGTACCAGACCAGCGCGGCAACCACGGCGATGATCATGACCGAGGGAACAAAAATCGCGGAAATTGTGTCGGCCAGGTGAGCAATGGGAACGCGGGAATTTTGCGCACTACGGACCATGTCGATGATCTGTGAAAGTCGGGTTTCAGCCCCTACCTTCTCCGCGACAAACACCAGCGTGCCGTTCTTGTTCAGGGTACCGGCAGACACGCTATCTCCCGACGCTTTTTTTACCGGCACCGGTTCACCGCTCAGCATGGACTCATCCACCAAACTGCTACCTTCGTCTACGGTGCCATCCACCGGAATTTTTTCACCGGGACGCACGCGGATTCGATCACCTTTCTGGACAGCGTCCAACGGTACATCCTGTTCTTCGCCGTTTTTCAGCACCCGCGCGCTGGTGTCCTGCAATTCCAGCAGTTTTTCCACCGCTGCACTCGTCTTGCCCCGCGCACGAACTTCCAGCGCCTGCCCGAGGTTGATTAAACCGATGATCATTGCGCTTGCTTCAAAATAGACGTGCCGTGCGGTTTCCGGCAGCAGCTCTGGCCAGAGCACCACCAACATTGAATACAGCCAGGCAGCACCGGTGCCGAGCGCGATCAATGTGTCCATATTGGCGTTGTGGTGCCGGAAGGCTTTCCAGGCGCCGGTATAGAAGTGCCCGCCGCAAAATACCATGACCCCGAGGGTTACCAGTCCCACCGCTCCCCAGGCTAACTGTTGGCCCGATGTGTGTACTGACATTTCACCTGTGATCAGTCCCCACGCCATCAGCGGTAGTCCGACAGCGAGCGCGGCAATGCAACGCCAAAGCAGCTGCCGGTAATGCCGGTGATCTTCCGCTTTCTGCAGCTCCCGCTGTTCACGGGGATCAGGTCTGGCCGGCTCGGCACCATAGCCGGCATTTTCAACCGCCTCGATACAGCGCTTCTCATCGACTTCGCCAGTGACGGTCAGGGTTTTCTCGGCGAGGTTGACCTTCGCCTCTTCTACCCCTGGCACGCCCTCAAGAGCGCCCTCGATCTTGCGCACGCAGCCAGCACAAGAGGCACCTCGCAGGGTCAATACATGTTTCTGGTTCGGCATCGCGTTTACCACCTGCAATTATTCGCTTTTCAATCTGGATATTTTCAGCATACAAGTCGTCCCCCCGGGTAAGGTAAATACCCTTCCACCCAAAGTTTCGCGACTTTCAACCCGCTTCCAACCCGCTTCCAACCCGCTTTTGTCCCATCAGTCAGCCCGCTTCTGGCTGGAATGAGGAGTCAGCCAAAATGGCACACTGTCACCAAGTGTTGGCAATGGTAGAATCGCGCCATGAAACATCCCCTGCTCCCGGAAAGACCACTCAGCATTTCCCCTACTCTGGCCGCGACCCTCGGCCTGGAGGAAGCGGTGCTGCTGACCGCACTTGGGGATATGCTGCCATTTTTGACTGTAGAGTCTCATCCCGGTCGGGACTGGTATACCGCCGATAGCGAGCAACTTGAGCGGCTGCTGCCGTTCTGGCAGCCGTCGGATATCCAGCGGGTCGCCACCAGCCTGCGTAATCAAGGTGCCCTGCTGCTCGGCGCGGCGCCCTACGGTGACAGCGGCATCCTGAAGTTCACGCTGCCTGCCGGTCAGGCGCAAGCGGCACAGGGAAGCGGCGCACGTACGCACGGACAGATGTCCAATCCTGCTCAGGCCCGCACTCGCAACGCCAATTCTATCGGGCCAAACTGGACACCGGACAATGAAACCCTGGCGCGAATCAGCCAGCTGGGAGTACCCGAGCATTTTGTACGGGAGCAATTGCCCGAATTCGTGACTTACTGGCGCGACCGGGGTGAATCCCGACACTCTTTCGGCTCACTGTTTCTAAAGCAGGTGAAATCCAAGTGGGAGGCCTACCGGGCAACCCAGGACCGCAAACGCCCGCTACCCGAAGACTGGCGGCCTGGTGAAGACACTCTGCGTAAACTCTCCGATGAAGGTGTTCCGAGTACCTTCGTGCGTCGCTGTACCCAGCGGTTTGTGGACTACCACCGCAGCAGCGGCAAGCAGTCTGTGTCCTGGGATCTTGAATTTAACGACTGGGTGATGGAAGACTGGGAAAAGCAAGACGCGCCCTTTATCGAGAAGCGCAAGCCCATCCCGATGACCCGCGACTGGCAACCCAGTGAACACACCTGGGAACAGTTGCGACGTCTCGCCATCAATCCAAACTTCGCCGCAGAGCTTTTGCCGGAGTTTATCTACAAATGGCTGGAGCGCGGCGGTCACAGCGCCCGCTGGGGCGAGCTCTTTATTGACTATGCGCGGGTAGAGTGGGCCTACTACTGCCAGGGTATCGAAAAGAACCCGGTGGCCAAACCCATTTCCCGCAACTGGCAGCCCTCCAGTGACTGCCTCGGGCATCTGTTAAATCAGTGTGAAATCGACCAAGACTTCGCACTTTCACTGGTTTCCGAGTTTATTCTTTATTGGCGCAGCCAGAATGCAGCCCGCAAGAGCTGGGATTCTGTTTTTGTGCGCCATGCGCGGCATAAATGGGCCGAGCGCAATAAGTTCGCAATAGGACACCACCATGGCAAGCCACAAGAATCCACCGCACCAACAAACCGGCGTACAAGGGACTTATCCATCGAGGACATCCTCAACGACACAAGCTGGTAGCGAAGCCATTAGCGAGCAAAAAAAGGCCATCAACTATTTATTTGGCTTGTTTAAAATTAATTTTCACAACCAGTACATGTCAGCCTTCCCCGACGTAGGAACGTTAACGCATGCACGACAGGTCTGGCAAAAGGCCCTAGCCAATATTTCGCCTGACCGAATTTGTCGCGCCGCCGAACGGGCTATTACTGTATGTGAATACTTGCCAACTATTCACAAGTTCCTTCAGCTTTGTGCAGAAGGCGATAGCGGACTGCCCGAGCCTCGTGCTGCCTACCGGGAAGCCTGTAACGCCCCCAGCCCAAAGGCCAACTTCAAGTGGAGCCACCCGGCGGTGTATCACGCCGGGCGCGCAGCGGACTGGTTTTTCCTGGCAAATAATCCGGAGGCCTCGGCCTACCCGGTATTTGCGGCCCACTACAAAAAGATCTGTGAACGCCTGATGGCCGGTGAGAGCCTGCCGGCCCCGGAGCAGGTTCAATTGGAACACCAGAGCGCCAAACCCCTTTCAAAAGCGGAAAATGCCAAGAAGTTGGCGGAATTGCGCGCACAGCTCGAAATATGATGAATACCGGGCTGGGAGTGTATCTGGATACAACCTCCGCCAGCCCGGTAGATTAAAACGTCTCTGCACAGGACTTCCGTAGAGCCTTATATACAAGACTTATACACCCAAAGCTCGAACAGCAGGTCACGCCATGGTCAGGCCCCTCATTCTGCTAGTTGTACCCGCAGCCATGCTGGCAAACACTGCCAGCGCCGATTTTTATTCCCACCGCTACGGCGGCATCAGCGTTCTCGACAGCCAATTCAGTGGTTTTTGCACGACGAATCGCGAATTTGTTAACAGTCTGAATTCAGATACCCAGCGAGCCACCCCAGGCGCCTGTACGGAAAGCAAAAGTACCGGCTGGAAGATTTATGGTGGCTGGCAATGGACCCCGCACTGGGCCTTTGAAGCCGATCTCAGGGATTCAGGTGAAAGCGAACATCAATTCACCGTAGTAAATCCAAGATTGCCAGGCCTGAACGTTAGAGACCGTGTTACTACCAGAATGGGTAACGCTTTCGTCATGGGCCATATACCCGTTGGTCGTAGTGGTCTTAGTCTGTTTGGAAAAATCGGAGGCGGTTTCTGGTTGAATCAACTCACCGAATATCAGGAAGGCGAGGCGATTTTCCAACTTCTGATGAGTGACGGTTCATCAGAAGACGTCACCGTCCCTGTATCAGGCAAGTTCAGAGAAAACGCGAGCGGCTTTCACTGGGGCTATGGTGCAGGTGTGAGCTATCACCATCGCAACAGCTGGACACTACGTGCAGAATGGGAAGTATTCCCGGAAGTAGGGTCGGATGAGCTGCGCGCTCAACACCAGCTGGAAAGCGCTTCAATTGGTTTGAGTATGCACTTCTGACGGCACGGCAGCTCGCGTGTTATTAACATTGGGATTTCCCGGCTCCCTGCGAAACCTTACTCACAGAATCACTGGATAGATTTGGGGATAACTCCGGGGTATCTGTGCTTGCCCGCATGGCTGCTAGCTTTCCGGTAGAGAACAAAAAAACGACGGCTGCAAACACCCTTAAACTGAATTGATTTAATTCATTTTTTCGCGGTTATGCACAGGCGTATTACTCACAGAATCTTGGGATAGAGCTGGGGATAAGTACGGGTTATCGCCCCAACCCCCCGTGGTTACTCGCTTTCAGCAAACGTATAAAAAAACACCTGCATTTTTACGCCACTTCTCAAGAGTATCAGTTAATAAGTTTGTGGCTGGACATTACGCTTTTTCCCCAGGCTTAATTTTCACAGTAAAAGCAAATTGATTTGGCTAGTTTTTTTGAGTTTATACACAGGTGGATTACTCACAGAAACACTGGACAGAGCTGGGGATAAGTACGGGATATTTGTGCTGAGTGGCGTGGTAGCTGGGGTTGGGGAAACGGCTAAAAAAGCGTCTGCTTTAGGTTACCCATTAATTGTGACGAAGAGATTAGTCGTCGGGCTTAGTGCACCGGATCTGGATTGATGTGTAGGAGCCTGCTTGCAGGCGAGCACTCTGGCTAGCTAGGTGATCGAATGTTTGTGAGTGTGAATAAGTAACTTGGGCGTTTTGTTGTGGGTG
>NZ_JAIVKK010000013.1 GCF_020524005.1 Microbulbifer aggregans | reverse complement strand
TGCTCTGGTGGCATGTATGCGCAAGATGATTGTTATCCTCAACAGCATGGTACGAAATGGTACTGCCTGGGAGGGAAATATGGCCTAAGCGGTTGACTCAGAGCCATAGTCACTTGTTATGAGTTATTCACTAATGGTTTGAGGTTCCAAAACCTTTCCCGACATTGTTACTGCCGCCATATATGAGCTGTTGAACAACCTATTTCCGTCAATAACAGGAATCAATTGAAAAACATATAGCCAATGTCCTGTTCTTCCCCAGCAAGTAAATTCTTGCATATTAAAACTATGCACTAATACAGTATCGAACTTCGAATAGTAGTTTTTCGACCAAACCTGAACAATTTCTACTGCCTTAGAGATAGATAGCGGTGGCTCTCCATTATTTATATCCCACTTAAGAGACTCCTCAAAGTCTCTGCTTTTTGCAAAAATTCCTACTTTTTTACCATCTGCATTTGCTGTGCTTATAAGCGGTGATTCTCCACATGAATCTGCAAAACAACTTACAGTAGTGAGCATAAAAATCACTGTTAGTATAATCTTCATTTCTACCCTGTACTCATAACGCCCAGCGCAGGCGCAGCCAGCGCGGAGCGCATTTTGTGTTAATGTTTGAGCGACAGCGAGTAACACAAAATGTGTGTAGCGTTGGCTGTCGCCCTGCCGCTGCTTGTTATACGCTGCCCTCGCTCTCAACTACCAGCACCCGCACTTCACCTCTTGGGTGGGCTACATGCTCCGTTCCGACAGAAGCAAAGAATATGTCTCCAACCTCTAGTACGGCGATTTCTTCAGCGCCATTTATGCGATAGTGCATGTCTACTACACCATCTAATACTACGAAGACTTCTTCTCCATCGTTTATGTGCCACTTGTACGGTTGATCGGTCCAGTGGAGCTTGGTGGTAATTCCTTGCATATTTGCAATTTGCTTTGATCCCCAAGCCCGGTCGGCAGTGAAACTCTTGCTTTTTACGACTTCCATTTTTAGATTTTTACCACGCTCTCAGAGCTCAACTGCGTATAACAGTTTATTCAAAAGCTCCATATCTAGGCATTATGCCTAGATATGGACATATTTTTCTATATATAGGCTTAATGCCTAAATATAGGCATACAGTTAAATAGGTACATCTAGGCATTTGTCTATCAGGCCTTCAACGATGCGGTCGCTTAGATTGGTACGCTCGACCATATTCCTGTTGGCCACCCATGCTTGGGCGCACTTGCTCCATCTTCCGCCGATGCGTTTTATTTCATTGCGTAACTGGAGTTCGTCGAAGGCAATTTTTACTGCAACCCATTTTTGCTCATTGGTTTTCGGCGCAGTATTGGTAGGCAAGGGCTGCTTGCGCGGATAGGCATCACGTTGGGCAACGATAATTTCAACAGTCGTATAGATGGTATTACTACAGGGGGATCGTCTGTAACGTACGGCACAGAGTTGTTCGCCGTACTTGTCGTGGTAACGTTTGCTGCCGTCGTCCCCCGGCTTGTAGGTCTTGATAACCTTCATATGCCCTCCCTGGCATGGTTATTAATCAGATCCCCAGCTTGTCCCAGATCTCATCCACTCTTTGCGTCACCTCCGGGTCTTTGACAATTGGCCGCCCCCATTCACGGGTGGTTTCACCTTCCCATTTATTGGTGGCATCAAAGCCGATTTTGGATCCAAGGCCGGATACCGGTGAGGCAAAATCCAGGTAGTCGATCGGGGTGTTTTCCACCATGGTGGTATCGCGAGCCGGGTCCATACGGGTGGTCATGGCCCAGATTACGTCGTTCCAGTCGCGTGCGTTTACGTCGTCGTCGGTGACGATCACGAACTTGGTGTACATGAACTGGCGCAGGAACGACCACACACCCATCATCACGCGCTTGGCGTGACCGGGGTACTGCTTCTTCATGGTGACTACGGCGAGGCGGTATGAGCAGCCTTCCGGCGGCAGATAGAAGTCGACTATTTCCGGGAACTGCTTGCGCAGGATCGGAACGAATACTTCGTTCAGTGCTTCGCCGAGTACCGCGGGCTCATCGGGCGGACGGCCGGTGTAGGTACTGTGGTAGATGGGGTCTTTACGGTGAGTAATTTTCTCGACGGTGAAGACCGGGAAGCTATCCACTTCGTTGTAGTAACCGGTATGGTCGCCGTAGGGGCCTTCGTCTGCCATGTCTTCGGGGTAGATATGGCCTTCGAGTACATACTCCGCGCTCGCAGGTACTTGCAGATTGCTGAGTTTGGCTTCTGCCACCTCCGTTTTACTGCCGCGAAGCAGGCCGGCAAAGGCGTATTCCGAGAGGGTATCCGGTACCGGGGTGACGGCGCCGAGGATGGTAGCCGGGTCCGCGCCCAGCGCTACCGCTACGGGGAAGGGTTCGCCCGGGTGTTTCAGTTGCCAGTCACGGAAGTCGAGCGCGCCACCGCGGTGGGACAGCCAGCGCATGATCAAGCGGTTTTTACCGATAAGTTGCATGCGGTAGATACCGAGATTCTGGCGTTTTTTCTCCGGTCCCCGGGTGATCACCAGCGGCCAGGTTACCAGCGGCGCCGCATCACCGGGCCAGCAGGTCTGGATCGGCAGGCGGGTCAGGTCAACCTCTTCGCCGCTCTGCTCTATCTGCTGGCAGGCGGGACTACTTATGACCTTGGGCCCCATATTCATGACCTGCTTGAAGATGGGGAGTTTTTGCCACGCGTCCTTGAGGCCCTCTGGTGGCTGCGGTTCCTTGAGGAAGGCGAGTAGCTCACCCACTTCCCGCAGCTCACTGATGCTCTCCCGCCCCATACCAAGTGCGACTCGTTCGGGCGTGCCAAAGAGGTTGGCGAGTACAGGGGTGTCGTAACCAACGGGGTTTTCGAACAACAGCGCGGGACCGCCAGCACGCAGTACGCGGTCGGCAATTTCTGTCATTTCGAGAACGGGGCTAACGGGGTGCTTGATGCGTTTGAGGAGGCCGCGTTTTTCCAGCAGGCGGATAAAGTCGCGCAGATCTTTGTATTTCATGCTTTACCGGGCGATGACAAATAGGCAGCGGCCAGTGTAAAGCAGACGAGACAAAATGGGGAATTTACGCCTCTTTCCGCTCAATAAGCAGGGGCGCAGGGGGGAACCGAAGGGGAGAGCGACAACCCGCAGCGGAGGCTGCGGGCTGCTTCACTTCAAGACGGTACGACTGTCTTAGAAGCGGGGACGACGCGGGCGGTCTTCGCGCGGCTTGGCTTCGTTAACACGGATGTTACGGCCAGACAGCGGCTTGTCATTCATTTCTTCGATTGCCTTACGCGCTTCGTCGTCGTTCGGCATTTCTACGAAACCAAAACCTTTAGAACGGCCAGTTTCCCGGTCAGTGATTACAGTAGCCCGGGAGATTTCACCGAACGCACCAAATGCTTCGTGCAGATCGTCAGAGGTTACGCCGTAGGCCAGATTTCCGATATAGATATTCACAAAAAAGTCTCACATGAGTCAGTGGGCTGTCGAGCAATTCACAAATGGGTAACCAGCTCCACCGAGTTACGCATCTGAGATTGGTCCAGAATCAGTCGGCCTCCCGGCCGCCTGAGACCAATTCGGTCAGCGCTGAAATCCTGTTCAACGCTTCAATGTTGGCCTTTATATGCCTATCGCCAGACCTTTTCAACTGAATTCGGCTTAATTTCACGCCTCATTCAACAGGTTGCAAAATCGATCCAAGGCCAACAAAAAAGGCCGACATTTGATGTCAGCCTTTATTGTGAAAGGGAATTATTTCCGTTTCATGGACAGGAAGAACTCATCGTTGGTCTTGAAGTCCTTCAGCTTGTCGATCAGGAACTCAGTCGCCGCCAGGTCTTCCATGTCGTGCAGCAGCTTGCGCAGGATCCAGACCCGCTGCAGCTCGCCTTCCGGCATCAGCAGCTCTTCACGACGGGTACCGGAGCGACGTACGTTGATCGCCGGGTAAACGCGTTTTTCGGCGATCTTGCGGTCCAGTTGCAGCTCCATGTTACCGGTGCCCTTGAACTCCTCGAAGATCACTTCGTCCATTTTGGAGCCGGTGTCGACCAGTGCGGTGGCGATAATGGACAGGCTGCCGCCTTCCTCGATGTTACGCGCTGCACCAAAGAAGCGCTTCGGGCGCTCCAGGGCGTGGGCGTCCACACCACCGGTCAGTACTTTACCGGAGCTCGGCACCGTGGTGTTGTACGCACGCGCCAGACGGGTAATGGAATCCAGCAGGATCACTACGTCTTTCTTGTGCTCAACCAGGCGCTTGGCCTTTTCGATCACCATCTCGGCCACCTGTACGTGACGGGCCGGCGGCTCATCAAAGGTGGAGGCAACCACTTCACCCCGCACGGAGCGCTGCATTTCTGTTACCTCTTCCGGGCGCTCGTCGATCAGCAGGACGATCAGGTGGCACTCCGGATTGTTGCGGGTAATGGCCTGGGCCATATTCTGCAGCATGATAGTCTTACCGGCCTTCGGCGGTGCCACGATCAAGCCACGCTGGCCTTTGCCGATAGGCGCAACCAGGTCGATGATACGGCCGATGAGGTCTTCGGAAGAGCCGTTCCCGCACTCGAGACCGAGACGGTCATTGGGGAACAGCGGGGTGAGGTTTTCGAACAGAATCTTGTTGCGCGCGTTTTCCGGCTTGTCGAAGTTGATCTCGCTGACTTTCAGCAGTGCGAAGTAGCGTTCACCCTCTTTGGGGGGGCGGATCTTGCCGGAAATGGAGTCACCGGTGCGGAGATTGAAGCGGCGGATCTGACTGGGGGAAACATAGATGTCGTCGGGGCCGGCGAGGTAGGAGGAGTCGGCCGAACGGAGAAATCCGAACCCATCCTGAAGTATTTCCAATACGCCTTCACCGTAAATGTCTTCACCGCTTTTGGCGTGGCGCTTCAGGATATTGAAAATAATGTCCTGCTTGCGCGAGCGGGCCAGGTTCTCAAGGCCCATGCCCTTGGCGATTTCAATCAGCTCTTCAATGGGTTTGGTTTTTAATTCAGAAAGGTTCATATAGCTTTATTAAGGTTTCTTTTGTCAGATGGCGCGGACGCGCCGGAAACTTGTGCGGAGGGATTTGAAAGTTCGATGTCGATAATGCCCGTAACACGATGCCGACGATTCTGCTGACCGTACGAAAACTCATCGGGAAACGCGTTACCACAACGCCGGCACTCTTTTTGGCAGAGCAGCCAGGAGGGAGTCGTTCAACTTGAGGAGTTTGCGCGCCGGAGAGGCTGTGTCAACAGCGGGGTTGGCGACTTGGCTCAGGTTTGGACTGAACAGTTAATTTGATTACTAGGCAGTATAACGGCACTTCACTAACCTGCAAGGCCTATTTATCGACCCTGAAGGTGATTTGGGCGCCCCGTGGGCGCCCGCCATCCGACCCAGCCTTAGATCTGGCTGTCGATGAACTCAGTCAGCTGCGCACGGGACAGAGCACCTACTTTGGTGCCTTCCACGTTGCCGCCCTTGAACAGCAGCAGGGTCGGAATGCCGCGTACGTTGTACTTGGCCGCAGACTCTTTGTTGCTGTCTACGTCGACTTTGACGATCTTCAGCTTTTCGCCGTAGTGACCGGCCAGATCTTCCAGTACCGGAGCGATCATCTTGCAGGGACCGCACCACTGGGCCCAGAAGTCCACCAGTACCGGGCCTTCAGCCTTGAGTACTTCGGCTTCAAATTCTGCGTCTGTGACGTTGACGATGTTCGCGCTCATAATGGTTTCCTGTAGTTCTGTAACTTCGGGCCTGCGGGCCGCGCCGGCTCACATGATAAGTACGGTCTGCTGACCCCGCAAGGCAAATGGTTCTCGCCTGTATATCGGCATTCCCCCCTTAATGAGGGCCAGTATCCGCTTTTCAAGTACCCCGGTGCCATTACCCCTCGGGCAGGAAACGCTGGAGTATTTCGTCTACATAGTCATACCCGAAAGCGGTAGTTGTAATCCGCGGACCCAGCGGTGCCACCAGCTCCATCGCTTCCAGCCGGTGCCACTCTGGCGCCAGGGTTGATAGAGGCAGCCCGGTGTAGGCGGCAAAAGTCTCCGCGGGCACGCCGACCTCCAGGCGCAGCGCATTCATCAGGAATTCCAGCGGCCGCTCGGCAGGCGCCACTCCCTTGGACTTGGGCAGCGGAAACGCGCTTCCGCTCTCGCCAGTTCCGGATCCAAGCGCGAGATAATCCCGTGGCATGCGGGTGCGCTGGGTGCGTATTACCTCGCCGCTGTGCGGCAGGGTGAACTTGCCATGGGCGCCAGCGCCGATCCCGATGTAATCCGCAAAGGCCCAATAGTTCAGGTTGTGCCGCGACTCGCGGCCGACCGGGCTGTACGCCGATACCTCATAGCGCTGGTACCCCTGTCCCGCCAGGAAGTCGCGTCCGGCACGCTGGATCTCGGCGATCTGCTCGGAACCCGGGGTAACCGGCGGTGCGGAATAGAATGCGGTGTTCGGCTCGATGGTGAGCTGATACCAGGAAATATGCTCAGCCCCCAGGTCCACAGCGCGCTGCAAATCGTTAATCGCATCGACGGTGCCCTGCCCCGGGAGTCCGTGCATCAGGTCGATATTGATATTGTCAAAGCCGGCACTGCGCGCCTGGGTAGCGGCGGTTTCCGCCTCGGGCCCCGAATGAATGCGGCCGAGGTTTTGCAGCTGCAGCGGGTCAAAGCTCTGGACACCGATGGACAGACGGTTGACGCCCGCGCTGCGGTAACCGGCAAACTTGGCCTGCTCGAAGGTCCCCGGGTTGGCCTCCAGGGTGATCTCTATGTCCGGGGCAAAGCCGACCAGCAAGTCGGCCATCTCCAGTATTTCCCCGATCGCGGCCGGTGAAAACAGGCTCGGGGTGCCGCCACCAAAGAAAATTGATCCCAACCTGCGACCCTGTACCCAGGGCAACTGGCTTTCGAGATCCCTGCGCAACTGCGCGACATATTCGCGTTCGGGCAGCTGGCTCGGGGAAGTTTTGGTGCTGCTGGCGTGGTGGATATCCACATGCCCTTCCACCCCGGCCTCGGCAACCTGATGTGAATTGAAGTCACAGTAGGGGCATTTGCGCACACACCAGGGAATATGCACATAGAGGCTCAATGGCGGCAGCTGCATCAGACCGCTGGCCGTATCACTGGAAGTGTCACCTGAAGAACGCGTATCCGGATTACTCACCCAGCATCTGCTCCCGCCACAGCTGTTCAAATTTTTTCACCGCCTGTGCGCGATGGCTCAACCGGTTTTTCACATCCCGCGGTAATTGCGCCGAGGTCATATTTTCAGACTCGACGAAAAACAGAGGATCGTAGCCAAACCCCTGATCCCCCGCCGCGCGCTCGAGGATGCGCCCAGTCCAGCGTGCGGTGCACACCAGGGGAACCGGATCTTCCGGAGTACGCACAAAGGCCAGCGCGCAATGGAAACTGGCTCCGCGCTCTGCCGCGGGAACGCCTTCAAGAGTCTCCAGCAGCTTGCGGTTATTGTCCGCATCACTGGCACCAGCGCCGGCATAGCGCGCGGAGTAGATCCCCGGCGCCCCGTCCAGTGCATCCACCGCCAGGCCGGAATCATCCGCCAGTGCCGGCAACCCGCTGGCACGGCTGGCATGGCGGGCCTTGATCAGGGCATTCTCGATAAAGCTGAGCCCGGTCTCGTCCGCTTCCTGATCCAGAAAATCAGATTGCGGCAATACAGCAATCTGCCAGCCGGAAAACAGCTGGGAAAACTCTTTCAGTTTGCCGGCATTGCCACTGGCGAGAACGATTTTTTCCATGGAAACTTTTCCAGTTTTAGAAATTTAACGCGGCACAAACAAAAACAGCGAGCTCACATGGCCCGCTGCTTTCGTCAAACGCCGGTGTCAGTTTTTGTGGAGCTGACGACGGAAGGTCAGTTCGTGGCTGCTGCCATCCGGAAGCACCAGATCAATATTGAAGGTCAAGCTTTCTTCATTCTCAAACCGGAATGGCGCCAGATAATAAACGGCATCCTGATCGCGGATTTCTTTGAACTCGAGGTTGCGCGACTGTTGGATAAGGTTTGTCGCCGTTCCGGAAAGGCCCGCACTCTCCCCTTTCATCGCGCCCTTTTTGGCAACTGAAATATTCACGAATGCCCTGTCCCGCGCGCGCACGAGATTGTAGTTGCGCGCCATTTCCGGGGAAATAAAGTCACTGTTGAATACCGTGTAGGTCACCCGGTACTCACCGAAGTCCTGATAGTTTTCAATGATCTTGGCTCCCTGCGCCGCAGCAGCAGCTGCCCACAACAACAGGGCTATGGAAAAAAATGCAGCAAACAGACGTTTCACGGCGTCCTCCTTTTTCACTCAAATTCGCTCGCTCCCAGCGTAGCAGGCACAGTTGTGTACTCCTACCGCCGGCGCGTATTACTACTATCTGACTTTTATTCTAGCGAGTCAGATGGTAAATCGCCGTTTCACCAAACAGATTTGGCAAAAAGTCCTTCAATAGCCCGCTCACCCTGGATTCGGAGACCACCTGGCGGTGTGCAATCTGCCAATTGTGCTGCTGGCACAGCACTTCAAAATCCTTGAAAGTACAAAAGTGAATATTGGGCGTGTCGTACCATTCATATGGCAATAAGTCGGATACAGGCATGCGCCCGGAAACCGCCAGGTGCCAGCGCGCCTTCCACTGCCCGAAGTTTGGGAATGTAATGATGCACTCTCGCCCGACCCGCAGCATTTCTTCAACCACCAAATGGGGAAAACGCAGAGTCTGCAGCGCCTGGGTCATGACCACAGTATCGAAGCTCTGGTCAGCGAAATTCGACAGACCTTTGTCGAGGTTCTGCTCCACCACATTGACCCCGCGCTCAACACAGCGTTGTATTTGTGCCGGGTCAATTTCCAGTCCGTAACCACTAACCTGTTTTTCGCGGGTGAGTCTCTCCAGCAGGGCACCGTCACCACAACCGAGGTCGAGAACGCGGGTCTGCGGATCAATCCAGTTGTGGATAATGTCGAGGTCTTTACGCAACATCACCGGGCCTCGCCTTGCAGTTCCGCCGCTACATTATTCATATAGGCGGCAAATAGTTTTTCGTAACGCTCGTTCGGCAGCAGGAATGCATCATGCCCCATCGCGGATTCCACTTCGGCGTAGCTGACCGGCACATTGGCATGCATGAGCGCGTCGGCGATTTCCCGTGAGCGCTCCGGGGCAAAGCGCCAGTCAGAGGTGAAAGACACCAGCAGGAATTTGCTGCACGCGTGAGAAAACGCCTTGACCGGGTCGTTGTCATACTCCCGCGCAAGATCAAAATAATCGAGCGCTCGGGTCATCAGGATGTAGGTATTGGGGTCAAACGTACCGGAGAACGAATCCCCCTGATAGCGCAGGTAGCTCTGCACCTGAAATTCCACCAGCTCTTCTACACCCTGCTCAAAGGTGCCAGAGCGCAGCTCGCGCCCGAATTTTTTGCCCAGCCCGTCGTCAGACAAATAGGTGATATGCCCGATCATCCGCGCCACCGCGAGGCCATCCCGAGGCAGGGTCTGCTCTTCCAGGTAGCGACCGTCGCGGAAGTTGGGGTCGGATGTGATCGACTGACGGGCAGTCTCATTGAACGCGATATTCTGCGCGGACAGCTTCATCGCCGACGCAATTACCACCGCGTGACGCACCCGCTCCGGGTATTCCAGCGTCCAGCGCATGGCCTGCATACCACCTAAGCTGCCGCCGACGACCGCGGCCCAGGTTTCGATACCCAGGTAATCGGCCAACTGTGCCTGGCTGTGCACCCAGTCGCGAGCCCGCAGCGGCGGGAAGTCCGGCCCCCAGGGCTTACCGGTCGCCGGATTGATGGAAGCCGGCCCAGTGGAACCGTGGCAGCCACCGAGGTTATTCAGCGCCACCACGAAGAACTTGTTGGTATCGATGGGCTTGCCCGGGCCAATGTAGTGATCCCACCAGCCGGGCCGCTTGTCGTCGAGGCTGTGATACCCGGCGGCATGATGGTGCCCGGAAAGTGCATGACAAATCAGAACGCCATTGCTCCGGTCTGCATTCAGGGTGCCATAGGTCTCATACATCAAGGTGTATTCATCCAGCACCCGGCCACAGGCCAGTTTGAACGGTCCAGCAAACGTATGGCTTTGGGGCTCGACGAGCCCAACCGAATTGGCCGGCAGCTCGGCCGGATTGCGGGGAGTCTGGGATTGCGCTTCCGTGGTCAAAATCTTGCGTGCTTATCTGATTGGCGGGGCGCCAAGTTTACGAAAGGTGGAGGGCGTAGTACACCGCGGCATATTGCCGCACATCCAGGCGTGCAGATAGCAGAGGAATTTAGGGCGAAGGCATGGGTGCCGGGTACATCCTTGTGAGACTGTCGAAAAGAGGATGTGCCCGGCACCTACGCCGCCACGGAGCCTATTCGCTCGCTATGACGCAGCGGGCGCCTTCAGTGGCGTAACGTTGCTGGCAACCGTAGCGACTGGCGCTGGCGCGATCGGCAAAGGCGCGGTGCTGGTCTGCTTGAGCAACTCCTCCAGGGAACCCAGCGCACTGTGGTTGCGTACCAGTTCCTCTTCCAGCGCGTGCAGGTCCGTGCGCTTGCTCTGGGTTTTCTGTTTCAGTTCCGTGAGCTTGATCAGGTGACGGTTCAGCAAGTGCTTCTGGTACTGCACGTGCTGCTTGAGCGGCTCCAGCGCCTGTTCCAGCCAGCCATCCACAGAGGAAATCATCTGGCTATACATGCGCCCAACCTCGTTGGCCAGCGTTGCCACAAAGCGCTCGGTCAGGCGATTGCGGCGGGCCAGCAACAATTGCGGAGACCGGCGCAGCTGTGCTGCCTGTCTGTGCAGGCCGCGCAAGGCCGCGCGGAAAGCGGCAATCTCGAAATGCTGTTCTGAAGCCGCAATATTATTCAGCGTAGAACGATCGTAAATCGCATCAACCAGCCGGTTGGCCTGATCGACCTCCCGCTCCAGATTGGCCAGCTGGTGCTCCACACCGCCCATAAATCCGTCGATTGCGCGAGCCAGTCCCAGCGGTGACCAGCGCTCGTTCAGCGCACGGCGGGTTTCATCAATCAGTTGCTGCAATTGCTGACTGGACACCGGTGCCAGCAGCGAAGAGCGCTGGCGACCCAGCATGCGTTGGCTGGACTTGAGATTGAGCAGCTCCTGGTGGCAGTACTTGTGCTGCTCACGGGCAGTCTGGTGCAGCTGCTTCAGCTCTTCCAGTTGTTCAGCGCTGGTGGCGCCCTGGCGCTTCAGGTGCTCCAGGGTCGCGCGGCCGCTGTTCAGGCGACGCTTCAGCAGGTCGCGGGTGTCTGCCATCAGGGTCAGCGCCTGGTGCAGCGAGCGATGGTTGGCCACTTTGTCGCGGTGGCTGATCAGGCGTTGCACCAGCAGTTTTTCAAAATCACCAAAACGGCTTTGCTTCAGCAGTATCGGGTCGCGCTGCGCGCGGGCCAGCAGGGCTTTTTTCGCGGAGACGCCGATGACATGTTCCTGCGGCAGGTCGAGCAACTTGCTCACTTCGGCGCGCATGCGGCGCTGCATTTCTTCCGGGTCTTCGTCCGGGTCGTCCCAAAGGACATCAATCTTGTTCAGTAACGCCATCACCGCGGTGCCGCGGTGCTCGCGCAGGGGTACCAGATGGGTTTCCCACATATTCAGATCAGTGCCGCTGACACCGGCATCCGCCGACAGCAGGAAAGCCACCGCCTGGGCACTGGGGAGAGTGGACAGGGTCAACTCGGGCTCGTTGCCAAGTGCATTGAGTCCGGGGGTGTCGATGATACGCAGCCCCTGTGCCAGCAGCGGGTGCGGCAGGGAGATCAGTGCGTAGCGCCAGGCTGGGATCTGTACCAGGTTGCCTTTGCCATCAAGGTGGCGGCGGTCAAAACCGTAGCGTGCCGCATCTTCCGGGGTGACCGCTTTGGTCTCAGCCACCTTCATCAACGCATCGCGGGTTGCGTCGGCATCGTCGGGATCGAATTCGTGGTTTACCCACTTCTGGGGAATGCGCCGGTAGCTTTCCAGGCTGGTGTTGGTGACCAGGGTTTCGATCGGCAGCAGCCTGACGGAGGCCTGTTCGGTACCATCGCTGTAAATTTCCGTGGGGCACATGGTGGTGCGACCGGGGCGTGAGGGCAGCAGGCGTTTGCCATAGGTATGCGACAGCAAGGCGTTGATCAGCTCGGTTTTACCGCGGGAGAACTCTCCCACCAGAGCCACGGTGAACTGATCGTCGACAAGCAATTGACGCGCCTGCTGGACGACCTGCCGGGCACCGGCCGAGTTGGGGAAGTGCTCCTCAAGCCAGTGGCTAAACGAATCGAACTGGCAATCCAGTATCTTTTTCCAGCGGTCGTAATCGGCAATGTGCTGGCGCAAAGTCGCATCTTCCATGTTATCGGTTCTTGTTGTCAGTGCTTGCTTTCGAAGAGTCGGCCATTTTCGGGTATGGCGGCGTCAAGATAAAGTACGTTCGTGCGATTTCGAGAACTGGCGGGGGGTTAGAAGCACCCTTGCGGGTGTGAGAAGCGGCAACTGACAGCTAAGACAGGTTGCCGGAGGGTTCAGGTGAAGGGATACCGGGGCCACTGGCGGCAGCCCCGGAGCAAAAATCAAAACGGTACGTGCCAGAAAAGGTTGTACACCATCTGCGGCATCTGCGCGCTCTCGGCAATGCCCAGCAGCAGCTTGTCGGCCACAGTGAGCAGAATAAAGATGAAGATCGGGCTGATATCGATCACCCCCAGTGGCGGGATGATTTTGCGCACTGGCCCATAGAGAGGCTCCAGCAGCTGACGCAGCAGCATCAGCGCGGGGTGCGAGCTCTGGGGTGCAACCCAGCTGACAACAATGGAAATCAGCATACCCACAAACAGGATCGCAATCAGGGTCATCAGGCAACCGAGCAGCGACCAGAGCAGCGCGGAGAGTGGGTTCAGGACACCGACACCCGCCAACAGCCCCGACCCCATGATCATGATCCAGCCTACAAGCAACGCCAGCACCAATGAGGCCATATCGATACCAAACAGGCCGGGCACCACTTTGCGCAACGGCCGCAGTAACGGGTTGGTAACTTTGACGATGCCCTGGGATAGAGGATTGTAAAAATCCGCCCGCGCCAGCTGCAACATGAAGCGCAACAGTACCGCAAACAGGAACAGGATCCCCAGGGTGGCGAGGATAAATACGCCGATATTACTGAAGGTGTTGACCATCGAGAGTCCTTGCAACGTGGTTATTTTTCTCGGGCTGCTTTTTAGCGAGCCCGGTGCCGAGTGAGTGCCGGGGTCGAGAGTTCAGCACTCACCCTCCGATTCTTGCTACTGCGCTTTAACTGAGCGCTACTGATCAAGCTCTTTTGCCATTTCAGCCGCGCGCGCCGCACAGTCGCTCATGGCCTGCTCCACCAACTGAGGAAGACCACCCTCCTGGAAGCGCTTTACCGCGCGTTCCGTGGTGCCATTGGGCGACATAACATTACGCTTGAGCTGCGCCACATCCACGTCGCTGGCCACTGCCAGTTTCGCCGCGCCCAGTGCGGTTTGCAAGGTGAGGCGTTCGGCGTCGGCGCGCTTCATACCCGCCTTTTCCGCCGCGTCGATCATGGATTCCATAAATTGAAAATAGTAGGCCGGGCCGGATCCGGAAACTGCGATGACCTGATCAATACCGGACTCTGCTTCCACCCACAGCGCGATACCCACCGCGTCCGCCATCTGCGTGGCAACGGACTTATGTTCGCTGGTAACGCCATCACCGGCAAATAGCCCGGTAACGCCTGTACCGACAAGAGCCGGGGTATTGGGCATGGCGCGGATAATCGGCACACCGGCCCCCAGCCAGCGCTGGTAAGCTGCCAGCGGGATACCCGCGGCCAGGGTAATCACCAGGGGTTTGCGGGCACTTACTTCGCTGGCGATATCTTCACACAGATCTTTCATCACCTGCGGCTTTACCGACAGCACAATCACATCCGCATCTCGGATCGCCGTGTGATTATCGGTACTGCCACGCACACCGGTGCGGGCCACGAAGTCCTTCAGTTTCTGCTCGTCGCGGCCGGTAGCGACAATATTGTCCGCTGGATAGCCACTGGCCACCAAACCACCGATCACAGCCCCAGCCATATTGCCGGAACCACCGATAAACACCATTTTTTGCTGTGACATGATTTACCCCAATGAACTTTATTTGCGGGCACCAAAAATATCGGTGCCAATACGTACGACGGTCGCTCCGCTGAAGACCGCCGCTTCCATATCGCCAGACATGCCCATGGACAGGGTATCCAGCGGCTGCTCCGGCAGCTGCGCGCGCAGGTCTTCGAGCAGCGCAGCGAGCTGTATAAAAGGCGTGCGCTGATCCTCGGTTTCCGCTCTGGGCGCGGGTATCGCCATCAGTCCGCGCAGCTCCAGGTTTGGCAGCCCGGCCACCGCTGCCGCCAGTGCTGGAAGCTGCTCGGGTGTAACACCAGATTTGGTCTCCTCACCATCGATATTCACCTGCAGACACACCTTCAGCGGCGGCAGGCCCTGCGGGCGCTGCTCAGACAGCCGGCGCGCAATTTTTAACCGATCAAGGGTATGCATCCAGTCAAAGTGCTCCGCCACATCGCGGGACTTATTGGACTGGAGCGGGCCGATGAAGTGCCACACGATATCCAGGTCGGCCAGTTCAGCCTGCTTGTCCAGTGCCTCCTGCAGGTAATTCTCACCAAAATGGCGCTGCCCGCTGGCAAACGCGGAGCGAATATCCTCTGCCGGCCGGGTTTTGGACACTGCCAGCAGCGTTACCGCCGCAGGATCCCGCCCACAACTGCGGCAGGCTGTGACAATCCGCTCAGTGACAGAATTGAGGTTTTCGACGATAGACCCTTTGCGCATATACTGGACCCAACTATTGCTCGGCGGGCATTCTATGCATTCACCGCCTGTGAGTCATTCTGGGGAGCACTGAGTGGATCGGTGGTGTCTCCGGCTTAAAGAGCGGCTTACAATCAAGGCGCGGCTTCGCGGGAAGGTTAATACCTTTCGAGAAGCCGTAACGCAGAGTGTGAGCCGCTCTTTAAGCCCCGCAGGGCGATCCGCAGAGACATCACGGATCCGCTTAGAGGTCCCCATAACAATAAGGTAGCAGTATGGACATTACAGAACTCCTCGCCTTCAGCGCCAAACAGAACGCTTCCGACTTGCACCTCTCGGCCGGCCTGCCGCCCATGATCCGGGTCGACGGCGATGTGCGCCGTATCAACCTGCCGCCGATGGAGCACAAGCAGGTGCACGGTCTGATCTACGAGATCATGAACGACAAGCAGCGCAAGGACTACGAAGAGTTCCTGGAAACCGACTTCTCCTTCGAGGTACCCGGTGTGGCCCGCTTCCGTGTGAATGCGTTCAACCACAACCGCGGCGCCGGCGCCGTATTCCGGACCATTCCTTCCAAGGTACTCACCATGGAAGATCTGGGCATGGGCCAGGTGTTCAAACAGATCTCCGATACCCCGCGCGGCCTGGTACTGGTCACCGGCCCCACCGGTTCCGGTAAGTCCACCTCGCTTGCGGCGATGATCGACTACATCAACGACAACAAGTACGAGCACATCCTTACCGTCGAAGACCCGATCGAATTCGTACACGAATCCAAGAAATGCCTGGTGAACCAGCGGGAAGTCCACCGCGATACCCACGGCTTCGCCGAAGCACTGCGCTCCGCACTGCGTGAAGACCCGGACATCATCCTCGTGGGTGAGATGCGTGACCTCGAAACCATCCGCCTGGCACTCACCGCCGCAGAAACCGGCCACCTGGTATTCGGGACCCTGCACACCACCTCAGCCGCCAAGACCATCGACCGTGTGGTAGACGTCTTCCCGGCGCAGGAAAAGGCCATGGTGCGCTCCATGCTGTCGGAATCCCTGCAGGCGGTGATTTCCCAGACGCTGCTCAAGCGCAACGGCGGCGGCCGTGTTGCCGCCCACGAAATCATGCGCGGCACCCCGGCGATCCGTAACCTGATCCGCGAAGACAAGGTTGCGCAGATGTACTCCGCGATCCAGACCGGCGCCAGCGTCGGCATGCAGACCATGGACCAGTGCCTGCAGGATCTGGTGGAGCGCCGCGTGATCAGCCGTGAGTCGGCGCGCGAGAAGGCCAAGATGCCTGAGAATTTTTAAAGTTTAACCCGGGCTTTGGGGGACTGGATCCCGGCTCAAGGCCGGGATGACGAAACGTTAGGGAAAAGGCTCGACCAGAGAGCTGCACAGCTAACGAAGTGCAAACAGTCGAATTGAAGGCGGGGTACCGGGGCGGGGTTTCAGGATCGTCGGCAACAGGGATGTTGCCGACGAAGCGTACAGGGACGTATTCGCTGGGGGGCGCCTAGCCCGGTCCTGAAACCCCGCCCCGGTGCCCCGCCGCCGCCGGCCAAGAAAAGAACACGAGCCGGGGCCTGTTAAATACACGCGAAACAATCAGCGGTAATAAAAAATGGAAATCGAACGCCTCCTGCAACTCGTCTCCGAAAAAGGCGCATCTGACCTCTTCATCACTGCTGGCGTACCGCCGTCGATCAAACTGCACGGCAAGGTCGTCCCGGTCAGCACCACGCCGCTGACCCCGGAAAAGGCCCGCGAACTGGTCGTCGGCATCATGAACGAGCGCCAGAAGCGCGAATTCGTTGAGCAGAAAGAGCTGAACTTCGCCATCTCCGTGCGCAACGTCGGCCGTTTCCGGGTATCCGCTTTCTTCCAGCGCAACCTCGTCGGCATGGTACTGCGCCGGATCGAAACCAAGATACCCACCATCGACGGCCTCGGCTTGCCCGAGCAGCTCAAAGAACTGGCCATGACCAAGCGCGGCCTGATCATCTTCGTGGGCGCGACCGGTACCGGTAAGTCCACCTCGCTGGCCTCCATGATTGGCCACCGCAACGAAAATTCGAAGGGTCACATCATCTCCATCGAAGACCCCATCGAATTTATCCACCAGCACCGCGGCTGTATCGTTACCCAGCGCGAAGTCGGCCTCGATACCGAGTCTTTCGAAACCGCACTGAAAAACACCCTGCGTCAGGCGCCCGATGTCATCCTGATTGGTGAGGTGCGCTCCCGTGAAACCATGGATCACGCCATCGCCTTCGCGGAAACCGGTCACCTGTGCCTGTGTACCCTGCACGCCAACAACGCCAACCAGGCGCTGGACCGGATCATCCACTTCTTCCCTGCGGATCGCCACCAGCAGCTGTGGATGGACCTGTCCCTGAACCTGCAGGCCATGGTCGCCCAGCAGCTGGTGCCGACGCCAGACGGCGACGGCCGCCGCGCCTGTCTCGAGATCATGATCAACACCCCGCTGATGTCGGACCTGATCCGCAAAGGTGAGGTGCACAAGATGAAAGAGCTGATGAAGCGCTCCGTCGAACAGGGTATGCAGACCTTTGACCAGGCCCTGTACGAACTCTACGACCGCGGCGAAATCACTTACGAAGACGCCCTCGCCCACGCCGACTCGGCCAACGACCTGCGCCTGATGATCAAGCTCAAGTCCGAGTCCGACGCCGAGTATCTCAACAGCGCCGCCGACGAGCTGAGTATCGCCAGCGACACCGATGTTGGCGGCGGCCCAAGCATCTACTGATCCCACTCTCCCTGTAGGAGCCTGCTTGCAGGCGAATCCGAGCGAGCGCTGAGCTCGCTTCGAAGCCCAGCCAGGGAAGGCCGGGCAGGACTCGCCCCATGGACGGTTGCTTGCGAAATTGGTCCAATTCGCCTGCAAGCAGGCTCCTACGCGCTCCAAACAGGAACCCCCACTGTGAAATTTCTGGAACTGGAAGTCCGCACCGCACTGATCGTGCACGGTTTTGATGAGCACAACCGGGAAGTTATCGAAGAAGTGAATGAGCCCAACTACATGACCAAGCTCATCACCATCGAACGCATCCAATCCATCAGCGAACAATATGTTCTGGTGACCGGCTCACATGGCCGCATCATGTACTGGGAGTATCGCGGCAACATGGCAGAACTGCGCGATCGCCTGGAAAAAGCCGGGCTGATGCTGCCGTGAACAAAATCGCCCTGATTACCGGTGGCAGCCGCGGCATCGGCGCAGCCACCGCACAGTTACTCGCCGAGCGCGGTTACGACCTCTGTATCAGCTTTCGCGAGCGCGAGGCTGAAGCACACAAGGTCATCGCCGCGTGTGGCGAATTTGGTGTACGCGCCATCGCCGTACAGGCCGATATTGCCGATGAAACCGATGTGGTCAGACTTTTTGGGGAAATTGACCGGCAACTGGGCCCGCTGACGGCACTGGTCAATAACGCCGGTATGCTGCTGCAGCAAACCCGAGTGGAAGCGCTTACCGCCGAGCGCATCAACCGAATTTTGCAGACCAACGTGACCGGCACCCTGCTCTGTTGCCGCGAGGCGGTCAGACGAATGTCCACTACCCGAGGGGGAGCCGGTGGAGCTGTCGTCAACGTCTCTTCCGGCGCGTCCCGCAGTGGCTCGCCCAACGAATACGTCGACTACGCGGCAAGCAAAGGTGCCGTCGACTCCCTGACCATCGGACTGAGCAAAGAGGTTGCCGCTGAAGGAATTCGCGTGAATGCCGTGCGCCCGGGACTTATCCACACCGATATGCATGCCGACGGTGGCGAACCCGGGCGCGTCGAGCGACTGGCACCACGTATTCCATTGGGCCGCGGTGGTCAGGACACAGAAGTGGCCGCGGCCGTGGCCTGGCTACTCAGCGACGAAGCTTCTTTCTCCACCGGTACATTCATCGATGTGACCGGTGGACTCTAGTTCGGAAACACCCACATGATGGGCTTTAAGGTATTTACGCCGCTTGTGTTCCTGCTGGGCACGCTGCTGCTCTCCGCCTGTACGGAATCACCACACGCAGACCGCATATTTATTAATGGTGACATCTTCACCATTGATGACAGTAGCCGGGTTGCCAGTGCGCTCGCGGTCAAGGATGGCAGGATCCACGCCATCGGTAGCCGTGAAGACATCGCCGCGCTCACCGGTGCACACACGGAAACCATCGACCTCAAGGGCAAAGCCCTGCTGCCCGGTTTTATCGCCGTACACGAACACCCAGCCATCAGCGCTGTGTTTCGCAATTTTGTTGATATGAGCGGTTTCCAGCATCGCACCGCCGCAGAGGCCTGGCAGGCACTGGAACAAGCGATAGCCGCTGCACCGCCGGGCGAATGGGTTTACGCCATGGGCCTGGATCCCGTTTTACTCAAAGGATTGCAGTTACCGGATCGGAATGGCCTCGACGAGATGGCACCGCACAATCCGGTATTCATCCTCGCCCAGAGCATGCATACCGCCTGGGTAAATTCTGCCGCGCTGGCGGCAATGGATATCGATGAGCAGTCACCGGCCCCGGGGGAAGGCTCCTACTACGGCCGCGATGACAGCGGCCGCCTCGATGGAACCCTGGTAGAGAAGCCGGCACTCGAACCCTTCCTGGCGGTGCACAAGAATCCGCTCAGGGTTACCAAGGCCTATACCAGTGTTCTGAGCGATTTGCGCAATGCCGGCTACACCAGTGTTGCCTCGCTCGGCTTCAACATGCCTGCCTAGCTCGCGCAGTGGGCATCCCTGGAAGGTCTGCAGCCCCGCATCCGCCAGTTTTTCTATTACCGCGGGAACAACCTGAACAAACTGTCGGGAAGCCCGGAAGATAATGGCGATTTTTTCCGCGTGCGCGGCGCCAAGTTCTGGTACGACGGTTCGCCTTACAGCGGCAGCATGGTGGTGGAGCAGCCCTATCTCGACAGCCAGCTGGCCGAACAACTGGGCATCGCCCACGGCAGCCACGGCGAACCGGTGATTACCGAGGAGGCACTGCGTACCCAGTTTCAGGAATTGAATGACCGCGGCTGGCAGATTGCCACCCATGTGCAGGGCGATCTCGCTGCGCAGGAATACTTAAACATTCTGCAGCGGGTGTACGAGAGCCTGCCCGAGTCGCAGCAGAAGGAATTTGTCACACGTAGACACCGCCTCGAACACGGACTTCTGCTCAGCAAAGAAATGCTGCCGGCGTTTGCCAAACTGGGGATTTCACCGAGTTTCCACATCAACCATATCTACTACTATGGCGATGCACTGAACACCGAATTGCTCGGACGGGAACGCAGCCAGGAAATGCTGCCGGTAAAGAGTGCATTTGAGCTCGACATGCACCCCACCCTGCACTCCGACAGCCCGATGTTCCCGGCGGAGCCGTTCAGCCTGATGCAAACCGCAATCACCCGTCGCAGCCGCGAGGGCACCGCCATCGGTGAAGCAGAAGCCCTGTCACCCATACAGGCACTGCGCTCGATGACCATCAATGCGGCCTGGCAACTGGGTATGGAAGGGGAGATCGGCAGCCTGGAAGCAGGCAAACGTGCGGACCTGGTCATCGTCGATCGCAATCCGCTCAACACACCGGTAAACGAGTGGCGGGATATCCAGGTTGTGCAAACGATTCTGGATGGCAACTGACCGCGTCAGGCCAGTTCGCTGATGCGCTCTTTCAATGCCCCCAGCAGCCTGCGGCTGACCTGTGGCTCGACATCTGTGCCGTCCAGCTGTACCTGATAGCCACTGGCGACCTTGCGCAGCCCGGCAATGTAGTCGACCGCTACCAGCGCATTGCGGTGCACGCGCACAAAGCGCCCGCTGAACTCACTTTCCAGCTCTTTCAGGGATTCGTCCAGGATCGTCTCGCCGCGGCTGTGATGGGCAATGACGTACTTGTCTTCCGCAACAAAGCAGCGGATATCATCCACATCCAGCAGCTGTACGCCGCGACGGCTCACCGCCTTGATCTGGCGGCGGCCGCCGGGCTGACTGGCTGTAGTTTCAGTCCTGAGTTCCTGAGCCCCGGTTTTTAACTGGGGTTTGCTCAGTCTTCGCGCCTGGGCAATCGCCTGTGCCAGTTGTTCCACATTGACGGGCTTGAGCAGGTAACCCGATGGAGCAACCGCAAAGGCAGGGAGCGCAAACTCGTCGTGGGCGGTGCAGAAAATGATGGCGGGTGGATTTGGGCGGTTGGCAATCTGTTCAGCGAGCTGTAACCCGTTGTCTCCGGGCATCTCGATATCCAGTAACAGCAGGTCCGGGTCGAGTGAATCCAGCTGTTGTAACGCGCTTTCCCCATCGGCAGCTTCTCCCAGCAGTTGGCAACCATCAATAGCCTGCAACTGGCGGGCCAGTCTGGCCCGCGCCAGTGGCTCGTCGTCGACGATCATCACTCCGAGAGTGGTCGGCGCACTACTCACTGAACCGCCTCCTCTCTGACCGCCGCCCGTGCCGGCTCATTTGTTGATCGGGTTTTCAGCGGCAAGCGCAGTTCCACCCGGTACTCACCGTCGTGGACACCGGCCGAGAACCGGAAGCGATTGCCGTAAAACGCATTGAGACGCTGGCGAACATTTTCCATCGCCATACCGTTGCCGCGGTGGGTCGCGGGACGATTTTCCATCTCAGAAACTGCTATAGGATTTTGAATCGACAATAGCAGCTCGCTTTCGCGGCTGCCAATGACATTTTGACGAATGGTTATTTGAACGGTGCCACCGGCGCGCAGCCGGGCAACGCCATGCAGAACCGCATTTTCCAGCAGTGGTTGCAGCAGCATGGACGGCAACTGAGCCTGTTCCGGTAACTCACCAATGTGCCATTCCTGTTGCAGGCGATCACCGAGGCGCAGGGACTCAATTTCCAGATAGCGCTTTGCCAGCGCAATTTCCTGCTCAAGAGGGACCAGTTTTGAGTCTGCGAGCGATGCACGAAACAGCGCAGAAAGATCCTCGACCAGTTTTTCCGCCCGCTCTGCATCCACCGCAATCAGGCTCGCCAGACTGTTCATACTGTTGAACAGAAAGTGTGGGCGAATGCGCGATTGCAGTGCATCGATACGCGCCCCCAACTCCGCCTGCTGCTGGTTGTGCAATTGCTGCTGCACATAGGCGTAGCGCAATACCACGCCGGCACAGATAGCCCCCACCAGCAGGTTCGCCAGCAGATCCCAGTAGTCGATCCCGGCTCCCGCCAGATCCGCCATCCACCAGTGTTGGGCAAACAGCACCGTCGACAGCACCCCCAGTACAGCGGCGAAGCTCAGGGCGGCCGCCAGCTTGTGCGATAGACGGGAAAGGAATGGGCGCAAACGGCACAGCACGGCCGCAGAAGGCAGGATGACCCACTGGATGGTCAGGGAAACCAGTCCCAGGCGCTGCCAGTTGAACGGGTGCAGGCCGTCGAGGGAGAGCACCAGTACCAGCGCCAGCAGCTCGCCCATCAGCACCAGTACCGCGATAGCCGTTACACTGCATAAATCGGGCAGGAATGGCGCCGGGCCGCCAACGTCCGGGCGCGCAGAATCTTTGCCTGAGGGGGCAATTTTACGAATTTGCTGCGCTATAATGCCCGCCGCTTGCGCGGGCCGGGAAGATGTCATACCACTTTATCTTTGTTCTGGACTCGCTCTTCAAGCAGTGAAGATACCGCCATCGCTGGCCCAGTTCCACTTCCCGTGATCGAGCCAGTGACCCGTTTCCCATTCAGACCAGAGGCAGCATGAGTAACGACAACGCATCCGCAAACAACAACCAGAACCCCGCCGCCAAACTCTGGGGTGGGCGTTTCAGTGAGGCCACCGACGCCTTTGTTGAGCGTTTCACCGCGTCGGTCATGTTCGACCAGCGTATGGCGCTGGAAGACATCCAGGGTTCCCTGGCGCACGCGCAGATGCTGTCGGAAGTGGGCGTACTGACCGCCGACGAATTTACCCAGATCGAGGGCGGCCTCAAGGACATCGCCGAAGAGATCAAGGCCGGCGAATTCCCCTGGTCGGTGGAGCTCGAAGATGTGCACATGAACATCGAGTCCCGCCTGACCCAGCGCATTGGCGCCACCGGCAAGAAACTGCACACCGGCCGCTCGCGCAATGACCAGGTCGCTACCGACATTCGCCTGTGGCTGCGCAACCGTATCGACCTGATCGCGGCCGAGCTCACCCGCCTGCAGACCGGCCTCGTGGACCTCGCGGAACAGGAAGCGGACACCATCATGCCCGGCTTCACCCACCTGCAGAGCGCGCAGCCAGTCACCTTCGGCCACCACCTGCTGGCCTGGAACGAAATGCTGACCCGCGACTACGAGCGCCTTATGGACTGCCGCAAGCGCGTCAATCGCTCGCCGCTGGGCGCCGCCGCCCTGGCCGGCACCAGCTACCCGATCAACCGCGCGCGCACCGCCGAGCTGCTGGGCTTCGACGCCCCCACCGAGAACTCCCTGGACTCAGTGAGCGACCGCGACTTCGCGATCGAATTCTGTGCGTTCGGTGCCCTGCTGCTGACCCATCTGAGCCGTGCCAGTGAAGAGCTGGTGCTGTGGACTTCCAGCCAGTTCAACTTTATCGACCTGCCCGACCGCTTCTGCACCGGCTCCTCAATCATGCCGCAGAAGAAAAACCCGGATGTACCGGAACTGGTGCGCGGTAAAACCGGCCGCATGAACGGCCACCTGATTGCCCTGCTGACCCTGATGAAGAGCCAGCCGCTGGCGTACAACAAGGACAACCAGGAAGACAAGGAACCACTGTTCGACGCCGCCGACACCGCGCTGGACTGCCTGCGGGCCTTCGCCGATATGGCGCCGGCGCTGAAGCCGAAGAAAGAGAACATGCTCGCCGCCGCCGCCAAGGGCTTCTCTACCGCCACCGACCTGGCAGACTACCTGGTGCGCAAGGGCGTGGCGTTCCGCGACGCACACGAGATCGTCGGCCAGTCCGTAGCCTTCGCGATCGAAAAAGACTGCGACCTCGCCGATCTGAGCCTCGCGGAACTGCAGAAGTTCTCCGATGCCATCGGCGACGACGTATTTGAAGTACTCACCCTGGAAGGCTCCGTGGCCGCCCGCGACCACATCGGTGGCACCGCGCCGAACCAGGTGCGCGCAGCCTGTGGGCGCGCGCGCAAGTTGATCGCTTCCCGTTAATCAGGGGAGCGCGGGCCGCAAGGCCCGCCGTGATCCCGGCTCAAGGCCGGGATGACACGTAGGTGATTGGCCTGCCCCCAGCTTTGTAAACCCCTCGTCATGCCGGACTTGATCCGGCATCTAGCGATACTGGCGCAGGACCCCAGTGCAGCCCAATCGCCAGCAAGCAGGCTCCTACTGTACACATATACTTTCACGGCACTGCGCCACAACTCGCCAGAATTCATCCCGCCTTCCGCCACTATTCCACTTCGGTAACCCGCTAGACTCAGCCCGTTCACAGGGAGAGTCGCCATGCGCAAATATCTACTTTTTGCTATCGCCGCATTCAGCATCGCGGTCTACCTCACCAATGCCTCCTGGCTTGCGGAAAACCGCAGCGGGAAACCCACGCTGATTTCACATCGGGGCATCTACCAGACGTTCGACCAGGTGAACCTCGGTCGCGACGAATGCACCGCAACCCGGATTTACCCGCCGGAACACGAATACCTGGAAAACACCCTGGCCTCCATGCACGCAGCTTTCGACGCCGGGGCGGATATTGTCGAAATTGATGTTCATCCCACCACCGATGGTGAGTTTGCGGTCTTTCACGACTGGACCCTGGATTGCCGCACTGAAGGGATCGGCGCGACCCGCGACCACCCGATGCGCTATTTGAAAACCCTGGATATCGGTTACGGGTACACCCATGACGGCGGCAAGACCTATCCATTTCGCGGTAAGGGCGTAGGGCTGATGCCGACACTGGAAGAGGTATACCGGCAATTCCCGGACAAGCAATTTCTGGTCAATATCAAGGGGGGACGGCCCGAGGAAGGGAAGCGGCTGGACAATTACCTACGCAAGCGGGATTTGCCACCGCGAGGCAATTTGCTGGTCTATGGCAACGAAAAGGTCATGGAGCAAATCCGCGTGTTACGCCCCAATGCCTGGGCATTCAGTCGCGACAGTGTCAGACATTGTACCTACCGCTACCTTTTCCTCGGCTGGACCGGCTATGTACCCGAGGCCTGCCGGAATGGTGCCGTGGTCGCACCAAATACCTGGCAGTGGGCACTCTGGGGCTGGCCAAACCGGTTTATGCAACGCATGGAGGACGCCGGCAGCCTGGTGATGGAGCTGGATTTCGAAGTCCGTGGGCGCGGTATGCATGGAATTTACACACCCCAGCAATTGGATTTTCTACCGCCAGACTATCGCGGAGCGCTTTGGATAGAGAAGATCGAAGTAATTGGGCCCTACGCGGGCGACAAGTTCAGCCACGATAGCACCCGACCACGGTAGGACTTTTGCAGGGCGCTATCCGCGAGTATGTGTTTATTCCCAAGCCGTTCTGCGTCAAGTTCCCGGTTGAGTAAAGCGCTCAGCCAACCAGTTGCTCATCAGGTTCAGTGCTTTGGGGGCAATGGTTTCCTGGATTGCCCCGTACTCAGTCACAACCCCCGTTTCAGCAGTCTGGAACAGGTGATTCAGGCCTTCCAGCTCTACAATCTGGAAGTCGCCATGCTGACTTGCACTGAGCGCCTTGCGTATCCCGGAAAGATTCTGTTGTGCAGAAACCTGAATATCCAGACTGCCATTGAGTGCCAGTACCGGCATGTTCAGCCCCTTGATATGGGGCTCGGGATCAAATTTCAGGAAATATCTGAACCAGGGGGAAGCATAAGTTTGCGCCAATGCGGCGACCTGACTGTCAATGTCACTCGGATTAGAGACTTCCGTCGTGCGGGATATTTCTCGCAAAGACTCAAGCGTTTCTGAAGTAAGGCTTTCTCCCGAGGACAATTGATTGATCTGCTCGAAGACAGACCGGTCGAGCCGGCTTATCTTGTTCAGGTTCGACTCTTGAACACCCAATGAGCGGAAGATATTCATCCGTTGCTCAATATAGAGGTCGATGATTTCAACTCCGGGGGCGGCCATCATGATGACAAAGGCAAGATCGTCCCGCTGGCTTGCCACCATCGGTGCAATCATTCCGCCTTCACTGTGGCCTATCAACCCGATGGACTGGGACGGAATATCCTCCCTGCCCTGCAAGTAGTCCACCGCAGCACTGATATCCCCCGCAAAATCCGCCGAGGTCGCCGTCGCAAAATTACCTGAGGATTGCCCCACCCCGCGATCATCCAATCGGAGCACAGCGAAACCCTTTCTGGTCAGATGGTCTGCAATCACCGCGAAGGGCTTGTGCCCGACAATAGATTCATCCCGGTCCTGGGGGCCAGACCCGGTAATCAGGATGGCAGAGGCCTTGATCTCACCCTCAGGCCGGGTCAGGGTCCCTGCGAGGGTTATATCTGCTGCCTTGTTGAGAACTTGCACCTCTTCCACTTCATATGGAAAAGGCGCCACCGGTGTCTGGGGACGGACGAGCTCGCCTGCCTGCCCGGCGGATGGGGTGTGGCGAGAAAGTTCCAGTTCGATCGGCTGTCCCTGGCTAAACGTCCCGCGAATGATTCCATGCTGAGAATCGAGCATTCCGCGATAACTGGCTTGCAGGCTGGCGATCTCGAATTCCAGCCTGTTGCCATCCACTTCGACACTGGACATGGGAATGGCAAACGCACCTTGTGCGGGTGAATCAAGCGTACCCTGCCACTTGTCTGCTGAGTGCTGCAGGTGAATGACGAGTGGCAACTGTATCGCGGAACTGACCTTCAACGTACCGCTCCAGTCGCCCCCAAGCTCCGCGGCATTTCCTGTCAGGGCGAGCTGGGCGAGGACAATGCCCGCCAACAGTCGCTTTATATTCTCAATCCAATTTTGACTCGCCATGCTCAATCCTTGAGTTTGGTAAAACTTCGTTTTGGGAGCGGCTCCAGTCGCTAGAGTCCCAGCGACATCGGAGCGCCCTGCTGTTCAGTCAACACTCGATCCAGCAGTGTCGGCAGGTCTTCACCGGTAGTTGTGCACTTCCAACCCGGGTTTTCGAACTTGAGGTGGTAGCCACCGGAGCGCGCCGCCACCCACAACTCCTGTACCGCACTCTGGCGCGACAGGATTACCTGGGTGCCGTTGTCTTCCAGGGTGATGGTGAGCACCGCATCCGCGCGCTCGTAATCCATATCCACATCGCAATTATCGAGGGCGTCCTCGATCGCAATCAGGGTTTCTTCGATGGCGGCGTTGTAGGCGGTTTGCGAGGCGGCCTGGCTCATAATCTGGTTACTTCTGTTACTGTGTTGCTTAAATGCTTGGGCCGCTATACTAGCAGGCTTTTCCAGTCTTTTTCGTCGCAGACAAACCCATATGCCAACCCCTATGAAAGCATTGTTGATTCCCCTGGTTCTCCTGCTCGGCGCATGTGGCCAAAAGGGCCCGCTGTACCTGCCGCAGGATCCGGCACAGCCCGCATCCGCCGCTCCCGCCCCGGCGACTGCGCCAACCGGAAGCAGTGAGAGTGAGAAAACCGGGGAAAAAGCGGACGAAAAGGACAACTCCCAGCAACACACGGAAGCAGAAGCAGTATCCAAATGAGTGAATTCCATTATCAGCAAGGAAGCCTGTGGGCCGAAGGTGTAAGCCTCGAACAGGTCGCCAAACAGTTCGGCACCCCCACCTATGTGTACAGCCGCGCGCATTTCGAACGCCAGTACCAGTCCTACGCCGATGCCCTCGGCGAGCACCCGGGCCTGATCTGCTACGCGGTCAAAGCCAACAGTAATTTGGGCATCCTGTCCGTGCTGGCCCAGCTGGGTGCGGGCTTCGATATCGTCTCTGCCGGTGAACTCGAGCGGGTTCTGATGGCGGGCGGTGATGCCTCCAAAGTCGTGTTTTCCGGTGTGGGCAAAACCGCGGCGGAAATGCGCCGCGCGCTGGAAGTGGGCGTGCACTGTTTCAATGTCGAGTCCGAAGCGGAACTGGAGCGCCTCGACGCGGTGGCCGGAGAGATGGGTGTGATTGCGCCAGTGTCCCTGCGGGTAAACCCGGATGTGGACGCCAAGACCCACCCGTATATCTCCACCGGTCTGAAAGAAAACAAGTTCGGTATCGCCATTGAGCGTGCGCCGGAGGTCTACCGCAAGGTAGCAGCATCGGCGAACCTGAACGCCGTGGGCGTGGACTGTCATATCGGCTCACAGCTCACCGAAATCGCGCCCTTCCTGGATGCGCTGGATCGTTTGCTGGTACTGATCGACCAACTCGCGGAAGACGGTACCGTGCTCAAGCACCTGGACCTGGGCGGCGGCCTGGGCGTGCGCTACCGCGGTGAAGAACCGCCCGAAGTGAGCGATTACCTGGGCGCAGTGAAAGAAAAGCTGGCCGGGCGTAACCTGGCGCTGGTGCTGGAACCGGGCCGCTCCATTTCCGCCAACGGCGGTGCGCTGCTGACCCGGGTCGAATTCCTCAAGCGCACAGAGGAACACAACTTCGCCATCGTCGACGCCGCCATGAATGACAACCTGCGCCCGGCCCTGTACCAGGCCTGGCAGGATATTGTTACCGTGACGCCAAGCAATGGCGAAACCGAGAGCTGGGACATCGTCGGCCCCGTATGTGAAACCGGCGACTTCCTCGGCAAGCACCGGTCGCTGGCCCTTGAGCCAGGGCAACTGCTGGCCATGCTGTCTGCCGGCGCCTACGGTTTTACCATGAGCTCCAACTACAATTCCCGCACCCGCGCCGCGGAAGTGCTGGTGGATGGTGACAAGACCTATCTGGTCAGGGCCCGCGAGTCCTTCGCCGACCTGGTACGGGGCGAAACCACCGTACCCGCCAAAGACTGATAAACGAAAACAACAAACAGTTAGGAAACCAATCGATGCGGCTGAAATTCACCAAAATGCACGGGCTCGGCAATGACTTCGTCATGCTCGATGGCATCACCCAGCGCATCAAACTGTCGCCGGAAAAGATCCGTTTTATTTCCGATCGCCACACCGGAATCGGCTTCGACCAACTGCTGCTGGTGGAAGCCCCGCGCAATCCCGATATGGATTTCCGCTACCGGATCTACAACGCCGACGGCAGTGAAGTGGAGAACTGCGGTAACGGTGCACGCTGCTTCGCGCGCTTTGTGCGCGATCGTCGCCTGACGGCCAAGGAACAGATCCTGGTGGAAACCGCAGGCGGGGTTCTCGAGCTCAAAGTGCAGGAAGGCGATCAGGTGGCGGTCGACATGGGCGCGCCCATTCTCGAGCCCAAAGAGATTCCCTTCGAAGCCGATATCCAGGCGGAGACCTACCCGCTGGAAGTCGGTGGCGAGGTGTATAACGTCGGTGCCGTCTCCATGGGCAACCCCCATGCGGTGCTGCTGGTGGAAAATGTGGACAAGGCGCCAGTAGAGACGCTTGGCGCGGCCATTGAACACCACCCGCGTTTTCCCGCGCGGGTGAATGTGGGTTTTCTGCAGATCGAATCCCGTGACAAGGCCCGCCTGCGGGTATTTGAACGCGGTGTGGGCGAGACCCGCGCCTGCGGCACTGGCGCCTGCGCCGCCATGGTGTCCGCGCGCCTGCGCGGCCTGGTGGATGAAGAGCTGAAAATCACCCTGCCCGGTGGCACCCTGACAATCCACTGGCCGGGGCCTGGCGCGCCGGTTACCATGACCGGACCCGCAACCGCGGTATATCACGGACAGATAGTGCTCTGATAAAGACTGCCTGGAATCAGCGAAAGAACAAATGACCGACCACAGCGATGCCTCTCTAATCGACAACGCCGTCGAGGCCAGCCTGGAGAAACAGGAAGCCTCCGACAGTGAAAACCTGCGCAACAAGAAATTGCTGGCACGGCAGGTGGCGCGCTACCTGATCCAGAACCCCTCTTTCTTTGCCGAACATATGGATCTGCTGGAAACAATCCAGCTGCCGAAGGAAAACGGCAAGACCGTGTCGCTGATGACACACCAGACCAACCTGTTGCGCGAGCGCAATATCGAGATGCGCCAGCGCCTCGACCAGCTGCTGCAAAATGCCCGCGACAACGACCAGCTGTTTATGAACAGCCGCCGCCTGGTACTCGCCTTGCTGGAAGCACGCACCGTCGCAGAGGCCGGAAGCGCACTGCTGAGCAGTTTCCGTGACGATTTCGGTGTGGAGTTTACCGCGCTGACCCTGTTCGGCCCCCTGCCCGGGTCCGCCAGCAAGCTGGGGGACGTTCGCTGCAGCTCGCGCTCCGGCGCGGAAACAGCCATCGGCTCGATCCTGCGTAACGGGCGCACTGTCTGCGGCACCCTGCGCCCGGCGGAGACCGCCTACCTGTTCGGCAATACCGCCGACCAGGTCGCCTCCGCCGCCGTGATTCCACTGGCGGACCAGCTCGGTGTGCTCGCGGTGGGCTCCAGCGACCCGAACCACTACCGCTCCAGTCTGGGCACGCTGTTCCTGTCCTACATCGGTGAAATTCTCGAGCGCCTGCTGCCAAACCTGCTGGCACGGAGCTGAGCATCGTGCAGCTCGCAGCAGCAACGGACGCCTTCCTGCTGCACCTGCAGCACAAGAACCTCTCTTCCCACACCCTTTCTGCCTATCGCCGCGACCTGCAGAAAATGCAGCAGCTGGCGGACGGGGAACAGCTCAATGATCTGCGCGAGCTCGGCGAAATGCGCCTGCGCAGCTGGCTCGCCCACCTGCACCGCGAAGGGCTGGGTCCCAAGAGCCTGCAACGGTGGCTGTCCGCGGTGCGTACCCTGTTGCGTTTCTGTGTACGCGAGGGTTGGCTGCCCGCCAACGTGGCGGAAGGGCTTCGAGCACCCAAAGCTGACAAAAAGCTGCCCAAACTGCTGGACGTGGACGGCGCCGCTCAGTTTGTGGAAAGCCCCACGAATGAGGCCGACGACGACCTGCTGGCAGTGCGGGACGCCGCGATTATGGAGCTGTTCTACAGCAGCGGCCTGCGCCTGTCAGAACTCACGGCGCTCAACTGGCCGGATCTCGACCTGGGTGCAGGCGAAGCCCGGGTAACCGGTAAGGGCAATAAAACGCGACTGCTGCCAATTGGTCGCCACGCGCGCCAGGCACTGCAAGCGTGGCGCCGGCAGGCTCCCGCCACCCTGGGCGACGAACGCGGTCAGGAACCAGTATTCACCACCGCCAAAGGCAAGCGCTTGAGCAATCGTGCGGTACAGGCGCGCCTCAGCTACTGGTCCAAGCGCGGTGGCGCCGAGCAGCGGGTACACCCGCATATGCTGCGCCACTCTTTTGCCAGCCACATGCTCGAATCCAGCGGCGACCTGCGCGCGGTGCAGGAACTGCTCGGCCACGCGGATATCAGTACCACCCAGATCTACACCCACCTGGATTTCCAACACCTGAGCCGGGTGTACGACAGCGCACACCCACGGGCGCGGAAGTCCGGCGACGATTAGGGTTTCTGGCGGAAAAGTTCAGGCGAAGGGTAACCGGGACAACGTTTTGGAAGGAAGAAACTGAACCCCGGCCATGACCGGGGCGATACCTCAACTGGCATCCTGCCGGCGCAATACCGGCACTCAGAATTTCAGCGCGTTCAGATCGGCCTGCTGCCGTACTTCGGTTGTGGCTTGCGTGGCGGATCTGCGGTGACCTCTGGTGCTATCTCGTTGATGGCGCCGCCGCCGGCGAGGAACGCCTCGACTTCAGAACTGAGTTCGCTGCGGGCCCGCTGGCGGGAGGTAACGGTGCGCTCTTCACCAAACTCTTCCGAGTCCTTCGAACGCGTGGTGGATTGCTCGTCTTTCATGTCACTGTACCCTGTAACTTGATACCCCTGTTACAGAGGAAGAACCCCTGTGCCGCGTCACTGCGGCGACATATTTATAGGCAGTGTCTGCGCAGCCTGCCAGAAAAGGTTCCTCGTTTCGGTAGAGTATTTTTTACCAATTTATGCAGGATTTATTGCAGTTGGTTATGCTGTTTTTTACGCCACGTAAAAAACGCTCTTTCTCACCGAGAATTTCGTGTGACACGACTGGAATGCAATCCTTACTGAGCCAGATTGCGGGCACAAAAAAGCCCCGCATGCGGGGCTTTGCAAAACACTGTGATCGGAGATTCGATCAGACCGCTTCGCTACCGGTTTCTCCGGTACGGATACGGATCACTTCTTCCAGTGCCGTGATGAAGATTTTGCCGTCACCGATCTTGCCGGTCTGCGCGGCTTTGGTGATCGCTTCAACCGCACTGTCGACCATGCTGTCGTCTACAGCCAGTTCCAGCTTCACCTTGGGCAGGAAGTCCACGACGTACTCGGCACCGCGGTACAGTTCAGTGTGTCCTTTCTGACGACCAAAGCCTTTCACTTCGGTCACGGTCATGCCCTGCACGCCGACTTCAGACAGCGCGGTGCGCACATCGTCAAGTTTGAAAGGCTTTACGACAGCCGTAATCAATTTCATCTACTTATCCTCTGTATTTGTCTTTCTGGCACCGGCCCGTCTATGGCCGGCGCCGGAAAAATCTTGCTGCCGCCGATACCTGCTGCGCAGTACTGCACCGGCGGCTCCTCTCTATGAGCGATTATTTGCTCATGAATTCCGGATAAGCTTCCATTCCGCACTCGACCAAGTCAACACCCTGCTGCTCTTCTTCTTCGCTTACGCGAATGCCGGTGATCAGCTTGAGGGCGAACCAGACTACGAAGGAGGCGGCGAATACCCAGATGAAGATGGTAGCGGCGCCGATCAGCTGGCCAGAGAAGCTGGAACCACCGTCTTCAGTCAGCGGGTTGGTCACTGGCACCAGCATCAGGCCCAGGAAGCCAACGACACCGTGCACAGAGATGGCACCAACCGGATCGTCGATTTTCAGCTTGTCCAGGGTAATGATGGAGAAGACGACCAGAACGCCACCCAGTGCGCCGAACAGGGTCGCCTGCAGGGCAGTCGGGGTGGAAGGTTCAGCGGTGATCGCTACCAGGCCTGCCAGCGCGCCGTTCAGCAGCATGGTCAGGTCGGCTTTGCCGAACAGGATGCGACCGGTGATCAGCGCAGCCACAGCGCCGCCGGCAGCCGCGGTGTTGGTGTTCAGGAACACCATGGCAACGGAGTGTGCGTTGGCCGCGTCGCCCAGTTTCAGCACGGAACCGCCGTTGAAACCGAACCAGCCCATCCACAGGATGAAGGTACCCAGGGTAGCCAGCGGCAGGTTGGCGCCCGGAATAGCGTAAATTTCGCCGTTCGGACCGTATTTGCCTTTACGTGCGCCCAGCAGCAGTACGCCAGCCAGAGCAGCGGCAGCACCTGCCATGTGCACGATGCCGGAACCGGCGAAGTCGGAGAAGCCCAGTTCGTCCAGCTTGTACATGCCGAAAACTTCAGCGCTGCCCCAGGTCCAGGAACCTTCCAGCGGGTAGATAAAGCCGGTCATAACCACAGCGAATACCAGGAAGCTCCACAGCTTCATGCGCTCGGCCACGGCACCGGAAACGATAGACATCGCGGTAGCCACGAACACTACCTGGAAGAAGAAGTCGGAAGCGCCGGAGTAAACGGAATCGCCATCGAAGCCGTTCTCCGCGGAGCTCGCCAGTACGCCCTCGAGGTCAAACGCCTCGATACCAGACAGCAGCCAGCCGCCGTCGTACATGATCGCGTAACCTGTCACCAGGTACATGATGCTGGCAATGGCAAACAGCGCCACGTTTTTGGTAAGGATTTCCGTGGTGTTCTTGGAACGCACCAGGCCTGCTTCCAGCATGGCAAAGCCCGCTGCCATCCACATGACCAGTGCACCACACACCAGGAAATAAAATGTATCAATTGCGTACTGCAATTGAAAAATTTGATTTTCCATTTTTCGCTCCGTTTAACCCAAAATTTCCCGAGTTACCCCGGTTGTTCATTCGTAAGATGAATTCGTCGTTATTAAATGGCCGCGGTACCGGTTTCCCCAGTACGAATGCGGATCGCCTGCTCGAGATTGGCGACGAAGATTTTGCCGTCGCCAATCTTGCCGCTCTGCGCGGCACTGCCAATCGCCTCAAGCACGCCGTCGACCTGGCTGTCGTCGACAGCGATCTGCAGCATGGTCTTGGGCAGAAAATCCACCACATATTCCGCGCCGCGATAGAGTTCGGTATGGCCTTTCTGACGCCCGAACCCTTTGACTTCACTGACGGTGATGCCGCTGACACCGGCTTCTGCCAATGCGTCGCGCACAGCGTCCAGCTTGAAAGGCTTGATGATTGCGGTTACCAGTTTCATGGTCTCCCCCCTGTTATAAAGGCCCACCCCTGAGGGCAGGCCCGGTTATCTGGATTACCAGCTGTAGGTCGCGCCCGCCAGAATGGTCGGCTCACACCAGTCGGTGTAGAAACACTCGGCGTCGCTGACATCAGTACCTACCAGCGAAGCGGACAGCCCGAGGCCACCGAACTCCTTGCTGACGGAGACTGAGTAGTCGATGTAGGAATCGGACTCACTCAGGAAAATTTCGTCATCAAACAGGTTGAGACCGGCACTCAGGTCCAGCGCGATGTCATTGGGCAGCGCGAAGGAGTAGGCACCACTGAAGTAATAAAACTCACCAGACTGAAGCCAGTAGTCGTCCGAGTAGGCAAAGCCAACACTCAGGTCGCCAAAGCTCAGGCTGCCGTAGATTTCCTGATAGTCCTCGTCCTGGTCACTGCCGTGGTAGGCGTAGTAGATGTAGCCCACGTCGTAGCCAACACCACCAGCGGTTTCACCGGCGTAACCGCCGTAGAAGTCCTGCTCGAAGTCGGTTTCGTCAGCGCCGTAGTTAAAATCCACCTGAGACGCCCAGGTACCCAGATAGAAACCGTTGCCCATATCCAGATCCAGGCCGCCCTGAATCGCCGGGCCGGTGTCAGTCTGGGAAATACCGCGGAAGCGGTAATCGCTCACAACACCCACATTAGCGCTGAAGCTCGGACCGTCTTGGGCCACGGCAGCGCCACTGAAAATCGCCATGGCCAGCGCGCTACCCGCGACAAGCCCGTTGACAGTAGTGGTCACACATTTATTGGTTTTAATTCCCACTTTGGTTCTCCTGGTTCTCGTTCGTGAAACTGCTTGTTTATTTTTATTAGCGGCTTCGACAACGCCGGGGGAGCCGGCACCCGCCGCGCTCGCCTGAGTACCTCGGTGAAGGTTGGTTCCCTGCCTTCACGGTCAGTGCGATTTGCCGATTACTACTTGCAGAGTTAGTGCCAACTATGAGAACTGCGTTACAAATCAATGAGTTAGGCCATTTTTTTGCACCTTGAGCGGGCTGCGGAGGAGGTGCGCGAAGAATCTGCGCAATAACGGTGCGCACCAAAATGGAACCTGCACCGCAGGTGTGCACCAAGTGAAAACTTCGACCGGTATTGCGTACCAGAAAGGGGCACCTTGTGGCGCCTTGGTGGTAAAAGCCCACTGCGGTACTATTTCTCACCATCAAAAATCGATTTATTAGCGGAGAATTGCGCTTGGCTGCGGACAAATTGCAACAGTTACTCAACGAACTGCGTCAACAGGGGGCGGTGATCACCGGTGACCTGCAGGACGCACTTGCCGTCGCTCTGGGCAAACTGCCCCTGGTCAGTCAGCGGGAATTCGACATTCAGGCGGCGAAACTGCAGCGGGCAGAGGAAAAGCTCGCGCAGCTCGAAGCCCAGGTGAAGGAGATGGAAGCGCAGCTGGACCGCGACACCGACTAAGGCCTCGGCCACTCATCAGGATTTCAGGGAAGAAATTTGAACTTATCAATTACCTATGCCCGCGCGCAGCTGGGCATCGACGCACCACTGGTGACGGTGGAAACCCACCTCGCCAATGGCCTGCCCGCATTCAACATTGTCGGCCTGCCGGAAGCGGCGGTAAAAGAAAGCCGCGACCGGGTACGCAGCGCCATCATCAACAGTCACTTCGAATTCCCCCAGCGCCGTATTACGGTCAACCTGGCCCCCGCCGACCTGCCCAAGGCCGGAGGGCGCTACGATCTCGCGATTGCCCTGGGCATCCTCGCCGCCTCGGGACAGGTACCCGGCGAGCAGCTGGAAACCTACGAATTTATTGGCGAGCTGGCGCTGTCAGGAAGCCTGCGCCCCATTCCCGGTGCCCTGCCCGCGGCGATGGCGTGCCGGGACAGCGGGCGCACGCTGGTGGTCGCCGCCGGGTCCGCCGCCGAAGCCGCCCTGATCGATACGCCGATTAAGGCCGCGTCCTCCCTCCTGCAGGTCTGCTCGCAACTGCATGGCCGCGAGCCGCTGCCCGCCGCAGAACGGGATATCCCGCCGGTGGATAACGATTGTGCAGATCTTGCCGAAGTGCGCGGGCAGCTGAAGGCCCGCCGCGCGCTGGAAGTGGCCGCCGCCGGAGGCCACAACCTCTTGTTTTATGGCCCCCCGGGTACCGGCAAGACCATGCTCGCCAGTCGCCTGCCCGGGATACTCCCGGCGCTGAGCGAACGAGAGCTGATCGAAGTCGCCGCGCTCTATTCCAGCGCTGGCCTGGCGCGGATCCAGCAACGTCCGTTTCGCGCACCCCATCACTCCGCCTCCCCCACGGCACTGGTCGGCGGCGGCAGTACCCCGCGCCCGGGTGAAATCAGCCTCGCCCACCGCGGTGTCCTGTTTCTGGATGAAATGCCGGAATTCCCGCGCTCGGCGCTGGAGATCCTGCGGGAACCACTGGAGAGCGGAGAAGTACGCATCTCCCGCGCCCGCGCGCAGGTGACCTTCCCGGCGGATTTCCAGCTGGTGGCAGCGATGAACCCGTGCCCCTGCGGCTATCTCGGTGAAACCCGCTGCCGCTGTACCCCGGATCAGATCGACCGCTACCGCAACAAGCTGTCGGGACCATTGCTTGATCGCATCGATATGCAGGTGGAGGTGGCGAGTATGAGCGCGGCGCAGTTACAGGAGGCACCGCCCGGGGAAAGGTCTGCCAGCGTGCGCGAACGGGTGGCAATGGCACGTACACGGCAGTTGGATCGGCAGGGAATAATCAATGCGGAGTTAAAGGGCGCAGCGCTCGATACACACTGCGCCTTGGGTAATGCGGAAAGTAATCTGCTGCGTGCGTCGGTGGAAAAACTCGGGTTGTCAGCACGCAGCTATCACCGCGTGCTGCGCGTCGCGCGCACGCTAGCCGACCTGTGCGGAGAGGAGCGTATCGGCACTGCGCAGATTGCCGAGGCCTTGGCGTACCGCAATCTGGATAGAAAGCCGGTCGTTCCGGTTTAGCCCACTTTCCTGTAGGAGCCTGCTTGCAGGCGAATGGATCGCACTCCGGAATATTCGCCTGCAAGCAGGCTCCTACAAGGGGTTTGCGAGGCGATATAGGACGTGCTCTTGCATCGGATGCCCCTGCGGCAACGCGGGATGCAGAAAATTTTCGTCCTGCTGCATACCGAGTTTTTCCATTACTGCGCGCGATCGGAAATTACCGGGCACGGTGAAAGAGACAATTTCCGGCAGCTCCAGTTGTTCAAAGCCAACCTGCAAACATGCCCGTGCTGCCTCGGTGGCAAACCCGTGGCCCCAGGCATACGTGGCCAGTCGCCAGCCGATTTCCACTGCCGGTGCAAATGGCATATCGGCGGTTACATGCTTTATCCCCACAAAGCCGAGAAATTGGCGGTCTTGCAACCGCTCCACCGCCCAGAAACCCCAGCCGTATTGTTCAATATGCGCAATCTGCCGGTCGATGCCCGCATCGCTTTCTTCCCGGCTCAGTAGTCCGGGAAAATATTCCATCACCTTCGGATCCGCATTCATTGCGGCAAAGGGTTCGCGGTCGCAGTCACGCCACTGGCGCAACTGCAGGCGGGTAGTTTTGGGCTCGATCAAGTGCGACATGAATCAGTGCCTGCGCTGCTTTTCGATCTGTTTTTCCAGCTGGATCTGCGCATTCGCGGAATAATCAGCGCAGTCCATTTTTTCTTTCTGCACCGCACTGGCTCCATATTCCCAACCGCTGGCAGCCGGGTGCGGCGTCAACAGCAGGTCGCAGGGGAGATCGCGTACTTTGGCAAAGCTGAGACGGAAGTCGTGCAGGATTTTCGGGTAGCGCGGGTTTTCCAATAATTGGTAACCGGGCGCGGTGAGACTGTCCACATAGGCAATTTTCACTTCCCGGCCATCGCGGGTATCGCGCCAGGTCCAGGCCATGCTGCCCGGTGTGTGGCCGGGGATGAAATGCACCGTCAGTTGTATATCACCCAGTTTCACGATTTCACTGTCGAGCAGATAGCGGTCCACTGTCACAGGAGGAAACAGTGGTCCATCACCGAAATGGATATCGCCGGCGCCGCCGTTCGCCAACAGGTGGGCAGACTCGGCATTGCTCACAACTTTTGCCCCGGTAGCGTGTTTCACCGCTGCCAACGGACCCGCGTGATCAGCGTGCGCGTGACTGTGCAGGATCCATTTCAGCTGTCCCGCCGTCACCCCCAGCTTACGCATATTAGCCAGCAGGTGATCCGCAGACTGTGGCATCCCGCCATCAATCAGTAGCGCACCTGCATCGGACTTTATCAGCAGCGCACTCAGGCCGCGGGTTCCGATCTGCCAGGTGTGATCGGCAATCTGAAGTGGTTCCACGGGTGTCCGCCAGGACTCTGGCACTTCATAGCCCTGCAGTTGCGGCAGCGGAGCCTGTTGCGCATCGGCAAACGCAGCAATGCCTCCTACACACAGAGCCAGCAAGCCGCGCAGTCCGAACTTCCCTCGCATATCAGCGTTCCATTTCCATTGTCTGATCCAATATTCCAGTTGCCGGCGCCGTCAGGTAATCACACCCGCGCAGCCAATCGCCGGGCTCCGGGTAATCCGTCAAACGGAACCCCAGTTTTTCGTAGAGCGCACGCGCGGCGGTATTGTTTTGCAGTACAAACAGTGAGGTCTGCGTTAGCTGGAGGGCATCCCTGCCGTGCGCCACCAGCTGCAGGATCAATTGCCGCCCCACCCCGCCCCCACGCGCCTGCGGGGCCACAACCAGGCGGCTCAGGTGGCAGTGATCGAGCCGGTTATAGTACTGCCCAAAAGCCAGCATCGCGCCACTCTGGTCCAGCAGTACAAAGCTGGGCAGCTTCTGCCACAGACTATCCTCGGCAAAACTCCGGGCATCAAACGGGTAGCGGAACGGTGGGCCACCCCACTGACGGCACTCGGTAGCCGATGTAAACCAGCACATCAGTTCAGCAATATGGCGTTCGGTACACGGTGTGAAATGCAGCGGCGACCTTGGCATCATCCAGCTCCTCTATTTTTTACGCTTGGCCTGCATCAGCCAGCGATCCAGCTGATCGGCAAAGGCCTTGCGCTCCTGCTGGCCGAGGGGCGGAGGACCGCCAGTGTGCACGCCGCTGGAGCGCATGGTTTCCATAAAGTCGCGTATATTCAGGCGCGCACGCACATTGGCTTTGGTGTATCGCTCGCCACGGGGATTCAGCGCACTCGCGCCCTTTTCAATCACTTCGGCCGCGAGTGGAATATCCGCAGTGATGACCAGATCTTCTGCTGTGCAGCGCTGCACAATTTCATTGTCCGCGACATCGTAGCCGGCTGTGACCTGCACGGCGCGAATAAAGCGCGACGGCGGCACGCGGACATATTGGTTCGCGACCAGTGTCATCTCGGTCTCGGTGCGCTCGGCGGCGCGAAACAGGATTTCCTTGATGACGACAGGACAGGCATCGGCATCGACCCAAATACGGGACATCAATAATTACTCTTAATTAGTCTTAACAAGCGCCTTGCGGTTGCTGGTCAGGCGGCGCACCCTGGTCGCATTTTTTACACGCCAGCGTAGAACCCAGCATACCGGCGCGCCCCTCCGGTGTCGTTACCCAGGGCCGGTTTTGCCAGGGCGGATCGTGACGTACATGCTGGTTGTGGCCACAGGCCAGTTGCGCCACCCAATGATTTTCGTCGTCTCGATGAAAGCCGGTAATAGATTGTTGCATGCGGCGATTCGGTTCCAATTCAGGTTGCGCGCGTTTCTACGTTGTTGCCGCGGCACCTTCCAAATGGGCGCAATTGAGCTTTCTCTCGATTAACGCCGCACTTCGCCCGGCACGAAATATTAGCAAAACTCTCCGCCACCCAGGCTTTCCACCAGCGCGATTTGTTTCATCCGTCTGACGCATTTTCATCACTCTATTGAAATCTTCGGCGCCTAGGCTTGCGGCCCCATAAATGGCGCGCCCGTTCTCAATAGCATTTGACCGGTAATGAATTACTGGAGGCAAACGCTGCACACGGATAACTCAGAAAACTCAATTGGGGGATTTACCATGCAACTCAGCCGATTCTGTAAAACACCTCTCGCCGCACTGCTGGCGACTGTCTGCGGTACTGCCGCCGCCCAAACCACCGATATGCAGGCCAACGACGTTCAAACCAAAAGCGCAAGCGGAGTCGTTGAAGAAGTAATCGTCACCGCCCGTGCGGGTTCCGGCGAGTTGCACAAGGCGGATGCCAGCTATGCCATTTCCAGCCTGTCCGCAGACGACCTCAATGCCGCCAACCCGCGCAGCACGGCCGATATTCTCAAGTCTGTACCCGGTTTCTGGGTGGAGTCTTCCGGTGGTGAGGCCAGCAACAATATCCGTGCCCGTGGTATCCCGCGCGACGGCTACTCCTCGGTTTCCCTGCAGGAAAACGGCCTTGCCATCCAGCACGACGGCGGCCTCGGTTACCTCAATGCGGACCAGTCTTTCCGCCTGGACGAAACCATTGAGCGCGTAGAAATCGTGCGCGGTGGCCCCTCGGCGATCTTCGCCTCCAACGCACCGGGTGGCGTGGTGAACTTCATTACCCGCAAGCCCTACGATGCCGCCGAGAGCACCGTAAAAGTGGAAATGGGTGATTACGGCCACACCCGCGTTGATGGTTTTTACGGCCAGCCGGTGGGCGAAGACATGTTCGTTTCCGTCGGCGGTTTCTATCGCCAGAACGACGGCGTGCGCGACCCGGGCTTTACCGCCAACGACGGCGGCCAGATCCGCCTGAGCCTGGGCAAGCGCCTGGATGAAGGCGAACTGTTCTTCGACCTGAAACACATCAATGACAGCGTGGCCTTCCTGCTACCGGTTCCGCTCACCACCGACAGCAATGGTGATGTGGCGGCAATCCCCGGCTTCGATGCCAACTACGGCACCATGATGGGCCCGGAAGTGAAGCACAACACCTATCGCAACCTGGGCAACGGCTACGACTTCAACCTGGGCGACGGCACCCACACCGAGCTGACCCAGTTCACCTTCACCGCCGACCACAAACTCGGCGATTGGGACATGCACAACACGTTCCGCTACCGCGTCAGTGAAACCCTGCGCAACGGCCTCTTCCCCACCGGTGGTATCCAGACCGCCGAAGAGCGCCTGGCCGACTACGCCGCGCAGCTGGGCCTGCCCGATGCATCCGCGCTGGAAATCCGCTTCGCCAACGACTCATCGCAAACCTTTGATCTGGCCAACAACGCCCGCAACGGCCTGGTGCTGAACGGCAACCTGCTGTCCGTGGATGTACCGCTGGACGAAATGATCAATGATCTGCGCTTTACCCGCACCTTCGAGATCGGCACCCAGCAACACGACGTAGCATTCGGACTCTACTACGCCGATTTCGAATACGACTTTATCCGCTACATGGCCACCGGCATGTTTGAGGCCGCCGAGCAGGCGCGCCTGCTGGACGTTGTTGCCAATGTGGGCGGGCAGGAAGTTGCCATCACTGAAAACGGCATCCTGCGATACGGCTCCCTTTACAACAACGTACACGGCACCGGCGAAACCACTGCGCTGTATGCATCTGACGAGTGGCAAGTGAACGACCAGCTGCGCATCGACGGTGGCCTGCGCTACGAAATGATCGCGCTGGGTGGTTCCGTTGAAGGTACCCAGGTGGTCGACCTGCAGCAGAGTGCGAGCCTCGCCGACGACCAGTTCATCACCGGCAACGGCGAGTTCACCGCGATCGACCGCGAGTACAACGAATTCGCCTGGACCCTGGGCATGAACTACCAGTTCAGCGACAGCCTCGGCGCCTTCGCCCGTTACACGGATTCCTTCCGCGCGCCGAGCACCGGTGACTTCAACGGCAGCCCGGAGCGGGATGACCTACGCGTTGAGCCAATCATGATGATGGAAGGCGGCATCAAGCACACCAGCGAAATCTTCGACGTGTACGCGACCGCGTTCTACACCCACTTCGACAACATGCGCTTCACCGACTGGGTGTTCGATACCGCCAACAACGAGTACACCAGCCGCACCGCCTACGGCGATACCGAAACCCTCGGCCTGGAACTGGAAGCCAAGTTGCGCGTGAACGAACTCCTCGACTTCGGCGTAACCGCCACCCTGCAGTCGCCGGAATACAAAACCTTCGCGTTCACCCAAACCGACGGCACCACCAAAGACTACAGCGGCAACCAGCTGATCCGCGTACCGGAAATGTCTTTCCGCGGTGTTACCGGCGTCAACCTGCTGGACGACAAACTGCGCGGCGAGCTAGTAATGGAGCATTTTTCCGACCGCTACGCGGATACCGCCAACACCCAGGAACTGCCGGAATTCACCACCTGGTCGCTCAGCCTGCGCTACGACCTGAGCGAGCAGATGGCGCTGCAATTCAACGGCCACAACCTGACCAACGAAATCGGCCTCACCGAAGGCAACCCGCGCGCAGGACAGTTTGAAAGCGCCGAAGCGGGCCAGGAATTTTTCATGGCGCGCCCGATCCTCGGCCGCTCCTACACCGCGAGCGTTCGCTACAACTTTTAAGTTGAGCAGCCTTTCGGCTTAAAAATATTCCTCTCTATTCGCCCGCGCCCCCGCGCGGGCTTTTTTATTTGCGGATACGTCATATGTTTCACTCCAATATTGTGCGCGGGCTGGTCACCGGCCTGCTCTGTTTATGCGCTGTCGCTTCCCTGGCGCAGGAAGCGGACCTGCTGTTAACCGGCACCCTGTCCCGTGACGACCACCAGTCTTACCGGGAGATCCAGTTTACGGTGCCGGCGGGCACCGAGCGCATTACCGTCGAGTTCAGCTACGACCGCAGCGAGCGCACCACCGTGGATCTCGGCCTGTACGACAGCCAGCGCTTTCGCGGCTGGAGCGGCGGCAACAAAGCCCGCTTCACCCTGTCGGAAACCGACGCCACGCCATCGTACCTGCCCGGCCCGCTGCCCGCAGGTGAGTGGCGGCTGCTATTGGGCATTCCCAATATCCGTGACGGCGTGACCTCCGAATATGCCGCGCGAATCTATTTCCAGCGCGGCGCCGCCGCCCACAACCAGGGCTTTACCGAGCAACCGCTGGCAAACGCCCCCGGCTGGTACCGGGGCGAACTGCACGCACACAGCGGCCACAGCGATGGCCGCTGCACTCGCAACCGCCATGACGACAGCCGGCACCCCTGCCCCCTTGAGGAAAGCCTGCGCGCCGCCGAGGCCCGCGGCCTGGACTTTATTTCACTGACCGAACACAACGCGCGCTCACAGTACGGCGTACTGCGCGAACTGCAGCCCCACTACGAAAAACTGCTGTTGCTCCCCGGCCGCGAGATCACCACTTTTTACGGGCACGCCAACCTGTTCGGCACTACCGGGTTCGTAGATTTCCGGGTGACCGACGGCGACATCCGCCCGCTACAACAGGCTGTACAGCAGCTGGGGGGCGTTCTGTCGATCAACCACCCGGGCCTGCCCTCCGGGGAAGACTGCATGGGCTGCGGCTGGACCGCGCAAACCGACTACCGGCACATCACTGCAATGGAGGTGATCAATGGCTCCACCCTGAACAAGGCGCAGGGCAAAGTGGATCACCCCTACTCGGGCATCCCCTACTGGGAGAAGCTGCTGCAAAGGGGCTACCGGATCACCGCCATCGCCGGCAGCGACAACCACAACCCGACGGCGGCAACAGAATACGGGCACGGGGATATCGGCGCGCCGGCCACCGTGATCTACGCGCGCGAGCTCTCCCAAGCCGCACTGATGGCAGGCTTGAAGTCAGGGCGGGTGTTTATCGACCTGCAGCCGGAGCACAAGCGCACCTTCGAGATGCAAGCCAGTGCCGAGCGCGGCACGGCAGCGATGGGCGAAACGCTGGAAGTGGCCAGCGGGGAAACCGTGGAGATCACCCTCAACGCCCGCGGCGTGGACCAGCCACAATTCCGTCTGGTCACCGTCTTTGGTCGCGAAGACATCGCCGGTGTTCAGTCCGGCGGCCAGTGGCACGGGACTTTCCGCCTGCCGGTCACCGCGAACCTGAAATGGGCGCGGGCAGAAATCCGCGATGTGGACGGAAATTTGCAGGTACTGGGCAACCCGGTGTTTTTCACCGCCCGTTAACATCGGGGTCACAGGCGGCCCGACGTCAGTGGCCTACCGGTTCTGCCCTCCCGGTCAATATTTGGCCGGGTACAACCGCAGCCAAGGCCGCTCCCGGCTGATAGAATCGCCGCCCTGAGAACCCCCTTGTTTTAACCTGCTTTCCGGATCCAGTTGTACCCATGACCAAACTCAATCCCCGCCAGGCGGAAGCGGTAAAGTACATCGACGGCCCCTGTCTGGTGCTGGCCGGCGCCGGCTCCGGCAAGACCAGCGTGATCACCCGCAAGATCGCCTACCTGATTGAGGAATGCGGCTATCAGGCGCGCAATATTGCTGCCCTGACCTTTACCAACAAGGCTGCGCGGGAGATGAAGGAGCGAGTCGGCAAGCTGATAGTTGGCCCGGACGGCAAGAAGTCCAAGGCTTCCCACGGCCTGACCGTGTCCACCTTCCACAACCTGGGACTGAATATCCTGCGCAAGGAATACCGCGCGGCGGGCTTCAAACCGGGCTTTTCCATCTTCGATGCCGAGGATGCCCGCGGCCTGATCAAGGAGCTGATGCTGCGCGACGGCGACCTGGATACCGATCTGCTGGACCGGGTACAGAACCAGATCTCCAACTGGAAAAACGACATGCTCACCCCACGCAAGGCGCTGGAAGTGGCCCAGAGCCCGGGCGAGCAGGCAATGGCGGTGGCCTACGGGCGCTACTGCGACGCCCTCAAGGCGTATAACTCGGTCGACTTCGACGACCTGATCCTGATCCCGGTACAGCTGTTCGATACCGACCCGGAGCTGCTGCAGCGCTGGCGCAAGAAAATCCGCTACCTGCTGGTGGACGAATACCAGGACACCAACAGCTCCCAGTACCTGCTGGTGAAACTGCTGGTGGGCGGCCGCGGCGGCCTCACCGTGGTGGGCGACGACGACCAGTCGATCTACGCCTGGCGCGGCGCGCGCCCGGAAAATATGAGCCAGCTGAAGCAGGATTACCCCAACCTGCGCCTGATCAAGCTAGAGCAGAACTACCGCTCCACCAGCCGTATCCTCAAGGTGGCCAACCACCTGATCGCGCACAACCCGCACGAATTCGACAAGGCGCTGTGGTCCGATCGCGGCCTCGGCGACGAAATCCGCGTACTCAAGATGAATAATGAGAACGAGGAAGCCGAGCGGGTCGCCAACGAGATCTTTCTGCAGAAGGCCCGCCGCGGCGCCAAGTTCATGGATTTCGCGGTGCTCTACCGGGGCAACCACCAGGCGCGCCTGATTGAGATGAAGCTGCAGGAAAACCAGATTCCGTACCAGATGTCCGGCGGCACCAGCTTCTTTGCCCGTGCGGAGATCAAGGACGTGATGGCCTACCTGCGTCTGTTAGTTAACCCGGACGACGACAACGCCTTCCTGCGTATCATCAATACCCCGCGCCGCCAGATCGGCACCAGTAGCCTTGAAGCGCTGGGTAATTACGCCAAGGGCCGCGAGATCTCGATGCTGCGCGCCTGTTCCGAGATCGGCTTCAGGGAGCACATCACCGAGCAGGGCTATGAGCGCCTGGACCGTTTCGCCCACTGGCTGGAAGGCGTGGCCCGCAACTGCCGCGACAACAGCCCCGAATCCGCGTTGCGGGAAATGCTCGACGACATCGACTACGCCGGCTGGCTCAGCCAGAACGCCAGTAGCGAAAAAGTGGCCGAGAAGCGCATGGAAAACGTCTACTGGCTGCTGGATAGCCTGATGAAGACCATGGAAGGCACCGACGACGAGCTGGAGCAGGACGTGCGCCTGGAGCAGGCCATTTCCAAGCTGATCCTGCGCGACATGCTCGACCGCCAGGAAGAAGAGGAAGCCACCGACAAGGTCAGCCTGATGACCCTGCACGCGTCCAAGGGCCTGGAGTACCCGCACGTGTTCATGATCGGCATGGAGGAGAACCTGCTGCCGCACCGCAACAGCATCGAGGATGACAATATCGAGGAAGAGCGGCGCCTGACCTACGTGGGCATCACCCGCGCGCAGAAGACGCTGACCATGACCCTGGCGGGCAAGCGCAAGATGTTCGGCGAGAACCAGGACACCACCCCCAGCCGCTTCCTCGACGAACTGCCGCAGGATGACTGCGTGTTTGAGGGCTTTGGCAAGGCGACGCCGGAGCAGAACCAGGCCAAGGGGGAAGAGACGCTGGGCTCGTTGCTCAGCATGTTCGACTAACCGCCAAAGGTCATGCCGGACTCAATCCGGCACCCACCTCTGAAGCTGGATACCGGCCTTCGCCGGTATGACGATGTAGAGCATAGATTCCCCTCATCCCGGCCTTGAGCCGGGATCCAGGCATAAAACCAGGCACAAAAAAGGCCGCTCACTGAGCGGCCTTTTTTGTCGGCTTGAGTAAGCAGTCGCTTACTTGCTGTTCTCTACCATATGGTCAACAGCCGCCTTCACTTCGTCGTCGGAACAGGTCATACACAGACCTTTGGGCGGCATCGCGTTGAAGCCATTCAGCGCGTGGGTGTAGAGCGTATCCATACCCTTGGCTACGCGAGGGCCCCAGGCGCCAGCGTCACCGAACTTGGGTGCGCCAGCCGCGCCAGTGCCGTGACAGGCTGCACAGTGGCCAGAGTACACGTCAGCACCGCTGCGCGCGCCACCGGAAGAGGCTGCTGCTGCCGGCGCTGCCGCCGCGCACTCGTCGCCCTTCATGCAGGTCTTGCCCGCCGGCGCGATGCGCTCGGCAATCTGCTCGTCCACAGACTGGGCCACAGCTACCGCCGCGCCCGCTACCACGGCCAGGGCCGCTACGAAATTCAATACAACTTTCATCCATTCCCCCTAAAGGCCCCTAGCGGCCTGTAGATTCCGGCGTGTTGCCACTTACCTCTACAATTCAGCCGCGCATTATAAGCATAGCGCCGCCCCCTGCGAAGGCCCGAGCACAAATAGTGCCCATTAAACCCGGTTTCGGCGGGCGCACCACGCCACCAATCCCCTACTCCCAGCCGGGTGCGCGGGAACATTAACAGGTAGACTGCGATGCCTGAGTGAGAGTACAGAGACCTCCACATGAAAAAAATCTGTGTTTACTGCGGCTCCAGCCCCGGGCGCCGGCCAGAATACCTCGCCGCCACCGAGGCCCTGGCGGAGGAACTGGTGCGGCGGGATATCGGCCTGGTATACGGGGGCGCCGGTATCGGCATCATGGGCGCGATGGCGGATGCCGTGGTTGCGCGCGGCGGTCATGTTACTGGCATCATTCCCCACGCCCTCGCCAACCGGGAAGTTGTCCACAGCGGCCTCAATGAGCTGCGGGTGGTCGGCTCCATGCACGAGCGCAAGGCGCTGATGGAGGACGTCTCCGACGGCTTCATCGCCCTGCCCGGCGGGCTCGGCACCCTGGAGGAACTGTTCGAGATCCTCACCTGGTCGCAACTGGGCTTCCATCGCAAACCCTGCGGGTTGTTGAACGTGGCTGGCTACTATGACGGCCTGATCAGGTTCCTCGATCACACGGTGGCGGAGGAGCTGGTGGCGGACCAATATAGAAAGATGCTGCTGCAGGCAGAAGACCCGGCGCAACTGCTCACGCAGATGGAAAACTACCAGGCCCCGGCGATGGATGAGCGCCTGTCGAAAAGCGCGCGCTGAGTGATAAGTTGGCGGTCGCACATTACGCGACCGCATTCGGGAAAACCCGCTATTTGCCTTCCACGGTATAGGGCATCTGGTCCCGGTAGGTCTCCCAATCGCTGACCAGGGTGTCCACCACGCGGCTGCCGACGCGGTAGGCGCTTTCCAGTGACAATTGCAGGCCGGCGTAATCCTCGCCCTCGCTCAGCAGACTTTCCGCCGCGGTCATACCCGGATGCGGTACGGTGAAGTTGCTCGCGGTGCGCAGCACCATCAAACGCTCGTAGTCGGCCTTGCCTGCGCGATCCAGGTAAAACAGAGACTGTGCCGTGCCGGTGTCTTCCATTGCAGAGGAAACGAAGCTCCCCTGCCCTTCGCTCCAGTAATCCACCCACCGGTTGGCCCAGCGGTTCAGGTAGTCGCCATGCCAGAAGGTCATGCCGGCAAGGTTGTCCCCCTTCAGCACAAACGGTTTGCGCTGCGCATTGGGAAACTCGGTGAACGCCTTGCGGTTCTCGGCGATGGTGTCGTCATCCCCGAGGTCGATATCCTTGGTCAGCTGATAGGCCCACTCGGTGAGTTCACCATTGATGCGGAATACTTCGCCCTGATTCAGCGGCCGTTTTTCCGGATAAGGCCCCTTGCTGAACAGCGGGAAAATACCGGTGGACCAGTCTTCCGGCAGTTCACGGCTGTCGATCTCGTGCATCAGGTCACCGTCTACCAGCCATTCCGCCCAGGCCGCGGAGCCGATGGACGCGTCCGCCGGATCGAAACCGGAAATACCGGCCACCAGCCAATAGGCCTTGCTCAGGTCAAAACGTGGGTCCAGTCCCAGCGCCATCACCGCCGACGACGATTTGTTGGTGCCCATACCGGTCACCATACCCAGCACCCCGGTTTCCGGGTTCAGGAACAGGTCGTGGTGTGACTGGGGAAACGGGAAGCGCTGGCTCAGGTTCTGGCGCTCTTTCCACAGCTGGAATTCCCCCGCGGTATCGCCTTCGTCCTCACCGATTTCAAACATATTGACCACGACCACTTTTACCGGGATCGCACGGGAAGATTGTGGGCCCGGTTTTTCCTCCGAGTTTTCCACCTTATTTTCACAGCCAGCCAGGGCAAACAGGGAAAACAAAACGGAAATCGCTGCGCGACGGCAGAAGGTTTTTTTCAACATCATTTTTCTCTTGGTATTTTTCGACTTTATGTTCAGTTGGCGGCCGCGAGCGGCGTGGAATACTCACACAGCTCGTACTGCTTGCAGGTAAAACTGTGGCTGCGGGGCACAACATCCCCCAGCGACGCCATGCCCCGGCGCTGGAACCGAGACTTGAAACGCGCAAGGCGTGCTTCGTAATCCTTCAGCAATTTCTGTTTGGTCTCGTCATCCACAAAACTGTGCTGCAGGGAGTTGCGGGCCAGGGAAGTCAGCTCCTCCCAGGACAGGTTGAACTCCTTTACCGCGACAAAATATTCATCGGTCATATTGGAATCCCACATGCCGCGGTCATCGGTAGACAGCGCCACCGGGATACCCATGCGCAGGTACTCGGGGAAAGGATGCTGGCTGTAGTCGTCCACGTAGTCCAGCAGCAGGTTGCTGATCAGGTTGATCTCCACCAGGTAGTTGCTGTTGCGCATCAGCAGCATGGTGTCCGGGTCGCTGACCAGGTTAACGCCGTGACCGATCCGGGTGGCACCCAGCAACAGGGTGTCGCGCACGTGGTGATTGGGTTCATCCACCTCGCCCGCATGAATGGACAGCGGCACTCCGGGGATATCCCGGCGCAGCTTGCGCAGGGTGGGCAGGAAGCGCAGCGGGTGGCCTTTGTCGTTATCTTCGCGACCGACCATATTGATGCCCACAAACAGGTCCCGGTTCTGGTCGACAAAGCGATAGATCCACTCCAGGTCTTCCTCGGCATTGCCGATAAACCGTAACAGGTAATACTGCATACGCGCGGTCACACCGGTCGCGACCGCGTCGGGCTCCGCCAGCCGCTTGCGGAAAATGTCTGCAACTTCATCCGGGGCAAAGGCGCTGCCATCGGGATGGCTATAGAAGCGGGTACCCTCCATGGTCTCGAGGTAGGTGAGTCCTTCGCGGGCAAACGCCTGCATGTTTTTCACCAGCATCTCGGCATTGATATAGGGGTTATGCCCCAGGTCATTGAGGCGCTGCCAGTGGGTCTGGAAAAACTCCTCGCGTCCCTCGTGCGCCTTGTCCAGTCGCAGGCTGTCCAGCCACGCCGCTTTTTCCCGCGTATCCAGCGCGTCGATTTTTTTGTATTCACCCTTTTCACAATCGGAAAGCGCCGCGTAACTCGACGACTGCAGATTGCGGAAATACATCAGGTAAGGGGCGCGACCGAACATATCCTGGCCGTAGCCAACACAGTTGTTAATGCGCACGCGGGTGTAATACTCATAGCCACCATTCAGTGTTTTGTTGGTGGCCAGCTCGTACCACCACTCGCTGAAATTGGAACCGGTGAGATGGTTGTGCAGGTCGCCACCCTTGGGCAGCGCGTAGAGAAAACGGTAGAGGTCGCGGTCGTCGGCAGAGGTTTTGAATTCCTCGAACCAGTTTTCGACGGCACTGGCCGCCGGGCTCAGCATGCATAAAAGCAGGCTCGTACAAAGGCCTAATGCAGGGAAAATCGTCGGTTTCGATCGGTACGCTGTGGTCAAAATCTAGCTCCGGCAGCAGGACAAATAATAAACCCGGCGAAAGAATCTACCGGGTTAATGTGGCGATCGTGTGGCCGCCCGCGCGGGCATTGATGCTTTGCCGGCACGGACGGATATTCAGCAACACTCCAATATCGGTCAGAAGTTCTTGCGGAATTCCACACCGAGAATACGAGGATCGTTGACGAAACCGGTCAGGTTGTTGAAGTCGATCTGGCCTTTGATGTTTTCCTCGTCGGTGATGTTGCGCCCAAAGAAAGCCACTTCGTAATCACCGGAGAAGCTGGTGTAACCGGCGCGCAGGCCACCCTCGAACTGGTTGTCGATGGTGTACTCCTCCGCGGTATACAGCGCGAGGTGGGTTTCACCCTGGTAAGCCCAGTCGGTGTAGAAGAAGGCTTCACCGTCATTGCCTACCGGCAGGCTGTAGCGCAGGGTGAAATTGAATACGCTTTCCGGTGCCGACTGGAACGAGTTGCCGTCGATCATGGCAAGGCCGTCGGTGGTCAGCGGGTTGGTGACCGTACACTGGCCAGAGCCACAGGGCGCAGTGGTGAGGTCCGCATCCTGGATTTCGGTATCGGCAAATCCGGCACCGGCAGTAACCAGCAGGTTCTCGTTGACCACCCACTCCAGGTCCACTTCAAAGCCTGTGCCCACACCCTTGTCGGCGTTCAGCAGTCGGTTGAAGTTGCCACCACCGCCGACGGCGGTGAGCTGGATATCGTCGATCTGGTAGTAGAACAGCGCGGTGTTGAGGCGCAGGGTATCTTCCAGCAGGTCCGCCTTGTAACCCACCTCGAACGAAGTGATGGTTTCGGAATCCGCCACCGACGGGCTGCCTTCGAAGGCCACGTCACGGGCCTGAATGGACTGCGCGCGGAAGCCTTCGGCCAGGCGCACATACACGCTGGCGTCATCATTCAGCGCATAGTTGAGGCTGGTCTCCCAGCTCAGCTGGTCATCGTCGATCTTGACCGGGTCGTAGTCCTGAATGCTGGCGGCACCGATCACCGCCGCGAAGCCATCCACGTTCTGGTCACCCACCACCAGGGATTTTTCATCGTAGGTGTAGCGTAGGCCCACAGTACCAGTCAGGGCTTCAGTAAAGTCGTAGGAAGTCTGGCCAAACAAAGCCCAGGAGGTGTTGGCGTGGCTGACGGTAGTTGCGCCATAGAAGCCATCGATGCTGGTGACGTCCAGGTCGGAGTCATAGTAGAAACCGCCCAGCTGCCACTGCAATGGATCGGATGTGTTGCTGGCGAGGCGGACTTCCTGGGTCACCTGGGATACGTCCGCGGTGTCTTCGGTAACGGCACCGAACGGAATAAAGCCGGGGCCATCGCCAGCCACGCCGCCATCGATATCGCCCTTACTGGAGCCGTCGGCGCTCTCGTAGGCAGTAATGCTGCTCAGCGTCATGCCGTCCAGGTCCCACTCCAGCTTCAGGGAAGACCCGGCGCTCTCGTATTTCTGCGGGTTATTGTCGCCGTCATCGTAGTAGACCGCGTCGCGGTCAAACGTATTGTTCAGCTGGCCCTGTTCGCCCTGTTCATAAATATTTGCGCGGAACACGCTGGCAGTGCCGTCGAGATCGCGCTGGTGCACATTCAGCAATGCGCTGAAATCTTCGCTGGGGGTCCACAGCAACTGTCCGCGCACAGCCAGTTCGGTAAAGCCACCCATCGCGTCCTGTTCGCCGGTATAGGTGTTATCAATCCAGTCGCCGCGCTCCTGGCGCAGCATGGAAACGCGGCCCGCGAGCTTGCCGTCGATCAGGGCACCGCCAAAGGCGCCTTCCACATTCGCGGTACCCAGTTCGCCAGCACCCACCTTCATATAGCCGTCGTTTTCCATGGTGGGTTTGCGGCTGTCGAACTTGACGATACCGGCGGTGGTGTTGCGCCCGAACAGAGTGCCCTGCGGGCCGCGCACCACTTCCACCTGCTCCACGTCGAAGATCGGGAAGCTCTTCAGCACTACGTTTTCCTGCACCACATCGTCGAAGATGATGGATACCGGCTGTGAGGCGGCAAGGTCGAAATCGGAGTTACCGAGGCCGCGAATATAGAAGCGCGGTGCCGCGCGGCCGTTGGAGGACTCGGCATACAGGTTCGGCACCCGCGCCGCCAGTGCGAGGATGTCGTCACCCGCGGAGAATATGCTGTCGAAGCGCTCACCGGACAGTGCCGCCACCGAAATCGGCACTTCCTGCAGGCCTTCTGCACGTTTCTGTGCGGTAACCGTGACTTCCTCGAGCACCGCCGGTTTGCGTTTTGCTTCGATATCCTCCGCTGCAACGGCCCAGGCCGGCAGTGTTGCGGCGATGGCGGTGGCGAGGAGAGAGGGGGTGATTGCCTTGCTCATTGATCAGTGTCCTTTGCGCAAACCGAGTGCCTGAACAGGCAGCCGGTGGTCTTCAGTTCTCGTTTTGCTTCTTATATGTGGAATATCCCGATAACCAGAAGAGCAACGAGCGTGCCAAAAATTAACCGATCAGTCAGATTGTCTAACGGCGCCACCGACCAGTGAATAACAGGCCAATCCGCACCTTCACCGCGCAATTTCCCCCACTCACCATTGGTGAAGCTGCACCGAAATACACCAAATGCCCCTGAAAACCCTCAATCTCGCACTGTTTTTAGGCTTCCACTTTTATTTCGCTAGTGAACGTTGTGCCGATATGCCACTGCCTCGCGACGGGCGATGGAGCCTGTGTTTCGCTCTATAACTAGCCCGGCACGGGCCTCCCACACCATTTGAAGCATTTCGACGCCACCGCAACCAATTTCTGACAGCTTGGTCAGGTTTTGGCACATTTTGTGCGAATCAGTGTTCGGCGCGTCCACGATGGCGCAAGCGAGTTCTGGCCGGGATGTTTTGATGGCCTGCAATCCAATCCTCAAAAACACCAAGGTGACCGAACCCATGTACCGCTCCATTCTCAACGCCGTATCCCAGGCGCGCTCCCCACTCAGCGTGGCCATTGCCCTCGCGATCACACCCGCTGTCCTGCATGCCAACCAACTGGAAGAAGTGACCGTGGTTGCAGAAAAGCGCAGTGAGAGTTTGCAGGACCTTTCCCAGGCCGTAACGGCGCTTTCCAGCAATGACCTGGAAACCAAGGGCATCGAATCGTTTGTGGACCTGAGCGGTGTGGCACCGGGCGTTACCGTGGCCAAGAATGAGGGCTACAAAACCGTGATTTCGATTCGCGGGGTGGGTAACGAGGCCAACCAGAACGCCATTGCCAACCCGTCGGTTTCCTACCATATGGACGGCATCTACATCGCATCCCCGTTTGCATTGCAGACCGACTTTATCGATGTAGAGCGTATCGAGGTGCTGCGCGGGCCCCAGGGTACTCTGTTCGGCCAGAACTCCACCGGTGGCGCGATCAATGTGATCAGCCGCGCGCCCTCTACAGAGGCATTTTCCGGCAAGGTGGATACCACTCTCGGCAGCTACAGCCTGCAGAAGGTACGCGCGTCGATCAATGTGCCGCTTTCCGATGTTGTGGCCATGCGCACCTCTGTGACCAGTGCCAGCCGCGATGGCTATTCGAAGAATGTCCTCAACGGCCAGGAACTGGACGATATGGACAATCTGAGCCTGCGCACCGACTGGCTGTTCAACCTGTCTGACAGCGCGAGCCTGCGGGTCTTCGGCCAGGCGTTCGACGAAGACGCCAACGGTGCGGCGATCAAGGGCATCGACGACCCGACCCCGGACGAGCGCAAACTCGCCCAGGACACCCGCTCCAAATACACACTCGAGTCGCGCATTGTCGGCGCCATTCTGGAAACCGACCTGGGCGCGGCTTCCCTGAAGACGTTGGGCAGCTGGCAGAAAGACGACATCCTGGTGGTACGCGATAACGACCGCCATTCCTATGCAGTAACCCCGGAATACACGATCAGTGCCTTCGACCCGGAAACCTCCGTAGTCGAAACCCGCACCCTGGAAGTAAACGTGATCTCCAACGAGCCGCTGTTCGATAAGGTGGACTGGATTGTCGGCGCCTTCTATCTGGATACCGAGCTGGAAAACCATATCCGTGAGGAGCTGGATGCAAACGGCAATGGCACACTGGACGGCTACCCCACCACCTTTCCAGATGTGTTCGCCGGCGATGTCGGCTTTATTTCCGACGCCTTCCCCACCCGGGAATCCCTGTCGCTGTATGGCCAGACCACCTTCTACGCCAGCGACACCACACGCCTGATCACCGGCCTGCGCTACACCGAGGACGAGGTGTACAGCGAGGTCTCCAACTTTTTCGTGCCGTCGCCGGATATCATCGAGGCTGACACCGACGTAGTCACCGGCCGCCTGGCCCTGGAACACGACCTCAGCGAAGCGGCGATGCTGTATGGCTCCTACACCCGCGGCTTCAAGCCCGGCGGCAGCAACCTTACCTACGGCAATAGCGAAGACGGCTCTCCCGCACTGGTGGATCCCACCTTTGACGATGAAACCATCGATGCCTTCGAGCTCGGCGTGAAAGCGGAACTGCTCGGCGGCCTGTTGCGTACCAACCTGGCTTCTTTCTATTACCGGTACGACAACCTGCAGTTCCAGGCCACCGACCCGGACATCTTCCAGGGCGGTGTAGCCAATATCCCGGAATCCGAGATCTACGGTGCCGAACTCGAAGTGACCGCCCTGCTCGGTAGCGCCTGGCTGCTGGACCTCAAACTTGCGGCGATCGAATCCGAAATCACCTCCGACTTCGACGCCCTCGATAACGTTGCCGTAAGCGGGACCTTTTTCGGCGATGAACTGCTGCGCTACAACAGCCGCGAGAATGTGAACGGCAACGAGCTGGCCAAGACCCCGGGCACCACCGCTGACCTGAGCCTGCAATACTCCAGCACCTTTGAATCCGGCACCGCCTTCACCGGCACCCTGCAATACACCTACCGCGGCAGCTTCAGCCAGCGCATCTTTGAAAACCCAGCGGTGGATAAGGTACCCGCCTACAACCTGGTCAACGCCGTAGCGGCCTTCGACCTTGCCAACAACTGGGGCTTCGACCTGATGGCCATGAACCTGTTCGATGAGGACGGGGTCAACTCCCGCATGAGCGACGTGTTTGGTGTCAATGCTACCGGTGTGGAACTGATCCCACCGCGCCAGCTGATGGCCCGTGCACGCTACCAGTTCTGACCCTTTCCCCTCACGAGGCCACCTCAAGGCCATTGCAGGAACATCCCGCCCCCTCGACCGGGTGGCGGGAAACCGGCACAAAGTGAAATCCATGCTTTGCCCCATCCCGGTGCTTCTGTATAATCCGCCTCCGCACTGGCCCAGCCAGTAGCACATCCACCGCCCGTAGCTCAGCTGGATAGAGCGTTGCCCTCCGGAGGCAAAGGTCAGAGGTTCGAATCCTCTCGGGCGGGCCATATACAAAAAAGGCCACCCATCGGGTGGCCTTTTTTGTATATCGTCCCAAGCCCTAGGGCTTCGACCAATTCCAGGTTCGACTCGCAGGCGCAAAGCGCCGGAGAGCAGCGAGCCCAAAGGGCGAAGCTAATCCTCTCGGGCCAGCCTAGTTACATATCCTCCCAAGCCCAAGGGCTTCAACCAATTCCAGGTTCGACTCGCAGGCGCAAAGCGCCGAAGAGCAGCGAGCCCGAAGGGCGAAGCTAATCCTCTCGGGCAGCTTGGTTACATATCCTCCCAAGCCCAAGGGCCTCGACCATCTCCCAGGTTCGAGCGTAGGTGGCGGAGCCACCGGAGACCAGCGACCGAAGGGAGCTAATCCTCTCGGGCGACCTATCTGCATACCCGTCCGGCGTAACCAATAGGCTGCAGCCGGTTGTCCCCTTGCGCAAAACCATACGCCACCATATGCTGTGAGGCACGGATATTGCAGTTGAAGGTAGCGACAATGGTCCATAAACCAGTGAACTGCACAAATACCAAGCTTCAGAAATTTTTTTATCAAGATAAACAGCGCATACCTTCACATGCTTTGGTTAATCTTTCTGGGTGCAGGGTTATCGATAGTTAAAAAACGTCAAGACACCATGGAAGGCCTGTCAGCAAACAAATATGACCAACCTTAGGTTGGAAAATGTTCCCTGTTTGAAGGCGTGTCAACACCAAAATTTTTCAGAATAAAGTTCACGGATGAATACCTTTATTTCCTCTACTCGTTTCCAGAGTATCCGTCAGTTTATCCAAAAGCCTGAGCTCTCAAGCGCTATATTGGTTATTGGCACAAGAGGCATAGAAATTTTTCTTCGCCTGGTATCCACGATCATCCTCACCCGGCTTCTGTCCCCTTCAGTCTTCGGTGAAATACTGATAGTCACCACCATTTCCAGTGCCATCGTATTATTTTCTGAAGTTGGCCTCAGGGGCAGCATAATCAACAACAACCGTGGAAACTCTGACTCCAACTACGTCAATACCATCTGGACCCTTTATATTACCCAACACATCGCGATTGCCGCGGCATTGATTGGGGCATCATTTTTTAGCGAAAAAATTTATCCCGCTTTCGACAACCTATCTTTTTACTTGCAAATTTCTGCAGTCATCGCTCTTGTTTCAGGTTTCAACTCCACCAAACTTTTCCAACTGGAAAAGAAGCTCGATATGACCATTCCATGTCTTTTTGTAGTCGGAAAAAGGTTTTTGGGGCTTATTTTCGCAATTTTACTTTGTTACTCATGGCCATCTGCCAGTTCAATTCTTTTTGCAGACTTGATCGCAACAGTTTTTTTTGTCGCCCTGTCTCATAGAATTGGAAGCGGCACAAAAAACCGTATCCATATCGACAGGGTTTCATTTAAAGAAGTTTTCAATTATGGGAAATGGATTTTACCAACAACTGGTGTCACCTGGATCACCAGGGAAGGAAACAAATTAACATTAACATTCATTCTGACAACAACAACTTTGGGATTTTTCTCTGTCGCCTCGAATGTTGGCTTAATTTTCTGTGGTATAGCGCAAAACCTGAGCGACAAATGGCTTTTCCCTGTATACACCAAATACCGAGAGAGCAAAAACATTGATCTGATTGCGATCAAAATACGGTCAATGATCCTGATAGGCTCTTCGATTGGTATTGCACTTTTATGCGCCGGATCCAACATTATCGTAGACTTGGTTTACGAAGAAGAATACGCCGCAGTAGGCCCCATCCTTGCCACAATTGCTGCAGGATCGGTTGGACTCATCGTTGCTAACTGCTATCTACCGATTTTCAAAGCACACGCTAATTCAAGAGCTCTATTCAAGGTGAGAATCGTTCAATCGATTCTCCTGGCTAGTGCGATGCTACTCGGGTACCTATCTTTTGGGACAAGCGGATTGATTCTTGGCGTCTCATATTCCCAACTTCTATTCGGGATATTCGCAGCGTTTTCTACACGCCATTATTTTACTAAGAAATTATTCCTGCTTGATTCGATCATAATCACCATACCTTTCGGCCTCTGGCTGCTATTTCTTTTTGATGAGCTTAAAAAAGTATTCTGATTCGATGGTTACGCACAAACCTTCTACTTGCATACTTTTTACATGTAAGAGCAAGGCGCGCGCACCCTTCCTACTCTCAATACTTGAGCGCCAATATTCATGAGAAAAAATAGTCGACGGCACTATCATGGCGCCGCCAGTCTCACTCAACGAGAACCTTGTAGCGGATTAAAACTCTGTAAAACAGACTCTCTGATATCTTTTGGCCGTATCGCACACACTAAACTCCTCACATCCCTGTGAGGGAGTTCTCACTCAGCCTAACCTAAGACAAATTTCATCATATTCAGGGGGTCAACTCGCAACGAGCACCAATACTGTTGTTGCAACTAATCAGCTTGGATCCATATCTCAGCTGTGCAGTTTCATTTTGAAGTGTTTGATTCTGATCGCCCGTACCGGCAAATCATCCGGAACTAAAAGCTGCTTGTGCCACTCTGACACGACTGGCGCCAGAAGCTTCGCATGATCGTCAACACCGTCCGGATATCGCCAATCAATGTGAATGATTGGTTTCAAAAAAGCGGAAGCCGACCAATAGGTCGAGACCAATTTGTATTGCTCATGACCCACCCGGCAATTCGCAGTCACAACATTTTTTGCGTGGTAATTGATACATATAGATCTGGCCTACAGTCTTATTCAGTTTCGCTATAAACACTTCTACCAACTGCGCTACTAGTCACAGTATCCATAGCATGGCGTGCTTATCATGCTATGAAACCCTTGGGGATGTACCTATGTTCAGAAAAACCTTGATCTTACTAACCTGCGTCGTCGTCGCCGCATGCGGCGGTGGAGGCGGCTCCAATAAAGGTGACCTGCGGCCAGATCCCGGTGGCAGTAGCAGTTCAGGAGGTGGGTCAGGAAGCGGGTCCAGCAGTGGCTCAGGCTCTACCAATGCCGCACCCGTCATTACTCTCAAAGGCGCAGCCAGCGTGGAGATTACCGCGGGAGACGCGTTTGTTGATCCAGGCTTTTCCGCGGATGATGCCGAAGATGGTGACCTGACATCCAGCGTTGTTCGCTCGCCGGCCAATATTGATACGTCTACCGCCGGCACAGTCCAGATTACGTATAACGTGAGCGACGAACAGGGCAAGGCTGCCATCGAGAAAAGCCGCACCCTGACAATTCTGGAACCAGAATCAGCGGGGCTGGTCATCAAACTGAACGGCAGCCGTTCACTGGTCATCCCTGTAGGTGAGCCCTTTGAAGATCCCGGTGCAACTGCTAAAGATGGTGAACAGGATTTATCGGATCAGATTCAGGTTGAAGGGTCCGTCGACACCTCCATCGCAGGAAGTTACCCACTTACTTACTCCGTAGCGAATACGGATGGAGAAACTGCTTCAATTGTTCGCACAGTTCATGTCAGTAATTCTGACGTCCAGTCTGACGATATTGCAGCCAGCCTGCGTGTTCTTACTCGAGTGGAAGGTGTCTCGCCCGAGACCGTTTATTTTTCTGCTCAAGACTCGACGGACGTGAGTTGCGAGGACTTTCAAGGTGGTAACGATGCGACTGCGTGTGCTACAGGACAGTGGTTGAGCTATCACTTTGATTTTGACGATCCGGATTCCGGAGAATTCGCAACGACCGGCAATAGTCGCAATTCCCAAGTCGGACCAGCCCCCAGAGCCATACATACCTTTACCTGTACACCAGAAAGTAGCCGCTATGAAAATGGCAGCTGCACTTACCGTGTTGGAGTAAGGGTGCAGAATCCTGATGGAATTTACAATGATGAATTTATCACGGTTACCATCAGGAGCCAGGAGAACTATTACACCGCGGCTAACACGCTCTGTGTATCTCCCGCCGGAAATTATGATGGATGCCCCGCTGGCGCCCAACAAGCAGCCCGTATGCCCGACGCTGGCGGCTTTAGTGGTAAGCGTGTTCTGCTCCATGCTGGTGAAACACATGGCGATATATGCATCGGGTATACGGAAAAGAACGTCACTATAGATCGGTATGGAGCCGGTGCACGCCCGCTGGTTCCCCTCGCGGTTATTGGCGTGGATACAGGCTGCAATGACAAGGCGCCCAATACGTCCTCTGCTAACGCTTACGATATGCTCAGTCGCGATAGCAATGGCTATATCAACAAAGGCTGGGCTTACAATATTACACTCACCGGGCTGCGTATCGGCCGGGCCACTGCCGGAATGTCGGGAACACTTCAGACATATCACGATCTTGATTTGAATTGGGCCAACGATGCCACATACGAAGGCTCTTTCTTTTTTGGTAATGCAACGACTTTTTGCACTAATAACCCCGACGAACTGGACTGCGACCTCGTCCCGCTGCCTTATGGCCTTTTCCTGACGGACTCCGTAGTTAAGAGCAACGCCAATAATTTGCCCAAGGTCAATATCGGCTGCTTTAACGAATGCAACCTCATTAATAGCGGTATGGCTGGTGTGGAAGCAAAAACAGCCGACGAACACAACGCGAGGTTCATGGGTATTTGGGGCATGGTAGTTTCCAATAGCTGGCTACGAGGCAATCATATTGGCGGGAGCGGCCCCAAAAGTCGCCTTACTCTTCGTCCCGCCAGTGACAGCATACAGTTAAACAATAAAGTGGCCGAGGATTTTGATTCGGGGGGTCACATTCGTCCTACAGATTCAACGATGCACTGGGCACCCCACTTCGTTTTCGTCATCGATAATATTTTTAACGATACGATACAGGATCCCGGCCACACATCAGCGGCAATGGTCGCGAACCACGCACATTTTTACTCTGGAATTTTTAATAATTCATTTCTGCAAGACAAGGTGGACACCGGTGCATTCCAGTTAAAAATGGGTGGTGTCAATGTTGTTGAAAGGGGAACCCAGTTCAATTCAGAGAACCCCGCCTGCGGCTACAACCCGATTGAAGTCACAGATGGACTCATGGACATGGACCGAGTCTACGCAGCGACGAAAAATTGTGTTGCGGCTGTTCCCAATGAGTTATCGATTCCTCTTCCGCCCGCGCGTTAGACTGTAACTTTAAGAAGCCGTGCCTAGAAAATGCGCGGCTTCTTATTTAAAGATCCAGAAGATTCCTATCCACCTGCCTATTCCGCCATCACGCTCCTGTGAATACCGGCGACCACACTGCAAGATCGCACGTTTAAATATGCGCCATCTTTTTTAGCGCCCCATATCTACGCTTAAACTGTTCTGGTAATCTGGAACAAAATTTTACCGTCAAAAATATCCCCTATTGTCTGCGGGTGAAATTTTTCACCTCCGGTACAACTGAAAACGAGCTATTTTTCCGGCAATCTAAGCATCGAAAGTACTCATACCCTTCTTAAGCCTGACACATCTAGATACAAAGGAATGGACTATCCACGATATGAAAGCTCTTCTCGTTATAGAAAGCTGCAACCCGGAGTTTAGCTCCGTTCCATTGGTCGGCTATTATTTTTACGAGCAGACCAGTAAATTCTGCGATGTAACCCTGGTAACCCACTGTCGAAATCGTGAGGCTTTGGAAAAAATACGGGGAGAAAGAGAGATTATTTATATAACGCCAGGTGCATTCGAGAATTTCTATTACCGTGCAATCGTAAAGCTAAGTACTTTGAGAGGCCAGGTAATCTGGCCCTTGAGACACGCTTTACAGTTTCCAATCTATCACTTCTTCGATAAAGCGGTCGTTTCACTTTTCCGTCATAGAATAAAAAATAGGGAATTTGACATTGTGCACGCCATGACGCCCATGATGCCAAGGTATCCCTACAATATCTCAAAATACTGCAACGATATTCCTTTTTTGATGGGCCCGGTGAATGGCGGCGTACCTTTTCCGGATGCATTTAAGAAGACAGGACGAAAAGAATTTAGCGCTTTGTATTTTCTCAGGTCTATCGGACGCTGGCTTATCCCTGGATATCACGCCACATACAAGCGGGCAGATCTGATTCTTTCAGGTTCGACTTATACCAAGGACTGGATCGAAAAGAACCTCCGCGTTTCAAAAACCAAACTCGCTTTAATGTATGAAAATGGTGTTCCGGACAATTTCTACAGGCCCCAGCAGGAAGTTAACGGGGAAAGGGAAGCCAGCCAGAATGACATAAGGCTGCTTTTTGTTGGCAGGCTCGAACCTTATAAAGGTTGCGATATGTTACTGGAGGCTATTCATAAAATCGTTCAGGAAAGCTCCAATAGACACAGGCTACAGCTCACTATCGTAGGGGATGGCTCCCAGCGCACTGAACTTCAGCAAACCAGTAAAAAACTCGCTCTCGACGATATTGTTACCTTTACCGGTAATATTCCACACCAGGAAGTAGCCGAGCATCTCTCACAAAGTGACCTATTCTGCTTCCCCTCAATCAGGGAGTTTGGTGGCGCCGTGGTTATGGAAGCAATGGCCTGCGGCACCCCATGCATCGTTGTTGATAATGGCGGAATTGGGGAATATGTTACAGAGAAAGATGGCATCAAGATCGCGCCACTGGGAAGGAAGCATGTGATCGATTCACTCGCAAAGGCAATCACACATTTACGTGATGATCCGGAAGCGAGACATCGCCTTGCCGAGCAGGCGCGAATGAGAGCCAATGAATTTAGCTGGAGCGTGAAGGGTAAAGAGTTAAGCCAGATCTATTCCGTGCTCGTAGCACACAAGTCCGGTGTTGAGCAGGTTGATCCGGTATCCTGAGCGGAGTATGTGAAGTAGACGAAGTAGCGCCGTCCCGCATTTTGGAAATTATAAAAAAGCCCCACCATCCGGTGGGGCTTTTCGTTTAAGTTGCTTTCGAGTCCTTACGCTTTACAGTTTAACCAGCAACTTACCCTGATTACCGCCGTTAAATAACAGGTTGACCCCCTCCACGGCACTCTCCAGCCCATCAAGCACATGGCTGCGGAAGCGGATCTGGCCATTCTGTACATACTTGGCCAGAGCCTCGGTGGCTTCCTGCGCTTTGTCCAGGTGATCTGGCACTACGAAGCCTTCTACCCGCAGGCCTTTAAGGTTGATGTCCATCCAGTTCGGACCCGGTGCGGGTTTCTCGAAGTTGTACTCGGCAATCATGCCGCACACGAGGATACGTCCGAAGCGGTTCATGCGCTCGTAAGCCAGTTGCTGGATCGGGCCGCCGGTATTTTCGAAAAACAGGTCGATGCCGTTCGGGCAGGCTTCATCCAGTTGCGCGGCAAGGTCGTCAGACTTGTAGTTGATCGCCTTGTCGAAGCCGAGCTCGTCTTCCAGCCAGCGACATTTCTCTTCACTGCCCGCGGTACCCACAACACGCAGGCCTTCGGCTTTGGCAATCTGACCTGCCAGGGAACCAACAGAACCCGCTGCGCCACTGATCAGAATCGTCTCGCCAGCTTTCGGCCGGCCAATGCTGATCAGGCCTACATAGGCCGTCAGGCCGGTGACATAGAACACGGACAGCAGTGCTTCAGGGTCGATGGAGCTATCCACAACCTGCATTTCCTCGTTGCCAAGGACATATTCCGCCCAGCCAGTGGTACCCAGTACCCGTGCACCGACCGGAAAATTGGCGTTGCGGGACTGAACCACCTCACCAACACCGTAGGAACGCATTACTTCGCCAACCTGGACCGGCGGCATATAGCTATCTTCACGCGGATTCAGCCAGGTACGCATCGCCGGGTCGAGAGACATATAGGTCTGCTTGACCAGGAACTGGCCCTCCTCCAGAGCCGGGGTTTCCAGCTCTACGGTTTCGAATATATCCGGTGTGATATCGGCGCTCGGGCGCTTGCTCAACTGGATCGCTTTATAGGTCATGCTACTCACTTTACGTACTCTCGTTGCGTTACTGCTGCAGAAGAAATCAGGGAATGGTGACGTCGCCGAACATCTGGGTGTATCTGGGCTGGCCATTCCAGGCGGTCATACCACCGTCGACGACGATGTTCTGCCCGGTTATATAACTGGACATGTCGGATGCGAGGAACAGAAATACATTGGCCACTTCTGACGGTTTACCCGCGCGGCTCATGGGAATATTCTGTTCAAAGACGCCAAGCACATCGGGATTGCTGGTCAGTACATTGGTCAGCGGTGTGTCAATCAGTCCAGGGCTGACACTGTTTACCCGGATATTGTCCAGCGCGTAGTCCAGCGCCAGGTTGCGGGTGTAATTGATTACCCCACCTTTTGCCGCGGCATAGGCGTGGAAGCCGTAATCGGCCACAGCTCCGGAAATGGACGCGGTATTGATAATGCTGCCGCCGCGTTTCATCAGGTGCGGTAGTGCGTGGCGACAGGTATGGAACAGCGCATTCAGGTTTACATCGATGATCTTGCTCCACACCGCCGGGTCTACCAGGTGCGTGCGTCCGTAGGTGCCGAACCCGGCATTGTTGATCAGGATATCCAGCCCGCCCAGGACTTCCACGGACTCACCGACCATACGCTCGATGTCTTCAGGCTGACTCAGATCGACGGCAACGCAGTAAGCGCGCTCGCCAAGCGCCCGTGCCAGTTTGGTGCCGTTCTCCTGATTGATATCGGCAATTACCACGGCGGCACCCTGTGCGTGAAACAGACGTACGATCTGTTCACCAATGCCTGACGCACCACCGGTCACTATCGCTTTTTTATTCTCTAGCATCATTTTTTTGCTCCATTATTATTTTTGTTGGCATCCTCAGTCATATCCGATCCAGGGAAATGACTGACATTCCGCCTTCGAGTATCCCTCCTTACTCCCCCACAAGACTTGCCAAAGCACGCCAATAATTTTGCAATAAACGACACTTTACGTATTTCACGTGTCGATCACTGTGCCAATCATCCGGCCCCGCTTGGCGTACTTAGACAAATGCACTACGGATTAAGACAAGTTTCCCGTGTGCAACGACCTACTATCGGATGCCAGCGAAAACACACGTCCGATAACAATAAGGCGGAGCAACTTTGATGAATAAGAAGACGGGTAAATCTATTTTCCGTGTCGGAGCCCTGACCCTGGCAACGGCCCTGGCACTGCCAGTATTGGCAGTAAAAGCCGCGACCATTTCCGGCAAGGTTACCGATAGCAAAGGCAAGCCGGTCTCCGGCGCCATCGTGCGTCTGTCCGATGTGCAAGCCGGGCGTTCGGAATCCGTCTATACCGATAGCGACGGTCGGTATGTGCTGGATACCCAACTCAGCGGTGAACTACGCCTGCGGGTACGCGGCCACTATTTCGCCGACAACCAGCAGATGGTACGACTGAAAAGCGACAAAGATCAGCTCAGCCATTCCGTGAAACTCGCAAAACTGGACAGTGACCAGGCGATTTCCGATAGCCTGGCGGCTTCCTACCACTTTAATACGCTGCCATTTGATACCGAAGAAGGCGCGCCCTTCACGCGTGACAAATTCCAGCTCGAGTGCCTTTCCTGCCACCAGCTGGGCAACCCCTTCACCCGCATCGTGCGCCCTGCAGAATCCTGGGAGCAATCGGTGCGCCGGATGCACGCCTATATGGGTGCGGTAGATGTGACCGAAAAAGACCGCCGCCGCGCGGAAATTTTTGCCGAGGGCTTCAATGGCAAGCCCACCGAAATGCGCCCGCAGTTTCCCATCGACGAGGCGCTGGCACACACCAAGATTTACGAATACCAGCTGCCGGCTTCCGGTGTACCACACGATGCGCACGTGTATTCGCGAAACGGGTTTGTGTACACAGTGGATCAGTTCACGGATGGCCTCTACATCACAGATCTGAAGAGTAGCAAAACCCGCTTCGTGCCCCAGCCGGAAGAAGGTATGCCGCTGGGTGGCAAGTTCACCAAAATGGGCGTGCCGCCGGCAATGAACAAGATCAATGTACGCCACGGGCCTCACTCGCTGGCGGAGGGCCAGGACGGCAAACTGTATGTCACCAACTCTTTCTCCGGCTCCATCGGTATATTCAACCCCGAGACCGAACACTGGGAAAAATCGGTGCCGTTGCCCGGCATTGCCATTTACCCGCATACCATTCGCGTCGATGCCGAGGGTGTCCTGTGGTTCAGCATTGTCGGTACCGAACAGGTCGGCCGTCTGGATCCTGAATCCCAGAAGGTCACGCTGATCGATCTGCCGACGCCAACGCCAGTGGCCATAACACCTGCTGTGCTGACGTACGGCGTGGCGGTAAATAGTCACGACGGCTCAATCTGGTACAGCCGCCTGTGGGGTAACAAGATTGGCCGTATCGATGCCAAGACTCTGAAAGTCACCGAGATTGAGTCACCGGTATTCGGTCCGCGCCGTCTGCGCTTCGCACCGGACGGCATCCTTTGGCAGACGGGCTACGCCCACGGTCAGATCGCGCGTATCGATACGAAAACCATGAACGTGAAGGTGTACGACATGCCGGAGTTTGCCGAGGGTGCCCGCCCCGGTCCTTACTCCCTTAATATTTCTCCGGACACTGGCGACGTGTGGGTCAACGAGACCATGACCGATCACGTATACCGCTTTGTACCGGCGGAAGAGCGCTTTATAGCCTACCCGGCACCGCTGCGCGGCACTTACACCCGGGATATGTCATTTACCGATGATGGTCTGGTGTGCATGTCCAACAACCCGATTCCGGTACAGGCGCTCGAGGAGTTTACTGGCGTGTTGATGTGTATCGACCCGGATTACCGCCTGAACTGATCAGGCAGAATCGGAAACAGATCGCCGGCTCTGTCCTGGAGCCGGCATGTTCCTCGGTAAATTGCCGATAGGATTCATCACCGACGCAGCCATCCCGGTACGCGTTGCTGTCGCGCCAGACGCTGAGCGGCGGCTGACTGCCCATGTTGATCCCGCCATTGCCGCGGGCTCATGCCAAACCAGCGCTGAAACGCTTTGGAAAAACTGGCCAGGTCGGCATAGCCAAGCAGACCGGAGAGCTGGGTCAGACTCATGCTGGATTCTTTCAGGTAGCGTGTTGCCACGGCCTGGCGGGTCTCGTTGAGCAGCGTCTGAAAGCTGGTGCCCTCTTCCATCAACATCCGCTGTAAAGAGCGCGAACTCACCATCATGTAATCCGCCACAAAATCGATGGTCACCTTGCCATTGGGCAGAAAGTTGCGCAGCAGATGGCAAACATAGGCCGGCAACTCTTTTGGTGCCAGCTCATCCAGTTGGTCGATATGCGCGCGCATCAGCGCGTGCAGCGCCGGGTCGGCATTGCTCAGGGGCGCGTCCAGTAAGGCCGCGTCGAACACCCAGGCATTTTGCGCGCTATTGAAATGTGGGGTTACGCCGAGCAGGCGCACATAGGATTGCGGCGACGCTCCGGCGGCGGTTTGAAAATGGACCGCCTGTGGCTGCCACTGGTTACCCAGCAGCATTTTCAGCAATTGCTTGCCCACCGCAATCGCCAGTTCGATGGCCTGGCGCGCGGGAATACCCTTCCTCAACATCGGGTTGTATTCGAGTATCGCGAGCTTGTTGTGCACTTCCACGTTCACCAAGCCGCTGTTGGAGTGCAAGTGGTAGTACTGGGCCAGCTCTTCCAGTGACTCACCGACCGTGTTGGCATTCTTTAACAGATACAAAAGCTGGCCAAAGACCGCCGTGCCCTGATACAAGCCAAATTCCAGCCCGAACAGGGGGTTGCCTGACTCAATCGCACAGTTTTCCAGTAAAAGCGCCATACGCTGATAGGAAATCAGGCTATCCGAATGGGAAAGGCTATCTGCGGGAAGGCCAGCACCCTGGAGCATGCTTTTTGGATCCAGCCCGGATGCCGCGCAGAACTCGCTGAACAAAATCAGCGACGAGGCCCTGGAGAATTCTTCCATCGCGCTACCCTTTTAAACGTTCGGTAATAAACCCCGGTTTAAACCAACCGGGAAAGTAGCTCGATGGCTTTGCCTTTTTGAGGCTCGCTCAATACGGACGTCAGGTCGGCAGCGATATGCCCAAAGCTGGTGGAGGCATCTTTATACAGTGTTTTTCCGGTGTTCGAGAGCCTGACCTGGCTCTGGCGGGCGTCGCGAGGATTCTGAACTTTTTCCACCACACCATTTTTTTCCATAGGCAGCAGCAAGCGCGTGACACCGGAGGCGCTCATCCCCAGGTATTCGGCCAGTTCGATTCTGGAGACTTCCTGGGAGCACTGATCCAGGTAGTCCATGACGAGGTACTCGGTCAGGCTGATACCATGGACGCTCAGGCGATTGCCGGCTTTGCGGGCGAGCTTGGCGGCAAGGAGGGCATTCTGGATGACGAGGGAGGTACTGGAATTTGACATAATCAATACACTGCACAAATAGTTGACTAAGCAAGTATATGTGCAGCATTTATTCTGTCAAGGCGGACGAAGTCCCCGGCCGTTCGGTGTCAGGCCAGGTCAAACCGATCCGCGTTCATCACCTTGGTCCAGGCAGAGACGAAGTCCTGCACAAATTTCTCCTTACTGTCGTCCTGAGCATAAAGCTCGGCATAAGCGCGAAGAATCGAATTTGAACCGAATACCAGGTCCACTCGTGTTGCGGTCCATTTGACCTGGTCCGTTTTACGATCTCGAATTTCGTAGAGATTGCTACCCGCCGGGTTCCAGGTATTGCCCATGTCCGTCAGGTTCACGAAGAAGTCGTTGGTCAATTCGCCTTCGCGATCGGTGAATACGCCGTGCTTGCTTCCGCCGTGGTTGGTGCCGAGTACACGCATGCCGCCAACCAGTACGGTCATTTCCGGGGCCGTCAGCCCCATCAGCTGGGTCCGGTCGAGCATCAGCTCTTCGGGATTAACCACATAGTCTTTCTTGAGCCAGTTGCGGTAGCCATCGTGAATCGGTTCCAGCACTTCGAAGGCTTCGATGTCGGTCATTTCATCAGTGGCATCCCCACGGCCGGGTGAGAAAGGGACTGTCACGTCAAAACCCGCCGCCTTTGCAGCCTGCTCCACGGCGACGTTACCGGCCAGCACGATAACGTCCGCCACGCTTGCTCCGCTTTCTGCTGCAATGGGTTCAAGCACGGCGAGTACCTTGGCGAGGCGCTCGGGTTCATTACCGGCCCAGTCCTTCTGTGGAGCCAGGCGAAGGCGTGCACCGTTGGCGCCGCCACGCATATCGGAGCCGCGGAAGGTTCGCGCACTGTCCCATGCGGTGGCGGCCATTTCGGCAATGCTGAGCCCACTGGACGCGATTTTCGCCTTTACCGCATCCACGTCATAACTGGTACTGCCGGCGGGCACCGGATCCTGCCAGATCAGGTCTTCCTGCGGCACATCCGGGCCGATATAGCGTGCCCGCGGGCCCATGTCGCGATGGGTGAGCTTGAACCAGGCGCGCGCGAAAGCGTCAGCGAGTGCTGCGGGATCTTTATAGAAGCGTTCGGAGATCTTACGGTATTCCGGGTCCATCTTCATCGCCATATCGGCGTCGGTCATGATTGGGGTGGTGCGGATTGAGGGATCTTCAACATCGACCGGCTTGTCTTCCTCCTTGATGTCGATCGGTTCCCACTGCCAGGCACCGGCGGGGCTCTTTTTCGGCTCCCACTCATGATTGAGCAGCATCTCGAAATAGCCGTTGTCCCACTGGGTCGGATGCGTGGTCCAGGCACCTTCAAGGCCGCTGGTGACGGCATCGCGCCCAACACCCCGTTTGGTTTTGTTGAGCCAGCCAAAGCCCTGGTCTTCCAGTTCGGCGCCTTCCGGTTCCGGCCCCAGCAAAGCCGCATCACCGTTGCCATGGGTTTTACCCACGGTATGGCCTCCGGCGGTCAGCGCGACGGTTTCTTCATCGTTCATGGCCATGCGTGCAAACGTCACGCGCACGTCGTGAGCGGTCTTGATTGGATCCGGGCTGCCATCCACCCCCTCCGGGTTTACATAGATCAGGCCCATCATCACTGCGGCCAGTGGATTTTCCAGGTCCCGTTCGCCGGAGTAGCGGCTGCCCTCGCTACCAGTGGGCGCCAGCCATTCTTTCTCCGAGCCCCAGTAGGTATCGATTTCCGGATGCCAGATATCCTCGCGGCCAAAGCCGAAGCCAAAGGTTTTCAGCCCCATGGATTCATAGGCAATAGTGCCCGCATAGGCGATCAAATCTGCCCAGCTCACCTTGTTGCCGTATTTCTTCTTGATTGGCCACAGCAGGCGGCGCGCCTTGTCCAGATTGCCGTTATCCGGCCAGGAATTCAGTGGCGCAAAGCGCTGGTTGCCGGTTGCCGCACCACCGCGGCCATCGGCGATGCGGTAAGAACCGCCGGCATGCCAGGTCATGCGAATCATCAGGCCGCCGTAATGGCCCCAGTCTGCAGGCCACCATTCCTGGCTGTCGGTCATCAGGGCGTGCAGATCTTTTTTGAGCGCTGCGAAGTCGAGTTTTTTCACTGTTTCGCGATAGTTGAACTTCGCACCCATCGGATTCGTCTTGTGATCATGCTGGTGCAAGATGTCGAGATTCAGTGCTTTGGGCCACCACTCCATAATCGACATGCTGGCTTCTGTCATGCCACCGTGCAGAACCGGACATTTACCGGCGGGATTGGTTGTACTTCCGGTCATGGTCTTTTTCCTTTTGCTCGTTGATGCACGCGCCGTTATCCCCCTGACATCGTCAATAGCCAGAGACTAGATACCGATTTATCCACTTTCTTTAGCGGCAGGTCTTTCTATAACACTTCACACCGTTCTATGCAGAGATTCCGGGAAAGAGCAGTAGAGTCAGCTGCCATAAATTCACTGCCTACGTTGGCGTCCTTTCTATCCTTCCAACTCTCACGTTAAGACCCAGCGCCAATTTTTTGGAAATTCGTCTTTTCGGACGATATTAAATTTTCGACCGCTATTTATCTTTACAGCTCGCATTGCTACCCATACGAATAATTCGCAAGGCGTGTGCGGTTACTTCTTGCTTCGTTTCTTCGACTGAAGATCGTGTGTGGACTTAACCTCAGCTTCCCCGAGCGTGGTCAAAAATAAAAAGCGTACAGGCGAACTGTGACCGTGCCTTGCATAGATAAGAATGCGAAAAATGCAGCTTTGCGGGCTCAGGATGAGAAAACATTCATTTACTGCATGGAACAATATGCACAATGCATAGGCCTTTCCATGCCTGCAGTTCCAATGATGCAGGGAAAATCCTGGCTCCGGAAGTCGAACTGATCATCAGAACGCGATAATCAAGGAGCGCTTACAGCGATGTTGGAACCCAAAAATAAATTTACGGCGTTAGCCGCACGGGGCTTTAGCCCCAGAGTGCGAACAGCGCTGTTTACTTCCATATTGACTCTGCTATGCGTGGAGTCAGTGGCCTATACCGATTCCGATCCGGGCTATGAAGACCCCTATTATGACCCGGCGTATGTATCGAATCCCTACGGCGTGTATAACCGCCCTGCCGATTATGATCCTGACGCTTTACTCGGCACCAGCAACGGTGGCTGGGCGGTATGGGATTTCTGTTATGGCAAACCAGACGAGACGGAACTTCCCGAAGATCCACGCTCGTTTATTCAGGAAGGCGTCAGCGATGGACGCGCGGTGCACTTCAATGCCTATTACAAAAATTGCCACGTGGACCCGGAAGCGGTGCAGGAAGTCGGCGCGGCCACAACCTGCGGGGAACTGCGCGAGCGCTTCGAACTGGGTGAGCGCCTGCTGACCGGCGGCTCTCCCGGCGTGGGAGCCCTGTTTGCTGGTACCGACCCCTACACCATCGAAGCAGCACTCGGTATTTCCACCCTGCTTCCGGACCAGTATCGCGACCTGTGGCAGTCCTGGGGTGGCTACACATCAAAACCAGCCAACTTCGACCAGCTGGTAGCGGAGCGCTACGGTTCGGTGCTGGGGGAGAAGCGCAATCCCTACCCTCTGTTCGGGGAAAACCCGAATCGAACCAATGGCGGTTCCGGTCAGCTGCCATTGATGTTCACCCAGATGCGCTACCCCGATGGCACCTGGACCGGCCGTATCGGTGTCACCTGCCACGCCTGCCACAGCGGCGCCGTCGACGGTAAGGCCGCGCTGGGCGGTGGCAGCCCGCTGGCGGACCTCGACCTGTTCCTGCGCGACGCCCTGCCCCAGGGCTATCTCGCCTCGGTAGCGACCCTGGCCAACCTCAGCCATACGCGCGGCACCAATAATGCCAGCGATGTGAACCTCGCATTTATTTTCCCGGACCAGGGAATCTATTCGGCGAGTGATGCAGTGGACCTGATTACCTCCGGTTCCACCGCCAGTATGGACACCCCGGCGTGGTGGAACCTTGGGCACCGCCCGGTGAAGTTTGTCGACGGCATGTTCCCGGCGGATGCGCCGCGTATCGACCAGGTGTTCTATACACCCTTCTTCGGCCTGTTCGGCGAGATCCTCGGTCCCCTGAGTGATGCCGGCCAGAAATACATGCGCGACAATGGCCCACCCATCAACGCCTGGATCGAAACCCTCAAGTCTCCCAAGTATCCCGGCACCATTGATACCGCGCTGGCGGAGGAAGGCGCAGTGCTGTTCCACGAGCTGGATATGTGGGCACCGGAGCGCAACAACACGGTTCGCCAACCGGAGGGCAACGGCAGCTGTGCCAGCTGTCACGGCGCCTATGCACCGCGCTACGTGAACGATCCCGAGTTCCTCGCCAGCCCGGTTCTGGAAGGTATCGCCTCTTACATAGTGCCCCAGGAAATCATCGGTACCGACTCTGTGCGCTGGGAAACCAACAACGAGGGCATGCAGCGCGCGGGCTCAGTGAATTTCTTCGGCTATCCGCCCACCAAGGGCACGGATCAGGATTGCGGCCCGCAGAATCAGGAACGCCTGCGTGGTGATCGCGAGCTGGGCTACCTCGCGCCACCGCTGTACGGTGTGTGGGCGAGTGCGCCGTATATGCACAATGGCTCGATCCCGAATGTGTGGGAAATCCTCAAGCCCTCGGAGCGCGAACCACTGTGGCGCCGCAAGTCCAACAGCAAGCTGTCCAACCCCTGGTACAACAACGGTAATGTGCTGATGGGTTACGACACTAAACTGGATACGGCCTATGACGCGACGAAAATGGGCTGGAAGTACGATGCCATCGATTGCGAATGGCGTTCGTTCTGGAATCCCTCGGTTTCACCTTTCCGCACCTGCGACCCCAACGACAAGCACGCAACGCCCCTGGCCCAGGAGATTCTCGACGATATCTTCGGCAATCTGATTTTGACCTGGAATATTTTCTTCCCACCGACGCTGACCATGCGGCAAATGGAAGATCGCAAGATCTACAATACCCTGCTGTTCAGCCACGGCAACGAAGGCCACGAGTTCAACAGTGTGCTGACTGACCACGAGCGGCTGGCGATTATTGAATATCTCAAGACGCTTTAACAAAACTGTAAAGCCCTTCAGAAAATCTCCAAAAACACCCTGTGCCAATGGCACCGGGTGTTTCTTGTTTCTGAGCACGATTAGCTGTACCGAAATTTGCGCCGTAACGTAATAGTCATATCTCCGTATCAATTCACCGATATTATCCTTCAGAAAAAATCATCCAGGATAGGTGCTGAGTTAGAACATTCCACGTTTTAAGCGGATTTAAACCTATTAAACCGACTGGCACCGGGCCCATGACCACCATGCACAAAGTACCGCACGTTTTTCTTGCCATTTTTTTCTTTTTTTCGATAGAAGCATCATCCAACACTTCTATTAAGGCAGTGAACTACAATGTTTGGCTCGGCTTCCACAAAGGCGAAAAAATCCCGGAGTTCCAGCGCTGGATCGCCAATAAAAAGCCGGACATCGTTACTTTCCAGGAACTCAACGGCATCAGCGAAAAAGAGCTGCGGGAGATTGCCAAATCCTGGGGCCACGAATATGTCTCGGTATTGAAACCCTGGGGCTTCCCGGTAGGGATTACTTCCAGCGCTGAAATCGATGTGATCGCCAAGCCATTCTGGCTCTATCACCACGGGCATATCCAGGCGAAAACCCACGGGGTAAATATCTTCGCGGTGCATTTCTGGCCCAAGGAAGAGAAAGAGCCAAATGACATCATTGAGCTAGCTAAGAGTCTCGCGAGTAATCGCGAAAAGGTACTGATAGCTGGCGATTTCAATACCCACTCAGCGCGGGACAACCCCTATCTGGATACGATACTTAAACTGGATTACGTTTACTTCGACGTGGTGGAGCAGTTTGAGCGGAATGGATTCATAGACCTGGTGCACAAGCACAGTCCGGAGCAGAAACGCTCCTTCCCCACCCTCGTCTTCACCGATGGTACTCCAGACTCCAGATCGGAGTCGGCCAAGAAATCCGAGCGGATTGATTTTGCTTTTGCCAATGCATCCTGGGCGGAACATTCCAAAGATGCAGAAATCGCTATTGATAAGACAACGGATTTTTCGTCCGACCACTACCCTGTTTTTGTTGAATTCAATTGACCGGTCCGATTTCTGTACTCGCCTCGGAGGCCGCCCCTAACTCTCTAGATGATTACTCGGGAGATAGCCTAAATAACATACACGCCAACGCCCACAGCTGGTGGCCCTATCACCAGCTTCGTGCAGCTTAGACACTTAAGCTACGTAAAGCATGACGAAAATATGCCGAAAGCCTCTGCTTCCTGGGCAAGCGGGCACCTGCGCCAAGAAAACCAAGAGCTAAAACGATTAGCTTAGATAGCTCCCGATATTGCTTGATGAAGACGGCTCGCTCCGCGCCACCTCGAGATCGCAGGTTGACTCACCATGAAAATGGCGCTTATTCTGCCTACGCCAGCACAAAATTAAACATACGAAAGGATTTATCAATGCTGAGAATCATTGCAAGTCTGCTACTTCTCTTAGGCTCAGGAGTAGCAATAAATGCAATCGCATCCGACAGTGGCTCCCAACAAGAGCGGCAATGTATCGAGGCTTTTGATAAAGGCCAATACAAGTTGGCAGCGCCAACTTGTGAAACTGCTGCGAACTCTGGTAATCCTGAGGCTCAGTATCGATTGGCGAAGGCGTATCTTTTCGGCCTATTTGGCAGCAAGGATATCGATAAGGCAGTCAGCTTTGCGCTGTCATGCAGAGAAACGAATCCGGGTCCTTGTCTGAATGTCGCGGGATTGGCACAGGGACAAAAAGCCATACCAGAACGCTTTAAATCCTTTCCTTCCTGGATTGACTCAGACCTCAGAGAAGGAATATTGAAGCAGGTAGACATGGAATTACTCACTGAGTCGAACAAAAACCTTTTAGCCGCTGCTAATCACGGTAGTGTCAAAGCCATGCATAACATTGGAAACCGCTACGCCAGGGGGATAGGATTTGCTCCCGACCTGGAAAAAGCGCTCGAGTGGGGACAGAAGGCATCAAGTGCAGGATTCCTTCCCGGAAACACTATGCAGGCTGTCGCAATCGTCCTTCATAAAAAAACTGAACTTTATCCAGAGTTGGAAAACTTGCTTTTACCCGCCGCTGCGCAACTTCCTGAAGCTAGCGGCTACCTCGGTGATATTTATCAGAGTGGCTTTGGCGTTGAAGCAGATCTGACTAAATCCTATGCGTGGTATACCGTTGCCGTGGTCAAGGGGCATGAGCCATCCAAGCAAGTTCTTGAAAGCCTAAAGCCCAGACTCAGCCTTCGACAAATTGAAGATGGAAATACCCTGGCTGAGAGTTATTACAAGCAGTATGCCAATCCAAACTGATGGGAAACGATAAATTTTCATATCAGCCAAATCTGAGCACTTTACTTTGAGATAACTATGTATCGTTCAATATTTATCACCTTGGCATCGGCCATTGCGCTAAGCAGCTGCGCAGTATATGTAGATGAGCGCCAGCCTGTCGGGCCTGAAGAATTGGGAGCAATACCTGCCATCAGCATAATGTCTCCTGATGAATACGATGATGCTATGCGTCAGCGAAAGAACTTTTTTATACCTCTATCAAAAAAATTTAAGGTTCACGAATCATCCGTAGATGATGTAAGTTCCAGATCAATATTTTCAGACACTATCGATACATACCGAAAAAAAGACGGCAATATCGATTGCGATATTCCAGTCGAGCAGACCAGCGCGGCCGATGCCGAGTATTGGATCGTTGTGCAGGTTTACAATGAATCTGAGGCAAATATCGGCAGCGTGATGGCATCTGGTTTAACTTTGGGTGTTTTACCTTCGTCCAACCGTGGCCAATCGACCTTGTCTTACAACATCTATGCGGCCGGTCAGCCCAGGGATATCAAAGATGAAGGCTCAGTCTCTGTGGACTACACAGCAGTGCAACATATATTGCAAATGTCCGCGACACAGTCACAAGCGGAGCAGGCCAAACTGGCTGGGGAAAAAATGTTTTGTGACTTACTCATGAAAAGCCTGAAAGACGCAAAGGCAAATTATGCGTTTTATTAACACACTCATATTGATGGTAGCGGCAATACCATTCATAGCATCAGGTAACGAACCCGCTGTCTACGCAGGATCTCTGGGGCCTATTTCAGTCACCACCACTGGCGTGGACCGAGCATCCAAGGGGGAGACTAAACGCGAACTTCGAAAACGTCTGTCACCACTTTTTTCTGGAGACAAGAGCAAGCTTTACCGGCTTGAAATAGAAGCCCAAATTGAAAATAAAAATGAAACAGCTGCGTATTTTGGCAACATCGACACCCAATATAAATCCTGGTCTGTCATATTGATCCTTTCCGAAATGGAGCCATCAAAAGAATTAGTTGGCACTACCAAATTCACTATTATTTCAAAGACCGGCGCGCTGAGCCGCCCGGAAGAGGCTGCCAAGTATTTTCCTGAATACGTTGCCGAAAGGGCGCTAATCGCAATCAATCAAATTGCAGGGATCGACCAGCAGGAAGAGCTACAACAACTCGCAAAAACCATGCGTAAGACCCGTGGTATCAATCCGCTGACACATGTAGTTGATGCAGGTATCGCCACCGTTGTAGCTGGTGGTAAAACGGCAGCCAATATGGCGGGCGGCGCCAAGGATATATTACTTGATGCCGATACTGTCTCCAGTATCCACTCTGCGACCGTAGCCATGGCCGGCAACACCAGTGCGGAGGAAATATTGAACGAACATCAACACGCAGTACGCCGGTTTGCGCATGACGCTCGCTCCAGAGAAAGCGACTCTGTCAACAGGTTCCAAAAGCAACAGCAACAGCAACAAGTTTCACAGACCTTGCCTGAAAACACATCTGCCTCCCTCGAGCCTGAATCCGAAAAAGTCTCTGAGAGCGAAGAGTGTATTGCTCAGGCGGAAAGTACGGGACCAAAGCCAAATGTCCCGCAGCGCTATTGCCACTATATCTTTGCTGATTACACTGACAATGTCAGTCATAGCCTTGGCGATTATGGCAATGAATTCATGAAGGAATCACATAGCATTGAAAGCGCAGAGGAAACGCTTGAATACGAGCTACTTCAAAAGGCCAAGAAATCTTGCAAAGCAAAAGGCTACGGCAGAGTGCATAACCCAGAGTCCTATGCTTTCAACACCCTCGATGCGCGGGTGACTGAATGTAAAGAAAATAATCGGATGGGTTCAGTTTTCTATCTTTGTGCCGGTTCGGCTACTTATATTTGCGCCCGCTCAGATTAGGAGTATCACCGTTCAGATCGGTTCAAATTAAATACACCAAACTTCGGTGATGCTGCACCCCAGGTGCAAATTGATTATTCGTTCGTCTTGCAGCGCTAAGTTCGTACTTTTTTGTGTTTCCCCTCAAAGGAATACGATTTGTCACGTTTTGGTCACACGAGCGTATCAATCAGTAACTAGTATCCAGCGCGTAAATCTTCTAAGGGTAAACGCTGGAGCTTTCATGAACCGGATTAATAAACGGAATTTCCCCCTCGCCACCCTGGCCTGTGTAATCTCGACCATCGCCGCGCAGGCCCATGCTCAACAGAACGCGCAGCTGGAGGAGGTGGTCGTCACTGCGCAGAAGCGCGCACAGGCAATCCAGGATGTACCACTGACCGTCAGTAGCCTGGATGGCGATACCCTGAATGAACTGGGTATCGACCGCTTCGACAGTCTGTCTGATCTGGTACCGGGGCTTGTTGTGCAGCAGCAGAGCGTGAACAACAACGGCTATGTAATCCGCGGTATCACCTCCGACGATGGTAGCGCCCCCGGTGCTGCGCGGGTTTCGGTGTACCTGAACGGCACCGATGTTTCCCGCTCGCGCACTTCCTACTTCGAGGTATACGACATGGAGCGTATCGAAGTAGTAAAAGGCCCGCAGGCGACCCTGTTCGGTACCGCCGCATCCATCGGTGCGATGAGCTTTATCACCGCCAAACCACAGCCGGAATTTGCCTCTTCGCTTACTGTGGGTGCCGGCGATTACGATATGCGCAAGCTCGAAGGCATGGTGACCGGCGGTGGCGAAACCGTGCAGGGCCGCCTGGCGTTCGTGACCCGCGAGCGTGCGGGCTATGTGGAAAACACCAGCGGTGAGGCCGACCTGAATGGCTACGAGCGCGAGGCTATCCGCCCCAGCTTGCGTATCACCCCCAGCGATGACCTCACTATTGATCTCATCTACAACTACGATAAGGCCACCGACCCGGGCACGGCTTTCGTGAATCAGTCCGTGCTGTTCACCGACAACGCCGCGCTGAGCGTGCCAGACAATAACGTGTTGGGCATGAACGATATCGGTGTCGAACGCACGGTGAAGGACTTCAATGCGACCGTGAGCTGGGAACTGGGCGACGACCTGTCGCTCACCTATATCGGTGCGCAGCGCAAGCACGATTCCCTCGAGGCCTTCGATGCGGACGGCACCGGTTTCGAGATGCTGAACTTTTCCGAGCTGGCCACCGGCGACCAGTCCAGTCACGAGCTGCGCCTGAATTTCAGTGGTGAGCGCATCAATGGCTTCGCGGGTGCGAGTTATTTCGAGGAGAACGCGGACCAGTTTGTGGGCTTCGCCAGTGAGGAAGGCACCTTCCTAAGCTGCGCCGGCGCACTCGCCGCAGTCGGCATTACCGGCTGTAACGCAGACACTACAGCGCTGCTGACCGGCGGCCAGCTCGCGACACTCCCCTACGAGAGCTATTACGCGAACGGCGCGGACAACAGCAGCCTGAACCTGTTTGCCGATGTTTCCTACCAGGTGACCCCGCAACTGGAAGCCACCATGGGCGCCCGGCTGGTGCGCGAGGAGCGTGAATCCAGCTACACCAGCAAGCTGCCCTTCTCCCAGATCCTGGCTTCCCAGGGCCTGATGACCGACCTGTTCTTCGGCCTGGCACTCAATGCCGAAGGTGACATCATCCGCGGGGATGCCGACAACTCCGCGGTGCTGCCGCGCTTCAACCTGCTGTATACCCTGAACGACAGCGTGAACCTTTACGGCACCATCTCCAAGGGTGAGCGCTCGGAAGTGATCGACATGTCGTCCGGCATCGAGAGCCTGATCCCGGCGGAAGAGGTTGATAACTACGAGCTGGGTATCAAGGGCCGCCTTGCCGGCACGCCTCTGGATTACGCGGTAGCGGCCTTTTACCAGAACTACGATAACTTCCAGGTCAATGTGGTGGACCAGGATACCGGCCAGACCCGCACCGAGAACGCGGGATCGGCAACCAATACCGGCGTGGAAGCGGAACTGCGCTGGAGTGCGACCGACAGCCTGCAATTGCTGGCGAACATGGCGTACATCGATGCCGGTATCGACGACGATTCCAGTAACGGCACCTACGCCGGCAACCAGTTCCGCCTACAACCGGAGCTGACCGGTGCCCTCAGCTATATCTACGAAACACCGATCAGCAACAGCCTGCTGTTCACCAGCAGCGGCAGCTGGAGTTACCGCTCATCGGTGTACTTCGACATCGCCAACCAGTTTGAAGAAGACGCCGTGGACCTGCTTAACCTGCGCGCCGGTATTGCCGCCAGCGACCGCAACTGGGCGCTGACGCTGGCGGCCAGCAACCTGCTGGACGAGGAGTACATCATGGACGCGGGCAACACCGGTTCTTCCTTCGGCTATCCCACCTATATCCAGGGTGCGCCGCGCACGGTGAGCCTGGAGTTCAGCAAGCGCTTCGGGGCGTTCTGATCACGCGCTACTAGAGAGCCCAGCAACTGTAAGCCAGCGCATTCCTGCGCTGGCTTACTTATTCACAGGCGACCAAACCCGATCGGGCAAAAACGAATTATCCACATGTTGTTTGCCCACAGCTTCTCGGGACAGACCTGTGTATATCTACTGGATATCCCGACGCAGGCCAGTAACCGCGCCGCTCTGCTGGTCGCGGTCGAAATTGCGTCACTCTCCAACCACATCCCAAGTCACGCGACCTATTCACACCGGGCGATGCACAACGCGGTGGCTATCCACAGCGACAAACTCGGGGCTATCGATGTTATCCACATAATTCCACTCTACTTCCACCGCATCGCGACGGAAAGTCAGCGCCATATAACCGCGCTGGTGCAGGTTGCAGTATTGCAACTCGTCCACCAGTACCGACATCCCTGTGGCCAGCTCTGCCGCGGCCTTCCCACTCAGCTTCAGATAGGTTTCCATACCCGGCGAAGTCACACTGGGCGTTGCGAACTCCACGCCCACCATGTCTCCCCTGGCGTCGTGCAGGTGGGAGTACCAGGCGTTATGGGTATCCCCCGCTACCACCACCAGGTTTTTGCCCAGGCCTTTTACCAGTTCGTACACGGCTTCGCGCTCTACCGCATAGCCATCCCAGGCATCGAGGTTGTAGGGCACTACCTGTTCCAGGCGTGCGCGCTGTTCGTCAGTGATCGGCTTGCCCTGCAGGCTGGCCGCCTTGAGGGCGATCAGTTCTGCGGTGCGATCTTCGCTCCCGCCGCGATGAAAGCTGGTCATCATTTCTGTTGGCAGAAGCATCTTGCCCATCAACACCTGCTGACCCAGTAATTGCCAGTAACCGGTAGATGCGCTGAGGGACTCCTGTAGCCACTGCAATTGGGGTTTACCGAGTAGCGAACGGGTGGGGTCTGCCAGGGCGGCAGTAAAGGCGCGACCGTCGAAGTTGCCTTGACTATCCATATAGCCCTGGAAATCGACCTGCTTGTCACGCCCGATCACCCGGGTATCCAGCATATGCAGGTCCAGCAGGTCGCCGAAACTGAAGCGGCGGTAGATCTGCGGATTGCGCTCCCCCATGGGCGGGCGTATCGGCAGCCACTCGTAATACGCCTGCACGGCGGCAGCGCGGCGGGCAAAAAAGTCGCCCTCATCTTGGCTGTGGTTTTCTGCCCCCGCCTTCCAGGTATCGTTGCTGATCTCGTGGTCATCCCACACGGCAATAAAAGGCGCGGCAGCGTGCAGCGCCTGCAATCCTTTATCCGTGCGGTAGAGCGCGTAGCGCTTGCGGTAATCGGTAAGGGTGAGGAGTTCGCCACTGTTGTCTTCTGGCAACGCGCGACCGATTTCTGCGGCGCGCGCGGTGGCGTAGCCACCGGCACCATATTCGTAGATGTAATCGCCGAGGTGCAGCACCGCATCCCAGTCGTCCCTGTCGGCCGCCAGCTGGTATGCATTGAAGTGGCCAGCCGGATAATTGGAGCAGGAGAATACTGCAAGCTTCAGCTGTTCTATGCCGGCCTCCGGCAATGTCTTGGTGCGCCCTAGCGGGCTCTGTTCACTGGCACCGATAAAACGATAGTAATAACGGGTGTTTGGCTGCAGGCCCTGCACGTCGACCTTGACGGTGTAATCCCGCGCGAGATCGGTTTCCACGCCACCACGGCGGACGATCTCGCTGAACTCGGGATCGCTGGACAGCTCCCAGGTCACCCGCGTCGGCCCGGCGGGCTCAGTGCCCGCTGCCGGTGTTGCGCGCGTCCACAGGATCACCGCGTCCTGCTGCGGGTCGCCACTGGCCACGCCGTGCTCGAATACCACATCTGAGGGCAATTGCGGCCTGGTCATGGCCTGCAGTGGTGTGGAGACGGCCACGCTCCCGGTAGCCGCAAGTGCCACCTGGATAAAATTACGTCGGGTAAATTGGGTCACGCTCGAATTCCTTGTTGTTATCACTAAACCGCCCAGCCTAGGGAAGAGTTGTGACAGGACTGCGAACAGCCATTGGGTCACACTGGCACAATGGCGCCGCTGTGAATATGTGCCAAAGGTGTGGAACCCCAGGACGCTGAACCTATCACAGTACACCAGTACCCAAACCCACTCGCCAGCACCCGTAAGGCCGCCAATGACCCGCCGAGCAAAGCGACTGTTTAAACCCGTAATGTGGCTCGCCGTCACGTTCCTGCTGATAACCGCAGTGCCGGTGCTGGCGCTGCGTTGGATCGACCCGCCCTCTTCCATGGTGATCCAACAGTGGCAGCGCGAGAGTGGACGCGTGGCGCTGCACACCTGGAAACCGCTGACGAAGATTTCCCCCAACCTGCAGATGGCCGTAATCGCGGCGGAAGACCAGAAGTTTCCCCATCACCACGGATTTGATTTTGCGTCGTTGCAGAAGGCCCTGAGCGAATCGCGCAAGCGCACTCGCGGTGCCAGCACCATCAGCCAGCAGACCGCGAAAAACCTGTTCCTGTGGAATGGGCGCAGCTACGTGCGCAAGGGGCTGGAAGCCTGGTTCACCCTACTGATTGAGCTGCTGTGGTCCAAGGAGCGGATCCTTGAGGTTTACCTGAACATTGCCGAATTTGGCGAGGGCGTATATGGCGCGGAAGCGGCAGCCAAGTACAGTTTCGGCACCAACGCCCAGCGGCTCAGCCGCTGGCAGGCAGGTTTACTGGCGGCAGTGCTGCCGAGCCCCAAACGTATGTCGGCGCGCCGTCCCTCCGAGTATGTGCAGGAGCGGGCGGCGGCGATCAACCAGCAGGTAAAGCAGCTGGGCGGCACTGGCTATCTCAAATCCCTGTAAATCGCCCTGTGCGTGGATCCGCCGGTTCACGGCAATACAATGGGCGGATACCCGCGGCGGGGGATTACTGTGCACAAGACCGGCCTGACTGGATTGACCCTGTGGATTGCACTGGTGCTTGCGGTGCCTGCCGGGCATACCGCGGTGCTCGACGAGTGCGGCGCGACCGATCACTGCCGCGCGCTGGAGTTGCACAACCAGGTCCGCAAAGAGCTGAATGCCGGCCGCCTGCCCAACAGCCCCAAACCCAATCCGCCCGTGGCCATGCTGGTTTACGACCAGGCACTGGCCCGCACCGCCTACAACTGGTCGGCCGCGCTGTGCAATACACGGCGCGGGCACAACAGCCAGCGTCGCGAGCACTATATCGCCCATGGCGGCAACCCGGCACACCGCTGGGTGGGGGAAAATATTTATTTCACCACCCAGGTGCTACCCAATTCTGATGCCCTGGCCCAGGCCGTTGCCGCCTGGGCCGCAGAAGCCAGAGACTACCGCTACCAGCCGTTCAAGGTCATGAAAACCGGCCACTACAGCCAGCTGATCTGGAACACCATCGACACAATCCAGCACGGCAAAAAAGTGCCGCGTGCAGTAGGTTGTGGGGTATACCGTTGCAGCAGCGGGCGATACAAAACCATCGTGACCTGCAATTACGCCCCGGGCGGGAATATCCAGGGCGTGGTGCCCTATCGGATTTAGCATGACGCCCAGCCAGATTCAGCAAATCCCCGTCGCAGCGTGCAGCCTGCGGTTGCGCATTTTGGTAGTCTCTCCATAACAACCAAAAAACGGTAGTCGCCATGAAGCCCGCTCTTCGCCTCGCCCTCCCCGCCTTCTCTCTCCTCGCTATTGCCGGCACGCTGGCCCAGGCATCCAGCGAAATCACCCTGCCAGACGGTTCGGTCTATAGCGGTGATGTCAAAAACGGACTGCTGGACGGTTCCGGTGAACTGCACTGGCCGGATGGCCGCCACTATAGCGGCACGTTTCAGGACGGCATGATGAGCGGTAAGGGCAGCCTGACGTTTATCGATGGCTGCACCTACGTCGGTGCACTCGTCCGTGGCGAACTGCACGGTTTCGGCCGCTACCAGTGCGATGACACATACTGGGAAGGGAATTTTGATCAGGGCAACCTCTCCAGGGGCACCATCTTCTGGCAAGAGTTCGGTACCTATGAGGGCGAGATCCAGGATTTTGTGGCCCAGGGCCAGGGGCAGCTGACCTACCCGGACGGGACCATTGTTCGCGCCACCTTCGAATATGGCGAGCCCAGCGGTGACGGTGTCCGCATCAGCAAAACCGCAACTGGCGAATTGCTGGAGGAACCCGGCTACTTCTTCGAGGGGCGCTATTACGCCAGTAAGAACGCCTGGCAGGAAGACGATATACACCAGATGGCCGCCGTGGAAGCGCGTCTCTATAGCGAAAGCGAACGCCTGCAAACCGCGCTAAGTGCACTCGCACCGCAACGCCCCGGCGTGCGCGATGTGTATCTGCTGGCCGTGGGTGGTGACGGCACCGAAGGTGTCTTTGCCAGGGAAGTGAACTGGGTGGCGGAAAGACTCGGTTCGGTATTCGACCTCAAGCGCCACCAGATCCACCTCAGTAACGGCAGTGACAATCGCCCTCTCGCCACCCGCACCAGCGTCGAGAAAAGCCTGCTAGCACTGGACGCGGTGATGGACCCGAACGAAGACCTGCTGCTGGTGCACTTTGTCAGCCACGGTGACGCCGATGGCAATCTGTATTTCGCCGACCAGAAGCTGCCTCTCAACGACCTCTCTGCTGCCGATGGCAAACAGTGGCTGGATGCACTGCGTATCCAGCACCAGTGGGTGATCGTATCCGCCTGTTATTCCGGGCAGTGGATAGAAGCACTGGCCGCACCCAGCCGCGCCGTCTTCACCTCCGCCGCTGCCGACCGCACCTCGTTCGGTTGCAGCGACGATTCCGAGCGCACCTGGTTCAGTGCGGCGCTGTATGGCGAGGCGCTGGATAACGGCATCGCCGACCCTGCCGGCTGGTTCAAAGCGGCAAACCAGCGGGTTACGGAAATGGAGAAGGAACAGGGGATTGAGGAGGCATCCTACTCACTGCCGCAGTCGGCGGTGGGGAGTGAGTTTTTGCGTTGGTGGAGAGGTTAGCGTCGTCACACCGGTAATGCGTCCATTGCACTATAGGAAAACGGACTGAATTTAACCTCCGAATATCAGCTATCCCCAGTAAGAAAGTGAGCCCTATTGAAAAGATAAACAAAGGGCACACAACCAGCTATTTGACTCTGACACAATTTTTTTATTCTGGAAGCGACCTAAAAATATCCCTAAAATTTCTCCCCTCTCAGAACATATACAAAGGATTGTAAATGGCAAATAAGTATAGAATTGACCCCGATGTCATCGGGCTAATTGTCAGGGGGAAGAAAAACGACTCACATAGCCCTGGCACAATGGAACAGCACGCTGACTGTATATTGCCTAATGGCGAACCCGTCGGCTACTTCGGTGGCGGTGGCGATGCATCAAGCGGATCATCCGGATCAAGCTTTTTTAGTTCAAAATCGTCGTGGAAAAACGGCCCTTCAATATCATTAAACAGCACCGGGATAAACATGAAGGGAATGGTTGCTCACTACCCGGATCTTCAGAAGATGCGACCTTACTATGTCGATATAGATTTGGCGAAGAAATACGATGTTTTCTCTACCGTTTTATTGATAAAAGTTAGCCAGTCACAAGCTTCCCTATTCAAGACCTTCTGGGAAACACTAAAGCTCAGCCCTGGCGCCTTTAATATATTGGGAGGGAATTGTTCAACCAAAGCTGCGAAGGCATTTGCGCATGCAAAAGTCATCAGCGGAGGAATTCCTGGCCTAGACACACCCAACAACCTGTATGATTACCTAAAAGCCAAGCACCAAGACGCCAAAAGGATATACAGTGGACACATTGGTGCGATACCTACTGGCGGAGACAAATATGAACTTGTCGTTGGGTAAAAAAAATTTAACGAAATTAATAGCCATAATAACGCTATCACTTATCGGAGGATGCGCCATGTCTGCGGATATAGAATTAAAATGGGAATGGCCTGCTGACAGGGCTGTTGAAGACAAAATCCTGATAAAGATCGAAGACATCAAGCCCCAGGGGTCAGGATTTTTCGGCCTAAGGAAATCGCCCTCGTTCGCAGAAAACCTTCCAGACCCAACCGTCATTACTGGGGTCATTAAAAACGCAGATGAATTAATTAAGGGAAAAAGCCTAAAGATAATCGTCCCAAAGCCTGAAGTAGGAAATGCTGCTGTTGGTAGTTATGCGGTTCTCGGCCTTGTAGAAAAAGATATTTGTATCTGCATTGTTCCCGTGGAATCGGAAACAACCGATATAACACAGGTCAACTGCCCATAGAAATGTTTTTCACCGTAGCGATATCTACGATAGGCTCCTTTCTAGGAGCCTATATTATTTACGTGGTCACTCTTCACCGGTTTCAAGATAGACTGATATTTTATCCGCCCAAAGCTGACCTATTAAACTACAGAAAACTGGATAAATTTTCCGAGAAACTCCTTACAACTTCCGGATTTACCCTCCAAGGATGGACAATCCAGGTTGAGCATACTGTAAGAAAACGGCCTTTTCATCTGCTTTACTTCGGCGGAAATGCGCAAGAAGCGAGTGCAATACTCCCCTTGCTTGATGGATTTGGCTTTGACTTAATCACCACATTCAATTATCGAGGCTATGGATTAAGCGACGGCAACCCCTGTGAAAAATCTTTATACAGCGACGCTTTGGAAATCTATGATTGGGTTGGTATTAAATACCCAGAATCAAACATCATAGTTATGGGGCACAGCTTGGGCAGCGCCATTGCCGGACATGTGGCACGATTCAGAAATCCTGAAAAAATAATTTTATCCACCCCGCTCTATAGCCTAGAAAGAATTGCTAAAGAAAGGTTTTTTGTCCCAGGATCTATAGTCAAACACAAATTCTCTCTATTTGAGTCCACCAAAGAAATGGACTCGAAAGTACTTGCTTTAATTGCGAAGGGAGATGCTGTGATACCCAACAGCCATTCATACAACACCCTAGAAAATATAGTGAACATAATATCAGCCGTAGAAATTCCCGAAGTAGATCATAATAGTCTCATATATTCCGATGCCGCAAAAAAAGCCATCAGAAACTTCCTTAGTATCTAAACTCGTCAGCTGGACTAAACTCTCACCCCACTAGCGCCAAACAGCGAAATGAACAATGAACAATGAACAATGAACAACTTTATCGGCAACCCCCTGATAAACTTTGAAACGTGGCTCGTTAACAATTAAGCACTACTTTGCCCATCGAGCTACCGCTACGCAGACACTCAATCGCATCATGCGCTACGCGAAATGAAAACTGATGGCCGACATGTGGCGCCGGCAAATCCAGGCTCTCGCAACCGCTCAACAACTTATCGAACAGCGCCTGTTCCTGCCACAGCCAGATCAGGTTAAATGCCAGCACGGATTTATTAGTGCTGATCATATCCATCACATCGTAACGCGGGCGCTTCAGGTACAACCACGCCGCCTTCAGCCAGTTGGGCTTGTCGCCCGGCGTGAACTCGGCGGCACCGAATACGATCAGCCGTCCGGTCGGCGCCAGGGCGTCAAACGAGCGCCGCTGGATCTCGCCACCAATACCGTCCAGTACCAGATGCAATGGCCTGCCGGCGAGCTGGGTTTTCAGCTGCGCGCCGAAATCTTCACCGCGCACGATGACTTCGTGAAAACCCTGTTCGGCAAGGAACTGTTTTTTCCTCTCGGAGCCCACAGTACCAATCGGCACCCCGCCCAGCTTCTGCACCATCCGCATCGCCTGCAAACCCACACCACCGGCAGCACTCTGCACCAGAACCAGCTGGCCCGGTTTAAGCGCACCGAGTTCGGTCAGCGCGTAGTAAGCGGTAAGACTTTGCGCAGGAAATGCCGCCGCCTCGGCATAGCTCCATTCTTGGGGAATTACCCGGCAGTGTTGAGGCAATACATCCACACAGGTCGCATAACCGCCGAAGCGAGTACAACCGTAAACCCGGTCGCCAATGTTCAAATCTGTATCGACAGAGTCACCCAGTTCAATAACCACACCGGAAAACTCGAGCCCGGGAATAAAACTGTCTTCCGGCGTTGCGGAATAGAGCCCGGTCAGTGCGAAGATATCCGCAAAGTTGAGGCCAACGGACTTCACCTCGATTCGGATCTTTTCCGGATCAAGAGCCTCAATAGGTTCTGTCACCGGCCTAAGATTGCTGATCGCTCCAGCTTTGCTAGTACGCCACACGTTGCGTTTATTTTGCATTGTTTAATCTGGACTGTAGTTCGAGGTGGACCAATATAGAGATTTGTCGGGCTACCGTAAAATTTGTTCATTGAGCCGGATTGACGTTAACCCAGCGTATCCTGGAATTAGGTAAGAAAAGTTTTCACCACCAGCGCCACTCCAGAACATGCCAGCAGAGAGCGACATGTTAACAGGAACAGCTTTTCACTCAGGTGATGCTGCACTCTGTGGCCGAGATAGACGCCAAAATACGCGACCGGTGACAGCACCAACGCGGTCACCAATAGTTCGCGGCTCCATAGTCCCACCAGGGTATAGGGCACCAGTTTAATCAGGTTCATAACCCCAAACACCAGCCCCGCTGTCGCCAGCCAGGTGAGCTTTGGCAGTCCGCGACCGATCAGGTACATATTGAGTGGGGGCCCGCCGGCATGAATCAGGGTACTGGTGACACCAGAAGTCGCGCCCCAAAGCCAGGCGCTACCCGGTAGCCGCGCAGCGAGGGGCGCGAGCTTTTGCCAGAAAGCGAACAGCAGGCACAGCAGCCCGAGAGAAAGGGTCAGTATAACTGGGGATACCCAGTTAAGAAGCCACCCGCCCAGTGCAATGCCCACAATTGCCGCTGGCAGCAGGCGCCGGAGTTCCGCAGGGTCCCGATGCTGCCAGTAGTAAGTAATGGTGCGCAGGTCCATCACCAGCAGGATCGGTAACATCAATGCGACTGCACGCTCCACCGGAATCACCAGCGCAAGCAGCGGCACCGCAACCACACCGGCGCCGCCGGCAAAACCGGATTTCGAAATCCCGCTCAGGAGCACACCGACTATGGCGAGTCCCCAGAACAGCGGGCTGCTACTCAGTAATTCCATAAACAAGTTGTGTTAGCCGCGCTGCTCTGGCTTGCGCGGGAGGTCGAACCAGAGTGCGGTCACGCCGCCTTCGCCCGCACGCAGTCTCAGAGGTTCATCCAGTGTACCGAGACCATCACCATCACTGAGCATCTGCTCATTGGCTTCGACAGCCCCGTCAATAATATGCAGGTAACCGATGCCTTCGGTGGTTGTGAGGGTTTCGCTTTCGCCAGCCTTTAATTGCAACCGATAGAGACTTGCATCCTGATGCAGGGTAAGCGAGCCGTCGCGACCGTCTGCAGTAACCAGCGGCGTGAGCTTGGCGGACTGCGGGATGGCTTTCTGCTCGTACCCCGGCTCCAGGTTGCGCTGGTTGGGTATTACCCAAATTTGCAGAAACTTCAGCGGCTCGGTTTTGGAATGATTGTATTCCGAGTGAGTGATTCCGGTGCCGGCGGTCATACGCTGCACTTCGCCCGCTGGCAATACGAATTCGTTACCCATACTGTCTTTATGGGCAATGGCACCGGAAAGCACATAGGAGATGATTTCCATGTCCCGGTGACCGTGGGTACCAAAACCGGCACCGGGTGCCACGGTATCATCGTTGATCACCCGCAGCGCGGAGATACCCATATGCTTGGGGTCGTAATAGTGACCAAAGGAAAACGTATGGCGTGAATCGAGCCAGCCGAAATCTGCCTTGCCGCGTTCTTCAGCGTGCCGTAGATAGAGCATTTTGCCGTCCTCGCAATGGATTGGATGGCGCTACTATACGAGGGGTTATAGAAGGGAAAAATCGAATTTAGTGGGATAAATCATTCGATTTAAACACTTTAGCCGCTGATGCTTACAGCCAGGTGTTTGTAGTCAGGTCAGCAAAAGCCCGCCCATCAGGACGGGCACCTTATTGTGCAGCGGTAACGGGCTTTAGCTTTACCAGGTCATTCAGCACACTATCCAAACCACCATACACCGAGATTTTGTCGATCCGCGCGGTAACCCGTTCAAGTGCTTCGAGTTCCTTCAGGCGCAGCAAAACCGGGCTGTTTTCCATCATTTTGGCCGTGTTGTGCAGTGATCGCATCGCGTGGGTTTCCTCGCGCCGCTTGATCAGATTGGCCTCAGACTCCTTTTGCGCTTCCATAACCTGATTCAGGATCAGCTTCATATCACCGGGTAAAATGATGTCTTTCACTCCAACGGTGGCAACCTCTATGCCGTACTGCATCAGCTTGCCCCGCACACCCTCGGATATTCCCACATTGAGGCTATCCTTATCTTCCAAAATAGCATCAAGACTCTGTGTACCCACCACCTCTCGTAAGCGCAGCTGAAGCTCTCGGTAGATAAACCCAGCGTAATCTCCGAGTTTCAACACGGCCTTCTTCGGTTCAACTACGCGATAGCTCGAACTCAGGTTAATTCGCAGGCTTACCTTGTCTTTGGTCAGTATTTCCTGACCGCCAACCTCCAGCGTCTGCAACTTGAGGTCAACCAGGCTCACTTTGATCGATCGGTTATATTTCCAGAACCCGTAGCGACCCGGTTTCAGCTGTTGCTCCAGCTTTCCGTTCACCATGAGGAGTGCCATGCTTTCTTCCGCCACCTCGAGATACTGGATCAGTGCGTTTGCCGCTGCACTTTTTCCAACAGCCGAGCTCCCCTCCAGAAAAGGAACCAGTTTTTCATCGACGGTATACTCCTCGCCGATGTCGACGATTTCTACCCTCACTTTCTCTAGCCCCTTCCAGACAGGAATGAATGTGCCCGGCTCGACGATATCGGTAAGGTGGTCATCCCGATATACCAAGCCAACTTCAGTATCGCCCAGTTCGTAGCTTTCGATATACCGACCAAGTTGCTCTCCATGCAGTTTGAGCAAAAATTTGGCATCGACTCTCCTGAAAAGTACCTTGCTGATATCGTGTAATTCAATACGCGTGTCGTCCATCAGTGTCCAAATTCGATGCCGACCGGGTTCGAGTACGCGTACAAACCTGTTGTTACGAAACAGCAAGGCACGTTCAGTATCGCCGATATCCACGCATTTCCATATGAACATATAATTCTCCTTAAAACCTGAGCGAGGCCCACTCGGACATTTCGAGGGCGACGGATAGAATCAGGCAGGTCACTCTGCGATTGGTAGCGCCAGCTCGTATCGGAGCGCCAACTATGTCAGCATCTCAATACGGCGAGCTCTACTTCACTGAGCAACATGCAAAATTGCACACCATCGACGTCTGAAACCTCCGACACGCTGTCACAAAGTCATCCCGCCTGCCCGAGGGAAGGCGTTTCGACCGAGCCACAACGCAATGGGCCTCTGAGTACATAAATGGGCCTAAACCCTGTGGGGATTCGAACCCCGGGCTTTCGCCTTTACCATGGAGTCGTTTCCAAGACGACCTTACTTTGGCAGGAATTGAACCTGCGACCCGTCGACGTTCATCGACTGCTCTACCACCTGAGCTACAAAGTGGTGTTTAGGTAATTCTTTACTCGGTACACAAGTCGCCACAAGCGATTGCGCCAGGCTGGCGTACTGAACCAGCTCCGCAGAGTAAACAACATCCCCAAACCCTTTTATCATCATCCGCAAATGGCGAATGATGAATGTTCTTACCCGCCCCGCACATCCCTGTGTAATCACTCTTCCGTGAATGTGATATCAGCAAACACATGGCGGTTCTTGTTTGCTTTTAAATCTCTACCATCCAAACATCACTGTCTATTTTCCTGACCTCAATAGAAGTTCCGGTGAGTTGGCTTATAACGCTGACATTCGTCAACAAATGCTGACTCGGTTCGAGCGTGACAAATCGCCCACCGTTCCCAAGAACCATCGGCAGCAACAACTGGTCCGCCAGATATTCTCCCACCGGTACACCAGCTTTCAGATAGCGTTCCAGAGCGTTTACTGCACGCCCTGCAACCCGTTCAGCCCGCAGTTGTTTTTCACCTACAACTTCAAATACTTCTGTGATGCATTCAGCGGAAACCCGCAAAGACACCATATTTCCCGGGCCAACCGATTCCACGCTTCGATAGTGAAGATTATCGTCTGGCCAGTGACACCTTCTCTTGATCTGCTGCAATTCTCTGTCGCCAATATGCCGCGGCAACTGTGACAAGGTCACCACAGCAAAGACCTTCATCAATCTGCCTCTATCGCAAAGTTCAAGAGAGCACACATTTTCTGCGGGAAAAATACGCGCGCGCCACTGGCCGCCACCCGCTGGGTAAAAGCCGAATTTTTCCAGCACTACCTCAACGCGATAGCCCATTCTTGCGAGCACGGGCAACAATGTCTGCTCGATGAAATCAAAACTCGGCGCAAGACCGTTGTGGGTACCTCCTTCCAGGCACAGTTCACTGACGCCGTTCGCAAGGAGCAAGGGCAACAGAATTGTCTGAAATAAAAGACTGGTACTACCGGCTGAGCCGATTGCGAAATGGTAGTTACCCGCGTTCACCAACCCAGGCTCAAAAACCACCTCGGTGGATCCCAGCTCGTCACCTAAAACCCTGGCACCGCTTATGGCCTGGGCCGCGCGCAGGCAGGCCAGATGCTGCCGCAGCAAGCCCGGCTTGCTGCGGCCGGCTCGGATATTCTTTATCTGAACCGGTTTTTGCAGGCACATCGCCAGAGTCAATGCAGAGCGAAATATCTGCCCACCACCTTCGCCTTGAGAACCGTCAACTACTTGCATCCCGCTATCCTTTTACACACACCACCTGTTTCAGCGTGTATACGATTTCCACCAGATCTTTCTGGGCCGCCATGACCTGCTCGATCGGTTTGTAGGCTGCCGGTGTCTCGTCGATGACACCCGCATCTTTTCGACACTCGACATCAGCAGTCGCCCGCCGGTGTTCTTCAAGGGACACCAACTGCTTGGCTTTTGTACGTGACATAACACGCCCGGCACCATGGCTACAGCTACAGAAACTTTCCGCGTTTCCAAGGCCACGAACGATAAATGAACGCGCGCCCATACTGCCCGGTATGATTCCCATTTCTCCAGCGCCAGCGCGAACGGCACCCTTGCGGGTAACCAGCACATCTTTCCCGTAATGGTGCTCACGGGACACATAGTTGTGATGACAGTTCACCGCTTCGATACGCGCATCAAAATCCATTTTCAACGCGCTTTTTACCGCACTGATAGCACGCGCCATCATGACTTCACGATTGATACGCGCAAAGTTCTGTGCCCACTCGACGGCCTCGATGTACTGATCAAAATGCTCGGTCCCCTCCGGCAAATAAGCCAGATCGGAATCTGGCAACTGGATATGCCAGCGCTCCATATCCCGTTTCGCCATTTCAATAAAATGATTACCGATGCGGTTTCCAACACCACGGGAGCCACTGTGCAACATTAGCCAGACGCTACCGTGTTCATCGAGACACATTTCGACAAAGTGATTTCCGGTTCCAAGCGTTCCCAGGTGGTTGAGATTGTTGGTTTTCCTCAATACGGGGTGCTTTTCCTGCAACACATCGAACTGCATAGCCAACGGCGCCCAGGCCGACATCACATCATTGGGCACGTCACACCAGGCGCCTTTATCCCGGCTACCGCGGGCGCGGGAGGAACGGCCGTGGGGTATCGCGCGCTCGATCGCCGAGCGTACCGGGGCCAGATCATCCGGCAGCTGCGATGCCTTCAGGCTTGTCCGCACCGCCATCATCCCGCAGCCAATATCCACACCCACGGCAGCCGGTATCACTGCACCCACGGTAGGCACGACACTACCGATGGTCGCCCCTTTTCCCAGATGGACATCCGGCATCGCAGCCAGCCACTGATGGATGAACGGCAGACGAGAGATATTTTTTAGCTGCTCTTTTGCCTCAGCTTCAAACGGCACGCCCACCGTCCAGGACTTGATCGGTACACCGCCGTCCTGCATCACTTCATAGGTTCGCTGAGTCACGGTTCTTTCCTTTTCATCAAATATTCGTTGCTGTTTTCAGATCTGCGCCCCTTATTGCCAGGAAAGTGCCAACTTTTCAGAAAAAACAAAATAAATTTATAACTCTTTGATTACTAAGGATTTAATTGTTTTTCTACCGCAGCGGAATGGCGATTACGGCGAATTGCCAGCCCCTTAAAACTATCTTTTTAGATATCTAAATAATATATTCGATAGCATGAAAACAGTTGCAATCAGTATTCTGGGAACCACCCTGGATCGGCGCGGAAGGGGCAACAAGCGCTGGGACAAATGGCGCCCCAATATCTCCATGTGCCAGCACGACGATCTCCTGATCGATCGACTCGAACTGCTGTTCGATAACCATTCCCAAGGTCTGGCAGATCAGGTTACAGAGGATATTGCGCGTATATCGCCGGAGACCGAGGTAGTCCACCACCGGGTGAATTTTCAGGATCCTTGGGATTTCGAGTCGGTTTACAGCCTTTTGCTCGATTTCGCCCGTGGCTATAGCTTCAGACCACACCGTGAAAACTATCTGGTCCATATCACCACTGGTACCCACGTAGCACAGATCTGTCTCTATCTGCTCACAGAAGCGGGCTACCTGCCCGGGCAATTGCTGCAGACATCACCCGCCAAGCGGGACAGTAATCTGCCCGGCCAATACCAGATCATCGATCTCGACCTTTCCAAATACGACCAGATAGCTTCCCGATTCCAGAAAGAGCATCAGGAGGGTACCGCCTACCTCAAGGGCGGTATCGAAACCCGCAACAAGGCATTTAACGACATGATCGCGCAGCTGGAGAAAGTGTCTATCCGCTCCAATGCGCCCATCCTGATTACCGGCCCCACAGGCGCCGGTAAATCACAGCTTGCCCAGCGGGTATACGAATTGCGAAAGCAACGCGGCACTCTCGAAGGCCAGCTCGTGGCTATCAACTGCGCCACGCTTAAAGGCGAGAACGCTATGTCCGCGCTGTTTGGTCACAAAAAGGGCGCTTTCACCGGTGCAAATAGTGATCGTGCCGGCCTGCTCAAACAGGCCCACAAGGGCTTGCTGTTCCTGGATGAGATTGGCGAGCTCGGTCTTGACGAGCAGGCGATGCTGTTGCGAGCCATTGAGGACAAGCGGTTTATTCCATTCGGCTCGGATAAGGAAGCCAGTAGTGACTTCCAGCTAATCGCGGGCACCAATAACGACCTGATCCAGAAGGCGCGGGAGGGAAGTTTCCGCGCTGATTTACTGGCTCGGATTGACCTGTGGACATATCAGCTCCCTTCACTCAAAGATCGCATTGAGGATCTGGAGCCCAATATCGACTATGAATTGGAAGCTTTCTGCAACAAGGCGGGATACCTGGCCAGCTTTAACAGGGCCGCACGGGGAAAATACCTGGTGTTCGGACGTTCACCCCAAGCAAGTTGGTCGGCGAATTTCCGAGACCTCAATGCCAGTATCACTCGTATGGCGACGCTTTCAGATGGTGGGCGAATAACCGAAAAAATAGTAGACGAGGAAATCTTGCGCCTAAATCAAAAATGGCAAGGCTCAGGAGGCAGTGCCATCAGGCTCAGAACGACCATTGACGATGTACTGGGTAGTGGAAGTAGCGACGAAATGGACTTTTACGACCAGCTCAAGCTCGCAGCCCTTGTAGAAGTGTGCAAACAGTCCAGCTCAATGGCTGAGGCCGGCAGGAAGCTCTTCAATATTAGCCGACTGAAAAAAACGTCCAGCAATGACTCCCACAGAGTCAAACAGCTATTGAGCAAGTACGGCATTAACTTTGAAAGCCTTAAGGCTTAAATTATTCCGAAAAAATTCTAAGCAATGTGCCTAAATTCAGGTTCAGCAACGCCTGTAATAATACCGGAGCTGCTGAACCTGACACCGACGGAATATTTATCCCTCAGCGCTCTGCAGTGACTCCGCAACTGCCTGCACTTCCGCCATTACCCGCATCAAGTTACCACTCCACAGCTGGCCAATTTGTTCCTCGCTGTAATTGCGTTTGAGCAACTCAGCGGTCACTGCAGAAGTTTCCGAGGCGTCATTCCACCCGGAAACACCACCGCCGCCATCGAAGTCGGAACTGATCCCTACATGGTCGATACCGATTTTCTGCACCAGGTAATCGATGTGATCGACAAAGTCCTGCACATTGACCGGTGGCACTACGGGATCGACTTCTTTCTCAACCATGGGCGCGACTTCGGTGCGCAGCTTCATAAAGCCGTCCATGTACTCATGGCGCGCGGCTGGATCGAGTTTGGCGACCTCTTTCCAGTCCATCATCTGGAAACCGGTTTTCTGCGCTTCCCTGGCCATCACTGCGAAGGCCTTTTCCTTCCACGCGTCGAACTTTTCGGTATTCAGGTATGACGCAAAAGCCACAGTCTGCACGACACCGCCATTTTCCTTAATCGCCATAAGCTCTTCGTCGTCCAGATTACGACTGACGTCGTTCATGGCCTTGGCCGAGGAATGCGATGCGATCACTGGCGCTTTGGTCAGTTCCAGGGTTTGCATATTGGCTTTCTTCGACGGGTGCGACAGGTCGACGATGATACCCACGCGGTTCATCTCCGCGATGAGTTCGCGCCCAAGATCACTCAGGCCATCGTGTAACCATACGCCGTCGCTTTCCCCGGTATTGGAGTCGGCAAACTGGCTGTGGCCATTGTGCGCAAGCGACATGTAACGCGCGCCGCGATTATAGAAATCCTGCACCAGGCTGAGATCAGTACCCAGAGGATAGGCGTTCTCAACGCCCATCAATGCCGCGAGCTTGCCCTCCGCGATCAGGCTCTGGACATCCTCCGGTGTCGTCGCCAGGCCAATGCGTTCCGGGGCGATTTCTTCGACGAGGCGGTGCACTGCATCAAACTTGGCGATCGCATTTTCCAGTGCAGCGGCATAGCCCTCTTCGGTCAATTCGCCCTGACCGGTGTAGATGCTGAACCACACCGCATCCAGCCCGCCCTGCTCCAGCTTGCCCAGATCCACCTGGGTTTGCAGGTCCTGAGTGTAATTTTGCTCAGCGGTAAAATTGCTCACATCCAGATCCACATGGGTATCCATCGTGAGTAAGCCTTTGTGCAGCGCTTCTACATCCGCCACGGCAGCTTTATCGCCATTCTCGCCAGGGGATTGTTCGATAGCAGCGCTCTCGCCCGTCGATGCCGTCTCTGTCGATTGTTTCACTTCCGGGCTACAACCCGCCATCAAGGCGCCCGCGATACAGAGCGCCAGGTTGAGTTTTTTCAGCATGTTATTTTCCTGATTAGAAGCTGTACGTCACCGTGCCCTGGAATGTGCGCGGGCTCAATGGGCGGAAATAGGGAGAGCCGGCATAAACAAAGGACAGCGCTTCGGTATTAAAGACGTTGTCGAGGTTCAGACGCAAGTTGGCGTTACTGAGGCCGATGGATTCGCCACTGATATCCACATACGCGGCAGCTACCGTGTAATCGTCCATTTCAAACATTTCCGCATAATCCGCGTAGCGTTTGCCGGTATGTTTGAACGATAGGTTGGCGACCACCCAATCGGAAGGCTCCCAGGTTACACCACCGGTCACCAGCCATTCGGGACTGTCGGCCAGCTGGCTGCCTGCCGGGTTGCCGCCAAAGCCGTCGGACAACTCTGCCTTGTTATAACTCACGTTCGCATTGAAATAGAGTTCATTGTTGAAGATTGCCGGCATGTAAACGCCTGATAACTCGATACCCCACGCGGTGGTTTCCCCCGCGTTGGTATAGAAAGCCTCGGGTTCGTTGGTGGCCGGGTTCAGTACATTGCCCGCAACCAGGCGGTTATCGAAGCTGGTGTAGTACATGGCGAGCGCACCGTTGTACTGGGACCGGCTGGTACGGAAGCCGAATTCAATATTTTCCGCGGTTTCCCCTTTCGGCGCTGGTGCATCAAAACTGGTGGCAACCGAGAAAATATCGTCTGCGCCCTTCGGCAAAGCAAAGCTCTCGGACCAGGAGGCAAACACCTGATCGGTATCGTTCAGGTTGTAGACGGCACCGAGCATTGGCAGGAAGTTGTCTGAATATTTTGCATCAACCGACTGCGGTCCGTAATTTTCGTAATCCGCGTAATCACGGTAACCGTCGAGGGCGTAGTCGATACTGAGCGCCTTGGCTCCGAGCTCGACATTGAGACGATCATCCATCAGTGCGATGGTATCTTTCACATACAGCTGCACGGTATCGCGGGTGCTGGTGTACTCCCTGCGATAATAGGCGACTTCATCTTTGATCACGTCACCGTCAGCGCTGCCACCGGTTTTGTTGTAGCGCAACTGGCTGCGATTGTAGGTCTCGTCTTCAAGCCAGCCACCGAATTCGATTTTGTGTTGTCCCAGCACCCACTCAATGCCGGCGGTAAAGCCCTGGCGCTCACCGCCAACTCCGGAATAACCATATTGCACGCCGCGCGGGTGCGTTACATCCAGCCCCAGCGCTGCCTGGCGCGTGTATATGGACAGAGAGTTGGGATAGCTGTCCGGTGACACGCCGTAGCCGGCTTTGTCTTCGTAATACCAGGTGGAATTCAGATAGATGTCTTCGGCGAGATCGGTTGCCAGGGAAACAGAGTAGAGTTTGTCATCGCGGATATTGACGCGATCTTCGTAGTAGCTGGTGCAGCTTCCACTGGTAAAGACGGGCGTGAAATCCTGGTCATCGATGGTGCCGTCGCCATTGAAGTCATACACGCCCGGCATCGGGTTGCTACAACCCTCAGGGATGGCATCGAGGTAAGCGTAGTAGTAATCGGCCTCAAATGTGCTTTCCAGTCCGGAGGGTGAATCGTAATCGTAGAAGTCGTTGCTGATAAAACTCGCGGTTATGTAGCTGTCTTCGTCGAAATCGTACTTCGCCTTTCCTTCCAGGTGCTCACGGTCGATGGTACCGGGACCGCGCCACAGGTCACTGTCGGTTTTTGAGCGGCTGATATAGGCGCCGAAGCCGCCGATATTTCCGGTTTCCAGACGTACGAAAGTGCGCAGTAAGTTGTCGTCACCGGAGGTCACTGAGACCACACCGCCGGCGTCGTCTGCCGGCATCATGGTGTTATAGGAAACAATCGGGCCGAGCGATGCATAACTGGGCAGCGATACATCCCCTGCACCAGGAGAGGCCAGCACCGACGCGAGGTTTTCGTTATCCACATAGCGGAAAATCGGGCTGCCACCAAACGCATCGGAACGCCCCATCGGTACGCCGTCACGCACGAAACCCACCTGTGACAGGCTGAAGGCACGCACCTGCACCGAGTTACCGAATTCATAAAGCCCCAAAGCACCATCGGTCTGTACGTTGAAGCCGGGCAGGCTCTCGAGCATTTTCAGGCCGGAAATACCGGCCGGTGCGGAGAGTAACTCCTCACGTGTCACCCCAACCGTATTGCTGACCTGATCTTCGCCGATAGCAAGGTCGGCCTGGGAGGTGCGCTTGGCCTGTACCACGACCTCTTCCATTGCCCCAGCCGCAGCCTTTTCGTCCGCTGCGATGGTTGGATATGCGGTCAGCGCACTGGAAATTGCCAGCAGATATGCCGCGGATTTTGAGTTGCTCGTCATATGCCCTTCCCCATTTTTTTAGTAATAGCCGTCTGCGGTGATGCGCAGCATCCCGACGACAGGGCAACCATTACCAGCATTGACTCCCGGCGAAGGGATTACTTGGAGATAGGCAACTTACATGCCATACGTTTCGCTAGCAGGAAATGGGCGAGGTTGTTTTGAGGTGAAGTGACATTGAGAACAGACGAGAAGAAATTGCCCCGGCATGTACACCGGGGCAGAAAGGGATCAATTTTTTTGCTGGCGAATAAAACGGTCCATTTCCTGCTCCAGCATGGACAGTGGCAGGGCACCGTTGGCCAACAGGGCATCGTGGAATTTGCGGATATCGAATTGATCGCCGAGCGCCTTCTCGGCTTCCGCGCGCAGTTCACGGATTTTGATTTCGCCCATTTTGTATGAGAGCGCCTGGCCCGGCCAGGAGATGTAACGGTCTACTTCCGCGCGCACATTGGCCTTGGACAGTGAGGTGTTGTCGGCGAGGAAATCCAGCGCCTGCTGGCGGTTCCAGCCCTGGGAGTGAATGCCGGTGTCGATCACCAGGCGACAGGCGCGCCACATTTCATAGCTCAGGCGGCCGAACTGCTGATAGGCGTCTTCATACACGCCCATCTCGACGCCGAGGCGCTCGGAATAGAGGCCCCAGCCTTCTCCGTAAGCACTGAGATACAGATTGCGGCGGAACTGCGGAACATTCTCCAGTTCCAGTGACAGTGCGCCCTGCAGGTGGTGGCCAGGCACTGATTCGTGCAGGGTAAGTGCCACCAGTTCGTACAACGGGCGCTGGTCCAGCGCATAGGTATTCACCCAATAGGCGCCACCGCGGGTGCCACCGATGGCTGCCGGATTGTATGAGGCGGTGGTGTAGTTCGGGGCGATTTCATCGGGCACCGGCACCACGCCGTACGGCAGGCGCGGCAGCTTGCCGAAGAATTCCGGCAGTCGGTAGTCGATACGCTTGGCAATGTAGGACGCTTCCTTGAGAAGATCCTTGGGTGTTTTTGCATAGAACTGAGGATCGGTGCGCAGGAATTCGGTGAACTCTTCAAAGCTGCCTTTAAACCCGGATTCCTTGATCAATGCGTCCATTTCCCCGCGAATACGCTTCACTTCCGCGAGACCAATTTTATGGATCTCATTTGGATCCATATCCAGGGTTACATAGGTGCGGATAGCGTGTCGGTAATAGGCTTCGCCACCTGGCAGCGCTTCGGCCTCCAGGGTATCGGTGGCCGCATTTAGATAGTCGCCTTCAAGAAACGTTGCCACACGATCGAAGGCGGGAATGGCATAGTCCCTGATCGCCTGCTTGCCCTGTTGCTGCAGACGTTTTTTCTCGGCCGCGGAGAAATTCTCCGGCAGGTTGTTGAATGGCTCGTACAGGCTGCTCTTGGTGGGGTCATCGTAAACCTGCGCACGCACCGTGGGCGCTATGCCCTCGACCACGATTTTCGGCAATACGAAACCGTCTTTCACCCCCACGCGCATATTCGCGAGGTTCTCATCGAAGTAGCGGCCGAAGTCCTTGATACGGGCAATGTAGTCTTCGTAATCCGAGACCCGCGGCATCGACAGCCCACTGCTCGCATCCAGCGCAGAGCTCCAGAAGCTGTAAAAGGTATTGACCGGAATCCGATCCAGGAACAGCTCGTTGCCCTCAATGGAGTTTTCCAGCACCCAGCTCAACAGCTCGTGGTTTACGCGCTCCGACGCACTCAGCTGTGAGGCATCGATCTTTTGTAAACGGGCAAGCAACGCCTGCTCTGCTTTCAGGCGGCGGGCTCGGTCCTGTGGCGCCACACCGGGCAGGCGGTCGTTGTAGCCCGTTTCGCCCATGCGACCCGCGGTGATGGGGTCTTCGCGCAGGCTGTACTGCCAGTGATCATCGATGACCTGTTGCAGTGCTTCCGGTGCGGAAGCGGCCCAACTTGCGGGCGCAAACAGTGTCGCCAACAGGGTAAGAATCGGTATAAACCGCAACGGGTTCGCCAGGGTACTGCCGGGCATGATGGAATACTCCGAGGTTATTTTGCTTTGCCCGCAACCTTACCACGGGGTATTGGTATTGCGACGCCCGCCTCGACATACCGCCGGATGACAGGTCACGATAACGGCAGGCCGCGACTTGCCAGGCAAAAGTTCTGCCCGAAACGCCGGGAATGGCAGTCGATAAGGGAGCCTCAAGCGATGCTCTTGATTAGCCCACCCTCAGCCTTGATGCTGGCACCGTTGATGGCGGCACTCAGCGGTGAAGCGATAAAGGCCACCACGGCGGCAATCTCTTCTGGTTTGATAAACCGTTGCAATAGAGAGTCGGGCTCGGTCTCCTTGAAAAACTCGGCAACAAATTGTTCTTCGGTTTTGCCCTGCCCGGCCGCACTTTCTTTCAGCCACTGGCTGACGCCCTCAGTCAGCGTCGGCCCCGGCAGCACGGAATTCACCGTCATATTCTTGCCGCTGCCTTTGGTAAGGTTTGCCAAGCCGCGGCCGATCACGATCTGGGCGCCTTTGGTGACCGAATAGTGCACCATGCTCTCGAGCCCACGCATGCCCGCTTCACTGGCAATATTGATGATGCGCCCGAATTTCTGCTCCAGCATCTTTGGGAAAAAGTAGCGACACAAACGCACGGTACTGAGCACATTCACATCGAGAAAATGCCGCCACTCCTCATCACTGATCTCGGCAAAGCGTTTGGGATTGAATATGCCCATATTGTTGATCAGTACATCGAGCTGCCCAAGGGTTTCGATTTCCTGGCAGATTTTTTCACTGTCTTCGGGGTCGGATAAATCGCCATCGATGGCAATGACGTCACCAAGGCTCTCCAATTCTTTCGCCACCTGAGCTGTACCGGAGCGCCCATTGATAATTACTTTGGCGCCCTCTTTTAACAGCGCCTCGGCAATGGCGCGTCCGATGCCTTTGGTTGAACCACTGATAAATACGAGTTTTCCATCGAGTTGTAGATCCATCACCGGTTTCCACTAGTAATCCTATTCGGGCTAAGCCTAGTGTGCATAAAGCAAGTAAGGGAAAACAAAGTGCAAGAAACTCCGCCTCAAGCCACTGTCACACAAATTATTTCGCCCCTTGCTTTCACAGCGCAACTTTTGTTCTTCGGTTCTACACTCAAAGGCAAAGTAATCATGGCTGTGGCCACGACAAGGAGATTTCGTCGTGTATTTAATGTATTTCCCAAGCGTGTGGGGACGGAGAGTATTCAGAAATAGTGGCGCGGCCATTTTTGTCTCGGCACTGATGTCGCTGTTTTCAGTTTCCACATCCGCTACCGAAGGCGGCATCGGTTACTACGTACCAGGCACCACCGCTACCTTGATTGACCGGGCACCGGTACAGACCGGCTGGGTCTTCGAGCCCATGTATATGAATTACAGCGGTGACCTCAGTGCCTCGGTCAATGTCCCCATTGCCGGACTGGTGACCGCGGGCATCGACGTGAGAATTAACAGCTTTCTCCCCGGCGCTTTATATACCTTCGAAAACACGGTACTCGGCGCTAAATATACCGTCGGCGCCTACCTTGCTTGGAACGATGTGGATGTCAGCGGCAGGCTTTCCAGTCCGCTGGGATCAATCCGGCGCAGCGAATCGGAATCTGGTCTGGGTGACACATCCCTGATCCCACTGATGCTTGGCTGGGTCGACGGAAACTGGCAGTACAATGTGATGCTTCCCGTGCGCGCACCCACAGGGGACTACGAAACCGGGCGCCTCGCCAATCCGGGCCTGAATTACTGGGCGGTCGATCCCACTTTCGGTATTTCTTATGCCAATATGGAGAGCGGTTTCAACGCCTCCCTGTTCGGTGGTCTCACCATAAACGATGAAAACGACGATACCAATTATCGCAGTGGACGGATGTTACATTTCGATGCGAGCCTGCAGCAGATGATAAAGGCCGGTAACGGCTTTATGACACTTGGGCTCGCCGCGTTTCTAGGCAACCAGATTAGCGACGACAAAAACCAGAGCCGGTTTGTCGGTGCTTTCCAAACCAAGACTGCCGGTATCGGCCCTGCAATCGGCTACATGCTGCCCATGGGCAAGGACAATATCGTGGTCGAATTCCGCTGGCTGCCGCAGCTGGATACCAAAAACACCACGGAAGGCGACTACTACTGGCTGAAATTTGTTTACCAGCTGGGCACTGGTAAAAAATAATTCGACTTTGCCACAGTGCTCCAAAAGGCCACTCGCGAGTGGCCTTTTTTGTGCGCACGAAAAATATGTGGTCACTATGTGCGACGCACCGTGCTTATTGACTTGTTACCCAGGTAAATGGCATTACTTGTGCAAATAAATACCTATGCATAAATAAGGGGGTACCGTTGGAGAATATTTGCGTTGCTGCGGTACAGATGGTCAGCAGTGACAGTGTCGCCGAGAATCTGGCAAACGCGCACCGGCTTCTACAACAAGCGGCAGGGCGCGGTGCGCAGCTGGTTTTATTACCGGAGAATTTCGCCCACCTTTCAGATCGCGGCAGTTTCACGGCCGCGGAAACTTTTGCAGGGAATACCAAAGCAACTAAAGGTGAGCAGCCGATCCAGCACGCCATGCAGCGCTGGTCTGCTGAGCTGGGCATCTGGATCGCCGCTGGTGCCCTACCGCTGCTGGACAGGCCTGACGGTACTCTGGTAGATGGACGCCGTAGCCGCTCAGCATTTCTCCTTTACGACGACCGCGGTACCCTGCAGGCACGCTACGACAAGATGCACCTGTTCGACGTGGATGTGGCAGACGCAGCCGGTCGCTACCGGGAATCAGCCAGTATCGAGCCTGGCGAGCAACCGGTGACGGCTCCGAGCCTCTGGGCGGATCTGGGGCTGAGCATCTGTTTTGACCTGCGCTTCCCGGAACTGTACCGAGAACTAGCCGAGAAAGGCGCCGAGATACTGATGGTGCCCGCAGCGTTTACCCATACCACCGGACAGGCGCACTGGATGACACTGCTGCGTGCACGTGCGATTGAAAACGGCTGCTTTGTGATCGCGGCGAACCAGGGTGGCCAGCACTCAGAAAAGCGGCGCACCTGGGGCCACTCGGTAATCATCGATCCGTGGGGAAAAATCCTCGCCGAGGCCGATGAAGGGGAAGGCATAATTACCGCGACTCTGGAAGCCGACAAACTGTCGCGGGTGCGCCAGGCCATGCCACTGCTATCCATGCGCAGGTTGTAACGAAGAAAGCCACCCGATGGGTGGCTTCTTTTGCTTCGGTAAATCTGGCTTACACCTTCTCTACGACCTGCTCGATACGCCCGAAGATAGACTGGCCGTTGTCGTCCAGCATCTCAATCGCGATCTTGTCTCCGAACTGCATGAACGCCGTGCTCGGCTTGCCATCCTGGATGGTTTCGATCATGCGAATCTCGGCGATACAGCTGTAACCGACACCACCTTCTGCGACAGGCTTGCCGGGGCCACCGTCGAGCTTGTTGGACACGGTTCCGGAACCAATGATGGTGCCGGCGCCCAGCGGGCGGGTCTTGGCCGCATGCGCGATCAGCTGGCCGAAGTGGAAGGTCATGTCGATGCCCGCATTCGGTTCACCGAATTTCTCGCCATTCAATTCAGATACCAGCGGCAGGTGCAGTTTGCCCGCCTGCCAGTGCTCGCCCAGTTGCTCTGGGGTGACACACACCGGGGAGAAAGCGCTGGATGGCTTGGACTGGTAGAAGCCGAAGCCCTTGGCCAGTTCATTCGGGATCAGGCCGCGCAGGGAAACGTCGTTCACCAGCATCACCAGGCGGATGTACTTGAGCGCGTCTTCCGGGGAAACGCCCATCGGTACGTCGTCGGTAATCACCGCGATTTCCGCTTCAAAGTCGATACCGAAACCGTCGCTCTGCGGCATTTTTACCGGCTCACGCGGCGCCAGGAAGGTATCGGAACCGCCCTGGTACATCAGCGGATCAGTCCAGAAGCTTTCTGGCATTTCCGCGTTGCGCGCCTTGCGCACCAGTTCAACATGGTTGACGTAAGCACTACCGTCCGCCCAGTGATAGGCGCGCGGCAGCGGCGAATGGCACTTGGCCTGGTCGAAGGCTTCGCCCGCGATTTCGCCACTGTTCAGTTTTGCGTGCAGGTCTTCCAGCTGGGCAGATTTTTCCGCCCAGTTGTCCAGCGCGCTCTGCAGCGTCGGTGCAATTTCTGCCGCAGACGCCATGCGTGTGAGGTCGTCGCTGACCACGACAAGTTGGCCGTCACGGCCGGATTTCAGGCTGGCTAACTTCACTGTGCCTTCCTCTTGTTCAATTCACGATTTTTTCAATCCACGAGCCTTCGAGGGCTCAGGGATCTAAAGGTTTGAATTCCTGGTCGCCGTGCATCCACGCCGCGTGGCGCGGGGCCTTCTTGGTACGCGCCCACTCGTCCAGCATGTCTTCCGCGACCCGCTTGAGCTCCTTGTGCATACCGGGCTCGGCGGTGTTTGCAGCCAGCTCGATACGGTGCCCGTTGGGATCGAAGAAGTAGATGGACTTAAAGATGGTGTGGTCGGTGGGGCCGAGTACATCGATACCGGCATCTTCGAGCTTCTGCTTCATCGCCAGCAGCTCGTCCATGCTCTCCACTTCCAACGCAATGTGCTGCACCCACTGCGGGGTGTTTTCATCGCGGCCCATATCCGGCGAATTGGGCAGCTCGAAAAACGCCAGCACGTTGCCCTGACCTGCATCGAGAAACACATGCATGTAAGGATCCGGTGCCCCGGTTGAGGGCACCTTGTCTTCGGCAATGGCGAGCTGGAAATCCATACCGAGGAGATCGCGATAAAACTCGACGGTCTCCTTGGCGTCGCGGCAGCGATAGGCCACGTGATGAATACGTTGAATTGCCATATTGGGCCTCAGTACTCTTTTCCAGACGGCCGATCAGGCTGCGTCTTCTTTGCCTTTATCGCCAATCACACCGCGCTGCAGCTGGTCGCGCTCGATGGACTCGAACAGTGCCTTGAAGTTGCCCTCACCGAAGCCTTCGTCTTCCTTGCGCTGGATAAACTCGAAGAACACCGGGCCGAGCATGTTGGCAGAGAAGATCTGCAGCAGCAGGCGCGGCTGGCCGCCTTCGGTGGTGCCGTCCAGCAGGATGCCGCGGGATTTCAGCTCAGCGGTGGGCTCACCGTGGCCCGGCAGGCGCTCTTCCAGCATCTCGTAATAGGTTTCCGGCGGCGGGGTCATGAACTGCATGCCCTGTGCCTTCAGGCGATCCCAGCAGGCGACGAGGTCGTCACAGGCAAACGCGATATGCTGGATGCCTTCGCCGTTGTACTTCATCAGGAACTCTTCGATCTGGCCGCCGCCACCGGCTGCCTCTTCGTTCAGCGGGATGCGGATCTTGCCATCCGGCGCAGTCATGGCCTTGGACAGCAGGCCGGTGTACTCGCCCTTGATGTCGAAGTAACGGATCTCACGGAAGTTGAACAGGTCTTCGTAGTACTTGGCCCAATAGTCCATGCGGCCGCGATACACGTTGTGGGTCAGGTGATCGAGGGTGTGGAAACCACAACCTTGCGGGTGCTTGTCGACACCTTCCAGCCAGTGGAAGTCGATGTCGTAAATGGTTTCGCCTTCTTTGTAGCGGTCGATCAGGTACAGGGTGGCACCACCGATGCCCTTGATCGCCGGCAGGCGCAGTTCCATCGGGCCGGTTTCCACTTCTACCGGCTGTGCACCCTTCTCGAGGGCACTGTTATACGCCAGGGTCGCGTCTTTCACGCGGAAGGCCAGGCCACAGGCAGACGGGCCGTGCTCACGCGCGTAGTAGTCGGCATGGCTGCCCGGCTCGTAGTTGGTGATGAAATTGATATCGCCCTGACGCCACAGTTCGACGTCTTTGGTGCGGTGACGGGCCACCTTGGTGAAGCCCATGGCCTCGAAAACGGTTTCCAGAATGCCCTTCTCCGGCGCGGTGAACTCTACGAATTCAAAGCCATCCAGGCCCATCGGGTTTTCAAATAAATCGGCCATGCGGTCCTCCATTAATTATCTCATTGCGCCGCGGGTACACGGCGGTGTCGGACTAGTTAGTTTCAGGTGCAACGAACTTAGTTGCACGTGTAACTAATGTCAAGGACTGAGAAATTACGAAACCAGATGGTGACTTCCAGTCATATACAGGGGGCCCGACACACTACCCCGCGCAGGCACCAATATAGAGTGGGGTACCCGGGGTCAGTTGCATTGACGGCGCCAGGGGGTGTATTTTTGAGCGCTAATAAAACTATAAAACTTCCTGGCGGCTGACCGAATTTCGGTCCTTCCGGACCGCCAACAGCGATGCGAAATGCCCATGCCTGCTCTAACTGCAAGGTCAAGGTGTGCCCTTTTGTTCACGGTATTTCTGCTTGCCAGTGCCGCACCTCCGCTCGTGGCGGAAACGGCGCAGACACCGGCACTTTCCACCCTTTCCGATTTCGATATCCCCCCGGCGCCTCTGGCACAGTCACTGCTGGCGTTTTCACGGCAATCCGGCCTCGCGGTACTGATTTCCTCTAAGGTGGAGATATCCGGAGATTCGCCACACTTGCAGGGCGAGATGGCGGCACGCGTCGCACTTGAGTACCTGCTGCAAGACAGCGGGCTGACTTTCCGCCAGGTAGATGAGCAGGGCCTGGTGATATTGCCTGCCCCGCCGCCACGCGGTGCCGCCGAAATCCCGCCCGCTACAGCGAGTGAACGCCCCTATCTCGACGAGGTGGTGGTTGTGGCCAGCAAGCGCCGCACCAACCTCCAGGACACCCCCATGGCAGTGACGGCACTGGGCAGTGAGCTGCTGCGCAATCGCCAGGTGGACGGTCTGCACCAGCTGGCCGAGCAGGTACCCAGTCTCGAGATCACCCGCAATGGTGACCACACCGCTTCCATGTTGTACCTGCGCGGCATCGGTACCAGCAACTACACCGAGGCCGGGGATTCCGGGGTGGTGATCCATGTGGACGGTATCTATAACAGCCGCAGCCAGGGCTCTGCCGTCATGTTGTACGACCTGGACCGCGTCGAGGTGCTGCGCGGCCCACAGGGCACGCTGTTCGGGCGCAACTCCACCGCCGGGGTGATCAACTACCACACCGCGCGGCCGGAAGATGCCGCGCTTTCACGTATCGGTGTCACCCTGGGTACTGACCACCGGCAAAAGCTCACCGGCGTGATCAACCTGCCTGTCACGGACAACTGGGCACTGCGCTGGGCCGGAGCCTCTGAAACCGCCGACGGCTATACCAGGCCGGCCGACGGCTCTGTATCCACCAATACCGGCCGGCGCTACAACAATACCGATCTGCTGAGTTACCGCCTTGGCTCCAGCTGGCAGATCAGCGATGGTATCAACTGGTGGTCGAGCTACGAGCGCTTCGAAGACCGCGGCGCTGGCAGCCTGCCGGTCGTGGACTACGACACCCCGGTATCGCTCGACACACCCGGGGCAACAGACCTGGCGCAGGACACCTACCGCAGCCGGCTGGAGTGGTTGCTCGAAAACGGTATCGGCCTTACCTACATCGCCGGCTTCAGTCGCATCCATCGCAGCCAGGAGTGGGATGGTGACCGCAGCGGCGCCCTCGGCAGCGAAACGGATCCGGCGCAGTACCACCAGAGCAACCGAACGGTCTGGGCCGATCATAAATCGCGCCAGCACGAGATCCAGCTCAAGAGCGATGATGACCAGTCCCTGCGCTGGTTACTGGCCTATTTCGACTTCAGCGAACGCAACGATATTCGCTTCGATCTTGAGCACCAGACCAGCGACGGCAGTGGCTGGGGCGGCGCGCCGTCACACAGCTTCCAGCAGCCGGACCGCGGCTCACGCCTGAGTGCCTGGTATGGCCAGCTGGACCTGGACCTGCCCCGCAACTGGCTGCTCTCCGCCGGCGCCAGGAGCGGACGCGACCAGCGCTATGATCACGGCGGGCGCAATATCGGCTGCCCCGACCTGATCAGTGCCGACCGCGGTGGTGACCTGGGCACAGTGGCGGTCAATCGTGAATCGGCTGCCGACGGCCAGTGCTTTGTCAGCAACTACAACGACGTGTCCCGCACCTGGGACAGCACCACCTATATGGCCCGGGTCTCTTACCAACCACAACCCCAGGCCTTGCTGTACCTGTTATATGCGGAGGGCTTCAAGCCCGGTATCGTGGAGGACGGCGGGAGCCTGGCCGGCGTCTACAGTGGCGCGGACGATCCGGCATTTCAGGCGGCGCTGGCGGAATTGATCAGTGCCAATAGCAGCGACGATCCGCTCAAGCGCGCTTATGTAGAGCCGGAGACCAGCGCCAACATCGAGCTGGGCTTCAAGCTCGGTTTTCTCGAGGAGGCCATGACGCTCAACGGCGCCCTGTTCAATACCCGCTACCGGGATCTACAGGTGTCCGGGGTGACGGTCGACGACCTCGGTTTCGAGCGCGTACACAGCACTAATGCCGCCGCGGCCACCATTCGCGGGCTGGAACTGGAACTGAACTGGGCTACCAGCCTGAACGGCCGCATTAGTGGCTTCTTCTCGCTGCTGGATGCGCGCTATGACCGCTTCCTCGGTGTGGACAACGATTTCCCGCGCTATGGCCAGACCTGGAACCCCAGTGCAAACGCCCCCGAAACACCAGACCTGATGGACTTCAGCGGCAACCAGCTCAAGCAGGCCCCAAAGCTGAGCTTCGGGCTCGAGTACAGTCATGGTGTGGCCCTCGCCAGCCTCGGCCAGCTGACGTCACGCCTCGGCCTGCGCTATTCCGACCAGGTCTATTTCGACGAGGCCAACCGCGGCAACCGCAGCGGTCAGTTGCTGGATAATCGCAGCGGGCAGTGGGTGCGCGACCCACAGGGGGCGGCACGGGATATCGACCTGCAACCGGCCTACTGGCGTTGGAATGCCGCCGCCAGGTTCGAGCCCACAGCCAGCAACTGGTGGCTGGAGCTCTACGGCGAAAACCTCACCGATGAAGTGGTGCGCTATGACGTACAGACGCCAGATCTCGCGCAGCCTGAATACTATCTCGCCGCCCCACGCACTGTCGGGCTGCACCTGGAACTGCGGTTCGACTGACCCGCAAACTTCTTTCTTCAAAGGGGGGGGACGATTGCGCGCGATGCTGCGTCACACACCGGAGAGAATAAAAAGTAGCCGTAACGCCCTGCCCCGCGATTTTGCACCGGCAGCGCCACGGCCATCAGCGATGCGGGCAGTTCCCCGAAGCCGCCAACCATAAAAGCGGCCGTGCCGGGAGCCCGGAGACGAGAAATGGTGAACAAACTTCATGTTGCAAGCATGGGCTGGCCCTCCGGCCGCCAATAGCAAAAAGGCCCTTGGCGACCACTACCGCGAGTATCATCAGGAGTTGTGCCGCTATGCGGCCAACAAGTACAACCTGAGCACAGTCGAGGCAGAAGATGTGGTGCAGGCGGCGTTTACCCGCTTTGCGCCGGTATTCGAGTCTTCTGAAGTGGAAAATGTACGCGCGTTTCTGTACCGCGCGGTTAACAACGCCTCGATCGACCTGCTGCGCCGCAACCAGGTGCGCAAGAATTTCGCGCAGGTGGTCCAGCAGGATCCGGAGCGGGAAATCGATAACGCCAGTCCCGAGCGAGTGAACGCGGGGCGCCAGCTGCTGGGGCTAATCAGCCGTGCCCTGTGGGGCATGCCGCAGAAGCGCCGCAGATTGCTGTTAATGAACCGGGTCGACGGCCTGTCTTATGCGGAAATCGCGAGGCGGGAAGGCCTTTCGGAAACCGTTGTAAAAAAACACGTAGCGAAAGCGCTGGCCGCCTGCCAGGCCGAGCTGCGCGCAAATGGTGGAGAGTGGTAATGGCGCACGGGCGCAAACAGAAACGGATCGAGGAACAGGCGCGTGAGTGGTTCATGCTGCGACACGAACGGACACTCAATGCCGCTGAGGCGGCAGCGTTCGCCCAATGGCTGTCCGAACCGGCACACCAGCACAGCTTTCACCAGCTGGAGCAGATCGACATCGGCCTGCGGACAGTTGCCGCTTCCGCCGAGGGCGCGCGCCTGCGCGCACCGTCTCATAACGCACAAACCCGATTGCACAACCTGCTGCGCAGGCTGCTTGCACCAGCGCCGGCAATGGCCATGTCATTCGTACTGATTCTGGCGGTCGCAACAGTCTTCGTTGCCCCGCGCGAGGATACAGCCACGCCTGAAACCTACGCGACCACAGTGGCCGAGACGCGCACCATTACGTTGCCCGACGGCAGTGAAGTGACCCTGGCCGGCGACTCCCGCATCGAGACCGCATTCAGTGAATCCCGCCGTGATGTCACCCTATTGCGCGGCCAGGCCTTTTTCAGTGTGGTGAAAAACCCGGCAAGGCCCTTCTATGTAATTGCAGAGCAGGCCAGCGTGCGCGTAGTGGGCACACGGTTTGATGTGCACCGAGCAGCCGGTGGTGTCGAGGTATCCGTAGAAGAGGGCATCGTCGATGTAGCCAACCGATCGAAGGACCCCCGCACAGACAACACACGAAACAAAGTTCGGCTGACAGCGGGCCAACAGGTGCGCGTTAATGCCAGCGGCACTGGCGCCATCGAGTCCATCACTGTAGAAGAGCTGGCCAGCTGGCGTCGCGGCAAGCTCATCTATCGCGACACATCCTTGTCGGAAGTGGTCGCGGACATCAATCGTTATCGCAACGGCAAGATCCTGCTGGGGACACCGGAGCTCGCCGAGCTGCGCGTAACCACCTCTTTTTCCGTGGAACAGGCTGAAACCGTCGTTTCCATGCTGGAAGAATCGCTGCCCGTCAGCGTGTATCGCGAGAGTAACGACCGCGTAGTGATCTGGCCAAAGTCCTCACCCAAGTGATTTTTTTTGCCGGCCCCAGGCCGGCTCCTCATCGGCTATCAACTTTTCACACCTACATTTTTTCATGTCGTCCTCCACGCCCCGATAATTCACATGCAATTTTTTGCATGAAAAGCCCAGCTATTACGTCGAATAGAGACTAATTAACCCTCCCCATAAAATATCCGCAACCAAACCGTAAAAATATTTTCATCTCGGGGGAGACGTTTCTCATTGGCCATCCGTTTCAAGAACGCGCGCAAATAAGGCACCGATAAAAAGCGCGCTCATTAAAGCGAAAACGGAGAGAGCAAGAATGAGCATGGGATTCCGGAACAATAAACTGGCGGCGATCATCGCTTCGACCGTCGCCCTCCAGGCTGGTGGCGCACTGGCCTATGAACTTGAAGAAGTCACGGTAACCGCAACCAAGCGCACCACCAACCTGCAGGATACGCCACTGGCGATTTCTGCCTTTGACGAAAATACCCTGGTTGAAAACCACGTAACGAATATCTTTGACCTGCGCGGTATGGCGCCCAGTTTGCAGATTCGCTCCAATGGCGATCACGGTGTGCCACTGATTTTTATTCGTGGTCAGGGCACCATCGACCAGACGGAAGCGGGCGATGGTGGCGTAGCCTTCTATACCGACGGTATTTTCTCAGCACGGGCCCAGGGCGCTACCGCACTGATGTACGATATGGAGCGTGTCGAAGTACTGCGCGGTCCACAGGGCACCCTGTTTGGACGTAACTCCACCGCCGGTGCGGTTTCCCTGGTTACCGCGAAACCCAGCGCAGATTTTGCCGGCAACATCAGCGCAACCCTCGGCGAGCGTAATCGCCGTGAAGTGCGCTTTATGCTCAATACCCCGGTAAACGAACAATGGGCACTACGTTTTGCTGGTGTTACCGACCAGCAGGATGGTGAAACCAAATTTGCCTCAGGAAACGAATTTTCCGGCGCCGATAATTACGGCACCAAGGATCTGTCGTCCTTCCGCGCCAGCTCGATGTTCACACCGAACGACAACCTCGAATGGTTTTTTTCCTACGAATACTTTGCCAACCAGGGCACCGGCGATGTGCCCAGCGAAGACTTTGATCATCGCGTCAACGACGCCACCGCGGCGGGCAATATCGACCTCGAGTCCGATACGATTCGCACACGCCTGGACTACACCTTCGCCGACAACCTGATGCTGAGCTATATCGGCGGTTTTACCGATATGTCCCAGAGCCAGATGTACGGCAACCAGTATCAGGGCGATACTCGCAATACGGTGTCGTCAGGCCACGAAGCCAGCTCGCACGAATTGCAGCTGAAAAATGGCGACGACAAGCGCTTCCGCTGGACCGCCGGGCTGTATGCATTCGAAGAGGAAAACGACATCCGCTTCGACATGCTGCACGGTAGCTGGGGCTTTACCCCACAGGACCAGGCCGTAACCCTGTCATCATTCCAACAGCCCAAGCGCACCACAGAATCCACCAGCGCCTATGCCCAGGGAACTTACGATCTGGCTGACGACCTGCGTGCGACCCTAGGCCTGCGTTATACCGAAGACTCACGGCAAGACCAGGGCGGCCGCAGTATCGACTGTACCTATGCCCATGGCCCGGAGCCGATTGATATCGACTTCGACAGCCAGGGCGATATCGTCGCCGACGGCGGACAGGGCTGCTACTACCGCCAGATCAATGACATGAAGGACGACTGGAGCAACACCACGTATCTGGCACGTTTGGAGAAAGATTTCAGCGAGGACGTGATGGTGTACCTGTCTTACGCCACCGGCTGGAAGTCCGGCGTACTGCAAGACGGGCAGAATGCCAGCGCAACCAACACCAATGAAAACCCGGATATAGCGGGTAACAGTGCGCTGGTGCAGCAACCGGAAGAGAACAACAGCCTGGAGCTGGGCGTGAAGTCGAGCCTGTTCGACAACCGCATGACTCTCAATGCCAACCTGTTCCGCATGGACTACACCGACATGCAGGTAACCTCTGCGGTGATCGACCCGGTGACCAGTGAATCGCGCCTGACCAAAACCAATGCCGGTTCCGCCACGATCCAGGGACTGGAGTTCACCATGAACTATGCGGTGACAGAAAACGGAGTGCTCAGCGTAACCGGCTCGCTGCTGGATGCCACTTACGATGAGTACAACGGCCAGGAGTCCAACTTCAACAGCGACGCAGGCCTCAACTGGAATAACTGCGCGCTCGGCAGCGGCGCGGGGTCCACCTGCGACAACGATCTCTGGGATTTTGCCGGCAACACCCTGCCAAACGCACCCGATATGACCCTGAACATCGCATACAAGCACGACTTCCCGATGGCGAGCGGTGCGGTACTTACACCCCGGTTGCGCATGGTGTACCAGGATGACACCTACCTGACCTACGAAAACCGCGGCGACCGCCCGGCTGGCACTTACGGGCCTGCGGATCCAGGCGAGAAGGATTTCGATGTACAACCAGCCTTCGCGAAGTTTGACGCGAGCCTGACCTATGTCAGCGCCGATGATGACTGGACCGCGGAGCTTTATGGTAACAACCTGACCAACGAAGCGATCAAACAGGAGATTTTCATCGGCGGAGAAAACACCGCATATACCTGGGCACCGTCGCGTGAAGCGGGCCTGCGCTTCGCTTACCGATTCTGAGTTTTGCCTCATCTCGTCCTGTCGTCACCTCGACGACCTGGGTTCAGCCGTTCGCGGCTGAACCCCTTTTTGCTTTAGACGGACAACAATTCAGACCCGCTTACTGAACAGTACGGAAAGGTATAAGGCCATGGCAGAGCAACGTGGTAACAATATTCGTCATATCGTCATCGCTGGAGGTGGCACCGCGGGCTGGACTGCCGCAGCAGCGCTTGCCCGGGTGCTCGGCACCCGTGACTATGAGATTACACTGGTTGAATCCGAGGCTATTGGCACCGTGGGTGTTGGGGAAGCCACGATCCCCACCATCCACGCATTTCACAAGATGCTCGGCATTAATGAAGTAGATTTCATTCGCGCGACCCAGGCAACATTTAAACTCGGTATCGAGTTTCGCGGTTGGGGCAGTGCCGATAGCCGGTATTTTCACCCCTTCGGCCAATACGGTCGCGAATTTGATTCAGTGCCATTTCATCAGTACTGGCTGCGCGGCAGCAAATTGGCTGACTGCGGACCGCTGTCCGATTACTCCCTTTGTACGCTGGCAGCCGAACGCAATCGCTTTTTGCCCGCAAGCCAGGATCCAAATTCGATACTCTCCACCCTCGGGTATGCATACCACTTCGATGCGACCTTGTACGCGCGATATTTAAGGGGCTATGCAGAAAACCTCGGTGTGCGACGAATTGAAGGACGGGTAGTAGATGTCGCCTTGCGTGAAAGCGATGGCTTTATTCGCGCACTTACCCTTGAATCGGGACAAGCGATCAGCGGTGACCTGTTTGTTGATTGCAGCGGATTTGCTGGACTGCTGATCGGCGGCGCGCTAAATGTGCCCTACCATGACTGGTCCCACTACTTGCCGGCCAATCGCGCTGTGGCAGTGCCCTCCGAAAACATAGCTTCGACAAAGCCATATACACGCTCCACGGCCAATGTCGGCGGCTGGCAGTGGAATATCCCGCTGCAACATCGTACCGGCAATGGACTGGTCTACAGCAGTGACTACCTGTCAGACGACGAAGCCGTGTCAAAACTACTCGAGGGCCTGGAGGGCAAGGCGCTTGCGGATCCGAAGCTCCTAAAATTCACTACCGGCCGACGACAGGCGTTCTGGCACCGCAACTGCGTCGCACTGGGACTGGCAGCCGGCTTTATGGAACCGTTGGAGTCCACCGCCATTCATCTGGTGCAAACCGGTATTTCGCGCCTGCTAATGCTGTTCCCCGGGCACGAATTCAGTAGCGCCGATATCACCGAGTTTAATCAGCAGACAGCCACTGAATATGAATACATCCGGGACTTTCTGGTGCTGCATTACCACGTAAACAGTCGCCAGGAACCGCTCTGGCAGCATTGCCGTGATATGCCGATTCCCGAAACGCTCTCCCAGCGGTTGGCGCTGTTTCGCAATCGTGCCCGTATTTTTGAGCGGGATGAAGATCTGTTCAAGCGTGCCAGCTGGCTCGCCGTGATGATGGGACAAGGTGTTATCCCCCAAGGCAATGATCCAGTGGTTGATGGCAGACCCGCAGAAAAAGTGATGGGTATGCTGCATGAGATGCGCAGGTTACTGCGCAGTGGCGCCGAGGCAATGCCCTCTCACGATCAATTTATTGAGCAGCATTGTCGCGCTGATAAGCACAGCATGGATTTACCGGAGGTAAATCCGCCGACGCTAAACGCAACAGTTTGAGATCTGTAAGCCGGTAATCCGAGTGGAAAAAGGTCGGTAACCAGAGGGTTGCCGGAGCGCAATTACCGCCCCGGCAACTAATTCGGTCAGGATTCAGCTTCGGTTATTTTCGAGAACTCGCCGACACCGGCTTCTTTCAACAGGGAATCCACCAAAGGTGCCATCGCACGGTGCTTAAGTGCACTGCCGACCAGTGCTTCCGGCAGGCTCTGCCCCTGGGCATCGCCGTCACCGCCAAGAATTCCACCGCTTGCACGCCCTTCGATGCCGCTCAGACCTTCAACGGATATAATCTTCATACCCTCGATTTTTTCCAGCGGGCGCACACTCTCCCGCACAATGTTCGGCAGGCTCGCATGCAGGCTGAGCACCCGCTTGAGTGCAATTTGTGCGTCGCTCAGACTGTTCATCGCCTCATTCATCAGGCGCTGGCCTTCCGCATCCACAGCGTACTTCTCGCGGTCCGCCTCAACCTTGATACGCACTGCTTCCGCTTCGGCAGAAGCCTGCAGCCGCAACGCTTCGGCTTTATCTTCAGCAGCTGCTTTTTCTGCTTCAGCGGCCACTTTGATCGAAGTAGCCTGGCGCTCGGCTTCTTTCTGCGCTTCGATGATTTCGATACGTTTGTCTCGCTCGGCAACTTCAACATCTTTTGCCGTGCGCACCTGCTCTTCTGCTTTTACCGCTTCTGCGCGTGCGATATTCGCCTGCTGATCGGCCAAAGACTGTTCCTTGGATTTTTCGGCGACGGCAATAGCCCTTTCCTGCTCGGCAATTTCGAGCGATTTTTGCTTGGAGATTCGCTGCTCTTCAAGCACCCTCTCACGTTCGATTTCCTGCTCCAGCAGGCGTTTTTCTTTTTCAATCTCAAGCAGGCGGGTGGCCTGTTCTGCGCCAATTCGGGCCTGGTCTACTTCACGCCCGGCCTCAATTTCCGCCTGGCGTGCAGCGCGTTCCTGAGCTGCCTGCTCACGAGCAATATCTGCTTTCTGTGCTGCTTCTCGATTTTCTAGTTCTCGCTGCTGTTCGAGGTGCGCGTAACGTTTCTCTTTTTCGATCTCCAGACGCTGGCGCTCTGCCTCCAGGTTTTTGGTCTCGATCTGTACACGAGTTTCCTGTTCAACATCGTTGACTTCTTTGCGACGGGCTTCGATAGAGCGGGTCATGCTGGCAAGACCTTCGGCATCGAATACGTTGTCCTGGTTGAAGAACTCCTTGTGGGTCTGGTCGAGGCCAGTCAGGGACACGGACTCGAGTTCCAGACCATTCTTCAGCAAGTCTTCAGAAACCACCTGCTGAACTTTCTGAACGAACTGGCTGCGCTGCTCGTGCAATTCGGCCATTTCCATTTCTGCTGCTACCGAGCGCAGCGCATCGACAAATTTACCTTCGATCATTTCCTTGAGCGCTTCGGGATCGAGCGTCCGGATACCGAGTGTTTGCGCCGCGTTGGCAATGGCGTCGTTATCCGGTTTGACCCGAAGATAAAACTCCGCCAACACGTCTACACGCATACGGTCTTTGGTAATCAGTGCCTGGTGCTCCTTGCGGGATACAGCAAGGCGCAAAGTGTTCATATTGACTGGAATAATTTCGTGCAGAACCGGAAGCACCAACGCACCGCCATTCATTATCACTTTCTGGCCGCCCATACCTGTGCGAACGAAAGAGCGTTCCTTGGATGCGCGGGTATAGAGGCGAGCGAAGATAGTGCCTATGGCGATCAGTGCAACCAGAACAGCTCCGGCCATAATCGCGATACTGGATAGATTTTGAATCACTTATTTTTACTCCGTTACTTTTTATCGATATTCAGGATGCGGATGCGATGACCCTAAAACTGGCACCATACTCTTCTACCAGTACTACCTGCTGTCCCTGTGAATATTTTTCACCCTCATCGTACGGTTCGACCATCACGTAATGGGTTGTACCAAACTCATCGCTAAAACGTGCTTCGGCAGGCGAGCCCGTAGTTGCCTCGCCCAGCGTAATCGTTGCCATGCGGCCGACAAAGGTATCGCGACCGATCGCTTCCGTTTCATCCCCGACAGCAAATTTTCGCATGATATTGCCCAATACCCGAACTAGCGGCAGCGTGACGAAAAATACTGGAATAGCGATCAACCCGGACGGCAGTAAACTACCGAAGAAGGCCTCCGCAAACATCTGGAACAGCAGGCCAGCAACACCGAAGGTAACCAGAAAGGCAACCAGTAGAATCAATGCCGGGATCTCGCCAAATCGCAACCAGCCGAGCAGCTTCGTCAGGCCACCGCTAAGTCCGGTATCGGGTACGTCTGTATTCAAGTCGAAGTCAGGCAACAGGTTGTCGAGAAAGTCTGACAAACCAACACCGATCAGCGTCATAACGCCCTCAAGCACCGCGATCAACAACATCAGTATCAATGCGCCAGTAAACAGCTGGTTGCTATCTTGCAATAGGAACATCATCACTCGGCTCCTTGAGATAAACAGAATGCGCGAAGGGGCTTTTCCCCGGTTCGTGGGATAGGCCCGAACTGGCGGAAACCTTGCGGGTGTAATGCTGCGTGCATGTTTTTATTATGACTCTCGAGTCTCTCAACGGGCTGGCGGGTGACTAAACCTACAAATTACACAGTACAAACATACCTGGTCAATTACCGCTGATTACAATGCTGATCCATGTTTGAATTTTGTACAGACATAAAAAAACCACCGCTAGGTGGTTTTCGCAACAAAACTGGAGGCTCAGATAACAGGGTATTGGAGTCGATACTTCAAATTCGAGAAATCACTTTCTTTCCATGCGCAATCCGTCGCACAACCCTTCAAGCACCGACTCCAATACCCTGTTATCAGTTGCCGTAGCTGGGCAACCGGTCGCAGGAGTGATACGCCGCGGAATCTGTATCGGCGTTTCTCGCAACTACTTTTCCACGAAAGCACGCTCGATCACGTATTCATGGGGTACGCCGGCACGCGTTTCTTTAAAGCCCCACTCATCCAGAATTTTGGTTAGATCTTTCAGCATGGCTGGTGAGCCACACAGCATAAACCGGTCTTCTTCGACATTTGGCTGAGGCAATTCCAGGTCGCTGAAGATCTTGCCGGACAACATTAAGTCAGTCAGACGGCCATTGTTGCGGTAGGGTTCGCGGGTGACGGTTGGATAGTACAGCAGCCCCTCCCTGACCATCTCCCCAAAGTACTCATGTTCCGGTAGCTCTTTCTCTATGTATTCCTGGTAGGCCAGTTCTGACTTGAATCGGACACCGTGGGTCAGAATCACCTGGTCAAAACGCTCATATACCGTGGGATCCTTGATAATACTCATGAACGGCGCAAGCCCGGTACCCGTGGAAAGTAACCACAGACGCTTGCCAGGCAACAGGTGATCAGCCACGAGCGTGCCGGTCGGTTTACGGCTGACAAAAATTTCGTCACCCGGCTTTATCTTTTGCAGCTGGGATGTCAGCGGACCGTCCGGAACTTTGATGCTGAAAAATTCCAGCTCATCTTCGTAGTTCGCACTGGCAATGGAGTAGGCGCGCAGCAACGGACGACCACCCTCCTGTTCCAGACCAATCATTGTAAAATGGCCATTTTCAAAGCGGAAACCCGGGTCGCGGCTGGTCTTGAAACTAAACAGAGTGTCGTTCCAATGGTGTACTTCCAACACTGTCTCTTTATTTAAATTCGACATAACAATAGAACCGCTTATTCCCAACCTATTTGGTGGAAGAATTTTAGCCTCACATTAAGTATTGGGAAAACGGGATATTTAGATATTGCTTATCTATCTGATAGATTATGAGTGCACCCCGATTCCACTAGCTTTACAGGGAAGCTTTCACCTCATACGCCCATCGGTCAAGCCTTCTCCCTATACCACTCCAGAGTGGATCCTTACTCTTACCCACAGATTTTATGGATAGCTTTGTGGATAACTTATGGGTATTTCTTCGGATACCACTGACTACTGGGATTTTTTGATGTGATCGAAAATACACCTGTATTTTTGGCAGCGCCGTACATCTTCAGAAGTGGATAAAAATAATGTCTTCACGACCAGAGTATTTAACCTGCCACAAGCAGTTAGTACTAAAGGCTGATTTTTCGGACTTTTTTACATTTATCCACAGATGGTTTACTCACAGAAACATTGGACAGATCTGGGGATAAGTTCGGGATATTAGCCCTGAGTGGCGTGGTAGTTAGCGTTTGTGAAGCGGTTAAAAAAGCGTCGCTTTTCGTCTGCCCGGGGATTGTTACACGGGGAGCAGCCCCGGCGGAATTAATCACACTTTATGTGGATTGTATGTAGGAGGCTGCTTTCAGGCGAGTAGCTTGGTTAGTTCGGTAATAGGTCTGTGGATAGTGTTTGGAGGAGAGCGCTAAATAGAGCGTACTGTCGTATGTTCGTTCGGGCCTGGTGCTAAGTGGCTAGAACGATGACCTACAGTGGGTGGCGAGCGGTGCTCGCCATCGCGTTGCGACGCCTTCGGCGCCCTAGCCTTTGCTCCTTCGGAGCATGGGCTTTCACATGGCAGCGCTGTTGCGCTGCGAGGTAGTGGCAGTAATTCATCGTATCCCAAATAAAAAAAAGGCCACCCAAACGGGTGGCCTTTTTTTTATTTAGATGCCTGACGATGACCTACTCTCACATGGGGAAGCCCCACACTACCATCGGCGATGTTGCGTTTCACTTCTGAGTTCGGCAAGGGATCAGGTGGTTCCACAACTCTATT
>NZ_JAIVKK010000012.1 GCF_020524005.1 Microbulbifer aggregans | reverse complement strand
GAGGTCTTTGCCTTCACGCAGCGCCTTGATCGCGGCATCCATATCGAAAGTTGGTTTGGTCATGGGTCATCTCTTTTCGGTCAATGGTAAAGAAATGACACAGAATTCTGAACACTACCATGGTAACCACGATTATGTTTTCACATAGCTGGCAGTAAACTTAATATCCTTAGGCGCGTTTTCCGCTTCTACCCTCGTTGAATGCATTTGTTGCAATTTCCACTCCCCATTTACCTTATACACAACAACACTTTCCAGCCAGATGTATTCAGTTTTGGAGTCTCCATCATGAACCTCTGCTTTATTCCAGTAGTTTATAAAAGCGGAGTTTCCCATGGTCTCGCTACTTATGATGCTGAAGAAATTCTTTCTCTGCTTTTTGGATGGTTTGACAAGGTTGGTCAAGGTGTTCATATCCCAAATTTCACCGTGCTCCAATAAGGTGAAGTTATCGGTAACGGCAGATCTCATGCCGCTATGATTGGCGTCCGACAATGCTGAGAACAATTTGACTACTGGAACAAACGTGGCCTCTTCCCCTGCGATGGCAAATGGGCAGAGTAGATAGAAACAACAAATGATGATTTTTAGAGATTTCATTTCTGTCTCCAGGCACGATCCCGTGGGATAGGGCGATTTGATGTTTGTGCCCTAACAGCAGCGATGAGGCCGTTTATAGGGCACAGGCTATGACATGAACTTTACGTATATGGTTATTTTTGGTGTGGCGCCAATGAAGTGGCACGTATTGTCAGGTGCTGGAATTGCTCAGTATTTCTGATTTTGAATATCTATGCTCAAGCGGTTTTTTCAGGCTAAACGCGCTACCTGAAACGTGGATATTCAGGCCTTGTTCTACTGCTTTTCTGATATCCGAGGCGTGAACAAAAATCAGGTAGAAGACTCTCGCAAAGAACGCATAGCCCGTGATCAGAAATACAACTTCAGCGACCGCTGTGTAGCTGGGTTCCGGGCTGTTGGCACTGATACTCTGAAGTATATACGCTACGGCCATGGCAGCGAATCCAATCGCGAACCCGAGCATATTAGACCTGAGGATAATCTCTTCTTCCGTTTCAATCCTTTCCGGAAATATCATGTTCTCTCTCCTTGTGAACAATAGCTTTATTCAATAACCCCGGTCAGTAGGGTCATTGAAATCCATTTTACCATCATGCAGTGACTTCCACGCCACCTGAAAACACCAATTGCTCATCCAGCCGTAGAGCCAGATCATCCAGGGTTTTGCCTTCAGGATGGTTGAAAAGTTCTGCCAGCTTCCGTTTCAGGGCCTTCAGTTTTGCACTGCTGTCTTCGTCAGGGAGCAGCTGGTCAAAGCGCGGGCGATAGAGGCGGAACAGGTACGCGGTGAACTTATCCGTAAAATTGTCCGCTTTTACCCGCTGAAGTTGTGCCGATGCTGCCGGATTGTAGTACCGCAGCAGAGTCAGTGAGTAGCTCGCGGCAATGGAAAAAGGGGTGAGTTTTGCATTGATCTCTGCTACTTCCGGATGTGCAAGAGTACCCCATGCCGCGCCGGCGGCCATATTGGGTTTACTCCAAGACATGTGGGGTTCCCGTGTTTATTGATGTGAGATCGATCCGACAGCAAGCGATAGATAGTGCGCAAGAATACTGTGGAGAGTCTCACGGGAATAGGGTAAAACCGACAGGTTAGGCGTGTGTGGGAGCAGTGTGGCGCGTATATCTTTTTGTTGTAATGCTTGTGTGCCTCGAAAATATATTGGGTTTGGGGCGCAATTGAATTCAGCGTTGCGATGAAGTGTGCCTATCAGGCGCTGGATGGAATCGGGGCAAGCGCTAACTACGGTCGCCCGGTGCCGGCAGTCCTGCTATCTTCCGGTGCAGAATTACTGCGTGAAAGCGTTAGGCACAGGAAAGCATCATGTTAAGGAATCTTCTCGGGTCGGCAGTCTTCGTTACTGCCGTCTCCATCCCGGCCCTGGGGCTGGTCGGTTGTGACAAGCCCACTAATGAATCTGTCTCCGAATCTGCCCCCGGGGCTGCGGTACAGGCAGATACCCAGTTCGCCATCGACTACCAGCAGTTCCAGCTGAAGAACGGCCTCAATGTGCTGTTCCATATCGACCGTTCCGATCCAGTAGTGGCGGTATCGTTAACGGCGCATGTGGGGTCGGCGCGGGAGAAGGAGGGGCGCACTGGCTTTGCGCACCTGTTCGAGCATCTGCTGTTCCTGGAGTCCGAGAACCTGGGCAAGGGCGGGCTGGATGCGATGAGTGCACGCATCGGTGGTTCCGGGGCCAATGGTTCCACCTCTCGCGATGTCACCAACTATTACCAGACGGTGCCGAAAGACGCGCTGGAAAAAATGCTGTGGGCGGAGGCCGACAAGCTGGGCTGGTTTATCAACACCGTGACCGAGCCGGTATTGGCGAAGGAAAAACAGGTGGTGAAAAACGAGAAGCGCCAGAGCTACGATAATCGCCCCTACGGCCATACCCAGTACGTCATCGACCGCAATCTGTACCCGCAAGGGCACCCCTACAACTGGCAGGTGATCGGCTCGCTGGAAGATTTGCAGGGTGCGACCCTCGCCGATGTGAAGGAGTTCTTCCGCCGCTGGTATGTGCCGAATAATGTAACCCTGGTGGTGGCTGGAGATTTCGATACCGAGCAGGCCAAGGCCTGGGTGCACAAGTATTTCGACGAGGTACCGGCGGGGGAGCCCATCGAGCGGGCACCGAAACAGGCGGCGGTGTTGAAGGAACCGGTGCGCCGTTTCCACGAAGACAACTTCGCCCGTGAGCCCGCGCTGACACTCGCCTGGCCCGCGGTGGAGCGTTACCACCCGGACAGTTATCCGCTGGCGGTGCTGACCGAATACCTGTCCGACGGCAAGCGCGCGCCCCTTTACCGGGTGCTGGTGGAAGACCAGCAGTTGACCGCTGACGTATCTATGGGCGGTTATGAATCCGAGCTGGCCGGACAGGTTCAGCTGCAAGTTCAGGCGTTTGAAGGCCGGGACCTCGATGCGGTGTACGCGGGTATTCAACAGGCGTTCGCGCTGTTCGAGAAAGAAGGTATTGCCGAAAAAGACCTCGAGCGCATCAAGGCGGGCCAGGAAATCGCCTTCTACAACAGTCTTTCCAGTGTGCTGGGCAAGGGGTTCCAGCTGGCCCAGTACCAGATGTACCAGGGTAACCCAGGCTATGTGAGCGAGGACATTGAGCGACTGCTGGCGGTATCCGCGGACGATGTGCAGCGGGTTTACCGCAAGTACCTCAAGGGCAAGCCCTATGTGGCAGCGAGCTTTGTGCCCAAGGGCACACCTGAGCTTGCACTGGCGGACTCCACTGTGGCGCAGGTGGTAGAAGAGCAGATCGTCAACGGTGCGGAAGAGCAGTTTGATGCATCGGTACAGGCCGACTATGCGCGCACCCGGTCTAACTTTGACCGCAGCGAGGAGCCGCAATACGGCGAGCCGGCCGAAACCGCAGTACCGAGTGTGTGGCAAGCGGCGCTGGCAAACGGAATCGAAGTTTCCGGCATCGAGAGCGACGAAGTACCCACGGTGGATTTCAGCCTGGTCATCGACGGTGGCCAGTTGCATGAGCAACTGGACAAGACCGGCGTCGCCAACCTCACCGCCATGCTGATGGAACGCGGCACCGCCAAGCGCACACCGGAAGAGCTGGAAACCGCTATCCAGACCCTTGGTGCCAGTATCGAGGTTTCGGCCGATAAAGACAGCTTCCGCTTCGATGTCACCACTCTCGCACGCAATTTCGATGCAGTATTCGCACTGGTGGAAGAAATGCTATTGGAACCGCGCTGGGACAAGAGCGAGCTGGTGCTGGCAAAGAAGAGCGTGGAGAGCCAGCTGACCCGCGCGGCGTCGGAACCCAATGCCATTGCCGGCAACACCTTTGCGCGTCTGATACACGGCAAGGACAGTATTCGTGGGTACAGCCTGCTGGGTACGGAAGACTCTGTGGCAGCGATTACCATGGACGACCTCAAGGCCTACCATCGCGAATACCTGTCGCCCTCCGTGGCCCGCGTACATGTGGTGGGGGATATCGCACAAGACAAATTTATCGCCGCTACGGAATCGCTGGTGAAACGCTGGCCGACGCACAAAGTGGTAATCCCCAACCCGCCATCGGTGGCTGCGGAACCGGGCATATATTTTGTCGACGTGCCGGATGCCAAACAGTCAGTGCTGCGCATCGGCCGCCCGGCCATGTCCGCACTGTCGGTTGATTACTACCCGGCGGTATTCACCAACTACATCCTCGGCGGAGGGGGATTTGCATCGCGCTTCACCCAGGAGTTGCGCGAAGGCAAAGGGTATACCTACGGCATCCGATCCGGCCTCGCTGTGGATAAGACCGGGGGCACTTTCCAGATTGGCACCGGCGTGCGCGCCAATGCCACCGCGGAATCGGTGCAGCTGATCCGCGATATCCTCAAACAGTATGCGCCGACCTATACCGTGGAAGACCTGGCAACCTCCCGTTCCTATTTAACCCGCAGCAATGCGCGCGCGTTCGAGACTGCCAGTGCCAAACTCGGTCTGCTGGAAAACATGAGCACCTATGGTTGGCCCGCCGACTACGTGCGCCAGCGCGAGGCCATTACCAATGGCATGACCGTGGAGAAGGTACAGAAAATTGCCGATACCTACATGCAGCCGGCATCGATGATCTGGGTCGTAGTGGGTGATCGCGCGACCCAGTTTGGTCGCTTGCAGGATCTGGGGCTTGGTGAAGTGACGTTGCTTGACGCTGAGCAGGCTGCGCATGTGGCGAGCTTGTCGGTAGAGGAGTAGTCAGCACTCTGGCCCGGGAGCCTCCCGGGCCAGAGTTTATTGCATGGGAGTTGCCTTGCAATAGTGCTGGGGGCTCTCCAGTCACCCCGCAGGTTAACATTCAGTAAACCGGTGTCTGATCCGATCCTTAAAACACGACCTTGTCGTGTCCCACCAGTGCATCGCAATATCCCTGATTGCTCTACGGTATATAGAAGGCACCCTCCACCGCCAGTGCCGCCGTCCAGGGTCCCTGAATCTGAAGATCCTCCACCACCTCCCCACAACCGCCAAGAGTGGCAATGGTAAGCAAAAGGAAGGATTTCTCGGTAGAGCTGCTAAACATCGTGCTCCCTGTATGAAGGCCATGCGCCAAGCGATTCCCAGCCCTTTTGGCTCTGTTGTCGCGAAGAAGCACGCATTATGCAGAACCGTATGTAAATCGGATCAGGTATGACAGTGCAGATCAAAAAATTGGCATTTTTGCGCTGGTTGTCACATCAGGGTGTCGTTAGCACTGATGACAGTTTTGAATGCCTTGGACTCAACAGGGAAACTTGACTGGCAATCGGTTGGCGGGAAATTACTGGTCGGAGTGGAAAAAATGCTGAAAGTTGCTAATAGCTATATGCGCGCAGATAGCTCACATGCGTGTATGGGCGCGAAACGAATATTTGGTATGGCTGCCGGGGTTTCCAAAAGCCGGCGCTGAATATTCAGGATTTTGTATGAGTCCCGGCTAACAAAAACAAGGGCGTGCCAGCATGAAAGTGCTAGTAATAGTGGTCTGCCTTTTACAGGTTTCCTGCGATGCTATTCCTGAATTCAAACATCAATATGGATATGTGATATTTGATGTCTATTCCATAGATGAGTCTCAGCGTAGAAATTACTGGCTGGGGCTCAAGGAAAAGCAAAAAAATCGCCACCTTTTCTCGATGGAACCGATTCATAAACTGGTGGCCGGAAAGTATAAGTTAACCCACTTTGATCGTTCATCGAGCTTCATCTTAACCTTTGACGATCTCAGGTTTGATGCTGGCGAGTTTGTGGAAATCGAGATTAAACCCGATGTAATTAACTATCTTGGCGTGCTTGCACTGGAGCGCTCACCAGAAACAGGTAAGTTTAATGTGAGTGTATATGGCGGCGGAGGGGTTATGCAGCGTGCCTGCGAACACAGTCCGGAACTGTTTGAGACGCTTAACTTGCGTATGGCTATTCCTGGGCTGACAGAAACGCCTGAATTCAAGTATGCCTGTGTAATAAATGCCTCTGAACAGGATGTTGCTATCAAGTAAGTGTTGAACCTTAGTCCTGAACTTCGTGAAAGAATGTAAGAAAATGGCCTTGTGCCTATAAGAATTATGGGTTACGAAATGGGTTTGGTATTTCCGGCTTCTATATAAGGTCGCAGGAATCGGTATTCGCAGCTTGGTGCATCAGGAATAACGAAAACAAGGATGTAAGATATGAAAAGTCTTGTCATCGCGCTGTGTATGTTGGCGAGTGCCTGTTCCGGTCATCAGTACGGATATGTTGTATTTGATTTCTATTATGTACCGGATAATTCACGCAAGGATTATTGGCTCGGGATTGAAAACCTTAATCGGGGATTTCATCTTCCATCCAAAAAGCCGATTCACAGAATTCCTTCAGGTAATTATGTGATCACCCATCTGGACAGAACTGCGAACCATTATCGGACTCGGGATGACTTGCGCTTGGAAGAGCGTAACTATATCGAGGTCCAGATTGATCCTGACATGATTACCTATTTGGGTGTTTTCACTTTGAAAGAAACCGATAAAGCAGGGAACTTTACCTTCAAGGTATCATCCGGTGCGGGTCTGATGCGGAGAGCGTGTACCTACGATAGTGAGTTGGTTGATACATACAGGGTCAAACTTGCCCTGATGACGATGAAGTCCGGGAACGAATTTAAATATGATTGTAAAACCGGATTGGCGGATCTTTGAATGAATTGCACAAGACGAAATTAGATTGCTGGCCGGTAATCAACCAGAGGCTGCCTGAGGTATGGACTACAAAATTTATTACTGGGATCTCCCCTTCCGTGGTGTGTTTATCCAGATGTTACTGGAAGAGGTTGGCTCAGCTTATACAAAGCACGATGCTACGGAGATCTACCCAGCGCGCAGCCTCGAGATCAGCAATCCCGGCATGGCCGCGCCCTACCTGTACGACTGCAAACTGAAAAAATACTTTGCGCAGATGCCAGCGATAATGATGCACCTGGCTCGGAAGTATGACTACCTGCCCAAGCGCCCGGAACCCCAGACTCTCGCCCTGAAAACCTTGCTGGACTGTAACGACATTCTTCTGGAAATCACCAACTTCCACGGGCTGGCGATGTGGGACAAAAAGAGCTGGGAAACCTTCCGGTATTCCCGCCTGCCGGACTGGATGCAGATCTTTGAGAAGACGGGGCTGGAACACGGGTTGAAGGATGGCAAGGGATTCCTGCTGGGTTCGACTATTTCCGTTGCTGATATCGCTGCAGCGGCATTGTTTGGAACCATGGTATATACCTTCCCGCCGCTGAACGCGGATCTAGAGGAAAATGCGCCGGCGATATCGGCGCTGGTAAAGCGGGTGGAAGCGCGCCCGGCGATACGCCCTTTTCTTGAAGCGCAGCGCGAGGAATGGGGGCAGGGGTATTGTGGCGGCCAGATAGAGGCGTCGCTACGACAGGTTATCCGGACCTGAATCATGGCAGGACAGTCGATTACTCCTGCCCTGATTCGTCAGCTTGAATTTATGTGGGATTAACCCAGCCGGCAGCGTAGAGGATATCCATTGTCGAGCTCGAGAAAGGAAACAGCAGCAGGCTGAAGATAATGATCCCGCCCAGTATCTTGGTTGCCTTCAATACCTTGGGATATTGCATCAGTGCTTTTAGAAGACTGAATACGACGGCAAAAATAATAAAGAAGCCGATGTATTTTCCCGCAGAGCTATAGCCAATCAGCCCCATATCGCGAACAACGGGTATCGTCACATAGCCTATACCGGCGGCATAGGCGAGCTGTGTGATTGGGTCTTCAAATGAGATGGCCGCGACAAGTACAATCAGGAGCAGGAACGCACACAGCAGGATGGCGCCGGGGGCAATCAGGAAAGTCAGTATGCCAAGGCCCTCTTCCAGCAGCCTCGGAGTGAAAAAGCCAACGAGCCAGTAGAGGCCATACATGATGGCACCGATACCGATGTAGGTGCCCATAATAACGTTCGCTACGCCTTCAGCAGCGACCTGCCTGCCATCGACTACTACGACTCTTTCAACCATTACTCAATTCCTGTGACACAAATAACGGGATCGCCCCGGTTAAAGCGGGTGGACGTACTATCGGCGGGCCGCTGTAAAACTTGAGAGAATCCGGTGAGGTTGTGAGGTGGAGATTGCCGGCAATGGCGTCGGCAGCCAGGAAAGCGGCGGTAAAAAAGGGGGAGCCGAAGCTCCCCAAGTATGCCTACAGGATGATGGATCAGAAAAAGCCGAGCGGGTTGGTGTCATAGCTGACGAGCAGGTTTTTGGTCTGCTGGTAGTGTTCCAACGCGCGTTTGTGGGTTTCGCGGCCGATACCGGACTTCTTGTAACCGCCAAACGCGGCGTGGGCCGGATACTGGTGGTAGCAGTTGGTCCAGATACGGCCCGCCTGGATATTGCGGCCCATGCGGTAGGCCAGGTTCATATCCCGGGTCCAGACGCCGGCGCCCAGCCCGTATTCCGTATCGTTGGCGATCGCCAGCGCTTCCGCCTCGTCCTTGAAGGTGGTTACACCGACGACGGGGCCGAAGATTTCTTCCTGGAAGATGCGCATCTGGTTGTGGCCCTTCAGCAGGGTGGGCTGCACGTAATAGCCCTTGCGGAACTCGCCACCGAGCTCCTCGGCACCGCCGCCGAAAATGACCTCGGCCCCTTCGCGCTGGCCGATTTCGATATACGTCATGATCTTGTCGAACTGTTCCAGAGAAGCCTGGGCGCCGACCTGCGTCTCACTGTCCAGCGGGTTACCGCGTTTGATGGCCTTGGTGCGCGTGACCACATGCTGCATAAAGTCGTCGTAGATGGATTCCTGGATCAGCGCGCGCGAAGGGCAGGTACACACTTCCCCCTGGTTGAAGAACGCGAGCACCAGACCTTCCACGGCTTTGCAGATAAAGGCCTCTTCCTGCTGCATCACATCGGCGAAGTAGATGTTCGGGGACTTGCCACCGAGCTCTACCGTCGAGGGAATCAGGTTTTCCGCCGCGCACTTGAGGATATGGCCACCGACAGCGGTAGAGCCGGTAAAGGCGATTTTTGCGATACGGGTACTGGTGGCCAGTGCCTGGCCCGCTTCTTCACCGATGCCGTTGACGATATTGATCACCCCGGCCGGTACCAGGTCGCTGATCAGTTCCATCAGCACCAGAATCGAAGCCGGCGTCTGCTCGGCGGGTTTCAGTACCACGCAGTTGCCGGCCGCCAGTGCCGGGCCCAGCTTCCACGCCGCCATCAGGATCGGGAAGTTCCAGGGGATGATCTGACCGACTACGCCCAGCGGTTCATACAGGTGATAGGAAACCGTGTTTTGATCGAGCTCCGCCATACTGCCTTCCTGCGCGCGCAGGCAGCCGGCGAAGTAGCGGAAGTGATCGACGGCGAGGGGAATATCCGCAGCCAGGGTCTCGCGCACGGCCTTGCCGTTGTCCCAGGTCTCGGCGACGGCCAGCAGCTCCAGATTCTGCTCAATGCGGTCGGCGATTTTCAACAGGGTATTCGCGCGCTCGGCGGCCGCGGTTCTGCCCCAGGCATCCTTGGCTGCGTGGGCGGCATCCAGTGCTAGTTCGATATCGGCAGCGCCGGAGCGGGGCACTTCGCAAAATACTTCGCCGGTAACCGGGGATATATTTTCCATGTAATTGCCGTTAACCGGGGGCACCCATTCGCCACCGATAAAGTTCCCATAGCGCGCCTTGAAGTCGATCAGGGCGCCATCCTGTCCGGGTTGTGTATAGATCATCGCTATTTTCCTCTTTGGGTAATTATTCTGCTTGTTGGTACCAACCGGGACGTTGTGCTCTCCCGGCCCCGGCGGTACTCTTGAACGGCGATGAGTACCCCCGGCTGTTTTAGTTATAAGCGATAAAAAAATAACGGGCGTGGACACAGGCTGCTTTCTCCTGAGTACAGAAGAGTTGATCCTGAATCCAGCAGCCAGTAAATAATAAAAACAACGACAGGGAATCTATGAGCGAAGCGATCATCCGTGGCCGGGAAAAGCCACGTGAGCTGGTGGAGAACCGTGTTTCATTTGCCGGACCCAGCTCCGAACTGAGTATTTACGACACCTATTTACCCGCCGAACGGGTTGGCCTTTCTGCGGGCGAACTCTTGTATTGCGGCATGATCAGCGGGCGCAAGATCATGCATGCGGCCAATGATTACAGTGCAGATTTCCTGCCCCAGGAATCCTTTGTGATGGCACCCGGTGAGCGGGTGGCGATTGATTTCCCCGAGGCCCGTCTCGAAAACCCGACCTCCTGCCTCACCGTGGAAATTTCCCGCGAGCGGGTTGAGAAAGTGTGTGCCCAGTTGAATGGCGCAGCACCACTCCAGCGTGAGTTTGAAGACTGGCGCTACCGCCCGGATTCCCTGATCCATACGCGCCACAGCCCGGCGACACAATCCCTGTTGCAGCGCTTGGTGACCACGTTCACCGAGAACTTCGACGATCGCGATTTGCTGGTGGATTTCGGTATCAGTGAATTGATCGTACGCATGCTTCGCCAGCAAACGCGAACGTTCCTGCTGAACGTATGTGAAAACAATCCGGAGGTGAATGGCCTGGGTGCGGCTCTGCACCAGATCCAGCAATACCTCGACCAGCCTCTGGATATCGACAGTTTGGCCAAGGTCGCCTGCATGAGTCGCAGCCGCTTTTTCAGTGAATTCAAAAAGCACCTTGGCTGCACGCCACTGGAGTTCCAACAGCATTTGCGCATGGAGGCAGCCAAGGGGCGCCTGGCACGGGGCGAATCCGTTACCCGGGTGTGCTTCGATCTGGGTTACCGCCACCTGAGCCACTTTAGCCGTCGCTTTCATCAGCAGTTTGGCATGAGCCCGAAACGCTATCAGGATGCGGTAGTGCGGGGCACCGAACACTGACAGGTCTTAGCTTCTCAGTTATCCGCTTCTTTCTTTTCCAGGGCGTGTAGCAGCACGCTCAGGGCATCGTTAAAACACCCATCCCCGTGTTGGTGATTGATGCCTGCCTCATGCAGGTTTGTCGTATTTGTGGCGGGCATCGAGACGCCGAACAGGGCGGGTGATAGGGCTGAGGCTTGCTCTGATCCGCGCTTGTAAATCGATTCGCCTTGTTTAAACGTCTCCAGTACCTTTAGATCAGCCAATTGTTTTTCTGGAACCTCCAGTGGGTTATCGGAAAGTACGACGAAGTCAGCGAGCTTGCCCACCTCGATCGATCCCTTTCTATCTTCCTCAAAATGCTGCCACGCGGGCCAGAGTGTCATGGCTTTGAGTGTCGTGGCGACGGGTACACGATGTTGCGGGCCTAGTACGCGGCCGCTGCGGGTACGGCGGGTGACGGTGGCAGACAGCACGCGCATGGAGTCCGGCAGGGCCACCGGCGCATCGTGGTGGGTGCCGAATATCATGTCCTGCTCCATAAGCCAGCCGGTGGGAGAAATATTCTGCGCGCGTTCCGGTCCGAGTACCGATTCCCGGTGGTAGTCACCCCAGTAGAAAGTGTGCATTGGGAACAGGGAGGGGAAAACAACCAGCGCCTTGATTTCGTCCACTTGGTCCCGGCGCAGGGTTTGTCCGTGGATTAACACCGGGCGGTTGTGCACGTTCGGGTATTTTTTCTCGGCAGCCCTGACAGCCTTGATAAACAGGTCAATGGCGGCATCGCCGTTGCAGTGCACGATGATCTGCCAGTTGTTGGAAAAGGCCTTCTCTACAGCATCCATCGCCTGCTGTTCGGTGATGGCCGCATATCCCCGGTAGTCTTTGCTCTGTCCCGGAGGCGGTTTGAAATAGGGTTTTGTCAGCCAGGCAGTTTTGCCCTGTGGGGAGCCGTCGATGGTGAGTTTGGCACCACCGACCCGGAAGTGATTATGGTATTGGCGTGATGGGTGTATGTCAGGCACTTCCAGGATGTCGGGATAAACGACTACATCGATCTTTATTTCTCCACTGTCGGCAACCCGCTTCAAGGCGTTGAGTGAGGCGGAGGTGGCGCGGCCTTCCTGCGCGGTGGTGTAGCCATAAGAGGCAAGCAGCTTGGTGCCCTCAACCGCAAACAGGTCGTTGGCATCTTCGTTCAGCGCTTTGCCGAAGGCGCCAACCAGTTGAAAGAACGCATACTCTTCCGCAACCCCATTTGGGGTTTTGCCGTCGGTTTCCCGCTGGAATACACCGCCCTCGGGATTTTTTGTGTCTGCGGATATGCCCGCAATTTTCAGGGCTTTGGAGTTGCCCACACCCAGATGGCCAGACTGGTGGATGATCAGGATAGGAATATCGGTGGAAACCTTATCGAGATCCTGCCGGGTAGGATGGCGCTGTTCCGCCAGCTGCGAGTTATCGTAACCAAAGCCTACAATCCAGCCGATTTTTTTCACCGAGGCCTGGTTGGTTACTGCCCAGTCTTGCAGTAGCTTGATCAAAGCGGGGATGTCTTTACCGTCGCCGTCTGGTGGCGGCAACAGGTTGGCGGTCATCGCCTGGATTCCGATCATCCAGGCGTGGCCGTGGGAATCGAAAAAACCGGGAAGCATGGTCTTGCCGGCGAGATCGATTTTCCTGGTATTTTCGCCCACTGTTTTGAGCACTTCTGCTTTCTTGCCCACCGCGAGGATTTTTCCATCTTTGACTGCCACCGCTTCAGCCAGGGGTTGTGCGTCATTGATGGTGATAATTGTGCCGTTGTGGAAAATGATGTCCGCGGTTTCTGAACCGAATACTTGAAGGGAAGTGGTGATAAGAAGTATTCCAGCAAGTGCGCGAAGCAGAAAAATCATCGAGTTTCCATTTTAAGCAGTGGAAATTAAGTCCTTACAATATAGCCTTGGCGAAGGGATCTGACCGTCAGGGTTCTTCCAATCCGTATTGCGACTGCACTGGACCAATCAGGGGCGTTTTTACCGGAGCCGCGAGGCCAAAAAATACGACCGCGCCATTGCCGCCGAAGCGGGTTGACAGTGCCTCATCGGGTTTGTTTTTGAATCCCTCATCGGGCCTGTCCCAGTTATTCGCAACCCACACGTTGCCGGCGGGGTCGATGGCCACATCCGTTACGATCTGTAAGCCACCGATATATCCGGATTTCGGTGAAATTGCCTGTCCTGTTTTCACGCCCGTCGGGCAGGTATCCGTACGCACGCCGCACAGCTGACTGATGGAGCGGCCGGTAGAGTTTGCCACCCAGACGTGGTCGTTGCCGTCGATCGCAATACCCCAGGCGCCGATGATGCTCTTGTTGCCGTCGAAGGTTCCGAGCAATTTCCCCTCCGGGTTAAGCAGGGAAACATCGCCGCCGGGAAATTTGGTAATAATTTCGTAGAGATCAATCCATTCGTGCGCGGCCCGGCTGGCCTCTGACTGTTTGCCCTTGAGCCGCTCCGCCTTGGCCTTGATTTTTGCTTCGATAAACGCAAGTTTCTCCTTGGTGGAAAGGTGGCCTACGGTATTCGCGATCCAGGCATTGCCCTGGCTGTCGATAGCGATGGCGCGCGGCGCGAAGCCGACCTTGAACTGCTCTGCATTGCCCGGGTTGCTGACGGGAAACCGGGTTACTGTGTCGCCGCCGCTATTGGTTACCCAGATCCGGTCCTGCTGGTCGATGGCCAGGTGAAACGGTGCTTTCAGCTTTAGTGTTCCATCTGTGGGTTTGCCGTTGACCGTGCGGCCGAGAATACGCCCCTTGGCGGCATTGCCGTTGGGCAGGTGGACAATCTGGTCCCGGCCGTTATCCAGCGCCCAGACATCACCCCCGGGTGTGACGATGATGCCCTGCATCGCGCCCAGCTTACCGTCAAAGTCGTAACCATTTTCCGGAGACAGCGGTTTGCCGGTGATGCGGTCAAACACGGATATATTCCTGCCGGCGAGGCTGGTTGCCCAGACTTTGTTGTCCGCTGAAATGGCGATGCCGAATCCCGGACCGTCGATGCCGCCGCCGCGAAATCCGGTTGTCATCGGCGACAGCGGTTTGCCGTTGGGTGCCAGCTTGGAAAGGCCGCCGCCGAAGCCCTCGAAAATCGTCGATTGGGCACCGACCAAAAAGTTGTCATCGGCCCACATATTGCCATCGCGGTCGATGGCGATACCGCCCAGCGAGTTGAGGCCGCCGCCGCTGTAAACCAGCGAGAGGGTCCAGGCACTGGGGGCGAAATTCAGGTAGGGAATATAGGGCGTGTAGCGCCAGCGCTTTCCTACAGGTACGGGGTAAAACACGTCGAGCAGTTCAAAAATTTTCCGTGCCTGATGTGAGGGGTGGCGGGCTATGTTATGCACCGCTACGAGCGTATTCGCCGGTGTTGGCCCGCCCGGTGGTGTCGCTGCCTCAAACAAGCGGGCACAGTTGTCTGGCGATCGGATGCAGGCAGCGAGCAGTGCCCCGAGGGTATTGAACTTGGCCAGGGTGGGCGTCTGGGAGCTGTTCAGGGGATCCTGTATCACCGGGCCCAGCTCCCCGGTTTGAAGATCCACAAAATTGGGCACGTTACCCGCGGCAATTTTCAAGCCGAGAGGTGCGCCGTTGAGGGCGCCATCATTGATGAACTGCGCGGCGGTCCATACGGATGCGACCGTGGTCAACTCATTCACCGTTACCCTCGCTGGTGACGAATGGCCGAGAATGGCGAGCAGGCGGATTGCCTGATTCGGTTTACTGCCGACGCCCGCTTTGGGAACGCCGCCGTCAGCAGTCAGGTAGAGTATGCCCGAAGGATTTTTGCTGTCGGCGAGTGTCAGCGTAAAACGGCCATCGTTGCCGCTCTTTGCCCGCGCCACCTTTTGTGGTCCTTCCGAAGCTGTGATCCAGAGTGTTACCTCAGCCGCGGCAATAGGCTCGTCTCCGCTTTCTACCCGGCCTTCGATGTATTGGTCGGCTGCGTATGCAGACAGCGCAGTGATCGCCAACACCAGAGGAATTAAGGCGCGTAATATCAGGGTCATGTCATTACTCGTCCGTATCAGTGCAACTATTGATACGCATATTGGTGCGTAGCTTGCCAAGTTATAGTTGGCGGTATGTGGATACGTAGAGTGTGCCTGGTTAAGTGGCGCTAATCGGAACGTATGAAGGCGAAGTCGGGTTAGAACGAGTCGGGATTACGGATGATTTGGTGGGCACGCTTTTGCAAGGCTTTCAGCTCCTCCGGGTCCATTTTTTTCAGCAGACTGAGCATCATCGCCATGCGTGGGTTTTCTGCAAAGTACTTGTGCTTTTCAGCGAGGAAGTTCCAGTACAGGCTGTTGAATGGGCAGGCATGTTCACCGGTCTTTTCTTTCACGTCGTAGCAGCAGCCCTGGCAATAATTACTCATTTTGTTGATGTAACTGCCACTGCTGATATACGGCTTGGTGGCAACCTGACCGCCGTCGGCAAACTGGCTCATCCCCCGGGTATTGGTGATTTCTACCCACTCGATAGCGTCGATATAGATTCCCAGATACCAGTCGTCGACCTGATCCGGGTGCACCTGAGTGAGTAAAGCAAAGTTGCCGGTAATCATCAGCCGCTGGATATGGTGTGCGTAGGCGTGCTCCAGGCTGTTCTTGATCGCGTGGTGCAGGCAGTTCATACGGGTTTCTGCTGTCCAGTAAAATGCCGGCAGGTCACGGTGATTTTGCAGGTGGTTTAGCTTTGCGTAACCGGGCATCTCACACCAGTAAACGCCCCGCATATATTCCCTCCAGCCAAGAATTTGCCGAACGAACCCTTCAACCTCATTGAGGGAAATGGTGTTTTTGTTCTGTTGCCAATGATTGATCACGGCATCGATCACTTCACGCGGATGCAGCAGTTTGCAGTTCATGGCAAAGCTGAGGCGGCTGTGAAACAGATAGGCCTCGTCCGGGTCCATCGCATCCTGGAAATCACCAAAGTGCACCAGCAGGTGTGTACAGAAGTGGCGCAGTACTTTCAGGCCGTCTTTCCGGGTTGTGGGCCAGGAAAAGTGTTGCGGGTCGATATGACCGAAGGTTTTCACTTCTGCGCTCTCTATCCGCGCCAGCGTTGTGCGCACATCTTTGCGAAAGCCGCGTTCGTGAGGAATCGCCGGTTTACCTTTCCATTTTTTTCGATTGCTCTTGTCGTAATTCCACTCGCCTCCTACCGGTTCCTCATTTTCCATCAACACATTGTGCTTGCGGCGCATATGTCGATAGAAACTCTCCATCAGCAGGGATTTCTTGCTGTTAAAAAATTGTGCTAGCTCGTCCCTCTGGGTGAGGAAGTGTTCGCTGTCGAAGGCCTGGGTTTCGATACTGAGGTCGTCGGCGAGCTGCTGCAGCTGCTGGTCGAGTCGGTATTCGTCGGGAAGCTGGTACTCAAACTTCTCTATCCCGTGGGTCTGGATCAGGTTGGCGATATTGGTGCCGAGTTTCTGCGTATTGTCAGGATGATCGAGACGGTAGTGGATTACCTGCTTGCCCCGGGATTGGAGCCAGCCGGCAAAGGCTTCCATCGCTTCGAAGAAGGCGGCGACCTTCTGAATATGGTGGCAGACGTAGTCGGTTTCCTGGCGCATTTCCGCAATGAAATACAGGGTCTCCGCGCTGTCGTTGCGGTACCAGGAATGATGGTGGTTGAGCTGGTCGCCCAGGATGAGTCGCAGAGTCTTCACGGTGAGGAATATGCCCGGTAATACATGGGTGCTACCGGGCTATACGTATCGCGCTTCTGATCGGATCAGGAGTCTTTCAACAGGCCTCGCGAGATGATCAGTTTCATGATTTCATTGGTGCCGGCGTAAATACGCTGCACGCGTGCGTCGGCCCAGGCGCGGGCGATGGGATATTCCCACATGTAGCCGAAGCCGCCGTGCAGCTGCATACATTCGTCGAGTAACTTGCACTGGAAGTCGGTGGCCAGCAGCTTGGCCTTGGCTGCGGTGGATACATCGAGTTTTTTGTCGTAATGCAATTCCAGGCAGCGGTCGATGAATACCCGCAGCGCGGTAAGTTCGCTGTCCAGCTCCGCGAGTTTGAACTGGGTGTTCTGGAAGGCGGCAATGGGTTTGCCAAACGCCTTGCGGTCCTTGACGTATTCAATGGTCCAGCCGATGGCGGCCTCGCAGTTGGCGATAGCGTTGACCGCGACACTGAGGCGCTCCTGTGGCAATTCCTGCATTAAATAGATAAAACCCTGGCCCTCGCCACCGAGCAGGTTTTGCTCCGGTACTTTTACATCGTCGAAAAACAGTTCGGAGGTGTCCTGGGCTTTCATGCCCACCTTTTCCAGATTTGTACCTTTTTTGAACCCTGGAGAATCGGCTTCTACCAGCAGCAGGCTGACACCGGCAGCGCCCTCGCCGGGATTGGTTTTGGCGACGACCACGACCAGGTCCGCATGCTGGCCGTTGGTGATGAAGGTTTTGGAACCATTCAATACATAGTGATCGCCGTCTTTGATGGCGCTGGTACGCACGCCCTGCAAGTCTGATCCGGCGCCGGGTTCGGTCATGGCAATGGCGGTGACGATATCACCACTGATACAGCCGGGCAGGTATTTCTGTTTCTGTTCTTCGGTACCGTAATTGACGATGTAGGGCACGGCGATGTCCGAGTGCAGCCCCCAACCGATACCGGTGAGTCCCTGTCGTGAGATTTCTTCATCGACGATAGCGTTGTAGCCGAAATCCAGCTCGAGGCCGCCGTAGGCTTCGGGGACTTGTGGGCAGAGAAAGCCCATAGCGCCGGCTTTGCGCCACAGTTCGCGGTCGACCTGCCCCTCCTTTTCCCACTGGTGATGGTAGGGCGCGGCTTCGGCCTCAAGGAATTTGCGTACGCTGTCGCGAAATTGTTCGTGTTCCTGGCTGTAGACGGTTCTTGGAATCATATGCTGTGCCGATTATTTTTTTGGGAATGATCAGTCCCCCTTAAATTAGCCGAAGTAGCGCGCGCTGTAATGCCGAATTGCGCCGGTTTTCTCCATTGCCATCAGAAATTCTGCTTTATGTTCTAACGCTTATTCTGAAACGGCCTAATCGGTTGTTTTTGGTGCCGTACACTGAGAAGAGTATTTCCGCTGGGTGAAATCGAAGAGGTAAACAAATGGCTGACAATCTATTGGAAATGGCGGTTCGCCATTTGGGTTCTTCAGGACTGGGTGCGCTGGGCAAGGCGTTGGGGTTACCCGATGGCCAGGCCGAGCCCGCATTCACGACCAGCGCGGCCTCGGTCATTGCCGCGATGCTGAACAAAGCTGGCAGTGAGAGCGGGCTTGGCGCGTTGATGAATCTGGTGAATGAGAGCAAGTCCCTGGACCTGTCGTCACCGGCCGATATTTTCGCGGACGCGGGTAAGATGACCAGCCTGCAACAGACCGGTGGCAGCCTGCTTGACGGTATCCTTGGGACCAAGCGCGACGGCGCGATCAATGTACTGGCTTCCGCACTGGGATTGAACAGTACCAAAAGTGGCAGCCTGCTGCGTATTGCAGCACCGGTTGTGATGTCCTTGATCGGCAAGCTGGTGAAGAGCAAGGGGCTCAATATGGGTGGCCTTGCCGCGCTGTTGCTGGGGCAGAAAGCGCATGTTCGTGACAAATTGCCCCCGGGCTTCCTGAAAGAGCTCGGCGTGGCCAATCTGGATGAACTTGCCGAGCGCACCGTGGTGGAAACCACACCGCGCGAGAAGGTACACGCGGCGGCTCCTCCGCCACCGGCGCGCAAAGGCGGCATCGGAAAGTGGCTGTGGCCCCTGTTAATTGCGCTGGGGGTTCTTTGGGCACTGAACATGTGTGCCAAGAAAGAACGGCTGGATGATGGAACGGGTGCGGTAATCGAGCAGAAAGAAGAAGTGATTGTCGACGAGACCCCGACCGAGCCCATGGAAACCGCGCCGGACACCGGACCAGTGGAACCCATGGGGACTTCCCCGGTTCCGCCGACGACCGATGAAGCCATGGTGGATTTCGGAACGGCATTCCGTGAGTACCTGGCCAATGCGCAACGGGATCCAAACCGTGAATTCGCCCTGCACATCGAATTCCCCACCGATGGCAGCATGCCCAATGCAGAATCTCTGCCGGACGTGCAGACGCTGATCAAAATCATGCAGGAGTTCCCTGGCCTCGCCATTGCGCTGGAAGGTCATACCGACTCCTCAGGCGATGCGGCGGCCAACCAGAAACTGTCTGAATCCCGGGCCCAGGCCGTGATGAAGATGCTGACGGATGCCGGAATCGATACGAGCCGGGTAACCGCGAGTGGTATGGGATCTTCCAGCCCGATCGCGGACAACACCACGGAAGAGGGTAAGCAGAAGAACCGCCGTATCGCGGTGAAGGTAACCAGCTTCAGCGAGTAACGGTTGCTCTCCCTGAAAAAGAAAAAACCCGCGGCATGCCGCGGGTTTTTTTATGGCTAATTCCGGAATTTTTCCCGGTAGGCACCGGGTGCGAGCCCGGTCCACTTTTTGAAGGCGCGGTTGAACGCGCTGGGTTCTGAGAACCCGAGTCGCTCGGCGATTTCCGCCACTGCGGTTTCCTGCTGCTTCAGCTGATACATGGCCATATCGCGGCGCACGGAATCCTTAATGTCCTGCCAGCTATTGCCTTCGTCTTTGAGTCGCCGGCGCAGGGTTTGCGGCGACGTGAACAGGCGCTCGGCCACATCATCGAGGGACAGGTTCTCGATACTGTTGTCGCTCTGCAGCATACGGCGTATGCGACCGGTGAAGCTGTTGTCCGACTTGTACTGGGTCAACAGGCACTCCGGCGCGCGGGAGAGGAATTCGGAGAGCTGCTGAGCATCGCGCACCAGTGGCATGTTCAGGTAGCGGGTGCTGAATACCAGGCAGGTCTCCTGCTGGTGGAAATAGTGCCGGCAGGGGAACATATCGTTGTATTCCTCATCGTAATCCGGCGGCGGGAAAGCGAGGTGTACCCGTTCCAGCAAAATGGTGCGATCAATCAGCCAGCTGAAAAAGCGCAGCCAGATCACCGCGAGGGATTCGACGAAGTTCTGGTTCGGCAGCTGTTTGGCGTTGCCGTGATGGAAGATCAAGCGCGCCTCTTCGCCATCTTCCACCAGCTTGATGTGCAGGTCGTCGCTCACCATGCAGACGAAGCGGCTGGAACGGAGCAGGGCGCGGCGGAGATTGGGGCAGCCGAGCACCGCATGCCCCATCATGGCAAAGGTACCGGGTTGCCAGGGGCGAACAAGGTATCCACCGGTTTCGTCACCCAGCAGGTCCCACAGTTTGCGCAGCAGGCGCGCGACCTGTTCGCGGCCAACACGCGCGTCCGGTTCGGCACTGCTTGCCGGGTCTATGTCGGCATCGCGCAGCAGCTGTTCGCAGTCAATGCCAGCGGCGCGGGCGCCCACAAGATGTGCATGCACAGTGGCAGCCAGAATCCCCTTCTGTGGATGGGGGGCCTGTTGCTCTTCTGGCTCTCCGATACTCGCGGCAGTATCCATATTGATACCTGGCTGAGTTTCTGTCTCCATGGTCACGCTTTCCGGCTAATTTTTTGACTCTCATCGGCCTGCGGGATTATGCAAAAAGGTGCATAAAAAGTCCCGTGTCACCGGGAGGGGGTGACCGGCGGCTTGGTGTGATGTGACCAATCCGTGCTAAAAATGCGGGAAAGCGTATCCGTAGTATCTCTAAAAGGGAGTGAAACTTGAGTCAGACACCTACTGCTTTGAACCCCACCATTTGCCGGCGGCTGCTAATCACCTACCTGATCGAGCAGCTGCCAAAACCCAATAACCCCGCGCTGGAGGAGGTTACTGGCTGGCCGCGTCGTACTGTACAGGACATCATTGCCAAGGGCTTGCCCGGGCACGGTACCCGCGTGATTTTTGTCCAGGAAGGGGTCCGTAATAACGACGGCTACTACGCGCTGGAGGACTGGGGGTCTATTGATCGGGAGTGGGTATACAAACACCTGAGCGGTATATGCGAGGCGCTGGAGCTGGCGCCGGATAATGTGCCGGCGCCGCAGGAAGCATAAGCGGGGGTGGGACGGCCGGCTTATTGGGCCGGGGCATCCCGCTGCAGGATACTGTTGACCTGCTTCAGCAGTTCCGGATCCGAGCGCAGCTGCTCGGCAATGGACTGGTACTCTTCTTTGCTCAGGCCGGCGCCCTGAACGGCGGAAAGCATTTTGGCCTGGGCTTCCACGTTGATCGCTTCTGCGGCAGCGGCATCGGCAGCGCTTTTCAGTTTGGGGGCGTATTCGCGGCTGAGATCCACGATTGCACGATAGGCATCGGCAAATTTTTCAAGCTGCGCCTGGCTGACGGATTCGGCAAATGCACCGCTAGCGCCGAGCAGCAGTGCAAGGGCCGCGCTGTAGAAAATGTTTGGCTTCATGAGCACCTCTCGATTGTTCGGGTAAAACGCATCTGTGCGTGGCGCACGCCCAGCGTCTTGTGAGGGCTACAGAGCCTTGTCGAAATGCGGCTGCAAAGCTGCTGTCTGCAAAGGGTAGACGCTATTGGATTCTGCTTGCGCCTTTTGCCGCCAGACTGCAAACCCGTTGACCAGGTTCTCAGAACAGGCCGAGAAACTTTTTGCGCTTTTTCAGTGACGCCTCGCAACTATTGAGTTGCCGCTGGTAACTCTGGGATCGCGCAGAAACTTTGTGCGCTACGTTCTGGAGCCATTTTTTGCTGCGGTACGTACGGCGGTTAAAGCCTCCCTGCCCCTCATGGTAGGCGAGGTACAGGTGGTAGGTGTCATTGGGCTTGATACGGCACTGGCGCTGGCTGGTGTTGTGGTACCAGCCCACGAAGTCGATGGCGTCGGCAAAGTCATCGCGGTCCGCGCCGTAGCTGCTGGTGGCGCGCTGGTAGCCGCGCCAGGTGGTGCCCAGCGCCTGGGCATACCCGTAGGCATCGGAGGGGCGGGGGCCAGGGAAAATCCACAGGATTTTGGTGCGCGGCGGCTTGGCGTCGTGCACGAAGCGGGATTCCTGATGCAGGGTCGCCATCATCGTGGCAATGGGGGTGTTCCATTTACGTGAGGCTTTGGCTGCGTCGTGATACCAATCGTCTTTCTCGCGGAATATTTCGCAGAGATCGTCGGTATTGCTGGGCGGTGTGGTTGCGCAGCCCGCCGCCAGGAGGGGCAGGGCGAGCAGCGCAAGCTTGAACTTTTTATTGTTGTAAAGCATCTGTCTCGATCTGGTTACGTCACACTTTGGATTTTATCGTCTTAACACCATCGGCGGTGCCCAGCAGCAGGATATCGGCCGGGCGCGCTGCAAACAGGCCATTGGTGACCACACCGGTGATGTTGTTGATGGCCGCTTCCAGCTCTATGGGTTTGGCAATCTGCATATTGTGCACATCCAGAATCACATTGCCGTTGTCGGTCAGTACACCTTCGCGGTAAACCGGATCGCCGCCCAGCTTCACCAGTTCACGGGCCACATAAGAACGCGCCATGGGGATGACTTCAACAGGCAGCGGAAAATCACCCAGTACCTTCACCCACTTGCTCTCATCGGCAATACACACAAATTCGTCGGAACAGGCGGCGACAATCTTCTCGCGGGTGAGGGCAGCGCCGCCGCCCTTGATCAGCTCCAGCAGCGGGTTGGTTTCGTCCGCACCATCCACGTACACGCGGATGCTGTCTACGGCATTGAGATCGTATACCGGGATACCGTGGGACTTGAGCCGCTCGGCAGAGGCTTCGGAGCTTGCTACGGCACCATCGAACAGGCCTTTTTTCTCGGCCAAAAAGTCGATGAAGAAGTTGGCTGTGGAGCCGGTGCCGACGCCGACAATGGTTTCGGCCTCCAGCATAGGGGTGATGTATTCCACGGCGGCACGGGCGACATCGCGCTTGAGTTGATCCTGGTTCATGGGAGGTTCTACGTCCTTTTGTGCAATTTCTGCTATCGAAATATCATCTTTCGAATATTTTTTCGCGCAAAAACGGTTTTAAAGTGGCTTTGCTGCTGTCTAGAGATTAGACTGGCTGGCTTTCAGTAATCTATTGGCTGCCGATTTCTGTCATGCCCAAGTCCTATATCAAGCGCATTTTAGACGCGCGTATTTACGATGTCGCCACCGAAACCCCGCTGGAGCCGATGCGCCAGCTGTCGCATCGCACAGGTAACCGCATTCAACTGAAGCGCGAAGACCTGCAGGCGGTGTTCTCCTTCAAGATTCGTGGTGCCTACAACAAACTGCTGCAATTGCCGCAGGAGCAGCGCGCGCGCGGTGTTATTGCGGCTTCGGCCGGCAATCATGCCCAGGGGCTGGCAATGGGCGCTCAGCAGCTGGGTATTCGCGCCACCATCGTTATGCCTTCCACTACCCCTGCCATCAAGGTTAATGCAGTACGCATGCGCGGTGCGGAAGTGGTGCTGCATGGCGACACGTTTGACGAGGCCGCGACGCGGGCGAAGGCGTTGGTGGAAGAGCGCGGTCTGGTGTTTGTGCATCCCTATGATGACCCGGATGTGATCGCGGGACAGGGCACTGTGGCCATGGAACTGCTACGCCAGCAGCCGGGCAACCTCGATGCGGTGTTTATTCCCGTGGGCGGTGGTGGCCTCGCGGCCGGTATGGCGGCTTATATCAAGTATGTTCGCCCCGGGATCAAGGTGTACGCGGTGGAACCGGAAGACGCCGCCTGCCTGAAAGCGGCCATGGATGCGGGCCACCGGGAGCGCCTGCCGCAAGTGGGCCTGTTTGCCGACGGTGTTGCGGTGGCGCAGATTGGTGAGGAAACCTTCCGCGTGTTGCGCGAAACCATCGATGGAGTCATCACGGTGACTACCGATGAGATCTGCGCGGCGATCAAGGATATCTTCGAAGACACCCGCTCCATTGCCGAACCGGCCGGCGCCGTAGGGCTGGCGGGGTTGAAGAAATATATCGAAGAGACGGGTTGCCAGAATCAGGCCCTTGCCACTGTGTGCAGCGGCGCCAATACCAATTTTGACCGCCTGCGCTATATCAGTGAACGCACCGAGATAGGCGAGAAGCGCGAGGCGGTGCTGGCGGTGACAATCCCGGAGAAGCCGGGCAGTTACCTGCAGTTTTGCCGCGACCTGGGCGACCGCTCCATTACGGAATTCAACTACCGCTATGCCGGTGGCGACGGCAATGGCGGCGAGGCGCATATTTTTGTCGGTATGCAGGTGACGACGGATGCCGATCGTCAGCAACTGGTACGACAACTGGCCGAGCTCGATTACCAGGTGACGGACCTCACCGACAATGAGATGGCGAAACTGCATATCCGCCACCTCGTCGGTGGCCGTGCGCTGGGGGTGGAGAACGAAGTCGTCTACCGCTTCGAGTTCCCGGAGCGCCCGGGAGCTTTGCGCAACTTCCTGGAGCAGCTGGCGGGGCGCTGGAATATCACCCTGTTCCACTACCGCAACCACGGTGCCGCTTACGGGCGGGTACTGGTGGGTCTGGAGGTGGCGGAAGCCGAGCGGCCCGCACTGAGGGCACTGCTGGATCAGCTGCACTATCCGTTCTGGGATGAGACCGAGAATCCGGCTTATCGCTTCTTTTTGGCCCGTGGGGCCTGATTGGGACTGATGCACGCACCAACGTGGCGCAAGAATGGTGCGCCACTTGTCAGAGGTTGCGGCGAGTAGATCACAGCGGGCGATCTGTCGAACTTGCAATTCCTGAAATGTGAGCTTTCTCTCAAAATAAAAAACTTGACGGGTTACTATTTGGCCACTGATCGAGTATCTTTTAACCGGTTGCTGTTGCTGCAAATCTTTTGCGAAGAGGCCAGAACTTTTCGCTCAGGTGCAGTCTAACGCTCCGGACCGGCGGCGCAGATCGTCGGCAGATACCAAAAGATTCGAAAACTACAAAAATTCGAAATTTACAGGATGGTCCCCATGAAGCCCGATGCATTGACACTCGCTGTAGTTGTCTTTGTCGCGGGGGTGTTGCTGAGTAGTGCCGGCCTCACAGAGGTATTTTCCTCTGACGAGGAAGAAGCTCCGGCGGCGCTTCAGCAGGGCGTGGTTACTCGTTAACCCCGCAGCCCGCGCGTAGAAATACCAAAAAAGCCGAACCTCAGGGTTCGGCTTTTTTGGTATTGGGGTAGCGGCTTTTTGCTGGTGATGGCTAATCGCAGTGGTACAGCCGCTGGTCGGTGGCGACCATGGCGAGGGGGATGTCCCAGTTATCCACAGGCAGTTTATCCACGCATTGCAGCTGGTGTGCAGTACCAATCAGTCTGGGGCCACAGCCGGGCATACGGTGCTTGAAGGCAAAGGTGCGGTCATAGAGCCCTGCGCCCATGCCCAGGCGGCCGCCTTCCGGATCGAACGCGACCAGCGGCATCAGAACCACGTCGAGGAAGTGTGGTGCGCGTAACTGGCTGCGGGTTTTGCCACTAAGCGGCTCGGGAATTCCATAGCGGTTGCGGAAACACAGCGCTTCACCATACCAGCGGTGGAAAGCCAGCTGTTGCCTCGGGCGCCGCGGCAGCACCGGCAGGTAGAACTTCTTGTCTGGAAAGCGCGCGAGCAGGTGTCGCAGATCCACTTCACCATCCATCGGCCAGTAAATCCCGATATGTTGCGCCTGTTGCAGTTCGGCACTCAGTGCCAAACGGTTGCACAGACGGCGGCTGGCGGTGCGTTGCTGGTAGGTGTTCAGGGCGCGGCGCGCGGTGCGCATCAGGCGGCGCAACTGGGCTTTGGGCATCGCGCCAGCAATCGGTTGGGTGTGGAAATCCGGCATCGGTCAGGTGCGCGCAGAAAGGAAGATAAAGAGCCCCGGGAGATGCGGCTGATGACGTAGCCTTGAACCGTAAGGCTCAAGGTGGTGGTTCCCGCGATGCATTAGGCTTTCCGCTACATGGCGGACTTGCACACCAGCACCCGCTGGAAACCTCCAGGGTGATATTATCGGCTCGAGGACATAGTCAACTGGCCAACACTCCAGGGCATACGAAGTATAACGCCTGGGGCTATAAAAGGCTAAATGGCTTTGCCCGGAAAAATTGCTCCGGGCGCTAATGTCAAGGGAATGCCGATGCCGCGGCAGGGCGGGAGAAGAGAATCAGGACTCGTCAAATTTGCTCAGGGCGGCCTGCACTTTTTCATGCAGGCGTTCAATCATCTGTTCTTCCACGGGCTGCCGGGCAAGCTCGGCCTTGGCCTGAATCAGTTCGTGGGCAATATTGAGCGCGGCCATCACGGCGATACGCTCGCCGCCAATCACCGATCCGCTGTTACGGATTCGGGCCATGCGTTCATTAAGCAGCTTGGCGGACGCCTGCAGGCCGGTCTGCTCTTCTTCAGAACAGGCAACGCGATACTCCTTGTCGAGTATGGTCACGGCCACGGTGGCGGTATTCAGGGGTTTGCTGCTCATTGGTTTTCTTGGTTCAGCCCTTTCAGGCGGTTGATCATGGTTTCAACCCGGCTGCGGGCCGCTTCGTTGTTCTGTATTAACCGTTGGCGTTCGCGTTGCCACTGACCCTGCTGTTCACGCAGTGCGCGGTTGTCGGCGGCCAGCTGCTGAACCTGGTCGATCAGCGTGTCCAACTTGAGTTCCAACGCCTGTATTTTGTCCATAATTCCTGCGTTTTCGATTCGCCGCGAACCCCTGCGGCTGATGTCGGGCAGGGTCGCCGGCAACGGGGACTACCTGCGGGCGGCGGCGTGCCTTGTTTTGCTGCGCCGGCCATCAGTCATTCTCAATCAATCGTGCAACAAATGTGCGGTGAGGTAGCTTATACCTGTGCCACGACTGTCAGCGCCGGGCGATTCCGCTACTATATTGCTGGCGTATTAGAGGGTCAATTGCCCCGCGCGATGTTGCTCGACACAAATGTATCAGTTTGTGGAAAAATCGCACGTAAGCACACCCCGGTTGAGACGTCTGTAGTGTTTTGTCTCGACCGCCTGTTTCGAATTCATTAGGAGTAGATTATGGCTGCAGCGGATAGCCTGTTTGACGATCTCGCCAGCCAGATCCTGGCAGCCGGCGGAAAAATAGGTCCCAGCGAACTGCACGGATTTATTTGCGGCCTGCTCAGCAGCGGCACGCGCCCGGATAAAGCGCGCTGGCAGAAGGAACTTGTCGAGTTCCTGGACCTGGATGCGATTCCTGCCGACCTCCAACGGAATGCCGTCCTGCTCGCCGATAATAGCCTGAAAGCGCTTTCAGGTAGCGATTTTTCATTTCAGCCATTGCTGTCAGAGAGTGATGAGCTGGCGGAAAAAGGCCGGAGCCTGTGTCTCTGGTGTGAGGGGTTCCTACACGGTTTCGGCGTTGGTAAGTACGCTAGCGACCTGCTGCCTACCAGTAGTGAGGCACTGAAAGACCTCACCGAAATTGCCCAGCTGGATGCCGAGCAGATGGAAAATAGCAAAGAGCAGGAAGCGCAGCTGTTTGAAGTTCAGGAGTATGTCCGGATGGCCGCGCTGAATATTTTTGTAGAGTGCAATGGCCCGGGCGGTGACACCGCGGCATCGCCAGATGGCGGACACACGGTGCACTGATGACAATCTCCCGCGCGGAATATGTACGCCGTCGGCAACGCTTGCTCGAGGCTTTACCGGAAAACAGCCTGGTCATCGTGCCTTCGGCGCGGGAGCAACTGCGTTCCCGCGATACCTATTTCCCCTTTCGGCAAGACAGTGACTTCAGTTATCTGACAGGTTTTGCGGAGCCCGAGTCGCTGTTGGTCATGATGCCTGGCCGGCAGCAGGGGGAATCGCTGCTGTTCTGTCGCGAACGGGATACAGAAAAAGAAATGTGGGATGGCCCGCGTATGGGGCCGGAACAGGCGGCGGAAAACTGTGGCCTGTGTGACGCTTTCCCGATAGGCGACCTGGATGACATCCTGCCGGGCCTGATGGAAGGGCGGTATTACATTTATTACACCACCGGGCGTTTCCCGCAGCTGGACCGTCGCCTTCAGGGTTACCTCTCTGCAATTGCCAACGCGCCGGGAAGTAGTGGAGCGCCGGAGATCGTCAGTCTGGATCCGTTGCTGCACGATCTGCGGTTGTTCAAGAGTGCGGCAGAAATCCGTCTGATGGCACGTGCCGCGGAAATCAGTGCGCAGGGCCACTGCCGCGCGATGGCTGCGTGTAAACCGGGGTTGTCGGAATATCATCTGGAAGCTGAATTCCTGCACAGTTGTATGGCGGCGGGAGCGCGCGAGCTCGCTTACCCGAGCATTGTGGGTGGCGGCAACAACGCGTTGGTAATGCACTACTGCAGCAACAGTGCGCCGCTGAAAAGTGGTGACCTGGTGTTGATGGACGCGGGCTGTGAGTACCGTGGTTACGCGGCGGATATCACGCGTACATATCCGGTTAATGGCCGTTTCAGTGGTGCGCAAAAAGCGGTTTACGAGATTGTGCTTGCCGGCCAGCAGGCCGCTATCGACAACATCGTGGCAGGGAATGACTGGGACCAGCCTCATCTGGCGAGTGTCGAGGTGATCACCGAAGGGTTGAAGGATATCGGGTTGCTGCAGGGGGATCTCAGTGGACTGATCGAGTCAGGCGCATACCGGCGTTTCTATATGCACCGGGTCGGGCACTGGCTGGGTATGGATGTACACGATGTCGGTGACTACAAGGTGCATGGCCAGTGGCGGCAGCTGGAAGCGGGCATGGTGATGACCGTGGAACCGGGCATTTATATTCCCGCGGCTGACGACCGGGTGCCTGCGAAATTCCGTGGTATCGGTATTCGTATTGAAGACGATGTTGCGCTGCTAAAAGGTGGCCCGCAGGTATTGTCGTCAGCTGCGCCGAAAACTGTGGCTGATATTGAACACCTGATGCGTGCAGGTGACCTGGTTCAGGAGGCTCTGTTGTGAGCGCGAAAGGCTGTGATGTAAACGCTGAAGGCTCTGATGTGGAAACTGTAGATGTAGCCATCGTTGGCGGTGGTATGGCCGGGGCTTGTCTGGCCCTGTTGTTGTCACACCACTGTCCCGGGTTGAAGGTCGCACTGCTGGAAAAACACGAATTGCGCGAGCCCGGCAGCGCTATTGAATTGCCGAGCTTTGATACCCGCGCTACGGCCATTGCCGCCGGAAGCCTGCAGGTATTTGATCAGCTCGGATTGTGGTCCGAGGTGCGCGACTTTGCTGCGCCGATCCGCCGGGTCGAGGTGTCGGATCGCGGCCACTCACTGGGCGTATCCCTCGATGCCGGACGCGAGCAGCGGGCCAGCTTTGAGGGCATGCTCGGTGCGGTCATCGAAAACGCGGCACTGGGCCCGGCCCTGTATCGCGCACTGTCTGCCACAGCGACCCGGATCCTGGCACCGGCGGATGTCTCCGCGGTTGTGGTGAATCCTGCGGGCGCCTGCCTGAGCTGGAAGGATGGCCAAGGGAGCGAACAACCGCTGCAGGCGGGGCTGTTGGTTATTGCCGACGGCGTTGGTTCGCCGCTATGTCACAGCCTCGGTATCGAAACCAGTGAAGTGCATTACCAGCAGCGCGCGCTGGTCACTACTGTTGGTCTTCAGCGCGATCACGGCGGCGTTGCTTTCGAGCGTTTTACTGATACCGGGCCAATGGCATTACTGCCACTGCCAAAACGCGACGGCGTGCATCGCGCAGCGCTGGTATGGACCTGCGAGGAGGCTGATGCGGACCGGGTAACGGGTTTGCCAGAGCGCGAGTTTATTGCCGAACTGCAAAAGGCGTTCGGCTGGCGGGCCGGGCGTATCCTGCGGGCAGGTACGGTGCACGGTTACCCGCTCAAATTATCGCTCGCCCGCGAACAGGTGCGACGCAGCATCGCGCTGGTGGGCAATTGTGCGCACTTCCTGCACCCGGTAGCCGGGCAGGGGTTCAATCTCACCCTGAGGGACTGCGATGGGCTGGCGCGAACGCTGGCTGCGCACCAGACGGAGATTGCCAGCGGGCAACTTTCCGCCGGAGAGCTAGACTTAATGCAGGCTTACTGGCGCGAACGTCAACTTGATCAACAACTCACGATTGGTTTCAGTGATCGTACGCCCCCCCTGTTCGCGGCACGCAACCTGTTTGCGCAGGGGCTGCGGCAGGCGGGGCTGATGGGATTGACCCTGGCGCCCCCATTGCGATCTGGCTTCGTGCGCCAGGCGGCGGGCCTGGGCATTTAACTGAAATACGGCATCGGATAAGAACCGGAGAGCAACGGCCTATGAACAGACAGCGGATGGATATCACCATCGTTGGCGGCGGTATGGTGGGCATGGCGCAAGCAGCTCTACTGGCCGTGCGTCACCCTCAGCTGCGAATTTCGCTGCTGGAGGCGTCGGAGATCGAACCGCAGGTTAAGCCGGATGCTTACGATGCCCGTGTGGTCGCACTGACAGAAGCTTCCAGAGATCTGCTGGAAGAAGTTGGGGCCTGGCAGCTGATTGCCGGCAAACGCGAGTGCCCCTATACCCAGATGCGGGTGTGGGACGCCGAAGGCACCGGTTCCGTGTGGTTTGATTGCCGCGATGTCCAGATGCCAAATCTCGGCCATATTGTGGAGAACAATGTGGTGCTGGCCGCATTGCGAGAGCGTATTGAGGCGCTGCCCAATGTCGATCTCGTGACCGGTTTTAAACTGGAAAGCTGGTGGCGTGACTGCGGTCTGTGGCACCTGCAGGCCCGCGACCAGAACCACGATGCCATTGACGGCCTGAATGAGGCGCCGCCAGTGCTGACCACGCGGCTGTTAATCGGTGCCGATGGCGCGCGCTCACGGGTGCGGGATATGTTGCGTATCCGCACCCGGGATGTCGAGTACAAGCAGACCGCTCTGGTCTGTGTAGCGCGCTGTGAACAGTCCCATCAGTTCACGGCGTGGCAGCGCTTCCTGTCCACCGGGCCACTGGCGTTCCTGCCACTCTCCGGCCTCGGCGATGACAATCACTGTGCCGTCGTGTGGTCCGCCGACGACGAACTGGCCCGGGAACTGGTGATGCTGGATGACAAGGCATTTGCCCTGAACCTGGAAAAGGCATTTGAAAGCCGTCTTGGCACGGTGGAGTTTGTTAGTGAGCGCTTCTCGTTTGCGCTGCGAGCGCGTCATGCCGAGGCCTACTATGGGCCGGGCGCGGCGCTGATCGGCGATGCCGCGCACAGTATTCATCCGCTTGCGGGGCAGGGCGTCAACCTCGGATTTATGGATGTGCGTGTATTGACGGAAGAGGTTGATCGCGCACTCAAACGCGATCTGAACCCGTCTCATGCTTCCGTACTGGCGCGCTATCAGCGTCGCCGCAAAGGGGAGAATGCCGCAACTTTGAAAGCCATGAGTACGTTCAAATCCCTGTTTGGCGCCGGTGATCTGCACTGGCGCTGGTTGCGCAACACCGGCCTCAGCATGGTGGATGCGAGCCCGCTGCTGAAAAAGCGGATCATCATGCGCGCCATGTCTGTGTAATGCTTTGTCGCACGCGCGGCTATCCAGACCGCGCTTTTTTACCTTCGTCGCGCCCCATCTCAGCAGCCGGCTATTCCGGTTTTTCCCGGCTCGCTGCGCAAAAATTTGTTAGAGTCCTCGCACACGTAAAACATCGAAATCAGACCGCTGCGACTGCAGTGGCTGGCGCTACAGGGGTGCAGTGTTGAGCGATTGGGTAACAGTCTACGAATTTCCCTTGCAGGATGACCTCTCGGCAGTGGCGGCGTTTATTCGCCGCCACCAGCTGCCGATGCGAATCAGCGAAGAGCGCAATCACCAGTGCGTCGCCACTCTGGCGCCGCAACTGGCCGAGCCAATGCGACAGCTGCTACAGCGCTGGCACGCGGGCGAGGTGGATCTCGAAAAGATTTCGGTGCACGTCTACGAAGAGCAGCCATCGGATATGCAGCCCCCGGACCTGCAAGGCTCTGATGTCGCTCAGTCCACGGGAAAGAGTGTCGCAGGAGACCCCGCAGGCCCGGTTGATACAACTTCCCGGCAAGAGCCGGTATCCGGCGAGCCCAGTATCAGCGAAGTTCCGTATTCTGTGATTCCCCAGTGGCGCCTGGGCCAGACTCCGGTCAGCCTGTTGCTTATCGTTCTGTGCTTTATTGGCTGGGCTTTATTAAGTCAGGGCTGGGTCAAGGGCCTGGTGATTTTTCCCCAGCAGGCGGGTGACTTCGATTTTGGTCAATCTTCCCTGGCTGCACATCTGGCTCAGGGGGAGTACTGGCGGTTGTGGTCGCCAGCGATGGTGCACTTCTCCCTGCCACATGCGCTGTTTAACAGCCTGGGTATCTGGATTGTCGGCCGTTCCCTGGAGGCGCGTGCGGGCTCCTGGCTGTTTGCTTTGCTGGTATTCATCAGTGCGCCGGTTTCCAACCTGGTCCAGTATTTCTGGTCGCCGCAGGTACTTTTCGGGGGAATGTCCGGGGTGGTCTACGCACTTGTCGGAGCGGCGTTTGTCGTCCAGCGCTGGGTACCGGGCTGGCGGGATGTGCCGCCTTCCCTGATCTGGGTGGCGGTGATATGGCTGCTGGTGTGTATGAGCGGTGTGGTGGATTATTTCATTTCCGGAGGCATTGCCAACGCCGCCCACATTGCCGGTTTTGCCTCGGGCCTGATCCTCGGCCTGCTATTTTGCCTGGCCGGCGGTGCTCGACGCTTCGCCCCGCAAGCGCGGCCAGTAAAAAACGCGCGAGAGACTTTCTGATACCCCATGTTGCTACTGGTTATTTACGTCCTGATTGCACTCGGTTTTTCCTTCCTGTGTTCCATTGCCGAGTCCGTCATCCTGAGTGTCACCCGGCCGTACATCAGTTTGCTGGAGCGGGAGGGGCAGCGCGCGGGGCGCGTGTTGCGGCAGTTGAAGGATGATATCAACGCGCCGCTGGCCGCAATCCTGACCCTGAATACCGTTGCCCATACCGCTGGCGCTGCTGGTGCCGGTGCGCAGGCCGCTGCAGTATTTGGTAGCCACTACCTGGGAATTGCCTCCGCGATCCTGACTCTCCTGATCCTGGTGTTTTCCGAAATCATTCCGAAAACCCTGGGCGCGCTGTACTGGCGCCAGCTGGCGCCCGTCACCGCTTATTGCCTCCGATACCTGGTTTGGGTTCTGAAGCCATTTGTGTGGCTGTCGGACTGGCTCACGCGTGGGCTCACACGCGGGCCGACGCTGACCGGGTTCAGCCGCGAAGAGTTTGCTGTGATGGCCGAGCTAGGGGAGGCCGAGGGCCAGCTGGAGCGTCACGAAACCAGTATTCTCCACAACCTGTTTTTTACCCTGCGCAACCATTCTGTGCGCGAGGTGATGACACCGCGGACAGTGGTCTTTTCCCTATCGCGGGATATGACCGTTGGTGATGCTTACGGTGAAGTGGAAAAGAGCCGCTTTTCCCGTATTCCGATCTACGAGCAGGATGACCCAGAGCTGGTGGTGGGGTTCGTGCTCAAGCAGGACCTGCTGCTCGCCTATGCACGCGGCGAACACGACCGTCAGTTGCGAAGCCTGAGCCGCGACTTGTTGATGTTGCCGGAAACCGCGGCGATCTATCAGGTATTCCACAAAATGCTGTCGCGGCGGGTGCAGATCAGTGCGGTTGTGGATGAATACGGCAGTCTCGAAGGGTTGGTAACACTGGAAGATATTCTCGAAACCCTGCTCGGGGAAGAGATTGTCGACGAAGCGGATAAAACCCCGGATCGGCAGGAGCTGGCCAAGCGCCTGTGGCGCTGGCGTTCCAAGCGTTACGGTTTGCGGGTGGATGAGTCCGCCCAGTCGGAACAGGATGAGGAGGAGCCTCAGGAGGCCCTGCAGCGCAAGATCGGCGACGTCTTGAAAGGTGACGGTGATACCGATAAGCCTGAAGACCAGTAGCCGGGGGAACATTGCGGCCGCGGTATGCTCCAATGAACGTGCTTCATAACGGGAGTCTGGTGCAGGCAGGTGGCACTCAGGCGATAAATGCCTGCCATTCGTCGCAGGACACTTGAAAAATACCCGTGGCGGGCAGATAAATGAGTAAAGGGAAAAACTAATTCGAATGAGCGAATAAACGTGCGCCTTGGAATCCTGCTGATACTACTGCAATCCATGTTGCTCTGTGCCGAAGGTCGCGCAGAGCCGCTGGTATTGCAGCTGGATAATGCAGACAAGCAGATAAGCGCACTGTTGCAGGATCCCGACTCGTCGTCGGCCGATGAGTGTGATCCGCACCCTGTTCCTACCCCGCAGTTGCAATTACCTGTTGCTGCAATTGCGGGTTTTCCCGTTGCTCCTGCCGAACTCCTCTTTTCTCAAGTGCGCGCTGCGCACACCATTCGCGGGCCGCCGGCCTCGCAATAATTTCTCCAACTTTTCCAAAAACAGAATTTGACCTGGCGATTTTCCAATTGGATTGCCCGGGCCACAGAAGTTTGGGCTGCAATTGCGCGATCTATTCGCGCACGCCCGAAAAAAGAGAATTATTGCTATGAAGAAACTCAGTCTCACCCCGCTGCACGATACAGACAAGCTGGTATTTCCGGAGGAGTTTGATGAACTGTCACTGGACTCCCCGGCACTGCATTTCGTCACGGACTTCAAGCTGCATCACCCGTCGATCCTGACAGCTTCCGTATCGGCGATGGATGCGGCGCAGGTTCTGCGCACCGGCCACCTGAATTCGGTACTGGTTATGGATCATCGCGGGGATTTTATTGGTTTGCTGACGGTAGAGGACGTTGCCCCGCAGCGGGTGATGCAATATGTCGCGGCGGGAATCAGCCGCCATGAGCTCACCGTCGGTGACCTGATGCGTACCCGCGACCGGCTGCAGCTCCTCAGTTATTCGGAGCTGCAACGGGCGTCTATTCGCGATGTGCTGGCGACACTACGCAGCGGTGGTCAGCGCCACTGTCTGGTGGTGGATACCGACCAGCATCATGTGCGGGGGATTATCAATGTGGATGAGGTTGCCGCACGCCTGCATATGGAGTTCCCGATTGAAACCCCGGCAAATATCGCTGAGCTCATGCGGTCTGTCACCGCCATGCACTGATTATCCAGATGCACCACGGGCCCGACCCGCTTAGCGGGCCGGGTCGATGTTTTCACCGAGGCTGTTGTTGACCCGGAACCAGCCGGTAACGCTGTAGCGGGACCGGTTGCTGGTCAGTACCTCGTGAGGGAAATCTTCAGACAGGAAGACCACCATCTGCCCGAAACGCGGGGCGACTTTTTCGATCACCTCGTCACTGTCGGGCGCGTAAATCTGCAGTTCTCCCCCGTCTTTCGGCTGCCAGTTGGGCGTCAGATACAGAACGGTACTGACGATACGGTTGGTACCGCCTTTAAAGGCATCCACGTGTTTCTTGTAGTAGCTACCGGGCTCGTACCGGGCGTAGTGGCACTCGTAGTCGAACAGGCCAAGGAAAAGCCGCCGGTTCAGCCCCAGGCGCAGGTTTTCCGCCCACTCCAGATAGGCTCCTACCGCGGGGTTGCTCTTGTCGAGCCAGAAAATCTCATCGGTGCGCACAAACTGGTTCAGCTGGTGATCGCCTTCGCGGCCAATACCGGCACTCTGGAAGCGTGTGCGGTCGATCGAACGGAAGTGGCGTAATAAAGCACCCAGCAAGGCCGGGGGCAGCGGTGCCGGCAATACAATGTAGCCGGGACCGCGCAGGGCGGTTGCGATGCGGTCGAGCGGGTCGTCACCGTCGGGGCCGCGGCGCCAGAGATCTTCCGCCGCAGAATTCAAAATGTTCAATAAGGGTAAATCCAAATCGGAGGCCAGGGTGGCCGCTGACGGGTAGGGTATGCCGCGCGAGGGATGCCTGAGGCGGTCTGGCGCTATTTATACTGCCTGTTTTCTGATCGCGCCAGCTGTAATTGGCATATTTTGTCGGGGGCTACAGGTAGGCGCTGGCGGTCTCGCCGGCGGCCGGAGTGGCAATATTGAGGAGGCGGCATGTCGGGTACACCTTGTTGGCTAAAAATTGTGCCAGAAGCCTGTGAGCTGGCGCCTTGTTCTTCCTGACGGTAAATACATAAAATTTTTCACTGTTGCTGCTAGTCTTTGCAGAGTGTTGCCATCTGGCATCTCCTGTTCTGCGGCCGTTAGAATACGCCGCCATAAATTGCCGCTGAACGCCTTGAGGCAAAGTGGCATAAGAGAACACTTTCATACTTCGGGAATCAAAATGGGAAACAAAACGGCACTGTACGATGCCCATGTCGCTATGGGCGGCAAAATGGTGGATTTTGGCGGCTGGGACATGCCTCTGCACTACGGCTCCCAACTGGATGAGCACCACAAAGTGCGTAAAGAAGCCGGCATGTTTGATGTTTCCCATATGACTGTCGTCGATATCGACGGCGCAGGTGCGACCGATTACCTGCGCAAGCTGGTTGCCAATGATGTGGCCAAGCTGGCCGGCAATCCGGGCAAGGCGCTGTACACCGGTATGCTCAATGAAAAGGGCGGCGTGGTGGACGACCTGATCGTTTACTTCCGCGACCCGGGCTACCGTGTGGTTGTAAACTGCGCCACCCGCGAAAAAGACCTGGCGTGGATGAACCAGCAGGCGCAGGATTTTGACGTAACCCTGACCGAGCGTCCGAACCTGGCAATGGTTGCCATCCAGGGGCCGCTGGCGCTGGAGAAGGTCAAGGAAGTACTGGGTATCGACTGGACCGCTGCCATTGATGGGCTCAAGATCTTCCAGAGCTTTGCGCGTGGCGACTGGTTCATTGCCCGCACCGGTTATACCGGTGAGGATGGCCTTGAAATTATGCTGGCGAATGAAGACGCGAGTGGATTCTGGCAGGCGCTGGCGGATGCGGGGGTTGCTCCTTGCGGACTGGGCGCACGTGATACTTTGCGCCTTGAAGCTGGCATGAACCTGTACGGCCACGAGATGGATGATGACACCTCTCCGCTGGAAGCCAATATGGGCTGGACCATCAGCTGGGAGCCGGCGTCTCGGGACTTCATCGGCCGCGAGGCTTTGGAAGCGCAGAAACAGGCCGGCGTGGAGAACAAGCTGGTCGGACTGGTGCTGGAAGAGCGCGGTGTTTTGCGTGCTGGCCAGTCTGTAGTAGTGGACGGCACTGAACGTCAGGGTATCATCACCAGCGGTACTTTCTCACCGACCCTCGGCTACTCCATTGCGATGGCCCGGGTACCGGTCAGTGTTGGGGACACCGCGCAGGTGGAGATCCGCAAAAAACTGGTTCCGGTACGGGTGGTGAAGCCGAGCTTCGTGCGTAACGGCAAGTCTCTGGTGTAAGCGCTGCCAGACATACCTGGCACCACGGCACCGATTTTTCTGAATTCTGATTTATTTGCATACACTGTTTAGCAGTTATTTTGAGGGAAACGCTCATGAGCGAGATTCGCAGCGAACTGAAATACGCTTCCAGCCACGAGTGGGCTCGTCTGGAAGAAGACGGCACTGTCACTGTAGGGATCAGCGACCACGCCCAGGATGCCCTGGGTGATGTGGTTTACGTGGAAACACCGGAAGTGGGCGCGACCCTGTCTGCCGGTGAAGAAGCAGGTGTTGTTGAGTCCGTAAAAGCGGCCAGCGATATCTACTCGCCGATCTCCGGTGAAGTGGTTGCGGTGAACGAGGCTCTGGAAGACGAGCCGGAAACCGTTAACTCCAGCCCGTACGATGATGGCTGGTTCTACCGCATCAAGCCCAGTGACGAAAGTGAGCTGGACAAGCTGCTGGACGCGGAAGCGTACAAGGCGGAAAGTGACGAGGGCTAATTGCCATCGGCGCACGCCAGAAAAAACGCCGGGCTCAGCCCGGCGTTTTTGTTTCTGCAGGGACTGTCTCGCTTGTGGCGATCATTGCCTTCGCAGCCCCGTGTTCGTACTTTGGTTACTTGTCTGAGTCCGCTTCAGTCTGCTGTGGCTGTACCAGTGCCTTGAGCCCCAGGTCCTGCAGATAACCGTGCAGTTTTTCTTCAATCTGCTCCGGGCTCTCCATCTTCAGGACATGTTGCAGCAGTCGGTCGAGCTCAGATTTATTCACTTCCCGCAGTGCGGCTTTAACCCGCGGTAGGTTGGTTGCGTTCATGGATAGCACGTCGTAGCCCATGGCTACCAGCAACAGGGCACCGCCGGGGTCACCGGCCAGCTCGCCACAGATCCCAACTTTGGTATTGGTTTCGTGGCCCGCTGTGACCACCTGCAGCAGCGCTTGCAGCACTGCGGGGTGGAAGCTGTGGTAGATACTCGCTACACGGCTGTTGTTGCGGTCGACCGCCAGCAGGTACTGGGTCAGGTCGTTACTGCCCACCGACATAAAATCCACCCGCGCCGCCAGCTCCCGGGCCTGGTACACCGCGGAGGGGACTTCTATCATGATCCCGAGTGGTGGACGCTGGATCGCGTATCCCTCGTCCAGTAATTCGTCGTAGGCCCGGTCGACCAGTTTGCGCGCCGCTTCCAGCTCGCTCACGCCACTGATCATCGGCAGCATGATGCGCAGGTTGTCGAGACCGAGACTGGCTTTCATCATCGCCCTTACCTGGGCGAGGAAAATTTCCGGGTGGTCCAGGGTGACGCGGATACCGCGCCAGCCGAGAAACGGGTTGGTTTCTTCGATCGGGAAATAGGTCAGGGCCTTGTCGCCACCGATATCCAGGGTGCGCATGGTAACGGGGCGCGGAGCAAACGCCTGTAGCTGCTCGCGGTAGATCTCGCGCTGCTCTTCTTCCGACGGAAAGCGGTCACGGAGCAGGAAGGGGACTTCGGTACGGTACAGGCCTACGCCTTCCGCTCCACGCTCAAGGGAGCGCACTACATCCGCCATCAGCCCGGTATTTACCCACAGGCGTATTCGGTGGCCATCGGCGGTTTCGCAGGGAAGTTTCGCCAGGTGATCGAGATTGCGGGCGAGCTCGCGTTCCTCTTCGACGATGGCGTCATAGCGGCGCTTCAGTTCCGGCCCGGGGTGAATATGCAGCTCGCCACGGTAGCCATCGACTACCAGATCGGCACCGTCGATCTGCTCCCACGGCAACTCCTGAGCACCCAACACTGCAGGCAGCCCCATGGCCCGGGCAATGATGGCTACATGGCTGTTGGCGGAGCCTTTCACTGAAACCAGGCCGGCGAGCTTGCTGGGTGGCACATCCGCGAGGACCGCAGCGGTCAGTTCTTCACCCACCAGAATGGTGTTTTCCGGATAGTCCCGCTGGCTCTGTTGTTGCTGGCGCAGGTGCATCAGCACTCGTGCTCCCAGGTCACGCACATCGGCGGCGCGATCGCGGAAGTAAGAGTCAGACATCGCCTCGAAGCGCCGCACATGCTCCAGCATTACCTCCGCCCACGCGCGGCTGGCGGTGACCTGCTGGCGAATACGCTCGCACACTTCAACGGCAATGGAGTTGTCGTCGAGCATGCTGATGTAGGCATCGAACAGGGCGCGTTCTTCCTTGTTCAGGTTGTCCTTGAGCTTTTCTCCCACCGCGCGTATCTCGTCCCGCGCTGCGGCGAGAGCCTCCTGGAATAGCTCCAGCTCAGCATCCACATCGGTACTGAACGCAAAAGGCACGGTAGCCAGGTTGGCGGGCGGGGCAACGATATGGGCGCGACCGATGGCAACGCCAGGGGAGGCGGCGATACCGCCAAATTTGGCTTCGTTGCGCTGCTGGCCAATGGCGGCGAGGGCGCCGGTGGCTTCGGCATGTGCGATTACCCCGGCCAGCTGGGCGGACAGGGTGACGAGGAACGCTTCTTCGCCCTCGTCAAAGCGGCGCTTTTCCGCCTGCTGGATGACCAGTACGCCGAGTACATTGCGGTGATGAATGATGGGGGTGCCGAGAAAGGCGGAGAATCGCTCTTCGCCGGTAGCGGGGAAGTACTGGAAAGCGGGGTGGGCTTCGGCCTGCTCCAGGTTGATGGGTTCCTCGCGGGTAACCACGTTACCCACCAGGCCTTCGCCGGGGGCCAGGAAAACCTGCCCGACCGCATCCTGGTTCAGGCCCTGCGTGGCCATCAACACATAGTTACCGGTTTGCTTGTCACGCAGGTAAACCGAGCAAACCTTGGTTTTCATGACCTCCCGAACACGCCGGACAATGATATCCAGCACCGAGGGCAAATCCCGGGCGGTGTTGACCTCCTGAACGATGCTACGCAGTGATCCGAGCAAATTGGCTTCCTCGCCGAGTGTCTTTGGCTCCGGCGCACGGCCGGAGAGCGCTGGCGGCCTGAGACGGCCGCGGCGCTGGCCGGGTTAGCGGTCGCGCTGCAGCCAGCGTCTTTCCAACTGTAATTGCGTGGGCGCCAGCTCCGTGAGTGCGCGCCGATAGACCTCCCGCTTGAAGGTCACCACTTTGGTCAGGGGGTGCCAGTAAGTCACCCAGCGCCAGTGGTCGAATTCCGGTTTGTAGCCGTTATTGAAGCTGATGTTGCTCTCTTCGGCGTTCAACTGCAGCAAATACCACTTTTGCTTCTGGCCGATACACAGTGGCTCCGAGCGTTTCCGCACCAGGCGCTGTGGCAGCCGGTATCGCAGCCAGCCTCGGGTAGAGGCCAGCATGGTGACCTGGCTGCGGGTCAGCCCGATTTCTTCATACAGCTCCCGGTATAACGCCTGTTCCGGGGTCTCGCCCGGATTGATGCCGCCCTGGGGAAATTGCCACGCGTCTTTGCCTCCAACCCTGCGCGCCCAGAGAGCCTGGCCGCGCTCGTTCACAACAATGATGCCGACATTGGGGCGGAAGCCTTCACTGTCGATATTGCTGTCGTTATTCGAAACGTTACCAGTGGCTTCTGCGGCCTGCCGGCGGTCATTTCTACCGCTCTTGGTCTTATCATTGCGCGCAGAATTTCTGGCGGGTTTGCGGCGTTTTTTTCGCCCGGCGGGTGGTTGCTTGCCGTCGCCCAAAATTCCGTCCTCAATTTTTTATGGTGCGGTGTTTGCCGCACACAGTTGTTCTGCATTGTTCCACAGCGACTGAATTACGGCAATTCAGTGAAACGGGTCTGTGTATGCCTTTTACCGACAGGTTAGAATCGCGTGCCATTTCGGCGCCCAAATAGCAGTGTCGGTGTGCGGCAGGGCAATGGATGATTGGGACGCGTGGCACAAAATTGGTCGGAAAGATCACCTGTGCGTCAAGGGTGCCCTATAGTGAAGAAAGGAGAGTTTTGTGCAGTTGGCAATTTTTGATCTGGACAACACCCTGATCGGTGGCGACAGCGATCACGCATGGGGTGAATTCCTCGTTGCCCGTGAGTGTGTGGATGGCGAGCGTTTTCGCAGTGAGAACGACCGTTTTTACCGCGATTATCAACGGGGTGATCTCGATATTTTTGCCTACCTCGAGTTTGCGCTGGAACCACTTGCGCAGATCTCTCGGGGGCAGCTGGACAACCTGCAGCGGGAATTCATGCAGGAAGTGATCAGTGAGATCTGGCTGCCCAACGCGGAGGACCTGATCCAGCGGCACCGGGAGGCGGGGCATCACATCATGATCATTACCGCGACCAACCGCTTTGTGGTGGCGCCGATTGCCGAACGCCTGGGCGTTGATACCCTGATCGCGACGGAACCGGAGGAGATTGAAGGTCGGTTCACCGGCCGGGTCGCCGGACAGCCGTGTTTTCAGGGGGGCAAGGTGTTGCGTCTGCAGGCCTGGCTGGACGAGAACAGCCATTTTGCCCGCGGCGAAAAATGGTTTTATAGCGACTCCATTAACGACCTGCCGCTGTTACAGCAGGTAGAGCACCCGGTCGCGGTTGATCCGGACGAACGCCTGCAGCGCGAAGCGCTGGAGCGTGGCTGGCGGGTGATCAGCTTGCGCGGTGATCGGGCGGAATACAGTGACGCGCTGAGTTTTTAATCAGTCTCTTGCGGCGGGTTTCCGTCTCGCAGGGGCTTCTTTTCTATTTTCAGTTTGGATATTTCGGGAATCGACATCAGGTGAGTAAAGCAGTACGACACGGGGTACTTCTTCCATTGGCCGTTACCGCCATCACGGGGTTTCTGCTGCTCAGTAGCGGCTGCGAGCGGCAGACGGAATCGCCTGCGGTGGCAGAGGGCAGCCCCGCAGCTGATACCGGGACTGTGATAAACGGCGCTGTCGCAGATGCCCTGTCCAACCAGTTCTGGCAGGCGGGGCAAACGCAGGTTATCGACGCACAGGCCGCGGCGGATGCATTGGGGCGCGCGGTGACCACACTGCTTGAGTCGCCCACAGAAGATCACCTGGAGGCCGCCAAGCTGGCATGGCTGGATGCACATCGGGAGCTGTCGGCGTCATTGCCTTATATTGAAGTCGCCTTTGCGCCGGCAGACCTGCATCAGCAGGGTGAAGAGTTACTGCTGGCCCTGAACAGCTGGCCGGCCCAGGCGGGCTATCTGGATACGGTGCCAGGTTATTCCACCAGTGGCATCGTCAATGACACCGCGATCGAGCTGACCCTGGCGAACTTGCGCAAGCAGCATCGCCTGACTGCACACGAAGAGGCCAGCACCGGGTTCCACGCACTGGAAGTTATGCTCTGGGGACCTACCAGCGAGCGCACGGCGGACCAGTTTGAAGCTGCTTCCGGTGGCGAGCACCCGGAAGCTCAGGCGGCCAACCGGCGCCGTGAGCTGACCCGCCTGATCACTCAGGGGATCGGCGAGGATATACAGCGTCTGGCGAGTCGTTGGCCACTGAATGCCAACGACCTGTCCCAGCGGTTCCTGGCCCAGGCGCCCGTGTCGCGGCTGCAGACCGTGCGCAACGCGCACGTCCAGCTGCTGCGGGATGAAGTGTTGCCGCGTATTCCTGAAAGTTCTGAAAGCGATGTGGAAAGCAGTCTCGCGGCGGATTCGAAGCAGGCCCTGTTGGCGATATTGCGCACTTTGCAGGAAAGCTGGCTGCCAGAAAACGGCAGTGGTGGTCTGGCAGACCTGTTGCTGGATCAGCCCCAGGCTGACGCCCTGACACAGGCTTTTGCCGAGCTGGAAGCGCGCTTGCTGAAAATGGAAGACCCTTTCGAGCTGGCCGATCCAGCTGAGCTACAGCGCAGTCGCGATCAGGTTGAGGTCATCACCGGGCTGATTTCCGGGGAAACCCGGGTACCGGCACAGGAGCAGGATATGACGCCGGTAAGCCTTACCAGTCCGTCGAACTGACCGCATGCGCGGTCGGAAGGCACAAAAAAAACCGGGCATTGCCCGGGTTTTTTTGTGCCTGGCTCGCGGCGTATTACCAGCGGCGAACCGGACCGGTGTCAACGTGCACGAAGTTGCTCTTCGGGTAGTAACCTACACCACCCGCCCTCAGGTCCAATGCGGCCTGGCGCAGTTTGGACAGCGCGACACCCGGCATGCGGATATCCAGGGCCATGCCGCGGGTGTGGTAGCTGCGGCGGGCCACGCCGCGGCCTGCAGCGCGCAGTTTGGCATTGGTCTTGGCTGAACGGTAACCGGAGATGATCTCGATCTCACCGCTGTAATTCAGCTTTTCTTTCAATTTGTACACGATGTCGAACAGTTTCGGATCCATACGTGTCACTTCATTGGCACGGTGGTCGCGCAGCAGTCGGTTGAACTGCTTGAGTCCGCTGCCAACGTAGTCGCCATCTGCCCAGTATGCTGTGCTCAGGCGCTCACCGGTGTGGAGGTTGCGCATTTTCAGCGTGCGCGATTTACCTACCTTTGCCAGTGCCGGGCCGGCTGAAACCGCCGCCGCGGTCGCTGCAGAAACTGCTAAAAACCTGCGTCTGGAAACTTCTTTCATACCCTGTTACCGCCTCTACTAGTTGTGTTGAGTGATGCCTTTGTTGAGTTGCCTCCGGTGCCACTCGGTATGAGAAGAATGTACAAAAAATAGACTTTGGTTACAAACTGATCAGCTCTAATGACGAATTCGTTGGAAATTGCTCTGGTGAAATTAATCCTGTGCTACTACCGGAACAGAACTTTTGTTGCGTTTTGTTCACGGAGTCTTCGGGAAAACCCGTGACAACGTTGTCAAAATGGAAATGAAATTCTTTTCTGACTGGCTGGTGTTGACTATTTGTCCTGTGACGCCGATGCCCGCAATTTGTGACAAATATCGATGAAAGCGGGGAAGTCAGCGGTTGATAGCCTGCAATGTGGCGTGGATTAGGAGCGATACCACGTGTTGACTGGCCGAGAACAGGGGAAGCGCGTCAGCGCTTCTCCCGGGTGTGGGGAATTTCGGTCTTTCACTGGGGGAATGTGGAGGTGGTCAGTCTTTCGCTATAGGTTTCCTGTACTGGCTGACCGTCGGTGCCTGTCCATGGTGCCTGTCCATGGTGCCTGTCCATGATGCCTGTCCATGATGAGGTGAGTGGGGATTCGCCACCGGCGAGGAGGCTGGTGGCGACGGTGGAAAGTTAGCACGGACTATTGGGGACCAGCCTCTGTTCAGGTTTGCCAGGTTTCTCCTCAGTGCTCGTCCAGGTGGTAGATATCCGGGCGAAACTGTACTTGGCCGTCAGGATCCACCCAGGCCGTGAAGTAGGTAATAAACAGCGGAGGTGGATCGTCCACTTTGATGGCAAAGGATTCGTCGCCAGTAGTCACCTGTGCGATACGGGTTCTGTCCCAACCCTGATGTTCGAGTAATGCATAGGCCAGCTCTTCAGGCTGTTGCAGGCGGATACAGCCATGGCTGAACGCGCGATGGCGCTGCTCGAACAGGCTCTGGGCCTGGGTATCGTGCAGATAAATGGATTGCTTGTTGGGCATGATGAATTTTACCCGGCCCAGGGTGTTGCCGGGGCCTGCGATCTGACGGAGTGTGGCTTTTCCTTTCGCCGCACTTTTGATTCCTGCATCGGAAATGGGGGTGGTGCTGTTGGTGCCGTATTTCACGACCCGGTATCCCCGCTTGTGCATTGCCTCAGGGTTATTACGCGCTTTTGGCAGCAGGTCGGTCAGCAGGATGCTGCGCGGTACCGTCCAGGTCGGGTTGAATACGACCGAGGTGACTTTGGTGCTCATGGCCGGCGTGCGCTTGCTGCTTTTGCCTACCACAGTCTTCATCGCCAGGGAGACTTTCCGGTTTTCGACCAGTTGCAGGCGGAAGTCCGGAATGTTCACCAGAATATAGCGTTTGCCGGGGGTCGGGGGCATCTTGTCCCAGCGGCTGGCATTGAGTTCCATCTGGCGTGCCAGTTCGGCCGGTGAGCGGGCGAGCGCTATCAAGGTTGGTTTGTCTGCGTAGCCGGTTACAGCCAGGCCGTGGCGGCGCTGGTAGGACTCAACGGCCAGTTGCAGGCCCGCATCGAAGCGTTTCGGGTCACCGCCACTGATTTGCAGCGGGCCAGGCTGACCGGTGTAGTCGCCGTATTTTCGCAGCAGGATGCGCAAATGGGCCACGCGCGAGGCTCTCTGGCCTGGACGTAGCGATGCGCCGGGCTCTAATGGCTGCCACTTTTTGGCCAGGTGATGGTAGCGCTGGGCGTGGCTGCGCAATTGGGCTCCAGCTGTGGCGAAGTCTACAGCATCCGCCACGGGTCGCCTGGCTGCGGTTGCTTCCGAAGTCAGGGTTGTGGCACTGATGGCAACCGCGGCCAGCAAGAGTGGCCATTGTCGCCAGGTTCGCAGATTCGGCAGTCGCAACTTCATGATGTAGGCCCCTTACTCCTCAATCCCGGAGTTCTCCGCGAGTGATGGCTGGCCGTCGCGACCGTAGATGTCCGGCCGGAAGTTCAGTAAACCTTCCTCGTCGACCCAGGCCGTCCAGTAAGTGATGTAGACCGGGATCGGCTGCTCGAGGGCTACGCCGCGGGTGCGGCTGCCTGTGGCCATCCGGGATAATTTCTCTTCGGTCCAGTTGCCCTGACTGGCGAGTACAATCCGTGCCAGTTCCTGTGGCTCCTCCAGCCGGATGCAGCCGTGGCTGAAGGCGCGCTGGTTGCGGCTGAACAGGTTTTTCTTGTTGGTGTCATGCAGAAAAATTGCCTGGCGGTTGGGTATCACGAATTTGAAACGGCCGAGTGCATTGCCGTCGCCGCCGCGCTGCTGGAGTGCGACGCTGCCGAGGCGCAGGGCGCGCAGGTTGCTGCCGCTGAATGGCACGGACTTGCCGCGGTTATTGACCAGCCGGTATCCCCCGGCGACCAGGTTAGCGCTGCCTTTCGGCAGCAGTTCCCGAACTGCAATGTTACGCGGCACCGTCCAGGTGGGGTTGAACACTACGCGGGTCAGGCGCGTGCTTAATTGCGGCGTCTTGTGTTCGGCTTTACCAACCACCACCCGCATGCGGTACTGCTCCCGTTCGCCGGCGACCAGCCGCAGGGTGAAATCAGGGATATTCACCAGAATATAGCGGTGCCCGAGATCTTTGGGCATTTCGCGCCAGCGCTCAAGATTGGCCTCAAGCGTTTGCAGCCGCTTGTCCGGCGGGGTATTCAGGTGTGAACGGGTGGCGTTGTCGATTACGCCATCGGTACGCAGGCCGTGGCGACGTTGAAATCGTTGCACAGCGGTATGCAGCTGTTCGTCGTACTTTTCCGGATCACTTGCCGGGTTCCTGTTTAACCCGCTTTCGCTCATATCTCCGGTGACGACGTAGTCTCCATATTGCATCAGCAGTGAGCGCAGGACCTTGACGCGCTCATCCCGCATGCCCGGGGCCAGAGATTGCCCGTTGGGCAGCGGTTGCCACAAATTTCCGCCTGCGAGGGCGCGGTAGCGTGCGAGCTCCTCGCGCATCAGTGCGTACTGGCGCCCGTACGGGGTGAACGGACTGTACTCGGCTTCGCGTGTCTGCTGGGATGTGTGTGGATAGGAGTGTTCTGTCGCCTGCTCGACGGCATTGGCTGTGGTTCTCTCTTTTTGCGCTTGTTCTTTCGGTTGTTGCGGGTTGTCGCCCTCTGTGGCCTGAGCGGTTAGCGATAGAAACACCGCGGCCAGCGCGGCGCGGTTGAAGAGCAGATTGGCCGTGTGATTGGCACCCTTGAATCCCATGCTTGTACCCCTGAACCCGAAAGTCTGTAAGCCCTGAACACTAATCCGCTGCCCGGATCTGTTTCCGGGTCAGCCGCCACAGCCGCAAGCGACAGTGGTTATGTTCCTAATTGGTAACTTGTGACCGGGGTGGTACCAAATTCGATTGGGGTATGCGGAGGGGGGCTCTTCCGTTGGATTCGGAATAAATGCCGGGCGGCGGGGCCGCCCGGCGAATGGAATCAGAGGGGGGACGAAAAACTAGTCGAACTGATTGGCTGCCAGGCCATCCCGGCCGTAGATGTCGGGACGGAAGTTCATACGTCCTTCGCCATCGACCCAGGCGGTCCAGTAGGTAACGTAGACTTTGATGTTCTGGCTCATTTTGACTTCGGTGGTTTCATCACCGGTGGTCAGCTGCTCAATCCGATAGCGGCTCCAGTCACCTGGCTCGCTGCGCAGTAGGGCTTCGGCCAGTTGCCGGGGCTTTTCCAGGCGGACACAGCCGTGGCTGTAGTCGCGGTCGGTGAGCGAGAACAGGCTCTTGGCGCGGGTGTCGTGCAGGTAGATGTCATCCGAGTTGGGAATCTCGAATTTGATCCGGCCGAGAATATTCTGCTCGCCGCCTTTCTGGCGCATCAGGAATCCACCGCTGGCGGCCGTACTCAGGTTTTTTGGCGTCAGAGGAAGGTAATCGCCACTGCCATTAACTACCCGATATCCCATATTTTCCATGCCACTCGGATTGGCGCGGGCCTTGGGCAGAATCTCGTTGACCAGGATACTACGGGGCACGGTCCAGGTGGGGTTGAATACAACGCGTGCCACCCGGGTGTTGATCTCCGGTGTCTCGTGAATTTTCTTGCCGACCACTACGTTCATCGACAGCTTCACACGGTCACTTTCCACATAGTGGAGGCGGTACTCCGGTACATTCACCTGGATAAACCGCTCACCAAGTCCGGTGGGGAGTTTCTCGCGACGGCGGATATTGGCCTCGATGATGTGGGCCCGTGCAGTCGGGGAAATGTTCAGGCGCTCACGAGTGGCCTTGCCCACAATACCGTCGGGCCGGAGGCCGTGGCGGATCTGGAAGCGCACTACCGCATCGTGCAACCGCTGGTCGAATTTGTTGCTGTTGGGTTCACTGCCGTAGCTGTAGTAGTCCCCATAGAGGGCCAGCATGTTCCGCAGTATTGCAACATTCGAGTGTTTGGCGCCCAGGGTCATCGCCGGGCCGGCGGGCATCGGCCGCCAGCGACCGCTGGAAGCGATGTTGCGGTAGAACGCCAGTTGCTCGCGCAGCGCCTGGGAGTCGCCACCGTAGGGGGTGTTCTCCTCAACCCACATGCCTTCACCGTGCGCGGGTGCCATCCCGCCACTGCCGTCCTGAAGGCTGCGGAATCGCGGCATGGAGCGGGGATAGGATTGAGGGTAGGCCTGTGGATAACTACGGGTCCGGTAGCGGGCCGAGTGGCTGCTGCCATAGGTGGATGGACGCGACTGGCGCTGGGTGTAGTAGTGCGAGCGGTCGATCGATTGGCTGCCACGGTTGTAACCGCGGAAGTACTGGCGGCCACTGTCATTGGCTCTGGGAGTCACACGGGCACTGGCCATTTGAAAACCACCCTCGGTCAGGTTGACCGGAGTGATATTCCGTTGGCGCAGCGGGCGATGCTTTTTCGGGCTCTCGGGCTTGAGCTTGTCGAGTTGGGTGTCTTGCGCGTAGGAGATGAAGGCGTCCGTAAGCAGGACATCCAGCACCGCCGCCATCTGCAGCCGCTGCGGGGTATCGCGCAGGGTGCGGTCGAAATAACCCAGGTGATAACGGTAGTCCACCATGCTGCTGGGGTTGCCCGAGCTGGATGCAGTGAGCTGCTTGAGCAGGTCGTTGGCCGTGTCACTCAGGCTGTAGTTATCAAACCACAGCAACCGGTAGTCGGTGCGGCGGTAGATACGGCGTACGGCAACCGGATTGAAGATGGGGTCCTGTGCCGGCCAGGCGTCCGGGTTATCCTCCAGCCAATTTAACAGGTGCGGCCGCACGGCATTTTCCGGCAGCACGGGCACCGTTTTCTGGTTTGCGGTATAGGCGTAGTAGAGGGCAAACACACACAGACTGCCCAGGATCAACATAGGCAGTGGCGACTTGCGTTTGCGACGCTCTGGAATGAAATATGACATGGTACCTCAGCGATACAGCAGGGCGCCGGTTTACAGTGCGGAAGCCGGTGCCCGATCGTTCATACCTTCCCAACTCCGGCGCGCCTGTCCCCATTTGATCGACAGGATATTCCTGGCGACGGCGTGCCTGCGTCGAGCATCCCGCGCGACCTTCCTTTTATAGCGGCATCCGCAGAGCTCGTATTGCGCGAAACTCAACATCAGCCGGCCTGTGAAATTAAGTATGGCAACAAATGCAAAATTTGCTTGGCGCCTGGTTCATTTCACCTTACGGAATCCTTGTGGACCGGGTTTGCCGGAGTGCTGCTTACTGGATGTGCTGAGTCGGGTGAAGAGTGGGCTGAGTAGGAACGGGTGTCAGTACTCAGAGGTGTAGTGCCGGATGGGGCCACTCGCGTGCCCATGAACGTAACTCTGTTCCCACAGCTGTGTGCGTCCGCGACGATCTACTGCGACCAGGGTGCTTGCCCTGGTACCGTAGCCTCCTGTAAGAGACTGGCCGCGTTGCTCCTGGTTGCCAGAGTCGCCGTCCTCAATGCGCACGAAAATGGACGACAGCGCCCGCTCCAGCGCGGTACCTACCCCGGTGTCTGGCAGGCGCTCAATGGGCGCGCGGGTGTCATTCGCCAGTAGCGCCAGTGCCGGCATGACGAAATTATCGTTATCGAGGTTACGGGTGGCGTTACCGTGAAGTCTGGTGACCAGTTGTTCGAGGGATTTACAGCCGGACTCCACCTTGGGCCATGGCGAATCTGGCGCCCCATTGGATATGCCGTGGTAACCGGGCGACAGTTCAAATGGCTCGTGCCGATTGCCGGCGCAGATGAGTTGCGGGCGCTCGCCATGTGCATACAGCAGGGCGTTAAAGCCCCGATAGCGATGGCCCGGCAATTGGGTGGCAAAGTCCTGTGGCGGCAGGGTGCCGGTAAGAAACTGCACCGGGATATCACCCCGGGAGAGTACATCAGCGGGAGGCGCGACACCGGGCTCCCGGATATTGGTCACAGCCGCTACCCGACCGGCGGGGGCAATTCCCATCCAGGTGCCGCCAGCTTCCAGGTCTCGGCCAGCGATCAGAGACTGGTCCTGCCAGGGCGCAGCCGCTGCGGCCGGGCGCTGGTAGAACTCATCCCGGTTGGCTAGCAGCAGCAGGGGGTAGTCCCGGTGCTGCCCGAAGGCGATCAGGAGCAGACACATGTTGTCTCGCATTCGTCAATTGCAAAGTGCCATAATAACGCCCACTTCGAATAACTGCGGTTTGAGCATGCTGACTTATCCCGAAATAGATCCCGTCGCTGTGGCCATAGGTCCACTCAAGGTTCACTGGTATGGCTTGATGTATCTGGCCGGTTTTGCCGCGGCCTGGTGGCTGGCAATGCGCCGCGCCAGCAAGCCCTGGTCGCCGGTGATCAAGTCGGAAGTGGAAGACCTGATCCTGTTCTGCGCCATCGGTGTAGTGGTGGGTGGTCGCCTGGGTTACATGTTCTTTTATAACTTTCCCGAGCTGGTGGCGCACCCGCTCAGCCTGTTCAAGGTCTGGGAAGGCGGTATGAGTTTCCACGGCGGGCTCGTGGGTGTGATGCTGGCGGCGACCCTCTATGCGCGCAAGATTGGCACTACGTTCCCTGATCTGATCGATTTTGTGGCACCCCTGGTTCCCATTGGCCTGGGGCTTGGTCGCATCGGCAACTTTGTCGGCCAGGAACTTTGGGGGCGTGAAACGGAAGGCCCCTGGGGGATGGTGTTCCCGCGGGATCCCGAACTGCTCGTGCGTCACCCATCCCAGCTATACCAGGCGTTCCTCGAAGGGTTGGTACTGTTTGTGGTGCTGTGGATCTTCTCGAGTAAGCCCCGTCCACGTCTGGCCGTTGGTGGTTTGTTCCTTCTTTTATACGGATTCTTCCGCTTCCTGGTGGAGTTTGTACGCGAGCCCGACGGCCATATCGGCTTCGACCTGTTTGGCTGGATGACCCGGGGCCAGCTGTTGAGCCTGCCGATGATTGCGGCGGGTATCCTGTTACTGGTGTGGAGTTACCGCACCCAGTCGCTGCCGGAAGGCCGCAGCGAAGACGTTGAACAACTGAAAACTACAGCCAAGAGTGGCGCCAAGTAATGAAGCAGTACCTCGATTTGATGCGCCATGTGCGCGACAACGGCACCCTGAAAAGTGACCGCACCGGTACCGGCACACGCAGTGTGTTTGGTTACCAGATGCGATTTGACCTCGCGCAGGGTTTTCCGCTTATCACCACCAAAAAATGCCATCTGCGCTCGATCATTCACGAGCTGCTGTGGTTCCTTAAGGGCGATACCAATATCGAATACCTGAAGGAAAACGGCGTGCGGATCTGGGACGAGTGGGCCACAGAAGACGGTGACCTTGGACCGGTATACGGATACCAGTGGCGCTCCTGGCCCACTGCGGATGGACGCCATATTGACCAGATCAAAGAGCTGGTGGAGCAAATCAAAGCCCGCCCGGACTCCCGCCGCCTGATTATCAGTGCCTGGAATCCGGCCGATTTACCGGATGAGGGCGTGTCGCCGAGCGACAATGCCCGTGCCGGTCGCATGGCACTTGCCCCGTGCCATGCGCTGTTCCAGTTTTACGTTGCGGACGGCAAGCTCTCCTGTCAACTGTACCAACGCAGTGCAGATATTTTCCTCGGGGTGCCGTTTAATATCGCCTCCTATAGCCTGCTGACCCTGATGTTGGCCCAGGTTTGTGGACTGCAGCCGGGGGAGTTCATCCATACCTTTGGCGATGCGCATCTCTACTCGAACCATGCGGAGCAGGTTGAAGAGCAGCTGTCACGGGAGCCGCTGCCACTGCCCGAGATGGTACTCAACCCCGAGGTGAAAGACCTGTTCGAGTTCCGCTTCGAGGACTTCGAGCTGCGCGGCTATGAAGCGCATCCACATATTCCTGCTCCGGTGGCTGTATGATGGCTGGCGAGAGTAGTATCCCGCTGGCGATGATTGTGGCGATGGCGCGTAACCGGGCGATCGGCCGTGAAAACGCGCTGCCTTGGCGAATTTCCGGTGACCTGCAGTTTTTCAAACGCACCACTTTGGGGAAGCCCGTGGTCATGGGGCGTAAAACCTTCGAGTCCATCGGGCGGCCGCTGCCGGGACGGGAGAATATCGTGATTACCCGCAATCCTGACTGGCGGGCCGATGGCGTAACGGTTGTGCCGGACTTGGAACAGGCCTTGCAGGTGGCGAATACGGTCGCCAGCAAGGAGGGCGCGGAGGAAGTCATGGTGATCGGCGGGGCGCAAGTCTACCAGCAGGCCATGGCTCTGGCCGCTCGCCTGTATGTCACCGAGGTCGCCGCGGAAGTGGAAGGGGATGCCTTCTTTCCCGAAATTGACCATAGCTGGCAAGAGTCCAGCAGGGAATGTTACCCCGCTTCCGAGCGGGATGAATTTGAGTACTGCTTAGTTCAGTACGACAGGTTGAAATAAAAACAACTTGATCAATCCTTATCCCTTCGGGTAGGTTTGTTCAAAGTTTGCACAGTAAGTGTCGCTGCAAATGTGTGCAGGCAACCCGAAGTTGTTACCTCGGTGTTACCTTGCTACCCAGGAGGGGCGGCTCAGTCATTCGGCATTTGAATAATCAAATCGGCTGTTTACAATGTGCGGCTCTTAGCTGTCTTCAAACCAAAAATCTACCGCGTTGTGGCAGCTAACTCATCGCGACCATGTTGTGAAATATTGAACCCACTGGGGGGTCTAATGAAAACCAAGCGATTCATGGCTGTGGCGCTGACCACTGCGCTGTCTGCCGGCGCACTGTACGGTAGCGTAGCCACTGCGGATACACTCGATACCGTTCTCAAGGTCGGCCAGCAGAAAACTGCTGCTGCTACCGCATCTCAAAAACGCATCGACAAGATTGCTCAGGAAACTTCCGATCTGCTCCAGCAGTTCAAGGTTGTTAATAAAGAAATCGACGGTCTGCGCGTGTACAACCGCCAGCTCGAGAAGCAGCTGGCCAACCAGCTGTCCGTGATCAAGGACCTCGACGAGTCCATCGATCAGGTAACCGTGATCGAGCGTCAGATCCAGCCGCTGATCCTGCGTATGCTGGACGGCCTGGAGCAGTTCATCGAACTGGACGCGCCTTTCAAACTGGCCGATCGTAAGCAAAACCTGGCCAATGTTAAGAACAACATGGACCGTTCCGATATCACTGTAGCGGAGAAATTCCGTCAGGTGCTGGAACTGTACAAGTTCGAATCTGAATACGCCCGTAAGATCGACACCTACGGCGATACCCTGAACGTAAACGGTCAGGATCGCGAAGTAAGCGTGCTGCAGATCGGTCGTATCGCTCTGGTAGCTCAGACCACTGACTCCAAAATCTCCCTGGCTTATGACAAAGAGCAGAAGGCATGGGTTCAGATTGACGCTGGCGAATACCGTCGCGCCATCATGCAGGGTCTGAAAATCGCCAAGAAACAGGCTACCACCGACATCATGACTATGCCGATCCCGGCTCCGGAGGCTGCGCAATGAAAACCTCTATCGCCAAACGCGTCCTTGCAGTAGCAGCGGCTGGCCTGTTCAGCGTTTCTGCTGTCGCCCAGGACAAAGCTACTTCCCTGGATCAGCTGCTGAAGATGGTTCAGAGCTCCAAAATCGCTGAATCTGCCGAGCACAAAAAGCGTGAAGCAGACTTCCGTCGCCAGAAAGCCAACCAGGCTTCCCTGCTGACCCAGGCTGAAAACACCCGTACTTCCGAAGAAGCCCGCTCTGCGGCGCTGGAGAAGAAGTACGAAGAACAGGAGCTGCTGGTTCAGCAGAAGCGCCAGCAGCTGGACGAGCGCCTCGGCTCTCTGAAAGAACTGTTTGGTCACCTGACTTCTACCGCCGGCGACCTGCGCTCAAACCTGGACACTTCCCTGGTTTCCGCTCAGTACCCGGGCCGCGCTGAGTTCCTCGATCAGCTGATCGACAAAATGAACTCTGCGACCAAGCTGCCGACCATCCAGGAAATCGAGCGTCTGTGGTACGAACTGCAGCGTGAGACTGTTGAATCTGGCAAGGTTGTTAAGTTCAACGGCACTGTAATCCTGCCCGACGGTGAGCAGGTTGAGCAGGAAGTTGTGCGTGTTGGTAACTTTAACCTGGTTTCCAACGGCAAATACCTGGAAATGAACGACAAGCAGAAGATGGCTGAGCTGATCCGCCAGCCTGACGGTAAGTTCCTGAGCATGGCTTCTGACCTGCAGGCTGCTACCGAGGGCTTCTCTCCGTTCGGCCTCGACCCGACTGGTCCTACCGGTGGTTCTTACCTGAAAGCCATGATTGCTAGCCCGAGCATCGTTGAGCGCTGGCACCAGGGCAGCATCGTTGGTTACATCATCAGTGCTGTTGGTGTGGTTGCGGTACTGCTGGCTGTGTGGCGCCTGATCGTACTGTCTGGCGTAAACGCGAAAGTTAACGCGCAGCTGCGTTCCTCTACCCCGAACACCAACAACCCGCTGGGTCGTGTTCTGGCTGTAGCAGAAGAGAACAAAGGTGTAGACGGCGAGACCCTCGAACTGAAGATGGAAGAAGCGGTGCTGAAAGAGCGTCCGGCCATCGAATCCGGTCTGAACCTGCTGAAGATCATTGCCATGGTTGCTCCGCTGCTGGGTCTGCTGGGTACCGTTACCGGTATGATCATCACCTTCCAGGCGATCACCATCTTCGGCGCGGGCGATCCTAAAGCAATGGCTGGCGGTATCTCCTCTGCACTGGTAACCACCGTTCTGGGTCTGTGTGTTGCGATCCCGACTGTACTGCTGCACACCATCGTGAACGGCCGTGCCAAGCGCATCCTGCACATTCTGGACGAGCAGAGTGCCGGTATCGTTGCAGAAAACGCTGAGCGTAAATAAGAGGAGGCGGCAACATGCACGCATTAAATGACGCATGGGCCGCCGTCAACGCCTTTATGGCGTCGGGCGGGCCAGTACTACTTCTGATCGCCGGCCTGACCTTCTTCATGTGGACGCTGATTTTTGAGCGGGTCTTTTACTTCAATGGCGGCCTGAAACGCGATGTTCAGGGCGCAGTGGACTCCTGGGAAGCGCGCCCCGAGCGCAAATCCTGGGGTGCCCACCAGATCCGCTACGCGCTGATTTCCCGGGTATCCGAGAAGATCCAGAGCAATATGGACATGATCCAGACCTGCGTTGCCCTCGCGCCGTTGTTCGGCCTGCTGGGTACCGTATGGGGCATGATCAACGTGTTCGAAGTGCTCGCGATCACCGGCGGTGGTGATGCAAAGCAAATGGCCAGTGGTGTATCCATGGCTACCATCCCGACAATGGCGGGCATGGTGACCGCACTGTCAGGTGTATTTGCAAATACTTACATCACCCGTACTGCTGAGCGTGAAACCCAGCTGCTGGAAGACCATCTGACGATGGATCACTGACGGCACCACAATCAAAGTGACCGGCCTGGAGTATTTGTGCAGGTCGGACACTGAGAAGGTTTAGCCAATCCATGGAGCTTTCACTAACACTTAGGGTGCGGTGGAGGCTTCGCAAGGCCAAATCTCGCTAATAGCATTTCGCTAAAGAGAGTTGCAATGAGCAGAAAACAGACTACGGCGGAAGAAGAGGCCGGCGCGATCGACCTTACGCCCATGCTGGACGTAGTGTTCATCATGCTGATCTTCTTCATCGTCACCGCGACCTTCATCAAGGAACCGGGCGTCGATGTTGTTAAGCCGGAAGCGACCACCGCTGACCTCAAAGCCGCCTCTATTCTGGTAGCGATTAACGACAACGACGAAATCTGGATTGCCAAAGAGAAAGTAGACGACCGTCAGGTGAAAAATACCCTGGAGCGTCTCTACGCGGAAAACCCGAAAGGGTGGTTGGTAATTCAGCCCGATAAAGAAGCGAGTATCGAGAAGGTTGCCCTGATCGCTGATGCGGCCAGGAGAATTGGTATCGAGAAAGTGTCGGTCGCTACAGAGAAGAGTTAACAACTATGAACCCGGTAAGATTAGTTGGGGCAGGTGCGCTGGCAGTAGCCACCACTTTTGCCCTGATCTTCACCATGCATGCGCTGATTGAAGCGAACCTGGGTGCTCCGAAGGAAGAGGAGCAGATCAAGGTAGCCGACGTCGTCATGCCGGACACGAAGATCGAAACACAATACGATACCAGCAAGCCGGAAAAGCCAGACGAGCCTGAGCAACCGCCGCCCGAAATGCCGGAGCCGGAGTTTGATCAGCCCGACATTGACAATGCACTGAACATGTCAGCGCCGGCGGCCAACGCCGACCTGAAAGTGACCGGTATTGGTGGCTTCGCGAGCGAGGGTGACTACCTTCCGATCGTGAAAGTACAGCCGCAGTATCCACGTCGTGCACTGCAGCGTGGCATTGAAGGCTGGGTAATCGTGGAATACACGGTAACCAAGAACGGTTCTGTACGGGATCCGCGCGTGGTGGAAGCCTTCACAAAAGACGGCAATCCAACCACCATCTTCAACCGCGAAGCAGTGAAGTCCGCGTTGAAGTACAAGTACAAGCCGCGGGTTGTTGACGGCGAGCCTATTGAAGTGCCTGGTGTAAAAACCAAGATCAGCTTCAATATGGCGCAATAATTAGGGGACGCATATGAATATGACGACCGTGACGAAAGGCCTGTCCAAGTTCGTCCTGCGCACGTCCGTAGCGCTGCCCTTGGTACTGGCTCCCGCCGTAAGTGTGACTGTTCTGGAAGCAGTTGGTGTATCCAGCTCTTTTGCTCAGGCGCAAGCTGCAGAGCAGAAGACCCGCAAGACACCTGCGATGCGTGAAAGCGCATTTAAGTACCTGGGTAAAGCGCAGGAAGCTGCCGACGCCCAGAAGTGGCAGGAAGCCCTCGCAGCGCTGAAGGAGATGGAAGCGGGTAAGAGCAAGCTGAACGGCTATGAAGCCGCGCAGATGTACTACTTCTACGGCTTTGTCTACTACAGCATGGAGAAGTACCCGCAGGCGATTTCCTACTACAAGCAGGTATTGCAGCAGGGTGCAGAAAACCTGCCGGTAGCGCTCGAAGTAGGCACGCTGCAAACCATCGCCCAGCTGTACTTCGTAACCGAAGACTACAAGCAGGCTGTGAACTACCTGAACAAGTGGTTTGCTGCTTCCGAAACTGTTACCGCTGACTCGTACGCGTTGCGCGCCCAGGCTTATTACCAGCTGGGTGACAACAACAAGGCGATGGCTGATATGAATCAGGCTGTTTCCATGTACGAGAAAGAAGGCAAGGTGCCCAAGGAAAACTGGTACAGCCTGCAGCGTTTTCTCTACTACGAGAAAAACGACTACAAGCAGGTTACCAATATCCTTGAGAAGCTGGTGAAGCACTACCCGAAAGGTGAGTACTACAAGCAGCTGGCGGGCATGTACGGCGAGCTCAAGCGTGAAGACGACATGCTTCACATGATGGAAGCCGCTTACGTTGCCGGCGCCCTGCAGAAAGAGAAAGAGCTGCTGAATATGGCTTATCTCTTTATGGGTGCTGAAATGCCTTACAAGGGCGCGAAGGTGATCGAAAAGGGCATCAAAGAGAAGAAGATTGCCCGCAACTCCAAAAATCTGGAAACCCTGGCTCAGGCGTACCAGATGGCTCAGGAGCTGCAAAAGTCGATCCCGGAGCTGGAAGCTGCTGCAAGCATGTCTGACAAAGGCGATCTCTATTCCCGTCTGGCCGGTATCTACCTGGACCTGGACAAGAATAAAGAAGCCGTAGACATGGCTGCCAAGGCACTTAAAAAGGGCGATATCAAGCGCGTAGACCAGCTGTATATCGTTCTGGGCATGGCAAATGCGAACCTGAAGAAGTACGACGACTCGTTGAAGTACTTCAAGAAGGCGCTGGACGACAAGCGTTCCGAGAAGTTTGCCAAGCAGTGGATTACCTTTGTTGAAAATGAGAAAGAACGGGAAGCGCAACTGGCCATGTAAGTCAGTGTTTTCCGGAGTTTTCGAGGCCGCACAATGTGCGGCCTTTTTTTTACCGAATTTTTGCTCGATATATAGAGAATAAATACGATTTATTTGCAACTTCGTGTATTTCAACTAAATACTGTAAGTAGCTGATCAGCTTTTCCAACCACACAGTTCACTGTGTGATCACTAAAACACCTGAAAATAATTAGGAGGGGTGTTATGGAACAGGCTTATCCGCAAAGTAGTCTTACTGCATTCGCCAGTCCCCAATTTTCCCTGTCTTTCAAAACCATCAAACTGTTGCGCAGCGGTGCTTTTGCACTGGGGGTAACCGGTCTGCTGCTGTTTGGTATGACCCAACTGATCGCAACGGATTACCGCGCGCCGCCGACCGATGATGCGCCGAAGGTTGCGCCTATCCACATGCCGCCGACCGAACTTACGGTGATCAAGGCCGAGCCACCGGCTAAACCTCAGGAAATACCACCGGCGGTTCCCCGGGTCGAAGTAGATCCGCAAGTGGAGCCCGGTGATTTTTCAACAATCATTGATCGCCCGACTGTGAAGGCGGAAAAGCAGGGGCCTGTTGTGGTGGACTCTGCTCCACTGCCAATTTACAAACCGGCTCCGCGCTACCCGCGCAGGGCCCTGGCGAGAGGCCTTGAGGGGTATGTCGTAGTGGAGTTCACCATTACCAGTAACGGTAGTGTTCGTGATCCGAGTGTTGTCGGTGGGTTCGATATGAGTGGTGCTCCCACAGATGTATTCAACAGTGCCGCGCTGAACGCGGTGGCGCGCTTCAAGTACCGGCCGCCGGTAGTGGAAGGGAAACCGGTAGAGCAACATGGCGTGCGCAACCGGATAACCTTCCGCATGGCGGAGTAGATCCCCGGATCTTTGTTTAAATAGGAGAAATAAAAAAAGCGAGCCGATAGGCTCGCTTTTTTGTGTCGCTGAATGGACGCGGGTCAGTCGATTTCCCGTACCGCGCCGCGGTCGGCACTGGTGGCCAGCAGGGCGTAGGCCTTGAGTGCGCGGCTCACCTTGCGCGGACGGGGCTTAGTTGGCTTCCAGCCCTCAGCCCCTTTGCTGTCCATGGCCTCGCGGCGGCGTTGCAGCTCTGCCTCGGGAATATCCACTTCGATCAGGCGGTTGGGAATATCGATACGAATGGGATCGCCATCCTGTACCAAGCCGATATTGCCGCCGCCGGCCGCCTCCGGGGATACGTGTCCAATGGAAAGCCCCGAGGTGCCCCCGGAGAAACGACCATCGGTGATCAGTGCACAGGATTTACCCAGCCCTTTGGACTTCAGGTAGCTGGTGGGGTACAGCATCTCCTGCATACCTGGGCCGCCTTTGGGACCTTCGTAGCGTACGATAACCGCTTCGCCTTCGTTCACTCGCCCTTCCAGAATATTTGCTACTGCGTCTTCCTGGCTTTCGACAATGTGTGCAGGGCCTTCGAAGTGCCACAGCTCTTCTTCCACCCCGGAGGTCTTCACCACACAGCCATTGGGGGCCAGGTTGCCAAACAGGACGGCGAGGCCACCCTCGGAGGAGTAGGCGTGCTCAGCGGAGCGGATACAGCCGCTCTCGCGGTCGCCATCGAGATTGTTCCAGCGGCAGTCCTGGCTGAACGCCTGCTGGGTGGGGATGCCGGCCGGACCGGCGCGGAAGAACTTGTGCACTTCCGGGTCGTCGGTACGGCAGATGTCCCACTGCTCCAGCGCGTCGCGCATGGAGTTGCTGTGGACTGTGGGCTGGCTGGAGTCCAGGAGGCCCGCGGCGTCGAGCTCGCCCAGAATGGCCATAACGCCCCCCGCGCGATGTACATCTTCGATATGGTATTTCTGCGTATTGGGTGCCACCTTGCACAGTTGCGGAATCTTCCGTGACAGGCGGTCGATATCTGCGAGCGTAAAGTCCACCTCGCCTTCCTGAGCGGCCGCGAGCAGGTGCAGGATGGTATTGGTGGAGCCGCCCATGGCGATATCCAGTGCCATGGCATTACTAAACGCAGCGTGATTGGCAATGGAGCGTGGGAGCGCGGAGAGGTCGTCTTCCTCGTAGTAGCGCTTGGCCAGTGACACAATCTCACGTCCTGCTCGCAGGAACAGCTGCTCGCGGTCGGCATGGGTCGCGAGCATGGTACCGTTGCCCGGTAACGACAGCCCCAATGCTTCGGTCAGGCAATTCATCGAGTTTGCGGTGAACATGCCGGAGCAGGAACCACATGTCGGGCAGGCGGAGCGCTCGTATTCGGCTACCTGTTCATCGCTGGCGTCGTCGGTGGCTGCAATGACCATCGCATCGACCAGGTCGAGCTTGTGATCTGCGAGCTTGGTCTTGCCGGCTTCCATCGGACCACCGGAAACAAAAATGACCGGGATATTCAGGCGCAGCGCGGCCATCAGCATTCCGGGCGTGATTTTGTCGCAGTTGGAAATGCACACCAGCGCATCGGCACAGTGAGCGTTGACCATGTACTCCACGGAGTCGGCGATGATTTCACGGCTGGGCAGGCTGTACAGCATGCCGTCGTGTCCCATAGCGATACCGTCGTCCACTGCGATGGTATTGAATTCCTTCGCCACACCACCGGCCTTCTCAATTTCACGCGCCACGAGCTGGCCCATGTCTTTCAGGTGTACATGGCCGGGTACAAACTGGGTGAAAGAGTTGGCTACGGCGATGATGGGCTTGTGGAAGTCCTCATCTTTCATGCCGGTGGCGCGCCAGAGTGCGCGGGCGCCGGCCATATTGCGGCCGGCGGTGGAGGTACGGGAGCGATACTGGGGCATAGTGACTCTTACTAATTGAATTCAGGTCGCGGTCGAACAGGTGGCGGGCCTGGTTACAGGATCGGCGCTGAAGCGCTCACAGGCGCGAAAGAGTAGCAAAGTGCAAAGCATTTTGCGCGTTTGGCAACAAAGGGCAGATATGCCGCAATTTGTATCCGTGCTACGGGCGGCGTTCCGCAAAATTATTGCGGAACAACCTGTTTGCGTAAAATGCGGGAATTGCGCTGAATGTTGTACAGCGACTGTCGGCTGGCGGGCAGGTCGCTGACCTCAACCTGGGTGAAGCCCCGCTCGATAAACCAGTGCTCGGTCTGGGTTGTGAGTACGAAGATCTCCGGTAGCTCCAGCGCGCGCGCCTGCCGCTCCAGATGCTGCAGTAATTTGGCCCCGCGACCACCACCACGGAAATCCGGATGAATGGCAACGCAGGCAATCTCTGCTGCCACGGTATCGCCCTGATCGTCGAGGATCGGGTAGAGCGCAGCGCAGGCCACCGGGGTACCGTCCACTTCCACTAGGGTGAAATGATCGATTTCTGCCTCGAGCTTTTCCCGTGAGCGACGCACCAGCACGCCCTGTTTTTCCAGCGGCCTTATCAACCCGAGGATGCCGCCGACGTCATTAATACGGGCCCGGCGAACCACTTCGTAGCTGTCCCGGTAGATCATGGTACCGGCACCCTCGCGACGGAACAGTTCCTGCAGCAGCGCGCCGTTTTCTGCGTAACTGAGCAGGTGCACGCGCTGGGTGCCACTGTTACAGGCGGCAATGGCGCAGTTCAGGGTTTCGCTGTCGAGATACTCCGCGACTTCCTCGGCCTGGTTGATGCTCAGGTCATAGATCGGCTCGCCTTTTACTTCGAGTTGCGGCACATCCCTGAACAGGATCAGTTTTTCCGCGCTGAGTGCCTTGGCGGCTTCAGCGGCCAGGTCGAGATAATTCAGGTTGAACAGCTCGCCGGTCAGGGAAGTCCCGATGGGGGAGAGGAGTACCAGCGCGTTTTCTTCCAGCGCGCGGCGGATGGCTCCGGCCTCCATACGCCGCACGCGACCGGTCCAGCGCATATCCGTGCCATCGATGATGCCGACTGGACGCGCAGTGACGAAATTTCCGGAAATCACCCTAAGTGAAGAGCCGGCCATGGGGGAATCCGGCAATCCCTGGGAAAAGGCGGCTTCAATTTCAAAACGCAGTTTGCCGAGCGCGCCCTTGATGATTTCCAGGGTCTCGCGATCGGTTATACGGGTATTACCCTGGAAGCGACTTTCAATACCGGCCTGTGCCAGAGCTTCATTCACCTGGGCTCGGGCGCCGTGTACCAGTACCAGGCGTACACCGAGGCTGATCAGCAGCGCGAGATCATGTACCAGGTTGCGGAAGTTTTCGTGCGCAAAACCTTCCCCGGGAATGGCAACCACCAGGGTTCGCCCGCGCAGGTCATTGATATAGGGCGCGGCGTTACGGAACCAGTTGAGGGTGGTGTTATCGGTGTTCACTTTCTGTCTACTTCAGCAGGTGGTTCGTTAATGGGTGCAATATACCGTACTTTCTGCGGTAGCAGCGCCTTCGCGAAAATTTCTGTACACCGTAGGAGTCTGCTTAGAGGCAAAACTTGCCGATTAAACCGGTAAGAATTTCCACCATCGGATCAATCCGCTCCAGCCCAAGGTATTCATCCGGCTGGTGTGCCTGATCGATATCCCCGGGGCCGAGCACGATGGTTTGCATCCCCAGCTTTTGCAGAAAAGGCGCCTCGGTGGCAAAGGCCACACTTGCCGCGCTGTGCCCGGTCAGCTTTTCCGCAATCTTTACCAACTCTGATTGCGCAGGCTCTTCATACGCTTCGACGTCGCCGATGAGTGGTACCAATTCGAAGGATATTTTTTCTCCGTGAACGGTGTTTTTCAGGCGTTGGTGCAGCTCGCCGCGCAGCTCATCCATGGGCATGCCCGGCAGCGGGCGCAGGTCGAACTGGAGTTCGGTGTGGCCGCAGATCCGGTTGGGATTGTCACCGCCGTGAATACAACCGAGGTTCAGTGTCGGCACCGGTACTGCAAAGCCGGGGTTCTGGTAGCGCTGTTGCCACTCGCTGCGCAATTTGAGGATTTCTCCCATAGCGCCGTGCATGGCCTCCAGCGCACTGGCCCCGTAGGCCGGGTTCGATGAGTGGCCGGCCTGGCCGGTGATGCGCAGGGCGTGCATCATCATGCCTTTGTGCATGCGGATGGGCTTGAGCCCGGTCGGTTCGCCGATGACGGCGTAGCGGGCTTTGGGTCGGCCGGCTTTCACCAGTGCGCGGGCGCCCGACATGGACGTTTCCTCATCGGCGGTGGCGAGAATAATGAGAGGCTGTTGCAGAGGTTTGTCGGCGAAGGCTTTGGCCGCTTCGATGGCAATGGGAAAAAAGCCTTTCATATCGGTGCTGCCGAGGCCGTACAGGCGGTTGTCGCGCTCGCTCAGCTTGAACGGGTCCGATTGCCAGCGGTTGTCGTCATAGGGCACCGTATCGGTGTGGCCGGCCAGCACCAGTCCGCCATCGCCACTGCCCAGGGTGGCAATCAGGTTTGCCTTGTGCGGTTGGCCATCGATAGGCATGACCTCTACTTTGAAACCGAGGGTTTCCAGCCAGGCGGCCAGCAGGTCGATAACGCCGCGGTTACCCATATCCAGTGTGGGATTGGTGGCGCTGACGCTGGGGCTGGCCACCAGCTGTTGCAGTTGCTGCAGCAGGCTGGGCAGGGTGCGGGCATTCATACTCAAAATCCTTGTGTGCTGTCGCGATGTTTTCCTTTGCGGGACCTACTGTGCCATTCACTCAGGGCGACAGCCAGAACAATGATGGCGCCTCCTGTGACGAGTCGCGCAAGATTCGCTTCCCGGTTCCAGATCAACAGGTTTACCAGTAACCCTGCGGGAATCAGCGCGTTATTCATCGCGGCCAGAGTGCCGGCAGAAACCTGGGTGGCGCCCTTGTTCCAGAGAAAGTAGCCGACTCCGGAAGCCACTGCGCCCAGCCACAGCAAAATACCCCATTGCAGGTTGCTGGAAGGGTATTGTGGTTTGCCGAGTACCAGCCAGGCGATACCGGCGACAATGCTGGCGCCAATGAAAAACCAGCCAAAGGTCTGCCGCGGCGGCAGAGCATTGCCACGACTGCAGGTTGATTGCATAAACTGCTTGTAGGCTACCTGGCCAATGGCGAAACACAGATTCGCCCCCTGGACCACAAAAAAGCCCAGCCAGTAATCACTGCTGAGGGAATCCCAGCGGATGATAGCCGCGCCGACCACGGAGATCGCGGCGGCTAACAGGTTCCAGGCCGAAAATCGGCGCGCCAGTAAATCGTAGATCAGGGCGATATAGACAGGCGTGAAAATGGTGAACAACAGGACTTCCGGCACGGTTAACAGCAGGAATGACTGGTAGTAGAACAGGTACATCAGCCCGAGTTGCACCGCGCCAATAGCCATCAAGGTAACTGCGATGCGTGCCGGCGTACGCCAGTTGAGAAATGGCAGGAATACCAGGGTGGCGAGCAGCACCCGCGTAAGCACGGAAAAGTAGCTGTCTACCTGGCCGGCCAGGTACACGCCAATCAGGCTGAAGGAAAATGCCCACAGCAGGGTAACGAGAATCAACAGAAGCATGGGGTATGTAGTGTGTCAGTAACTATGCCTACAGATTACAAACGGCTGGAGGCGCTGGCGCAACTCTGTGAGCGATTGAAAAAGGTACGCGCCTTCAGCTTTTCCGCCAGTAACGGCCCGGGTTCCCAGACAAACTGGCGCGGCCATGGACGTGGAGACGTCGAGGTTACCAGCCGGGGTGCACACATTGAGTTTGCCGAGCAGGCAGAGTTTACCGATGCCGATGGCAACAAGGTCGCGTTGGAAAACCGCTATCGCTGGACCCGTTGCCCGGACTTTGTGCGCCTCGAACACCTGCGCCGGGAAGAGCCTGTTCTACTGTTCAACCTGGTACCGGTTACCGAACACGGTTTCCGCCACCAGGCGCCACACCTGTGTGGTGATGATACTTACACCGCTGAATTGCTGTTACACAATGATGAGATTGAGCTGATCTGGCAGATCCACGGGCCACGCAAAAATGAGCGGCTGCATTATCACTACTGGTAGCCTCTCTTTAGCGGGCCTGACGCGCTCTGAAGTCTCCAATCCCCACAGATAAATTTCGCAGGCTGCGGTAGAGGGGGCAATACGGGCGTTCAAACGCATCCTGTTTCCCGCCAAAACGCGCTACCCTCGTCTGTTTGAAAAATAGCGCGGCTTTTCGCGCCAACAAATAATACTCAGCCCAAAAGCTACAGACAGGGAGCGGGGGAGAACCTGATATGCCGACGAAACGCCAATTACTGAAAGCTGCTGCACTACTTGCAGTTACACCCGGGTTGCCACTGCGCGCAATGGCCGAAGAGAAAACGGCCGGTACCGCTAAAAAACCGGAATCCATGCTTGCTGGTATACAGCCAATCAGTGTGGCAGAGCGTCAGGCGCGGGTCGCCCGTGCCCAGGAGTTGATGCAGAAGTCCGGCATCGATGCCATTGTGCTCGAACCGGGCGCAGCCATGCTGTATTTCACTGGCATCCGCTGGTGGCGCTCCGAGCGCCTGACGTGCGTGGTAATCCCGAAACGGGGGGAGCTGGCGGTAGTGACTCCGTTTTTCGAGGAGCCTTCGGTGCGTGAGTCCATGACCTTTGGGGAGGATGTGCGCACCTGGAATGAGCATGAGAGCCCGTTTGAGCGCGTCGCAGGGGTACTGAAAGACCGTGGCCTCAAGTCAGGGGTTATCGGCCTGGAAGCCACGGTGCGCTGGTTTGTCGCCGATGGCATTCGCCATGCGTTGCCGCCTTTCAAGCTGGAGAGCGCCGACCCGGTTACCCGCGGCTGCCGGATGATCAAAAGCCCGGCGGAACTGGCGCTGATGAAAAAGGCCAATGAAATCACTCTCGCGGCCTATGGCATGGTGCACGAGCAGCTGCGTCGGGGCATGACGCCGGCGGATGTCAACCAGCTGATGCGCGAAGCTCAGACCAACCTGGGCGGCCAGGGCGTGTGGACCATGGCGCTGTTTGGCGAAGGCAGCGCCTATCCCCACGGCACCGACCAGCCGCAAGAAATCCGTGAGGGGCAGATCGTCTTGATGGACTGTGGATGTAGCGTAGAAGGTTACCAGTCGGATATTTCCCGCACTTTTGTCTATGGTGAGCCGAACAAGCAGCAGCAGAAGATCTGGCAACTGGTGCGCGACGGGCAGGATGTGGCGTTTGCCGCCGCCAAACTGGACGCGCCTGCCGGTAGTGTCGATGATGCGGTACGTGCGTTCTACCTCAAGAATGGCTTTGGGCCGGACTACCGCTTGCCGGGGCTTTCCCATCGCACCGGCCACGGCATTGGTATGGAAGGGCATGAGCCGGTGAACTTTGTACGCGGGGAAAGTACCAGGCTGGCACCGGGTATGTGTTTCTCCAATGAGCCGGGCCTCTATCTGCCGGGAGAATTTGGTGTGCGCCTCGAAGATTGCCTGTATATGACCGAAGACGGACCGGCCTGGTTTACGTTGCCGCCGGAGAGTATCGCCAGCCCTCTGGGGCGTCTGGCATAAGTCTCTTGGTGCAGGCGGGTCGCGCCTGCACCGCTTCCATTACAGGGCGATCTCTCCGCGCAGGTAGGTCACCGCCCGCCCGCGCATCAATACCCGCTCGCCGGATAGTTCACAGTCGAGCTCGCCGCCGCGAGGGGAGATCTGTTTGGCTTTGAGACGGGTTTTATCCAGTTTGCTGGCCCAGAACGGTACCAGCCGGGTATGCGCTGACCCCGTTACCGGATCTTCATCGATACCGATGGCCGGGGCGAAAAAGCGGCTGACAAAGTCGCAGTCATACCCATCGCCCGGCGCAGTACAGATCAGGCCTTTATAGGGCAGCTTCAGCAGCGCGCGCATATCCGGTTGCAGGCTTGCCACTTCAGCGGCGCTGGCAAATTCCAGCAGCAGCTGGTCATCAGAACCCTTCACTTCCAGTGCCTGCAATGGCTGTGCGCCCAGCGCCTGTGCGTAATTCGAGGTAAGGGCTATTTCCTGATTGTGCTGAGCGGGGAAGTCCAGGGCCAGCAAGTCATCGTCTTTACGTACGACCAACTCACCACTGCGGGTATGGAAGTGGATTTCCGGTTCGCTGAAGCCCAATTCTGTCCACAGCAGGTGGGCGGTCACCAGGGTGGCGTGGCCGCACATGGGGACTTCCTCACCCGGTGTAAACCAGCGCAATTCGAACTCCTTGCCCCGGGGAACCGTAAACGCCGTTTCCGCGAGATTGTTCTCCGCGGCAATCTGCTGCATCAGCGCATCTTCCAGCCACTGGCTCAGGGGCACATAGGCGGCGGGGTTGCCTTTGAACAGCTCGGATGTGAAGGCGTCGGCCTGATAGATAGGCAATTGCATGGGAGTTTCCTTCTCTCGGGGTGAATCAGGTCAGTGGAAATGACCAATAAAAAAGGGAGCGTGAAGCTCCCTTTTTTAACAGATGTGGACGGCGGCTTCTAATGCCCGCCGACGGTTACCATCCAAATACGCCCTTGAAGAAAAAGAAGAACAGGATCGCCAGGCCGGCACCCGCGGGCAGGGTGACTACCCAGGAAGCGACGATGGTGGTGATCATGCGCAGGTTCAGGGCGCCGATACCGCGGGCGAGACCTACACCAAGTACCGCACCAACGAGGGTGTGGGTGGTGGAAATCGGCAGGCCGGTACCAGAGGCGACAACCACGGTGGAGGCCGCACCCAGCTCGGCGGCAAAACCGCGGCTCGGGGTGAGCTCGGTAATCTTGCGGCCGATGGTGGCCATCACCTTGAAGCCGTAGGTTGCCAGACCGACAACGATACCCGCGCCCCCGAGCAGCAGAATCCAGGATGGCATGGAGGCTTTGGCGGTCACCGCACCCATCTGCACGGTATTTACTACTGCTGCCAGCGGGCCAACTGCGTTGGCTACGTCGTTGGAGCCGTGCGCGAAGGCCATGGCACAGGCGGTGAATACCATCAGGATGGCAAATACGCGTTCTACGTTGGCGAAACGGTTTTCGCGCTCGCGCTCCGGATCGCGCTTGATGCGTTTCAGCATCGCAATACCAATTGCCATCACAACCAGCCCGGCAACACCGGCGATCAGTGCATCCTGCCAGAAGCTAAGCGTGATATTGGCATCCTTGAGTACGTGCTTCAGGCCCTTGGTGAGGGTCACCATGGCAATCATCCAGCCCACGGCAAACATGTAGAGCGGGATATAGCGCTTGGCGTTGGTGAACGGATCCTCGGTGTTGAGAATCAGCCGCTGCACGCTGCGGAACAGCATGAAGGAGATGGTGCCGGCGAGCACGGGTGACACCACCCAGCTGGCAACGATGCTACCCACCTTGCCCCAGGCAACGGCATCAACAGAGATGCCCACGGCGGAGAAACCGACGATGGCGCCCACGATCGAGTGGGTGGTGGATACCGGCCAGCCCAGGATACTGGCAATCATCAGCCAGGTACCTGCGGCCAGCAGTGCCGAGAGCATGCCGTACACCAGCAACTCGGGGCTGTCGGTGAAGATATCCGGTGAAATAATGCCCTTGCGGATGGTGGCGGTTACTTCGCCACCGGCGAGATAGGCACCGGCAAATTCGAAGATCATGGCGATGACAATCGCCTGTTTGATCGTCAGCGCGCGGGAGCCCACGGAGGTGCCCATGGCGTTGGCGACGTCATTCGCGCCTACACCCCAGGCCATGAAAAAGCCGAATACGCAGGCCAGAATCAGGAAAATGTGGCCGTACTGGGTAATTATTTCCATTGTGCTCTCCTCTTTAACGCGCCAGTAGCAACTGCAGGCGGTTACCCACGGCGTGGGCGCGATCCGCGAGGTCGCCCACCCATTCGATGACACGGTAGAGGAAGATCACATCCACCGGAGGCAGTGTTTTTTCGATCTGGAACAGTGAGGAGCGGATTTCCACCTCGAGCCTGTCGGATTTGCGCTCGAGCTCGTCCAGTTCTTCGGTCATGCGCTGGGCGATATCTACCTCGCGGCCGGCAAAGCCGGTTTCCAGCAGTTCGTCGAGCTCGTTGATGGCCGTCAGAGCCTGTGCGGAGGCGGCTACGGCGCTCTCTACAAAGATCTGCATTTGCGCCTGCATGGATTCAGGCACCTGCATCTGACGGCCGATGGCGAGACCGGCGATGTCTTGCGCCGTGTTCGCCACTTCATCCTGGGCGTGCAGTAGTTCCAGCAGGTCGGTGCGGGAGACTGGCATGAACAGGCTGTCTGGCAAGTGCAGGCGCAAGTCCCGCTTGATGTCGTCAGCGCGGTTCTCGCTGGCGGAAATGCGTTGCTGGACAGTTTTGGCCGTGTTGAAGTCGCCCTTCATGAGGGCGTCAAAGAAGGGCACCAGATCCGCTGACGCTTCGTGGGCAGTCGCCATGTGTTCCTTGATCGGCTTGATCGGCGAGCGGCCGAACAGGTTGGCGATGTTGGACAGGGGCATGGTCTGTTCCTTTTTTCCGGTCCTGACAGGTTGAATTTTGACCGCTAAGGCGGCCGGGTGGCGGCATGGTACCCCAAGCTGTGCGAAGGTCACAGTAACCATTTGATGCAGCCGTTAACCCTGTACTTTCTCCATTGGCCAATAGAGCTACAATGCGCCTTCACTCTAAGCCTAGACGGCGAATCAAGACCGCAGCAAAAACGGGGACAGCGTATGGCGAGCAGACTGGCGGATCGGGTACTCGACCTATCCGGACTTCTGGAAGACCTGGTGGCCCAGGGCTATGTGAGCCGGCTGGATGCGAACCGCCTGAACGGTACCCCGCGCACGGCAGAGCAGGCGCAGATGCACCCGCTCACCTATATCGCCAGTTGCGAGCTGGAAAACCAGAAAACGCCGGGCAAGCTGCTGGAGGCGGAAACTCTGACCCAGTGGCTGGCGGATACCTCCTCCCACGGCCTTTACCATATTGACCCTCTGAAAGTGAACGTGGCGGCGGTGACGGAAGTGATGAGCTTCCAGTTCTCCAAGCGTCACCAGATCCTGTGTGTGGAAGCGAGCAAGGAGTCACTGCTTGTCGCTACTGCACAGCCTTATACCAGCGGCTGGGAAGAGCAGCTGGAACACACCAGCGGTCGCAGCGTGCGGCGGGTGGTTGCCGACCCGGCCGATATCAAGCGCTATGCCACCGAGTTTTACTCCCTGGCCAATTCCATTTCCGGCGCCAGTGGCCTTAAGGGCAGCTCCGGGGCAAACAACTTTGAGCAGTTACTGGAGCTGGGTAACCTCAAGGACCCGGAAGCCAACGACCAGCACATCGTCAATATTGTTGACTGGCTTCTGCAGCACGCGTTCGACCAGCGCGCCAGTGATATTCATATCGAGCCGCGTCGGGAAATCGGGCGTATCCGCTTCCGCATCGATGGCGTACTGCACCCGATTCACGAGCTGCCGGACCAGGTCAACGCCGCCGTTACCAGCCGCCTGAAAATTCTCGGGCGGATGAACGTGGCGGAGAAACGCAAACCCCAGGACGGCCGGATCAAAACCAAACGCCCGGATGGCAGTGAGGTGGAGCTGCGACTGTCCACCCTGCCGACCGCCTTTGGCGAGAAGCTGGTGATGCGGATTTTCGATCCGGAAGTACTGGCGCGCTCCTATCACGACCTGGGGCTGGGCGGTGAAGATCTGGCCCGCTGGCAGAAAATGCTCGAGCGGCCCAATGGCATCGTGCTGGTCACCGGCCCTACCGGCTCCGGGAAAACCACCACCCTGTATACCGCGCTCAAGCAACTGGCCTCCAGTGAGGTCAACGTCTCCACCATCGAAGATCCGATCGAGATGGTGGAAGAGAGTTTCAACCAGACTCAGGTGCATCACAGTATCGGGCTGGATTTTGCCGCCGGTATCCGCACCCTGATGCGTCAGGACCCGGACATCATCATGGTGGGGGAAATCCGCGACCTGGAAACCGCACAGATGGCCGTGCAGGCGGCGCTCACCGGTCACCTGGTGATTTCCACCCTGCATACCAACGATGCGCCCACGGCGGTGACGCGCCTGCTGGACCTGGGGCTGCCGCACTACCTGCTGAAATCCAGCGTACTGGGCGTGATGGCCCAGCGCCTTGTGCGTACCCTCTGTCCCAACTGCAAGGGCAAAGCGGAAATCAGCGATGAAGACTGGCAGGCGCTGGTCAGGCCCTGGAAAGCGCCCAAGCCCGAAGTGGTGTATCAGCCGGAAGGCTGCCTCGAATGCCGCAATACCGGCTATCGCGGCCGCCAGGGCATCTATGAAATCCTGCCGTTTACCGAGGGGATCCAGGCGCTGGTCACCAGTGAGTGCGATCTGCAGCTGGTGCGGCGCCAGGGGATGCGCGAAGGCATGAACAGCCTGCGTTTGTCTGGCGCCCGGAAGGTCGCCGCGGGGATCACCACCGTGCAGGAAGTGCTGCGGGTGGCACCGCCGCCGGATATTGCATTCTGATTCAACTGCCGGGCCAGGTCTTCTGACCCGGCCTTCGCCTTTTTATACTTGCCTCATTTACGCTCACTTTCATCCCCACGCAAAAGGATCCCGCCGTGTCGTTGTTCCCTGAATCTGTCTGCCCCGAACATTTGCAGCCCTGCGTGCAACAGCAGTGGCGCAGTTGGTGTGACCAGGTGGGAGAGGCTAATGCTTTAGCCATGCAGCAACGGCTGGCCAGTGACGCGGGCGCGCAACAGCTGGTGGCGCGGACCCTTGTGGGCTCCGACTTCCTGCTGCAGCAGTGCCGGCGCAATCCGGAACTGTTGGGTCAGCTGCTGTCTGTGGATGACCTCGGGCTCGAGTGTCCCGATATCTCTGCGCTGGATACGGAAGCGGAGCTGGACTCCGCGCTGCGACATTTGCGCAACCGGGTAAATGCGGAAGCCATCTGGCGGGATTTTGCCGGCCAGTGGGATATCCCGACGGTGTGCGCGCGGCTGACCGCTCTGGCCGAGGTCACGATTCAGGCGGCGCTGGATTGGCACCGGCAAAGAATGGTTGAGCGCCATGGTGAGCCCCGCGATCGCGCAGGTGTCGTACAGCCGATGATTGTGCTTGGTATGGGCAAGCTGGGGGCCCGGGAGCTGAATCTCTCGTCCGATATCGACCTGATTTTTGCCTATCCCGAGCCCGGCCAGAGCGACGGAGACAAGCCGCTGGAAAACCAGGCGTACTTTCAGCGCCTGGGCCAGCGGCTGATCAAATCCCTCGACGCGGCCACTGCCGACGGTTTTGTGTTTCGCGTGGATATGCGCCTGCGCCCCTACGGGGACAGTGGCCCGCTGGTGAGCCACTACGCCGCGCTGGAGGACTACTACCAGACCCAGGGGCGGGAATGGGAGCGCTACGCGATGATCAAGGCGCGCCCGGTAGCCATGGCCGGTGAGGGCGCCGCAGAAGCCGCGGAAGAATTGATGGAGTTGCTGCGGCCATTTACCTACCGCCGCTACATCGACTTCAGTGTGATCGAAGCGCTGCGGGAAATGAAAACCCTGATCCAGCGTCAGGTGCGCGCGCGCGGCCTGATCGACAACCTCAAATTGGGACGCGGCGGTATCCGTGAAGTGGAATTTATCGCGCAGGCCTTCCAGTTGATCCGCGGCGGGCGCGAGCCGGCACTGCGGGAGCGCAATATCCTGAAAATACTGCCGCAGCTGGAGCAGGGTGGACACCTGCCTGCGGGCGCGGCAGCGGAATTACGCGAAGCCTATCTGCTACTGCGGCGGGTGGAGCACGGCCTGCAGGCGGAGCGCGACCAGCAGACCCAGACCCTGCCACCGGAAATCGAGCGTCGTCAGCGTCTGGCTTTTGCACTGGGCTATTGCGACTGGCCCGCGCTCGAAAGTGAACTGGTTGCGGCACGTATTGCGATTGAACGGGAATTCGATGAAGTCATCGCGCCACCGGAAGAGAGTGTGGAAATAACCGCAACCGATCGCTGGCAATTGTTATGGGCGGGGTGCGAGCGTGCCGATGACCGCGATAGCTGGCTTGAACAGCTGCACGAAGCCGGCTTCCAGCCTGCCGCCAAGGCTCTGGAAGCGCTGGTAAATTTGCGCAGTGACCGGATTGTGAATGCTCTGCCGGCATCCGGGCGCGAACGCCTGGATCAGACCATGCCGTTATTGTTGGGCGCCGCTTCAGAGGTCGGTGAGTCCTTACTTGCACTTGAGCGGGTGACGCCGCTGCTGCGTTCCATTTTGCGCCGCAGCGCTTACCTGGTCCTGATCAATGAAAACCCGCCGGTATTGGCACAATTGCTGCGTCTGTGCAGCGCCTCGCCGTGGATTGCGGAGCAGCTGGCGCGCCACCCGATCCTGCTCGACGAGATGCTCGATCAGCGTCGGTTGCTGGAGCCGTCGACTGCGCAGGACATCGCCGATGACCTGCGCCAGGAAATGTTGCGGGTGGATGAAGGCGATCTCGAAGCACAGATGGAAGCCCTGCGCCTGTTCAAGCAGGGGCAGAGCCTGCGCATTGCCGCGCAGGAGGTCACCGGAGCGCTGCCGTTGATGAAAGTGAGCGACTCGCTCACCTGGCTGGCTGAGGCAATCCTGCAACAGTCTCTGGCACTGGCGTGGGAGCAAGTGACAGAAAAACATGGTATGCCCAGAGACGCGAGCGCCGACGATATGCGTTTCGCCATCGTCGCCTACGGAAAATTGGGCGGGCTCGAACTGGGCCACGGCTCTGATCTCGATATCGTCTTTGTGCACGACGCCGAGCCGCAGCAGTACACGGACGGTGAGCGTTCCATCGACAACCTGAGTTTTTATACCCGCCTCGCCCAGCGCCTGATCCATATCCTGCAGACCCGCACGCTCAGCGGCCCGCTGTACGAAGTGGATACCCGACTGCGTCCGTCCGGCAATTCCGGATTACTGGTGACGTCGCTGACCGCGTTTGAAAAATACCAGCGCGAGAGTGCCTGGACCTGGGAGCATCAGGCCCTGGTACGTACGCGCACGGTGGCGGGTAGCGAGCGCCTCGGCAAAGACTTTGAAGCCCTCAGGCTCGAATTGCTTTGCGAGCCGAGAGATGAGCAAAAACTGCGTGAAGAAGTGGTCGCCATGCGCGAAAAAATGCGTGCGCATCTCGATAAGAGCAATGATCAGCAATTTGACCTAAAGCACGGACCGGGTGGTATTGTCGATATTGAATTTTTGGTTCAATATGCAGCACTGGCCTGGGCGCAAAGTGCGCCATCCATCGTGCGATATACCGATAATATTCGCATCCTTGAAAGCCTCACCGAGGCGGGCCTGATGCCGGCCCACCAAGCCGGACATTTGATCGACGCCTACAAAGCCTACCGATCTGAAGGTCATCGCCTGGCATTACAACAGCAGCCAGGGGTTGTATCCGGTGACCAATTCGAAGCGGAAAGAAAGACCGTTGAAACAACTTGGCAGCAGATTCTGGGTTGAGCGAAGCGCATGATCGTCGTCGCTCCCCGGCTGGTTCCTGCTGCCCTATTAAACTGTTTTTCACCAGGCTCTGTGCTGTAGGAGCCTGCCTGCAGGCGAACAGGCTCGATCCGGTGTACACCGTCCGCTCCTTCCCCCAGGCCGCTCCTACAGAGTGCGAATTAGAATTCTTGTAGGAGTTTCCCATGTCTTTTGCCGATCGAGACGGCGTTATCTGGTTTGATGGTGAGCTGGTCCCCTGGCGCGATGCCCGGGTGCATGTCCTCACCCATACACTGCATTATGGAATGGGCGTGTTCGAAGGTGTGCGCGCGTACGAGACGGCGGATGGCGGTACCAGCATCTTCCGCTTGCAGGATCACACCCGCAGGCTGTTCCGCTCTGCCAAGATCATGAACATGCCAATGCCCTTCGACGAGGAACAGCTGAACGAAGCTCAGCGTCTTGTGGTGCGCGAAAATGGCCTCAAGGAGGCCTACCTGCGCCCGATGGTATTTTACGGATCGGAAGGTATGGGGTTGCGCGCAGACCAGTTGCAGGCTCACATCATCGTGGCGGCCTGGGAATGGCCGAGCTACATGAGCCCGGAAGCCCGCGAACTGGGTATCAAGGTAAATACCTCTTCCTACACCCGCCACCATGTGAATATCGCCATGTGTAAGGCGAAGGCCAATGGCAACTACATCAACTCCATGCTGGCGCTGCAGGAAGCGATTCGCAACGGCTGTGAAGAGGCGCTGTTACTGGATCCGGAAGGCTATGTTGCCGAGGGCAGTGGCGAGAACTTTTTCCTGGTCAGCGATGGCATCATCTACACGCCGGAACTGACCTCCTGTCTTGACGGTATCACTCGCAAGTCGGTTATCCAGTTGGCCGAAGAGTGTGGTTACAAAGTTGTGGAAAAACGCATTACCCGCGATGAAGTCTATATTGCCGACGAAGCCTTCTTTACCGGCACCGCGGCGGAAGTATTGCCGATCCGCATACTGGATGGTCGTACCATTGGTGCAGGTCGTCGCGGCCCGATCACCAAGCGACTGCAGCAGATGTATTTTGATGCGGTACAGGGCAAGAGCGTGGCACATATGGGCTGGTTGAGCGATGTCCATGAGACCTGTCCGCAGATCCAGGCCGCGTCGGCCTGATCGTTCAGGTCTCGTAAAAAAGGGCGGAAACCTGCGGGTCTCCGCCCTTTTTTATTGGGAATAATCTTGCTGGACAGCACTCAGGAAACTGGTGCACGGCGGTTGCTAGAGCCCACGAGCTTTATCTCGTACACTGTCGTTGAGATGTAATTGACCGCGGTAATCAGATTCTTCCGGGCAAGAAAGGTATCTCCAGGTGTTCCATTACTTCCTGAAAAAACGCTTGCGCAAGCACGATGCAATCAATAATCGCAAGCTTGAGTCCATTCTGCGTGTGCAACTTTTGCAACAGCAATCGCTCAATAATTGTTCTTCCGGCATTGGGAATGACAAGGCACACAACATCGTCGTTTCCCTCACTTCCTTTGGCCCGCGAATTGATGATGTCAGTGTTACGGTCGAGAGCCTGTTCCAGCAATGGGTCAAGGCCGACGCTGTAGTGTTGTGGCTCTCCGCCGAGGAGTATGCAGACAGGGCGCTGCCCGAAAGCCTGGTCAGAATGCAGCAGCGCGGTTTACAGGTGCGCTTTGTGGAAGATCTGGGCCCGTATACCAAGTACTTTTACGCGTTTAGCGAATATCCCGACAGTCTGATCATTACGGTCGATGACGATACTCTGTACCCGGCAGATATGATCGATCAGCTTTACCGTGCCTATCTGGATAACCCTGATTACATTCACTGCCACCGTGCCCATCTGATGGGAGTGGACAGGCGGGGTGAGTTATTGCCCTACCATAGCTGGAAGTCTGACAGGGGCTGGAAAGATTCGAGTGGGACACCTTCACCACGGGTTTTTCCTACCGGCGTGGGGGGCGTGTTGTATTTTCCCGGCTCACTGCATCCCGATGCGTTTGATAAAGAAAAATTCCTGGAACTTTGCCCCAGAGCGGACGACGTATGGCTTAAGGCGATGAGCCTCTTACAGGGGACGCCCTGCGCCCGATTGCCTGATCCCCGGGAATGGTCTGAGCGTTTTTTTACGGTGGGTGGCACGCAGGCTGTGGCATTGAAACGGGAAAACTGGCGTAAGACAGGTGGCAATGACACCAAGCTCCGCGATGTGTTTAACCATTACGGCTTATACGAATTGCTGGGATGATTTCACGGTGGGCATTTTGATAGTGGGCAATCCCCCTCTTGCTATCGAGTGTCAGTAAGAGGGGGTTGTGAGCGGATTTGTTTGGACTGTGTTTACTGAGCGCGCGCGACCTGCGGGCGGCCCACACAGAAATATTCGAAACCGGCTTCCGCCATATCCAGCGGATGGTAGAGGTTGCGGCCATCGAATACGACCGGCTCGCTCAGTGAATCGCGCACGGTACCGAAGTCGAGGGTTTTGAACAGTTGCCATTCGGTGGCGATGATCAGCGCATCGGCCCCGGCCAGGGCGCTGTCGCGGGTGCCGCACAGCTGCAAGTCGTCGCGGCTACCGTAAATGCGCTCGCATTCCTGCATGGCTTCCGGGTCAAAGGCGCGCACCTTGGCACCCATCTCCCACAGTTTTTCCATCAGGACCCGGCTGGGTGCTTCGCGCATATCGTCGGTATTTGGTTTGAATGCGAGGCCCCACAGCGCAAATGTTTTGCCACTGAGGTCACTGCCGTAGCGCTGTACAATTTTGTCCAGCAGGTAGTGTTTCTGGCTGGCATTACGGTCTTCCACTGCGTTCAGGACTTGTGGCTCGATACCCAGTTGCGCGGCGGTGGTTTTCAGGGCCTGTACATCCTTGGGGAAGCAGGAGCCGCCATAGCCGATTCCCGGGTAGATGAAGTGATAACCGATGCGTGGGTCGGAGCCGATTCCCTGGCGCACAGCCTCAATATCTGCCCCAACCCGGTCGGCGATCACCGCCATTTCGTTCATAAAGCTGATCTTGGTGGCGAGCATGCAGTTGGCCGCATACTTGGCCAGTTCCGCACTGCGCACATCCATCACAATCACTTTGTCGTGATTGCGGTTAAACGGGGCATACAGCTGGCGCATCTTCTGCTCGGAGGCATTTTCCGAGGTGCCGATAATGATGCGGTCCGGTTTCATGCAGTCGGCAACCGCGGAGCCTTCCTTGAGGAATTCCGGGTTGGAGATCACATCGAATTCCAGGTTCAGCGCATTGCGCTCCGCCAGGGTGCGGGTCACTTCCTCGCGCACCTTGTCGGCGGTACCAACGGGAACGGTGGACTTGTTGATGATGTATTTTTTGCCGTTCATGTGTTCGGCGATGGTGCGGGCCACGGTCAGTACGTAGCGCAAATCTGCGGACCCGTCTTCATCGGGCGGGGTGCCTACCGCAATGAAAATCAACTCGCCGTGATCGACACCGGCGGCGGCGTCTGTGGAGAAGGAGAGGTTTCCGGATTCGTTGTTGCGCTTGACGATGGGTTCAAGGCCAGGCTCGAAAATGGGGATATGCCCCTGCTTCAGGCGCTCGATCTTGTTTTCATCGATATCGATACAGGTGACGCGATGGCCCGCTTCCGCAAGTACTGCGGCCTGTACAAGTCCTACGTATCCGGTACCAAAAACGGTCACGTTCATGGGGTGTGCTCTCCATATTCTGGCCGCCTATTGCCGCTGACCTGGCATATAAACGCGTATTTTAAAGTGTAATTATGACAGCTGCCTCAAGCGTAAGGCGAGCCTGTTATACCCTGGGGGATCACTGTCCCAGTGCCCAGACGTAATCGTGCGTAAATGGTACCCCGGTTGCGGCCTCGACAATGTATTGGGCGTACAGGGTATTGTTGATTTCCCGGTGGAAAAACGCCCGGCATCTGGACGCCCAGTGTTGCCGCTTTGCGTCGTCCTGGTGAAACTCCGCCACGAGTTTCTGCAATTCGGATTCGTCGCGGAAGTAGGCAAGGGTTTCCTCGGGCATGAACTCATCAAAGCGAGCGGCGGCGTGGGTAAATACCAGCAGGCCGTTTCCGGCCATTTGCGCGATACGCGCCGAGGAGTACCACTGGTAACCTTCCTGGCGGTTGAGATTTAGCCCCATTTTGCTGCGTGCCAGTTTGCGCTCGTAATCTCTTCCCCACAGTGTGGGTTGCTCCTGCATACCCGGGGTGTGGAAACGAAAGTCCTCGGGCAGGGATTTTTGCAATTTGGATACCAACTGGCCCCGTTCTGTGTGTTGTTTCGATTTGCTGCAGAACAGCAAGTCTGCTTCCAGCCTCGGATCATCGGTGGTTAACTGGCTGGTATCCGCGCTGTCTACACTGGGGTCCACGGGGTTTGGCATATGCCACAGGCTGGCCCGCTTGCCAGCGAAAATATCCAGTGCTTCGCGGCCGGTGGAGACAAACATGGCATCGGCCACTTCACAACGGGTGGCAATATTGGCTGCATTTCTGGGAACGAACAGCGGATCGTTGTTACAGGCTGCGATGGCGATATCGGGGTGCCGCCTGCGGATCTCGGCAAAGGTACTGTTTTCAATCAGGTCACAATGACCGAAAACGATAAGCTCGGGCTCAAACGCTTCTACCGTCTGCAGCAGTCGCAGGTTGGTTTTTTTCTTGCCGAGCTCGCGAATGCCGAGCGGTGCTTCATACGCGGCAACGTCCCGATCACTGAATGCCAGTACGTTGTGTCCGGCCCGAACGAGACCTGTGTACAGCTTGAGTGCCCAACTGACCCGAAGGTGCCCATATTTGCGTTGCTGGTGGTTGTCGATGTGGAGAATGCGCATAGATATGAGAGGCCAGCAGTGACGGTATGCCTTTGGGAGGCGGGATATGAAGCCAGTTTGGGCTAAATTGGTCAGTTGTCGAGCATTATACTGGCGGGGTCTTTGGGTTCAATTGAACTGGTCGGCAAGTATACCCCGCGTTCGCTATTGTCCCGGCCGCTGTATTCACGCTGGCAGCTGGGGTAGCATGCGCGCTTTGTTTCCAGGCGAGATCACGGGAGGCCGGCGGTGCTGACAATCTGGCGTTTTCTGGACGGCAATCGCGCTCACGAAAAGCAGAGTGCCGCACTGGTCAGTGGGCTACGCAGCTGTCTGGGCCACGATCGGGTGGATTGCCGGGATTTGCCCTGTAATGAAGTGCCGATGCCCATTTGGGGGAGGTTGCCCGAGGCTCTGTACCAGTTGCCCAAGCCGGATTTCATTATCGGTGCCGGTCATCACAGCCACTGGGCGGTATTGCGTGCTCGCCGCTGCTTTGGTGGTCGCAGTGTCGTCATCATGGCGCCGAGCCTGCCAATCGACTGGTTTGATTTTGCCATTGTCCCGGAACATGACCGGCCGTCCCCGCTTGAGAATGTGATTTTGACGCAGGGAGCTTTGACCGAGCCCCTGCCTGATCTGCCGACTGAGGCGAGCCGCGGGCTTCTGCTGTTCGGCGGCCCGAGCAAGCATTTCCACTGGGACGCGCAGAAAGTGCTGTCGAACGCCGAACGGCTGTTGCAGCAGCCTTTGCAGTGGACCGTGTCAGATAGCCGCCGCACCCCGGAAGGAACGCTGGACCACTTTGCCGACAGCGGTGCTGAGCTGCATTCCTGGCAACAGTGCCCTCCGGGCTGGTTGGCGGAGCAGATGGCACGTGCGGGGCACATCTGGGTGACCGGGGATAGTGTTTCCATGATTTTCGAAGCGCTGCAGAGTCGGGCCCGCGTCGGGATCATCTCTTTGCCCAGCCGCAATCCCCGCAACAAGATTCGCAGTGCGGTTCAGCGCTTGCTCGACCAGGGGTTGGTCACTGAGGATATTGCATTCGGTTGCACACAACCGGCTGCGCGTGCGCCGTTTAACCAACAGGTGTCCTGCGCGCGTGCCCTGCTGCTGAGGGCGGGTTTTCCTGTGGTAGAGGAACAGATCTGTGAGTGAAGCGGTGACTGGATCGACCGCCCGCGACAAGACGACGTACAGAGGCCAGGCTGCACGGCCGCTGAGGGTTTGCCATCTGTTTTCCAGTCAGGAGGTTGGAGGCCTGGAGAAGCATGTGCGAGAGCAGTGCATCTGGCAGCGGCACAATACGGGTGCCGAAGTCTATGTGATCGCCCACCCTCGCTATCGGGACATGTTTCCCGAGGGAATACATTTCCTGGGAGTGGATACTGATCGTAGCCGCCGCAACCCGCTGCTGAGCCTTCAGCTGTTGCGCTTGATGCGCCGCTATCAGTTCGACCTGATCCATGCCCACGCTGGCAAACCGACGCACCTGATGCGGTGGTTGCAACGCTGGATCCACTCGCAAGTGATCATAACCCGCCACAATATTCCGCACCCCCGCGACAGTCTGGCGAAGCACTTCTCCTATCGCATCGCGGTGAGTCACCGGGCCGTCTCCGATTCCGCTCTGGAGTGGAGGGTGATTCCCAATGGCACAACACTGCCGGAGCCCGGGCAGAGTTACCGTGAACACCTGGATACAGGCAGGGCGGCGGTCATAACCGTTGCGCGTTTAGTGCCTGCGAAAGGGCTCGATATCCTGCTGCGTGCCTGGGCAAAGGCGGAGGTTGGGGACGCTGTGCTCTACCTTCTGGGTGACGGACCATTGCGTGCGGAATTGCAGCAGCTCGCTGACAAACTGGACCTGGGGGACCGGGTAAGGTTTACCGGTTACCAGCCACAGGTTGCCGACTGGTATACAGCGGCGGATTTGATGGTGATCGCATCCCGCTATGAGGGCGGTCCCTATACGGTGGCGGAAGCGCTGCTGGCCGGTTGTCCGGTGGTGTCGACAAATGTGGGCTATGTGGCCGAAAACATTCCCGCGCAATACCTGACTGAGGTGGAAGACGAGCAAGGGCTGGCCGTGTTGCTGACGGCGGCCGTGGGAGACCGGGAAGCCTTACGGGACAGCTACAGCCCGTATTTTGCCCGCGCCCGCGCCCGCCTGACCCTGGACGCGATGGCCAGTGAAACCTGGCAGGTTTATCTTGCGGCCCTTCAGCGCGAGCCTGATATCAACGCCGGCGGCTGAGCTTTTCCGCCTGTTTCCAGGTCAGGCTCCGATCGGAGACTTCCCATTCCACCCGTGCCCACATGCGCTGGATACGGCGTTCTATATAGCGGGCGCCGGATCGGTCGAACAGCACCGCGGAAGGCAGAAAGGCCCCGCGCCCCAGACCGTCGATCAGAACCAGCTGTGGCAATCCTTGTGATTCGCGAATCACCAGGTTGTGGGGCAGGATGTTTTTGGTCATAACCCGGGTGGATCTCAGCCACTGGGCGAATCGGTCCAGCGCGCGCTGGATACTTTCATCGAGCCCGTGCTCCTGTAGATAGTGTTCCAGGGTGATCGCCGGATTGCCATCTCGGTCGAGGATCAATTCTGATACTGTGCCGGTACCATCTGTAGTTTCTTCCGTGCCATACCAGCGGGGCAAGTGCTGCCAAACCGGGCTGTTTGTCGGGACGTTCTCCAGGGCTGCCTGACGGTATCCTTCTATTTCCCGGACATTGTCATCAAATTGATCATCACTGAAAAATGCTTTGTACCAGGGGGCGCGCTTGCGCAATTGCATAATCCGGCCCGGCAGCATGACCTTAATGCAGCGATCGGGGTACTGCGGGTGGCGATAGCAGTGGCGGTTGCCTCCGGAAGCGAAAGGCTGGGACTGGCTCAGGTCGATCACTTTTTCTCTCCGCATATTGCCCCGCTTCCCCCCGCATTTGTGCTGAGTAGTTTTTCATAAACCGCAATCGTGTGCCGGGCCTGTTCCGCCAGGGTAAATGTCGGGTCGAGGGCCGGTTTTTCCCTACTTTCCAGTAGGCGGTTACTGGTCTCAAGCAGCTGCTTCGGGTTGCCATTTTCCACCAGACCCACCGGGAAGCAGCGATGCAGGGATTCTGCCGGGCCGCCAATGTCATAACCAATGGTGGGCGTGCCCATCGCTACGGCTTCTATGACGGTGCGTCCGAAGGGTTCGGGTTTCTTCGACAGGTTGTATACCAGCGCGGAGTGCCGGTACCACTCGCGAATATCACTGCGGTGACCGACAAAAGATACCAGGTGTGCTACGCCGAGCTTTTGGGTCAGGGCCTGCAACTCTTCGGTAAAGTGTTCCTTGTTCTGTTCCGCTCCGCCGAGAATGACACCGTGGATATCACTGCGGGATTTTGATAGCTCGGAAATCAGGTAAATGAAATCTTCCTGTCCTTTCCAGCGGGTTAATCGCCCGGGCAGCAATAGCCAGTGTTTATCGCGCAGAGCCGGAAACTCCTGCAGGGTGTTGTCGAGCCAGCCCGATGGCGATGGAATCCCGGGGGAAAACTCGTTGGTATCTACACCCCGATAAATGGTTTCCGGCTCTGCGCGCAGGTAGTCCTTGTAGTTTTTCTGCAGGTAGGTGTTTACACAGTCAGAAATGGCGATGACCTGATCGGCTCTGGCCATGATCGCGCTGTAGCGGTTGATCGAGTAAAGGCCGTGCGCGGTGCTTACCAGGCGCGGACGGGTTTTGGGATCGAGCTTTTTCCATGCGAGATAGGTGAGCCAGGCGGGAACGCGGGAGCGGACATGGAGGATGTCAGGTTGCAGTTCCCGGATCAGTCGGCGCAGGGGGCGCACCTGGCGCAAACTGGCCAGGGATTTTTTGTGTACGGGCAGTGCGATATGCCGGCTGCCTTCACTCTCCAGCTGCGGAACCAGCCGTCCGCCATTGGATATGACGATCGACTCGTGTCCGGCACTTACCAGTGCACGGGCCAAATCCAGGGTGCCGCGTTCAACCCCGCCGGAATTGAGAGCGGGCAGTAACTGGATAACTTTCACTGAGAGATTCCCCCGCCTTGGAATGAGTGTCAGGCGCGGATTATAGGGGAATGTGCCGGCGCAGTCCGTGCCGGCTGCACACTCAGTCCCTTTCTGAATTCGCGGCTGCGTCGGCAGCCTGCTGGCGTTTGGCGGCCCAGAGCTGGGTCAGGAGTCCTCCACCAATGATCGCCAGAAGCAGCCGACCGCTGTCGAAGAACAGATAGGATTCAAAGCAGTTGATGATGGCGAAAAATACCCCGAACGAGAGCGCAAACGTCAGGTCGCCGCCGGAAACTAGTCCTCTGCGGTAATAGCGGATGCAGCGGCTGATAATCCAGTAGGCCATGGCTGCCAGCAGGAGTCCCCCGAGTAAGCCGAAGCTGACCAGCAGGTCCAGATAACTGTTGTGCAGGTGGCCAAAGCGCTGCTTGATTTCTTGCGGCAGCGCGGTTGAGTGCTCGAAGATCAGGCTGCGGCCATTGCCGCCCCAGCCCACCAGAGGATGCCTGGCAATCCAGAGGGTGGCCTCGGCCCAGGTATGGAGGCGGATCCCACTACTGGTATAGGGGATCTTTTCCAGGTCGCCTTGCTGTACAAGTGCCAGGGTTTCCTGCTCCGCTTCCAGGCGCTGGCTGACGATATCGCCGAGCGAAAGGTAACCTATGAGGATCGTCGAGCAAGCGGTCGCAGCAATACCTATAGCTAAATAGCGGCGGAGGCGTTTGAAATGCCTGCTCAGATTGACACCACTGGCAACGATCAGGATTGGCAGTGCCGCCAGAAAACCTGCCCACACCCCGCGGGTCTGGGTCAGAATGACGACCGTAACGCTGATCGCGAGCGCGAGTAGCCACCCCAGCCGAAGCCCCCAGGCATATTTGCGATTGCGTAAAATGGCCGGCGCGAAGGCGAGCAGCCCGAGTGCAGCGGTGCCAAACAGCATTGCTGTATGCTGGGCGTTGTGCAGGCCGAAGTCGATCCGCTGTCCGGCAAAGCCCTGTTGCCACTCCTGCAGACCACCGCCTGAAATCCATGGTGAAAACAATAGTCCCGCGAGTGCTACGATCCAGAGAATATGGGCGTTGCGCGCTTGTCCGCCGAGAATCACTGCGACGGGAATCATGGCAAACCAGGCAGTCAGCCGGTGTACCTTGAACGAAGACTCCGCCCACTGGGGGTGCAAGATCCAGGAGGCGACCCAGGAAACCAGTGCGACACCAATGGCAGCGATGGCCAGCCACACGACGGCGGATCGGCGCAGGGAGACGCCGTCGACCGGTTTACCGTATTTGGCCAGCATGATGAGCCCGCAGAGATTGGCCAATGTGGCGGCTTTTTCCGGTATCGAGTCGAGGCTGATACCAAAGAACCCGAATACCAGCAGTGCACCAATTCCGGTCACCTGTAGCCACGGGCGCGCTTGCAGTAAGCGGTTTGGCTGCCACTGGGACAGACCGGGCAGGAAGTATTGTTTTTGTACTGCGGATGCTGGTTTGGCAGTGGTGAGTGCTTCAGGGCCTGGGTTCATGGGCAAATCTTTTTGTAATGCAGCTGCACCTTTTCGGCTACGTGTCGCCAGGTAAATTCGGCGGCGACCCGGCCCATGGCTAGCTGTCCCATCGTTATGCAATTATCCGGCTGGCTCAGCAGCCGTTCGATAGCAGTTTTGAGCTGACTTGAGCTCTCGGGTTCCACCAGGAGTCCGGTAGACTCGTGCTGGACGATATACGGAATGCCCCCCACATTGGAGCCGATCATTGGCAGACCGCAGGCCATGGCCTCGAGACCTGCGATGCTGGTGGCCTCCATCAGCGACGGGAGGGCACTGGCGTTGGCGGCGCGATAGATCGCTGGCATCTCGGTATTGTCGACTGCACCCAGCAAATGGGCATGACCGCTTTGGCGCTTTTGCTGCAATATGTGTTCGATATCCGCGCGCTCATCGCCATCGCCCGCAATCACCAGATGCAGGCGTGGGTCATCTATTTCCGCCACGGCCTGGGCAAGGTAGCGCACACCTTTGACGGGTACCAGCCGGCAGGCAATGGCGATCACGAATGCATCGTCGGGAATGCCCAGTCGGGCTCTCAGGTCGGAAGTGCCGGGGCTGAACTGGATATTGTCCACGCCGTTGGGAATAAAGGCCACCGGCCCGGTGTAACCAATAGAGCGGGTTTTTTCTGCAAGTATTTCACTGGGCGTCAGTACAGTGGAGACGGGCGCCAGAAGCCTGTACATCTTGTCGCGTGTACGTGCGCTTTGCTCAGCCCTACGCACAAATGACGATGTGTGATTGGTGAACAGTGTCGGTACTTTCTGTTTTGAGCAGGCCCGCAGCGGGCGCATGCCGTGGACATGGGTGAGCTCAAAGCCGTCGCGCTCAATCAGCTGCCTGAGTCTTCGCCCGAGTAGCCAGTCGTAAATCAGGTGATTGTCGGGCAGCGCCAGCCGCTCAACCTCGATGCCGTGCAGCCGCTCAAAGACGGCTGTCGATTTGTTGCGGTGGCGGCAAAGTACCCGCACCCTGTGCCCCAGCCCAACCAGTGCCCGGGAAAGCTCGAATACATGGGTCTGCACACCTCCGACACTGGGTGGGAATTCGTTGCTGACCATCAATATATTCATTGGGCGGTTGACTCAAATACAGCAGAGATCGTCACTGCGGGACACTTGGTGATGCATATCGCACCAGCGTGGCGCGGAGATGGGGTAGAATGCTACCAAACGCTGGCGGCAATTCCACGGAAATTGTTCCCCGCTAATTAGTCAACGAGTTCCCGTTTCAAATTTGATGCGCCACCTTTATACCTGGTTATTCAGGCTTTCTCTTCCGCTCATGCTGCTGCACCTTTGGTGGCGCGGCCGGGCAGACCCAGCCTATCGCAAACGCTGGAGTGAGCGCTTCGGCCTGGTTCCTTCCAGACCCGGCGGGCGTCGCCGCTGGCGAGAACGTTTTGGCGTGGTCCCGGATCGCGCGAGCCGTGCGCCTTTGATCTGGATTCATTCAGTCTCCGTTGGTGAAACCCTGGCGGCGACCCCATTGATCCGGGAGCTTGCCGCCCGTCACCCGCGCTGGCAGTGGCTGGTGACGACCACTACCCCGACCGGCTCCCAGAGTGTGTACGATGCCTTGGAGCCCATCCTTAACGGCCGCCTGTTGCACTATTACCTGCCGTTTGATCTGCCGGAGTGCCTGATGCCATTTGTGCAGGCGCTGCGGCCAAATATGCTGGTGAGCATGGAAACAGAACTCTGGCCCAATCTTCTGTCCGTCTGCGCAAGCCGGGAGATACCGGCGGTACTGGTCAACGGCCGTCTGAGCGCGAAGTCGGCAAGAGGTTACGGGCATTTTCCCCGTCTGAGCAGGGATATGCTCAGTCAGTTCACCAAGGTTGTTGCCCAGTATCAGGCGGATGCCGAGCGTTTTGTGGCGCTGGGTATGCCGCCGGAGAAAGTGATCTCGGTAGGCAATATCAAGTTTGATCTGCATATTGGCACAGGCCTTGTGAGCGAGGCGCAGGCGCTGTCACATCAATGGCGTGGAAGGACGCGGCGCCCGGTGTGGCTGGCAGCCAGTACCCACGGTGGTGAGGATGAGGTCGTACTCGATGCATACCAGCAACTGCGTGAGCAGTTTCCGGATTTACTGCTGGTATTGGTGCCGCGACACCCGGTGCGGTTCGACAGTGTGGCGCGTATGTGTCGGGAGCGAAAGCTTGGTGTGGTGCGGCGCAGTGATGGCACTGCGCCGGCAGCTTCCGATCAGGTAGTACTCGGGGACACCATGGGTGAGTTGTTGCGTTTCTATGGCGCTTGTGACGTGGCCTTTGTTGGCGGCAGTCTGGTGCCAGTGGGTGGGCACAATATGATTGAGCCGGCAGCCTGGAGTGTTCCGGTGGTTTGTGGTCCGCATTTGCACAATTTTAGTGTGGTATCAGGCCTTCTCGAGGAGGCCGGTGGACTTGTCGTGGTGGATTCTGCCGAGCAAATGGCACAGCAGGTAGGTGCCTGGCTGGCAGACAGTGACAGCCGCGTTGTCGCTGGAGCTCGGGCGCGGGAAGTGGCCGGCCAGAACAGTGGAGCACTGGCGCGTACGGTGGTGGAAGTGGAATCCGTCATGCAGGGTTAGTGCAGGGTCGCCGTCGTGGGCGTATCAAAAAAGGCCTGGCACCGAGAGGTGCCAGGCCTTTTTTTTGTTGCAAAACAGTCGAACAGAGCCGGATCGGTCAGTGTTTATCAGTGGCCTTTCGTACGTTGCTGCGAATCTGCGTATTCAGTTTGCTGCCTGTGTAGCGGCCCTTGCTGACGTGGCGAATACGGTAAACGCCTGGAATTTCCAGCGGAACGCCCTGGGAGCCCAGTAGCCAGCGGAAAGCCCGGTCTTCGTGGGCTTTGCACCAGCCCTCGGCCGGCTTTTGGTAGTAGCTGAGGCTATTGCAGTAGCCGCCGGCACGGGCGATATCGCCGTGGGCGATTTGCAGGGGACCGGTGGCGCGGTCTCGCGTTTGTTCGATAAAGCGGGAGTCGTCTATGTCGATTACCCGCAGATCTTTCGGGTCGAAGTTGAGCATGGGGTCGTCATCCGCCAGCAGGGAAGTTATGCGCTCGCGGGATGGAAACACCAGGCTGTCGGTGCGGCCCTGCAGCAGTTCTGCGAGCTGGTCGATACAGTTCTCGCGGAACATCAGGTCGCAGTCGGTAAACCAGATCCAGTCGGCCTTGGTGGCCAGTGCCGCTTCATTGCGGCCAATGGCACGCCGGAACAGGCTGTGTTTCGGGAGTTCGCGCCAGTTCCAGGTTATCCCGGGCACCTGTTGCTTGCCAAAGTAGTCCAGCACCGCAGCGGTGCGCGTATCTTCACTGTTGTAATACACGGTCATGGTCACCGTGGCCTTGGTGGGCGGGTACAGTGCCAGGGAGCTCAGCTGATAAATCAGGAAATGGGAATACTGCCAGCAGTGGCTCACAATCTCGATATCCAGTTGGCCGGTACGCGCTGCACGGGCTTCTTTCACAGGCAGTGGTTTCTGGAACATCGAGGCGGGCACCCAGCCGCTGGCGGCTGCGCGCAGGAAAAGTTCGACGATCGGATCGGACCAGTGCTTTTTGGGAATGTTGCTATTCATATTGGCTTGGATTTGTAGGGCGTCGGCCAGGTTGATGTGGCCTGAACGCCGGAATTACTCGGGCCGGTAACCGCTTTCGGTCAGCTGGCGGATTCCCTGCGGGGTTTCGATGATGCCCTCTTTGGCAACGCGTAGGCGCATCGCCTTGTTGCGGGCGACGATTTCCCGGTCGGCGTAGCCGCGGGGATGATCCAGGTGGATGCAGACGGCATCGAAGCGCACGTGGCGGGGTTTGATGCCGGCATTTTCCAGGCGCACACCAAACTCACGGTCCAGTCCGCCCCAGGCCATACGCTCTTCGAAACCGTTGACCGTGAGGATGTCCTTTAGCCATGCGGAGGCGTTGGAACCTTTCAGGTTACAGGCTGTGGGGGTGAGCCTGTTCAATAGCGGTGCCCAGCGTTCGCTGGCGCGCAGTTTCATCGTCTTGCGCTTGGTTTTGAGACCATTGTTCTTGAGCCAGGCGTAGTCGAAACAGCGGCCGGTCAGGATGTCATCTTTGGTGATGGCTTCACTGGTGCTCATGGGCAGCTTGAAGTAGCTGCCCGAGAGGAAGTAACCCGGTTCAGCACGGCGCTTGTGTACAGCGAGGAAATCCGCCCGCGGAATACAGTCGCCGTCGGTGAATACCACATAGTCACCGCGCGCGTGTAAAATGGCTTTGTTGAGAATCCGGCACTTGCGGAAGCCGTCATCTTTTTGCCAGACATGGCGAATATCCAGGCCCGTTTCTTCGCGCATACGCACCACCAGCTCCGCCGTTTCATCGGTAGAGCCGTCATCGGCAACAATGACTTCCAGTGGCTGCTCAGTCTGGCAGCTGTATCCCCACAGGACCTTTTCGAGCCAGGTCGGGGAGTTGTAGGTTGTCATGATAACGGACAATTTCATGGGTATTCTGCGGTTGTCTGTTTGGCTAGCGGAATCTGGAGCCGGGGGAGGATATACCAAGCCATTTGGTAAAGCGAACCCGCCGCGGACTCAGTGTTCAGAATTGATATCCGTTATATTCTGCGGTTTCTGCGATGGCTGACTTCGTCTGGTTTAGCGGTTTTGGGCCTGCTGCGGGTCACATCGCTCATATCATTGTGGAATGCTTTCAATGGCGTCTATCCATGCCATGGCGTTTAAAGGTTCGACCGTCAATCCGCGACTCCGTTCACTGGTTTGCGACTGAGTATCGGGGTTCTGGTATGCTGCGCGAAATTTTTTGGACAGAGAAAGATGCACGTTTTTGTCTTTTCGTATAATCGTGGCCCGTTTTTGGAGAACTGCATCCAGTCGATCGAAACCTGTGCGCCGCATTGCCGGTTGACGGTGATTGACGATGGCAGTGACGACCCTGAGACGCGGCGTGTGCTGGCTGACGTTGCCACCCGACACCAGGTCATCGATAAAACGGCAGAGACAGGTCACAAGCTGGGCGGGCTCTACGCCAATATGCAGGCTGCTTATGAAATGGCGGGTGACGACGAGCTGATCTGTTTCCTTCAGGACGACACACAAATGGTGCGTCACCTCAGTGAGGCGGACATTCAGGCTCTGCGCGAAAGCTTCGAGCAGCAGCCTGACCTGGGATTTATCTCTCCGGCCTTCGTGCGTGGCTTTTCGCTGAGAAAGCCGGCCAACCGCGATTTTCGTTTTGATCAGGAGCGCGGTTTCTGGTTCTGGTATCCGGGCAAGCGTTCGACTGGAACCTGGTTTTCCGCGCTGCTGATCGCAAATACCGCGCGGCTCCGTCAGGTGGGTTGGGATTTCGAGGTCGGTGAGTCGGTAAACAACCGGAAAGCGGCGGAGCTCTTCTGCCGTATGGCACGCATGCGCGCACCTTTCTCCATGTGGCTGCCCAACGGGCGAGCCTATCGCGGTAAACAGAAGTCGCTGGCGCTGCGTTTTGGTGAATGGTCACGGCGTTGTGGACTTTATCCTCTGGAAATTATGACGGCCGCAGAGGTTGACGCTTTACAGGCGGGGCAGTCGCCGAAGCTGCCGGTAGCCGAAGATTGTCTGAAAGTTCGCGGTAACTTGCGGGTTAAAAAGCCTTGGGCCTATGACCCCATGCAGGGAGCCGGGTGGCTCAAGGTGCTGGACCGCATTGAGCGCAAACTGCGCGGTCTCTTTTCCTGAGGCAGGGGCGCCGGGGGTACCTGGTGCTTGATTATTCTTGGTGTAAAGGTTATCACGGCGCCGGCTGGCGTCAGAGAGGGGAGTGCTCGTGGGGTACCGACAATTCAGGAGTAAATTGGCGAGAGTGATCTACGACGATGAAATCGTCGGCGCCGATTGCGAAAAGCTGTTTAACCGCGAGTGGCTGCGAGCGAATAGCGACTGCGCTCAGGTAGAGCGCGGCAAGGCAGTAATGTTTGAGTACAAGGGCGTGGAGCTGGTATTCAAGCAGTACCACCGGGGCGGTCTGGCAGGGCGGCTGGTGGAAAAGTCCTATTTGTACAGCCGGCTGGCAAATACCCGGGTGTGGCGGGAGTTCAATATGCTGCGGAGCATGCGCAAGCTCGGCCTGCCGGTGCCGCGCCCGGTGGCGGCGCGCTGCGTCAGTGTTCCGCCGTTGGCATACCGCGGTGCGCTTATCACCGAGCGGGTGCCGGACTCAGAGAATCTTACTGAAGCTCTGTGCAGCAAGCCCGTGGATAATGCACTGTGGGCGAAGCTTGGTGGGTTGATCGCGCTTTTTCATCAGCACAATATTTACCATCCGGATCTCAATGCCAGCAATATCCTGCTGACTGGCACAGACGACCTCTACCTGATTGACTTCGATAAGGGCACCATTCGCAATGCCCCTTCAAGGCAGGAAGCGGACGCCAACCTATCCCGCTTCCGGCGCTCCCTGGACAAGCTAATGGGGCGTCACCCGGTGTTTCATTTCGACGATAGCAATTGGGCCGCCCTCGAAGAAGGGTATCGCGAGAAAATGGCCGGCTGAGCCGGCCGGGTCCTGTCGTTCGAACAGGTCCTTCACACGGAATAGTAACTCCGGTACCACTCCACGAAGTTTTCTACACCTTCCCTGACTCCGGTACCGGGTTTGTAGCCGATCGCCTGCTGCAGCTTGCGGGTGTCGGCGTGGGTATCGGGAATATCGCCCTTCTGCATCGGCAGCAATTCTTTGATGGCCTTTTTCCCCAGGGCCTCTTCCAGCGCCTCGATATATTCTGACAGTTGCGCAGGGTCGCCGTTGCCGATATTGAAAATTCGGTAAGGCGCATTACTGCTCGAGGGTGTCGGCGCTGCGCTCGACCAGTTGCTGTCTTCCGTAGCGATCTGGTCGCTGGATTTGATCACACCTTCGACGATGTCGTCGATATAGGTGAAGTCGCGGCTGTGATGCCCATGATTGAATACGGGGATCGGCTTTTCCTCGAGGATCAGCTGGGTAAATTTGAACAGCGCCATATCGGGGCGGCCCCAGGGGCCATACACGGTAAAAAAGCGCAGACCGGTGGTGGGCAGTCTGAACAGGTGGCTGTAGCTGTGTGCCATCAGCTCGTTGGCGCGCTTGGTTGCAGCATAAAACTGCAGCGGGTGGTCGGCGCTGTGATCTTCGCTAAATGGCATGGTGGTATTGCCGCCGTACACGCTGCTGGTGCTGGCGTAGGTCAGGTGCGGGCTTGAGGCGTGCCGGCAGGCTTCGAGTAGATTGGCGAAGCCGATCAGGTTGCTTTCGACGTAGGCTTCCGGGTGCTCGATCGAATGGCGGACACCCGCCTGCGCGGCCAGGTGGATGACGCGATCAAACTTGTGTTCACTGAAGCAGCGGTCGAGCAATGCCCTGTCGGCGATATTGCCCCGATAAAACTGGTACTCGACTTCGGCGCCTTGCTTGCCGGCGACAGCGTCCAGCTCGCGCAGGCGGCTTTCTTTGAGGCTGGTGTCGTAATAGTCGTTTACATTGTCGATTCCGACCACGGAATCCCCGCGCTCAAGCAGGGTTCTGGCGACGTGGAAACCGATAAAGCCTGCATTTCCGGTTACAAGACACTTCATGGACGACCTTTGGTCACTGCTGTAGATGGCAAAACGGGGCTGGCAGAGGGCTTCAATATTGTAGCCCGCGGCGATTGGGCGCCGCGTAAAACCAGGCCCTTACAAAAAAGGCCGGCACTATAGCAGTGCCGGCCTTTTTTTTCTGCGGTATTGCTAGCGCTTATTTGCTGAACGGTACCGCACCGGTATCCAGGATGTGGGCGCGGGAAACCGGGTCGCCGGGGTTGAGGCTGGTGTCCAGCTCCTGCAGGTCCTGTGGTGCCAACAGACCCGCCACCAGCTTGAGGTTCAGGGTATTCAGGACGTAGTCGTACAGTGCGTTGGCGTAGTCGGTCTGGGACTGTGCCAGGGTGCGCTGGGCCAGCAATACGTCAACGATGTTGCGGGTGCCGACCTCGTAACCGGCCTGGGTAGCATCCAGGGCGCTCTTGGCAGAAACGACTGCCTGTTGGCGGGCTTCTACACGGGAGGAGTCGGTAGTAACCGCGCGGTGCAGAGTGCGGGTGTTCTGGATGGTATTGCGCTCGGTCAGGTTGCGCACGTCCTCGGCCTGGAAGGCGAGGTTGCGGGCTTCGCGACGGCTGGCGCTGAGGCGGCCGCCGGTGTAGAGCGGCATGTTCAGGGTGATTGCAGCCATCGTGACGTCGGTACTGTCATCGACATCCACCTCCGAAGCGATTTCTCCATTCAAGGCAGGTACACGCGTGACGGCATTGTTGCTGCCGTCGTCGTCACTGGTCTGATAGGAAATAGAGCCGCTAAGGGTTGGCAGGTGCTCTGCCGCCGACGCACGGGCACCCATGCGGGCCGCATCGGAGTTCAGGCGCGCCGCTTTGAGGCTGAAGTTGTTGGCCAGGGCAAAGTTGACCCAGGACGCGCGATCGGCCGGATTTGGTGGCGCTACCGAAAAACTTTCTACCAGCGGGGCGACGGTGTCGTGGTGCTTGCCGGTCAGTACAGACAGGGCGTCAAAATTGCTCAGCAGGTCGTCCTGCGCGGTGAGGCGGCGGGCGCGGGCGCTGTCATAAGCGGAGCGGGAATCGTATACATCGGTAATGGCGGTCAGGCCGACCTCAAAACGCTGTTGGGTTTGCTCCAGCTGCTTGGCCAGGGCTTCTTCTTCCGCGCGGGCGGCCTCGAGTACGTCATGGGCGCGCAGCACATCGAAGTAGGCGCTGGCTACGCGAACCATCATGTCCTGCTGGTTGGCGCTGAATTCTGCCGCAGCCTGCTCACTGACCTTTTTTCCCTGCTTGAAACCGAACCATGCGGGCAGATCGAACAGGGCCTGGTTGAGGCTCGCCCCATAAGTGGTGGAGTCGATGTCTCGCTCCCCAGAAGTAACGGAGTCGAGTAATTGGCCCCTGGTGCTGTCGAATTGCACGCCAGCCGAGGAGTAGTCGGTTTTGGTTTTACTTAATTCTGCGAATGCATTGACCTGTGGCAGCAGGGCAGAGCGGCCCAGGTTTTCAGCCTCAAGACCGGCGCGATAGGCGGCGCGATCCGCAGCCAGCTGGGGATCGTTATCCAGAGCCTGCAGGTAGATTTCCCACAGGGTGTCGGCCTGAGCCTGCATGGCGCCAAAGCCCATTAATGCGGCGGCGAGCAGGGATTTAAGCGGGCGCAGAGTGCGCTGTTTAGCACTTCTTGTCATTACTATTGAGTTCCTGTGACGGCTACGGTCTTCAAGTTTCCGGCGCAGTGGCCGGGTCGGGTGGCGAGGGCCACCGCAGGCAGACGCCTGCTTTTCCTGTAAACCATGGTGCCAGTCTGTAATTAGTGCTCTTGAGGCGGTGCTGGCTTGGCCCGGTTTGTATCTTTTAATTACGCGCAGAACGCGATAGGGCCGACGGTCGCGAAAGTGTACCTCCCGGCTGCGAGAGCGTCGAGGCGACGGACACCGCAATTTGGTATATCTTCGTTAAATTGACGCGAATGTGCGTTCAGTAGCAAATAGTAGGTGGTCGTTCGCGCTTGGGGTAACCATAGAGCTTTTTCCGTCGGCGAAAAGCACATGTGTGCCAGCGGTAAGGCTTTGGTGTCGGCCCAGGTATTGAAACAGACGCCGCGAGTTGCCCAATCGGATGCGGGTTCGGTGCATTTCCAGGTCTGAACCGGGTCCGTGTACGAGTTGGGACGGAATTTGATGTCATCCGAACAGGGGCGATACATGGGGCAGTTGTCACAACCGTTGCAGCCTGGAGCTGGCAGTTCGCCAGCGCGCTGGCGGCGGGCCTGCCATCAGTGCGACCTGTTGCTCACCCGCCTGACCGCACCCATGGGGTGTAAGCTCGTCTGTCCGCGCTGTGGCGCGACCCAACACCGCAATATGGAGCGCAGCATCGCCCATACCCTGTCGCTCAGTATCAGCGGGATACTGCTTTTTATCCCTACCGCTACCTTGCCCCTGCTGGAATTCTCCCTGTTTACCTTTGGTGCAAAAAATACCCTGATGAATGGTGTGCAGGCGCTGTTTGCGGCGGGTTACCTGTGGCTGGCGTCGATCGTATTGTTTTGCAGCGTAATCGCCCCACTGGGGAAATTCGTGATGTTGGCATATATCTGTTGGGGCAGTGCCTGGGCGCGGCTGCGGAAATCTGTGGCCCGCACGCTGCGCTGGTATGAGCACTTGCAGGAGTGGGGGATGCTCGACGTTTATATGCTGGGCATTCTGGTAGCGTTGGTGAAGATGGCCGACCTTGGCAAGATGGAAGTCAAACCGGGTCTGTACTGCTTTGTGGCCATGATGGTGGCGGCGAGTGCGGCGCAGGTTTCGTTTGATCCTGAAACCGTGTGGGCACGCCTTGCCCGTAAAGAGCGGCAGGCGCGGAAGCGGAAAACAGGCGGAATAGATTCTGAGGTGGAAGGGTGAACCGCCCGGCGCGTGCCCTGTCGGAAGGGTTGTGGGTCTGTCTCGGTTGCCGGCAACTGATCGAGCCGCCACAAGGCGCCAGAAGCTGTATCTGTCCCCGCTGCGGGGCGCGGGTACACGCACGGATCGAGAGCAGCATTATGCTGACCTGGGCGTTGTCGATAACCGGTGCGCTGCTGTTGATACCGGCGAATATCCTGCCGGTGATGACCGTCATTTATCTGGGCTCCGGTGAGCCCAGCACGATCATTGGCGGCGCGCTGGAACTGTATCAGGCCGGGTTGTGGGGCATCGCGCTGATTGTGTTCGTTGCCAGTATTGCGGTGCCGGTGATGAAACTGGTGGGGCTGGCGATGCTGTGCCTGATTGTGCAGTGGCGGCTGGATGTATCGCCGCGCCAGGCAATGCGCGTATACCGGGTAGTTAACGCCATCGGACGGTGGTCGCTCCTCGACCTGTTTATGATCTCGATCCTGGTGGCATTAGTTGATATGGGCGCCATTGCCGAAGTGCAGGCGGGCCCGGGGAGCACCGCCTTTGCCACGGTTGTCGTGGTGACCATGTTTGCGGTGCGCGCGTTTGACCCTCGTTTGATCTGGGATATGTACGAGCAGCGCGAGGTCGAAGCGGCGGAACTCGCGCAGCGAATAGAAACGCAAGACAACGACGGATATAGCGATAGGGAGAATGGATGAGCGAGCCACAAACGGAGTATCAGGCGCAGCCCGAGGGGCTGGCGCGGCGCAGCCGCGGCCTGTCTCTGGTATGGCTGTTGCCGCTTGTGGCCGCGATCATTGCCGCGTGGCTGCTCTATCGGGATTTTACCCAGGGGGATATCAAGGCGACCATTCTGTTTCCCACCGGCGATGGCCTGGTGCGCGGCAAGACGGCAGTGAAATACTCTGGTGTCGATATCGGGGTGGTGGAAGATTTTCGCTTGATGCCAAACGCCAAGGACCTGAACGGTGAAGACGGTGTTCTGGCGGAAGTGCGCTTTAATCGCAGCGCCGCTTTCCTGCTGACCAAAGGCAGCAAGTTCTGGCTGGTCAAACCCCAGGTCTCGCTTACGGGGGTGCGTGGGCTGGAGACCCTGGTGTCCGGCAACTATATCGCGGTCGACCCGGGCAGTGGCGAGCCGCAAAAACACTTTATCGCAGTATCGGAACCCCCGGTTTACGTGCGTGGCGACGGCTTGCGGGTGAAGGTGACCTCGCCGCGCCTGGGGTCGCTCAATCGCGGCTCGCCGGTGTACTACCGTCAACTGGAAGTGGGACAGGTGGAGAATTACCGGCTTTCGGAAGATGACAGCAAGGTTGAAGTCGAGCTGTTTATCCGTCGCGAATATGCGGACCTGGTACATCGCGGCAGTAAGTTCTGGAATGCGTCGGGGATATCCGTGCAGGGCGGAATCAGTGGCGTGAATGTCGAGCTGGAATCCCTCGCCTCGCTGATCGCGGGTGGCGTCAGTTTCTATACCCCGGAGTCCCAGCAACAGTCGCCACTGGCGGTGGATGGTTCCGAGTTCAAACTGTACAAAAGCTTCGCCGCGGCCGATGCGGGCATCCCGGTAACGCTGCAGTTCGACCGCGGCGTGAGTCTTACGGCTGGCAGCACGCAGGTCCTGTATCAGGGGATTCAGGTCGGGCAGGTGAGCAGGGTTAAGGCCAATCGCAGTATCGATGGTATGGAGGTCGAGGTGCTGATGGACCCGAGTACCGACGACCTGCTGAGTGAAAATACCCGCTTCTGGCTGGCGCCGCCGACGCTGGATTTTTCCTCCGGGGTGAACGACCTGCTGGAGGGGAACCGGATTGAAGTGGACCTGCGCAGGGGATCGCGCTCCCTGCGCAGCTACAGCGCGAAATCCAAGCCGCCGGCGAAAGACCCGCGCGCGCCTGGCCTGCACCTGCAGTTGACGGCGAGGAATACCGGTTCGCTGCAGCGCGGGGCCTCGGTTTACTATCGGCGCGTGCCGGTAGGTCGGGTACAGGGAATGGAGCTGAAGGGCGATGGCTCCGGTGTTGAAGTCTATGTAGTGATCGAGCCGGAATACGCGCACCTGGTCAATTCGGAGAGCCGCTTCTGGAATGTGAGTGGGTTGCGCGCCAATGCCAGCTTGCAGGGAATAGAGGTGGAAGCGGACTCTCTGTTGTCGATCGTGCGTGGAGGTATCGCATTTGGCAGCGGGCCGAGAGCGTCCAAAATCGCCGATCTCGCGCAAAACGGGGACAGTTTCCGCCTGTATGCCAGCCGCGACGATGCGTTGGAAGAGGGAATCACCATCTATCTCGCCCTGAGCGGAGACGAGGGCCTGAAAGTGGGGGCTCCGTTGCGTTACCGCGGGATTCAGGTGGGCGAAATTACCCGTATGTATCTGAACCGCGAACTGGACGGTGTGCGCGCCCGGGCGAGGCTGTACAAACGTGCAGAGCGGTTCGCCCGTGACGGTACCCGATTCTGGGTCGTGGGACCTAAAATTGGCCTCGGTGGCGTGGATAACCTGGATACCCTGATTACCGGTCCCTACCTTGAACTGGAGCCCGGTGAGGGCGAGCCGCAGGTGGAGTTTGCCGCGCTGCCGGCAAAGCCGGAACTGGATTTGGCGGATTACATGATGAAGCCGGGATTGGCGTTGATTCTGGACGCGCCGCGGAGGGGATCGCTCAAACGCGGCAGTCCGGTCTACTATCGGCAGGTTCAGGTGGGGCAGGTAACCGGCTACCAACTGGGGGAACTGGCGGACCGGGTTTATATCTATGTGTATATTGACCCGGAGTTTCGCACTCTGGTGCGTGAGCACAGCGTCTTCTGGAATGCCAGTGGTGTGGATGTGAACTTCGGGCTGAAAACGGGACTCGATGTGCACACTGAATCGACCCAGGCCCTGCTGGCCGGCGGCATTGCGTTCGCAACACCAGACAATGCAGAGATGGGACTTGAGGTCGAATCCGGGAGCCACTACCCGTTGTATGGCAAGGCCAGGCAGGAGTGGTTGCTGTGGAGTCCTAAAATAGAGTTGTACCCGAATATTGAAGACGGCTTTAAATAAAGCGTTGGAACACCCATAGAACACACAAGAATCCAAATGCGGAAAAGGGAGAACGGATGCGTATTCCATTTGCCGGCCTGATGGCCGCACTGCTGGCCCTGGCTGGCCTCGCCGGCTGCTCGTCAGCTCAAGTCGAAAAAATCCAACCGCGCAGCGCGCCTGTCGCCTTTTCTACTTACGCCTGGGGCACCGAAGCACTGAGTGCGACGTCCGAGTCTTCCGCGCAGCTGGTGGAGCTCGATGCGGAGCTGCGTCAGGTGGTCGGAGCATTGATGGCGGCAAGGGGATACCGCCAACTGGACAATCGGGCCAATGCCGATATGGTGGTCGATTATCAGGTTGCGATTATCGAGGAAGAGTTTGCCGGTGATCCCCAAAATGAAAGCTGGGACGCCCAGTTTGACAGCAATGCCCCATCCAATGTGGTGGAGCTGCCGACGCGCACCGGTGCCCCGAGAGTGATTCTTGGGGTAGGAATTGGTCCGGAAAATGGTGCACCCATTTGGGGTGGCAGGGCGACCAAACTGATCACGCGGCCCGAAGACAAAGCCGAGCGGCAGCGTATCCTGGATAGGGCGGTCGCGGAAATCCTCGAAAACCTGCCCCCTGCCCGCTAAGGATTGCGGACAGCGGCAATTACCGCGTAATTTTCCGATCTAACTTCAAGCGTATTCGGCAGGGACGCCGGTACTCTCAATGCATGTATGGGAGAACTTATGGCTTCACTGCTGAGAATCGTCAGTATTGCACTGCTGGGCCTGTGGCTCAGTGGGTGCGCAACACCTAATCCGGTCGCTGTGGATTACGACCCGGGATTCAAATTCGCTAACCTACGAAGCTATTACCTGCTGGATCCGCAGGCCACCGGCACGGTATCCCCATTCGAGATCAAGCGGGCCAGCCAGGCGGTGGACAATCAGCTTCGCGGTCGCTACAGCAAGGCAGAAAGTCCGGAGGCTGCGGATTTTCTGGTGCGGGTACAGTTGCTCAGTACTGACAAAGTGGCGGTCTATGAAGACCCGTTCAGTATCTATGGTGGCTACCGCTACTTCGGTTTTGGCTGGCGTGCACCACTGCGTGTACGGCAGTATCGAGAGTCCAACCTGGTTGTTGATGTTCTGGCCCAGGACAACGCCCCCCTATGGCGCGGTAGCCTGCCTTCGCACGCATCGCGTTACGAAGAACCCGAGTATCAGTTGCAGCAGCTCAATGAAGAGGCGGGGCTGATCATTGGTCGCTTCCCTCCTTACAATGATGTGGGATATGACTAACCGGGTATTGTTCAAAGGATTGCAGTCAGGAACTTTATGAGTAGTAACGAAACGGATTTGAAGCCGCCCTTTACCCGCGGTGCGGTTGATGTGGTGTCACGCAAAGTGGCTTACGACGGCTTCTTCAAAATGCACAAGTTGCGCCTGCGCCACCGTTTGTATCGGGGTGGCTGGAGTGCGGAGATGGAGCGGGAGCTGTTTGTGCGTGGCGATGCGGTGGGGGTCCTGTTGTACGACCCCGAGCGGAAAACCGTCGCCCTCACGGAGCAGTTTCGGATTGGCGCCCTGGATCGGGATTATGGCCCATGGTGCCTGGAGCTGGTGGCCGGGATGGTGGAAAAGGGAGAGTCCCTTGAAGAGGTCGCCCGTCGTGAACTCCAGGAAGAAGCCGGGCTGGAGGTTGCAGAGTTGCACACTATTCGCAGCTACTTGCCGAGCCCGGGCGGCTCAAGCGAGCGCATGCACCTCTTCTGTGCAACAGCTAACCTGAGTGACGTTGGCGGGTACTTTGGGCTGGCGGATGAGCACGAAGATATTCGCTTGTGCGTTTTGCCATTGGATACGGTGCTCGCCGCACTTGATGATGGCTCGGCGGTCATTGATAACGCGGCGACGATAATCGCCCTGCAGTGGCTGCAACTTAACCGTGAAAACCTGCACAGAAGGTAATAGATTTTACCAAATGGCAATTGCCTGCAGATAGTGTCACTGTTAGATGCAAGATGAGCGGCCGGTTATCTGCGATGAATGTGCGCGACCCTGCGGGCAAACTGAGAGATTAATCACGGCGCGAACTCAACAGGAGTGTCGATAATGGCAGTACCGGTAAACACGAACCGGAACGCAGTTTTGCAATCCCCGAAGGGGAGCGCGAGCGCGACTGGCCGGCAGGGTAAACCACGCTATCAGGTGGATCTGCCCAGCTATCATGCCGACTGCGATGCCAACTATCTGCGCCTGTGCAAGCTGATGCCGGAACTGGCCAGCAACCACAGTTGGCGCTACCGGATGCCGGAGTGCACCCTGGAAGTCGCAGTGGTTGATCGCAGCAGGTACACAACAGAAGTCAGTCTGCAGGCATCGGTCGATAAGACCGGTCGCCAGGGCTCTGAGCAATGGCTGACTCCGCCCCCGATTACCGTGCGCCTCTACCACGATGCGCGCATGGCAGAAGTAGTATCGGTGGATGGTCAGGGGCCGGTAGGCGGTGATGGTGTGAACTTCCGTTACCCGAATCCGGCTATGCACAACGAAGACGAGCGTCAGCAGGTCAATCGCTACCTAAGCGAATGGTTGGCGCACTGCCTGGCAAATGGTCGCGCTGAAGCTGAATTTCAATTGGGAGGTCAGCGCTTCTGAGTGCTCCAGGCACACAGGGACGTATCGGCAAGGTGAGATAGTGACTACTGAGGCAATCACATCCAAACACAGACTGATCCAGATTACCGACCCCCATATTGGCGGTCGGCCGGATTACCAGTTGCTGGGTTTGGATACCGGCCACACTTTTGATGAAGTGCTCAACATGGTGGCAGCGGAACCGCGCAACGCCGAGTTGATGGTGGTGACCGGCGATGTGTCTGCTAACGGCTCCGAAGATGCCTATCTCCGCTACCTGCGCAAAATCCAGGCTTTCCCCATCCCCTGGTTCTGGCTTCCAGGAAACCACGACAATCCCGAACGTATGGATCAATTGGCTGCGCGGCGGCGCCCGGAAGTTGCCAGTATTGGCAATTGGCGGTTGCTGCTGCTGGATACCAGTGTGCGCGGGCAGATTTGTGGTGGCTTTGATGAGCGGGAGCTGGAGCGCATCGAGGTATTGCTCGATCAGTATGCGGATCACCCGTTGCTGCTGATGATGCACCACCAGCCTGTGCCCGTGGGTAGCAACTGGATTGATGGGCATATGCTGCGCGAAGGCCGCGAGCGCTTTATCGAACTGGTCAAGGCGAGCAAGCAGGTGCGTGCAATTGCCTGGGGACACGTGCACCAGCAGTTTGATGAGCACTTGGGGGATATCGGCCTGCACGCGACACCATCCACATCCGTGCAATTTACCCCCGGCAGTGGCCCCTTTTCTGTCGACACTGAGATGCCGGGCTATCGCTGGTTTGAACTCAATGACGATGGCAGCTACGAAACCGGTGTGGAGCGTGTACATATTTCCGAGTACAGCGTGGATCTCGCCTCTTCCGGGTACTGACTTTATCAGCTCCTTCGGCCTGGGGTTGGGGATCTTGTCCTGATGCCTTGTCTGACGATAAATTTGCAAGCCCCTCTTTTATTTGTGACCCAGCATCCTAGAATGGTGCCGGAGTCATCCTCGCAATGGCAAGAATCCGCGCACACGCTGGAATATGCTGGAAAAATCCTGGAAAGGTCTTAGAAAGATCCTGGAAAACGGAGCCTGAGGTCACTATGCAACATCGCAAAATCAATAAATTCCTGATGACTCTGCTACTGCCGGCAGCATTGGTTGCAGGCTGTGCGCAGCAGGGAGCAGAGCAGGGTGGCAGTGCATCCGCGCAGACTCCCGCCACGAATGATGGTCTTGTGCCACGCAAAACCGGCCTCGATAGTGTCAGCGCCGCCTATGCCTTTGATATGAGCGGGGCGAAGGTGTATCTGGAGCCCATCAATGTGGAGTACCGCAAGCGCTACCGCAGTGTTGGCTCGCCGCTGCGTGATAAAGACTATGAGCTGGATGATAAAGACATGGTCAAGTTGCAGGAGCTGATGGGCACGACGTTATCGGAACGCTTCCTCACCCCCCGGCACAGTGAACTGGTAGCAAACAAGGCCGACGCCGACTATGTTATGCAGCTGGATCTGAAGCGCTTTGCGCTCGGAGCACCGCTGGATCCTTCTCCGTGGATCTGGCGGGTATACACGGACCAGAGTGCCTACGGCACACTGGCCGGCGAGCTCAAGGACAGCAGTGGCAATCCGATCATGCGCTTCAGTGACCGCCGCGATATCGGTGAAAATTTTGGCAGTCTCGGCACCGTAGGCCGCTACGAACGTTTTACCAGTGTTACTTTTTGGGCCGATATGAAAGTGGACATGCGGCGCGCTTTCACCAGCCTGGACAAGTCACTGCAGTAGCCCGATATCTTGGCCAGATAGCGATGCGGCCGGTACAACCGCCGGCTGCCTCGCTATAATCCCCGCCCATGCCAGACTTAACTTCTTCATCAAATGAACGCCCGCTGCTGATATACCTGCACGGATTCCTGTCGTCCCCGCAGTCCTTCAAGTGCCAGTTGCTGAAAGACTGGTTGCGGGACAATCATCCGGAAATCATCTTCTATGCCCCGCTGGTTTCGCCTTACCCCGGTGAAGCCGCTACGGCGCTGGGTGGTATGCTGGATGAATTCCTGAATACGCATCGGGGACCGATTGGGCTGGTGGGCAGCTCCATGGGCGGATTCTGGTGTACCTGGCTGGCCGAACAGCACCGGTTGCCGGCAGTGCTGGTAAATCCGGCGGTTCGCCCCGCACGCTTTATGCCCAAGTATGTGGGCCAGGATCTGCAGCCCTACAGCGGAGAATCCCAGATCTATCGCCTGCAGGTGAAAGATGTGGATACTATGCGGGCGCTGGAAGGCTCCATTCCCGATGAGCTGCAGGGGCGCTACTGGTTACTGGCGCAGCGGGGCGATGAAACCCTGGACTGCGCCGAGGCTGAAGCGTTTTACGCCGGACAGCGCCAGACCGTTGAGGATGGTGGTGATCACAGTTTCCAGGGATTTGCTCGCTATAGTGCGGCACTGGTAGATTTCCTGTTCCCGAATAACAACATCTAAATAAATTGCAGTAGGCGCCGGTAGCCGGCGAACAGATGCTATGGCCAATTATTCCGCAGAAGATATTGAAGTATTGACGGGCCTCGACCCGGTGCGAAAGCGTCCGGGGATGTACACCGACACCGTCCGCCCGAATCACCTGGCACAGGAAGTGATCGACAACAGTGTCGACGAAGCCCTGGCTGGCCATGCGAAAAAAATTGAAGTGGTACTGCACAAAGATCAATCGCTGACAGTCAGTGATGATGGCCGCGGTATGCCGGTGGACATTCACCCTGAGCAGGGGCGTCCGGGTGTGGAGGTAATCCTGTCCACCCTGCATGCGGGGGGCAAGTTCTCCAATCAGAACTACCAGTTCTCCGGTGGTCTGCATGGCGTGGGTGTTTCTGTGGTGAACGCCTTGTCCAAGGTGCTTGAAGTCACCATCCAACGCGATGCGAAAGTGCATCGCATCGGTTTCCAGGATGGTGAAAAGGCATCTGATCTGGAAGTGATCGGTGAGTGTGGCAAGCGCACGACCGGAACCAGCGTGCGCTTCCTGCCGGACCCAAAGTATTTCGATTCCGCAAAATTCTCCGTACCGCGCCTGCGTCACCTGCTTCGAGCCAAAGCGGTACTGTGCCCGGGGCTGACGGTTACCTTTATTAATGAGCTGGATGGCGAATCCGACCAGTGGTTTTATGAGGACGGTCTGAAGGACTATCTGGCGGCCGCCAATCAGGGCTGGGAAGTTTTACCGGCAGAGCCCTTTGTGGGCAACTTTTCGGCACAGACAGAAGCCGCGGACTGGGCCGTACAATGGTTGCCGGAAGGTGGCGAAGTTACCGCGGAGTCCTACGTAAACCTGATTCCTACCGCGCAGGGTGGTACTCACGTAAATGGCCTGCGTGCAGGTTTGCTCGACGCCATGCGTGAATACTGCGAGATCCGCAACCTGCTGCCGCGCGGCGTGAAACTGGGGCCGGAAGATATCTGGGGTCAGTGTTCCTATGTACTGTCCGCCAAGCTGGCCGACCCGCAATTTTCCGGTCAGACCAAAGAGCGCCTGAGTTCCCGCGAGGCCACGGCATTTATTTCCGGCGTGGCCAAAGATGCATTTGGTTTATGGCTCAACCAGCACACGGAAGAGGGCGACAAGTTGGCCGAGCTGTGCATCAACAATGCACAAAAGCGTTTGCGCTCGGCGAAAAAAGTTGCACGTAAAAAGGTTACTCAGGGACCAGCGCTCCCGGGCAAACTGGCCGACTGTTCAAGTGGTGATGCCAGCCGTTCGGAACTGTTTCTGGTGGAGGGTGACTCCGCCGGTGGATCGGCCAAGCAGGCCCGCGATCGCGAGTTTCAGGCCATCATGCCCCTGCGCGGAAAAATCCTGAATACCTGGGAAGTGGATTCCAATGAAATTCTCGCGAGCCAGGAAGTCCACGATATTGCCGTAGCCATCGGGGTGGATCCCGGTAGCGACAACCTCGAGGGGTTGCGCTACAACAAAATCTGCATTCTCGCGGATGCGGACTCCGATGGCCTGCATATCGCCACACTCTTGTGTGCGCTTTTCCTGCGTCACTTCCGTCCGCTGGTAACCAATGGCCACGTATACGTCGCCATGCCACCGCTGTTCCGTATCGATATTGGCAAGGACGTTTACTACGCACTCGACGACGCGGAACGCCAGGGCATCATGGATCGCATCGCGGCGGAGAAAAAGAAAGGCAAAATCCAGGTGACCCGATTCAAGGGCCTGGGTGAAATGAATCCGCTGCAGTTGCGGGAAACCACCATGGATCCGAATACCCGCCGTCTGGTGCAGCTATATATTGATGCTGGAGATGACAGCAATCAGTTACTGGATATGTTGCTCGCCAAAAAACGCGCTGGCGACCGCAAGCAGTGGCTGGAAAGCAAAGGTAATCTCGCAGAAGTCAGTTAATTTGCCGACTTTAGGAAAAGCTTATAAATTTATAGGACTATCTTATAGGTAATTTTTAGAGAACCCTATAAACTGGCTTATAGTTTGAGCAAGGATGCTCTGGATAGGCCTCCGTGAGGGCGCTCGGCGGCTTCAGCAATCCGATAATGCGGAGTCTAGGATACGCTGGTAATCTACTTACGCCAGTATGCCCGCGGCGGCCATTTCTGTCAGCGTAGCTTTTTCCGCCCCCCCCCCCCCCTCCGAGTTCCAGCTCCCCTAGCTTGTCCGTACGAACGGGAACTGTCGCGATAGCGCTATGGCGAGCCGCATTATCTTTCGCTACCAGGAATAGCATTCCTTCAATATCGACCCAGCTTCCTTGAGTATTAGGGCGCGTTCTTCGCGGGTCATCGAGTGATGGCCCTTGATAGGGGAGGCGTTCATGCCTTTTCACCGTTTTGTAGTGGCACACAAAACTTGCACTACTAGGAATGCTAAAAGGATATGCCTAACACCCTCAATCTCGACTGAGAAGTTTTGAGCATTGAGCTGAGGCTTGTGCTTCACTTGACTACGCTAGGAAACCCGGACAATTGAGTTGAGAACCGAAACTCCTTGTAATCATTCACCCTTAGATTAGTCGCTGATTGAAAGCAAAATTTGGCTAAAGAGGGAACGAATTAGCATTTTATTTATAAGAATTGAAAAATAACGATTTTTGATTTTTGATTTTTGATTTTTGATTTTTGGTCTTTGGATTTTTTGGGGCCAATGGTTGCATATCCTTACCCCGGACTTCTTCTATTTCTCGCTCTGAATCGACCTTTTAAGATGGAGTTGCTCTGCATCCAATCCTGTTGGTCTCCCATCAGCGTCTAGGAAAATTCAAATCTGGCTGTTGATGTGGCTAAGACTCATAGGCCGAGTTTGTGAATCTATGCATCGACATATATTCCCGACAATTCAATGTCTAACCATGATGATCGTGGATAAATGCCTGTCACCATATAGTCAAACACCATCATTCGATGAATCGCAAAGAGTACAACATCCATCGGTATGAGAGCTGTCGGTTTTGCGGAAGCAACATCCGCAGAGACCCGTTTATCCCAACGAGAATGTTGGCGCGTTCAAGTTTGCCTCGATCTTCGGAAAAAGAATACTTTAGTTAGCTACTGAAGCTGGCTTCATTGGTATTCGATATTCCTAATATAGTGAGTTGCTGGCTAAGGAAAAGTCGTCAATGTCTAAATAGCCTAATGAGCATCATCGCTATTTGCGAGCTATCCTTAAAACTCCCTTGCGTGGCGTGATTCCCTTACTTGCGTACTATTGAATAAACAGTAGCGCAGGCGGGCAAATGTCTGTTCGAGCCACTAGCATTGTCCCTTTCAACAAAATGAAGCACGTCCTCGGAATATCTAGAGTGTCGCCCCGCAGTGATCTTGTCCCATTTACTATCAATCGGCCAGGTGCCGAAGCGCTGTAATAGAGTGTATTTCAGTGTAATTGACTTCCGGCTAGATAATTTAGATCGCCGAAGATTTTATCCTATTTTACGCAATTTATTGTGGGAAAAAATTCTAATAAATATCGAATTGGTCACATTATGTCGCTTGCTTGATGATGGTAAAGCGTGAGATTGTCTGCGAATCCTGTTTTCAGGAATCGACACTTTGCCTTGGCGTGAGGCTGTGGGATTTGGATTATCTCTTATAAATAAATTTGGGGGCGGCGGTGATCAGAAATAAATATGTAATTTTTCTCACTTTTTTGTGTGCTGGTCTATGTATAGCATTTTTAATTAATTATCCATTTGCTACAAGCGTGCCACATATGAGCGATGGCCTGAATTCGGCACGAGATTCCCATTCAAATACTGAGCAAGCGACAAGTGAAAAAAACGTGCGGAGTCATAGCCACGATGGGTTGTTAGAAGCTGAAGGTGCTATGGAGCGAAAAGTAAGCATCGCTGTAGATGCCAAGTCGGTAAAAATCAGAAAGCAGACCATAGCGGGTGGCGAAGAGACAGTTGGAATTCGAAAGTCCATCTCGGAAAAGGACACAGGTATAGCGAAAATGGCTGAATTTAAAGTCCAGTCATCTGCAGTGAGGCGCTACAAAGTGGGCTCTACGCAAAGCAGCAATAAGTAATTTATTCATTCAAATCATCGATTTATTTTCTAGGGGTGGAAAATGGGGTTAGTTGCTGGAAGGATATGTTTGGCACTGGGGTTTGTGCTTGCTGCGACTTGGTCATTCGCTGAAGAGATTAGGGATTACTATGCCGAGCCAGGGTTAAACCCATTTAAGGAAGCCATCAACCAGAACTTTCATGAGCACATCGACCCATTTTCAGGAACGCTTCAGCTCAAGTATACAGATATCCAGATACCCGGTAATGGCGGAATGGATATCAATGTCAACCGTGTATATACCAGTCTGCAAACTAATGAGTATCCGATTCGTACAGCCTATGGCGTAGGCTGGGTAATGAACTTTGGCCGTATAGTCGCGCCGAATGGTGATCAGGATAAAATTTGTGCGCAAGGTGTTTGGCAAATCAATACCAGCGACAACCCCTCCTTAGAGTTGCCTGATGGTGGCCGAGAACTGCTAGCGCTTAACTCCATATTGAGCGATGGAAGTTTAATCACAAGAAGCAATTGGCGGGCAGAATGTGTAACTGGTCAGCCGGGTATGGTGGTCAGTGCTCCAAATGGAACCAAGTACACAATGGATCACTTCGACTTCTTCGAGGGTGAGCCAAGTTGGCATACGACACGTATTGAAGATGTAAACGGTAACTGGATCACTATTTCCTACGAAGAGGCAGAGAATGGCGCAAGCTACATAAAAGAGATCTACCGTAGTGAGGAAGGTGAAAATACCCCTGTAGTTGTATTTGGCTACGAGGTAACAGAAGACGGACTTTGGTTGCTGAGTACGATTACTGCTAATGGTCAGGAGTGGAAATATGAATTTGAAGAGATTCCTGGATATATGTTTCCCGCTTACCACCTTAAAAAGGTAATTAGGCCTGACAATAAGTACTGGGAATATTCCTACAATGGAATTGCATCAGATCCAGATCCTAATGACGAGGTCCAGGAAGACGGAGTCGGCAGCCACTCTTTACAGTTAGTAAAATATCCAGATGGCGCAGAAATAGAGTACACATACCAGTTTGTTCAGTTTGATAAAGGTAGCGGCTTAAGAACAACAGCAATAGATTCAAAATATCTTTCAGGACAAAATATTGTCAGTGGAGAGTGGACTTACCAATTTGAGCCCCATAGTGTCCCGATTGATGGGGAGTCGCTTAGATACGACAAAACCATAGTAACAGGACCCGACGCAGTAACTGAGTATTACCATTTTGGGAAAGATTTTCGTCAAGTATCTTTCGAAGAGTATGAATTTATTCGACCTTACGCAGTAGGACTATTAGTTAAAGAATTTAAATATAGTAAGCAGGGAAAGCTACTTTTCTCAAGGCTACAGAATTGGGCAGATAGAAAAATATCCAATGAAAATATGTGGCATGGAAGTGGCTATCGAACTTGGTGGATTGATTTTGGTACTTATGCCCCCGTACTGGTTGAAGAGAGCTATGGATACGATAGTGAAGCTACTACTGAGCCTGGAGAAATTAAAGTATCTCGAAATGTTTCGTACTTTGAGCACGATGCATACGGAAATCCAGAAAGAATTCAGGAGTTTAATAACTTCGCAGAAAACGACGATATAAAGACTACTTTCTACGAATATGAATACGATACAGCCAAGTGGATCCTAGGGAACGTTACTAGAGAAGAATCCCTAATGGATGGAGACACGTCACTGATTACTAAAATCTACAATGATCTCGGACAGCTGGAAAAGCAGACAGTAAACGGAGTTGCAACTGACTATTTGTATACTGAGAATGGTGATGTAGAAAGTATAATCGATGCAAATGGTAATAAAATTTCTTACTCTAATTATAAGCGTGGGATTGCACAAGAAGAAAATCATCCAGAAGATACTTCCATTAGCAGAGTAGTCAATTCAACCGGTACACTTGAATCTGTAACTGATGCCAGAGGAAAAACAACTAGTTTTTCCTACGATGATATGAACCGGTTAACGGGGATCAATTTCCCAATTAACGCTTCCGTTTCAATTTCTTATAGTAACAATAAGCGGACATTGACGAGAGGCGGATTCCAGCAAATTGATGAGTTTGACAGTCTCGGTAGAAAGTTGAAAACAGTCCGAAACGATACGTCTACGGGAGAGTCGATCACTCAGAGATTTGAACTGGATTCCTTGGGGCGAGTCACATATGAATCATATCCGTATAGTGATAGTGAAGTAGGTGGAGTCAATTATAAATTTGATGCCTTGGGAAGAGTGACCGAACAAAAATTTCCTGGCGGTGTTTTTGTATCAAATATTTATGATGATGAAACAACGGAAGTTGTAGATGAACGTGGTAATACGACCACCTATCACTATCGAAACATAGGTCTTGGCAGTTCAGCCATTTATGCTATCGAGCAGCCGGAGTCAATAACTACTGTATTCAAACGAAACCTGCTCGATCAACCATATGAAATACATCAGTATGGTGTTAATGGTGGGATGAAGCGAGAGTATGAATACAATCGCAAGTATTTCCTTGAGTCTAAGATTGAGCCAGAAATAGGAACGACGAGCTATACATATGACCTCGTTGGAAACTTAAAGTCTTCATCGATTGACGGGCAGAAAGCATCACAGTTCGTTTATGACAACCTTTATCGTCTAGATTTTGTTGACTACCCGGAAGGTACTTTCGATGTCGATCTTTCTTACGATGAAAATGGCAATGTGACAGATGTTGTAACTGGCGATTCAGCCTGGAGTTATATTTACGATGATAATGGAAACCTAACGGACGAAGTGCTTACGATAAGTTCGAATATTTCCCGTAACTATAGTTTTCATTACGACTACAATGATTTAGATTTTCTATCCGGTATAAACTATCCGAACTCTCTTTATCTTGATTACGCCCCCAATAACCTGGGGCGTCCTACCAAAGCTGGAAGTTTTGCAAATAGTGTTACTTACCATCCGTCAGGACAAGTTGAGTCGCTAGTGTATGGAAATGGAAAGCTCGCAGAGTTTGCTGTAAATGAACGATTGTTTCCTGAATCTATATCCATAGATGGCCTGGTCAATCTGACCTATAGCTACGATAGCGCTGGAAATGTTACTTCGATAGTCGACGCCATAAACTCATCAAACACTGTCACTATGAATCAGGCGGAAAGCTATGACAGTGTTAACAGGCTTCGGCAGGTGTCTGGCCCCTGGGGGTTATCAAATTATAGTTACACCACATTTGGTGATATATCTTCGAAAACCATTGATGGCGTAAATTCAAACTATGTGTACGATAATGGTTTATTGAAAAAGTTAAAGAATAGTGAAACTCTAAAGCTAATGGAGTTTGATTCATTCGGAAATTTGACAAAGAAAGCCAAGTACGGACTTGATCCGAGTGGATACGTAAGCAGCAATTCGGAAAAGTTGTTTCGGTATGATCATGCCTCCAGGTTAATTGGGGCAGAGGCAGAAGGATCACACAAGCAATATTTCTACGATGGTAATGGCCATCGCTACTTGGAAAATCTGAAAGGAAGTTATCAGAATAACTTTAGCGTATATACCAATGCTGGAGCGCTCCTCTTCGAAGAGGAATACGACAAGTGCTCTACTACGAACTATATCCGTATGGGAAATCTATTGGTGGCCCAATCAGTAGATGAAGCAATCCTGCCGAGTCTTGACACCGATGCTGATAACATCTCGGACTGCTTGGAAACACAGCTTGGTTTAGATCCGAACGATCCGCAAGATGCGGCTTTGGATACAGATGGTGATGGATTAACCAATGCTGAAGAGGTAAGTCTTGGAACAATTATATCCTTGATTGATAGTGATGGAGACGGCGTTTCCGATGGAGATGAGCATGGTACACACGGAACTGACCCCCTCGTCGCAGATTCAGATAATGACGGCCTGAATGACGGAGAAGAAATCTCTGAGGGTCTTAACATACTTATATCTGATACAGATCACGACGGCATCAACGATGGAGATGAAATAGAGTTTGGTCTTGATGCGCTAAATCCTGCTGATGGAGTTCTCGATCTAGATGGAGATGGGTTTAGTAATAGGCAAGAAAGTGCAACTAAGTCTGATCTATCCTCAGGAGTTGGCAAGCCCATATCCGGTGATTTAGCTTGGTATACAGATACATCTGGCACTATCGACAAGGCGCTTAGTATCGATTCAACTGGGAATCTATATGTTGGAGCGCGAAATGGTTATCTGTATTCATACTATCCGGACGGCAGTCTGAAATGGAAGTTTCAAACCGGGGATGAGGTACTTTCCACTCCAGCAATTGGCGTTGACGGCACTATTTATGTAGGTTCTGACGATAATAAGCTATATGCCGTAAATCCAGATGGCACTGAAAAATGGCATTTCCAAACTTATGGGGATATACAGACTTCACCGAGTATCGCGGCTGACGGAACTATTTATGTAGCATCCTACGATCGAAAATTATACGCATTGAATGAAGACGGAAGTCTTCGCTGGAGCTATACCGCGAGTAATGGGGACGGATTTCTTTCATCTCCAGCAATAGGTTCCGATGGGACTGTCTATGTGGGAACAAGGGAGTACTATCAGTCATATCTGATCGCATTTTCACCAGATGGTTCCGTGAAATGGCGTTACCAAACTGAGAATAGTGTCAATTCATCTCCTGCTCTTGGGCAAAACGGGGATGTCTATTTTTATGATGATGATGGATTTATTTACTCTCTAACCAAGGCAGGGGAACTAAAGTGGAAGTATTACACCGGATTTGAGACAACCACTTCTTGGTGGTGGTCTCCAGTGGTAGGCTCAAATGACACTATTTACACCGGAACCGCAAAGGGCGAATTAATTGCCCTCGATAAGGCCGGGCAATTACTATGGATATTTGATCCCCTCGGTACGCCGTTCACTCCCGTTATTGCATCTGACAACTCTGTTTATTTTGGTACAGGAAATGGTCATCTTTACGCGTTGAATGGGGATGGCAGTCTAAAGTGGCGTTATGAAGATGGTTATATTCTTCTTAGCCCCCCTTCAATAGATGTTGACGGAACTCTGTATATTGGTGATAGAAACGGCCGCATACTCTCGTTTGTAGAAGATAATGGTGGCTTAGCGGCATCGACTTGGCCAAAGTTTGCAAAAGATAGATATGGGTCGGGTAATGTGTGCCGAGACGGAAACATTCACCATGATCCAGTTGCAGATAGTGACGCCGACGGAATTCCAGACTGTGCAGAATTTATATTTGGACTAGATAATAATGATGGAGCAGATGCCGCGCAGGACTCAGATGGCGACACCCTTTCGAATCTTGATGAGTATCTATCTGGGACTTCCCCAGTCCATATCGATACTGACGGTGATGGAATTGCTGACAACGATGAAGAAACTTTTTCTTCAAAAACCACACTGCCTGATTCAGATGGAGATGGAATTTTAGATGGAGACGAAGACTACGATTTTGACGGCGTAAGTAACGCAGCGGAAGTCGCAGAGGGATCTGATCCCTACAAAAGTGAAATAGTGCTTTTGCCGGGTGTAAACCTGATCCATTACCCCTTCACTATCCCGGATGGACTTTCAGCCTTCGGTCTACTCGATCAGTTAGGTGGCGATGGCGTCGTACTGAAGATCGAACGATATGAACCTTCCAGTAGCACTATCATTTCCGCAGAATATGTAGATGGAATACCCCAGGGAGAAGACTTCTCGATTCAATCAGGACACGGCTACGTGGTTCATATGGAGAACCCCAGTAGTTATATTGCTGATGGAGATATTATTTGCCCAGATTCAAGTCTTGAGCCGGGAATTAATTTAATCGGATTCTCATGTATCTCGGGTGGTTTCAGTGCATTTGATCTGCTAGTACACCTCGGAGGTGAAGGCGTTGTCAGCAGTGTTCAACGATACAATCAGTCCAAAGGTAGATATGAATCTGCTACTTGGGAAAGTGGGCAGCCGATAGGGGTAGATTTCCCGCTGAGTAACAACAAGGCCGTTATTGTCCATGCAATACAGGATGTAGCCGTAGTTGAATCGCCAACGGATTATACTGGTCACTTAGTCACTTCCCACTCGAATGGAGAGGTCGCGGAGGGAGACCCAGTCAGAATCGAAGGAGACCTTAAAGCACTTGTTACAATTAGTGGGTCAGTCGAGCAGGATGCAGTAAGTGTAATTGTTAATGGGGTTGAAGCTATTGTTGTAAACGGGAACTTTGCTGCCGACATTCCGTTGTCAAGTGGAATGCAAAGCGTCGAAGTAATCGTAACCAATAGAGACAACCTCACTACGAGATCAGAAATAACTCTAGACGTTCAGTCTCCGTTAACAATTAATGTCACTTCACATTTTGACGGTCAGACCACGAGCCAAAGTAATCCAATTATTTTCGGTAGCCGGCATCCAACAGTTGATAAGGTGCTGGTTAATGGAGATCCAGCCACTCTTGAGAGTGGGTCATTTCGCTTCGGCTTCTACTGCTACTCGAAGTATGGGGTGCAAGACCCGCACTGTGATTCAAAAGATTACAAGGAAAGACTTGACCTTGGCGTTGGTCAGCATACTCTAACAATAGAAGCCTTTAGCGGAGAGGATTTACTGGATACGCAAGTGATCCACTTGAATGTCGAACGTTTAGTGATTTCAGGGGTTAACCCAGGAGTTGTCTCTCAGTCTCTCGAAAATATTACTTTTCCCTCATCTAAAATTATCGAGGTGTCTTCGTATCAAATCAGCTATACAGATATATCAACTTATCAGCTGGAAAGTAGAACTATCGCCACGAATACCATGCCCGCCATTTCAGGTAATAACCTTCAAACATCTGTAGACTTTGAAGTCGTGAACGCCATGTCCGGGAGGTATGATAGAACAGTCGACTTAAGGTTTTACGATATAAATGGTCTAGAGCTATATACGGTTGACGTGCTCGTAACATATGAGGTTCCGGTATCTAACGCACCTCCCGAGTTCACTATTGATTCGCCTTTTGAAGGGGAGGATATCTACTACTCAACTGGGCTAGTTTCCGGACATTATTCGCATTCGGTAAGTGAAATTAAAATCAACGGAGAGTCTCCCAAATTCTTTGAAAATGGCATTTTCTCACATAGCGTTGATTTAACATCCGGAAACATTCGGGTAGAAGCTGTAGGTGAAAATCCAGATTTGACTACTCTTAAAGGGGTGAACTTCAACACTCATGTTTATGAGGTCACGCTTGCGCCAGGTGAAATTTTCTCCAATGAGACTGTAGAAACGATAAATTTCCCATCAGAAAAATCTGTTGGGTATATAACTGCCTACGACATTAAGTACAGGAATGCTCCAAATTTCGTGCAGCAGCACAATCAAAGTATGAGTCTGGGGACGGAATCTACAACTCCGTATAAGACTTTAAGACATAGATTTGGAATTCAACTGAGCGAATCTCAATATAATCAACCCACATCTGGAGTTTATGACTTCTATATTGATTGGGCGCCCGGAATTATGGGTGGCTTCTCTCCATATATGCACATTCCGATCAGGCTGACCGTTTTGGAAAGCCGTGATCCACCACATATAGAACTGTATTCACATCTGGACGGCGAGACAATGCCGAGCTCTACGGTGGGTATAGCTGTTCGAGTGAGTAATGATTCAGCAGCAGAAGTTACTATCAATGGTGTACAAGCCGTTGCTGAAGAGATACGAAATATTCCATACACAGATCACACGTATTCGGCGATTGTTGAATTAAGCGAGGGCTCAAACTCGATTATTGTTGAAGCTGTAGGTTTGAACGGGTTGTCATCCAGTGAGACATTCACATTGAATGTCAGTTCGCAGCCAGTTCCCGAGGTAAATGTCACCTCTCATTCAGAGGGCGAAGTAATTGCTTCGGATCCTGTTGATGTGATTGTGCAATCGCAGGAAGCCATTCCTGGCCTGACGATGTACCTGAATGGTATCAAGCAATCTTCACCTGATGTAAATGGAACCACTTACAGTTGGAGTAATCCTCTCCTTCAAGAGGGCAATAATCTAATAGAGCTATATGTTCCTGGTTACATGGAGCCAGTATCAACTAGGACCATAGTGCTGATGCCTCCACCTGCTCCCATTGTGATAGTGTCTTCACACAGTGAGGGCGAGGTTGTAACGGATAGTCCAATAGTGCTGATTGGTTCTGTAGCTAACCCTGTAGAGTCGTTAAGCATAAATGGATTTGACGTTGAGCTAGACGGAGGCAACTACACATTTGAGCATCTCGATCTTTTTGATGGTAGTAATGCGATCGAAATCGTAGCCAAAGGACCTGGCAGTCACGGAAAAGTTACTAATCATACGTTGAACCTGGTCTATCAGAGCAGTGAACCACCTCGAGAAGTATCAGTAGCACAATCTGGAAAAGCATATTTCCGTCACGAGTTCACTGTTAGCTCTAGTCTCTATTCCAGCGTATGGTCAGTAAATTATTCATATGGAAGTGGAGCCCCTGCAGGTTTAAGTGCCGACTGGGTAGGTATTGAGAAATTATCAAATAACAGAATCGTAGCGACTCTGGAGATGGATCTCGCTTATTCAGCGGATGCAGGATCGTATAGCTTTCCGATAAATATGGAATTTATGGATGCAGATTCGAATGCTAAATTCAATGAAGTTGTGAACGTAAATCTTGTCGTTACAAATGAGAATTTTACTATTCCCGGGTCTTCGATCTTGAGAGGCGAGACTTTCACTCTCGACTCTCCGACATTTGATAGCGTAAGTAGCGTTCAGCTAACTCCAACCTCATCGCTCCCAACGGGAATATATATTTCTCACTATTCGTCAAGTAAGGATATAGCTTCGTTAAACTGGAAGGTGGATCTAGAAATTCAAGTTGATACAAATGCCAATTTGGGAAGTTATACAGTACCAGTGACGTTTGATTTTCTTGATGCTGATTCTGGCGTGATACATAGCATCACACGTGATATCTATATAGAGGTGGTGCTTTCAGACCCAGGTCCACCTACCGTAGAGATCGAGTCGCATAACAACGGGGAAGCAGTAACTACTCCGATGGTGACGATATCGGGCACTGTCGCTGATGCTAGTGCAATGGTGACTGTCAATGGTCAGCCTGCAACAGTAGTCGCTTCTTCAGGCAACGAAGGCATCTTCAGTGCAGATATATCGCTTTCAGAAGGTGGGAACCTAATCTCGGTTGTAGCGACAGCGGCAGGTCAGTTGACTTCGACGGATGAGATCACTCTCAACCTCAGTTCGCAATCATCTGGCGGGGATCTAGTTGTGCCGCCAGGAGAGACTGTTAGAACATCCGAAGCATTCGTGATGAGTCAGAGTAATTTCTACTCGGTCGCGGGGCTAGGATTGAACTATTCAGGGAGTGCTCAGGCGATTAATAACTTGACGCTATCTAACCTCAGTTTAACGCCGGTGGTCAGTGAGTTGACGTGGATACTGGAATTTGATGTCTCAGTAAACTCGTCAGCAAGTGCCGGTGTTTATGACCTTTCAATAACATATACCTTTAAGGATTCAAGTCAGGCTGTCTTGGTTGAGGAAACCAGAGATCTTAGCGTGGAGGTCACGGAATGATGAATAGAGCCTATTGGAAGTGGGGAGAGGTCAATCGAACGCTTTATATGATTATTACTCTTTTGGTTATGCCTGCGGAGTGTTTTTCAGCAACCACTAGAATCTCAGACGTGATTGTTACGGATGTTTCAGACCGGTCGATGTCGCTGATTTTTACGATTTCTGAGCCCGCGACTCCAGGACTGAAGATTTTCACCGACGAAGGAGCGAGCATTCCCGTACCTAGCGTAGAAATGGATGTCTATCCTGTACATACAGGTGACCCAAGTATTAGCGGGCAGTTTCGAAAGCATTCCCAAGCGAGCATAGTAAATTCCGCCAAAGGTCGGGGAATCGTGAAAATTTCCGCATCTGGGCTCGAACCAGAAACGACCTACTATTTAAGGCCGCAAGCCATCGCTCAGAATTCTGGAGAAGTCACTGTATGTCCAGACGCGGGTAGCGAACTATGTGATGACGTTGATCCAGAATCGCTCGCTGTTACCACGAATAAAGGTGGTCTCCATACTTTTCTAAATGGTAGTAGTAATCCGCAGTTGTACATCAATGATCAATTAGTGATCGACACAGAAACGGGTATCGAGGGCGACCTTGTGATTGTTGCTGTCGAGGGTTCGCAGCACCCGGTCAGTGCTTTTGTTGGTGATGGTGTGGCGGCGCCGAAAGCGATCATTGACTTAAACAACCTCTACTCTGATATGGGAGGAAGTCTGCTAAGAGTTCAAGGTTCTTCATACGTGGCTGAAAGAGGGAATTTTGGTGAATCGAGCCTAGTGCGCCTTTATCGTGGGACTCTCGGTAAAAGAACGTCCTATAAAGGAATTGGAGCTGTGAGCGGAAGCGGTGAGGTCATCGCGATGGACGATTTTTCTTTGGGAGACTGCAATCTCAGTGGCTCGATTACAAGCTATGACCAGCTGCTTCTAAATTGGGTGATAAATAATAATCCAGAGCCGGAATTCCAGCGACAGATCGCGTTTCATCCACCACTTTGCAATTTGTTTAAAGAACAGGGACTGAATAGCTTATCAATGACGCCGGAAATCAATCAGGAAGACCTTATTCGGCTAAAGCAGTACTTGATTGGCAGTTTATCTGTCAGTGACATACCGGAGGAACCCAACCAATGAACACCTTTAAAAGGACAAAGCTGTTGGGAATCTGCTTGGCAGTGTCTTCTAGTATGACTGCTATGGCGCAGCAATCGCCATTTACCGGCACCGCCTTCGTCAATTTCGGGTCCGGATTGCAAGGGGAGTCTCAATCACTGATTTCGGTACCTGTTCGGGTAGATCTAACTGGTGTTACCTATACCGATAAGGATGCCAACGTAGTACCGGCCGCAATTGGAGCTGTACGTGTTGAGATAACGTACGACCACACCATGGTATCTCCTATAGTGGAAAACGGCTTCATACCTGGAGGAAGTTCAGGAGAGTTCAGTGATCTCCAGGCGACTTATATCGATACCACGGGAACACAAAGAAAGCTGGTAATTTCGGCAACACAGACCGCAGAAGATTCCCCAACCGGACTGGTACATTTTGCGAGCATTCCCTTCATGCTGTTAGCCGAATCGGGAGATACCACTTTGAACTTGGCTGCTTTAGATGTGCTTAGTCCACTAGCGGCGTTATCAGATGGGATTATCGGGGGCGAAGTGATACCTCATACAGTTACAGATGGAATCATTACCATTTCTGCTCCAACGCAGGGCGCGTCCATGTCTTCGAAAATACAATTGGTTGGTTCAGATGACTCCGATGGTGACGGTATGTCGGATACATATGAACTCGCTTACAAGCTCAATCCATACAGTGATGCGGATGCATCACTAGATAGTGACAGCGATGGGCTCAGTAACCTAGAAGAGTCAACTAGGGGCACTGACCCACACTACCTGCGTGGTGATATGAATAACGATGGCGTCGTCGATTTGGTGGACGTTGTTATCGTCAAGCGAATCGTAGTGGGGCTTGAGCAAGCTTCCCCCGAACAGCTGGAGCCTGGACATGGCGATATCAACGTCAATGGGATCATTGATTTGGGTGACGCGGTGGTTATCGAGCGACTGGCAATGGGCCATGAAGAGAATAAGCAAGAAAGTGGGGAATAAGGAAATGAAAACTCTATTTGCGAAAGTTTTAGCTTTAGCTGTCCTAGCCTCTATGCTTGGTGCATGTAAGGAAGAGGCGCTCACTGCTACCGCACGAACTGGCGATACGGTGATCGTATCGTTAAGTACTGATGACTTGGACGAGGGAATGGGATTGTCTAGTACTGCGATTGTCCGCAGCGCATACCTGAGCTCGCATATTACAGATCAGTCGGGAGAGCAGTATGCAACCCGTGTGCGGCATGTGTTCAAGGTTTATGCTGACCCGACTAGTAAAGTGAACAGCGCAGCATCCTCAGCATTGTGGATGGCTGCAATCGATCTCGTCGACCCTATCTCATCGGAGCTGCCGGCACTTAGCAGTGGTGTTGCCACCTTGACATTGAGTGCCCCTGGATACTTCGAGTCTGACAAAGTTGTGAATCTTGAAATAGTTCCGGGTTTGGGGGCGCCGAAGGATTTAAGCGAGCTCAGCTTTGCGCCGGATGTTATCGAGCCCGCGCCACAGGCGCTGGCGCGTGTAACTGGACAATTAGCGGAACACAGGCTCGGAGCAGTAGAACACTTATTCGTTATCCCGCACAGCAAGGGCGTGGACCCCACTACTGGCGAAGAGATTGCTGCGGCCTTAGTAAGAAAGCTACCTGGTACAGCGAATGTGAGCTTCAATGTGCAGCAGGCTACCACAGAGTTCGGCACCAGCGAAGTTCGGGTATTCCTAACCGCAATACAAGGGCTAACCCAAGAGCAGTTATCAGAGCTGGATATTGCTCTGATCTCGGAACTCTCTGAAGTCAATGCAAGACCCGATTACTGGATTCAGCATCACAGGAGTAGTAAGTACTACGATATCAGCGGTAATCAACTCTCTTTGACTACTGAAATCTCGATGATCCGGTAAGCAAGTAATTGGGTTTTAAAAAATGATGAATCTAACGAGAGTCATACTTTCCACTCTTCTTGTGCTCACCTATTCGACGGTGTCGCTGGCCGAGGTCACAGTAACCTACCTACACACAGACGCATTGGGGTCAGTGGTGGCAGCGTCCGATGAGAACGGGGATCTACAGTGGAGGAAAAGCTACCTGCCCTATGGTAGGAAGCATGTTGACGGACAGTCTAAAAGTCCGGCAGTAGGTTTTACGGGACACACTCAAGACAATAAAACTGGCCTGACCTATATGAAGGCCCGGTCCTATGATCCAGATCTTGGACGATTTATACAGATGGACCCGGCCGCGGCGTTGGATCATACGGAAAGCAATCCAATGATGTTCAATCGGTTTGCTTACGCTAATGACAACCCGTATAAGTATATAGATCCAGACGGACGAGACCCTTGGTTGGTCTTGGGCGCTCAGGAAATGGCCGTAATTACCGGAGAGGCAATGGGAGTCGATCCGTATAGCAGGTCTGGTGCCGAAGCTATAGGGCAGCAATGGCAGCAGGAGGCGATAGTCCAAGCGGAGGTTATGGCCGCAATGGCAACTGCTGGCGAAGGCGCTGTGCTATTGTCTGGAGTTAAGCAGAAAACTAAAAATATATTTACAAAGGGAGCAGCAGATGCAGCCAAACGACTTGGGGTTGATTTAGATAAAATCTCAGTTACGAATGGCGTAGGCCGCGCAAAAATTGATTTATCTTCGAGTTTAGATCCAGGCGATATTAATAAGATTAAAGATGTATTTAAAGGGCGTGGAGCAAGTAAAGCGGAGATAGATACAGGGTTTATTGCGAACGAAAAACTAGATGCCTTTTTACGTCGACGAGTTCAAGATGGTAAGCCTTTTAATGGGGGTACTGTCAGAAACAGCACCTCTAAAGACTCTGATTTTACAATAGACTTTGATTTGTGATTAGTATGATGAATAAAGATGATTGGTACACTGATCGAATATTGTGGCGAGCAAACCAACACAATCTTTTTGATAAGTCATGTATCAAATATTCCGAACTGGATAATAGCCGCGTAGCGGCTATTGAAGAGGCTGTTCCTGGAATAGAAAAACCTGTTCTGGTTTTCTGGGATAGTGAAAAAAAATGGACGGTTTTATGTGCTTTGCATATTTACTCTTTCTTTGAAGGCCAGTTAGTATCCTCAGCCTTAGATGAAATTGATAAATCTGTTAGTGTGGTTTCAACTGATGGGCTTTCTGAAGATATTAAAAAGAGCGCAACTATCCTTTGTTTGGATAAAGTGAATAAATCTATTTGGGCTCCAGCAGGTTCGGAGTTATTTGCCCTTATGGGTATTCTTAAAATGTTCCCATTAAGGTTAAAAGATACAGCATAGCCAAGAGAGTGAGAGCAAATTATTTGCTCTCAGCTTTTACAAAAATATTTAGTGGCGCTTTATCAAAGTATTTAAATAAGGCTGGGCATAGCCAGCCTTCTTCTTCTCCGTCGATAGTGTACCAATTACCTTCGCATTCTTCCCGAACCCAACTGAGTTTACGTTTGTGGCCAGGGAAAGCCTTCTTTGAAAAAATTAGTTTAAATCCTTTTGGCGCCTCGGGTATGTTAGAGACTAAATCGTCTATCATCTCGGGTACGCCGAAGACAAAGGGTTCTTTAACTAAATCAACGTCGGGATCATCAAAAACCCAAGTTCCTTCATATTGGTAAGGGAAAATTACCATTAATGCGTTGTCCATTTTTTACCTCGTCATCTTGTGCTTGGATGTACCTCAGTCGTAACCGTCCGGTAAACCCGTCTTCCCAACTAAAATCTGCGCTGTAATTTAGGTGTCCACCTATCAACAAGTGGACACCTAATATGAGTTGTAGTGGTCAACTCTTTTTGGCCACCGAACTCTGAGCATTCCAATTTTTCTCTTCCGCCGCATTTGGGGGCATCCCATCATTTTTCTGATGGGGTCGTATTTGGCTGTAGTAGCCAATGATGTAACTCGTGATTCCTTGTTTAGCCGCAGGGAAGGAGTTGTAGCCGGTTTCCGGCACCCACTCTGTCTTGAGGCTCCGGAAGAAGCGCTCTGTCGGTGCGTTGTCCCAGCAGTTTCCGCGGCGGCTCAAGCTCTGTGTCATTCTGTGGCGCCACAGTAGCTGTCGGAATGCGAGACTTGTGTACTGGCACCCCTGGTCCGAGTGGAACATGATGCCTTCCGGTTGCCCTCGTGATTCGTAGGCTATCGTAAGCGCCTTTTTAACTAGGGCGGTATCGGGCGATAACGAGAGCGCCCAGCCAACTGGCTT
>NZ_JAIVKK010000011.1 GCF_020524005.1 Microbulbifer aggregans | reverse complement strand
AGTGACTTCTCAACAGTAGACCGAATGTAGAGCTGCAGTCTCATTCCTAAACGTCAAACACAGCCCTAGCTTGACAGTCGGGGGAGTCCATGTAGCCCGCAACAGGGGCGACCAATGCTATGCACGTTTTGTGCGAAACTGGGAGCGCAGCGACCCGCACAAAGCGTGCATAGCGTTGGGCGTCCCGCGGAGGCCCGAAGGGCCGGAGCATCCTGCTTGCGTTTGTTATGCATTGATGCCCACCAAACTACCAATCAGGCCTACCACGACAGCAATGAGTACAAATTGTGCTAGCACCCAAAATGCAGAAAAATACACTTTTGATATTCCACGTTGAAGCACAGTCGATGAGTACGCCACTTGACTGAGTTTGTCATAAGCGAGAAGCAGTGGGACTAGAAGTAAAAAATACCAAACAGCTCCCCTGGACATCTGACCGACGATAAGTGCAACAAAGATGTAATACGGTATCCCCAAAAACCACAATAATTTCATTTTACTTTCACCGACCTACGACACCGATGCATAACGCCGCAATCAGACGCGGCTTACTTTGTGTGCTTTTTGCGCGAAAATGGGAGCGTAGCGACCTGCGCAAAACGTGCACAAGGTAAGCTGTCCCGCGGAGGGCCGAAGGCCCGGAGCAAACTGCCTGGCCTTGTTAACTGTAGACCTCATGAGGGCAGAATTTTATATTCTGTCGGGACGCCATTTCTGACTACAGACAATGTATTACCCTTAAACTCGATGTTAGTCCACTGTATATTGAAATCCTCTTTATCAATCACTAGCGAATCACTTCCCGTAATTTCATACTTCAGTACCGGAGCGCAAACGGGACCATTTTTCATGCCAATTGTTGCGCAAATTATTTCACCAGAGAAAGTAAAATTCTCAACGCGTTTTTCATCTAATACCGAAAATTTACATCTTTGCAGATCTTTCTTTAGCATGACTGCCTCACCGACAGTTAACGCTCGGTTTAGGGGCGGCTGGAGCGTAGCGTAAGCCGTCCCAGCCGCGCTTTTCGCGGCGACTACAACCGCTTGTTAGGTGTTTTCCTGTGGAATTGGATTTTCCCATAGGAAGCAGTCTGGATTAAATGTTTCTTTATATGAGTTTAGGGGCTCTGGATTAATACCCCAGCGTCGGCAAATAATTAGTAATTGCATGACAGCAGCCTCCGAAAGGGCATGAGAGAAGCTAACCGTGAGATCTGCACCAAGACCTCTCACCTGCACATAACCTGGAAGGTTATAAATGCAAGAAAAGAAGATACTTTCATCTTCTTGATCATAGAAAGTCGGCCCATGAATCGTGATATCCATTCGTACACCTAACGCCGCGCTCAGCCGCAGCTTACTTTGGGCGCTTTGTTGCGCGAAAATAGGAGCGTAGCGACTGCGCAACAAAGTGCTCAAAGTAAGATGTCGGCTGCAGCGCCTGGTTATGGCTGACGCGCTCCGAACTACCTACATGCACAGAATGCGCCGAAGCTCCTTAAAAACGAGGAAAGAACTTCCAGCTTCCCCTAACCAATTATTCTCTTATTGGCTCTCCGTATTACCGAAGCGGAGTTGCCGCGATTCCTACGGACTTAATCGAAAGCACTAGGAACGAAACTGCTTGATTTTATCATGGCAAATAGCCAAATACTGCGGGCCAAAACAGTGCTTTCAATTACACGCTGGCACACGCCAAAAATTTTACCGCCCGGCACCATAACGCCGCGCTCAGGGGCGGCTTACTTTGTGCGCTTGATTGCGCAAAAATGGGAGCGAAGCGACCGCGCAATAAAGTGCACAAAGTAAGCCGTCGCCCTGCAGCGCCTTGTTATGGTATGCCGCACTCCGCGCTCGCTTTCCGGCACTTTGCCAGCCACGACTTGGCTGGCCACCGCCCACTTGAAAGAGGAAAGAATAACGTACTTTCCCCGACCTATAATTATCTTACCGGCACGCGACAATACTGCAGCGGACTACCCTATTCTACCGAACCAGAGCGAACACTCTAGGAACGAAACTGCTTGAATGTGTCCTGGCAAAACGCGAAATGCTGTATGCCAAAATAATGCGCAAACCTTGCAGCACCACAAAAACCTATTTTTACCGACCGGCACCATAACGCCGTGCTCAGCGGCGGCTTATTTTATGCGCGTTTTGCGCGAAAATGGGAGCGCAGCGACCGCGCAAAAGGCGCATAAAGTAAGACGTCAGCTGCAGCACCTTGTTAGCATTGGGGCGCTCCGAGGTAATTGAGCAGCTCCCCAAGTTGGTTCTTTGGTATTGCTTCGAGTGAAATTGACGATTTTCCATGCTCCGAAGAAACCTCTAGAGTTTTAACATATTTTGGAACATGCGATCTTATTACCACTTCCTGTACTTCATGCAGCTTAATTTTCAAATAATTTTTTGAAGCGACGTTTTCTGGAAGCCAGATCTCGCCATTACCATACTGAATTGAAAGTGGCCTATGTTGAAGTACTTTTAGCCCTAAAAAAATGAATGCCAATCCCAAAATACCAGCAGCTAGGCAGAAGATGGCCAGGGTTTCCAGATTTATAGATGAAGCCCAAAGCAGATAAGCGCCCACTAAAGCCGTTACTCCCAGCACTAGATGAGCGATTCCATTTCCACGACTTCGTAGTTCGATGATCTTCATAAATGCTAACGCCGTGCTCAGCGGCGGCTTACTTTATGCGCATTTTGCGCGAAAATAGGAGCGGAGCGACCGCGTAAAAGGCGCATAAAGTAAGACGTCAGCTGCAGCACCTTGTTACATGCCTCCTACCACTGAATTTCTATTGGGGTACCAACCTTTACCAGATCCATAAACTCATCCATCTCAGTGTTTGTTAATGCTATACAGCCATTAGTCCAATTAAAACGCTGAGTGATCGGTGAAAGCCAGCCCAGCCAATTTTTTTGGCCGTGAACCATTATGAAACCGCCAGGCGAAACGCCTAGATCTTCCGCGGCATCTTTATCTTGCTGATTTGGGTAAGAAACATGCATAGCCCTATAAAAAGCGGAATCTTCCTTTTTGTAATCTAGGGTATAGCGACCTTCAGGCGTTCGTTCATCACCCTCTTGCCGCTTGTGACCTTTTGGGTTCTTACCGAACGCAACATGATACTCTCGAACCACGCTTTCTCCGTCCAGCAGATAAAGCCGGTTTTCAGATTTATCCACCTTGACCATATCTACTTCTGCAAAGGCATTAGTAGCCATAATTATCAAAATTAGTACGATATTCTTTATTTGCATGTAACGCTCGGTTTAGGGGCGGCCGAAGCGCAGCGTAGGCCGTCCCAGCCGCGTCTTTCGCGGCGATTACAACCGCTTGTTAGGTGGTTGACGAAGGAGTACAAATAGGCCCGCCGCACATACCAACCACCAAAATACTAAGAAGAATGCCAGAAAAAAAGACGCACTGCTGTAAGGGCTACCTGGAGCAATTGCTAGTTTTGGCGATAACACCGGAAAGCCACTTTGTAGCAACCATAACGGCGGACCAATAAAGATGTCTCTGACATTGTGCCAACTCCCCCCAGCCCCATCCGTGAGAAAACCTATTGCTGCGAATAGCAATGCTAGGGCCAGCCCTAGTAAGAATGAAAAGCTTACTCGCCTCATGAGCTATTGCCACCTAACGCCGCGAGCAGCGGCAGCTTGCTTTGGGCGCTTTATGCGCGAAAAAGAGAGCGAAGCGACCTGCGCATAAAGTGCGCAAAGTAAGCTGTCCGGTGGAGGCCCGCAGGGCCGGAACGAAATGCCTCGCCTTGTTATAACTTGCGCTATGCATCGCGGATTGGTGCCGTGAGGTAGGATAATATTATGAACAAAGTCAACCCTAAAATAAACGAGAGTAATATAGCCTTAAGGCTAAAACCTCCCATAAATTTTCCCAGGAGATAACCGCCAGTCGATCCAATGGCTATAGACGGCCACATGCTGGCTCCGCCTCTTTTGGATATAACCGATGTACAGCTTGAGCAGACTAATGCTTTTGATGCAGAAAAAGTGAGCCGTTGCTTTATCAGATTGAAGAAAGGCAATGTATTTGTGCAATAAGGACAAGTTTTTATGGCTCACTCCCTCGAGTTATAACGCCCCGCACACGGGCAGACAAATAAGCGTAGCGTTTTGGCTGTCCCAGCGACCAACGGGAGCGATTGCTGCGGCTTGTTATGTGTCATGTTGCTAAGTGGCATTTAGAAATGCCCCACCATTAACGCCTGCCATAATAAAGCAAACAAAAAACAATAAAATGCTAACAAGTGAGCTTAGTGACTTTAGCCATTGCTTTTTGAACAGCCACACAGCCGCAGCCAAAAATAGAGCCAAGCTGCTTAGTAGCCCAAATATTACTACAGGCAACTCCCGGTTAAGCATGGTCCCGACTTCAATTGAGCCAGATTGAAACTGACTTAGATTGAAGAAAACCAAAGACACCAAGACAAAGCCCGATACTGCTGGAGCCGGAATTACAATATGAGATCTATCCATGTGATGACACATAACGCCGCGCTCAGCCGCAGCTTGCTTTGTGCGCATTTTGCGCGAAAATGGGAGCGTAGCGACCGCGCAAAAGGTGCGCAAAGTAAGCTGTCGGCCTGCAGCGCATTGTTAAGGTCTCTTTGCTTTTTTCTAGCTGAAATACACGAACAACCATCATGCGATGGGCCCAATTTTTCCATTTCAAAAAATTGCTAATTAATATTCTAGGATATTATCCACTCACGGCAGTGCCCAGCCTTGTCAGCGCATGCCTCGACGACCGCCACCGCAGAAAAAAGTAGAAGTATTGAAAACAAAGCAGTAAAAAAAACTATCACCCGAAAACTAACCTTACCAGATCGGTATACGCTGAAAGTTCCAAATAAACCTAGAGCAAATAAGGCAAGAGAAGCATATGTCATGAGGCCTTTAATAATAAGTTCTAAAAAACCACCCGGGCCATCACCACGAATTATGGTTCCATTCCTAAGAACTAGCGCAAAGAGCAAAAAATTGACAACGTTGTAAACGGAACATGCAATCGCTATACATACCCTATTCTTAATACTGGAGTCACTCATAGTTATCTACGATCTAGTACTGACCTTAACGCCCACAGCACGGGCGGCCTGAGCGAAGCGTAGGCCGTCCCGCGGAGGCCCGAAGGGCCGTAGCAACGTGCCTGTGATTGTTAGCTGTTTTTACGTAGTTGCTCATTATATATTTCCTGCACCTCAGCATGACCAACTACTCTTGGACCCTCTAGAATCTCTATATTGGCACCTACCTCTAGGCAATTTGGATATGCCTCCGGTGTGATGAATTTGACAAACGCTAGAGTAGGTCTTTTGGGTTCGGCAAACCCTTCATCAATAAACCAGTGAAGTGTAGTTGTGAGGTAGTCGTCTTTTACCTTGTAATGAGGACGATATCCATTCTTGACGCTGATATCTTTGCTAGAAAAACATACCCGCACAAGGGCATCTGGCTCCCAGTCTGGATTTTCATTTCTATCAAATTTATTAGATTTCACGTCCATCTCTTACAGCAGCTAACAGTTATATCGTGGGCGAAGCGCACTATTTTGTCCGCCCACTATCTTTCGTGTTTTTCTGCTTCAAGAATGGGCCCCAAAGCCCCACGACGTCAAGGTTTCCGGCCGTTCGCCAACCATACTTGCTGGAACATAATGTGTCACTTTGCCCACTATCACACCCTGAACACTACCTTTTAATCCATTGATTAAATTAGTATTTTTTCAGGTTTAGCCCTTTTAATGGCAGATAGTGGGCACTGTGACCGTTTTTCTGCAGTTTGATCCGCTCCATTGGAGCATTCGGCACCTCTAGTAGTAGTGGACCTTTGCGCCAGTGGGCCTCGCACTATGCAGCGCTACTGCGAATATCGACCGCCGGTAACGGAAGCAAGTAACCAAACGCTTTACCTGAGGCATAAAAAAAGCGAGCCTCACAAGAGGCTCGCTTTTTCGCTGATTAGCCTAGACGCTAACGCAGGCTTGTTCTGTTCACGAACAGTGATTACTGAAACTTGGCTTCTACCAGCGGGCTGGTATCTGCTTCGTAATCAACACCCGCTACACCAAAGCCGAACAGCTTGAGGAAGTCGTCGCTGTAGCCTTTGTAGTCGGTCAGCTCGAACAGGTTGGCTTCGGTTACTTCCGGCCAGAGTTTTTCAATCTTGGCCTGGGTTTCCGGGCGCAGTTCCTTGTCGTCCATGCGGAAGCGGTTGACGCCGTCCAGGCGCGGGGTGTCGGTGTACAGACCTTCGGTGTAGAGGCGGTACAGCTGTTCGATACAGCCTTCGTGGGTGCCCTCTTCCTTCATCACTTTGTAGACAAGGGAGATATACAGGGGCATGACCGGGATCGCAGAGCTGGACTGGGTAACCAGTGCTTTCAGCACGGCCACGTTGGCGTCGGCGTTGCCGCTGTCGCTGATCGCCTTGGCGGCGCGGTCCAGGTCTTCCTTGGCTTTGCCGATGGTGGCATGTCCGTAGATCGGCCAGGTGAGTTTTTCACCGATATAGGTGTAGGCAACGGTTTTGCAGTTGTCGGCCAGTACACCCGCTTCGCCCAGGGCCTGCATCCACAGTTCCCAGTCTTCGCCACCCATGACCTTCACGGTTGCGGCGATCTCTTCTTCATTGGCCGGATCAACACTGATATCGGAGATTTCCAGCTTGTCGGTATTCAGGTTTTTCGCGGTGTAGGACTCGCCGATGGGCTTGAGTACAGAAGAGTACAGTTCACCGGTTTTCGGATCGGTACGGCGCGGAGAAGCGAGGCTGTAAATCACCAGGTCGATTTTGCCGAGGTCCTGCTTGATGGCTTCCACAGCCTTGGCTTTCACTTCATCGGAGAAGGCGTCGCCATTGATGCTCTTGGCATAGAGGCCGGCTTTCGCGGCTTCTTCTTCAAACGCAGCGGCGTTGTAGTAACCGGCGGATGCGGTGCGCTTCTCTGTCGGCGGCTTTTCGAAAAATACGCCCAGGGTATTGGCGCCACAGCCAAAAGCAGCGGTGATGCGGGAGGCGAGTCCATAACCGGTAGAGGCACCCACTACGAGAACGTTTTTGGGGCCACCCTCAATCGCAGGCTGGGATTTGATGTAGTCGATCTGTTCGCGCACGTTGGCCGCACAGCCCTGTGGGTGGGCGTTGGTACAGATAAATCCGCGTACTTTCGGCTGGATGATCATGCCGGACACTCTCCGTTAAATGATTCTTCTTACCGGACCGGCCGACTGGCCAGCCACTAAAGCGCCACATTCTACTGGCAGTTTCCGGCAAGTCCCAGAGTTGCAGTTCACGGCAAGGGAATTTAACGGCCAGAATATCCCGCATTGCGGCCAAATTAGCCAAACTTCGACCGTAACGACCGATCCATTCAGGTGCGCATTGCACAAATAGAGACCACCCGTGACCAGAGGGCGGCCAGCAGTTCTGCGTATCCCTAATCAACCGGCGATTTTCGCGATGCCCACCACGAAATTTTCATTGGCACGCTTAATGCAGAACCCCTGTTGGGGCCGCAACGGAAAGCGGCGTAATTTGAACCCGATCCAGGGGTAACCAGCGAGGTAAACACTCATGAAGTACTACTCACGTCATTTTGTAAAACCCGGCGACCTGAATCCAGCCCAACGTCTGTTCGGCGGCCAGGCACTGGCGTGGATAGATGAGGAAGCAGCAATTTTCGCGGGATGCCAGATGGGCACCGCCAACATCGTGACCAAGCTGATGTCAGAAATCGACTTTGTCAGTTCGGCCGTTTGCGGAGATATTGTGGAGTTCGGGTTTGAATTGGTGGAGATCGGCCGTACATCACTCACCGTACACTGTGAAATGCGCAACAAGCAGACCCGCGAGCTGATTGTGCGGGTGGAACGCATCGTGTTTGTGGCATTGGATGCCGATGGCAAGCCGACTCCACACAAGAAAGCGGGCATGACGCTGGAAGAAGCCGCCAATACGCCGGCGGCAGAGAGCAGACTGGCCAGCTGACGTATTCACGCAACGATTAAGCTTCGAGCAACCAAGTTTATTTGGTTGCTCGGGATATTGCGCCGACGGTACCCTGCCGCCGGCGCATTTTTTTACGCCCCAAGCGGTATTGTGCTTAACGCAACAGCAATAGCGGCTGGTTGGTAGCCAATAGCATTTTCGCGGTAATGCTGCCCAGCAGCAGGTCCCGCAGGCGGCTGTGGCTGAACGCGCCCATTACCGTCAGGTCGATGCTGTGTTCCTGCTGGTACGCAATCAATGCCTCCACAGTTTTGCCCTCCAGGTTAGCGCTGGTGACCGTAAGACCGGCCTGCTGCAGCGCTTCGACGCCCTCCGCAAGCACAGCATCCGCTCTATCTCCCACGTGTACCAAGTGACAATTGATACCTTTGAAGACCGGGCTGGTGGCCACCATATCCAGCGCCTTACGCGCCGCTTCGCTACCGTCATAGGCCAGCATGATCGCCTGCGGCGCCTTGAACTCGCGATTGACCACCAGGATCGGCTTGTGCAGCGCGCGCACGACACTCTCCAACTGGGCTCCCAGTCCGCGATTCGACTCACCATGTTCCTCACCGCGAATTCCCAGCACCAGTACCCGAATGTGGTCTTCCAGTTCGATCAGCGATTCCGCCAGGCTGCCATGGCGCTGGCAGGTCACTACCCTGCCAGCGCCCGCGTTCTCTGCGCGAGTACGGGCTTCGTCCAGCATCAGGCGCCCCTGCTCCAGTTGCAGCTTGGAGCGCTGCTGCTCAAGTAACGTCAGTTCTTCCAGAAGTTCTTCCTGGCTGCCGAGACCAATACTGCCGGAGAGGTCGGCCACCGCGGGCGTCGATGCCCGTTCGATGTTGTGCAGGAGTTTGATGGGGGCACCGGTACGGTGGGCAATCCAGGCGGCGTAATCACAAACCGCGCCACTGTAGCGGGAGCCGTCGATGCAGGAGAGGACAATAGGATCTTTTTGTTCGGTCATTATTATTTTCTCTTCATCACATGCTAAACACTTCGAGTCCCGTACCCAATGGTAGCTGGGCCCAGGACTCAAAATAGAAAGCCGGGTGACGGGGCCGGAAGCTCACAAATGATGTCCCCCCGGCCGCGGCGCACTGGCGCTGCGAAAATTTGACGCCCGTCAGTGCCCGCCCAGCACCTTCTCAATTTCTTCCGGCTTATCGTGGATACCAAAGCGATCAACAATGGTCGCGCTGGCCTCATTCAGGCCGATCAATTCCACTTCTGCACCTTCACGGCGGAATTTCACCACCACCTTGTCCAGCGAGTACACCGCGGAAACGTCCCAGAAGTGCGCGCGGCTCAGGTCGATTACCACCTTGTCCAGCGCCTCTTTGAAATCGAACTCTGCCACAAACTTGTCAGCAGAATTGAAGAACACCTGGCCCACCACCTTGTAGGTACGGCAATTGTTCTCCTCATCCAGCTCTTTGCTTACGTACATGAAGTGGCTCACCTTGTTGGCAAAGAACAACGAAGCCAACAGCACTCCCACAAACACGCCGAACGCGAGGTTATGGGTAAACACTACCACAATCACAGTAGACAGCATCACCAGATTCGTCGACAGCGGCAGATGCTTGAGATCGCGGATGGAACCCCAGTTAAAGGTACCGATGGATACCATGATCATTACCGCCACCAGTGCCGCCATCGGGATCACTGCCACCCAATCGCTCAGGAACACCACCAGGGTCAACAGGCCCACACCGGCCACCAGCGTGGACAGACGACCGCGGCCGCCGGATTTCACGTTGATCACAGACTGGCCGATCATCGCACAGCCCGCCATACCACCGAGCAGGCCGGCACCGATATTGGCAATGCCCTGGCCCTTGCATTCGCGGTTCTTGTCACTGCTGGTATCGGTCAGGTCGTCGACGATGGTCGCCGTCATCAGGGACTCCAACAGGCCCACCACCGCGAGACCCGCAGAATACGGGAAGATGATCTTCAGGGTTTCCAGGTTCAGGGGCACTTCCGGCCACAGGAATACCGGCAAGGTATCCGGCAGGTCACCCATATCGCCGACAGTGCGGATATCCAGACCCAGGGCAACCGCGACTGCGGTCAGGGTGAGAATGCACACCAGCGGCGACGGCAGAATCTTGCCCACCACCGGCACATAGGGGAACAGGTAAATGATGCCCAGGCCCGCCGCGGTCATCGCGTACACGTGCCAGGTCACATCGATCAGCTCCGGCAGCTGCGCCATAAAGATCAGGATGGCCAGGGCGTTCACAAACCCCGTCACCACGGCCCGCGAGACAAAGCTCATCAGGCTGCCGAGCTTGAGATATCCGGCGATGATCTGCAGCACCCCCGTGAGCAGCGTGGCCGCCAACAGATATTGCAGCCCGTGCTCTTTTACCAGCGTCACCATCAACAGGGCCATCGCGCCGGTAGCGGCCGAGATCATGCCGGGGCGGCCACCGACAAAGGCGATAACGACGGCAATACAGAAGGAGGCGTAAAGGCCTACCCGGGGATCAACGCCGGCGATAATAGAGAAAGCAATGGCCTCAGGGATGAGGGCCAGGGCCACTACAAGGCCGGCAAGCACGTCGCGGCGGATGTTGCCAAACCAGTCGTTTCTGGTGGATGACAACAAGGTGTTGGAGAACTGCATAATCAGAGGAGCCTGTCTGGGGAGTCTTTTTCTAAGCCCTGAATCGGGGGCGCGGATTCTAGCACCTTGGGGGGGCTGGCTAAAGAACAGCCAGGATTCCCGGAGTCTCTCCCCTTGCACTTTGCAATACATCACCCGCGACTTTACGGGTTTGGTAGGAGCCTGCTTGCAGGCGAATGAATGGAGCACCAGGGGTTCGCCTGCAAGCAGGCTCCTACAAACCCGCACGCCGCTGGCGCCAAATCGCACTCCTGTCCGGCATTGCGGACACCACTTGTCCGGACACTTTTTCCGGACACCCTACGGACTCTCCCAAAACTTTTCGATAAAACAATTTCCTTAATTTTCAACAACTTAACCCCAATATCCGGCTTGGCACGGCAATTGCGATAAGCCCGCTGCATCCGAAAAAAACGCACTGCATCCGGGCACCAAATCACCCGCGTCACAGTGGCAGAACAAGACAAACTGAATTGAAGCACTGGGAACAACATGATCAGAGATACCTCCGGGCAGGACGTCCAACTTACCTCGCAGAGCCCGTGGAAAAACCCGCGTGTGCTGAAACGCGCAGGCCTAGGCCTTGGCGCGGCGGCGTTTGTGGTTTGGGGACTGATGAGCTGGCAGAGCACCAACGCGGTGGATGCGAGCCTGTCGCTGTCGCGGATCAATATTGCCGAAGTCGAACGCGGCGACCTGATTCGGGATCTGGTGGTTCAGGGCAAGGTGGTTGCGGCCAACAGCCCAACTCTGTTCAGTCCGGCTCAGGGCATTGTCAAATTTGCAGTCAAAGCCGGTGACACTGTTGCCCAGGGCCAACTCCTGGCGGAAGTAGACAGTCCCCAGCTGCAAAACCAGCTCGCTCAGGAGAGTGCGCTCTACAACAAGCTGAGCGTGGAGCTCGCACGCCAGAAAATCCAGGCCAAGCGCCAGCGTTTAGAAAACACCCAGAAAGCCGATCTCGCCAAAGTCGACCTCTCCGCAGCACAGCGGGAGCTGAAGCGCGCGGAGCTGTCCATGGAGAAACAGATCATTTCCCAGCTGGATTTCGAAAAAGCCAGCGATGACCTCGCGCGCGCAGAACTGGAATACAAACAGGCCGTACAGAATTCCCAGCTGGAAAATGAAGCCCTTACCTTCGAAACCCAGACTCTGCAATTGCAGGTAGACCAACAGCAGCTTCAAGTAGAAGAACTGCAGCGTAAGGTCAACGAACTGCAAATCGTCTCCCCCGTCGACGGCACCATCGGCAGCCTCGCAGCTACCCAGCGCTCCGCTGTGGCGGCGAATGCGCCCCTGCTCACGGTCGTCGACCTCACCAGCTTCGAACTGGAAGCCGCGGTGCCGGAAAACTATGCCGATGACTTGGGCCTCGCCATGGACGTGGTGATCAATATGGGGGGAAACAAGCTCCCCGGCGAGATCACCGCCATCGCTCCGGAAGTCATCGACAACCAGGTCGTTGCCCGCGTGCGCTTTACCGAAGGTCAGCCGACTAACCTGCGCCAGAACCTGCGACTCACCGCGCGCATCCTGCTGGAAAACCGCGCGGACGTGATGCTGGTGAAACGCGGCGCGTTCCTGGATCAGACCGGGGGTCGTTTTGCCTGGAAGCTGAACGACCAGCAGCAGGCCGTCAAAGTACCGATCACCATTGGCGCACTGGGATTGAATCAGGTGGAAATTGTTTCTGGCCTGAATGAAGGCGACCGGATTATTACTTCTTCCGCGGAAGAGCTAAACAAGGCGCAGCTGGTGGCGCTGAAAGACTAACCAAACATCCAGAAATTTGATGCGAAGGTGCTGATACCGATCATTGTTTGCGAGACCGTCTGCGGCCAGGACGGCCGTAGCCGAGCCCCCAGGGATGGGTTAACGGGGGGGGGCGCCTAGCTCGTTTCTCGCAAACAACGATCGGTATCAGCACCGCCACAAGACTTAACAGTACCAACGAACAAAAACTGCGAAGACAAGGAAATCCACCATGCTGAAAATGCAGAACATCCGTAAAAGCTACCGCACCGACACCATCGAAACCCACGCGCTTCGGGATTTCAGCCTTGAGGTGAACGAAGGAGAGTTCGTATCCGTCACCGGCCCCAGTGGTTCCGGTAAAACCACCTTCCTGAATATTGCTGGCCTGCTGGAAACCCCGACCGGAGGCGAGTATCTACTTGATGGGCAGGAAATCGGCGGCCTCTCTGACCGTGATCGCTCGCGCATGCGCAATGAAAAAATCGGCTTTATTTTCCAGGGCTTCAATCTGATTCCCGACCTCAACCTGTTCGACAATATCGACGTCCCCCTGCGCTATCGCGGCTTCAATACCAAGGAGCGCCGTCGTCGTATCGAAAAATCCCTCGAGCAGGTCGGCCTTTCCGCCCGCGCCAAACACCTGCCCGCGCAACTGTCCGGCGGTCAGCAACAGCGCGTCGCCATCGCCCGCGCCCTCGCCGGTGAACCCCGTTTCCTGCTCGCGGACGAACCCACTGGTAACCTCGACTCCCTCATGGCACGCCAGGTAATGGAACTGCTCGAATTTATCAACGAATGGGGCACCACCATCATCATGGTTACCCACGACCCGGACCTCGCGCGCCGCGCCCAGCGCAATATCCAGATTGTCGACGGCCAGGTGTCTGACCTGCGTCAGAGCATCGCACAAGAAGAAATCGCCACCGTATAAGCTGGAAAAGAAAAGGACACCGCAATGATCGGCTACTACATCAGCCTCGCCATGCGCAGCCTGCGGGGCACCCCAATACTGAGCGCTCTCATGATTGCCGCAATCGCCGTGGGCGTCGGCGCATCCATGACTGTACTCACGCTCAACTACATGATGTCCCAGAACGCACTGGCCCATAAGGACGACGTGCTCTACGCAGTACAGCTGGACAGCTGGGACCCGAACGGTGCATACAACCGCGGCGGCCGCGGAAATGAAATGCCCTGGCAGCTCACCTACCGGGATGCAGAAGCACTGCTGCGCTCGGATATTCCCACCCGACAGGTGGCCATGCACCGCTTCGGCTTCACCGTTACCCTGGAAGACTCCGAAGTACGGCCGTTTGTCGCCGAAACACGGGTCACCACCCGCGACTTCTTCTCCATGTTCGACGTGCCCATGCTGTACGGCAACATCTGGAACGAAGATGCAGATACCTCACCGGTACAAACCGTTGTCCTGAACAAGGCCCTCAACGAAAAACTGTTCGGTGGTGAAGACAGTGTCGGCAAAACCGTAGAGCTCAACGGCGAGCCCTTCACCGTCGCAGGCGTTATCGATTACTGGAACCCCTCTCCCAAGGTGTACGACCTGAACAACAACCCGTTCAGCGATTCGGAAGAGATTTACATTCCGTTCGGCCTGCACCGTAAATTCCAAATTTACAGCTGGGGTAACACCAACGGCTGGAACAGCCCGGATCCAGAGGTCGAAGGCTACGAAGGACACCTGCTCAGCGAAAGCGTGTGGATACAGTTCTGGGTAGAGCTCGACAACGATACGCGAAAAAAAGAATACGAAAATTTACTTACCGGCTATATCCAGCAACAGAAAGAACAGGGACGCTTCCAACGCCCACTCAAGTTCGGCCTCACCCGTCCCTCGGAATGGCTGGTACTAAATGAAGTACTGCACGACGACAACCGCGTGCTGGGGTGGGCGTCCCTCGCCTTCCTGCTGGTGTGTGTGGTAAACGCTGTGGCACTGCTGCTGGCCAAATTCCTGCGCAAAGCGCCCGAAGCCGGGGTTCGCCGTGCACTGGGCGCCAACCGCAATGCCATTTTTATTCAGCACCTGATCGAAAGTAGCTGTATCGGTGTGCTGGGCGGATTGATCGGCATCTGCTTCGCGCTGTTGGGCCTGTCCGGTATCCGCATGCTATCCATGGGCCAAATCGACCAGATCGCCTCCATGGACTGGCTGATGATGCTCGCCGCCATCGGCCTCGCCATTCTCGCCAGCCTGCTCGCCGGCCTGTATCCCGCCTGGCGTATCAGCCGTACCAACCCATCTATCTATCTGAAAACCCAGTGAGCCGGAGAGGAAACAACCATGTTTGAACTGAAACCCATGTTGTCTGCCCTCTGGCGCAACAAAGTCTCGGCAATGCTGATCGCACTGCAGCTGGCCCTCACCCTGGCCATCGTCAGCAATGCCACTGCTATCGTACAAGACCGCCTCACCAGTATGGCGCGCCCGACCGGCATGGATGTGGATAACATCATTGCCATCACCTTTATGCCCGTGCCCAAAGATTACGATATGGCGGGCGCCGTGCGCGCCGACCTGGACATGATGCGCTCGATGCCCGGAGTGGTCGATGCCTCGGTAACAAACCACATCCCGGTATCCGGCTCTGGTTCCGCCAGTAGTTTCTATCTGGAACCCAACGCCCAGATCGGCGACTTAGACGGCAACTACTACCAGACCGATCCGCACTTCATCAACACACTGGGATTGAACCTTATCGCCGGACGCAACTTCAGCGACGACGAAATGCATGTGATCGGATCCAACGAAAGCTTCATCGGCAGTGTCATTATTGTGACCCAGCAATTCGCCGATGCAGCCTTCCCAGAGGGTGACGCTCTGGGTAAATTCCTGTACCACGGCAGTAAAGACAATCCCATGGAAATCATCGGTATTGTCGAGCGCCACCTGGGCGCATGGCCCAGCTGGGCATTGGCTGGCAATGTGGTATTCCATCCATTGCTGGTAGAAGGCAATCACAAACGCTATCTGGTTCGCACGGAACCCGGCCAGCGCGATGCCATTTTCAAACAGCTGGAAGACAAGCTCGCGGAACGCGACCCTCAGCGCGTCATTCACCTGGAAACCCTGTCCGAAAAGCTTGCCTCGACTCATGTAAGCGACAACATTATGGTCAAGGTATTGTCCGCGGTAATGACCCTGCTGACGTTTATCGTTGCACTGGGCATCGTCGGTCTCACCATTTTCTGGATCAACCAGCGTGCCAAGCAGATCGGTATCCGCCGCGCACTGGGCGCGACCCGAGCCAATATCAGTCGTTACTTCCTGGTAGAAAACTCACTGATCGCGGGGACCGGGCTGGTATTGGGTACCGCCGGTGCACTGATCATCAACCAGCTGATGGTGAGCGAGTTTTCACAGCCCGTACTGTCACTAACGATACTTGCCGTGTGTGCGATACTATTGTTCGCAGTTAGCCTTGCGGCGGCCCTGATGCCCGCCATGCGCGCAGCGAATATTTCGCCGGCGATGGCAACACGAAGCATTTAAAGGCCGATTGCTCAAAGCGAAGGTCCTGCACCCGATAGGGGTTTGTGGGACTGTCGAAAAGAGGGACCTTTTCGACAGTCCCCCTTGGATGGGTTCACGGTGTGTCCCGCAAGCCCCTATCGGGTGCAGGACCGCCACAGAGCATGTTAAAGACAACCGCAACAGGAAACGCGAGTTGGACAAAGTACTGATCATCGACGACAACACCGGTATTATCTCAGCCCTCTCCCTGTTGTTGTCCCTGCACGATATACATACCCTGAGCGCTATCACGCCCCAGGCTGGCCTGCAGTTGCTACGCGAGAATCCCGATACCGGTCTCGTCATTCAGGATATGAACTTCACCGCCGACACCACCTCTGGAGAAGAGGGCCGCGCACTGTTTTTTGCCCTGCGCGAATTGCAGCCGGATATTCCCGTCATCCTGCTCACAGCCTGGACCCAGCTGGAAATGGCCGTAGAACTGGTCAAAGCGGGAGCCGCCGATTACGTCGGCAAGCCGTGGGACGACAACAAGCTCATCGCCACCATTAATAACCTGCTGGAACTGCACGACCTGCAGCAGCAACAGCGCCTGGCCAAAAGCCGCGAACAGCAGGCTCGCCACCAACTGCAAAAACAGTACGACCTGCAAGGTATCGTCTACCGTAGCAACAGCATGCAAAAACTGCTGGAAATGGCCACCCAGGTCGCGCACGCCGACGTACCGGTATTGATTACTGGTCCCAACGGTGCCGGTAAGGAAAAGATCGCGGATATTGTACAGGCCAACTCCAGCGTCAAAGATGGCCCCTTTATCAAGGTCAACGTCGGCGCCCTGCCGGAAGATCTGATGGAAGCGGAACTGTTCGGCGCCGAAGCTGGCGCCTATACCGGTGCCGGCAATAAAGCCCGTCAGGGTCGCTTCGAAGTGGCGGATGGCGGCACCCTGTTTCTCGACGAGATTGGCGAGCTCTCCGCCAGCGGCCAGGTCAAATTACTAAGGGTACTGCAGACCGGTGAATTCCAGCGACTAGGCAGCAGCCAGACCCGCAAGGTAAACGTACGCGTTATCAGTGCCACCAACAGCAACCTGCCGCAAATGATCAGCAATGGCAGTTTTCGCCAGGACCTGTTCTACCGCCTCAATGTCATTGAGCTGAAGCTGCCACCACTCAATGAGCGGCCGGAGGATATACTGCCCCTGGCACGCGCATTTCTCGCCAGCAGCGGCAAGCAGCTCGGTCCACAAACCCAGCAGCGTATGTTGCGCTACTCCTGGCCGGGCAACGTGCGTGAGCTGCAGAATGTCATGCAGCGGGCCGCGGTGCTGACCCGTGGCGACAGTATTAATGAAGAAACTCTGGCGTTGCCAGATGAACAGGTGCAGAAAACCCCGGAACACAGCTTCGAGCCAAGCAGGGAACTGCTCGAACAAACCCTCGCCAACTGCAATGGCATCATCGCCCAGGCCGCACGAGAACTCGGACTCAGCCGTCAGGCGCTGTACCGTCGGCTGGAAAAATTCGGAATCCCCTACTGATGCCGCGAACCTCCATTGAGGGAAAAATTTTTGCCACTACCCTGGCTTCCATTGCACTCGGTAGCGGGATACCGCTTCTACTTCAGCACACCGGCGTTTCTCCCCTACTTGCATGGAGCGGCGGCCTGCTGCTAGCTCTAGCGCTGGGTTTGCTGCTACTGAGACCCCTGACCCGAAACCTGAATCGAGCCCTCGAAAGCTTCCGCGGCGGTCTGCTGAACTTTCGCGACGGCGATTTTTCCATATCTCTGGCCCTCAACCGCAATGACCAGCTCGGAGAGCTCGCCGAGCTCTACAACGAAGTTGGGGAAATTCTGCGGCGCGAGCGCGCCCATATCCATCAGCGGGAATTGCTGCTCGATACGGTTATCCAAAGCTCGCCCCTGGCCCTGCTTTTGATAGACCAGCGCGAGCACATCATTTATGCCAATACCAGTGCCCGCCATATGCTTCATGGCGGCAGACCATTACAGGGGCATCCACTAAAGCAGATACTGCCCGAGTGTCCGCCAGAATTAGCGCAAGCCATTCAGTCCCGACAGGACGGTCTGATCTCCTATCTCGACGGGGAACACAGCCAAAGCCTGCATATCAGCAACAGTACCTTCGTACTCAATGCGCAGAAACACCGCTTGATACTACTGAGGGAAATGACCCGGGAATTAACCCGAGCAGAAGTACAGGTATGGAAAAAAGTCATACGGCTGATCAGCCACGAGCTCAATAACTCCCTCGCCCCGATTTCCTCCATGGCCCACAGCGGCAAAATGCTGTCGGAAAAAATCGAATCGCAGCAGCTCGCCGGTGTCTTCGATGTCATCGCCGAACGCTGCCACCATCTCACCGAATTTACCCAGGGTTATGCCCGCTTCGCCAAACTGCCGCCGCCGGCTTGCGAGGAAGTATCCTGGTCAGCACTCATTGCCAGAATAAAGCCTCTGCACTCCTTCCGGCAGCTGGGAACACTTCCCTCTCGACCAGGCTACTTTGATCCAACACAAATCGAACAGGCGCTGCTCAACCTGCTAAAAAATGCCGCCGAATCCGGCAGTACTCCAGAGGAAATCACTTTGGGAATCGAGACCGACGTCCACGGCCAGCTGTTGTCCGTCAGTGATCGCGGTGCGGGGATGAGTGACCGGGTTTTACAGCAGGCCTTGCTACCGTTTTACTCCACCAAACCCCAGGGCGTAGGGTTGGGACTGGCACTGTGTCGGGAAATCGCCGACGCTCACGGCGGCCAGATACAGTTGCACAACCGGGAAAACGGCGGTTTACAAGTACGGCTCTGGCTACCCTGGCCGCGGAAAGACTAACCTTGGTCTCCGGGGCTTTACTTCAAGCCTGATAGGTTTATTTACCTGGAAGGTAAATACCCCAGGAAGTGGTACGTTTATAACGCTTAGCTTCACCTTATAAAGCAAATCGCGCCAAACAAATAAATATCACGCCGAACCCTTCAATATAGGCACGTAATTCATTACACCTTTTTCCTTCTTACTCGTTATAACTAGCGGCAACTAAGCAAGTTGACCCATGCGGGCCAAGGATGGCTCACGGCTGCATTTCTTACCGTTGAGTCCGCTCTGCCTGATTTTGACCATCAGAAGAAATAACGAGGATAACAATGATAAATCCCTATCGGCTGTTAACAGCCGGCGCCCTTACACTCGGTATTGCGCTCTCAAACGCGCAGGCGGCAGACAGGCCGCAACAGGGGGGACCTCTGGACCTCGCCATTGCGAACGAAGACAAGCTTATTGAAATGCTGAAGCGTTCCGGACGCATTGCCGAAGACGCCACCATTCCTGAAGCAGAAGTTGCGCTGCGCAGTTTTTTGAAAGAGCGCGCAGTGCAAGCCGAACAGCGTGGCGGAAATCTGGCAAGTACCGATTCCCGACTGCTGGCCAATGCCAAGAGCAATAAGCTGCAAGGCTCCCTGCAGAATGGAAATGGTAACAAACTGGGACAAGGTAAAAGTCAGGTTCCGGCGCCTCTATCGCCGGAAAGCTACGCCGGAGTAAATAAAACTGCTCGGGTACTGGCAATCCTGATGGAGTTCCCCGATTTCCCTCACAACAGTATTGAGCCGGGTGAATCCGATATGTACTACCCGGATTACACCCCCGAGCACTATCAGGACCTCCTGTTTTCCTCAAGCGGCTTTGCCGGCCCCGGCGGGGATTCCCTGCTGTCCATGCAGCAGTTTTACTGGCAACAGTCCGGTAACAGTTACAACCTGGAAGGCGGTGTTGCCGGCTGGTACATGGCCAGCCAGCCGGCAGCCTTTTACGGCAACAATGCCGACGGTGACGCCCGCGCATTGGTGCGTGAGGCCCTGTTGGCCGCAGCCGCAGACCCCGAAGTGAACTTGTCGGACTATGACCTGGAAGACCGTTACGACCTCGATGGTGACGGTGACCTTTGGGAAGCGGACGGCCTGGTTGACCACATCATGATTTTTCACTCCTCCGTCGGTGAAGAGGCCGGTGGTGGCCAGCTCGGCGAGGATGCCATCTGGGCCCACCGCTGGAACCTGGGCAACCCGTTCCCCATTCCTGGTACCGAGGCCACAGTGGACTACTGGGGACCGGATATGCCAATGGCGGCCTATGACTACACCATTCAGCCTGCCGACGCTGCCGCTGGCGTAGTCAGCCATGAATTTGGCCACGATCTGGGGCTGCCCGACGAGTATGACACCCAGTACACCGGACGTGGAGAACCTGTTTCCTCCTGGTCTGTCATGTCGAACGGGAGCTGGGCTGGTGTTATCCCGGGCTCTGAACCCACAGGGTTTTCCGCCTGGGCCAAGGAGTTCCTTCAGTACAACATGGGAGGCAACTGGCTGCACGGTGCCACGATCGCGCTGGAAGACATTCCCGCAGAAGGTGTAGAGGCACTCCTCGACCAGGCTGTCAGCAAGGGCGCCAACAATGATGCGGTTCGCATCGACCTGCCGCAAAAGAAAAAGGTGGTTACCATCCCGACCAGCGGCGAATACGCCTACTTCAGTGGAAGTGGCGATGCCCTCAACAACGTTATGCTGACACCGGTTAATCTCACCGGCGCAAGCAGTGCGACGGTCAAATTCAAGGCCTGGTACGATATCGAAAAAGATTGGGATTACGCGTTTATTGCAGTGTACAACGCAGACGGCCTTACCCCGATCGCCGGCAATATAACCACCACCAGCAGCCCCTACGGGCAGAACCCCGGCCATGGCATTACCGGTACTTCAGGCGGCTGGGTTGACGCCGAGTTTGATCTGAGCGCCTATGCCGGTCAGCAGTTTTACCTGGTGTTCTATTACTGGACCGACGGCTATGTGTCCAACCCGGGTTTCTTTGCCGACGACATCGAAATTTCTGTCGACGATACGGTTGTGCTCACGGATAACGCAGAAACGGTAGGCAAATTCACCCTTGATGGCTTCAGCCTGAGCAAAGGCTTTTCTCTGCACGATCACTATTACCTGCTGGAGTGGCGTACACACCAGGGCGTCGACCTGGGCCTGTCCCACGTCAACGTGGCGGGTGAAATGCTCGAGTTCAATGAGGGACTGGTTATCTGGTATGCCGACACCAGCTATAGCGACAACTGGGTGGGCATACACCCAGGCAACGGCTTCCTCGGCGTAGTGGACGCAGACCAGCATGCCAACAAGTGGAATGACAATTCAGTTGCATCGACTCGCTACCAGGTGCACGACGCAGCATTCAGTATCGACAAAGCCAACAAGGCAACCCTGGACTTGCTCAACGGCTACAACCTGCTTCTGCGCGATAATTACACCAAGCGCAACCCGTTGTTCGATGACAGCAACGATTTCAGCAACGGTGCTATTCCCGACGCAGGCCGGGCGATTTCGACATACGGACTTAAAGTCCGGGTCGTATCCCAAAGCGATGACAAGTCCGTCGGCAAGGTATTGATTTACCGATAACCATCGGAGCTCTCACACAAAGTAAAGGGCGGCATTTTGCCGCCCTTTTTTGTATCAATGCGTAAAACAGAACCGGAAATCGACGCCCTATCATGACACCACGCGCGGAAAAATGAGTACGTAAACGCGCGTCAGTATCGAGAGTGGTATACAGCAGGTAAGGATTATGAGGCCGAGCAATCCCCGCATCAGATCACTGCCTTCCTGATGCTCTTCAAACTGGTCGGCAAGATAAGCTTTGAAACAGTGGTTGGGGCCATCAATGGGATAAAAAGTAAAGTCGATCACCTTCTCCATCAGCTGCCAATAGGGCTTGAACGGCGTATCGACAACTCGGGCGAAATACCCGGTGCGCGCTGAGATGGTCGCATCCGGATTACCGCCGGCAATCGCGTTTCCCAGTTGGTCAATAGCAACCAGGACGCCCCGCATCCAGTTCATCGGGAACGCTCACTCGGCCTATACCGAATAGCAGCGCAATCCTTCGCTATACATCCAGCACTTGCCGCCATCGGGGCAAGGAGCATCCGCGTCCAGAGGTGCGGCGCCTTCCGGGCACTGGGGCATACGACCCGCGGTGCACCAGCCGCCGGTATCCAGTTGGTAGCAGACAGCGTCGTCTACCAAGCAGGAAGTCGCGGTGGGTACCTCCATGTCTCCCTGGAAACAATCGCGCGGGTATGCCGGAGTGAGATACTCAGGTAGCGGTGGCCGCACGAAAGTGGCAGGAGTACCGGTAAGGTCACACCAGAATCCATCGAGATTCGACACAGTGGCCGTACTCGCACAGCCGAGGGAAAACATGATGGCAAAGAGCGGAAACCAGCGCAGTTTCATAGTATTTCTTCCATGAGTCTTAGGGTTGAAGATCCCTGTCCCCACACCTTCTGGCACTCAAACAGCCGGTAGTGACTGCACACGAACTACAAGATTATTTCTCGTAAACGATACAGCGACGACCACCGGAAATTTCATAGCACTGCGCAGTAGCAGGACAAATAGAGCCCGGCGCCAATTCTTCTGCGTCGCCAGGACAGCCATCGTAATTGGTTTTCTGCTCCGCGACAGGCTGGCGGGGAATCGGTGCACTGTTAGGGTAGACCACCTGATCGCGTACACTGCTGGTTCCGCAGGCAGAAAGGAATGTGGCGGCTGCCAGCAGGGATAAAAGTGTCACTCGTTTGCGCATGTGGCCTCCCTAATCTCTCAACGTGGGTATCTCAACCTGGGCATCTAACCCAGGTTTATGGCGTCGGCTTTCCGACGCCCAGACTCTTTCAGTAATGCATTGAAAAGGCATTTCGCACCTGAATCAATACATCCGCATGATCGGAAAAAACCAGCAAGGCGCATTCATCCCATTGCTGCCAGCGGCGCTCGAACAATGATTTTGCACCATAGGTGGTGCAGCTGCGCTGGGCAGGTAATTACCCACTTCAACAAACTCCGCGGCGCGAACCTGGTCATCCGGATTGAAGAAAAACGGGTCATTTCCATTTTCGTTTTCAAATGGTACGAAAATACAACCTTGTACACACAATGTGGCACCTACAGCCACCGCTACAATCCCTGAGCGATACATGACACGACTACCTCGCTACTTTGCGGACATCCCATCGAGAGATTCATCTGCCCGCTTTTTTCAGTTTAGCTCTCGCGAGGTGTTCGACGACGCTGTACACATTTTGTTCAGAAATATAAGCACTGAATTCAACCGGAACCCGCTTTTGGCGTGAGAGGGATTTAATTGGCGAGGAAAAGAGTACTGATTGGCCAAAGGTCAGGCAATTGCTGGAGATAGCGGTTAGAAGTTACGGGCATAAAAAAACGCCGGTGAGGTTACCCCCGCCGGCGTTTTTCCTGCCAGACCTGTTACAGCAACAGGCGGCGTACGTCGCTCAACATATTGACCAGATAAGTCATGAAGCGACCGGCATCACCACCGTTTACCGCACGGTGATCGTAGGACAGTGCCAGCGGCAGCATCTGCCGCGGTACAAACTCCTTGCCGTTCCACTCCGGGCGAACGGCAAGCTTGGACACGCCAAGAATACCGACTTCCGGCGAATTTACGATCGGGGTAAAGCCGGTACCACCGATGGCACCCAGACTGGAGATCGTGAAGCAGGCACCCTGCATATCGCGGGGCTTCAGTTTGCCGTCGCGAGCAGCAAGCGCCATGGTGGTAGCTTCTTCCGCCAGTTCGTACAGGCCCTTTTTATCCACATCGCGGATTACCGGTACCATCAGACCTTTCGGAGTATCCACCGCCATACCAATGTGCACGTAATCCTTGCGCACGATGTGCTCGCCATCGTTATGCAGGGAAACATTGAAGCTCGGCACTTCACGCAGCGCAGCCGCAGCCGCTTTCAGCAGGAAAGGTACCGGGGTGAGCTTCACGCCGCGCTTCTCGGCTTCGGCCTTCATTGACTTGCGGAAGTCTTCCAGCTCAGTGATATCCGCGTCGTCAAACTGGGTAACGTGCGGTACGTTCAGCCAGTTGCGGGACATATTGGCCGCGGTGATCTTGTGGATCTTGCTCATCGGCTCGACATTGACCGGGCCGAACTGGCTGAAATCGATCTCAGGCATCGGCGCGATACCGATACCGCCACTTACGCCAACCGCACCACTTTCAGCCTTCTTCACCTGCTCCTTGATGTAGGCGTGCAGGTCGTCTTTGGTCACACGGTTGCGCGGACCGGTCGCCTTCACCTTGTTCAGGGTCACACCCAGCTCGCGCGCCAGCTTGCGCACTGCGGGGCCGGCATACACTTCTGCTGACGGCGTGTGGTCCCGCTCCAGGTGAGGATCCCGTTTCGGCGCGGCGGCCGGCTCCGGGCTTGCCACTGCAGGTGCAGCTGCCGGGGCTGGTGCTGCCGCAGGCTCGGCTGCAACAGGAGCAGGCGCTGCACCAGCGGCAACGGATTTCATCACACCGATAACATCGCCGGTGGATACCTTGTCGCCTTCTTTCACGCTGATGGACACAATCGTGCCCGCAGTCGGAGAAGGGACATCCATGGAGGCCTTGTCGCCTTCGACCACGATCAGCGAATCGCCTTCGCCCACTTCGTCGCCAGCAGCAACAGATATTTCAATGACATCCACCGCATCGGCACCGCCGAGGTCGGGTACCACAATATCCTGCTCGGTCGCTTCACCAGCGGGTGCCGGCGCGGCGGCTGGTTCCGCCGCAGGCGCCGGGGCAGAAGCTTCAGCCGGCGCTTCGGCTTTGGCTTCGGCGGGCGCTTCTGCGCTGTCACCGGCGTCAGTCTCGATCTCGCCGAGCACATCGCCTTCGGAAACCTTGTCACCTTCCTTCACGGAAATGCTCAGGATCTTGCCTGCGAAAGGCGCGGGAATGTCCATGGAGGCCTTGTCGCCCTCCACTACAATCAGCGCATCCTCTTCCGCTACGGTGTCCCCCACGGCAACGGAAATTTCAATGACATCTACCTGATCGGCGCCGCCGAGATCGGGCACTTTAATGACTTGTTTTGCCATGTTTCTTTGCCTTATTCCTTATCAGCGGGTTTAAACCAGACGCGGATTAACTTTTTCCGGGTCGATATTGAGCTTCTTGATGGCGTCAGCCACTTCACTCGCTTCGATCACACCCTGCTTCACCAGGCCAGACAGTGCGGCGATGACGACATAGTTGCGATTCACTTCGAAGAAGCGACGCAGCTGCTCACGACTGTCGGAGCGACCGAAACCGTCGGTACCCAGGGCAATCACGTCGCCATCGATGAACTCGCGCAGAGGCTCGACGTAGGCGCGGATGTAATCGGTGGAGATCACTACCGGCGCTTCATTGCCTTCAAACTGCTCGCTGATCCACGCTTTGCGCGGCGCTTCGGTCGGGTGCAGCATGTTCCAGCGCGCCACGTCCTGACCTTCGCGAGAGGCTTCGGTGGCGGAAGTCAGGTTCCACACGTCGGAAGTCACACCGAACTCGTCGGCGAGAATATCCGCTGCGGCCATCACTTCGCGCAGGATGGAACCGGCGCCCACCAACTGTACGTGCTTCTTCGCCGCCTTGCCCTTGCCGGGCTTGCGGGAGTTGCTGTCCAGCTTGTAGATACCGCGGATGATGCCTTCTTCCACGCCCTGCGGCATTTCCGGCTGCAGGAAGTTCTCGTTCTCGACGGTGACGTAGTAGAAGAGGTTCTTCTGCTCTTCGTACATCTCGATCAGGCCCTGACGAACGATAACTGCCAGGTCGTAACCGAAGGCCGGGTCGTAGCTCTTACAGTTCGGGATAGTACCGGACAGTACCAGGCTGTGACCGTCCTGGTGCTGCAGGCCTTCACCGTTCAGGGTGGTACGGCCGGCGGTGGCGCCTACCAGGAAACCACGCGCCTGCATGTCACCCGCTGCCCAGGCCAGATCGCCGATGCGCTGGAAGCCGAACATGGAGTAGTAGATGTAGAAAGGCACCATCGGCACGCCGTGGTTGGAATAGGCCGTGGCCAGAGCCATCCACGCAGACATGGCGCCGGCTTCGTTGATGCCCTCTTCCAGCACCTGGCCTTTCTTGTCTTCTTTGTAATACATGATCTGGCCGTGGTCGACCGGAGTGTATTTCTGCCCCTGGGAGGAGTAGATACCCAGCTGGCGGAACAGGCCTTCCATACCGAAGGTACGGGCTTCGTCCGGCACGATCGGCGCGACGTTCTTGCCCATTTTCTTGTCTTTCACCAGCACCGACAGCAGGCGTACGAAGGCCATGGTGGTGGAGATTTCACGATCACCAGAGCCTTTGGTTACGGCACTGAAGGCATCCAGTTCAGGAATCTCCAGTTTCGCCACCTCGGTAGTACGGGACGGTACCGGGCCGCCCAGCGCCTTGCGACGCTCGGCCATGTACTTCATTTCCGGGCTGTCTGGAGACGGACGGTAATAAGGAACCTCTTCGATTTCCTTGTCGGTCAACGGAATCGCAAAGCGGTCGCGGAAGCGCTTCAGCGCTTCGGTGTCCATCTTCTTGACGTTGTGGGTATCCATCGCCGCTTCACCAGCAGCACCCAGGCCGTAGCCTTTTACGGTCTGTGCCAGGATTACGGTGGGCTTGCCTTTGCTGGCCATGGCTTCGGCATAAGCCGCGTAGACCTTATAGGGGTCGTGGCCACCGCGGTTGAGCTTCATGATCTCGTCGTCGGACATGTCCTTGACCATTTCCTGCAGCTCGGGATATTTGCCGAAGAAATGCTCGCGGGTGTAGGCACCGCCGTTGGCCTTGAAGTTCTGCATCTCGCCATCGACCACTTCGTCCATGACTTTCTGCAGCAGGCCCTTGTCGTCTTTTTCCAGCAGCGGATCCCACAGGCGGCCCCACAGGACCTTGATCACGTTCCAGCCGGCACCGCGGAATACACCTTCCAGTTCCTGCACGATCTTGCCGTTGCCGCGCACCGGGCCATCCAGGCGCTGCAGGTTACAGTTAACCACGAATACCAGGTTTTCCAGGTTCTCGCGGCCCGCCATGGAGATGGCGCCCAGGGTTTCCGGCTCATCACACTCACCGTCACCCAGGAATGCCCACACCTTGCGGTCACCGCGCGGTGACAGGTCACGTGCAGACAGGTAACGCATGATGTGCGCCTGGTAAATCGCCTGGATCGGGCCCAGGCCCATGGATACGGTGGGGAACTGCCAGTAGTCCGGCATCAGCCACGGGTGCGGGTAGGAAGACAGGCCGTTGCCGTTCACTTCGCGGCGGAAGTTGTCCAGCTTGTCTTCGTCAAAGCGGCCTTCCAGGTAGGAACGGGCGTAGATGCCCGGCGCGCTGTGGCCCTGGAAGAAAATCAGGTCGCCGCGCTCTTCACCTTCGTTGCCGCGGAAGAAATAGTTGAAGGCAACATCGTACAGGGTGGCAGCCGAGGAGAAGCTGGCAATGTGGCCACCCAGGCTGTCACTGTTGGAGTTGGCGCGTACAACCATGGCCAGCGCGTTCCAACGGATCAGGGAACGGATACGGCGCTCCATGAACAGATCGCCCGGCATGCGCTTTTCGGCCTGGGGCGGAATCGTATTGCGATAGGGAGTTGTGATGGCCGCCGGCAGCTGAACGCCAATATTGGTGGCGCGATCAGACAGCTGCTTCAGCAGGAACGCAGCGCGCTCTTTACCGCTGTGGCGGATGACCGCCTGCAGCGCGTCCAGCCATTCCTGCGTTTCCTGAATGTCAGTTTCTTCGTGCATTAAATGCTCCTCGGCGAATATGCGACGTCGAGTCGGTTTTTTTATGGTCAGAATTTTGCGCGCAACAGTACCTTATTGGCGGAAATTTACCCCGCCCTACCTACTCCACTTCGCCAATTCGCCACCCTAAGTGGCGGAAAAGCAACGCTCACTGCTCAGCGATTCACCACTGGAGAGTAAATAAGGGACTGTGCGACCTGAATACCGCCGGTTAGGGTCTCTGGATCCAGAGGTTCCGTTTACCGGCTCGACTTTGAATTCGGCGTTGAATCCAAGACCTGAACATTAGGGCTAACACTCGCGCTCGCCCACAATTCAGGTTCCAAGTGCTCAAGCGGAGGGGATTGTAGTATTACTACAAACGTTTTTCCAGATAGGACATTTAGTAACAAATAAAACCAAATTGCAAAACAATTTGTTTTTCAAACCGGGGTTTCACGGATGATTTTGTCGCGAAACCGGGAAATTAAATTACAAAATAGAGTCTGAAATTTGATTCTCGGTCACGAACATACCACTAATACGCCCTGAGTGCGGACAACCGAGCCTGTTGGCCTGACCAATGGCAAGGCCCTACCTGTCCGTTTTTAACCGGAAGTTCTCCCTCACGGAGTATTCAACGCTGAGGCGGTTTGCCCTCTCTCCCGGGACGCCAGACGCAACTGTATCCCGCCGAGGCGACGCTGGGTAAGCGGAAAGCGCCAAATCACAACCGCCGCCACCAGCAAGATTAGCGCTGGCACCCAGCTGACCAGTCCATGCATGACAGTCCAGGCCAGAGCACTGTTGCTTCCCCCTTCCTCAAACCCCGCCCAGTCCAGTAGAGGAAAGGTCACACCAATCGCCATGGCGAGGGCGGATTTATTGATCAGCTGCAGGATAGCCATATAGAGACCCGTGTCAGCGTTACCGGTTTTCCAGCGGCCGTAATCAATGGTGTCGGCGACAATCGCGGGAGGGAAAACCAGTATCGGCGCGGTCACAATGCCGAGGAAGACAAACAGCACCAAAGCCTGCACAAAATTGCCGGGATCGATGGAGCTGAAAGCAACCAGCGCAACAGCGGTTAACAAAAGGCAAATACCGTAGGCAATGTGCTTGCCCAGCCGGCGGGAGACCCGCACCCAGAACCCGACACACAATATGGCAATGATGTGTTTGATGAATACCAGCAGCAGAAAATCTTTACCAAGACCGAGTGCTGAAATAATAAACAGCTGAATGACAGACAGGTACATGCCATAAGCGAACTGCACAATAAAGTAAGCACCGGCGATGGAAACGAACGGGGCGTTTGACCACAGCACCTGAAGTAGCTCCCGCAAGTTCACCCGGGGCGATACGCGACTCCCGCTTTTGTCCGGAGTTTTCCACAGGGCCAGCATCACCGCCACGGGAAAGAATACAAGAAACATCCCACACATCAGCCCCAGTACTTCCCGCTTGGTAGCGCCGCCAGCATCAAGCAAAAACATCGGCACACCGAGTACCGCAGTGGTTCCGATCATCGAGGCAATTTCGCGGAAACCGGCGATGCGGGTGCGTTGCTGGTAGTTCTGGCTGAGCTCTATTCCCCACGATTGGTACGGGATCATGACCATGGTCCAGACCGGATAAAAAAGCAGGATCATGCACAAAAGATACACGGCCGAGACGCCCGCCGGAGGCTGGAAAAACAGCCAGGCCATCAACATCAATAATGGTGCAGTACACAGGATCCAGACCTTGCGGCGCCCGAAAGAGAATTGCCACCGATCACACAGGCGGCCAACGATCGGATCCGTCACCGCATCCCAAAATCGCGCCAGCAGGAAAAGTAACCCCACCGTAGTCAGGCTGAGCCCGACCTCGGTGGCATACATGGGAGGCAGGAAGAGAATCAGCGGGGTAAACACGATACTCAACGGTGCGGCCAGACTCCCATAGGCAGCCAGAGACCAGATCCCCATTTTATTTTCCGCCTTCTCATGCATGTGCGTGTACTTTTCCGGTTATTGGGAGTTCAGCAAACGGGAGCTGTATGAGGGCCGGCTTTAGAAACGGTAATCCACCACCGCCTTGATCAGCCTTGGCGATGCCGCGTAAACCGCTTCAAAACTGCTAAAAGTAAACCCGGTGTAGTGGTAGGCCTTGTCACCCAGATTGGTACCAAAGAGCCCCACGCTCCAGCGCTCCCCCGCATCGGTGAATTTGACAAAGCCGTTGAACAAATCGAGTCGCGGTACTTCCACCAGAGGACTGGTCGATGCCCCCGGCTGAACTTCCGAGGTGTGCTGGTAATCCAGCCCCCACAGCAGTTCACCGGCGCTGAAACTGGTGCTGTGCTCTACGCCGATCGAAGCGTTAACCCGCGGCGTGCCCGGCAATTCAGAGTCGAGCGTGACACCGCTTACATTGGCCGCCAGCTCTTCATAGTCTCCCCAGGCAGTGGCATAGTTGGCGACAACGAAGAGGCGATCACTCGCCATATAGGTCAACTCCATCTCTATGCCATCCACTTCCGCTTCCGCGGCATTCTGGATCACAGTGCCGCCGCCAGCCTGGATATTGAGGGAGTTCAGCTGCAGGTCCTTGAACTGATTCAGGAAGTAATTGGCATTGAAGCGCAGACGGTTCTGCAGCCACTCGGACTTGATCCCCGCTTCATAGGTCCAGACCTGCTCCGCATCATAGGGCACCAGCTGATCATCCGCGTTCAGCGCGCGCCCCTGGAATCCTCCGGCTTTGAACCCTTTGGCGACCGATGCATACATCATCATTTCATCCGTCGCCTGGATATCTACCCCGAATTTCGGGGTCACGTCGTCAAACGATTTCCGCAGTCGGTTGGCGCCGTTCTGGAAGATGATATTGCTCTCGGTACTGCCATCGAAGGTTTTGTCGTCGCGGGTGTAACGCAGCCCCAGAGTAAGGTCGATGATGTCCGATGCGTGCCAGGTTGCCTGCCCAAACAGCGCCTGGGAGTCTGTTTCAACGGTGTAATCCTGGGTACTCTGAATAAACTGGCTGATAGTATTGGTCGTCAGCGAGTCACTCTGCTCACTCAGGTAGTACAGGCCGGCGAGCCAGTCGAGCCGCTGCTCGAACGCACTGCCCAACAGCTGGATTTCCTGCGAGAACTGGGCGCTATCCACCTGGGTATCGATATACCAGCTGTCGCGCCCTGAAATATCGATCAGATTGTCGTTCTCGACATTCCGGTAAGCGGTAATCGAGCGCAACGTAAACTCGCCAAATTCACGTGCCAAATTGGCACTGAAGCCAAACTGGTCGGCGGTTGCGAACTGCGGCGCGCTGGTGCCGGTCGCGTAGAGATCGCCGTCAAACAGGGGGGCGCCAGTGGCCGCATCCATGGGTGTGATATAAGAGGCATCCCCGTCATCGGTGAAATAGTAAACGCTCAGGTCTGCACTGAAGTCGTCCTGTACCAACCGACTCAACGTTGCACGCACACCACCGTACTCGCGCGCATTCAACCCGGTTTCCTGCTGTTCACCGGAAGTACTGTCGATACGGGAAATATACCCACCCTGTTCGAAATACATCGCGCTGACCCCGGCAGCCCAGTCACTGCCAACCGCCACAGAGCCAGACAGTTTGCCACCGATGTTGTCCAACTCCCCGGTGCTCAGGCGCAGGGAAAAATCCGGTTCTGCCGTGGGTTTACGGGTAACCACCTTGATCGCGCCGGTGGTGGAGTTACGCCCGTAAAGTGAGCCCTGGGGTCCGCGCAATACCTCGATACGCTCGATATCGTAGAGTCCGATATTGGCACCGTTGGAGCGCGCTACATACACGTCATCGATATACAGGCCAACGGCGGACTCGGCGGTAGGCTGGCTGCTCTCTCCCTGGCCAAGCCCGCGCATGAAAATACGCGTATTGGTCGGGCTGCCGGAAGCGGGGGTTGTCAGGAGATTGGGCACTGCCCGGCCAAGGTCTTCCACCGCACCGATCTGCCGGGCTTCCAGGGTAGCGGCATCCAGTGCAGTAACCGCAATGGGAACGGATTGCATACTCTCTTCGCGCTTGCGGGCGGTCACCACAACTTCTTCCAGCGCTCTCTGCCCGGCCCCGCTACCTTCCTGTGAGTCCTGCGCGAATACCGGTACACCAACAACACCCAGCTGTGCCGCGGCGATGGCCAATACGAGTTTATGTTTGATATTGGAGCGATAACCCATGTCTGCCTCGATAATCTATTCAGGTGGATGACAACGAGTGAAAAGCACCAATGGCTACTACCGCGAAAGCCAACCAGGGCTTACCACTGTCTACTCTGTCCCGAGATTACCAAAGCATTTGACCTAATGTATATACTTTATAATTTTTGAGAGATCCCTCCCCTCCCTGAAGCACCGTGGCGAAACGCCAAGTAAGACGCGAATTAGAGCTGCACACTCGCAGCGCCGGGCTCATAGCTCGCGTGTACCACATACCTGAGCGGCCCACCGGCGTCGACCGCATCGAAGGGATAGCAGGTAACCAGGACCAGGTCCCGTTCCGCGTACACCGGGAGCGACTCCCGAAGACTGTTTACCACACGCGTATGATTGACTCGAAAGAGATGCCAGCTACCGTCCGCCCCCTGCAATCGCACCGGGTTGCCAACCTGCAACTGCGCGAGTCCGCGAAAATGCGTATCCCTATGAGCTGCAATAACCGTGGTGCGCGCTTCCTGCACGCTGTCATTCGGCAGGGCTGAGGACTCCAGTAGCCCCGGGCCAAACGCGAGCGCCTGGCCGCTGGTACCGCTCAGTACCATCAGGGGTTTCTGCTGCGCAAGCTGCAACTTTGCGACCGGCCAGGTATCCGCCCAGGGCCAGGGTTTGTGGGGGGTACCGCTTGCGAGCTGCCGGTCCCACGCATTGGCGATCAGGTATTGCGCCAGTTCTGCTTTGGCCAACAACCAGGCGGAACCACCCAGCTGCCATAATCCCGCTACCACCAATATCAGGGAGCCAAATCGCACTATCGATTTCATTTTCCCTTCCCTGTATTGGCCAGTAACAGGCGGGCCTCCAGCCGGTTGCGACGTCGGCGCACGTCCGGCACGGATCTGCGCAAGTACCTGCGCAGGCCGTTAGCCCAATGGACACGCAGGGCTCCCAGTTTTCCGCTTATCCGGTGAGCAATACGCAACAGTGCGCCCATTCCAATCAGCAACATGGCCCACAATAACTGTCCGTATACGCCAACGGCGGTCTGTGGATAAGTCTGCTGCTGTAGCATCTGACCGCGCGCCACCGCATTGGGCACCGGGCTCGATTTCAATTTTTCCGTGGTCGGTCGCACCGGTGTTTCTTCCACGGCGACAAAGCTGGTGTACGGACTGGCCAGCTGGTAGGCCAGTGCCAGTTGCAGTATTTCTTTCCGCAGTGAATCCTCGGCGCCGTCAGTCCCACTGAGGCGTCCCTGTTGCTGCTGTTCATCCCGCAGCACGGCAATTTTCGCCCGCGCCCACAAACTGCCGATGCCGTTCCCTTCGTTATCGACCCGGAGCGAATCCAATGCGATTTCGCGGGTAAAACGTTTACCCGCCAGCCGGCCGCTGACGATCACCTGCCCGCTGCCTGCGCGCCCCAGCATCTTTCCATCTACCCGGGCAACCAGTCGCACCGGTTCGCCACGGTACAGGTCGGGCATTCGCTTGGGATAGGCCTCCACTTTCATTCCAGCCGGCCAACGCACTTCGAGATCGGTTACCAGCGGGTTTTCCAGTTTTTCAAACAGTGTGCGCATTTTGCTTTGCACTTCGTTCAGGTCACCAATCTGGATAAAACTGCCGCGCCCAAATTCAGCGGCCTTGCGCATAAAGAAACTGTTTGGCGCCGAGCCAATACCTACGGTAAACAAGCGTGTTTCGCCCAGCCGCTGGCGGATCAGTTCAAACAGGGCGCGTTCATTACCTACAGCGCCATCGGTAATGAAAATGACCTGCCGTACCAGTTCACCGGCTTCGTCATTCAATTGCTGGGAAAGCGCCTCCCTGAGCGCCGGCGCCATCTCGGTCCCGCCTGTTGCCTGTAGCGACTCAACCCAATCCCTGGCTGCGCGAATATTATCCCCAGTAGCAACAACAGGCCGCGGATAGAAAGTGCGGTAATTGCTGTTGAATTCAATTACGTTGAAACGATCTTGCGGCGAAAGCCGGGCCAGCGCGAGCAACAGGCTTTCCTTGGCCTGGCGAATGGAAGTTCCACTCATCGAGCCGGATGTGTCGACCACATAAACCACTTCCCGTGGCAGTTTGTTAGGCGAGGCATCCCCACTTACCGGCGGCAATAGCAGTAGCTGCACGTATTCGGCGTCTTCACCCTGCTTCACCGCCTGCTCGGCAAACAGTGCCGCCGATGGCATTGCCGAAGCCTGTGGCCGCCAGTGCAGGGCAAAGTCACGATCCATCGCGGCGCTGCCCTCCTTCAGCTCAACCTGGTAACGATGGCCCGTCTCACGGCGAAAGCTGACTTCGTGGTAAGGACTGAATATATCCACCAGCGGCAATCCCATTCCCAGCTGGATATCCAGCGTCATCTTGTGGCTGCCATTCCTGGCAAGTTCGGCCATTGGCATCATCGCCGGGGTAATTTTGTCTGCGTCAGCAACCTGGTCCGTGGGCAATGCCCAGCCGTGTGCGTTCACTGCCACTTCGCTATCCTGGGGCAATGGGTTGCCCGGGATATAACGCGGTGTCAGGGTACTGGGAATCCGCAGGCTGAATTGACCACTGTCGAATCGCAGGGTCTGTAAATAGCGCACTTCTACCGCGATTTTTTCGCCGGGCGCTATATTGGCAACGCGGCTGGTGAAAAGATTCGGACGCTGCTGTTCCAGAAGGGCGGCGCGCTTCCCTGCCGCCTTGGCCTCCCGATACACCTTCTGTGCTTCTTCCCGTTCACGCACCTTGCCCACAATGCGCCGCTCGCCAACAACAATTTCCATTCCGTTGACGGCCGCATTTTCCGGCAGCGGTAGAACGTATACCGCCTCCTGCCAGTCCTGGCTGGTATTGGAAAATTCCTGCTGGATGTTCACCTCAGCCACCAGGCCCCGAACTTTCACCGCCACCTTTGTGCCCAGGTGGATCGCGGGGATATAGCGGCCGGGTTCCCCGCCGCGAAACAGCAGGTCTCCGCTGCCGGTGTCATTGATGCTGACACCGTCCGCTCCGTTAGCGTTTGGGGTCATATCCGATTCTGTCGCACGCGCACCCACGGCGGCCAGCAGTACTGCGGCGGCCGTCACCACCAGCAACAGCCAGCTGCCGCCGCGACGCTTGCGGTAACGGCGCCGGTAATATTCGTCATTGGGCAGGATCATAAGGTCACGCGAAATGCGCGCTGGTTGAAAGAAAGATCGGTTCACGTTTGCCTCCAGCAATCTCGTTTCTGAAGGTATTTAACCGCTGCAACTTGGCGAAGCTGGGGCTCAACCCGGGCACAGCCGGGATCAATTGTGGCGAATTGTGGCAAACGGGGTTCGTGGGAGGTCCATCCGCCAAACTACACTACTCCTACTTTGACAACAGAGGGCTTTCGCGATGATGTTGCGAACCCACATTTTGGAAGAGGATACGGGTCTGCGATTACTGTTCGCGCTGACTCTATTGTTGGCCGGCCTTTTGAGTAACCCGATTTCCGCCCAATCCTGGCCAACCAGCGAGGAAACCCAGAAAATTGCCGAGGAAGGCTTTATCTACGGACTGCCACTCGTCATGGACTATGCCGTCATGTACGAATTCACGATCGATAAGGATTCCGGCCAGTACAAAGCCCCATTCAATACACTCAGCAATTCCGCCAATGTGTTCACCTACAAGGATACGGCCGTGGTCACTCCCAACAGCGACACGCCCTACTCCATGCTGTGGATGGATTTACGAACCGAACCCATGGTCATCTCGGTGCCGGCAATCGACAAGAAGCGCTACTACTCGATCCAGCTGGTGGACGGAAACACATTCAATTACGGCTACATCGGCAGCCGCGCCACCGGTAATGGAGCCGGCAACTATATGATCGCGGGCCCAGGGTGGCAGGGAGAAAAACCGCCGGGCATCAATCAGGTATTTGTCGCCGGCTCGGATTTTTCACAAGCCATATTCCGTACCCAACTGTTCAACCCGGAAGATATCCAGAACGTGCGGGATATCCAGGCCCAATATAAGGCACAACCACTTTCGTCCTTTCTGGGCAAGCCGGCGCCCCCAGCCGCCGAAAAAATTGATTTTCCGAAAATCGACAAACAATCCATGCAGTCCGATTTTTTCACCTATCTCGATTTTGTGCTTAAGCTGATACCAGCTAATCCTGATGACAAGGAAATTCTTGAAAAACTCGCGCGTATCGGCGTCGGTCCAGGCAAAAAGGTTTCAATCACGGATTTGCCTGAGGAGCAACGCAAAGCTATCGCACAAGGTATGAGTCAAGCCCAACAGAAAATCGCCAGGGCGGTGGATAGTCTTGGCTCGAAAGTAAACGGCTGGAATATCGCCGCGGCTTTTGGCGATCGCGCCTTTTACAATGGCAACTGGCTGCTGCGCGCGGCAGCTGCCAGCGCGGGAATTTATGGCAATGATGCCGAGGAAGCCACTTACCCGATGACGCGGAGCGATGGCAAAGGCACACCACTCGATGGCAGCAAGCACAAGTATACGCTCACCTTTGCCAAAGGAGAGCTGCCGCCGGTTAATGCCTTCTGGTCTGTAACCATGTATGACGGCAAAACCCAGTTGCTGATCAAAAACCCCATCAATCGATATCTGATCAATTCGCCAATGCTGCCTGACATGAAGAAAAACGATGATGGCTCGGTAACCATCTACATTCAGAAGGACTCGCCCGGTGCGGACCTTAAATCCAACTGGTTACCCGCACCGGACGGACCAATCTATCTGGCCATGCGTTTGTACTGGCCAAAAACGGACCCGCCTTCCGTACTCCCCCCTGGCGATGGCACCTGGAAACCTCCAGCAATCGAAGTGGCCGATTAGGACGGATGTCCCAGGCATAAAAAAACCGGCGCAAGCGCCGGTTTTTTTATGCCGTTGAGAATCAGTCAACCAGGCCGTACTCGTCGCGCAGTACCTGGATGATTTCTGCTTTGGGGTTGTCGGAAATCACCAGTTGTTCGCCGATGATTTTCTCGGCGATACCCACGTAGGTTGCAGACAGGTCCATCAGCATGGATTCTGGCAGGGCATTGTCGCGCGCCAGCGCTTCGCGCTCATCCATACGGTCTTTGTTCAACAGGATGTCCGGATCCGGGAAGTAGTTCAGCAATGCCTGACGGAAACCCTCTTTGGAGTTTTCCACAACCTTGCCACTGCGATAGGCCTCGCCATCCCAGATGCGGGACGAATCCGGTGTGCCCACCTCGTCCATATAGATCAGTTTTTCGTTACCTTGCGCATCGGTGACATAGCCGAACTCGAACTTGGTATCGACAAAAATCTGGTCGAGCTTCTCCAGCTCCGCGGAGATTACCTCAAAGCCTTCTTTCAGCAATTTCTCATACAGGTCGATATCACTCTCACTGCGGAAATTGAACGCCTCGAAGTTGTCTTCGATATTCTTGCGGGTGATGTTCACATCGTCCGCTTCCGGAACACCGGGAATTCCCTTGAGAATACCCTTGGTGGAAGGAGTCACCAGCAGTTCCGGCAGCTTCTGGTCTTTCTTCAGGCCGTCTGCAATCTCGATGCCACAGAACTCCCGTTCGCCCTTGCTGTAGGCACGCCACATGGAGCCGGTAATGTACTGGCGCACAATGGCTTCAATTTTCACCGGGCTGGCTTTCTGTACGATCCACACGCCCGGGTGCGGGATATCCAGAATATGGCTGTCGGCCAGCCCCTGCTCCTTGAACAGTTTGAACCAGTGATTGGAAATGGCGTTCAGCGCCGCGCCCTTACCGGGTACGCCCAACAAACCGCCTTCACCGGTCCAGATACAGTCGAACGCCGATATACGGTCGGAGATAACCATCACCGCCAGCGGTGCATCGGCAGCCACCGGATAGCCTTTCTCTTCAATCAGTCGGCGGCTGTCAGCCTCGGTCAACCAGTAAACGGAGCGGACTTTTCCGCTGTGGACAGGCTTGTCTGTACGGATCGGCAAATCGTTGTTGACCGCCAGTACTTTGTCAGCAAGGCTCATTAAGGCTTTCCTATGACTAATCGCCGCCCGCGGAGCGCGGACGGGTTCTGAAATGAAGCGCGGAATACTAGTGCTCCGCTCGCTAGAAATCCACAGGGGACAGGGCAAGCGGCCGACTTTTATGCCGTTTTACGCCCCATTCTGCTCTTCGGCTGCTCTCGCCGCTTCACGTGCCTGCCACTCCGCCTGGTGGTCCGCTGTGGGCCAGGCATTCAGGATGGCTTTGGTCAGGGTAGCCAGGGGAATGGCAAAGAACACCCCCCAAAAACCCCAGATGCCACCAAACACCAGTACCGCCATAATTATGGCCACGGGGTGCAGGTTTACGGCTTCCGAAAACAGGATTGGCACCAGTACATTGCCGTCCAGCAGCTGGATAACACCATAGGCGAACATCAGCCAGAAAAACTCACTGCTCCAGCCCCACTGGAAAAGCCCAATGGCCGCCACCGGGATAGTCACAACTGCCGCGCCGATATAGGGAATCAGTACCGACAGGCCCACCGCGACCGCCAGCAGTAGCGCGTAATTGACCCCCAGAACCAGAAAGGCGGCATAACTGACCACCGCTACGATAGCAATCTCGATCACCTTGCCGCGAACATAGTTGGCTACCTGGTCATTCATCTCGTACCAGATCTGTCGCAGCATGGGCCGTTGATGGGGCAGGAACGCCGCACACCAGCGCAGTAGTTTTTCGGAATCTTTGAGAAAGAAAAACACCAGGATTGGTACCACTACGGCATAAATAAGTACCCCAGCCAGGATCGGCAAGTTGGCCAGGGAGAAGGTCACCACCGTCTGCCCCATACTGCCAAGCTCACTCCCCAGGGTATTGAAAATCTCGTCAATCTGGGCGGCCGAGATCAGCCGCGGATAGCGATCCGGCAATAGCAGTAGCAATTCCTGCCCGCGGTCGATCATATTCGGCAGTTCGGCAAACAGCCGCACGAGCTGGCGCCAGATAATCGGCATCACCACCAGCAGCAGCGCGACAATGGTCCCGACAAGTACCAGACAGGCAATGGAAACCGCCAGCCAGTGGGGTACCTTCCACGATACCAGGCGCTGCACCATGCCCTGCATCAGAAACGCAATCACCAGCGCCGAGAGCACCGGTGCCAGCACACCGCCGAGCGTAGCCAGTACCACCATCGCCACCAGCAGCAACAGTGACAGGAGAACAACCTCTTCCTGGCTGAAATAGCGATTTACCCAACCCCTGACGATCGCAAACATAAAACGGCGTTACCTGATTATTGATATTTAAAATTGAACAGGCAGCAGCGCGGCAAATTCTGCCTCGGCGCAGCCAACTCAGAGGGCAGCGAGCCAGTAATGGAACTCGATACGCTGCAAAGGTACACCACTCAGGCGGTAAAATCTGCGGATATGCTCGCGGAGCTCGAGTTCAAAGGTTGCCAGGTACAGCCGGTGATCGGGCAATTGAGGTTGGGCCGGGTAAGCTCACTTCCCGCCGGAGATATCCATGACGATTCGCCCCTCAATCTGCCCCTTCCTCATTCGGTCGAAGATACTATTTACGTCTTCCAGCGTTTCGATAGTGTAATGTGCAGCCACCTTGCCCTCGGCTGCGAACTGCAGCGCTTCGGCCAGATCATTGCGTGTGCCGACGATAGAACCCCGGATTGTCTTACGATTCAGCACGGTGTCGAAGATCTGCAGTGGAAAACTCTCGGGCGGCAGGCCAACCAGGCTCATGGTACCGCCTCGCGCCAGCATCCCAACGCCCTGCTCGAAGGACTTACCCGCGACCGCAGTGACCAGCACTCCCTCCGCTCCCCCCCCGGCCTGGACTTCGGCAACCGGATCAGTATCGAGTGCATTTATCGTCACGTCGGCACCGAGCTCCCGCGCGAGTTCCAGCTTGTCGCTCGCGATATCGACCGCGATCACGTGCAGCCCCATCGCCTTGGCATATTGCACAGCCATATGCCCCAATCCACCGATGCCCGATATCACCACCGTCTGCCCGGGTCGCGTATCGGTTTCTTTCAGGCCCTTATAGACCGTGACCCCTGCACACAGCACAGGGGCAGCGGGTGCGAAATCTAGCGCTGGCGGCAAGTGTCCCACATAGTTCGGGTCCGCCAGTACGTATTCGGCAAAACCACCGTTGACGCTGTAACCTGTATTCTGCTGCTCGGTGCAAAGAGTTTCCCACCCCCCCATGCAGTGGCGGCAGTGGCCGCAGGCCGTGTAGAGCCAGGGTACCCCAACCCGGTCACCCTCCTTGACGCCCTTCACATTGCACCCGACTTCGACAACTGTACCAACACCTTCGTGGCCGGGAATGAATGGCGGGCTCGGTTTCACAGGCCAATCACCTTCAGCGGCGTGAAGGTCCGTATGACACACACCACTGGCCGCGACCTTAACGATGACGCCTGAGTCGGTGAGCGAGGGACGCTCAACCTCGCAAATGTCCAGGGGCTTGCCAAATGCTCGAACGACTGCTGCCTTCATCTTTGGATTCATCTCTACCGGAAACCTGGGGATTCGGAAACCTGGGATCGCAGTCATTAACTACGGTGAAGCAAAAGTGTAGTGACCCACTGAACCCAATGACCATTCAATTTAGGTGGCAGAGTTGCCACCTACTCCCGGCGATCGCGCGTATGAGCGTCATTGGCTATAGCGGTGGGCATGAAAAAAAAATTGCGGCAGGGCAACTTCAGATAGCAGACAGCCAGTAGTGGAATTCATCCCCACGGCACTCGGCGCGCAACAACGACACACCAGTCAAGCGACAAAAGCTGCGAATATCCTCACGGGATGCGGGGTCCGTGGCGATCAGGTGCAACTGTGAACCCGGCGAGAGCGTTTTCAACCCTCGGCGCATGGCCAACAATGGCTGCGGGCACGGCAGCCCCCGAGCATCTACCCTGAGAGCAGGCTCCCGGAATAACTCGTCAGCAGGCGTGGCTTGATAGTCAGACTCGGTCATCCTGTTTGAGGATCCCTGCGTAGTAAAGTTTGGTTAAGTCGCGGATTATAGCGGTCGGCCGCGGTCAAAGTGCAGAACCTTTTGCCGTGAAATTGATCAAAACCTCGACAGTCTAATAGGGATACATGTAGTGTTAGCCGTAGGTACACCCGCAGGCAGCAGCAGGAATATGACCAGAATGCAGCACCAATTCATCTCTTCTGCCACAACTCGCTGGCGCCTGCTCGGCCGGCGCGCGACCAGTATCGTGCGCGGTCTGAGTCTCGGGCTTGCGCTGGGCGCAAGCCCGCTCGTCGCAACAGCCCAGGATGACCACCACATTCGCCTACCTGAACTCGGCGACTCCAGCAGCGGGCTGGTTTCCCGCGCGCGGGAAAATGAACTGGGGCAGATGTGGCTGCGCATGTTCCGCAGCCAGGTTCGCACTTCCAGCGATGCCCTGCTGCAACAGTACGTGGAAAACTCCCTCAAGTCTCTGGCCGAACACAGCCCGCTGGAAGACAAATCCCTCGATGTCGTCGTGGTAAAGAACGATACGATGAATGCCTTCGCGGTACCGGGAGGAGTAGTGGGCGTTCACACAGGACTGTTCCTGTTTGCGGAAAATGAAGACCAGTTCTCATCCGTTCTGGCGCACGAACTCGCGCACTTGAGCCAGCGACACTATGCCCGCTCCCTGGAAGCCCAGCGCAACAGCACCCTGCCGACGCTGGCAGGCATGCTGGGTGCACTGGTGCTCGCCGCAACCGCTGGTGGCGACGCGGGTATCGCCGCGATGACCGCCACCCAGGCGGCAGCTCTCGACAACCAGCTGCGTTTCTCACGCCAGAATGAGCAGGAAGCGGATCGCGTTGGTATCGAGACCCTGGCCAAATCCGGAATGGATCCGCAAGCGGCGGGCGAGATGTTCGAACAGATGCTCAAGGCCACCCGCTACTACCGCCGTCCACCGGAGTTCCTGCTGACGCACCCGGTAACGGAGAAGCGGATTGCCGACGCCAAGCTGCGCGCCAACCGCATGGACAAAGTGCCGCTGCGCGACAGCCGTGAATACCATTTGATGCGCGCCCGTATCCGGGTAGCAGCCGAAGCCACCCCCCAGCAGGCGGTGAAGCGTTTCCAGGCGGAACTGCGCGGGATCAACGACAATGAGGATGCCGCCCGTTACGGCCTGGTACTGGCCCAGACCGGTGCCGGCAAACCGGATACCGCACTGGAGACCCTGCAACCCCTCCTCGACAAAGAGCCCGACAAAGATGCCTTTGTACTCGCGCGCGCAGATATTGATCTGGCCCGCCACGATTACACCAGTGCTACCAGGCGCCTGCAAAAGGCGGTAGACCAGAACCCGAAAAACCACGCCCTGATCATGGGGCTGGCGAATGCACACTTTAAGGCGGGAAATTACCTCGCCGCGGAACGTATCCTCTCCAAACACAGCCGGGTGCGCCGCAAGGACCCGGCCGTGTGGTACCTGCTGGCAGAAACCCATGGCCTGGCCGGCGATATCGTTGGCGTGCATGAAGCGCGCGCCGAGTACTACATTCTCAACGGCGTGTTCGACAAGGCGTTGCAGCACCTGCGCCACGGGGTGCGCCTGGCGAAGGATGATTACCAGACTCATGCGATTCTGGAGCAGCGCATGAAGGATGTGATCAAGATGCAGGAGAAGGCAAAGGAGCTTTAACCTGTATTTTTGAAAGACAGATCACGAAGTAAATCAGGTTGAGCTGAAGGTAAAGTGGCGGGGATCTGTTTTTGAAAGCGTCGGCGACAGGGAAGTCGCCGACGCAGCGTACAGGGATGTATTCACAGCGGTTTCAAAAACAGATACCCGGTGCTTTGCCGCCACCGCGCCCACTCAATAACCACCAAAACAAGCTCAGTCCAGTGGTTTGCGGAAGTCCAGCATCCGCTGCAGCGGCATCATCGCCCGCTTGCCGAGTTCCGGATCTACGAGAATCTCGTTATCGCCCCGCTCCAGAACCCCACACAGGTTTTCCAGCGAGTTCATCGCCATCCAGGGACAGTTGGCGCAACTGCGGCAGGTGGCGCCAGAGCCGGCAGTAGGAGCAATAATCAATTCCTTATCCGGACACTGCTGCTGCATTTTGTAAAAAATGCCCTGATCCGTGGCCACGATAAACTGCTTGTTCGGGCGGGTTTTCGCTGCGTTGATGATTTGCGACGTAGAACCCACTACATCGGCCAGCTCAACCACCGCAGCCGGCGACTCCGGGTGCACCAGCACGAGTGCTTCCGGGTACATCGCCTTCAGATCAGCAACGCCTTTGGCCTTGAACTCTTCGTGCACGATACAGGCGCCATCCCACAACAGCACATCGGCACCGGTCTGCTTCTGCACATAACTGCCCAGGTGCTTATCTGGCGCCCACAGAATTTTTTCCCCCTGGGAATCGAGATAATCAACGACATCCAGCGCAATACTGGATGTGACCACCCAATCGGCACGGGCTTTCACCGCAGCGGAAGTATTGGCATAAACAACAACAGTGCGGTCAGGGTGCTGGTCACAGAAAGCTGAAAACTCATCGATGGGGCAACCGAGGTCCAGAGAGCAGGTTGCCTCCAGGGTTGGCATCAGCACCCGCTTGTGCGGGGTAAGGATTTTGGCGGTTTCGCCCATGAATTTCACACCGGCGACGATCAGCGTATCGGCCTGGTGCTGGGCGCCGAAACGGGCCATTTCCAGAGAGTCGGAGACACAGCCGCCAGTCTCTTCCGCGAGCTGCTGGATCAGCGGGTCGGTGTAGTAATGCGCAACCAGCACCGCGTTTTGCTCTTTCAGCAAACGCTTGATGCGCTCTCGCCACAGCTCCAACTCTTCCTCGGAATACTGGTGCACTCCCGGATGGGCCAGGTGATCCTGCACAAAATCCCGCGCATCAATGCTGCTTACAGGGCTGGAAGTGGCAATCTTTTCGCTGTTGTCAGTCATGCGATCCTGTATCTCTGTACTGCCGTAAAAAAGCGGGCATTATAACGCCCCGGAGAAATTTCGCCGGTTAATGAAATACTAATGTCACCAAACGGGTGGTACGACAAGAGATATGCAAGCGGGTAAGAGAAAACTAGAAGGGGAGATGGTGGGTCGTGCTGGATTCGAACCAGCGACCAATTGGTTAAAAGCCAACTGCTCTACCAACTGAGCTAACGACCCTCAGGAAGCTTGCTGTCTTTTGAAAAGATCAGCAGTAGCTTGGACTCTGATTCAGGCTGCTGCCTGCTTCAGAAAAACCGACTTTAACCTGGTAGAAACGTTAAAGCCGATAGCGGTTGAATGGTGGGTCGTGCTGGATTCGAACCAGCGACCAATTGGTTAAAAGCCAACTGCTCTACCAACTGAGCTAACGACCCTTGACCACCTCAACCGAGGAGCTGCGTATCTTACGGATCTAAATCGAAAACACAAGCCTTGATTACAAAAAAATTTCTAATAATTTGAAGGGCTTAGGATCCAACAAGAAATTTCACGCATACACCGTTGGGTCAGCCAGCCCAGCCTCGGCGAAGCCCGCTGCCCGCAAGCGGCAACTGTCACAACGGCCGCAGGCGGCGCCATTGGATAAAGCCTGGTAACAGCTCACGGTCAGGCTGTAATCCACGCCGAGTTCGGTGCCCCGCTTTACGATGTCCGCCTTGGTCATCTCCATAAGCGGCGCGCGGATATTGAGCTTGTTGCCCTCCACGCCCGCTTTGGTCGCGAGGTTTGCCATCTTCTCGAACGCCTCGATGTACTCCGGGCGACAATCCGGGTACCCAGAATAGTCAACGGCGTTAACACCTACAAAAATATCTTGTGCGCCCAGAACCTCCGCCCAACCCAGGGCGATGGACAGGAACACCGTGTTGCGCGCCGGCACGTAGGTTACCGGGATACCGGTGCTCTCTTCCTCCGGTACATCAATCGCATCATCCGTCAGCGCGGACCCACCGATGACCCGCAGGTCAAGCTTGACCACTTTGTGCTCTTTCGCATCCAGGTCGGCAGCAACACGCTGCGCCGCCAGTAGTTCGGCACTGTGACGCTGACCGTAGTCGAATCCCAGGGCGTAACACGTGTAGCCCTCAGCACGGGCCATGGCCAGCACGGTGGCGGAGTCCAGGCCACCGGATAACAAAACTACGGCTTTCTTTTCTGTCATGTTCGGTTCCATCGGTCGTATTCAGTACGTCAGACGCCGGGAATATCGCCCCACAGGAGCTTGTGCAACTGCAGCTGCATCCTTACCGGCAGACCATCTTCAATTATCCACTCAGCCAACTGTCGCGCCGGCAACTGCTCATAGCTTGGGGAGAACAGGACCTCCCCAACTTTCTCACTCAAGTGATACTGGTCCAGAGTAAACCGGGCCCACTCGTAGTCACCGCGATCGCAGATCACGAACTTGACCTGATCCTGCTGGTTGAGCAACGGGATATTCTCCATGCAGTTGCGGGACTGTTCGCCCGAGGCCGGCGTCTTCAGGTCCACCACCCGGGATACGCGGTTATCCACTTTACCCACGGGCATGGCGCCACTGGTTTCCAGCGAAACCTGATAGCCGGCATCACACAGTGCGGTCAACAACGGCAAGCAGTTGGGCTGCGCCAGTGGCTCGCCACCGGTCACACATACGTGGCGCGCCGGGTAGCTACTGACCTTCTGCAAGATTTCAGCCAGCGGCAGTCGCTCACCGCCATAAAATGCATACTCTGAGTCGCAGTAGGTACAGCGCAACGGGCAACCAGTCAGGCGCACGAAGACAGTCGGTCGCCCGGAATCCCGCGCTTCGCCCTGTAGAGAATAGAAAATTTCGCTAATGCGGAGAGACTCCGCGGTCAGATCGGTCATGATTCCACTGCCTGTGCCAGCCACTTGGCCGGCCGACACATATAAAAATGCCCGGGAGGCGGATGCCACCCGGGCGCGGGATCATAGAGTTTTTTTGATCACAAAACCAGCACCGACAGGCTCAGCTGCCACTACTGATTATTGAAAGTTCTCTTTCAGGTACTGCTTGGCAAGCCCTGAAGCGCGAGCGTCACTCTGGGCGACCTGCTCGAGTAACTCTTTCGCTTTGGTGTTATCACCCAGCTGGTGGTACACGGTACCCAGCTTGTAGCGACCATCCCAGACCTTGGAGGAATTGGGGTAGCCGTCGAGCAGCGCCACAAACCACTGACGTGCTTCTTCTACATTCCCCTGTACCAGTGCGATTTCTCCCAGCCAGTAATTGGCATTGGGGGCGTACTGGCCATTCGGGTAATCGTCCAGCAGGCTTTTGAAGGCCTTGCTGGCACCATCGTAATCCCCTTTCCGAGCGAGGCCGAAGCTGGACTGATAGCGCTCTTTCTCCTCCGCATTATCACCATTACCGTTACCACCATTGGTGGCTCCTGGCATGGTCGGAGAAGTAGCGTTATCCGCGGCAGCGTCACCCTCGGGTGCGCCACTGGCAGGAGTCTCGCCCGACAGACGGGCAATCCTGCGATCCAGATCCATGTAGTCTTCGGTGCGCTGCTGACGCAGACGCTTGACTTCATGTCTCAACTCTTCCACGGCACCACGAAGCTCCTGCACTTCCTGCTGAAGCACCTGCATCTGGTAGTACGCATCGGCCTGCGGGTTGGCTTGAGCCATTCCCCCAGAAGTGTCGGCGCGACTGGCCAGCTGTGGATAACTGGGCGGGGGCGGAGTTTGGGTACCCCGACTCGACTGACTGCCACTGGACAGGTCAACGATCGGAGCCTGTGAGAATGCGGACGAAGCCGCAGCCATAGTGGCTGCGGCTACCGCGATACTTCTAATCAGAAAAGTCAATTGCATGCTTTTAGATTAGTTGATCACCACGCGACGGTTCATAGCACGAGCGCTCTCGCTGGAACCTTCCTGCGCCGGACGCTCTTCACCGTAGCTGATTACTTCCAGGCTGGCAGCGTCTACGCCTTGCAGTACCAGGAAATCGCGAACGGCGTTGGCACGACGCTCACCCAGGGCCAGGTTGTACTCACGAGTACCCAGCTCATCAGCGTGGCCTTCCAGACGTACGGAACCGGTTACGCCACTGCGCATACGGTCAGCGTGCTTGATCAGCAGCTCACGAGTGGACGGCTTCAGCAGAGACTGGTCGAAGTCGAAGTAAACGACGTTGTCCAGCGGTACTACGGTTTCAGCCGGGGTAGTGTCTTCTACTACCGGAGGAGGGGTTTGCTCAACCATTTGGTTGGCGCTGTCATCGGTGTCGGTGCTGGAACAACCGGCCATTACTGCCAGTACGCAAGCCAGACCCAGACCAGTTTTTACTGATTTAAACATAAACAACTCCGCTTTAGTGTTATCGAAAAATCCTGTAAGACTTTCATCTCTTCTTATTTGTTTGATCTCACACCTGTTGCCGGCACATAAGGCTGACAACAGGTACTTCATCAATCAAAGTAAGGCGACCACGCCGGCTCGCGGACATTCCCCTGCTGAGAGGGCAGGTTATACTTGACCCCGGCATCCAGCGATACCGCAGCTAGAATACCCTTGCTCCCCCGCTTCGTGGCGTACATCAGCATCGCGCCATTGGGCGCAATGCTCGGGGATTCGTCCAAGCTCGTCTCCGTAAGGACTCGCATTCTGCCGGATACGATATCCATCGTAGCAATAGTGAAAACCCCCCTGCTACGGTGCACCATAACCAGCGTTTTGCCATCGGGAGAAACCCGCGGGCGCGCGTTGTAGTCGCCATCGAAGGTTAAGCGGTCGACTTGACCCGTGGCAAGAGTCAATTGATAAATTTGTGGCTTACCTCCCCTATCAGAGGTAAAAACCAGCGATTTTCCGTCCGGCATCCAGTTCGGTTCGGTATCAATTGAGAAGTGCCGTGTCATCCGGGTGAACCTGCCACTGTTCAGGTCGAGCACGTAGATCTCAGGATTGCCGTCCTTCGAGAGGACCATGGCTAATTTAGTTCCATCTGGCGACCAAGTCGGTGAACTGTTTAACCCTTTGAAGTTTGTAAGCTGCTGACGCGCACCGGTACGCAGGTTTTCGCGGAAAATCGCCGGGCGGCCGGTTTCAAAAGAAACGTAAGCCAGCTCTTGCCCATTCGGGGACCACATCGGGGACATCACAGGCTGACTAAAGCGACGAACCTGCCGGGCGCGTGCGCCATCAATGTCAGAGAGCATCAGTGCATAACTGGGTTTGCCGCCGCGCTGGGTTTCCTGCACATAGACCATCTGGGTACCGAAGGCACCGCGGATACCGGTAATCGCTTCGTAGATTTCGTCCGCCGCGCGGTGCGCGATATCCCGCAACTGCTGAGCACCGCCAGTAACCTGCTTGGTAAACATTTTGCTCTGCCCAAAAATGTTTACCAGGTCAAAGCTGAGGAGATAGCCCCCGGCCTGCGGCTGAATGCGCCCGGTAACCACATACTCGGTACCCAGAATCCGCCAGTCGCGAAAACTGACCTCTTCGGGCGTTTTCGGAAATGACAGCATGTCCGCCCGCGGTACCGGTGCAAACAGGCCGCTTCGGCGCAGGTCTGCGGAGACGATCTCGGCGACGTCTTCCGCCAGAACGCCGCTACCGGTCCAGTCAAAGGGCGATACCGCGATGGGGGTCGGATTGTCGTTACCCCGGGAAATTTCAACCACCAGCTGCGCCTGGGCCGACAGGGCCAATACGCAACTGATCAGGGTGGCAAAGAGTAAAGAAACAGATTTTTTCATCATTGGCGCAGGCCTTCGACTCGGAATATCAGTTTGGTGGTTCGTATCTGGCGCTCAAACAGCGACGGTTCCTCTCGGGCCACATCGGCCACTTCCGGAAATACTTCTACTTTCTTGATTGCAGTCAAAACGGATCTATCGACAGCTGCATTCCCACTCCCCTTGGTTATGGTTGAGGCAACAACCCGGCCGGTAGGCACAAAGTTGATCTGCACTTCCACGACCATGCCGTTTCGGGCACTGGGGGGGCGACTCCACACATCTTCGATGCGCTGCTGAATCGCCTGGGCGACGGACATGACGGCCTCTGAGTCGTCACTGGCCTCCCTCAGCTCATCTTCCTCTTCCAGGGCTTCCTCGAAGGCACTTTTACGCTCCTTCTCAATCTCCTCCTGGCGTTCCTTTTCTTTGCGTTCCTTTTCCTTGCGGGCTTTCTCTTCGGCTTCGCGCTTCTTGCGCGCCGCTTCCGCTTTCCGCTTTTTTTCCGCTTCCTGCTTTTTCTTGCGATCGGCAGCCGCCTTGCGTTTCTTTTCTTCCTCAGCCTTGCGCTGGCGCTCCTGCTGCAGCTGGCGCTGCTTGATCAGGTCGACTTTTGGCGGAGCTTTCTTCTTGTCCGCCTTCGACTCCATCGTAACCAGCTTTGCCTGCACGAATTTCGGCATCGGCTTGAGTTCACGCTTGTGTTCGGCCTCCCAGCCAAACGTAAGCACCGCAATCAGCAGCGCGTGCAGGGCAACACTAATAACAATAGCGGGGCCGTAAGAGCCGTTCATAACAGTCTCGCTATGCCATTCATTCTGACGGAGGCTCGGTAACGAGCCCCACACTGGGAGCACCGGCCTGCTGCAGGTGCGTCATGGCACTGACAATCAGGCCGTACTTGGCATCGGTATCACCCCATACCAGTACCGGTGTCTTGGGCTTCTGGCGCAGGACCTTCGCTACCGTTTCCTTAATTTCACTCAGTGGCTTCTCTACCTTTTCATCCTCGCCGAGGTTCAGGTAGTAAGTGCCGTCTGCGCGCACGGAAACGATAAGCGGCTCATCATCGGTATCGTCGATGGGAGCCGAAGGGGCATCCGGCAGATCAACCTTGACCCCCTGCATCAGCAGCGGCGCGGTCACCATAAAGACAATCAGCAGTACCAACATCACGTCGATGTAGGGCACTACGTTGATCTCGGAGACCAGCTTGCGCTTGGGGGATTTGCGAAAATTGCTCATGGCTTCGCTCTTTTGGGAACCCTTTAGCTGGCGTGCACTTTGCGGTGCAGGATGGAGGAGAACTCTTCAGCGAAGGTCTCGTAGCTGGACAGCAACCACTCCGCGCGCGCGGAGTAACGGTTGTACGCCATCACCGCCGGGATTGCGGCAAACAGGCCCATCGCGGTAGCTACCAGGGCCTCACTGATGCCCGGGGCCACCGTGGCAATCGTGGCCTGGTGCATGGTGGCCAGGCCACGGAACGAGTTCATGATTCCCCACACGGTACCAAACAGGCCAATGTATGGGCTTACAGAACCCACGGTTGCGAGGAACGGCAGGTTCATTTCGACCTTTTCCTGCTCCCGCGACATCGCCACGCGCATGGCACGCTCGGTGCCTTCCATAACGGCTTCAGGACTGCTCTTGCCCTGCTGGCGCAGGCGGCTGAATTCAGTGAACCCCGCGCGGAAGATCGACTCCACTCCATCCATCTTGCCTTTTTCCGCACGGGCATTGCCATCACGGAACAGCTGATTGAGGTCGGAACCGGACCAGAAGCGGCGCTCGAAGTTAACCAGCGATTTCCTGGCCTTGGACAGGTAACTGCCGCGCTGAATGATCATCACCCAGGAAATGACAGAGGCCAGCAGGAGCAGCAACATCACCAGCTGCACCAGCAGACTGGCGCTGGAAATCAGCCCCCACAGAGAAAGTTGTTCACCGGCATTCATGTTTTTGACTCGCTGCCTTCAATGCTTGATAAATAGATTCGGGGAGAGCGCAGGGTTTGCGGCTGGCGTCATCCACGCAGGCCACTTTGACAACACCTTCGCAAATAATTTCATTACCGCGCCAGATTTTCTGTTCAAAGGTGATCGCGGCACGCCCCAGTTTGCCAATCGCTGCGCTGGCCTGCAATGCGTCGTCGAGTATTGCAGAACGGCGATACTGAACCTCCGCTGAATGCACAACGAGCAATAGCCCCTGTTCGGGAATGGCCGGCTTATCATATCCGAGCGAGCGGACCAATTCTGTGCGCGCGCGCTCCATATACTTTAAATAATTGACGTAATAGACGATTCCGCCAGCGTCGGTATCTTCGATATAAACGCGAATGGGAATACTGAAGGGGTCTGACACGCACGATCCTTATTGTTATCGATCACAGCCTGTGGTGCTGGGCCTGCTGGCAGCCAACACCACAGAGATCTGTGATGCTACAGGATCGCGACGCCTTAGTCAGCGTTGATCAGGTGCGGTCGGGCTTGGGAATGCCGAAATGTTCGTAGGCGAGTGCGGTAACGACCCTGCCCCGCGGGGTGCGAGTCAGGTACCCCTGCTGGATCAGGTAGGGTTCGAGCACATCCTCGATGGTATCGCGCTCTTCGCTGACTGCAGCCGCGAGGCTGTCGACGCCCACTGGGCCACCGTCGAACTTTTCGATCATGGTCAGCAGCATACGTCGGTCCAGCTGATCGAAGCCCCGAACATCCACGTTCAGCATATTCAGCGCCCGGTCGGCAGTTTCCGCACAAGCCTTGCCATTGTTTTTCACGTCGGCAAAGTCCCGCACCCGGCGCAGCAGGCGGTTGGCGATACGCGGGGTACCCCGGGCACGACGCGCCACTTCCAGCGCACCGCCTTCATCCATATCGACGCCCATGAGACTCGCTGAGCGGGCCACGATGCTGGTCAGGTCCTCGACGTTGTAGAACTCGAGCCGCTGCACGATACCGAAACGATCCCGCAGCGGTGAGGTCAGCAGGCCGGCGCGCGTAGTCGCACCAACGAGGGTAAACGGCGGCAGGTCGAGTTTGATGGAGCGGGCAGCCGGTCCCTCACCAATCATGATGTCGAGCTGGTAGTCCTCCATGGCGGGATACAGCACTTCTTCCACGTGCGGGCTGAGGCGATGGATTTCGTCAATAAAGAGTACGTCGCCAGGCTCGAGGTTGGTCATGATCGCGGCCAGGTCACCGGCTTTTTCCAATACCGGGCCGGAAGTGGTCTTGATCGCTACGCCCATTTCGGCGGCGATGATATTGGCGAGGGTGGTCTTGCCCAGGCCGGGCGGGCCGAATACAAGGGTGTGATCCAGTGCTTCTCCGCGCAGTTTCGCGGCCTGGATGAAGATTTCCATCTGCTCGCGCACCACCGGCTGGCCGACGTAGTCGGCGAGGCTCTTGGGGCGTACGGCGCGGTCGTATTGTTCTTCCTGGCCGGAAGGGCCGATGGGTTCGGGGGCAATGAGACGGTCAGCTTCGATCACGGGTATTTCTCAGTCAGGTCAGGCTGGCGCCATGCTTTTTAAGGCAAGGCGGATCAGTGTGGCGCTGTCGGCGTCGGGCTGCTCTTTGCTGGCGCGGGCAACCATTTTGCTGGCATCGGTGGGTTTGTAGCCCAGTGCAGCGAGTGCACTCTCGGCTTCGCCGGCGTGATCCACTTTGGGCTCTGCGCTCGCGGCCATCAGGGGCAGGTCGCCGAGGTCACCTGTCTGTGGCGCGAGCTTGCCGCGCAGTTCGATGATCAGTCGCTCGGCGGTTTTCTTGCCGACACCGGGCACTTTGACCAGTGCGCCGACGTTGTCATCTGCAACACAGCGCGCCAGAGCGGCACCGTCGAGGCCGGACAGAATAGCGAGGGCCATCTTCGGGCCAACGCCGTTCACTTTGATCAGGGTACGGAACAGCTGGCGGTCGTTCTCGCGGATAAATCCGAACAGCTGCTGCGAGGTTTCCGATACCGCCAGGTGGGTATGCAATTGCACACTGCCACCGAGCTGCGGGAGCTCGAAAATTGTGGTCATGGGGGCCAGCACTTCATAGCCCACGCCCTGAACGTCTACCAATAGTTGTGGTGGCTGGATGGCAGCTAGGGTGCCGGTCAGTCTTCCGATCATTGTTATTCCAGTTTTTCCCGGCTTGGAGCCCGGTGGTACCTACTTACATGTTTTCGTGGCGGCGCTGCTGCCGGTAACGCTTTGCGAGACACGAGCTAGGCGCCCCCCCGATAACCCATCCCTGGGGGCTCTTCTAAAACATCCCTGTTTTAGAAGGTCTCGCAAAGCGTTACCGGCAGCAGCACCTTCGCATCTAACATTGCACAAATTTTGAGACCACTTGGAACACCCAGAGGCTTCGAAAAAGCAACACACTTGAAGCGAAGGATTTGATAGCGGGTACCCCTTTGCTGGACCGTATGCGGCCAGGACGGCCGCATCCGAGCCCCCATGGATGGGTTCACGGCGGGTCCAGCAAAGGGGTACCCGCTAGCAAAGCCGCCACCGAGCCAGGCCTACAGCGGACCACCCAAGTCCCCATAGGAAGGCGGTCAAGTAACGCTCAATCGCCCACGGCGGAAACGTGCCCGGGAACCCGCCGAAGACTGAATCAAAGTCTGCATGGTATGCATGTGACAAAGCGCCACAGCGAGTGCATCCGCGGCATCTTCCTGCGGTGATGCAGGCAGTTTCAGCAGGGTTTTGACCATATGCTGCACCTGCAGCTTGTCCGCCCCACCGTTGCCCACCACCGCCTGTTTGACCTTACGCGCCTCGTATTCGGCCACCGGCAGATCCGCATGGGTCGCGGCCACAATGGCTGCGCCCCGCGCCTGCCCCAGCTTCAGGGCAGATCCGGCGCTCTTCGACATAAATACGTTTTCGATCGCCATTTCCTGCGGCAGGTACTGCTGGGCAATCTGGCTGACCGCGTCAAAAATCAGCTTGAGGCGCTCGGGCAAAGGCCCGTCAGGGAGGCGGATAACGCCGCTGGCGACGTAGCGAGCATTGGATCGATCCACATCGATCAGGCCATAACCCGTTTTACGCGAGCCGGGATCGATGCCCAGAATTCGGGTCACGGCAGACAGTCCCCTGTACATTTATACAATTAATGTGGAAGTGTCCCAAGGCCACGCCCGAGCGTCAAGGAGGACCGTGGAGTTCTTTCCGGTAGAAACAAAAATGCCCCGGCAAGCGGGGCAATTTTTGAAGGTAACTGAAGCGGGGGATCAACCCAGCTCTGCCATCACCTCTTCCGGGATATCCGCGTTGGTGTATACGTTCTGGACATCGTCCAGGTCTTCCAGCATGTCCACCAGTGCCAACACCTTCTCTGCCCCGTCTTTATCCATCGGCACGGTCGTGGAAGGGATCATCGCAATCTCGGCATTGCTCGGGGCAAACCCGGCTTCAGTCAGTGCGTCTTTCACCGACATGTAATCGGTGAATTCCGTGGTCACCTCGACACTGCCGTCATCATTGCTTTCAATGTCTTCGGCACCGGCTTCCATCGCCGCTTCCATCAAGGCATCTTCGTCCGCACCCGGCTCGTAGTACATCTGACCTTTGCGGGAGAACAGGTAGGCAACGGAACCGTCGGTACCCAGATTACCACCGCGCTTGGTGAAGGCATGGCGCACATCCGCCACGGTGCGATTGCGGTTATCGGTCAGACACTCGACCAATACGGCTACGCCGCCGACACCGTAACCCTCATAGGTTACCGCCTCGTAGTTGTCACCATCCGCATTGCCGGCACCACGGGCAATCGCCTTGTCGATGGTGTCGCGCTTCATATTGGCGCCGAGGGCCTTGTCGATGGTGGTGCGCAAAGTGGGGTTGTCATCCGGATTGGCGCCACCTTTCGCGGCAACGGTCAGCTCGCGAATGATCTTGGTGAAAACCTTGCCCCGCTTGGCATCCTGGGCGGCTTTGCGGTGCTTGATGTTGGCCCATTTACTATGTCCCGCCATCAATATCTCCTCCGTCTACTCGCCGTAGGAGCCTGCTCGCAGGCGAACATTCTTCGCCCTGCGAGATTCGCCTGCAAGCAGGCTCCTACAGCAGCTTTTCCAACTTAACTGATCTGGTCTTCTTTGCTGCGCAGGCGAATGCTCAACTCGCGCAGCTGCTTGGTATCCACGGCACCAGGAGCATCGGTCATTACACACGCTGCGCTCTGGGTTTTCGGGAAGGCGATAACGTCGCGAATGGAATCGCTGTCAGTCATCAGCATCACCAGGCGGTCGAGACCGAATGCCAGGCCGCCGTGGGGCGGAGCACCGTACTTCAGCGCGTCGAGCAGGAAGCCGAACTTCTCGCGCTGCTCTTCTTCCTCAATGCCCAGCACACGGAATACCGTCTGCTGCATAGCCTGATTGTGAATACGAATGGAGCCGCCGCCCAGCTCGGTACCGTTCAGTACCATGTCGTAGGCACGTGACAGGGCTTCCAGCGGTGACTTTGCCAGTTCTTCCGGCGAACAGGATGGTGCGGTAAACGGGTGGTGCAGCGCAGTCAGGCTACCATCGTCGTTCTCTTCGAACATCGGGAAGTCCACCACCCACAGCGGTGCCCATTCGGCCACGTACAGGTCGAGATCTTCACCCAGCTTGCAACGCAGGGCACCGAGGGCTTCGGAAACGATCTTGCCCTTGTCAGCACCAAAGAAGATCAGGTCGCCGGTTTCCGCCTGCAGGCGATCCAGGATTGCACCACGCACTTCATTCGGCAGGAATTTGACGATCGGCGACTGCAGACCGTTTTCCAGGTCCGCGCGATCGTTGACCTTGATGTAAGCCAGGCCTTTCGCACCATAAATGCTGACGAACTTGGTGTAATCGTCGATCTGCTTGCGAGTGAGCTTGTCGTTGCCACCAGTCACTTTCAGCGCGGTAACACGTCCGTTTGGATCGTTGGCCGGACCGGAGAACACCTTGAAGTCTACTTCGGTCATCAGGTCCTTGATGTCCACCAGCTCCAGCGGGATACGCAGGTCCGGCTTGTCGGAACCGAATTTGGCCATCGCTTCGCTGTATGGCATGCGCGGGAACTCGCCCAGCTCCACGCCTTTCAGCTCTTTAAACATCTTGCGGATCATGCCCTCGGTAATGGACATGATGGCGTTTTCATCCAGAAACGCGGTCTCGATATCGATCTGGGTGAATTCCGGCTGGCGGTCTGCACGCAGGTCTTCATCCCGGAAGCACTTGGCAATCTGGTAGTAGCGGTCGAAACCGGACACCATCAGCAACTGTTTGAACAGCTGTGGTGACTGCGGCAAGGCAAAGAACTTGCCACCGTGGGTGCGGCTAGGCACCAGGTAATCGCGGGCACCTTCCGGGGTCGCGCGGGTCAGGATCGGGGTCTCGATATCCAGGAAACCCTCGCCATCCAGGTAGTTGCGGATGGCGTTGGTGATCTGGGAGCGGAATCGCAGGTTGCGCTGCATCTCGTTGCGACGCAGGTCCAGATAGCGGTATTTGAGACGAACATCTTCGCCTACCGCCGTGTGCTCATCCAGCTGGAAAGGAACCGTTTCAGCGGTGTTGAGGATTTCCAGCTGCAGACCATAGACCTCGATCTCACCGGTTACCATATTCGGATTTACCGCTTCAGGGGCGCGGGCGCGCACACGTCCGGTAACCTTCAGGACATATTCACTGCGCACCCGGTCGGCAAGCTCAAAGTGCTCTGCGGCATCCGGGTCAAACACGACCTGGGCTATGCCATCCCGGTCACGCAGGTCGATGAAGATCACTCCACCGTGGTCGCGGCGGCGGTCTACCCAGCCACACAGGGTTACTTCGCGGTCTATATCAGCGGATCGCAGGGCGCCACAGTAGTCGGTGCGCATGGAGTCTCATTCCCTTAGTCAGTAGTGTTGAATCAGCTTGCTTTGACAGTGCCGGCGGCTGCCGGTTTGTCCTTATTCGATTTGCCGGCGTCTCCGGCCAGGTTCTTCTTGCTGCCGGTTTTAAAGTCGGTCTCGTACCAACCGCCGCCCTTGAGGCGAAACCCGGCCGCAGAGATTTTCTTGCTCAGTTCAGCCTGCTCACAGGCGGGGCAGTCTGTCAGCGGAGCGTCGCTCATACGCTGCAGCGCTTCCATCTGGTGGCCACAGGCCTTGCACTGGTATTCGTAGATAGGCATTGCTGTTACCCGAAATCGCACGGAATCCAAAGGGGCGCAGATTATACATGAGCCCCGGGGAGGGAAGAAGTTACCGGTACGCAGAGGGTATCTTCGGCCCCCGGCGGGGGTATACAAGGCTAAAATCCAGCCAAACCCCTGTAAAAAAGCACTTTTTTTCCAATTTTTCCCCGTGCGCGCGGATAAAAACTGGATATACTCAGTCCAGTACTTGGGAACACCCTGTTGTACTGGGGATTTCGGGCGATCTCCGAACCTCCCGAACCACTCTCAATTGGAAAAACACTTATACAGAAGGAAGCTAACGATGGCCGCAAGCAAGAAAGCAGCAGCTAAGAAAGCCCCCGCCAAGAAGACTGCAGCCAAGAAGGCTCCAGCCAAGAAAGCAGCAGCCAAGAAAACAGCAGCCAAGGCCGCTCCGGCCAAGAAAGTGACTGCTGTCAAAGAGAAGTACACCAAGACCCAGATCCTGAACCAGATCGCCGAGAAAACCGAGCTGTCCCGCAAGCAGGTACAGGCTGTTCTGGACGAGCTGACCGATGTGATCGAAGGTCACGTGAAGAAACGCGCAGTGGGTGAATTCGCCCTGCCGGGTCTGCTGAAAATCACCACCGTGAAGAAGCCGGCCAAGAAAGCCCGCAAAGGTATCAACCCCTTCACCGGTGAAGAGACCGTATTCAAGGCCAAGCCGGCCAGCATCCAGGTGAAAATTCGCCCGCTGAAGAAGCTGAAAGAGATGGCCGAGTCCTGATACTCGCCGCTTTCCGCCGCGAAAACCCCGCTTTTGCGGGGTTTTCTGTTTTGGGCTTACTGTTTAAGCAGTGGGTGCCCGGTGCTCCGCCTTCGCGTCGGAGCAAATGCCTCGATCACCCAACCGCCCCTACCAAAACCCACCCCCGCCAGCGTAAAATGGCCGCCCTCTAATTTTCACTGATATATAAAGAAAGCAATATGCGCGCATCCCGCTATCTGATCGGCACCCAGAAAGAAACCCCCAATGACGCAGTGGTCATCAGCCACCAGCTGATGCTCCGCGCCGGCATGATCCGCCGCCTCGCATCCGGCTTGTATACCTGGATGCCAACCGGTCTGCGCGTACTGCGCAAGGTTGAAGCGATTGTGCGCGAAGAAATGAACAGTGCCGGCTCTCTGGAAGTGTTGATGCCGGTCGTGCAGCCTTCAGAACTGTGGGAAGAATCCGGCCGCTGGCAGCAATACGGCCCCGAGCTGCTGCGCATCGAGGATCGCCACAATAATTCTTTCTGCCTGGGCCCGACCCACGAGGAAGTGATCACAGATCTGATCCGCACCGAAGTAAACAGCTACAAGCAGCTGCCGGCCAATTTCTATCAGATCCAGACCAAGTTCCGCGACGAGATCCGTCCGCGCTTTGGAGTAATGCGCGCGCGGGAGTTCACCATGAAGGACGCCTACTCCTTCCACCTGAACGCGGATTCATTGCAGGAAACCTACGACATCATGCATGGCGCCTACTGCCGTATCTTTGATCGCATCGGTCTCGATTACCGTCCGGTTCTGGCAGACACCGGCTCCATCGGTGGCTCCAGCTCCCATGAGTTCCACGTTCTGGCCCAGAGCGGCGAAGACGATATCGCGTTCTCCACCGGCAGCCGCTACGCGGCCAACGTCGAGCTTGCAGAAGCGGTCGCACCGGCTGGCGAGCGCCCGGCTGCCAGCAAAGAAATGGCAGAGGTGCACACTCCGAACCAGAAAACCATTGCTGCCGTCAGTGAATTCCTGGCCACCGACCCGGCGCACTCCGTGAAGACCCTGATCGTTCTCGGCGAAACCGAAGAAGAAGGTGAAACCGCGCCGCTGGTAGCCCTGGTGCTGCGTGGTGATCACGACCTGAATGAACTGAAAGCCGAAAAACTGCCTGGCATTGCCAGCCCGCTGCAATTTGCCCCGGAAGCGCGCATTGCTGCGGAGCTGGGTTGTGGCATCGGCTCGCTGGGTCCTGTAGGCCTGGAAATCGAGGTGCTGGTGGACCGCGCTGCGGCACATCTGGCGGACTTCATCTGCGGCGCCAACAAAGATGACTATCACCTGACCGGGGTGAACTGGGAGCGTGACGTTGCGCTGAAACGCGTTGAAGATCTGCGCAATGTGGTACCGGGCGATGCCAGCCCCTGCGGCCAGGGCACCCTGGAAATCAAGCGCGGTATCGAGGTTGGCCACATTTTCCAGCTGGGCGACAAGTACAGCCGCGCAATGAATGCGACGGTGCTGGACGAGAACGGCAAGGAGCAGGTGATGACCATGGGTTGCTATGGCATCGGTGTTTCCCGTGTGGTGGCGGCGGCTATCGAGCAGAACCACGACGACGCCGGCATCATCTGGCCGGAAGCCATCGCGCCGTTCCAGCTGGCGATCGTGCCGATCAATATGCAGAAGAGCGAAGTGGTTCAGCAGAAGTGCGAGCATATCTACGAGACTCTCACTGCCAAGGGCATTGATGTCCTGTTGATGGATGAGCCCAAGGCGCGCCTGGGTGCAATGCTGGCGGACGTCGAGCTGATGGGTATCCCGCACCGCATCGTGATCGGCGACCGCGGTCTCGAAAAAGGCCACATCGAGTACAAGGGACGTCGCGACAGCGAGAACCAGGAGTTCTCTGCGGATCAGATCATCGACACCTTGCTAGAAATGATTCCACACTAAACCCCTTAATAGGACTTCGTAAGAAGCTCCGGTGGCGGTCAAGCACTGGGTGGAGGGTTTCAGGACCGCGGTGAATACATCCCTGTACGCTTCGTCGCAAACGTCCCTGTTTGCGACGATCCTGAAACCCTCCACCCAGCACTAGACCTTCGCCCTTTGCTCTTGAGCTCTACTCATTGCAAACGAACTCCGAGACTTAAACGCGAAGGCCCTGATACCGGGTATCCCCTTGCGAGACCTTCTGCGAGAGGGACCTCGCAGAAGAGCCCCCATGGATGGGTTCACGGCGTGTCTCGCAAGGGGATACCCGGAAGCTGGGCCGCCACCACAGCTAATTCAGGGCTTTCATCCCACCGCGCCTCACTCGCAGTACCGCAACCCAATAGCTTCCCGTAAAATCCCCCTCATGATAAGAACAGTCTTTACCTCACTACTGCTATGCCTGATCAGCACCACCGTATCCGCCCAGGTAAAAAAGGTGGACCCGGAGCTGCTGCTCGCATTGAAAGGTGCAGTGACTGAAGCGGACTCGTTTGCGGACCGCTTTGATGCCGAGGTTTGGCTGATGTCAAAATCCCAGCCCCTGGCCCGCTATATCAAGGCGCCAGAGGAGCGCATGCGGGTGCTGAAGGCCATCCACAGGGAAGCAACTCGAGCGGGTCTGCAGCCTGAAATTGTCCTCGCCGTGATCCAGATCGAAAGCGCCTTCAATCCCTATGCGATTTCCCGGGTGGGCGCCCAGGGTATGATGCAGGTGATGCCGTTCTGGAAGAACGAAATCGGCCGCCCCGAAGACAACCTCATCGATATGGACACCAACCTCCGTTACGGCTGTACCATCCTCAAACACTATATCGGCAAGGCCAAAGGTAATATGGCCAACGCGCTGGCCTACTACAACGGCAGCTACGGCCGCCATACGTACAGCAGTAAAGTACTGGACGCCTGGGCCGATCGCTGGCGCTAAACAGGCAAATGAACAAGCGCGTAAAAGAAATAAAATAAGAGGCACGCCGTGAATTACGATTTTTTTACCGGGGCATCCTGCAGCCTGCTACTGCTGGCCGCGGCTAGGATCGGCATAAGTCGCTACCGGCACAGCGGCAGTACCTGGCTTCTAGTTGTAATCTGCGGTGCCCTGTTTTACCTGCTGCGGCCGTTATTTGGCAGCTCTCATCCCCTGCTCGACCTGCTACTCGCGCTGCCCGTAATCGTGGTGCCGGCCGCGTTCTGGCTGTTCGCCCACGCGCTGTGTAGCGATAGTCAGGACTTTCCCCGTTGGGGCTGGTGGCTCATCGCCACAGACTTTGCCATTGATCTCGCCAGCCACCTGAACCTGCATCCCGCATTTTATGTGATCGCCCAGCCCTTCAAACTGGCCCTGATTGGCGCCGGACTCAACACCCTCCTGCAACAGCTGCACTCTGACCTGGTGGCGGAGCGGCGCCAGCTAAGGGTTGCCCTGCTGATTGCCATTGGCGGCTATATGCTCATCGTGGTTTTCGCAGAGTTCGCATTCAGCTACCACCAGGTGCCCCGCGGTGTGCCGACCCTGCACGTTGTGCTGGTATCGATCCTCACGTTTGCCTCCAGCCTGTGGCTGCTCGCACTGTCTCCGCGGGCTCTGGAGGAATCGCTCCCTCCGGCGATCGAACCCGTAGCCGAATCACTGGCTACGCAGGCAGAACCTGCAACACTCGATCAACCCCAGCGCCAACTACTGGAAAAGTTGCAGACACATATGAGCAGTGGCGGTTACCGCCATACCGGATTGACCATTCGCTCGCTGGCCGAACAACTGGATGCCCGCGAACATGTGCTGCGGGTGCTGATCAACCGTCATCTCGGTTATCGCAACTTCAATGAATACCTGAACCAGTTCCGTATCGACGAGGCCAGCCGCCGCCTCGCAGATCCAGATGAGGCGCACCTGCCGGTGCTGACAATTGCACTGGATATTGGCTATCGCTCACTGAGCCCCTTCAATGCCGCCTTCAAGCGCCGCCATGAGTGCACTCCCACGGAGTACCGGCGGGAAAAACTGCCCGCCTGATGGCAACCAACACCACCAAATCCTGTCACTAGTTACCGGGGTTTTGCGTAAATATCCACATTCGGGGCTGGCCCTGTGGATGTTTTGCAGTGCCGGAATGGCCTGCAGGCCCGAGCCGCTAAAAATCCGTCACCGTTTTTTCATTATCAGCAAGCCAAACCGACCGGACTGGGCCAGACTATTTAAGCAGGGCTGTTCTGTGGGCACTTAGCCCAGTCACCAACCCGCCCTCAGGGCAGTTCCTGCAAATCCAGAATTCCACAGTGACCGGCCCCTCCGGCCACTTTTTATCCAATAAAAAAGGCGCCTATAGTGAGGCGCCTTTTTCACATTCCAACGTATGTTCCGGTTCGCTTACTCAGATAGATCGACGGCGATACTTCCGGTACGCGGGGTACCAGGAGTGGCGCTCTATCGACGCTTCCAGCCGCTCCTCGGTTACCTTCGGTGCCACACCGTCTTCCTGAGCCTGAATACCCACTGCGCGGGCAATGTAGAGCGTGATATCGCGAATTTCCGCCAGCGGCGGTAACAGTGCCCCCTCTGTACTCTTCACGACAGGCGCATGTTCTGCCAGCGCGTTGGATGCCGCCATCAGCATGTTGTCGGTAACCCGGCGTGCACCAGCGGCGATGACACCCAGCCCGACACCGGGGAAGATGTACACATTGTTGCACTGGGCAATGGTGTGGCTTACACCGTCAATCTCTACCGGATCAAACGGACTGCCGGTTGCCACCATCGCCTCACCCTGGGTCCAGGTCAGGATTTCCTGCGGCGTGGCTTCAGCGCGGGAAGTGGGGTTGGACAGAGGCATGATCAGTGGACGCGGGCAGCCTTTGTGCATGGCCTCGACGACCGGCTGGGTAAACAGGCCACCCTGCCCGGAAACGCCGATCATGATGGTGGGGCGCACCTGCTCGATCAGCTGCTGCAAATCCCACTCGCTGGCGTCCGGGAACTCGTCTGAGGATCGCGCCAGTCGCGCCTGGAAGTCGTGCAGGTTTTTCATGTCACTGGTGACCAACCCATAGCGATCAAACATGAACAGCTGCTTGCGAGCGGCCTCTTCCTCCATGCCCTCTTCCATCATCGCCTTCACGATCTGCTCGGCGATGCCACAGCCGGCGGAGCCGGCGCCGACCACCAGAACCCGCTGTGCACTGAGTTTTTCCTGCTTGGCCTTGCTCGCCGCCAGCACAGTGCCCAGGCACACCGATGCGGTGCCCTGGATATCGTCGTTGAAGCAGCAGATTTCGTCGCGGTAGCGCTCCAGCAACGGCATCGCATTGGTCTGGGCAAAGTCTTCAAACTGCACCAGTACTTTCGGCCAGCGGCGCTTTACCGCGGCCATAAAGTCGGCGATGAATTCGTCATACTCTTCCTGGGAGATTCGCTCGTGGCGCCACCCCATATACATGGGATCGTTCAGCAGTGTGCGGTTGTTGGTACCCACATCCAGCATCACCGGCAGGGTATTCGCCGGGCTGATACGACCACAGGCGGTATACAGGGACAGCTTGCCAATGGGGATCCCCATGCCGCCGATACCCTGGTCTCCAAGACCGAGGATACGTTCGCCATCGGTGACCACGATAACCTTGACGTTATCCTTGGTGGCGCTGCGCAGAATATCGTCCATGTACTCCCGATCTGCGTAGGAAACAAACAGCCCACGGTGGTTGCGGTAAATACTGGAAAACTCTTCACACGCCTGCCCGACGGTCGGCGTGTAGATGATCGGCAGCATCTCCTCGATGTGCTCAACAATCAGGCGGAAGAACAGGGTTTCGTTGTCGTCCTGAATGGCGCGCAGGAAGATATGCCGGTCCAGGTCACTCTTGCACTGCTCGTACTGGTGGTAGGCCCGACGCACCTGCTCATCGATGCTCTCGACATTATTCGGCAGCAGGCCGATCAGATTGAACTCGATCCGCTCTTTAAGGGAAAACGCACTGCCCTTGTTCAGCAGTGGCAATTCCAGCAGTGAAGGACCCGCGTGGGGGATATAAAGGGGGCGTTTATCTTCGTTGGTCATTACAGCGTCGTCGGGGTATCGCGGCACCGGCAATAGCGCCGGCACGCACATTCAAAGGGATTCAACCGGATACGCTTTTCACTAAGAACAATATGCGATTCTCAGTCACACATCTTGTTCAATAACGGCGAAATCCGATGAATTTGGAATGCGCGCGAGCCTAACGCCGACGACAGGAAATAACAACCGTGTAGGCCGGCGCGAATACTGCTATTGCTTGGGCGATGACATAAACTTGATCAGCGCTTTGTAATCCTCATCGGAACAATCCGAGCACATGCCACCTGGGGGCATCGCATTGAGGCCGTTTTTGACTGAAGCGAGCAATGCGTCCATTCCCTTATCGAGCCGCGGCTTCCACGCCTCAACATCATGCACCTTGGGCGCGTTGGCTACGCCAGTGGCATGGCAGACATGGCAGGCTTTCTGGTATTTGTCTTCCGCCGAATCGGCTTGCGCCACGCCGGCAGTACACAGTGCCATTCCCAGGATCACGATCATTTGTTTCATTTGCTTCTGCCTCGCTTGCTTTGCAGTTGCCATCACTTGAGGTGACCGCGCGTTCTGCCCTGCGAATATGTCGCTTGTTACATCACGAACAGCAGTGTAGTCCGGTCCACGCATATACCGAAACTCAATCTAACTCTCCTATCTAACTCTCCTATCTAACTCTCCCATCTACTGCTCGCCATCGCCGATATCCGACGTCGCAGACTCGTTCGCCACCCACGTCCACCAATCATTCATCTATGAACTATCTTCAAAGACACCGGAATTCCAGCTTTTCACCACCTTTTGATAAATCCAATAACCCGGAGCTAGTGAATGAAATCACACTGGAGCAGGGACCCCAGCCTTCACTTTGCCCTGATTGGCGCCGTGCTCTTCGGCATCAACAGTTTTTTTTCCAGTTCTGACTCAATAGAAAACAACGACATCGTTGTATCTGAAAGCCGAATCAATCATTTGGCGGCCGTATTCGAACGAGGCTGGCAACGCCCACCCGAGCCACAGGAACTTGAGGGCCTGATTAACGATTACGTGCGCGAGGAAGTGCTCTACCGCGAGGCAATCCGCCAGGGGCTGGATAAAAACGACACCGTAATCCGCCGGCGCCTGCGTATGAAGATGGAGTTCCTGGCCCGGGATTTGGTCGAGGCCATAGAGCCCGCCGACGCTCTGCTCCAGGAGTACTACCAGAAGCATATCGACCGCTATACCCAACCTGCACAATACAGCTTTGAACAAATCTTTCTCGATAGCGATAAACGCCCGCAAGTGGCAGAAGATGCGCGTATCGTTCTGACCAAACTGGTGGCCGGCGCCGATTATCGCGAGCTTGGCGACAACAACCTGCTGCAACACCATTTTTCCAAGATAAGTAGCGAGAGAATTGATCGTGTTTTTGGCGGCAGTTTCTCTCTACAGCTCACGGAATTACCACAGGAACAATGGGTCGGCCCGTTAACGTCTGCCTACGGCGAGCATCTCGTCAGAATCACGTCTTACCAGCCCGAACAATTTCCGGAGTTCGCAGAAATCCGCACCGATGTGCTGCGAGACTGGCAAATTGAGGAACAGAAAAAAATTCTGGAGACCCAATACAACACTCTGCGCGCAAACTACCAGATTCAGATTGCGTCCCCCTCCAGGGAGGTGGCCGGGCCATGAAAAAGCTGATGCTGGTGTGGTTTGTATTCATGCTGCCCGCACTAGGGCAAGCCCATGAACTGCGCCCGGCTGCGTTAAGTGTGATCCAGAGCACATCCGGTAATTTTGATGTAATCTGGCGTGTACCGGCGCGCGGTGATATGCGGCTGGCACTCTACCCAACATTTGGCGAGACAAGTAAACAGGTTGGACTGCCTACGGCACGGATAGCCAATGGTTTTTATGTAGAGCGCTGGCAGATAAGTCATCCCGGTGATCTTCTGGGCAGCAATATCAGGATTGATGGCCTGGAAAACACCATGACCGATGTGCTGGTACGTATCAGCTGGCTGGATGGACGTGAGCAAGTGGCGCGTCTGTTACCGGATCAGCCACAGTTACGTGTAGAGGAAAAAGCAGGCAACAAGGAGGTTGCGAACATGTATTTTTTCTTGGGCGTTGAACACATCCTGCTGGGAGTCGATCACCTGTTGTTTGTACTGGCGCTGGTAGTGCTGGTCAGCGGGTGGAAACAGCTGGCAGCGACAATCACGGCCTTTACCCTGGCCCACAGTATTACGCTGGCAGCGGCGGTTCTGGGCGTTGTTACCCTCCCCCAGGGGCCGGTGGAAGCAGTCATTGCCTTGAGTATTGTATTTGTGGCCACGGAGATTCTGCACAAACTTGAGGGGCGCAGCACACTGGCAATTCGTAAACCCTGGGTGATGGCGTTTGGCTTCGGGTTATTGCATGGGCTCGGGTTCGCCGGCGCTCTAACCGATATCGGCGTACCTCAATACGCGATTCCACTTTCTCTGGCACTGTTCAATATCGGCGTGGAAGCCGGCCAGGTACTGTTTATTCTGGCGGTTAGCGGGCTGATGCTTATGTTCCGGCAATTGCCTGCCGTACAGCAGTGGGAAGTACGCACCGGTCACACGGCCATCGTAGCCAGTGCCCTCCCTGTTGCCTATATGGTGGGAGGGCTTGCCGCCTGGTGGCTAATTGACCGGACACTTTCTTTGGTTGTCTGAGCTTCGGCTGTCGATTCAGGTTCTCTGAGCAACCTGGGATTCATGTTGCCCCGGTAACGGTCAACTACCGGGGCAACTGACCGGATGTCGCCGATCAATCCTGGAACAGTAACTCCAGGGGGTACCCCGTAAACGGCTTGGTTTTTTCGATAACCAGGTGGGACGTCATGCGGGTAATCGCGGCATCTTCATCGGCCAGCAATTGCTCGGATACCCGATTAAAGTCCCCGGCATCCGGGCATACAAAACGCAGCATGTAATCGAATTCACCCGACATTTTTACACAGGATACGATCTGTTCGATCTTGTTGATTGCGCGGCGAAAGCTTTCGCTGGTACGGGCGTCCTGGCGCTTGAGCGCGACATTCACATAAAACTCGGCGTGACGGACTTTCTCCAGGTTCACCTCCGCCTGAAACTCGCGAATAAACTTCTCATTGGTCAGTTTTTTAACTCGCGCCAGGCAGGCGCTTTCAGATAGACCAATCTCTTCCGCCAGATTCAGGTTACTGACGCGGGCGTTGGTCTGCAGGATTTCAAGAATACGAAGATTGTGCCGATCGATTTTCACAGTATTGTTCTGTCAACGAATAGGAATTAAGGAGAAGGATAGCGGCAATCCCATGCTGCCGAAACCATTTGGCTCCGGCGCATCATATGGGATTTTTCGGGCTTAGACAGCTTTGCGGCAACCGCCCAGGACAAAATGCTCGATTCGGTCAAGCGCACGGGAGAGTTCTGCCTCATCCGCTGCCAGTGTCAGGCGCACATGGTTTACCGCGCTTGGACCAAATGGCTTGCCGGGTAATACAGATACCAGCTCCGCATCCAGTAGCGCTTCAGCGAACGCCTCGCCGTTTGCCGCCACCGCAGACACATCCACCATCACAAACATGCCGGCATCAGGGGATTCGCAACTCAGCCCTGGAATGCGCTGGATGCGCTCGACAATCAGGTCGCGGCGTTTCTCGTACGCCTCGCGCATTTGTTTCACGAAATAGGTATCAAACTCCAGCGCAAAAGCGGCGGCCTCCTGGATAAACTGGGGCACACCGAAAATGGTCGCGCCGGCAAATTCAATCAGCCGTTCGACCAGCGGCCCCTGTGCCACCGCCCAGCCGAGGCGCCAGCCACTCATGGCATGGGATTTGGACAGGCCATCAATCACGATCACATTGTCCAGATGCTCCGCCGCGGTACGCAGGGAGGTGTGGCGACGCGCAAAGGTGATCATGGAGTACATTTCGTCGGAGATAAGCCAGATATCCCGTTCGCGACAGTAGGCGGCCAGATCTCGCAGTTGCTCCGGGGTAGCCATGACACCGGTGGGGTTGACCGGGGTATTGATCATCACCACGCGGGTTTCTTCGCTGATGGTTTGCTTGATGGACTCGATATCGAACTCGAAGCCTTTTTCCGGCCGGCATGCGACTTTGCGTACGTCGAGCTGCAGTGCGTCGGTGATGGGCACGTAGCCAATGTACATGGGCTCGGGGATGACGATCTGTTCACCCGGGTTGAGCAGGCAGGAAAGTACTGCGTAGATAGCATTGGTGCCACCGGGGAATACTACGACGTCGTCGGGACTGCAGGGGTGCGGACTGACTTTGCTTTCGATATCGGCGATGGCGCGGCGCAGCATGGCTTCGCCGGCCGCCGGTGAGTAGTGGGTGCGGCCGACGCCGAGGCGCGCGCGGGCGAAATCCAGGATGGGTTCGGGGGTGTCGAAGTTGGGGTCGCCGACACACAGGAAGATGACGTCTTCCCCTTTGTTCGCCAGGGCATGGGCGCGGTCGCTGACCGCCCATACATCGGCGTCAGCGGAATGTAGGGCCTGGCTCTGCTTGCTGAATCGGGGGTTGTACATCGTCGGGGTCCATTAGTAACTGTTGTTATCAATACAGTTACGTTAGCAATCAGCGGGGTAATCGATGCCGCTTCCGGTGGGGTGATTTCGCAGCAGCGCGATTTTTTTCATGTCTGGGCCGCAGAAAATGCGGCAGCACAGGGAGGTGTATTCCGATCGCTTCCTGTGGCGGCAAATCACTGGGTAGCGGGTTTCAGGACCGCTGTGTATACATCCCTGTACGCTCTGTCGGAAACATCCCTGTTTCCGACAGTCCTGAAACCCGCTACCCAGCGCTTTGCCTTCCCTCGAACCATCAGCACTCCGTAAGCTAGCAACCAACCCCCGCCGGCATTCAAAACCGGTAGTTCAAGCTCAATCCACCCACCGTATCCTCCGGCCGGATAATCACATCCCCGGCTATCCGCAGGTTGTCGTTAATTTTCACCCCCACCATCGCACCCACGCCATTCTGGAAGAAGCCGGCGTTCTCGCTGCGGTAGCCCGCCATATACGCCCAGTTGTTGCGAATCGAGTTAACGCCGATGGCGACATCCTGTTCGTCGTCACCCGCGTTGTGTTCCAGCCAGAATTCTCCGAACCACTCCTGCTCATCCGATTTCGGGCTGTTGTAAAAGAAGCCGGCTCGGCAGCGGCGGTAATCGCGGTCCTGACCATGTACCCAGAGCCCCAAAGGATCCTTGCGGATTCCATAGGGCCCGGCGTAGGTGTATTCGGGAATGCTGTCTTCGTTGAAGCCATTGACCTGGATCTGGGTCCATTCGACCGATACAAACGGTCCCATATGGCTGTCGAGGTTTTGGCTGGCGTCGTAACCGGCGCGCAGGAATACGTTGTAGCCATCGCCATCCGTGTCGGCGTCCAGGCGATGGGAGAAGGTGTTGCCCAGATGGATGGTGCGCTGGATGTCGTTGTACTGAATATCCGACCAGCCAAGGCCTCCATCGACAAAGTAGAAACCGTTATCCCAGCGCGCAAAAGCGCTGAGGTTGAAGTTGCGGCTTTTCAGGAAGATATCCGGCGGCTCATATTCGCTGCCACCATAGGACATGCCAAGCCCCCACTCCAGGTGTTCGAAGCCGGCAAAGCTCATGCCGAGAAACCCGTCCCAGGCCGGGAATTCATCGTTGATGGCATAACCGGTGCCCAGTTCGGCATGCTCCACGCTTGCGCCAAAAAACACGGTGGTGAACGGGTCGCGGTAGCGCTGTGAAATCAGGTGATGATCGAGGTTGAGACGGTGCTGGCGGGTGTTCTGATAGCCCAGGTCAGGGAGCACCGCAAACGCGACCGGGGCCATCAGGGTTTCATAGTAGTAATCGGCCAGTAAACGCTGACCTGCCAGCGTAGGGTGAATACTGTCGTAAAACACCAGCATGTCCGGATTGGGGGCACTGCCGTTTTCCCCATACACGGGATGGGGATTGGCGCAATTGGTGTAACAGGTGGCACTCTGGTCAATATTGGCGAAGCCGAATGCTGTGGGGGTCTCCACGGCAAGTTCCAGAACCCCCTGCAGATCCAGCAGCAGGATGTTGCCAATGGAATTCAGCTGGCGGCGCAGGGTGTCATTGAACCACTCCGAGCCCTGATTGGCGTAGGCAACGGCGGCTCCGCCTTCCGCATAGACGGCGGGGGTACGGCCGATACGGGGCGCGTTCGCCATCACCACGTAACCGGCACCGGCACGCTTTAACTCACTACCGGCCGTGGACAGAAAGCTGGCAGCGCGCTCCATGGATTCCTTTGACAGGGTGCCGCCGCGCACGCCGTCGAGAATATTGTTGCCGCCACCAAGCAGGAAATAGAGACCATTCGGGTCCGCCGTGTTTTGTGACAAATAGCCCTGCCCTGTGGCAAAGGGTACGCCCCCCAGAGTGATGCCATTGTTCGGATTGTCGACCAGTGCCTGCAGTGCGGATGGATCGCCGAAAGCAGATATTGCCGCCAGCGTATCGGCCTCACTCAGGTAGGGGCTCTCCCCCGCCGCCGGATTACAGACGCCATCGGCACCGCAACGGCTGGCATCGGGCAATATTGTGGTCAGGGCGTTGTGGTCGGCCACCGAAGTATCCGGAAACAACGCCTGGAAGCGTTGTGATCCCACGACATCCAGCAGCACATCTGCAGTTCGGTTACCACCCACAGCCCAGTTACCGCCGTTCCCCAGAACCGACCGTGCCACCTGTTCAAATTGCTGTGCCGGTGTTCCCGACGCAGGCGCACAGGGGATGGCGCCACCAAACTCCGGTCCCAGTCCGAAACAGGAGTTACTTGCGTTTAGTCCAAGGTAATCTGCCAAATAGGAAACCGCGGGCTGCTGTGGATAAAGCCCTAGCAGATCGGCATTGGTAAAAATCCCCGCATTGCCATTATCCGACAGGCTGTCGCCGAAGGATGTGATCGAGCTGTAGAGACCTCGGCTTACCGCTTCGGCTGTCGCAGTAGCGGAAACCACGCTGATGGCCGCTGACAGAGCCAGCATCCTTACGGCCCGGTTTCCAGAAAACGTTCTTGTCCCGGGATAATTCACTGCGGCCTCCTTGCCACGGGAAATTTCGAGGCAAGTATAGGTCAGTGGTGTTGGGGGAGTTTTGCGGCGGTATCAATCTGGCCGAAACCCGCAAACGGGTGTCCGGCTACTGTACCTGCTGCTCAGGCGAACTGTCTGTCTGCTCGACTAGCGGCACCAGTACGCCACTGATAATGGCACCCAGCAAGCCCCACACCAGTGCGATGGCGAGCAAGCACTGCCACACCGGGCGGCCCCAGCCCGCGGGACCAAAGTGCACGCTATTGAAGTAGAACAGGGGGGCTGCAATGACGCCGGTTAACGCGGCATGCAGCGGACGCCGCATCAGGAAGCCAAGGGAGTATCGAACGGTGGTGGCGAGCATGGCCCAGATACAGATTGCCCAGGCCGGCGGCAGGTTGGAGCGGTAGTCCTGTACGCCATTCGCCATAAAGGCCCACTCGACACCAAATCCACAGAAGATGAAGCCCAGGATCAGGAAGATATCCCGCATGTCCCGCCACATCACAAAATGCAGCATAAGCACCACGAACAGCGCGATGAGCGCCAGAGCATTGCCGTACAGTAAGGCCACCCACCAGCCGGCAATAAATAGACTGAAATTCACCAGCTTCTTTTGATTCATTGGCGACTCAATAAGCAGAACCGATTCCGTACAACGAGTGCGAGATGCCACTATGCGTTAATGTCCACACGAGCTCTCTCGAATAAATCAGAGGTTCATCAAGACTTCAAGTTAGCAAAGACTTCGATCGCCCGTTTGCGGGAATCCGTCACATTACAGATAGGCTGAGGATAGCCTTGCAGCGGTGGCGGACAGTGAATATCCCTGGCGGACAACTTTGCAAGCTCAGGAACATACGCCCGGATAAAATCCCCTTCGGCATCAAACTTCTTCGACTGGCTATACGGGTTGAAGACCCGGAAGTACGGTACAGCATCAGTGCCAGTGGAAGCGGCCCACTGCCAGCCGCCATTGTTCGCGGCAAAGTCCGCATCCACCAGCTGCTGCATGAAGTAGCGTTCGCCGCGACGCCAGTCGATCAGCAGGTTTTTGGTAAGGAAGGAAGCCACCACCATGCGCAGGCGGTTGTGCATCCAGCCGGTCTGGTTGAGCTGGCGCATGGCCGCATCGACAATCGGCACACCGGTTTCACCGGCACACCAGCGCTCAAAATCGTGCTCACTCCGGGACCAGGGCACCTGCTCGGTTTCCGGTTTGAACGGCTGGTTACGGCACACCCGGGGGAAGTTCACCACCAGGTGCTGGTAGAACTCCCGCCACAGCAATTCACTCAGCCAGGTGCCCGCGCCCTCGCTTTTGCCTACCCAGCGGCCGCTATTCTCCTCCAGAGCCATCTGCACGCACTGTCGAATCGACACCGCACCGCAGTTCAGATAGGGCGACAGGCGCGATGTGCCCTCGATGCCCGGAAAATCCCGTTGCTCGAGATAATCGGCGATTTTTGTGGAAAAATCCTCCAGGTAGCGCAGTCCCGCCGCCTCACCCACCGGCCACTCGAGCACGTTATCCGTACCGCCCGGCACTACGTCATAGTCACCCACGGTTTTGGGGATGCTGCGCACGAGGTTGTTCTCGGCCTCCAGCACCTGCCACTCCGGCCAGAAATCCCTGTGCGTATCTGGACGCGCACGCGGTGTCGGCAGGGGATCAAACGGCGCGTCCCCATGGCGGACGATAAAGGCGCGCTTGAAGGGCGTGAATACCTTGAAACCATCGCCGCTATTGGTGGTAAGGCTGCCTGGCGGAATCAGGGTGCGGTCAGTGCAGTACTCGACCGGCACCGCAATATCCGTCAAAGCCGCACGAACGGCCTGATCCCGCTTCTGCTCATTCAGCGGGTACTCGGCATTCGCGAGCAGCACATCCACATCGAGCTTGTGCACAACCTGCGCAAGCGCCGCTGGCACCTGCTCGAAGCTCGACAATTCGAGAAAATACAGCGGGATATTCCGCTTCGCCAGTTCGTCCTGCAGAAGCTGCAATGAGCGCAGGCGGAACGCGACAACGTTGTCGCCATCGCCGTGGCTGCGCCAGGTTTGCGGGCAGGCGATAAATATTGCCGCCAGTGCATCGCAGCTTTTGTCCGCACGGTAGAGTGCGGTGTTATCGGCACAACGCAGGTCGTTGCGCAGCCATACCAGGCCGCGGCGTTTGGGCGCGCCGGCGCTGCGGGAATTCTTCTCGGCCATCACTATTCGGTTCTGTTACTTCGTTTTCGGAATGGTTGTCAGTGAAAGTCGCACAGGCCCAGTTCGGCCGGCTCGGCGGCCAGCAAAACCTGACTGTGGATAAATCCGTGGGGACTGCGCGGCAGGTAGTGGCGCAGCATGGTCAGTACCGCCGACAGCGGCTTGTGCCCCAGGCGGTAGTCTTCGATCAACTGCTGCAACTCCGCCGTTTCATCCTTGTTGAGGTACTCCTTCAGGTGCCCCTGGCTGTGCATCAGCGCGTTGGTTCTGTCTTTACGGCTCGCCGGGTGCGAGAGGATCTCCATGATGCGACCGCGTACTGCAAATGCCAGGTCGTCTTCCGGCATGGCTTTGCTATCTGCTAGCAGGCGGCCGAGGGCCCGGGTAGCATCCTGGTTATGCGCCATCAGGAGGTACTTGTAGGCGGTGTAGAACTCGATAATACGGGCAATGCGCGAGAGCCGCTTTACAGGCTCTTCACCTGCACCTTCATTCTGCTGCGCTTCCGGTATCTCTTCCTGTTCCGGCTCGCATTCCACATAGCGAAACCAGGCATCGTAGGCAAACACCCGGGTGAGAAAGTTCTCCCGCAACTCGCTATTGTTCAGCCGCCCCACCTCTTCCATTGGCAGATGGGGAAAATGCTGCTGTATCCGACGCGCGAAAATACCGACACCTTCACTGTCGATCCCGTGCCCGTTGTCCAGATAGCGACGCACACCGTGCAGACCGCAGCTCGGGGAGTTCTGCATAAAGATGTAGCCGCGGATCTTTTCCAGATCGGGCACCACGGAGTCGGCATACTCTCGGAGGGGATCGGTCACATCCACTGTCTGGTCTTCCACGCCAACCACGCGCACGGCATCCACGTCCGCTCCCGCTTTTGCCACCAACAGGTGGATGGGCTTGCGCGGCACGCCCATGCCAATCGCCACTTCCGGGCACAGGGGCACATACTCAAAACAGCGGGCGAGTAACTGAGTACATACCTTGCTGTGCTTGTGGCCGCCGTTGTAGCGCACCGGGTCTCCCATGGCGCACTGGCTGATACCGACGGGGATTCGGGTCTGGCGGGGTAGTATTTTCATGCGGCTCTACTATCCAGTTAACGCGCTCAGGCTGTGCATGGTTTCAGTGTACAGTACGCAATTGACCGCAGGATGGATGACAGGCGGCCGCATTTTCCGGCATCTGCGGAACTCCGCGCAATTTTCGCGCACCATTGTGAGCCGATTCTGCTAATTGTTGCGCGAGCCGCCACCGCCGCTACAATGCCAGACCTTCTTTATATCTACCTGTGCAGCGGCCGATCCGCTCAGATAGTTACAGTTACCCAATAGTAAGCACCCCGGGGCCCGGAATGATTCCAGCACTGCGCGAAATCGACGAAGTACAGGCGCTCTACCTGCAGTTCCTCAAAGCACTGAAACAGGCCGACTTCCACGGCGACACCAGCCCAAGCTACGCCAGCCGCACGGTGCTGGCCACCGATAACTCCATCTACCAGGTGCTGCCCCAGGCTGTGGTTTACCCGCGGGATGTACACGACCTGCAGCTGCTGATGGAACTGGCTGATCGAGAGGAATTCCACAAAGTGGTGCTGTCCCCCCGTGGCGGTGGTACCGGCACCAATGGTCAGTCCCTGACCGACGGTATCGTTGTGGACATCTCCCGGCACATGAACCGCATCCTCGAGATCAATGTCGAGGAGCGCTGGGTGCGGGTACAGACCGGTGTGGTCAAGGACCAGCTGAATGCCGCGCTCAAACCCCACGGGCTGTTCTTCGCCCCGGAACTCTCTACCAGTAACCGCGCCACCATTGGCGGCATGATCAATACCGACGCCTCGGGCCAGGGCTCCTGCGTGTATGGCAAAACCCGCAACCACGTTCTGGAACTGAAAACCGTGCTGATGGGCGGCGAACTGTGGCACTCCCACGCCGTCGACGACGACACCCTTGCACAGGTCACCGATACCAACAGCCGCGCCGCGCGGGTGCACCAGCTCTGCGACACCATCGACCGCGACAAGCGTGAACTGATTGAAGCCAAATTCCCCAAACTGAACCGCTGCCTGACCGGCTACGACCTGGCGCATATCCGCGACCGGGAAAAAGACGGCCGTTTCAACCTGAACAATATCCTGTGCGGTTCCGAAGGTACCCTGGGCTTTATCGCCGAGGCCAAGCTGAACCTGCTGAAGATCCCCAAATGTGCGGCGCTGGTAAACCTGAATTACGACCACTTCCAGGATGCCCTCAGGGACGCCACCGACCTGATGAAGGCTGGCCCCACCTCGATCGAGACCGTAGACAGCAAGGTTTTACAGCTGGCCATGGGCGACATCGTGTGGGACAGCGTGAGTGAATTTTTCCCCCAGAACGACAGGCCCGTAAACGGTATCAACCTGGTGGAGTACACCGCGGACTCCGAACAGGCGCTGGAGGCGGCCCTCGACAAGTTCACCGCCCACGTCGACAGCCTGATCGGGCAGCAGGGCAAAAGTTTTGGCTACACCATCGCCCGTGGTCACCAGCAGGTGAACAAGATCTGGGGCATGCGCAAACGGGCCGTCGGTCTGCTCGGCAATGCCCAGGGCAAACAGCGCCCGATTCCATTTGTGGAAGACTGCGCAGTACCGCCGGAAAATCTCGCGGATTTCATTGCCGAATTCCGCGCCGCGCTGGATGAGGCCGGGTTTGCCTACGGCATGTTTGGCCATGTGGACGCCGGCGTCCTGCACGTGCGCCCGGCCATTGATATGAAAGACCCGGAGCAAGCCAAACAGGTGCGCATTATCACCGAGCAGGTGGTCGCACTGGCCAAGAAATACAACGGCTTGCTGTGGGGCGAGCACGGCAAAGGTGTGCGTTCGGAATTTGCCCCGGAATTTTTCGGTGAACTCTACCCCGAGCTGCAGAAAATCAAGGCCGCCTTCGACCCGCGCAACCAGCTGAACCCGGGCAAGATCGCCACCCCCAGCGCCGCCTCCGGCCTGCTCAAGATCGACAAGGTGCCCACCCGCGGCGAGTACGACCGCCAGATTCCGGTACAGGTCTGGGATGGCTATTCCGAAGGGGTTTACTGCAACGGCAACGGTGCCTGCTTCAACTGGAACCCGGACGACGCCATGTGCCCCTCCTACAAGGGCACCCGCAACCGCATCCACTCGCCCAAAGGCCGCGCCTCGCTGATCCGTGAGTGGCTGCGTCTGCTGGCAGACCGGTCCGTCGATCCCGAAGCCGTGGCGCGCAAGAGCCGCGAGCAATCCTTTATCATCGGCCTGCCAGGACGCTTCAAGAACTCACTGGCCAAGGCCCGTGGCGAGTATGACTTCAGCCATGAGGTCAACGAGTCCATGCAGGCCTGCCTGGCATGCAAGTCCTGCGCTGGCCAGTGCCCGATCAAGGTGGATGTCCCCACCTTCCGCGCCAAATTCCTCGAACTCTATTACAGCCGCTACCTGCGCCCGCTCAAGGACTACTTCGTCGGTGGCCTGGAGTTTGTCATGCCTCACTTGGCCCGGGCCCCGCAGCTGTACAACTGGCCGCTGAAACTGACGCCGGTGCGCTGGCTACTCGAGAAAGGCCTCGGGCTCGCGGATTCCCCGGCGCTGTCCGCCACCCGCCTGGACAAGGCGATGCGGGAACTCGGCGTGCCTTACGCCAGCAGTGCCAGCCTCAAAGCCATGGGGCCAACGCAGCGGCAGAAGGCGGTAGTGATCGTGCAGGATGCTTTCACCAGTTATTTCGATGCCGACGTGGTCGCGGACACCCTGCGCCTGCTCAAACTGCTGGACTTCAACCCGCTGGTGGCGCCGTTCCGGGCCAACGGCAAGCCTCTGCATGTGCATGGTTTCCTGCGCCAGTTTGCGCAGGTCGCCGCCGGCAATAGTGCGATGCTCAACAGCCTCGCAGAAAGCGGTATCCCGCTGGTGGGCATTGATCCCTCCATGACCATGACCTACCGCTCCGAATACAAAAAACTGCTGGGCGACAAAGCACCGCAGGTATTACTGCTGCAGGAATGGCTGGCGGAACATACGGAACACCTGGCAACCAACAAGAAACGCCTGCAGCAGCGCAGTTTCACCCTCCTGCCCCACTGCACCGAGCAGTCAAACGCAGCGGGCTCCAGTCGCCAGTGGCAGCAGGTATTCAACGCGCTGGGAATGGAGCTGGCAACGGAAGCGGCGGGATGCTGCGGCATGGCCGGCACCTACGGCCACGAGACCGCCAACAAGGAGACCTCCAAGGTTATCTTCCAGCAGTCCTGGGCGCCGAAACTGCAGGGGGACACCGAGGGAGTTCTGGCAACAGGTTATTCCTGCCGCTGCCAGAGCAAGCGCTTTGCGCAAAAAGAATTACGCCATCCGCTGCAAGCACTACTGGCACAGATTGAAGATTCGGGGTTTACTGTCAGTAACCACTAACAAGCCGCCACTGGAGGCGCTCCCGATGTACCAGGCCCGCTTGCTGCCGACTTTGCTCCCGGCCCTCGCCCTGAACCTGTGGCTGGCCCTGCCAGCCAACGGGGAGCCCAATGAATCAGAAGAGCCGGTGGCCCAGCTGATTGGCGATGCCGAGGAGTACGCCCTCGGCGGCGATTACAGTGCCGCCCTGCCGCTGTACGAGCGGGCCATCGCCAGCCTCACCCATGACCTGCCGCAGCAGCATCGCCTGCGCTACCGTTACGGCATCATCCTGAATGCCCTCGGCGGCCAGCGCCCGGATCTCTACCCGCTGGCCCGCAGCCAGTTCCAGGCGGTGCTCGCCTATATAGAATCGGCACCCGGTTTGCCCTTCGAGCACTCAGCCGCGCGGGTGCGCTCCGCCCTCGCCCATACCTACCACCAGCAATCGGCCACTGTGGACAACCCACAGCAACGGGCACAGATGTTACGCAATGCCTATCAACTGTACCGGGCGGCCCTGAACGAGCTGGAAAAAGAAGAAGACTGGCAGAACCTGGCGATCACCTACTTCAATATCGGCCAGGTATGCGAATGGCAGGGCAATCTGGAAGAAGCCATCGAATGGCTGGAGCAGGCCGTGACCCTGGATCGCCACCACGGTTTCGACGACCTGGAAGAAGACCAGGCCTACCTGACGGCACTGCGGGAAATGGTCAATCCAAGCCGCCCTGTCGACAACACCCCCATATAGCCCCACATAAACAGTGCCTTTGGCACCCTTTCCGACACGTAGCGAGCAAGGCGTACTGCGAAAGCTCGCTACCTGAGCCCCTGTATTGGCGGGATATATATCCTAATACTATCGGCCTGATAGCCTGAAGATTGCCTGAAGTGCCCGAAATTTCCCGGGCTCAAGGTGTGTTTCTCTCAATTTCCGGGAAATCCCGCCGGTCTGACGGCGAGGTCGCAAATAAATGAAAAAAAATTATGTTCCACGGAATCTCCGGTCTTCTCCCCAGAGCTGATCATTTTTTCTACATTCAAAGCATGACATCGTTGTCATAGTAGATTTGCGATTAGCAACCAGATCCCCATAGAAAAGATTTAGGAGCGACCATCACTGTCATCAGCCTGTAATCTGTAGGGTGAGTATTTCATGTAAAAGGAAATTAAGAGTCTCAAGTTCCATTCCTCCAAAACAAGACGACAATCTGTCCGGTAATTTGCCGGCGGCACAGCAACGATTGATTCCCCTCCCCCGATCTTTAATATGGCTCCAGCTGATCAAACATTGATCACTTATTACGAAATCAACTTGGAGGCTAAGCAGACAACTCCAGTCTGCGACCGAAAAGCTTTCGGAGGTAAGATCCTTATGCGACAGAGCCTGAAAAAATTCGTACTTGTATTCGGCGCGTTTATTGCTGCCATGACCGGCGGTGAGGCATTTGCCTCTCTGCAAGAACCCGCCGCCAAGAAAAAGAAGTCCATGACGGTCACGGCTACGGCCTACAACTCCGTAAAAGGCCAAACCGACGATGACCCCTGGATGGCGGCATGGAACAACAAGCTGCGTCCCGGTGACAAAATCATCGCGGTATCCCGTGACCTTGAGAAGCACGGCCTGACCAACGGCACCAAGGTGCGCATTGAAGGTCTGCCCGGCACCTACACCGTGCGCGACCGGATGAACAAGCGCTTCACCAACCGCATCGATGTGTGGATGGAGAAAGACATCAAGAAGGCACGTAAGTGGGGTAAGAAGCAGCTGAAAATCATCTGGGACCACGATAAAAAGTAATCGCCCGATGACTGACTGGGATTCTCACCCCCAGAACGCAAAACCCCGCATTACTGCGGGGTTTTTGTTTTTTGCGCCGCCAACAATCTAGGGCTCAGTGCTGGCGGCAATGCCGGGCACTTCACGGCAGGCAGTATTTTCGATGTAGTAAATACTCGGCTGGCGATCCTCATTGTAGCGATGCTCTACCCCACCCTCCCTGAACACAATCAGGTACTCCGTCTTCACCCAGCCTTTTTCCGTGAGGTATTCGCTGAGCCAGAGCACGGCCGGCGAGTTTTCATAGCAGTTGCCGTAAAACATGCGCGTCTTTTCCACCACTTTCCTGGTCTCATAGTCGCGATATTTTCCCGGGTAGGTAAAACGTTCACCGTCGAGATCCTCGGTAATTACGCCAGTTTCCGCCTGGGGCCGGTCTTCATCATCCTCGCCCGCCGACTCGTCATCATCCGCGGACGATGCAATGTCATCCTCGAGTAATCCAAGCGCCGCGGCACGCTCGTCGTCTGACGCTGGCGGGTGGCTCCACCCGGTGTCGTCGTCAATTTTCTCGAAGTAGATGGCCGTGTTTTCATCGCAGTCGATACAGCTGCGGCCAGCGACGATCGCATAGCCCTGCAGCTCGCCGACCAGGCGCGCTTCCGCCAGGTTCACATCAATCTTGCGGGCATCCGACAACTCAAGCTCGATACCGGAAAATGCCGGCATGGCGCTCACAGAGCAGATAAAAGAGAGGGTCAGGAAAGGAAAGAGTGTTTTCATGCAGAGCAACCACAATTCATACGCCTGCAGATTGCCGGTACGAAGTGCGGCATCGCCGCCGGCAACAGCCGGCGCCGCCGGGGCAACATTCCCTGCAGCCCTCAGGCGACGCCTTGATTGGGTGTGCTGTTACACTGTCGCGATTCCCTTCTATGTATAACCATAGCAGCCATGCGAAGCCCTGCTGACAACACCAGGATTTATTCGCAAACGAACTGGCTAATGTCGGTCACGCACACTAGGTTGCTGCGGCCATGCATCAGGAGGATTCACCGTCGCCCGCTTCCACGGGCCCGATAAAAGCGCCGATCCCTTCCTCTTTCAGGGCATCCAGCGCCTCGCTGAGCGCCTCCTCATCGGTGTCGAAAACATCTTCCCACACGGTGGTGTTGTTGTTTTCGTCCACAATTTCCAGCAGCCAGCCACCCTCACCATCTTCATAAATATCAATGTCGACACTGTGGGTGCCGTCACTGAATGTCCGGCTCAGGGGGGATTCTTTGGAAGTGGTTTGTTCGTCGCCCATGGGCACAACCTCGCTGGCAGCCTCGGATTCGGGGAAATGGATTGGCAGCGCTTCTACCGATTTGAGAGGAAGCTGACACCAGTAGTGAACCAGCAGTCAGCCACTTCCCGGCGCTGTCGAAAAAGTGTACGACACCTAAAGTGAAATCCGTTAAAATGCGCGGCTATTTTCACCCCGGGCACCGTATTTTCTGAGTGACCCGCAGGATATCCATGCCCCGGAATTACGCTCCGGACTGCAAATAAGGAAACTTCATGATCGTCGTCTGTGCGCTGTACAAGTTTGTCACTCTGGACAACTTTGAGTCGATGCGCGAACCCCTGCTCAATACGCTGTTGAAACACGAAGTGCGGGGTACCCTGCTGCTGGCCCGCGAAGGCATCAACGGTACGGTGGCCGGCAGTCGCGCCGGTATCGACGCCCTGCTGGCCTACCTCAAGTCCGACCCGCGCCTGGCGGAACTGGATTACAAAGAGTCCTACACAGAGCAGATGCCGTTCCTGCGCAGCAAGATCAAGCTGAAGCGGGAAATCGTCACTATGGGTGTTGAGGGAATCGACCCCCGCCAGACCGTTGGCACTTACGTCCAACCCAAAGACTGGAACGCGCTGATTTCCGACCCGGAAGTTCTGTTGATCGACACACGCAACGATTACGAAGTAGAAGTCGGTACCTTCGAACATGCGGTGAACCCCAAGACCACCACCTTCCGCGAATTCCCGGACTATGTAAAAGAACACCTGGATCCGCAGAAGCACAAGAAAGTGGCCATGTTCTGTACCGGCGGTATCCGCTGCGAGAAATCCACCGCGTATCTTAAAGAACAGGGTTTTGATGAGGTATACCACCTGCACGGTGGTATTTTGAAATACCTGGAAGAAGTGCCGAAGGAAGAGACCCTCTGGCGCGGTGAGTGCTTCGTATTTGACGAACGCGTAACCGTCAATCACGACCTGGAAAAAGGCAGCTATGAACAGTGCAACGCCTGCCGCATGCCGGTCACCGAGGAAGAAATGCAGTCTGAACTGTTCGAACAGGGGGTAAGCTGCCCACACTGTTACGACAAGGTTTCAGAGTCGGATAAAACCCGTTTCCGCGAGCGGGAAAAGCAGATTCAACTGGCGAAAACACGTGGTGAAACCCATCTGGGGCACGACGCCCGGACCACCACGCTTTCTCGCCGCCAGGAGAAGCAGGCTCTTCGCCGCAAGCAGATGGAAGCGGCGAAAAAGCAACAGCAGTCTGGCTAATCAAACCTGCCCGGGTCTCTATCCGGGTAATTCCGCTGAGCTGGTCAGCCAGCTCAGCGCCTCCCCTTCGGTCAGGAAATGAAAGAGCTCCAGCCCTTCGTCCCGCGCCCGATGGCGGATCACTGCCGTGGTATTCAGTTGATTGCTGTTCAATACCGCAATACGTGCGCCGTGGGCTGCCAGTGTACGGCCCGCAAAGGTGCCCAGGCGCGCCTGCTCTTCTGCCGTCATCGACATACTCTGCACTTTCCTGACGTCCGCCAGAACCCTCAGTGGCTTTAAATGCCCGTACTTGGCGATCAGCTGGCGTATCGCCTCCACGCGATTTTCATAGGTTGCCTCACCGTAGAACAACATGCGCGCCACCCGGTTGCGGGCGTCAAAACGAATCCGAAAACTCATAACTACCGGAACTCCATTCATCCGTACTTCCGCCGCGGAACCTGCCGCGTCTTTGCTACCGCGCCTTCATCATCCGCAATCGCCAGCTACACGGCGCCAACCACTACCTGACATTTGCGCCTGAACTGTATTGGCGCCATAAACAACCAACCGAATATTACACTTTTGTTACAAAACTGTTACAAAAGTGCTTCGGATCCTGAAGGCCTGCACCAAAAATGGGACAAAGGTCTCTTTTTGACAAAAAAAAGGGACCAACAAGCAAATAGATCCTCATTTGCTTGTTGTAACAGGACAGGAATGCATGAAGTGTACGAATCTGGGACGGCAGCGCTAGGAACAATAATCCAAACAAAGCCGAATTTTTAGAACATTCAACCGCAACGGCTATTGTGTGACGGCTTCTGCGCTCAGCAGCCACTCGACGGCCGCCGCTTCAGTGATAAATTCAGCCAGTTGCAGGCCATGAGATTGCGCCCAGCGGTCGATTACTACATTGGCATTGCGATCCGTCGCATGCAGTACTGCCGTCCGAGCGTGTTTCAATCCTTCGAGTTGCGCAGTGTAAGTCCCAAATTCTTGGCGTTCCTCTATGGTGAGCCGAATATCTGCCCTGCGCACATCTACCATCAACAGCAACGGATGCAAGTGGCCAAATTTTTCGGCGATCTGGCGTGCGGAAGCGATTTTATCCGCCAGATAAACCTCATCGAAAAAGGTTGCCCGAACAATTCGGCTGTTCGGGTCAAACCGGATTTGAAAGCTCAATTTCAGAACTCCACTAAACGGCCGCGCGGTGATCCCTCACCAGGGTAACCCATGCGACTGACAGCCTGACTTCAGCCATCAGGAACTGTGCCAACCTGGAAACTCTTTGTGATTTGATCGCCAACCCGGCACGTTCGTTCCAGGAAGAGCGGTACGCGGATCAGTCAGTCTCAATTTCTGGCGCGCTATCGTCATTTAGCAGCCATGCTCGCGCCGCCGCCTTGCGGGCAATACCGGCGTAAAGTGCCGCCACTTCCCCGCCGGGCTCTGCCACCACCGTCGGCTTGCCGCCATCCACTTGCTCGCGGATCGACATCGCCAGCGGCAGCTGACCGAGCACTGCGGTTTCGTATTCACGAGCAATTCTTTCGCCACCGCCAGTACCGAATACCGGCTCCTGGTGTCCGCAATTGGAGCAGGTGTGCAGCGCCATATTTTCCACAATACCCAGCACCGGTACCGATACCTTACGGAACATTTCCACTCCCTTGATCGCATCGACCAAAGCCAGGTCCTGGGGCGTGGTCACAATCACGGCGCCGGCAAGCGCGACTTTCTGCGCCAGAGTGAGCTGGATATCTCCGGTGCCGGGAGGCATATCCACGATCAGGTAGTCCAGCTCATCGCCATCGTCCGCCCACAGGGTTTGGGTCAGAATCTGGTTCAGCGCGCCGCTGGCCATGGGCCCGCGCCACACCGCCGGGGTGTCTTCCGTCAGCAGATACCCGAGCGACATGGTCTTCAGGCCATAGGCAGGAACCGGCACGAAGAACTTGCCGCCCTTCACTTCCGGCCGCACCCCTTCGGTACCGAGCATGGTCGGCAAACTGGGACCGTAGATATCGGCATCCAGCAAGCCAACGGACGCACCCTCGGCCGCCAGCGCCAGCGCCAGGTTTACAGCAGTGGTGGACTTGCCGACCCCGCCCTTGCCAGACGCTACCGCGATGATGTTTTTGACCATCTTGAGCGGCTCTGGCACGTCGCCGGGGAAGGTCGCGGGGACGTCAAAAAACAGCTCAGCCTGAAGTTCTGCACCGGCCAAGTCGCCAGAGGCAAGCAGTGGCGCACACACCGCGCGCATGCGCTCCGCCCATGCCTCCTGCTGGCTGGCACAGGGATAACCGAGGGTAATGCCGGCGAATACAGTGCCATCGTCATAGCCCACCTCGATATCCGACTCCAGTTCGTCGAGCTTCAGCCCGGTAGCCGGATCCTCCAGCTGCCCCAGGGCTTCGGCGATATGTTCGAGCGCCGCCTGGACGCCGGCGGGGAGGTCTTCGTGGTCATGATCGTGATTGTGATCGTGGTGGTCGCTCACAGGCATTTCCTTGTAGCTGTCTGAGGGGTCGAGTGGGCGGCATTGTGGTTTAAGCGGCACATGCCTGACAAGAGCACAGGACCGCGACCCGGGTGCCTTGCAGGGCCCATTTCTGCTATATTCCGCGCTCTTTTTAGACACCGGGCTAGTTCCAGCCTCACCATCCGGTTTCGAACCGGCACAGGCCATCCCTTACTAATGTAGGCGGCCCGTGCAGGCAGCGAATACAGACGCTTCGCTGGCTACCCCGGAAAACAAACAGTCACCTGCCTCGCAGCCTTTGGAATCAATGATGTCGCAGCCCCGCAATATTCTAGTTACCAGTGCACTCCCGTACGCCAACGGTTCCCTGCACCTGGGCCATATCCTCGAGTATATCCAGACCGATATCTGGGCCCGCTTCCAGCGCGCTCAGGGTAATCAGTGCCTGTACATGTGCGCCGACGACGCCCACGGCACAGCGATCATGCTGAAGGCGGAGCAACTGGGCCTGACACCGGAACAGCACATTGCCAACATGCAGGCGGAGCACGAGCGCGATTTCGCCGGCTTCCTGATCGGTGTGGATAACTACCACTCCACTCACTCGGAAGAGAATCGCGAGCTGTCCGCGATGATCTACAAGCGCCTGCGCGAGAATGGCCATATCGCCTCCCGCACTATTACCCAGGCCTTCGACCCGGAAAAACAACTGTTCCTGGCGGACCGCTACATCAAGGGCACCTGTCCACGCTGCAAGACCGAAGACCAGTACGGCGATAACTGCGAAGCCTGTGGCGCAACCTACAGCCCCACCGAGCTGATTAACCCTATTTCTGCAATCTCCGGAGCCACCCCGGTTGAGAAGGAGTCCGAACACTTCTTCTTCACCCTGCCGGCCTTCACCGATTTCCTGAAGACCTGGACCCGCTCCGGTACCCTACAGGGCGAAGTAGCCAACAAGCTGTCCGAGTGGCTGGACGAGGGGCTTCAGGAGTGGGATATCTCCCGCGATGCGCCCTACTTTGGCTTCGAGATCCCCGATGCACCGGGCAAGTATTTCTACGTATGGCTGGACGCGCCGATCGGTTATATGGCGAGCCTGAAAAACTATTTTGACAAGAAGGGCGACAACAACGGCGGCGACTGGCTGGAGTACTGGAAAAAAGACAGCACCGCCGAGGTTTACCACTTTATCGGTAAGGACATCGTCAATTTCCACGCCCTGTTCTGGCCGGCCATGCTGGATTCTTCCGAATTCCGCACCCCGACCAAAGTCTGCGTGCACGGCTTCCTCACCGTGAACGGCAAGAAGATGTCCAAATCCCGCGGCACCTTTATCAATGCGCGCAACTACCTCGATCACCTGGATCCGGAGTACCTGCGCTACTACTTTGCCGCCAAGCTCACCGCCGGCGTCGACGACCTGGACCTGAACCTGGAAGACTTTGTCGCCAAGGTGAATTCGGACCTGGTGGGCAAAGTGGTCAATATCGCTTCCCGCACGGCCAAGTTCGTCAGCAAATCCGGTGGTGTCCTGTCCGCAGAGCTGGCTGACGAGACCCTGTGGCAGCAGTTTGTGGACGCAGCCCCGCGTATCACCGAATTCTTTGAGGCCCGTGAATACAGCCGCGCGACCCGTGAAATCATGGCGCTGGCAGACGCGGCCAATGCCTGGATTGCCGACAAGGCACCCTGGTCTCTGGCCAAGGAAGAAGGCAAGGAAGCGGAAGTCCTGGCGATCTGCTCCCAGGGCGTAAACATGTTTCGCGCACTGATCACCTGGCTGGCGCCGGTTCTGCCGGAAACCGCCAAGAAAGCGGAAGAATTCCTCGGTGTTTCCCTGGACTGGCACGCAGCGACTACTCCGCTGGCAGGCCACACCATCAACAAGTTCAAGCCGTTGATGCAGCGTGTGGAGAAAACCCAGGTAGACGCAGTGGTTGAAGCTGCGCAGGAATCACTTGCGCAACTGCAGGCAGAATCCAAGCCCGCGGCCACAGGCCCGCTGGCGGACGATCCGATCGCGGAGGAAATCCAGTTTGACGATTTCGCCAAGGTGGACCTGCGTGTGGCGCTGATCGCCAAGGCCGAGCACGTGGAAGGTGCGGGCAAGCTGCTGAAGCTCACCCTGGATCTGGGCGGTGAAACCCGCCAGGTATTCTCCGGTATCAAGAGCGCTTACAAGCCGGAAGACCTGGAAGGCAAGCTCACGGTGATGGTGGCCAACCTGGCGCCGCGCAAAATGCGCTTTGGTGTGAGTGAAGGTATGGTGCTGGCAGCCGGCCCGGGTGGTAAAGACCTGTGGATCCTGGAACCGCACGAAGGCGCACAACCAGGCATGCGGGTGCTGTAAAAACACACCGCAACCGCAATACCAACCTGTAGGAGCCTGCTTGCAGGCGAACAGTCCCGGCATTGAACTGCCCCTGTTCGCCTGCAAGCAGGCTCCTACGGATTCAGTGCCCATTTTCGGTTAAAAACGAGAGGCAAAGATGCGTGGTGTTTTTCTTGATACTTCAACCATGAAGCTGGAGGAGCTGGAAACCTTCGCCCTGGAAAAGTCTCTCGAACATTGGGAATTTTTCGAGACCACAGCACCCGAGGAAACGGCGCGGCGTATTGCGGAAGCCGAGGTGGTGATCACCAATAAAGTCGTACTCGACCGCGCCTTGATCGAGGGTGCTCCCAGGCTCAAGCTCATCTGTGTTTGTGCCACCGGCACCAATAATATCGACCTCGACGCAGCCGCCGAGAAAAACATTCCTGTACGGAATGTCAGTGGCTATACCGGCAGCTCGCTGGCACAGCACACCCTCGCCCTGATCCTCGCCCTCGCCACTCGCTGGCACCAGTATGACGCCGACGTCAAAGCCGGGCGCTGGAGTCAGTCCGATATTTTCTGCAGGCTCGATTACCCGGTACTCGAACTCGCCGGCAAAAACCTCGGCATTATCGGCTACGGTGACCTCGGACAAAAAGTGGCACAGCTCGGCGAAGCTCTGGGGATGACGATTCTGATCTCCGACTCCTTCACCGGCGAGCAAAAACCCGGCCGCGTGCCTCTGGCCAGGTTGCTTGCCGAGTCGGACGTGGTCAGTCTGCATTGCCCGCTTACGGAAAATACCGACAAGCTGGTCAATGAGGATTTTCTCGCTGGCATGAAAAACTCGGCATTTTTGATCAATACCGCCCGTGGTGGGCTGATTGATGAACGGGCACTGGTCGATGCACTGAACAATGGCACCATTGCTGGCGCCGCACTGGATGTCTTGAGCGTTGAACCCCCACCTGCAAACCACCCATTGCTGGCCAACAATATCCCCAACCTGATCATCACCCCCCACAATGCCTGGATCAGCCGTGAAAGTCGCCAGAGGCTGCTGAGTGGCGTGGTACGAAATATCGAAGATTGGAAAGCGGGGAACGCGGGCTGATAACACTCAGCTGCGCGCGCCCCGGGCTGTAAACATTTCGGATTCGGATAAACCTTTGCAGCGCGCATTCGAGCCGCGTCAACGTCACGCAATCAACTCGCACCTGTCCCGTCCAGAATCGCAGAGCCTTGCTTACCGACCTGCCGATTTATTCATGGCGCCAAAATAAACCAAAAACCTTTCGCTCCTGACATTCTCCTGCGAATACCTCAAAGAATACGCATTTCTTTATCCAACTACGCCCACCCAACTGGACTTTACCGGGGAGTATTTGATTAACTCGACCCGTCAACAGGAAGAAGTACGGCTGTTTGAACACCTGTCATGACAGCCCATACATATAAAAAGGATTTGAATCATGGCCATTCTAGCGCGAGCGGCGAAAGTTATTTCTGCCGCGGCGTTTTCGTTGCTTATTGCTGCCTGCGGCGAAGACACCCCAAATAATACCGAAACCTCAAACGGTGACCTGAAGCCGGTCTCGGAAATCACCAAAGACAGCGAGCATTTTGCTGGTCTGTTCGATCTGTACCAGAACCAGAAAACCGGCAGCGTTTACCTGAAGATCGATCCCAATCAACTGGGTAAAGATATCCTGCATCATATGCAGGTCAGCCAGGGTACCCAGAGTGATGAATTCCAGCACCTGACGGGTATTTATTTCGAGCCGCGGGTTTTGCATTTCGAACGCCACTTCGACAAGGTGCAGGTGCGTCAGGAAAATACGGTTTTCACCTTTGACCCGAAAAACCCGATCAGCCGCGCGAGCCAGGCCAACCTGAACCGCCCACTGCTCGCTTCGCTGAAGATCGAGGCGGAAGATAAAGATAGCGGCGCCATATTCATCAATGCGGACAAGCTGTTTCTGGCAGAGTCCCTGCGCCAACTGAAGTCATCCCCGAATCCCGAAGCGAAACCGGGAGACAGACTGCCCATTGGCAAACTGAATGAAGACAAAACCAGCTATGTCGGTCTGTACAATTACCCGCAGAACACCGATGTGGAAGTGGAATACGTCTACGAAAACCCAGAACCGGTGTTACCCAAGAATTTTGGCCAGGATATCCGCGATTTTGCCGTGGGTGACGAGCGCAGCCTGGCATTCAGTATTCGCCATATCCTGATCCAGGCGCCGGAGAATGACTTTGTACCGCGCCGCGACGACCCGCGACTCGGATATTTCACCAGTCTCAAGCAGGTTATGACTTCGGATGAAGTGGCTCCTTACGGCGACGTTATCAACCGCTGGCACCTGGTAAAGAAAAACCCCCTGGCGAAAATATCCGAGCCGGTAAAACCCATCGTCTGGTGGATCGAAAATACGACCCCGCTGGAATACCGGGACACCATTCGCGATGCCACCCTGGCCTGGAACAAGGCATTCGAGCAGGCGGGCTTCAAGGATGCCGTCCAGGTCAAAGTACAACCGGACGACGCCGACTGGGATGCGGGCGACCTGCGCTACAACGTACTGCGCTGGACCGCCTCCCCCAAACCACAATTTGGCGGCTACGGGCCTTCTGTCGCCAACCCGCTGACCGGCGAAATTCTCGGCGCCGATATCATGCTCGAGCTGATCGCCATGCAAAACATGTCGAGAATGCCGGGCATGTTTGATGTACCCGCCGCATCCAGCGCGCAAGCCGGCGGCCGCTTTAACCCGCTGCAAGTGAGCCACGCCCCGATTTACCAGGGAGGCGCCTTCGGTGCCGCGGCCCTGAGTGCCATGGGCGCGGAAGAGGCCACCAGCAACCGCTTTGCCGAGGAGTTCCTCTACTTCCTGGTGCTGCATGAGGTTGGCCACACCCTCGGCCTCAACCACAACTTTATCGCCAGCCAGCAATCGCCGCTCGACACCATTTTCGATGCTGAAATGACCCGTAAACATGGGCTGGTTGCATCGGTGATGGATTACCCGGCACCCAACCTGGCACCCGTGGGTATGGAGCAGGGACAGTTTTATGTTGTGGAGCCCGGCGCCTACGACCGCTGGGCAATCGAATACGGCTATTCCACCGCCACTCCCGATGCCGCGGAAGAAGAACAACGCCTCAGCAATATACTCGCGCGCTCTACCGACCCGGCGCTGGCCTTTGGCAACGACGCCGATGATATGCGCATGCCGGGCGCCGGTATTGACCCGCGCATTATGATCAACGACATGAGCCAGGATGCTATCGGCTACGCCCAGAACCAGTTCGAGCGCAGCCAGTTGATGCTGGATACCATGGCGGACCGCCTGCTGAAACAGGGAGAGTCGCGGCAGGAACTGGTATACGGGGCCAATCTCGCCCTGGGCTACTACGCACGCGCCGCGCAGACCGTGTCCCGCTATGTGGGCGGAGTGCGGGTCGATCGCTCCATGGTCGGCCAGGAGGGTGGCGAGGACCCGTTCCGCCCTATGGACGCTACCGAGCAAAAACGTGCGATGGAAGTGCTTGAAGAGCATGTCTTCGCGCCGGATGCCCTGCACCTGTCACCGGAACTCCTGAGACAGTTGCAGCAACAGCGCCGCTGGTTCTTCTTCTATGGCAAAACCGAAGACCCCAAAGTACACGATGTGGTCCTGCAAATGCAGAAATCCGTACTCGATCACCTGCTGAACCCGGTGGTCCTGAAACGGATACAGGATTCCGCCCTGTACGGGAACGAGTACTCCATGACGGACCTCTACGCGGATCTGAACCTGGCGATCTTCGGCGCGGATGCAACCAGCAACGTCAACAGTTTCCGCCAGAACCTGCAGCGGGAATATGTCGACCGCCTGATCGGCCTCGCCAGCGCCACCAAGGATGGCGCCCGCCAGCAGCAGGCGCAGGCCCTGGCCCGCTATTCACTCAAGCAAATAGAACGGCAGCTGGATTCCCGTGGCAATGAACCTGCATCGCGGGCCCACAAGGAGCATATCCAGTTCATCATTCGCCAGGCTTTGAACCCCAACACAGTTCAAACCGCCGCCTGACAGGCAACAGGCAGCCGTGCACTACGGCTGCCTGTCTTTCCTTATATCCCCTTCTCGTTTATACCCCGCACGAAACCATTGCAATTACACCTGACCGCGCAGACTCACTAGCGCAGCGTACTAAGTTCCTTCGATTTCCGTGGTAACGGGCCAGGCCGACTATAGGATTAGAAGACAACCTTTCTTCAATGAAGGAGCACGCTATGGCTAGCGCCAAACCGAACACGAACTCCAGCCGGGAAAAACTGCACGAGGCATACAATCTCGCCGGTGAAGCTGCACACGATGCCGCGAGTCACGTGAAGGACCGGGCCCACGAAACCGCAGACCACCTGAAGACCAAAGCCAAAGACTCGGTGGAGCGCAATCGCCAGCGCGCCCAGGACGTCACTGAACGTGCTGAATCCCGTATCAAGGACCATCCGCTCATGGCAGTAGGTTGCGCATTCGCAGTGGGCTGGGTGATTGCCAAACTGATGAAATAGCGTTCTCAGCGGTTCCCGGTGATCCAGAAGGCGACTGTACTTCGGCACAGTCGTTTTTGTTCGTCCCTCTACCCGCTTCTATGAGCAGCTTCGATTCAGGGGAATGTTTTGTATGGGTGAACCAAACCGGTCCGATGGACCTCGCGATACATTTCACAAGTATGACCGTCGCGAGGATGACAATCGCTGGGATGCCCGGGCTGCCACTGAGGAGTTCGATACCACCCGGGACACAGGTAGTGCGTTTGAAGAAGACGTTGAAAATGTAATGACCCGCGCACAAGCGACGCTGTCACTGACATCCGCCTGGTTCAGTAATTTCTCGACCCTGGCTCAGCTGGAGCTGGACCGCACGCTGAGTGCAGGCAAGCGCATCGCCGCACTGTCACTGATACTGCTACCTCTGGCCTTCGTATTGTTCGTCAGCCTGTGTGGCGGCCTCGGTTTGCTTGGCTACTACTTCTCACAATCCATTTATGTGGGCTTTGCGGTGTTTCTATTCACTCAGGTTTTACTCCTCGCCGGGATTGCGATTTACATCAATCAGCTGCGTAAATTACTCGGTTTCGAAGAGACGAAAAGACAGGCCCGGGAGGCGCTGAACGATGTCACTGAGTTCTTTAAATAAGCGCATACGCAAGTGCAGTAAAGATATGGATCGTCAACGTCACGGGGCGGTATACCTGTTAACGGATCAGAAGCAACAGGCACTACACCGAGCTCGAAAAGTACCCTTGTCCGTGGCCCTGAGTGTGGCTTTTGCCTGCGGCTATCTGGCGGAACGTTTCTTTGCTACGCCGGCGCCTGCGACACTGCTGCGCTGGTATATGACCTTGAGGACGTTCTGATATACCGACGCCGCTAACGTTAGGCCGGCACACTATCCCTGTGTTGATTCTTCTCTGATTCACGCTGCCCCATTTCCAGAATTTTTTCTGCCACCTCCACCAGCTTGAGGTTCATTTCCATCGCACGCTGCTGCATGGTTCGGTACGCATCGTCCTCATTCATTTTAAACGTACGCATCAGGACGCCCTTGGCCCGCTCTATTTGTTTGCGCTCGGAAAGCGCGCGGCGGGCTTGCTCAAGCTCTTCACTGACTTCACGAATATGCGCGACCTGGGCCCGAATCAGGTCGTAGAGCGAGTGGGCAAGGTGCTGGGAGCCTATTGGGGTAACACTGCTATCGGAGACACTGCCGGTAAGTCCTGGTACCGCCGGATCAAACAGCATGGTGAGTGCCGGCGCCTCTGGCCAGCGCCCGGATTTCAGTTCCTGCAGCCGTGCGTAATGACGAGCCAGTTCAGCCTGGGCCTGGGATACCCGCTTGCGGCTGATCGCCAGCAGCCGGGCAGCCATGGAGTCTTCCAGACCGTGCATACTGTCGATACGTTCTGTAGCCAGCTCGTACCAGATCTCGCTGATATCCGCGGCAATTGGCTCGCCGGGTTTGAGTCCGACGATGATCTGGCGCAGCCGCTGTAAATCTGCCGCAGCCGGGCCACTCTCGATTTCTTCCCAGCGGGCCTTTTCCTGTTCAATGGCAAACTCGGTAAATACCGCGAGGCTGCTCTGTTGGCACTCCTGCAATTGAGACAGTCGGTCGTGCAGGCTCGCATCAAAATGACTGCCAGCAAATCCGATCGCGCCCCAAGCGCGTTCCTGTCCGGCAAACTCCTTGGCCTGCATAAAATTGAACAACGCCACCAGGCTCCGTGTTACTTCCGGGTCATCAGCCACGTCCGCCGCCTCAAACACGACCGCAAGCAAACCCGCGACCACCCGGCAATAGGCACTGGTGGCATCCAGTGCGCTGATGGCGAGGCTTCCAACCTGCTCACGTAACCCCGGCAACCCATCGAGCCCGTGCAGGGTATAGGCGATGCTGTTCAACAGGCGCATATTGCGCTGCTCATCGCGATTCAGGTAGTGATCGTGCAACAGCTGGCGAAAGCACTGTTCGTTCAGCTCGCCATTTTGGATTTGAGTTTCCCTCTGCCCCTTGAAACGCGCCCCGTCAGAAACCAGGTAGATATTGCTGATACCTCGTTCTCGCTGTAGCTGGTGTACCAGCTCAGACACTGTCGTCACCAGCTCACTGGTGGCACACAGGCGCTCCAGGGCCTGAATTTCAGCGCGCTTGGCCGCGAGCAGAAACTTTTCAGCATCGTCACAGTAGGCAGACATGGCCTTGTACCCTTTTAAAATAGTGGTTATCAGCAATGAAGATTTCAGTAACTACCATTGCCACAGCAATAAATATTCCAGATTCCGCCCCCCGATGACCTGTCGCTGCAAGCCTCTCTGCCGCGAACCAAAAAAGGGCAACCTGGAGAAAGCGCACAGAAAAAAGGCGCGGACACATACTGGCCCGCGCCAGCCGGATCACAACCCGGCCTCCTTCCCGCCGATTCACGCTTGTTTCATTGTTACCGGCACACGGAAAGTTCAAGTTGGCACTGTGCTTGCTTTCAATATCAGTGTGCGGGTTGGTGAACCCCGCAAAGGGTGCATACCCACAACAATATGAACATTGGATAAAGGCGTCCATCACTTATCGGTATTGACCGGTTTGTGTGGGCGCTTTTTTTGTGCCCGGGTTTCCCTGCGATATCACCCCTGCCCTGGTGAAACTTCGCAGCCGGCCAAGCCCAAATGGACATCTGGTTCCCAACTTTCAACAAGGTGAAAACTATGGCTTATCTAGTCCCAACGGAATTTGTGACAAAAATGGTCGATGCGGGGGAATCCAAAATCTATATGTCCACCCGTGACACGCTGGTACGCGCCTATATGGCTGGGGCGATTCTTGCCCTTGCCGCGGTATTTGCCGTGACTGTGGCAGTACAGACCGGGGTATTTCTTATCGGTGCCATCCTGTTCCCGGTCGGCTTCTGCATGCTGTACCTGATGGGTTTCGACCTCCTGACCGGCGTCTTTGTACTGACCCCACTGGCTCTACTGGACAAACGTCCGGGGGTTACTGTGTCCGGCGTGTTGCGCAACTGGGGTCTGGTTTTCGTGGGTAATTTTGCCGGGGCGCTGACGGTCGCGGTAATGATGGCCTTCGTATTCACCATGGGCTTCAACACCGAGCCCGGTGCCGTGGGCGCAAAGATTGCCAGCGTCGGTGAAGCCCGCACCCTGGGCTACGCCGAGTACGGCCTCGCCGGCTGGCTGACCATTTTCCTGCGCGGCATGCTGTGTAACTGGATGGTTTCCATGGGCGTGGTTGGCGCAATGATATCCACCTATGTGAGCGGCAAGGTGCTGGCGATGTGGATGCCCATCATGCTGTTCTTTTTCATGGGCTTCGAACACTCGGTGGTGAACATGTTCCTGTTTCCCTCCGCGATCATCATGGGCGGCGACTTTTCCGTAGCGGATTACTTTATCTGGAATGAAATCCCCACTGCACTGGGTAACCTTGTCGGCGGCCTGGCCTTTACCGGTCTTACCCTGTACAGCACCCACTACAAGACCGCGCCCAAACGAACGCTGGTCGCGGCAAATCAATCCTCCGGTGGCAGTGAAGCCATGGCCTGATTTTCCATCACAGACGGATCCCGGCCGTAACCGCGGCCGGGAATTTTCCATGCAAAATACACTTTCCCTCGATGTTGGCCAATTTTCCTGCGCCGGAGTCAAACCGGAAAACCAGGACTGGTGTGGTGCGCACCTGCCCGGTGAGCCGCAACTGCAGGTAAAGGGCGCCGCCGCCGCCATTGCCGATGGCATCAGTTCCAGTCCGGTCAGTGCCACGGCGAGTGAAACGGCAGTGAACAGTTTTTTAAAAGACTATTACTGCACCGCCGATGCCTGGAGTGTGCGAAGCGCAGCCGAGCGGGTATTGAATGCAACCAACGCCTGGCTATACACCCAGACTCGCCAGAGCCCGTACTGGCCCGATAAAAATAAAGGCTATGTCTGCACCTTCAGCGCGCTTGTAGTAAAGGGGCATGAAGCACACCTGTTTCATCTGGGTGACTCGCGGATTTACCGGCTGCGCCGTGGCTCCCTTGAGCAACTGACACGCGATCACCGACTGTGGGCCGGAAGCCACCGCAGTTACCTGGGGCGCGCCCTGGGCGTAGAGCCGCAACCGGAAATCGACTACCTGCGGCTCACCATTGAGGCTGGCGACCTTTTTATTCTGAGCACCGACGGTGTACATGAGTACCTTTCTGAACAAGCCCTGATTTCGATCCTCGGTGAGTACGCCGGGTGCCCGGACAGCGCAGCCGAAGCGCTGGCCACTGCAGCACTGGCCAATGGCAGCAGCGACAATCTGAGCGCCCTGCTGATGCAGGTTATTTCGGTTCCCGGGTGTATTCAGGAGGGGCTCGAGTCCCCCCAAAACCTGCCGCTACCTCCAATCCTGAAAGCCCACGAGCGCTTCGACGGCTACACCATTGAGCGGGAACTGCACGGTAGCAGTCGCAGCCATGTGTATCTGGCAACAGACGATGCCAGTGGAGAGCAGCTAGTGCTGAAGTTGCCCTCCATCGATCTCTCGGATAATCCCGCGTACCTGGAAAGATTGATGACGGAAGAGTGGGTTGCACGCCGGGTGGACAGCCCACACGTCATCCGTGCCGCGGCCACACGACGTCCGCGCAATTATCTCTACACGGTAATGCAGCTGGTGCAGGGGCAGACGTTACGCCAGTGGATGACCGATAACCCCAACCCCGGCCTGGAGACTGTCCGCGGCATCGTCGAGCAGCTCGCCAGGGGACTGCAGGCATTGCACCGGGCAGAAATTCTGCACCAGGATCTGCGCCCGGAAAATATTATGATCAGTGCCACCGGCACCGTTACCCTGATCGACCTTGGCGCCGCACGTGTGGATGGCATTCCAACCAGTGTGGAAAACACGCTCCCGATTCCCGGCACAGCATTGTACGCGGCACCGGAATATTTTCTCGGCGACCTGGGCACCCCCGCATCTGATTTATTTTCACTCGCGGTACTGACCTACCACCTGCTCTCGGGTGAATTCCCCTACGGTACCAGGGTAGCGCACTGCACGACCGTGGCTGCCCAACATAAATTGCGCTACCGCAGCGTTTTAAGTGAAACCCGGGAAATCCCCGCCTGGGTCGATGCCACCCTGAAAAGAGCCCTACAGCCCAATCCGCTGCGCCGCCACGAGGCGTTGTCGGAATTCATTCACGATCTCCGCCACCCAAACCCGGAATACCTGAACGCCACCCGTGCGCCATTGCTTGAGCGCTACCCGACCCGTTTCTGGCAAACCTTATCCGGACTTTTGTTGCTGCTGGTTTTCTACCTGTTGAGCGTCATTGCCAGCCACACATAAACGTATTCGAACACACCCCAAAACCGCACAGGAGCACGCCATGATCAGTAACCGCCAACAAGTCACGGAAAGGATTCTCGTCGCAAAGGTCGCTAAAGGACTTAAATGGGTCCAGGTGGCTGATGCCATCGGCCAGTCAAAAGAGTGGACCACTGCAGCCTGTCTCGGGCAGATGACGCTGAGTAAACCCCAGGCACAGATTGTCGGTGAGCTGTTCGACCTCAGTGACGAGGCCATCGCCTGGCTGCAGATCGCCCCGTACAAAGGCTCCCTGCCCACCGAGGTGCCGACAGATCCGCTGATTTATCGATTCTATGAGCTGGTCAATGTGTACGGCACCACCATCAAAGCACTGATACACGAGGAGTTTGGTGACGGAATCATGAGCGCGATCGATTTTTCGATGGATATCCAGCGCGAGGAAGACCCGAAAGGGGACCGGGTAAACATGGTGTTGTCCGGCAAATTCCTGCCGTACAAAACGTATTGAGACGTATTGATAAGACCCGCTAGTCGGTTTAGTGCGAACGCAGGTGGGCCCAGCTCCCGCCTGCTTCACACACCGGTAAACTAACCAGCCCGGACTGACCGACAAGACCGTATCCAAACTGGATTACAATGATCGATCACTCAGCCAACCCGGTAGTTCGATCTTGAGCACATCCACCCCCGCAGCAGGCGTCATTTCCAGCGAAGCTTTTACACCGCCACATAGCGTGGAAGACGCTGCAGCGCTGCTGGTGGACTTTATCCACCGTCATCCGCGCCTGATGATCCTTACCGGCGCAGGCGTCAGTACCGATTCAGGCATACCGGACTACCGGGACAAAAATGGCGAGTGGAAGCGCAAACCACCAGTGGACCACCGGGATTTCATGCGTTGCGAGCGCACCCGGCAACGCTACTGGGGGCGCGCACTGATCGGCTGGCCGGTTATCCGCAACTCGCAGCCGAACCCTGCGCATTTTCACCTGGCTGAGCTGGAGCAGCGCGGACACGTGGAACTGCTGGTAACACAGAATGTGGATCGGCTGCACCAGCAGGCTGGCAGTGAGAAGGTGATTGATCTCCACGGCCGTGCCGACGAGATTCAGTGTATGAGCTGTAACTTCCGCGCCGACCGCCAGACCATTCACAACCGCAGCTACGCGCTGAACCCGGCGTTCCGGCATTTCCAGGCGGATACTGCGCCAGATGGCGATGCCGACCTGGAAGTGGACTTCAACAGTTTCCGTGTAGTCGACTGCCCGCAATGCGCCGGCATTCTGAAACCGGATGTGGTGTTCTTCGGAGACAATGTACCCAAAACCCGGGTGCAGTTGGCGATGGACGCGCTGCGAGCGAGCGACGGACTGCTGGTGGTTGGTTCGTCACTGATGGTCTACTCAGGGTTTCGGTTTTGCCGCATTGCGAAGGAATGGAATAAGCCATTGGCCTCTCTCACTCTGGGACGCACCCGCGCCGATGACCTGATTGACCTCAAATTGAATACGCATATCGGCGAAACCCTGGCTGCGGTGCTGCAGCAACTGTAGCGCCACCGAACCGGTTCGCGATCCCACATCTCCGTATTACCCAGCGTCACTCGGCGCCACCGTGACGCGCACTTCTTTTAGCGCGATCCGAACTTTCGAAGCTGACATATCCCGCGAGGCACATCGCAAAAAATTGGCAGCGATATGTACTCACGATAAAAATTCCCCACCAGAATCTACTGACAATTGACCTGCCTGAAAGTAACGCGGCGCCAAATGGCTGCACGGCAGAAGGCTCCACGGATAGTTACTCATCAGCCGAAATCCGGTTCCCGGAAATCGCACATCGTCGAATGGATGCTCAATGGAAGCGCAAACTTTAGCCGAAGCAGTTGAAATCAAAGAGTCAAAAACGGAGGCAGAACGTTCAGGACTTAACCTGAACGTTGCCTTCACCCTGGATGGGGCCAAGAAGCTACTCCATACATGGGAACTCGCGGACCAGAGAGATGCCCCCAGGGTCGCTACGGCAAAGGCCGATTTTTTCCTGCCTTTTCTCTCCGAAATCCCCGGCGATAAAACCCCGTATGTCGCTCTGTGGAAAAAGGATGGCAAACCTGACGGGATACTGATCGGCCGTCTTAGCGTCCGACGCCCGCTGATTACGATTGGAAACCGGAGGCTTCCAATGCCACAGCTTCGGACGCTGAATATTACCGAAGGCGGGCTCGAGGCACTGAGCGCGGAAACCGCACTGCAACAGAAAAAATACCTGCAAGCGTTACTGGCTGGTGGAGATCTTGAATGCATTTCAATTTTTCGCCTGTCTCCGGATGGCGAAGCCGGGAAAGCGCTTGACAACGGGCTCAACAAATCAGGCGATGGGAATCCGACAAAAGTAGCCCGCTGGTTCACCGAGCTGAATGATCGCCATGGAAACCCGGTGGTGACCAATTCAGCAAAAACACGCAGTGGATTTCGCCGTAAAGATCGCAAGCTCGTTGAGGCGTTTGACGGTTCGGTTGAAATACGGGAAATCCGCAACCCGCAAGATATTGCCGGTTTTTTAAAGGTGGCAGTCAATATCGTCGCTGCCAGCTATCAGCAGAGCATTGGCGTTGGGGTAAAAGACGATATGGCCTGGAAGAGTACGTCCAGAATACATGCCGAAAACGGCAGTTTCCGCGGCTACCTGCTGGAAGTCGAAGGCGAACCCATTGCCTATATTGTGGGACCCGTGGTGGATGGTACCTTTACCTTGCTGGCCACCTCCTTTCTGCCGCAATACGGGAAACTGGCGCCGGGGACTTATTTACTCCGCCGAGTAATCGAGCGGTTGCAGAACGAAGGCATTCGCTGGATCGACTATGGTATCGGCGATTACAGCTACAAAGAACTCTATGGCACCCTGCGCCGGGAAGATACCTCGACAAACTTTTACGCTGCATCCACTAACGCAAGGATCGCCCGGGGCTTAAACGTTCTTGCGAATTCAACCACACGATTCCTGCAATCCAGCGGCCTGCTGAAGCGACTCAAACAGATTCGGCGATCTATCATTGACCGCCTGAAAAACACCAAAACTGCCTCCCGCTAAATGTGAGGAGGCCATTTACCAGCGGCAGTATTTCGCTCAGTCGCCTCCCTGATCGGAGAGTTTGTCTTCCGTACGGAGGTCAAAGTCGCTGGCATCGTGCCGCTCGTGCAACTGCAACGCGGGGTCGCCCCAGGTTCGATTCACCATACCCCCACGCTTTACTGCCGGGCGCTCAGCGATTTCCTCGACCCAGCGATTCAGGTTTTTATAGCTGTGCGCCTCGAGAAATTCCGCAGCGTCATACGCCTCGTTTCTGACTACCGCACCGTACCATGGCCAGATGGCCATGTCGGCAATGGTGTACTCCTTTCCCGCAACATAGGGATGCTCGGCCAGCTGGCGGTCGAGCACATCGAGCTGGCGCTTTACCTCCATCGCATAACGGTTGATGGGGTATTCATATTTCTCCGGCGCATAGGCATAGAAGTGGCCAAAGCCACCACCAAGGAAAGGTGCCGCCCCCATCTGCCAGAACAACCAGTTCATTGTTTCGGTGCGCTGCTCGGGCGTATGCGGCAGAAACGCACCGAACTTCTCGGCCAGGTACACCAGGATGGAACCAGATTCGAACACGCGGATCGGTGGTGTCGTACTGTGATCCACCAGTGCGGGGATTTTTGAGTTGGGATTGATGCTGACAAATCCACTGCCGAACTGATCGCCTTCGGTAATCCGAATCAGGTGCGCGTCGTATTCGGCCCCTTCATGCCCGAGGGCAAGCAGCTCCTCGAGCATAATGGTCACTTTCACCCCATTGGGTGTGGCGAGGGAGTACAGCTGCAGCGGATGCTCTCCCACCGGCAACGTTTTTTCATGCGTGGCACCAGCTGTAGGGCGGTTGATACTGGCAAACTGCCCACCGTTTGCGTGATCCCAGGTCCAGACTTTTGGCGGGGTGTAAGTGGTGTCAGACATCACAACTCCATAATTAAAAGAAGCTCAGGGCTACGTTTTTCGATCAGTGATCGGGCAAGTTTTCAGAGACCTCAATATACGTAGTACTTCGCCGCAACACATCAACCACTGCCGGCAATGGTTCCACATATATATCTGGCAGATTCCGCTCCCCCGCAGACAGCTCTGCAAAGGCAAGTACCTCAATGGGAGGGGCATAACCCGCAGTGACCCCCGGTTTATTGCCCCTGGCATCCAAACGATACCAACCGAACGCATCCAGATACACCGCGTTCAACCCATGCAGGCAAAAACGTTTACCCTCTTCATCCATGGACAGTCTCTGGTAACAAAGCCCGGAGGGGATTTCATTGGCCCGTAACAAGGCAGCCAGCAAATGACTCTTGGCGTAACAGTACCCGGTGCCAGCGAGCAGCACTTCAGACGCAGTACAGGTCACCGGATTCATACAGTAATCCCAGCTGTGCTTGATTTCGTCTCTCACGAATTCAAAACAGTTTTTGACTACACCATTCTGGTTCGCTGCGCCCCTTGCCAGCTGACGGGCTCTGCGAAAAACCTCCGGATGCATCCAGTCAACAACCGCACAGGTTTGCAGAAACTTCTCCATGTTGTATTTAAATCCTTTCGGGGAAGCCTGAAATTATTCCAGTTCAAGAGACATAAACAGGCTATTCGGGTCTTCCCGATATTGTGCAAACGGGCCGCAGAACTCAAAGCCGTGCCGCTCGTACAGGCGGTGCGCGGGTTTGAAGAAATCCATGGAGCCCGTCTCCAGACTCAGGCGGGTATAGCCGCGCCTGTTGGCTTCATCGAGGATGTGCTGCAGCATCGCGGAGCCAACGCCATTGCCGCGAGCGCGAGTGCCAGTGCGCATGGACTTGATTTCGCCGTGCTCCGGCGTCAGCTGTTTGAGCGCACCACAGCCAACCAGCTCACCGTCACTGTAGGCAGACCAGAAGGTAATTTCCGGTTGGCGCAGACCATCGAGGTCCAGGGCGTGCTTGCTTTCCGGCGGGGACATGGATCGCATGTCATCAATATGCGCCTGCAGGAATGCGGCGATTTCGTTACTGGACAGGTCGTCAACTTCGATATTCAACATAGTACTTCCTAATATCATTTACCACGCGTTAACCACTCACCAATCGCCAACCTATAATTTTCGATTCGCCAATAACCCGCTGATTATCCTAAGGTCCTCCCGGACCCTAACTCCGGGTTACCTCTAAATTATCCTTCTCTAACTCTGGGGCCATACTGCCCCTCCCCCGGGCGGTCAGGGCCAGGGCGCCCCACAACAGCAGGCTTACCACCAGCACCAGCCCATATTCCCCAAAAGGAATCCGCAGTGGCAGCTGCCAGCTCATCACGCCGCTGGCCACCAATCCCAGTAATAGCAACACGTACCCGGCGATGATGCTCCCTATGATCCTCCGCGACAAGCCCAGTCCGTGAATCTGGGTTACCACAATCATGGTCAGGAAGCCGGTAAAGAACATGGCCACCGCCGACCAGCCCTGCAGCGGCGACAGGTAGGCGACAACCGCCCCATGAATCAGCACAAAGCTCTCCAGGAAGAAAGTCCAGTGACGGTTGCGATGGGTGCGCGTAAACATCAGGCTGCCCTGCAGCAATAGCGCAAACAGATAGAAGAAACCGAGCAGGTGCCCAAGGGTGAGTTCAATGGGGTGATACCAGAAGGTGTAGAGGATCGCCCAGGAAAAGTAGTACCCGTGATAGCGTTTGAGACAGGTCACCACGGTTTGCTTGATCGGAACCCGCTTGCCAAAGAACAGCCCCCGGCGAGGGTTTTCCATGATCAGGACCACCACCAGCAAGAAAATGACGGCGAACTGGGACGACCACACCGAAACCGTCTGTGCCAGGCCGTCGTAAAAAAACTTAGTCTGGAGTATATGCAGTCCAATAAAGAAAGCATTACCGACCAGCGCCAATACGTTGATCGGGTGTAAGCCGCTCGTGTAGCCCAAACCCTCTTTGTGACGCAGTTGCTTCGCGCGAAAGATGATCCACCAGTGAAACAGCTGGTGCGCCGCATAGCCAACCCAGGCGGTGATAAATGCCCAGGTAGAAGGCTCAGGCAACTGCCAGTAATACCAGCCTCGAGTTTCATCTGGCAGGAATTCTATGTGCTCACTGTAAGGACCAATAAAAATCGCCACCATTAACAGCGTGAGGCAACCCAGTAGCCCCCAACTCAATTGAAAGCGATAACTCTTATGGCTTCGTATCCAGCTCTTGAGCGGCATGCTACCCCCGGTCATTACCATCGATTAGTGAAAAATCCAGCCTCTGAAGCTTTATTACCCAGGCAAGACGAGTGACACCCCGCCCACCATCGCCACCAGACCGGACCTTCAGTCCAGGGATAAGGCTCTTGATACGCTGGCGCTACGCCCAATAGATCACATTAGCGAGAGGGCGCCATATCAAATATCAACTCCTGATATCCCTGCTCGGCATTCCATTAAAACGCAGAATCCTCAAGTTATACCCAATTAAGCCGAAGATATAACTGTTAGCAATATCCTGAAGAGAAGGAATTTATGTTAAGCCGTATAAATATCGGAATGCGCCTGGCCATCGCATTTGCGCTTGTCGTTGGCCTGCTGGCCATCGCCACGGGTGTGGGGCTGTTATCGCTGTCCAATTTCAAAAACACCGCAAAAGAAGCACTTTCCGTGAATGCCGCGCTGGCCCTGAATGCCCAGCAAGTTCAGATCCTTGCCCTGCAGGAGCGCCGCTTCGAGAAAGATGTCTTTATCAACGTCAACAAACCCGAAAAAGTACAGTCCTACTTCGAACGCTGGCAGCAGACCGGCGAGCGCCTTGATCACGCACTGGAAAATGGGCAAACGCTGACCTCGGACCCGACACTGCTTGAGCACTACGCCCTCGCCCGGCAGGCGCTGGCCGCTTACAGGGAAGACTTTATCGGTATCCACGAACGCATAGCGGCCCGAAAACTGCGCAGCACCGCTGCCGCCAACAGTGCGTTTTCCGAATACAAGGCCAATATTTACCAGCTGGAAACCGAAGCCAAAGCCATCGATGAACTGGCTGCGGCCGATATGGACGCAGCACTGCCAACCATGACCAGTGCCTTCGAACGCGCGAGCACCTGGTTAGTGGCGGTTGCACTGTCGGCACTGGTGCTCGCGATCCTGTTGGCCGTGCTCATCACCCGCAGTATCACCCGTCCACTGCAGCGCGCAGTCGACGCCGCCAAGCTGATCAGCGCGGGGGACCTGCGCCCACAGATCGCTGTTCACGGCCGCGATGAGACCGCCATGCTGCTGTTAGCCATGCGCGAGATGAGCGACTCACTGACCAACCTGGTCTCCCAGCTGCAAGGTACCAGTGATTCGGTGAATACCGGTGCCAATGAGATGGCGGTGGGCGCCGAGGAACTGGCCACCCGTACCGAACAACAGGCTGCCGCGCTGCAGGAGACTGCGGCGAGCATGGAAGAATTCTCGGCCACGGCCCAGCAAAACACCCAGACCACGCAAAAGGCCAGTGACCTCGCCAACAGTGCTTCGGAATATGCCCGCGCCGGCGGCGAGGAAGTGAAGACCAACATGGGGCTGATTCAGGAAATCGCCCAGCGCTCCAATGAAATGAATGGCATCATCGAAGCTATCGACGGCATTGCCTTCCAGACCAACATCCTCGCACTCAACGCCTCAGTGGAAGCCGCCAGGGCCGGGGAGCACGGGCGCGGTTTTGCCGTAGTGGCAGAAGAAGTGCGCAACCTGGCGGGCCGCGCAGCAGAATCGTCCGGGCAGATCCGCTCGATGCTGGAGGAAACCAAGGAAATGATCAGCCGCTGCGCCACCCAATCCCGGCGCAGTGGTGAAACCATTGAACAGACGGTTTCTGCGATCAACGACCTGGCCACCCTGATGCAGGAAGTCTCCATCGCCACTGGCGAGCAGATCAGCGGCATCAGCCAGGTTACCGCCGCGGTATCCCAGATTGACGCGGCCACCCAGCAGAATTCCCTGCTGGTGCAGGAATCCAGTGCTGCAGCCCAGTCCATGGAAGAGCAGGCTCAGCAGTTGCAGAAACTGATTGCACGCTTCCAGATAGCGGACGCTAATGAGGATGAGGCGAAAGAACCGGAGAATGAAGTCGACAGCGAACATCCGACACACGATAGAACGGCAGCGCGAGAGGCCCCGCGTCTGGTAGCGGCATAAGCCAGAGAGACCTCCTTATGGCTCTTAAATAGCTCCGTCACAACAGTCATACTGACTGCCGCCCCTTTCCCCAACCCCGTTTGTGGAGTGGGGCGGCGTCTTTACCGTTCGCCGGGTCTTGCTCAAACACCCCCATTCAAACGTCTCTATTCACCCGCCGGCTCACAATCTCGCCTCGAACCCCAGCAAACCATTCCTCCCGCGAGTTGAAGGCGCCCCGGCGGTCACCCATAATAGCGGCCCTGCGCAGCACCTCTCCCCCAGCCAATTGCCAAGCGCCGGCGGCGGCTTACGCCAAACGGCCGACCCTGGTGTGGAGATCGACAAACAGGTCGATCTGTCCCGCAACGTTGCGGGGTGTATTGGCGCCAGTGCTAGGCTTTGCCAACATACCAGCTCTTAACCGACACCCGCGGAGAACCATGACCGAATTCGCCGTCATCCTGCTCAGCACCATCCTGGTGAACAACTATGTGCTGGTGCAGTTCCTCGGCCTGTGTCCGTTTATGGGCGTTTCCAACAAGCTGGAAACCGCCATCGGCATGGCCGGCGCCACCACCTTCGTCCTTACCCTGGCCGCCATCTGTTCCTACCTGGTGAATACTTACCTGCTGGAACCCTTCGGCATGGAGTACCTGCGCACCATCTCCTTTATTCTGGTGATCGCAGTAGTGGTCCAGTTTGCGCGCATGTTTATCGAGAAGACCAGCCCGTTACTGTACCGGGTACTCGGGGTGTTCCTGCCCCTGATTACCACCAACTGCGCGGTGCTGGGTGTGGCGCTGCAGAACACGCTGAAAGCAAACAATTTTGTGCAATCCACCCTGTACGGTTTCGGTGCAGCCGTGGGCTTTTCCCTGGTCCTCATCCTGTTTGCCGCCATGCGCGAACGCCTGACCATGGCGGATGTACCCAAGCCCTTCAAAGGCGCGGCTATCGGCATGATGACCGCGGGATTGATGTCGCTGGCCTTTATGGGCTTTAGCGGATTGGTATAGGTCGGAGGCGAGTTAGCGAATGGACTGGTTATCAGAAGTATCCACGCCCCTGCTGATCCTCGGGGGGATGGCCCTCGTATTCGGCGCCCTGCTGGGGTTTGCCGCGGTGCGCTTCAGGGTGGAAGGTGACCCGATCGTAGACCAGATCGACGCCCTGCTGCCACAGACCCAGTGTGGCCAGTGCGGCCATCCGGGCTGTCGCCCCTATGCCGAAGCCATCGCCAATGGCGAGGCCATCAACAAGTGCCCGCCCGGTGGCCAGGCCACGATCAACGAGCTGGCTAACTTGCTGGATGTGGAGGCAATCCCACTCGATGCCGAGCACGGCGAGGAAGACGTCAAGAAAGTCGCATTTATTCGTGAAGCTGAGTGTATCGGTTGCACCAAGTGTATCCAGGCCTGTCCGGTCGATGCCATCGTCGGCGCCGCCAAGCAGATGCACACCGTGATCGTGGACGAGTGCACCGGTTGTGACCTGTGCGTGGAGCCCTGCCCGGTGGACTGTATTGACATGGTGCCGCTGGAAACCGGCCTGCAGGAGTGGCACCCGAAAAAACCGAAAGATGGAATCCAATTGATCGCCAGCGACCGACCCGAGCTGCACGCCAATGACCGGAGTGCCGCATGAGCCAGACCCAGGAACGGCTGAGCGCCGGGGAGCGCCGCGAAGCCCGTGAAGCACGCCTGATTGCCCGCGAACAGGCGCGCGAGCTGAAACCCAATGATTTCCATGGCGGCGTCCACCCGCCGGAGAACAAGCACCAGTCCACCGGCGAGCCCATCGGCACCATTCCGCTGGCGGAAGATTTCATCGTTCCGCTTAACCAGCATATCGGCGCTACCGCCATTCCGCTGGTATCTCTGGGCGATGAGGTACTCAAGGGCCAGAAAATCGCCGAGGCGGATGGCCCGGTCAGCTGCCCGGTACACGCGCCGACTTCCGGCAAGGTGGTGGCGATCGAGCCCATGCCGGTACCGCACCCCTCGGGGATACTGGCAGACTGTGTCCAGATTCGCGCCGATGGCCGCGACCAGTGGTGCGCACTCACCCCGATGGACGATTTCCGCAACCGGGATACCGGCGAGCTGCTGGAAAAGATCCGCGAATCCGGCATCGCCGGTATGGGCGGCGCCGGCTTCCCCACCGCGGTCAAACTGAATCCCCGCGGCGGTGCCGAGATCGACACCCTGATCATTAACGGCACCGAGTGCGAACCCTATATCACCGCCGACGATATGCTGATGCGCGAGCGCGCCGATGAAATTATCGGCGGTGTGCAAATACTCGCTCACCTGCTGGACGAGCCCGAACGGGTGCTGATCGGCATTGAGGACAACAAGCCGGAAGCCATCGCCGCCATGCGCGCCGCGGCCGAAGGCACGCGCTTCCATGTCGTGGTGTTCCCGACCAAGTATCCGTCCGGTGGCGAGAAGCAGCTGATCCAGATCCTCACCGGTCGCGAGGTTCCCAACGAAGGCCTGCCGGCAAATGTCGGTATCGTGTGCCAGAACGTGGGCACCGCCCGCGCCGTGTACCGGGCGATTACTTTTGGTGAGCCCCTGGTCAGCCGTATTACCACAGTGGTGGGGGAAGCCCTCGAGCGCAGCCGCAATATTGAGGTCCCCCTCGGTACCCCCATCCACCATATCCTCGATTGCCACGGTATCGACCGCAAGAAGCTACAGCGGATCATTATCGGTGGCCCGATGATGGGCTACACCGTCGAGGATGACAGCGCACCAGTGGTGAAAACCACCAACTGTATCCTGGCGCCCACCAATAAAGAGCTGCCGCCGCCACCACCGGCGCAGGCCTGTATCCGCTGTGGCCTCTGCGCCGAGGCTTGCCCGGCTTCCCTTCTGCCCCAGCAGTTGTACTGGTACGCACGCGCGGAAGACCGCGAAAAGCTGCAGGCCTACAACCTGTTCGACTGTATCGAGTGCGGCGCCTGCTCCTATGTATGCCCTTCCAGTATCCCGCTGGTACAGTACTATCGTGCCGCCAAGGGCGATATCCGCGAAGCCCGTGCCGAAAAGGAAAAAGCAGATCGCGCTCGCGAGCGCTTCGAGTTCCGCAAGCTGCGCATGGAAAAAGCAGAGCAGGAAAAAGAAGCCAAGCGCCTTGCGCGTAAAAAAGCCGCCGAAGAAGCCCGCAAGCAGCGCGAAGCCAACACTGACAGCGCCGAGGCGAAGGCCGCCAAACAGGAATCCGATGTAGTCGCGGCCGCACTGGCACGAGTGAAGGCGAAACAGGCCTCCCCCGAACAGCAACTGGCCCGCGCCCAGCGCACGCTCACCAGTGCCGAACACCGCGTGCAGCGGATGCAGGCCAAACTGGACGAAGCCGACGATGCCCAGCAGGCACAACTGGCCGCGCAGCTCAAAGACGCGGAACTGAAACTGCAGGACGCCCGCAACAAACTGGCCGAGGCGGAGAAGCTGGCGGCAACAGCACCACAGCCCCCGGAATCAACACCCGTCGAAAAAGCCGAAGAGCGGGAAGCCCGGCTCTCCGAGGCCGGCGCGTCGTCTTCGGCTGCCAACGCCGCCATCGAGAAAGCCAAGGCGGCGGCCGCCGCCCGTGCCAGCATGACCCCGACCGAGAAGCTGGCCACGGAGATCGAGGCACTGGAAAAACGGGTACAGAAAGCTGAGGCACGCCTGGAAAAGGCCCGCGCCGAAGACGACCCCAATACCGCCGCCTTCGAGACGGCCCTCGGCAAGATGCAGGAAAAGCTCAGCACCAAGCGCGCGGAGCAATCCGGCGATCAACAGGATTAACGGGCAGGATTAGAGAACGACCATGTCCCTGATGCGAATAACCTCTCCCCACGCCCACTCGGGCCAGAGCACGTCGAAGGTCATGCTGCAGGTGGCTGCAGCGACCATTCCCGGCGTACTGGCGCTGGTGATTTACTTCGGCGTCGGAGTACTGATCAATATTGCCCTGTGCACCATTACCGCACTGGCAAGTGAAGCCGCGGTGATGAAACTGCGCGGCCGCCCGGTACTGTTTTATCTGAAAGACTACAGTGCCCTGGTCACCGCCCTGCTGCTGGGTATCGCCCTGCCTCCCTACTGTGCCTGGTGGCTCCCGATCGTGGGCTCGATTACCGCCATCGTGCTGGCCAAACAGCTGTATGGCGGCATGGGCTACAACCCGTTCAACCCTGCCATGGTGGGGTATGTGGTGCTGTTGATCAGCTTCCCGGTGGAGATGACCCGCTGGGTTGGAGCCGGGGAACTCATACATGGCACTCCGGGGGTCGGCGAAGCCTTTTCCCTGGTGTTTGGCAATATGAATGTGGACGGTTTTACCCGCGCCACACCGCTGGAAATCGTGCGTCACAACGAGTCCACGATTCTTGCCCAGCTGTATTCCATGGAACCGGTCTTCAACAAGGGCACCCTTGCCGGCCTCGGCTGGGAAATGGTCAATGTGGGCTTCCTGATCGGCGGCCTGTTCCTGTTGTTCCGACGCCTGATTACCTGGCATGCACCGGTGGCGATGCTCGGCACACTTACCCTGCTGTCTATCATCTTCTACGACGGCGGCAGCTCCCTGAGTGAGGGCTCACCCCTGCTGCACCTGTTCTCCGGCGCGACTATGCTCGGCGCCTTCTTTATCATCACCGACCCGGTCAGCGGCTGTACCAGCAACAGGGGCCGCCTGGTGTTTGGCGCTGGCGTGGGCCTGATCCTGTTTGTGATCCGCGCCTGGGGCAGCTACCCGGATGCCGTGGCCTTCGCCGTGCTACTGATGAATTTCGCCGCGCCCTTTATCGATAATTACACCTTGCCGCGCACCTATGGCCACAAGGCTGCGCGCAAGGCCACCGACCTGGAGGAGCAATAATGCTCAAGCGCTCCATCGGTTCCAACGCCGCAATCCTGGCCCTGTTCGCGATCGCTACCGCCGGTACCCTGGCGGTGACCCAGATCACCACCCGCGAGCCCATCGAGCGAGCGATACGCGAAGCCTCTGCCAAGGCACTGCTGGAAATCATTCCGCTGGATCGTCACAGCAACGACATGCTGCTGGATACCTATCCGATCCCCCGCCAGTACTGGGCACTGCTCGGTCTGAAGCAGGAAGCCAATATCAACCTGGCGCGGGAAGAAGATGGCACGATTAACGCGGTCATCGTTCCCGCCGTCGCCCCGGATGGTTATTCCGGACCGATTCGTATCCTCGTGGGGGTCAACCGCGATGGCACCATTGCCGGTGTACGGGTTACCAACCACGCGGAAACGCCGGGACTCGGCGACAAGGTCGAGGTCAAAAAAAGTGACTGGATCCTGTCGTTCAACGGCAAATCCCTGAAAGACCCGGCACGGGACCAGTGGAAGGTACAGAAAGACGGTGGAGCCTTCGACCAGTTTACCGGCGCCACCATTACCCCCAGGGCGGTCGTCAATCAGGTCCGCAAGGTTCTGGATTTTGTCGCCGAGAACCGCGAGAAAATTTTCACCGCCCCCGTATCCAAACGCGCGGTAGAAATTCAGCAACAGCCTGAGCGCAACAGCCCCAAGGCGGGTTCGGAGAACAATTGATGGCAACCCCGAACTACAGTGAAATTACCCACAACGGCCTGTGGAAGAACAATCCCGCGCTGGTCCAGCTGCTGGGACTGTGCCCGTTGCTGGCAGTAACCGGCTCCGTGGTGAATGCAATTGGCCTGGGCCTCGCCACCACCGCAGTACTGACCTGTTCCAACCTGGCGGTTTCGCTGGTGCGTAAACAGATGCCGGAAACTGTACGCCTGCCAGCATCGGTCATGATCATCGCCACTTTCGTGACCTGTGCGGAACTGCTGATGAAGGCCTTTACCTATGAGCTCTACCTGGTGCTCGGGATTTTTATCCCACTGATCGTGACCAATTGCGCAATCCTCGGTCGCGCCGATGCCTTCGCCAGTAAAAACCCGGTACTGCCCTCTGTGCTGGATGGATTTATGATGGGCGCGGGGTTTACCGCTGTTCTGATCGTGATTGGAGCAGTACGTGAAATAATCGGCCGAGGTACATTATTCGCCGACATGGATCTGCTGCTTGGCCCGGTGGCAGCCAACTGGACACTGCCCGTATTCGGGCAGGACTACAGTGGCTTTCTGGTCGCAGTTTTGCCCCCCGGTGCCTTTCTGGTTGCCGGCCTGTTGATCGCAGCGAAAAATGCTATCGATACCCGCATCGAACGCCGACGCAGCGCGGAAGTAAAAATTGTCACCGGTAGTAAACGCGTACGTACCACAGGCAAAATTCAATAAATAATTGCGGCCGAATATTCGGCCGCAATTATTGTTTCAAACTAATTTATTCCCGCCGACAAAAATCCCCCGCTAATAATCGAATATTTATTCAAATAAATACGCACTGTAATGGAATGTAATGGGATTTGATTCACAATCCCCAATTCCGGTGTAGCGCAGCTGGTACATATCGCTAGAATAGCGCGCGCTGTTGAGAAGTATTAGGTAAACCAAGACCCGCTCACCGGAATAGCTGGTAATTCAAAAATGTCCGGCCGGTGTAAATTATTCGGGAATAACATCCTCAATTACATTCCGCGGTAAATTACCTCCTCATCGTTCAGCGCCTCCACCCGGACTACGCAGAATATTGTCGCGAGTGGAATATATAAAATAAAAAACTACGGAGAGCCCTTCGGGCAGATAAATATCGCAACCAATAATCAGATTAGGAATTACTGATTACTAAAAGCGTCACTTTTAAAACCACAGGAACATCTGTCACCATGACTTTAGACAGTGGAAAGTCTGAACTGGTCTACCAGGGCCGCCGCGCCCAGCGGGCCGACAGCCGGCAACGCCGCAAAGCCATTCTCGAAGCTACTTTGCGCCTGATCGTAAAAGAAGGTATTCGCGGTATTCGCCACCGCGCTGTTGCCCGCGAAGCTTCCGTCCCCCTCGCTGCAACGACCTATTACTTCAAAGACCTGAACGATCTGATCAGCGACTCCTTTACCTACTTCGTCGAACAGAATATTGAGCACACCCGACAACTGCATGCGGACAGCATTGCCGTTGCCCGCCAGCTTACTCCGGAGCAACTGGCATCCGGGCTTGGGCGCAGGCAGCTGACCCAGCAGCTCACCCGGTTCGTGCTGTCCCATGTTCGCGACCAGGCCAGTAACCGCGACAACCGCCTGGTTGAACTGGCATTCCGTCATGAGGCATTGCGCAACGAGCAGCTGACCCGCGCGATGCGCATGGCGAATCAGGCCAATGAAAACCTGATTGTAGAATTTTTCGAGATGCTGCAATTCAGTGATCCCCAAGCCGCCGCCCAGATCGTCCATGGAACCATCCTCAATCTGGAATATCAGATACTCAATGGCGCCATCAACAGCGACTCTCCCCTGCTGGAGAGAACGGTCACACTGATGATTCGTACTCTGATCCCCAGTCGGGTCGAACAGACGACTACGGCTGAGGCCGCACAGCCCGAGACTGTGTGACCCTCAGCATGGCGCCCGGTAACTTTTGTCCGCCGGGCGCCCCCTCTTACCTGCCTGATTACTCGCCAAACAATCGCCCACCTGACCCTGCTTCCCCCACCGGGAATACGGCCGGCGCGTCATTCGTTGTAGCCGCCTCACCCGCCTACAGGCGCGACTAGACTTTATCCAGATGCACCGGAAGCTTTATCTACCATGTCGATTGGATCTCGCACCCTGCTTGTCTGCCTACTCCTGCTGTCGATCGCGCTGACCGGTTGCGATCGCGGCGCGCACAAGCAGCCATCCTCCAGTGACACAGCTCCGCAGACTTCGCAGGAGGCTGCACAAGAAACGCCTCAAGAAGTATCACAAGAGGCCGTACAAGACACTCCGCAAGCGCCACAAAAAGGTCCCACCGACGCCGACGCCAACGCCAACGCACCAGCGACAACCGAAGAGGCGGCAAAAAAGCCCTCCATTCTCGACAAGATCCGGGGAAAAGGTATGCATATGGCAGCCAAGGAGGATTTGCGCCCGGAGGCCGCCTGGGCGCCGGAAACCAGCAGTGAATACCCGATCAACGCCTACAACAACTATGTGGAAACCGGTGACCTCGATGCGATAAGAAAGCACGGAAAATTACGCATCCTTGTGGACATCTCCAACACCGACTCCCTCCACCGCGCAGCCACCCAGCAGGATATCGAGCTGGAGGAAACCAAGCGTCTGGCAGAGTCGCTCGGCCTCAAACCCGTTGTTCTTTATGCCAACAATTTTCACGAGTTGGGCCCAAACCTGATAGAGGGCAAGGGCGACATTGTCGCCAACAACGTCGTCATTACAGAACCGCGCAAGCAGCTCGTGGATTTTTCCATTCCCACCGCAAATACCCACTTGATCCTCGTATCCAGAAATGACGAAGAAGAAGTGACGGACAAGTCGGACCTTAAGGGCAAAACACTGGTCGTAACCAAAGGCACATCCTATGCGGAAGCAGCCAAGGTGTTCGCCAGCCAGCACCCGGGCCTGGAACTGAAAATTGTCGAAAAAAACTATGTGGAGCTTGTTATTGATGTATCTGAAAAGCTCATTGACTTCACCATTGTCGAAGAACAGATTTACGACCTCGTAACCCAGTTTAAAGAAAACCTGAAAAAAAATGTTGTATTCCCCGAAGAGCGTCAGATGGCATGGGCGATACGCAAGGGTTCACCAGAGCTACTCGCCGCAGTTAACGCATTCGTACGGGAAAGCCTGCTCACCCGCTCGACCAAGCGTTTCATTGGCGATTTTGACGAGATAAAACAACGCGGGGTAATCCGTGTCGTTACCCGTAATCACCCTGGCAGCTATTACATGTGGAAAGGGCGAATCATGGGTTATGAGTACGAGCTGGCACAGGCTTTCGCCAAAATACATAAACTCCGCCTGGAAATCGTTGTCGCACCGCGCCACGAAGATTTGATGACCATGCTGCAGGAAGGCAAAGCCGATATTGCTGCGAGCCTGCTGTCGATCACCGAGCGCCGCAAACATGCGCACATGGCCTTTGGCCCGCCGTATATGCAGGAAAAAGTGGTGATCGTGGCGCGGGAAAACGAAACGTTCAGCGATCCCAGCGAGCTCGCCGGACGCACGGTGCATGTACGCAAGTCGAGCAACCACTACGATGAAGCCCTGGAATTACAGAAGAAAGTGCCCGATCTAAAAATAGAATTGGCACCCGAAGCACTGAATATCCAGCAGATTATCGACAAGGTCGCGGACAAGGAATACGACCTGGCCATTGCCGATGACGTTTCGGTAAAGCTGGAGCACACCTGGCGTACAGATATTCACACTGCACTGGATTTGCATGTTGAAGACAACGTCTACGCCTGGATGCTGCGCGACAACAACCCGCAGCTGCTCGAAGCGGTTAACAAGTTCTTCAATGGTGCGAATACCAAGAAACACCTGAAGACGCTGTACACAAAATATTTCACGGCCCCGAAACGCAGCCGCGAGGAAATCAACCGCCTGAATGCCAATGGCTCCATCTCGCCCTTCGATAAGTTCGTGCAAAAATACTCCGACAAATATGACTTCGACTGGAGGTTGATCGTTGCCCAGATGTTCCAGGAAAGCACATTCAACCCGAAAGCAAAGTCCTGGGTAGGCGCACGCGGCCTGATGCAGGTGATGCCGGATACCGGCAAGCAGGTGGGTGAGAAAAACCTGTTCGATCCGGAAACCAGCGTGCGGGCCGGCATCAAGTACCTGGAATGGCTACACCGGAAATTCGAAGACAAAGGCATTACTGCCGAGAATATGATGTGGTTTACGCTCGCCGCTTACAATGCCGGGCTCGGTCATGTATACGATGCGCAGGATCTGGCAGAGGAAAAAGGCTGGGATCGCAAGGTGTGGTTCAACAACGTCGAAAACGCGATGCTGCTGTTGTCAGAAAAAAAATACTATACCAAAGCCCGCTATGGCTTTGCCCGGGGGCAGGAGCCCTACGATTATGTACGTAAAATCCAGGCGCGCTTCCGCACGTACGTTGCCCTGCTGGAAGATTACCAGCGCCGCGAACAAGATGAGGAACAGAGTCTGATTGAGCGGACACCGGAACTTTTTGCAGGCGCATTCTATCTCTCCCCTGTCTCACAGGAGTTGGCCGCCCTCCGGGAATAAGTTACGCAATGTGCGAACTTGTTCGGGAGGGCAGCCAGATGGTGCTCGCTCAGGAGCAGTTGCCGGGAATGGAGGCAATCCATTCACTCAACAGCTCAACACCTTCCTCATGTACCAGGCTGCGTCCAAGCTCCGGCATCATCGCCCCTGGATCCGTGGATTCCACACGGAAGTTCAGGATCGACTTTTCCGGGCTGCCCGGCACAATGGCGAACAGACGATTTCCGGAACCTGTACCCGCCGCAACCGGTGGTTTGCAGATTCCGAGGCGTCGCATGTCTACCTCATTGTGATGCAGCATCAGTCCTGAAGTATCCGCAGCGCCGCTGGGGTTATGACAGTGGCCACAGTTAATATCCAGGTACGACCGCGCGCGCTCCTCCAGTGACACGGAAGTGTCCAGGTAGTCCGCGTTATGCGGTACGGATGCCATCTCCGGCAGTCCACTCAGGTAGCCCACCTGCTGCCAGTAAAGCAGCTGATTCTCACTTCCTCCCTGATAGGCATAGTCCTTATTCAGGTGACGGGCGCGCGGGCCAATCGGACGAACCGCTTTCTGGGTGTGGTTATCAGCGTGACACCCGGAACACTGGTTTGCATCCGGCACCACGTAGGCAAACTGTTCCGCGCTGCCATCCGCGCTCACCAACTGCAGGCGCTTGGCATCGCCGGCGATTTCCAGCACGGCTTCGGTCTGCTGTTCGTTCCATACGTAGGGCAGTGCCTGCCAGCCGTCTTCACGCTTCACCAGTACCCGGGTCTCCAGCAGCTTCACGTTGCTGAGGTTCAGGCCGGAACCGGCAAAGTCGTTACTGTAATCGTCGGTGCGCAGCACATTGCCATCTTCACCACGCGGGTAATAGAACGTCTTGCTGATGATCGTACCGACTGGATACTCGAAGTCTTCATCCCCGTAGGCCGCACTGGCACCCTCAGGCATCCACACGGTACGCAGTTTGTGGGCGTAATCGGTAAACAGTGCGGTGTTGAGGTCGTAGGGCACTACGCGGTCGTTGAGTGACAATTCGCCATCGATTGCCTCCACCACATGCCATGCACTCAGGCTCTCGGGTACAGCATCGCGGTCGTGCAGGGTGACCTGATCACGGGGTGCATCGCACCCCGTCAGCATCAGGGCCAGGACCGCGCCCCAATACAATTTACGCATCGGCCACCTCATTCTGTGCACTCTGCTCTTCCTGAGGCTGATCAAATTCCAGCACAATCTGCGGCAGCTTTTTCAGGCTGCACTGATGTGCGGAAATATCGGTGGTGATGTTTTTATAGTTGCCCTGTACATCCACATTGATGATGCCGACACCTTCGTTATCGATACACAACTTCAGGCTCTCGGGCAGTTGACCGTCAACAAACTTTTTCTGGTCGATGGCACCGTCCCAGAGGATATCCGGCATGCTGCCGGTCAAACCAAACTTGGCAATTTTTAGCGCTTTCAACTCCATATGGTCCGGAGAGGAGCCGCCACCGGTAAACTGGTTATCGTAGATATAAATACCTTCAGGATAAGGGTCGAAATTTTCCTGAGTGGACTTGTCGCTGTAGTAACCGGCGGCAAAATAGCTGCTTACGATCACGTTGGCTGTGTCGTTATCCGCGATGTCGTTATTGAAGATTTCCACGTTGTCATTGGAATTAATCACAATACCTGAGCCTGCAGGAACGGCTGCGACCGGTGTGCCTTCATGACCGAAGTTATCGGTGTTGTTCTTGAATACGCGATTGTCATAAACCCGGGTGCTGTGACCTGGTTGCGGCAGGTTCGGCATATTGAATACCAGGATTCCGCCGGTGTTATTGGTTGCCACATTGTCATACACATCGGCACCGATCGTGTTCTCGATCTCAATACCCGCTACGTTAAATTCCGCGCGGTTGTTGCGCACAATCACATTGCGCGACTGCCCCACGTAGATACCTGCATCGGATGCTCCGATAGCAACGGTACCTTCAACCAGCGTATTTTCGGTTTGCACCGGGTAAATCCCGTAAGCACCGTTGTCGCTGGACGGGCCGTTGGTCCACTCCACGCGAATATCGCGAATGATGATGTTCTTGCCTTCGTTGACCTTGAGCGCGTCACCAATGGTGTCCTCGATGGCGAGCCCCTCAATGGTGAAGTCACTGGCGTTGACCAGCAGGCCCTCGGCCCCCTGAATCTGGTCTTTGAATGAAAGGATGGTCTTATCCATGCCCTCACCGCGAATGGTTACGCCATCGACGTTCAGGGACAGGCTGCGGTTCAGATTGTACTTGCCCGCCGGGATGTCGATGACATCACCGGGTTTGGCCTGAATCAGCTGCTTCAGCAGTTGTTTTTGAAAATCCGCGGACACAGTGGCCGCGGCGCTCTCTGCAGCTTTGCCATTGTTGCTGTCCTGCGAGCAGGCTGCGGCCAGGGCGGTCAGCAGAACTACGCCAAGTTTAGCGGTAGTATTCATCGAGTCTCCAATCCAAACAGGTTATTCATTTTGGTTTTTATAGGTTTCACAGCCCCGTATTTACGGAATCCCGGAGCCCGACCGGTCGATTAAGGACATCGACCAGATTTTCCCCCGCCCGCAACCCAAAATGGTACGAATGTACCAAGTAGAGGGCGCGCAAAATTTCGGCTATGAGTGCTCGGATAGTATCCAATCAGAATGGGATCCGGCAACACGCCATTCGGAACTATGTCTCCTTTTAACCAACAAAGATGACTGACCAATCAGTTTTGTTCTGCGCCAATCGCCTTCAAGCGCTTGCCCACCCAATGTGCGCGCGGTACTTTCTTTGTCCCGACTACTCTCCTTGCTCCCTGATCGCCACCACAGCGGAAAGCAGCGAATGGAATCCACAAAAAAAGCAGAAGTCAGTGATGGAAACACTCGCCGGCGCAGATGTGGCTTATCCGCGTATCTGTCAGCGCTTGTAGGGGCTGCATTACTTTCAGACAGCGCGACCATCCTCGCAGAGCAACTGGAACTGCGCCTGCAGGCAGATGGCTACGCATACCAGGTTGTAAAACATCTGGATGGGCAGTTTGAGTACTTCGAATCCGGCGCGCTTGAGAAGGCGTCAAGTGAAGCGACCAAGACTTATGATGCCATTCGCTGTGATGGCGCCTGGGGCGCGATGAAATACCAGGTTGAGCTACCCAGCGGGCCCGGCTTCACCCTTCTCAATGACGGACTCACCTTGCAGCTCCGCATCGTCGAGCACCGGGTATTGAGCGCAGACCGCAACATCCAGGCAATGAAAATTCAGTGCCAGGAGTTGGCTCCCAGGGCACTCGTGCACGCTGTAGCGGAGATAGAACTGCAGCGCGGTCAGGCACACGCCGATCAGATCACACTGGCAAACGGATACCAGCTGGAATTTGACTACCGGCCCTAGGTGATTGGTGATCAGATGGAGAGAGACGGTTTCCCCTGGCAAAAGTGTCCGGTACCTCCGCCTCCGTTTCTATACCTCACAGTAAAAAGCCCCCGTACAGGAATCTTGCACGGGGGCTTTTTTGTTAGCCAGGGCAAATATGTCCCAGGCCGGCTCCGGAGGGAGGTATCAGTGCTGGAATACCGGCGCGGCGACATAGCTCCAGAACAGGACCGTTGCCACCATCACCACGACGGCCATCACCAGGCACACGGTTACAATCGCGCTGGCAAAGAGGAACCCCCGCTCTTCCGATACATTCAGTACGATCGGTATTCCGACATAAAGGAGATATACGGCGTACGCCACCGCCAGGGTGGCCAGCAGGATATCCAGCCAGAGCACCGGATAGAGCCCGGCGACACCCGCAATAAAGATCGGCGTTGCGGTGAACCCCGCAATGACCATGCCTTTCATCGGGTGTGTCTTGGCACCGTAGGTTCTGGCCATCCAGTGAATGAAAAAGCCGATCGCCACTACCGCCAGGATCATGGTGATGTAAAACACCGCAACCAGCGACAGGGCACTCTGACTGGTCAGCGTGCGTACCTGGCCACTACTGCCAATGCTCCAGCCAATTTCCGTGGTGCCAAAATACCACGCCAGTGCCGGCAGCAATGCCAATACGATGACGTAAGGAATCTGACGGTTGAGCCCCTTTTCGGACAGGCCGGCAATTTGCTGCCACTGTCTGCGAGGTTGCACCATCAGACCAAAGAGATGATTCAGCATTCCCGTTCTCCTCACTCAGAGGAACTTCTCAACCGTGCGAATTCGCGGGTGAGAGGGAGAGCCTCATTTAAACTCTCAAATTGAGCTGGATACGACTTGTCAAAGTGAGGGATACCGCCCAAGGCATTTCCCAAAGTTCCAGTTTCTTATTATTCGCATTATGAAGTTGTATCACCTCGGTCACCCAAGTCAACGCAATCGCAAAAATTGGCGCGAATAAAAAAACGGCCGTTTCCGAGGGAAACAGCCGCTTTTTCCGAAGTGCTACAAATTCACTCGAAACCAACCACCAGCGTAATCTGTCGCAGCTGAGGCGAGTGATCTCCAGGCAGGGCTATCCGTTCTCCGCGACGTCGACGGTTTGCATCCAGCCAAAACGGTCATCTGCCCGTCCTTCCTGAATATCCAGCAGCGCTGCGCGCAGGCGCTCCGCGACCGGGCCCGGCGCCTGTTTCAGCTTATAACGTTGCTCGCCATCACCCAGCTCGCTTATCGGGCTTACGATGGCCGCAGTGCCACAGGCAAACGCTTCACTGCAGGTTCCGGATTCCACCAGTTTGAGTAAATCATCTACGTCGATTTCTCGCTCGTGCACCTCCAGCCCCAACTCCTTCGCCAGTGTGAGAATGGAATCCCGGGTGATCCCCTCCAGGATGGAACCATTCAGCGCCGGGGTATGCAATGCACCATCCATCACTGCAAAGAAATTCATGCCGGAAAGTTCATCAACGGTATGGCGGTTGCCAGGATTCAGCCACAGTGACTGGTCGTAGCCACGTTCCTTGAGGTGCGAGACACTGAGCAGCGAGGCCGCATAGTTACCACCCACCTTGGCATCGCCGGTGCCTCCGACTGCCGCGCGGGAGTCCTCACGCTCGATCCACAAGCGCATATTGCCTGCGTGGTAAGCCTCGGAGGGGCTCGCTATCACATAGAACTCGTAGGCCCGGCTCGCCGTCACCGACAGGTCTGGTTGGGTGCCGATCAGAAATGGACGGATATAGAGTGACTCGCCGCTACTCGCCGGGATCAAATTGGCGCAGTAGGCAGCGATGGTGCGTACCCCATCGAGAAACAGTGACTCTGTCACTGGCGGCATGCACAGGCGCCTGGCGGAATGCGCCATACGCGCGGCATTGCGCTCGGGGCGGAATAGACGCACCTCGGCGCCTTTACGGTAAGCCTTCATCCCCTCAAAGCAGGTCTGCGCGTAATGCAGCACCTTGGCAGCGGGATCCAGGGCCAGCGGGCCGTAGGGGATCAACTCCCCGTCACTCCAGCGGCCGTCCTGAAACCGGGCGTGAAACATCACCGGGGCCATTACGGTACCGAACCCCAGCCTTTCTGGCAGCTCAAACCCGCGCAAGCTGGCGATGGCTTCCGGTTGTATTTTTATGCTCACTAAAGCTCTCCCAATAACAATGCACAGGAATACTGAAACCTGCGAATTATGGCGCTTATCCGCGCCCAATCCAAACCCTCCGACCAACATAAAGAACATTTACGCAACGTCTGGTAATCCCTGGCGCCATATTTAGGAGAAATATTGCGCAAGACGGACAATGAATCCCCATACAAACACGAGCTCCTCGGCTCAGCGGCCTCAGGCCATCTACAGGCCTCGCACGCCCCTCCCGACGACTAACTTAGTCCGCCCACACGTTTCTTGCGCTGCCGCTTGCTCTAGAAACGCGCCACCCGCTCCGCACGGAAAATTACTGGCACTCAACTGCTCAGGAACTTCCGCCTTTTCATCTCACTCCGTTCACGAGCTGCCACACTTTTCCTTCACAAAAAAACAAACCGTTTTTCATCAGGCGTCGCAGCCATCTCCAATACCCCAAGGCGGAAAATTTCGTTGGCTATACTCAAAAATACACGGACGGTGCTTGCCAAATGCAAGGGAATCCAATGCCAAAACCACGGCTAAAAAAATTCCCGCGTCACCAAAGTCCGGAATACGAACAGACACACCGGTAACCCGGCAGGAAAGTGAACGAACCACACTTCAGGGAGAGAAAAACCGCGCGACTTTTTTCCAGTCGCCGGAACTCGAGCTTGTCCGTACCCCCTAACTGGGGTCGGGGCGGGTCAACACAACATGGAATGGAAGTGGTTCTACCGTGACACAGACAGAAATCAGCAATGCGATAGCGATCGGCTTGATGTTTACAGCCTCAGCTCTGCTGTGTGGCTCTGTATCGGCGCAGGAATTTTCAGCAAATGACTCTGCCAATAACCCTGTAATTCACAATGGTGCGCCGCCAGCGGCCTATATAGAAGCGGCTTCTAAACCACTGGAAAAGCCGAAACGAATACTCGTCCCTTCCCGCGCCGCCGATGACTACCGGCAACGGATCGAAGAAATGGAAGCCGAATACGGCGCGTACGGCGCCGGCCTCGATGAACAACTGATCGGCCTGGGCACAATCCTGCAGCGTTCCGGCAACCACGAAGAAGCGATTTCCCAGTTCCGGCGCGCCATGCTGATAAACCGGGTGAACGAGGGGCTCTATTCACTGAACCAGGTGCCAATGATCGAGCGTATGATCGAAAGCCAGATCGCGCTGAACGAGTGGGAAGAAGCCAACGACAATCACGAATATCTTTTCTGGCTACATGCCAAAAACTACGGCGAAAACGACCCCCGTATGCTGCCGGTCATCAATGAATTGAGTAGCTGGCATCTACAGGCCTATGTGGACGAAAAAGGGGCAACGCTCTTCGAGCATTTAATCAATGCGACAAACCTTTACGCCCTGGCCATCGATATTATTTCGCAGAATTTTGGTGCGAACGATTTGCGCCTGGTCGAAGCACTGAGAGGGCTCAAAGCCACCAACTATTATCTCGCGACCTACTCCGGCGAGCCTCAGGAAGCCGTAGTGATCAATACCAGCTTTGGTGGGTCGGATGTGAGTCCAGAGCGCAGAGCGCAACTGGATCACTATCGTATGAACAGCTTCAGTTCGGGTAAAACCGCCATTACACGCATCATGGATGTGTACCAGAAAAACCCGACTTCCCCCCCGGCTGCGTCAGCCAAGGCCAAAGTGGAGTTGGGCGACTGGTACATGATGTTCAACAAGTGGCATTCCGCCCGGAAAACCTATGGCGAGGCCTATCAGGCACTGTGGGACAACGGCGCCACCAATCAGGAAATAGAGGAAATTTTTGGTCGCCCCGCCGCCCTGCCTACGCTGCCGCTACTCGACGAAGATCGACAGGCGCTGGCAAATTCCTATGTCACGGTTTCCTATGACGTGACCGCCTTCGGCAAGGCCCGTAACGTGCAGATATTAAATGCCGAACCCAGCGATAAAGTCAGTATTCGTTCGCGAGTACGCGATGTATTGAAGCGAGCCAAATTCCGCCCGCGTTTTGAAAATGGCGAGCCGGTGGAAACGACCGGCATTGTGCAGAGATTCGTGTTCGACTGATGTAGAGAAGTTGGTTCAATCCCAAAAAAATGGCGCGCAAACGAAGTCGCCAGAACAACAAGCCGGGAAGCGAACTGTCGAACTTACACCACGCGTTGAATCAGGCCGCCGCGATTTCGCCGCGGCCTGTGAGCGCATCAGGAGAAGCTAATGACATTATGGAAAATCGCCCAGCGGTACAACCACTCTCGCAGCAACGTCACGCAGCGCAGTGTCGCACCCTCAGAAGCCCTGCCAGAAGCACTACGCTGGCGCACCGTGGTATCCGCTCTGGTACTTACTGCCGTGGTCGCTGGCTGTAAAAATCAGCAGACCCAGCAGCAGCCACCTGCGCAGCCGCAGCAATCGTCCAGCTCATCGAGTTCGCAATCGAAGTCGCAGTCACAGTCGTCCAGCAGCTCAAGCAGCTCCAGCCGCTCGCAGTCGAGCCCATCTACTGCCAGCAGCATGCCCTCGCAAAGCTCCCCGAGCAGCCGCAGCCCGAGCATGTCCACGGCCAGCAGCAAGGCGCAGCCGAATTCCTCAATGCCGAGCATTGAATCTGCAGACCGCTCCAGCAAACAGGCAAGTACGGCGTCTGACAGCGGCGAGGAATCCAGCCGCCGCTCACGCTCGCAAAGCAGCGCGGACGACCCCACAGCAAACACCAACAGTCAGTCGACACCGGTGTATAGCGATTCGGACCAGCGACCGGAGGATTCACGTACACCGCCGGATCCCTCGTCCAACAACAGCAATTCCGAACCGCCGGATGACATCGATTTCTCGGAAGAGCAGCAGAGTGCGAGCAGCTCTTCCAGTTCGAGCTCGAGTTCCAGCTCATCGAGCTCGTCCAGTAGCAGCTCCTCGTCCAGCAGTGCCAGCGCCTCGGCATCCAGTAGCGCCCCAAGTAGCGCATCCAGCAGTGCACCGGCAAGCAGCGCCCCATCGTCCAGTGCCTCCCAGGCCAATAGTGGATCGCCTGCCAGCGGTTCACCCGCGTCGGCATCCGCCAGCTCCAGCAGTAGCGCGGGAGCACCTCCGAGCGGTAGTAGTGGTGCGCCCGATGAAGCGCCGATGAGTTCCGCAGAGCGCGTCGCCGAGCTGGAAGGTGAATTCGACTCCACCATGGCCAGCTACGACGGCATGATCCTGCGCGAACGGGACTATGTGCGTAATCGCCCCGCCTCTGCCGAGGAAGAAACAGCAGAGGACGAAGCGCCCCCCGGAGAATCCCTCGAAGACCTGATTGAATCTGCAGAAGCGGAGCTACCGGCTGCACCACCGGCCGGTGGTGGCGAAGGTGGCGGCGGCCCCGAGCAGAACAATTCCAGCGGCCAGGCCACTGGTCCCGGCCTGCCAACGAAAGGGCGCGTTGGCGAATACGATCACACGAATACCGCGGCAGTCGTGCCGGAAAACGTCCCCAGTGGCGATGACGACGACGTTGTGGCCCGGCAGATTCGCGAAGCCGCCATGCGCGAGAAGGATCCCGAGCTGCAAGAGCGGCTCTGGGAGGAATACCGTAAATATAAAAAATCGCAGAAGTAACAGCGGAGGGTTTCTATATGTTTTCGAATCTCAATCGCAAGGCGGCGCCAATAAAACACTTGCGCACAGCCTGCTGCACACTGGTTTTCAGTCTTTTGACACTTGTGGGATGCACCACGACGGAAGTGCGGACTACGGCCTACACGCCGCTTACCGTTGAAGACGCCGCGATTTCGGAAAACCGCCTGCTTGATGTAGGCATTGTCCAGTTCAACGCCGGACTCGACCAGCAGGAAGACGTCGAGGAAGATGATCTGGTATTCCCGGAACTGCGCCGTGCGGAATCCCGTTACATTGCCGTGACGCTGGCCGATGCGATTCAATCCAGCAATGGCTGGGGTGCCGTGCGGGTAATCCCAAGCGAGCGCACCAATATTGATGTCACGGTGAACGGCACCATAGTGCAGTCCGACGGAGAAACCCTGACCGTCGAAGTGACCGTCACGGATTCTCGCGGCCAAAAGTGGTTTACCAAACAGTATACGGAGCAGGCGTCCCACTACGCCTACGACCGCAAGCACCCAACCGAGGGCGATGCCTTCCAGGGTATATACAACCGCGTAGCCAACGACATGCTGATCTACCGCCAGGGGCTGTCAGACCAGTACATTGCTGAGCTGCGTACCATTTCTGAAATCAAATTTGCCCGCAGTTTTTCCCCGGGTGCTTTTGACCGCTACCTGACCGAAGACAACGACGGTCTTTATCAATTAACCGCCCTGCCCGCAGAGAACGACCCCATGCTGATGCGTGTACGCCGTATTCGCGAGCGCGACTACCTGTTTGTGGACACATTGCAGGGCTACTACGACACCTTCGTAAAATCCATGGAAACGCCCTATCAGGAATGGCGCGCCATGAGCTACGAAGAGGTCAAGCAAATGCGCGAACTGAAACGTAAAGCGCGCAACAACACCATCATGGGTGTAGCAGCCATTGTCGGCGGTATTGCCGCGGCTGGAGCCGGGGGTGGCGCAGCACGGCAGGCAGGCAATGTAGCTGTGGCCGGAGGCGGCTACCTGGTGAAAAGCGGCTTCGACCGCCGCTCGGAAGCCAAGATGCACATTGAGGCACTGCAGGAGCTGGGAGACTCGATGGAGGCGGAAGTCGAACCGCGTATCGTCGAACTGGAAGACCGGACAGTGACGCTCTCCGGCTCAGTGGAAAACCAGTACCGGCAGTGGCGTGAGATCCTGAAAGAGATTTATCAGGCAGAAACCGGTCAGGCGGCAGATATCTGACCGCAACTTTCGATCACTCAGGCTGCCGGGCTTGCCCACGGCAGCCATACAATAACAGCAAGCAGTGCGGACTCACTATGCAACACCGCGATTCCTCTTCAGACGAACAGAATTACATACAGCCTGCAGACTTCTCGTTTGCAACAGATGCCAACGCCGACGGGGAGAACACGCGTCGCGCATCCTCGTCGGGCGGCACACTCGCGCCCGATCGCCAACGGCTGATACAGGGGGTTGTGGCCGCCGTGATGTTGGCGGGGCTGGTGGGCGTTTTCTGGATATTACCCAAAACCGTGGAAAAGCCCCGCGTGGTCGCCGCCCCGCCGTCGACAACAAGCACCGCAGATAAAGCAGCGAAAGCATCCCCGGTAAACGAATCACCATTCACCGAAGCCGAAATCACCCAGCAGCGGCGCGAAGTGCAGAAAGTTCTGCAGGAAATACTGCAACTTCAGGAAGAGCTCATTGAACGCAAAGTGGAAACCTGGGCCGCAGAAGACTACTTCGCCGCACGCAGTCTCGCGGAAGAAGCCGATGGTATATATCGCCAGCGGAAATTCCATCAGGCACTGGAGCAGTACCGACAGGTACTGGCCGGCTTGCAAACCTTGCGCGACAGTATTCCTGAGCGCATCGAGCAACATATCGCCGAAGGCAATGAAGCACTGAATACAGGAGACGCGCCCGGAGCACTCAAAGCGTTTGAACTTGTATTGACGATTTCTGAAGGACACCCCCGAGGCCTTAGCGGCAAGGGGCGCGCAGAAATACTTCCGGAAGTCTGGCAACACTTTACCAACGGTCGTGATGCCTTCTCCGCCAACGATCTGGACACGGCAAAATCGGCTCTGGATCAGGCACTGAACAAAGACGCTGAAACGCTTCCCGCCAAAGAGCTCCTTCCCAAAGTTGAAGCGGCCATTCTCGAGCGGGATTACAGTGAAGCGATGTCCGCCGGTTATGCGGCCATTGGCGAAGGAAAGTTCGAACAGGCGAAACAATTCTTCTCCACTGCGCGCACCTTGAAACCCGATGCGGCAGACCCTGGCATTGGCATCGCACAGGCGGAAAACGGCATTGCGCAAGCGCGTATCGATCAACTGTTTGCCAGTGCCACGCGACAAGAGAAACAGGAGCAATGGCACAAAGCGGCGGAAAATTATCGCAAGCTGATAGCCAAAGACAGCAGCCTGGTTCAGGCCCTCACCGGTAAAGCAAGGTCGGAAGCGCGAGCCAAACTCGATGACCAGCTACAAGAACTTCTGCAGGACCCCCTCAGTTTGGGGCAAAGCAAACGCAATCACTATGCGCGCAAAGTACTGGCAGACGCCCGCGCCCTGAACGCGGATACGCCACGCCTGAACAACCAGATAGAGCAGCTGGAGACCGCAATTACGCAGTCATTGATTCCAATTACCGTACGCCTGCAGTCGGATACCAGCACAGACGTGACGATTTACCACGTCGGCAAGCTGGGTAACTTTTCTGAGCGGGAAATCGCCCTCAAGCCCGGACGCTATACCGTGGTAGGCACTCGCAGTGGATACCGGGATGTGCGCCAGGAAATTGTCGTCGATCCCGCCGGCGAGACACCGGTTGTCACCATCCAGTGCGCAGAAAAAATAAACGGTGCCAATAACAGTTGAACCTTTGAACCTCCCTTTCCTCTCCTGATCAAAATGCACACGATTTCGTGTGTGGCTCCAGTGGATCACCCCGGCCATTTTCAGCTGTGAAACTCTGACCGGGGAACCACCTTTCCCTCCGAGAAAGAAGTGGACGGAAGCGGCCAGCCGGTGCTTGGCATTCAAGGTATCTGCCGCCAAAAGCGCCCCGATTCGGGTCGCTTTCGCGAGAGCCAGCTAAGCTGAAATGCGCGGCTCCCCGTCTTTCAAACTGGTCATAAAAATCGACCACTGGCGCTGTAAGCGCCAACCGGGAACCGCAAGCCGCAACGCGAAATATCAATAAGTGCGCAGTAACAGGAAATCATAAATGACAGCGAAGGAAGCGGTAGCCGTTCGCGAGAGCGAACCGTTCAATGAAGATGAATCCATCATCCAGCCAATAGGCTTTACTCCTGCGCCTGTTTCTTCGGGCAGTAAAAAATTGCTGCTGTCACCAAAATCTATCGGCATTGCAGCGTGCCTGTTACTCGGCGCTCTGATGCTGGTGTATTTGCTGGTGGCGCGCTCGCTGATTTTCGAAACCCAGCCCGCCGATGCCGATGTTTCTGTCAGCGGTCTCGCATTGCCGCTGGGCGACGGTCACCTGGTGCTTCCCGGACATTACAGCTATTCCGTCAGTGCCACCGGATACCTACCCCAAAGTGGTGAAGTGGAAGTCAGTAGCGATAGCAACAGCCGCCACGCGATCACGCTGGAACGCCTGCCCGGACATCTACAGGTGGTCACCAATCCCGCTGTAACGGTGCGCATTCTGGTGAACGGTACTGAGATTGAAAGTAACCAGGGGTTGGCGAAATCCATTCCAGCTGGCCGTGCCCGTATCACCGTGCTTACGGATCGCTACCTGCCATTCAGCAAGGAAATCGAAATCGAAGGGCTCGACAATACCCAGACCCTGGAGGCCAACCTGCGTCCAGCGTGGGCCAATGTACACATCACCAGCAACCCCGCTGGCGCCACCGTGAGTGTCGAAGGCGAAGTTTTGGGTACGACGCCCTTGACCACGGAATTGATCCAGGGCGACCGGCTTGTGAACATCTCACTGCCCGATTACAAAACGGCAGAAATTCAGGTGCCAGTTACCGCTGGGGTGGACCAGACACTCGATACGATCGAGCTCGGTGCGGCCGATGGACTGCTCAATCTGGTGACGATCCCGGAAGGGGCCAGCGTTACCGTTGATGGCGAGTTTCGCGGCCGCACCCCAATTGAACTGGACCTTGCCTCAAACAGCCGCCACCAGCTCCGCTTTTTCAAGGATGGCTTCGGCACAGTGGAGCGCAGTATCGACGTGCGCGCCGGTGAGCAGCGGGAAATGACCGTGAACCTTATCGCGGTGTTCGGCAAAGTTTCCATCACCAGCAACCCAAAAGATGCCCAGGTCTTTATCGATGGCAAACTCGCCGGCGTCGCCGGACAGACCTTTACCCTCCCCACCCGCAGCCACAACATTGTCGTGCGTAAGCCCGGCTACGAGGATTACCAGACCACAATCGTTCCCAGCGCCAAGCTGAAGCAGACGGTGCGCGCAGTGCTGCTCACCGGCGAGCAAGCGCGCTGGAGCGGCGTACCGGCAGAAATCAAACACGGCGCAGGCGGTAAAATGTTGCTGATGCGCCCGAACGCACAGTTCACCATGGGATCCTCGCGCCGTGAACAGGGCCGGCGTGCAAATGAAGTTCTGCGTCAGATTTCCCTTACCCGCCCCTTCTACATCGGCACAACCGAAGTCACCAACCGCGAGTTCCGGCGTTACCAGCGCATGCACAGTTCCAGCCACGCGAACGGTGTAAGTCTGGACAATGACCAACTGCCAGTGGTGAACGTCAGCTGGAACGACGCGGCCCTGTTCTGCAACTGGCTGAGCGCCCGCGATGGTTTCAAGGAGGTCTACCGCACGGAACGCGGGCGGGTGATCGGATTTGACGCCAGTGCCAATGGCTACCGCATGCCAACCGAAGCCGAGTGGGCCTGGGTGGCCCGATACGATGGCGGCAACATGCGTAAATTTCCGTGGGGCAACAAACTCCCCGTGGGTAAAAACTCCGGCAACTATGCCGACAACAGCGCCGCCAGCATCGTACCCGCCGTTTTGAGAACCTACAGCGACCGCTATGCAGCGACGGCTCCTGTGGCCAGTTTCCCGCCCAACAGCATGGGGCTGTTTGATCTCGGCGGAAATGTTTCCGAATGGGTACACGATCTTTACACCATCGGCACCGGGCTCTCCATGAAGCGTGAAGAAAACCCCGTGGGACCACCGGAAGGTGATTACCACGCGATTCGCGGCTCCAGTTGGCGTCACGCCGGTTTGACCGAGCTGCGACTCTCCTACCGGGACTACGGCGCAGAAGCTCGCAATGATGTGGGCTTCCGGGTTGCCCGCTGGGTGAACTGAATAACGAACAGGGACACAGGCTATGAAAATTTTCGCCACGATCAGCCCCGGGAAGTTTACGTACTCATGCGCGCTGCTATCACTGGTTTTCTGCGGCGCGCTCGCAGCCCAGAACGCTGCGGAAACCAGCGATGATGCTGCAGTAGAAAAAGAGGCCGTCAGTGCACAACCTGTAGCCGTGGGTACCACCCAGCAACAGAAACAAAAGAAATCCACACCCAAAATCAAGGCGCAAAGTGCAGAAAATGCAGACAGCTATGAAGCCAGTGAGGAAATTTCGGAAGACCTATCAGTTTCCTACCCCGTGGATATCTAGCCCAGAGCCATATCATCCCGGCAGATCGAATAGATCGTTTTGACCACGAGAAACAGACACAGGCAGTGGCCGTAAACAGCGGCAAGACAACAGGCGGGAATGCCCATGAAATTCAAATCTTCAGACTTCGTTTTCCAGTTGTTCGCGCTACTCGGCGCCATCATTCTGGTACACGCCATTTATGTGGCGATCATCCGGCCAAATGCGGATGCCATGATCGAGGAGCAGATGGCCCGCGAAGCCGCAGGCGAAACCTACATACAGCAGCGCTCGCTGTATATCGTGATGCGCGACTACGAGCAGGAGGCCTGCTTCGTACTGATGTTGTGGGCCATGGCGATCATGGGGCTGAAAGCTCGCCGCAGTATTCGCGAGCGCAAACTGCTCGACCAGGCCCTGCTCAATGTGAGCGAAGGCACCCCCATTCTCCCGGAGGATGCGCGAGACCTGTCGCGACCGATACAGGCCTTGCCGGAAGAAGAGCGCAACTTTCTCCTGCCGCGCGCCCTGTTGACCGCCCTGCAGCGCTTCGGCTCCACGCGCAATGTGGCAGCAGTTTCCAACTCGGTGAAAGAGGTCTGCGAAACTGAAGGCGACCGCCTGGATAGCGAGTTGGCCATGGTGCGCTATATCACCTGGGCCATCCCATCCATCGGGTTTATCGGCACCGTGCGCGGTATCGGCGAAGCGCTGGCGCAGGCCCACCGCGCCGTTGAGGGGGATATTGCCGGCGTTACCGTGAGCCTGGGTGTTGCCTTCAACTCCACGTTCGTAGCTCTGGTCATCAGTATCGTCATTATGTTTTTCACCCATCAGCTGCAGCTAATGCAGGAGCGGCTGGTACTCGATACGCAAAACTACTGCGACAACAAGCTGCTGCGGTTCCTGAAAGTAAGCTGAGTATGAATTGAGTAACACCGCGGGTGTTCGACGGAACGAACCCCGGACTTTGAACAGGAGCTCCCATGAGCAAAGGCGTACTGGAAATCAACGATTGTGGTCTGCGTGTATTCACCGGCACAGATGAAGTTTTGGAAAGCCCCGGCGTCGCCATCGTCAACAACCGGGAAATAGTCACCGGCACCCACGCGCTGATGCGTGCACGCAGCCATCCTACCCAGGTCAATCACCAGTTCTGGCGCAGACTCAGTCTCGAATCGGTCAAGTCGGAAAATCCCGGCTGCCGGCATCATGCTGACCTCGCTTTTTTCCACCTGCGGGAGATCGCCGGTTTGTGCGATCTCGCCGACGAGTTCGCACTCGCCGTACCCGGTAACTTTACCCGCGAGCAACTGGCACTGCTGCTGGGCGTCGTTAAAGAAAGCCCATTCAACGTGGTAGCGCTGGTGGATGCCGCTACAGCCTGTATCAGCAGCTGTGCGCCAAGGGGCACACACCTGCACGTGGAATTGCAGCGCCACCAGACGCTGGTCAGCCGTATTGCTGTCCATGAACACGCCACGCTGGATATCGCCGAGACCGTCACCGACGCGGGGTTGCAGCACTTTCAGGATGCGTGGGCCAGAGTATTTACCGATGCCTTCATCATGCAGTGCCGCTTTGACCCGCTGCATTCGGCAGATGCCGAACAACAGCTCTACGACCTGATGCCGCAGTGGATCGCCAGGGCGATGCGCCAGGGTGAAGTCATGGCGGAACTGGATGACCGCACGGCAAAAGTGAGCCTGCGCCAGCTACAGGATGCCAGCACCCCAATCCTCTCCCGCGTACGGGCCATGATCGACAACCTGGGCGACTCAACCAGTGTTTCCTTTGTATCCCACCGCTGGGCCGATATCCCGGGCGGCGCGCAACTCGCTGAGCGCATTCATTTACTGCCGCACAATGCCGTGGCCCAGGCGGCCGAGCAGCGCTGGCAGGAAATGCACAATGACCGCGGCAATCTCCGCCTGATAACGGCGCTCACCGCCGCCCCTGCCACGGAAGTGGCCATTCAGGTTAACGCGGCGGCCGAGGCCGCTGCGACCCACCTACTATTCGGAAACCGTGCCCTGGCCGCCCAGCAGCCGCTGTTCGTGAGCTGGCAGGAAGGCCGCCTGGACCTGACGCCCACGCCACCCAGGCACCCGGCGGCCACGGTAACCAATCATGCCGGGCGCCTCGCCCTGCGGGTAGATGCCGGGGCCGAACTGATGTTGAACGGCGAACAGATATCTGCGCCGGTAAACCTCACTGCCGGCGACAGAATCGGCGCAGCCAATATTGAAGAAGTCATCACTGCAATCAGCGTAGAGCACTATGGCGCGTAAGAATCGGCGTTTTACCACCTTCAGCCTGTCATTTCTGGACATTATGTCCTGTGGCTTCGGGGCGGTAGCCCTGATCTTTTTGATCATCAAGCACGGCTCCGATCACGATATCGAGGCCGAACACCAGGACCTGTCTGCGGAAGTGAACCTGCTGCAGGAAGAAGTCCAGTTTGGTCGCGAGCATCTGGTGCTGGCGCGCAACACCCTGGACACCACCAGTGATGAGCTGGCCAAAACCCAGGGGCTGGCGCGTCGAATACTGGAGCAGATTCAGGAGGTAAAAGGCAATATCGCGGAAGTCGACAGTAATTCTGATGAAATGGATATCGCACGCCTGCAGGAAAAGCTCAAGAAGCTGGAGCAGGCAAAGAAACAGCTGGAAGCCGAAAACAAAAAACTCGGCAACAACGTGCGCAAATTTGTCGGCGAAGGCGACCGCCAGTACCTGACCGGCCTGCGCCTCGGCGGCGACCGAATCCTGGTTCTGCTGGATTCCTCCGCCAGCATGCTGGGTGACGAGCTGATCAAGGTCATCCGCACACGCAACATGTCCGACTCGGTCAAACGCAATACGGAAAAATGGCGCCGGGCCAAGCAAACGGTTTCCTGGCTGGTTTCACAGTTTCCACAAGACAGTCAGTACCAGATCTACACTTTTAATACGGGGTTTCGCGCGGCGATCGTCGGCACCGAAGACCGCTGGTTGAACGTGGATGACCGGGATCAGCTCGACAAAGCGATGAAGGAAATCGATGACATCGTACCCAACGACGGTACGAGTCTTGAGCGTATATTTCAGGCGGTCAACAACATGTCCCCTCTGCCGGACAACATCATTCTGATCACTGACGGCCTGCCTACACAGGGCATGAAAAGACCCAGGGGCAATACCATTTCCGGCAAAGAGCGTCTGAAGCTCTTCCGCGATGCGGTGGATGCATTGCCCAAGAGTATTCCGGTAAACGTGGTTCTGGCGCCGATGGAAGGTGATCCCTTTGCTGCCAGCGAATTCTGGAAACTGGCAATGGAAACCCAGGGCTCGTTCCTCGCACCATCAAAGGACTGGCCATAATGCGTAAACGTAACAAACGCCAACATGAAGAGTTCAGCATTTCGTTTCTCGATGTCATCTGTTGTGGCTTCGGCGCCATTGTTCTGCTGTTAATGATTGCCAAAACAGTTGAACCCGTAGTACTGGAAGAAGCCGAGATTGACCTCGACGGCCAGGTGGAGTTACTGCAGGAACAACTGGCGGAAATCCGCGGCGAAACTACCATTCTCAACCGCGACCTGAATGCCAAAAAAGAACAGCTGGATATCGAAACCAAGCGCATCGCCAAACTCAAGGGCGAACTCGAAACACTGACGGCCATGTATGCGCGCAAGACTGAAGGCGAAAGTGAAGAAGGTAAGTTGAAGGGCGAACTCACCATCGCCCTGCAAACCATGACCGATGAAATGCGCCGGCTGCTCGGGGAAAACTACCAGCGTAAAAACAATGTAATTGGCGGCATCCCGGTCGACAGCGAATACATTCTGTTCATCATCGACACCTCCGGGAGTATGTTCAATTACGGCTGGGACCGCATGATCCAGGAAATGGTCAACACCCTGAACCTTTACCCGAATGTCAAAGGCATCCAGGTAATGAACGATATGGGGGACTATATGTTCTCCAATTATCGCAACAAGTGGATCCCCGACACCCCTGGCCGTCGCAAGGCGGTGCTCGACCGACTGCGTTCATGGAACCCTTTCAGTAATTCCAGCCCGGTGGAAGGTATCCAGAAAGCCGTACGGACGTTTTACGATCCCAATAAAAAAATCAGTATTTATGTTCTCGGGGATGAATTTACCGGCAAGTCGATTCGCAACGTGATGATGGCGGTTGACCGGGTCAATGCCCAACGAGGCGAAAACCAGCGCATGGTGCGTATTCATGCGGTCGGTTTCCCCATCCAGTTTTCGCGCCCGCTACACCTGCAGACTACGGGTCTGCGGTTTGCCGCACTGATGCGTGAACTCACCTACCGCAATGGCGGTACTTTTGTCGGATTGAACGATTTCAGATAGCCCAGACAGTGGGCAGGAGCCAAGGATGAAGTGCTTGCTAGATGGAATGACGGCACCCGGGAAATATTTCCTGATAGTGCTGGCCGTACTCGTTGCGGGCTGCTCGCATACCGTTCGCGTCGACGGCGAGTTTCCCCAACCGATCGGCGACGCCCACCCTCTCACCGTGGGCGTTTACCTGAGTGAAGACTTCCAGAAGTTTACCTACCAGGAGAACCGCGACGATCGCGACGAGTGGAACATCAATACCGGGCGCGCCCAGAAAAACCTGTTTGAAACCGTCCTCGGCTCCATGTTCAAAGAAACCATCAACCTGAATCAGTATCCCACAGACCTCCCCGGTGGCGTCGATCTGGTCATTGTGCCGGAAGTGCGCGAATTGCAGTTCACGATGCCGCGTGAAACCCGGGTGAACATTTTTGAGGTCTGGATCAAGTACGACATGCATGCCTATGACCCGCAGGGCGAGGCCGTAGCCAACTGGGTGATTACCGCCTACGGCAAAACCCCAACCGCATTCCTGAAATCCCAGGAGGCCGCTCTTGCCCAGGCCATCAATGTGGCACTGCGCGATGCCGGCGCCACTTTGTATACCGGCTTTGAGCGAGTCCCCGAACTGCAGGCACTCATCGCCAACAAGCAGCGCGCGCTGACGATGAAGGAAATGGAAACCAGTGAATAGCAGGCCGCCCTGGCGACTGCGATCAAATACAGACATGGAGGTTGTACCGGTGAAACGTCTGATAGTTATGGCTCTGGCGATGCTTGCCAGTGGCTGCACCACGGTTGTTATCGATGAATACCGTCGCAGTAGCGGTGAACTTGCTCTCGGTGATTCCGTGGTCATCCTGGGACGACGCCATTCCAGCGAATATGAGACCGAACCGGATCTCATCGACTGCGTCGGTAAAACCCTGCACAACCCCAAAGCGGGTATCAACATCATTCCGGAACAGCAGTTCGTCAACGCACTCTATCCCTGGTTCGAACCCCGTACCGCACCGATGCATATCAAGTCGCTCGACAAGCTGATGGACAACCCGGAAGTCCGCGATCGTATGGAAAAATACGGTGTGAAGTACATCGTCTGGATTGACGGCTCCACCGAGACTACTGACAGTGCCGGTTCCATCGGCTGCTCCATCGGCACCGCGGGTGCCGGCTGCTTTGGCTTCGGCACCTGGGATAAAGAGTCGGACTACGAAGCTTCGGTATGGGATTTCCGTGACCAGGAGCTTTCCGGAAAAATCAGTGCCGATGCACAGGGCACGTCCTATATGCCCGCCATCGTTGTTCCTATCCCGCTAATTGCCCGGGTGCAGAACAACGCTTGTAAAGGAATGGCCGCGCAGCTGCAGGAGTTTTTACTCCCGCCACAGTCCGCCAGCCGCTAACCCCCTGCTGTAAAACAATAATTCCCTCGGAGTTCGCCACCTCCGAACGATGACAGGAGACACACCATGCACACGCTGAACAAGATTCTGCTTGGCATCCTGCTGGCCACAACCGCCGGGTGCGCATTCAACCCGGCCACCAACCGGCCAGACCTGGTGCTGATGTCAGAGGAAAAGGAAATCAAAATTGGCCGGGAAATGCATGAAAAACTCGTCGCCAGTACGCCGATCTATAACGATCCAATTCTCACTGCCTATGTCGAACATGTTGGGCAGAAAGTCGCAAAGTCCAGCGACCGTCCCGACCTGACCTATCACTTCACGATTATCGACAGCCAGGATATCAATGCGTTTGCGCTGCCCGGCGGCTACGTGTACATCAATCGGGGACTGCTTACCTACCTGCAATCTGAAGCGGAAATGGCCGCGGTACTCGCCCATGAGGTCGGGCATATCACCGCTCGCCATGCGGTGCGTCAGAAAACCGCAGCAACCGGTGCTGGCGTCGCTTCGGTGTTGTCAGTACTGGTTACCGGAAGTGGTGTCGTTGGCGATGTTGCCAACCTCTGGAGTACCGCCGCCGTAAAAGGCTATGGCCGCGATATGGAACTGGAAGCGGATCGCTTCGGCGCCCAGTACATGTACAACGCGGGCTATGACCCTCAAGCCATGATCAATGTCATTGCGCTGCTGAAAGACCAGGAAACCTTTGCCCGCCGCCGCGCCCGTGTCGAGGGCAAAAAACAGCAGACCTATCACGGAGTGTTCTCCTCTCACCCGCGCAATGACGTCCGCTTGCGCGAAGTCGTCGACGCCGCCGGAGAGCTGCCTGAAGACAAGAAGGTCGTCAAAGCCGAGTACTACCGGGAAAAAACCGAGGGTATTGTCTACGGCACCAATGCGCAGGAAAGTGAAAAAAACCGTTTTAATCACAAGAGCCTGGGATTCTCCCTGCTTTTCCCGGATGGCTGGAAAGTCGAAAACCAGCGCTCGGCGATTGTCGGCACCGCGCCCGACCATTCTGCAACCCTCACCATCAAAGTTGACCAGCGGGATGGCAACCAGCCCGCTGATATGGCCCTGCGCGGCGTCTACGATGTACGTAACCTCGAGGAAGACGAGGCACTTAGCCAGTACCGCCTGGAAGGTCATACCGGCAAACTGCCCATTGGCGCGGCCGGTCAGCCCGATCGGGTTGCGATCCTGTTTTATGGCAGCCGCCAGTACATTCTGGAGGGTAAAGTACTGGAAGCACCAGACGGAAAAAAAGATGCCAAAAGCGAGTATGACAACCTGTTCCTTACCAGTATTCGCAGCTTCCGCCCACTGCGTAAAGCCGATGTCATCAAACCGGATATCCGGCGGCTGCGCTATGTAAAGGCCAATGAAAAAACAACCTTCTCCTCCCTGGCCCGACACATGGAAATCGGCGACTACGCGGAAGAACAGCTGCGCCTGCTGAACGGCTACTACCCCCGTGGAGAACCCAAACCCGGCGAATGGATCAAGATCGTCCAGTAACTTCGACGCCCTCTGTCCCATCTGCCCGACCTAATCTTCCCGACCTAATCTCCCGGCCCGGTTATCCGGGCCGCGCCTTCTCTGGACGGGCGTGGTTTTTATTGTCAAATTTACCGGGTAACGTTGCCAGTTGAGGATCCTTTTTGCACCAACTGGCAGGTACCCAATGTTTCGAAGACTTCACAAAACACTTTCGCCAAGCCATTGCTGGTGCGCACTCTTTGCACTGGTACTGGCCATACCACTCTCTTCCCCTGCGGTAGGTAAAAGCCACACAAGCCCAATAGTCATCGCCCACCGCGGGGCTTCAGGCTACCTTCCTGAGCATACACTAGAGGCAAAAGCCCTTGCCTATGGCATGCGTGCCGATTTTATCGAACAGGACCTGGTACTCAGTAAAGATGGCCACCTGATCGTCACACATGATATTTACCTCGATGGCGTAACGGATGTGGCCAGCCGTTTTCCGGAGCGGGTGCGAGACGATGGCCACTTCTATGCCATCGATTTCACTTTGGAGGAGCTCAAGCAATTGCGGGTGAGCGAGACCTTTGCCTCCCACCTCGGGCTGCAAGTGCCCAAGTATCCCGAGCGTTTTCCCCTGTGGAAGTCCAGTTTCCAGTTATCCACCTTCGAGGAAGAGCTCGAATTGATTCAGGGGCTCAACAAATCACTGGGCTACAACACGGGTATCTATCCGGAAATAAAAAAACCGGCTTTCCACCGTCGCGAGGGCCTGGATATTTCGCGCAAAGTGCTCGAGGTGCTGAAACAATATGGCTATATCAATTCACAGCAGAAAGTTTTCCTGCAATGTTTTGACGCCGAGGAACTGCAGCACATTCACGCCACACTGATGCCGGAGCTCGACATGGACCTCCCTCTGGTGCAGCTGATTGCAGAGAGTCAGTGGGGCGAAAAGCGGATCAAGCGGGATGGAAAGTGGGTAAATTACGATTACGACTGGATGCGTACCGAAAAGGGGCTGGAGCGCATCGCGCAATACGCCAGCGGCATAGGCCCCTGGTATCCGATGCTACTGGACTCTTCGGACGGCGCACCTGCAGTGAACGAGCTTACCCGCAAAGCGCACGCTCTGGGCCTGAAGGTACATCCCTATACGTTCCGGGCCGATGCGGGCCAACTGCCGGCAAACGTCACCAGCTTCGACGGGCTGCTGGCCCTTTACATTAATCAGGTGTCGGTAGACGGCCTGTTTACCGATCACCCGGACAAGGTTCGCGCCTACCTGCAACAGCGAGAAAATACCTCGCGTTCGACCAAAGTCACACCCACAAACCAAGCCCCAGAAGACAACTACCCAAAAGACTGACAATAACTAGGCGGGCTCAGGAGCCCCCGCCAGCGCGGGCTTGGGTACCGGGTGTGGCGAGTACTCGCGAACCACATTGCGACCACCTTCCTTCGCGCGATACAGGGCACGGTCCGCCTGCTTCAGCAAATTCTCCACTGCCGCATCGCCGCAGTAGTGGGCAATGCCAATACTGGATGTGAATTGCACCAGGGCCTCACCGCATTCCAGTCGAATCCCGGCGATACAGGCCCGCAAGCGCTCCGCGGTGTGCAGCGCATCCCCCGGAGTCTCCACGATCAACAGGGCAAATTCCTCTCCGCCGAGCCGGCCAAAAATATCCGTCTCACGGATTTTTGTCTGGATTGTCTGGCTGAACAGGCGCAGGGCTTCGTCGCCAATGCCGTGGCCGTGGTTGTCATTGATCGATTTAAAGTGGTCGATATCGAACATAAGCAGGCTCACCGGCAGCGATTTACGTTGTGCCTGCTTGATACAGATATCGGCATCGGAGAGGAAACTACGGCGGTTGCGGATACCGGTCAGGGGGTCTGTGCGCGCCTCGAGTTCTGCGTACTTCTTCGCATTCTCCAACTCTTCCGTGCGCTCCTGCACCAGTGCCTCCAACTCCAGTTTGGACTGCTCAAGGTGACGGCGATACTGCCGCTCAGACTCCATGCTCTGCAGGCGCAGACGGCGTAATCTCATCCCCATTGCCACCATGATGGTGATCATTTCAACAAAGGTACTGAGCGGCGGCAGATAGTAATTTACCAGGTTGTGCTCCACGTACCCGAGGTCTCGCAATGCCTGATAAAAAAGCCCAAACAGAAGCAGTGTCCACCCAATCGCAAATACCGCCGCTTCGCTCGATCCCTGCCGCCAGCGCACCATAGCGATCACCGCGGAAAGCGGGTACAACAGCAGGGCCAGCGTAATCGTGAGTAGCGCCATGGTCTTGAACTGAAAGATCGCGCTCACCAACAGCATGCATGCATTGACGATCATCAACACCAGTACGTAATCCCAACGAGGGGTATATCTGCGGGTTTGCAGGAACAGACGGTCAAATATTACGCCGGAAAGAATACTCACCGCACCGGTCATGGACATATAGGACCAGTGGAAGTTGTCGCGCAGCACATATTGATGGGTAAAGCCAAGAATCGTGCCCCAGGCGACGATCTTGGTTATACCGTACACTGAATAGGCGAAAAAACTCCCCTCTCGCACCGTAATTCCAACGGTCAGCGAAACGATCGCAATCAGGAAAATACCACCAAATAAAAAGGCCAACAGCGCAGTTTCGATGGTGTGGTACTTGCCGAGGTTTTGCGGGCTCCAGATACGCATACTCGGGAAAACATAGCCCGCCTCGTGGGAATCGAAGCGTACCATCAGCTCACGGGATTCCCCGGCTTTCAGAGTCACAGGAAACACGAAACGGTTATGGTGAATCGGCCGCAGGTCAATCGGCTCGCCCATTGCCATTCGCGTGAGTTCAGTGAAGTCCGCCAGGCTCCCGGCTTCGGCTTTCGCGTACGCAGTCAGCCCGATCAACTGGTGATCGACATACTCGATATTCAGCGTGACGGGCATCGCCGCCGGGTTGGACAACACAAAATGGGACCAGAAGGAGCCCTTTTGCAGCCCCGTGGATCCGGCGGACTCGAGTTCGAAGAAAGCCCCCGAGAGGTATGCGGTATACGCTGCGTCCAGATCCGCATCGCCAGTGGGATCGTGCCAGATTTCGCTCTGACCGGTTCTGAGATCGCCCGACTCGGCCAGCCCGACCATGATCGGTTCCTCAACAGCGCGTGATTCAGCGACGGCGCCGCAGGCCAGAAGGATACTCGCCAGAAAAATTGCGATACCGGTAATGCGTTTAAAAAGGCGAAAGCAGATGGTCATCGTTGAATTTAGTTTTTGTTGTCGAGATGCAGCGGGCCGCCGCCTGAATTTATGCCCCAAAACTGCACACTTCACGATTCTTTTCTACTACCGGCAGCAAGACATCCATGTCGGTAATTGTCCGAGTTTACCGGCAACCGAATTGAGAAGCATGTCCCAATTGTGACTCGATCTACTCGACAGACTGAACAATTGACTCCCTTAAACGCCATTCAGACCAAAAATGTCAGAGCTGTGCACACTTTTTCTCTCGAAAATAAAAAAGGCCGCCTGACGGCAGCCTTTTTTCGCAAAGGGGATTTCCAATCTGCGGTTCAACTAAATTTGGAAAAGTCGGCGGGGCGTTTTTCCATAAAAGCCGTAGCCGCCTCACGGAACTCCCCCGATTGCAGGCGGTTTTGGAAATGCCCGGCTTCCTCGCTGATAAATTCCAGCCCGCTGGCATAGGTGCCCTGACGCAGCAATTTTTTGGTCAGCCGTACTGCTTCCGGCGCCTTGGTGGCGACCTCGCGTGCATACTCACGGGCACGCTCCAACGCCTCACCCGCATAGACCACTTCGTTACAAATATTTACATTTGCGGCTGTCTGCGCATCGAATTTCTTACCCAACAGTAAAAGCTCAGAGGCCTTGGCATGCCCCATTATGCGCGGTAACAGGTAGCTAGACGCATACTCCGGGCACAGGCCAAGATTGACGAACGGCATCTGGAACACGGCGTCGTCATCGGCAATTGAGAGGTCACAGTGCAGCAGCATTGTGGTACCGATCCCTACCGCATAACCGCTGACCGCTGCAATGACCGGCTTGGGGAAGTCGTATAACGCCCGCATAAACTGGAATACGGGCGACTCTTCGCCAGATGCCGAGCCCCCGAGAAAATCCGCGAGATCATTGCCGCTCGTGAAAACACCCTTGGTACCGGTCACAATGACCACTCGTACTTCAGGGTTTTCCGACGCTTCCCGCAACAGTTCCGCCATCGCAGAATACATGTCCATGGTCAGCGCATTTTTGCGCTCTGGGCGGTGAATGGAAATTTCCAGGATCCGTTCATATTGACTGACCTGAATTTCTGCACATGTACTCTGCATGATTTTCGCCTGTTTTTGCCTGTTAGTATCTTTGCTTTCAAGTGTGAATGCTCACGGGGCAGGGCTCACCTCCGGAGCTCTTCTCGGCCTCGGACCTCGCCTGAGGGTTGCCAGCCAGGCCGGCACACGCCCTTTACCCAGCCTGTTTCCAAGCCTTCTTTAAGGTACCCAATAGTAGCCATTGCTCGGCGCAACACGAGGTTCAATTCAACCAGAATGCTATACCTATCAGCTGTATACCACAGCAGCTTGCCAACGAGCATCGCCGCCGCAGGGGCTTTTTAACATCCGCTGCCAACACATTATAATACCGCCAACTTTCCGGGTTTCCTGCAAAAGAATTTGCAAATAAGCCAAAGAATCGCAATATTTTTCCACTAGCGGTGGATCAAGAGTAGAGAATCCTAACTATGACCGTAACCTATAGTTCCTACCTGAAAGTGGACGAGCTTCTTCAGTGCCAGCAACCACTTTCTGATGGACCAGAGCACGATGAACTGCTGTTTATCGTTATCCACCAAAGCTATGAACTCTGGTTCAAACAGTTGCTGCACGAACTGGACTTCCTTGTGCGCCTGTTTAACAACGGTGAGCGCAATCGTGCATTGCATACACTCAAGCGTGTCGATGCAATTTACCGGACCCTTATCCAGCAGGTGGACATTCTCGAAACGCTTACGCCACTGGAATTCATGTCATTCCGCGACCGCCTGTCCACCGCCAGCGGCTTCCAGTCATTTCAGTTCCGCGAGCTGGAATTCCTGTACGGAGCTAAAGACCCATCAAAACTGGGGAATTACGAACCGGGCTCAGACCACCACCAGCGCCTGCAAAAGCGGCTGGAAGCGCCGACCTTGTGGGATGCATTTCTGAAATTCCTGTCTATCGAGGGTCACGAGATCCCCACCTCGGAACTGGAGCGTGACTTCAGCCAGAAGGCAGCCCCTTCTACCGCAGTCCAGCATGTACTGATCGATGTATACCGCAACGACCCACTGGTCAGCCAAATTTGTGAAGCCCTTGTGGATATCGACACATCTCTGCAGCAGTGGCGCTACCGCCATGTGAAGATGGTAGAGCGTACTATTGGTAGCAAGATGGGGACGGGTGGTTCCAGCGGCGTCGGCTACCTGCAGAGCACCCTCTTCCAGCCAGTATTTCCAGATCTGTGGGCCATTCGCTCAGAGTTTTAAGCCCCCAGAGTCCAGGGTTTGCAAGCCTCGAAGGATTGAGGCCAGTCTTATCCAGTCCCGGCACGGATCCGCTACTCAAAGAGCAGACACAAAAAAAGCCAGCAATGCTGGCTTTTTTCGCTCCTGTGAGAGGAGTCCCTCCGAAGAGGGTTAAATTAGCGCTTGGAGTCGTCGAACGGTACCAGGGAAACCTGGATGTTCGGGTTGACTGCCTTGGCTGCATCGGCAATGGATACGTAGGTGTCGGCACTGGACTTGTTGTGCGCACGAACAATAACGATCGCCTGCGGGTTTTCTGCGTACAGCTGTGCGATACGGGCGCGTACGGCACGGCTGTCAATACGGCTGGTACCCATCCAGATTTCATCCGCGGAGTTCACGGTCAGCAGGATGTTCTGCTTGTCGGTATCCGGCGGAGTTTCTTGGGTTTGATCAGGATCTGGCACGTTTACATCCAACGCCTTTTCTTTTACGAAGGATGCCGTCACGATGAAGAAGATCAACATGATGAACACGACGTCCAGCATGGGGGTCAGGTCGATATCGGCCTTTTCTTCTTCTACGGCCTTACCGCGTCGTCTACTCATATAACACCGTACTGTTTATAAATTCGAATTACGCCGGTTATACCGGTCTAATCAGGTGGGCAAGAGTGCCGGGAAATGACCAGCAATGCAAGCGCCAGCTGCCAACCAAAAACATAATTCTTTAAAATCAATAAGTTATGGCACGCCCATCCATTCGGAGAGCAACTTTTATACAGCCGTTTCGGTCTTCCTGGAGTCCAGATAGCCCTGATAGTCAGGTACCAGCCGGGAAAAACTGCGCTCCATCAATGCCGAATGGATCATCATATCCGCACTACTGCCATTACAGGCCACCGGGATATTCCATACCGCTGCGATACGCAACAGTGCTTTCACATCCGGGTCGTGGGGCATGGGCTCGAAGGGATCCCAGAAAAAGATCAGGATATCCACCTCGCCCTGGCAGATTTTCGCACCCAACTGCTGATCCCCACCCATCGGACCACTGAACAGCTTTTCAACCACCAGGCCTGTTGCCGCTTCGATTTTGCTACCGGTAGTCCCTGTGCCCAGCAGTTGGTGTTGCTCCAGAACTGCACGGTGCTTCTGGCACCACTCAATCAGGCTCGCCTTGCGATTGTCGTGCGCTACCAGTGCCACCCGTTTCTTTGCCGCTATCGGCTGATCGATATATTCCACGAGATTCCCAGGTCGTTCATCTATAGATGTCGAATTATGCAGAATTACCCCCATGCTATCCACGCCCAGAGTTCTCGGCGCTATAATCACGCCGCAATTTCACAAACTAATGTAACGCCGAGATTAGGGGTATTTATGAGTGTGGGCGCCTGGGAACCAGAGGACCTCGAAAGCAACAAGTCGTCAAGACAAGAGCTCGACAAGGCTATTCTCGAAAAGCTGATCAACGCCATGGGCGAAGAAAGCGAGTCCGTTACCACGCTCGACGCCGAGCTGACGGGTGCCAACTGGCTAGCCGGACTACCAGCACAACAATGGCTGGAAGAAGCGAAAACTATGGACCCAGCCAGTATCTGGGCTCTGATCCGCTTTTTCACCATGGCCGAGATGCAACTTCCGGACTGGCAAGGCGGAGCGGAATCCCCGGTGATCCCTCTGGCAAAGTCTTTGCGCCAGCGTAAATTGCCCCTGAGCCGCGAGCAGCTTTTATGGATCCGGCAGCACTCTGACAATCGCTACCTTCCCTACGGTCCACTCTGAAACCATTCACGCATTCCTCGGCTCCCGCCTCACTCAGACGGGAGCCCCCCAAAAATACGTCCGACTGCCTTCAACAAATGCTCCCGAGCAGGCTCGCGAGCGCGAATGCCTTTTGCCCGGCAACCCTGAGGGCAGCGATTATTCCTCCAGGCGGTAAAGCTGCTCCAGAAATTGCGCACCACTTCCGGGCACCCGATAATTGTCCGGTAAATAACGCCAGACAATATAGCCCTCGGCATCCAGTAGCCAGGTACTTGGACGTACCGCGTCCCTCCCCCACCACCAACGCACAAATGGTGCCCCGCTCGAGGCAATAAAAGGGACGTTTTTTGCCGCATCTCTATCCAACTGCAGGAATAGCCATTTGCCGGGAATATCAGCCTGGGGATCACACCGTAAACGCTCGTACCATTGAGCCCGGGTTTCCATACTGACCAAAACCAGCTTCACTCCTCGCGCATCCAGTTTTTCCTGTGCGCACATCAGTTGCCGTACCTGAATACGACTCTCCGCACAGAAACTTCCCCGCAGGAACAGCAACAGGGCGCCGCCAAAGTTTCCGCATACATCCGCCGCCTGCCAGGATTGATTCCCCTCTACCATCAATTCAGGAAACGACGAATTTACTGCTGGCATCGAAGAGTGACGAACCGCACTCAGGTGGTTCAGATAAATCAGGAATACAAACAGGTTATAAATCGCCAGATATACGGCCATGCCTTTTTTTGTATCTATCAGTAACACCAGGCCCAGCCCGATCAATACCCCGGCAAATGCCGGCGACTCACGCGAGTCTGCAGTAATTCCTGTTGGCTGTATTTGTCTGACGAGAAGCCAAAACGGAAGCGCAAAAGCATTAATACTCACCCCTGCCCATGCAAAATTTCCGCTAGCGAAAAATGCATAGATACTCCCGGCACCACACAGACAGAGCCAGATAATCGCTAAAAACGTAAAAAAAACCTTAAATTTATTCATCGCGGAGCAAAAACACCCTTAAAACACTTGCATTCAAGTATATAAATAAGCTGCAATTAGCGCGATGAATTCCACTCATCCAAGATAACTCTTAAATCAAGATCAGACACAGGGATAATTTATGGCCGCTAGTAAGCAAAAAAAGAAGGCTCCCTCTGCGGTGAGCCCGGTTGCGAAGCTGGAAGCGGAACTTGCCGCTCTTAAAGCTCAACTGGAAAGCGCCCGCAGCACTCAGGAAGCAGGCGCCAAAAAGGTAGCAGACAAACTGGCCAAAGACGCTGACGCCGCTGCCAAAAAACTGGCAACTGCGCAGAACAAGGTTAAAGCCGTACGCGCCAAGAAAAAAACCGCTGCTCAGCAGAAACAGCTGAAAGCTGCTCAGGCCGCCGCCGCCACCGCCAAGAAAGCAGCTACCGCAGCCAAGGCTGCAGCCAGTGACGCCAAAGCCGCCCTGGCAGGCATCGCTGCCGAAAACAAGCTGGCAACCAAAATTGCCAAGGCTGTAGCGAAAGAAGAAAGCGCGATCATCAAGAAGCTGACCGCTGCTGAGAAGAAAAAAGCGGCCGCCGAGAAGAAGAAAGCGGACGCCGCTGCCAAGAAGAAAGCCGCTGCGGATAAGAAGAAAGCCGCTGCTGCTGCGAAGAAGAAAGCTGCTGCTGACAAGAAGAAAGCCGCTGCTGCCAAGAAGAAAGCCGCTGAAGCCGCCAAGAAGAAGGCTGCAGCCGAGAAGAACAAAGCTGCTGCTGCCAAGAAGAAGGCCGCAGAGAAAGCCAAGAAAGCCACTGCAAAAGCCAAGGCTGCTACCAAGAAAAAGCCAGGCCGTCCGGCTAAGAAAGCGGCTGACACCACTGCAGCCAAGAAGCCAGGCCGTCCAGCCAAAGCTGGCGCTGCCAAGAAGAAGCCTGGTCGCCCGGCCAAGAAAGCTGCTGGCACCGCCCCGGCCAAAAAGGCCCCGGGCCGCCGCGGTCGTCCGCCGAAAGCAAAAGCTTGATCACCTGACTTACCGTTAGGATAAAAAAACCCCGGCATGCCGGGGTTTTTTTGTGCCTGTTCATTTAGCGGGTAAGCCCTAGCGCTCTCCGCCCCGCACAGCTCGCTTTAGCCCTTGCGGCACCCACCCAATCAACAGCTCCCGGATACGCCCAGGCAGCGCCAGCATAACCGGGGTGACCAGAAGTGTAAGCAATGTGGAAAAACTGAGCCCATACACGATCGCACTGGCCAACTTCACCCAAAAAGAGGCAATCACCCCGTTAACGACCATTGTGCGCCCAACCATATCCACGCTCACCCCCAGCGCCAGGGGCAGCAGGCCGAGAATGGTTGTGGCGGTAGTCAGAAACACAGGACGCAGCCGTTGCGCCGCAGCCTTGACCGCAGCTTCTCCGGCGCTCAACTCCGGCTCGGCTTTACGCACAAAGTTATAGGTATCGATGAGAACAATGTTGTTGTTCACCACGATACCAGCCAAGGCAACAATCCCGACCCCCGTCATAATCACACTGAAGGTGCTCTGGGTGACGGTCAGACCAAGCATCACTCCCAGGGTCGACATGATGACCGAAGACAGAATAAGTGCGGACTGGTAGAAGCTGTTGAACTGGGTTACCAGCAGAATAAACATCAGGAACAATGACAGCGAAAACGCTACCTGCAGGAACAGCAGGGACTCATTCTGATCCTCATCCGCACCGCGAAAGATCAACTCGACCGAACTGTCCACCGGGTGCGTATCCAACCACTGGCGGATCTCCTTCACCTTGTTATCCGCCAGCACACCATCCACGACGTCAGCTTTCAACTGCATGCGCGTGATACCGTCAATACGCTCTATCTTGTCCACTTTCGGGCGGGCTTCCGTCGTCACGAAGCTGCTGACCGGTACCGCGCCTTGCGGTGTATTGATCCTTAGTTCATCCAGTGCAGTGATTCCACGGGCGTAATCCGGATAGCGAATGCGAATATCCACTTCCTCATCGGAATCGTCCGGACGATATTCCGCCATCCGCACGCCGTTCGTCACCAGCTGCACGGCGCGTCCCACGCCGGTCAGGTCTGCACCGTAAAGAGCGGCCTTTGCGCGATCCACGTTGACTTCCCACTGGATACCGGGCAGCGGCGCCGTACTGACAACATCCCGCAGGCCATCAAATTCGTGGACCATTGCCTGGTTCAACCGGCGGGTTTCTGACAACAGCACATCGTAATCGCGCCCGCGCAGCTCCAGCACAATATCCCGGCCCACTGGCGGGCCACCCTCAAATTCGTTGGCACTGGTTTTGATACCGGCAAAACTCCCGGTGCGCGCGCGAATATCTGCAAAGATCTCGCGGCTCTTGCGCGCTCGCTCCATCGCCGGTCGCAGCTCCACCAGCAGGTTGGCGATCTGATCCGGCGCTTTTTCACTGTTCCCGGAAATTCCCCCGCCGCCAACTGAGGTATAGACGACCCGCACTTCAGGCACATCGAGCACTGCGCGTTCAACCTGCATCGCCAGCGCTTTCTTCTCTTCCAGAGACAAATTGCCCTGGGCCCGGACCTCAACGTTGCCGTATTGCTCTTCCGTTTCAGTAAAGAACTCGACTCCAGGATTAAAGCGAACAAAGGCCGCGAAGATTGCCACCAGTACAAAAATCGTCGCAACAAAAGAGGCCAGGGGATTGCGGACTACAGGCCCCAATATTCGCGCATAGGCGCCGGTAATTCCCGGCAGCGTTGCTGGATCTCCGGACTCCAGCTCTCTCAGGTAGTGCTGGGTCTTCACATCCATCGCACTTTTTCCAAACACCGACCCCAATACCGGCGCAAAGAACAGCGCATACACCAGCGAGCCCGCCAATACAGCAAAGACCGTTACTGGCAGGTAACGCATGAAATCACCGACTACGCCGGGCCAGAATATGATTGGCAGGAAGGCGGCCAGAGTCGTACCCGTGGAGGCGAGTACCGGCCAGAACATACGGCGAACGGAGATCCCGTAGGCAACCCGGGCCGATAAACCTTCCGCCATTTTACGATCTGCAAATTCAGTGATGACGATTGAGCCATCAATCAGCATGCCCAGGGCCAGCAGCATTCCGAACATCACCATGAAGTTAAAGGAATAGCCGAGGTACCAGGTAATGATGGAGCCGAACAACAGGGAAAATGGGATACCCAAACCGACCAGAAGCCCCGAGCGGAACCCCAGAGCCGCCACTACGATGATCATGACCAGCAACATGGCGGTAAGAATATTGCCCTCCATCTCGCTGACCATATCGCGGGCAAACTCGGACATATCAAAGACGAAATCGATCTCGACACCTTGCGGCAAGTACTGCTTTTCTGCATTGACCGCAGCGCGCACCGCATCAGCCAGGTCCACAGCGCTGGCACCGGTGCGCTTTTCCACACTAATCGCCAGGCCCGGCCGGCCGTTGACACTGGTATAAGTAGTGGCATCTTTGAACGTGCGGCGAATATCTGTGACCTGCCCCAGTGTTACCACACCATGTTCCGATTGCTTGAGTGGTATCTGGTACACATCGCTGGCGGTTTCGATAAGGCCGGGGACATTAACCGAAAAATGCCCCTGACTCACATCCATTTCACCGGCGGGAATCAGCAGGTTATTTCCCAAGACCGCATTGATCAGTTCACCGCTGGTGATCTGGTAATGCTCCAGTCGCACCGGGTCAATGGTCGCTTCCACCACTTCTTCGCGGTTACCGGTGATATCCGCACTCAAAACCTCTGCGATACTTTCAATCTTGCGTTTGAGCTGCTGCGCGCTTCTCAGTAATTCGCGCTCACCCATCCCCTCCCCGGCCAGAGTTACCACAATAGCCGGGAATGGCTGTGCAGAAGCCTCCTCGACAACAGGCTCTTCCGCATCCCGCGGCAATTCCGCTTTCGCCCGGTCCACGGCATTGCGTACTTCATCCACTGCATCGTCGATATCGATGGCGGAATCAAATTCGATCACGAGGTACACCAGGGACTCACGCGCCGTGGCCATGACTTCCTCAACCCCTTCGAGAGAGCGCACCTCCTGCTCGATGGGGCGGATCAGCAAGCGTACGCCATCCGCCGGTGAAATCCCCTCGTGCATCACCTGCACGATGACGATAGGTGGATTGACCTCAGGGCTGGATTCGACAGTCATTGCCGACCGCGCTGCGATTCCCATAATGACAATAAGCAGCATCAAACTGATACTGCTGCGAAAGCGGTCGACGGCACCTTCCAGCAAACTCATTGCTGCAGCTCCTCCTCAGTGAAATCCACCGAGTGTCCCACGCCCAGATCTTCGGACGGGACAGCGGTATTCTGCGGTGCTGGCAAATCGCCATGCGCCTCTTCGAGCTCCGCGATCACCCGCTCCCCCTGGCTCACATATTCCTGCCCCACCGTGATAATGGTTGGCTGAGCCGGTAACCCGGTGACCCAGACCCCAGTATTTTCATCACTGACCATCTGCACGTTCACAAGCCGCACGCGCTGCTCTTCATCCAGAATCCGCAGCCCCAGTGCGCCTCGGTCGTCGAGGGTCAGCAGTGAAGCATTGACCCGGTGGGCCATAACCTCTTCCCCCGGCAGTGCCATACGCGCGCTGATACCACTACGCAGCTGCTTGCTGGTGTTGTCTACGGCAACTTCCACCCGGTAGCCCCGGGTCACTGGATGCGCCTCCTGGCTGATATAGCGCAGCTCGCCTTCAACCAGCTGCCCCTGCTGCAGTTTGGCGCTGGCAACACTACCCGGCAGTAAATTGGCCACCTGCGCTTCAGAGACCTCACCCACCAGTACAATCGGGTTCATATCGAGCAACGTGGCGCACTCCTCGCCACGACGAATAAAATCGCCGAGTTCCACCGCCCGACTGTTGACCACACCGGCAAAAGGCGCACGGATCTGCAAATTTGCCACGTCGACCTGCGCCCGTCGGAAATCTGCACGAGCGCTTGCCAGGTTGACTTCCTGCTGAGCCATGGCCGTTTCCGATTGCAGTCCCCGCCCCTTGAGCTTTTCGGCCCCGGAAAAATCCAATTCTGCTTTGCGCAATGCCGCGCGCGCTCTCGCCAGGCGCTCGGGCCGGTCCTCCGCCGCAATCTCGCAGATAACATCTCCCGCCTGCACCCACTCGCCTTCACTAGCCGGCAGTGCCGTAAGGGCCCCATCCAACTCAGCCCGCAATTTCACACTGCGGTTCGCTTCAGTGCGGCTATTGACCAGAACCTGTGTGATATAGGGCTGCGCCTGCAGGCGCCGGGCCTTAACCCGCATGGTCTCAGCTGTCGCCCTACTTGCCTGCGCGGAAGAAGTATTCTCCTCCTCCGCACCACCGCCAAACAGACCGCTCAGCAACCAAAGCAACGAAGCAAGGGTTACGATCAGCGCCACTCGATAATTGCGGTGCCGCCAGAGATTCGCCAGAACATTCATACCAACAGACCTAAACCAGATTCCAGATATTGATGGGGCCAAATAATAATCAGATAAGCCGCGCGCATTTTGGCACAAACTGGTTACCAAGCAGTGGCTAAACCTGTCTGATTACGAAATCCACACGCAGTCGGATCAGACAAGGGATGGGAATACCCGTCCGCGGGGCAGGGTCAAATCAAAACTGCATATATAAAGAAGAAAGAGTACTGGGTAAGCAAGAAGCAAAGGGGCAGGAAACCACCCCTTGTCAGGCGAGCCACCAGTTGAGTAGCCCGCGAGAAGTCAGCACATTGGCATCAGGAAAGAATGGACTCGAGGAAATCTGACATATCGGCCTCTTCCGTAGCCAAGTGACCGCTGCCGAACTCGGCATTCCAGTCGAGCAGAATGCGCGCGAGTGCCCGCGCCTGATCCGCCAGGGCCAATAGCTCTTCCTTGCTGTTCTTCGGCCCCGTATAAAGTTTCAGCTTGCGGTGGCTGTTGGCAAGCTCATGCGTTGGGTACTTGGACCGATACACTTCCAGCTTCCAGCGCAGGGAGTGCGTCATATTGCGATAGAAAACCAGTTTTGTCGGCAGGTGTAGCAGGGAGAAGTCTTCCAGGTCACCAAACAGGGTACAGTCTACAGCCAGCACCTGGATCTCCTGACCACCGGGAGACGCAACAATTGTCGCACTGCGGGGTTCGGCCAATAACATCGACAGATCCCCGAATACCTCTCCCGGCCGGATCACTGCCAGCGGGCGATCGCCGCTTGCAGCTGCGGCGTCATCGACATGCACCTGTAATTCGCCACGCAATAAAAAGTAGACCCACTGATCAACGTCACCCACATGCAGCAGGGGCTCCCCCGCCGACAGGGAAACCAGACGTGATCGCTTCAACAGCACATCGTACTGCCACTCACTGGTAGCACGAATATCGCGAAACAAATGTATGACATTTAAAAGACGATCAACCCCATCTCGCGGGTAATCACTTAATAGTTTGTAATCCATGAAAAACTGAGCTGTAACTTCGGACGGGAAATTTATTCACCATCTTATATTTAATGGTGCATGGCACAAACGTGCGCGCTAACAAACAGTGCATTCTAGGCCTAAAGTGATAGCTATATCCCCCCCTATCCAGAGAATTTGAAAAAACGAGACTTTTTACCCATTTCAGGGTTGAACTCCGTTGCAGTTGCAGTAGAGTTGTGGTCAGTCCTGATTAGTTTTTCCTCTACTCTGAACAAAATTTAATCGTACCAGGGTTACAGAAAAATTAGCGGGACAGGCACCTTTCGGGGGGAGGGTGTTCTCGAAGTGCGTGAAGAATATTCTAGGGTATTTGATTCATTTTTCACCGCTTTAACTGCCGGTTTCTTCCCATCCGGCTTCCAGAAGATACCAATAGCAAAAATGAAAACGACCAAACTTGTCATTGCCCTGCTGCTGTTCGCTGCGGCCCTGACTGCAAATGCGGTCCCACTACTCAATGGACTGGCTCTGGAGCAGCAATTCAATAAAGACCGGTATATCGCAGCTGTCTATTCTGAACGACTCTCGGACAACGTAGGCTCCCTGCTCGATAACAATACGCCGCGCAGCCTTGAAGTGCGCATCATCGCTGAACGTTTATCCGCTCGCCGCTTCCGCAACCAGTGGCTGGAAGGTATCGCCATCAACAACCCTGGCAATACGCTTTCCAGTCAGGCGCAAAACATGGTGACCTTTGCCAACCTGTTCAAGGGCCGCTTTGTGGCCGGCGACCAGTTGCGCATTGACTACGCGGCAGACAGCGGCACAACCTCTGTATCGCTGAATGGCGTTGCCCTCGGAGAGATCCAAGATCGCGAGTTCTTCAACACTCTGCTGCGCGCCTGGATCGGCGCAGTACCGCCGTCCTCCGATTTCCGCGACAACCTGCTGCGCGCAGGCCAGGTCGAATCCGGCCTCCTCGCCAGCTATGAAGGGCTGGCACCTGCCGGCGACCGTATCGCCCAGGTCAAGCAGATGGCCGAAGGGCTGTCGGCCAGCGAAGACGATTCCGCAGTGGCCGCCAGTGAACCCGCCAAGGCGGAGCCTGCACAGGTCGCAGCGACTCCGAAGCCGGACCTGAAGGCCGATATTCCGGCTCCGACACTGGCTGCTCTCGGCACGTCTGCAAGCGCAGCGCCGGCGCCTTCGCGCCCGGAACAGCCTGCAGCAAAACCTGCCGCGAAACAGGTAGCCGCTTCCAAGCCCCAGCCTCTCAAGCCTACGACCACTCGTACACCGGAACCCGACGACGAGTTTGAAGAAGAAGAGGAAGCTCCACTGACCGCAGACATGATCCTGGCGCGTCAGATCTATCACTCCATGCTGATTCGACACACATTCAAAAACATCCGCTATCCCAAGCGTGCCCAAGAGCGCGGCCAGGAAGGCAGTGTACTCCTGAATGTAACCATCGATGCCAAAGGCAAGATCAAAGATGTCACTTCCGTGCAGGAGTCCCGTTATGCCAGCCTCAACCGGGAAGCAGTGGATGCGGTAAATCGCTCCGAGCCCTACCCCGCTACGCCGGCGCAGCTCAGCAAGAAGGACTATCAGTTCTCCCTGCCGATCACCTTCCGCCTGCCGGACTAAGCTCTCAGGTCGGACTAAGCTCTCAGAAAGCCCCGCTTATGCGGGGCTTTTTTTGCCCGCACCAGACTGTCAAAGGAAATTATTCCCCCTGTCCGCTCCGCGCGACACTCACTCGCGAGTACTGCAGCCACCATCCTGTCGAAGTCTGACTACCGCTAACCGCAATGTTACTTGCCGACGATCCGGGGGATGCATACTATCCGGGCATGGTTTACTGAACCTTGTACTCAATTACCCAATCACAAATAACAAGCCCAAAAGGCCCAGAATGAAAAAGCTGCTTTTACCTTTGGCTATCGCCGGCGCCATTGCCGGTTGCTCCCAGTCTGAAAACCCGAAATCTGCCGCAACCGCGGAATCCGCTCCGGTTGCCGCTGAGGTCAGCGCGAACCAGGTCGTGGAACTCGGCTCTGGTATCGACCTTAGCGCCATGGACACCAATGTCCGCCCCCAGGACGATTTTTACGGCTACGTAAACGGCACCTGGATGAAGAACACGGAGATTCCGGCGGACAAATCCCGCTGGGGCGGCTTCAGCATCCTGCGCGACAAGGCCACCGAAGAAGTGAAAGCGCTGATCATGGAAGCCGGCAAAAGCGCCGACAGCGCCGAATCCAAGCAGATCGGTGACCTGTACAATAGCTACATGAATGAAGAGCTGATCGAGAGCAAAGGGCTGTCGGCCATCTCCGGTGAGTTGGCCAAGGTTGATGCCATTCAATCCCTGAAAGACCTCACAGACTTCTTCGCGTATGCCGATACCGTAGGCTACACAACGCCCTTCGGCGCAGGCATCAATCAGGACCTGAAGGATGTAGAAAACTACATCACTTTCATCTGGCAGTCCGGCCTTGGTCTCCCTGATCGCGACTACTACTTTGACGATTCCGAAAAAGGTCAGAAGCTGCAACAAGCCTACCGTGAGTACCTGGTAAAAATTCAGCAGATTGCCGGCCTCGATAAACCTGAGGAATTTGCCAGCACCCTCTTCAACCTGGAAAAAGACCTGGCGGAACACCACCGCACCCGGGTGGAAAACCGCGATCCAGACAAGTACTACAACAAGAAGTCTGCGGCTGAACTGAAAGCGCTGATGCCTGCTGTGGACTGGGACAGCTATCTGCAGCAAGCCCATCTGGAAAAGGCCGAGAACTTCCTCGTTGGCCAGCCGGAATATCTTGAGGCTGCCAACAAGATCATCGCCGATACCGAGCTGGACACCTGGAAGCGCTACCTGAAAATCAAGGTGCTTTCCGCTGCTGCACCTTACATGCACAGCGAGATTGCCCAGGCGAATTTCGATTTCTACAGCACCACTATTCGCGGTGTGGAAGAAATGGAACCGCGCTGGAAGCGTGGTGTGCAGTTCGTCAACGGCTCTGTGGGCGAGCTGGTGGGCCAGCGCTACGTGGAGAAATACTTCCCCCCGGAAGCCAAGGCTCGCATGGTCAAGCTGGTAGACAACCTGAAGGCCGCTTATAAAGAGTCCATCGAATCCCTGGCGTGGATGAGTGAAGACACCAAGAAAGAAGCTCTGACCAAGCTGGCCAACTTCACCACCAAGATCGGCTACCCGGACGAATGGCGTGACTATAGCGAACTGAAGGTCAGTGCAGACGACCTGGTGGGTAACGCTATTGCCGCAACCCTGTTCGACACCCTGCACGAGCGCGATCAGCTGGGCAAACCGCTGGACCGCGGTGCGTGGCACATGAGCCCACAGACAGTGAACGCTTACTACAACCCGCCAATGAACGAGATCGTGTTCCCGGCCGCTATCCTGCAGCCGCCGTTCTTCGATATGAACGCGGAAGATGCGGTGAACTACGGTGGTATCGGCGGTGTAATCGGACACGAGATCGGTCACGGCTTTGACGACAAGGGCAGCAAGTTCGACGGCAAGGGCTACCTGAACAACTGGTGGACCGACTCCGACCGCGAAAACTTCGAAGTTCTTACCGGCAAACTGGTCGCGCAGTACGATGGCTTTGAACCGATCGAAGGCGAACACGTAAACGGCGAGCTGACCCTGGGTGAGAATATCGGTGACCTGTCCGGCCTGGGTATCGCCCACAAGGCCTACCAGATGTCCCTCGACGGCAAAGAGGCTCCGGTGATCGATGGCTTTACCGGTGACCAGCGTGTGTTCCTCGGCTGGGCCCAGGTATGGCGTAGCAAGACGCGCGACGAAGCCCTCAGCGAGCGCCTGAAAACCGACCCGCACTCCCCCGCGGAATACCGTGTGAAGGGTGTCGTCCCCAACATCGATGCGTTCTACAGCGCGTTTGATGTGAAGGAAGGCGATGGTATGTACCTGCCGAAGGAAGAGCGCGTAACCATCTGGTAAGCCTTCACCCCGGAGTCAACTCCGGGTACTTCCTGTAATAAAGCCCTGTCGAAGCGAAGGCATCGACAGGGCTTTTTCATTTCCTCCGGACTGTTCCCTGGCCCGTAATCCCGAGTAATATTGAACTGGATTCAGTCAAAGGAGCTTAGCCATGGACGCAAACAGCCAGTTTCACCTGCTGGGGAGCCGTCGTTTTCTGCCGTTCTTCTGTACACAGTTTCTCGGCGCCTTCAACGACAACGTGTTCAAGAACGCTCTGATCGTGATGATCGCTTTCCGCCTCGCTGCCAGCGAAGCCAATTTCCTGATTAATCTGGCCGCTGGCCTGTTTATCCTGCCGTTTTTCCTGTTCTCCGCGACCGCGGGACAGGTGGCAGACAAGACCGACAAAAGTACACTGATCCGGCGCATCAAACTGGCTGAAATCGGAATCGCCACCTTCGGTGTCGCCGCCCTGTTCAGCGGCAATAACTTTCTCTGCCTGGCCGTCCTGTTTTTGTTGGGCGTGCAGTCGGCATTTTTCGGGCCGGTCAAATACGCGATCCTGCCCCAGCATTTACACAAAACCGAGCTGGTCAGCGGCAATGCCCTGGTAGAAATGGGTACATTCGTTTCAATCTTGCTTGGCACTATTGTCGGCGGACTGTTGGCCGGAAAGACTGGCGAAGGTGAATCCGGCCTACTGTGGATATCTGCCATCCTGATTACCACGGCCTGCATCGGCTACCTCGCCGCACGTGCGATCCCCGGTGCCAAGGCACCGGCTCCGGATCTCAAGATAAATTACAACCCGGTATCCCAGACCTCGAGAATTCTTAAAGAAGCCGCCAAAACCCCCTCGGTGTTTTACGCCATCATCGGCATTTCCTGGTTCTGGCTACTCGGTGCCGCCTACCTGACCCAGATTCCCAGCCTGACCCGCAATGTACTCGGTGGCAGTGAATCGCTGGTAACCCTGCTGCTGTGCTGTTTCACTATCGGTGTCGCCATCGGCTCCATGTTGTGTGGGCGGCTTTCCGGTGGCCGGGTGGAATTGGGACTGGTCCCCATAGGGGCCGCTGGGCTGACCGTGTCCGGTGTCCTGCTCGCGCTTTCCACATCCAGCTATGTGCCGCCTGTGGAGATGGGAATCTCCGCCTTTTGGCACAGCGAAGGCGCGCTCAGTATTCTCGTCAACCTGACACTGATTGGCATCTTCGGTGGCTTTTATATCGTGCCGCTCTATTCGATGATGCAGGAACGTTCCGCTCCGGAAATCCGTGCGCGCATCATCGCGGTGAACAATGTGCTCAATGCTGTATTTATGGTCGTCGCCGCACTACTGGGTATTGTGTTCCTGAATATGCTTGAGGCCAGTATTCCGCAGTTCTTCCTGGTGATTGCGCTGATGAACGCCGCTGTAGCCGTCTTCGTGTTTACCAAAGTACCCGAGTTCGCCATGCGCCTGCTCATCTGGCTGCTGTCACACACCATGTACCGTGTGAAACATCAGGGGTTGGAACAGGTACCGGAAGAAGGCGCGGCCATTATTGCTTGCAACCATGTAAGTTACGTAGATGCGCTATTGCTGGCGGGCGCCGTGCGACGGCCGATCCGTTTCATCATGTACAAGCCCATTTATGAAATCCCGGTGCTGCACTTTATCTTCAAGACCAGCCGCGCCATTCCCATCTGTTCCAGGCAGAAAGATCCCGAAGGCTACGCGCGCGCGTTCGAAGAAATTGAACAGGCTTTAAAAGACGGGGATTTGCTGTGTATTTTCCCTGAGGGGCAGCTGACTCAGGACGGGGAAATGCAACCCTTTAAAGCGGGAATTGAAAAAATCCTGCAACGCACACCGGTACCGGTGATCCCAATGGCACTGCGCGGTTTATGGGGCAGTTTTTTCAGTCACAAGGACGGCCATGCATTTACCACCTGGCCAAAACGCTTCTGGTCCAGTGTCTGTGTAGTGGCCGGAAAACCACTGGAGGCGACTGCGGCAAAAGCAGAGATACTCTACGATCAGGTACTGGGCCTGCGCGGTGAGCGGCGCTGACGAGTTATCCCTAGAGGTTCTTCCCATCGATATCCGGGCGGCGGTCAAAGTAGGAGGCGTCTATCAATGTGCGGTAGACGCCTTCGATATTGAGCGGTAACCACTCCTCGTACATTTTCAAATCGCGATATTCCGGCAACGCAATCTCGGCCTGCAATGTGGCGAGGTTTTTCCCTTCGAGCATGCCGTCACGCACTGCGCCATAGAGTCCCTCCAGATAAGCCAGGTAGTGCTCAACCTCTTTGCGGCCACCAATTTCTGCATGACCACCGACAAACGTATCGAACGGTACTTCCCGCAAAACCTGACGGGTCGAACGGATCATGCCGTGGATGTCGTACCCCGGCAGATCCTGGTATGGCATACGCCCGAGCACAATCCAGTCGACCACATAAAGTACGTTGGCAGGCATAAAATGCATGCTTACCGAACCGCGGCCGTTGTTCGGCCCGTGGTATCGCAACGCCACGTGGCTGCCGCCGAGATTGACCAGCAGTTCATCGGTAAACGTGAGCTCCGGCAGGGCAGTGGGTGCCCGGGTCCATTCCAGGTCTTCCGCCGCGTACTGATGGGCAATCACCGTGACATCCGGCCCATCCAGCACATCGCCCCCCAGGGTGTGATCCACATGATTGTGGCTATAGGCCATATAGCGAATCGGTACTTCAAAGCGTTCAGCTAACGCCCGCTTGAGCCATTGGGCGGCCTCGGGTGAGATTGGGTCGGTGAGGAAAATGCCTTTGTCCGTCACCATAAACGCGGAGTGGTAGTGGCCAGCGGTAAACCGGTAAACATTGTCTTTGACCTGCGTTATTCGGTATTCGCTTTGCGCCTCAGTCATCCCTGATCCCAATAGCGTAACTAGAACCAGCCCAATTCGTTTCACCGCACTCGAAAGTTCCATCTTCTGCAATGCGCCTCCCGCGCCCTGGTTGCCGATACTTCAACACAAAATTAAGCGTAAACGTTTACTCCCGCAAACCGGCGACAATAAAAAACCCCGCGCTTTGGCGGGGCTTTTTTGTCCTGGCGATAATCAAGAAATCCTGATCAGGCGTCCAATACACTGCGAACATACTCAGCCAGCTCAGGCACCTGGCAGTATTCGAAGAAGCAGGCCTGGAAGCGCTCTCCGGAAACCGCGGTTTTCACCAGCTCAGGATCCAGCGTCTTCAGTGCTTCGAGGTAGTCCTTCGCCACTGCTTCTTTAACTTGGGTCAGGATACCCGCATTACGCACCTGGGATTCCTTGCGCTCGGGTGGGTAACCCTGTCCTTTCACGCCGGTAAAGGCTTTCTCGAACATGTAACGGATGTTCAATTCCGCGCCCCAGCCAAAACCCTTGGCAAACGGAATGGCAAGCGCATTGCCATTGTTGATCTGGGCAAACAGGTAGGCATCGGCGGGATCAATGCAATAACCGCAGAATACGCCCGGGTAGGCATTCAGGGACATCAGGGCCCCCTGGCCGGTACCACACCCACTCACCACAAAGTCCACGGCTTTCGAATTCAGCAGCAGGCTGCCCATGATGCCGAGGTGGATATAGGTGAGATAGTGGTCGTTGTCATCAGACATCCCGGTATTGAACACTTCATGGCCCTGCTCGGTGGCCACTTCCTGCAGTTCTTTCAGCACGGTGGCATTCTTGGACGCCTGGCTGAATTCATTCATCAGTGCAATTTTCATTCGTTATCTCCGTCTGATGCTGTTCGTATTCACCGCAGGCAGCTGTACAAATAACAACCGGGGTGCGGCAATGGGAATTGGTCTGTCCGGTAATTATAAACAATTGCCATATGAACTAAACCGGTCAGGCAGGTTTACAGTTTGCTATTCCTACATCGAGGCAGGAATCCCGGAACTCAGACGAAAAAAAACCGCTTTCGCGGCAAGGTTGTTCATTTCGCTAAAGTTGCTGTGAAGGTTCCGATACCGGGTATCACTTTGTGAGACCGTCTGCGGCCAGGACGGCCGCAGCCGAGCCCCCAGGGATGGGTTTACGGCGTGTCTCACAAAGCGATACCCGGTAGCGGGACCGCCTCGGCGCTGTTATTTACCCTGTGTCAGCGCAGTGGCGGGATTGAATTAATGGCGCAAGCCTTACTGCTCAGTCGATACACGTCCGAGAGTCTCTTCCATTTCCGATGCCAGGAAGGACATTACCACCCAGGCTGCCACGTTCTGCTTCAGGTTTTCCGGCTTCACCTTGTCCAGGGTGTCGTTCGGGGTGTGGTGGTAGTCGAAATAGTCGCTGCCATCCTGGAACAGGCCCATAGCGGGTACACCGCGCGCAACAAACACGCTGCTGTCCGGCCCGCCGGAAGACTTGTTGTTGCCACGCTCAATACCCAGCGGGGCCAGCAGCTGCATCATCTGGTCCGCAATGGCGAACTTGCCTTCCGGAATACGGGTATCAAAGCGCCAGATCTTGCCGGCACCGAAGTCGGACTCAGACACCATCACAATCTTGTCGAGATCGCTTGTATGCGCTTCCACGTATTGGCGGGCACCAACCAGGCCGATTTCCTCGGCACCAAACAGCACCACACGCAGGGTGCGGCGGGGGCGCTGTGGCAGTTCGGCGATCAGGCGTGCGGTTTCCATCACGATGGCCACGCCGGCACCGTCATCCAACGCACCGGTACCTTCATCCCAGCTGTCCAGGTGCGCGCCAATCAATACCACCTCTTCCGGCTTTTCTCGGCCGACTACTTCACCAATCACATTGAACGACGGGCCGTCGGCCAGGCGCTCGTTGTGTACGTTCAGTTTTACTTCCACCGGCTTGCCGCGTTCGAGCATGGCTTCCAGCAGGTTCGCATCCGGGGCGGACAGCGCCAGCGCCGGCACCGGGTTTTCCACATCGTCGATGGCCATCATACCGGTGTGGGCAAAGCGGTCGGAGTCGGTACCCACGGAACGCAGCATCAGTGCCGCCGCACCTTTTTCCGCCGCTGCGCGCATACCTTTGCTACGTCCCTGGACAGCCGGGCCGTAACCTTCGCCAGTGCGGGCACGCTCCATACGCTTGTTGATAAAGGCAATTTTGCCTTTCACTTTGCGTGCCGGGGCTTTCAGCAGTGCGTCGAGATCGGCAAACTCGACAATCTCGGCGGTCAGCCCGCCTTCCGGTGTTGCCGCACCATAGCCCAGGGAAGTCACTACCAGCGGCTGCGGGAAAGGCGCCGTTACTTCGGCGTGCGCGTGGCCGCGTGCCCAGCGCTTCACGTCGATCTGTTCGGTATACACCCGGTCGAATCCGAGGGCTTTCATTTTTTCCTGTGCCCAGGCAACCGCACGCTCGTCACCCTTGGTTCCGGCGCGACGCGGTCCCACTTCAACGGTAAGCGATTCAACCAGACTATAAGCGTCAGAGGATTCCAGAGCGCGATCGCGCAATACCTCGGCCACAGACAGGTCTTCCTGTTTCAGCGGCGCGGCCTGGGCGCTGGCGACAAGCAGCGCAGCAGCCAGTCCACCGGTCAGATTCATCAGGGGTTTTATCATGTTCTCCTCCAATACAGCGTGTTGGAATTATTCAGGTTTGGATTCGTCTTCCGGCGGCAACGCCAGGAGTTGTTCGCGCACAGCGCGCAAGCGCGACAGCCCTTTATCGGTAAACAGGTAGGGCGAGCCACCGGTGTATTCATCTTCTTCGATCTTCTGGCACTCCAGGCGCAACCGCTCCAGGGGCGGATCGTGGCGCATGGGGTAGCCGATCAGCACCCGCCACTCGTTGTCGTCCGCCTGGCCGGTGATGGCATCTTCCAGACCATGCAGGAACTGCGCCCGTTCCATTCTGAAGCGCGGCGTGCGCATGTGCATCAGACCCCAAAAAATCAGGGCGAATACGGCAAATGACAGGCATACGGTAATGACGATGGTCACGGGTTATGCCTCCAGTAATAGTTTGAGTGCCACCAGCAAGGTGGCAGCGATAATTACCGGCTTTACCAGGCCGGCTCCACGAGAGATCACGAGGTTGGAGCCTAGCCGGGCGCCGATAAACTGCGCCACCGACATACACAGGGCGAGCCCCAGTAACAGGTGCCCGCCGAGTATGAAAATCACCATCGATGTCGCGTTGGTCGCCAGAACCAGGGGCTTGGTATGCGCGGTGGCGCTACGCATGTTGTACCCGAGCAGCGCCGCAAATGCGAGCGCGTAGAAGGATCCCATTCCCGGGCCAAAGAAGCCACCATAAAAGCCGATACCGCCGCCCACCAGCAGGTTGAACCAGCCATTGGTCATGCGCGGCTTACTATCGATATCGGAGATTCTTGGTGAGAAGGCAAAGTACAGCGAAATGGCCACCAGCAGAATCGGCAGCAAGGTCTGAAGTTGTTCGCCACCGAGCCGGGTGACCGACCAGGTACCGAGGGCGGCGCCAGCGGATGCTGCCAGCAGGCCAGGCCACAGTGAGGCCAGGGACAAATGCCCTTTCTGAAAGAAATTCAGCGCGGATGAAAAGGTGCCGAATACGCTCTGGAATTTGTTGGTACCGAGCGCATCCAGCGGGGGGATGCCGGCCCAGAGCAGTGCCGGCAGGGTAATCATGCCGCCGGCACCGGCAATGGAGCTGATAAACCCCGCGGCAAAAGCCACGGTGGTCAGCACGAGATAGGTTATTGGTGTCAGGTCGCCGGCAATTTCCGTCACTATACGCCTGTAATAATTCAGGCTGCCTCGTTCAGGTCAGTCTGGTTGCTCGGGTTGCGTCCCTTGTATTTATGGAAGCGCTTCTGGATTTCACGCATGTCGGTTTCCAGGTCACCAGTGGGGTGGTATACAGAATCCACACAGATGCTCTTGGAAGGGAAGTCCCAGGCTATCAACAGCACGGGAACATTGGCGGCGTAAGCAATTCGCAGAAAGCCGTTTTTCCAACGTGCGGTTTTCTTGCGTGTGCCTTCCGGCGTGATTGCCACCCACATTTTTTCGTTTTGTTTAAACTGGCTCGCCACCTGCTTGGCCATGCCGCCGGCCGCGCCGCGGTCAGTCGGGATTCCGCCCAGCCACATAAACAGGCCTTTGAACGGGAAAAAGAACGCTTCTTTTTTCATCAGCCAGGAGGCTTTCAAACGCAACGCCATGATAAACGGCATGGCGACCACAAAATCCCAGTTGGACGTGTGCGGAGCCAGAGCCACCATCAGTTTTTTCTCTGGCGGGAACTCCCCCTGAATACGCCATCCCAGCAGTTTGACAATCATCAGCCCGAAATTTTTCGAGAACCAGTTACCTACCCGCGGCATTTCTTCCGGCAGTTGGGCAGGGATAGTCGGTTTCTTGGCAACAGTCACAGTGGCGACCTCTTATTGGTTACTACTTTTTTATCGTCGGATCAGTGTTCCCGAGTCGCGTAGAAACGGACATCCGGATAACGCTCTTCCGCCAGCTGCAGGTTGACCCGCGTCGGCGCCAGATAGGTAAGGTGCCCGGAGCCATCCATAGCCAGGTTGATGCTGGCCTTGCGCTTGAAGTTTTCCAGCTCCTTGGCGCTCTCGCTGTCTACCCAGCGCGCGGTATTCACATTCACATTTTCGTAAATGGCTTCTACCTTGTACTCGTCTTTCAGGCGATAGGCTACCACCTCGAACTGCAGCACCCCCACAGCGCCGACGATAATGTCGTTGTTATCCAGTGGGAAAAAGACCTGTGTGGAACCCTCCTCCGACAACTGCTGCAGGCCTTTTTGCAATTGCTTCAGTTTCAGTGGGTCTTTCAGGCGGATACGGCGAAACAGTTCCGGTGCAAAGTTGGGAATGCCGGTAAATTTCAGGCTCTCGCCTTCGGTGAAGGTATCCCCGATCTGGATAGTACCGTGGTTATGCAGGCCGATAATATCGCCGGCAATCGCCTCTTCCACATGGGTCCGGTCACCGGCCATAAAGGTAACCGCATCGGCAATTTTCACATCTTTGCCGATACGTACATGTTTCATTTTCATACCGCGGCTGTAGGTACCGGAACACACGCGCATAAAGGCAATGCGGTCGCGGTGCTTGGGATCCATATTTGCCTGGATCTTGAAGACAAAACCGCTGAACTTTTCTTCGCTGGGCTGTACTTCGCGTTCGTTGGTCTGACGCGACTGCGGACCCGGCGCCCACTCGACAAAACCATCGAGCATTTCACGCACGCCGAAGTTGCCGAGTGCGGTACCGAAAAATACCGGGGTCAGCTGGCCCGCACGGTATTCATCCACGTCAAACTCGTGGGTCGCGCCACGCACCAGATCAATCTCCTCGCGGATATCATCGGCTTCGTCACCCAGCAGGGCGGTGGCTTCATCCGAGTCCAACCCCTTGATCTGGATATCGTCCGGAATGGTATGGCCCTGCCCCTGCTTGAACACATGGATGGTGTCGGTATAGAGGTTGTACACACCCTTGAAATGCTGGCCGGAACCCAGCGGCCAGTTGATCGGCGCCGCCTTGATGTTCAGTACTTCCTCGATTTCATCCATCACCTCGATCGGGTCGCGGATATCGCGGTCGAGCTTGTTGATGAATGACAGGATCGGCGTGGTGCGCAGACGACAGACGTTCATCAGCTTGATGGTGCGGTCCTCCACACCCTTGGCGCCATCGATCACCATCAACGCGGAGTCCACCGCGGTCAGAACCCGGTAGGTATCTTCCGAGAAGTCTTCGTGTCCCGGGGTATCCAGCAGGTTGACCACCCGCTCTTTGTACGGGAACTGCATGACCGATGAGGTCACGGAGATACCCCGCTCCTGCTCCATGGTCATCCAGTCGGAGCGCGCGTGCGGGCCTTTCTTGCCTTTCACGGAACCCGCCAGCTGGATCAGGTTTCCGAACAGCAGCAACTTCTCGGTCACCGTGGTTTTACCGGCGTCCGGGTGGGAAATAATGGCGAAAGTACGGCGGCCATTGATGCCCGCCAGAGAAGAGGATTGGCCCATAATGCAAAAAATACGGCTGGATAAAAAACAGGCGCGCATTATACACGTCTGCTCGGTGGGAATCGCTGGAATTGGTGATTTAAGGAGCCTAGACTGCCGCACATTATGGATTTTCCCGTGTGCATACGTACGCGGACTTTAATGCTAAGGCGCGGCTGGGGATTGGCCTTTGCGAGACCTTCCGCGAGAGGGACCTCGCGGAAGAGCCCCCAGGGATGAGTTTACAGCGTGTCTCGCAAAGGCCAATCCGCAGTCGGGCCGCCACGGCACCAAGCCAAGTGTTACCGAGCCCCCTAGATATTGAGGTGAATAATGAGTCAGGATCGCCTGGAAGCCCTCCAGCAGGCACTCGAGAATCTTCAGGTACAGGGATTCCTGGTCCCCCGCTGCGATGAATACCAGAACGAGTATGTCCCCGCCGCCGACGAACGCCTCGCCTGGCTCACCGGCTTTGACGGCTCCGCCGGTCTCGCTGCCGTGGCTGGTAACCGCACGGCGCTGTTTGTAGATGGGCGCTATACCCTGCAGGCGCAACAACAAATCGGCAGCCAGCCCATCGAGCAGCAGAACCTCGCCCCGGCCGACATCGCCAACTGGCTGTGTGAAACACTGAATGATGGGGACACCCTGGGCTACGACCCGCGCCTGCACACAGAACCCGGGCTTGCGCCGCTCAAGAAGCGCCTCGACGAGTGCGGTATCCACCTGCGTGCACTGGATGAAAACCCCATCGACAGCATCTGGCGCGACCGCCCCGCCACCCCCAGTGGGGCCGCCCGCCCCCACCCCTTAACGTTCACCGGCGAGGAGTCAGCCAGCAAGCGCCAGCGCATCGCCAAACTGGTCGCCGACAAGAAGCAGGATGCCCTGTGGCTCGCCAACCCGGAAGTCTGCGCCTGGCTGTTCAATATTCGTGGCAGCGATATTCCGCATCTGCCGGTCGCCCTGTGTATGGGATTCCTTTACAGGGACGGCAGCGCCACCCTGTACCTTGCGGAAAGCGCCACCAGCGACGCTCTGCGCCAGCACCTTGGTAACTCAGTGGAATTGGTCAGTGACAAACTGGCCCTGTTCACTGCTGCCGAGCGCCAGCATGTGCAAAAGGTCTGGGCCGATCCCCAACTAAGCAACTGCTGGACCCTGCGCGAACTCAGACACCGCGACATTCAGATCCTGCACGAACGCGATCCGATCACCGGTGCCAAAGCGCGTAAAAACACCGTGGAGCTGGACGGCAGCCGCGCCGCCCACATACGCGACGGCGCCGCCCTGTGTGAATTTCTCGCCGAACTACCGGATGCGGTAACCGGGGACAACTTTGGCGAGCTGGAGGCGGTTCAATTGCTGCGCAGTAAGCGCGAGCAGCGCGAAGGCTTTACCGACGATAGCTTCGACTCCATCTCCGGCTATCGCGGCAACGGCGCGATTGTGCACTATCGTGTGACCCCCGCTTCCAGCCTGCCCATGCACGCCGAAGGGATCTATCTGATCGACTCCGGCGGCCAGTATCCGGACGGCACCACTGACGTCACTCGCACAGTGGCGCTGGGCGAATTTCCGGCGCAGGCCAAAGAACATTTCACACGGGTACTTAAAGGGCATATTGCCATCGCCACCCTGCGCTTCCCTGCTGGAACCTGCGGCGAGCAGATCGATGCCTTCGCGCGCAAATCACTATGGGATGCGGGGCTGGATTACGCCCACGGCACCGGGCATGGCGTCGGCAGCTTTCTCAGCGTGCATGAAGGGCCGCAACGTGTCGGCAAAGCCAGCACCGGTGTCGCCCTGGAGGCAGGCATGATCCTGTCCAACGAGCCCGGTTTCTACCTGACTGGTGAATACGGGATTCGCATCGAGAATCTGGTGTTTGTAAAAGAAAATGCCAGTTATCCGGGCTTTCTGGAATTTGAGGATCTCACCCTGGCGCCCATAGATCGCCAGCTGGTTGAGCCTGCACTGCTGAGCGCCACGGAGTTACAGTGGCTGAATGATTACCACGAAAAAGTCCGCGATACGCTGATGCCCCTGGTGGATGAAAAAACCAAAGCCTGGCTGGAATCAGCGACTCAGCCGATCCGGTAACGGGAACGGGAACGGGAACGGGAACGGCATACTGCCACCCCGCACCAGGGGAAGCAGTATGCTGTTGCCGTTAATCCGCGACCAGCTGATCCGGCGCCTGCAGAAACGGCAACAGGTGTGCGAGTATGCGCTCACTGACCTCAGGCTCCAGTGCGTGTCCCATTTCAGGGATGGCGACAAAGCTGGCCCCTGGAATTTTCTCCGCGGTATCCCGCCCGTGCTCGATGGGTAACAGCGGGTCTTCGCTACCATGGACCACCAGCGTCGGCGCCGTGATCGTCTGCAACAATGGCGAGCGGTCACCGCTGGCCAGGATCGCCTGGAATTGCCGCACCACACCCGGACCATAGGCGCCGCGGTTCAGCACCCGACCCGCCAGTTGTCGCGCGTAACCTTCATTGAAAAACTCCGGCGAACCGATAGTACGGGCAATCGCCACCCGGGTCGCAATATCCTCGCTCCGGCTGGCCCCCGCCTTAGCTCCGCTGGCGAGTGCGGATATGGCTTCCGGCGTCGCCTCTGGCAGTCCTGGCGCCCCGGAGCTCGACATGATGGAGGTCAGGCTCAATACCCGCCGGGGATACTCCGCAGCCAATACCTGCACAATCATGCCGCCCATCGAGGCGCCCATGATATGCGCGCGATCGATGCCTAACACATCGAGCACACCGACAGCGTCGGTGGCCATATCCTGAAGGGTATACGGCGGTTCCGGCGTGAGCCCAACCTTACTGCGCACCAGCGCCCACCATACTGGTGGCGCGGACAGCTGGTAAAACTTCTGCGACAGCCCCGCGTCGCGGTTGTCGAGCAGTACCACGCGATAACCCGCATCGAGCAACCCGCTCACCAGGGTATCTCCCCAATGCAACATCTGCGCGCCCAGCCCCATCACCAGCAAAACCGGCTCCGCACCTTCAGGGCCCATATCCTGATAAGCGATAGCTGTTTCGTTGATGGTCGCAAAGTGGATCGGGTAGCGATCAAATGGGCTTTGCTCCCCCTGTTCCGCCCAGGCCGGCAGACAAATAAATACCAGCGCAATCCACAGCACGCGCATAAAGATCGAATTCATCGAGACACCTCCTGACCTTGTGTCACAGCATCTTCGCCGCCAGTCTGCTCGGCGATATATTTTTTCAGCCACCCGTATGCGACCGCGCCCAGCACGAGGTTGGAAATCACCGTGGCCATAAACAACCCCTGAATGCCCCAGAATTTATTCCCCAGCCACGCCAGAGGTAAATACAAACCGAGTACCCGCAGGAAAGAAATGAGCGTGCCGGGCAATGGATGGCCCAGCCCATTAAATGCCGCATTGGCAGACATCACAAAGCCATACCCGGCATAGCTGAATGGCACCAGACTCAGGTAGGCCACCGCTACAGCCAGCACCTGTGGAGAATCACTGAACAGTGATGCCACCGGACCGCCAATAAAGAACAGGACCAATGCCAGCCCCACACCAAAGGTCACACAAAAACGGGCGAGGATAGACAAGGTCTCCGCCAGGCGACCATGCAGGCCCGCTCCGGCATTTTGCCCCAGAAATGGCCCGACTACGGCCGACAGCGCGTAAAACACGATCAGCGCGACAGGTTCTATACGCATCGCCACACCAAGTCCCGCAACTGCATCAGCCCCATGCACGGCCACAAGCGCCACCACTACACCGCCGGACATCGGGATAATCACGTTCGTTGCCATCGCTGGCAGCCCTACCGCCAGCATGTTGCGCCAGGAATCCCGCACGACCGACCACTGCCAAACCGGCGCCGCCAGGATCTGCTCCTTGCGGGCTAGAAAGTAAAATGCCAGGCAAAAACTGATGGCCCGTGCGGTGACTGTCGCCAGCGCGGCACCTTGCAGTTCAAGGCGCGGAAAGCCGAGCAAGCCGAAGATCAGGATCGGGTCGATGACCAGATTCAGCAGGGCGACGCCAATCATGATACGCCCGGTGAGCGCGCTGTTTCCGATGGCCCTTAATGCTGACAGGGCCACAGTAGGCACCACGGCAAAGATCGCCCCAAGGTACCAGGTCGCCATGTAATCCCGGATGAGCGGTAGCAGGCTGTCCTGTGCCCCCAGCATCCTGAACAGCGGATCTATGGTCGACATCCCTATCACGCTAACGGCGATGGCGATGACCAGCGCAAGCAAAGTTGCATCCGTTACCAACCGTTTGACCCGGGACATATCTCCGGCGCCGTATGCCCGCGCGACGGCGGATGACGTACCGGCTCCCAGGCCAATGGCGAGCGCGTTGACCACCATGACGACAGGAAAGGTAAAACTCATCGCCGCCAGTGGCGCATCCCCAAGCTGGGCAACGAAATAGGTATCCACCACATTGAATGACATGGTGGCGAGGATGCCCCAGACCATCGGCAGGGCGAGACGCTGCAAATGGCCGGCTACAGATCCATCCAGGAGTGAAGGCGTTTTGTGTTTTGATGCCATGAAGAGAAACGAACTATATAAATCGGGAAGTGGGGAGTAACAGATGCGCGTGGCCTAAAGTACCAGACTCATCAGCAGCGCGTCTTCACGGGTACCGTCGGCTTTGGGGTAGTAATTCTTGCGGCGTCCATCCTCTGAAAACCCTAACTTGTGATAAAGCCCGCGTGCCGCGCGGTTGGATGCGCGTACTTCCAGGATCATGCGCGCGGTATCTTCCGGTAATTGCGCAATGATCCGCTGCAACAGACTTTCGCCAACCCCTTTGCGCCGCCACTCGGGGGCAACGGCCACATCCAGGATTTCCACCTCGTCGAACAGGCGACTGGCGACACAACAAGCCGCTATACCCCCGGATTCGGTCCGCAACAACCAGCAGTCGTGCCCCGAAGCCATGCTGTCTCGATACTGGGTAGCTTTCCACGGGTGGCTGTGAGCGCTGCGCGCGAGTTCTGCGAGAGCCGCACTGTCGGTTTCCGAGCCTTTGCAGAAGCGCAGCCCGGCAACCGGGTCAGGATTAGAGTGAGGGACATTCACAGGGGTCAACTTCCGTGTTCGGCGGATGCGGTTAAGTACAGCAGCCTTCAGCGCCGGGTCTGTTCTGGGTACAGCTTGCGCAACAGTTGCCAGAGCGGTCGCTTGCGCTGGGGATCGGTGAGCAGCTCGGTAAGACTCGGCATGGCGATCACCTGAATACCCTGCCATTCATTGACCGTCTCGGCCATTGGCACCGGTGCGCAGAATTCCTGCGCCTGCTGCCCCATCAACCAGATGGACTTCACCGGCTTGCGACCGCAAGCGGCTTCCAGCCAGCTGCTACAGGTTTCACGGGCATCACTGGCTCCGGCGGCCGCAGCAAAAGGGTTCTCCGCAAGTGGCCACTTCAGCTTATCGCGTTCCGTCGCCAGCTGGTGCCAGTCCAGCGCGCGGATAATATTCCCAAACAGGCTTTCGACAGGCAGCGCGGTACCCGGCTCGCGGCTGTCGACGGCCAGGAGCTCTTCCCCCAGCCACCAGCAGTTGAGCACAAACGGATGAACCGTTTTTTCTGGCGCCGCCACGGCAGCCGGTTTGGACGGCGTTGGCGCTATCTTCGCCTCCGCGGTGATACTGCCAATCACCCGGCTGACTTCCGGTGCCGGCGCAGGTTCGGCAGGTGCAACAGGGAACTGCGCCTGGGCAGTTGAGGAAACGGTTTCGGGAACAGCGGCGTCAGCGCCAACTGCAGCCATCAGTGTCGCAGGCGCCGTCGGCGCCTCAGGTACATCGGCCTGCGCCGGCGGCAACAGCGCCTGCACTGGCTCTGGCGCCAGCGGCAGGCAGTACCTGGGCATATAGCTGGTCACCCCGAGTGCGGTGAGGTATTCCGTCCGCTGCAGTTCGTTCACATCTGTCCCCGTCAGGACCAAAGGGCGTTATACGCCCCCGGGTTTGTTGGCTTTACTGGCCAGCAAGTTTAAAGCATCCAGATACGCTTTTGCGGATGCGACGAGAATATCTGTGTCTGCACCCACACCATTGACCAATCGTCCGTCACGCTCCAGGCGCACAGTCACGCTACCCTGGGAATCTGTGCCCTGGGTTACCGCATTAACGGAATAGAGTTTCAAGTCGGCCTTACTCTTCGCAACGGATTCAATCGCCTTGAACGTAGCGTCGACCGGACCACTGCCCTCTGCACTGCAAACGGTTGCCTCACCGTCAATCGAAAGCTCCAGCTGTGCGTAAGGGCTACTGCCGCTTTTGCTGCGGACCTCCAGGTCTTTCAGCTGATAATGCTCCACCGGGTCTGACGCACCGGAAATCAGGGACTGCAGATCTTCGTCGAAAATCTCGTGCTTCTTGTCCGCCAGGTCTTTGAAACGCTGGAACAATACATTGAACTCAGCCGGATCAGAAAAGGTTACACCCAACTCTTCATAGCGGGCTTTCACCGCAGCACGCCCGGAATGTTTGCCCAGCACCAGGCGGTTGTTGCCCCAGCCCACATCTTCGGCGCGCATGATTTCGTAGGTTTCACGGTGTTTCAGCACGCCATCCTGATGGATACCGGACTCGTGGGCGAAGGCATTGGCACCGACGATAGCCTTGTTCGGCTGCACCGGGAAGCCGGTAATCGACGAAACCAAACGTGAGGTCGGTACGATATGCGACGCATCAATACGGGTTTCTACCGGGTACAAATCCTGGCGGGTGCGCACCGCCATAACGATTTCCTCCAGAGCGGCGTTACCGGCGCGCTCACCGAGACCGTTAATGGTGCACTCAACCTGCCGCACACCATTCATAACCGCGGACAACGAGTTCGCTACCGCCAGACCGAGGTCGTTGTGGCAGTGCGTAGAGAAAATAGCCAGATCAGAATTGGGCACATTTTCAATGACCCGCTTGAACATGGCACCGTACTCGGCGGGCTCACCATAGCCAACGGTGTCTGGAATATTGATGGTACCGGCGCCGGCCTTGATCACCGCCTCGATGATACGGTACATGAATTCCGGCTCGGAGCGGCTGCCGTCCTCAAGGGAAAATTCCACATCATCGGTAAACTGGCGTGCAGTTTTCACCGCTTCCACTGCCTGGCGCAGCACATCTTCCGGCTCCATCTGCAACTTGTACTTCATGTGAATCGGTGACGTTGCAATAAAGGTATGGATGCGGGAGGCATTGGCGTTTTTCAGGGCCTCACCAGCGCGGATGATATCCGGGCCCACTGCTCGGGCGAGGCTACATACGCGGGAATCCTTGATGGTTTCCGCCACTGCCTTCACAGCTTCAAAATCACCCTGGCTGGCAATAGCGAATCCCGCTTCAATCACATCCACCCGCATACGCTCCAGCATGCTGGCAATACGGAGTTTTTCTTCCTTGGTCATCGATGCGCCGGGGCTCTGCTCCCCATCGCGCAACGTGGTATCGAAAATGACTAATTTATCTTTATTGGTATTCATCGGGACTTTTCTCCTAGTCTGACCCGAGGCTAAACAGCGCTCACGTCACTGTCTATGCACAGCGCAAATTTGGTATGGAATTCTGTTGGAAAGTGCGGGAATAAAATTATATGCCGCAGTGCGGCAGTCGTAGCAGGCGTGCTAGTAGGTGGGCAGCAGGAAAGGAGGAGCAATGAGGCTCTGTGGAACTCATGGACGAGTTCGTAGGGATATCCAAAAACGGTCCGGTGACTACCGGATACCGGGCTTGCACTATCGGGATAGTGACGGACATATCTGCTGCTTCAAATTTGGGTTGATGACACTAACGCGCACGCCGCGCGATCACTTGTTCAGACTATACGCCGCCACAGCGCCAGAAATCAACAACCATCCTATTTTAAGCAGAAAATCATAAGCAATACGCAAATATTATCCGGAAAGCCGGGCAAAGGAGGAAGGTTCATCCTTAATCACTCCCTGTTCTTAAGCACATCCAACAGCTCCCACAACTCGCGGTGCAGTGCCGAGAGACGCTCGGGTGCAACCGCCAGACCACTCATTGCCTCGTCGCGCCACGCCGAAACTTTGCTCTGTAACTTGCAGCCACTTTGCGTCAGAGATACCAGCGTGACCCGCTCATCCTGCGCCCCACGCCGGCGGCTGATCAGTGCCAGCTTTTCCATCCGTTTCAAAAGCGGCGTCAGAGTACCGGAGTCCAGCATCAACCGTTCACCCAATGCACTTACCGTCCAGTGCTCGGCAGGCTCACCCTCTTTCTCCCACTGCCATAAAAGAAGCAGGACAAGGTACTGGGGATAAGTGATCCCAAACTCACGCAACATGGGTTGGTAAGCCCGAATCATTGCCCGGGATGATGCATACAGCGCAAAGCACAGCTGGCGATCCAGATCCATGCTCGCGCTATCGGAAGTCTTTCCCATCAGAGCAGTTTCTCGATGTCTGCCGCCAGGGATTCAGGTTTGTCTTTCGGCGCGTAGCGATTCACTACCGCTCCGTCACGGTTGACCAGAAACTTGGTGAAGTTCCATTTAATGGCCTGCGTACCCAAAATACCGGGCGCTTCTTTCTTCAAGTGATTAAACAACGGGTGGGCCTGATCTCCGTTCACATCCAGCTTGGCCAGAACCGGGAAACTGACCCCGTAGTTCAACTCACAGAATTCCTGGATTTCGCTGTCATTGCCTGGCTCCTGTTGACCAAACTGGTTGCAGGGAAACCCGAGAATAACCAGACCACGGTCTTTGTACTTCTGATGCAACGCTTCCAGCCCCTGATACTGCGGTGTAAAGCCACACTTGCTGGCCGTATTCACAATCAACAGCACCTTGCCTTTGTACGCATCGAGTGATGTGTCTTTACCTTCGCTGGTCTTAAAGGGAATGGTATACAGATCCGTCATTATGGCTTCTCCTCACATTAATTTTGCACAACTATATTGTACACAACCTAAATTGCAACCTTTTAAAGTGCCAGTACATCTCCCTCCACTCCAGAGCTTGTTGTTAGAATCATTATCAATAGTATTACGCTCTTAACCACCAAGCCTTTTGGATATCATCAATGCGTTATTTATTTCAGTTAATGTCGTCCCTGCTGATCGCTGGTAGCCTGATATCCAGCTCGCTAGCGGCTCCCGCTGATCCACAGGAGCTTCGCCAGCTGATGCAGATGGCGGAATACATCGGCGTCGACTATTCCGAGGCCGTAGCAAACGGTGAAGTGATCAATGCCGACGAATATGCCGAGATGCAGGAATTTTCACAGCTGCTGTTCGAGCGAGGGGCACAGTTGTCCGCGTCAGAAAAAGCGACGGCGATCCAGCAACAGACAAGGGCGCTCAAGCGAGCCATCGATAGTAAGGCAAGTCTCAGTGAGGTCCGTAAACATACCTCCGCACTGCGTCATAGCCTGCTGGCAATCTCCCCCGAGCTATCCGTTCCCTCGCAGCTTCTCCCACAAGAAGAAACGGCAGCCCTCTATCAACAGAACTGTGTCACTTGCCACGGCGTAGAGGGCAAAGGCGATGGTGTCGTTGCCGGGCAACTGGAACCTGCACCCACGAATTTCTACGACCGCGAACGCGCAGACAATCGGTCAGTGCTCGGTCTGTATGACGCCATCAGCAATGGTATCGACGGCACCGCCATGACCGCCTTCCAGTCTCTGGATGACCAGCAGCGTTGGTCCCTGGCTTTTTACGTCGGCGGCAAGGCCTTTGCCGGTGCGGACACCCACGCTAAGCCCGAAGACCTCACTCTGACCCACCTGATCCAATACAGCCCCAACGCGCTGCGCAGTTCCAGGCCGGAAATCAGCGAAGCACAAATCGCCGCACTGCGTGCAAACCCGGATCTCCTGTTTACCGCACCGGAAAGCAGCGCTTCAGCGATAGACACGGCTCGTACCCAGCTTATTTCTGCACTCAATGCATTCCAGGAAGGCAATTACGACGAAGCACGAACCCGGGCAATTAGCGCCTACCTGGACGGCTTCGAACTTGCCGAGAGCAGCCTGGATTCACGCGACCGATCCCTTCGCCTGGCGATCGAACGGGATCTACTGGCCCTGCGTACCCAGCTTAACAACAGCAGTAACCCCGAAGAGGTAACAAAGAACGTAAATGCATTACTCACACAGTTGCAGCAGGCAAAAGAGTTAATCGAAGGTTCCAGTCTTTCCAGCGGTGCGCTGTTCCTTGCCAGTCTTATTATCCTGCTACGGGAGGGGCTCGAAGCACTGCTGGTCGTGATTGCACTGGGAACTGTGCTGGTAAAAACTCAACGTCACGACGCCATTAAGTATCTGCACTTCGGCTGGATCTCGGCTTTTGTCGCAGGCTTCGTAACCTGGTTCATTGCACAGAACCTGATAACCATCAGTGGTGCCAGCCGGGAGGTGATGGAAGGCACCGCGGCTCTTGTCGCGGCTGCAGTGCTTTTCTATGTCGGTTTCTGGATGCACAGCAAAACCCAGGCTCACGAATGGCAGCGTTATATTCACGACAATATCAACAAGCACCTGAGTGCCGGTACGCTCTGGGGTATCGCTGGTCTCTCATTTATCGCCGTGTACCGGGAAATATTCGAAACCATCTTGTTCTATCAATCACTGCTCAGCCAGACCGCAGAAGGTCAAACAGGCTCCCTGTGGGCCGGCCTGGCCGCCGGCGCCGTATTGCTGGCCTTTATTGGCTGGTTCATGGTTCGCTTCTCAACCCGACTCCCTATCGGCAAATTCTTCTCGGCAACAACATTCATCATGCTGGCGCTATCCTTTGTCCTTGCCGGTAAAGCGATCGCCGCACTGCAGGAAGCCGCACTTATTCCGATGAATCACCTTCCGCTGAATCTTACTTTTGAGTGGCTTGGTATCTACCCCACTTGGCAAGGTATCGCCATTCAGGGGCTGGTTCTCATTGCAGCCCTGTATTTAATGCTCAAGGAGTACGGAGGGTCAGGCACGCCCGCTCAGACCTGACATGCCGGTTGATAAACTCCACCATCAAATACCCCGCTATGCGGGGTATTTTTTTGCCATTAACTTTTATGAATTGATTTAACTGACCTTTTCACAGTTATGCACAACCGGTTTACTCACAGAATCACTGGATAGGTCTGTGGATAACCATCCCTGATCGACTGCGAGCGGCATGGTTACTGGCGTCACAAAAATGTATAAAAAAACGCCAATAAATTTTGATGGATCCGCGCCTCAGACACCTCCTCAAGCGACTAACAATTCACTTCCAAGTATTCCTCTCGGCAGGCTTTTGCTTGTTGTTGATAAGGGCGTCGGCGGGAAGTGAGATGGCACACATTCTCGCTGCGTTATCCGGGTGATCTACCTGAAGTTGCTTTTCTACAGGTTATACGTTCCCAGGAATGCACATTAATAAAGCTGACCGACTCTGGATTTATACACAGAGTGATTACTCACAGAAACACTGGACAGAGCTGGGGATAAGTACGGGATATTTGTGCTGAATGGCGTGGTAGCTGGGGCTGGGGAAACGGCTAAAAAAGCGTCTGCCTTACTTTACCCATTAATTGTGACGAAGAGATTAGTCGTCGGGCTTAGTGTGCCGGATCTGGATTGATGTGTAGGAGCCTGCTTGCAGGCGAGCACTCTGGCTAGCTAGGTGATCGAATGTTTGTGAGTGTGAATAAGTAACTTGGACGTTTTGTTGTGGGTGGGGTTGTGGATAGTGTTTGGGGGGAGAAAGCTAAATATAGCCAAATAGAGCGCACTTTCGCTTGTTCGATCAGGCCTGGTGCTATGCGGCAAGAACGATGACCTACAGTGGGTGGCGAGCCGTGCTCGCCATCGCGTTGCGACGCCTGCGGCGCCCTAACCTTTGCACCTGCGGTGCATGGGTTTTCACATGGCAGCGCTGTTGCGCTGCAAGGTAGTGGCAGTAACTCACCGTATCCCAAATAAAAAAAAGGCCACCCGTTTGGGTGGCCTTTTCTTTTATTTAGATGCCTGACGATGACCTACTCTCACATGGGGAAGCCCCACACTACCATCGGCGATGTTGCGTTTCACTTCTGAGTTCGGCAAGGGATCAGGTGGTTCCACAACTCTATTGTCGTCAGGCAAACTGGCTTGGGTTGGTGTTGGTCTTATGAGCGTTGCTCGGCCGTACCTGTTATCGCTGTTTGCCTCGGTCACTCTGATGACCGGCGATAACCCCAAATAAATCGGTAAAACAATCTGTAGTAATACACCGCAAGTTTTGCGCGTCTCTCGATGGGACACAATCCCAATCGTTAGTAACCATCTCTGTTGTATGGTC
>NZ_JAIVKK010000010.1 GCF_020524005.1 Microbulbifer aggregans | reverse complement strand
TCGCAGACTTTTTTTGCTCCGAAACCCTTATAAATCAAGGTGTTCCGAAGCTCTCGACCACCTCTCGGCGATCTCGATAAGGGCGCGCATTATATCGAGCTCTTACCGCTTGGCAAGCTGTTTTTTGAATTTCTTTTTCAGGGAAAACCCTTTGAAAATCAACAACCTTTCTTGCCGCTCGCGCTGTCTCTGCAGCAGCGAGGGCGCGAACTTTAGGGATTCAACTGAAGCTTTGCAAGCAGTTTCTTCAAACTTATTCACTCAGCTTGAGCACATCCAAATTCGCGCTAACCGAACACCAAAAACACCGGCATCCAGTCATAAAAAAAACACCCTCCTGAGAGAGTGTTTTCTATATGGCGGTGAGGGAGGGATTCGAACCCTCGATGAGTGTTAACCCATACGCCCTTAGCAGGGGCGCGCCTTCAGCCACTCGGCCACCTCACCGGAAACTTTTTCGCAAAGGCCCTAGACCTCTACAACTCCTTTCCGGAGCCCCGCGACCAAGATCATCAACTGGTCTTGCTCGCTGGAAGTGGGGCGCATATTACCAGCGGTTCGGCAAAAATCAATGGGGAATCAACAACTTTTTGCACTTTCTTAAAGGTCGTTCACAAATCATACAAATACAAAAAAGGCCGGAGTCTCCGGCCTTTCTCTGTATCGAGCTTGCAGAAATTATTCCGCATTATCCTCATCGGAAGATTGCTTCTCGCGCTGGATACGCTGATAAATCTCTTCCCGGTGAACAGCTACTTCCTTAGGCGCATTTACACCAATTCGTACCTGATTGCCTTTAACACCCAATACGGTAACCGTCACATTGTCACCAACCATCAGTGTCTCACCGATACGGCGGGTTAAAATCAACATTACCTACTTCTCCTTGATCATCCTGTGATTTGGTACGACCGGTTTTCCCTGGTGCGCACCTTAGATCATCATAACCCGACGGCGGCGTAAATTGAGAACCTTGTCCGTCACTTTATTCAGTATTGCCCAGACGCTGAAAATCTCAACATGTCGGTTCAAACGCCAGGTAACTGAATCGCTATGGATGCCGGTGATGACCTTCACTCTGGTTATAGCTATTCTGTGACCCTGGGTTCAGACAGCTCAAATGCGCTGTGCAGCGCACGAACCGCTAACTCAAGGTAACGCTCGTCAATAATTACGGATATTTTTATTTCAGATGTAGTAATCATCTGAATATTTATATTGTCCTCACCCAACGCTTCAAACATCCGCGACGCTACATTCGCGTGCGAACGCATCCCGACACCGACAATAGAAACCTTGGCGATTTTGTCGTCGGAAACCACCTCTCGGGCGCCCAGCTCTTCAGCTACACGCTCGAGTACTCGGCGCGCCTTGCTGAGATCATTACGGTGCACCGTAAAGGTGAAGTCGGTTGTGCCATCAACAGCACTGATATTCTGTACGATAACGTCAACTTCGATATTCTCCGCCCCAACCGGTGCGAGAATACGGCACGCAACTCCCGGAGTGTCTGGCACGCCGCGAATTGTGAGTTTTGCTTCGTCCCGATTGAATGCAATGCCGGATACTACAGGCTGTTCCATCTCGTTGTCTTCCTCGTCCAGACTAATCAGTGTGCCTTCACCTTCCTCAAACGTAGAAAGGACACGCAGTGGCACCTTGTACTTACCGGCAAATTCCACGGCTCGAATCTGCAGCACTTTTGAGCCCAGGCTGGCCATTTCCAGCATTTCTTCAAAAGTGATCCGATCCAGTCGGCGCGCACTGTCCACTACCCGCGGGTCAGTCGTGTAAACACCGTCCACGTCGGTATAGATCTGGCACTCAGTTGCATCGAGTGACGCAGCCAGAGCGACGCCCGTGGTATCAGAACCGCCACGCCCCAGTGTGGTGATATTGCCGTCTTCGTCTACACCCTGAAAACCGGCGACTACAACCACGCGCCCTGCGTCCAGATCCCTGCGCATGCGCTCCACATCAATGCGCTGAATACGCGCCTTGGTATGCGCGTTGTCAGTCAGAATCTTTACCTGACCACCGGTATATGAGCACGCATCATAGCCACGCTTTTTAAGTGCCATACTCAGCAAAGCGATGGTTACCTGCTCCCCCGTAGATACCAGCACATCCATTTCCCGGGGATCCGGATGCTCCTGTATCTGGCGGGCCAGATCGATCAGGCGATTGGTCTCCCCGCTCATTGCCGAGAGAACCACCACCATGTCGTGTCCCTGGGCTTTGAACGATGCGACCTTATCAGCTACAGCTTCGATACGCTCGACTGAGCCCACCGAAGTGCCACCGTACTTCTGCACGAACAAACTCATTGATCTAGTGTTCCTTACCACTTCTTATAGCCGCGCGGCATCAGGTTCGCGCGTGCCGCGCACTAAATCACCAAATCACAACCAAATCAACTGAAACATCGCAGATTTGGCCGAATTTAACCTGATTCAACCTGATCTTTTCCGCAGATTCAGCGGATATTAGCCTCAACCCACGCTGGAACTTCTTTCAGCAGCTCAGGCAGAGCTTCCACATCGACCCCGCCACCCTGCGCCATGTCCGGTCGACCACCGCCCTTGCCACCAAGCTTGCCAGCAGCGAAACGCATCAGATCACCTGCCGCCAAACGACCGGTAAGATCCTTGGTTACCGCCGCCACCAGCGCTACCTTGTCTTCGCCCGGCGCTGCGAGCAGAACAATGCCGCTACCAAGCTTGTTTTTCATCTGATCGGCCAGATCCCGCAGTGATTTGGCGTCAGCGCCATCGAGCGAGGCCGCCAGCAATTTCACACCGGCCACTTCCACGGCCTGACTGGTAAGGTCACCGCCAGTGCCACTGGCCAACTTGGTTTTCAGCTGCGCCAGGTCCTTCTCCAGCTTGCGATTGCTTGCCAGAATCTGCTCTACCTTCTCCGCCAGGTGATCCGGGCGAGTCTTGAGCAGGGACGAAGCGTGATCGAGACGCTGCTGGGCCTGGTCAAACATCGCCAGCGCATGCGCGCCGGTGACGGCCTCAATTCGACGCTGGCCGGAGGCGATACCGCTCTCGGCAACAATGCGCAACAGACCGATGTCACCGGTGCGCTCTACGTGGGTACCGCCGCAGAGTTCGACAGAGAAAGCGCCGCTATCCAGACGCTCGCCCATGGTCAGGACACGCACGGTATCGCCGTATTTCTCGCCAAACAGCGCCATGGCACCTTTGCTCTTGGCGGTTTCGATATCGGTCTCTTCTGTCTCTACCGGAGTGTTAGCCCGGATCTGGCTGTTCACCAGAGATTCGATCGCGCGCAATTGCTTGAGCGATACGGCTTCGGGGTGGGAGAAATCAAAACGCAGGCGTTCGGAATCCACCAGTGAGCCCTTCTGGGTTACATGATCGCCGAGAACCTTGCGTAACGCCGCATGCAACAAGTGCGTGGCAGAGTGGTTCAGCGCAGTGGACTGGCGGACATCGTCGGCCACTTCCGACTCTACGCTATCACCAACCTTCAGTGCGCCCGTGAGCAGTTTGCCCTGATGGAGATGGTGCGCACCCAGCTTGGTGCAGTCGGAAACCTCAAACCGGCTATCCCCACTCTGCAGGTAACCACTGTCACCGACCTGGCCACCTGACTCCGCATAAAACGGGGTCCGATCCAGTACGACCGCTCCAGCTTCACCTTCTTCCAGAGAGTCGACCTGAGCACCATCTTTAATGATGGCAACCACTTTGCCGGTACCTGTAGTGGCATCGTAGCCGAGGAACTCCGTTGCACCCTCTACGTCCAGGCTGCCGGTATAGTCCATTTTGAACTTGCCTGCGGCACGGGCACGCTCGCGCTGCGCCTCCATCGCGACTTCGTAACCGTCCATATCCAGGGTCAGGTCGCGCTCACGGGCGATATCCTGAGTAAGGTCTACCGGGAAGCCATAGGTGTCATACAAAGTGAACACCAGCTCACCCGGGATCTCACTACCCTTCAGGGAAGAGAGACCTTCTTCCAGCAGCGTCATGCCCTTGTCCAGGGTTTTGGCAAACTGCTCTTCTTCTTTGCGTAATGCGCTCTCAATGGCCTCACGCTTCTCCTGCAGTTCGGGGTAAGCCTCACCCATCTGCTCGATCAGCGCCGGTACCAGCTTGTAGAAGAAGGTCTGCTCATGGCCCAACTTGTGACCATGGCGGATGGCGCGGCGAATGATCCGGCGCAGCACATAGCCGCGGCCTTCGTTGGACGGCAGTACACCATCGGAAATCAGGAAGGCGCAGGAGCGGATATGATCCGCAATCACGCGCAGGGATTTCTCTTCCAGGTTTTCACAACCAACGATCTCGCCGGCGGCCTTCAATAGCGCCTGGAACAGGTCGATTTCATAGTTGGAATGCACACCCTGCATTACCGCAGCGATACGCTCCAGGCCCATACCGGTATCAACAGAAGGTTTCGGCAGTGGGTGCAGCTCACCATCGGCAGTGCGCTCATACTGCATGAATACCAGGTTCCAGATTTCGATATAACGATCCAGGTCATCGTTCTCGGACCCGGGGGGACCACCAGGTACATCGGCACCGTGGTCGTAGAAAATTTCCGAACTCGGGCCGCAGGGGCCGGTATCGCCCATCTGCCAGAAGTTGTCTTCATCGAGACGGGAAAAACGATCAGCGCTGACGCCCATCTCTTTCAGCCAGATATCGGCAGCTTCGTCATCACTGATGTGTACGGTAACCCACAGGCGCTCTTCCGGCAGGCCAAGCACTTCGGTGAGGAACTGCCACGCGAAACGAATCGCTTCGCGCTTGAAGTAATCGCCAAAGCTGAAGTTGCCCAGCATTTCAAAGAAAGTGTGGTGACGTGCGGTATAGCCGACATTTTCCAGGTCATTGTGCTTGCCGCCAGCGCGCACACAACGCTGGGAGCTGGTGGCCCGGTTATAGGGACGCGGGTCCTGCCCGAGGAAGGTATCCTTGAACTGAACCATGCCCGCATTGGTAAACATCAGCGTCGGGTCATTGCCGGGAACCAGCGAGCTGGACGCCACCCGAGTGTGGCCCTGCTCGGCAAAATAATTGAGAAATGCTTCGCGTATCTGTGCGCTCTTCATCCAGCCTAATTCCACTTCGTCAGTTAAAACTTGCAGCAGCGACAAAAAAAGTCGCGGCCAAATTCCTATTCTGGCAGCCCCTGTGCCAGACCAGCTTCGCGCATTTTGCGCTGCGCTAATAAATGAATGTGCAGGTGAAACACTGTCTGCCCTGCGCCCCGGCCGTTATTGATGACCAGCCTGAATCCGTCCTCCAACCCGAGTTTTCTCGCGAGTTCGGAAGCGACCCACAATAAGTGGCCGAGAAGCGGCGCATCGTCTTTTTGTGCGTCCGCCACGCTCACCAGTGGCTTGCGGGGGATGATCAATAAATGGGTGGGCGCCTGAGGGGATCGATCTTCGATAACAATGCATTGTTCATCTTCGAAAATCCGCTTTGCGGGAATATCTCCCGCAATAATCTGACTAAACACACTGGTTTTGGCCATAGGTCACCCAACTTGCCATCAGTATCCAATTCGCCCAACAGGGCTTGGCCTGAAAACTGGAGGCTACTTTTCCAGCTTTTCGTCAGCGGTCAGTTGGCGCGCCTCGGATTCCAGCATCACCGGGATACCGTCCCGCACCGGGTACGCCAGGCCGCTGGCCTTGCACACCAGTTCCTGGGTCTCTTCACGGTATTCCAGGGGCGCCTTGCTAACCGGGCAAACCAACAGGCTCAGTAATTTCTTGTCCATGACTCACTCTGCTTAAGCCCAAGGCCCTGAACAACCGGGCTGTCGGGTTAAAAATGACCGCGTATGGTACAACGCTTTCCGGGGGTTTTCACGAAGGCAGAAGCAATTACTGTAATAGTGGCAAGCAGGCGGCCCGACCCGGCGGTCGAACCTCAGGTGGTGCGAGTGTTTCGCCATAGCAGGCCTAAGACAAATGGGCGGCGCCAGAAACCAACCCGAGACTAACTAACCAGAGACTAAAAAGACCGGCAGGCGCTAACCGCCCTCCCCCAACCATCCAGAAGCGCCTCGCGCTGAACGTCGCTCATCTGCGGGAGGAAGTCCTGCTCAATTTCCCGTAGCGACTCAGGGAGGTCATCCGCCCGCCAGATGCCGGCTCCAATCCCCGCAAGCAAGGCGGCACCAACCGCAGTTGACTCGATCTGCCGGGGGCGCTCGACCCGAATTGATGAAATATCGGACTGGAACTGCATCAGGAAGTTGTTCGCGCTGGCACCGCCATCAACCCGCAAACAGGTGAGGCCTACGCCGAGCGCCGCCCCCATCAATTCAATCAGCTCGTGGCTCTGGTAAGCAATCGACTCCAGCGTCGCGCGTACCATCTCCGCACGCCCGGCACCTCGGGTCAGGCCAAAAACCGCGCCACGAGCCGCAGCATCCCAATGGGGCGCGCCAAGCCCGCTGAATGCCGGCACCAGGTACACGCCCCTCGTATCCTTCACGCTGTGCGCCAGCTGCTCAGAATCCGAAGCCTGCTGGATCAGCCCGAGGTCGTCGCGCAACCACTGCACCGCAGCGCCACCGTTAAACACAGAGCCCTCGATTGCGAATACAGGCTGCCCACTGGCATCGCAGGCAATGGTCGCCAGCAACCCCGCGGGAACCGCAGGCCGCTCCTCACCAGCCATGGCCAACATAAAGCAACCAGTACCATAGGTATTCTTGACCGTACCTGGCATCACACAGCCCTGACCAAACATGGCCGCCTGTTGATCGCCGGCGACACCGGATATCGGGACCTCTCCACCGAGGAAGGCTTCCGGATCCGTTGTCGCAAAATAGCCGGCCGACGGACGAATTTCTGGTAAAAGTGCCGCCGGGCAATTGAACAGTGTCGAAAGCTCCGCATCCCAACCCCGACGCTCAATGTCGTACAGCAAGGTTCGCGACGCATTGGTGTGGTCGGTCAGATGCGCGCGCCCGCCACTCATCTTCCATATCAGCCAGCTATCCATCGTACCGAAACAGAGCTCGCCGGCCTGTGCCCGGCGATACAGCTCCGGGTTCTGGCGAAACAGCCACAGCAACTTACTACCGGAAAAATAGGCATCCAGTATCAACCCGGTCTTTTCCCGGATCCACTCCGCCCTGCCCGTCGCACGCAATTCGTCGCAAATGCCAGCGGAACGTCGGCACTGCCAGACAATGGCGCGGGTCACCGGTTCTCCGGTCTTCCTGTCCCAGAGAACGGTCGTCTCCCGCTGGTTGGTGATTCCGATTGCACTGAGATCGGAGGCAGCTATGCCCGCGCGCTGTAGCGCGGCGGCGCAGACTTTGCGCGTTACCTGCCAGATTTCATCAGCATCGTGCTCGACCCAACCGGGTTGCGGATAGTACTGAGGGAATTCGGAGTAACTGCGGCCACACAGCTGACCGAAATGGTCGAAAACAAACGCGGTGGTACCAGTGGTACCCTGGTCAACGGAGAGGATCATGCGGGTGCCTGCTATTTATTCTATCTGGCAGGCAGAAGCCGGGCTTCCGCCATCTGCACATTGAATATAGTCACAGGCAATATAGCTACGGGCGCCAGTCCGGGCCAGCATGGCAAACCCTGGTTGGCTACCTGACCGCCCCGCACGCTTTCTACCAGGATCCAGCGTCCTCGCACTGGCGGTCCAATTCCTCGATGGCGTAGCGCACCGAGTCACCGGAAAAACCGCGATACGCCAGATAGCGTTGCCGGCGCGCACGCTCTTTGAGCTGTTGCTCCCGCGGGAGGGCATCACTCACGGGGCGCCGGAACTTACGCAGTAACTGTTCCGCCGCGAGCTCGAACCAGTCAACGTCCTGCGCCAACCGCTCCATACTTGCCTGCACCATTGCGCTACCGATCCCACGCAACTGCAGCTCTTGCCGGATGCGCAATGGGCCCTGCCCACGCTGAACCCGTGAGCGCGCGAAGACTTCGGCAAACCGCTGGTCGGATTGGTAATTCAGCTCCTGCAAGCGCTGAAGAACCGGCTCAATATCGGTGTCGGGGAATTTTGGCGCCAGCTTTTGCCGCAACTCGCGGCAGGAGTGCTCGCGGCGCGACAGCAGATCGATTGCAGCGGTGAACATGGCCTGACGGGCCTGTTTATGTTCGGACTCTGAAGAAGGATTGGAGGCGGGATCAGGGGAATCGCCCGACAGGGCAGCTAACGGCCCTGTCGGCGTGTCGGAAAAAAAAGACAAAATCAGTCTTCCGCAGCTTCCGCGGCTTGCGGCTGTACCGGCGCCAGCTCACCCAGCAGCTGGGTGCGCAACTGGCTTTCAATCTCGTTGCGGATATCCTCATTCTCTTTCAGGAACTTGGCCGCATTAGCCTTGCCCTGGCCGATCTTGTCGCCTTTGTAGCTGTACCATGCGCCGGCTTTGTCGATCAGGCCCAGTTTTACGCCGTAATCGATAAGTTCGCCCAGCAGGTTGGTACCTTCGCCGTACATAATCTGGAACTCCGCCTGCTTGAACGGCGGCGCCACCTTATTCTTGACCACTTTGACGCGGGTTTCGTTACCTACCACCTCGTCGCCCTCTTTGACGGAGCCAATGCGACGGATATCCAGGCGTACGGAAGAGTAGAACTTGAGCGCGTTACCACCGGTAGTGGTCTCCGGGGAACCGAACATTACACCGATCTTCATACGGATCTGGTTAATGAAAACGCACAGGGTGTTGGTGTTCTTGATGTTACCGGTCAGCTTACGCAGAGCCTGGGACATCAGACGTGCCTGCAGACCAACGTGGGAGTCACCCATTTCGCCTTCAATTTCCGCACGGGGCGTCAGGGCTGCCACGGAGTCGACTACAAGTACGTCTACCGCACCGGAGCGCACCAGCATGTCGGCCACTTCCAGGGCCTGCTCACCGGTATCCGGCTGGGAGACGATCAGCTCATCTACGTTTACGCCCAACTTTTCGGCATAGATCGGGTCGAGAGCGTGCTCGGCATCCACAAACGCACAGGTACCACCCTTGCGCTGGGCTTCAGCGATGACCTGCAGGGTCAGGGTGGTTTTACCCGAGGATTCCGGGCCGTAGATTTCAACAATCCGGCCACGAGGCAGACCGCCAATGCCCAAGGCTACGTCAAGGCCCAGAGAACCGGTGGAGATCGCAGGGATGCGCTCGCGCTCCTTCTCCCCCATCCGCATAACGGTGCCCTTGCCGAACTGGCGCTCAATTTGTGACAGCGCCGCCTGTAAAGCCTTGTCTTTGTTGGAATCCATGACCTTTCCCATGTACTTTAAGATTGGTGATGGGTGGGAAGCTTAGAGAAAAGTTACTGTATAAGCAACCAGTAATCCGGAATTGATACAGAGCTGCGCAGTCACCGCCCGAATAGAACCGGTCATTCGTGTTCTGCCACGATAATCAGTAAGCCTTTCAAGGCCTCGACAACCGTCCGGGCCTGGATTTCATGCCTGCTCCCGCTTAGTTGCAAGCGGCGGGCATCGATGGTCATCGGTTCCTGCCCTTCACCGTGAGCCCAGGCAATCCAAACCGTTCCAACTGGCTTCTCCTCACTGCCGCCATCCGGCCCGGCAATGCCACTGACCGCGACGGAAAGATTGGCGTCCAAACGGTTCAACACCCCCATGGCCATCTGTCGTACCACCGGTTCACTGACCGCCCCAAACTCATCAAGATCCTTCTGATCCACGCCAAGAAGATCGCGTTTTATGCGATTGGCATAGCTGACAATCGCGCCCTCAAACCAGCCGGATGAGCCCGCCACAGAAGTAATCGCGGCGGCGATAGCACCGCCAGTACAAGATTCGGCCGTCGTCACCTGCCACCCCAATGCCTGCAGTTTTTGTCCCAAACTGGCCGACAGAGCTGCTATTTCCTTTTCCAGAGACACTTCCGTACCTTTAGCTGACATCACTTTTTCGGCAAGGATAGCGCCCCAGCCAGCAATCAGGCAAAGCACCCGGCTGTGTGCGAAATCTATATGAGGAAGTAATAGAGGAAGTAGACGCTGGTGCAAGTGCTGCAGGTGTAGGTTTTACGGGTACAGGTTATGGGGGACAGGGGAAAAAAATGGGGCCCCACGAGGCCCCAAAACCAATTCCACGAAATAGAGACCTCAGAATTGGAGGTACAAGGTGAATAGACTTCTATTAAAAGAAGTCCGCGCCCACATCGCTTCAAACCCGCCCTCTTCCAGAAACAAGTTATCGCAAAAAATGCAGACACAAGGAATATATTATTCCAAACACAGTAATTCAACCCGAATATTGCGACAGACCTACAGTTGGCGTGATTATTCTTGCCGGCGAAAAATATTCACCGCTTGGCGGCTGCGATCAAACATGTCTTTTGCCTGCTCATCCCGCTGTGACATCAGAATAAAGAGCATGTCGGTCACCATAAACTGGGCCGTACGAGCAAGGATCGAGGAACTCCGCGCTTCGGACTCATTGGCGACACAGAACAGTTTGACAGTGGCGAGCGCCGTCAGGGGATTCCTTGAATAACGGGTAAGCGAAATGATTTCCGCTCCCTGCGCAGAGGCGGTCTCGGCCACCCGGATAACATCCTGAGTCAATCCCGATTCGGAAATGGCAAGAACCAGATCTCCCGCCCCCAGTGTTGCGGCATTTGCCACCTGTACATGGGTATCACTTTCCGCAATTACTGACTTCCCCAGCTTCATCAGTTTGAAGGCCAGATCCCGGGCAACCAGGGAAGATGCGCCCACGCCCGCAAGCACAATCCGGCCGGCCGAGCTCAACTTGTCCACCGCCTCCAGCAGTACTTCTTCACTGTTGATCAGCAGTGTTTCATTCAGGGCAAGATTCTTCCGCTCAATTAACTTCTGCGCCACAGTATTAACATCGTCATCACTGGAGATATCCCCGTGAATGGCTTTCGGTAACATTGCCGACCGCGCCACTGACTCCGTCAGTGAGAGCTTGAAGTCCGAATATCCCCTGTAGCCGAGCTTTTGGCTGAACTTCACCACGCTCGACTGGGACACGCCGATCCTTTCTGCCAGGCATTTCGACGAATGACTGCGGACAGCATCGGCATTGTCGAGCAGGTAGTCGGCAATACGTCGCTCGTGATTCGACATGCCATTGCGCATCGCGCGAATTTTCGCCAAAGAACCCATATCTTTCCCCCTTCTCCGGGCACACCAGACGCCGTGGCGTCATTCACCCCGTCCCAATAGCGCTACCAATGGAAAATACTTTGCGCACCCGAAGAATAAATGATACCAATACAAGAACAATCTAAGAATAATTTAGTTGGCCCGCCAGCTGCGAACGGGCTAATGCCGGAAGAGCACCCAACAAGATGGAACTGCAGTTTACCGAGCTGGACTGGGCAATTTTTGCACTCTATGCCGCGATCATCGCCGGCTCGGGCTACTATTTCAGCCGGGTCCAGACAGACAGCAGCCGCGATTATTTTCTCGCCAAAAATGCCATGCCGATGTGGATGGTGGCGATCTCAACCCTGGCCACGGTGCAATCCGCCGCCACCTTTCTCGGTGGGCCCGACCTGGGTTATCGCGGCGACCTCACTTATCTGTTTACCAATCTTGGCGCTGTAATCGCAGCGGTGATTGTCGCCCGCACACTGATCCCCCGCTTTTACGCCAGCCGAGTCACCACCGTCTATGAACTGCTGCAAGCACGCTTTGGCCAGCCTGCAAAGCACGCCGCCGGCAGTATCTACCTGTTAGGCCGCGTCTTTGCCAGTGGTGCCCGGCTTTACATGGCCGCTATCGCAGTCTCCATGATCCTGTTCAACGACATCGACGCGGGGCACGTCATTACCGCCACGCTGCTGCTTGCAGCCGTCGGGCTATTCCAAACCCTGATTGGCGGCGTGCGCTCGGTGATTCAAAGCGATGTCTTGCAATGCGCGGTGTATGTTACCGCTGCCATCGCGGTACTGTCCGTCCTGCTATGGCAAATTCCGGTTGATACTGGCGACATACTGAACGCACTTGCCAACCCCGGAGATGGACAAGCCTCAAAACTCACGTTGATCGATACCAGCTGGAACCTCGCAGACCCCTTCAATGTCTGGGCAACCCTAACCGGATTTATCTTGCTGAACATCGCAGCGTTTGGTCTGGACCAGGACGTTACCCAGCGCCTGCTTACCTGCAAGACCCCCCGCGACGGCGCACGCGCCGTACTGTTTTCTGTGGTTCTGGTTGTACCAGTCATGGCCGTATTTATGAGTATCGGCCTGCTGCTGTATATCTTTTACGAAAAAGCCAATCTGCTGGGTGGAATGAGCGTGACGCCGCCAAGCGGTGGCGACATTACCGTGTTTATGCATTACGTATTGCACGAAATGCCGGCGGGCCTCCGCGGCCTGGTTACCATCGGTGTCATCGCAGCCGCTCTGTCCACCCTGAACTCCAGCCTCAACTCGATGGCCAGCGTGCTCACGGAAGACCTCTATCGAAACTGGCTGGAGCGGAGGAAAATCACCAAACCTTCGTCGCACTTTGTAGGCGCGGGGCGCTGCGGAATGGTACTGATCGCCCTCTGTCTCAGTGCTATGGCCATCCTCTGCTTCTACTGGCAACAGATCAGTGATCTGCCACTGATCACCTTTGCCCTTTCCGTCATGGTCTTCGCATATTCAGGGCTGCTTGGCGTTTTCTTTACCGTCCTGTTCACCAATCGTGGCAGCAGTACCAGCGTAATCATGGCGCTGATCACCGGGTTTGTGGTCACCATGCTCCAGCAACCCTGGATGATCACCATGCTGACCGGCAGCGAGAACCCGGTGAAGATCGCATTTCCCTGGCAACTGTGCGCGGGCACCCTGATTTCTTTCGCGGTCTGCAGCCTGGGCAAGCCGGAAAGATCCCACCTTGAGACGGAACTCAAAGGCATCAAAACATGAGCGAATATTTTATTGGCATTGATGGCGGTGGAACCAAAACCCTGGCCAGACTGGGACGCGAGCGGGAAACCCTGATAGAAATCAGCGCCGGAGGGAGCTCCCTGACCCAGGACCTGGCCGGTGCCGTGAACACCGTAATCGGCCTGTGTCGGGAATTGATGGCAAAGCATCATATTCAGCCGCAGCAGGTGTCACTGGCTTGCGGACTGGCCGGAGCGGGCGACACCGCAGCCGCCAGCCAACTCAGCGCACGTCTGAAAGACCTTGGGCTCGCCGAGGTAACCATCACCTCTGATGCCCAAACCTCCCTCCTGGGCGCCGGTGCAGGCCTTCCCATCGTGGTGGTATCTATCGGGACAGGCTCGGTCGCCATTCGACTGTCCAGAGACGGCCACATCCGGCAGTTCGGCGGTTGGGGGCTTGCCATCGGCGATGAGGGCAGCGGTGCGGCCATAGGCAAAAGTGCCGTGCGCACACTGTTGTGGGAACTTGATATCCATGGACGCGCCGTCAGCACTTTGTGCAAGCAGATCATGGCGAAAGTCGGTTTACAGCGACCGGCCATCCTGCGCTGGCTGCGGGAATCCGGTTCGCGGGAATATGCCGCGCTCGCGCCACTGGTTTTCAGTCATTTACCGGACTGTCAGCACGCCAATGAAATCATTACCAAAACTGCCGGAGAAATTGACCGCCTGATCACCGTAGCGAACGAGGGTCAGGATCTCCCCCTGACCCTCCTGGGCGGGCTTGCTGACAAACTGAGTCCATTTCTCTGCGAAGCCAATCAGCAGAAGATCATTGCACCGTTCGGCACCGCGCTCGACGGTGCCTGTATGCTGGCTCGCAGAGAAGCCCGACTGGAAAAAGCGCCGGCATTTACTGCGTAAGGTTAAACTTCGGAGAGTTCACCATCGCCATGAACGACAAACTGATTCAAGAATTGGCCCTACTCGCCAGCGAAGCGCGCAATCCGGACACGCAAGACATCGACCTGCTCCCCACAGAAGAAATCCTGTTAAAGATCAACGATGCCGACCGTGAGGTTCCCCCTGCGGTTTACCGCGAAATCCCGCAAATTTCCCGCGCCGTTGATGCCATCGTAAGGGCTTTCAAATCCGGTGCCAGGCTAATCTACATGGGCGCGGGTACCAGCGGCAGGCTCGGTGTGCTCGACGCCGTGGAATGCCCACCGACCTACGGCGTCGGCGAAGATATGGTCGTCGCCCTGATCGCCGGTGGCGGCGAGGCGATATATCGCGCTCAGGAAGGGGCCGAAGACAGCTTCGAACTCGGCGGTGAAGACCTGAAAAATATCGGGCTGACAGCGGACGATGTGGTTGTCGGCATCGCCGCCAGCGGGCGCACACCCTACGTGATTGGTGGCCTGCGCTATGCCCGGGAACTGGGTTGCGCCACCGTCGCACTTTCCTGTAATCGCGCCGCGGCCATCGCTGCGGAGGCGGACATCGCCATACTTCCGGAAGTCGGTCCGGAAATTCTCACCGGCTCAACTCGGATGAAAGCAGGTACCGCGCAGAAACTGGTGCTCAATATGCTTACAACCGCGAGCATGATTCGGCTGGGGAAAAGCTTTTACAACCTTATGGTGGATGTAAAAGCCACCAACAAAAAGTTGGTCAGCCGTACCCGCCGTATCGTAATGGAAGCAACCGGCGTGGACTTCCAGGAAGCCGACCGAGTCCTCAGCCAGTGTGAGCACAATGCAAAGCTCGCGATTATGATGATCCTGAGCGGGCTTGAACGGCGGGAGGCTGAAAATGCACTGAATAGTGCGAATGGTTTTCTGCGGCGGGCCCTGCAATCACTCGGAATGACAACTGCCCCTAAAGCGCAGGTAGCGAAAGTGCGATCGGGTAACAGCGAGGAAGAAGCCGTCTGCTAACAGATCGACACTCACTTAAGACGGCAACAATGCCACTTATCTCAGACCTTCCAGAAAATCCGCCTGCGATACATCTGCCACATGACCCCGTAGAAGAGGCCGAGGCAGCAGGCTGCGAAAGCCAGCGAACCACCATAGCTACCAAACAATGGCTGGAAAACGCTGGAAAAAAGCCAGCCTTTGAGCGTCGTATCGGCAACAGGAATCATGATGAACAGGCGCCCTACAACGCCAGCAAGCATAAACAGCGCAATAGCATTCACTCCAAGCACCAGCAAAGGTGCAAACACCCTGCGTCGCTCGCGAATATCGACCAAATAATAGAGCCCCGCCAGCAATATCAACGATATACCCGCGGTAACCAGAACAAAACTGGGCGACCAAAGCGCCTTGTTCACTGGCACCCAGGGATGCATGGTCTGCCCAGCAAGAAACATCAAAACACCCCACACCAGCCAATACTTCCAGAGTTTTTGCGGTGTGGCGTCACTGGCACATTTCCACGATAGTCCGGCCAGTATTCCGAGAAGACAGGTTGATATTGCGGGGAAGGTAGTAAGCAGCCCTTCCGGGTCAAATGCAAACGGCTGCGCGTCGCGGTAGTAGACGTGCCGGTTTCCAAACAATGCCTGATCCAGCCAGGCAGAAAAGTGATTGCCGAACAGCAACTGTCCGCGAAAAAATTCACCGCTATCAGCCTGATAGGGCATCCACAGCATCAGCAGCCACGGCAGCAGACTGCAGGCGATCGCGGCAACAACCAGTCCTGGCACCGGCAGCCAGCGCACCAGATAGCAACTGGCGATATACACCAGTGCAATACGCTGCAGCACCCCCATCCAGCGAATACCCTCTACTCGATCATTGAGCCAGCTGTAGGATGAATCACGGAAGTTGTAGAAAAATACTGCGAGGAACAGACCCAAGCCGAAGAGTTTCACCGCGCGCGTCCACTGTGTTTTCCCCACCCGCGGAAACTCGCCATTTTTCCCGGTCGCGAGCACAATCGACAAGCCGACCACAAATAAAAACAGCGGAAAAATAACATCGGTCGGCGTCCAGCCGTGCCATTGTGCGTGCGCCATCGGCGCGTACACATAAGACCAGCTACCCGGGTTATTCACCAGCACCATAGCGGCGATGGCCAACCCTCGCAGTATATCCACCGACATCAAACGCCCTGCTGGCCGCTGTGCAAGGATGTGATCGAGATGATGCCGGGACATGCCTCACTCCTGAGCTTGTGGTGAAATATCCGGGTATAGCAAATAGGGCTTGCGCTGGGCACGGAAGGCATGGAGCGCGGGCTGCCAGGTGGCTCGGATTTCAGCCTCCGAATCCCCCGCCATGATCGCGTGACGCAACCGATCCGTGCCAGCGAGCTTGTCGAAAAAAGCCGCGCGGGAAAAGAATTCATCTCGGGTTTCACCGGTACGGGTTAACCAGTCCAACAGCGGCCCCAGGTCCAGCCGGTGCGGAGGTACAGTTCCGCGCAGGTCATCTCCCCGCAAAGCCACGCCATTGTGCTTCGGGTTTTCACTGGCGCCGGAAACCGGGTGCGGCGTAAAAGTGAATTCACCGCGGGAATCCGCAGGATGCCCCAATACCTGAAATGGCGAGGTCGTACCGCGACCCACACTGACCGTGGTGCCCTCGAACAGGCCGAGCGAGGGGTACAGTCGGATCGCGAGGTCGTTTGGTAAATTGGGCGAAGGCTGCACCGGCAGTGAATAAGACTGCGCGTGACGGTACCCGGACACAGGGATGACCTTAAGATCGCAGCGAGCCGCATTCTCCAGCCAACCCTCACCATTGATCATCTGCGCCAGCTCACCCACCGTCATTCCGTGTATCAGGGGAATCGGGTGCATACCGACGAAACTGCGAAACGCGGGCTCCAGTACCGGGCCATCCACATAATCCCCATTGGGATTGGGCCGGTCGAGCACCATCAGCGGCACGTTAAAGTCAGCACATGCCTGCATCAGATAGTGGAGTGAACTGATGTAGGTATAAAAGCGCACCCCCACATCCTGAATATCGAACACCAGCCAGTCCAGCCCCTGAAGACTTTTTTCACTGGGTTTGTAATGGCTGCCGTAGAGCGAAACGATCGGCAGCCCACTGGGGCCATCAATACCATCCGCAACTTTTCCGCCATTTTCCACGCGACCACGCACACCATGCTCCAGAGCGAATATACGCGCGACCGCCACCCCCTTCCCGCGCAGCACATCAATCAGGTGCTGATCCCCCACCCGGGAAGTCTGGTTGACAACGAGGCCAACCTTTTTTCCCTCCAGCAGAGGTAAATACAACGCCGGCTGCTCGGCCCCAACTCGCAGCATCCCTTCTTGCTGCCGTCCTTCCGCCGCCGCAACCGAGACCCAGCACATAAAGGCCAGGCTCAAGGCCAATACAATCAAGGACTTCGTCGGCTGAACGGGCCTGTATAGCTGAGGAGACATGAGTGCACTCACAACATCACGTAGCCGAGAATCGCAAAGCCCACAGCACTCAGGGCTCCGGCGCGCAGGGCATAGGGCAGCTGTGTGCGGACGTGCTCTATATGCTCAGTACCCGAGGCCAATGAAGACACAATGGTGGTATCCGAGATCGGCGAAGCGTGATCACCAAAAATACCACCTGAGAGTACCGCGGCCACAAACAGGGTCGGATCCGCCCCCAGAGCCGATGCAACCGGAATGGCAATGGGTAACATGATGGAAAACGTGCCCCAGCTGGATCCCACCGCAAACGCAATCACCCCGGAAACGAAAAAGATCACTACCGGCAGAAGCGCAACCGGAATGGCATCGCCCACCAGCCCAGCTACATACTGGCCAGTGCCCAGGGCTTTGGAAACCGTGCCCAGGGCCAGCGCCAGTACCAGGATGATCGCCAGAGGCAGCATTCGCCCCGCGCCCTCCATCCATGTATGGCTGAGTTCGTCCAGAGACATGCTGCGCTGGACCAACACCAGTACGGAAACCACCGTCAGTGCCGCCAGGGAAGCCCACAACACGGAAGTTGAACCGGAGCCTTTGAATATCTCGCCGTTACCGGTGATCCACAACCCCGCAGGCATCGCCAGGATTAATACCGCCACCGGTAGGAACATGTTCAACGCACGTGGCTTGATATGCGCCTTTTCTCCCGTGCTGGCGGCAAGATCAATGCCGTCTTTCTCACCACCAGTCGTACGCGCCTCCGCCTGAGCCATGGGGCCCGGGTTGTAATTGCGTGCGATGGTATAGGCAGTGAGGGCCACCGCGGTGATGGCGTAGAGATTGAGCGGAATGGTCGAGAGCAAAACGGTGAGAGGCTCGTCCACGCCCAGGCCATCCAGCAGCCCCAGGTTGAAAGCGCCCCAGGCATTCAACGGAATCAACATGCACACCGGTGCCGAGGTGGAGTCAATAATGTAGGCAAGCTTTTCCCGGGCGATACGGAAACGGTCAAACAGCGGGCGCGATACGGTGCCGGCTACCAGTACCGTGATATTGGATTCGATAAAAATCACAATTCCCACCAACCACGCCATCCACTGCGCCCGCTTGCCGTTGGTCACCCAGCGACTGCGCTCAAGAAACTGTACGAAGCCACTGACAGCGCCACAACGCTCAAGCGTCACGATAAAAGCACCAATGACGAGGGTGAACATCACCACCCGCGCATCGCCGGGGCTGGCAAGTACTGCCAGCACGCCATCTAAAGCCTCGGCCAACGAAGCGACCACACCGGAACCATTGAGAAGGAAAAAACCCAACCAGATACCTGCGAACAGGGCCAGGTAAACCTGACGGGTAAGCAGCGCGAGGCCAATCGCAACAAAAGGGGGAAGCAGGGTGAGCCAGGAAAGTTCTGTCATACGGCGATACGTCTTTATCAAATTTATTGTTGCTTGATTGCCGATCCCTCGACACGGTCCACACTGTGGCCGGCACAAAGCCAGCCACAGATGCTAACAGGAGCCAGCAGGATTCGCGGCACAAAATCGACATCAGAGAATGCTTCCTGCTACCGCTGCCACCCTGTCAGCAAACAGTGTTCAGACTACCACGCGATCGCGCAATACCAGCGTACCGGCATCTCCATCCAGTTCAGCCATGGCCCCGACCGGCACCACTGTCTGGTCATCTACGTGGCCAATCATCAGCCCGCGCACCACTGGTACCCCGAGCCCCGCACAACGCTCGCGCAGCACATGCTCGATACTGAATGTATTGCCGTCCGTCTCCGCCTCGGTGAATTTACCGAATGCGATGCCTGCGACCTGCTGCAGTTTCCCCGCCAGCCACAATTGGGTCAGCATGCGGTCGACCCGGTAGGGCGGCTCTCCGACATCTTCGAGAAACAGGATTTTATCGCGATAGTCCGGCTCGAACGGCGTACCCACCAGACTGGCCATCAACGTCAGGTTGCCGCCAATCAGCCGCCCGCGTGCGCGCCCGCCCGAAAACCGGGTGATTCGGTTTTTCCGTTCCACCCGACCTGGTGCTGACTCGAATGGCGGTGGTGCGCCCAGGGGAACCGGACGCTCGCCATGAACCAGCACCTTCTGGTATTCGGCCAGGGTGTAATCGGTAAAGTTCTGTGCGGCAATGGGGCCGTGAAAGGTTATCACCCCACTGCGTCGGTAAATCGCATTCAGCAGCGCGGTAATATCGCTGTAGCCCAGCAATACTTTCGGATTGCTGCGAATATTGTCGTAATCCAGCATCGGCAGAATACGCGGAGTGCCATAGCCACCGCGCAGGCAGAACACCGCATCCACTTCGGGATCCGCGAACATTGTATTGAAGTCCTGAGCGCGCGCAGCATCCGGACCGGCCAGGTATTGGGTGCGCTGGTACAGGTTCGCGCCTTCTTTTACCTGAAAACCCAAGGATTTCACAACATCACAGGCAAAACGGATATCTTCGTCTTCCCAGGCGTTGCTCGCGGGGGTGACCAGCCCAACGGTCATCCCCCGCTCCAGCCGTTTTGGCCGCAACAGCTCTTCGCTCTCCGACGCACTGTAGTCAGTTGTAACACTGAGCGCAGCGCCGGCTCTGGCAGAAACGGAAGCGCTCGCCGCCCCCAGGAGTGGGGCCGCGAGCAGGGATTTCATTAAGTTGCGGCGGTGCATGGCGTACTCCTTTTAGACTTATTGTACGGTTGTGATGACAGCAGCTTCCTGAGGCGCCGCTGGTGTGGCGCCCTCCCCCAACCGGCGGTCACCATCAAGTTTTACAAATCGAAGGTCATGGAAATCGTAACTGAAATCCGTACCGCGGGATTTCGGCTGCATCTCCAGCAGAATTTCGCCGGAGTCACTGCGATCAGCAACCATCCAGGCATCAGCATCCAGACTGCGATCATCCCAGTGCAACGCCCAGACACCGTCGCCGGCCGGACTCAGCGTTCCGGCCAGCCGCGGGGATTTCAAGGCAACCCAGCGCAACCCGCTTTCATCGTGCAGGATCTCGATATCACCAAACCACGGGTCGCGGTAATACCCAATCAGGTCCTGATCAGTTAGCACCGCCAGCCCCAACGGCGGCTCCAGCTGCTCCGGCTCGACCGCGTCTTTCGGAGCACCGTACAGTTCCTGAAAGTAAGCCAGCCAATCCTGCTCAGGGGCGCCGAGAAATGGTTTCAGCAGCCCGTAAATCAGGGCCTGTCGCGCGGCACCGGCGCTGCGATTCATCAGCACAACCAGTGCCAGTTCTTCTTCCGGGACGACAGCCGCCCAGGCGTACATGCCGGATAGCGAACCGGTGTGATGGATCACCCGTTTGCCGTGCATATCCTGAATCCGCCAGCCAAGGGCGTAGGCGTAAAAGTGGCCGCCGTCACGTTCAGCCCGTTGCGGAGAGAACGGCATCAGCGTCTCTGGCGTCCACAGCCGGTCCCGCGTTTCTTCGCGGAGCAAGCGCACACCGTTTGGTGTCTCGCCACCCGCCATCAGCGTACGCAACCAGGTAAGCATATCGGCGGCACTGCAATGCATGCCGCCAGCGGCGGCGAGCACGATGGGTTCCGTTCCCGCCAGGTTGGGCGTATCCACAACCAGACCTTCACTTTCCAGGCGGTGCGGGTCCGCCAGGTTGTCCCGAGCCGACTCGGGCACCGGCCCGGCAAAACAGTGCTGCAACCCGATTTTTCCCAGCAAATGTTGTTGAACAAAGTCTTCGTAGCTCCGCCCGGATACCGCCGCAATCAATTCACCGGCCACGATATACAACAGGTTGTCATAGGCATAATCGGCACGGAAACTGCCAGTAATGGGGAGGTGCGCCAATCCGGCGAGCACATCGTCACGGGTGTACTGATTCGGCTGGGGCCACAGCATCAGGTCACCCGCGCCGGGACCGAGGCCGGAGCGGTGGGTCAGCAGGTCGACCACACGAAATTCGCTGGTGATCCAGCTATCGGCCAGGCGGAACTGAGGCAGATAATCCACCACGCGGCCATCCCACTCGAGCTTGCCCTCCTCCACCAGCATTCCAAGTGCCGCCGTGGTAAATGCCTTACTGGTGGAAGCGAGCTTGAACAGTGTTTGTTCATTTACCGCTTGGGGCCGATCTACATTGGTTACCCCAAAGCCCCGCAAAAGCAGGGGCTTGCCACGGTGCCAGATTCCCACTGCTGCACCGGGTACCTGCTCTTCCTGCAACACCCGCTGAATATAGGCTTCTGCACGATTAGCCTCGATGCCACCAGTTTCAATACCAGCGACCTCAACACTGTCCGAATCTGACGATGGCTCTATACAGCCCGCCAGGAACAGCGTGGCCGAACAGATTAAAAGGGGTAACACGCGCATAGTGTTCGCTCCGCATTATTGATTATTTAGGCGCTGGCGAATTTTCAGCGGGGTTGACGCGGCGTACGCATCAGAATAATTTATCAACCATGGTTTTTTAAGTAAATAATAAATTATTCCGATCACTTTCAAGTGTGACCAGGGTACCGGTCCAACAAGAACAATATGGAGCGCCCATGCCACTCGAACTTCCCCGCCGAGTTACCTGGAAAATCCTTACGGTATTTGCCGCATTCAGTGGCCCCGCCACCGCAAACGAGCTGGCCTCAGTTCAGGCCAAAGTCGACAGCGGACAATACCGGGCTGCCAGGGCCCAAATTCAGCGGTTCCTCACGAATCCAGCAAGCGCAGCAGCCTCAACAGCCGATGAGCAAGCAGCCATGAGCAACAAGACCTTCTCCCCCTCGGCCGCCGACACACTCGCATTTGAAGCCGAGCGAATGCGTCGAATCGAAATGGAATTCACACTCCCTCCGAAAGACCTGCTGGCTTCCATCCAGCGCTATATCCCGGATGCAACAGAAGGCGATATTGAGCGATGGGAAAATGAAGGCCTGCTGGAATACATGACCATTGACGGAGAGCGGCGCTACTTCAACAAAACCGCGTACAACCTGGTGCACATATCGGAAGCCGCCGCGGCACGCACCAACGACTACCGCCGATTCACCGACAAGGCGCCACTCTACCAACTGCATCCCCACCACGGCGCGGTGATCAAATCCAGCGCCCCCCTGCGCCAGCGCATTCAGGTTGAGTACTCACTCACCGTTGACGCCGACGCGGTGCCCGCAGGCGAAACCGTACGTGCCTGGATCCCCTTCCCCAAGGAAGTCCCGGCTCGCCAGGAAAACATTCACCTCACCGGCAGCAGCCCGAATAAGCATGAGCTGGCTTCAGCTACACACCCGCAACGCACCATCTATCTGGAAAAGACCGCACAGAAAGGGGAGCCCACTGAATTTCAGGTCCACTACAGCTTTGACAGCATTAGCAGTCTTACCAAAATCGACACTGATGCAGTGGAGCCTGTCGAAGACCCGGCGCTGGAACCCTACCTGTCAGAACGACTGCCCCATATCCAGTTCACACCTAAAATGCACGCACTGTCCGAACAGATCGTGGGTACCGAAACGAACCCCTACCGCATTGCGCAAAAACTGTTTGCCCATGTAGACCAGATACCCTGGGCCGGTGCACGCGAGTACTCCACTATTCGCAATATCAGCCAGTACGCCGCCGAAGCCGGACATGCGGATTGTGGGCAGCAGACACTGCTCCTCATAACGCTGATGCGCATGAACGGTATCCCCGCGCGCTGGCAGTCAGGCTGGGAATTCTCCCCCGAGACATTCGACACCATGCACGACTGGGGTGAATTTTACCTGGCGCCTTACGGATGGATGCCGATGGATGTGACCCACGGCCTTTTGAACGGCGAAACCGAGCAGGAACGCTGGTTTTACCTGGGCGGCATCGACAGCTATCGACTGATATTCAACAGCGACTACAGCCGGGAGTTCAGCCCGGCCAAACAGCATTTCCGCTCGGAAACCGTAGATTCACAACGGGGCGAAGTGGAGTGGCGTGGAGGCAACCTCTACTTCGACCAGTGGGATTACCAGATGACATGGAAACTGCAGGAACCGCTGGTAACGGCGGATAATCACTGATCGATACAGAATAATGGAGGAAAAGGGGCACCCGGGAATACCCCATCGGTGCCCTGAGCTTAACGACCTTTTCTCAACAGACCGCTGACAAGTCCTTCGATAACGTGTAACTGCGCCGAACGGAACAGCAGGCGCTGCAAGTCTTCTTCATCTTCTGATGGCACGACATAGAGCCGAATATCCGAATTGATGCTCGCCGCATTGTAATTGTACCGGGTCAGGCTCAACACCTTTACGCCCTGCTCGCGCGCCCGATTGGCCACATCCACCAGAGACTCCTCACCACCGAAGTCGCACAGGATGCAGAGAAGATCTTCTTCCCTGAGCGAATCGGAAATTCGCCCCTGCAAAGTACCACCCTCATCAAACACCGCCCAGCAACCCAGCTCCAGCAACTGATGCGTGAAATAGCGTGCGACTGCCGCAGAACCCGGGCACGCGGAGACCTGTATGCAGCGGGCTTCACGAATCGCGTCGATGGCCGCCGAAAACTGGTCGTCATCGTTAATACTGACCGTATTCTCCAATACTTCGAGCTTTTTCTGGCCCAACAGACTCAACGGGTTGTCCGTCTGGGAGAAGGGGCGCGAAGGCTCGCTGTTCCCACCCTGCCCTGCACCCGCATACGATTCGTACACGGCAAGCTTCAGGCTGGGATAACCGCGATAGCCGAGTTTCTGGGAAAACTTCACCACGCTGGACTGACTGACGCCTACCGCCTCAGCAAGCTGCGAAGAAGAGTAGTCCCGCAGCAGCGGTGTATTTTCCAAAATAAAGTCCGCGAGCTTGCGCTCATTTACGGACAGCTGATCGCGCATAGCGCGCATTTTCAATAGACAGGTCACTTACTGCTGTCTCCCTCTGCGTTACCGCCGGCCTCATGCCAGCAACTGCAGACCGTCAATTTTTTCAATGCCCAGGCCGGGCGACTCGTTGAGGATGATATCCGCATCTTTATAGGTCGCGCCACCAACCACCGGATCAAACTGGCACAGGGACGGCACATCCAGATCCAGCTTGGAGACAATGGGGGCTTTTGCCGCCGCCACATGCGCCGCAGCAGAAACACCAATACTCGTTTCGAGCATACAGCCCACCATGCACTCAACATCATAGAGACCCGCCAGATCCGCGATCTTCAGTGCATTGGAGATACCGCCGGTCTTCATCAGCTTGATATTGATAATATCTGCGGCGTGACGCTGGATAACATCCATTACTTCATGCGGACCAAAAATACTTTCGTCGGCCATGATCGGGGTTTTTACCCGCTCGGAGATATAACGCATGCCCTCAAGGTTGCCCGCCTTAACCGGTTGCTCAACCAGCTCCAGCAACACGCCAGCCTCTTCCAGGCCGCGAATGGCCATCACCGCCTGCTTCGGACTCCAGCCCTGATTGGCATCAAGGCGCAGCAGCGCACGCCCTTTAACCGCAGCGTATACCGCCTTGATTCGCTCGATATCGAGACCGATGTCTTTACCAACCTTCAGTTTGAGGATTTCGAAGCCCCGCTCGACAGCATTTTCGGCATCAGCAACCATCTTGTCGATGTAATCCACACTGATGGTGATATCGGTAGTCAGGCTACTCTCACCACCACCGAGGATTTTGTATAGCGGGGTTTTGTAGCTCTGGGCAAAGAGGTCGTACAGTGCGATTTCCACCGCCGCCTTGGCGCTGGTGTTGTTGATCATCGCACTTTCGATCTGCCGCGTGAGGCTATTGAGGTCCGCGACATCCCTGCCAAGCAATAAAGGCGTGTAAATCTTGCGTACTGCCTCGATAACAGAACCATGCGTGTCACCGGTGATTACCGCTGTCGCCGGCGCATTACCGTAGCCGACATGCCCCGTGTCGGTCTCCAGCATTACAATCACATCTTCCACACACTCCACGGTGCGCAGAGCAGTTTTGAACGGCGTAACCAGCGGCACTTGGAGCATGCCCAGCTTTACGTCAACGATCTTCATGGCAGTACCCGTCAAATAATGGTTTTTATGGCATAAATGCCATCGATAAAGCGCTTCTCTTTATTGAGCTGCAGCGGCATCAATGGGGTTACTGACACACCGGCAAGTGTGCCCTGATAGAAAGTATTGTCTTCCCGGTAATAACTCATGCCGGTGACATCGTGAATCACGTAGGGTTCACCATTCACCTCTCCGATATACATCATCACATGCCCGGGAATGTAAATAAGGTCTCCGACAGCCAATTCGGTGAGTGCTTTCTCCCGCGCTGCGTGATCATCGGGTTCGAAGCGTTTGGTGGGTGCAAAATCGCTATTGCCCTGCTGTCCGGAGTTACGCGGCATCACAATTCCAAACGTCTTGTACACCTCACCAACAAACCCGGTGCAATCGCGACCATTGTAATCGTGCCCCCAGCCATAGCGCTCGCCGAGGAACTTGAATGCCTGCTGCAAGACCAGTGACGGTTTGTATGGCAGGTGACCGACCGAAACATCCCGGCCACGCCCAATCAGGGTCGGTTCAAACTCGAGCTCGCCAGCTTCACCGCGCACCGGCAGGGAGACAATATAGCTGGCGTAAGGATTTTGCCCATGGACGCTATGCCCTACCTCATCTGCACTCAGCAGGGGCAGCGAAACGCCCATATCCAGAGCAACTTCAGAAGTACGCGTATCTTCGGGGTTAAAGTTGGTACGCACCTGCGCACCAGAAACCGTAAGCCGCGGCGTACGCTCAAGCCACTGGTTAATCCTCTCGCGCTCACCCAGCGCGACAGCCTGCTTTGGTATCCAGGCACCGTAGTGATAGTTCACCGCAAACCACCACTCGCCATCTGCACTTTCGTGCAGTATTGCCAGACGCTGTCCGGGAAAGACACCGGTTTCCTGAAAGCGATCCAGATCGCGATCATCAGAGTTTTTCAGCACCCGAACATTAGTCGGATAGCTTCGCATGCTGGCACGCTGCACAGCGATCCCCCAGCGTACATTTACTTCTGTGGGTATTGCATCTCGCTGTACCGCCGCCTCAAGGCTGCCGTAATCTTTGGCACTGACTTCAGACCCATCGACAAATACACGAGGAGATGACGCGGGCGTGCTGACCTTGTCAATCAAAGCGACCACATCGTCTTTCGACATGATTTCCGGGAAATCATCCAGTCGGTGCAGATATGGATCACTGGCGAGATTCGTTGCGTTGAATTCGCGAACCTGCTGATCGGACATGCGCACGTGATCATCAGTTAAACGCTGCTGCCAGAATCGCGGCTGCAACATCGGTTCGGTGATTCCCGGAACATCACTGACAAACTCAAGCACCGGGGTATGAATCGGATTCGAGCCAAGAGAGGCAGCAGCGCCCCGGTCGCTTTCACCACAGGAGGAGAGAACAAAAAGCGCGGCAATTCCCACAAGGTAGCCAACCGGTGTTTTTGTTTTCATTAAACTCATCCGCTGCTTTGTTCCCGTCAGACTCACCCACTTTGAACAATTCAAAACAGGGCACCAAATCTACCGTTTATATTAACGCGATATGGACTCTGAAAGAATAAATTATTCAAAGAATATTCACCATTCAAGAAATGTAAATTACCTAATAAAGGAGTTTATTCCGTGCACAACTTTATAAAAAAGCCCCGGTAAAACCGGGGCAATCTTTACTTCCGAAATTACAACCTAGGAGATAAGTCGAATTTACAGATCCATACCGAAAGACAGCTGCACAGCGCGAGCATCATAGAAACTACGCGCCTCGCCAAAGTTGGCTTCAGCCTCAGACATCCGGGGATCGATGTTATACGCCGTCTGGCGATTGAACACGTTGAACATATCCGCACGGAACTTCAGGGTATAGTCACCAAACACCTGGAAGTTCTGGGTGTAATTCAGATCCAATTGCCAGTGGCTGGCGGTACGACGGCTACCAGCCGGCTCCGCGTAGCGCATGGTGTCAGAACCGGGACGTTTATAGATAGATCCATCCCATGCTTCCCAGGCCTGCCCTGATTGGAAAGTGAAGAACGCACCAATATTTGCTTGCCAGTCGAGGGTGTAGTAACCAAAGACCTTCAACTGATGCGGCTTGTCACCACGCAGAGTGCCGTCTTTCAGGTCCCAGGTGTACTGTCCGTAATCATCCGCGTAGCTTGATGAGCCGATAAACAGGTTCAGGTCGTTGGTCGCGGAGGTATTATCCTGATCGATATTACCGGTATATTCGCTGTAGACGTAGGAGGCATTCAGATAGCTGCGATCGCCATACCACTCACCTTCTAATGCGAGCTCCCAGTAGCGGGTATAGGCATCGTCCATCTCCGCAACCACATAAGAGGACCCACCGATTTCGTCGCGGTAGTTCTGCAAATCCGGAATATACGGCCCCAGAGCCTCGATGTCTGCTGGCACACAGTGCTCATAAACGCCATCACCATCAAAATCACCATAACAGCCCTCATCCGAGCGTGCCCAGTTCCACACATCCTCCCAGAAATGGGAACCCTCACGGTAACGCACATGTGCCCGGGTATTGATACGCTCCCCCCAACCTTTGGTCGTACCGATGGTGAGTTCATCTACGCGGCGAGGATCCAGGCCTTCCTGGAATATCTTGCCTGAAGAACCGCGGCGCGCCTGATTACCCAGATAGTTGCCGTCCTCATCCCAGTAAATTTCCAGGGTCTTGGCCGTATTTCGATCCCAGGAAGCTGCACGGGCCAACGAGCTCGCCTGGGGGTTGTACTGGGAAAAATTGGCGAATACGGTGTCTTCGCCGTTATATGCCCATGTCACTCCCAAACGCGGCTGGATCATATCTTTCCAGTCGATTTTATACATCTCGTACTTATGACCGGGGGCCAGTTCAAAACCCGAGTAGTTTGCACTGTTTTCCTTCAGGCCCTGACCGTAATACGTGTCTTCACTAATAAGGACACCGACATTAAAGGTAAAGTCGTTCCACTCGATGGAATCATTGATTTCCAGATTGTGCGCAACGCTGTAGGAAACAATGGACGGGACGGAGGTTCCGCTATCGTCGAGGAAACTCATTTGCTCAGTTAAGGCGCGGAAGTAAATATCCTCCCCACTACCATCCTCTTCGGTATTGTCCACACCACCCAAATAGGAAATGGAGCCCCAGCCATTAGAGCGTCTGGATAGCTCTTCCTTGCCTTCAGACCACTGATAGCCGATATGCAGATCATGACTGGTGCTACCAATCTCAAAGTGATGCTCCAGGGCCATTTCAAAACTTTCGCGGTAGAAATCTTGCTGGCTAATAGAGGAATACGCACCGACAGCGCCGCCACCTTTACTCACTCCATTTTCTGTATAGCCGTACAGATCGATGAGATCCTCTGCCCGCACGCTATCAAAATCTGGGTTATCGCTAGGAAGCTTTGGTACGTTGAAGTAACCCAGCTGATCGAGTTTCGTGATATCGAGGGAAGCGCCATACTCAGGGCTGAAACCCAACATATTGTCCGGGACACTACCTGTCTCCAGGGCCAGGTCGCTGTATTGGAAAGTAAACGAAGTACTATCACTGATAATCCAGGAACCATCAAATGTCAGAATATCCTGCGTTGCGAGTTCACCGACGGATACCGAATCGTCTTCAAACTCACCGATGGAGGCCCCCTCATCCACGCGCTCTGAGGTACGGTAGCTGGCATTTAGCATGATGTCTTCGGTAACGGCGTAGGTTAGCTTGCCGAAGTATTCATCGCGCTCACTCTGGTAGTCCTTGGTGGATCCGTAAGCGGTTTCCTTGTTGTCACGAGTCTCTGTCGGCCCGTAATAAGACCCATAGAAAAACAGGGTATCTTCAACCAGAGGACCACTAACACTCGCCGTGAGCCACGTCTCTTCGGTGTCCGCACTCACACCCTCTTTACTTTTTGCACGCAGGTTCGGATCTTCGAACCGGTATTCCAGGCTGCTTTTAAACTCGTTGGTTCCCGACTTGGACTTGGTATCAATGCTGACACCACCAGCACGATTGAAGCCAACCGCCCGTGCACCACCGCGCTCCACGGAAACCTGCTCAATGTCGTGACTGGACGGCTCTGCCGAAAGCGTGCCGAACATCGGCAAAGTAACATTTACGCCGTCAAATGCATAAGTATTGTCCTGGCCGCTGCCACCAGCATTGGGACCACGAACCGAGTCTGCACTAAACTGTACACCCGGAAGAAGTTTCAATAAGTCGCGATAATTCCGGCCCACGGGCAAAGCGTTGATCACTTCTGCTCCAAGCGCATTGGAGAGAGATGCCCCGCCACCGACAATTTCTACTTTCTCCCCAACGACAGCAACTTCCTCCATGGAGTCGCTGTTACCATCAGGCACCATGCTCACGGAAACATTGGAGCGCTGATCGAGAAGTACCCGGGTCTTGACCGTACGGGTCGAGCCATCTTCAGCGGTAAAGGTCAGGGTATAGGTGCCGGGGATCAAAGCCGGCATACGGTATGCACCGTTCGCATTAGTCTCTACAGTCCGGCTTTTCGGCATCACCGGGCTCGTCGCAGTGACTGTTACGCCCGCCGCTTCGGTTTCACCATCGAGGTATACAGTACCCTCGATACTGCCCGACTGCTGCGCCGCTACCGACATGGCGAACATGGTGCTCGCCAGTAAAACTGAGGTTTTTGCCAAAGACTTCTTGACGTTGCCTTCCACCAACTCACTTAGTTTCGTCTTCTCGAACATTCGAGGCCTCCAAGGCTTTTATTTTTGGTTCTCTCCAGTGCGCAACTTCAGATTGGACAATCTGCCGTTTCTCTCTCAACGCATGTTGGCGATCTTTATATTTGTCATTGGATGTTCGGCCCGACCTCTCGACCGATAAAATATATCGCTCAGGAATACCATCAGGAATAAGATATTCGCTTTCGATTCTGCAAAAAAAATTCAATAGGCGCGATATAAAAATGGTAAAAAATTCAAAAAAATATACCCAAATGTCAGTTAATAACCTAAAGGCAAGTTAATTCACGTCAAACCAGTGGAATTAAGGTGAAGCAGGATGTATCTGAAGGGAGGAGTACGAATAATTTTTCGCTGAGACCACAAGCGCCCGTCCAGGAAAAGCGTGGCTACAGGCGCCGCTCAAGTACCAATTGTTGCCATTTACACCCCGGGCAATTCCCGAGGCTACGTTTCAGCCAGGGAACCGCGCAAGTTGTTCCTCGTGGGGTCGAAACCGACCGATATTGCCCCGGCAAAATGTGCTGACGTCCTGAATCAGCTCCCGGGTAACCTGTGGAATGGGCAACTCGTGACAGGGAAAACGCCCCATACCAGCCAACAGGCAATACCAGCTGGCCCGGGAGTAAATCTGCCCTTCGCCATGAGCTGCAAGGAATTCGGAGAAATCACCACGCGAATCCCAGCGGCTCAGCAGCTCGGCCAGAAAAGCCGGCCTAACTGCGTCTTCCCGCGCAGCCCGCCAGTACTCGGAATCGGTGCGGCTATTCAGCACGTAGTGGCCCGCCACATATTCGAGCACGCCATCAAACATACGGTTGATTCGCTTATTAAACCCCTCCTGCAACTCCACAGCTTGCGCGCCGCTACTACAGGCTGGTACAAACTTCCCGATAAAACATTCCAGGGTAAACTGTACAAGCATCAGTGCGGTTGCTTCGAGAGGCTCGATAAAGCCCTGAGAAAGTCCGATTCCGAGACAGTTACCGGACCAGTGCTCTTCAACGCGGCCAATACGCATCTTCAGATGCCGGCACTCCTGCTCACTTGAAGCTCCAGTCACGGCCCGCAATTCCCTTTCTGCCTCATCCTCCGAGATAAAATCGGCGCTGTACACGTAACCAAACCCCGTACGCTGCTGCAGGGGAATACGCCACATCCAGCCATTCGTGAGCGCAGCGGACTCCGTTGCTGACACTAGCGGCTTTGCATAATCGCGGGGCTGCTGCAGAGTCACCGCAGCGTTGTTAAACAGGGTTGGGGAATAGTCCCGGAAGCAATAGCCGGGAAGTGCAGAGAGTAACTGGCTGCGGAAACCAGTACAGTCTATGTAAAAGTCCGCGATGAGTTGGCACCTACTCTCGGTATTCAGGCATTTGATCTCACCGCCTTCTACCACCACATCAGATACGGTTTCGATCCGGTGTTGTACACCTCGAGTAATCGCTTTCTTTTTCAGAAAGGTGCCGAGTAGTCCCGCATCAAAGTGATACGCGTAGTCCAGTTCAAAGGGTAGCGGGCGCTGCGGGATCGGTGACATGGCCGCGTCAGCCAGATACGGCGCATGGAAAAAATGGTCCGGGAGAGCACTCGCAGGCTCTCCCATACGACATCGGTCTGCCAGCTGGAAAAACTCCGCACCGACTTCACGATCGAGTGGTGAAAAGAATGGGTGGAAATAGGATTCAAAACCTGGCGTTTTACACCAGTTCGGGAAGCGGATTCCGCATTTGTATGTGGCCTGGCAGGCGGGCATCCATTCGGATTCGGGAATATCCAATGTGCGGAAAAAGTTCTTGAGATAGGGCGTACTGCCCTCGCCTACACCGACCGTGGCAATCGCGTCGGACTCCACCACTGTGATATCGACGTTGCTGTCCCGCAAGCGGTGCGCCAGCAGGTTGGCAGCCATCCATCCGGCGGTACCGCCACCGACAATCAGCATGGAGATCCGTTTTTCCACAAATCTACTCCGCTATCTGTTTTTATTGTCGGCAAATAATAACAAAGCCGGCACCAGCCGGCTCTGCAGTCTTTCACCATTCACGGAATAGCGGCCCGCCAGGCGAGCCGGTTGTGCCGATCAGAATTTCACCGCAACGTTCGCAAACCAGCGGGTACCGTTATCGTTGATCTGGCGGAACAACCCATTCCAGGAATCTTCCGTATTCTTGGTACGGTAGAGTTCACCAGTCAGGTTGATACCCTGCAGGCTCAGTGTCACGTTATCGGTTACTTCCGCAGAGAAGGCCACATCAACAGAGGTGAAGGCCTCCGTTTCCGTCGCGGAACCAAGTCGGAGCCCACTGAAGAACTCGCCACGCTGGTTCGCCATCAGACGGGCACTGTAGCGATCATTCTCCCAGTAGGTGGTGACATTCCACATCTTGTCGGAATTACCCGGCAGGTTCAGCCCATCAACCCCGTTGTTATCAATCACTTCCGCATCGGTAAAGGTGTAGTTGGCGCTCATACCGAAGCCATACCCCAGCTCTGTTTGCAGCTGCAGTTCCAACCCTTGCAATTTCGCTTCACCGCCATTGCGGTTCCGGGACACCAACAGCGGCCGCGTCACTACTGTATCCGTTCCTTCCAGAACAATCTCATGCACTTCTTCTTCCGTAATCGAGAACAGGAATGAATCAATGTCCTTGCGGAAGTATGTCGCACTGGCCAATGCACCATCTGCAAAATACCACTCGATGCCGAGGTCAAGCTGATTGGCCAACCAGGGATCCAGATAAGGGTTACCCGCAGAACCAGTCAGGGTAAGGCTGTTGTAACTGAAGGTATTGCGCAGATCCTGATAGTTCGGCAGGGACATAACTCGTGCAGCGGCACCGCGTAACAATAGGTCTTCCTGAATTTCGTATACAACGTTCAGACTGGGGAGTACTTCGCTGTAGTCATTGTTGGTGGGCACATTGAGCGCATCGTCCTGGTGGGCAATAGACTCCAGGTCGTAGTCCACATAGCGAAGACCGAAGTTACCGCTGAATTTTTCGTACTCGAACTCGGCCATACCGTAAACCGCCAGCTTTTGCTCATTGATTTCATAGAAATCACTGAGGCTCTCAGTCTGACGGGTATTCGCTGGGGTCAGCTCGCCGGTCAGGTCCCGGATCCCGCTAAGCGAAAGCGTTGGCAGGCAGGTCAGGGTATTGCTCTTGGCGGTTTCATCAAACTGCCCGCAGCCGGAATTAACTGGCAGGTCGGCATAGGTGGCGACCCCGGCCATCAGATTTGCGGGGATCTCCGCATCGAAGAAATACACATGTCGGTCATTGGTGTGATCCTGATATTTCACACCAGTTTTCAAGGCCGTGATAAATCCGGCATTCTGCATCGGTACAGTGATGTCGAACTGCGCATAGGTCTCTTCATCAGAGTCCTCCATATGCGGGTTCACCTCGCGGATCGCCAGCGGGTAATTTTCGGGCAGGCTGGGATCGAAGCCCTCGAACTCAACGCCGAGCTTGTTGCCGGTAAGGTCGAGGGTGAGCTTCTCTTCGCCGGTGAGATCGGTTGCCGCCATGGTCTGCGTGTTGATCATGCCGGAATAGCCGACCACGATAATGTCGCCCGCTGCCTCGGTATAACCCACCTGCATATGCGCATCGAAAAGCTCGTGACTGTAATTGATATCAATATCAAATGCCTGCGCTTCAGGGTTGGTATTACGGAAGAAGGTATCCGGCCCAAACCAGTAGTCATTACCGGGTTCTCCGTTTACATCCGCGAGGTAGGAGTCATGTACCAGAGCCCCCTGCCCCGCGGGAAAATCACCAACAACGGAGACATTGCGGATGTCCGCGGTGCGGCCGGGAATCACCAGGTAGTTGGCGTTGACGTTATCCGCGGAAAGGGCAAAGTTCAGGTAGTTGGCCGTTATATCCAGCTGTTCGCTTGGCTGGTACTGCGCGGTAATGTTATAGGCCGTGCGCTCACGCTCCTGCTGGAAAATCGCGTGCCCCGCCCCCCAGGTTGCCTGGGTGAAATTACCTGAGCCGTCGGTATCTTTGCCCTCGACGCTGGTGCCGTAGTAGTTCTCCATCGCATCGTAGGTGGTAAAGCGCTCCTGATGGCTGGCGCTTACCAGAAAGCCGAATTTCTCATCCTCAGATTTCCAGCTGTAGAGGCCGGAAAATGCCGGGTCCCAGCGCTCGGCATTTTCGGTGTACTGATATTCCATGGAGCTCTGGAAGGTATTTGCAGCAAGATCCAGCGGGCGGCGGGTCTTGATATTCACAATACCGCCAACCGATCCGTCGGGAAGATCCGCGCGCGGTGATTTGTACACTTCGAGCGAAGATACCAGCTCGGAGGCAAGCATATCCGAACGGAAACCCCGGGTAGGCCGGTAGCCTTCAAACCACTGCGCGGTGGAGATCGATTGACCGTTTAAATAGGTCAGGCTGAGCGCGGGATCCAGGCCACGAATACTGACACCATCTGCCTCACCGAAACGCCGCTCAATACCAACGCCCGGCAGGCGCATCAGTGCATCGCCAATATTTTTGTCGGGAAATTTACCGATATCTTCCGCATTCACACTATCCATCACCACCGTGGCATTGCGCTTTACGTAGACACTTTTTTCCAGGGATGCCTTGAAACCTACAACCTGAACTTCTTCCAGGGTTTCGGCTTCACTCTTCTGTGAAACGTCCTGGGCCATTACAAAAGGCGCCGCTATGCCGGCAAGAGCCAGGGCCACACCGCGAGATATCAGGTTTCTACGGAACTTCATTTTATTCATGGTTATTTCCGCCTTGTCGTTGGTCACGTTTATTGCTTATCAGCATTTATTTTGCCCAACCTGACCAAGCTGACATCGTTGTCATTCTGGCGTGGATGGGGCCAGCACATCTGTTCAATTTGCCCGCGCTACCCCTCGGAACGACTAAAGCCTACTTAAAAAATTCCACAAAAACTATATATCCGGAATAAATTATTTGTACAATTCAGGGGTAATTTGGCATGTCAGGTTAATTAACCCGCCAACGGGGATACGCCATTCCTACTAACCTGGCGAGCAGTGACGATGGAATGCAACAAAGCGGCAGGCGGTAACGATTTTTGTATTCGATACGCGGAAGAAACACCGTTATCACAGTGCTGATAAGAACAGATAACCACTAACAGGCTCGACCGAAGGACTCGCCATGTCACACAGGATCCTTACTACCTTTTGCGCCACAGGTCTGGCGCTGGCAATGCTCGGCGCGAACGGCTGCGCAAGCAGCGGCGGCATCAATCACAGCGGAAATGATTACGACATCGAAGTGGTCAAATCTCAGAATGCGAGTGAGCGGGTTCGCTTCCTTGTGCTGCACTTTACCGCCATTGATTTCGCGACTTCGCTGCGGGTACTGACCCAACCAAGCTCCTCGCCGGTCAGTTCGCATTACCTGATACCGGAAAGCAACGACGCCAGCTATCCCCATGACGAGTTGCGGGTTTACCAGCTGGTGGATGAGCGCCGCCGGGCCTGGCATGCCGGTAGGAGTGAGTGGGAAGATCGCAGCCAGCTGAATGACCACTCTATCGGTATCGAAATAGTCAACCAGAGCCGGTGTGAGCCACCACCGGAATCTACCCCCGGTGCGGAGCCCGGCGCAGTGTGCTTTTTCCCGGAGTTTGATCCAGCTCAGATTGAGCTGGTCATTGCACTGGCAAAGGATATTCTCGCCCGTTACCCGGACATCACACCGACCCGAATTATTGGACACGGCGATATTATCCCCCACTACAAAATCGATCCCGGCCCCAAGTTTCCCTGGCGACAGCTGGCCGAAGCGGGGATTGGGGCCTGGTATGACGAAGATGTCGTCAATCGGCATTTGGAATACCTGCAGGGCAACACCAGCAGTGATCAGGACAGCGTACGGCGACGCTTTGCGCAATGGCTATCGGAATATGGTTACGGTATCGATCCTGCAACCGCCAGCGACGAGGAAATCAGCCTGTATACCCGGGCCTTCCAGTATCACTTCCGCCCATGGAAAGCCGATGGTGAAGTGGATATCCAGAGCCGCGCCATATTACTGGCGCTCCTGGAGAAGTATTTCCCGCACAAATTGAGCAATTATCCGGGCATGGAGCAGGAGGTAGTGGCGGAACGTAAATAATTCGGCTTATTTTCCGCTGGCCAGAGCGCCATCCGCTTTCACGGGCGGCCTAACTGTTACTGGCAGCTCCCCTTGCGGCAAGGTGCTACTCACAAGGGCACTGGCCAGCGCCCGATAAACGGGGCCGTGCATTTCCCTGTTCACGTCGATAAATGCTTTGTAGTCAAAGCTGGCCAGATGTACATCGGCCACATCCGCAAAACGCGCGGCCTCGTATGGTGAACGCATACTGACAAACACCGTTTTTCCGCCCTGCTCACGCGCTGCCTGCAAGCCCTGCCGGTAGATTCTATAGAGCGTATCCAGAGGCAGCTTTGGTGCAGCCTTGAGGCGGGCCAGATCCTCAACGCCACCAAGCTCAACCGCACTCTCCGCCGGTACAATACTCGCAACAATCAACAGGTCTGCGGCGTGCGCGGATATCGTTTCGATGGCACCCCTGGGATCAAGGACTTCAATTTTCGCCCTCGTCACTTCGGACAGCGCCACTTTGAATGCCGCACCAACCGCCGCGCTCGGCGCCAGCACCTGCACCGTTTGTGTGCTATCGCTGATAATCGGTAATTGACCCGTTAAAGGCTGGAATATGCTGGTGAGTGCAGCAGTGGACAGTTCGCTGGCGAGTACACGGTGCGCAGGTGTCGCCAGCAGCCGACGCGCATCCGCCACCGCGGCTCGCTGATCCTGCTGCATCCATTGGGTACTGACAAACCGTTGCTTCAAATTCAGTACGCGCGCTGTCGATAACTCGATCTCCGGCAACGCAAGTTCACCCTCTAATACCGCCGTCTCCACGCGATCAATGACTCCATCGAGGCGTGTTAAATCTTCCGGAAAACGAATTTTCACCGGCATCAGCGCGATATCGGCACCCGCGGCAAACGTATGAACAACCGCTTCATCGGCAGAAAAGTAATTACTGATACCCGCCATATCCAGCGCATCCGTAACAATGACGCCTTCATAGCCCATTTTCTCACGCAACAGGTCTGTAAGAATCTTGCGCGAAAGCGTTGCCGGTACCACAACGTCCTCTCCTGACTTGGAGAGCATTGTCGAATTGTCCAGTGCGGGGTATTGAATATGGGCCGTCATGGTCAGTGCGGGCCGGGAACGCTCGAAAACCTCGGCAAACGGCAGAAGATCCACCGAGCGTGCAGACTCCAGTGAGCGCTCAACTCTTGGCAGGCCGGTATGACTGTCCACACTGGTATCACCATGTCCGGGAAAATGTTTCACCGTAGCTGCCACGCCCTTACGTTGGAACGCGGTAACGCTGGCTGCACCGAGGTCCGCCACAACCTGTGGCGACTCACTGTAGGAGCGCACATTGATGACCGGGTTATCGGGGTTGCTGTTTACATCCAGTGTCGGTGCGAAATTCACGTTGAAACCAAGCACGCTCAGCTGCTCCGCCATGACCTCCGCCGTAGCGGTCGCAAAGCGCTCACCGTGAACAGCCTGTGTTGCACCAATCGCCATATTGCCAGCAAACGCCGCCGCTTCATCGCGAGGCAGGCGATTGACACGGCCGCCCTCCTGATCCACCCCAATCAACAGCGGTATCCCCGCGCGGGAACTGCTGGCTGCCAGCTGCAAATCACGGTTGAGCTGCACAATCTGCGCACTGCTTTGCAGGTTGTCGGCGAACAGAATAATTCCGCCCACACCGGTACGCCGGATCACGTCCGCCAGAGCCGGGGGCAACTGGGTGACCGCTTGATCGCAATCTCTGATCCCCCAGGTATCCGCAGCGCCACCCTGCGGCCGTTCCGCGTCCGCACAGTAGTAGCGAATATCCAGCATGAGCTTCTGGGCAATCTTCTCGCGCAGACTCAGACTTTCAAGAGCCGGGCGCACAGCAGCCTGTTGTTCCGTAGCATCGGAGCAGCCAGCTGCAGCCATCAGAGCACATAAAGAGAATATTGACGCCAAGAGACAAAGCTGAGATTTCATTTGGTGGCCGATAAATAATTCTTTTGTAGTTGAACGAAGAATAATTTATTCAACAAGAGGGTGGCAAGCTATGGTTGAAGCGGTCAACCAAATAGCTGTACGCGCTCCGTTACGTATCCAAGACTGGTGCTGAACAAAAAAGGCAGCCCGAAGGCTGCCTTTTTACTTTGTTACCGAGCGCTATAGCGCGCCTTCCAAAAACTCGCGAATCGCCAGATCAGTGAAGACATCGTTGTGATTGCCACCAAAGCCCGCAGCAAAATCGAATGTGCCATCCGACAGTGCCATTGCTTTGTTTTCCTGGCCATTTTCTACATTGCGAATATGTAGCGTTTTAATCTGAGCTTCGATTTCTTCTTTCGCATCCTGATCTTCTGCCAGGGTGCGCAATGCGCTCTTTACGCGATCCAGGCTGTATGTCGGCACGAACTTTAGCTCATCAACCGATGAGAAACTCTCCCAGTCAAAAGTTACGTCGAATGCCGTGGCGTAGTGTGAAGACAAGTCAGCTTTGAATTCAGCAACATATTCTTCTTCAATCGTGCGGCGCCATTTCTTTTCTTGCAGTCCCATGTGTACTCCTCCTATGACTCACATTTTGGTATTGCATTACATACGGGCGCGTATTAAACCTATCCAGTTGATTTTATTCAAGAAAACTTATCCGTTGATTTGGTTTTATTCGATTTTTATTAACACTTTACGAGCTTGGCTAGCCCCCTCGATTTTTCGTCTGATTTGTACTGATCAACAGCGTACTTTTCGTTGTTTGATCACCAGTTCAACCTAATACGTAGCGGCACCGTTTGCTCATCCAGCCCACACATCTCTTCGTAGGGCGTTTGCTGCTCCAACCAGATCTCATCGAAGTTACGTACATCCAGCTGCTCCCGTATCTCCTCGAGACAGTGGAATTTGCGTGGACGATGCTGGCGATCGGTCAGGAGCCGAGACCCGTTTTCATCAACCGTCTCAACGAGATAAATTTGTCCTTCCAAGGAGAGTATCTGAAGGTTCATGTTGCCTCCCTCGGCGCTCGGGGCACGCGCCCCCGCCATTACGGTGACGTACCACAACCATAAGGTGGGGACAGATGAAACGGAAAGCTTGCCGGCCAGTGCCAGAGGCAGGCCAATCCGCGAGGACTTTCCAGTCAGATAGTGCTTTGCCTGTCGCTTTGTTATCCTCCCCGGCCTGCCGGCGTGCCCCGCCTCCGGATACCATCCGGCCAATGCCGGCGGCGCAAAAAACGCTAACTACCTGATTCAAAAAAGAATTTTCTACACCATGGTCGCTACTACCACCACCAGCAACACTAAGCAGCCCGAACACACCCCAATGATGCAGCAATACCTGCGCATCAAGGCCGAGCACCGCCAGGAGCTGGTGTTCTACCGCATGGGCGACTTCTATGAGCTGTTCTACGACGACGCCAAGCGCGCCGCGGAGCTGCTGGATGTGACCCTGACCGCCCGCGGCAAGTCCGGCGGGCAGCCAATCCCTATGGCGGGCATCCCCTATCACGCGGCGGAAGGCTACCTGGCGCGGTTGATCAAGGCCGGCGTATCGGTGGCTATTGCCGAGCAGTTCGGTGACCCGGCAACCAGCAAAGGTCCGGTGGAGCGCAAGGTGGTGCGTATCGTCACCCCGGGTACTGTGACCGATGAAGCGCTGCTTAATGAGCGCCGTGATAATTTGCTGGCGGCGACCGTATTGCTGGGTGATCGCTATGGTCTCTCGCTGCTGGACCTGGGCACCGGCCACTTTGCGGTCCAGGAAGTGGATACCCTGGAAGCTCTGGCCGAGCAGATCCAGCGCTTCAGCCCTACCGAGCTGCTGACCCCGGAAGACCTGGACCTGCCCGCGGAAATCGCGCGCCGCCCCGGTCTGCGTCGCCGCGCGCCCTGGGAGTTCGAGCTGGAAAGTGCCCTGCGCCTGCTCAACCGTCAGTTCGGCACCATGGATCTCGAGGCCTTCGGCTGCAGCCATATGCACGCGGCCCTGTGTGCCGCCGGTTGCCTGCTGCAGTACGCCCGCGATACCCAGCGCACCGAGCTGCCGCATATCCGCACCCTGCGCACCGAGCGCAGCGAAGACACCGTGGCTCTGGATCCCGCCAGCCGCCGCAACCTGGAAATCGACCTGAACCTGAACGGCGGCGACGACAACACCCTGCTGTCGGTATTCGATGCCTGTAAAACCGCAATGGGCAGCCGCTTGCTGCGCCGCTGGCTGAACAACCCGCTGCGCACCCTCGACACCCTGCAGCAGCGCCAGCAGGCGATCGGTGCGCTGATTGACGATTACCGATTTGAGCCACTGCGCGAAGCACTCAAGCCCATTGGCGATATGGAGCGGATTCTCGGCCGCCTGGCGCTGCGCTCCGCGCGCCCGCGGGACCTCTCCCGCCTCGGTCTGTCGCTGGCGCAGTTCCCGGAGCTGCAGCGCCAGCTGGCGGAAACCGACGCCCGCCGCTTGCAGCAGCTCGGCCGCGAGATCGGCGAGTGGCCACAAACCGTGGAACTGCTGCAACGCGCCCTGGTGGAAAACCCGCCGGTAGTGATCCGCGATGGCGGCGTGATTGCCGAGGGCTACGACGACGAACTGGACGAGCTGCGCGGCATCAGCGAGAACGCCGGCGATTATCTGGTACAGCTGGAACAGCGCGAAAAAGAGCGCACCGGCATCCCGACCCTGAAGGTCGGCTACAACCGGGTGCACGGTTACTTTATCGAGATCAGCCGCGGCCAGAGTGACAAGGCGCCGGTGGACTACATCCGCCGCCAGACCCTGAAAAACGCCGAACGCTTTATCACCCCGGAACTGAAAGAGTTCGAAGACAAGGCACTCTCGGCCAAAAGCCGCGCGCTGGCACGGGAAAAATTCCTGTATGAGGAGCTGATCAATACCCTCAACGAACACCTGGCAGAACTGCAGACAGCCGCGGCCGCGGTTTCCGAGCTGGATGTCCTGGCCAACATGGCCGAGCGCGCCGACCAGCTGCGCCTGGTGCAACCGGAGCTTTCCACCACCCCCGGCATTCACGTGGAAGGTGGCCGCCACCCGGTGGTTGAGCAGGTACTGGACGCGCCGTTTGTCGCCAACGATATCGAGCTTCACGACAGCCGTCGCATGCTGGTGATCACCGGCCCGAATATGGGCGGTAAGTCCACGTATATGCGCCAGACTGCGCTGATTGCGCTGCTGGCCCACTGCGGCAGCTACGTACCCGCCGACAGCGCCCGCATCGGCCTGCTGGACCGCATCTTTACCCGTATCGGCAGCGCCGACGATCTCGCCGGCGGCCGCTCCACTTTTATGGTGGAAATGACCGAGACCGCGAACATCCTGCGCAACGCCAGCGAACACAGCCTGATCCTGATGGACGAGATCGGTCGCGGCACCAGCACCTACGACGGCCTGTCATTGGCCTGGGCCTGCGCCCACTACCTGGCCAATAAGGTGCGTGCTTTCACCCTGTTCGCCACCCACTATTTCGAACTGACCGAGCTGCCGGGCGAATGTGGCGACGCGGCCAATATCCACCTGAATGCCACCGAGCACGGCGACTCCATCGTGTTCCTGCACCGTATCCAGGAAGGTCCTGCGTCCAAGAGCTATGGCCTGCAGGTAGCCAAGCTTGCCGGTATACCCGCCGATGTACTGAACGAAGCCCGCGAGCGGCTGGCGGCGCTGGAAGCCGGCCACACCACCCGGGATTCGGGACCGGGCCCGGTTGCAAAACCGGAGCCGGCACAAGTACCTGAAGTTGAGCCGGTGGTGCAACCAGAGCCGCAAACCAAGCCTCAGCCCGCCTCCCTGGCAAAGCCGCAAGCAGCCGCGCCAGCCCAGGTAGACCTGTTTGGCAGTGCCCCACACCCGGCGGTGGAAGCACTGGAATCACTGGATCCAGACGACCTGACCCCGCGCCAGGCCCTGGAACAGCTCTATGCGCTGCGCAAATTGTTATAAGCACCCAACCAATTCGACTCAAAAGCCACTACAATTCGCGCCAGTTATTGATAAAATCCGCAGCTTTCCAACGCGGGTCCATAACGGACCGGCAATAAGCAAGAAAGCCGCGGTAGCATCGAGGGACAAGCATGACATTCGTAATTGGGGAAAACTGCATCAAGTGCAAATACACCGACTGTGTGGAAGTTTGCCCGGTAGACTGCTTCTATGAAGGCCCCAACTTTCTGGTAATCCACCCGGACGAGTGTATCGACTGCGCCCTGTGCGAGCCCGAGTGCCCGGCCAATGCGATCTTCTCCGAAGACGAGGTTCCAGAAGATCAGCAGGAATACATTGAGCTGAACGCCGAACTGGCAGACGTGTGGCCAAACATCACGGAAAAGAAAGACCCATTGCCCGATGCCGAGGAGTGGGATGGCGTTAAAGGCAAGCTGGAGCACCTTGAGCGCTGATTTGCCAACGTTTATAAAAAAGCCGTCTTTTACAAGACGGCTTTTTTGTTTGTGTCCGTTTCCTTCCGAAACCAATAAATCCGGAAGTGCTGACCGCCCTTCACTCCCTGAATAGCAGTAGCCCGACAAAAACCATGAGTATGAAGTCCCTTCGCGTCCTGTTACGCCAGACCATGGCAATCGCCCTTCTCGCCCTTCCACTGGAAAGCTTTGGCGAGGATCGCCGTGTTGCACTGGCCATTGGTGACCGCACTCAGTCCGGCACAGAAGAAGACCTTCTGCATGCCCTGCAGCGCCTCAGAATCAAAGCCTCGCTGATACCAAGTCCCGCCGATGCCGACAGCCGCGTGCACTTCCTGCCAGCCCCCCACACACATTCACGCAACAGCCTGATCGAGTTGGCCCCAGCAACGGCTCGCCATGAGCTCGCGAGTGCCGCCTATATTCTGCACAAACTGGGCAGCAAGGACTCGCTCACTTTCGAGCCCTCCAGCCACAACCCCTCGGAGTTACAGGAAATAGCCAATTACGTGGCCGACAATGTGTTTCCCGGAGCTGTTCTCATGGTCCATCCCAAGCACGGCGAGCAACAGCAGCTGCTCGATGCGCTACCACTGATCAGCGAGCAACTGCGCGCAAAGGGATACGATTTCGTTCCGCTGTCGGAACTGTTGCCGGCTCAGGATAGGTCCTCTTAGCACAGCGGGTGGTGCCCATTTGCCGGACAAAGTCGTCCTACCCCACGCCCAGCCCACACCCGACCCACTCCCCAATCTGCCACGCAGGAGCGGAACGGTATTCACCTCGATTGCCAGAAAAAGTGGTGATGGGCCTCAGAGTTCGTTATCAATGAGATCGATTGGCTAACCTGAATGGTTATTGAGGTTGCCCATCTTGTGCCGGCAAACCGCCGGTAGTCCCTTGCCACAACAGGAGTATTGCCATGTTGCGCTGGGCTATTATCTGTCTGGTCATTGCGCTCGTTGCGGCCTTTTTTGGCTTCAGTGGCGTAGCTTCCACAGCGACGGAAATATCCAAGATACTGTTCTTTGTATTCCTGGTTCTATTCGTAATCGCACTGATCTTCGGTCGTCGTAAACCGCCCCGCTGACGATTCAGACAATAAAAAAGGCCGCTTCAGGCGGCCTTTTTTATTGTGGTCTGCGAGTACTCGCTAGCAACAGGCTTCACAGCCCCATGAGATCGGACGCCTTGTTCAGGCCGCTGACCATGCCGGCTACCGCCAGTGCCTCAAGAATTTCCGCATCCGTCGCACCCCGCTCCCGAGCCAGCTTGATCAGCCGCTCACCGTGGTCATGCGGTGCCAGAATTGCATGGCGGGCCACTTCCAACAGCGCGTGATCTTTGGGGTTGTAATGCGCGTGATCCGGGTTGGTGCGGATACGCAGTACTTCCTTTGGATCAACCCCGTATTTTTCCAGGTGTGCGCTGTGAAGCACGATACCCGAGTCACACCGGTTATCGGCGGACACCATCAGCGCAATCCCCTCTTTCAATTGCGGGGAAAGATGTCCAATCAGCATCAGTTTGCTGTACTGAGACCACATCAATTCCAGCAATGGTGTGTCATTGGCGTACGCTCGAAATATATCGGGGATCTCGCCCAACTGCGTGCGTATATCATCAAAAACTGCGTGTACCCGCTCATCAGGGGCCTGTTCGTTCAGGGGAATCCAACTCACCTTATACCTCCTCGCGAATTCCAGGTACCGCCCTCGTCAGTGGATAGCGTAACTGGCATCGGCCCTGGGGATTTCGCCAACCCGAAACACTGGATATAATTCCAGCATGCGAAAAATCATTCACTGTGACTGCGACTGCTTCTACGCCTCGGTAGAAATGCGCGATGACCCCGAATTACGGGGCAAACCCGTTGCTGTGGGCGGTGCCAGTGATCGCCGTGGAGTCATTTCCACCTGCAACTATGAAGCCCGCAGTTTTGGTGTTCGCTCGGCAATGCCAACGTCGCAAGCGCTGAAACTCTGCCCTGACTTGATTGTAGTACCGGGCAACATGAAAAAATATCGGGAAGTCAGCGCCCAGATACGCAACATATTCCTCGAATTCACCGACCTTATAGAACCACTATCTCTGGACGAAGCCTATCTCGACGTCACAGACAGCCATCACTGCAACGGCAGTGCAACACTGATCGCTACGGAGATACGTCGCAAAGTAGTGGAAACGCTGGGTATCACGATTTCTGCCGGGGTCGCGCCGAACAAGTTTCTGGCCAAGATCGCCAGTGACTGGCAAAAGCCCGACGGACTCACCGTAATCAACCCGGCCGCCGTTGAAGAATTTGTGCAGCGCTTACCAGTAGCGAAAATCCACGGTGTCGGCCGTGTCACCGCAGAAAAGATGCACCGCAAAGGCATCCGCAATTGCAGTGATTTACGGCGCTACTCCCTGGTTGAGCTGGTTCAGATGTACGGAAAGTTTGGCAATCGCCTGTATCAATTGTGCCGGGGCATAGACGAACGCCCGGTCAATGGCGACGGCGCGCGCAAGAGTGTCAGTGTGGAGCACACCTTCAGCAGCGACCTGTGCAAGTTTGAAGAGTGGCAGGAAGAAATGACAGGGCTTTATGGTCGGCTCTGGGAACGTATCGAAAACCTCGGCGATCGCTATGAAATCAGTGGCGCCGTGGTCAAGGTCAAGTACGCCGACTTCACCATGACCACTCAGGAGAGAACCAGTCGCGCCGCGCGTATCAGCGAGTTCAAACAGCTGTTGCAACAATGTTGGGATAAGCGCAGCGAACCGGTTCGCCTGCTGGGTGTGGGAGTGAAACTCAAGGATTTACGTGCCGAGTTGGGCCCGGAGCAATTGCCGCTACCCTTCCGCCGCGGACTCGCTTCCCACACCTGAACTCCCGCGGGCTGGCGACGGTTTCCGTGCATTTTTTGACCAGCCAGTTTTCGGATAATATGTTTTTTGGCGCCAGCCGGAGCGCAATTTATCACTGCATCGCAAGCGCCCACCCATCCCCCTCTTTACCTCCGGCTATACTCCCAACACGGTCTCGAAGTACTTTTCGATCAAAAAATATGAAGCGTGTTATACCCAGTGCATTTGTCGGCTGGTTTCTCAATTACGCCCGCAAGCTGAAGCACCCCCAGTTGTTCAAGTGGATCAGCCTGATTTTTTTGGTCGACCTGTTTATTCCCGACCTGGTGCCATTTGTAGATGAAGTCCTGCTCGGGCTCGCCACACTATTTCTGGCATCCTGGAGAAAAAGTCGTAAACCCGAGCCTGATGAAAAGAAGGTAAAAGGTCAAACCGTCCGCTCGGACGACTTAACCGCAACAGAGACACCGGAAGCGGATCCCCAGAGACAAGAAGTACACAACACAAAATCCCAGAACGAACACGGCAAACACTGAGTCAGAGAGTAGTTTTCGCTCGGCAGTCATAAGAAGCGAAATAAAGTAATACGGACGAATTGCTCGCAGCCCCTGCAGTACCCAAGGCTGAAACATCCGCTACCGGCCCCTGATCATCGGGCCGGCCGCGAGTGCGCATTCGAGTAACAGGACAATGGGAGCCACAAGCCAAGGAGGCAAATCCCATGTTTGCGGACAAGTTGTGCAGTCTCAGCGACGAAGCTCTACTTACCCACTATCACAGCACGCGTGAATTCAAGGCGTTCAAGCTTATTTACCTGCGCCACAAAGATCGCCTGTATCGGTATTGCATTCAGATAAGCCGTAGGAACTGTGCCAGTGTGCTGGAACAGCTGTGGTCCAACCTGCTGGAGAGACCGCCCAAATTGGGCGGACGACAGCTGCGTAACTGGCTTTATATTCAAGCCAACCGACTGCTGCAAAGCGGAACCTGCTCTGCCACCGGAGAAGAAGATCGCCGTACGGCAAGCGCGGATGATTTGGCTAAAGACGCCCTGAGCACTGGCGACCCCAGCCGCGCCCGCTTTTTGAATGCTCTTCAGAAACTCCCGCGTGTGCAACGTAATGTTTTCCTGCTACACGTGGAGTGCGGTCTGTCGCTGGGCCTCATTGCCGATATCGAGCGCCTGCCCTTGAAGACTTGCGCGGCACACTATCGACAGTCGCGGGAATCGCTGGCCACATTCATCAACGGCCAGCCCCGCCGGGCCTGGAAAAGCGAACGCACGCGGAAAATGGAACTCGCAGCTGAGCTTGAGAAGAGTACACAGCGGAAAGCCGCTGAGCCGAAAAACGCAGACAGCCTTGCAGACGAAGTCAGCAACGGCAATAGCGTCAAGGGAATAGAGGTACCAGCAATATGAACAGCAACCAGATGGCAGCCGGAAGCGTAGCCTGGGAAAAGGAGTACCTGTCCGCAGTGGACGGCATCTCAGCACCCGGGGAGCTGGATGAAAAAATATTTGCCCAGGCTCGGAAGTACAAACCAGTCAAGCGGGAAAACCGCATGCTGTCTAAAGCAGCATCAGGATTTAGCGCGGTGGCCATTGCCGTTGTATTACTGCACCCGGCACAGTACCTGGGCGCTCTCACGCCAGAATACCGCAGTCCTGATAAGGAGGTATCGGATCCCAGGATTAGATTTCGGCCTAAAGCACTGGAAGCGCAAAAAAAAGCGGATCAATGGTTCAACTTACGCAGCGAAGTAGAGGCCGGCAACTATGTTTCCCTGTGCCACCAATGGCGGCAGGAAAAACGCGCGGGAACAGAAGAAACATTACCGTCTGACCTCGCAGCCAAGGCGCGGCAACACTGTCGAATTCTTCCTAACAAGCCTTGAAATCAAAGGTCGATGTAGCCCCAACCAGCCGCCCTGACGCCTATCAGCTACCCCATCGGCAGACTCTATCCCGCCGATGGGGCCTGCCGCTTAGAACGCGGAAACACCCCCATCAATCGCCAGAGCCTGGCCAGTGAGATAACTGAGCGCTGGCGAACACAACATCACCATCGCACTGACAACCTCTTCCGGCTGTCCAAGCCGCTTCATCGGACAGCCCGACGCAAACAGTGCGTGCATCTGCTCCACCGAGGCACCTTCCGGCGCTTCGATTTCGGTAACCATTGGGGTCAGTGTGTAAAACGGGCACACAGCGTTCACACGGACATTGTGACGGGCATATTCAACCGCAGCGGTACGGGTCAAACCGATCACTGAGTGCTTGGCTGCCGCGTAGGCCGACGCTTTCGGTGCACCGCCAATGCCGGCCATCGAGCTGACATTCAGGATGATGCCCTGTTTCTGCGCGCGCATCTGTTTCAGCTGGTGTTTCAGGCCGAAGAACACGCCCTTTCCGTTTACGGCCTGCTGGCGGTCGAATGTTGCCTCATCCACGTCTTCCAGATATTGGACCGGTGGTGCCAGGCCCGCATTGTTGACCGCGATATCCAGACGCCCAAAATGCTCGACCGCCAGTGCAACCAGCCCTGCACACACAGCTTCTGAAACCACATCACCGGCTTGTGCGACAACGGGAATACCGGCATCCGTCAGTTCCTGTACCACCGGATCAAGACCAGCCTCATTGATATCCCCCAGCACCAGGCTGGCACCACGGCTACCAAGTTCTTTAGCGAGTAGTGCACCAAAGCCGCTGGCGGCACCAGTAATTAGCGCCACCTTGCCGGTAAAATCCAGCAGCGGATCACGATGGAGTTGCGCCATGGTTTACAGCCCTCCGCACGCCGTGAGGCCGCCATCCACTACGACACATTCACCGTTGGTATAACTGCCCGCATCGGAAACCAGGTACAGCACGGTTCCGGCCATTTCCTCCGGTTCTGCATGGCGGTGCATGGGAATGTGGCCGATGGCTGTATTGTAGATTTCCTCGTGCGAGAACAGCGCGCCGGCAAATTTGGTCTTGGTCAGGCCCGGCAACAGCGCATTTACGCGGATGTTGAACTGGGCACACTCCTTGGCAAACGCCTTGGTCATATTGACCACCGCTGCCTTGGTGATGGAATAAATTCCCTGCCCCACACCCGGTTGCAGTGCATTGATGGAAGCCGTATTTACGATACAACCGCCACCGCATTCACGCATCAACTTGCCCGCTTCCACAGACATAAAGAAGTAACCGCGAATATTGACCGCTACGGTCTTCTCGAAGGCACCCAGGTCAGTATCTAGAATGTGACCAAAATAGGGATTGGTCGCCGCATTATTTACCAGAATATCCAGGCGTCCATAGCGCTCACGGATATGCGTAAATACTTTTTCGATATCTTCCATATTGCCGATATGACAAGGTACGGCTTCGGCCTTGCCACCAGCGGTATTGATCGCATCAGCCACCGCCTGACAGCCTTCGATTTTGCGGCTGGACACCAGTACATGCGCGCCCTGTTCGGCAAGTAACTTGGCAATGGCTTCGCCGATACCGCGGCTCGCCCCGGTTACCAGGGCTATTTTTCCGGTCAGGTCAAAAAGGTTCGTCGCCATGGGTTCTGCTCCTGAAATTATTCTGCGGTTTCAAAGTTTGCTCTGAGAGATGGAGTATCAACTCTCTTTTTCGATGACATCCAAGGCCAGCTTTGCCAGCGGATCGACAAATGCACCCAGCTTTGCCGCGCTGCTACTCGACGCATTGCCGTCCTGGGCGCGCTTGGCTACGCCCTGAATAATCGCGGCGAGGCGGAAGAAGCTGAAGGCCAGATAGAAAGCCCAGTTGTCGATCCCAGGGATCCCCATACGCTCACAGTAGCGCGCCACATATTCACGCTCCGATGGTATGCCCAGCGACGCGCGATCCACGCCCATCAGGCCGGAGATATTGCCGCTGTTGGCCGGCATGCGCAGCTGCATACACTGGTAGGCGAGATCCGCAAATGGATGGCCCAGAGTGGAAAGCTCCCAGTCCAAAACCGCAATGGCGCGGCTCTCGGTCGGGTGAAACACGATGTTATCCAGGCGGTAGTCCCCGTGCACCAGTGCCACCCGGCCATCGTCCGCCGGCAGGTTGCCGCCGAGCCAGGCAATCAACTGATCCATTGCGGGGATGGTGTTCAATTCGGAAGCGCGGTACTGACCTTCCCAGCGCTGGAACTGACGCTCGAAGTAATTGCCAGGACGGCCATAGTCCGAGAGGCCAGCGGCATCGATATCAATACTGTGCAGGGCCGCGAGCACCCGGTTCATTTCTTCGTAAAAGGCCTTGCGCTGGGTATTGTCCAGTTCCGGCAGCGCCGCATCCCAGAATATCCGGCCCTCACAATATTCCATCAGGTAGAACATAGAACCGATCACCTGTGGGTCTTCACACAGGTGCAGCACTTTCGGCACCGGCACCGCGGAATCCTGCAATGCACGCATCACGCGGAATTCACGATCCACCGCATGGGCAGACTTCAACAATTTGCCCGGCGGCTGGCGGCGCAGTACAAAAGTGCCGGCACCGGTCTCCAGCTTGAATGTGGGGTTAGACTGGCCACCGGTAAATTTTTCCGCTTTGATCGGGCCGCGAAACTGTGGCAATGCATCGCCGAGATACTTTTCCAGCGCGGACATATCGAGCTGCTCTACCGCCTGATTCTTTTTGGTCACGGCGATGTCCCCGGTTTCGGTCGAGTTCATCAAGCGTCTCCTTTGGCTGCGGCAAAGTCGGACGCCAGATTGCGCCCGAGTTGCATCATGTGCACCTGATCCGGTCCATCGGCGAGGCGGATGGTACGCGCATAAGCGTAACCGCGAGCCAGCACCAGGTCCTGACTCAGGCCGGCCGCGCCGTGAATCTGGATCGCACGATCGATGACATTGCAGGCCATTTGCGGAGCGACGATCTTGATCATCGCAATCAGGTCCCGCGCGCCTTTATTACCCACACGATCCATCTGGTCTGCCGCTTTCAGGGTAAGCAGGCGCGCCTGTTCGATTTCACACGCCGAACGCGCGATGTCTTCCCGCACCGAACCCTGTTTGCTCATGGGGCGACCGAAGACCACACGCTGCTCGGCGCGCACCGCCATCTCTTCCAGCGCGCGCTGGGCCTGCCCGATCAAACGCATGCAGTGGTGAATACGACCCGGGCCAAGTCGTCCCTGGGCGATTTCGAATCCGCGTCCCTCGCCCAAAATCAGGTTTTCCGCCGGTACCCGCACATTGTCGAATACGATTTCCGCGTGCCCCTCCGGCGCATCGTCATAACCGAATACGGTCATCGGGCGGATAATGTTCACACCAGGGGTATTCACCGGTACCAGAATCTGAGACTGCTGCTGGTGGCGGCTAGGGTTATCGGGATCGGTTTTACCCATTACGATCAGGATTTCACAGCGCCGATTGAGGGCACCACTGATATAAAACTTGTGGCCGTTGATAACGTACTCGTCGCCATCGCGCACGATAGAGGTTTCGATATTGGTGGCATCACTCGAGGCCACTTTGGGTTCGGTCATGGCGAACGCGGAACGGATCTTTCCATCCAGCAGCGGCTGCAACCAGCGTTGCTGTTGTGCGGGCGAGCCGTATTGCGCGAGCACCTCCATATTCCCGGTATCCGGTGCGCTGCAATTGAAAATCTCCGAGGCAAACAGCACCCGCCCCATTTCTTCAGCCAGCGGTGCGTATTCCAGGTTTGTCAGGCCCGCGCCAAATTCGCTGCCCGGCATAAACAGGTTCCATAAACCCTGCTCCCGCGCGCGGGCTTTCAACTCTTCCATAATCGCCGGCTCACCCCAGCGGTCTTCCTGCAACTGCTCGAAGTACAGGTCTTCCGCGGGGTATACATACGCCGCCATAAATTCCTGCAGGCGTGTGCGCAGTGTCTGTACTTTTTCCGAATATTCAAAAATCATGCTCGGTTTCTCGTTGTGGTTTCGTTGAAGCAGATCAGCTGTAGGTAATACATTCACGCCGTGCGTGGTGTTCCAGGTGTGGCACATGATTGAAGCTGTGCAGGCTGATACCACTGCTTCCGGCAAAGAAATGACTGATCGCGGTATTTTTTATCTGCATATTGAGTTGGGGCACGCTGGAGGCCGGCGCCCCGAGGATCTGGCGAACCATCATCGCAATGGCGCCACCGGAACTGACCACCAGGGTACGGCTGCCGCTGGCCGCTGCTGCAATTACCCCGAGGACCTCTTCGATCCGCTGTTCGAACTGCTGCCAGGATTCCTTGGGCTGGATTTCGCCGACGGACCAGGCGTGCATCGCCTGCTTCAGGAAGCGGTAGTAGTCCGCACGCGTGGCACCTTCTCCCGGTGAGGCCAGCGGGTTCTTTTCCGCATAGGCGGCCATTACCCGCTGAAAGTCGAACTCATTCAGCTGCGGAAAAATTTCCACCCGCTCTGCGCCAACTTCAAGCCCCTCGCAGATTCCACGCGCGGTTTCCCGGTGACGCTGAAGGTCGCCACATACGATACGGTCAAAGGCCTGCCCATCCGCCGCCCAGTGCTCCCCCAGCCAGCGCGCCTGCTGCCAGCCAAGCTCGGAAAGCTGGTCGTAGTTGTCGCTTCCAAAAGACGCCTGCCCATGGCGTACCACGTGAATTTCCGGCATTGCTCTCCCCTGTCTTTATTCAGAATTCTGTTCACTTGAACTCGTCTATGGGCGAAGGCGGCGATACCGGGTGCGGTCTTGTGAGACCTTCTGCGACATGGATGTCGCGGAAGAGCCCCCAAGGATGGGTTAAGGGGGGGCGCCTAGCCCGTGTCTCACAAGACCGCACCCGGTAGCGACGCCGCCACAGTACTGCTTAAACGCCCATGTTCTGGCTCGCTAAGCATTGGATCTCGAACAACTCACTCACCAATATTCTGGCGAACAAAACTACCCAGTTCGCATAGATCATCGAAGTTTATTATGTAAATATCCCAACATTCACACTGGTGATGATGGAGCAACAAGGTGCAATTGCAGCAGATCGACATGAATCTCTTCCCGGTGCTGGATGCAATCTATGCCACGCGTAACCTCACCCGCGCTGCGGAGCGCCTGCATATCACCCAGCCCGCGGTCAGCAACGCCCTGGCCCGCCTGCGCCGCTCGCTGGACGACCCGCTGTTTATCCGCACCCCCAACGGCATGAGCCCCACTCCACTCACCGAGAGCATCATGCCGCGGGTGCAACAGGCGCTGGCACTCCTCGGCAGCAGCATCGCCGAACAGCACACCTTCGATCCCGCCAGCGCGCAGAAAACCCTGCGTATGTCCATGAACGACATGGCGGAAACCCTGCTGCTGCCGCGGCTGCTGGAACACCTTCAGCAAGCGGCACCCGGTATCGGGATCGAGTCCTACTACGTGCCCCGCGACCAGCTGGTAAAGGAGCTGGCGGCCAACAGCCTGGATTTTGGCCTCGATATCCCGATGGTCTCTGCCACCCAGCTGCAACAACAGCGCCTGGTCGCAGATCGCTATCAGGTCATGCTGCGGCCGGATCATCCCCTGGCCGGGCAACGCAGCCTGACACTCGAACAATACCTGGCACTGGAGCACATCCACGTTTCCAGCCGTCGCAGCGGCCCCGGCATCGCGGATATTGCGCTCAACAAGCTGGGGCGACGACGCAAGGTGAAACTACGTGTACAGCACTACCGCGTGGCGCCGATGGTGGTGCAGAAAACCGACCTGGCGCTAACTATTCCCGCCAGCCTGGCCCGCCAGCATTCGGCCAAGCTGTTCGAGCTCCCGTTCCAAATCCCGCAAATGGACTGGCACCTGCTGTGGCACCGCAGCCAGGACGACGACGGCGCAAACCGATGGCTGCGGGAGCAGATCATCGCGCTGTTCACCTGAGCCCCCACCAGCACTCCTGACTGGCTAGCCGGTACTGGTCACGCAACCCGCACAACCGTCAGAAGAAACGGTCGAATCCGTCAGTGCCGGCGGCATCGCTCCCTGTTATCCTCCGCGCAACCTATGCAACTTATTGCATATAACTTTTTGCACTTAGCAAACCGAACATCGATGCCGCAGCGCGCTAAAAAGAGAATGACCGATATGTCACAGACTTACCCGCACCTGCTCGCCCCCCTGGACCTGGGCTTCACCACCCTGAAGAACCGCGTTCTCATGGGCTCCATGCACACCAACCTGGAAGAACATGCCGGTGGATTCACCCGCCTCGCTACGTTCTATGCCGAGCGCGCCCGCGGCGGTGTGGGCCTGATCGTCACTGGCGGTATCGCCCCGAATGAAGAAGGTGGTGTATTCCAGGGCTCAGCCAAGATGAGCACCCCGGAAGAAGCCCTGCACCACCGTGAAATTACCGACGCGGTACACGCCGAAGGTGGCAAGATCTGTATGCAGATCCTTCACGCTGGCCGCTACGCCTATAACCCTGCTCTGGTTGCGCCATCCGCGATTCAGGCGCCGATCAACCCGTTCACACCGAAAGAACTGAGCGACGACGAAGTTGAGCAGCAGATCGAAGACTATGTACGCTGCGCAACCCTGGCCCGCGAAGCCGGCTACGACGGCGTGGAAGTGATGGGCTCCGAGGGTTATTTCATTAACCAGTTCATCGTCAAGCGCACCAACAAGCGTACCGACCGCTGGGGTGGCGATTTTGAAAACCGCACCCGCCTGCCGCTGGAAATCGTACGCCGCATCCGCGAAGCCGTTGGCGAAGACTTCATCATCATCTACCGCCTCTCCATGCTCGACCTGGTGGAAGACGGCAGTGATTTCGACGAAGTTGTCGCGCTGGGCCAGGCCATCGAAAAAGCCGGTGCCAACATCATCAACACTGGTATCGGCTGGCACGAAGCCCGCGTACCCACCATTGCCACCAGCGTGCCCCGCGCCGCGTTCAGTGAAATCACCGCGAAGGTGAAACAGCACCTCAGCGTGCCGGTCATCACCAGTAACCGTATCAACATGCCGCAGGTGGGCGAAGACGTTCTGGCCGCTGGCCACGCGGATATGATTTCCATGGCGCGGCCGTTCCTCGCGGATGCAGATTTCGTCAACAAGGCGGCGGAAAACCGCGCCGACGAGATCAACACCTGTATCGGTTGCAACCAGGCATGCCTGGACCACACCTTCGAGATGAAGCTCACCTCCTGCCTGGTCAACCCGCGCGCCTGCCACGAGACCGAACTGAATTACCTGCCGGTGGAGAGTGCGAAAAATATCGCTGTCGTCGGTGCCGGCCCTGCCGGCCTCGCCGCGTCTACCGTTGCGGCAGAGCGCGGCCACAAGGTCACCCTGTTTGAAGCCGGCCATCGCGTTGGCGGCCAGTTCAATATCGCCAAGCAGATCCCGGGCAAAGCAGAGTTCGAGGAAACCCTGCGTTACTTCAAGCGCAAACTGGAACTGACCGGCGTTGAAGTGAAACTCAACACCCGCGCCACCGCAGAAGATCTGCAGGCCTTTGATGAAGTGATCATTGCCACCGGTATCGAGCCGCGCACGCCGCCGATCGAAGGTATCGAACACGCCAAAGTACTGAGCTACCTGGACGTGCTGAGAGACAAGAAACCGGTCGGTGAAAAGGTTGCCATCATCGGTGCCGGCGGTATTGGTTTCGACGTCGCCGAATACCTGACCCACCACGAAGAACCGGCCAGTGAACTGATTGCCAGCAGCAAGGAAGAGTTTTTCGACGAGTGGGGCGTGGATATCGAACTGGAAAACCGCGCGGGCCTGAAATCCCAGGCGCCGGTTACCAGCCCACGCCAGGTTTACCTGCTACAGCGCAAGGCTTCCAAAGTCGGCGCTGGCCTCGGCAAAACTACCGGCTGGATCCACCGCAGCAGCCTCAAGCACCGCAAAGTACTGAGCCTGGCGGGTGTCAGCTATGAAAAAGTCGACGACCGCGGCCTGCACATCCGCGTAGGTGACGAGTCTCAGGTTCTCGATGTGGACAATATCGTGGTCTGTGCTGGCCAGGAGCCCATGCGTGCGCTGCACGACGAGCTGCAACAGCGCGGCGTTTCCAGCCATCTTATTGGCGGTGCCTTTGAAGCCGCCGAGCTGGATGCCAAGCGCGCCATCAACCAGGGCTCCCGCCTCGCCGCCGAACTCTGATCCGGCCTGAAAGACGGTCCCCAAAGGCGCCCGAGGATTCCTCGGGCGCCTTTTTTATTGCGCAGTATTAAATTCCGTTCATCAACCTGTCGCCTGATCCGCGGTGACCTCTGTTTACACTCCTATACTTAAAACCGCGGAATTTAGCGGCCGGCAACTGAAAATACCGGGTGTGAAGCAGTTTCCGTTACACCGGCGTCGCCAGTGATACGGCAATTGCGAAGCCTCTATTCACACCGGAACGCCGAAAATAAACCCGGTTTTCTGAAGTGGCAGTATGTCCCTATCTGAGTTGTTGTCGCGCGCGCGCCCGCTTGTAGAGCAGGAACTCGCAAACCTCTCCCCACCCTACACCCTGTTTCTTTCCGCCTGCGATGGCGCCGAGCGCGCACGGGTCACCCATGTCACCGCAGCGGATTTTCCCCGGCTCTGGCTACGGTTGGCGATACAAGCGAGAAAAACCCTGGCCGCGACGCACCTTAGAGCGCGCTGGTTGCGCATCGACTGGGTGACCGGGGCAGATCCCATGACCTGGCAGCAGCTCAGGCAGCGCTTCAGGAATACCAAACGCGGCTATTTTCGCTATGGCCTGGCACTTGATGCCGAACACAAGGTTGCCTTCCTCGAACAGGAGCTGAATGCCAATGCGATGCTCTATGGCGGAAACAAAATCCCCCATGTGGTACTGAATGAATCCAGGTTTCGCGCCTATACCGAGCGTCGCTTCGGCAAAAAGGCCACGCTGGATTTTTCTGACAACAGCCCGGTATCGATACTCAGTACGCGGGGACTGTATCTGGACCGGCAAACACCGCCGCAATTTCTTTACGGACCCGGTCGCGATGCCGGCCGGCGCATTGTTGATGACCTCGATGAGCCGCTGGTTTACCAGCTGATTGGCGCCAGCAGTGGCTATCTCTCCACCCAGGTCAGTGCCAGCGGCCGCTTCGAATACGGCTGGCACTGCTGTTTTGACCGCGCCATTGGTACCTACAACAACCTGCGGCACGCCAGCTCTACCTACGCCATGACCGAGGCCTGGGAGGTCACCGGCGACGATGGGTTGCACACGGCCATAGAGCGTGCGCTCAAATACCTGACAGAAAAACTGATAAAAACCGTACGCCTACCCTCCGGGGAAGATGCCGCATTTCTGGTTGAAAGCAATGGTGAAATCAAACTCGGCGGCAATGCCGTATGCCTGCTGGCGCTGGTGAAATACAGCGAAATTACCGGCAACAAGCAGTTTGATCCTCTACTGGAAAAGCTGGCTCTGGGTATCCGCCATATGCAGGATCCAGACTCCGGGAAGTTTGTGCACGTGTTGCAGTACCCGCAACTGTCGGTCAAGGATGCATTCCGGATCATCTACTACGACGGTGAAGCCGCCTTCGGCCTGATGCGGCTCTACGGGCTGACCCGGGACCCGCGCTGGCTGGCCATGGTGGAGAGCGCCTTCGATTATTTCATTGCCAATGAACACTGGCGGGCCAACGATCACTGGCTCAGCTACTGCGTGAACGAACTGACGCTCTACCGCCCGGAGGCACGCTACTACGAATTCGGCATTCAGAATGTAAGCGGTCATCTCGATTTCATTATCGAGCGCATAACCACCTTCCCCACACTCCTGGAACTGATGATGGCGGCGGAGCGTATGGTCAGCCGCCTGCGCGAGGACGCACAGTTTTCCCCGCTGCTACAGCAGCTGGACCTGCACAAGTTTTACCGCGCGCTGCACACGCGCGCAATGTACCTGCTGAACGGTTTTTACTGGCCGGAATACGCCATGTACTTTAAGAACCCAGGCAAAATTCTCGGCAGCTTTTTTATTCGTCATCACGCCTTCCGTGTACGTATCGACGATGTAGAGCATTACCTTTCCGGCTTTGTCGCTTTCCGAAAATACCTGCTACAGGGTGGTTGCCCCGCAGAGTTTTCGCCGGAAAAACAAACCGCCTCACACGCTGTAACCCTGGAGGATCAGCTTCCCACTCTCGCCTGGGGTGGCGATGTCAATCTCGCGCGACGACAACACTACCGCACTGAAGAACTCGGGGAGGAAGAAGTACTCGGGCGCATTCCCGCTTTGAATTCCGCGGACTTGAGCGTAATCAATCTGGAATGTGTCGTCGCCACAAGTGGCGAGCAAGGTATCGAAAAGGGGGAGGAATCACCCTTCTATTACCGCGCCCGACCGGAAATGCTCAAGCTGCTTTGCCGCGCAGGTGTCGATGTGGTGACGACTGCCAACAATCACAGCGGTGACTACGGTGCCCAGGCACTGCTCGAACAGGGATTCTGGCTCGACGGACTCGGGCTCGGGCACACCGGTTCCGGGGTCAACGTAGACGCCGCGTTCAAGCCTGTGGTCAGGGCTGCCGGCGACCTGAACGTGGCCATTTTCTCCATCGATGCCACCCAAAAGCACTTTGCGGCAAAGGACAGGCTGCCGGGCAATGCCTACCTATCACTCAATAGCCCAGACGCCTGGACCATGGCACTTGAACAACGGATCAGCGATAGTCGCAAACAGGCCCATGTGGTCGTAGTAGCGGTGCACTGGGGCAACAACCTGCAACAGCGTCCGGGTAAGGCTGAGATGGAAGTGGGCCATCGAATCATCAATGCTGGTGCCGACGCGGTACTCGGTACCAGTGCGCACAGATTGCAGGGCATTGAAGTCTATCGCGAGCGACCAATTATTCATGATGCCGGGAACCTGCTGTTCGACAGCCCGAGCAATACGCTGCAAGAGAGTGGTATTTTCCGGCTTTCGCTCAGTCAGCGCGGCGTGGAGCAGGTACACTTCTGCCCTGTCGGGGTTGGTTTCGGGTATTGCCGCCAGTTCACCGGAAGCGCAGCGCGCGAAGTGTCAGTTCGCTTTTCCAACCTCTGTAGTGACATGGGTACGTCACTGCAATTGATGAACGACGGCAGCGCAATACTCGGCCTGCAACCACCAGAGCGCGAACACAAACACCTGGCAGCCGCTTGTACCACCCGTTATAAAACTTCGAGACTCGAGAATCTACAACGGCCCATGCACCCCAACTGGTTTGTCAACGAGGTTCCGGCCAGCGCACAAATCACACCGCTTCAACGAGGCCCCCTGACATTGTTGGGCATTCAAGTTTCACCACAACACATTGACCGGCGTCAGACCCTGTGGGTTGAAACCTTCTGGGCCATTGACGCACCGGTGGATGAAAACCTGCGCCTGGATATTCGGGCAGTCCCCGTGCAGGAAACGTCCGGTTCTTGCTGGGGAGAGTCCATGGATCACGATCCCTGCGACTGGCAAATGCCCACCAGTCGCTGGCAACCCGGAATCATCTACCGAGATTTTTACGGCCTGCGTTCCCCCGCCCTCAAGCGGTTAAAAAATGGCGAGCTGCGCCTGGAAATTGGACTCATTGGCGGGAGTACGCCGGTCCCGCCAGAGCCGGTACTGAATACACGTATTGCCGTGCAGATTCCCGGTCTTGGCGATGCAGACGATACCGATACGCCCGCGACGGTAGTAAACAATTCCACACTGTAAGTGAACGCTGTAATTGAAGGCAGGTACCCGGACAAATCCGGGTACCCAAGAGGAAACAATGGCTTCAACAGATATCGATGGACCGGCCTATCGCTCGCGCAACGCCTCGCTGGCCCGATTGAATGGCTTGACCAGGTAATCAAAGATTGTCTTTGAACCGGTTTTCACATCAACCGTAGCCACCATGCCCGGCACGATCGGAAATTCCTTGCCTGCACGGTTAATCAGTGCGTCGTTATCGGTCAGAATCAGTACATGGTAGTAGTATTCGTTCGGTTGGATTTCGTCCTGAATGGTATCCGGCGATATGGTGGTCACCTTGCCATCCAGTCCCCCGTAAATGGAGTAGTCATAAGCGGTAATCTTGACCTTGGCATCCTGCCCCGGATGAATAAACGCGATATCCCGCGGAGAAATCTTCGCCTCGATCAGCAGGCGGTCATCCAAAGGCACTATTTCCATCAGGCGACCATTGGGTGGGATGACGCCACCGATGGTGGTGACTTCGATGTCTTTTACAATCCCGCGCACAGGCGACTTCAACGTCAGGCGCGTCAGTGAATCAGCACGCCCCTCGATGACCGACGTCAATGCCTCGACTTCAGCGCTGGTTGTCGCCAGCTCTTCACGGGCACGCACCATGTATTCAGAGCGCATTTCCATGAGTTTTAGTTCGAGGTCGGATTTCTGCCGGCTCAAACGCAGTACTTCAACATTACTCGCCGCACCGGAATCAACCAGTGAACGAGTGATCGACAATTCACTTTGCACCAGCCGGAGTGACTCCTGCACACTCTCCATGGACTCCTTCAGGCTCCCCTGGCGGGTCTGGTAGAGCTTGCGCTCCTTGGCGAGCAGATCCTCGTACTCCTGTAACTCTCTCGGAAACGACAGGTCAGAACCATTCACTTCCGCACTGAGTCGAGCGGCCCTGGCCAATACCGCTCGGTAGCGCGCCTCGCTCTCCTCGACATTGGAACGTACTTTGGTCGGGTCAAGCTGTGCGAGCACCTGTCCCAGTTCGACAATATCGCCCTCAGAAACTTGTAGCTGTGCCAGGATGCCGCCCTCCAGTGACTGGATAACCTGCGCCCGGGAAGTGGGGATGACCTTGCCACTGCCCTTGGACACTTCATCCACTTTGGCGAAATATGACCAGGTTACAAAACACACCAACAACAGGAAGAAAATCCAGACCACCCGGGTAGATTGCGACAGCTGGGTATCATCCGAGTCTTCACTGTAGTGAAAACCCGCATTGTGGAAATCCGCTTCGAGCAACGCTACGTTGGCGAGTCTGGCGCTTCGGCTTCGCCGGCGGCTGATCGCCGATTCCTCTGCAGGAATGCGCTCCAGGTCAAGGGTTGGTTCTTTGCGAGCCGGGTTTGTAGCCGGCAATTTGTTCCCACTCATTCCACAACCCTCTCACGTGCCTGCCCTTCTCGCCTCGCCGCCTGCGCCAACTGGGCGAGCGCATCCGCCTTGGGCGCATCCAGAATCAGCTGGCCGTTTTCCACCACCACAATGCGATCCACCAATTGCAGGGTACTGCTACGGTGAGTGGCCAGGATAAGGGTACGATTGGTCGCCCATCGTTTGAGCTTGGCAATAAACCGTTTTTCGGTGAGATCATCCAGGGATGCGGTAGGTTCATCCAGCAGTACAACATTGGGGTTCCGAATAAACAGCCGCGCCAGCAAAAGCGACTGCCGCTGACCGCCCGAAAGCCCCAGTCCACCTTCCAGAATCCGGTGGTCCAATCCCCGGGACAACTTGCGAACAAACTCCAGGGCACCGGACATATCGAGCGCAGCGTAGATTTCACGATCCGTCGCATCCGGCGCACCCAGGGTTATGTTTTCTCTCAGGGTACCGTGGAACAGGCTGGCATTCTGGGTCAGGAGCCCAACATCCCTGCGTACATCCGCGGGATCGATGTGTTCCATTTGTACGCCCTCCAGGGCGACTTCCCCACCACTGGATTCCAGCACGCCGGAGAGCCCCTGTAACAGGGTGGATTTGCCAGCCCCATTACGTCCCAATATGGCAATTTTTTCACCGGCGCGAATTTGCAGGCCCGGCACCACCAGGGCCGGTACCACCGCCTCCTGACCGTAGCGAAATATGGCCTGTTTCAGCACGTAATTTCCGCTGATGTCAGGCAGGTGCACCCGGCTACTGCCCTCCGGGTGATCTACCGGCAACTGCATGATCTGGTCCAGCCCCTTGAGCGCATACCTGGCCTGCTGCCAGCGGCTCAGAACCTGGGTGATCTGTGACATCGGCGCCATCATACGCGAGCCGAGAATGGAAGCTGCCACCAGTGCGCCAGTGGTCATATCGCCAGACATCACCATTGGCGCTCCAAATAAAACAATGACCGCGAACACGGACGACTGAACGTTGTGCGTCCAGCTGACCAACCGACCAATCAGGCTGCGCAAACGCAGATTCGCTTCGGCGGTTACTGCGTTGTAATGGTTCCATTGCTGCTGGAAGCGCTGCTCGGCTTGCAATGCTTTGATGTCTTCCATTCCCTGCACGGTCTCCACCAGCATCGCATTGCGCAATGAAGACTCGCGAATCGACTCCCCAGCGAGCTGGCCCAGTTTGCCTTGCGCCAGCAGTCCCGGAATGATCAATAACAGTAGCGCACCGAGCGGCACCAGAGCCAGTGGTCCCGCGATGTACCACATGAAAAACAGAAACAGGAAGAAGAACGGAAGATCCGCCATGGCGAGGACAGTAGTTGATGTCACCATCTCCCGCACGCGCTCCAGCTCACGAATCTGTGAAATAAAGGCGCCAGTGGATTTTGGTTTGGCAGTGTTGCGCAACCGCACTGCGTGGCCAAAGACCAGGTCGGATACGCGAATGTCCGCGCGCTTGCCCAGCAAGTCGGTAATACGGATACGCGAAACCCGCATCACGAAATCGAACAGCACCGCAATCATTACGCCACTGAACAATACATACAGGGTTGGTATCGATTCCGCTGGGATTACCCGGTCATAAACCTGCTTGGAAAACAGTATGCCCGCAAGGGCCAATACATTGGCAACCGTGGTGGCAATCATTACATGAGCGTAGGGTTTCAGGTCCCGCAGGATAATCGAGCGGAACCAGTGCTGTTGTGGCGGCTTGATATAATCATCCACCCGCACATCATCTACATTATTGGCTGGACGCAGAATCACTACGGTGACAACCTGTTGTTCCAGTGCACTGACTCTTACCGAGGTAGTGACGCCCTCATCACCACTGAATGCGATCGCCAACTTTCCCTTGCCATCCATGGACTCGATCACGCCAACCTGACCGCCCTTCAATTGCACAACCAGCGGCATTCGCCAGGGGCTTAACATCGCAGCATTAAACTTCGAAAATTTCGCCACCAGCCCGGCTTGCCGTGCCATACTGCGCACAACATTTTCAGCCGTTTGCTCCTGCCGCCAGCGCGACGCGGTACGGATATTCTCCGCCGAATATTCCAGCCGGTAGTATTTGGCGACCCTCAATACAGGTCCGAGCCAGGGTTCAAAATCCATTTTCTTAGCAGCTGAGTCATCCATACTCCTACCTACACCTTGCCCTCGGCAATCGCCATTGGAGGGTCACTGAAAGTAAAAATCCAGTACCTGAAATTTGATAGAAAATTTTCCGTAAATCTCACAGAAAATTACGGTAGCACTTCCACCCCTTGTATGGCCTTACCCTCCAAATCGAAGGCCCGGCGAATCCCCCCAACGGTATACATACAATCAACCTGCAAGCGATACAGATCATACTGCGTGTTATTTTTTTCAACCCGGGCCTGATGAACTTCCTCCTCGGAATTCAACAAGTCCACCAATGTGCGGGTCCCCAGCGATGAGTACTGCTTTCGGTACAGATTCCGGGTTTCGGAAATCGCATCCAGCCGTGTATCGAGAATGGACAGACTCTGCCTCAACCCCGTGCTTTGACTCTGGGCAATACGCAGTTCCCGCTCAACGGATAACCGGGCCTTGTCCTTGGCAGCCTCCGCTGAATACATCGCGGAATTCGCTGCCTCTTTATTCGCAGAGATTCTTCCGCCCTGGTAAATGGGCATGGACAGATTTAAAAACACTGCGCCTTCGTGCTCATTGAGGGCACGGGTGTCGACATAAGTCTGATCCAGGTAGCGGTTGACACTGCCATCCAGTGACAAAGTGGGCCAGGCGCTGGCGCGAGCCTGTTTCAACTGTGCGACCGCTGCCGCACGCTCGGCCTCTGCCAATAACACGGACGGCGCAAACCTCACTTGCTCAGGCGCCACAGAGCAGCCGTGAACGATCGGCCCCGGTACAGACATGGCAACAGAAACCGGATATTGCGACCCGATAAGGTTCTGAAGCACACTCTGCCATCGATACAGTTGCGCCAACGTTTGCTGTTTATTGGCGCGGGCAGATTCCATACGCGCCTGCGCCTGTAAAAAATCCGAACGCGAGCTCGCACCCCGGTCACTGCGAAGTTTGACCAGCCGGGAAATCGCCGACACACCGTCGATCTGCTGGTCTGCGGATTTCAACAGCGCCTGGTAACGCTGTACTTCAATAGCCGCCTGAGCGGTTTCTTTGGCAATCGAGTCAATACTCTGTAGCACTCGCGCTTGCGATGCCCTCGCCTCCGCCGTTGCGGTATCCACACCGCTGGAAATTTTTCCGAAGTCGTAAAGAACCTGGGAGACATACAACTGCACCGCATGTCCCTCTCCGTCGCCGTCGTCCTCGGTGTCGTAACCGCCAACGACGCCGACACTCAATTGCGGAAAGTATCCCGCACGCGCGGCGCGAATATTCTGTTGCTGTTGCTGTAAAACGCCAACGGATTCGCCAATGGCCGGATGCCAGGCAACTGCGCGCTGAACAGCAGCGGACATTTCAATTTGACGTTTTTCACCAGAGGCACTTACCGTCACCGGCTGTGCACTGAAAAGCGGATTGGCAGTGACTTCGCCCTCGAGTTCAGTTGGGCTGATCGTTTCCAATGTGTCGCTGCCAGCCTGCACCATGAGCGGCGAGATCAAGACGCTGACAACAAGCAGGACCAGCAGGGATTCACTTGCAGCGCTACGCGCAGCCATCCCCAGCTTCTGATTCGCGTAAAATTGGCGCACGGTATTTCACTTTATTGAGACCCGCCTGGCGAATCCGCAGCATGGACTCGGAAACGGTCGATTATTTAAATTTCCGCAAGAAGTCTAGCAGGCAACTGAGAAAATACTTTTCCGTTACCTGCGATCCCGAACAAGAACATTCAGTCCGAAAATCAGGCACATAAATATTTGATTTGTCGCGAAGGGTTTACGGCGCAATAAAAAAGCACCGAATCTTTCAGTTCGGTGCTTCTCGCGCCCTAACACATTGGGGCCATTAACAATCAGTAGCCAGGGATTAACACCCGACGTCACTAAACATCATGAGTGCCACTTTGCGACCAGAGGTCTCGTGTAGGATCCTCCATATCCTGCGGCAGCACTTCCATTCCTGCGACGGGGTCCTGAAGATCGCCAAACTGCTCATCCAGGGCTTGCGACAATCCCAGGCCGGAGAGAGGATCATCGCTGAAGTAGTCATCCAGTAGCTCTTCCAGGGACACCATGGTGGTTTCGCCACCTTCCAGGTTCGCTCCTGGGACACCGAAATCGGAAGGCCCATCGCAACCACAGTGGTCATCAGGTCCCAGCAGATCTGCAAGTTCGATGGTTTCTTCCAGCATGTCGTACAGTGCCGCTTCAACTTGCGCCTCAAGGATTTCCTCGAAGGCCGGCAAGGCTTCGAAATGCGTCGCTGCAGACGACACTGCGGGATCGCTGAATTCCAGGCCATCACTCTCCAGGCCGGCTATCCCCGTCGACATCCCCTCAGAACCGGAGCCCCCGAGGTTCAGACCTGCCATCGCGTATCCCCCGTGATCGTAGTCGTCACCAGGTTTGCCCGGATCACAGTCAGATTTCGGACCGGGGTCGCAGGAGATATCGATATCTACGTCGACATAGATGTTGACCTCACAACTCTTGTCACAGGGATCGGATGATTTGACCTTGTCGATATCCACATCAATGTCGATATCAAAGCCGTGATAGCTGAAGTCATAGCTGTAGTCACTATCCCGGTCGTCGTCATGGCCGGGCTTGCCATGGCCGGGCTTGTCATGGCCAGGTTTGTCATGTCCGTCCTTCTTGCAGTCCAGATCGATATCCACATCCACGTAGATATTGATATCGCATGTCGAATCACAGTCGGCGTCAGAGTCACAGTCGGAATCCGAGTCTGAGTCCGAGTCTGAGTCCGAGTCCGAGTCCGAGTCCGAGTCCGAGTCCGAGTCCGAATCAGAGTCCGAGTCCGAGTCCGAGTCCGAGTCCGAATCAGAGTCCGAGTCCGAGTCCGAGTCCGAATCAGAGTCCGAGTCCGAATCCGAGTCCGAGTCCGAATCCGAATCCGAGTCCGAGTCCGAGTCCGAATCAGAGTCAGAGTCCGAGTCAGAGTCAGAGTCAGAGTCAGAGTCAGAGTCCGAGTCCGAGTCCGAGTCCGAGTCCGAATCAGAGTCCGAGTCCGAGTCCGAATCCGAGTCCGAATCCGAGTCCGAATCGGAGTCCGAGTCCGAGTCCGAGTCCGAGTCCGAATCAGAGTCCGAGTCCGAGTCCGAATCGGAGTCCGAATCGGAGTCCGAGTCCGAGTCCGAATCCGAGTCCGAATCCGAGTCCGAATCGGAGTCAGAGTCCGAGTCTGAATCCGAGTCCGAATCGGAGTCCGAGTCCGAGTCCGAGTCCGAGTCCGAGTCCGAGTCCGAGTCCGAGTCAGAGTCCGAGTCAGAGTCAGAGTCAGAGTCAGAGTCTGAATCCGAGTCCGAGTCCGAGTCCGAATCCGAGTCCGAATCCGAGTCCGAATCCGAGTCCGAATCCGAGTCCGAATCTGAATCCGCATCGGCGTCGGCGTCGGCGTCGGCGTCGGCGTCGGAATCAGCGTCGGAATCACTGTCGGAGGGTCTATCGGGAGGAATACCTACCGTCGGACGTGTCGGCACCACCGGCGTGGTTGGCTCGGGCTCCTCGGGCTCCTCGGGCTCAACCGGTACCGGCCCGCGGGTAGGTGTCACAGGTTCTGGCTCAGGCGGTGTCGGCTGGATCCCGCTGGGATTGTGATCGTCATCATCGGCCGCGTCTGCAATTGCGATGATCCCAAGTGCGGCAAGCCCAGCCCATACCCACGGACAAACGCTGGGGCCCGCCGGTACTGCTGCAGCCAGGTCTTCGCTGCTATTGACCGGCGCGGTAATCACGGAAAAGCCATCGCCACCAAAATGTGCAAGCTGTACATCACCGGTTTCCGGATCCTGGAAAAACAGGTCACTTTGATTTTCGTCAGCATCCGCAAGGAAGAAGTCTTCAATAGTGATTATTTCACCGGATGCCAACCGCACGATGAGGTCCTCACCTGATCGCGTTATCGACGCCACATCCTCTTCCGCCAAAGAAAGTTTTACGAGCCCCGGCGCATCCAGCTTCACCAATGAGGAATCGAATGCCGTGATGGCCCCGCTGGACTTATCTACTACTTGGGTTTGCATCCTGCGTACCTACTGCCTGCTACTTCCAAACCGAAAACGCCCCGAATAGATATTCAATTAAGAGGCGCGAAACACCACCTTTAACGGGATTAAAACTGAACGATTCGAACACTTTTTAACCTGTCATTATTCGGTATGGCCGACTTATTCTTTTTTTTCAAGCAGCAGCCGCTTTTTCAAACAAATGGCGAGGTTACAGAAAAAGTTGCGCCGAGGATGCCCGCAACGAAGTTGAGTTTTACGCAAACTTTCTAAAGGCGTATCTCGCGGGGTAGCGATAGGAGAGAAGAACAAAAGAACTTAGCAATGGTTGATAGCCCGCTGTATGCAAACGACAGAGTCATAGTCATAGAAGGGATGCAGGAATCAGGGCCCTCCTGACGAAGGGCCCTGATACGGGAAGTAAAAGTCACGCCGCAGCTTCGTGACTCTGTTCTGGTCGTGGCCACTCCGGTCTCGGCAAGCCACGGCTGTAGCGATACATAAGCAGTGCAACACCACAAAGCGCGAACATCACCCAGTACAGCGCAGGACCACTCCAGTACTGAATGAATAAGCCCCCGACAAATGGCGCACTGGACCAGCCCAGCGAATAGAACGAAGCTGCACCAAAATAGCTGCCACGCAAATGATCCGGCGCCATGCGATCAACCTGAACGCTCATCGTAGGAAACAGGATCGCTTCCGCAACACTCACCACAAAAGTTGCGCCCAGCCAGCCCGCGAACCAGTGCAGCGGGTTGCACGCAAACCAGACCTGGCCGGCGGCCAGAATTGCGATCCCGAGTGTAATCCGCTGGTCAACCGTCATATTCTTCATCGCTGACAACAGCGGAAACTGCAGGATCACGATGGTGGAAGCATTGACCAGAATCATACTGGAGATCAGTGTCACCAAACCTGGTGCATCCGCCCGGGTCAGATATTGCACCAGGCTCGAGTCCATATGCGCGTAAATAAACAAGGTCATAATATTCGCGAGAATAATGACCAGGAATACCTGATCAGACTTCAATACCCGCAATGTATCGCGCAGGCGGCTGGCTGCATTCTTTTTCAGGTGCGCCGCTTTACCACTGGATGTAAAGCGAAAACCCCAGATAAATCCCAGGAATAAAAGAACGTAACTGAGCGCGGTGAGTCCAAATGTGGACTGTTGTGCACTGAGCCCGGCCCAAACGCCGAGAATAGGTCCCAGCGCAGCACCAACATTCACCAGGAAATAACGAAACTGTAATGCAAGCTCGCGACTGCTGACATTGGGAATCAAATCGCCAAATAACGCACCCGCGGGCGACTCCCAGATCGCGCGACCAACCGAACAGAGTACTATCGCCGCGATAAAACACGGCAATGATTCTGCGTAGGCCATCAGGAGGTAGGCACAGCTGTTAATCCCGGTGCCAAGCAACAGCATATTACGCCGCCCAAAGCGATCCGATAGCGCCCCCGCATAAAAGCCCAACAGGGCAGCCCCCACGGCGGAAATACTGAGAAGCATGCCGATTTCCGCGGCGCCCAGAGCAAATTTTTCATAGAGTAAAATGGACAGAAACGGCCACACCATAAAATAGGTTCCGCGACCGAGAAAACTGCCAACCAGAATTATCCATATTAAGGGCGGTAAGCCATAAAGCCTCTGCCACCACTGCCTGTCCATCGCATAGCACTCCATTTTCAGTTCTACAGGTAAAAAAAAACCCGGAAGGCAAACCTTCCGGGTTTTTTCCTGGAAGGTTTTCTACACCTTCCAGCACAAATGTGTTTCGGGTGTCAGGTTATCAGCTTCACACGTACCACCGGGCGAATTGCTGCATGAAGCTTGGACAGGGATTTAGCGCCACGCCAGATAGCGGAAATCAGTGCACAAGCACCCGCAGTAATGTTGGTAATGGAGCTCGCAGATTTTTTCTGCAACCACAGGGTCATACGCGGCAGACAGCAGAATGCGCTGCGCCACGATAGACAATGGTTACGATTGGAAATCTGCTTCATGAGATGGTTCTACCCGAAATCAGGATTCTAAAATTCGATATTTACTAATTGCCCTGCCCGCATTACTCAAAACCACTGGTAATACGTCACTGTAAACGATCACTCAGACACCAACCGGATAATGATCGTGGCCATAGACAAAAGGGATACGGCATTTTTAACCACCCGCACAATTATTTGCAACCACCAAAAGAAATAAATTTCAAATTTATTGCAAAAGACCCGTTAAGCATCGGAATTATGACAACAACTATACTAAACAAAACTATTTGTATGCCTCGCCTGGCACTGAAGGACAATTGGAACTGAAGAAAAATGGATACAACGGGCAATAGTGGTAAACAACAGAAACGCAATACGGATCCGCTGGTAGAGGCGCTGCAAGGGCCGATTATTGGCCGCACTGACAAAATCGCCGGCGTGCACCAATTCCTGGGCATACCTTATGCTTTGCCCCCGGTTGGCGAACGTCGCTGGTTACCACCACAACCCATCCCGGCCTGGACCAGGCCGTTTCACGCCCAGCGCTATGGGATGCCCGCAGCTCAAAACCCCTCGCCTCTTTTTCAGGTTCAGGGCCCCAATGGCGAGATGCCCGAGAGCGAAGACTGCCTGTTCCTGAATATCTTCACGCCGATAAATCCGGTACAGGAACGTCTACCAGTCATGCTGTGGATACACGGCGGAGCCTTCTATCTGGGTTCTGGCAGCCAGTCACTCTATTGTGGCAGTCGCCTCGCCGGTAGCGGCCGAGCCATTGTCGTCACAATTAATTATCGCCTGGGCGCCCTTGGTTTCCTGCGCCTGTGTGATATTTCGGATATTCCAGCAAGCGGGAACGAGGGACTTCAGGACCAGATTGCGGCACTGACCTGGGTGCACAACAATATCGCCGCCTTTGGCGGAGACCCGGAAAACATCACACTGTTCGGGGAGTCCGCCGGGGCTATGAGCATCGCCGCGCTGTTTTCCACAGATATCCGGCCAACTACCGCCCCCAATCGTCGTCTGTTTCACAAGGCCATCGTCCAAAGTGGCAACCCGGGTGTCCTGCATACGCCCGGGCGGGCCTCAGAAATGGCGGAGTCATTCCTCAATCACCTGAAAAATAGCTGCGCTGGCAGCGCGCTCGTGGCCGCCACAACAAAGGACCTGTTGAGGGCACAGGAAGCGCTCCTGTCGGATCCCGGTATGGAGAAGCAGTGGGGACACCTGCCCTTCAAACCCGTACTCGACGGGCAGCTACTCAGGCGCGCGCCAATACACGCACTGCGAGAAGGTGCCGCCGCAGATGTGGCCATGATGGTGGGGAGCAATCTCGACGAGTGGAACCTGTTCAGCGCGGCGCGGCCGGAAAGCTATACCCTGGATGACAGGCAGATCCGTGCGCACTTGCAGCACCTGATTCCCGATAACCTGTTGAAAGCACTATTGGACCACTACCGTTTACGCGCAGAATCTCAGCTGGATAACCCCTGGCCGGTATGGAGCCGCGCATGGAACCTCCTGCTGACAGACATGGTATTCACGCTGCCGGGAGTGCGCCTGCTCGAAGCCCACCAAGGCAAACGCTACCACTATCACTTTGCCCAGCCACTGGCCGCCCAGCCTCTCCTGGGCGCCTGTCACGCAGCCGAACTGGGTTATGTCTTTGGCACCCACGGCGATGAATCACTTCACCATCTGTACGGCGGGGAAAGCGAACCCCAGCACTTGAGCGAGACCATGCGCAATGCCTGGCTCAATTTCGCCGCTCACGGCGACCCCGGTGACGGCTGGCCCACATTTGACACAGGCAATAGCCGGCGGTTTGGCAGCCATCCGGATGGACGTCATGTGGATATTCAGGAGGTAACCTCTCTGTGGCGTGATCTGGATGACGATATGTTGCAGGGTTATCTGTGACTGCCTGCTCCGGCAGGTTTTTATTCGCACCCATTCCTTGGCTCCGTCGCTTTAATTCGCGCAGAGACTGCGTACAATTTAGCGTGAATAAATTCTATTGAGCGAAGCTAGGTGGAAGAACACCGCCGGAACTTCGTAAGGCATTATTGCGGGGCGCTATGCAGAATAATGAACACAGAATCCTCCTGATCAGGCACGGCGAGGCCGCGAAATCACCGGAAAATGAGGATCCCGGTCTAACCACCACCGGCCACCAGCAGGCCCACGCCCTCGCCGATGCGCTATCACACCGGTTTCTCCGGCCGGGCAGTGTCAACCTGGTCAGCAGCCCTAAAAGCCGGGCGTTACAGACCGCAATCCCCACAGCTTCCGCATGGAAGAAAAACGTCGTCGAAGATCCCGCGGTAATCGAGATCCCCTCACCCCAGGGGCTGCCGCTGAAAGAACGGGGCCAGTGGATACAAACGCTTTTGCATGCGCACTGGAGCGATATAACACCGGCACAAAAGGTATGGCGAGAACGGACAATCGCGTTTCTGCGACAACTCGGGGGAACACCAGGCAGTGCGGAAACCACCCTGGTGTTCTGTCACTTTATGGTGATCAACTCAGTGGTAGCGGCCATAAAGGGTGACGATCGCGTTGTGCAATTTCACCCGGACTACACCTCCTGTACAGAGCTCAGCCTGAAATCCGGAGAACTCAGTCTGGTGTCACTGGGAAGGGAGAAAAGCGGCGGCACCCGTATTCAGTAACCGCCGCATCCAAGGATTGGAAACCTTCAAGTAGCCTCAGCGATCGCTGAGGCTTTTACTCACGACCTCATACAAATCACGCGACAGTTCACCGGAGTCCATTACCCGCTGAACCGCAACGCGTATTTTCTGGCGCTCTTCTGCCCGATACTTCTGCCACCGGGTAAGGGGAATCACCAGCCGCGAGGCAATTTGCGGGTTTACTTTATCCAGTGCGATCACCTGGTCAGCAAGGAACTCGAAGCCAGCACCATCTTCGCGATGGAACTGGACGAAGTTCCGCGCGGCAAACCCGGCAATAACGGCACGCACTTTATTCGGATTCGTGAACTCAAACGCCGGATGCGCCATCAGCTGTTTGACCCGTTCCAGGGTTCCGTAATTCGCGCTGCTGCTCTGAAGGCCAAACCAGGTTTCCACAACCTGGGTATCCTGCTGCCAGCGGTCATAAAATGCCTGCAGGTGCACCGTTGCTTCACTCTCCGGCGCAAACTCAACCAATGCCGCCAGGGCCGCCGCGCTGTCGGTCATGTTTTCGGCGCGATCCAACTGTGCCCGGGCAAGATCCAGTGCAGTCGATGAACCTGTCGCGCACAGATATACCAGGCAGGTATTTTTCAGGCTGCGCTCGGCAATATCTTCCGCTTTTGGTGCGTACGGCTTGTGTGTATCCAACTGCTGGAAACGCGCGAGGAGCTCATCCCGCAGGGCTTCGGCCAGCGCATCGCGGGTAAATTGTCTCGCCGCAATAATCGCTGCTGCGTCAATCTCACCTTCCTGTTCCGCAAGCTCCTGTGCAGAAGGTAACGACAGCATTTTTGCCACCAGAGCGGGATCCAGCTTGGTATCAATGATCACGCTACGGAAACCAGCGATCAACTGCGCAGGCTTCTGCAGAGGTTCACCAGCGCGAAATTGGGACTGTAGCTCCGCGAGTGCGTGTAATGCCAATCGCTGGCTGGCATCCCAGCGGTTAAAGGCATCGCTGTCGTGCTGCATCAGGAATTGCAGTTGCGCCTCGCTGTAGCCATAGCGAAGCTTCACCGGCGCCGAGAAACCTCGCAGTAGTGAAGGCAACGGACGCGCGGCGATATTCGGGAATTCAAACGTCTGCTCGGCTTCGGCCAGGTGCAGGACTACTGTGCCCTCGCCATTGTCACCGATCGGCAGGTCCTGGCCATTTTCATCAAGTAACCCAACGGCCACCGGGATATGCAGAGGCAGCTTTTCTTCCTGTCCTGGTGTGGCAGGCGTATGTTGCCTGATGGTGAATCGGTAAATGCCGGTAGAAGTATCGTGCGAATCTTCTACCTCAAGCACCGGGGTGCCAGCCTGGCTGTACCAGCGGCGGAACTGCTTCAGGTCAGCCCCATTGGCATCTTCCATCGCGCGTACGAAATCTTCACAGGTAACCGCACAACCATCGTGGCGTTCGAAGTACAGGTCACTGCCTCGACGGAAGGCTTCAGCGCCGAGCAGGGTGTGAACCATACGTACAACTTCTGCGCCCTTTTCATAAATCGTGAGGGTGTAGAAGTTGGAGATCTCCATATAGGAATCCGGGCGCACCGGGTGCGACATCGGGCCTGCGTCTTCGGCAAATTGTGAGGTGCGCAGCAGGGTGACATCTTCAATACGCTTTACCGCACGGGAGTTCATGTCCGCGGAAAATTCCGCATCGCGGAACACGGTAAAACCTTCTTTCAGGCTGAGCTGGAACCAGTCCCGGCAGGTCACACGGTTGCCGGACCAGTTGTGGAAATACTCGTGGGCAACGATGGATTCGATACGCTGGAACGCCGCATCGGTCGCCGTCTCCGGACTGGCCAGTACGCAGGCGGAGTTAAAGATATTGAGACCTTTGTTCTCCATCGCTCCCATATTGAAATGGTCGACCGCGACGATCATAAAGATATCGAGATCGTACTCCCGCCCGTACACTTCCTCATCCCAGCGCATGGAATGCTTGAGCGACGTGATCGCATGGGCGCATTTACCGATGTTTTTGGCCTCGGTAAATAATTGCAGTTTGACTTCCCGCCCACTAACAGTAGTGAAACTGTCTTCAACACTCTGTAAATCGCCGCCCACCAGCGCGAACAGGTACGCCGGCTTGGCAAACGGGTCCTCCCAAGTGACGCTGAGCCTTCCATCATCCGTGGTGCCACTGGCCACTTTGTTGCCATTGGAGAGCAATACCGGATAAGTCGCCGGAGCCACGATCGTCGTAGTGAACAGCGACATCACATCCGGCCGGTCCGGGTAATAGGTAATCTTGCGGAAGCCTTCCGCTTCACACTGGGTGCAATACATGCCGTTGGACAGGTAGAGCCCTTCCAGCGATGTGTTCGCCTGTGGATCGATACGGGTATTGATCTCCAGTTCGAACGATTCTCCCGGCACTTCGATTTCCAGACCACCGGGCAGCTCGCGATATCGTTGTGCCGGTACCAGCTCGCCATTGATGGCAACAGACAGGAGTTCGAGGTCAACACCGTCAAGCCAAAGAGGTGGCAATGTTCCACCGTTTTCCGCCGCCGGATTGCGGCGCACGCTCAGGGTCGACTTGACCAGTGTTGCCTGTGGTTCCAGCTCGAAATGCAATCGCGTGTGATCAATCAGGTAGTCCGGGACACGATAGTCTTTCAGGTAGATAGTGCGAGGTTGTGCTTCTTTCATACTGCGGTCTGTGATTCGATTTCGTTTGGATAATGTCTTAAGAGTTAAGCGAGTTCCTCTAACTCCACCCGAGCTAAAAGCGAAGGCGGCGATACCGGGTACTGTCTTGCGAGACCTTCTGCGACATGGATGTCGCGGAAGAGCCCCCAAGGACGGGTTCACGGCGTGTCTCGCAAGACAGTACCCGGTAGCGCCGCCGCCACGTGCTCGTTTGAGTCGACAGGATGATGGAGCTACATGACTCAGTAGCCCGCAGCCTGACCATCTTTACGACTTTCCGAGGCACCGTGATATACACCGTGCTCGTCGCGCAAAATGGCCTGGTAGCCGCCATAGGGGCCGCTCTCAAAGCGAATCTGGTGGCCCATCTGCACCAGTTTACGCCGGGTTTCCATCGGGAACCCGTCTTCCAGGCTGAGGTAGCCGCCGTCTTCCATCAATTCGTCCGTGGGCTGGCTGGAACCGCTGTGGAGAATGCGTGGGGCGTCACCGGCTTCCTGCACATTGAGTCCGAAATCCACCATATCGATGATGATCTGCGCGTGCATCTGCGGCTGGGTCGCGCCGCCCATCACCCCAAAGCTCAACCAGGGCTTGCCCTCTTTTGTGGCGAACGCCGGGATAATCGTGTGGAACGGACGTTTGCCCGGCTGGTACTGGTTGAAATGGCCTTCCTTCAGGCTGAACATCTCACCGCGATCCTGGAGGATAAAACCCAGTTCGCCCGGCGTCATACCCGAACCCATGCCACGATAGTTGCTCTGGATCAGGGATACCATGTTGCCGTCTTTATCCGCCGTGGTCAGGTAAATGGTATCGCCGTGGCGCAAGGCCACAGTACCGGCATCATAGCGCTTGGCCGCGCGCTCGGGATTAATCAGTTTGCGGCGCTCGCTGGCGTACTTTTTGGAAATCAGCTCTTTGACCGGCAGATCATTGAATACCGGATCCGCGTAGTATTTGGCGCGGTCTTCAAAGGCCAGCTTCTTCGCTTCCGTAAACAGATGCACATATTCCGGACTGGTGCGTCCCAGCTTGGCAAGATCGTAGCCTTCCAGAATATTGAGGATCTGCAGCGCAGCAATCCCCTGCCCGTTTGGTGGCAGTTCCCAAACATCGACGCCACGGTAATTGGTGGAAACCGGTTTCACCCAGTCAGACTTGTGGCTGGCGAGATCGTCATAGGAAAGAAAACCGCCATTGGCTTTCATATAAGCATCGATTTCACGGGCAATATCACCGCGGTAAAACGCGTCGCGCCCACCATCCGCAATCTTCTGCAGGGTCTTACCCAGGCGGGGGTTGCGGAATAGCTCGCCTTCTTTAGGTGCATGACCGTCGGGCATATAGGTTTCACGGAACCCCGGGTATTTCTCCAGAATGGGCACCGAGCGATTCCAGTAATACGCCACCAGCTGGGTCACCGGAAAGCCATCATTGGCGTAGCGGATCGCCGGCTCCAGCAGATCCTTCATGGGCAGGCGCCCAAACTTGCTGTGCAGCTCAAACCAGCCATCCACCGCGCCCGGAACCGAAACAGGCAAGGGCCCGTGAGATGGAATCTTATCCAGGTTATTGTCGGAAAAATAATCAAATGACAGGGACTTGGGCGAGCGTCCACTGGCATTCAACCCATAGAGCTGCTTGTCTTTTGCGCTCCATACGATGGCAAACAGATCGCCACCGATGCCGTTACCGGTAGGCTCCATCAGTCCCTGCACCGCATTGGCGGCAATTGCCGCATCTACAGCGCTACCGCCCTGCTTAAGCACATCGAGTGCCACCTGAGTCGCCAGCGGCTGGCTTGTCGCGGCCATGCCCTGGGTTGCCAACACTGGCGAACGGCTGGCGAACCCTTCGCCATTTACCCGGTCATAAGCCTGGGCACCGCCAACACTCCCCAAGGTAACTGCCGCGCCAAGTGCCAGACGGCTACAAACACGTAAAACTGTCATCGTGAATTTCACAAATACTTCCCCCGTCGTTATGCTCTGAACAAGTCTCTACGTTTAGCCCTTGAATCACAAGTGAATCACCTGTGGCCATACCGAGGTATCAGTGCCCAAGCTTTTCCCCGCTTTCAGGAACTCCAGACTTGTCGCGCTTTGCCTGCTGTTCGCGCTGGTGATCGGCGGGGTATCGGGTTGGTATAGCCGGCACCAATGGCTGCCGGTGGTAGCCAACCACTGGCTGGACGGCGTGGCAATCCGACAGGTTGAACAATTGCGCTTCACTGATGCTGGAAAAAGCATCGCGATCAAACGTCTCGTCATCGCCTTTGCCAATGGCCGGCAGCTGGAACTGAATGACCTCAAGCTCACCAACTGGACGGCGCTTATGAGTAGTCCAGATTCGGATTCCGGCAATTTCGGAACAAACCTGTCAGTAGCACAGGCCGTATTAGCGGCTGCAGTCCTGCGCCCGGCGCCAACCAACGATGGCAAACAAACAAAACCAATAGATTCTGCACTTAACCCGGCCCCTGAAGCACCCTCCTCTAGATTCCAAACGGATGCTGCGGAACCACCGCTGCTGCTGAGTCAGTCCCTGCAGCAGTTGCGTAGTCTCAGGCTCGACACGATTGATATCCTGGCAGTACTGGTTCCTGAGCTCGCTCCCGGCGCATTTACACTAAATCTGACCAGGCGCGGTAACAATATTACAGGACAGATTGGTCACGACACCTGCAAAAGCTGTAGCCTGTCCCTTGATCTCAGCAGCGAACAAAGCAAGGCTCAACTGCGTATCACGGCCAAAGAAGGCACCGACGAGGCATTCACGGCAGAGCTCCAGTTCGACCAGCCAGAAGGCGACCGCCCCCAAGGCCAAAGCTTCTGGCGCACAACCGGCACAATCCAGGCAGCATTGGAAAACACGCAAGCACTGGCGAGAAAAATTGATCTCAATTCAGTCCGCGAAGTACCCGAGTCATCCGCCACAGGTGAACTGAGCTTGATGTTCACGGGTGAAGTTCCCGATACCCTGTTGATCCTCGAGCGCTACCGCAAACTGGCGGCAAAGATCAGTACTGACAACATACAATGGACGTTCTCCCCCAACGGGGACTATTTCCCTGCCCCACTGAAAGTCACCGCCAACAGCCCAAGACCTTTGGAGCTCCAGCTGGAAAACATAACACCTTTGCGATTCAATTCTGTATCGGGTGTACTCACAGTGACACTCGATACGGTGGATCACACTGAAAATACAGACTGGGCACAAGCTGAAATCACACTGGGAAACCCGGAAAAACAGGACATATCCCTAACGGGATCCATCAACGTTGATCGAGCATTTCAGGTACTTTCAGAGGAATCGATACAGAAAGTATTCGAGGGCTATCAACTAAGTAATGTTGCCGGCCAGTTAACAATTAGCGGCAACGCAAAACTACCTCCGCTGGAGAATGTCAGCAGGATCGAGGACCTCATCCTCACCAACATCGAGCTCCAATTACAGCCGGGCAGTGATCTGTCCGCTCACGTTTCCCCTCAAACAAGGGATACTCCGCTGGCGAGTATTGACTGGCCAGATGCCGACGTAAGATTAACGCTGAATGAGACAGCCACCTTAACGACAAACAATTGGCCCGCTCCGATGAATCTGGAGCTGGCAAACCTTGAGATTCAGGCACAACCATCACCGGGCAAAGCGCCAGTCCCCTCCAGTGACACCTTGCCGAAACTAAAAGGCACTATAAAACAGCTCAACTGCGTCGATGTCTTGAGAACACAGTGCAAGCTCCAGTTTTCAGGCAGACTCTCATCGCTGAATCTCAAAGAAACTGACTTACAGGCACAAGAGATCACCCTGGACGCAGAGATCGGCGATCTATCGAAACCCAGTACAAAGCAAACTGGCGTTCGAAACATTCAGTTCTCTGCGCTCAATGCGGCTGCAGCTTCGCTGAATATCGGTGATGCGTCGTTTGAAAATCCGGAATTTTTCTCACAGGCCATTACCTGCAACTTCGAGAATACCGTCTCCCGATGCACTGCTGACCAGCTCGCGCTCGCGCTTGCACCGCTGACGGTGCCCGATACCCGTATTGAGGGGGCGATATTTTTTGAAGACGTTTCTGTAAGCAGGAATAAACAGGACATCCACGCCAGTGCCAGCTACCGCTCGGATTCACTCTCGATATTGACGCTGAATCAGTACCGGACAACCTTTGGCGCAACCGGGAATATCCAATTTTCAGGCGATCAACTTCGGGGCACCAGCGAGCTCATTACCAGCGGCATGAATGTTGAGACGTCCTGGAAATATGATGTGGAAAATGCCCTTGGTGAGCTCACTTTTACGGTACCGGAAGCAACATTCAGCCCACAGTCGCCGCTCAGCGGCTCAGTCCAGGGATTACCAGCGGATGTCATCGACGGAAAGCTCTCTGCTTCGGGCCGTGTTTTCTGGCCAGAAAGAAGCCCGAAAACAGGAAAAACCAACCAAGTTAATGCAACACTGGATTCGATTGGTATCAGTTATGGCGACATTTTCGCAGTCGGCATCAATGGCAAAGTCTCCATCACGCAAGCCAGTAACAGCTGGACAACCACGAAAAGCCAGCCTGTAAGTATCCAGAAATTGGATGCGGGGCTTCCGGTGGAAAACCTGAGATTCAAACTTGGTATCGCAGAAAATGGGGACCTCACTCTGGCCGATTTCTCAGGAGAAATGTTAAATGGCGCCCTGACCTCCAAAGTACTTACCTGGAACCTAAATGGTGTAGAAAGAGACTCCCTGGTTTCATTTACGGGTATATCGCTCGAAGCGCTGGCGAAGGAAATGGAAGCTGAAAACTTTGTCGCCACGGGCCTGCTGGACGCCACCATGCCGATCACTACCGATGGCCAGGGGGTTACCATAGAGAACGGTACGCTCAATGCCCGGCCTCCCGGCGGACGCCTGCGGTACTACGGGGCCTTTTCGCCCAGCATGCTGACCAGTAATCCTCAGCTCAAGTTGATCGCGGGGGCGCTGGAGGATTACAACTACCGGGATATGCGCGGCACCATTACCTATCCACTAAGTGGCGACCTGAAACTGAACCTCAAACTTACCGGACGCAGCAGCGCCGTTGATGCCAACCGGGACCTGATTATCAACCTGAATCTGGAAAACAATGTCCCAAGTATGCTGAAGTCTCTACAGGCAAGCCGGGATCTGACAGATGTGTTGGAGAAGTCCGTGCAATAGGCGTAATTGCACGCTTTTAACCAAACCAGCGGCGGTGTCGCTACCGGGGGCGGTCTTGCGAGACACGAGCTAGGCGCCCCCCCTTAACCCATCCCTGGGGGCTCTTCCGCGAGGTCCCTCTCGCGGAAGGTCTCGCAAGACCGCCCCCGGTACCAACACCTTCGCCCGTAACCTCGTTACGTGAACAGAATCACGGGGAATAGTCGGGGAGGGTAAAATACACGGCATCAGAGAACGGCGTGTATTTGCACCGGTTTGCAGGCTGTTCAGGAAGCGTTAATCTGGCACTATCTATAGTGAACTACAAAGGTAGGGGAAATTGGATCCTACAAGGTGTACCCGTAAGATCCCCCAAGATCTAAGGAGCGTTATGTGACCAAAGCAGGTTTTATCAAGCTACCGGCAATAACAGCGACGCTGGTGATCAGCACAGCCCTGTTATCCGCCTGCACCCCGACTGTCGCGGTACAGGCGCCCAGCGAGCCGATTACCGTTAACCTCAATGTGAAGATAGAACATGAGATACGGGTCAAAGTCGATAAGGAGCTGGACGACCTGTTTGACAACAAAGAGGGCATATTCTGAGGTTACTGCCAGGCAGAACCTTTTCGCCTTCTGGGGCATTGGAGAATACTCGTTAGGAACGACCTATGAAAAAACTGATTGCAACCCTGTTTTCACTCTGTTTAATGGTTTCCCTCCCGGCCGCCGCTATCACCCTGAAAGAAGCTCAGACGCAGGGCATCGTCGGCGAAGCCAACAGTGGCTATATCGCTGTTGTGCAAAATGGAACACCGGAAGTTGATCGTTTGGTTGCCGAGGTGAACAGCAAGCGTAAAAAAGAGTACGCGTCTATCGCCAAGCGCAATAATATCGACATTTCCCAGGTGGCTGCCCGGGCTGCGGAAAAGCTTGAATCCCGTCTGTCTAAAGGTGAGTACTATCAGGACAATCTCGGGCGCTGGAAGCAGAAGTAACAACTCCATTCCGTGTATCCAGTAGATATACAGGCATGAAAAAACCCGCATGATGTGCGGGTTTTTTCATGTAGAAGTCCAGATACTTTTGCTTGCACCTAGAGGTTGGCAAACAGCGACATGCCATCCAGCCCCTGGGTTTCCATCACTTCCCGCAGTCTCTTCAAGGCATCGACCTGAATCTGGCGAACACGCTCACGGGTCAGGCCGATTTCACGCCCCACTTCCTCCAGAGTACTGGGCTCAAACCCTCGTAAACCGAAGCGACGGGAGACGACCTCACACTGCTTGTCCGGGAGCTCACTTAACCAGCGGTCGATACTTTCATACAGATCCCGATCCTGAAGCAATTCAGCGGGATCTGATTCCTGCTGGTCAGGAATCGTATCAACCAGTGTTTTCTCCGAAGACGGACCAATTGGCGTATCAACCGACGTTACGCGCTCATTCAACCCCAGCATTCGCTCTACATCCTCTACCGGTTTTTCCAGCAGGTTAGCGATTTCTTCGGCCGAAGGCTCGTGGTCCAGCTTCTGCGCCAGCTCTCGTGAAGCACGCAGATAAACATTGAGCTCTTTCACCACATGAATCGGCAAACGGATGGTACGGGTCTGGTTCATGATGGCCCGTTCAATCGTTTGACGAATCCACCAGGTGGCATAGGTTGAGAAGCGGAAGCCGCGCTCAGGGTCGAATTTCTCCACGGCGCGGATCAATCCGAGGTTGCCCTCTTCAATCAGATCCAGCAGGGCGAGGCCCCGACTGACGTAACGCCGGGCAATTTTTACAACCAGACGAAGATTGCTTTCTATCATGCGCTTTCGTGCCGCGGCATCACCACGTAATGCTTTGCGCGCATAGTAAACTTCCTCTTCCGCGGTCAGCAGAGGAGAAAAGCCTATTTCATTCAGATAAAGCTGAGTTGCGTCGAGATTCTTTTGCCCGTGGGTATCATCGAGCTTACGAATAGATGCTTTTTGGGCGGGAACTTTTTGTGCAGATGTCTCGGAGTTTTTTTTTGCCGCCTTGCTCCGGGGGCGGCCTGGTTTCGCTATTGTCTCTGTTTTTTCTGTACTGGTGGATGCCTCATTTTCCAATGACTCGGCAGAAAGATCTGTTCTGGCATTGAAGCCCAGCTGATCGTGACGTTGTGCTTCCATTTCCCCAACTCCTTGTACTTTGCCTGTGTCAGCCGCATCGACAGTTCGCGGTTTCAGAACTCGCCACTGTCTTTGCGACAGCCTCCGTTCCCGGCAACTCACCTTTGCTTCATGAATAGCGCTGGTGAGTAGAGTCACTGCAGGGCAGTTTTTGCCGTTCCCGGTGACTACCTCAAGTGGTGTTTAATAAAAATCCATTTTTATTTCACAACAGCGTTAGACAGGCAGGTTTTCACACCGATCAAGGCAGGTAAGTTAGGGGATCTACTGGTTGACCATCTTTACGGATTTCAAAGTGAAGCATGTTGCGGTCGGTACCACTCGAACCCAGTTCCGCTATCCGTTGCCCCGCTTTGACCGCGGTGCCCTCGCCCACAAGTAATTTGTGGTTGTGGGCATAAGCACTGAGGAACTCCTCGCTGTGCTTGATGATCAAAAGCTTACCGTAACCTCTCAGTGCGCTTCCGGCGTAAATCACTGTGCCATCCGCCGCTGCCTGAACAGATTCCCCCTTTTCCCCTCCGATATCAACACCCTTTCGCAGGGGGTTATTCGGCTGGAAGCGCGCGATCAGCGGACCGCGGACCGGCCAGCGCCATTTGATACTGGATCTTACCTTGGCCGGAATTGACGATTTTCTGACGGGCTTCCTCGCCGGTTTTGCCGCGACTTTCACCGTTTTTTTGACTGGGCGAGAGGCTTTTGATGAAGGTTTGGCGACGGTACTGCGGGTGGCTACCACCCCCTGGCCGGTGAGATTCAAACGCTGGCCGGGATAAATCTGGTAGGGCGATCGAATGCCATTTATCGCCGCTAACTCCTTGAAATCTTTACCATAACGCCATGCGATGGAATAGAGTGTTTCGCCCTTGCTGACCAAATGATGGCGAATTTTCTGGCTCGGTGGTTGATTGAGCGAGCTGGTGGGGGCCAGGTTGCTGGCACATGAAGTGACGAAAAGGCAACCAATGGTCACAAAAAACAGGCGAGAGTACAAAGTGGCCAAAAGGCGTAATTTACACCTTGGGCTGGCGTCAGGATTGACCGTGAATTGTTGAAAAAAACGCCGCTTCATTATTCTCTTTTTACATCAAGGGGGGGCATTTATGGAAAAAGTGTCTAAAGAAATCTGCTGTTTTATCGGTCCTACCCGGTAAAAAAAACTGCGTAAAGAATCTTTCACAGTAGGAAAGCAGAATGAGAATAATAATTATCAAAATCCCCTGCAGCTCTCGGTAAAAATAGCTGCGAATACCTTCCCACCCTGCGTACGTAATTAGTTACGACTCTTGTACGACATTGCTTACATAGCGCCAATGCGCCCATTCAACAGATAGCACCAACACCAAAGCCAGTATCGCGGCCGTCGCTGCACCCAACAGCTGTGAAGGCTCACCGGTAACCTCACTAAAGGTACCAGGCAAAGTATTGGACAACACAGGAGCCAATTTATCACTGTCCAGAGCTCCAGGCAGTTTCCAAGGCCACACGATCTTCAGGCTGCCCAGCAATATCCCCACCAGGAATGACAGCGTTATTCCCGGAAACCGGTGCATCAACCAAGAGAGCAGGCGGCTGAATAGTAGCAGCCCACTCGCAGCGCCAGCGGCAAACCAGCCAAGCGCCAGGATATTGAGCTGGTGCACCGCAGTAATCACCTGCGGATAAATCCCGATCATCAGCAATATAAAGGAGCCGGAGATGCCGGGCAGAATCATTGCGCAGATGGCGACAGCCCCGGAAAGAAACAGGGAAACTGGCGTTGCGGCAATTTGTGTCGGCCGCATTTCGCTGACGAGAATCGCCATGGCGATACCCAGCAATAGCGCTAGTACAGTTTTCCAGCCCCAGCCCGGCACTCTACGGGCAATCGGTACTGTCGAGGCCAGAATCAATCCGAAGAAAAACGACCATACAACAATCGGGTAGCTTGCCAACAGATAGCTGATCAACTTGGCCAGGCTGAATATACTGGTGAGGATTCCGGCGAACAGCGCGAGCAAAAAACCACCGTTTATCTGACGCCAGGTGGCCGCGATCCCCTCAGAGAACAGGGTCTTGAGCGTTTTCGGGCCGATGGAGCTGATCGAGTCCAGTAATTCCTGGTAGATACCGGTAATAAAGGCAATGGTGCCCCCGGATACCCCCGGCACCACATCTGCAGCGCCCATGGCGAGGCCCCGTGCAGCCACCCCCCAATAACGGTTTCTTATAAATCCTTTCTCCATCAACGCACCACTCCGCTCAGCAGCGGTACAAAGCGCACTGGCTCCGCCTTTTCCACATCGAAACGACTACCGTCTTCACTGCGGGTAACAATCGTAAGATATTGGTAATCACTGCCCACCGGTATGACCAGTACACCGCCTGGGGCCAGTTGCTCGCGCAGCTCATCGGGGATAGTCGCCGGTGCCGCAGCGCAGAGGATGGCATCGTAGGGTCCCTGCTCCGGCCAACCGAAACCGCCATTACTGAGTCGCATCTCCACGTTGAAGATGCCGAGCTCACGCATACGTACCCGCGCCTTTTCCATTAGCGGCGCAATGCGTTCCACGGAGTACAGTTTGTCGACCAGTCTGGCCAGAATCGCGGTCTGATACCCTGAGCCAGCCCCAACCTCCAAAACCCGGGCACGGGACTTGGCGCGACTCAACAGAAGTTCAGTCATGCGGGCAACAATGTAGGGTTGGGAGATGGTCTGGCCGTAGCCAATAGGCAGGGCGGTATCTTCGTAGGCGCGGATAGCCAGCGCCTCATCCAGAAACAGGTGGCGAGGAGTGGATGCCATGACATCCAGCACTTCCTCGCTGCTGATACCTTCATCCCGCAAACGCTGTATCAGCCTGTTGCGGGTACGCTGGGATGTCATTCCCAGCCCTTCGTGTCTCAATCGATCCATAAGGACGACGTGTCTCCCTGCAAGCGGTTCGCCAGCACTTACCATGTTTGGCTGGCACCTGACCGGGCGCACGTCTGCGTCGCCGGTCACAATTGTTGTCGTTTATTTTATTGTGCGATCGGCCAGGTTGGCCAGTTCTGCTATTTCGCGCAGCAGCGCGGTGGCAAACGTGCCCGGAGGTAGCGCGAAGGCCAGCTTCAGGTCATCCCCCGACCACTCAAAACTGAACCCCTCGGGGCGTAATATCAGGTCTCGACGTTCCTGACTGAGACCGCAATGCTCCAGCCAGTCACGCCAATTGCGCCAGGGCAGCATGGCTTCTTCTTCCAGTCCCAGCTGTTCAGCAGTCGCGGCGTTGCGCCCTCTTCCCCACAAGGGGCCGCTGGGTGAAGTATCCGGCTCCCCTTCGAGCACTTCCTGCCAGTTCCCAGCCTTTATTCGAGAAGCCAGCACCTGATTGAACAGCCAGCTGCGGGCGGCAGATATGGCAAAACTTTTCTGGCTCCGCGGAAGACGCTTGCGCTTGCCGGCGGCCTGTTCGGCCAGAATACGTTCTACCAAATCGAGGTTTCCGCCATTGTGACCGAAGCGCTGTTCACCGAAATAATTGGGTACACCGCTGGCTACTCGAGCCAGGACGGCTTCGGCCGCATCGCGATCACCCTGAATATTGCGCAGGCGGATTTGAAAGCGGTTACCGCTGTGCTCGCCACGGCGCAATTTTCGCTGGCCACGATAGCTCTGCAGCAGGGTCACTTCGTCACTTTCGATCTGCGACCAGTCCGGCTCGGGCTTCTGCGCCAGCCAAACGCTGAACCATTGGGTAGTGACCGCATGCCGGTCTTTCAGGCCGAAAAAACCGACATCGTTGTTCTGCACACCTGCCAACTGTGCCAGTTGTTGGGCCACATAGCCGGTGTTGGCGCCGCGCTTGCGGATCTGCAGATAGACGTGCTCCCCTTCTCCGGCCATTGGCGCGGCGAGCTCATCAACGATGAAGTCTTCCGGCTCAGTGCGGAAATCGCCCTTTATGGCGGCACCACCCAATGCCCGTGGCCAGTCCAGATCCCATTGACGCCCAGTATCATCAGCCATGACTTCAACCATGAATGGATTCCAGCAGGACAACCGCCTGCGCGGCGATGCCTTCTTTGCGGCCGGTAAAGCCCAGCTTTTCGCTGGTAGTGGCTTTAACGCTGATCGCACTGCTCTCTACCTGACAGTCTGCGGCTATATTCGCACGCATCAGGTCGATATGAGGTGCCATCTTTGGCGATTGAGCAATCAGCGTGGCGTCGGCGTTGATCAGTCGGTAACCGTGCTGATGAATCAGTCCGACGACATGTCGCAGCAAGGCGCGACTGTCTGCGCCGGCGTAGGCGGCATCGGTATCCGGGAAGTGTTTGCCGATATCGCCCAGCGCCAGGGCACCGAGCAGTGCATCGGAGAGTGCGTGCAGCAGCACATCACCGTCGGAATGGGCGACCAGGCCCTGCTCATGTGGAATCTTTACGCCACCGAGGATGACGTGATCCCCGGGGCCAAATGCGTGGACATCGATCCCCTGACCGATTCGAATGTTCATGACGGTTCGCCTTGTTGGGTCCGCTGCTGTTGTAGCAGCGCTTCCGCCAGCAGCAGGTCTGCAGGCTGGGTAATTTTGAAGTTGGTGCGGCACGCGGCCATAAGTTGCGGGCGGTAACCGGCGAGTTCCAGTGCACTCGCTTCATCGGTTATGGCCGTCGGGTTTTCCCGCAGCCCGGATTGCAGGCTGTCTTTGAGTAGCTGCAGGGGTGCTTTTTGCGGGGTTTGCGCGAGCCAGATCTGGTCCCGGGGCAGCGTTTCTGTCACGACAGCCACGCCATGTTCAGTGGTCGCACGCTTTACGGTGTCACTGGCGGGCTGGGCCAGCAGGGCAATAGCGGCCGATTCAGGACCTATGAGTTTTTCGATATCGCCTTTGGCGACGAGCGGGCGGGCGGCGTCGTGCACGAGCACGCTGGTTTCCGGTACGGCGCGATTGCTCAGGTATTCGAGGGCCGCGAGTACAGAGTCTGCCCGCTCGGCCCCGCCGATGACGGTGTGGATACGGGGATCTGCGGCTTGAGGCAATGCTTTGAATTCGCTGTCGTCGGCTGCAATGGCGACAACTATTCCGGCCAGGCCGGGCCAGCTGAGGATGTTTTGCAGGGTGTGGACGATCAGGGGTTTGCCGAGAAGCGGCAGGTACTGTTTGGGCTTGTCGGCGCCCATGCGTTTTCCGGAGCCGGCGGCAGGGACTACCACCCAGTAGGGCTCGACGGCACGCGCGTTAACGGCGGTCATTCTTTTTCCCGCGGTGAGTTCTGTTCGTCTGGGTCGAGAAAAATAAACAGGGTTTCGCCTTCTTTAATAAGGCCGAGGTCATAGCGGGCTTTGGCTTCTACGCCGTCGGTGCCTTCTTTGAGGCTACGGACTTCCCGCAGGAGCTGGCGATTTTCCCGCTCCAATGCAGCATTTTTCTGCTGCTGCTCGCTGAGCTGCCGCTCCAGTCGCGTCACTTCCGCAAAACTGCCCTCGCCTACCCAGATTCGGTACTGGGTGACTAAAAGCATGACAGTGAGGATTGCCAGCAGCCATTTCATTTCTTGTGTTCTCTTCTGGCTTTGGTGGTACTGCGCACGACAACGAGTCCGTGGCAGCCCTGCTACCGGTGGCCCTTCCCGGGACACGCCGTGAACCCATCCATGGGGACTCGGATGCGGCCGTCCTGGCCGCATACGGTCCCGGGAAGGGCCACCGGTATCAGAGCTTTCGCTTTGGAGCGTGAGCTACGAAGCGAGATTCAGCCAGTTTACCGGGCTTCAGTTCTTACTTGAACTCAGCAATGCCACGGTAAGGCGCTTTGCCTTCCAGCTCGGCTTCAATGCGCAGCAGGCGATTGTACTTGGCTACGCGGTCGGAGCGGCACAGGGAGCCGGTTTTGATCTGGCCAGCGGCGGTAGCAACGGCCAAGTCGGCGATGGTGGTGTCTTCGGTTTCACCGGAACGGTGAGAGATAACCGCGGTGTAACCAGCGTCTTTGGCCATTTTGATCGCGTCCAGGGTTTCGGACAGGGAGCCGATCTGGTTGAACTTGATCAGGATGGAGTTGCCAACGCCTTTCTCGATACCTTCTTTCAGGATCTTGGTGTTGGTTACGAACAGATCGTCGCCCACCAGCTGTACTTTCTCGCCGATTTTGTCGGTGAGGATTTTCCAGCCGTCCCAGTCGCTTTCGTCCATGCCGTCTTCGATGGAGATGATTGGGTAGTTTTCAGACAGCTCGGCCAGGTAGGAAGCGAAGCCTTCGCTGTCGAATTCCTTGCCTTCGCCGGCGAGTACGTACTTGCCACCTTTGTAGAATTCGGAGGAGGCGCAGTCCAGGGCCAGGGTGATGTCGTCGCCCAGTTTGTAGCCAGCGGCTTCAACGGCTTCGGCGATCACTTTCAGGGCGCTTTCGTTGGACGGCAGGTTCGGCGCGAAGCCACCTTCGTCACCAACGGCGGTGTTCAGGCCCTGGGCGGACAGGACTTTTTTCAGGGAGTGGAAAATTTCCGCACCCTGGCGCAGGGCTTCGGCGAAGGTTTTCGCTTTCACCGGCTGGATCATGAATTCCTGGATGTCGACGTTGTTGTCGGCGTGCTCACCACCGTTGATGATGTTCATCATCGGTACCGGCAGGGTGTACTGACCGGGTGTGCCATTGATGTCGGCGATGTGCTGGTACAGGGGAATGCCCTTGGAGATGGCAGCGGCTTTGGCGGCGGCGAGGGAAACGGCCAGGATGGCGTTAGCGCCCAGCTTGGATTTGTTCTCAGTACCGTCGGCGTCGATCATGGCTTTGTCGAGCGCGCGTTGGTCGGTTGCGTCCATACCAACCAGCAGTTCGGCGATTTCACCGTTGATGTTCGCTACGGCTTTCAGTACACCTTTGCCCAGGTAACGGCTTTTGTCGCCGTCGCGCAGCTCGAGGGCTTCGCGGGAGCCGGTGGAAGCGCCGGAAGGTGCGCAGGCAGAACCTACCGCGCCGCATTCCAGAATTACATCGGCGTTAACGGTGGGGTTACCGCGGCTATCCAATACTTCAAAAGCTTTTACAGCAACAATCTTGCTCATTTTTACAACGGGCTCCTTGTTAATGGGTATAGAGTCTGTGAGGTGAAATATCAGCGGCACACGCTGCGCCGCTTCTTTTTGGTTATTTCCGTATAGCTAGCTTATTAGACGTGTCGCTCGCCAGGTTATTTGGTGTCGAGCGGCTCAAAGCCTTTGATCAGGTCATCCACGGCTTTCATCTGTGCCAGGAATGGCTCCAGTTTTTCCAGCGGCAGCGCGCTCGGTCCGTCACACAGGGCCTTTTCCGGGTTCGGATGGGCTTCCAGGAACAGGCCGGCGATGCCGATGGCCAGGCCGGCGCGGCCAAGCTCGGTGACCTGCGCACGACGGCCGCCGGAAGCAGCGCCGCCGGGATCACGCATCTGCAGCGAGTGGGTCACGTCAAAAATCAGCGGGGCGCCGCCAGTGGCGTCGATCATGGTGCGGAAGCCGAGCATATCCACCACCAGGTTGTCGTAGCCGAAGCAGGCTCCGCGCTCGCACAGGATGATGTTTTCGTTGCCGCCCTCGGCAAATTTTTCCACCACATTTTTGACCTGCGGCGGACTCATGAACTGGGGCTTCTTCACGTTGATCACCGCACCGGTTGCCGCCATCGCCGCCACCAGGTCGGTTTGACGTGCGAGGAATGCCGGCAGCTGAATGACGTCGACGACCTCAGCAACAGGCGCGGCCTGATGCGGCTCGTGTACGTCGGTGATCAGCGGCACACCAAAAGTGGTTTTGATTTCTTCAAAAATCTTCAGTCCCTCTTCCATACCCGGCCCCCGGTAGGAGTGGATGGAGGAACGGTTGGCCTTGTCGAAGGAGGCTTTAAAGACGTAGGGAATACCGAGCTTCTCGGTGACTTTCACATAGTGCTCGGCCACTTGCATGGCGAGGTCACGGGATTCCAGTACGTTCATGCCGCCAAACAGCGTGAATGGCTTGTCGTTGGCGACCGGAAGATTGCCGACTTCAATAGTTTTCATAGCGCTCAACATCCTTTGCGCGCTTCCCGTCCCCTGATTTAAAGAAGGGAAGCGCGGGCTCGAAGATTTTTTAGAATTCTGGGTTTACTTGTTCGCTTCGCGGTGCTTCAGTGCCGCAGCCACGAAGCTTTCGAACAGCGGGTGACCGTCGCGTGGCGTGGAAGTGAACTCCGGGTGGAACTGACAGGCAACAAACCAGTCGTGTTCCGGCAGTTCGACCATTTCCACCAGGGTGTCATCCGCGGACCAGCCGCCGATTTTCAGGCCGGCCTGCTGCAGGCGATCAACGTAGTTGTTGTTCACTTCATAGCGGTGGCGGTGGCGCTCGACGATGATGTCTTTGCCGTAAATTTCACGCGCTTTACTGTCTTTGGACAGGCGACATTCCTGACCGCCAAGGCGCATGGTGCCGCCGAGGTCAGACTTTTCGTCACGCTTCTCGACCTTGCCTTCGCTGTCGATCCACTCGGTGATCAGGCCGATTACCGGGTGCGGCGTCTTGGTGTTGAACTCGGTGCTGTTGGCACCTTCAAGGCCCAACACGTTACGGGCGTATTCAATGACGACCGACTGCAGGCCCAGGCAGATGCCCAGGAACGGAATATTGTTTTCACGGGCGTAACGCACGGATTCCAGTTTGCCTTCCAGGCCGCGCTCACCGAAGCCGCCCGGTACCAGGATGGCGTCCGCACCCTTGATCAGGTCGAGGCCATTCTCGCCTTCCACATCTTCTGCATTGATGTATTCGATGTTCACTTTGGTGCGGTTCTTAATGCCCGCGTGAATCAGGGATTCGATCAGGGATTTATAGGCGTCGAGCAGTTCCATGTACTTGCCGACCATGGCAATTTTCACTTCGTGCTGCGGGTTCAGTTTGCCGTCTACCACGGCATCCCACTCGGACAGGTCCGGCGCACCGCATTCCAGCTGCAGTTTTTCCACCACGATCTCGTCCAGACCGTAGCCGTGCAGCATACGCGGCACACCGTAAATGGTCTTGGCATCGGGCAGAGGTACTACTGCGCGCTCTTCCACGTTGGTGAACAGCGCGATCTTGCGGCGGGAATCGTCGTCGATGGCGCGCTCGGAGCGGCACAGCAGGATATCCGGCTGCAGGCCGATAGAGCGCAGTTCTTTAACAGAGTGCTGGGTCGGCTTGGTTTTGGTTTCACCGGCGGTACCCAGGTAAGGTACATAGCTCAGGTGAATCAGCAGGGCGCGGTTGATACCCATTTCCACGCGCAGCTGGCGCACGGATTCCAGGAATGGCTGGGACTCGATATCACCCACAGTACCGCCGATTTCGACGATGGCTACATCTACGTCGCGACCACCTTCGATCACACGGCGCTTGATTTCGTCGGTGATGTGCGGGATCACCTGCACGGTACCACCCAGGTAGTCACCGCGGCGCTCTTTGCGCAGCACGGTTTCGTACACACGGCCGGTGGTGAAGTTGTTGCGCTTGGACATGCGCGTGCGAATAAATCGCTCGTAGTGGCCCAGATCCAGATCCGTCTCGGCGCCATCTTCGGTCACGTAGACCTCGCCGTGCTGGAAGGGGCTCATGGTGCCCGGGTCAACGTTGATATAAGGGTCAAGCTTCAGAATCGTGACTTTGAGGCCACGGGCTTCGAGGATTGCGGCCAGAGAAGCGGAGGCGATACCTTTCCCCAATGAGGAAACCACGCCGCCAGTGACAAATATATAGCGCGTCATGCAAAACCTTGGTCAGTTGAATGCCCGACGAGTACGGGCGTGCGGGACTGGCTCAGGGGCGCGAAGCCGCGCAACCTAGTGCCTTTGAGATGGGACGCCAGACTACCAGAAAGCAGTTTTCTGCTCAATCGAAAAACCGCCAATTTGGTGGTTGCCCTGGCCCCTCCGAGGTGACGAACAGGTCGCCAACCGCAACCAACTCGCCATTGCAATAAACGAGAGGAACACAATCCCTCAACCAGGGCTCGAGAGCGTATTCCTGCAACAGTTTTTTCAAGGTCTGGGAATGCCGTCGCGCGCGGGGTTGCGCCCGCTCGCCGCCGGACCGGAAGCAGACCCGATAGTCTGCCGCAGGCCACCCTGGCGAAGGCGATAAAACACCGCCTCCCGGTAATTTCAGGTCGGAAGCACCATCCCATTGCCAGCTACTCCCGGGCACCAGGCCCCCATCTTGAGGCTGCAATTGTGGTGTCAGAAACACGCGATTGCGAAATCTTCTCGCTACCAGGCCGGCGACTGTGATCTGCGGCGTGGCGTCTTCCGCTGCGCTTAGCTGCTTCAGGACCTGTTCGAGCTGGACCGACTCCGGTGGATGCCCACACAGGGACTGCACCCAGAACCTGAGCAGATTTTTTTGCCGCGCCAGTGTCAGCCCGAGCAGCGCCTCCAGGTCGATGCTCTGCCCCACCCGCTCGCTACGGCGGTCACAGCTGGCGCAATCTTCCCGCGCGATTTCCTCAAGCAGCCCGGCAGACTCCTGCAAGTTATCCACAGCTCGCCCAACCAGGGAAACCACGGGCCAGCGCGCAGCCAATGCGGGGGCAACATGACTACGTAAGTAATTACGGTCAAATTTCAGGTCTGAATTGCTGTCGTCCTCAATCCACTGCAAGCCCCGGGAACGGGCGTAGGTTTCCAGTGTGCTGCGCGCGCAGCCAAGTAACGGCCGCAACAACGAACGTCCTGGAGCAAATTCCCGAAACTCTCGCATTGACGACATACCGACAACACCGGCACCGCGCAGCAGGCGCAGCAGGAAAGTCTCCACCTGGTCATCGCCATGATGTCCCAGCAGGATCATATCGCCAGGCGACATCACTTCCGCGAAAGCACGGTAGCGGGCATTGCGCGCAGCCTGCTCCACTCCACCATCTTCCGGCGCCACCTCCACGGCAAGTGCCGTGAATGGCACTCCCAGAGTGCGGGCCTGCGCCTCACAATGCGATTGCCAGGAGTCTGCATTCGCACTCAGGCCATGGTGCACATACACAGCTCTACGCGGAACATTTTCTACGGCCAATAAATGAAGCAAGACTGTCGAATCCAGTCCTCCGGAATACCCCACCCACAGCTCACCTGCCGGCGGGTTCCGCCGGAGAGCAGACAGGAGCATTTCACGGAGCTTGGTGGTTTCAGCTGCCAAGGTTCAAATCCAGGCTGGTAACAGGCCGCCCAGTATACCTGTGATGGGAGGCAGGAATCTGCCGCTAGCCACTGCCATATCGCCCCCAAACCAGCGCCAGCCTTACTGCTCCGGCGTCCCACTATAAGGCGGGAAACCGCGGAAAGTGAGACAGCGCCGGCGTCCAACTTTATTTATTTTCCTAAAGTAGGACGCTTTCACTGACCTCGCGCGTCATCATGATGGCTGTCCAAAAAGGCACCGAATTATCCAGCGATACCGGCCCGCAACACGGACTCCGGTATTCGAGCCAACAGATTCGAGTACAACAATAAAAAGCAGGTCATCTTATGCAAGCGATTGAGAACCCCATCGAAGGCAGCCTGGGCTCGGCCCGGCTTCAACAAGACGCCCCCCCACTCCTATTCGTCATCCTGATTTGCAGTGTCGCCACCATCGGCGGATTTTTGTTCGGGTTCGACAGCGGAGTGATCAACGGCACCGTGACCGGATTACAGCAGGCGTTCAATTCCAATACAGCCGGTACCGGTTTCAATGTGGCCTCCATGCTGCTCGGCTGTGCGGTGGGCGCCTTCTTCGCCGGCCGCCTCGCTGATCGCTGGGGGCGTAAACAGCTGTTGCTGATCTCTGCGGTGCTGTTTGTGGTCAGCGCCTGGGGTTCCGGTATCGCCATGACCTCAACCGAGTTTGTGTTTTACCGCGTACTCGGTGGGCTCGCGGTCGGCGCAGCCAGCGTTATGTCGCCAGCCTATATCAGCGAGGTAGCACCGGCAGCCATGCGCGGACGCCTCACCACTATTAACCAGATGGCCATCATTACCGGATTGTTTGTGGCCTTCATCAGCAACTACTGGCTCGCCAAAACCGCCGGGTCCGCAGTGAACGAGTGGTGGATGGGCTTCAGCGCCTGGCGCTGGATGTTCTGGGTCGAAATCATTCCCGCTGTACTGTTTTTTGTCGCACTGCTGCTGATTCCGGAAAGCCCACGCTATCTTGTGCTCACCAGACAGACCGAGCGCGCAACAGACGTACTGCGTAAGCTCTATGGCGAAGCCCGGGTCCAGGAAAAGCTGGAACACATCCGCGCCTCGGTGGCCGGAGATCACCAGCCACAACTGTCGGATTTGCTCCACACCAGCGGAAAAGGGCTGGGCAGAGTACGCAAGATTGTCTGGGTCGGCATCGGCCTCGCCGTATTCCAGCAACTGGTCGGCATCAATGTGGTGTTCTACTACGGCGCCGTACTCTGGCAGGCAGTTGGTTTTTCCGAAGCCGATGCCCTGCTGATCAACATCATTTCCGGCGGCGTCAGTATTGGTGCATGCCTGATCACCATGGCCCTGGTGGACCGCATCGGTCGCAGACCGATACTGCTGGTCGGATCCATCGGCATGGCGATCACCCTCGCCCTGGTGACCTTCGCCTTTACCACCGCCAGCGTGGATGCCCAGGGCTCACTGCAACTGTCCCAGGAAATGGGCATGCTGGCCCTAATCGCCGCCAATGCTTACGTCTTTTTCTTCAACGGTTCCTGGGGTCCGGCCATGTGGACCATGCTCGGCGAAATGTTCCCGAACCAGATTCGCGGATCCGGCCTGGCCGTTTCCGGGCTTGCCCAGTGGGGCGCCAACTTTGCCATCACCATGACCTTCCCCGTCATGCTGGTGGGAATCGGGCTTGCGGGTGCTTACGGCATCTACACCCTGTTTGCCGCGCTTTCCATCGCCTTTGTGATCTACCTGGTACACGAAACCAAGGGGATGGAGCTGGAAGATATGCGCGGCTGAACCGAGTTCACCTTGTGGCCCACGCCAAGTGGGCTTTTTGGCTGCAGGGAGGCAGCCGGCGTTTTATACGCGGCATTCTCTGTACACGACAGAACAAACACCTTTTTTAGGGCGTTTCCCCTCCTTCCCTTTCGACGGGAGCGCCTTTTTTTAACACCGCGCTTTTTTACCACAGCGCCATTTTTCGCCTCGCTGCGAAACAACGAATATGAAACAGACAACAACCGGAGCCATCATGAAGTCTTCAACCGGGATCATCGTCAAACGCCTGGCCGCGAGCATCGCTCTGACCACAGCGCTCGCCGGCTGTGGAAAGCCCGCCGACAAACAGGTCGATACCAGCAACCAGACCCAGCCCGGTGCCGAGGCCCGCTCACTGGATAACTGGCCGCAACTGGCTCCGGCCCTGCCGAAGAATCCGGCGCTGGAACAGCGTATTGCCAACCTGCTGTCGCAGATGACGCTGGAAGAAAAAGTCGGCCAGATGATCCAGGCCGAGATCAAGTTCGTCACCCCGGAAGACGTCAAGAAGTACCACCTGGGCTCCATCCTGAATGGCGGCGGCACCTTCCCCAACAACGACAAGTTCGCCACCCCGGACGACTGGCGCCAGTTGGCGGACGACTACTTCGCCGCCTCCATGGATACCAGCGATGGCGGTGTAGCCATCCCGATCATCTGGGGCAGCGATGCCGTACACGGTCACAACAACGTGATTGGCGCGACCCTGTTCCCGCACAATATCGGCCTGGGCGCGGCTCGCGATCCAGAACTGATCCGCCGTATCGGTGAAGCCACTGCCCGCGAAGTAGCCGTCACCGGCATCGACTGGACCTTCGCCCCCACCATCGCCGTCGTACGCGACGACCGCTGGGGCCGCACCTTTGAAAGCTATTCCGAAGATCCGGAGATCGTTGCCAGCTACGCCCGCGAAATGATCAAGGGCATCCAGGGCGAAAAAACCAGCGAGCAGTTCCTCGACGGCCGTCACCTGGTTTCCGCCGCCAAGCACTTCGTAGGCGATGGCGGCACTACACGCGGTATCGACCGCGGCGACACCCAGGTCACCGAAAAAGAACTGGCTGAAATCCACTCCGGTGGTTATTTCACCGCACTGGAGTCCGGTGTACAGACCGTAATGGCCTCCTTCAACAGCTGGAACGGCGAACGCCTGCACGGCCACAAATACCTGTTGACCGACGTGCTGAAAGGCCGCCTCGGCTTCGACGGCTTTGTGGTTGGCGACTGGAACGGCCACCGCTTTGTGGACGGCTGTACCGTAGAGAGCTGTGCCGCATCCATCAACGCCGGCCTCGACATGTTCATGGTGCCGTCCGACTGGAAAGCGCTGTACCTCAACACCGTGGCCCAGGCACAAAGCGGTGAAATTCCCATGAGCCGCATCGACGATGCCGTAAGCCGTATCCTGCGGGTAAAAATCCGCGCTGGCCTGTTCGAGCGCGACCGTCCGCTGGCCGGCCAGACCGGCATCATGGGTAATGCCGAGCACCGCGCCATCGCCCGTGAAGCGGTGCGCAAATCCCTGGTGCTGCTGAAAAACAACGACAACCTGCTGCCGCTGAACCCGGGCCAGAACATTCTGGTGGCCGGTGATGGCGCCGACAACATTTCCAAGCAGAGCGGCGGCTGGACCATTTCCTGGCAGGGTACCGGCAATACGGCCGAAGACTTCCCGGGCGCCACCTCCATCTTCCAGGGCATTGAGCAGGCGGTTCAGACTGCCGGCGGCAACGTAGTACTGAGCGAGAACGGCGACTTCAACGCGGACAGCTTTAGCAATGGCCAGAAGCCCGACGTCGCCGTCGTGGTATTTGGCGAAGAGCCCTATGCCGAATGGCACGGCGACCTCGCCAGCATCGAATACCAGCTGGGCAGCAAAAACGATCTGGAACTGCTGCAGAAACTGAAAAGCCAGGGCATTCCGGTAGTCAGCGTTTTTCTCTCCGGCCGCCCGCTGTGGGTAAACAAGGAGATCAACCAGTCTGACGCCTTCGTTGCCGCCTGGCTTCCGGGCTCGGAAGGTGCCGGCATCGCCGACGTGATCCTGACCGATGCCGAAGGCAACAAGCAGTATGACTTCACCGGTCGCCTGTCCTTCAGCTGGCCGGACCAGGTGCACCAGAGCGTGATCAACCGCGATGACGCCGAGTACGCACCGCTGTTCAGCTACGGCTACGGCCTCACTTTTGAGGATCACAGTAATATCGCCAGTAACCTGAATGAAGATGGGGAGTCCTACGCGAACGGCAAACTGGAAGACGCCTGGCTGATGGTTTCCCGCCCGCGCGCGCCCTGGAAACTGGTGATTGCAGAAGAGCAGGAAGCCCCAATCGTCGTGAGTGGCAATCAGGCCAGCACCGCCGACGGCAACATCACCGTCGCATCTATCGACATGCTGTCTCAGGAAGACGCACGCAAAATCACCTGGAAAGGCCTGCGCGCAGGCAGCGTGGCCCTGCAGACCCAGAAGCCGCAAAACCTGAGCCGCTACCTGAACGAAAACGCGGCCCTGACCATGGATGTGCGCCTCGACAGCGCGGCAAGTGCAACAGTATTCGCCGGTATGCGCTGCGCTTCCGAGGCCTGCCAGGGCGAGTTACCACTACAGGCATCTCTGTCAGAACTGCAGCCGGGCGAATGGTCCGAACTCTCCATCGACCTGCAGTGCTTCGCCAAGGCCGGTGCCGATTTCAGCCAGTTATCCAGTGGTCTGTTCCTGCGCAGTGAAGGCGCCCTCGGCCTGTCGGTTGCCAACATCAAGTTCGTGCCCGGCGCGGCCAAAGACGCTGCCGTACGCTGTGAAGGCTGATTGAGCTGTTAGCACGGCGCGTCAGGAAACTATACACATGGGAGCCGGAACCATGAATCATTGCCGCAAACTGCTAATGTCCACCCTGCTGAGTGCCGCTGCGGCACTCAGCAGCACGCTGCACGCTGAAGATATCACCCTGCAGCAGGGGCAGTTCTCTATCGCTGTCGATCCTCAGTACGGCGGGCGCATTACCGAACTGCGCCTGGCTGATACCGACCTGTTGGCGCTCGAAGACCGCCACGCGAACAACTTCGGCTCCACCTTCTGGCTGTCGCCTCAGGCACTGTGGAACTGGCCACCGGTCGCCGAGCACGACTCGGCGCCCTACCAGGTAAAGCAATCCGGTGACAATTTCCTGCACATGGAAAGCGCCGCCGGTGCCGGAACGAGAGTTGCCAAAACCATTGTGCTTGAGGGGGAAGGCCACACGCGCCTCGACTACCGCATCATCGCCGAGCAGCCGTTTCACGAAATCGCCGCCTGGGAGATTACCCGTGTCGCCAACCGCGGGCTGGCATTTGCGCCGGTCAATGGCGAAACCGTGAAGACAGTGCGCGGGCAGATGGACTTCGAGCTGGATAACAGCGAGGTGCTGTGGCTGCCAATGTCCGGGGGCGGCACACTGACCGAGGGCAAAGTGATCGCCAATGGCAGCGAGGGCTGGCTTGCCTACGCGGTGGATGGCCTTCTCTACCTGAAGATCTATCCGCACGTGTCTACCGACAATTTGGCCACAGGCGAAGGTGATATCGAGCTGTATCTCAGCGGGGAGAAGCCCTACCTGGAGCTGGAGGTACAAAGTGCCGCCCAGGCTTTGGCAGCGGGCGACGCCCTGGACTGGTCGGTGAACTGGCTATTGCTGCCAATTCCAGCAGAGGTCAAAGTTACCCCCGGCTCCTCCGCACTTCTGACATTCACCCGCCAGCAGGTAAACCGCCTGCGGACACCCAACCTTAACTGACCCCATCCTTTTGTAAGTTTGTGCTTGTTGAGCAAGCCTTGGCTGCCGGCGTCATGCCGGCGGCCATTTTTTAACGCCTGTACCGGCCTCGAAAGGTCTATCTGTCCCACCTCCCGCCAAAGTGGTACATTTGTCTCACTCAATAACCCTGGCAGTGATCTGTAGAACAAGAGGTAAGCATGGTTCAGTTAGTCGTCGACTCCGGCTGCGACCTTCCCGATGAATTTTTGCGCAAGTACGGTATCCCGGTGTTGCCTCACAGTGTCAGTGTGGGCAAAGACACCTTTGCGGACCAGCGGAACCCCGCGCAGATGTCCCACTTCTATTCGCTGTCCCTGGTAGACCGGTCTCGCCAAGTAGCCTCAGGCCCAGCCAGTGAGGACGACATTGTGCAAGCCTTGAGCCGCCTGGTAGAGATGGGGCAAAAGGACATCGTGGTCCAGACAATCAATGCCGCCAACAGCCCCACCTATGCCAATGCGGTCAACGCCGCACGCAAGCTGAGCAGTGACGACGTACAGATTCACGCGATCGATTCGCAAACCCTGTTCTCCGGCCAGGGGCTGCTGGCTCTGTTTACCCTGTCACTGATTCAGCGCGGTATGAGCGGTGCCCAGATCAAGACCCGTACCGAAGAGTTCGGGCGCAAGATTATTGGCTACGCGGCGATCAGCGATGTCTATTACCTGCGTGAACGCGGGCGCCAGAAAAACGAAAAAAGCGTTAGCTGGCTGAAAGCCTTTATGGCCAAGTCGCTTAACCTGCATCCGATCATTGCGATGGCCCACGACGGTTCGTCCGTAGCCGACACAGTGAAAGAGTACGATAGCTGCAACCGACGCCTGTTCGAGATCGCCGCAGAAAAAATCCGTGCAGGCGAACTGCTGATGCCAGCCGTGGTGGTGAGTATCGCTGGCCCGCTGAAAGACCTGGATAAAGTACCGGGCTTCCGCGCGTTCGAAGAGCTGGCAAGCGAGCACAAAGTGAAAGTGTACCGTTCGGTAATGAGTCTCTCTGGCGGAATCAACCTTGGCCCAGGTACCGTTGCACTGGCATTCGCCAGTAAATAGCCCGCCCTAAGAAACCGAAGATAAGGCGACACCGAAACAGTGTCGCCTTTTTTATTACTGAATATACGACGCCAATACAGCAATCCTGCCCCCGGGAACGGCGCAGATAAAACTCTCTGCCACCCGCCTCCGCGCCCAAATGTAAAAAAGTTCGCCAAAAAGCGCTAAATAGCGAAATGCATGTTACCTGAGGCGACTTCTCCGTGATTTTCCCCGTAACGCACACCTAGAATGAAAATATTATTTCTCCCACCTGCGTTTATTGGTGATCCAGATGTACCGAAGATTTTCCGCCCTTCTTGTATGCGCACTGTTCAGTGGCTATCTGCAGGCTGACGCCGACCTGGCTAAAGAACTCACTAACCCGGTGGCCAACCTGATCAGTGTACCCATCCAAAACAACTGGGATAACAGCGTAGGTGCGACCAAAGACGGTCGCCGCTTTACCATGAATGTGCAGCCGGTGATCCCTATTGATCTTAACGAGGATCTAAACCTCATCAGCCGGACTATTCTGCCGGTTATGAACCAGGAGGATATTGCCCCGGGCAGTGGTGATCAGACCGGGCTGGGTGACACAGTGCAAAGCCTGTTTTTTTCCCCAAAGAAACCGACAGCCGGCGGCATTATCTGGGGTGCGGGTCCTGTATTCCTGCTGCCTACGGCAACGGAACCGGAACTCGGTACTGAAAAGTGGGGAATAGGACCGACCGGCGTTGTACTCAAACAGGCGGGTCCGTGGACCATCGGCACCCTGGCCAACCATATCTGGTCCTTTACCGGAGACAGTAACCGGGATGACGTCAACAGCACGTTTATCCAGCCATTCCTCGCCTACACCACACCCACCGCATGGACATTCACACTGCAAACCGAGTCCACTTACGACTGGGAAACCGAGCAGTGGAATGTCCCAGTACATTTCATGGTTGCCAAACTCTTTAAGGTCGGTAAGCGCTCATACCAGATACAGGCAGGCCCCCGCTACTATGCCGAAAGTCCGGACGGCGGTGCCCAGGACTGGGGCTTCCGGCTTAACTGGATCATGCTCTTCCCGAAATAGAAAGTTTTTCAAGATAGCTGAATGTTGAAACCAGTGAGATGGTCGTTCGCTTCCCGCCGGGAAGAGGCAGGCCAAACGGCAATCTCATCACTCTTCTGCTTGTCATCGCTCCGGCTCATACGCGCGTCCCGGCGGCGCGCGTGGGCCGCATCGTGCTGCACTCGACAAGAATATAAGCGCATATCAAACCCACTAGATATAGCCAGCCACTCTGTTATCGATTGTGCGCTGAAAACCTCTTTCACTACGCTTTGGAATAGCCGTCCGGTCTCGAAACAATTTCTACGGGCCGGCTAAAGCGCGACACTTCACGGATAGCCTCTCGTTTCCCAACCAACGGAAACTGCAGTATGAACATTCTTTGCCGGCGAACCGTCGCCTCCTATAGTTTGGCATCTTTGCTCGGAGCACTCTCTGCAACCACCACAGCCCAGTTAGCGCAGCCTCTCACGGCTCCCCCCCCATCGCAGCCGGAGCAGGCCGTCGCTGCCGAAAAATCCCCAGCCGCAATCGAGGCCCTGCAGCGCATGGGCGCCGAGCTTGCCGGTCGTCGGGCACTCGCCTTCGATGCCGATCTAGTGACCGAGGTAGTACTCGCCAACGGCCAGAAAGTGCTGATCAGCGGCGAGTCCAAGATCGAATTCCGGCGGCCGGACAAATTGCGCCTTGAACTGAACACCGACAGTTTTAAACGAAACCTATTTCACGACGGCGAAAAACTCACTCTGGTAGAACCAGAAAAAGGCTACGCCGGCGAGCTGGAAATGAAAACCGATACGCATACGGCAATGGCGATTGTGGCACAGGAGTACGGCCTGGAGTTTCCGTTGATGGATTTACTGGTATGGGGCACCAACGACGCAGATGGTCACCAGATTGAAGAAGCCTTCCTGATAGGTAATACGGAAATTGATGGGAAAGAAGTCCAACACTGGGCGGTTAGAGGCCCGCACCTGGACTGGGAAATCTGGCTGGCAGAAGGCGAACACGCCCTGCCGCTGCGTATATCCACCGTGAACAGAAATGATCCCAACGCACCGCGCTTCTTCGCCAACCTGCACTGGCGTCACGCGGATTCGGTGCCCAACAGTCGCTTCCATCCGAGACTGCCCGATGACGTCAAATGGATACCCTTCCAAAAGCTACGGCCCGCGGAGGTGAAACATGAGTAATCGACAATTCGCCGTCGTCACGTTAAAAACCAAAACGCTCCGCTGTGGAGTACTGATTGCGACGGCTGCTGTACTGATCGTAGCTACACAAGCTGCAAGCGCCCCCAGCAAACCCCACCACCCGGAGTTCCACGGCAAAGGCGCGCACTTGAATGTTGGCCCGCGATTCCAGGCTGGCCGTAAAAAGCCACATCCCGGTCCACACGCACAGGGCAAGCCGCACGCCAAGCCACATCCGCACCCACAACCCAAGCCTCACCCCAAACCGCGGCCAGAACCGCATAAGCGGCACCCACCGCCGCCCGACAAACATCACCACGGCGAGCATCACCACAAACATCCTTATTATTGGCCTGGAGGCTATTGGGGCGGTGTTGCTACTGGCGCGGCCATCGGCGCTATGATTTCGGCACTGCCGCCAAATTGCGTGACAGTCGTAATTGAACGGATAACCTATGAGCGCTGTGACGGTCGGTGGTTTCGCCCCACCTACTCAGGCAATCAGGTGGTCTATGAAGTGGTCGCCCCGCCGCGTTGAGCAATGCAACTAAATCTGCGATTCGATTGGTAAATGGGATAGTAAGCGGGCGAGAAACCGGTGCCACCAGGAGGTTTCCGGCTCCCGCGTTTCCACTATGGGCTCACCCTGCGCATTTTCGGCATGCCAGGTGATATCGCCACCGTCACCAAGTTCCAGCTTCCAGGCGGCGTCCGGTGCGATCCAGGTTTCGAAGAGCACGTTAAGCTGGCGATTGATCTCGGCATTTTCGATCAGCATACCGATTTCCGTATTCTGGATAATTGAACGGCTATCGAGATTAATCGAGCCCACAAAGGCCCGGTCGTCGTCCAGTACGAAAGTTTTTGCATGTAGAGTTGCATGGGAATCGCCTTTGAACCAGTGCTTGCGCTGCTTTTGGTTGGCGATAGGCCGCAACTCCCACAAGCGCACACCGGACTGCAACAGTGGTTTTCGATAACGCGAATAGGCACCGTGAACAACCGCGACATCATTGGTGGCCAGGCTGTTGGTAAGGATATCAACCTGAATACTGGCATCCTGCAACGTTGAAAACAGGTCGACTCCGGGCACCCCGGGGATCAGGTAGGCATTGGTAATCCGCAGCCGCTGGCGACTTTGCCGGAGGATTTTTTCGAGTTTATATCCAGGATACTCGCTGACCGGAACGTTTTCCCGGTCAATCGCTTTGCGTGGTGGGTCGGCAAAAATCGTCGCCTTGCCCCAGTGAAAGGTAATCTCACCCGCCGCGAGTTTTTCGGCGAGTTCAGACTTCTGCAATGCCTTGCTGAATTCCGTCTCGCGTTCACCGGCGAGATATTTTTCCACCCGGTCACGCAGAGCAGCCAGAGAGAAAGTGTCGTCGTCGGCAATCAGTAACTCGGAAACCGGAACGGCAACTCCGCTATTCCAGTAGTCATCAAAAATGGAAGAGGCCTCTTCCACCACTGCACCAATTGCAACCACATCCACATCGAGGAATTCTGTTTCCGATTTGGAAAAATAACCATCGGCAACATTTCGCCCGCCGGTAACCGCCACCAGCCCATCACTGACCAGAAGCTTATTGTGCATACGGTGATTGATTCGGCCGAAGTTCATCGCCTGCTCAACACCCCGGCGAAGCCCGCTGCGCCCCTCAACCGGGTTAAAAACACGGATCTCGATCTTAGGATGATTTTCCAGCGCCGCCACCCAGGGGTTGGTGACACGCGTACCCAGATCGTCCACCAACAACCGAACTCGTACACCGCGGTCCGCCGCCTGCAGCAACAGCGCCGTAAGTATGCGCCCGGAGGTGTCGTCACTGTAGATGTAATACATCAAATCCAGCGAGACCTGTGCCTCCTCGATCAATGCGGCCCGGGCGACAAACGCGGACAATCCTTCATGAATCAGGTAGAACCCGCTCTCACCCTCTTCTTGCTTAGCGAGCGCCAGCTTCACACCCACGGCCATTCGGCTGTCACTTGAGGGCGCCATAGCACTGGAAACAGGGTAAGTCGCGCTATTCATATCACCGTATGCATCACAACCAGAAAGCAGTATCACACAGACTAGGCACTCCGCCGCAAAGACAACGGCAAAGGCGCGCGGAAAATTCATCCGGGAGGTCTCACTCCACATTTAGCCCCCAAACTTTAATCCGGAACAATGAGAAAAAAGTCTTCATTCAGTCTAGCTGCATTGGTATCCCAATCCCGCACAGACCTTTCCGCGCCAGCGGTATCCAACAGGCATAAAAAAGCGCAGCCTGAGCTACGCTTTTTTCCGATATCAGTTACTGACCTTAAGCAGTTTCAGTGCGTAGCTCTCTGCGCAGGATTTTGCCGACGGTGGATTTCGGCAGCTCCTTGTGGATCACGATCTGCTTGGGCACTTTGTACGCGGTCAGCTGGGTTCGGCAGAACTCAATCAGCGCCGCTTCCTCAACGTCACCATCGACCACCAGGTGGGCACATACAGCTTCGCCGGACTGCTCGCTTGGAACACCAACCACGGCCGCTTCCACGACTTGAGGGTGGCGGCACAGTACATCTTCCACTTCGTTCGGGTACACATTAAAGCCGGACACGATGATCATGTCTTTCAGGCGGTCGACAATACGGATATTACCGTTATCCTGAATCAGGCCAACATCACCGGTGCGGAAAAAGCCGTTCTGCAGCACTTTGTCGGTTTCTTCCGGGCGGTTCCAGTAGCCCAGCATGACCTGCGGTCCACGAACGACCAATTCGCCGCTTTCGCCCTGTGGCAGCGCTTTGCCATCGGTATCCCACACCTGAACCTCGGTGTCTTTCAAGACGGTACCAACAGTACCGATTTCCTGCTTGCCGAATTCGTTCAGGCTGATCACCGGCGAGGTTTCCGACAGACCAAAGCCTTCGGTGACCGGGCAGCCGGTTACCTTGTGCCACAGCTCTGCGGCACTGCTGGTCAGGGCGGTGCCGCCCGAGAACGTCATTTTCAGTCCACTGAAATCCAATTTCTGGAATTCCGGGTGGCGGCACAAGCCCACGAACAGGGTATTGATGCCAGCAAAACCAGTGAACTTGACCTGGGAAACTGCTTTTACAAAGCCGTCGAGATCCCGCGGGTTAGGAATCAGGACATTCATACTGCCCAGGCCAAACAGGGCGAGCATATTCACGGTAAACGCATAGATGTGGTACAGCGGCAGCGGGCACACAAAGGTTTCTTCACCTTCGTTGCCAAGCTGACTAATCCGCTCGAGCATCTGGTCAGTATTGGCCAGCAGGTTGGCGTGGCTCAGGCAGGCACCCTTGGCGACACCAGTAGTACCGCCGGTGTATTGCAGAACTGCGACGTCGTCGCGCTTCGCTTCAACGGCGCGCAGCTCGGCACAACTTGCACCGCGCTCGATAGCCGACATAAAGCTGTGATAGCCCTCAGGTGCAGTTACCGCCTGGCCGAGCAGGTCCGCAGGGCCGGTCACCAGCACGTGTTCGATCTCGGTGGAGTCCTTGATTTCTTCGTACTTGCCGAGGAAATCCGCAAGGATCACCAACGCCTTGGCGCCGGAGTCGGAGAACTGGTGCTGCATTTCCCGCGGTGTATACAGCGGGTTGGTATTGACCACTACCAGTCCGGCACGCAGCGCGGCGTAGGCGGCAATCGGGAACTGGGTGATGTTCGGCAGCTGGATGGCAATACGGTCGCCGGCCTGGAGACCGCATTCGTGCTGAAGCCACTGAGCGAGGTGACGGGATTTTTCATCAATCTCGCCAAAAGTCAGTGTCTGCCCCAGGCAGTGGTAAGCAGGCTTGTCGTGAAACTTGTTCAGACATTGGCCGATATACTCAGCAAGGTTTGCAGAACCCTGACTCATCTCGCATACATTCATATTCAGCTCTCTCATCAGCACTCAGGAGATTATTGTTTTTGCTATCAGTTCAATCCTGCACCAGCAGGCGCAGCAGAGGCAATCCTATTACTCTGACAAGCCTGTCATCAAGTCCATTTATGACACCAAAACTCTATACGGCGGTACGGTCACCAAAAGTTTTCAACGCCTTGGCGATTTTCTGATCCACGATCCAGCGGAACAGCCCGGTATGGCTGCGAGCCAGGTAACGGGTGAGTTTCGCCTTGAAGCCCGGCGTGATCATGAAGGTGCGCTTGCGCAGGCCGTCGAGAATGCCCTGCACCGCAACCTCCACAGGTAATACGCCGGCGAACTCATTGACGATCTCTGTGACCTTGCTGCCCACACGGCGCTCTTCTTCCAACATCGGCGTGTGAATTTCACCTGGGCAAACAACGGAGACATCAATGCCTTCGGGTTTCAGCTCGGTACGTAGTACTTCCGCCAGGCCGACAACACCAAACTTGGATGTGGCGTAGGCACCGTGCGTGTAGCTTCCGCACATCCCCGCCAGCGAGGCGATCAGGGCCAGGTGGCCGCCAGTGCGCATATGCTTCAGCACGCCTGCGGCAAAGTTGCGGCTGCCGTACAGGTTAACGCGCATGCTCTGGTCAAACATCGCGTAGGACATTTCAGTAAATACTGCTGTGCGCAGAATACCCGCGCAGTTGATGGCAAACTCCGGCGCACCCAGAGTGGCCGCGGCCTCGTCCATCACACGCTCGACGGCTTCGTGATCGGTGATATCAACCAGGTAGCGCTCAACGCGCGCGTTGCCTTTACACAGGGCACGCAGTTCATTCAGCAGTGCGTCTTCCACCTTCAGGTCGAAAATCGCTACCGAGGCGCCGTCAGCCAGTAGTGCGCGAGTCAGGTTCAGACCAATACCGCTGCCACCACCGGATACAAACGCCACCTTGGGCACACCGTGTTTCCAATTACTCATAACTTCATTACAACTCTGTTATGCGCTCGCCGCGACTGCCGTAGCGGACGATTTAAAATGCGATTGAAGTTCGTCCATGGCCTGGTCGAACGTGACTACAGGCTCATATCCCAGTAGGCGACGAGCTTTCTCATTCGAAAACTCATTCGGACCACCCATCAGCCGGTAGGATTGACGGGTAATCATGGGCCGCTCCTTCTGGTGCAGCAGGTGGCCGACAAATTCCAGCACCGGGGCCAGGCCACGGGCGAGGAAATTGGGAACAGACTTGGGTGCCGGGGCCCCGGCAAGACTTGCCAAACGCTGCAGGTATTGCTGCCAGGTAACGCCGTAGCCATCAGACGCGACGAAGATTTCACCGCGGTGGCACTCGGAACGAGCAGAGGCAATCAACATCGCCACCAGGTTTTCCACATGCACCAAGCCCGCATCCCAGTCACCCTTACCCAGAAGGCAGGGCTGACCTGTACGCAGCAGCTCGAGCATGGTATTCACCCAGGGACCACTGCCAACGCCGAACACATTACCTGGACGCACGATGGTCGCCTTGAGGCCACCATACTTGACCGCTTCCAGCGTCACCCGCTCCTGTTCCTGCTTGCAGAACTCGTACGGGGAGCAGGGCTCACCCACCGGGCTCTCTTCATCCAGTTTGCCCTTCGCCAGTGCACTGGCATAAGCGCAGACACTGGTGGTCACGACAAAGTGGGAGCGCCAGCGCATGGCCAGGTCAATGGCCTGCTCAGTACCGTGTACGGTGATATCCACATGGGACTGGAGCGCGCCCCAGTCACCGACGATAGCGGCCAGGTGGAAGATCGCATCCACCGGACCAATTTCGTCCGCCAGGTCCGTCAGTGTGCGCACATCGCCGATAACGATGCGCAGTTGATCACCCCACAGTGCCCACTCTTCCGGCACCGGTTCTCCGGGCACCATCAATGCGACGACGTTTACTTTTTCAGTCAGTAGCTGGCGCACCAGGTGGCGGCCGATAAAGCCGCCAGCACCGGTAACAAACGCCGAGTTCAATTGGCTCATAAGATGCTCTTTCGATCCGCTTCGGATTCTTTATTCAGATAAGAGCGGCTTATTCGCCGACAACGATCATGTTTTCGCAGGTTTTACCTTCCGCTTCACACAGGGCGCGGTAGACGGTCATCACCATTTTCGCATCGAGTACGCTGGTAACGTTGCCTTCGTCATCGATATTGACGTTGCTTCCGAACACTGCGAACCAGACTTCCGCATCTTCAGTACAGTCCTCAGATACGGTCAGGGTGTGTACGGAGTGCGCAGGTTCAAACAGGTAGGAACCGGCCTTGTTGACCTTGTCCGGGTACTCTTTGTAGAACCATTCGCCCTTGGTGGTCACGGCGAATACCGGGCCAGTGTGGTAATGGGTGTCGACACAGAAGCCGGGCTTGAATTTGTTACGGATCACCCAGAGGTTTTGGTTCAGGTCTACGTGCAGCACTTGCAGCAGAGAGCCGTCCGGCAGGGGAACCCATGGCAGGTCAGCTTCCTGAATCAGGATCGCTTCACGGGCGTGATCGCGGGATACTACGCCGCCAGTTTGCATTGCGGCCAGCATTTCCAGAATCGGGGTCTTTGTTTCACTCATCGCCATTCTCCAGTAGTTGGTACATATTTTGTTATTGTATTTTCCCCCTGCCCTCTCAACCTGTATTTACAAGCGCGAGGGAATTCGCCCAGTCTAGGGAATATGACATAGGCCAAACTTGACTTTTTGCGAATGCAAATTGACTATTCACGAACAGCCAACTTAGACAAAAGTCGAATACCTCCATGTTCCTGATCCGCAGTGGCGCCATTGAAGGCTATGAATCATTGGTCAGTCACTATGGCCAGAATCCCACCACCCTTTTGCATCAATTTGGCTTTAGTAGCGCACAGCTACGTGACCCGAATACCTACGTTTCCTATACCCGCCTTGCGGACCTGCTGGATGCCACTGCCGCCGCCTGCGGGGATCCGCTGTTCTGCCTGAAACTGGCGGCCGAACAGAGTGTGCTGGTGCTGGGCGAGATCGGCCTGTCCATCCGCCAGCAGCCTACGCTCGCGGATGCCATGAATTACTCAAATCACCATATAAACCTGCATGCCTACGGGGTGCATGTGCAACAAAGGCCCCGTGGGGATACGCTAGAGCTGCAACTGACGTTCAATTTCTCCAACGCTGGCGGGCTTGCGCAATTGATGCAATTGAGCGCAGGTCAGGCGTTCAATCTGGTCGCGCAGATGATGGGAAGCACCGGTAGCGCACTGAAACTCCACCTGCCGCAAACCGCGCCCACAACCAGCATGGTTGCCCCCTCGCTATATAAAGATCACATACTCTTCGACAGTAATTTTGGCGGTATCAGCTTCCCTCTCAGCTGGCTCACCCGAAAGCCACAACACGACGAAAAGTTGCTACGGGAACACTTCCAGCAACGTATCCGGATGTTGCAATCCATCTATCCCGGCAATCTGCGAGCGCAGGTCTGCCATATCATCGGCAACCTGCTACCCAGTGGCGAATGCAACATCGAGCGCGTCGCTTCCGCACTGAATCTCCACCCACGGGTACTACAGAAAAAACTGCAACAGGACGGCACCAGTTTCCGCGAATTACTGCAGCAGACGCGCATGGAAGTTGCCCAGCGCAACCTACAGCACGGGCAGCTCAGCGTCACCGACCTGGCGCTAAACCTGGGCTATGCCGACGTGGCCATATTCAGTCGCAATTTCAAACGCTGGACGGGCAAATCGCCGAGCGAGTGGAAAGCCCTCAGCAAGCACTCATGAAACCAGTGCAATGGTGCGATCCAGCAGCCACCAGCTCGCGGTACCGCCTATTGTGTAAACCACCACCAGCGTCGCCATGGCCCGGCTCGCGTCCGCTGTTGCAGTGGGCACAATGCCGGACTCAAACCCTTTACGTACCAGCAGCGCTAGAGTCGCAACGCAGGCAATAAACAATAGCTGCCCTGCTTCCACGCCGAGATTAAACGCGAGCAAGGAACCGGCGATCGCCTGTTCGGGCACGCCGATTTCGGCCAGCGCACCGGCAAACCCGAGGCCATGCAACAGCCCGAACCCCAGAGCCACCAACCACGGATGGCGTATCGAGATTGTTGAGTATCCTTTTCGTTTCAGCAGAATTTCACTGGCGACAAATACAATACTCAAGGCAATGACCGCTTCCACCGGTGCCTGTGGTACCGCTACCATCCCCAACACAGACAAGGCCAGGGTAACGCTGTGCGCGAGGGTAAACGCCGAAATCGTAATAGCCAGCGAACGCCAGCTGCTTACCAATAGCAGCAGAACCAGAACAAACAGCAAGTGATCCATCCCCAGCAATATGTGCTCTACCCCCAACACAAAATACGTCTGCAGCCAGTGGTCTGCGTGAGCGGCTTCGGAGAATGTAAACCGGGGGTTATCCGGCACCAGGCGGGCAACCTGTTCGCGGCCATCCAGCCATTCCACGCGCATCAGCACGTCAGTCATGGTCTGCTGCAACCCTTCCACAATCACTGCGGATCCGGTTAAGCCGGTAGGGCTGGCAATGCGCCATTGCTCGCTATACAAGCCATTGGCCAATCGGCCCACGGGGCTTTCGATACGAGCAACCTCACCTTCAAATGCAACTGCAAGCGAAAGCTTCATCTGCCCCCGGGCCGGCACCCGCCACAGCACACTGAATTCCTGTGCAGTCTCCTGGGTAATTTGCAGGTAGGCCGGGCGCAGCTCGTGGGCGAACGCAGTACTGACAAAAACACTGCCGGCGAAAACAATAAGTAACGCCAACAACCGAACCATCTTCCCCGTCATCGCGCGGCAACCTCTCGCACCGGCTCAGAGTCGAAAAGTCCCTGATCAGCGACTTCATTTTCAATACGCACCCGATAACCTTCACGGAGCAATTGATACTGCCGCTCAAGCATGTCGGTATACGCCTGGGCCTGCCAGTCACGCACGACCTGCGCCTTGACAGCCGCCAACTCCGCGGCTGTTTCCGCGGAGTATTCCTCAATAAAGACCAAATGCTCGCCGTATTCAGAGTGGATAGGCCCAATCCACTGACCTTGCGGCTGCCCAGCCAGTTGCTCGGCAAACCCGGCGCCCAACTGCTTGTTTACCTCTACCGCTGAAGCCTGATCAAAATGTCGGGGCAACAGGTTACTGTCGCCATGGGCCTCAACATCACCATTATTTCCCAAGCTCGCGAGCAGCTTGCTGGCGTCCTGTGCCGGTGCGACGCGCTGATCGCCGCTGAAATACACCTGGCGGAAACTCAAGCGCGCCGGCAACCGGTAACGCTCGGCGTTATCCTGGAAATACTGTGCAAGTACCTCGGGCGCAGGTTCTATTGCATCCACCAGATCCCGTGCGAGGAATTCCATTTTCAGTCGCAGGCGCCGGCGAATGACTGTGTCATCCGACTCCAGCCCGAGTTTCAGCGCTTCACGGTAAAGCACTTCCTCGCGTACAAAGTTGTCCACCAGTTTCTGCATTTCCTCGCCATTGGGAGGACGCTGCCAGCTGCGCTCAAATACCGCGGCCAGATGCTCGACGCGACTGGGCGTAATCACGATTTCCTGCGTCTCGCGTCCTTCCGTATTGAACAGACTATCCAGCGCAAACAGCAGCCCACCGACCAGGGCAAAGTGCAACAGGGGATCCCGCAACAGCGGGATTTTTTTCAGACGCATCTTGACCTCTTACTCTTCAGCCACTGCCACTTCGGCAAAATATTTGGCTTCCGGCGTGTACCAGATGGGCGAACTCCAGCCGCGCTCTTGAATAGATACCGGCAGATCCGCGCGAGGTTTGCGTCCCAGTGCTTGGGCGTCGTAGGTGGACCAGCGTGGGGTCGGGATTTCCAGCACGCGCAGGTAGTAGAAGGCATGTTGCTCCGGCTTGAAGGTTTCATCCCGCCATACTGCAGCCAGCTGGCTGTCACCGATCTCGTTGGTGTACGTCGCGGTTTGCGGATCCACGGTATTGCCTACCGGAGGCACCTTGCCGTCATCACCGACGGTGCGGCCATCGGACAGGGCCACATCGAAAATGGCTTCGTGCTGCTCACCATTTTCAATCCAGCCCTTGACCACCTGGATCCGATCCAGATTTGCCCCCGCACTGTCTTTCATCGCACTGATCAGGAAAACCGGTGTTTTTCCGCCTTCCGATGCCGGCAGCTCGCCGCCCATCGGCACTCCCCTGCGGTAGGCCTGCTCCACCCAGTCACTGCTCTCCGGGGTGGTTTCATCAAAATCCCAGCCACCAAAGAAGCGCAGCTTCATCCGTGTGCCGGAAGTAGCGTAGGTTTCCTTGCGCATCAGCGCGGCGTAAATGGCTTCGCGGGTATTTTCCTGTGCCCATACTGCGGCGAGGCCGCCGGAACTGAATTCCCGCACACGGCGGTTATTGACCTCGTCACCGGGCAGCGGGCCATCAAGCCGTTTCTTCGGTGAGCCTTCAAAACCGAATTTACCGGTATGGTTGTCTTCCTCTACCGAGGCCGCGGCATTGTGGGTATCGGAATCGCCGATCAGGCCAAACTGGTAGGGGTTGGGCCGGCCTTCTGCCGCCATGGACAGGCCATCGAGGTAGGCTTGGCGAGCATAACCGCCCTTTTTGTTTTCCGGTACCGCCGCGACGCTCGCAGCCAACAGGTAATCCCAGAGTTCAAAACCGGCAAACTCGTCGTTGGGCGAGAGCGACGGGTGAGTCTCGGAAGTGCCTTTGATCTGGCTCACTTCGTACAGCGGCTCGTTGGCGATACGTGCCTCGATATATTCCGCCGACAGCGGCTCACCGTCTGCAGTGGCCGTTGGGAACATCAGGCCATCGCTGGCATTGCCGTTGTGGGTAATCGCCAGCAATGTCGCGCCGTTTTCACGGGCGCGATCCATATACTTCCACAGGTCCTGCGGATCTTCCGATTCGTTGGTACTGAAGGGCAAGTCGGGCACGCCTGCAGACGACTCAAACACCACTACGCGATGCAGGTTGCGCATAGCCGGAGTTGAAGTCCATTCGAACGCGGGGAAGGTCGTGAACTTGCCCGGCTCGTAATATTCATCAGCGGTACGCACCACTTCCTGCCAGATCGGCTTCATGATGGCCGGATCGGCCAGCGCCGGGTCGGCCATCCCGGGGGACATAGTGTCCAGCACCCGCGCATAGGCATCGAACGCGACTTTTTTGTCTTTAGAGAGAATTTCTTTGGCGATGGGCAATTGGCTGGCTGGGTTGTCCGGGTCCTGCATTTTTTTGAATACGCCCAGATATTCGGAGTGATCGGACACCGCATAAAAATCCAATGGCCGCTTGATCTGTATAACACCGGCGGCAGCCGCCGCGGGAATGGCCTCACCTTTGGCCCAGCGGTAGGCATCCGCCGGCGTGGTGTTGGCGCCATTGGTCAGGGCGTCGAAAGAATAACTGGTATGGACGTGGAAATTTCCGAAATAGACATGTTCCGCAATAGCCCCATCCTGTTCGGTGCCATTTGCCACTGCCAGTACCTTGTCATCCACGCTTGGTGCCGACTGCACAACGGCCACTTCTGCCGCTGCTGCATCCTGCTTATCATTTGCCACCTGTTCGCCGCAGCCAACGAGGCCAAGGGCCAGAAGGCATGCACCAGAAATATGTCGCATCCGCTTTCTCTCGATTTTTATTATTGAATGGATTGTTTACTGAAATCGCCGAAAAATACTGTCTATGGAAAATTGCGACCGGACCGCTCCCGGTACAGCCGCAATGGCCAGGGGCGAGGACAATACCTCGAACCGTTACCGCATCACTCGTCGGAATAGCCTGCAACCGAGACCGGCTTGATATAACGGGGAACGATGCCCTGGGCCTTGGCCGCTTCGCGGATCATCATCTCAATCCAGCCCGCATCCATCACATTCATAAACTCATCGTTTTCATGAAAGTTGATATTGGCTCCGGTCACCATCATGAAAGTATCGGTGACTTCGGTATTGGTTTCCGGCACATGGAACTGGTGGATGGAACCGCCCGGCTCATACAGGTAGCTGCCCGCAGTCTGCGGCTGTTCCGGATATTCCACGTAGTGCCAGCTGCCAGTCATGGTATACAGGTGCACAGCGCCGGTGTGGAAATGCTTGGGCAGGGTTACGCCCGGCTCAAACAGCGCCCGCAGAACCCAGACCCCATTTTCAGGGTCCAGGAAGCAGGGGTAAACGTGGACACCGGGCAGCACGTCGCGGATCAGTGGCAGTTTGCTGGTGTCCAGGGTCAGCAGGGAATCCGTCGGGTGGATGGGCATTGGCAATACCATATTCGTTTCCTCTCTCTGATTATTTCGCTCTGATTATTTCGCTTTGATTAATTCACTTTGATTGTGCTTGGTGTGTGCTTGCACTACTTCTTGTGCACAGGCCTGACGAATTTCCTGTATGGCTTCATCCAGGCAAACGTTCGGCTGGTAGCCGAGCATCCGCTGCGCTTTGCTCGCATCAAAAATGCTCTCAACACCGGTAAGTCGGTATGCAAGACGGGTTACAGGCGGCGCTTTCCTGAGGCCAAACAGTTTGCCGACAAACTCCATTACCGGCGCCAGCACCCGCGCCAGAAAGTTGGGGATACTCTTCGCCGCGGGCAGCGCAAGTGCCTGCGACAGTGCATCGAGGTACTGCTTCCAGGTAACACCCTGACCATCGGAGATCACAAAAACTTCCCCGTTGTCGATGCCCTTTGTCGTGCCCGCAAGTGTTAGCGCTTTTACCAGGTTGCGTACGTGCACCAATCCCGCATCCCATTCGCCACTGCCCATCAATGATGGTTTTTTCTCGGCGAGAAATTCACGGAAGCGATTCACCCACACACTGCCAACACCATACACATTGGCCGGGCGGATGATCACTGCACGCAATCCGTGCTCGCGCACCGCTTGCAGGGTCACATCCTCCTGCTGTTGTTTGGCATATTCGTAGCTCGACGCCGGCAAACCCCGCGGCGTCGACTCGTCCAGTCTGCCACTGCCCAGGGCGCTGGCGAATGCCGCAATGCTGGTGGTCACCACGAAGCGGGCATCCCACTTCAGTGCCAGTAAAATTGCCTGCTCGGTGCCACGCACGGTGATGTCCACATGTTCCTGGCGCGAGCCCCAGTCACTCACCACCGCTGCCAGATGGAAAATCGTGTCCACCTCGCCAATGTCATCGATCCGGTCTTCCAACTGGCGCACATCACCGGTGACCGTGCGCACACGTCCCCCCCATGTGTGTGGAACCGGCTCGCCGGGCAGCATCAATGCGGTGACGTTGCACCCCTGCTCCAGTAACTCTGCCACCAGGTGGCGGCCGATAAAGCCGCCGGCACCAGTAACAAATACATTGTTCATAGAGAATTCCCCACGTTATTCCGCATGCTCAAGCGCGCCGGAACGCCACGGCTCAATAATTACCTTGATATGGGAGTTGGGTTGCATCAGGGTGTCAAAAGCTGCGGGCACACCGTCGATACCGACTGTACCCGTCCACAACGGCTTCCAGTTCACCTGCCCCTTGGCAATGCGGTCCAGGCACTCGGCGAATTCTTCCGGCGTGTAGTAGTAGGTAAAGCGGATGTCCATCTCCTTCACCAATGCATAGGCGAAGTTCACCGGGGTTTCCGTAGTATGTACACCGGTCACAACCAGGCAGGATTTCGCCGGTGCTCGCTGGATAAAACTGGTAAGCAATGTGTGAATGCCGACGCATTCAAAAATCACCACGCGGTTCTCACCCGCCAGTGTTGCGGCCTTCACCACTTCGTCTTCCTGGGTGGGATCCACAGCTTCGGTTGCACCGAACTCCATTGCCATGGCGCGACTCGACGCCTGTGGATCCGAGGCAATAATGTGGCGCACACCGCGCAGGCGCAGTGCCGCGATGACCGCGAGCCCGATAGGGCCACAACCGGCCACCAGAGCAACGTCACCTTCAGCAATTTCCGAGCGGTTGACCGAGTGCAGGCCCACCGCCAGCGGTTCGGTAATGGCCGCGGCCTGCGGCGAAACCCCTTCCGGCAACGGCAGCATCAACGCCTCGTCCAGCAGGAAATATTCGGAATAGGCACCATTGACGCCAGGCGTCACACCAATGCCAGCACCGTTCTGCGACATCAGGATCGGTACGCTGGTCACCCGGCTGCCCACGGGCAATTCACTTTTGGTATTGGGGCCGTAGGCGACGATTTCCGCACTGTACTCATGCCCCAGCATGATGTCAGGGTTAACCTCGAGATCCGCAGGCATCAGCCCCATTTTTTTATACAGGTCGAAGACTTCATCGGAATGGCGCGTAAGGTGCAGGTCGGAACCGCAAATGCCGCAAGCGAGGGATTTCACCAGTACCTGGCCTGTGCCCGGTTGCGGGACATCAACAGTTTCCAATTGAATGCTGCCGTTGCGCAGCACCACTGATTGCATGGTTTGCATAATTTTTTCTCGCGTTATTTTTCTTTGGTGCGATCTCTAGCCTGACCAAGGTCCCAGGGGCACCTTGGTCAGTGACTGGTTAATCACCCAATGTGTAGGCGAACTTCACGGTCCAGGAGCGGCCCGCCAGCGGCATATAGTTATAAGCGCCGGCGAATAGCGGCACGTCGTTGATGTAGTTGAAGTGATCCCGGTCGGTGAGGTTTTTACCGGTGAGCGCAAGCTGCCAGCTTCCGTCTGTCGGCATAAAGATCAGGCCGGCATTCAGGAACGCCTTGCCCTGCTCCAGGCTGATCGGGTCCAGGTCATCAGAGCGGTAGGTATCGCTGTAGTAATTGACCGCCAGATTCGACTTCAACTCGTAATTACCGAGAGCGAGATAGTGACTGGCCGCGAGAGACGCGGTGGTTTCCGGGGCATTGGCCGCGGGGCGACCGGAGAGATCGTTGGTGCCCGCCGCCGCACAAAGCGCGTTGTTGTAACCCAAAGCCGCGCCCAATTGGCCGGCAATATCGCCCGCCGCACCCGCGGCCTGGAACAGCGCTTCGCGCTCGCCCAGGAACTGCGGACTGGTACAGGCCTGATTGGGGAACTTGTCGTAGGCAAAATCCAGCACGCCAAGCGCGCCGGACAAGGTCAGGTTGTCAGTGACCAGCCAGCGGCCATCGATTTCAATTCCCTGGGAGGTGGCCTCTGCCGCATTCTGTACTTCAAAGGTGGTATTACCGCTGAAGATCGCCGCCTGCAAATCTTCGAAGCGGGTCTGGAAGGCCGCCACGTTCAATTCCGCCGCACCACCAAGAAGGGTCGACTTGAGTCCGATTTCGAACGAGGTGGCCTTTTCTTCTTCGAAGCTCACATCTTCCGAGAAGGCACCGTTGCCGCGGGTCGGGCTGCGCATATAGAAGGAATTGAATCCGCCGGCCTTGAAGCCGGTGGAGACCGTGGCGTAGGTCATGACGCTGTCGTTGAGGTCGTACTGCAGGTTCACAGACCAGGTGGGGCTGTTTTCCTTGCGGGTCATACCCGGGTCACTCGGAGTAAAGGTGTGACTGGTGAACTCCCCTACTCCGGTAGCCACTGCATTAACCCAGGCCACATCGGAAGGTGTGGTATTGCGCTCGGCAAAGTCCACCGCATAGGTCGCTTTGGAAGCAGATTTCTCTTCGCTGGTGTAACGCAGGCCAAGGGTGGTGCGGAAATTGTCGGTAATATTCCAGGTGCCCTGGGCAAAGGCGCCCAGCGTATCCGTCTGCTGATCCAGACGCGCATAGCGCCCCACACCATCGGGAACACCGTCAAATGCAGCGGCAGTGCCACAGGCATTGACCAGGCCCGCGGGGCCACCGAGACCGATCACGCCAACCCCAGTCGCTACTGCATCGCCAGCAACGTAAATGGATCCCAGGTCGCCGCCCATGGCGCCCACGCCCGCGGCGCAGCCGCCGTAAAGCACCTGCTGCAGAACCGGGATATTGAACAGCGACAGGCCATCTACGGTCATGTCCTGCTTCTGCCAGTAGAGCCCGGTCATATATTCGAAGTTATCCCCAACGCTCGCATTGAAGCGCACTTCCAGACTGCTCTGGGAAAAGTCTTCGGTATCGTCAAACCGCAGCCCGTCCAGCGGGGAGTAGTCTGCGTCCAGGTAGCGTTCGTAATCGTAAGCGGAGTGGCCGGCAACAATGTTCAGCGTGCCGGATTCAAACTCCGTTTCACTCATGACAGTGAACTCGTTGTGGCTACCGGTCATTTGCTGCGTAGAGCCAAAGTCCAGTACGGGATTCGTGTTGCCCATACTGGTGACGTCGGTACCCTCAATAGCACCCAGCGCCGCCAATGGTCCAGCCTCCCTCGTAGCATGGGGGAAGGCGCCCATATCGAAGTCCGCGCTTTCCGCGATCGCGGTAATCACCGTGCGGTCAGAAACATCCCACTCCAGTGTCGCGCGTCCCATGAACTCGTCACTGCGGGGATCATGGGTATCGTAGAACTCATTGTGCACCCAGCCCTTGTCCATCTCGCGGGAGAGAAGAACCAGGCGGCCGCGTACGCCGTCCGCAAGTTCGCCAGACACCATGCCCTCAAGCTCGGTCTGTTCAAACTCCGGGGTGTAACCGGCACTCAGTTTCGCGATGAAGTCTTCCGTGGGGCGCGCACTGGTGATATTCAATGCGCCAGCCACGGTGTTTTTTCCAAAGAGGATACTCTGGGGGCCGCGCAGTACTTCTACGCGCTCGACATCCACGAACGAGAAACGGGACTGAGCCGCGCGGCCGCGGTAAATACCGTTGACGAAGGTACCCACGGACTGCTCAAACCCGGCCTGTTCACCGGACTGCATGCCACGGATATTGATCTTGTCGGAAATGGAACTCTTGGTAACCGACATATTGGGAATGTATGCGGAGAAATCCTCGAAGCGCTCGATACCCGCCTCCTGAATGGACTCTCCGGTCATAGCCGAAACCGATAGCGGCACATCCTGCAGGGACTGCTCCCGCTTCTGTGCCGTTACCGTGACGTTTTCCAGAACGCGACCATTATTGTCACGTTCGTCACTTTCCACATTGGTCTGCGCCAGTGCGGGCATATGGATCAGGGTAAAAATCAGACTACTGAGAATGGTACGTTTTGTATTGAGAGGTGACTGAATCATCGCTAGGCGTCCTCGTTTAGCGTTATTTTTATAAGTGTCGGGTCTCGCCGGCCTGGTGCCGGTCTTGCCCATCTGCTACTACAGGAACATTGCCGAGATTAATGGAGGCCGGGGCAACCGGTTTGATTTTTTGAGACACCCGCTTTGCAAAATGGGACAGTGGGGATAAGCTCATTACCCGTGGCACCAGAGTTGTGCCACGATGCTGTGACAAAACAGGTGGAAAGCGGCGACAGACCGCAGACATAGCGAAGAATAAAAATAATCAAGCGATGAGAGAGACGAGCATGACTGAATTTGTCAGGGCTGGGTCCCTCAATGGATATGACGAGCTCGCACGAAAAATGGGTGCCAACCCGGTGCAGCTGCAGAAAGCCGTTGGGCTCCCCTCCAGCCAATTGCGCGATCCAGACAACCTGATCCCCTATGAAAAGCTCGGCCAGTTGCTGGAGCTCAGCGCCCGGGAAATCGGCTGCGAAACGTTCGGCTTGCGGCTAGGCAGCAGCCAGGGGCTGCGTATGCTTGGCCTTTTCGGTGCCTACATGTCCCGGCAAGCCACCATTGCCAGTGCGCTGGTGGTGGGTGGCAAACACACGCACCTGCACGCGCAGGGTGCAATACTCACCATGGAGCCCACAAAAACCGGCGAAACCGAGCTCAAGCTGGATATCCTGATTGCTCAGACCGGCCGCTTCCCACAACTGATGGCCCTGAGTATCGGGCTGGTTTATCAGATGGTCCGGGATATGGCCGGCCACCAATGGCATTCAAGCCGGGTATTCTTTCGCCACTCCCCACCAGAACATGGCAAAGACCTGTACGCGCAGCTGTTCTCCTGCCCGGTGGAATTCAATGCGGAGCACGATGGTTTTTATATTGACCGCGAAACCCTCGGTAAAAAACCCCGTGCGCTGGAAGGGCTGGTCAACGAAATCATTTTCAATCAGTTCGAGCAACTGAAAACCAATGCCGACATTGACCTGACGCCACTGGTGAAACACGCCATTCTCGGTCTTTTACCGACTGGAGACTGCTGTAAAACCAATGTCGCACTGTGTCTGGGCATGCACCCGAAAAAACTCCAACGCGCACTGGAATCGTCCAACACCAGCTTTCGCCTGCTGCTGGAAGAAACCCGCAAGGAAGTCGCGGAAACGGCGGTATTCAAAAGCAGCATGTCGCTCACCAGCATTGCACTAAACCTGGGCTATGCCGACCTGGCCGTTTTCAGCCGCAGTTTCCGGCGCTGGTTCGGACTCGCGCCATCAATGGTTGATGGGCGTCGCCAGTGCAGAGACTTCTGCTAGCGTGCAACGCTATCTATTTTTTTCTTTTTAATAGGGTCATTTATTCGCCAGGGCGTAACCGTAATTAAACAATCCCCGATAAGAAAAATTACGATTACGCCTCCTTCTTTTATTTCAAATTTCAATATCCAACCATCTGCCCGCTAGGAAAACATTCTGCGGATCTCCCTATTTTTAGTCCTCACTCGGCGCAAATTTCCAAGTCCCTGGATTTCCTCAGCTATGCTGAAAAACATCACCGATAGTGAAATCCCTTACCCAATAGAGGAGGACATCCTTTGGGCAGTTTACGTAAGCGATTTGCTTCCATGGCGCTGCTGGTCGGGCTCGGTACCGCCGCAGCAGTACAGGCCGCCGAGAAACCCAACATTCTCGCCATTATGGTGGATGACGTGGCGTCGATATCACTCAGCGCTTACTCCCACGGCATGACCTACCCCACCCCGAATATCGATCGCATTGCAAAAGAGGGCGCGCTGTTTACCGACCACTATGCACAACCCAGCTGTACCGCCGGGCGCGCGGCGTTCTTTCTCGGCCAGTTGCCGGTGCGCTCGGGTTTGGCCACGGTCGGGCAGCCGGGCAATCCTCTGGGTATCGATGAAAAGGATCCAACCCTGGCGGAATTCCTGAAGGCCCAGGGCTATATGACCGCCCAGTACGGGAAAAACCATCTCGGTGATCTGGATCAGCACCTGCCCACCAAACACGGGTTTGATGAGTTTTACGGTAACCTCTATCACCTGAACGTGTCCGAGGAGCCCGAGCAGGAGGACTATCCGAAAGATCCCGAGTTCAAAAAGAAATTCGGCCCGCGCGGGGTGATCGAGTCCTATGCCGATGGCCGCGTCAAGGATACCGGCCCACTGACCCGCAAGCGCATGGAAACCTTCGACGAAGAAATTCTGGAGCGCAGCCTGAACTTTATGGAGAAGGCTAAAAAAGCCGGCAAGCCGTTTTTCATCTGGCACAATACCAGCCGCATGCACGTGTATATTCACCTCAAAGCGGAAAGCCGTCACCTGGCCACAAAAATCAGCTCTGAAGATGACCTCTTCGGCAGTGGCCTGATCGAGCACGACGCTCAGGTCGGCAAGCTGCTGGACAAGCTGGACGAGCTGGGAATCGCCGATAACACCATCGTCATCTACACCACCGACAACGGTCCGGAGCAAAGTTCATGGCCGGACGCCGGCACCACCGGATTCCGCGGTGAAAAAATGACGACCTGGGAAGGCGGCGTGCGTGTACCCTTCCTGGTGCGCTGGCCCGGCCATATTCCCGCTGGTCTGGAGCTGAACGGTATTTCATCTCACGAAGATGTGTTCCCCACCATTGCCGCGGCACTGGGAGAACCTAAACTGCGCGAAAAACTGATGAAATCCGACAAGGTCTATATCGACGGTGAAAACAACCTCGCTTACTGGACGGGGAAAAGCAAGGAATCTGCGCGTAACAAGATCTTCTACTACTACGAATCACAGCTGACCGCACTGCGCGTGGGCCCGTGGAAAATGCACTTCGCCACCAAGCCTGATGGTCTCTATTACGGCGACCTGGTCTTTCACACCATGCCCAAGCTGTTCAACCTGCGCAAAGACCCCCTGGAGCACTACGACGGTGTCACCGGCTTCCATCAGATCATGCGCAAAAGCTGGGTATTCCAGCCGGCGATCAGGATCCTGAATGAGCATCTGGCCACCTTCAAAAAATTCCCACCGCGCCATAAATCTGCATCGCTGAATATCAACAAGGCGATCGAGGCGGCGATGCAGACACAGGAAAACCATTAACAAGCCCCTTCCGTCAAAACTAAAAAGCGCGGCCTGACGGCCGCGCTTTTTTATTGAGACACCCAACAACTACTGAAGCTGCTGCTGATATTGCTGCGCCGTTTCCTCGTTACCCAATTCGTGATGGATAGAAGCCAACGCAGAGAGAATCTGCCGGTCGCCAGGAAACCGTACCAGCGCCTGCTCAAGTTCCTTGATTGCCTCTTCCGGTTTTCCCTGTGAATTCAAACCGATGGCATACACGTAGACATAGTGCGACGGCGCCGTATCGCTGTGGGCTGCCGCGCGCAGAAATCCCAATGCTTCCGGCATTTTCTTCTGACGCACCAGAGACAGACCCAACGAATGCTCCACCGGAGTCTTGTCGAAAACTGTTGCCAGGGCATCACGCAACACCTGTTCACTGTCCTGTTCACGTCCAGTTGCGCGATACATGTCCGCCAGGTTGATGTACGCCGGGCTATAGCCGGGTTGCAGATCGATGGCATCGCGGAAGTACTTTTCCGACTTCGCCGGCTGCCCCTGCTGGAAATACATGCCTGCCAAATTGGCCAACGACTCCGGGCGGTCACTGTTGAAAATTTCCGAACGCTGGTAATTCGCCAGGCCGTTATTAAACTGCCGGCGCACCTCCTCGGGATACTGCTCCATCGGCGCGCCGGCCATGGCATTGGCCGCCAACGAATTGATGACCTTTTCATCCTCATACAGTAGCGGGATCGCCACCGCCGGGCGGATCCGCTCGGGTATATTTTCCAGTGCCTGCGCCAGTCCCAGATGTAAAAGCGCATCGTCGCCCTGGGCGATTACCTGCAAAATCTGCGCGCTGGTTTGGGACAAATACCTTGGCAGCAGTGACACCGCCGTGGCGCGCACGATTTCTGGCTGAGCCTCGTCCATGACCACATTCAGAAGTCGGGCTTCCGCATCCGGCAGGCCGTAGCGACCGGCAAACAGCGCCTCGCCATAATGAGGCTCCGGCTTGCCGAATTTCTCTTCCAGAACCTGCGCAGCCCAGCTCGCGGGCTGGTCCGTGTGGCAGCCGGTGCAGGCGTTGGGCGAGCCAATGGACATCGACAGATCCGGGCGTGGCACCCGGAAACTGTGGTCCCGACGCGCATCCACCTGCATATAGTTTTTTTCCGGCATATGGCAGCTCACGCATTGCGCGCCCTCGGTACCGGTTTTGTGCAAGTGGTGCTCTGCGGTATCGAACTTCTGCGGCAGGTGGCACTGCGCACAGAGTGCATTGCCCTCGGCACGTACTTTTGTGGTATGCGGGTTATGGCAGTTACTGCAGGTTACCCCGGCGCCATGCATCTTGCTCTGCAGGAACGAGCCATAGACATAGACTTCGTCATTGATCTGGCCATCCGCGTGATAGAGGCCGTCAGTGAGTAATGCCGGATTGAAATGGTCGAGGAACTTGCTCTGTGGGTGGGCACCGGGGAAGGCTGTACTGCGACGGGAATGGCACTGGGCGCAGGTCTGGATTTCTTTCTGTATTTCAACATTACCGCCGTTATTCACCAGTTGCGCGATACCCGTTTCCAGATTCATCTGCCAGGCACCCTTGAGGCGATCCCGGTAAGAAACTTCCAATCCCAGGTTTTCACCGTAGCCAGCTTTCTGATCTTCCGATGCACTGGCCCAGTCCACATGGCGTGATGCCGGGCCATGGCAGGCCTCGCAGCCCACATTGATTTCCGACCACTTGCTGGCGAAAGTTTTTGCGCTCGGGTCGTAATTTTTCTGGAAGTTGGTGGAATGGCAATCGGCGCACATGAAATTCCAGTTCTGGTTTAGTCCGGTCCAGTGCAGCGGATCGCCGGGTTTGATTTCTTCCTCCGGGTAAAGGTGGAACCAGCGCTGGCCGCCCGCTTCCTTACTGCGGGAATCCCAGGCAACCGACAGTGCCTGCAGCTTGTCGCCAGGCAGTTCGATAAGGTACTGCTGCAACGGCTCGATACCAAAGGTGTAGGCAACCGTGAAATCCTGAAGTTTTCCATCCGGTCCATCGGTACGGACGATGTACTTGTCGCCGCGCTTGGAAAAGCGTGAAACGGTGCCGAAATAATCAAACTCCGTATTGTCGAAGTTACCCACCACCGTCTCCGGTGTCGGCAGTTTCATCGCCATATCGTGGTGGGAATTCTGCCAGGACTGAAATTCCTCCGTGTGACAACCGGCACAGGTTTCCGAGCCCACGTATTCGCGTTTGGCCAATGCAGAGGATGGACTGCTGATCCTGGCGGATGCTTTTTGCGGCTCAGGTGCAGGCGTAACCTGATTCTTTTTTTCGGTCCCAGGATGGCTATCGACGGCTGAACGCTGTTTATCGCAACCGAGAATCGGTAGCGCGAGCAGCAGGATACACAACAGTTTGCGCATAAAGCTTCCAGGTATCGTTATTCATTTATTTTCGCTGGGCCAAACATGGCCCGTGAGAACCGGACAGTCTTTCAGTATAGCGGTGTGTCGTGACGTTACTCGCAACTCGAGTGTTACGAGTCGTTCAATTCGACAGCGACGGGTTTTCAGCCATAGTTCTGCTAGCGTTTAAAGAACTTATCCATTTAATTTCCCGAGGTTTTTCATGTCGGCACGGGAACAAATTGCGCAGCTGGAGGGCAATATAGGCCAGGCCATTATCGGCCAGCGTGATGTCATCCGCCGCCTGGTCATTGGCCTGCTGGCGAATGGCAACCTGCTGGTAGAGGGTCTGCCGGGCCTCGCAAAAACCCGCGCCATCAAGTCCATGGCGAAAAATCTGGAGGCGGATTTCAGTCGCATCCAGTTCACCCCGGATCTGTTGCCCGCCGATGTCACCGGTACCGATGTACTTTCCAAGGACGCATCCGGTTCAGAATTCCGCTTCCACCCCGGCCCCATTTTCGCCAACCTCGTGCTAGCGGATGAAATCAACCGCGCACCAGCCAAAGTGCAATCGGCGTTACTGGAGGCAATGGAAGAGCGGCAGGTAACGGTGGCCGGCAAGACCCATAAACTGCCAGCACTGTTTATGGTGATGGCCACCCAGAACCCCATCGAGCAGGAAGGTACTTATCCCCTGCCGGAAGCGCAGATGGACCGATTCCTGATGCATGTACTGATCACCTACCCGCCGGTAACCGACGAAGTGGACGTGATCAATCTGGTTCGCGGCGAGGAAGTGCTGGCGGCGGAAAGTGCTGGCGAGACGGACATAACGGTCGAACGCCCTAATGTGATACCGCAGCAGGCCATCTTCGACGCGCGCCGGGAAATCGCCACCATCCATGTGTCCGACGCCATGGTGCGCTATATGGCAGACCTTGTGGATGCCACCCGGCGGCCGGGAGAAATCTCCGACAGCCTCGGCCGCTGGATCGATATCGGCGTCAGCCCCCGCGGCTCCATTGCGCTGGATAAATGCAGCCGCACCAACGCCTGGCTGGAGGGGCGGGATTATGTGGACCCGCAGGATATTCAGGCCATTGCCCACGATGTTTTGCGCCACCGGCTCGGACTCACTTTTGAGGCCCAGGGCGAAGGGATCAGCGCCAATGGCGCCATCGACGAACTGCTGCGCAACGTCGCTCTTCCCTGAGCCTTAACCTGAGCCCCGGCCATGTTCAGACTCTACGACCGCTTCCGCAATCGCGCCCGCGGCAATGCCCTGCCCAAACAGGCGCAACGCACGGAGCAGGATCCGCGTATCCACGTGGATCTCGCCCACCTCCAATCCCTCGAAGCCAGCGCGCGCCAACTGCAGTTGTTGCCACGGCAGAAAGCACGCAGTGTGCTGAGCGGCCGACACGCGTCTTCGCTGCGCGGGCGCGGCCTTAACTTCGAGGAATTGCGCGAGTACTGGCCGTCGGACGATGTGCGCACCATCGACTGGAAGGTAACCGCGCGCACCGGCGAACCCCATGTGCGCGTGTATACCGAAGAGCGCGACCGTCCCGCGCTGATCGTGGTGGACCAGCGCATGTCCATGTTCTACGGCACCCGCCACGCGATGAAATCCGTCACCGCCGCAGAAGCGGCCGCACTGGCGGCTTTTGCCATTCTCGAACAGGACGACCGCGTAGGAGGCATCGTCGTCACTGATACCCAGTTGCTGCGCCAGCGCCCTCAGCGCAACCGCCGCGCTCTCACCCGTTTTCTCACCGAACTGGCCGGAGCCAATCAGGCATTAAATGCCGATGCCCCTGTGGCCGAACCCACGTCCCTCGACCAGGTATTGCAGGCCGTGGCAAATATCGCGCGCCGCGATCACCTGGTGTTGCTGATCAGTGATTTCGATGTGGTGGGCCCGGCCACCGAGCGGCTGCTGAGCGGCATCGCCCGCCACAACGATGTGATTCTGGTGCCGGTGGTCGACCCCAGTGCGGAAACAGTGCCGCGGTCGCTGGTAAGCGCGATTTCCGACGGCGATCTGCAGGCCACGCTCGATACCCGCAGCACCGACACCCAGGAAGCCATGGCGCAGTTCAACCGCCAGCGCCGCCAGATCATCCACGACTGGCACCTGCGCTACGGTATACCAATAGCGCAACTGTCCACCGGCGAAGATACCCTGCCGCAATTACAACGGCTGCTGGGATTGATGCCCCGCTCCGCGCGAATCGCCGAGCCACCGGGAAAGGACTGAGCAACCATGCAGGACACCCCGGCCAAACCAGTCACGGGCAATAAAACGCCTCCCGACGCACCTGCGGGCGAAGAAACCCTGCCGGACATGATCGCGCAGCTGGTGCCGCCGCCGGAGCCACCGGCCATATCCATGTGGCCGGTAACCCCTTTCGCAAAAGGACTCGGCGCGCTGCTACTTCTGCTGTTGCTGTTTTTTATCTGGCGACAACTACAAATCTATCGCGCCAATGCCTATCGCCGTGCGGCCCTCGCCGAGCTGCAGCAAACTGGGGACGATCCCGCGCAAGTCGCCGAGATACTGCGGCGCACGGCGCTGGGCGCCTACCCCCGCACGCAGGTCGCGGCACTGACCGGAGACGAGTGGCTCGCATTTCTCAATCAGCATTACCCCGGCGATGCGTTCGCCGGCGAAGTCGGCCGCACCCTGCTGCAAAGTCCATACGCCAGAACGGTACCGACACAATCCCGCGCACTGGCCGAGGCCGCACGGGACTGGATTCGCCGACACAAAGTGACGCGCCCGACACTGCTCGCTTCCTACCTGTCGAACAGGGCTATGGAGGCTTCCCCATGATTACCTTTGCCGCACCCTGGGCTTTCCTGTTATTACCACTGCCGTTTCTGGTGTGGAAATTCGCCCCGGCCCACCGCGAGCGGGTGCGCGCGCTGCGCGTGCCGTTTTTTCGCCAGCTGGTGCAGGCCATCGGCATTCAACCGGGTTTCGGTGCAGTGGTGCTCGACCGCAGCCGCTGGCAGTGGTTGCTGGGCGCCTTGATCTGGGCACTGATCGTCACCGCACTGGCGCGCCCCGAATACGAGGGAGATGCGGTGAGCCTGCAGAAACCGGCGCGGGACCTGATCGTCGCCGTGGATATTTCCGGGTCCATGGAGCAGGAAGACTTTATCGGCGATGACGGCAAAAGGTTGCAGCGCCTGGACGGCGTGAAACAGGTATTGAAACCATTTCTGGAAGGGCGCGAAGGCGAGCGTGTAGCACTGATTGTGTTCGGCACCAAGGCCTTTGTGCAGGCTCCGCTCACCACCGACCTGGATACCGTACTGGAATTGCTGCAGGAAACCGATGTGAGCATGGCCGGCCCGCACACCGCACTGGGCGACGCTATCGGTCTCGCCATCCGCCAGTTTGAGAGCAGCGAAGTGGAACAGCGCCTGTTGATCCTGCTGAGCGACGGCAGCGATACCGCCAGCACCATGAGCCCGGTGAATGCCGCCGCCATTGCCGCCCAGCGCAAGGTCAAAATTCTCACCATTGGCGTGGGCGATCCCAACAGCGAAGAAAAAGAAAACCGGGTGGATGTGGATACCCTCAAGGCCATCGCCAAACGCACCGGTGGCCAATTCTATTTTGCCAACGACGAAAAAGCCCTCGCTGCGGTCTACAGCCAGATCGACAAGCTGGCGCCGAAAATGGTGGACAGTGAAACCTACCGCCCCCACCACTCCCTGGCCCACTGGCCCATGGGTATTGCCCTGTTGCTGAGCCTGCTCGGGCTGGCCAGCCGCCTGCTGCCAAATGCGGGCTGGCGCACTTCTGGACAGCGCAGGACGGTGTCATGAGCGACCTGTTCACGGGCCTTTCCGCATTTCATTTCCTGCGTCCGGCGTGGCTACTGTTGCTGCCGCTGATTCTGCTGTTGTGGTGGGCACTGCGCCGCGACCGGCGCAGTGCTGCCGAGGCCAGTGAACAGATCGCCCCGCACCTGGCCAGGGCGCTGGCGGTTGGTGATCGTACCAAGCGCCATTTCAAACCGGTGGACCTGATTGCCCTGCTGCTCGCGTTGCTGACCCTCGGCACCGCCGGCCCCAGCTGGACGCGCCTCCCCGACCCGCTGATGGCGAAAACCACACCGCTCGTGGTGGTGCTGAAAGTCACTGACAGCATGCTCGAGAAAGACGTCCCCCCCGAACGCCTCGCCCGCGCCAAGCAGAAAGTGCTCGACCTGCTGGAAACCCGCGATGGCGCGCCTACCGCGCTGGTGGCTTATGCCGGCACGGCCCACCGGGTGGTACCACTCACCGATGACCCGGACCTGCTGCGCCCTTATCTGGAAGGCCTCAATCCCGAGGTGATGCCAACGTCCGGGGAGAATGCCGCCAGTGCGCTGAAACTCGCCGAGCAGATCCTTGCCAAAGACAAAACACCCGGCGGCATCCTGTTTTTACTCGACGGGCTGAGCGACAGCGACGCCAGCGCCCTGTCACAACGGGACAACCAAAACGGCCTCGGCTTTCTACTGGTCGCGCCCGGCAATCTGAAAGGCGATGCGGTTTCCAAGGTACGCAGTGCCAAGGTGGAACGGGTGACGCCCGACAAGAGCGACCTGCGCGCACTCAACCGCTATTTCGACAGCGCCTTCCGCCAGGCGCTGTCATCTGACAAAAACCTGCAATGGGAAGACCGCGGCTGGTGGCTGGCATGGCCAGCGGCACTGCTGGCACTACTGTGGTTCCGACGCGGCTGGGCAATGTCCAGGAAAGGTGGATCCAGAAGAGACAGGTCACGCAAGGCGGCATCTGTCAGCACCAGCCTGATACTCGCTCTGCTGTTGCTGCAATTTTCCTCTGACCGCGTGGTGGCGCACCCGAGCGGACAGAACCAGGCATCGTCCGGCGGTGGCGGGCTGCTGGGCCTGTTACTCACCCCGGACCAGCAGGGACAGTGGTTCAGTTTCCGTAAGGACTACCGCCGCGCCGCCAGCCATTTTGAGGACCCATACAGAAAGGGCTACGCCCTCTATGAAGCCGGGCAGTTTGAAGACGCGGTTTTAGCCCTGGCCAAACTGGATACGCCGGAAGCGGTGTTCACTCGCGGTATGGCACTCGCCAAAACCGGGCAGTACGAACAAGCCATTGCAGCCTTCCAGCATGTACTGCAACTGGATCCGGAATTCCCCGGCGCACAAAAAAACCTGGCGCTGGCCCAGAAAATTCTCGCCTATATGGAATCTACCCGCGGCGAGGAGGACGAAGAACTGACGCAGTCGGATGAAGAAGCCGAAGAATCCGACTTTGAACAACCGGAGCAACAGCAACAAGAGCAAGAAAAAACGCAAAAAGACAAACCGGTCAGCGCAGACCAGTGGATGTCCACCCTCGACACCGACACCAGTGAATACCTCAAGCAACGCTTTGCTGCCGAGGCCAGCGGAGGCGACAGTACCCAGCCCAGTACCGAGCCGCGCAGGGACACCAATACCGAACAACCGAGCTCTGAGGAGGACAACCCGTGAAGCCCTGGATGGTCTCCCTCGCCTTCTGGCTGTTTGGCAGCGTCGCTGTGATCGCCGCGGAAGCGCCGCGGATCGACTCGAAATTGTCTGACACCGAAGCGGTTCCGGGCCAGTCCATTTCCCTGTTCGTCACCATACTGGTGCCCACCTGGATGACCCAGCCGGCGGATTTTCCGGAATTCGACCAGCCCAACCTGTCCGTTACTCTGCCGTCGCGCTCGTCACAGGCAGTGAGCCAGGTCATTGACGGCACCACCTGGTCCGGGGTCACCCGCGAATACCTGATCATACCGCTGGCACCAGGCACCTATCACCTACCCGCGGCGCAGATCAAACTCGCCTACAAAAACCCCGATGGCGGTGAAGATCTGCAAACGACGCTCGAACTCGCCCCGCCGCCAATCACGGTGAGCGCACCGCAGGGCGCTGAAGGATTGAATCCGTTTATCGCCGCCCGTGACCTCACGCTTACCCAGGAAATTGAAGGAGAGCCAGAAAAGCTACGCGCAGGCGATGCCTTCTCCCGTACCGTCACCGCCACCATCGATGGCTCGACGGTGATGTTTATTCCCCAACTGCTGAACAGCCGCAGTCCGGACGGCCTGGCGGCCTATCCCGATACCCATAAAGCCGAAGACAAAACTGATCCGCGCACCGATGCCACCACCGGCACCCGCACGGAGCGTGTTACCTACGTTGCAGAAAGCGGCGTGCGTGGCACGCTGCCCGCGGTGACGCTGCGCTGGTACGACCTGGACGATGGCACCATCAAGACCAGCAGCGTCGATGCCGTCGAAGTGCACGCCCGTGGCCCCGGGCCCTTGGCCGGCACCAGTCTGTGGGAAAAACTTCTCATGCTCATCGCCGCGATTGCCTTGTTGTGGCTGGTGTGGCAATGGGCTGTGCCAAAATTCCACACGCTAAAACAGCAGCGGGAATTACAGGCGAACCGTTCCGGGAAAATCGCCTGGCAGAACTTGCAAAAAGCCTGCGCTGAACGGGATTACCAGTCGTTGCTGCTGGCGCTCGCCGGATTCAAGGTCTACCGCCCCTCGGCCGCGAATGCCCTGCAGCCCGCACTTCTGGTGCTGGGCGCATCGCAATACGGCGCTACTTCCACCGGCGCCAATACGGGCTGTTCTACTGACTCGGCCTGGCAGCAGCTGGCACAGGCCATCGAAACATTACAACCATCCACCGCCCAGCAAAAAGCGTTTCCCCTTCCGCCGCTGAATCCGTAACGAAACCATCGCGTCATCGCTTTTTCCGGCCTATCCCCGCCTTTACACACGCGAGTGGGAAATTCCGTCTAAGGTAAATGGAGACGGCGTTCTATCCGCCAAATCCTCAAGCGGTTTAGAGGAACCTTCATGCACATGCGCTACCGGATTCAATCGTGGCTCGCTGTGAGCCTGCTTTTCATCTGCCTGGCGGCTACCAGTCTGGCTCAGGCCGCAGACCCACTGCCCTCCTGGAACGATGGCCCCACCAAAGACGCGATCACAGGGTTCGTGGAGAAAGTCACGAAAAAAGGATCCGCGGACTTCGTACCGGAAAACCAGCGCATCGCCGCCTTCGACAACGATGGCACTCTGTGGTCGGAACAACCGCTGTATTTCCAGTTCATCTATGGCCGAGATCAGGTCAGGAAAATGGCTCCCAAGCATCCGGAGTGGAAAACCGAGGAGCCCTTTGCCTCCATTCTCAAGGGCGATACCAAAAAGGTGCTCGCGAGTGGCGAGGCAGGCCTGATGAAGGTCATCGCCGCCACCCACGCCAATATGACCGCAGAAGAGTTCCGCGCTAACGCAGCCGACTGGCTCAAGACCGCACGTCACCCGAAAACCAAACGTCCATATACTGAAATGATCTACCAGCCCATGCTCGAGCTGCTGGACTACCTGCGCGCAAACGGTTTCAAGACGTTTATCGTCTCCGGTGGAGGGGCGGATTTTATCCGCGTATTCGCTGAGCAGGCGTACGGCATTCCCCCGGACCAGGTGGTGGGTACCAGCCTCAGGGCCAAATACGAAGTGCGCGACGGCAAGCCGGTGATCGTCAAGCAGCCGGAAATCAACCTGGTGGATGACAAGGAAGGCAAGCCCGTCGGTATTCACCAGTACATAGGCCAGCGCCCCATATTTGTTGCCGGCAATTCCGATGGCGATTACCAGATGCTCGAATGGGCCACCGCCGGTGATGGTCCACGCTTTGGCATCATCCTGCACCATACCGATGGCAAACGGGAATGGGCTTACGACCGCGACTCTCACATCGGCCAACTAAACAAAGGGCTCGACGACGCAGGCAAAAAAGGCTGGACCGTCATCGATATGCAAAAAGACTGGAAAACGGTCTTCCCTCCAAGCAAGCAGTAACCCTGTCACTGAAAACCTGTTGATGTATTCCTCCGGGAGGAAAAAATGGTTCGCTCCTATTTTAAACAGACGAAATGGCTCAAACGAATGCTGCGGGTTCCGCTCGCGGCCACCTCCATTGCTCTGATGTGCCTTGCCAATAGTGCCGCCCAGGCACAGGACAAACCCAACATCCTGGTGATCTGGGGCGATGACATCGGTGTATGGAATATCAGCTTCAATAGCCGGGGCATGATGGGCTACAAGACACCGAATATCGACCGCATTGCCAAAGAAGGCTTGTCGTTCACCGATTACTACGGCCAGCAATCCTGCACCGCCGGACGAGCCGCATTTGTGGGGGGCAACGTACCCATACGCACCGGCATGACGAAAGTTGGCCTACCCGGCGCGAAAGAGGGATGGCAGGAAACAGACGTCACCATCGCAACCGTAATGAAAAGCCAGGGCTATGCCACCGGCCAGTTCGGCAAGAACCACTTTGGTGACCGCGATGAACACCTGCCCACCAATCACGGCTTTGATGTGTTCTTCGGCAACCTCTATCACCTGAATGCGGAACAGGAACCGGAAAACCGCGACTACCCGAAAAGCCCGGAATTCCGCAAGAAGTTCGGACCGCGCGGTGTAATCAAATCCACCGCTGATGGCAAGATCGAGGACACCGGCCCGCTCACCATGAAGCGAATGGAGACCGTCGATGAGGAAACCCTCGCGGCGGCCATGGACTTTATCAAACAGCAGGTGAACGCCGGCAAGCCCTTCTTCGTGTGGTGGAATGCAACCCGTATGCACTTCCCAACCTATGTAAAGGAAAGCCACAAAAACCTGGCCGGCCCTCAAAGTAACGAGTACGCGGATGGCATGGTCGAACATGACCAGCATGTAGGGAAGCTACTGGATTTGCTCGATCAACTTAAGATCGCCGACAACACCATTGTCTTCTACTCCACCGATAATGGCCCCCACTTCAATACCTGGCCGGATGCGGGTACTACCATTTTCCGCAGCGAGAAAAACTCCAACTGGGAAGGCGCTTACCGCGTACCAGCCTTCGTTCGCTGGCCGGGCAAGTTTCCTGCGGGTAAAACCCTGAACGGTATCGTGGGTCATGAAGACTGGCTGCCAACCTTTGCCGCAGTGGCCGGTAACACCAATATCAAGGAGCAGTTACTGAAAGGCGTAAACCTGAACGGCCGCAAGTACCGCAACTATATCGACGGCACGAATATGCTGGACTACTTCACCGGCAAAACCGAGGAAGCACCGCGCAAGCAGTTTATCTACGTCAATGATGATGGTCATATTGTTGCCATGCGCTATGACGCCTGGAAAGCGGTCTTCCTGGAAAACCGCGGCAAGGCCTTTGGCGTGTGGATGGAACCCTTTACCGAGCTGCGGGTGCCGCTGATTTTCAACCTGCGCCGGGACCCCATGGAGCGCGCGCAACACAACGCTAATGGCTACTATAACTGGCTGATCGACCGCGCTTTTGTTCTGGTTCCCCTGCAGCAGATGGCCGGGCAGTTCCTTAAAAGCATGCAGGAATATCCCCCAAGTCAGACGCCAGGCTCGTTTAACCTGCAAAAAATTGAGGAGCAGTTAAAAAGGGGTACAGAAGGTGTCACCCATTAACAGGGTGCGCTGACCAACGCCATAAATAAAGGCTCCAACGTTTGGGGCCTTTTTTAATCTCTTATCCATGACCCAATTTAACCTGAATTTACCTCCCTGCACCGTTATGGTTACCTCGCTCTGATTACATTCAACCTGGATTTAAAATTCGCTTCCCTTTCTCATAAAAATTGCCAATCCGTTTATGCCAACAATGAGCATTCCTACCGACTAAAAAGTCAAATATAAGCAATTTATTTTCTATTAACTGAACGCCCACCGAAAAACTGCACGTAACAAAAATTTAAAAATCCCAAAAGCGAAAACGCATCACCCAAATTGACCTTAAAGTCACAGATTTATATTTGAACCCGTTCCCACTCACTAGCGATAAACCTCACAGTTATTCGACATCCCCAATAAATTTTATTGAGCGCCATTTTTCTCACTGATAATTTCCGAACCAACAAATACCGCACACAAAAAAATAATTTCCGCTGTTCGGAACTTGGCGATGCAGAGCGAGTCTTTAAAGTCCATCTCTTAGCGCACCATGAGCGTGCACATTAAAAATAGTAGGAATCAATATGATTGATAAAAAACGTCGATTGATCTTGGGGGGCGCCGCAGGTGCAACTGCCGTCGGCATGTTGGGCGGCGTAAGCATTGCTCGTGCAGCTGACTCCGTGAACGAAACCACAGAAACGAATACTGTACCCACAACGGAAGAAATCCAGAGAGTAACAATTATCGGATCGGGATTCGGAGGCGGTATTGCGGCCTTGCGGTTTGCCGAGGCCGGCATTGAATCGGTGGTACTGGAGCGCGGGATCCGCTGGCCTACCGGTCCCAATGCAGACACTTTCCCGCGCGCAAGCTCGCCAGATGAACGTGCGATCTGGTACGAGACTCTGGACAGCCTCGGAGAAAATGCACCAGAAAATCTCGATATCAGTGAAGCCCCCGGGCTGCTGGGCCTGCCGTTGGATACTGATATCAAATTTGCCGGGTTAATCGAACCGGTATTCAATGAAAACATGACCGTTATGTGTGCGGCCGGTGTCGGCGGTGGCTCGCTGGTTTATCAGGGCATGACTTTGCAGCCATCAAAAGAAGTTTTTAATCAGGTGCTCCCGGAAGCTCTCGATTACGACACGATGGATCAAGTGTACTACCCTCGTGTTGCTGAAATGCTCAAGCTGGAAACCGCTCCAGACGAGTTGATCGACAGCCCCAACTACGAAGTAGCCAGAATTTTTGCCAAGCGTGTGGAAAAGGCCGGTTATGACGTAGAAAAAATACCCATGCCGATTGATTGGGATTTTGCGCTGCGCGAACTGAATGGCGAGATGGAGCCCGCATACACCAATGGCGACGCCGCGCTAGGGGTTAACAACGGCGGCAAGCATTCCGTGGATGTCACCTACATCGCACAAGCAGAAGCAACCGGCCTGGTTGAGGTGAGAACCCTGCATAATGTGACCAGCGTCGCCAAAGACGCAGACGGCAAATGGAAAGTCTACGTCAATATCACCGACGAAGCTGGAACCCTGCTGGAAAAGAAAATCATCACTACCACCGCGCTGGTGATGGCTGCAGGAAGTGTCAACACCACCAAGCTGCTGTTGAAAGCGGATGCCGAGCAAACCATCCCGAACCTGCCCTCGGCACTGGGTGAGGGATGGGGAACTAACGCTGACCGAATCGTTACCTGGACCCGACCGATCAACGGTTTTGGCAACGAGATCCAGGGTGGCCCCGTTATTTACGGCAGCAAAGACTGGGACAACCCGAACTGGGCCAGCACGATTATCCAGGCATCTCTGCCGCCATTGGGAACGGACCTGAAAACCACGGTAATGGTGGGCTTTGGAGTCAGTGATCAGCGCGGAACCTGGAGCTACGACGCGGAAACCGGCGAGTTCACACTGGACTGGAAAAAAGAAGGCGACGCGAAGATTCACAGCAAGATCATGGCCCAGATGTTCAAGATTGCCGGCGCCGGCGCAGTACTTGGAGATACCCATTCCATTCTTCCCAGCACCTGGCACCCGCTTGGTGGCGCATGCATGGAAACCGTGTGTGATCTGGATGGTCGCGTACACAATCACACCGGGCTCTATGTATTGGACGGTGCTTTGATTCCCGGGAATACCGGCGCATGTAACCCTTCCATGACCATTGCAGCCGTCGCTGAGCGAGCCATGGACAATATCGTCCGCAACGATATTGGCATCGCGATCTAATAAGACACGCATAGCAAATAATGTCAGCGCCCTTGAGAATATCGTATTCCTTGGGCGCCTGATCGTTTGTGACCACCATGCAGAAACAATTACGACAGGAAGATAACATGGCAGGAATCAGCGTTTGGCAACTTCTTATTGTTTTGGCCATTGCCATTATGTTGTTTGGCTCAAAGCGACTCGGCACAATCGGCTCGGACCTGGGCGGCGCCATAAAAGGCTTCAAGAAGTCCATGAGTGATGAAGACAGCGGCGTGGCTGTCCCACCAGCAAGTAAGACCGATAGGAACGCCGACCATCAGTCAGACTTATTTCACTGATGCAAAATTTCAGGAAAAATCCTAATGTTTGATATTGGTTTCTTCGAAATGTTGCTTGTTGCCATCATCGCACTGATGGTATTGGGTCCGGAGCGTTTACCCCGAGCTGCAATCAAAACCGGTAGGATGATCGGACAGGTGAAAAGGCAGGTTCGGCAGTTCACCGTAGAAGTTGAGCGGGAATTGAAGACGAATGAAATCAAGGAAAAACTAAAACAAAGCCGCTATGAAGTGGGCGTCGATAAGATGCCATCTCTTGATTCCTTCATCGATAAAGAAACCCTGACTCCGGAGTTCGATGGTGCAGAACGCTTAAAAGAAAAAAGAGCCTAAAAGTATACCATCCAGCGTAAGCCCCTCCGAATTCGATCGGGCCCCGCAATGCGGGGCCTTTTGAAACTACATATCCGAATCATTCAATCCTGTCCAGGATGCCTTGAGTCGTATTATTTCATCTCCACAACGACCTTTTCGATTTCGCCAGTAAATGCGTTTGGAGGCGCGTATTCATGGGTCACCGGTTGCCCGGTGTCTTCGCCGATGCCAAAGGTATCGATACCAAAACGTCCGGCAACGGTCTCTGGCACCTCTCCTGTGGCTACCGTTTCACCATTGACCTTGAGAGCCAGCTTCGCCGCACCGCCGGGCTTATCGCCCTGATAGTCGAAGTCCACTTCTATCGTCGCATCACCGGAGACGGCTTTGGAGCCTTTCAAAGTGGTGTGTTTTTCAAAGAAGTTGTAATCAAATAAAGGCACCCCTCCATCCAGATACAGTACCAGCCCGGCGGCCACACCACCTACGGCCAGGATCACGCCTTCGGTCTTGGCACCGTCGGCTTTCACATTCGCGGTCAGGGTCCAGGAAGCGTTCTTCATGGAAGGGCCGGCCACTTCGGGAATACGCACCGCCCCCGGGTAATAGGTGTAGATTTTGGAACCGTGAATAGCCCCCGGTACCGGCGGCTTGGGCATACCCAGCCGGCCCGCGCCGCGGTCGTCCATGGGATACACCTCGTTGTCCTGTGCAGCCTGATCAAATTTTTGCTTCAGTTCTGCAAGCTTGTCGGGATTTTCCGAGGCAAGGTTATTGGCCTCGGAGAAATCCTCTTCGAGGTTGTAGAGCTCCCACTCGTCTTTCTCCCAATTGCCCGGCGCCAGGTCCTGGCGCCACGGCAGCGTATGCTGCGCATTCGCCTTCCATCCATCGGCATACATAGAACGGTTACTGAATACCTCAAAGTATTGCTCGTCGCGCCCGCTAAACTGCGGGTCGCTGAAACTGGCGAGGAACGACTTGCCCACCAGCGGCTTCTGCTCAATACCATTGACCGTATCCGGCATGGGCACATTGGCAGCTTCCAGAATAGTGGGCACCACATCCACCAGATGCAGGAAGGCGTCCCGGGGCTGGTCATCGTGCTTGATCTTGGCGGGCCAGCGGATCACCATCGGGTTACGGGTACCGCCAAGGTGGGAGGCAACCTGTTTGACCCACTGGAACGGCGTGTTGCCTGCCCAGGCCCAGCCGACCGGGTAATGGGGTTCCGATTCTGGCCCGCCCAGCTTGTCGAGATTTTCCAGAATTTCATCCAGTGTCGTCGGCAAGCCGTTCAGGTTTTTTATCTCATTCATTGTCCCATCGGGCCCACCCTCCGCGGATGCGCCATTGTCGCCAACGATGTAGATCACCAGCGTATTGTCGGCATCGGGCAACTCATCCACTGCGTCAATAAGCCGCCCGACCTCGTGGTCGGTAAAGGCAAAGTAGCCGGCAAAATTTTCAAACAGCGCGTTGTAGGCTTTTTTCTGATCGTCACTAAGGCTATCCCACGCGGGCACCCACTCTGGCCGCTCCGTCAGCTTGGTATCCGCCGGTACTATGCCCATGTCCTTCTGGCGCTTGAATACCTCTTCGCGATATTTGTCCCAGCCCATATCAAACTTGCCCTTGAACTTCTCACGCCACTCGGCGGTAACGTGATGCGGCGCGTGCATGGCCCCCGGGGCGAAGTACATGAAGAACGGCTTCTCGGGAGCCACGGATTTGGCGAACTTCATTCGGGCGATGGCCTTATCGGTCATATCCGTCATGAAGTGGTAGCCCTCTTCCGGGGACTTGTCCGGTTCTACCGGTACCGTGTTCTCAAACAGCACCGGATAATACTGGTGGGTTTCCCCGGCATTGAATCCGTAGAAGTAATCAAAGCCCAGGCCTGTGGGCCAGCGATCGAAAGGACCGGATACCGTAGCTTCCCAGTCCGGGGTGTTGTGGTTTTTGCCATACCACCAGGTGCTGTAGCCGTTGTCTTTCAGGATTTCAGCAATGGTGGCGGTGCTTTTGGGAATGTAGGAGGAGTAGCTGGGAAAGCCTGTCGCCCACTCCATCAGGAACCCACTGCCAGACTGGTGATGGTTGCGTCCGGTCAGCAGCGCGGCGCGGGATGGCCCGCAGATGGCCGTGGTGTGGAAGCGGTTGTAGCGCAGCCCCTGTGCCGCCAGCTCATCCAGGTTGGGCGTCGGGATCAGGCCACCGAAAGTCGAAGTCTGACCGAAGCCGACGTCGTCCAGCAGAATGACGATGACATTGGGCGCGCCTTCCGGCGCGGTGGGCACCTTTTGCCAGCTGGATTCGGATTCCTTGTAGGTTTTGCCGACCTTGCCATCAAACGGTGAAAGCTCGTTGGGCAGGTTTTTGCGGTCTGGCCAGGACCCCGCATCAGTTTCCGCCCCGTTATTAGTCGCGGCTACGTTGTTTTCTGCAACGGAAACCTGCTCCGCTTCTTCAATGACTTCGACTACTGGTGACTCAGATTTTGATGCTGATCGTTCAGCCTCCCGGGAGCAACCGCCAATCGCCAGAGACAACACCAATGTCGATGCCGCGACGCCCAACAACTTTGTCATGGAATCCATTTCCATTTACAACTCCTATTCCAACATCAATTCCGATTTACGGCGTATACCAGATAGGTGAAGACCAGGCGCGCTCACGAATGGTTTTTTGCAATTCCTTGGGGTACTCGACGTTCGCATTTTTTGCGTCATACATACTCCAGCGGCATACCGGGTTTTCCAGTACACGGGCGTAGTAAAAGGCGTGTTCGGCGGGGTCAAAGTCCGGGTCGGTCCAGGTAGCCGCCAGTTGCGCGTCGCCCTTGTCGGTACTGATGGAGCAGTCCTCAAGATTGACGGTGGCACCGTTGTCCGGGCACTGGTGGGTTTTGGTATCGGGCTCAGCGCCATCGGAGCAGGCCACGTCGTAGGTCATTTCTTCCAGCTTATCGTCGGCGGTGCGCCAGCCTTTGATAATCTGCAGACGTGCCAGTGGTGCGCTATTCGGATCGCGCTGCGCCCACACCATTAGGGTTGGGGCTTTGCCTTCTGGCGCCGCACTGAGATCGCCACCCTGGGGCACGCCGCTCTGGTAACCCACTTCTACCCAGTTATTTTTCGTGTACAGGTCAGCGGGGAAGTTGTAGCCGGCAAACAGGCGAATCTTGGTGCGGGTACCGCTGGTACCAAACGTCTCCTTGCGATGCAGCGCATCCCAGATGCCTTCACGGGTATTGCTCTCGGCCCAGACCCCGGCAATACCGCCGGGGTTGTAGCGCTTGGTGGGGTCATCCTCGGCGCTCAAACCCATGGCCTGGGCCGTCGGGTTCAGCTCCAATCCGAGGCGCACTTCCGGGGTGGCATCATTGTTGGCGTAGTGACCCTCAAAGTCGCTCTCTGTGGTGTCGCTGGGCGTGCCATTATGGTTGTCCGTTGAACCGATAATCCCTTGCTTGAACGGGTTTACACCCAACTCCTTCTGGTGGCGCAGACCAAACTTGAGGCCATTGCGCACAAGCCCATACTCATTCGTACAGCTCACCGAGTTGTCCCCGGTGCACTTCTGGAACACCATTTCAAAGTTGCAGGCCTCGTCCGACGTCATAATGCCAGTCTGGCACTCGGAATTACCCTTGACTTGCATGACTTCGGCCAGCCGATCCATGCGCTCACGCAGCTCGACAATATCCTGGGTCCACTCCGTACCATCGGTATTCTTTCCCCAGTACAGTCGGCCCCAATAAAAATTCGGGTTATGGGGAATGGTGAGAACCTGGCAATCTCCGGTGCAGTTGGTGTCAAGCCACCGCAACAGGTCCTCCGGTTTGCCTTCAAATGCAGAAAACACCGTTTCTGGCACTTTATCGCTACGGAAGATGACGTTGCGATGCATCATGCCGCCAGCGCCTTCTGGTGCCCCGGCCGAGTATTCAAACGCAACCAATGAGGTAAATTTCCCGGGCTCATAATTTTCAGCCGCGGCCTGCTGGATACGAGACCAGGGATTGGACACCGCGTCCCTACAGGTCTTCCCGTCGTCACCGCAGATTTCCACGAGGCGCTTTGCCGGGACTTTTGAAACCCCGGCGAAAACTTCCTGGAAAATTTTCATTTCATTGGCACGAATACCTTTACAGACTGCGGTGTCGTAACCCTTCATGTCTGGATTGGTGCAGATTTCATATTCACCCAGCGCTTCCGCGTGGTCAGTGACGGCAACGAAATCCAGCGGCGCAATGATGGTTTTCTCCATACCAGTGGGCAACTTCACCGTCTCACCCTTGGCAAACCGATAGGCGGAAAACGGGTCATTCAGTGCATTGCCGAATATGTAGGCGTCCAGCGAGTAGGCAGTGTGGATATGTAGCTCGCCGAAGTAAGCATCGCGCAGTGGATTAGTGGGAACTTCACTGCTGCTCTCTGCCCCTGTTGTGGTGGTATCTGCCGGTATCGGCGTGTTGGCCGACTCAGCGGATTCGGGCTCCTCGACCTCTACCGTAGCGTTCAGCCCGATTGCCTCTTCCGTTTCCACTTTTTTGGGTTCAGATTTACCGCCACAGGCGGTAAGCAGAGTCGCCATTAGTAAACAGAGAGGGTATCGCATGGGGCATCCTCGTCTAGAGAGATTTTTAGGGTGAGCTATTCACTACATATTGAATTCAGGGGCTGTACCAAATCGGGCTGGAAAAGGCGCGTTCCTGCTGGACCATGGGCACCTTCTTGTCCATTTCGATCCCGTTCCTAACCTTGTCGTACAGGGTCCAGCGCGGAGTGGGAATTTGCAGTACACGCACGTAGTACACTGCTTTGTATTCGGGGTTAAATTCCTCGTCCTCGAAATAGCCGATCAGCTGTGAATCACCTATGTCGTTGCCGTACTCCGCTGTTTCCAGATTCACCGTGTCGCCCACGGGCGGGAGCTTACCCTTCGCATCTACCGTTCGATCACCGGACCATTTGACGTTGAATATCTTTTCGTGGGCCTCGCCGTCTCCATCTACCCAGCCCTTGATGATCTGCACCCGGTCGAGATTCGCCCCCTCCGGGTCTTTCATCGCCGCCACCAGAAACTTGAGCTTCTGCCCTTCTGTACCGCCGCTTAATTTGGCTCCCATGGGAACACCTTTCCCATAACCCGCGGCAACGAGATCCCTTTCCGCGTCCGACTCGTCGAAATCAAACCCACCAAAGAAACGCACCGTCATGCGCGGGCCGGTGGTGGCAAAGGTCTCTTTGCGCATCATGGCGTCCCAGATGGCTTCACGGGTATTTTCCGCGGCCCAGACACCGGTAATGCCCGAGGCAGCCATTTCCCAACCCATATAGGTATCTGTGGGGCCACTCAACAACGGGAAATCCCAGCGGGTCTTGTTGCTGGGTTCCAGGGTTTTGAATTTTCCGAAGAAGTTATCGTCGTCCGCGGTAGATAACCCAGTGTGTGTATCGGTGCCGGCATTAGCGCCGTATTGGAATGGGTTGGTACCCAGTTCGGCCTCGAGACGCAACCCGGCCTTGAGCGCGGGGCGCCAGTATTCGTACGGGAAGGAACCCGGCGGCTTCGGCTTCAGAATCAGGTTGCCGCGATCCCACAGATCCCAATTGGCAAACTCATCTTCGGGCGACAGGCTCGGGTGGGATTCACTCTGGCCCTTGATCTGGGTGACTTCATAGAGTGGCTCGTAACGCGCGCGCATTTCCGCCCACTCCTTGGTCATGGGAGATCCATCAAAGCGCTTCTCTTCAAACATCCGGCCGTTGGACATATTGCCGTTGTGTGGAATCGCCAGTACACGACCGCCGGTTTTGTCTTCGTAGGCTTTCATCCACGCCCAGAGTTTCTCGGGGTCCTGAGTTTGGAAAGTGGTGAGCGGTAACAGGCTGCGGGTCTTGCTGCCATCATCGCGGAAGATCACATTGCGATGCAGGTTGTCGCCGCCGTCCGCGTTCACTGTCCATTCATAGGCGATAAAAGTGGAGAATTCTCCTGGCTTGTAGAACTTGTCCGCGGCATCCACGGTCTTTTCCCAGGCGGACTTCATCCACTTGGGATCCATGACTTCCTTGGGCAATTTGCCTTCGGACTGCATCACGATCAATTCGCTTTTGGCTGCCGCGGCCCTTTTTTCATCACCGGAGTTCAGGGCTTCATTCCAACTCTTGAGTGTCGGGTTCGCCATCATTTCCGGGTTACCCGCCACCAACTCGTTAATGACCCCCATACCGTCGGAGTGGTCGGTGATCATGAACCAGTCGTAGGGGCGGCTTAGCTTGGCCTTAAGTCCGCTATTCGACTTTACTTCCTCACCAAGCGCAAAACGGTAGGCATCTTCCGGGGTGAGAATGGCACCATCCATCCCGGCATCCGCAGACCAGCCTGTATGTACATGGGTATCGCCGAAATAAGCCTGGACTGGATAGCTGGAACTGGCATTGCCATTTGCACTCGCTTCAGCTGTATCAGAGCCAAGCTCTTCACCAATGATTTGCTCATTTTTCGTCGAATTATCGGCGTCAGGCGGGACCTCAGAATCCACCTGAGGCTTCCCTTCCGCCCGTGTCGTTTCTTTTGTAATTTCGACTTCAGTCGTGGCCTTGTCGTGCTTCTCTCCACTGCAGGCAGACAGTGCAATGACCGCCGCGAGAACCGAAAAACTCCATCCCTGCTTATTCATGCCGACCTTCGATATTTACCGTGTGCTTAAAGAAGTTTGCCCCGCACTGTCGGCAACGCCAGATTCATTGGCAATCGCGTACAGTGACGGGGCAGAAATTACGCCTTTAGTGCGTTATCAACCTACATGCTGCTACCGTTGCTGACCAGCAAGTGAATTGATCAGGGTGCTGACCTCCCCAACCTGCGCAGAAAAGCTCTTCTGCACAGGCGGAAATTCCTGAAAGCTTTTAACAAACTGCTTGATCTGGCCACCCGCCGGGCCCAATGTCCAACTGCGGTTTTCGGCCCACTCATCGTAGCCGCGCGCGTCGATGAAGCGCTCAAACGGATCCAGTTTCAGGTTGATGATATAGGGCGTGGTCAGAGGAATCTGGCTGGCCCGGAACCACTCTTCCTGATCGATAAACAGGAACTTCCAGTCGCCATAGCGCATACCGTGGAAGGTAGTTTCGGTGAAGTAATAGAATTCCTTGCGCTTGCTTTTCCCCTGTTTCAGCAGGATGTCGGTCTGGTCGTAGCCGTCCAGGTGGACCTTGAAACTTTTGTCGCCGATCTTGGTTCCCGACAGCAATTTCTTTTTGATGTCTTTGTCACCAACAATGGACATGATGGTGGGGACCCAGTCTTCCATGGCCATAAATTCGCCGGTAGAAACACCAGCCGGGATGCGCCCCTTCCATTTCACGAGCATCGGCACACGGAAACCACCTTCCCAACCACCAACACCTTTTTCCCCATGGAACGGCTGGTTGCCGCCATCCGGCCAGGAATTTGATGCCGCGCCGTTATCCGTGGAAAACATGACCAGCGTATTGTCCGCCACGCCGAGCTTATCAAGCAGATCAAGGAGCTCGCCGACGTCATCATCCAGTTCCATCATGCCGTCGGCGTAGATGCCATAGCCGCTCTTGCCTTGATACTCCTTGCTCAGGTTGGTGCGGTAGTGCATGCGTGTTGTGTTGTGCCAAACGAAGAATGGCTTTTTGGCTTTAACCGCATCGGTAATAAAACGCTTCGATTGCTCCAGCACTTCCTGGTCGATGTTACGCTGCCGCTCTTTACCCCAGGCGCCCATGTCCTCGATTTTCTGCTTGCCATCGGCCATCGCCTTCGAGTGGATAACGCCGCGCATTTTCAGCCCGAACTGCTTCTGCACTTGCGGATCTTTCGGGTAATCGTATTGCTCGGGGTACTCACCCGCATTCAGGTGATAGAGGATGCCAAAAAATTCATCAAACCCGTGTGCGGTTGGCAAGTGCTCATCCCGGTCACCCAGGTGATTCTTGCCAAACTGCCCAGTGACATAGCCGTGAGGCTTGAGCATTTCTGCCAGGGTTGGCGTCTCAGCTTTTAACCCCTGCTCAGCGCCTGGCAGCCCCACAGTACTGAGACCGATACGCATGGGATACTGGCCGGTAATAAACGACGCTCGCCCCGCGGTGCAGGACGCGTGAGCATAGTGATCCATAAAGATCATGCCGTCTTTGGCAATGCGATCAATATTCGGCGTTGATCCCCCCATCATTCCCCGGTGATAGGCGCTGACATTCCACATGCCGATATCATCGCCCCAGATGATGAGAATATTGGGTTTGTCCGCTGCATTGGCCAACGACATGGAAAGCAGAAATGCAATCGCGATTAGTAGGCGATTAATCATGGTCATAAGTGAACTCTACCAACAAAAAATGAAATAACGACGCGCTCGAAAATTCGGCCACCGGAAGTATAGGCAGGCCATATGTGTTTCAGGCCCGGATGGCGCACAACAGGTTGTTTCATCAAAGCGATGAAAACTGGTCCCGTTTTCTATACTCTCTTGTCCTCGCGCAATGCCTCACCTGGCCGATGCGCAAGTAACCAATCAAGAAATCGACTCACCTGTTTCCAGTATTCCGGGGGAAAAATGGCTCAAGGTTCCAAGAAGGCCGTTCTTTACGCGATTTGTGTCAACGCCATCATTACGGTGTTAAAGACCATCGCGGCGCTGGTGACCCACTCCGCCGCCATGATGAACGAGGCGGTGCACAGCCTGATGGACACCCTGAACCAGGTATTCCTGCTGATCGGTCTCAAGCGCGGAGGACTGCCCGCAGATCAGGAGTACGCCTTCGGTCACGGGCAGAAGAAATACCTGTGGAACCTGTGGAGCGCCATTGGCCTGTTTTCCATCGGCTGTGGACTCGGCCTGGCGCACGCGTGGCACTCCTGGCACAAGCTGGGGCACTCAACACCCCCGGATGCGATAACGATTCTCGGGCTGGAAATTGCGCCGGTGTGGATATCCGCAGCGGTGTTGGTCATCGCGTTTTTACTGGAAGGCTACGTCCTACTGGTAGCAGGCAAGGAATTCTTTTCGCGTATGCGCGCCGCCGGGCGTCGCAATCCATTTGCGTACCTGATGAAGGCAGATGATCCAACCCTGCTCGCGGTGCTGCTGGAGGACTCCATTGCCGTCACTGGTGTGATCCTGGCCGCTACAGGTATCGGTATGACCTATTCCACCGGTAACCCCAAGTGGGATATCGGATTCTCGGTACTGATCGCTTTGATGCTGGGAGTCACGGCAATCTTTCTCGGTAAGATCAACACTCGCTATCTCACCAGCGTGCGCGATCCAGGCGCCGAGCGGGCCTTCCACGATATCGTCAAGCAACACCGGGAGATCGAGCGCTATCACGACCTGCGCTCGGTGATCGTGGACGACACCCATACGGTGGTGGTTGCGGAAATTGAATTGCGCGAAGAGGTGCTGATGCGCGAAATGCGCGAACGTATCGCTGCGCACGAGCGGGAGTTACTGGAGCGGGTACCGGAACACCGGCGTACCGACGCAGTGATCGAATATGCCGAAACCCGAGCTACGATCCAGGCGACGCTTGAAGCCACGGAACAGGTGATCGATTCGCTAGAGGCAGAACTGAAGAAACGCTGCCCACAAGTGTTCCACCTGACCATCGAGATCGATGGGATTGCGGCGCCTTCCAAGCTGGATGACCCGCAACAATTGGATAGCGGTCACTGAGCAAGGAAACCGTTTACAGGTTGCTCGTGCGCCGGGCCTTTCGTGGTCCCGGCGTAACAGGGTTAAACTGCTGTAGACTGGTCAGTTTACTTGGGCGGCAAAGTGCCCACGAATTCAACGCCCTTGTTGACCCAGCCATCCAGGTCCGCAGCAATGGCGTCTTCTTCCACATAGACCATACCTTTGAGCGGCCGTCCGGTGTAATCCATGGGACGGGTATAGCGCTCGCTGAGGGCGGTGTCGTAGTTATCCGGTCCCACCCGCACCATCAACTCCTCGCCCACTACCCCGCACGCCATATTGCCGTGGAGCATGAAAGCGAGACCACCGAACATCTGCTTTTCCGTGAGGCCATCATTTGGCTTCAGTAAGTCGCGCACCTTTTCTGCCAGCAGTTTGTTATATCCCATTGCCGTCTCCTTACTGGTCAACAATCCTTGCAAAACTTCGAGCTCCCTGTACCAACGGGCTTCCCATGACATGGTCTGAAGTCACGGGACGCAAACCCTATTCAATGATGAAGTCGCTTTGGCAAAAAATTAAGGCAACCCTTTATCGCTCTAAACCGGCCCGCGGCCATCCGGATACAGCTGCATATACCGCCCCGCTCGTAGGCCAGCATCATGTACTTGAGAGATAACTCCGCCGCGGGGGTATTGCGTGACAATAATGCAGTGCAAGGGTGCGATTCGCTCACCGCGCTCGGCAGGAAATGCTGAAATATACTCGGCAAGTATTTGCGGAAGTGATGCCATGAGTAAAAAGTTATTGCCGTTATTGTTTTAAGTGTAGACGAGAATATGGAAATTGCCCGCCACAGGGCCATGAGGTGCCAGACAGAGCGGATTTTCACTTTGGGTTCAATAGGGAGCTGGCAATAGGCAGCCCCGCCCCAGAACCCTAACATCACCTTTTGATCATTTTTCGCACAGAAACCAATGGGTGTAATAGCTGTCCGAGGAAGGTTCTGGGCAAGCGTACTGTCGTCCCATAGTCCGCTGGCCAGTGTTTCTCTGGCATATGGTAGGTATTGAAAAGACGGTCAAACAGCACCGTATGTGCGGAATAATTGGTGTCGATCGCCGGCTTTTCTGAACTGTGATGCCAATGATGGAATTGCGGTGTCACAAAAATATATTTGAGGAAACCAAAAGAAAAACGCACGTTGCAGTGAATCAGGATCGCCTGTAACGCCGCGAACGCTACATATATATCCAGCGCGGTCTTGTCGGCCCCAAGCAGATACAGCGGTATCATCACCAGCGCCCGTTCCGAAAACACCTGGAAGAAGTGCCCACGCGAACCTGCCAGCCAGTCCATCTGCTCCACCGAATGGTGCACCGCGTGCACCGGCCACAGCCACCGTACTTCGTGGTAGAGACGGTGTTCCCAATACAATACGAAATCCGCACACAGTACGATCAAAACGACCTGCAACCAGACCGGCACACTCTGTACCACATCGTGCACGGCAGGGCTGAGTGCCCAGTCGAAATGACTCGCATGATAGTTGCCGTAAATGAGAATGGCCGAGATCGCCAGATGATTAAAACAGAAGTAGAAAAGATCCAGGTCCCACTCTTGCCGGAGGATGACCTGGTTTCGGTATTTGGGGAACAGCTTCTCCAGGGTCATAAATACCCCAACGGAACCCAAAAATGCGAGGATCAGCCAATCGACTCCCAAAGATAAACGAACGGGCTCTACCGGCCCGACCGGGATGTTGTAACCACCCAGTGCAAACCCCAGTAACGTTAAACCGATGCCCGCAACACCCAAGCGTCGATGCCGGCCAAAAACAAACGTCAGCACACCAAAAAACAGGGAAAAGTACATACCGTACTTCAGGATCTCCTGTAGATATTCCGCATCATAAACCTGGCGGAGCTCGATGGTGGTGAGATAGGCGGGATAGCGATACGCGAAAACCGCCAAGAGGCTCAACAAACCGAGAGCAACGGATGCATAGCCGCTGATTTTACCCTCACCAAAGCGGAATTCATTCTTCCGATCCAGTGCAATACGACGCTTGCGATACTGATATTCTGTATCCATTACAACCCTTCCGATTTACGTCCTTGAATTCGAGGGCGGCAATATTACCGTTTTATTTCTTTCCAATACATATAAACCGGCGATGACTTTTCCAACTTATCCCCATTCAAAGGTTCAATATTTTAGCGAGATCCGTTAACTTGCCCCACTGCAGGCAGGGCGACCGATTCAATGGCGATGCCTGTCGGTTAACGGATTGTAAGAGTTATAGAATTATGGATTTACCCCGCACATGGATAACAGGGCTATTGCTTAGCCTCTATGCATCCACAAGCTCCGCGAATTACCAGCCCCTGAACAGCGATTGTGACGGACCTCCTCAAGTGGCCGTCGGCACCATGGAAAATACCTGCCTGGGCCTGGTGGCCAATGCAGCCCGTGGAGCCGCATTTGTAAAACCCCGCAAAGCGCTGGAGGTTCCTCAGGATGGACAACTGCTGGTTACCGATATGGGTGGCTGGGGAGCGAAACGGGGAATACTCTGGTTACTGGAATTTTCGGATAACCGCTACAGCCAATTGCGCAGTGCACGCAAGTTATCCACAGGCCTGAACTTGCCCCACGACATCAAATTTGGTCCCGGTGGATATATCTACCTGGGTGAAGCGGATCGAATCACCCGCTTCCGCTTGCAAGGCGGTGAACAGACACCGCCAGAGACGGTCGTTGAAGGCCTGCCCTTTGCCGCGGGTAAGCACCTGCACCCGCTTACCAGCTTTGTTTTTCTTGCCAACGGGGATCTTCTGGTTAATGCAGGATCCAGGAGCGACGATTGCGGCTTATCTGCTGGCCAACAGCTTTGCGATGAAATTGAGTCTGTCGGTCTGCGACGCTATCGCTACCTCCCGGAGAATGATCGATGGGATACGGACTATGAGCTCTATGCCAGCGGACTGCGCAATTCCGTAGCATTATTGGTCCACCCGAGTGGCACGGTACTTCAGGCGGAAAACAGTACCGATCTCAAGGAGGCAGAAGAACCGCACGAGGAAATCAATATAATCCGCCCCGGTGGCTTTTACGGCTGGCCTTATTGCGCCAACCGTAACCTCGACACCGGCTACATCCCCGACGGTTGCAAGCAATCCAATTACATTGAGCCCTATAGCTTAATGCCACCTCATGTTGCCCCGTTGGATATGATCTATTACAACGGTGAGCGGATTCCCGCGTTAAAGAACCAACTACTAGTCAGTTGGCACGGCTACCGCGTCATCGGCAACCGCCTGGTTAGCTACCCCGTTGACAACGAAGGGTTACCGCGACTCAGTAATAATGTGACCTACAACCGGGATCCGATTCCGCCAGAACAGGCCTTTACTTCTCACGCTCTGGTACCGCGAGGCGGCACAAGCGCAGACGCCCAGCACTCAGAAGTCATTGGCTACTGGAACCAGAAAAAAGGCGTACGACCCGAAGGCGCACCCGTAGGCCTGCTGCAACTCCAAGACGGGTCACTGCTGATTGTAGACGACAAAAACAAGGCGCTGCTCCGCCTGTCCCGGGGCGAACCCTATATGGATGAGGGTTCAGTGGGTGTGTATGCGGTCATCGACGGAATCCAATTCGATGGGCCGACCAAACACCTGTTGCTGGAAAACTGCTCCGGCTGTCATAACGAATTAAAGGGTAATCCCGGGCAATTGTTGAACCGGCTGGATGGGTGGCTGAAACAAGCGGAAGGAAGAACTTTGCTTGAGCAAAAACTCACCGCTGATTCGGGTTTTATGCCTCCAAACGGAAAACTGGAGGACCGAAAGATAGCCACCATCCTCGGTGCATTGAGCGAAGCAGATAAATAGCAACACAAAGTGCCACGCTGATACTTCTCTAAAATTTTCCGTCCATGAAAATAAGCCTGCTCGATTGGGTCGGCTTATTTTCTTCCCACTGATTTCAGCACATGGCCTATAGCATCTTCCCGATACTGAAAACAATATAAGGAAAAACAGCACCCATTTGTATTAGGCCAATTGAACCGCAAAAACCACACCGCTGGCAAAGAACGAAAGCACTATCATAAATCCCAGCACAGCGCCGAATGAAAGCCCTGGCTCCAAACAGGCCTCCTCAGGGTTCCTCAGGGTTCCTGGCGTTATAATGAACCGTAACTACTTTTCCTACAGGATATTTTTTGCCGATCAATTTTTCGACAAAATAGTTATTGCTTTCTCCGCGTAAAAATTTAAGTGTTGAACACTTATACGCTTTACCCAGTACTTTATACCTGTACTCAACCGTCAAGGTACTTACAGGTACTCTTGCATTTCCCCCTAGACCATCGCTGCCCGTTGTCGTTTCCACTGTATTAACCTTGTTGTATACAATTTTTCCACGTACGGTTGGCCACCGTTTGCTTTCAAAACATTTTTTTGCATTCTGCAAAAGAACAAAAAAAAGAATCAATGAAATACAAATGATCATGATTGGACCGAACACACCTTTCCCCTATTCCGTTTATCATTGACATGCTCCAAGGGTTATTCACCACTCCCCATACGTAAATGAGCAGGGCTCCCCTCTCTCGCACCAGATAAACTCTTCCTTAATTTTTCTACACGCCCCGACACTTTTTGCCAACTTGACATAGTATGTATATTTACCAACTAATTGCACATGAAAAATATTAGACTTACTTTGCTGATAAATACGCTTATATTTTGACTCTTCAATAGGAGCCCCGTCGATTGTACAACTTTTGAACCCTTGAATATTCTTATATCTTCCTTGCCATGACTATGGCATTCCCCACCAGCCACACGACCGAAAGTGCGAAAAGGTATGCGAAAGGGAAATAACTCCCTTTAGACAGGTAGTATCTACCATTATTCCCCAGGTAGGCATCGTAAATCTCTCCGACTTTGTAATTACCCAGGTATTTTCGCTGTGATGACCATATATTTTTACGATTAGATGAAACACTGAAGGGAAAAATGCCAGGTTCTATTCCAACCCGCTCTTTCACGAGCAAATTTGTGGCTGTATTTTTAGCGACAAACTGGACGTGATCGCATAATTTCCTGATACCACAACGCTCCGACGTCAGGTATATATTTTCAATTTTTATTCGTTCTGGCGTAGCACTGTTCACTGAATAGACGTTGCTGATTTCTCCCGGCGCACCGAATACAAAGAAAATCGAGAATCCCCAGGCCGTCAGCACTAACAAAGCGCGCAGTTTTTCTTTAAATTTCAGGTGTTCCATTACCTACCCAGAATTAAACCACCAAAATACATTGTCAGGCGCCACCAGCTGATTTTCGTGTTTCGTTCGCGTCTTTCAGTATCTTTAATCCACCACGAACAACTATTATCGATATTAATGTACCGATAATTAAATCTGGATATCGATTTCCAATTAAGGAAACAAGTATGCCAGATAAGATGACCCCAAGATTAGCAATTACATCATTTGTTGAAAATATCCAGGAAGCCTGCATATGAACACCCCCTTTTTTATGTTTGGAAATCAGAGCAAGACATATGATATTTGCCAACAACGCGATACCGCCGACTATGACGATAAGGGTACTCTCAGGCTCGCTACCGAATAACAAGCGTCTGAGAACTTCAAACAGGACACCAGCTCCTAATAGAATTTGCAAATACCCACTAATCCTCGCGGCCTTCGCCTGCTTCAGGCCCCCCTTTCCGACAGCATACAATGAAAGGCCATAGACGGCCGCATCCGCAAGCATATCGAGAGAATCAGCAATTAACCCCGTAGACTGCGCTATCCACCCAAGGATTAATTCAGCAACGAACATAGATGCATTAATGGCCAGAAGAATAGCAAGCGTCTTTCTTTCCAAGTGTTCTGTTTGTTCCGATCCACAGCCACAGCCTGACATTTTCCGCTATCCTAAGTCACTTAACCCCTGAAATCCGGCCACCAAATCCAACAGGATCGTTAACTTTTTGACACCTGCCTTATCAAATTTGGTCCCCGGTGGATATATCTACCTGGGTGAAGCGGATCGAATCACCCTCATAGCTTGTTAATGCTCTACAGAGCGACGTCATATTGCACTACGAATAGCTCTCCATCCGAAGTGTTTTCCCTGGACAAATAAAGCATCTCATACCCTTCCATAAGAGTAATTTCTTCAGGGATATCTTCGCCTTCTTTGAGCTGTGATATAGCGTCGGAAATTGAAGGGGTGAATGAACCAGAAACCTTCGCAATTGACGCCATGGTAGCTTTTAACAGCCTTACCTTTTCGGGGTTGTTTACGCCAGCAAGGTGGAATTGATACGCAAGGCCAAAATGAGCACAACCATATTGCCTGATTTTTACTCCTTGGCCATTACTTAACACAAAGTTTTCTTCTAACTCACCCTCTTTACCGACAGTGGCAAAGTAAGAAGACACTGATTTTTCATCATCAATGATTGGCTCCGGCTCCCCTCTAACACATTCGTCCTGCGCATATGAGGTGATTGATAAGAAAAACAAAGCTAAAAGTTGAAACCGGACTATTTTCATAATTGCCTTAACATTTATATGTTGGTCATCGGGACTGAAATCCCTCTGCCTTCTATTTTTAATAGTTGATAGAAATAGAATGTCTTCAAAGGCCTTGAGCGTCAAGCCTGCAGTCCACGTCGCCACCAACAGCCTTTCAGCATTTTAATCGCGCCGATTGATAGACCGGATCAAATCGAGCCAACTTAATCAATACCTATTCGCCGGAGACACGTTGCATATTGAAAATTTTCCTGAAGCAATAAAAAAAGCCCGCTCGAATGAGCGGGCTTTTTTCGCCTGCAAGCAGGCTCATACGCAGAGGTATCGGCTTAGTCCACAAATACCCGCGCGTTGCGGAACAGGCGCATCCAGCCGGAGTCCTCTTTCCAGTCGTCCGGATGCCAACTGTTGCTGACAGCGCGGGCGACACGCTCCGGATGCGGCATCATGATCGTCACGCGGCCGTCTTCGGAACAGAGTGAGGTAATACCGTTGACCGAGCCATTCGGGTTGGCCGGGTAGGTTTCGGTAATCTGCTGGTTGTTGTTCAGGAAACGCATGGCGATGGTGCCGGACTGTTCACAGGCTTCCAGAGCGCTCTGGTCTGCGAATTCCACGCGGCCTTCACCGTGGGCCACCGCTACCGGCATGTAAGAACCGGCCATGCCCTTGAACAACACGGACGGGGAATCTTCCACGCCCACCAGCGCGAAGCGCGCTTCGTACTGCTCGGACAGGTTGCGCACGAAGCGCGGCCAGTGGTCGGCACCCTGGATCAGTTCCTTGATCACAGAGAACATCTGACAGCCATTACACACGCCAAGACCGAAGGTGTCCTTACGGTTGAAGAAGCCTTCGAACTGGTCGCGGGCGCGATCATTGAACAGGATGGTCTTGGCCCAGCCCTCACCGGCACCGAGTACGTCACCGTAGGAGAAGCCACCACAGCCCACCAGGCCCTTGAACTGATCCAGTTCAACGCGGCCGGCCAGGATATCGCTCATGTGTACGTCGACGGCATTGAAGCCGGCGCGGTGGAAGGAATGCGCCATTTCCACCTGGCTGTTTACGCCCTGCTCGCGCAGGATCGCCACTTTCGGGCGCACACCTTTTTTGATGTACGGCGCGGCGATATCTTTACTGATGTCGTAGGTCAGGTTCACAGACAGACCCGGATCTTGCTCGGCCGTCTTGGCGAGAGCATCGAATTCCTGCTTGGCGCAGTCGGCGTTGTCGCGCAGGGCCTGAATGCGGTAGCTGGTTTCGCTCCAGATCTGCTCCAGGTCGGCGCGCTTGCGGTTGAAGATCACCTTGCCATTGCGGGTAATGCGCAGCTCTTCCTTGTCGTTAAGCTGGCCAATCTGGTGCGCGGGCACGCCCACGGCGGCAAAGCGCATTACCAGCATTTCCGCTTCGGAAGCTGGCACCTGCAGTACCGCACCCAGTTCTTCATTGAACAGCGCGGCAACCGGATCTTCGCCCAGGTCGAATACTTCAGCGTCGATACCTACGCGGCCGGCAAAGCTCATTTCCGCCAGGGTGGCGAACAGGCCGCCATCGGCGCGGTCGTGGTAGGCGATGACCTTGTCTTCTTCGAGCAGCTCCTGCATGACTTCGAAGAAGCCTTTCAGGCGCTTGGCATCGTCCAGGTCGGCGGGCTTGTCACCCAGCTCGTTGTACACCTGTGCCAGACAGGATGCACCGAGACGGTTTTTACCGGCACCCAGGTCGATCAGCAGCAGCTCACTCTCACCTTTCTTGGTACGGCGCAGCTGTGGGGTAACCACTTTGCGCACATCGCTGACCGGGGAGAATGCGGAGATCACCAGTGACAGCGGTGCGGTTACGGCTTTTTCTTCACCGCCATCGTTCCACGCCGTGCGCATGGACATGGAGTCCTTACCAACCGGGATGGTGATGCCGAGATCCGGACACAACTCCATACCCACCGCTTCCACGGTGCGGTACAGCTTCTCTTCTTCACCCGGGTGGCCCGCGGCACACATCCAGTTGGCAGAGAGTTTGATATCAGACAGCTGCTTGATCGGGGTACAGGCGATGTTGGTGATCGCTTCACCCACTGCCAGACGGCCGGAAGCCGGCGCATCCAGCAGTGCCACCGGGGTGCGCTCGCCCATGGACATGGCTTCACCGGCGTAGCTGTCGTAGGCCACGGTGGTTACGGCGCAGTCGGCGACCGGTACCTGCCAGGGGCCAACCATCTGATCGCGGGAAACCTGGCCGGTAACGGTGCGGTCGCCGATGGTGATCAGGAAGTTCTTGCTGGCAACGGTGGGCAGGCGCAGTACGCGTTCCGCCGCTTCGTTCAGGTCGATCTTGCTGGTATCGAATGCGGTGGTTGCCGCTTCATGCTTTTCTGCCACGCGGTGCATCTTCGGCGGTTTGCCGAACAGCACGGACATGGGCAGGTCTACCGGCTTGGCATCGAACTGCTTGTCGTTCAGGGTGAGGTGCTTCTCGCTGGTGGCTTCACCAACAACGGCAAACGGTGCGCGCTCGCGCTCACAGATCTTCTGGAAACGCTCGAGGTCCTGCGGCATCACCGCCATCACGTAGCGTTCCTGGGATTCGTTACACCAGATTTCCAGCGGGCTCATGCCCGGCTCGTCAGACGGTACGTTGCGCAGTTCGAACTTGCCGCCGGTGCCGCCGTCTTTTACCAGCTCCGGGAAGGCGTTGGACAGACCGCCGGCGCCCACATCGTGGATAAACGCGATGGGGTTCTTGTCCCCGAGCTGCCAGCACTGGTCGATGACCTCCTGACAACGGCGCTCGATTTCCGGGTTCTGGCGCTGCACCGACGCAAAGTCCAGGTCCGCGGAACTGGTGCCGCTGGCCATACTGGAGGCCGCGCCACCGCCGAGACCAATCAGCATCGCCGGACCGCCGAGAACGATCAGCTTGGCCCCGGGCTGGAATTCCGGCTTGTCCACGTGCTCTTCACGGATATTGCCGTAACCACCCGCCAGCATAATGGGCTTGTGATAACCACGGCGCTCGCCGCCGAAATCTTCTTCAAAGGTACGGAAATAACCGCAGATGTTCGGACGGCCAAATTCATTGTTGAACGCGGCACCGCCAATGGGGCCTTCGATCATGATGTCCAGCGCGGTCACGATGCGCTCGGGCTTGCCGTAGTTCACTTCCCACGGCTGCAGGTGACCCGGAATCTGCAGGTTGGACACAGTAAAACCGGTCAGGCCCACTTTCGGCTTGGAGCCACGGCCTACCGCGCCCTCGTCACGGATTTCACCACCGGCACCGGTACCTGCACCGGAGAAAGGTGCAATTGCGGTCGGGTGGTTGTGGGTTTCCACCTTCATCAGCAGGTGAATGGCTTCCTGGCTGAAGCCGTATTCCTTGGTTTCGGGATCCGGGTAGAAGCGGCCAGCTTCATGCCCTACTACTACCGCAGCGTTATCCGCGTAGGCAGACAGTACGTCTTCACCGCCCAGCTTGTAGGTGTTCTTGATCATGCCGAACAGGGAGTGTGGCATCTCTTCGCCGTCGATGGTCCAGCTGGCATTGAAGATCTTGTGGCGGCAGTGCTCGGAGTTCGCCTGGGCGAACATCATCAGTTCCACGTCGGTGGGGTTGCGCTCCAGTTCTTCAAAGCTGGTCAGCAGGTAATCAATCTCGTCTTCCGCCAGTGCCAGGCCCAGGCTTACGTTGGCTTCAGTCAGCGCCTTGCGGCCACCTTTCAGCACATCGACGCTGCCCATCGGGCGGGCTTTCTCCACCTGGAACAGCTGCTCGGCCTGCTCCAGCTCGAAATACACGCTCTCAACCATGCGGTCGTGCAGTTCAGCCGCCAGCTCGGCCCGTTCAGCTTCGGTTAATTTGACACCAGTAATGTAGTAAGCAAGGCCCCGTTCCAGACGATGGATCTCGGTCAGGCCTGCGTTGTGGGCAATGTCCGTCGCCTTGGAAGACCAGGGCGAGATGGTGCCGGGGCGCGGTACTACCAACAGCAGTTCACCCTCGGGCTGATGCTTTTCTTCGGTGGGACCGTACTGCAGCAGGCGCTCCAGCAGCGCCTGGTCTTTCTTGCCCAGCTTCTTGCTGTCGGCAAAGTGCACAAACTCGGCGTACACATCAGCTATGGCGGGCTGCAACGCGCGGAGTTGGGTGAGAAGTTTTTGATGGCGAAATTTCGACAGTGCGGGAGCACCACGCAGAACTAGCATCGCGGGAGTTTGCCTCTTGTCTGGATTTTGAGCATCTGCGGGACTGGGAACAGTGGCTTACAAGGCCCCACAGAGGCACCGGGAATCGGAGCGCGCGCATTGTACCTGAAGCTCAGCGTCTCCAACACTGCTCTGCCAGTAAAGATGAGCATATAAGTAGAAGCCAGTCCATCGAGGTCTATAAGGAGTAATTCCTGGCGCTCGGGACAACCTCTACTGCACGGGAACCGGTTTCAACAAGGCGCGAGCTACTACACTTAATAGCGCAAAACAAGCCGGTTGTTCACAAAGCAATAAATGCCAAATGCATCAAGTTGGTCAATTGGGTAGGGTTTAGGGTAAAATTGCCGCGCTTTTGTCCCAGGCCAGACCAAATTATATACAGCCGGGCACCGAACACGGGCAGCAAGGGATAGCTGACCGCGTGACTGTCGCCGCTCAGGAGAGCGGGCAACGTCATTGAAAATAAAGCAAAGAATGGACTCCAGGGGATTGCCTATGATCATGAAAAGTCGATTGCTGCGCTACAGCCGCCGCCTCATTAAAGGGGCTGCGCTGGCTTGTTGCGCCTCGCTTTTGGTGGCCAGCAAGGCGCCCAGCACGCTTGAGAAGGTCAAGGCGTCGGGCAAACTGGTGGTTATCTCCCAAAACGGACCCACCACGTATTACGAAGATGCCAACGGACGCTACACCGGCTTCGAGTACGACATGCTCAAGGCCTTTGCCCGTGAGCTCGGGGTCAAGCTCGAGATCCGCGATGTGCACGATCTCCCCCACTTGTTCCGCGAGCTGAGTGACCCGGATTCCGATGCCCACCTGGCGGCCGCCGGCCTTACCGTTACCCCGGAGCGGCGTGAGCAGGTCCGTTTTGCACCTTCTTATTTCGAGATCCGCCAACAGGTGATCTACCGCCTCGGCGAAAGCCGCCCCCGCAGTATCGCGGACCTCGAAGGCAAAACTGTGGCCACCATCGCCGGTAGTGCCCACGCCGAGCAACTCCGCAAACTCTCCCAGCGCTACCCCGGCCTGCAGTGGGAAGAAGTCTCAGATGCAGATGCCATGGAGCTGGTGGAGATGGTCAACACCGGCAAGTACAACTACGCCATGGTTGACTCCAATGCCTACGCAGTACACCGCGGTCTCTACCCCAATACCTACGTGGCCTTTAACCTGACCCAATACCAGCCGGTATCCTGGGCCTTCCCCAAAAGTGATGACGACAGCCTCTACCGCGCCGCGCGCAATTTCATGTTGCGGGCCAACACCGGCGGCCTGGTGGCGGAGCTGCGGGAACTGTATTTCGGTCATGTAAGCCAAATGAACGCGGGTGGCGCCCAGACATTTGCCCAGCTGACTCGTGATCGCCTGCCCCGCTGGCGAGATGAATTACAGAAAGCGGCGAATAAATACGAACTCGACTGGGAGCTGCTGGCCGCACTGAGCTACCAGGAGTCTCACTGGAACGCTCGAGCCAAGTCACCTACCGGTGTACGCGGCCTGATGATGCTGACTCGCACCACCGCCAAGGAAATGGGTGTCAATCGCCTCGACCCGCTCGAGAGTATTGACGGCGGTGCCCGCTACTTCCTGCAGGTGCGCGACAAGATCCCCGAGCGCATTCGTGAGCCCGATCGCACCTGGATGGCACTGGCAGCCTACAACGTCGGCTACGGCCACCTCGAGGACGCGCGAGTACTGACCGAGAAACTGGGCGGCAACCCGGATCGCTGGCCGGACGTGCGCGACCACCTGCCATTACTGGCCAAGCGCCAGTACTACAAACACCTGAAACACGGCTATGCGCGCGGCTGGGAGCCGGTTACTTACGTACAGAACATTCGCCATTACCAGGCCCTGCTGACCTGGAACAGCCGTATTGAAGAGCAGCGCCTGGCAGCAGCCGCGGCCAATGATGATGGAGCCTCGCTGGCGGAAGCCAACAGCGCGGAGGCAGGCGGCGCGGCACCCGCGCTTTAAGCAGCGCCAAACCAGATCGAAAATCCCGGACTCTTCCGGGATTTTTTTTGCCTGCGATACTCAACCAGCAAGAAAACTTCCAGTACCAGTGACTCCCCAGACAGGTTTGCATCCGCTCCCGCGGAGACCAGCCGGTGGAACCGTGTTTAGTAAGTCACGAAATTCAACCTATGCTTACTAGCGAACCGGATCATAGCTTTCCAGATGGAGTGACCATGAAAAGATTCTCAAGAGGCCTAAACGTATGCGTCATTGCCTTGCTGTCAGCCTTCGCGCTGGGTGCATGTGGCAAAAAAACGGAAACTCACGATCCCGACATAGCCCCCACTGCCGTGGAGCCAGCCAGCCCCGTTACCGAACATTCGCCCGGCGACAGCCCGAATTCGGAAGGACAACTGATCTGCAATGCCACCTGGTTTGAATGGGTCAACAAACAGATACTGAGTATTCATAGCGAAGACGTCACCAACCAGTATCCCTCCGGACTTCCGGCGGTGGGCAGTGACGAATGGTTCACCGCAGTGGATAAGCTCACCGGCGGCGACGGCGCCCACGGGCCGGATGGCGGTAGCGATGAGTGGTGCTTCATGATCCAGCAACGCCTCTCGTCCGCCAGCTCGGCCCCCGACTCCGACCAAGAGTAAGACCAAGAGTGAATTGCACCAACAACCCAGATCTGAGACATTCAACGACACGGTGATCAGATGAAAAAACTCAGCACGACACTGGCCGGAATCGCCCTGGGGATTCTGACAATCGCGCAACCGCTACTTGCCGATGAAAAACCACCGCCCGGCGCTATGGCGCTCTCGGTGGTGCTCACCAAGCTGGAGCAACAGGGTTTTACGCCGATCATTGATGTATCCCTGGACAAGGAGCGCTGGGAGATTGAAGCGTTCAAGGAAGGGGAAAAATACGAACTCGTTGTCGACCCTAATAGTGGCGAGATCCTGGAATCAAGGAAAGATAGCGAGTGAGCTCACTCGCGGCTACAAACTATCCGCACGTGAACGCGCGCCACGGTCGGCCCCGGACTAGCAGACTTTATGCATACACTGATCGAGCAATTGCAGGACCTCCTGGGACCCAGGGACATACTCACCGACCCTGAGCGCACTGAGCACTACCGCAAGGGGTTTCGCTCCGGTGAAGGCGATGCAATAGCGGTACTTTTCCCGCGTCGGCTGGTGGACCTGTGGCGCTCGCTGCAATGCTGTGTGGATGCAGGAGCCATTATTATCCTGCAGGCGGCCAACACCGGACTCACCGAGGGCTCCACGCCCAGTGGCCACGATTATGATCGCCCGGTGGTGATCATCAGCACCCTGAAAATGGACGGCATCCACCTGCTGGAAGAAGGCCAGCAAGTGGTTGCCCTCCCCGGCGCCACCCTGCACAAGCTGCAAAAATTACTGACTCCCATCGGGCGCGCGCCTCACTCAGAGATAGGCTCTTCCTGTATCGGCGCCTCGATTGTGGGCGGCATCGCCAATAACTCCGGCGGCGCCCTGTGCCAGCGGGGGCCTGCGTATACCGAACTGGCGATGTACGCGCAGGTCAATGCAGACGGCAAGCTGGAACTGGTCAATCACCTCGGCATCGACCTCGGCAAAACGCCGGAGGAAATGCTACACAATCTCGAGCAAGGCAAGTTCCAGGCGATCAGCGCGCTGCCGCGATCCGCGACCGATACCACCCCACGCATGGCCTCAGACCGGGAATACCTGCAGCGGATTCGCGAAGTGAATGCCGACTCACCTTCCCGCTTTAATGGCGATGCACGGCGGCTGTTCGAAACCAGTGGCTGCGCTGGAAAGGTGGCGGTATTTGCCGTGCGCCTGGACACCTTCCCTACACCCCGGAAAACCCAGACGTTCTATATCGGCAGCAATGATCCCGCGGTATTTGCCCGCCTGCGGCGCGGCCTTTTATCGGAATTACCGACGCTTCCGGTACTCGGGGAGTACCTGCACCGGGATATGTTTGATCTCGCCGCACAGTACGGCAAAGACAACTTCTACGTGATTGAAAAACTCGGCACGGAAAAAATGCCACAGTTTTTCAGCAGTAAGGGAAGAGTCGATGCCTGGCTGGAAAAGCGCCGTTTCCTGCCCGCGTTTTTGACCGATCGGGTGCTACAGGCTTTCAGCAAACTGTTGCCAAATCACCTCCCGGACAGAATGCTCGATTACCGCAAGGCCTATGAGCACCATCTGATTCTTAAAGTGGCGGACGACGGCATCGAGCCCACAAAGCAGTGGCTAAAAGCTTTTTTCAGCAGCGGGGAAAATAGCGGGGATTATTTTGAATGCACGGAGCAGGAAGCGGCCAAAGCCATGCTGCACCGCTTCGTTTCTGCCGGAGCGGCGATCCGCTACCAGAATGTGCATCACCGGGAAGTGGGCGAGCTGCTCGCGCTGGACATCGCCCTGCGCCGCAACGACCTCGACTGGGAAGAACAGTTACCACCGGAGATCGACAGCCAGATAGAACACCGGCTGTACTACGGGCACTTCCTGTGCAATGTATTCCACCAGGATTACATCCTGAAAAAAGGCGCTGATGCCAAGGCGGTCAAAAATGCCATGCTGGCGCTGCTCGACCAGCGCGGTGCGCGCTACCCGGCCGAGCACAATGTTGGGCACCTGTACCAGGCATCAGAGGCACAGCGGCAATTCTTTGAGCAACTGGATCCCACCAATACCTTTAACCCGGGTATCGGCAAAACCGACAAAACCCGGCGCTGCTGCAGCTGTGGCTGACGTCCCTTTCCGACTGCCAGTTACAGGCTGATCGCGACCTCGCTGGCACCCGGCTTCAGGGTAAAGCTTTCGGTTTTGCCATCGCGCGTCAGATTGACGGTATTGACCTGGTCGCGCTCGATCTCCATCAGCATGGACTGGCGCACCTGCAGTTTCTTACCCTTCACTTCCGCCAGGGGCAGCTCCTGGTAAACCCACACATCGTGCACATCGGACTCCACCCCCACCCACTTGGGCTTCAGGACCTTGCCGTCTTCGGTGCGGATCTGGAAGCGCTCATTCACATAGGCTTCCATCGGCTCCTGTGCATCCTTGATTTCCTTACTGGCACTCAGTGACAGTGCGCGCTCCATGTCAGCGACAAAAAATCGGTGGGAGATTTCCACAGACTGGGTGCGCTCATTCACCGCCAACTCGGTGATACCAAAGTGATAGCGGTGCGCCTGGGCGTGCGCCGCCAGCAGGAAAGTGGCCAGTGCAATAACACTGAAACTGAAAAAACGTGCGAATGGTTTATGCATGGCAGAAAACCTCTGATTCCCGCGGTCAATCCCGGCATGGCTTCCGGGCAACGGGTTTACGAATAGGAAAGTGTAAGGAAAAAGCGGGGTGGCCAGAACGGCCACCCCGGGAGATCAGGCTTCAGGTCAGTCTTCTTTCAGCTCGACTTCCCAGTCCTTCATCAGGTTGCGAGACTTCTCGTCTTTGAACAGCTCCAGACGGGACTTGATGATACGGCGCGGGAAGAAGTTGTTCTCCACGTCCACATCGGCCGTCTCCCAGTGAGGATCCAGCACGACAGACTTCAGCACCTTGTCTTTGCCGCGTACCAGCATCTTGGAGGTCTTCTGGGCGTTGCGCGTCCAGATTTCTGCCGGGATACGCAGCTCTTCGCTGCTGCCGTCTTCGTAATCGAGCTGCAGGATCAGCGGCATAACCAGGCCACCGATATTGCTGAAGTCCAGCACGTACACGTTGCTCTCGACCTTGAGCAGGTCTTTTTCCCAGTCTTCCAAGCCTTCCAGCATACCGGTGTAGCTGTTGCGATCGGCATTGGATACGTCGAACTCATCGTGCTCGTTGTAGAAGTCAGACAGTTCCGGCTTGGCGTCCACAATGCGGTTCAGCTTGTTGGCGCGATTGATACGCTTGGTGACCGTCTCCGGCTCCTGCTCGAATTTCTCACGTTTCAGCGGATTTTCGACATCCGGATTCTTGGTGCCCACGTTGTAGTGGCGCACCTGGTCCAGGCTGATATCCACGTGGTCGGTGGTGTAGAACCAGCCGCGCCAGAACCAGTCCAGGTCCATACCGGAGGCATCTTCCATGGTACGGAAGAAATCGGCCGGCATCGGACGCTTGAACTTCCAGCGCTCGGCGTATTCACGGAACGCGAAGTCGAACAGCTCGCGGCCCATGATGGACTCACGCAGGATGTTCAGCGCAGTAGCCGGCTTGCCGTAGGCGTTGTTACCGAACTGCAGGATGGATTCCGAGTTGGTCATGATCGGAACCTGGTTCTCGCTCTTCATGTACTCGACTATCTTGCGCGCATCGCCGCGGCGGGACGGGTACTTCTCTTCCCACTCCTGCTCGGCGAGGAACTGAACGTAGGTATTGAGGCCCTCGTCCATCCAGGTCCACTGGCGCTCGTCGGAGTTGATGATCATCGGGTAGTAGTTGTGACCTACCTCGTGAATGATGACCGAGATGAGGCCGTACTTGGTGCGACGGGAGTAAGTACGCTTACTGCGGTCTTCCTCGTCGATTTCCGGGCGCGGGCCATTGAAGGTGATCATCGGGTATTCCATACCGCCGACCGGGCCATTCACGGAAATGGAGGTGGGGTACGGGTAATCGAAGCTGTAGCGGTTATACACATCCATGGTGTGGATGATGGACTCGGTGGAGTACTTGTCCCACAGCGGCGTACCCTCTTCCGGGTAGTAAGACATCGCCATGGTGTCGGTGCCGCCTTTCTTGTAGCCCTGTGCGTCCCACAGGAACTTGCGCGAGGATGCCCAGGCGAAGTCACGCACGTTATCGGCTTCGAAGACCCAGGTCTTGCGCTTCTTACTGCGGCTCTTCTCGTTTTCCAGCGCTTCATCTTTGGTGATGATCATCACCGGCTTTTTCGCGGTGCGGGCCTTCTTAAGACGCGCGCGCTGCTCGCGGGTCAGTACGTCTTCCGGGTTTTGCAGCACACCGGTAGAGGCAACCACATGGTCTGCCGGCACTTCAATGGCTACGCGGTAGTTACCAAACTCCAGGGCGAACTCACCGCGGCCCAGGAACTGCTTGTTCTGCCAGCCGCTGACGTCGTTGTACGCCGCCATGCGCGGGAACCACTGGGCGATTTCATACAGGTAGTTGCCATCGCGCTCGAAGAACTCGTAGCCGGAACGGCCACCCAGCGCCTTCTGCTCGATCACGTTGTAAGCCCAGTCCACGCGGAAGCTGACCTTGGCACCCGGCTTCAGCGGCTGCGGCAGGTCGATGCGCATACCGGTGTCCACAATGGTGTGGCGCAGTTTGCGGCCGTTGGCGTCCGCCACTTTGGTGATCTTATAGCCGCCGTCAAACTCGGAGGAAACCACTTCGCGACGGAAGCTGCCGAAGGGAATGGTGTCCGGGGCGATGGATTCCACATCCACCGGTGCCGCCAGGTTGCCGGAAGAATTCGGCTTGAAACGGTTCTGGTCCAGCTGCAGCCACAGGTAGCGCAGGGTGTCCGGGGAATTGTTGATATAGGTAATGGTTTCAGACGCGGTGATGCGCTGCTTTTCGTCGTCCAGGGAGACCTTGATGTCGTAGTCCGCCTGCTGCTGCCAGTAAGCGTGACCCGGTGCACCGGAGGCTGCACGATAGGTATTGGGCGTGGGCAACAGTTCTTCCAGCTGGCGGAACTTGTCACCGGTTACGTTGAGCGGGTCAGCCGCGATTGCCGCGGTGCTGCCAGCAAATCCGAGCAGTACCGTACCCAGGCGACGGCAGAGGGTTTTTAGAGTCATAGTGGACGCCATTCTCATCGAAAATGATAAATAGCGCGCCATTCTAGCAGCCTTTACGTGACCGGCCATTCCGCAGCGTCACAGTCAACGTGCCAAAGACTCCTTCTGTCGTATCGATAACCTGCCACGGCCGACTTTCATCAAACCGCAAAACAATGCTTGGATCCGGCCCCCCCCCAGCCTACCAATGGTCTGATAAAGGCAATTTGGGGAATACCATGCAGTTTGCCGGCGCTCATCGGCTGCGGCTTCTAGCCGTCGTGATCATCTCACTCGCCCTGCTCGGCCTGGGATCAGGCCTGGCCACCCGCGCCGCTGCCCAGCAACCGGGGCCCTTTACCGCCAATGACTTCCAGTTCTCCGGGCCCGGGCAGACCCAGATCCCGCCACACCTTTACGGCCCCGACCTGGATGGCAACACGCCCTCGGAGGTGGCCCTCAGTGCCGGCCTGGTGCGAACCCGCCTGCAGCGCCTGGGATTCCACACCTTCGGCAGTATCACCTTCCGCAATGGCTACTGGAACGTAGTCGCCTTCCACGGCAATAAAAAACGCCAGCTTACGGTACACCCGGAAACTGGCGTTATTCGTTCAGACAAGCCCTATTGCAACAATCGCTGCAACCAGTACCAGCTCAGCGAAGAGTTCTGAACCCTTCTCCTTCTGCAGCAATCGCCACCAGCAGTTCACTGAAGGCACTATTGGCCCTCATGGCCGCAGACTCTTCCATGGTGTGATAGCCGGTGGTGGGAATCTGTAATGTAGTGCCCTGCACATAGCCATTGGAGGCCGCCACGATTCGCCCGAGCTCGGTACTGCCCAGTGATTGCGGTTCCTGTCCCTGCGCCAGGGCGATGCTGTTCTGCTCGTCGATATAGGCATCCTTGAAGCTGTATACGATGTCGTGCTTCAGGCAGAGCTTCTCCAGCCCGGTAGTGGTTGCCCGGTGGAACTCGGCGTTGGCATCCCGGCGCCGCAGTACCACCTGCTGCATATCCGCTGCACGGCGATCCGGATAGGGGCTTGTATCTACCACGATCAGCTTTTCCGTACCCCCATTGAAGCGACGGAACCACTCCAGCAGATAGCGCCAGCTACTGCCGGACTCTTCCTGCGCAGTGAAAAAAGCCGTGCCCTCAAACCCGAGTGAGAACAGGTGCACCAGGTGGGCCGCGGTCAGCACATTGTCGAGCTGGGCGGTGAGAATGCCATCGGTGACGCGCAGCCGATCGGTAAATGCCACCGGCGTCCCCGCTACCAGATGCTCGAGTCCGGTCACCTCAAAGATCAGGTTGTTGCGGTACTCACAGACATAAGCGCGCCGGATTACGCCGGAACCGAAGTAGGAGCCGGACCAGGGCTCATAAGCCGTAACCGGCACGCCCTTGAAGCGGTCGACGATTTTCGTCATCAGCTTTTCGGAAACGGAGTTTCCCAGGAGGTCCGAGCGGCGCCCGGAAACAAACGCCGCGTACTGAAATTCGTTGGGACCGGTACAGATCAGGCCATGACGATCAATATGCGCGGAAAACATCGCGCTGTGGGGACGGCTGCCCTGCGCCACCAGCAGGCCTTCGTACCAGGTCACCTTCGCGCCGCGCTCTTCCAGCTCCCGCTGCAGGACCCGGAGAAACGAGTGCTCGGCGCCGACAACACTGGGACTGCGCACCAGTAACTTGAGCAAATCGATAAACTGATCGGCCTGCTGCATGGGCCTGTCGCCTCCACAAAAATGTAGGTAATGGGCCGCGAGTATATCCAGCAATCCTTCGCTGCGGCGACAGTTATTTACAGCGTTTTAACCCCGCGATTTCCACCGACGTTCAACCGGCAAAATGCTGCTGCAGGAAGGCTTCGACACGGTCTGCAGTCGGGGTAAACCAGGGTTCAAACAGCCAGAACGCGTGGGGGGTATCCGGGTGGGTCAGCACTTCCGCGGCCACTCCGGCCTGATGCAGCTTTGCCCGGTAGTCATCCCGCCCGGCGTGAAAGCGCGGCTGGCTGCTGTTGACGAATAGTGTGGGCACCAGGCTAGTCCCCACCGCATCATCCGCACTCGAGCTTTCCACATAAACCAGGGGCGATGCCTGTCGCCAGAGCTCCGGCACTTCTTCATAAGTGCCGCCGAACCAGCCACCCGCCGCCGAAGGCTTCTTGCGCGGATCATTCTCATACTTCAGCGCCAATGGTGCGGTAAAGCTGACCACTCCATCCAGGTTGATGATTGCCCTAACCGCTTCATCGTCAGTATTTCCAGCGCCGCCGAAGATTTCCGCTCCCGGAGTTACGCCAACCAGGTTCGCCAGCTGGCCACCCGCGGAAGCGCCAAGTATGGCGAGGTTACCCGGATCAAAACCGTAATCCCCTGCCCGCTCCCGCAACCAGCGCAGGGCTGCTTTGATATCCACAACCGCGGCGGGATAGCGTGCTTCCAGTGAAAGGCGATATTCCACCGTGGCGGTCACGAAGCCGCGGTTGGCAAGGTAAATGGCCATGGGTTCCTGCAACGTGCGATTACCGGAGCGCCAGCCGCCACCGTGCACCAGCAGTACCGCCCCACGCGCTTTTATTCCCCGCGCAGGACGAAACAGGTCCAGGTGCAGCTGGCGCTCACCCAGCTGTCGGTAGACGAGGTCACGCTCAACCGCGACACCTACCGCCGGCGCAACGCGGGCGATTTCGATCTGCGGGAAGTCTTTGCGATATTTGGTGAACGCCTTGTCCAGGGTGAAAGAGTCATCCACCGGATATGGCTGCGCCGATGACAGGGCCTGGGCCGACGAAGCGAGAACCAGCGCCTTAATAAATAAAGCCAGACATATCGCGCCCCGACCGATTCCTGCACTCCGCATTTTTCTCACTCCCTGCTTGTTTACGGCCCGGTGGCAGCCCCCTGAGCCGAGTATTGTTTGGTTGAAGCCGGTAGCGACTTACCCACAAGCCGCCGAAAAGGCAGACCAAAATAGTGGAAAAAGATAAATTTGGACTGACCAATAATGGCTGATGCGATGCTAACACAAAACAATGCGCAAACTGGCGCGCCAAAAATACCTTCCCCGACCTCACTGTCGCCCGTTCGTTGCTAGGCTGATTTCGCGCAGCGTGTCTTCATGAATGAACTGGCGGATTGCCTATGACCCTCGCCGACCGTCGCCTGCTGCTGGAGCTTGGCGCCGTTCTGATCATAAAACTCATAATTATTGTCCTGCTCAAGATCGTCTTCTTCAGCCCCGATCCTGAAAAAGCCGAGCCGGTACCTTCACGCCTGCTACATACCGAAGCGGCAACTCCACCCCACGATCACCGCAATAAGGAGCGTTAAGTGATTGATGAAGCTGTTGTCGATTTATCCCGGCTGCAATTCGCGCTGACAGCCCTCTACCACTTTTTGTTTGTGCCACTGACCCTGGGGCTGTCGTTTATCCTCGCGATCATGGAATCCTGCTATGTGATGTCCGGCAAAACCATCTACCGCGACATGACCAAGTTCTGGGGCAAGCTGTTCGGGATCAACTTTGCGCTCGGTGTCACCACCGGCATCACCATGGAATTCCAGTTCGGGACTAACTGGAGTTATTACTCACACTACGTGGGGGATATCTTCGGGGTGCCGCTGGCCATTGAAGGGCTGATGGCCTTTTTCCTCGAGTCCACATTTATCGGCCTGTTCTTTTTTGGCTGGGATCGCATGAGTAAAGTACAGCACCTGATCTGTACCTGGCTGGTGGCCATCGGCTCCAACCTCTCGGCGCTGTGGATCCTCATCGCCAACGGCTGGATGCAGTACCCCATTGGGGCCGAGTTCAATTACGAAAGCATGCGTATGGAGCTGGCAAGCTTCAGCGATGTGCTGTTCAACCCGGTCGCGCAGGTCAAGTTCGTCCACACCGTGGCCGCGGGCTACGTGACCGGGGCAATGTTCGTACTCAGTGTCTCGTCTTACTACCTGCTGAAAAAGCGCGACATACCTTTCGCGCGGCGCTCGTTTGCCATCGCCGCCAGTTTCGGGCTTGCCTCCATTCTGTCGGTGATCGTACTCGGGGATGAAAGCGGTTATACCGTGGGCGATGTGCAAAAAGTAAAACTCGCCGCGGTAGAGGCGGAGTGGGAAACCCAGAAGCCGCCCGCCGGATTCACCCTGTTCGCCTTCCCCGACCAGGAAGAAAAGCGCAATCATTTCGAAGTAAAAATTCCCTGGATGCTGGGGCTGATTGCCACCCGCTCGCTGGACGAAGAAGTGGTCGGCTTTGACCGCATTATCCCGGACAACGAAAAACGCATCCGCCGCGGCATAGAAGCGTACGCCCTGCTGGAAAAACTGCGCGCTGGCGATACCAGTCAGGAAACCAAAAATGCCTTCGCCGATATGCAGTTTGATCTTGGCTACGGCCTGCTGTTGAAGCGCTATACGGAAAATATTACCGACGCGACCGACGAGCAGATCAAGCTCGCCGCAGAGCATTCCATTCCCAGAGTGGCGCCGCTGTTCTGGACCTTCCGAATCATGGTGGCGGCCGGCTTTATCATGCTGTTTGTGTTCCTCGCCGCATTTATCCAGTCCGCCCGCCACCGCAGTGCCGGCAGCCGCGCGATTCTGTATGCCAGCCTGTGGGCCCTGCCCTTACCCTGGATTGCTGCGGAGTGTGGTTGGATCGTCGCCGAATACGGGCGCCAGCCCTGGTCCATCGCGGAAGTCCTGCCCACCTACATGTCGGCGTCATCCATCAGCCGCGGCGAAGTGATTGGCAGCCTGACCGCGATTATCGCTTTTTACACGGCGCTGGCCGTCGCCGAGGTGTACCTGATGCTGCGCTTCACACGCCTGGGCCCATCGAGCCTTGGCACCGGCAAATACCACTTCGAACTGATCGGCAAACCCGAACCCCAGGCTTAGAAACAGGAGCAGGAGAGGATTTCCAGCATGGACTACGAAACACTCAAACTGATCTGGTGGATATTAATTGGTGTGCTGCTGATCGGCTTTGCGATAACCGACGGCTTTGATATGGGCGTGGGCATGCTGCTTCGGATCATCGGCAAAACCGATATGGACCGCCGGGTAATGATCAATACCGTCGGCCCGCACTGGGAGGGTAACCAGGTCTGGTTTATCACTGCTGGCGGGGCCATTTTCGCGGCTTGGCCGATGGTATACGCAGCGGCTTTTTCCGGGCTCTACAGCGCACTGATTCTTACCCTGTGCGCACTGTTTTTCCGTCCGGTGGGTTTTGATTACCGCTCGAAAATCGACGACCCGCGCTGGCGCAACATGTGGGACTGGGGACTGACCATCGGTGGCTTCGTGCCTGCACTGATTTTTGGTGTGGCCTTCGGAAATCTCATGCTGGGCCTGCCATTCGAGCTGGATCCCATGCTGCGCCCCAGTTACCACGGATCTTTTTTCGGACTGCTGCACCCTTTCGCACTGATTTGCGGGCTGCTGTCCGTGGCCATGCTGGCCATGCAGGGCGGCGCATGGCTGCAACTGAAAACCCACGGACTGCTGCTGATACGCGCGCAGTCTATTACGCAGATCACTGCCGGTGCCGTCATCATTTTGTTTGTACTGGCCGGTATCTGGCTGTTGCTCGGTATCGACGGTATGCACATTGTGGATACCAAACCGGTGGGCGACAAAATTCATCCATTGATGAAAACCGTGGCCTACGGCAATCGCGGCTGGCAGGCCAACTACCTGCAATACCCGCTGTTGTGGGCCATCCCGGTACTGGGCATTGTGACAGCGGCGATCACTCTGCTATTGAGCCGAGCGGAAAGTGTACTGGCGTTTCTGTCCAGCTCACTGTGTGTTGCCTGCGTCATCCTCACCGCTGGCGTGGCACTGTTCCCGTTTGTCATGCCCTCTTCCCGTGACCCGAATATGAGCCTGACCATGTGGGATGCCACCTCGAGCCAGCTGACCCTGGGACTGATGTTCGCCGCGGCAGTGATCTTTGTTCCGATCATCCTGCTGTACACGGCCTGGTGCTACCGCAAGATGTTTGGCCGGGTGACGAAGGAATACATCGAAGAAAACTCACACAGCAGCTATTGAGGAGGCGTTGTCATGTGGTATTTCACCTGGATTCTCGGCGTATTACTGGCGTGCTCCTTTGCCATCGTCAACGCGTTGTGGCTGGAGGTTACGGAAGATATGGACCGGCGGGAAACGGAATTCGAAGACTGAAAATACACATATGAGTGAAATGGATCCGGCAACACCACAATCTCCGGCACACACAACAATTGGGGAGCCCATGACGGGTCTTAGAGTCACAACCTTCGCCTTGTCCCTGATCACGGCGCTGGGCGTCACTTTCTGGCCGGTTCTGCTATACCGCAATGGGCAAGCGCCCAGCCATGGCCAGACCAGCCTGCTACTGATCGGACTTTGTATCGGCGTGATTTATGGGTCCGGCATTCTCAGCAAGGCACCGCGTGCCTGGCAGCTTGCCTGTGCGGTGGCGGCGTGGGCCTCGCTACTGGGAATTGGCTGGCTGGCGCTGCCAACCCGGTGACAGCGCCACAACCAAATGAAAGCCTTCAGGGCAGCTTGCTTGCGCCCTGCTGCTGGGAATGGTGGGAATGTTCCAGCTCGCCACTACCTTGTGTGGATTCTTCAATCGGCGCACGGCGCAGCACCATAAAGCCCGCAATACCGGCGATCAGCGACGCCAACAACACCCCTGCTTTCGCCTGAATCAGCATTTCATGGCTACCGGCAAATGCCAGCTCGGAGATGAAGATCGACATCGTAAACCCGATCCCCCCCAGCAGGGCTACACCGATAATGTGATGGAAGGTTCCCGAGCTCGGCAGTTCTCCCCAGCCCAGTTTCCAGCCAACCCAGGTGGCACCGGTAATACCGATCAACTTGCCGAATACCAGGCCACAAATAACACCGAGGGTAAGCGGGTTAAATACCGCTTCCGTACTGGTAAAACTGTCCACGGGAATGCCCGCATTGGCCAGCGCGAAAATCGGCACCACAATGAAGGCCACCGGCGTGTGCAAACGGGTCTCCATGCGCTGCAGGGGGGACTGCACCAAGTGAATACCGTTATCCAGAGCGGAAACCCGCGCGCGCAGGGCATCGTTGGCAATGATTTTGTCCCCGGGACGGAAACAGCGGTCAAAGCTGCGGATGATGTCTTTGACAAAGGTACTGAATGCCACCGGATCATATTTGGGCCGCGCGGGGATAGCCATGGCGGTAATCACACCGGCCAGAGTGGCGTGCACCCCGGTTTTGTACAGTGCATACCAGAGCAAAACGCCCACAAAGAGATAGGCCGGGGCACGGCGCACCCCGGCGCCGTTCAGCAACCACAGCAAAACCACCAGGCCAATGGCTGCTGCCAGCGCCGTCATATTCACGCTCTCGGTATACCAGATGGCGATCACCAGGATTGCACCCAGGTCATCCACAATCGCCAACGCTACCAGGAAAGTGACCACTGCACGGGGCACCCGGTTGCCGAGAATCGCGATACAGCCCACAGCAAAAGCAATATCTGTGGCCATGGGAATGCCCCAGCCGCGCTCTGAAGGGCTTCCGACGTTCATCCCCGCAAAGATCAACGCCGGTACGACCATACCGCCTATGGCCGCCATAACCGGCAGTACGGCATGCTTCAATTCCGATAATTCGCCAACCAGAAATTCCCGCTTGAGCTCAAGCCCCACCAGCAGAAAGAAGATGGCCATCAGGCCGTCGTTGATCCAGTGGTGGAAACTCATCGACAGAGACCAGTCACCAAAGTGGTAGCCGGCCGGCAGGTGCAGGATATGTTTGTACGCTTCCTGCCAGGGGGAGTTGGCGATCACCAGTGCAACAACCGCGCACAGCATCAATAACAGGCCACTGGTGCTCTGGCGGTGGATAAACTCCTCAAAAGGCGTTACCAACCGGTCAAGCGCATTTTCCAGTGGTGCCTGGAATACCTCTCCTTTGCGAATCTGGAATTTGCTCAAAACATTTTTGGCCATCGAGTGCCGACTCCTTCTTGTCCTTAAATCTTGAATGCCCAAACGCCAGAATCTTTCCGGCGCTTCTCAGAGCGAGGAACAGAAGTTAGCATGGCAGCCGCTTCCACCTCCAACCTGATAGAACTATAGTGCCGTTCATGACCCGTCTGGATCTCTTATTGGTACAGCGCCAACTGGCCAATTCCCGTACCCACGCCAAAAAGCTTGTCGACGCCGGGCGCGTGCTGCTTGCGGATGGCCACAACTGGCGGCCAGCGCAGAAGGCCAGCCAGTCACTACCAGAAGACACCCAGATCCGGGTGGAACCATTGCCGGAAGACCGCTATGTCTCCCGCGCCGGCCTGAAACTGGCCGGGATCCTGGATCACACCAATCTCGACCCCACCGGCTGGCACGCGCTGGATGTGGGCTGCTCCACTGGCGGCTTCAGTGACTGTCTGCTGCAGCGTGGCGCGGAATCGGTTGTCGGTGTGGACGTAGGGCGTGACCAGCTGGCCGACAAATTGCGCCAGGATCCCCGCATGCACCTGTTCGAGGGGGTAAACGCCCGCCATCTGACCGTCGACGATATCGCCCCGTTTGGTGACGATGGCTTTGATGCAATCGTTATGGATGTGTCGTTCATCTCCCAGACGCTGATACTCCCCCAGCTACCCCCGCTACTGAAAAACGGCGGCCACCTGCTGAGCCTGGTCAAACCCCAGTTTGAAGTGGGCCCGGAGAATATCGGCAAGGGCGGACTGGTTCGCAACGAGCAACTGTACGTTGACGTACAGGAGACCATTTCGGAACTGTGCGCACAGCTCGGTCTGACGGTACACCACTATATCGACAGCCCGATCAAGGGCGGTGACGGCAACCGGGAATTTTTGCTGTGGGCACAGAAAAGCGCCTGATCAGGGCAGGATTTCTTCCAGCTTGGCCTTGAAGCCGGATTTGGCCACCTCGGTGGGGGAAGAACGGCGGCTGGGGCGAGGAACCAGGTTGCCCTGGCAAGTGGGACAAACTTGCCGGAATTGCTCTGCACAAGCCGGACAAAAGGTGTTCTCGTAAGAGCAGATAAAAGCTTGGCCCGCGAGACTAAGCGGTGCACTACAACATTCACAGGCTGCTTTCATTTTCAGCATGGAAATTTCCTGACTGTTTCCGATTCGAACTGATAACAGAACACGCAACGGCAACAGGCAGTTGATGTATCAACCGCCACCCGATACCAGCAGTGGCGGCCATACAACCAGGTTTGGCGCGCTATTCCGCGTCCACCTGCTTGTCCGTACGCGCAGCCATGATGAAATCATTCTTGTGTAGGCCGCCCGCTTCGTGGCTCCACCAGGTCACCGTTACCTTGCCCCACTCGGTGAGCAGTGCCGGGTGATGGCCGACCTCTTCGGCAATCTCACCCACACGGTTGGTAAACGCCAGTGCCTGCTTGAAGTTGCGGAACTTGAAAACCCGCTCCAACTGCATGACGCCTTCCCGGACGACCGGGGTCCAATCCGGAATTTCCCGGACCAGTTCCGCCAACTCTTCATCACTGACCAGAGGTGCATCTGCACGGCAGGCTTCACACGCCTGTGCTGCTAGTTCTGTCATACCCAGACTCCTTATACCTATTTAGAATTTTGGAATCGTGGCACTCGACCACAAATTCGCGTTTTGCCACTTTAACCAGCCCCCTAATGTGAAACAAGGCGACCTGTATCACACAAAATAAAAGCCGGACATTGTGAGAACTACAAGTCAAGTGTGCTAATTTTTGCCCTGATAACCGAAAAAATCAGAGCATTATCATGAAACACTTAGTGGCCGTATTGTGTACCGCAATCCTCGCCAGCGGATGCGAACAAAAAACCGACACACCATCGAACCAGACGCTGACAACCAGCTCCGCCGTCAGCGAAAAAAGTGCCACGGAAAAAAGTGGCGCGAAAGATTCTGTTGCGCAGCCCCAGCCATCCGTCGATCAAAAAGCGTTCTACCAACTGAGTGACCAGATGATCGAGCGCATGTGGCAACTGTTCCCCACCTGGGCGATCAGCAATGGCTACTATGCGGTGGCCGACAAACTCGAAATTCCGAACGTCGACTTTCGGCGCAAGGCGCTGGTGTTTGCCCGCGGCTACCTCAATGACTTCGCCAAGTACGACTCGCAAAAGCTGGACGCCAATGCCCGTTCAGATCTCGCCCTGATCCAGAGTTTCCTCAATAAAACCATCTGGGACCTGACCGAATTCAAATCTCACGAATGGAATCCCGCCGACTACAACGTCTCCCACGGCTTTGCCCTGATTCTGAACACAGAATATGCGCCGCTGGATGTGCGTCTACGCACGTTCAGCGAACGCCTGAAGTCGGTACCGGCCTATTACGCAGCCGCGCAACAGACGCTCCACAACCCCGCCTCACCGCAATTGGTACTGGCAATCCAGCAAAACGAAGGCGCCAAATCCATATTCGGAGATGACCTGAAGAAAAAAGTTGCCGAGAGCGGACTGACCCAGGCGGAGAAAGAAAGCTTCGACCAGCGAATCAACGCCGCTCAGACTGCCATTGAAGACTTTATCACCTATCTGCAAACCACCCATGCCAGCCTGGAGCAAAGCGGGGATTTCCGTAACTTCCGTATCGGCAACAAACTCTACGAGCAAAAGTTCAAATACGACATCCAGATCGGTATGACCGGCGAGGCCCTGTACCAGCTCGCCCTGAAGGAAAAAGATCGCCTGCACAAAAAGATGGCTGAACTCGCCGACGAACTCTGGCCCGAATATTTCAACAACGAACAGCCCCCAAATGACCCTCTGGATAAAATTTCCCGGGTTCTCGAAAAGCTCTCCCTACAGCATGCCACCAAGGAAGCCTTCAAGGCCGACGTGGAAAAGCAGATCCCGGAACTGGCCGCGTTCGTTACCGAACACGACCTGCTCACTCTGGATCCGGAAAAACCTCTGGTCGTACGTACCACACCACCGTACATGCGTGGCTTCTCAGTGGCATCGATCAACGCACCGGGCCCTTATGACAAGGGAGCGAATACCTATTACAACGTCATGCCGATCGAAAACATGGACGACGCGGCAGCAGAAAGCTTTCTGCGCGAGTACAACACCTATCTCATGCAGATTCTCAATATCCACGAGGCTATCCCCGGCCACTACACCCAGCTGGTCTACGCCAACAAGTCCCCCAGCCTGATCAAGAATATCCTCGGGAATGGTGCCATGATCGAGGGCTGGGCGGTGTACAGCGAGCGCATGATGCTGGAAGCCGGCTACGGCGATTTCAAGCCGGAGCTATGGATGATGTATTACAAGTGGAATCTGCGCACCGTAGTAAACACCATTCTCGACTACTCCATCCAGGTGAAGGACATGTCGGAACAGGAAGCCCTGGACCTGATGATGAAGCAGGCCTTCCAGCAGCGGGCTGAAGCCATGGGCAAGTGGCGCCGCGCCACCCTGAGTCAGGTACAGCTCACCAGCTACTTTGCCGGCTATATGGCCATCATGAAACTGCGTGACGAAATGAAGGTGCGCCTGGGTGACAAATTCAATCTCAAGCAGTTCCACGAAAAATTCCTGAGCTATGGCAACGCGCCGGTACCAGTGATTCGTGAGCTGATGTTGAGCGAGCTCAAAGAAAAATAGCACTCATCGGCAAACTTTATAAGTTTTCTCGCAGTTGGAGAGCTTCGGTTAGTTTAATACTGAAGCTCTCCGGTTTCAGGGGAGATAAGCAACAGATTTATGTTCCGGAAAAATCACGGAACACAAACAAGGCGATTGCTATTCACGAAATATGTACAGGCCTTCCTGCTCCCAACTACTGTGATCTTATTGTTATCCTTATGCACCTTGATAACGTCACCGACATTTCTATGTACAGGTGTGCGGTTACCATTTTCATCAATCACGACAATTTGTTTCATTCTTCCTTTTTGAATACGAATGATAACGACCCAGCCATCACCATTCTCCGCTCTGTGGTGCTGAGTGAAGACACAATTTTCCAGATCTGGTGGTATTTCAAAAATATCTGGCCCGTTACGTTCCCCACCTGGCACCCCACCCCCTGGAGGATGACCATTTCCACCATCAGCTTCATCTATGATCACATTGTCACAGGGAATAACTTTACCCTTTTTAAGCGGTATCCCAACTGGTGGCTGACCTCCACCCGGAGGTGGTTCACCACCAGGGGGCTGCTCTCCGCCCGGAGAATCTTGATCCCCAGGTGGAGGACGAACAACCGTACCGCCCCCCTCTCGAGAGGCAGAATAGAAAATCGGCCCCCTCGGCGTATCGACTGCACCTATATTGAAAAAGAGGTCTTCAACCCCACTATTAATCGCCTTTAACTGCTCTCTACTAATCTTAGGTATCTGAACTTTATTGGCGAGATCACCACCACCAAAGTCTTTTTCAAAATCATGCTCTTCGTTAACCGCCATATAAAAGCCCTTTCCAAAAAGACAAAAATGGTAAAAAACAAACTCTTTACCACTGTTTTACTTTGACAACAAAACCAGCTTAGACCAAATACCGAAATCACTAGAAAACTTTAAAACCATAAAGAATAAAAAAAAACCATCTGATAACAACAATGAATTTACAAAATCCAACTTTAATCTGAAGTATCAAATCAATGCGCTCCGAAATCACAATAAGTAGAAACGCACTGGAACTTTCGTAGCTTTCATGGTTTTCATACAACGGCGAGTAAAAGTGTAGTGGCACACTCAATTTGGCCACCTGACTTTGAGTGGTATTGTCACGCTCAACGAGATCAGGTGAATTAATGACCAAGTCAACAAAGAAGTGATTTGACCCCGAGTTCAGGCTCGAGGCAGCCCAACTGGTAGTCGACCAGAACTACACCGTGAAAGAGGCTTGCGAAGCCATGGGAGTCAGTAAATCCACGATGGAGTCGTGGATTCGG
>NZ_JAIVKK010000009.1 GCF_020524005.1 Microbulbifer aggregans | reverse complement strand
GCAGCCGGCTTACTCCCATGCGAACTAGAAAATGGATTTTTCGGCGGAAATAGTTCATGTGTCGAATACTCGCAACTCCAAGTACGAGAGCAAATAAGCAACAAAAATACAGCTACAAAGTTTTTGATCATCTTAAATGCACTAACGCCGCGCTCAGCCGCAGCTTACTTTGGGCGCTTTGTTGCGCGAAAATAGGAGCGTAGCGACTGCGCAACAAAGTGCACAAAGTAAGATGTCGGTTGCAGCGCCTGGTTATGGCTGACGCGCTCCGAAGTACCTACGGGCACTGAATGCGCCGAAGCTCCTTAAAAACGAGGGAAGAACTTCCGACTTACCCCAACCAATTATTCTCGTATTGGCACTCCACGTTACTGCAGCGGAGTTGCCGCTATTCCTATGAACTTAAACGAAAGCACTAGGAACGAAACTGCCAAATTTTATCACGGCACGAAGCTAAATACCGGGTGCCAAAACAGTGCTCCAAATTACACACTGGCACAGACAACTATTTTTACCGCCCGGCACCATAACGCCCAGCGCAGGCGCAGCCAGCGCGGAGCGCATTTTGTGTTAATGTTTGAGCGCCAGCGAGTAACACAAAAGGTGCGTAGCGTTGGCTGTCGCTCTGCCGCTGATTGTTAGGCATTTTGGGGCTGAAGGGTCACCAGGGCCAATGCCCCATCCTTGTATTCGTAATGTACAGAGTGATTACTGAATTCAAATTTTGCCCACTCCAAACTTTTCCCGAGGAAGTTAGCGGCTCCTTCTGTGTAGTTGATGCTATTTTCTTGAGCATACGCGACCACTGAAGCCTTTTCTGAGAATGACGTTATTCCAAGCTCAGGTAAGTTTGCGGCTTGGAACTCTCCATTTTTATGAGCATACACAAATATTGCTTTTAGAACTTGCTGACAATTAAAGACAAACTGTAAACCCAACTTTGACATTGAACCAAAGTACTGGTCCTCCATTCCCTGATGGAGACGGTCATACGAATAGACTACTTCAACATCATGGGCTTCAAAAAGCTCGATCAACTCATCTGATTTTAAAGCTGAATTCAAAAAATGAGATAGATTCATGCATGATGCCTAACGCCGTGCTCTGGGGCAAACAGGAGCGCAGCGTAGGTTTGTCCCTAGCAGCACCTTGTTAGCCATTACCTGCGCCTCGGCAACAAAAGCGGATTGCTTACTCGCCAGTTATAACTTGGAAATTCGAGCATATACCAGTCAATTGCAATTTGAGCAAAATTCCGAAATTCTTCATCATTCCACAAATCAACTATTAGAGTTCTGCTTAGTCTTTTTATTTGTTTAGAGCCTTGATACACCCAGCCTAAATAGGAGTCTAGTTTGGGCTGACTTTTACCCTTGAAGTGTCCATGCGGTATTGACGGATGAAAATCAGGATCATACTGATGAAAGACCCAGTCATTTAAACCCTTTTTTCTTGAGAGAAACTGAAAGTAACCTTTCTTGTCCTTTCTCAAGCCAGTTTGAATTTCCCCTTCATCAGATTTATTCAAGTCTGATTCAGATGAAGCGCCATTACCCTCATCATTTTCGAGAGGCCACTCCTCATCGTCATTCCATTCTTCGACAAGAAGAATTCTTTTCGCTTGCTCATAGACTGGATCGCTTGGCTCGCACATTCTTTTAAGTGCCAGCATTCTGTCAAGGTAATGAGTCCAACTGAGTTTATCAGCATGGAAGTAAAATCGGGATAGCTCAAAATAAAACTCAGATGCTTCCCTTTCCAGATAAATCAACAGGAATCTCCTTTTGGCTAACAGTTTATTCAAAAGCCCGGGCCATATATCAATCTGCCACATACCTTACTGGCACTAACGCACCAATTAAAAAAAACCCGAATCAATTCAGCTGGTTATATCACAATCTCTTCCACCGGTACTGAAAATATATGGCATCCGTGCCACATATCTCTCCTGGGTGGACTAACGCGCCGGGATTTAACTTTTTTAAAATCAATTAGTTACGTCAATGATCCGATAATTTTGGGCCCGAGCTACTGATCTTCACCTTGACAGGGGGCGCACTTCAAAAAATACTGTATAAAAATACAGATCAAGGCGTAAAAATGGATGACGTGCGTCACGCTATACCAGCGTCACCGGTGCGGTTTATGGATCAGTTGCGGCTGCACATGCGGCAGAAGGGCCTCTCCTATCGTACTGAACAGACTTATACGTATTGGATAAAGCGGTTTATCCATTTTCATAAGTTGAAGCACCCGAAGGACATGGGGAGAGCTGAGGTACAGGCGTTTTTAACACATATTTCAATAAATAGGCGCTGCTCAGTAAACACTCAACGTGTTGCGCTCAATGCGCTTGTTTACCTGTATAGACAGTTTTTTGGTGTCGACACCGCAGACTTGGATTTCAAAACGGCGAGACAGCCCCGTCGGCTCCCAGTGGTATACAGCCGGGACGAGATTTCCAGAATTCTTACGCAACTTGGCGGAGTCTATCGACTACAAGTGGCGCTTATGTACGGCAGTGGTTTGCGTATTGCCGAATTACTCTCCCTAAGGGTAAAAGATATCGATTTTGACAGTAACAATATTGTGGTACGGAGTGGTAAGGGCAACAAAGACCGTACAACCTTATTGCCGCAAGACCTGAAAGGAGAGCTAAAAGCTCAGGTGAGCAAAGTACTAAAGCTTCACAAGAGAGATCTTGAGGATGGCTTCGGTGAAGTCTATATGCCCGATGCTCTTGAACGTAAGTACCCAAAGGGGGCACGACAAGCCGCTTGGCAATACTTGTTCCCAGCTGGAAGTTTTAGCATTGACCCACGGACGGGGATGGAGCGCAGGCATCATTTGCATCCATCTACCCTCTCCCGGCATATTCGTGAGGCGGTGAAGTTGGCGAAGGTACTCAAGCCTGCCAAAGCACATGCCTTCCGGCACAGTTTCGCGACTCATTTATTAGAGGCGGGATATGACCTTCGAACAATTCAAGAGTTGCTTGGACACTCAGATATCAGCATCACTGAAATCTACACACACGTGGTGAACCGTGGTAGTAAAGGTGTTTTTAGCCCGATGGACCGCCTTTCCCCCAGTGGCCCTGGCATTTCAGAACCGGTCATCCCCTACTCTGCGGTCGCTTAACAAGGCATAAAAAAACCCCGCAAAAGCGGGGTTTTTTATGGTTTGGCTGGAAGGCCGGCTTACATCATGCCGCCCATGCCACCCATTCCGCCCATGCCGCCCATATCAGGCATCGCAGGCTTGTCTTCCGGGATTTCAGCAACCATGGCTTCAGTGGTGATCATCAGACCAGCAATAGAAGCAGCCGCCTGCAGCGCAGAGCGGGTTACTTTGGCCGGGTCCAGGATACCCATTTCCAGCATGTCGCCGTACACGCCGGTAGCAGCGTTGTAACCGAAATTACCTTCGCCCTGCTTCACTTTGTCTACAACAACGGAAGCTTCGTCGCCAGCGTTGGCTACGATCTGGCGCAGCGGCATTTCCATTGCGCGCAGTGCAGCAGCAATACCGTGGTTCTGATCTTCGTTGTCGCCAACTACCTGGATCGCCTGGGTAGCGCGAACCAGTGCAGTACCGCCGCCAGGTACAACGCCTTCTTCTACCGCAGCGCGGGTAGCGTGCAGGGCGTCTTCTACGCGTGCTTTCTTCTCTTTCATTTCGACTTCGGTGGCCGCGCCAACCTTGATCACCGCAACACCGCCAGCCAGCTTGGCTACGCGCTCTTGCAGTTTTTCTTTGTCGTAGTCGGAAGAAGATTCTTCGATCTGGGCACGGATCTGCTTAACACGTGCTTCGATGTCGGCAACGTCACCAGCGCCGTCTACGATCACGGTGTTCTCTTTGGACAGGGTTACGCGCTTGGCGGTACCCAGGTGCTCCAGAGTTGCAGCTTCCAGCTCCAGGCCAACTTCTTCAGAGATTACAGTGCCGCCAGTCAGGATTGCGATATCCTGCAGCATGGCCTTGCGACGGTCGCCGAAGCCCGGTGCTTTAACCGCAGCCACTTTCACGATACCGCGCATGCTGTTCACAACCAGGGTGGCCAGCGCTTCGCCTTCTACGTCTTCGGCGATGATCAGCAGCGGCTTGGAAGCCTTGGCTACTTGCTCCAGCAGTGGCAGCAGGTCGCGAATGTTGGAGATTTTCTTGTCAACCAGCAGGATGAACGGGCTGTCCAGCTCGGCAGTCATGTTTTCCTGGTTGGTGATGAAGTAAGGAGACAGGTAGCCGCGGTCAAACTGCATACCTTCAACGACGTCCAGCTCGTTCTCGAGGCCGGAACCTTCTTCAACGGTGATTACACCTTCTTTGCCCACTTTCTCCATCGCTTCCGCGATGATGGTGCCCACGTGTGCGTCGCTGTTGGCAGAGATGGTGCCTACCTGAGCGATGGATTTGGTGTCTTCACAAGGAGTGGAGAGGCTGGCGATGTGATCAACAGCGGCAGCTACGGCTTTGTCGATACCGCGCTTCAGGTCCATCGGGTTGAAGCCAGCTGCTACAGATTTCAGGCCTTCGGTTACGATTGCCTGCGCCAGTACGGTAGCAGTGGTGGTGCCGTCACCCGCGGTGTCAGAAGCCTTGGAAGCAACTTCCTTGACCATCTGCGCGCCCATGTTTTCGAACTTGTCTTTCAGTTCGATTTCTTTCGCTACGGATACACCGTCTTTGGTTACGGTCGGCGCGCCGAAGGACTTGTCCAGTACTACGTTGCGACCTTTCGGGCCCAGGGTGGTTTTTACTGCGTCGGCCAGGATGTTTACGCCGTTCAGCATTCTCTGACGGGCGTCGTCACCGAATTTTACGTCTTTTGCTGCCATGATCTTATTTCCTCAATTCTGTGTGGCGATGGTGTTCGAAGTGCTTATCAGCCTTCCAGAACGCCGTAGATGTCGCTTTCGCTCATGATGATCAGCTCTTCGCCGTCCACCTTGAGGGTGTTGCTGTCGGCGTAACGGCCGAACACTACGGTATCACCCACTTTGATGGACAGCGCACGTACGTCGCCGTTGTCCAGCAGTTTGCCTTCGCCTACGGCAACCACTTCGCCCTGATTCGGCTTTTCTTTCGCAGCGCCCGGCAGCACGATACCGCCAGCGGACTTAGCTTCTTCTTCCTTACGGCGTACTACGACGCGGTCGTGTAAAGGACGAATTTTCATGGATTGGCTCTCCATTGAGTCATTTAGGGTTGCAATTACAAGTGCCCGGCCAACAAGGCTTGTGGGCAACCCAGCTCCCGAAGGAACTGGGTAAAAATCTGAAGTGCTCCCTATCTAAGGGCAGTGGAAAGGATTTCAACAGTGACGGGAAAAAAAATTGAGAAAAGCCGGAAGTAGAACACTTATGGCAGCAGAAAAGATCAAAATTTAATCAAATTCATCGTTTTTGGTCAGGTCCATCTCGATCCTCTCGCTCGTAATCGCCCTCGATTACATCGTGCGAACGCCCTGCTTCACCACCCGGTCCGGAGTGCGGGCCATATTGCCCTGTACGTACCACAACGACGTGACTCAGTAGTTTCCCCAGGAACAAGTGCCGCACCCCCGGGATCAGGCAGGCAAATCCAATGGCGTCGGTGATGAAGCCAGGCGTCAGCAGCAGCGCACCACCCACAGCCAGGAAAATGCCTTCGGCCATCTCTTTCGCGGGCATCTCCCCAGCCTGCATCTTTTGTTGCGCGCGCATGACCGTTGAGATTCCCTGGCGCCGCAGTAATGCAAGCCCGACTACTGCGGTCAACAGCACCAGCCCGATGGTCGGTAACGCGCCGATTTCCTGCCCGACACTGATCAGTACCCACATCTCCAGGATCGGCATGACAATAAATAGAAGCAACAAGGGGCGCATAAAGCGTTCTCCAAAGGCAAATATTACGACTCAAATCGTAAAATGCGGGCGAATTCGGGCATTTCCAGTATGCTTATGAATTGCAGAAGTTGGTAGGGATTCGCAAGTACTTCGCCGATGTACCCCATCGGCTTGCCTGAGTCGGCAGGATTCAGGTTCGCAGTGTAGCCACTCACCGTCATGACGCGCAAATCGCCGTTAATTACAAAGAGGATTGCTATGGACAGCGACAGTAGCTCCACCGTCACCCCAAATATCAAACGAAGCCGCCATTTTCTGGACGATCTGCTCGCAAGTGCTGATATCCGCATCAACGGCGACAGGCCCTGGGATATGCGAGTCCACCGCAATGCGGCCCTGGACGAGATTGTTACCAGGCACAGTCTGGGGCTGGGGGAGACCTATATGCGAGGCGAGTGGTCGGTGCCTGCTCTCGACCAGTTCTTCCAACGGATTCTTCGCGCAAACCTGCAAACCAAAATCAGGCCCTTTCGCAATCTCTGGCGAATCGCCCGCTCCTATTTTGTAAACCTGCAGAGCCGTCGCCGGGCCTTTCAAGTAGGGGAACGCCACTACGATCTTGGCAACGGTTTCTATCAGTCCATGCTGGACAGCCGTATGACGTATAGCTGTGGCTACTGGAGGCAAGCCGATAATCTGGAGCAGGCCCAGGCGCACAAACTGGACCTAATCTGCCGCAAACTTGGACTGGCTCCCGGTATGCGTTTGCTCGATATCGGGTGTGGCTGGGGCAGCCTGGTGAGTTTCGCAGCGGAGCACTATGGTGTTGAGTGCGTTGGGGTTACGGTGTCCAGGGAGCAGTGTCGCTACATTGAAGACAAATACGACCACCTTCCCATAACCGTGCACCTGAAAGACTACCGCAGCCTGAACCAGCCTTTTGACCGCATCGCCAGCGTGGGCATGTTTGAGCACGTCGGGCGTAAAAACCATCGCGCGTTCATGCAGGTCGCACAACGTTGCCTGAAAAAAGACGGGCAACTCCTGCTACACACCATTGGTAAAAACCAACGCCACTCCACGACAGATGCCTGGGTCGATAAATACATCTTCCCGAATGGCGATCTCCCCAGCACGGGGCAGATATGTGACAGCGCTGAAAACCTTTTGATAGTCGAAGATCTACACAATTTTGGCAGCGACTACGACAAGACATTGATGGCCTGGCACCGGAATTTTGAAAAGAGCTGGGACGAGTTTGCCGACCAATACGGACAGGAATTTTATCGTATGTGGCGCTATTACCTGCTCTCGTGCGCCGGTGCTTTCCGCGCCCGGCACATTCAACTTTGGCAGTGGATGTTTTCAGACAAACTGGAAGGCGGTATCACCCGGGTGGTCTGATATTTTGTGCAAGCAACTCGTATTAGAAGAGATGCGATAAAACCGGCTGGCGGCCGCACACGCCCGTACGCTGTTCCGCTACTCACAAAAAAGGCGAGCCCTGGCTCGCCTTTTTACTTCTCGCTCGACGGATCTTTGGAACCGCGCGCGCACCCAGCACACTTACATCCGCGCACCACCATCCACTTCGATCACGCGGCCGGTGAGATAGTCATTATCGATGATAAACGCGACCGTGCTCGCAATCTCATCCGGCTCGCCAACCCGGCGCAATGGTACCTGCTTGACCAGACCCTCGAGAATTTCCGGACGCATCTGTGCCACCATATCAGTTCCGATGAAGCCGGGAGCGATTGCCGCTACTCGTACACCATAGCGAGCCAGTTCTTTGGCCCAGGTCACCGTCATTGTCGCCACACCGGCCTTGGAGGCCGAGTAGTTGGTCTGCCCCATATTGCCGGAGCGGGAAACGCTGGAAATATTGACAATCACACCCCCATTGCCAGCTTCCGCCATGATCGCAGCAGCAGCCCGAGTGCAAAGAAAAACACCCGTCAGGTTCACATCAATCACGGACTGCCACTGTGCCAGCGACATCCGCTCTGCAACTTTGCCTTCCTTCACTTTCAGCAACATGCCATCGCGCATGATGCCGGCATTGTTGACCAGTACATCCACCCCACCGAAATCTTTGGCAATCGCAGCGAAGCCGTTATCCACTTCTTCTTCTGAAGCCACGTTAACGACATAACTGCGCACCTCCGCCCCATGCTTTTCGCAGGCAGCGACACTCTCGGCCAACCCTTCCTGATTCACATCCAGCAACGCCAGGCGCGCACCGCGCTCAGCAAAGTATATCGCCATGGATCGGCCAAGCCCCTGGCCCGCTCCGGTAATGGCAATAACACTTTTGGTTACATTCATCTCGTCAACACCTCTAATCTTATTATTCATGCCGGACTCGGCACTCGTCTGGTCAACACTCTTACCAGGAGTAACCCACGCCGACAGTCATCTTGGTATCTTCTTTTTCACTTTCCAGCGATGGCGTATTGTCATACTGCCACGCGTATTTCAGTTCCATCAGGACGCCTTTCACCAGCGGCGTACGCACTCCGATTTCTGCATTACTTTGATAATCATCACTGCTATCCAGTGACTGCAGAACTTCCTGGTTGTAGTAGATTTCCGGTCCCATTTCGAACTTGTAACGGAAATCCCAGGCGGTTCGTCCGGCGGCGTAACGCTTGCTCGGATCTTCCGCAAGCGTTGGATCAATGAAATCTTCTTTCAGACTGCTCACACCGCCCTGTACTGACAACGCGGATTTGTCCGTGTCAAAAAACAGGAAACCGAGACCGAGACCGACGGTAGAACTGAGGTCCAGGTTTCTGGCTTCTTCATGCAACCAGGAACTGTTGCCCGCGGCAAACCACTTCTCTGCGAAAATCCAGCGCAGGTCGTAGTTCAGGCGGTACTTCTCCAAACCCTCAACTTCTACGTTGTTCTGGTTTTGATATTGGGTACCGATAATATGGTGGAAATCATCGTGGCGGACGTCGAAGTTCCCGTTTACGTCCCAGTCTTCCCGCTCGCGGTTACCATTTTCGAACACACCAGCCGCGCTGACGTTACCGTGAAAAATGACCGGATTGCCAACAAAATTGATATAGGGCTCCGCGCGATCAATTGCCGGGAAGTCCATCACCCAGCCATCGCCCTCGTCACAGTAGAGCTCCCATTGTTCCCGGCGGTGACCAGCGAGAGCACAGGGTTCATCGCGCCCGGCGATTTTCAAGTCTTTATCGGTTTCAAGAGACAGGATTTTGCCCTTCTCAATCGTGATATCCCCGAAGGTCTCGGACTTCCACACCACGTGCTCCCGCTCCACCAGTACCAGGTCACCGTGGATGCGGTCACCATTTACCAGGGTCAGCACACCGGCACTTGCGACCGGGACAAGAGCAAAGAAAAGCGTGAAAATGGGGAGTATTCTGGGTACAGCGAAGAGCACGAAACAACCTTGCAATAGCTTGGGGTTATTGAATTCGAAAAGGCAATAGCTTGAAAGAAAGAAATGCGTCAACATCCGCATCAGCAAGCGACAATGATGCCACAAGTCGCATCTGCCTTGCACTGGCACAAGTACCCTACGGTCGGGTAGTAACGTATGGAAAGCTGGCTGAACTCGCCGGGATGCCCCGGGCTGCCCGCCTTGTGGGCCAGACCCTGCGCAAGTTACCCAAAGATACCCGGCTGCCGTGGTACCGGGTGATTAATGCCCAGGGAAGGATTTCACTGCCGGAGCCCGCCGCCGGGCGTCAGCGGGAACGATTGGAGAAAGAAGGCATCGTGCCCATCAAGGGCAAGATCGCCTTGCAACACTATGGCTGGCCCAAGGGGGGAGAGCTGTGATGAGCCCCCCCGATCTGCGCCCAACGACCTCACCCGGTCGCCTTCTTGTCCGCTACTAATTCCTTGTCCCGGTCACGCCACCAGATATAGAAAGCGAGGAACACCGCCGGTAATCCGAGAATCGCCACCATAATAAAGAAGGATTCATAGCCCTGGGCATCGACAACGATGCCGGAAAACCCGCTGATAAACTTACCGGGCAATGTCATCAGTGAACTGAACAGTGCGTACTGCGTTGCGGTGTAGGACTGGTTCACCAGACTGGACAGGAAGGCAATAAAGACGGAGTTTGAAATTCCCGCACTGATATTGTCAGCGCTGATGACCAGTGCCAGCCAGGTTTTGTCCGGCCCAAGGGTGGCCAGGTGGGCAAACAGCAGGTTGGTTGCGGCAACCATTGCCGCGCCCAGAATCAGCGGCCGCAAGATACCAAACCGTACCACCATCGCCCCGCCAAGAAATGCGCCGATCATGGTGCATACGAAGCCAAACAGTTTGCCGATCTGCGCAATGTCATCCTTGCTGAAGCCAAGATCGAGGTAAAACGGATTGGCCATTACCCCCATAGCAATATCGCTGACACGATAGATCCCGATAAACAGCAGCAAAACGAGGGCAAAACGCCCATTGCGCTGGAAAAAATCAATAAACGGGCAGGCAACAGCCCGAACAAACCATTCGCTGATTTTTCCGTGTTTGCCGCTACCCAGCACCCGGTCAACCCATTCGTGCTGGAACTCCTGCCCCTGTGCCCGGGCCTTTTGATGGTCCGGTTCAGAAACCATTAGCGTAGTGATGATGCCCACGCCCATCAGCGCCGCCATTGATAAATAAGCGATGCTCCAATTGGCATATTCTGCGATAAACAGGGCGCCAGCCCCGGCGATCAATAAAGCGACCCGGTAGCCGAAAACATACATCGCCGCCATTGCACCCTGGTACTCGGTATCTACAGCTTCAATACGGTAAGCGTCGATGACCACGTCCTGGGACGCCGAACAGAATGCCACCAGCACGCCGAAGCCAAAAACAGCTGGGAGCGCGAGCTGGGGATTCAGCTGGCTCATGGAAAACAGGCCAAAGGCGATACCCAGCTGCGAGACAAGTATCCAGCTGCGCCTTTTGCCCATTAGCCGGGTGAGATATGGCAAGCGCAGAGAATCAATGATCGGCGCCCAGATAAATTTGATGGAGAAGGTAATACCGATCCACGCGGTGAAGCCGATGGTGGTTCGGCTAACCCCGTAATCCCTGAGCCAGGCAGTGAGTGTGGAGAAAACCAGCAGCAAAGGCAGACCAGCAGAGATCCCGAAAAAAAACATCCCCAGCACTTTTGGTCGCGTGTAAACCCTGAGCGCTTCACCCCAGGTCATTTTATTCTGCTGCATGACTGGCTCTGGTTCCTTGTTATCACCGCTATTATTTGGGCCCCACTAGCACGTCGCTCATCACGTAGTCACTCATGCAGCCACGTGAGCCGCTGTCTAGTCGCGCCCGTATTTTACTTCCAGTTGCGCTTCGGCCAGCTTGTTGGCGTTGATGTAGTAGCCGACCATCGCAGCGGGGCTATTCTCATCAAGCGGCAACTGTTCTGTCTTCAGTGCAAACACCTTGAACTGGTAACGGTGATCACCGTGGCCCTGCGGTGGACAGGCACCTCCATATCCGGGGCTGCCAAAATCCGTCCGGCTCTGGATAGCCTCCGGGATGAGGCCCGCCTTGGGATCGCCTGCGCCTTCGGGAAGCTCGGTCACGCTGGTCGGGATATTGAACACCACCCAATGCCACCAGCCGCTGCCCGTGGGTGCATCCGGGTCGTGCATGACCACGGCGTAACTTTTTGTGTCCTCGGGTGCCCCCTGCCAGCTCAATTGCGGAGAAACATTCTCTCCGCTACACCCGAAACCGTAATACAACTGGGCATTCGTCAGCTGCCCGCCCGGTTTCAGGGTCGTTGAGGACAAAGTGAATTGTGCCGCTGCCACCGCTGGAAAACAGATGGCAACAACCAGTACCAAGGCTGCCACCAGTTTAGCAGCAAGACTGCAATTGGCATGGACTACACCCAAATTGCGTTCCGCACGCACACTCATACTCCGTATCCCCCTTTCCATAACACTCTGTTTCAAACGAGCAATTCGCCAACGGTTTCCAGGTCCATATTGCCGCCAGTTAGCACCAGCGCGACCCTCTTGCCCCTGAAGCGCGCCGGATGCGCCAATACTGCAGCCAGACTGACCGCGGCCGAGGGCTCAACCAGCTGCTTGGTACGAGTCCAAAGCAGCGCCAGCGCTTGCCGGATGTCATCTTCTGAAACAGTGACAATATCGTTCACGGTATTCCGGATGACAGAAAAATTCCTGGCCCCAAGTGTCGTACGCAATCCGTCGGCAATGGTTACCGGTGTTTGCTCGGTCACCCGCTCTCCACTTCGGAAGGAGCGCTGTGCATCATCCGCCCCCGCAGGCTCGGCCCCGAGAACCTTGATGTCGGGCGCCAGGGCCGAAACAGCCAGCCCCACGCCCGCCAGCAATCCACCGCCGCCAACCGGGGCAACGATAAGATCCGGGGTAAACCCTAGTTCGCGACACTGGCCAATAATTTCCTGCGCCACGGTGCCCTGCCCCGCAATTACCCTGCGGTCGTCAAAGGGAGGGACCACATGCGCACCGGTTTCAGCCACCAGTTCTGCCAGAGTGCCCTCCCGGGCCGCCAGCGTAGGCTCACAGAGCACAATATCCGCGCCATAGGCCGCCACTGCGGCGCGCTTGGCGGCCGGGGCATTTTCCGGCATGACCACCGAGCACGCGATACCCTGTTCAGCGGCCGCCCATGCCAGAGCGGCGCCGTGATTACCGGAGCTGTGTGTCGCCACACGCTGGGTTCCCTCAGGCAGCAGCGCTACGGCATTGGCCGCGCCGCGGGCCTTGAACGCGCCGACTTTTTGCAAATGTTCAGACTTGAGAAATATTTCGGCACCGGTGGCCGCATTGAGCGCGCGGCAGGTCAGGATAGGTGTGCGCTGAACCTTACCGGTCAGGCGCTGTGCCGCCGCGAAGACTTCCGCGGCTACCGGCAGGTCTTCCGCCTCGCTATCCTGCGGGCGTACCTGCTGCGGATTGGACTCTGACATCAAACAACCTCTGTCAATGGGACGACAATCAACTGCCGAAAATCACATAAAGTGCCAGGACTGTGAGCCACATGAGCAGGGCGCGCGCCAGCAATGCCTGCAGGGCTTCGAGCTCGGCGCCGCATACCCGCTGACCTTCACTGACCGCTACACCCGCACTGCATTCACTGGCATCAATGCCACCGAGCGCACCTTCCAGGTAGTAGCCCAACACTTCCGCGGAACGGCTCTCTTTACAGGTCAGGTGCTCGCGCCAGGCGCGGTAACAGCCTGCGAAATTGCCAACAATCGCCAGGGTAAACCCGACCACGCGCACCGGCAGCCATTCAACCAACCACAACCACTGGCGGGCCAGCTGTACATCGGCCCCGTCACTGTCAGCTTCTGGCGAGGACTGGCCTTCAGACTCTCCGCCGTGGATATAGAGCTGGCTCAGGCGATACAACAATGCCCCCGGCACACCCGCAACAAGGAACCAGAACAATACCGCGAAGAGCCGCTCGAACGCTCGATAAGCTGCCGCACGGAAAACCAGCCTGTGTAGTGTGCTGGCATCCGTTACTACGGTGGTATCCATCCCTTTCAGCAACGGTTCCGCAACCAGGAATGCCGCCTCCAGGTCGCCCTGATACCAGGCGCGTAAATAACTGGAAACACTGTCGTTAAAGTTTCCACGACCGAAGCTGTATAACAACAGGGGCACGCTGACCAGTAACACACCGAATCCGCCCATCACGGTTTCAGCGATGACCAAACCTATTGCGGCAACCAATACCGGCCCCAGAACGGTAACCCCAAACTGCAGTCCAGGCCTCGCAGAAAAGGATTGGCGACGCTGGATCACATTCCGCCAGCGTGCGAACCACCCGTCCCGGTGCAAGGGACCACCAGAGCCCCATATTTGTACCAGCGCCAGGGCCAGTAATACGATCAAAAGCGCCATTGCGCCCCCCACGAACATTAAGTTATTGCGTTACGGCGTTTATTTATACGCCTCTTGAATTCCGCATGACCGAAATGAATATCAGGCTAAGGGTGCATCTCCCGTGAGGTCATCCAGTTTTGCCAGGAAAAGCTTCCAGTCAAACCCCGGACCCGGATCCAGTTTACGACCGGGCGCAATCTCGGAATGCCCGGCAATACGGCTTTTATCGATTGCCGGGAAAGCATCCATGATGGCCACTGTCACTTCGGTAAGGGCATCGTACTGAGCTTCGGTAAAGGTATCGGTATCCAATCCTTCCAGCTCAATGCCGATAGAAAAGTCATTGCAGTTATCCCGCCCGCAAAATGTCGATTGCCCTGCATGCCAGGCTCTGTGGTTCAGCGGTACGTACTGGGTCACCCGGCCGAGCCGATCGATCAGCATATGCGCAGACACCTGTAACGAAGCTATCTCGGAAAAGTAAGGATGTGCATCAATATCCAGTTGCCCGAGAAAGAACTCATCTATGTACGAGCCGCCGTATTGCCCGGGCGGCAGACTGATGCTGTGCACGACAAGGAGATCAATCTCTGTGTTGTCAGGGCGGCTATTGCAGTGCGGGCTCGGCACGCGCCGAACACCGGACAACCAGCCTGACTGGACCTGATATTTCACAAACGGAACCCCATGCTGTTCTGAGCCAAAGGGTATTCTATGGAAGGGACGGGATTACCGCCACTGGCAGAGATAGGGTGTAACCACCGGGCAGACACCGAAGGTACGACTGACTGGACGAAATCCGGCCGGGCTGGGCCCGGCCGACTGGCAGAATACGAAAATAACGATCAGAAATGGTCAATGAGACAGGGAAAGCTCCCTGTCCTCAAACGCTGATCGCGATTTTGCTTTCGCCACAGTTGCCAACCACATATTCCAGCGCACGTTCGAACAGCGGCCCCTGCTCCAGTGGCAGCAGCACTTCATCCCGCAGCGACTGGGCAAGCTCCAGCCGTGAATATACGGCGACTTTCGCACCCGAACGGTTGACGAACATGAACTGGTCGAGGTCTTTGATAATGGCAGCCAGGCGACAGCGAACCGGTAGCTTTTCCGGCTGACGCAGCAAAAACCAGCTGTCCTTGAGATGATAAGTCTGCTGCCAGTGCTCATCATCCATCGGAACGGATTGCTTCGCAGCGCTATCGCTTTTCACCAGCGTCGCAACTTTGGCCACTTCCTGCAGAGACTCCACGTCCGGCAGCGCTGGCTGATTGGCCGGCAGCTCTCTGGGCTCTTCAGCCAGTGCAACCACCTCGGCCACAGTTTCCTCAACTTCCGGAATAGCAAGAATACTGTCGGCCTCGCGGCGCAACTCCTGAACCAGGCGCTCGCGGATACGCCGCTCGCGTTCTGACTCAACCCGCTCCGCCAGGCTTTCGCGCTCGCGGTACAGTACATTCAAACCGCCCATCAGCCTCTGACGGTCACCGGGGCTCAGTGACAGGGATTGTGCGCCCTCGTCGAGACGGCGGCGTAAATCCGGCAGCAGGCGCTGCATCTTGGCACGGCTTTCCGGCATGGGGGCAACCACGCTCCAGATCAGATCCCTGGCAGTAAGAACATGCAGGCGCCAATTACCACTGTCCGTTCCCTCCTTCAGACAGGTACGAAACAGAACACTATTCCAGACACGATTGAGCCACTCATGCACAATCTTGGGCAGCTCTCGCTCGGCCGTCAGCGCATCAAATACTGCCGCAACCCGGGCTTTGGCCGCCTCCACGCGCGCCGTACCCTGCGCCTCATCAATAGTACGCCGCTCCATAACTGCGGCGCGCTTGCGTTCCCGTGATGCATAATCCCGGAACGATTCAAGCAGGCGAACAAAAACACTTTCATCCTCCTCGAATTCCGACAACACGCCTTCAACGACCGAACAGACTTCCCGATACAGGGGATCGTTCAGGTAATTCTCTCCCGGCTGCCAGCCAATGGCTGCATCTGCCAGTTCATTCAGCAGGCGTCGGGCGGGGTGACCGCCCTTGCTGAAGAAAGCCTTGTCTGCCACAGCCAGCTTCAGCATGGGCAACTGCAGGCGAATCAACTGCACTTTAATTGGCTCGGCGAGATTGCGGTCTTCCAGCATGAAGGAGAACAACATGTCCACCAGCCGGATCACTTCACTGTCCAGCTCGTGCAACGACGCACTCTGCTTTGCCTCAACCAGACGCTGCTGGAGCATGGCCGTTACATCAACAAGCTCACCGGTTGCACCGGCCTGCAGGGGAACGCCCATTTGCAGCTGCCCCAGGTGCTGAAGCAACGACGGAGTAGCCATGGGCACAGCACCCGAGTCGTAAGGCATCAGGCCTGGTGCGAACTGGCCACCGGTTCCGCCAGCGCCCGAGACTGAGGAAGCCATCGCTGCCCCACCCCCCATATAACCAGCCCCCATGGCTCCGGCCATGGCATCACCAGCAGGTACGGGGGCGTTACCGGATACCGGAGGCTGCCCAGAGGCCTGCCCCCTGGCAGCCATTGTCCCACCCGGGCGCCTGCGGTGCCCGAGCGGGTCTTCCAGCGTTGGCAGAACGCCCATTTCGATCAGGGCGGTGTTACATAACTGGTACAGCTCACCCAGGCGATTCACCAGCTGGGCTTCGAACTTTTTGAATACGGTCATCCGCGCGCGCAGGGAGATCTCCACCTCATCCAGCGCATCGGCAAAGGCTCCACACACACTCGCAGGGCCAAGGGGCACATTTTCGTCGTAAATTTTGCTGGGCAGCACATTGTCGAGCCGTAAAGACAGGGCAGCAATCGCTTCCGCATGATCGCGCTTGATATTGGCAATCATGGTGCGAATGACAACCTGCTGCTCTAGATCATCATCTTTCACAAGCGACAGGCTTTTCAGGGAAGACGCTGCATTTAGAGACGCATCTTCACCGGGAGAATCATTGCGCGGTTCATAAAAGCGCTCCTCAATCCCGTCACAGAAACTGTCCACCAACTGGCTGAGTTCAACCCTCAGAACACGAATCGCCTGAAACAGGCCATCCTGCTCATCCTGCTGGTGCGCTTTTTCCGCCATCGAAAAAAGGGAGTCGTCGACCTGCGCAAATACCTCTTCCACGCGAGACTTGAGCCACTGCTGGGCTTTTTGATTGATCTGTTTCACGGTATTAGATAACTGGCGAGGAGCCGGGTTGCGGGTACCGCCACGAGCACCACGCCCGTTACCACTACCGGCAATGACCAAAAATTCTTTTTTTTCTTTTTCCATATCGTCCATGCTCACTCCCGGTACCGTCCTGGTACAGGTTGCTTATGTGATTCCGTCCGAATATCCCTGAGACGGCGACTTTTCTCTCCGCTACATCTGAATACCAGCTTCCCCGTCGAACATCCTGCCCAGCCGGGGGTGCGGGCCTTCGCGATTATTTTCGCATCACGAATGGAACGCACTTCATAAAAAAAGTGGCACTACAGCTCAATATCGAGCAATTAGACAAAGCGCGCAAGGGCCCTTTGGAGCCAAATTGCGGAAAATTCATTGGAAATAGTAGAGATTTAATACCAAGTCAGGAGAGTCGAGGTATAGAAAGGCATGTTGACCAAGTTTTATGTAAATCACAATGAGCAAAAGTAAATGCCCAGACGATTTATATGACAAATTTACGACGGAATTCAACCTGGTACAGCAATCCATCTGCCATTACATGAATCCATGGCCCTGTCTCACGCTAACCAGCCGATCAGAGAAGGGGCTCCCGGCAGGTTCCGGAAGCCTCAGTAATCAACTCATCTCGCCACGAGATTTACGTACGGTACCAATAACGGATTGCAGAGCCCGCTCAAACAACATGCCGTCATCCAGCGGTATCAGTTCCGCCCTGCGCAGCGCATGAGCGAGTTCGAGGCGAGTGAATTCAGCGACTTTGGCGCCGTTACGATTCACGAAGATGAACTGATCAATATCCTTAATAACTGCGGCCAGGCGGCAGCGGAACTGCTCTTCATCGTCACGCTTCAGCTCAAACCAGCTGCCCTGCGCAAGACGGAAGGTCTGCTGCCAGTAGGAATCCGACTCAGCAAGCGCCTCCTCCGCAGTCTCCGCAGCGGGGCCTACTGCCACCTCCGCGACTACCTGCTCAAGGTCCTCCATCTGGGGCAGTTCAACCACACTGGAAACTTCTTCAATGACAGGCTCGACAGACTCTATAGCCTCAGCAGATGCCAGCTCCTCCTGAAGCTCGCGGCGCGCCTCTTCGCGCACCTCTTCTTTCGCCTTGAGCGCCCGCTCGGCCGCAACCCGCTGCGCCAGCGAGAAACGCTCACGGTAGATTTCTTTCAGACCCGCAAACATACGGCGTGCGTCAAAGCTGTTCAGCGAAACCGCTTCCACGCCGGCTTTCAGGCGCTCCTGCAGGGTGGGCAGCAAACCGAGCAGCTGCTGGCGACTGTCCGGCATGGGCGCGTGCACGCTCCACACAAGATCCCGCGCGGTACGCACGTCGCGGCTCCAGTTTTCGCTCTCGGTGCCTTCCTTGACGCAGGTCAGGAAGAGCATGTTGCTCCAGACCTTTTCCAACCACTCACCTACAACCGGAGGCAAATCCCGCTCGGCAACAAGCGCATCCATAACGGCTGCAACGCGCGCGCGCGCTGCCTGCGTTTTGGCCTTGCCGTCAGCCTCATCAACGATACGCTGCTCCAGCTTCTGCGCGCGCTTGCGCTCGCGCACGATGAACTCCCGGAAAGACTCCAGTAGCAGCGAGAAGATATTGATATCCCTGTCGAATTCAGCGAGTACACGCGAAACGACATCGTTGACTTTTTTAAACAGCGGATCCGATTCGTAGTTGTCACGCGCCTGCCAACCGGTACAGGCATCGGCCAGCTCGTTCAGCAGTTTGCGTGCCGGGTGACCGCCCTTACTGAAGAACGACTTGTCGGCGATCGCTACCTTCAACAGTGGTAATTGGAGGCGACCAAGTTGGGATTTGACCGGTTCAGCCAGATTGCGGTCTTCCAGGATGAAGGAAAACAGCATCTCGACCAGCTTGATAATATCGCTATCGACCTTGGCCAGAGCCGCTGATTGCTGCGCTTCGACCAGACGGCTCTGCAGCAGGCCGCCCACATTAAGCAATTGGACACCACCATCGGCGTAACTCTGTGGCAAGTGGGTCTGCAACTCGCCAAGGTGGGTCAGCAAATCCTGCGCCGGCATGGGCGCGACGCCGGCGCTGAGAGGCATCAAACCATAACCGGCGTGCCCGGCGTAACCGGCCGCCGCCTGTCCGCTGCCTTCCACCGGAGCTCCCCCCTGTGGCTGCCCGGCCTGGGGCCTGACAGGTGAGGAGGCCTGAGGGCGAACCTGGCGCGCAGCTCGGCGCTGCTGCTTGAGAGAAGGCAGTACGCCCTGCTCCGCAAACAGGTCGTTACACAGATCGTACATATCGCCAAGGTTCGCCATGACGATCTGCTCAAACTTTTTCAGAACCGTCAGGCGGGCGCGGAAATGCAGATCCAGGGTCCGCACCGATTCAACAAATGCGTCACAAATGCGGTCGGGACCCAGAGGATTGTTCTTGTCGTAGATTTTGACGGATAGCAGCGTATTGAAACGCAAGACAATTTCGGTCAGCGGCTCGGCCAAATCGCGCTTGGCGTTCGCCACCATGGTATCCACCGCGACCAGCTGCTCGAGGTCGTCGTTGTGAACGAGGGACAAATTATCGGCGGAATACTGATCCTCGGACTCTTCCTTCCTCAGTTCAGACGCCTGGAACGCGCGGGTGACATTCTCGGAAAACTCTTCCACCAGACGGCGACGCTCCACCCGCAGCAGACGCAAAGCCTGGAACAATCCATCCTGCTCATCCTGGCCATGAGCCTTTTCGGCCATCGCAAATAGCGAGTCATCGACTTTGGCAAAGACTTCCTTGCCCTTTTCGGTAAGGTAACCAACCGCTTTTACCCGAACGGCCTCAACCGCCGCGGGCAATGCCGCTTCGCTCTTGGTTGCTCCCCGCGGATCGCGCAAACCGGACAGGGTTACCACATTATTGGAGTCTTTCATTGCCATAGAGCTCTTCACAGGCATCAATGGTCACAAGTACCACTTGATATCATATGTGCAGAAGGCCCTGGGAAACCTGCTGCTTGCCTGCTGGATTAATAGTTATTTATCAGCTCGTGCCACAGAGGCAGGAGCCTGGCGAGAACGATCGTGCCCAATGCTTTGCCTGCACTACGAACACTCAGGCGTAGCGCCCAAAATATGCGCTTGATTGGTCAGTCACACGATTCTACGGACTCCCCCGCCAGGCACACAACTGGCACGATCGTTTTTGCGACAAAGGTCACAGCACCCCGGTAGAAACTGGCGACAAAGCTTTGAAAACTGCACTCGTCGATACGGTCACAGCTCTTTCGGACACCGCCAATCAGCTAACTTTGCTCTACCAACGCCCGAATTTGCTAGTATTGCCGCCCCAAAGATCGAGGCCAGCCCATGACGCCAGCAGAAACCCAAATCCCCAATCTGACCCAGGATATCGCCGACTCCGTCAGCCGCGCGCTGGCCGAAGACGTGGGCGACGGCGACATCACCGCACAGCTGATTCCTGCCGAGCGCCAGGCTAGGGCAAGAGTAATCACTCGGGAAGACTGTACTTTCTGTGGCAAAGCCTGGGTACAAGAAGTATTTCGGCAGCTGGATCCTCAGCTTGAGATTACCTGGCACGTCGCAGACGGAGACCACGTAAGTGCAAACAGCACGCTCTTTGAGCTCAGCGGCAACGCGCGCACAATTTTGACCGGCGAGCGCTGTGCGCTGAATTTTGTGCAGACGTTATCCGGCACCGCCACCACCGCAGCCCAATTTGCCGCACTGGCGGAGGGCACCGAGGTGAAGATTCTGGATACCCGGAAGACCATTCCCGGCCTGCGCACAGCGCAAAAATATGCAGTGCTCTGCGGCGGTTGCCACAACCACCGTATCGGACTCTACGATGCCTTCCTCATCAAGGAAAACCACATTGCCGCGGCCGGCGGCATCCAGAACGCCATCACCCAGGCGCACACTATCAAGCCCGGCGCACTGGTAGAGGTGGAAGTGGAAACCCTGGATGAGCTGAAACAGGCGCTGGAAGGCGGTGCAGATGTCATCATGCTGGACGAATTCAGCGACGCGGACACCAAAACGGCACTGGAAATGGCAAACGGCAAGGCGAAGATCGAGATCTCCGGCAGCGTGGATGCCGCCCGCCTGCAGCAGCTGTCGACACTGTCCGTGGACTACATTTCGTCCGGCGCGCTGACCAAACACCTGCGTGCCATTGACCTGTCGTTGCGACTGGACTCAGACCCGAAGCCCGCTTAAGTCACCTTCCCCGGGCCGCTCTCTTCGCGAGCGACGCGCCGTATACCCGAACCCGCTGAGCCCACGGGCCTTTTTGCCGCAGGCTCAGCGGAATCCCCGATCACTTCCCGCAAGTGGTAGCGCGGGCGCCGTTTCACTTCTTCGTATATTTTCCCAAGGTATTCGCCGATCACCCCCAGGCACAGCAGCTGTACACTGCCAATAAACAGTACCGGAACCATGATCGATGCCCAACCGGGCACCACACTACCGGAAAACAGTTTTACAAAAAGTACCCAGGCAATCAGCACGAGTGACAGGCCTCCGGTCAGTAAGCCCGTTAACGTAATCGCGCGCAGCGGCGCTATCGAGAACGCGGTGACACCTTTCCAGGCCAATGACAGCATGCGGCGCAGCGGGTATTTGCTATCGCCGGCAAGCCGGGGTCTTCGAGAATACTCTACAGTAGTGGACCGGAACCCGAGTTCCCGCACCATGCCGCGCAAAAACAGGTTGGTTTCCGGGTATTGCAGGAGGGTATCCACGGCACGTCGGGACATAAGACGAAAGTCTGCATGGTTGAACACCAGATCCACCCCGAGCCGCTGCATCAACCAGTAATACCCCTCCGCAGTCAGACGCTTGAACAGCGTATCGCTGACACGCTCGTTACGTACCCCGTAGACAATTTCATGCCCTGCCTGATAAGCCTCGATCATACCGGCAATGTTTTCCGGGCCGTCCTGCAGATCGGCGTCGATACTGACAACCACCTCCTCAACGGTCTGACCCAGCCCGGCATAAAGCGCATTCTGGTGCCCCCGGTTGCGCGACAGCGCCACCGCAACAATTCTGCGATCCTCCATCGCCATGCGCTCCAGCATGGGCCAGGTGGCATCCCGACTACCGTCGTCGACAAAATAAATGCGGGATTCCATGCCGATTGCCCCGGCATCCCGCAAAGCTTCCAGTGTCGCAATCAACTCCGCGCGAGTAGCCTCAAGCACCGCCTCCTCGTTGTAGCAGGGAACCACGATTGCCAGTGTTGGCGCTGCGGGCAAGTTGACGGATGAAAGGTGACTTGAAGCCGGATCAATCTGGTTCATTCGGGCGCCCGGTATATCCAGAGTTTATGCAGGAGAAAATTGAAAACGACCGTAACTGCCGTTGCGCATACCTGAGCCACGAGGTAATGCATATATGGCAACAGAACGCTGAAACACGCCGTATTCAGGAGCAGACCACACAACACTACGACTATGAATTTAGGCAGTGCCTGGCGATGCCTGGCAGACTCATGGCCAGCAAAGGTGAAGTAATAATTCAGGCTGTAGTTGGCCAGGGAGGCGAGACAGTACGCCGTAACCGCCGCCGGAACTTCCGGTATCCCCAGCAACTCAATCATTATCACCAGCAACAGATACTGCACTGCCGTGGCAGCACCGCCGGCGAGAAGGAATTTCAACATCTGGGACAAGGGGCCGCGATAAGCGGCCCCTGCGCCTGCCGCACCGTCAGACCGGAACATCTTCTTTCAACCTGTCAGGCTTGCCCGGGGTTTCTGGTATGCCGTCACCATCGCCAGTTTCACCGCCAGCGTAGCGCTCGGAGATCGCAGGCGGCGATATCGCTACCGCTCCGGCTTCCACGACTACCGGCACCGTGTCGGCCACACTGGACACTTTCCCGCCAACGAGTGCACGCCGACGACGCACGGCCAGCAGCAGCGCCACCTGTACCAGCATCATCCCTTCCGCCGGCTTCCGGTAGCGGCCTTCATTGACCGCAATAGGCAACAGCCCTTGCACGATAAACCAGGTCGCAATCAGCGCCGGCAACATACGCTGCCCTTTCAGCCTTCGCCAATAAAACACGGTCGCGACCAATAGCATCAGAGCCAACGGTCCCCAGACCCAGCGAAGGTGGTGCGCGACCCACTCCAGCGGCCGTTCGCGATTATTGTCCGGCCAGGAAGAGCCAAAGAACAGGTAGATCAGGTTCTCACCTGTAAGCGAGGCGTAGCGAGCCGGTGTCAGCGGGTACTCCTGGATCGCCCGCTGCCAGTCAGCGCCACCGTTTGCAATGTCAATGCTTGCCGAAACGCGACCGCTGCGATCCGTAGTCCAGTCAGAGAAAGGGACAAAGGGTTTTTCACCGGTGGAAGGTGAACCAAACCAGTAATTCCACTCCGCACCATCATTGAGGTATTGGATGTGGACCTCCCGCTTTCCCGAACGCATATACAAAGCGACCAGCTGCCCGATACCGTGCGGTGAAACCATATTCATTACCGCGTAACTGCGATACGCGAGTGGTCCGAGTGCCAGCGCCAGCAACGCGAAGCTGTATCCGGCCTTGGCGACCTTTTGCGGCTGTACCAGCCACAGCCAGGTTGTAATGACCGCGGCAAGCGGTATGGCAATACCGCGGGTGAGCCCTGCCAGCACCCACAACGCCACCATCACCAGAAAACTGGCCATGGTCTGCTTCCGTCGGCAGCGCCAGCTGGCATACAACGCCGCACCCAGTAGCGGTAGCAGCAGGGTTTCTTGCATGAAATACGCGTAAATGGTGATCCAGGATGGCAGGACTGACAACACAGCCCAGACCGCGGTCGCCGGCAGGCGCCCGGGCAACAGCTCCCGCGCAAACCGATACCAGACCCAGGGGGTAAGACAGGAAAGCAACGCGGTATATAGCGCAACCAGTAGCGGTTCGCCGAGCGTTAATTTGCCGAGTATGGCGATATAGACCTGATACAACACCGGATCAGTGAGCGACATGGGATCCCGGCGCAACACCTCAGTGCCCTGCTCCCAGTGCCGCTGTGTATCGCTCCAGATATGGTCGACCGGGTTATAAACAAAAATGTGTTCAACCCGCAGCCAGACACCTACAAGTACAAGCAAATAGCAGATCGCATAGCAGGCCGTTCGGCGATCAAGCCGAATCCCGCGGGTGTCAAAATACGATGCACACCAGTGTTGCAGCCCAACCCACGGCTGCCCCTGTACTACTTTCAACATCATTATTTTCAAATTGTTATCACCCGGTTTCCGGCAGCGGGCCCTTCCTGGCTAGCCCCAGCCGCACAAGTTACCGGGTGTGATGATCACGAAGCCGCAGGCTTGTAAGCACTCCCTGATTCTGGCGGCAGGTCTGTGGCGGAAGGGCTTTCGCCTGCCACATTAAACAGACGCCCGCGGCCGAATTTCAGCACCGGAATCCAGCGTCCTATAAAAGCAAAAAGTCCCCGCGCCTCAATGTATCTGGCGTAAGCCACATAGTCCGGGTCCCAGGACAGGTGGCGCTCTTCTGTACGCGCTCGCATGAAGTACACGAAGTTCACAAGTAATAGCAGCATTGAATGCCTGAGAGCCTCACTTCCGCTGGCACTCACCATAAATGGCATTGAAATCATCCACCACGACAGGTTTTTACTGATATAAGCCGGATGCTTGGTAAAGCGGTAAGGCCCGTTGGTAAGAATGCCACGATGGGTCAGGTTCGAGAAGCGGATACCAAACGGGATACTCGCCCATACATAAATGGCGATCAGCAACAGAATCAAGGTACCCCAGATGCCATACATCAGCGGGGTGTTCCAGAACCAGAAGCCCCAGGCTGGGCCCTGGTCGTATTTGAGGTAGGTACCGGAGAACATGCTCCAGAACGGCTGGTAGCTGATCAGAGCCACCCCCCAGCCCAGAAAGCTCGGCTCGGCGGTGCGGATATGGGAGTCGAACAGGCGCAGGGTACACACATAGCCCACGGTGACGAACAGCAGATCAATATAAAACAGAAAATTGAAAGTGAAATCGAACACGGCTTTAAAACTGCCGAACAGGCGGGCGAAGTCGAAGTTCAGCAGCGTGTTCAGGTTATTGCCCATGTACACAAACATCAGCGGCAGGAAAAACAGTTTTACCAGCCACCCCAGGTACAGCTGCCCGACCGCACGGCCAGATACCTCTTTCCTGTTGCCGAGTAACAGGCTGCCCAGTTGCCAGTAGGCGTCCCGCGGTCGCAGCATGGCGCCGTCGATCAGGTAAAAATACGGGATTGCCAGCAGTAGCCACCAGGGCAGTATGGCGCGCACTACGGCAAAGTAGTTGTCGTAAAAGGATCCGTGGTATTCCGGAAACAACCAATAGACAAAGGCCACAGAGCCCACAGCCAGGTAGAATCCGAGGAGCTTGACCGCGGTACGGCGCAGGCTGTGATTGCGACGCCGGAAATCCAACCCTGCAGACGGGTTGCGGTAGGGTTTAAGAAACAGCCACTCCAGCACAATGATGGGAAGCGCCAGGGCCACGCAGGCCACCACCAGGCTCGTTGTGCGAACGGCCAGATCCTGACCGTATTCCCGCAGCCAGACAACGGCCAACAGTGAAATCGACAGGGCAATCAGGTTTATCGTGATGCTGGTTGGGGCTTTCGGGCACTCGATGGGTTGAGCCGCCGCAGCCTTCGTTATTTTTTTCATGGTACTGCCGGTATCCGGTCTATTCACTAACCAAGACGTAACAGGGGGGCACAAGGCCCCCCTGCCGGGCTCCCCAAAGGGAGCTGTCAGGTTGTTAAAGTTACTGGTTATTGTGCATCGCTTCAATCAGTTCGCCGCCGGTGGTATCGCCAGACAGCTCCCAGAAGAAGGAACCGCCCAGGTTTTGATCGGCGATGTACTGCATCTTGCCCGCAATGGTGGACGGGGTGTCATAGCTCCACCAGTTGCTGCCACAGTGTGCGTACGCGGTGCCCGCCATAACGCCAGTGACCGGGCAGGTGTTGCGCAATACCTTGTAGTCTTCGATGCCGGCTTCATAGGTACCCTGTGCAGCACCAGTGGCAGAACCGCCCGGTGCAGACTGGGTTACCCCGGTCCAGCCGCGACCGTAGAACCCAATACCCAGATTCAGCTTGCTCGCAGGAATCCCTTTGTTTTTCAACGCCTGAATCGCATTATCCGAATAGAAGCCTTCGATCGGAATGCCGCTGTAGCTCGTCAGCGGTGAATGCGGTGCGGTGGGACCGGTTTTCTCCCAGGCGCCGAAGAAGTCGTATGTCATTACATTGTAGAAATCGACATACTGCGCCGCACCGGCATAGTCCGCGGCATCGATCTTGCCACCGGCATTGCCATCGGCCGTGATCGCTGCAGTGACCAGGTCGTTACCGAAGCGTGCGCGCACTGCGGACATCAGGTTCGACAGGGACGAGAAGCCGCTGCTGTCACAGGTCAGGCCGCACGCATTGGGGTATTCCCAGTCCAGATCGATACCATCAAAGACCCCTTCCCAGCGCGCATCGTGCACCAACTGATAACAGGACTCGGCGAACGCTTCCGGGTTGGCCGCCGCCTGACCGAAGCCACCGGACCAGGTCCAGCCGCCAAAGGACCACAACACTTTGATATGCGGGTACATTTGCTTGAGCTTACGCAGCTGGTTGAAGGAGCCACGCAGGGCGCCGTTGTCCCAGGTATCGGCCTGGCCATCCACACTTTCACCGGCGCCGTAGAACCGGTCGTAATCCGCGTAGGCATCGCCGATGGTACAACGACCATTCTGCACGTTACCGAACGCATAATAGATGTGGGTAAGCTTCTCAGCGGAGCCGCTGGTGACGATGTTCTTCACATGATAATTGCGGCCGTAAACGCCCCAGTTCACAAAGTAACCACCGAGGCGCTCGCCACCACTGCTGGAACCGCCGCTGGATCCACCGCTACTACTGGTACTGCCACCGCTGGAGCCACCACTGCTGGTGCTACCACCGCTAGAGCCGCCGCTGGATGAACTGGAGCCGCCACCGGTGCACTGGCTGATCAGCTTCCAAACCCCGTACTCGCCAGCCTGTGCCGGGTCGTCCCCCTGGGTCCACCATTTTGCTTCGTATTCGCTCCCCTGGTGCTGCACCCGATCACCACCGTGGTACACGTCGTTTGCGCTCCACACGGTGACGTCACCACAGTCTTCCGAACCACCGGAGCTGCCGCCGGAAGAAGACGTGCTACCAGAAGACGAACCGCTGGAGGTGGAACCGCCAGAACTGGAAGTGGAACCACCGGAACTGGAAGATGAGCTTGAGCCATCACAAGCACCCAGGTCACTCCAGGCTTCAGTCCAGGCCCAACCTTCGCCCGGTGCGTAAGCGCCACCCTGACCACACCAGCCAGCAACATCACACTGGTAGGCAACAGAACCGTTCTGGACAATATCGCCGTTGCTGTACGCCGAGCCGTCCACATACTCCTGGACGCCGCCACAATCGTAGGCCGCGGCATGTCCGCTGATCATTGCGAGCAGCAGTGCCGCCCCCGACAGAGACTGCATTTTATTCATGGTTATCCTCGTTATTGTTAATGTGCCTCGAATTTCGCCGGACTGAAATTCCGGCGCTCTTTTCCGTAGCCGTACTTCCCCGTCGACTGCTCGGACCAGCCACGCCAAGAGATGTACAAAGGAATGGAGGAACAGGCCAACCCACTCAGACAGCGCTGTCATAAAAATTTGATAACGCTGTCATTTGCACTCTGCCAAGATACAAGGAATCCCATCCTCGCACGGGGAAATAGGTGGCGAGAAATCACGCAGAATCCTCAAAAATACGACAAATTCGGTGACAGCGGGGTTTTCAGCGCCGAACGGCATCGAATTCAACTTTGAGGCGGGTTTTGCGACACCCTATTGAGGCCAATGCCTGCGGGCGGTTTGAGCGGGTCAGATGAAGGCTGACAGAGGGAAAAGACGACAACTCATTAGCGGGGAAAGGCTGGCCTCCCCCGCTCAACATTTCGGCAATACAGGTTCAGTGGTGATGATCAGCCGGATGATGATCTTCAGCTGACGGTTCAGATTCCGGGCTTACGTGACCCCTGTGGACTTCGCCGGGCTCCGGGTCAGGGCTGTGATGCCCGTGATGAGCAGGTAAATGCTCGTGTGGCGACTGACCCGGGATCATTTCATGCTGCTCACCAGTGTGGTTTTGATGGCCTGAATGGGCCAGCCCACCCCACAGGGTCCAGAGGCCAAACAACAGTACCAGCAGCGCCATCAAAAGACGAACGCCGGGCTTTCGCACCACCGCCCGCAATTGTGCAGCCGCAGCGCCCGTCGCGAGCACAGCGGGCACGGTACCCAGGCCAAACGCCAGCATGGCGAGCATGGCATTGGTGCCACTGCCCTGAGCCAGGGCAAAGGTCAGGGCGCTGTAGACCAGCCCGCACGGCAACCAACCCCAAAGCGCACCCAGCGCCACTGCCTGCGGTGTGGTTTGCACCGGCAGCAATGTCCGCGACACAGGTTGCAGGTACTGCCAGAAAAACCGGCCGCCCCGCTCCAACCACACCAGGCCTCGCCACCAGTCCGCCAGGTAGAGCGCCATAGCGACCAGCATCAGGCCGGCCACCACACGCAGCGGTGCCAGCGTTGCCGCCAGGTCTTTGGCCACAAAAGCACCGAGAGTGCCCACCAGAAAACCCATCAGGGCATAACTTGTCACGCGACCGGCCGAATAACCAATCAGCCGTGACCATACCGGCTTCTGCCCCGGAACTGCCATGCCGAGTGCGCCGGATATACCGCCACACATACCAATGCAGTGGCTACTGCCCAGAAAGCCGATCGCCAGTGCCGCGGCCAGAAACCCCCACTGCTCCACTTAGCGATCCCCGCTTTCGGATGGCTCATCATCCCGCGCGGCGGTATCACTTTTCGCTGGACCGGAAGATCGCGGGCTCTCATGCTCATCATCGAACAGGATGCGGCGCCCCTCAGTCTCCAGATCGTCATACTGCCCGCTATTGACCGCCCAGAAGAAGAATTTCACCGCCAGTACGATAAAAACGATAACAATGGGGACCAGCAGAAAAATACTGTCCACGATTTCACCTCGAAAAGATTAAGCTGTAGCGGTCGATGGCGCCGGGTCAGATTTATCAGTGGCTACCGGCTGCCAGCGAGAAAGGCGCAAGGCGTTTACCACGACAATCAGCGAACTCATGGACATACCAACCGCCGCCGCCCACGGGGGCACTAGCCCCATAAAAGCCAGCGGCAGCGCGAGCAGGTTGTAGAGAATCGCCCAGCCCAAGTTCTGGCGAATAATTGTGCGACACTTGCGCGCCAATGCAAAGGCCCGCGGCAGCGCCTGCAGGTCACCCTGCAAAAGAATGGCATCCGCGCGCGATTGCGCCAGATCCGCCGCGGTCATCATCGCCACGGAAACATCCGCACCGGAAAGTACCGGCACGTCATTAATGCCGTCACCGACCATCATCAGGCGTTCACCCCGGGACTGGGCTTCCTGCACCTGCGCCAGTTTTTGCTCTGGCGCCGCGCCGCTGGTGTGGCGCTGTATTCCGGTAAGCGCCGCCAAACGGGCCACTTCCGACGATTGGTCGCCGCTCAGCAACTCAGCATCCAGTCCCTGTACCTGCAAGTCCGCGACCGCGGCGCTGGCAGAATCACGTACAGCATCCCCCAGACCCAGCCACGCTATGGCGCCACCGGTATCGGCCAACAGTAACCACTGCCCGCGCTCCTGCGGCTGGGCAACGGCGCCTCGCTCCACCGTCTCGCCGGCGGCCAGCTCAAGTACAAAATCCTCACGCCCCAACCGGTAGGAAATGCCGTCAATTTCCCCTTCCACGCCACGACCGGTAACAGCCCGTAACGCGCTCGCGCGCAAATTGCCAAACCAGGGGCGGAATGCCCGGGCCAGCGGATGGCTATTGCGCGCCTCAAGCGCCGCCGCGAGATCCCGCGCGCGATCTTCGCTTACCCCGTCTCGCATCAGCTGTATCTGCTGTAACCGCGGTTCGCCTTCGGTCAGGGTACCGGTCTTATCAAACACCACCCGGGTGATGTTCGGCAGTGCTTCCAGCACGTGGCCACGAGCCACGAGAAGACCCAGCTCCTGCAGGCGCAACGTAGCCGCCGCGAGTGCCGCCGGGGTCGCCAGAGACAACGCACAGGGACAGGTCACTACCAATACGGACAGCGCCACCCAGAAGGCATCCTCTGGGGATCGCTGCCACCAAAAGGCAAAGGCAGCCACAGAAACAAACAATACGACGGCGACAAATCGCCCGGCGATCCGGTCGGCAAATGCCACCTGGGTAGGCTTTTCCAGTTGCGCAGATTCCACCAGTCGTTCAATCGCCGACAGGCGGGTATTTCCCCCGGAAGCGGTTACCGTCACCACCAGCGAGGAATCCCCGTTGACGCTGCCAGCAAAAACCTGGCTGCCAACGGATTTCTGCTGCAGCGCGGATTCCCCGCTTAGTAGAGACTCATCAACGCCACTTTCACCGTCAACGACTTCACCATCAGCCGGCACCGTATCCCCCGGCCGCAACAGTATGTGGTCACCCACACACAGCGCGCCAACCGGCACGGATTCCACCTCGGCATCGCCAGCTGAGGATGCCTCCCCACCCTGCCCCCGCAAACGCAGCGCGGCCAAGGGTAACAACTGGGCCAGGCCGCCACTGGCAAGCCCGGCCCGGTGTCGCGCACGCATTTCTACCGCACGCCCCAGCAGCAGGAAGAAGGTAAACATGGAAACCGATTCAAAATAGACCTCGCCGGTGCCGAATACAGTCGCGTAAACACTGGCCCCATAGGCCAGACCGATCGCCAGCGATACCGGCACATCCATGGTCAGATGTCTGGAACGCAGCGCGCGTAATGCGGCGGCGAAAAACGGCTGAGCGGCGTAGCAGACGACCGGGGTCGCAACGATGAGGGAAACCCAGCGGAAGAACTGCTCGAATTGCGCTTCAATCCCTTTGCTCGCGCCAAAGTACAGGGCAATGGCAAACATCATCACTTGCATGGTACCCAGGCCGGCTACCCCCAGGCGGCGCATTGCCGCACGCCGTTCCTGCTGAATCAGCTGCTCGCTGTTGGCAGCCGTCGCGGCTGCAGGGCGATAACCGACTTCCGCGAGCGCTGCGAACAGCTCACTCACTTTTATGCTTTCAGGGGAAAACAATACCTGTGCGCGCTGGGTACTGGCGTTCACCGACACTTTAAGTACGCCCGCAAGCTGAGCCAGGTGCTTTTCAATCAACCACACGCAAGCTGCGCAGGTGATACCGCCAACCAGCAGACTGGCGATGCGATGCCCTGCCCCTTCATTGTGGCCGTCGGCGTCGCGCACGAAGGCAGCCTGCACTTCCGGCAGGTCGTAGGCACCCCAGCGGTCGTTGACAGACTCGCCGTCAGGGCGTTCGTTACTGCGCTCGCGGTAGCGGTAAAAATTGTCGAGTCCACCGGCAACAATCGCGCCCGCCACGGCCTCACAGCCGGGACAACACATGGCGCGCTCGGCACCGTCAATATGCACCGAATACTGGCTACCGGATGCTACCGGTAGCCCGCAGTGGAAACAGTCGCCGGCGGAAGATGCCGGGCTTGGAGAATTATCGGTTGTAGCGGTCATTGCGCAGCGGGGTTAAGCGGCGCTCCATTGCCGAGATTGAAGTTGATTTCACCTTTCAGGCGCCACTCGGCTTTCTCACTGTGATTGGGATCCAGCGCGGGGGAAAGCTGCAGGTACCAGCGATGCTCAAGCGTCTTTGCAAGGGTGCCGCGATAACGGCCAGCGGCGAGTTTTTCCAGCATGATATGCGTATCCATATCTGACTCCACCGGATGGCTCATGGTCAGTAACAGCTGTTCCGGGAAATCAATATCGCCACGCAAATCCAGCGTCAGCGTTTTCTCCGCCGGATCCACCAGCACAAAGCCAGCCAGATTCAAGGCCGCGGCGCGCTGGTCCTGATGCGCGACAAAATGATACATACGGCTGTCTTTGTAGTAGGTATCACTTACCGTGTCATCGCCAAAGCGCACGGCAATGGAAACCATCAACGCCGACATGATCACTACGAGAATCAGCGGTGCCATCACCAGCCAAAACCAGGGCTCGCGGTAAAACGGACGCTCATTACTGTTGGGGTTCTGACTCACCTGAACACTCACCATGATCTGTTTCTGCCTGAAAAGCACTGTTCTCTATCAACGCAAAGCGGCGCTGCCGTTGAGCGCCGCCTGCGGGACGTATGGATTCAGCCTGAATAGGGCCGGATCGCCGGTCAGGGGATCACTTGGGCCCAATAAATACCGTGCGGTGCCGGTCTTCCAGCTCCGGGGCATCCTTGGCTCGGATCACGATATCAATATCGTGTTTGGATTCCTGCAACTGTTCCTGTGGCACGCTGACCCGAATGGGTACCGAGTACACCTCTCCCGGCGTAACGGTAATGCCACGCTGCATACGCAGGGAATAGTCGTACCCTTCCTTGCCCTCGACCCGCACTTCAAACTCGTGGGGCTTCTGGTCCATATTGTTGATCTTTACGGTGTACACGTTCTGCACCATGCCCTGGGACAGTCGGTACATGCGCGCTCCGCGATCCCGCAGAACCTCGGCCTGTACCGGGGTGCGGGTCGCCACCTGCTGGACGAACAACCCGACCATCACCAGCATCACCAGAGCGTAACCAAACAGCCGCGGGCGGGCGTAGTTGGTCTTGCCGGTTTCCAGCTCGTCTTCCGAAGTGAAGCGGATAAGACCCCGGGGGTACTGCATCTTGTCCATGACGCTGTTGCAGGCATCGACACACAAACCGCAGTTGATGCACTCGTATTGCATACCGTCGCGGATATCAATATCCACCGGACAGACCTGAACGCACCAGTAACAGTCGATACAGTCGCCCATGCCCTCGGCCTTGTAGTCCACGCCTTTTTTGCGCGGACCGCGGGCCTCGCCGCGGCGGGCGTCATAGTACACCGCGAGCGTATCCTTGTCGTACATAACCGACTGGAAGCGCGCGTAGGGACACATGTATTTGCATACCTGCTCACGCAGGAAGCCGGCATTCATGTAAGTGGCAAAGGTAAAGAAAGCGACCCAGAACACCCCCTGCGGATGCGCAGTGAAGGTAGCGAGATCAACGACCAGATCGCGAATACCGTAAAAATATCCGACAAATGCCAACGCAGTCGCCAGGGCAATCATGAACCAGATCAGGTGCGTTCCCGCCTTGCGCAGGACCTTTTCAGGCCCCCAGGGCGCAGCATCCAGCTTCATGCGCTTGGCCCTATCCCCCTGGCATACACGCTCCCCCCACATAAACATCATGGTCCATACCGTTTGCGGGCAGGTAAAGCCACACCAGACCCGGCCCAGCCAGGTGGTAATCGCAAACAGGGCAAACGCGGAAATAATCAGCAGCCACGCCAGCAGGAAGCCATCTTGAGGACCAAAGGTGGCCCAGAGAATATGGAACTTGCGCGCCGGCAGGTCGAAGTGCACCGCCTGGTGACCGCCGATATTGATCCAGGGGATAAAGAAAAAGGCCAGCAGCAACGGCAAGCCGGTGTACTTGCGAATGCGGGTGTAGACGCCACGAATATGGCGGGTATAGATCTTGTCTTCAGACTCGTAGAGCATGCGGTAGCGGACTTCGCCATCGCCTTCCTGCTCTTCGCGGGTTGGAATTCTATCGCTCACAAAACCTCACTTGCCCGAAATTATATGGTCGGGTCGGCTGATGCAGTGACATGCAATGAGGCTTGTTATTCTTCCCTGCGGTGCCCTTCCCGGCATCCCGCCTGAAGCCCCCAAAAAACGGGGAGCCCAGGCGGTGCAATCCTTCAATCAGTACCAGATCCAGCGGTACTTTTGTTCAGCAGCAATTACTGCTGAACTTCATCCTGGCGAGACAGGCTGTAGACATAAGCCGCTACCAGGCGGATTTTGTCTTCGCGCAGCTTGTCTTTCTGAGCCGGCATCTGGTTGCTACGGCCACCGCGAATGGTGTGCTGGATCTCTTCACGGCTGCTGCCGTAGAGCCAGATATTGTCGGTCAGGTTCGGAGCGCCGAGGGCCTGGTTACCCTTGCCGTCCGCGCCGTGACACGCCATACACACGGTACCGAAGACCTTCTGGCCTTTCGCGGCCATCGCAGCATCGTGCTCCAGGCCGTTCATGCTCAGAACGTATTCCGCGGTATTCTTCACGCCTTCTTCGCCGATGACCGGACCTTGCGGGGGCATCATGCCCTGACGGCCGTTGTGCAGGGTCTCCAGAATTTTCTCCGGAGTACCGCCGTACAGCCAGTCGCTGTCGGTCAGGTTCGGGAAGCCGTAGTTACCACCACCGTCAGCTCCGTGACACACGGAGCAGTTGTTGGCAAAAATCCGTGCACCCATTTTCAGGGCTTCGCGGTTCTCGGCAATTTTTTCAATCGGCAGATCCACATACTGACCGAAAGTTTCCTTAAAGTCTGCCTGCGCCTTGGCCTGATCGGCCTTCAGTGCACCCACGGAGCTCCAGCCACCGAATCCTTTGAAGTTACCCAGACCCGGGTAAATCGCCAGATAGGCCGCGGAGAAGATCAGCGTCAGAATGAAAAGTAGGAACCACCACTTGGGCAGCGGGTTGTCGTACTCTTCAATGCCGTCATAAACGTGACCGGTTGTGCGGTTCTCCGGATCATCCTGGTCGCTGACCGCAACCTTGCGGTTGGCGAACAAAACCCACGTTACCAGTGCGAGATTGGTAAGGGTGAGCACAATTACCCATACACTCCAGAATGTACTCATTTTTCCTGCCCCTGTTCCTGTTTGGCTCCGCCTTCGTCGGCGGAGTGGGAGTCACCCTTGCGGGCATCCTCTTCAATTGATTCCTGTTCATCGGCAAACGGCAGTTTTGCATCCTCTTCGAAGCGCTTTTTGCGCTTCGGAGAGAAGGCCCACCAGCAGATCGCGAGGAACGCTATCGCTCCAAGGACTACACCGATTTGCCGCAATACATTGATATCCACGCGATACCCGCCTTAACGTTTCTGCTGAACCAGAATGCCGAGCTGCTGCAGGTACGCCACCAGCGCGTCGATCTCGGTTACCCGGCCACCCACGAAAGGCTTGCTCGCATTGGCAATATCTTCGTCGGTGTAGGGAACACCTGCGATACGCATCGCACGCATTTTGTCTGCAGTGTGCTCACCGGTAATCACGTTGTCGAACAACCAGGGGTACGAGGGCATGATGGACTCAGGCACCACGTTGCGCGGGTTGTACAGGTGCGCGCGGTGCCACTCATCGGAGTAGCGGCCGCCCACACGGGCCAGATCCGGGCCAGTACGCTTGGAGCCCCACAGGAACGGGTGCTCGTAAACATATTCCTGAGCCATGGAGTAGTGGCCGTAACGCTCTACTTCTGCACGCAGCGGGCGAATCATCTGCGTATGGCACACGTGGCAGCCTTCGCGGATGTAGATATCGCGCCCTTCAAGCACAATCGAGGGGAGTGGCTTAAGCCCGGCGATAGGCTCATTGTTGTCCTTCAGGAAAAGCTGAGGAACGATTTCCACCAGTGCGCCAAAGCTGATCGCGACGACGATCAACACGATCATCAACCCGATGTTCTTTTCTACGATGTCATGATTCTTCACGATTCGTTCCCCTTATGCTGACTTCGCGGCCGGCAGATGTTCATCGTGACGCACCTCATCTTCACTCGGCTCGTCGGTAATGGTGCGGAATACGTTGTATGCCATCAGGAACATACCGCTCAGGAACAGGGCGCCGCCCAGCCAGCGCACCACGTAACCCGGGTGGCTCGCAATCACACTTTCCACGAAGCTGTACGTCAGAGTGCCGTCAGCATTGAATGCACGCCACATCAGGCCCTGGGTAATACCGTTGACCCACATGGAGGCGATGTACAGAACAGTACCGATGGTCGCAAGCCAGAAGTGCGCATTGATCAGTTTCACGCTGAACATCTGTCTGCGATTCCACAGCACCGGCACCAAATGATACAGGGCACCGATGGAAATCATCGCAACCCAGCCGAGAGCACCGGAGTGCACGTGACCAACAGTCCAGTCAGTGTTGTGGGACAGCGCGTTCACGGTCTTGATAGACATCATCGGGCCTTCGAAGGTAGACATACCATAGAAGGACAGGGATACCACCAGGAAGCGCAGGGTCGGGTCGGTACGCAGTTTGTGCCAGGCACCGGACAGCGTCATGATGCCGTTGATCATGCCACCCCAGGACGGCGCCAGCAGGATCACAGACATGACCATCGCCAGGCTCTGGGTCCAGTCGGGCAGTGCCGAGTAATGCAGGTGGTGACCGCCAGCCCATACATAGATGGAGATCAGCGCCCAGAAGTGCACGATGGATAGCTGGTAGGAATAAACCGGGCGCCCAGCCTGCTTCGGCACGAAGTAGTACATGATGCCCAGGAAGGCCGCAGTCAGGAAGAAGCCCACCGCATTGTGGCCGTACCACCACTGAACCATCGCATCTGCAGTACCGGCGAAGATCGAGTAGGACTTGAATGCGCTAACCGGCACCGCCAGGCTGTTAATGATATGCAGCGCCGCAACGGTGATGATGTACGCACCGAAGAACCAGTTCGCTACATAAATGTGGGAAGTGCGACGCTTGACGATGGTACCGAAGAACACAAACGCATAAGCCACCCAGATCAGCGCGATCAGGACGTCCAGCGGCCACTCCAGCTCGGCATACTCCTTACTGGAAGTAAGGCCCATGGGCAAAGTAATTGCCGCGCCTATAATAACGACCTGCCAACCCCAGAAAGTAAACGGAATCAGCCAGCCACCCCAGAGGCGTGTTTGACAGGTCCGCTGCACCACATAGTAAGAGGTGGCAAACAGCACGCTACCACCGAACGCGAAGATTACCGCGTTGGTGTGCAGGGGCCGCAGGCGGCCGAAGTGAGTGAAGGGCTGCCAGATGTCGTTCAGTGCCGGCCACGCCAATTGCGCGGCGATCAGCACACCAACACCCATGCCAACAATGCCCCAGACCACCGACATGATGGTGAACTGGCGCACAATGTTGTAGTCATAGTCCGGCAACTTGCCGGTCTCTGCCACCGTTGTCGTCATTGTGTAACTTCCGTTGCTTTTTAAGATTCGTTTCCGTCAAACGCGCGAGAACTTGCCGACAATGTAGCGGCTTCCCCCTTCACGGTAGACCGGGCAGGTACCGAAGCGACGATTTAAACGCATCAATCGCCGCTTCAGACTGATTTAGATCAAGTCCCGACCCTTGCCCGCCGCAATGCGCAGGCGGAGTGCGTTCAACTTGATGAAGCCTTCGGCGTCTTTCTGGTTATAGGCACCGGCATCATCTTCAAAAGTGGCAATACGCTCGTCAAACAGGCTGTCGGCTGAGCGACGACCCACTGCACTTACGCTGCCTTTATACAGCTTCAGACGCACTTCCCCATTCACGACGGACTGGGATTCATCAATTGCAGCCTGTAGCATCTGGCGCTCCGGAGACCACCAGTAACCGTTGTAGATCAGCTTCGCGTAGCGCGGCATCAGCTCATCTTTCAAATGTGCCACTTCGCGGTCGAGGGTAATGGACTCGATTGCACGGTGGGCTTTCATCAGAATGGTGCCACCGGGTGTTTCATAACAACCGCGGGACTTCATCCCTACGTAGCGGTTCTCGACGATGTCCAGACGGCCAATACCGTTGGCACCACCAAGCTTGTTCAGTTTTTCCAGCAGAGTGGCCGGGCTCATACGCTCGCCGTCAATCGCGACGGGATCGCCCTTTTCAAACTGCAGGGTAATGTAGGTGGGCGTATCGGGCGCCGCTTCCGGACTAACGCTCCAGCGCCACATATCTTCTTCGGCTTCTGCCCAGGGCTCTTCCAGAACACCGCCTTCATAAGAGATGTGCAGCAGGTTCGCATCCATGGAGTACGGAGATTTTTTCTTCTTGTTGGAAAAATCCACCGGGATGTTGTGCTGCTCGCAGTACTCCATCAGTTTTTCGCGGGAATTGAGATCCCACTCACGCCAGGGCGCAATCACCTGAATGCCCGGCTTCAGCGCGTAAGCGCCGAGCTCGAAACGCACCTGGTCGTTGCCTTTGCCGGTCGCACCATGGGAGATCGCATCCGCGCCGGTTTCGTTAGCGATCTCGATCAGACGCTTGGCGATCAGCGGGCGCGCAATGGAGGTACCCAGCAGGTACTCGCCTTCATAGATGGTGTTGGCGCGGAACATCGGGAATACGAAATCCCGCACGAACTCCTCGCGCAGGTCATCGATGTAGATCTCTTTCACCCCAAGAGCCTGGGCCTTGGCACGTGCCGGCTCCACTTCCTCACCCTGACCGATGTCGGCGGTAAAAGTAACCACCTCGCAGTTGTAGGTATCCTGAAGCCAGCGCACGATCACAGAAGTGTCGAGACCACCGGAATACGCTAATACCACCTTTTCGATCTTGCTCATTACTATCCTCTGTATATAGGGAGTAAGCCGTTAGCTGGACGTGACAGTTTCAATCAGCGCTGTAAACGCTACTGACACACGCCACCAACAAAATGGCTCGATGCGGGGGAGATTATTATTGAAAGAGTACCCACGAACGGCGGCTAGCCCGCCTTTTTCGGGGCGCGATTGTAGCGCCTCGAAACCGATACGACTAGCACCACCGTTTCAGCCGTAAAAGTAATCGATCTAACTGATTACTTTATATCCAAACTGCCGGTTTGAGAGACATTTGCCGCAGTTTTCGCATTTTTTTGGCGCATCAGGTAGGATCGGCGCCGCGATCGATCCGCCTGTAATTATTCGGTGAACACTATGCAGCAAATCACCCTTCGTGCTCCTGACGACTGGCACATCCACCTGCGTGACGGCGAGGCCCTGCCCCGCACGGTCGGCGATGCCGCGCTTCAATTCCGCCGCGCCATCGTCATGCCCAACCTGGTACCACCCGTGGTAAACGCGGCAGACGCCGTCGCCTACCAGACACGTATTGCAGCGGCCGTGCCCGAAGGTGCGGACTTTACCCCGCTGATGGTGATCTACCTGACCGACAAAACCTCACCGGAAGTGGTGCGCGAAGCGCATGCCGCCGGCGTGGTCGCCGCCAAACTCTACCCGGCCGGCGCCACCACCAACTCGGATTCCGGCGTTACCGATATCGCTAACATCTACCCTGCCCTGGAAGCGATGCAGGAATGCGGCATGAAACTGCTTCTGCACGGGGAGGTAACCACCAGCGACATCGATATCTTCGATCGCGAAAAGGTCTTTATCGATAACATTCTCGGCCCCGTAGTGGATGACTTCCCACAGTTGAAAATCGTACTTGAGCACATCACAACGGCCCACGCCGCCGAGTTTGTCGCCAATGCGCGGGATGGCGTCGCCGCCACGATCACGGCCCACCACCTGCTGTACAACCGCAACCACATGCTGGTGGGCGGTATCCGTCCACATTACTACTGCCTGCCGATCCTAAAGCGCGGCGATCACCAGAATGCCCTGATAGAAGCCGCCACCAGCGGCAGCCCCAAGTTCTTCCTGGGCACGGATTCTGCTCCGCATGCACAGGGCAAAAAGGAAGCCGCCTGTGGCTGCGCCGGCTGTTACACGGCATTCAGCGCCATCGAACTCTACGCGGAAGCCTTCGAGCGCGCAGGCAAACTGGATAAACTTGAGGGCTTTGCCAGCGAATTCGGCCCGGACTTTTACGGCCTGCCCCGCAATAGCGGTACTATTACCCTGGCAAAAGACCCCTGGACCCTGCCCTCCGGCCTGCCGATGGGCAGGGAATCGCTGATCCCGCTCAACGCGGGCGAAACCCTGAACTGGCGTGTTGTGCGCTGACGGCGAGCAATAAGCGCCGGCTTCCGGCGCAACGCAGCAACCGAACCGAAAAGCAGTTAAATTCGATCAAGGAAACTCCGTGACTCCCGCAGAAGAACCCACTGGCCCCAAGAGCTTACTGGCACAAAGATTCCGAGGGTTTTTGCCCATCGTGCTGGACCTCGAAAGCGGTGGGTTTAACGCCCGCACCGATGCCCTGCTGGAAATTTCAGCCGTCATCCTGAACATGGATGACAATGGCGTCCTGTATCCGGAAGAAACCCACAGCTTCCATATCGAACCTTTCGAGGGTGCCAATATTGAGCAGTCCGCACTGGACTTCATCGGCATCGACCTGGAATCGCCCGACCGGGACGCATGGCCCGAGGAAATCGCCCTGCCGGAGATGTTCCGCAAGATCCGCCAGGCGATAAAGGCCCACAGCTGCACCCGCGCCATCATGGTGGCACATAACGCACACTTTGATCTCGGCTTCGTCAATGCCGCCGTGGAACGCTGCGGCATCAAGCGCAACCCGTTCCACCCGTTCTCCTGCTTCGACACCGCAACACTCGCCGGGCTTGCCTATGGCCAGACCGTTCTGGCAAAGGCCTGCCAGACCGCAGGAATCGAATTCGACAACAGCAGTGCCCACTCCGCGGAATACGACGCGGAAAAGACGGCTGAACTCTTCTGCGGCATCGTCAACAAGTGGCAAACTCTCGGCGGCTGGCCCCTGGCCACCGACACCGACACCGACACCGACACCGACACCGACACCGCATCCTGACGCCCCAGGGTGCCTATAAACACCCTCTCCCCAGCGTAGAGACGACACCCTGCCGCCGTGCCCTTGTCACGGCGGGATTTCCACACCCGCGATCTACGACCAAAGTCTGATTCCCCACCATCACACGCCCCTCTACGCTGGATACGCTAAAAACAACAACCCTGGTGGTACGTGATGATAAGCCCCAACCAATTTTCCCGTGCCTGCAGGCACCTCCTGACCGGTCTCCTCACCACAACGATGATTGGCGCTGCCAGTGCCCAGGCCGGCAGCTGGGAACAGAATCTGGCCAGCAGCGGCTTCAGCAAGGTACACATCTACACGCCGGACAGCCGCTCCAGTATCGGTGATGGTTACGCACTGATGATCCTGCTCCACGGCTGCGTACAACCCATCGACAATTATCTTGGCGCAAACCTGGAAGCTGCTGCGGAAGAACTCGGCATGGTCATTGCTGTACCGGACGCCGAGCACAAGGCGGGATACAACTGCTGGGCCTACTGGGAAGACAAGCGTGACCGGGCACATGGCGACTACCAGCTGCTGGTGCAATTGGCGCAAACGCTGGCGGCCGAACCAGCCCGGGACATCGACCCGGCCCAGGTCTATATTGCCGGCCTCTCTTCTGGCGCAACCTTTGCCCACACCACCGCCTGCCTGGCCCCGGACGTTTTCGCCGGTGCAGCAGCCAGTGCCGGCCCCAGTATCGGCACCAGCCCAGCCGGCGCTCTCGGCAACTGCGAAATCGCCGATGTCGCACAGCGCTGCGCAGACTACTCCGGCGACTACCGGGAGCACCTCAACACCCAGATCTTCGCAGTCGCCCATGGCAGTAAAGACAACGTCGTCGATGCCTGCTATCTGGAACAGAACGCCACAGGCATGGCAAACCTCTATGGCGTAAGGCGCCTCCAGGGCACTGAAATCCTGCGGGAGGGCAACGCCATTGCCGAGCTCACCCAATGGCAGGACGGGCGCGTCGGTATGCTCACCCTTGAGGGCGTTGGCCACAGCTGGTCCGGCGGCTCCGGCGCAAGTGGCCAATACATCGACGCCAATGGGGTAAACCTGGCTCGCCAGCTGGGCCGCTTCTTCCAGCAGCACAACCTCCGCGTGGCGAGTAAAGCTGTCGAGTAAATACGGCGGCGCCGCCCAACAGCACCGGAAACCCAGCAGTCCGGCCAGGTATCGAAGCGGGCCGGAACGGGTAGGGCGGAGACATTTACGCCCCATTATCACCGCTGACACCTCACTCCGTTTCAGGCCCGACGCCAATCAGGGCAATGACAGCAATAGACCCAACAAACCAATGGGTGATTTTTTGCACAACTTGTTGTAGAATGCGCGATTCACGCATAAAAATTGGACATAATTGTGGCTAAGAAAGCTTCTAGCGCTTCCAAGCGCGCCAAGGAAACCGCGGCTCCGGAATCTCGCGAATCCATTGAAGCCCAGGTACAGGCGTTCCTCGCCGGTGGCGGCAAGATCGAACAGGTACCCAAAGGTGTCAGCGGCCAGACCAATACCTCCGGCCCACGCCATATCACGCTGGGCAAAAAGCCCCGCAGCTGAGGTCCAGCCTGCGCAATCCTTGCGCAGGTGATCCCGCTTTAAAACTGACTCTCCCAGCCATACCGGGCAAATGCCGCATCGGTTCTCCGTGTACGCCCGCCCCTGCCAATACTGAAATATCAATCAGTGCGATGCGAAGCCAGCACAAAACAGGCGCGCATAAAAAAAGGCGGGTGAACCCGCCTTTTTTACACCTGCCTTCAATGTCAGTCGAATCCCGATCAGGGCATCTCGTCCAGCTCGGCGCCTTCTTTCACCGGCGGCATCAGGTCTTCTTTGGAAACCTTCAGGGCCATCAGTGCGTTAATCGCAACGTAGACGGATGAGTAGGTACCAACAACCACGCCCACAATCAGTGCCAGCGAGAAATTGTGAATCAGCTCGCCACCGAAGAACTGCAGAGCCCACAACACCAGCAAAGTGGTGAACGAGGTCATAAAGGTTCGGCCCAGCGTCTGACTGATGGAGATATTCATAATCTCCTCCGTATCCGCCTTACGCACCCGGCGAAAGTTTTCCCGCACCCGGTCGTATACCACGATCGTGTCGTTGATCGAGTAACCGATTACCGCAAGCACCGCCGCCAGCACCGTAAGGTCAAAGTCGAGCTTAAACAGGGCAAAGAAGCCAAGCACGATGATCACGTCATGGATCAACGCCACAACCGCACCCACAGAGAACTTGTACTGGAAACGCAGCGCCACGTAAGCCATCACTACGGCCAACGCGAACAGCATGCCGAGGCCGCCATCATCGCGCAGCTCTTCACCCACCTGTGGGCCAACCATTTCCACCCGGCGCAAATCAATGCGGCCGTCTGTACCCTTGCGCAGCTCACCCACAACGTTGTCGCCGATGGACTGTGAAGCCTCTTCATCCCGCGCGCTGCGCTGGGTCATAGACTCAGTGACTTCCGGCGGCAATTTGATCAGCAGCTCGTTATCCGAACCGAAACGCACCACGGAAGCGCCCTTGAAACCGGCGGCATCCAGTTGGTTGCGTACGTCTTCCAGCTTCGGTGCATTCTGGTAACCCACTTCAATCTGGGTACCACCGGTAAAGTCCAGGCCCAGCTTCAGGCCGTTCATGGCCAGCGCACCGATGGACAAAGCTACCAACACAACAGACAACACGGCTGCCAGCTTGCGCCAGCGCATGAAATCGTACACGCGCTTGCCCATATACTCGGTGATACGGCCGTTTTCTTCTTTGGTCTCTTTCATCACCGGCTCCTTAAATCCACAGCTTCTGTACACGGCGGTTGCCGTAGAACAAGTTAATCAACGCGCGGGTTCCCATGATGGCACTGAACATGGAGGTCAGGATGCCGATAGACAGGGTTACCGCAAAGCCCTGTACCGGGCCGGAACCGATGGCGTAGAGAATCACCGCTACGATCAGCGTGGTGATGTTCGCATCCACAATCGCACTGTAAGCGTTGTCGAAACCGGCACTAATGGCCGATTGTGGCGGCATGCCATTGCGCAACTCCTCCCTTATTCGCGAGAAGATCAACACATTCGCATCCACCGCCATACCGATGGTCAGAACCATACCGGCAATACCCGGCAGAGTCAGCGTTGCACCCAGGATGGACATGACCGCCACCAGCAGCACCAGGTTTACCGCCAGTGCGATATTCGCCGCAAGGCCGAAGACCCGGTAAAACAGCAGCATACAGATCACAACGGCCAGCAGGCCAATCTGTACCGAGGTCACACCCACTTTAATATTATCGGCACCCAAAGACGGGCCGATCACGCGCTCTTCGACGAAATACATCGGCGCAGCCAGGGCACCGGCACGCAACAGCAGGGACAGTTCCTGGGCTTCTGCGGCCTCCAGGCCGGTAGTGCGGAATGTCTTGCCGAGCGGACTCTGCACTGTCGCAAGGCTGATGATTTTCTTGTCATCGACGCGCTTCTGCACGATGACTTCGTTGCCGTTTTCGTCGACGCTCTTCTCCGGCAGGAAACGGCTTTCGATAAACAGGGTTCCCATGCGGCGACCGACATTTTTCCAGGTCGCACGGTGCATCATTTCACCACCGCGGGAGTCCAGGGTGATGTTTACCTGTGGCATGCCGTTTTCGTCGTAGCCAACGCGTGCATTGGTCACACGCTCACCGGTGATGATCACCTTGCGCTCCAGCCAGGCACCACCGAAAGCGGCACGCTCGCGCTCGTCGCGATATTCGAAGTATTCCTTATTGGTCACCAGCGCATCCGGCTTGGCTTCCATACGGAACTCAAGATTCGCTGTCTTACCGATAATACGCTTGGCTTCCGCAGTGTCCTGCACGCCCGGCAGCTCCACCACGATGCGATTGCGGCCCTGGCGCTGGACGATCGGCTCGGCAACCCCCAGCTCGTTCACCCGGTTACGCAGGGTCGTCAGGTTCTGGGAGACGGCATAGTCTTCCAGCTGCTTGATTTCCTGCTCGTTCAGGGTCGCACGCACTTCGAGGTTCGCACCGCTGCCAGCCTCCTGCAGCACCAGTTTGTTCGGGAACTCTTTGCGCAGCGTTCTTACCGCCAGGTCGCGCAGCTCTTCGTCGCGGAAACGGGCAACGATCTCGCGATCATCCACCAGGTCCACACTGCGATAGCGGGCCTTGGCCTCGCGCAGCTTGGACTTAACTTCCGCGGCGTAGCCTTCCATATTGGTTTTGACGATAGAGTTGGTATCCACTTCCATCAGGAAGTGCACACCGCCCGCCAGATCGAGGCCAAGCTTCATGGGACTGGCGCCCATATTCATCAGCCACTCGGGCGTGGTCGGTGCCAGGTTCAGGGCCACCACATACTCGCTGTGACCGAGGGCCTCCTGAATGGCGCGCTTGGCGGGAAGCTGCTCTTCAATGGATTTCAGGCGCAGCAGTACAGACTTGTCCTGTACCTCACCGCCAAAGTAATCAATACCTGCTTCAGACAGGGCTTTTTCCGCCCGGTTAAGGACTCCCTGATCGATTTTGAGGGCGCTTGATTGGCCTGAGATCTGAACTGCCGGATCCGGTCGGTAAAGATTGGGGGCTGCGTAGAGCAGACCCAGACCGGTAATGATCAGGATCAGGAGATATTTCCAGAGGGGAAAGCGATTCATGCTGTACTCAATTGTTGGAATGGCCCGCTGAGCGGACTCGTTTTTAGCGATTCCCGGGGATATGCGGGCACACTGGCGCAATTACAAGGCCAAACTGCCCTCCCGCTGCCCGGATCTGCCGGCGCACCCTTGCGGCGCCAGCAGAGAACGGGCGGTGGCTGATTATACGGGGATAGAAAGAGGGTACAAATGCGGGCGCCCGCTGATCACCCCAGCGCAGGCACTTCTCGCCCCAGACCTGCATAAAATTCAGCCACATAGCCTTCCAGATCGCCGGCATCCAGCGCATCGCGGATCTTCTGCATCAGGCGCTGGTAGTGGCGCAGGTTATGGATGGTGTTGAGCTGGGAACCCAGGATCTCACCACACTTGTCCAGGTGGTGCAGGTAGCTGCGCGAGAAATTCTGGCAGGTATAGCAGTCGCAGTCCTCCTCAAGCGGGCGGGTATCGTGGCGATGTACCGCGTTGCGGATCTTGATCACACCCGAGAAGGTGAACAGATGGCCGTTGCGCGCATTGCGTGTGGGCATCACGCAGTCAAACATATCCACACCGCGGCGCACCGCCTCGACAATATCCTCCGGCTTGCCCACCCCCATCAGGTAACGCGGCTTGTCCGCCGGCATCTGGTGCGCGGTGTGATCCAGTACTTTGATCATCTCGTCCTTGGGCTCACCCACCGACAAACCACCAATGGCATAGCCATCGAAATCCAGCTCGGTCAGCCCCGCGAGCGAAACATCCCGCAGTTCCGGGTACATTCCGCCCTGTACAATACCGAACAGCGCCGAGGGGCTGTCGCCGTGGGCATCCTTGGAACGCTTGGCCCAGCGCAGGGAAAGCTCCATGGATTTGCGCGCTTCATCCGGGGTCGCCGGGTAGGGAGTGCACTCGTCAAAGATCATCACGATGTCCGAGCCCAGGTCCTTCTGTACCTGCATGGATTCTTCCGGTCCCATAAACACCGGGCTGCCGTCCACCGGCGATTTGAAGGAAACCCCCTCTTCCGAAATCTTGCGCATCTGCCCCAGGCTGAATACCTGGAAGCCACCGGAATCTGTCAGGATCGGGCCCTGCCAGTGCATGAAATCGTGCAGGTCACCGTGGGCCTTAATGACCTCGGTGCCCGGGCGCAGCATCAGGTGGAAGGTATTGCCGAGAATGATGTGCGCACCAATCTCCTCTACATCCCGCGGCAACATGCCCTTTACGGTGCCATAGGTACCCACTGGCATAAACGCGGGGGTCTCCACCACGCCACGCGGAAAACGCAGACGACCACGACGGGCCTTGCCTTCGGTGGTGTCCAGCTCAAACTGCATAAAACACTGGCGACTCACAGGATTCTCCTCAAACTGTTCGCGGGCGCTTATTCGCGCCCTACTTCCGCCGGATCCACGGCTGGATTCCGGTCGATCAACATGGCGTCGCCATAACTGAAAAAACGGTACTCTTCTTCCACGGCCACCTTGTAGGCATTCATCGCATGCTGGTAACCCGCAAAAGCACTGACCAGCATCAGCAAGGTCGATTCCGGCAGGTGGAAGTTGGTGATCAGGCGATCCACCACCCGGAACTCGTAGCCGGGGTAAATGAAGATCTCGGTGTCGCCCACGGTCGGCTGCAATTCGCCGGACGCCGCGGCGCTCTCCAGCGCACGCACACTGGTCGTACCTACGGCAATCACCCGGCCACCACGGGCACGGCAATCCGCCACCGCCTGGCATACCTCTTCGGAGACATTCAGTACTTCGCTGTGCATTTTGTGGGTATGGATATCGTCCACGCGCACCGGCTGGAAGGTACCGGCGCCCACGTGCAGGGTCACAAACGCGGTATCAATGCCCTTGGCCTTCAGGGTCTCCAGCATCTCTTCATCGAAATGCAGTCCTGCGGTGGGTGCCGCCACCGCACCGGCGTTGCGGTTGTACACGGTCTGGTAGCGCTCGCGGTCCGTATCGTCATCAGGACGGTCAATATAAGGAGGCAACGGCATATGTCCCAACCGCTCCAGTACCGGCAGCGCCCCCTCTTCCGGAAACTCCAGCTCAAACAGCGCGTCGTGACGGTCGACCATCTGCAGCGGGGTGTCGTCTTCCAGCAGGATTTCGCTTCCCGGCTTGGGGGACTTGCTGGAGCGCACATGGGCCAGCACCCGTCGGTCATCCAGCACTCGCTCCACCAGTATTTCCAGCTTGCCACCGCTGGGCTTGCGCCCGAACAGACGCGCGGGTATCACCCGGGTATCGTTGAATACCAACAGATCACCGGGTTCCAGCAAATCCGGCAAGTCCGCGAAGCGACGGTGCGCAAGTGCGCCACTGGGGCCATCCAGACACAGTAAACGGCTGCCACGGCGCTCTTTCGCCGGTACGCGGGCGATCAGGGAGTCGGGCAAATCAAAATGAAAATCCTGGCGACGCATGCTCTCAAGTGTAGGTTGTGATGAATCGGGCGCGAAGATTAGCCGAAAGCGCCCTCGCAGCCAAATCGGGACAAATTTCCTTGGGAAATTTTGTTGACCAATAGAGTCTCGTCGCTATAATCGTCCGTCTTCTGAGGGGCCAAACAGCTTGCCCCATATCAGATTGCCAGAGTGGTGAAATTGGTAGACACAGGGGATTCAAAATCCCCCGCCCTTAAAAGCGTGCCGGTTCGAGTCCGGCCTCTGGTACCAAACAAAGAAAGGCCCGCATATGCGGGCCTTTTTTGTTTGTACCTGAGGCCGGTGAGCACCGGCACCCCGGTTCGACCGATTGCGCTTACAGCGCAATCAACAACGAGCAGCGCAAGCTGCGAAGCCCGCAGGGACAAAAAAGCCCTAGCTTTTTTGGTTAGTCCGGCCGCCCGTTCCGGCACCAAATTGAGAATTCCCGCATAAGCGAGCCTTCCTGTTTGTACCTGAGGCCGGTGAGCACCGGCACCCCGGTTCGACCGATTGCGCTTACAGCGCAATCAACAACGAGCAGCGCACGCTGCGAAGCCCGCAGGGACAAAAAAGCCCTAGCTTTTTTGGTTAGTCCGGCCGCCCGTTCCGGCACCAAATCGAGAATTCCCGCATAAGCGAGCCTTCCTGTTTGTACCTGAGGCCGGCAAGCACCGGCACCCCGGTTCGACCGATTGCGCTTACAGCGCAATCAACAACGAGCAGCGCAAGCTGCGAAGCCCGCAGGGACAAAAAAGCCCTGGCTTTTTGGTTAGTCCGGCCGCCCGCTCCGGCACCGAAACTAAAGCGCAGCATTCCCAGTCGGCAGATGCTCATTCAAAAAACTCACATACGCCTCCGAGGCACTGATCCGGTTCGCCTTCTTGCGGAAACCGTGACCCTCATCCGGGAACAGCACATATTCGACCGGCACTTCGTTTTTACGAATGGCCTCGACCATTTCATCGCTTTCCACTTGCAGTACACGCGGGTCATTGGCGCCCTGCACAACCAGAACAGGCTTCTGGATATTTTCCGCATGGAACAAGGGGGATATGCGGCGGTGGCGCTCGGAATCCGTGGCGGGATCACCCATTTCGTCGTACAGCGCCTTTTTGAATGACTCCCACCAGGGCGGAATGCTTTGCAGCGTGCGCTCCCAGTTGGTGACGCCGAAGATATTGATACCCACCTCAAACTCATCAGTAAACGCCATCGCCGCCATGGTCAGGTAACCACCATAGCTGCCACCGATCACCGCGATTTTGTCCTGGTCGACCCAGTCCAGTGATTGCAGGTATTTCTTGCCGTAAACAATATCCTGAAGATCCACCTCTCCGTGCTTCTTGTCATCAAGGTGATAAAAGGTCTTGCCGTATCCGGAGGAGCCGCGGTTGTTTACCGCAAACAGTGCGTAGCCCTGGTTCACCAGATGCTGCTGGGCCGCACTGTAGCCCTTGCGGGACTGTCCGCCCGGACCGCCGTGAATCCAGATCAATGCCGGTACTTTTTGCCTGGCATCGGCCTGTTGCGGTTTATACAGAAGACCGGGAATTTCCAGGCCGTCAAAACTTTCAAAACGCACCACTTCGCTGGCGACCAAATGTGCCTCGTCAATCTCTGGATTCAGGGTATCCGTCAAACGGCGCACGGCTTTGTCGCCGAATGAATAGGCATAGAGATTCGAGGGGGCGGTGTCCGAATTGATGTAAAACACCATACCGCTTGCATCGCTGGTGAAATTCACCCCACGCAGGTCACCGTCGGGCAACTGGGGGATCTCTACCGGCTTGCCAGTACGCCGATCCAGAATATCCAGCTTGGTCTGCGCATCTTCGTTGGTACCCACAACCCGGAAGTTGGCGTCGTCCGAGTAATAGACAAACGACACATCCCAGTCGGCGCTGTATAGGGGTGCGCTTTTTGCCGACGCAATCTCGTAACTCCAGGCCCCGGTGAATTCCGCACCCTCATCGGAGCCGTAAATCAGCTGGGTGCTGTCAGGAGAAAAGGTAAACGCACTGAACTCTACGTCACCTTCATGTGGCGTAATAAGAACCGGAGTCGCGCTATCTGCCTTAAGGTCGACCAGATAAATATCGGCATCCGCGTTGGAATTGGACTTGACCAGTGCCAGCCATCGCCCATTGCGGCTGACTGCTTCCGGCGACAGCGAGTCGTCATTCTGAAACAGGAGATGACGGGAATAACCGTCAGCGGTGTACGCGTAGATATCGAACGATTTGGAATCACGCTCGTTCGTCGCGACATAAAAAGTTTTGTCGTCGGCGTTCCAGCCAAAAAACAACGCCTTCAGATTTTCACCGGGTGTGAGGTCTTGTACTTCGCCACTGGTTTCACGAACGAACAAGTGATTGAGTTCGTTACCTCCCTCATCTGCGGTATACAGGATACGATCATCCTCCGGGAACCAGCTCACCCCGTAGATAGTATCGGTTGTGGAGCTGGTCAACGCTTCCGGCGAGGAGCCATCCAGCGGGTAGCGATAGGCATTGAACACCCCTGTGGCATCACTGCTCACCAGCACCGCGGTGTTGTCATGATTGATTGAAGAGCCGAAAACGCTGGTGGTCTGGAAAAACTGCTCAGCAGAATAGTGCGAGACGCTTTCCGTGTCCCCGGCGGGCGCCGTAGCTTGGGAAACAGCGGGCTCGATTGCCGAAGTATCGTCTGACGACCGCTCCGGAGTACAGGCTGCGAGGCACAACAGCAGCCCCAACGAGAAAACCACTTTATTGATATGGATCATGGTCGGTGCCTTGTTGACAGAGGTGACCAACCAACGTTATCAGACTGACGTGCCAGATATGTGACCAACAGCACATTAGCACGTGCTGAAAACGCGGGCTCCCCTCACAAGGGCGGCGCTATCCTCAGGGCGTTTTATCCGGACACTCCACTCTCTGGTATTTGACCTGCTCCGCGGGGCCATAGTCCAAGTCCAGGGCCGTTTCCAGCGCACTGGCGCGAATCAGGTGCAGGAGGATCTGCCCGGTGGGCTCGCCGCATGAAGAGACAAAGACCACGTCGGTACGGAAGCCACAGGCCGAGCCATGCACAACTACACCACTATCCTTTAATTTGGCGCTACTCTCTGCCAGAGTCATGTCCTTCCCGACGCACTGTTTGGGGCGGCGGTGCCGAAACACCCAGACGACAGGATCCTGCGCCGTGACATCTTCTGTCTGAGCCAGCAGTATATTGGCCGATGGCTTCACAGCCTGACTCCCGGCCACGTCCACATCGCTTGCGCTGCTCTGCGCCAAAGCGCCGGCCGATAAGAAAAAGCCCATCATCAACAGCGGCAGTTTGCGTTTCATTTTGCGTTTCCCACAGAAAGCGGTTAGCGGATGGATTGCGCCACATCCGGAAGGCGGATATATCCTTTAAAAAAGCATAGCAATGACTCGCGCAGGTTGCGGCAATCCGGGATAACAACCATGGTTACTCGGAACTGTTCCTGCCCCTCCAGGGGAAGGATGTACGGTTTCCCTCAATGAAACCCTGTGTTAAATCCTGTTTACCACCATGCAGACACTTACTTTTCGCTTCTACCGGGAGCTCAATGACTTTCTGCCAAATGCTTTGAAACAGCGCAGTTTCAACCGCGAATTTACTGCCCTGGGCTCCATCAAGGACGCGATTGAATCTGTCGGTATACCGCACACGGAGGTGGACCTGATTCTGGTGAATGGGGAGTCGGTGGATTTCACATTCATCCCGCAGAACGGCGATCGCGTCAGCGTGTACCCGCTGTTTGAGTCGCTGGATGTAACCAGCCTGACCCGGCTACGTCCACATCCGCTACGACAGACGGCTTTCATCCTCGACTGCCATCTCGGGCGCCTTGCCCGCTATCTGCGCCTGCTTGGATTTGATGCACTGTTCTACGGGCACTGTCCCGATGAACGACTGGTGGAAATATCCCTGCACCAGCACCGCATTCTGCTCACCAGGGATCTGAACCTGCTGAAAAGAAAAGTACTGACGCACGCTTACTACGTACGCTCTACCCGCCCGATCAAACAGGCTGAGGAAGTAGTTCGGCGGCTTCAGCTACAAAATAGTTTCCAGCCGTTCTCCCGTTGCACCGTTTGCAACGGGTTACTGTCAACGGTGGACAAGCAGGTAGTCTGGGCGCAGCTGCCTGAGAACAGTCGGCGCCGGTTTGACGAATATGCCCGCTGCAATGAGTGTGGGCGGGTTTACTGGCAGGGCAGCCACTATGAGCGTATGCAACGACTGGTGAAAGACCTCAGGGAAAGCTAAACCACCAGGTAATTACTTTTGCTGTTCGAGGATTGCCATGGCGCGCTGCATCAGCGCATAAAACCCATTGCTGCGGGAAGGCGACAGGTGTTTATCGAACTCGAACTCGGTAAACAGCGCTTCCAGATCCGTGGAGCGAACTTCCTCCAGGCTCTTGCCGTTCAACTGGGACAACAGGAAAGCGCCGAGGCCTTTCACCACACGACTGTCACTGTCGAGCGCGAAGTAGTGCTTTTCTCCCAACTGGCGGTGCACCAGCCAGGCACTGGATTCACAACCCTGCACAAGATGCTCGGGCGAGCGAATGATAGGCTTCGCGGCTATCGCCTTGCTCCACTGCATCAGCAAACGATAACGCTCCTGCCAGCCCCTGCGACTGCGCAGCGCTTCGATATCGAGCACAGATAAGTCGTCTATCGGCCAGCCTTCGGCGACCTCGGGTTCCACGTGCGTGGGGGCGTTTTCAGCACTGTCCAGCTGATCGAGGAATTCCGCCACCGCAGCCACAAAACGCGCGACATCCTGCTCTGAATTGTACGCCGCCAGCGATGCCCGCAGCGTGGCGCTGTGACCGGTCGCCCGGATCAGGGGCTGTGCGCAGTGGTGACCAACGCGCACCGCGATATCCTTCCCGTCCAGCCAATGCATCAGGTCGACCGGCACAAAACGGCTGTCACTAAACGCGAGAATTCCGAGATTGTTTTCCGCACTGCTCAGCAATTCCATGCCCGGCAATTTGCCCACCTGTTCATGCAGGGTACGCAACAGTTGCTGCTCATGTACCGCCATGGCCGCGCGATCCTGGGATTGCAGAAATTCCAGACAGGCCCCCAGCCCGGCAATGGCGGCGAGGGACGAAGTACCGGCCTCGAATTTGTGTGGCAGGTCGGCATAGTGGCTGGAGTGCAGGTCCACATCCGCAATCATTTCGCCGCCGCCCTGCCAGGGTGGCATCTGCTGTAACCACTGTTCGCGGCCAAACAGCAGGCCGATCCCGCTCGGGCCATAGAACTTGTGTGCCGAGCACACCAGAAAATCGCAGCCGATCTCCTGCACATCTATCGGCTCGTGCGCCGCCAGTTGCGCCGCATCAACCACCCAGCGTAAATCCCGCCCCGCCAGCATCTGCCGAATCTGTGCGAGATCCGCGCGAAACCCCAAGGCATTGGAGCCGGCCGTGAGCGAGACGATACGGGTGCGCGGGCCAAGCACTTCCACCAGGCGGTCAAACTGGGGAATACCCCGCTCATCCGGCACATAGCGAATATGCAACTGATGGCGGGCGGCGGCCATCTGCCAGGGCACCAGGTTCGCGTGGTGCTCGGCGGTGGAGAGCACCACCTCATCGCCAGGCGCAAGTTCAGCGCACAGACTATTGGCGAGCAGGTTTAACCCTTCCGTTGCACCGCGGGTAAAAATCACCTCACGCACATTGCCCGTACCGAGAAATGCTGCCGCCTGTGCGCGTACCCGCTCCACCATTGCCGTGGCCTGACGGGCCAGCCGGTGACTGGAACGATGGGTGTTAGCGTTGCTGTGCAGGTAAAAATCCCGGATTGCATCAATAACCACGGCCGGCTTCTGTGTCGTGGCTGCATTGTCGAGATACACCAGATCGCGGTTTTCCGGCTGACTGAACAGGGGAAATTGCTGCTTAAACTGCGAAACTGAAAAACTCATAGATTGAAAAGCACTTGGGTGTTTTTGCGCGTCTGTGCGCACACTTGTTCAACGGAGATAGCACGCAGTGCGGCCAGGGTTTCTGCAACAGTTAACAAATATTCCGGGCTGTTGCGCTCGCCCTGTCGGCCCGCGTGGGGCATATCCGGCGCGTCCGATTCCAGCAACAGGGATTCCAGTGGCACTTCACTGACGGTGCGGAGCGTCTTGGCCGCGCGCTCATAGGTGATAGTGCCGCCGATACCGAGATAAAACCCCAGCTTCCAGTACTCCCGCGCAATTTCCGCACTGCCGCTGAAAGCGTGGATCACTCCACCCTTCTCCGGCCGGAATTCTTTCAACAAGGCAATGATCTCGCTGTGCGCTTTGACGCTGTGGAGGATAACCGGCAATTCGAGTTCACAGGCGGCCGCCAGTTGGGGGCGCAACACGGTCTCCTGCTCGGCCAGGCTGCACTCGATACTCCCGTCGAGGCCACATTCGCCAATGGCCACTACGCGGCCGCTGCCAGCGCGCTCTTTTTTCACGCGCTCCACAATGGCCTCCTGCAGCCGCTCTGGCGATAACGCCATGTCTGCCACCCACCACGGGTGTACCCCGACGGCCCCGTACCAGGCGGGCTCACTGTTCACCAGCGCAAACAACGAACGCCACTGGGCAATGCTCACTCCCGGCATTATCAGCTGGCCGATACCATTATCCCGACAACGACGCCAGACCTCATCACGATCGGGTGCGAAGGCTTCGAAATCAAAATGGCAGTGACTGTCGATCAGCGCAATTGGCGACATTGGGCGGGCTACGGCAGAAATTTTGCAGAATTCTAGCACGGCCATTTCCTGGCAGGTTTACCGCGCCAACCGCTCCGCGGATAATTGCCCACGTCCCTAACGGCGTTGTCTTGATCGCGATCACGCCATTGTCACCTAGCCACCGTTATCGCACCGTCAGATTAAGAGGTTCACCTTGCTGGAAGCACTGCTGCCCATCATCCTGTTTGTATTTGCCACCAGCATTACACCGGGCCCGAACAACCTGATGATTATGTCGTCCGGCCTCAATTTCGGTATCGGCCGTTCGATGCCGCATTTCCTCGGTATCTGCCTCGGCTATCCGGCCATGATTATCGCCATCGGCCTGGGACTCGGCGCACTGTTTAACCGGTTCCCGCTGTTACACGAAATTATTCGCTGGGTGGGTATTGCCTACCTGCTCTATCTGGCCTGGGTGATTGCCTCGACCCGGGAAGTGGGTTCGGCGGAGGGAAAGAAGCCGTTTACATTTCTGCAGGCGGTGGCTTTTCAGTGGGTCAACCCGAAGGGCTGGATCATGGCGGTGGGCGCCCTTGCGGCATTCACCACGCCCGATGGCACCATGCTGCTGGAAGCCGGACGCATCGCCGTGGCCTTTATCCTGATTGGCGGCCCCTGCATCATTGTCTGGCTGATGTTCGGCGTGGGGTTGAAGCAAATACTGAAAGAGCCCCGTCACCTGCGACTTTTCAATATCACCATGGGACTGTTGCTGGCTGCCAGCGTAATCACCATGATCCACTGACAGCCGGAGAGAAAGATTGAGGACAGAGGATTAGCGATCAGCCGCTTCCGCCGCCCGTCCTACTTCGAGCTCAACACGGAAATTGCGCACCATCTGCTTCAGGAACAGGCGCGGCGCCAGCTTGTAAAGGTAGGCGCCCAATAGAGATTTATCCCGGGGGAATAAGCGCTCCTTGCCTTTCTCCAGCGCGTTGACGATCTTACCCGCCATCCAGTCGGCAGAACGCACGGTACCAACGGTGCTCTGGGCGTGCTGTGCACGGCCGCCATCGCCGGAAAGCGCATTGGTGTCGATATTGGTGGCCACGAAGCTCGGATACACCATCAGCACCCGCACACCATCGTCGCGGACCTCTTCACGGAAGGTCTCGAAATACTGGTGCAGCGCACTCTTGGCCGCGCAGTACCCCGCGCGCCCCAGCACTGGCATCCAGCCCGCCATGGAGCTGATATTCACCACACAGCCACCTGCCGCACGCAGTTGTGGTAACAGGCCCTGTGCCAACTCCACTGGCGCGTGATAATCCACCGCCATCACCCGCCGGATTACAGCGTTGCTGGTCTGGGTCGATAGGCTGCGATGGGTAATACCGGCGTTGTTGACCAGCAGATCCACATGTTCGTATATGGCTCGCAGCCGCGTGCAGAGCTCTGCCACGGCCTCTTCACTGGACAGGTCGATCGCAAATACATCCGCGTCGATATCCTGCTGCTCCAGCTCCCGCGCACGCGCGGCCACCGCCTCAGCGTTTACATCGACCAGCGCGAAGCGTACCGATTCACGGCCAGCCTGGGATTTGACCAGCGCCTGCACCAGTGCCCAACCGAGCCCACCCGCAGCGCCGGTCACCACGAATACCTTTTCGCGATTCAATATTTTTGCCACCATCTTGTTCACGCCGGCTGCCCTTTTGCCATTGCGGACTCGGCAACGGTCACGCGCGCAGACTCGGCATCGACATCGATTCCCAGTGCGTTAGTGGCAAAGTAGGCAAACGTTTCTGCCGAGGTTTTCTTCGGCACATAGCCCAACTCCTGCTTGAGGCGGGTATTGAGCAGCACCGGCCGGTACTGCAGGAACATCACCTGGGCCGGCCGCACATTGCCGAGGTGCAGGCCATAGCTGATACCCAGCAGGCCTTTCAGCAGCCATACCGGGAGACGGCGCAGGGGTTTGTTCAGCAGGCGGGCGATCTCTTCCGGCGTCAGGGCGCCATCACCGGCCAGGTTGTAGATACCGCTGGCATCGCGCAAGACACCATATTCAATCGCGCCAATCACATCCTGGTCCCAGATGAAAACAAATGGCGAGTTATGGCCACCGGGGTCAAGGATCGCCTTGCCGGAAAAAAGCGCGCTGATCTTGGTTTTGGTGGCCCCGCCAATAATCGAACAGGGGCGGAAAATCAGCTGCTGCAGTTCAGGATGGCGGCCGCGGTAGTCCGCCAGCATCTCTTCGACCAGGCGCTTGTGATCGGAGTAGGCAAATTCCGGGTTACCGCGCAGCGCATCATCTTCCCGCAACCATGCCGGGTTATCCGCGTGGTAGCCGTAAGCAGCACCACTGCTGGTCAGGGTGAGGTGCTTTACTCCTGCTGTCACACAGGCGTCCAACACATTGCGGGTGCCCTCCACATCAATCTGGTATTCCCGCGCGCGATCCCGCCCCGGGGCGACCACTGACGCCAGGTGCACAACGTGGGTGATGCGTTCGGCCCGCAGCAACTCCCCCAGGGCCGCATCACAGATGTCCATCCTGATGATCGGAAATGCCGCCTCGCGCTGGACAATGTCCACACCGACTACTGGCATCTGTTTGGCCAGCAACTCCCCCAGCTGCTGGCCCACGTAACCGGCCGCGCCGGTAATCAATACGCGTTTTTCGTTCATTGTTCTGCTCTTATCTTTGACTATTCGCGCTACCGCCTGCGATCACAGCATCAGGCAGATTCGGCCCGTAGAGATTCCGCACGCGCTTTCCTGCGGTTACTGAAATTCCAGTAACCCGCAAGCGAGAGTCCCGACACCAGGTGCCAGACTCCCCAGAACCCGGCCACAACAAGCATCTCCCCTGCGCCGGGGTAAAAGGTAAACAGAATCGCGAGCGCCAGGCCCGAGTTCTGGATGCCAACTTCCATGGTCACCGCGCGGCGATCCGCCACCCGCAGGCGCGCGACGCGCCCACTGAGGTCCCCGATCAAAAACGCCAGTGCATTGTGGGCAATTACCAACACCAGTACCGCGCCGGCAATGGAAAGTGCGGTTTCCCAGTGCTTGCTGAACGACACCACCACAAACAGCAGGAACACCCCCAGTGATGCGGTGCGGAAAAAGCGCTCGCTCTTTTGTGCAAACCCCGGATACCGGGCACCGATCAGCATGCCCAGCAACATCGGTACAGCCAGTACAGCCACTACGACAAGCACCATGTTTTCCGCCGGCAGGGAAATGGCCTGCAACGCATCGCGGGTGCTTGGGTTGAGATTGCCGTAGAAAGCGAAATTGAATGGCGTCATGACTACGGCCACCAGACTGGAAACCGCCGTCATACTGACGGAAGTCGCCACGTTGGCCCGACCTATCCAGGTCATGACATTGGAAAAGGTTCCACCGGGGCAGCAGGACACCAGGATCATCCCCAGTGCCAACCCAGGGCTAATGTCCAGCAACCAGGTCACCAGGCAGGTAATCGCCGGCAACAAAAGGAACTGGGCAACCAGCCCGGTAACCGGGGCCACAGGTCGCCGCAGGATGTTGGCAAAATCACTGGTACGGAGCCCCAGGGACACGCCGAACATCATGAACGCCAGCACGGCGTTCAGGGCCAGCAATGCCACAGGGGACATCTGAAAACTGTCTATGGATACGGTTACAGCTGAGTTCACGGATACGGCACCGGTCAGGCTGGTCCCTGATGTGTTCAGGGACGGATTTAGTCAGGGATTGGGTGGCGACCTCAGTGGGCCGCCTCCACCGCGGTGGCGGGAATGCGATCAGTATCCCCGGCGCCGTAATCCTTGAGCAAGTCCCGAGTGTGACCGGCCATCGCGTCCAGGTACGTATCTTTGTGCACGTAGTACGCCATCCGCTCCAGCTCCAGGTACTGCATACCACCATCGGCACGTGCACCGGCTTTCTCGCGCTTGGTTGCTTTCAGCTGCTGGGCCGACTTGGCGCCCTTCGCCAGCTGCTGGATATACAGGGCCACCATCTCCGCCTGGCGATTGCGCCCTTCCCAGCCGAGACCTGCTGCCTCCACCATGCCCATCAGGAACAGGTTGTCATATTCAGGGTGGAACACATTCAGGTACAGACGCGGCGCGAAGCCGGTCCAGTTGAGTTCCTCGCTGGCGATAAATGGATAGTGGAGTTTGTAGCCAGTGGCCAGCATGATCATGTCGTATTCACGACAGGAACCATCAACAAACGTGACCTTGTTTCCGTCGATTTTCTCGATATCCTTGCGCGCCTTGATATCCCCATGACCGATATGGTGCAGGATCAGCGAGTTGATCACCGGGTGGGACTCAAACATTTTGTAGTCCGGCTTGGGCAGCCCGTACTGCTCTGGCTTGCCCAGCATCAGCCGGGAAATTGCGGCGCTGATACGCTGCTGGATAAAGCGCGGCAGTTTGATCTTGCCGCCGAGCGCATCGGTCGCTTTACCGGCAATAAATTTGGGCAGGAAGTAGTAACCGCGGCGCAGGCTGATATCCACGCTCCTGGCGCGGTGCGCAGCATCTACGGCAATGTCGGCGCCACTGTTGCCACAGCCCACCAGCAGCACGCGCTTGCCATCGAAGATCGCCGGATCGCGGTAGTCGGCGGAGTGCAGCACTTCGCCAGTAAATTCACCGGGCAACTGTGGGCGATTGGGGTGATGCAGCGTGCCGTTGGCGATCAACAGGCCGCCAAAGGTGCGGGTCTGCTCGCGGCCGTCGCTGCGGGTGGTGATTTGCCAGTCGTCGCCGACTCGCTCGCAGCTGACCACCTCGGTGTTGAATTCGTAGTGGCGGTAGAGATCGAACTTCCTGGCGTAGTCGCGGAAGTACTGTCGCAGTTCGCTGTGATGCGGGAAGAGTGCCACATCATCACCCATGGGGAATTCCGCAAACTCCGTCATTCTCTTTGAGGAGATAAGGTGCGCGGATTCGTACATCGTACTGGTGGGGCTGTCGATATCCCAGAGGCCACCGACATCGCTGTGGATTTCAAAGCCCACACAGGGAATGCCGTGCTTGGCCAGGTTGCGCACACTGCACAGCCCCATTGGGCCGGCGCCAATAACTGCATAGGGTTTCATTATTCTTCTCCCGAAATCTCACATCCTCGCCAATATAGCGTGACAACCCGGGAGGCTGTCGTCATAATCGGGCAGTCTCTGGTTAATTTCGGACAGCACGAGTGAACCCACCGGATAACAGAAGTGTTACCCTCAGCTATACACGCGCAGTAATAAGCGGTTTGGAGCGCCTTCAGCTGGAACTCCCGCCTGCCGCGAAATCGTTAATGACCCACATTAACGAACAGGATCGGGTACCAATGCGGGTCCAGGAAGATATCTGGCTGGCACTGCAGGATGCCTACCCGGACCCTCTTCTCGGCGTACGTCTCGGCCAGGCGATGCAGGGCAGCCAGATGGGATTGGTCGGCTATCTGCTGATGACCCAGAAAAATCTCGGCACCGCCATCGAGCAGCTCCTGATATACCACCCGCTGCTCGGCGAGGGCGGCCAGTTCGAAATGCGCCGCAGCAGCTTCTACGTAGAGCTTTGCTACCAGCCCAATTATCTGCGCTGCGCGCGGCTGCGTGTGGAAACCGTACTCTCTATCTGCCTCGCCCAGGCGAGGGTAATGACCGGCAGGGAGTTCCAGCCACAGAGCGTCATGCTGGCCTACCCTACGCCCTCACTGGCGATACAGCAACAGTACCAGCAACTGCTGCAGGCCCCGGTCCAGTTCAATGCTCCAGTGTCCGGTATCCGCATGCGTCCGCAGGATCTGGAAATCCCGCTGATGGCGGCAGACCGCCAGGTAATGGCCCGCCTGAAACCGGAGGCCGACGCACTGCTCAAGGCCCTGACCAGTAAAAGCCTGCAACTGCGCGTCTCCCACCTGCTGCAACAGGAACCACAGCTGAGCCGTGAGCAGGTCGCTGCACGCCTGTGCATTAGCCCACGCCACCTGGGACGCAAACTGCTGGAAGAAAGTGCCAGCTTCCGTGCGATACAGGACGAAGTTCGCAGCCACTATGCGTGCCAGTGGCTGCGGGAGGGTGAAAAGACCAATGTGGATATCGCCGGAGCCCTCGGCTACTGCGACGAGAGCGCCTTCGGTAAAGCGTTCCGGCGCTGGACCGGGCTTTCGCCCAAGGCTTTCAAAAGCGGCTGCAGAAAGCCGGAGTGAATACACTGCCGCACGCGCCGGTGTCTACAGTTAAGGCATCGGCAAGTAAATGGCAGCAAATCCATGGATCCGATTCCCGTCGGTCTCGACCCCGATAGCGGACAGATCTCCGCACAACTGCTGCCGCAGATGGTGAGCCGGCACGGCCTGATCTGCGGCGCTACCGGCACCGGCAAAACGGTGACGCTCCGCTACCTGGTAGAGCAGCTCAACCAGCGCGGTATCGCGACCCTGGTGACCGACCTAAAAGGCGACCTGACCGGCCTCGCAGCCGCCGGTGGCGGCAACGCCAAAGTCAGCGAGCGCCTGTCTCTTTTCGGGCTCGACAACACCTATTACCACGCCTGCCCTGCCTCCCTGTGGGGCCCGGGCGCGCTCCCCATGCGCACCACGCCGACCGAGCTCGGCCCGGAACTGCTGGGGCAGATGCTCAACCTCAACGATAACCAGCAGGGACTGATGCAACTGCTGTTTCGCATCGCCGACCAGCTGGGCCTGCTGCTGCTCGACTGGAAGGACCTGCTGGCGCTGATCAACTTCGCCGAGCGCTATCGCAAAGAACTGCTACCCGAGTTCGGCACCATCTCACCCGCCAGCCTGGGCGCGATCAAGCGCAAGTATCTGGCGCTGGAGACCAGGGGCGCAGAAGATCTGTTTGGCGAACCGGCACTGGAACTGACCGACCTGATCGGCGACAACCGGATCCACCTGCTCGACGCCAGCTCCATGCAGCCGGTGATCTACGGCATCCTGCTTCTCTGGCTCCTGGCGGAGCTCTACGAAAACCTGCCGGAGTCCGGTGACAACGCTCTCAGGCTGGTATTGTTTTTTGACGAGGCACACCTGCTGTTCGACGACCTCCCCGCGCCCCTGCGTGAGCAGGTAGAACAAATTATCAAACTGATCCGCTCCCGCGGTGTCGGCGTGTTCTTCATCACCCAGAACCCCATGGATATTCCCGAGGGTATCCTCGCTCAGCTCGGCAATCGTGTGCAGCACGCCCTGCGTGCCTACACACCCAACGAGCAGCGCGCAGTGAAGGCCGCAGCAAAGAGCTTCCGCGTAAACCCCGATATCGACACCGAAACCGCAATCGGCCAACTGGCGGTGGGAGAAGCCCTGGTGTCCTGCCTGGACAAAGATGGCGTGCCGGTTCCCGTTGAACGGGTTTTCATCCATCCACCCGCTTCGCGCCTGTCCCCTCTGGATGATGCAGAGCGACAGCAACTGATGCAGGGAAACCCCCTGGCCGGAAAGTACACGCAGACAATGGACAGGGAATCCGCCTTTGAGCAGTTGCGCGAACGCCGTGCGCGCATGGAAGAACAGGCACAAGTGAAAGCTGAGCGCCCCAAGCCCGCCAGAAAGCCTGCCAGCGCGCTGGAAAAGTCACTCGGCCGGGCAGCCAGCAGCTTTGGCCGCCAGATTGGCAAAGAGCTGGTGCGGGGTTTACTGGGGGCGCTGAGCGGCGGACGTCGCTGAAAGGTGCTCGGCAAAAAAATGCTGCAACTGCGGCAACAGCGGCGCGAGCGATTTATAACGGGATTCCTGCGGGGACATTGCGGCCACTCCGGCCTGCAATGCGGCAACGGCACCGTCCACGGCAAGCAGGTCACTGAGGGGGTTGATCGAGACCCTGATGGTAAACGCTACCGCCCCACTCTCCGGAAGGCGGCGCAGGGATTGACGCTCCACGCGCAGATACAGACGGTCACCGGCAGGCTCCGCGCCACCCCGCTGCAAAAGTTCCGGAGAGCCCACCACCGACCAGTTGCTCCGCCACACCGGGTATTCGGGCCGCAGATGATCGAAAAACCGCGCCATCTGTACGGCGAGGTGCTCCCTGAAGCCCGGTATCGGGCCATGTATCTGGTTTAGCGGCCGCCCGATCTTGTCTTCCAGCTTCCAGTAACTGGGTGCCGCCAGAGACGCCGCAACCAGTTCGTAGCCGTCCGGGCCCGGCAGCAGCAAGCAGATGTCATCCGCCACCCACAGGCTTGCATTCCACAGTGGCTCCGCCGCCGCTGCGGGGAGCGGCCAATGCAGCACCTCAGCCCCAGCACGCCAGGACAGCCGCTCCGCGGTGCGAAAATAGGCCCGATGGTCAGCGAGCAGATGGCCGAGCAACATCGAAGCCAGCTCGCTTTGCGCAGGCAGTGAACGCGACTCAAAGGCAAATACACGCTCCTGCAACTGACGCCGGGCACAGAGCTTGTTGTGCTGATAGTTTGGAAGCTGTGGGCAGGGCTGGATCCACTCGCGGGCGCTCAACCGATTGAGCCCCATATGGACGATCTGCGGAGTGGTGACAAAAGGCAGAAATAAAGCGCCGGGCGACTGCGCATAGCGATAATCCGCTTGCGGCGCAGCAGAGGCAGAGCCCGCGAATATGTGATTCACCGGCTCCACCACTTCAGCAATCAGCGTGCAGCTGTGGTGTCAGCCAGGGCAAGCGCGCTGTTCAGCGCTGCCAGGTCTTCCACCCACACGACATTAGCAGCTGCCGGCGCACCCACATAGCGACCAACCGCCTGCGCAACCTGCTCGATGTCTTTGCTGTCACCGGCAACGGCATCCAGCGGCAGCGCAATCCAGGCCTGACCATTTTGATCGATTACCTGCTTGCCCTGTTCGCCATCCACCGCAGTCAGGTGGCGATCAATCGCGGAAGAACCACCGGACGGCAGGTAAATGGTGCCGTTGGTGAAGTCCACCGCAAACGCCACGATACCCGGAAGAATACCGAACAGCAGCGCAGCGCCATCCAGAATCACCACCACCGGATCGACACGGCCGCCGGACTGCCCCTTGCGCTCAGGGTAAAGCAAGAAGCCACAGGCGGTAAGGTTCAGGGCCATGGTCAAAAGACAGGTGGCAGCAACGCCACGCTTTACGGATTTCTTCATTGGAAAATCTCTGACAGTAATTGTTCGCGTGATTATTCTCACCGACCACAATCGGTAACAGTACCTGTAATACCTGGTGGCCGGGCGATCCCGGATAACGACTAGCACCCCGAGACCTGACGGCCCCAAGAATACCCGAAGAGCCGGCGCTCATTAAAGTGGCGTGTAATGTAACGCCGTCACACTTTGTGCACCAAGTCGCAGGCACCTGCCCGCTACACCGGTATTCTCCTTGGTTCGAGTTGTATTGGTACCAGTTTACCGATTTGAACACCGAGCGTTATCACGGAGAATGACCATGCCCGCTATTTTTCGCGTCCTGACCCGCCTGCTGATTATCAGTCAGGTCGCCCTTATCACCGCCTGTGCCGCACCGGGCCAAACCCGTGATGAACAACGACAGCACATTCAGCAAACCGAGCGCCAGGTATTGAACGAGCTCTACCAGCTCAAGCCCGACCTGCGTGGCGATGTCGCCAAAGCACCCGGCTATGCGGTATTCAGCAACGTTAACGTGAACCTGTTACTGGCCAGTGCATCTACCGGTTACGGGGTAGCCGTAGGCAACAGCGGTGCACGTACCTACATGAAGATGGGCGAAGTCGGTCTCGGTCTCGGCCTAGGAATCAAAGACTTCCGCGCACTGTTCGTATTCGACTCCCCCGCCGTCATGGAGCGCTTCGTGGAAAAAGGTTGGTCCTTTGGCGGCCACGCCGATGCGGCCGCAAAAGCACAGGAAAAAGGTGTCGCGGTTGGCGGTGAAGTCGTAATGGATGGTATGCGTGTTTACCAGCTGACCGAGAGCGGTATCGCCCTGCAGGCCACACTCAAGGGCACCAAGTACTGGAAAGACCGCGACCTCAATTTCGATTGAGAGGACGCTCGAAACCGGTCGATGAATAAGTCGACCGATTCCACGCCAACTTTTCCAGGCAGACAACATTCGCCCCAATACGGTGCCTAAACTTTAAACAGCACCTGCTGAGGTATGTCAGGGAGCAGTACAACGTTTCTGAAGGGGGCACCGGATTAGTCGCACCCGTGCAGCAGCCAGGGCAGTGAGCAGTCGTCGCTGGTCGACGCCAGAAATTTCAAGGAGCAGTAGTCTCAGCAGGTGCAGCCAAGGAATGGCAGGGGCACGGTATTCGCGAGAATACCGTGCCTTTTTATTTTAGCGCCGCGAAAAATAACAAAATTTTATGCTCGTAAATAGCGCTGCCACAGCGCTTTACCCCAAGCTACACTGGGGTACCCTGAATTTCCGTCCCGATTCGGTATCCTCCCGACAAAACATAAGCGGAGCACCAGCATGCATATCAGTAGCGCTTTCGACAGCGGCAACATCAAAGTTATCGACGCCCATAGCAGCCCGATCCAGTTGGCCATCCGGCTCGACAACGAGTCTGATTTTTACCAGTGGTTTCACTTTCGCCTGGACGGCGAAATTGGCAAAAACTATGCAATGAGCATTACCAACGCCGGCAAAGCCGCCTATCCGGAAGGCTGGGAAAACTACCGGGTGTGCGCCTCATATGACCGCCACAACTGGTTCCGGATCGATGCCCAGTACGATGGCAAAACGCTCGATTTCAATATCGACCTGGACCAAACCTCCGTATACCTGGCCTACTTCGCCCCCTTCTCCTGGGAACGGCACCTGGACCTGCTGGCATGGGCACAATCTGACGAGCGGGTAACCTCGGAAACCCTGGGACAGACCCTCGATGGCCGGGACATGAGCCTGCTCACTATTGGCGATGCCAACAAGGCGAAGAACAAGGTCTGGATGATCGCTCGCCAGCACCCCGGTGAAACGATGGCCGAGTGGTTTGTAGAAGGCTTCCTTGAGGCCCTGCTGGATGAATCCAACCCGGGCGCCCGCAGCCTGCTGGAAGATACGGTATTTTATGTGGTACCGAACATGAACCCGGACGGCAGTGTACGCGGCCACCTGCGCACCAATGCCGCCGGTGCTAACCTCAATCGCGAGTGGCAGAACCCGAGCATGGATCGCAGCCCGGAAGTGTATCTGGTGCGGGAAAAGATGCTCGCAACCGGTGGCGATATCTTCCTCGACATTCACGGTGATGAGGCGTTGCCATTCAACTTCGTGGCCGCCTGTGAAGGTATCCCAGGCTACGACGACAGCCACGCGGCGCTGGAAAATGTGTTCAAGCAGGCGTACGAATCCATCAGTCCGGACTTCCAGACCGAAAAGGGCTACCCGCTGGACAAGCCGGGCGAGGCCAATATGACTGTGGGCACCAACTGGTGCGGTCACCAGTTCCGCACACTGGCACTGACTCTGGAAATGCCGTTCAAAGACAACGACAACCTGCCCGACCCCATTGAAGGCTGGTCGCCAGCGCGCTGCCGCCAGTTGGCCCGCGACATCGTGCACCCGATCCGCACGACACTCGCATTTATGGCAAAAAAATCATAATTTCACTCACTTCCACTCCTTTGATGCGAACAGGAAAACACATGATAAAAACCACAAACCGGGGGGCCGGACTGCTGAAGGGCCTGCTCGCTGCGGGTATCGCAGCGGCCGTTTTCGGATGCAGCCAAAAAGAACCGACCACCACTAGCGAGACAATTTCGTCCGCTGATACGAAGCAGATGCAAACCGAGTCTGCCGCCGAAACCAGCATCGAAACCACCAAGGTTCCGCCCATCAGCGACACCGAGAAAGCTGAAGTTGCCGCCATGGCGCAGGACCTGCACAAACACATCGCCGTACTGGCATCCGATGAGTACGAAGGCCGTGCACCCGCCAGCAAAGGCGAGGAACTGACGGTAAATTACCTGGCTGAACAGTTCGGCCAGTACGGCCTTGAGCCAGGCGCTACTGACAGCGACGGCAAGCCGAGCTGGTTCCAGCAGGTACCGGTGGTGGAAATGCAGATCGAGAGCACCCCGCTGACCATTAGCGGTGAAGTTGATGGCAAGGCGTACACCCAAACCCTGCAGCCACTCTCCGACGTGGTGGCCTTCAGCCAGCGCCAGGTACCCGCAAGCCAGCTGGACAGTAGCGAACTGGTCTTTGTCGGCTACGGCATCGTCGCACCGGAAAACAACTGGAACGACTACGCCGGCCTGGACATGACCGGCAAAACCGCAGTGATCCTGGTTAACGACCCGGGCTACGCCACACAGGACAAAGCTCTGTTTAACGGCAACGCCATGACCTACTACGGTCGCTGGAGCTACAAGTTTGAAGAAGCGGCCCGCCAGGGCGCGGAAGGCGCAATTATCATTCACGAAACCGGTGCCGCAGGTTATCCCTGGGAAGTGGTCAGCGGCAGCTGGTCCGGCGCCCAGATCAGCCTAGCCGCCGAAGACAAGAATGCCGACCGGGTTGCCGTTGAATCCTGGATCACCGGCGATGCCGCCAAAGAGCTGTTCAAGGCCGCCGGCCTGGATCTGCAACAGGAAATGGACGCGGCGAAACACCAGGGCTTCAAACCCAAGCCCCTGAACCTTAACGCCAGCGTGTCCCTGAAAAGCGAGGTCCGTACCTCCAACTCGCGCAATGTGGTCGCCAAGCTACCGGGCAGCAAATACCCGGACGAGGCAATCATCTACACCGCACACTGGGATCACCTGGGTATCAACAACCACGCCGAAGGTGAAGACCACGTCTTCAATGGCGCCGTAGACAACGCTACCGGCACCGCTGGCCTGCTGGCGATGGCCCGCCAGGTGGCGCAACTGGCAGAGCGTCCGGAGCGCTCCCTGGTGTTTGTTGCGGTAACCGCAGAAGAGTCCGGCCTGCTCGGTTCCAAGTACTACGCCGAAAACCCGGTAGTACCTCTGGAGAAAACCGTGGCAGGGATCAACTTCGACGCCATGGGCGTGCTCGGCCCGATGCGTGACGTGATCGTTGTGGGCTACGGCAACAGCGAACTGGAAAAGGCGTTGGAAGAAGCAGCGGAAAAACAGGGCCGCTACCTGGCACCGGAGGACCACCCGGAGCGCGGTTACTTCTACCGCTCAGATCACTTCAGCCTGGCCAAAAAAGGCGTGCCAATGCTCTACTTTGATTCCGGCACCGATAGTTTTGAGCACGGCCGCGCCTGGGCGCAAAAAAAGGGTGAAGAGTACACCGCCCACGCCTACCACAAGCCCGGCGACGAATACGATCCGCAGTGGAACCTGGAAGGCGCCGCAATGGACCTGGCTCTCGGCCTCGACCTCGGTCTGGAACTGGCCAACAGCCGCAACTGGCCGAACTGGTATAAAGGCAACGAGTTCCGTGCAATCCGCGACGAAAGTTCTGCCTCCAGAAAATGATCGATTTCGATTGATCACTAAAAAGGGCGCCCTGTTCAGGGCGCCCTTTTTTATTACAAACCACCACATTTCATTACTGGAGCCGCTAGCTGTCACCCGCTTCCTTTGGCGCGCTCTGCGTCTTTTTCACTACCAGACCACTCCCCCGACCATCGGCCAGCTTTTCCCGCTTCGCTACCAGCCAGTATGTCACACCCAACGCCAATACAACGGAGGCGATGGCAAAGATGTAATCCGGCCCGGTATCCGCGAGATCCATAACGATAACCTTCCTCGCGATAGCCATCAGCGCGGTCGCCACCACCAGTTGCACCGGAATCACATTCGATCCCAGGTACAGACGAATATTGATAAAGATTTCGATCGAAATCAGCACCAGCATAAAGGCACCGAATACATCGAACAGATCGCTGTAATCCAGCAGCAACACCGGCGGTGTGGTCAAGCGCTCATAAAGAACCAAAACCACGCCAGCCACACTCCAGATAATGACCAGCGCCATAATGACAGCGAGCAGACGAATGGCGTTACGAATCACCGAATGCAACACACGGATCAATGGATCTTCGTGCTCTGCGGGCAACTCTTCGTGGATCAATGTAGACCGGTGATTATGCTCAGACATGCGCGGCGTGCTTATAAGGTTTCCCTATTTATAGCGCAAAATCGGCAACACACTCAGCGCCCCCCCCGGAACACACGTAAAATTCAGACATAAAAAAACCGCTGCAAGCAGCGGTTTTTTTATGTATTTACCGTGTTTACGTTCAGGCGCTAACTTCGGCTTCGACTTTCTTCAACTCTTCGTCGCGCAGCTCGCGACGCAGGATCTTGCCGACATTGGTCTTCGGCAGGTCTTCACGGAACTCGATGTTTTTCGGCACTTTGTACGCCGTCATGTTTTCACGGCAGTAAGCCTTCACTTCGTCCGCGGTCAGGGACGGATCCGCCTTGACCACAAACAGTTTGACCGTTTCACCGCTGCGCTCATCGGGGATACCGATCGCCGCGGCTTCTGTCACCTTGGGATGCGCACTGACAATATCTTCGATTTCGTTCGGGTAAACGTTGAAACCGGAAACAATGATCATGTCTTTCTTGCGATCGACGATCTTGATGTAGCCGTCGTCCTGGATCACCGCCATATCGCCGGTTTTCAGCCAGCCCTCGGAATCAATGGTATCCGCCGTCGCTTCCGGACGCTCCCAGTAGCCTTTCATGACCTGCGGGCCGCGAACACAGAGTTCACCGGGCGAATTGTTCGGCAGATCGTTGCCATTTTCGTCCATTACTTTTACTTCAGTACCCGGAACCGACACACCGACGGTACCCAGCTGGATCGCATCTACCGGGTTAAAAGAAACGACTGGAGACGTCTCGGTCATGCCGTAGCCTTCTGTCACCGCACAGCCGGTCATTTCTTCCCAGCGCTTCGCCGTATCGCGGGTCAAGGCCATACCACCGGAGCAGGTAGTGTGCAGCTTGCTGAAGTCCAGCTGGGCAAATTCGGGGTCACGCATCAGGCCATTAAACAGCGTATTCAGTCCCACAAAACCGGTGAAGCGTTTGCCTTTCAACACTTTCACAAAGCCCGGAATATCCCGCGGGTTCGGAATCAGCAGCGAGTGATTCCCGGTGGTGAACAAGCACATGCAATGGATGGTGAATGCGTAGATATGGTAAAGGGGCAGCGGAGAAACGTAGTATTCCTCGCCTTCTTTCATGGAGTCGCCCAGTGCTTCCCGCACCTGCTCCATGTTCGCAACCAGGTTGCGGTTAGTAAGCATCGCGCCTTTTGCCACACCAGTGGTACCGCCAGTGTATTGCAGGACAGCGATATCTTCCGGTGAGCGCTGGACATCCTGGTGTGGCTGCTTGGCGCCGGCCGCCATCGCATCGGTAAATTTCACCAGATTCGCGAAGCTGAACTCTGGCACCATCTTCTTGATGTACTTGGCCACGCTGTTGATCAGCAGACGCTTGATTGGCGGGTGCAGATCCGCAATTTCAGTGACAATCACCCGTTCCACGCCGGTTTCGGGAACCACCGCGGCAGCGGTATCGGCAATATTTGCCACGACCACCAGTGCCTTGGCACCGGAGTCATTCAGCTGGTGCTTCAGTTCACGCTGGGTGTACAGCGGGTTGGTATTCACCACGATCAGGCCGGCACGCAGTGCGCCGAACACAACTACCGGGTATTGCAGGACGTTCGGTAGCTGCACCGCAATACGGTCACCAGGTTTGAGGTTGGTGTGGTTTTGCAGGTAGGAGGCAAAGTTGGCGCTGAGGCGGTCAATATCGCCAATAGTCAGCGTGTGCCCCAGACAGGTAAATGCCGGACGGTCAGCGTATTTCGCCGATGCGGTCGAAAATACGTCAAGAATACTGCGATCGATGTCCAACTTATTTCTCCCAATGCTGTTGTTCTTGTGGTGATGAAACGAGAACAATCCCACCCAAGATGTCACTGGCGCCAAAAAATGAAATCTGGGCCACCTTGAGCGCACACAGGTTTCCTTCAGGGCATTACAACCCTCAGGCAAACTCTAAGGCTGGGATTAATCTCGAAATTCTCCATGTCCGTTTATAGTCGAAAACCCCGGATTTCGGGGCTTCACGGACTGATATTTATTGTGTAATTAACGCATGTCAGCGGGTACTGGCCAGAGATAAATGGCGCACACCACACTGTCTTTGGTCTACTTCCCGCTATCGATTAACTGGTAGTGAAAAGGTCGGCCAACGCCGCTGCCAGATTCCTGTCACCGGAGAAGCGAATATCCCCCAGCAGGAATGCATGCCGCGCACTAAGTGAGCCATCAATCACGTCTTTCAGCGTATTGAAAGACATTTCCAGTTCGAGCTCAGGATTGGCTACAAAACCCATACTTTGCATAGCGACTACACGTCCACTATCCGTGCCGTTTTCGCGAGTTACCTGAAGGTAAAAATCGCTGCCATCCGGAAGCCGGAACTGTACCCGAGTGATAGGAGGCAAACAAGTAAGGCCCTGCAAGCGCTCAAAGATATGTGCCGGTAACCGCATCGATACTCCGGAAATAGCCTCTGTAGCCGCCATATTCGACGAACTCCAGAATCAAAAACACCGCCGCTGTCTCCAGCGGCGGTGTTGCTTCATCGAACTCAGAACGCGAAGTGTTCTGGGTCCAGGCTCATCAGGTTTTCAGCGCCACTTTGCATAGCACCAGCGTGTGCGGCAGTGCGCGGCAGAATACGATCGAAGTAGAAACGCGCGGTGGTCATCTTGGCACGATAGAAGTCCTGCTCCTCGGTACCCGCTGCCAGCTGGTCGTTGGCAACTTTCGCCGCCAGCGCCCACAGGTAAGCCAGCACTGCATACCCAGAGTACATCAGGTAATCCACGGAAGCGGCACCAACCTCGTCCGGGTTTTCCATTGCCTTGGCACCAACATGCAGAGTCAGGTCGCCCCACTCCTTGTTGATTTCCTGCAATTTGGACACAAACGGAGCCAGCGCTTCGTTGTCGACTTCCGCCTGACAGAATTTGTGTACCACCTTGGTGAACTTGCGCAGCAGCTCGCCCTGGGTCATCAGGACTTTACGGCCGAGCAGGTCAAGCGCCTGGATACCGGTAGTGCCTTCGTAAATGGTGGAGATACGGGAGTCGCGAACGTTCTGCTCGGCACCCCACTCGGCGATGTAGCCGTGACCACCAAAACACTGCAGGCCAAGGTTGGCAGACTCAAAACCGGTTTCGGTCAGGAAGGCTTTGGCGATCGGCGTCAGGAAAGCCAGCAGGTCATCGGCTTCTTTCTTGTCTTCCTCGGAACCAACGTGGGTGCGATCCACTTGCTGGGCACACAGCATAGCCAGCATACGACCACCTTCAGAGAAGGCTTTCTGGGTCAGCAGCATGCGGCGTACATCGGGGTGCACGATGATCGGGTCAGCGGCACCTTCCGGGTTTTTCGGGCCACTCAGGGAGCGCATTTGCAGACGATCCTTGGCGTACGCCAGGGATTTCTGGAAGCCGACTTCCGCGTGCGCCACGCCCTGCAGCGCGGTACCCAGACGCGCAGTGTTCATGAAGGTGAACATGCAGTTCAGGCCCTTGTTGGGCGGGCCGATCAGGAAGCCTTTTGCACCGTCAAAATTCAGCACCGCGGTCGCATTGCCGTGGATACCCATTTTGTGCTCCAGGGAGCCACAGCTGACGCTGTTGCGCTCACCAACGGAGCCGTCTGCGTTGGGCAGGAATTTCGGTACGATGAACAGGGAGATGCCTTTGGTACCGGCAGGCGCATCCGGCAGGCGCGCCAGTACGATGTGCACGATGTTCTCTGCCATGTCGTGTTCACCGGCAGAGATGAAAATCTTGGTACCGGAAATCGCGTAGGAACCGTCATCATTTGGCTCCGCCTTGGTACGCAGAATGCCCAGGTCGGTACCGCAGTGCGGTTCGGTCAGACACATGGTACCGGTCCAGGTACCTTCAACCAGCTTGGTCAGGTAGGCCTGCTTTTGCTCTTCGGTGCCGTGCTCTTCCAGGGTGTTCATCGCACCGTGGGACAGACCGGGGTACATACCCCAGGACCAGTTTGCAGTACCAACCATTTCGCTCAGTGCAGTACCCAGCGACGGCGGCAGGCCCTGGCCACCATATTCAACGTCGTGCGCCAGGGACGGCCAGCCTGCTTCAACAAACTGCTGGTAGGCCTCTTTAAAGCCTTCCGGGGTTTTGACTTCGCCGTCATTCCAGGTACAACCCTGCTGGTCGCCGATCTGATTCAATGGAGCAATTACGTTTTCACAGAACTTGGCACCTTCTTCCAGAATGGCGTCCACCACGTCCGGGCTCGCGTCTTCATAACCCAGCGACGCATAGTGCTGATCCCAGTTCAGCAGCTCGCGCATGGCGAAGCGCATGTCACGCAGCGGAATTTTGATCTCGCTCATTCTGTGTACCCTCTCTTCTTTCGCAAAAGGTTGTAATGACTGGGCATCCTCGCCCTTGGGGCAAACTTGTGACCCATATGTCGGTTTTATTCATAATAGTAAGAAATGGCCATAAGCTACCATGGCGAAATCCGCCCAAAGCGATAACAAAATACGGCGGGAACTGGCGACCTTACAGTCAGATTAAACTGAACACAGAAGGGGGGACTAGTGCGTCACGACGGCAGGGCGAGGGCTTTTACGGTACTCCCCGGGAGTAACACCGGTCCACTTCTTGAACGCGCGAAAGAACGCGCTGGCCTCATCGAAACCAAGCATTTCTGCGATCTGCGCATTGGAAAGGTCCGGGCAGCTGAGGTAGTGAAATGCAGCTTCCATGCGACATTCGTCTTTCAGCTTCTGATAAGACGTGTTTTCCTGCTGCAGGCGCCGACGGAGCGTGGTCACAGACATATTGAGCCGCTCCGCCACCGCTTCCGCGGCAGGCATGGATTCGCTCACATCCCGATTAAGGATTGTCTTGACCTTGGTCTTGATACTGTTGGCACTGCCGTCACTGATCACCAGGTGATAAGGCGCGGTACGAATGAAATCTTCCAGCGTCTGCGAGCTCTGGACAATCGGGTAGTCCAGATAACGGCTCTCATACTCCAGTGCATTGCTGGGCTGGTCAAACTGTAGCTCTTCAGCTTCACTCTGAGCGAGCGCCGCAAACTCTTCCGGACAGGGAAAGGAAAAGTGCAATTTGGCCAGCGGGATCTCCCGCCCGACCAACCAGCAGTAAAAACGGTGCCATACCGCCAGGGTAGTACGGATAACACCCGGGCTGGATTCTGCAAGCAGCTGCTCAAATTCGCCGTCCGCGAGCGAGCTGATACCGCTGATCACAACCCGGTCGCGGCCGTCATGGCTCTGAAGCACCGGTTTGACACGAAAGCCCCGGCAGATCTCCATAAACTCGGCACTAAGGGTGATGGCCTGGCGCACCGTCGCGCAGTTGACCACTGTCAGGCACAGCAGCCTGAATGAGCCGGGACGCACGCGCCCGCCACTCAACATCCCAAACCACTCATCCTGCGCAAGCCACATTACCCGCTGATAGAGCCTGCCGTACTTTACCGCTGAAAACGCTGCAGTTCCCTCGAGTTCGCTCTCCGCAATATCCACCGACGCCAGCAGCTCTTTCCGATCGCAGCCATTGCGGGCGGCCTCTTCCAGCAAACGCTGTACATAGGCAATAGGGATACGGATATCTTCTTCGCTGGTACTCGCCATTTATTTGTTTCTACGATTCCGCAGCCAATTGAGCAGAGCGCCGAACCCGAATGCAACGGCCACGATCACCGCGAGGAATACCAGCATCAGTACCAGATAGCTCAATACATCGGCCACCGGCAGGTCCCAGCTCCAGATCGCTGCTGCGATAAAGGCAACACAAGCCAGGACACTGGTAATAAAGGATCGACGGCGTTTTATGGCCATAGTCTGCGCACTTATTGAGAGAAATGAATGGCTAGTCGGCCACGGCCGACAACACTACCCTTAAATACTATAGAAAGCTCGGCCAAAGGCCTAACCCAAAGGCTCAGGGAAAAACCGGCCATTGGCGGGCAGATGCGGCGCGGAATCGTGAACCATCACCGCACGACTGTCAACGCCAGCACCCCGCCATTCGTCAGAGTGTGCCGCGCGCCACAGATCCGGACAATCCCGGCAACATAGAAAGTTTTGTAGGCGTTTACAAACAAAAGGTGGGATCAAACCGAAGAAGACTATCGCTGCATACGCGCACGGAAGGAGCGCAGCGAACGAACTTACAGGCAACAGAGAATGGCAGAACGACTGCTCTACCGCGCAGACGACCGAAAAACCGTGATGCGACTGGGCGCCTGGATCGGGTGCCTGGCGCTGCTGATGATATTTATATTGCTTGGCATTCTGATCCTAAACTGAACGCCCCTTACAAACTGGTCGGCAGACCGCTCACCCAGTTACTCGCCGCGGATAATCCCCCCTCGCGCCAACCTCGCCGGATCAAGTATTTCCCGCAGCGTTTCTTCCGGCAAATCCGTCATTTCCAGCGCAACATCCAGAATTGGCCGACCACTGCTATAAGCGGCTTTGGCAATTTTCGCGGCGGCGCTGTAGCCAATGACCGGATTCAGGGCTGTGACCAGTATTGGATTCCGGCCCAGCGCCTCCTCAATGCGCGCGCGCTTAACCTCGAAGCCGTCGATGGCTTTATCGGCCAGTAATTTCGCCCCATTGCCAAGTAAGTGAATACTTTCCAACAGCGAAAACGCCACCAGCGGCAACATTACATTCAGCTGGAAGTTGCCACTTTGCCCCGCCACCGTGATGGCGGAATCGTTGCCGATTACCCTGGCGGACACCATCGCTACAGATTCGGCAATCACCGGGTTTACTTTACCGGGCATGATGCTGCTGCCCGGCTGCAGGGATGGAAGTGCAATTTCGCCAAAGCCCGCCAGCGGTCCGCTGTTCATCCAGCGCAGATCATTGGCAATCTTCATCAATGCAACCGCCGCTGCCTTGAGGTGACCGGACACCTCTACTGCCGTGTCCTGGCTCGCGATCGCCGCAAAGGCGTTGCTGGCCGGGCGCAGCGCAATACCGCAATCGAGACTCAGGCGCTGGGCAAATCGATCGGCGAAATCTTCATGGGCATTCAAGCCGGTGCCTACCGCAGTGCCGCCCTGGGCGAGCTGCGCAAGCCTTGGCAAGGCGCTTTCAAGCCGCTCACACGACAGTTCCAGTTGCGCACTCCAGGCAGACAACTCCTGCTGAAGAGTAACCGGTACCGCGTCCATTAAATGCGTTCTGCCGGTCTTCACAACATCGGTCAGCTCTACAGCTCTATGGTCAATACTTTGCTGCAAGTGCCAAAAAGCCGGTAACAAGTGATTCTGAATCTCCAGCATCGCCGACAAATGAATCGCCGACGGAATCACGTCATTACTGCTTTGGCTCATATTCACATGGTCATTGGCGCCGACATCGATACCTGAGGCCCGGCTCGCCAATCGCGCGAGCACCTCATTTACATTCATATTGGTACTGGTACCCGAACCAGTCTGGAATACATCGACCGGAAACTGCCGGGCAAAATCCTCTCCGCCGACCTGGTCACACGCAGCAATAATGGCCTGGGCGATATTCTCATCCAGCAAACCCAACCCGCGATTCACTTCCGCAGCAGCGCGTTTGATGGCAATGACAGCTCGGATAAAAGGTACAGGCAGTGGGTAGCCACTTACCGGGAAATTGTCGATGGCCCGTTGTGTCTGGGCACCATAAAGGGAATCTGAAGGAACCTGGACTTCGCCGAGACTGTCTTTCTCCGTGCGAAATTTACTGGTCATGCTTTAGTCCTTTCGGTCTGTGAAAGCAGAGCCGGACAACCTAACCGACGGGCGGATATGCAAGGGTAGCGCGCAAACGCGAAAACTGGAAATACCGGCCGTCAAACCGGTTTTGTACCAAAAGGGGGCAAAGGAGAGAATAAGGCTGCGACCAAAGCAGCAAGGGCGCACGACACGTAGATGTATCGCACCGGTTACATACTGACGCGACCTTCCTGAGTCCACTCACAGCGCACCTGCATGTCGCCACAACCTGGCTCATGGTAGAGGCCGGCAGCCTCCCAGGTAAAGGAGTGGGTACCGGAAAGCTCAGTTTCCAGATGTACCGTTGCGGAAACCCAGTACATGCTGCGCAACAGTTCCTCGAACTTCTGAATCCAGTGGTCCCACTCGTATTCGACAGCGCGATAGGACGCACCAAAGTGAATGACGTCCGTCTGGTACTGGGACTGTTTCACCTTGATGGTAGGAATGGAAAACATGTCGCGGCATAGAAACGGCCACTCATCAGCGCTCGGCAGGGCGAGAATGGCTTCGCGATTGACCCGGCGGCGGTCGCTGCCGCCGGTGAGGCTGCTACTGTCTTTAATACAGCCGTAAACAATGGATTCCTGATCGCCCTGAATCACTCTGCACAATCCTCGCGTACGCTACAACACGCATTCCTGAAACTCGTTATCCCGCCAACTGTAACGGCGCAGCCAACAGAAAGCCACCTTTCCAGCCCGCTCAAATCGCCATTCCGTTCGCATTTCCAAAGTTTGGAAATAAAGAACCAGCAATATGTTGATAATTCGTTCAGAACGCTCAGATTTCGATACCCCGCTCGCGCAACATCACAATCAGCGCGTCCTCATCCAATACCGGAAGATCCAGCTCCCTGGCCTTGTTCAATTTTGAGCCAGCACCTGGCCCTGCGACCACCGTGTGCGTGTTGGCTGACACACTGCCAGCGACCTTGGCACCGAGGCGCTGCAGATAGTCCTTCGCCTCACTGCGGGACAGGGTTTCCAGCTTGCCGGTAAGCACCCAGGTCTGCCCGGCAAGTGGCTGCTCGCCGCCCTGCTGCTCTTCTGCCTGCCAGTGAATACCCGCCTGCTTCAACGCTTCTATTTCTTCCAGGTTATGCGGCTGCTCAAAAAATTCTGCCACATAGTGCGCCACTACCGGGCCCACATCTTCAACCTGTTGCAGGGCTTCCGTATCCGCCTGCATCAATGCATCCAGTTCACCGAAATGTCGCGCCAGGTTACGCGCAGTCGCTTCACCAACTTCGCGAATACCAAGTGCGTAGAGAAACTTGGGCAGCGTGGTCTCTTTGCTCTTTTCCAGTGCCTCCAGCAGGTTCTGCGCGGATTTTTCACCCATGCGCTCAAGGGACACCAGTGCATCGAGTTCCAGGTGATAGAGACCAGACACCGAATGCAACAAGCCCTCATCCACCAACTGCTCGACCAGCTTATCTCCCAGACCATCAATATCCATCGCTTTACGCGAGGCAAAATGCTTGATCGCCTGCTTGCGTTGCGCGCTGCAAATCAGCCCGCCGCTACAGCGGGCCACCGCTTCCCCAGGCGTCGCTTCAACCGGGGAATCACACACCGGGCAGTGATCGGGAAACTCGATTTCACGGGCATCTTCAGGGCGCCGGCTTTCAACCACAGAAACGACCTGGGGAATCACATCACCGGCACGGCGGATAATCACCGTATCACCGACTTTTACCCCGAGCCGCGCAATTTCATCGCGGTTGTGCAACGTCGCATTAGATACCGTTACGCCACCGACAAACACCGGCTCCAGGCGCGCAACCGGGGTCACTGCACCAGTACGTCCAACCTGAAACTCCACATCCAGCAGCTTGGTCATCTCCTCCTGCGCAGGGAATTTATAGGCAGTGGCCCAGCGGGGTGCACGGGCAACAAAACCCAGGCGTTTCTGCAACGGAATGCTGTTTACCTTGAAGACAATACCGTCAATATCGTACGGCAGCTGCTCGCGCTTTTCGCCAAGCTTGCGGTAGTAGTCAACGCATCCGTCGATATCTTCCGCGACCGCCATTTCACTGTTGATCCGGAACCCCCAGCGGTTGAGCTGCTCGAGAATTTCCGTGTGCCGCTCGGGCAATTCAGCGCCTTCCACGAGCCCGACGCTGTATACGCACAACTGTAACGGACGCTTGGCGGTAATTCTTGGATCCAGCTGGCGCAGGCTGCCAGCCGCCGCATTGCGCGGGTTGACGAACAACTTTTCCCCCGCCGCCCGAGCCTTGTCATTCAGCTCGGCAAATCCCGCCTTGGGCATGTAAATTTCGCCGCGCACTTCCAGTACCGGCGGCACATCCCCATCGAGGAGTTTCAGCGGTACAGAATAAATAGTGCGCACATTCTGGGTGATATCTTCGCCGATGGTGCCATCCCCGCGGGTCGCCGCACGTTCAAGCAAACCATTGCGATACATCAGGCTCACCGCGATACCGTCCAGCTTGGGCTCACAGGCGTACTCGACGGGCTGCTGGCTATTCAGGCGGTCGCGGATTCGACGGTCAAAATCCTGCAGCTCCTCGTCGCTAAACGCATTATCCAGCGACAGCATCGGCAATTCGTGCCGCACCTGGGTAAAGGCGCCAAGCGGCTCAGCACCCACCCGCTGGGTCGGCGAGTCCGGAGAAACCAGGGCCGGGTACGCCTGCTCCAGCGTCTGCAGCTCCCGCATACAGCGGTCATATTCCGCGTCCGGCAGTTCTGGCGCATCCAGGACGTAATACTGGTAGTTCGCCTGATTGAGAATGTCGTGCAGCTCCCGAACCCGGGCCTGCGCATCTGAGGGAATGGATGTTTCGCTCATTGGCGGTCAATACACTTCAGTTTGATATTTTTCTGATTCTGAAACGACAAACGGGCACTCGCAACAACGAGCACCCGTCAACGCTTCGGTGCTTTACCGGAAAAAGGATATCGAGACAGGATTGATCAGGCCTGAGCCTGAGCTAAAGCCTTGCGACGCTGGAACTCCATCACTCGCTGGCGGTAGTGTTCCGCAGTCTGCCCGGTGAATACGCTGCGGTTTTCATCTTTCAGTTCCCCGCCCAGCTGTTCGGCAATATTACGCGCAACCGTCAGCAGCGTATCCAGCGCCTTGAGCGCTTCAACCTCTGCAGGCAAGGTCAGGAACAGACTGACACCGGGAGTGACAAAGTCCTCCATCTGCGACATATCGAATGTGCCCGGCACTACGATATTCGCCAGACTGAACAGGGCCGGGCCTTCACCCGCCTCGCCACAGTGGTAGTGGAAAATATTCATTTCGCCGAAACGCAAACCACTGGAAAGCAATACCCGCAACAGGTCATTGCCCTCGAAGCAATCGCCCTGGGGCGCCATGATATTAAGGATCAACACTTCTTCCACCGGAAGTTCACGACGCGCTTCCGTTGACTTCTGTCTCGATGAATTCTTGCGTGAGCCTGCCCGGCCATCGGCGGATTGCCCCTTGTCTTTACTTCGGGCAAAGGGCGAAGCCTTTTTCAATTCGGGGAACTTGAGATCCACCGCATTCCAGCCAGCCTTGCTTTGCGCCTGCACATTCTGGGGAGGCTGGTCACTCTGCTCGACAGCACCGCGCTCTTCAGGGTCTACCGCCTGCAACGTTTCGAGACTGACCGATTCATCCAGAGACGGCTCCAGACGCTGCTGCGCTCTGGTAGCGCCCATTTCAGACTCATACCCTGTCACATCGCCGACATTCACTTCACTGGCAACCTGTTGACTGGAAACAGCAGGTTCATTGAAGGCGGATACAAATTCCTCACGCGATTCTGCTCCAGTTTCTTCTGCAACAGAATCCATCAGCATCGGCACCTGTTCATCCAGGTTCAGGGAAGCCTGTTCCGGCACACGATTTTCCCCAGACTCATCCACGGCGCTCCTCTCGGGCTTGCTACCCGCCAGCGGCTTGCGTGAAGACTGGAAATTTTGCTGTACCTGACGATTTACCTGGGAGGCATCTTCCGGTTTGCGGCGCTGAACCACTCGCACTGTTCCCGGCAACTCAGCCGAAATCTGGCGGCGCTTTTCGGCCTCCTCTGGATCAATGTATTCCAGCTCGGAGTCGTCAACGATGGGCTGCTTGCGCGACGCCTCTGCAGCGGCCTCTACTTTGCGCGGCGAGGACAGAACATCCCTGTCCAGGTCTTCGTATTCGCGTTCGTCCATATCGCGCCGCATCGCACGCGAAAGATTTCGGGAAACCTTGACGGTATCCCGGTGCTTTAAATAGGCGCGGCGCGCGCCGTCCACCACAACGGCGAACAGCAACAGCGCCAGCAAATTGATCAGCCAGTTGTCCATTTTCGCTTTTCTCCCTACGCCGAGGCCAACTCCGCTGCTTCTTCTACGTCGACCGATACAAGTCGGGATACACCCGGCTCATGCATCGTGACGCCCAGCAACTGATCGGCCATCTCCATGGCAATCTTGTTGTGGGTGATATAAATGAACTGTACGTGCGCTGACATTTCCTTAACCATACGCGCGTAACGGCCCACGTTGGCATCATCCAACGGTGCGTCTACCTCATCCAGCATACAGAACGGCGCCGGGTTCAGACGGAAAATCGAGAATACCAGAGCGATCGCCGTCAGGGCCTTTTCACCACCGGACAGAAGGTGAATGGTACTGTTCCGCTTACCTGGCGGACGCGCCATGATCGCGATACCGGTATCCAGTAAATCGTCCCCCGTCAGCTCCAGGTAGGCATGACCGCCGCCGAATACTTTCGGGAACAATTCCTGCAGACCGCTGTTCACCTGGTCAAAGGTTTCCTTGAACCGGGTACGGGTTTCTTTATCGATTCTGCGAATCGCATTTTCCAGGGTTTCCAGCGCGTCGGTCAGATCGCCATACTGGCGATCCAGGTAGTGCTTACGCTCGGACTCCTGCTTGTACTCGTCGATTGCCGCCAGGTTGATCGGCCCCAGGCGGGAGATGCGTGCGGCCACCAGCTCCAGGTCCTGCTGTACCGCTTCGACGGTCAACTCTTCCGGAAGTTCATCCAACACGATGCTCACATCGTGATCCGATTCACGCAACTGTTCAACCAGGCCTGCACGCTGGGTCTCCAGAGTCTGTGCTGCCAGACGCTGCTGCTCCAGTTGCGCACGTACGCCCTGCAAGGCCGACTCTGCTTTGTGTCGTTCCTGCTCCTGGCTACGCAGACTGGTCTCGACTTCTTCCAGTTTTTTGCGCGCTTCAGAAAGTTCGGTTTCCACATCGATGCGCTGGGCGAGCTTCTCTTCCAGCTCACCCCGATAGTCCTGTGAAGGATCCTGTGCGTCTTCCATCTGCTGACGCAGCTCTTCGCGGCGAACCTGCAAACGCTCCACCTGTTCACGCAACACCTGCAGAGTGCGCTCCAGGGAAACTTTCTGGGTGCGCACAGATTGTTCACGCATGGCCAGCTCGTGTGAGCGATCCTTGTCTTCGCGGGCGCGCTGGCGCGCGGCGTCCAGCGCTTCGCGCAGCTCCTCGCGACGGGCCAGCATGGATTCGCGGCGGTCGGTATCGTCGCTCATTGCCTCCAAAGCTTCCTGCAGCACGATACGCGCTTCAGAAATGGATTCCGCTTCGACGTCCATCTGTTCACGGACTTCGGCAATTTCCTGCTCGATACGACGGCGGCGCTCGTCCATTTGCTCCTGACGAGCGCGCTGGGCCGACAGCTGGCTGCGCAGGTCGCCAGTACGGCGATTCAGTTGTTCGGCGTCGTTTCGCGCCTGCTCAATACCGGACTCCAGCTCACCGGCGCGCGTACGAAACTGCTCGCGCTGCCCGGAGAGTTCCTCGATCCGGGCTTCGCATTCCGCGAGCGCCTGCTCAAGATTTTCGAGTTCCTGCTTACGTGCCAGTACGCCGGCCTCGGCGTCGGCGCCCCGGCTCACCCGCAACCAGTTGGGCCCCAACCACAGTCCATCGCGGGTGACGATGCTTTCACCACCTTTGAGCTGACTGCGCTGCGCGAGCGCAGTATTCAGGTCCGCAGCGGTGTAGATACCGTCCACTAGACCCACCAGCGACGCAGGACCCTGAACCACATCGGCCAGCTTTGGCAGGCTGCCAACGGCGGCGGGCGCAACGGATTGGCCGTCAATAAAAACAGCCTGGCCACCATCGAAGCTGGCAAGGCCGTCCTGCAGGGATTCAATACGATCAATACATACCGCCTGCAACTGGGCACCGAGCACAGTTTCTACTGCGGTCTCCCAGCCGGATTCCGCGCGGATCTGCTCCGCGAGGCGCGGCTTGCCCTGGAGGTTTTGCTGCTGCAGCCAATTGGCCACTGTCTCGCCCTGCCCCATAGCCGCCTGCTGCAGCGCCTCAAGGGAAGCCTGGCGGCCGCGGCTGGTCTGCAGCTGCAGGCGCTCTTTATCCAGTTCTGCACCCAGGTCGCTCTCCTGGTGGCGCAAGTCGCTCAGCTGCTCGGTCTGCTCTGAAATGGACTCGCGGCGCTCGGCCAGTTGCATCTCCAGCTCTGCCAGCTCTTCATTGCGCTGCTCAAGTTCGCTGTCATCGCCACTGCCGGCCAGGCCTTCACGCTCGGTTTTCAACCTGTTGATGCGATCCTGCAAACGCTGGCTTGAAGTTTCCAGGTGCTGGATACGGGATTGCTGGACCTCGGCCTTCTGGCGGGAGCCCGATGCACCCTGGTTAAACTGGTCCCACTCGTTTTGCCACTCGCGCATCTGATCTTCGGCGGTCAGCAGGGTCTGGGCAGATTCTTCTTCCGCCGCCTGCACCATTTCCAGATCTGGCACGATGACTTCGAGCTCGGCCTCGAACTCGCTGGTTTTTTCCTGGTCGGCGGACAGCAGGGCCTGGGATTCACTGTACTCCTGCTCGGTGCGGGACAGGTCAGACTGCAACTGCGCGTTGCGCTCACGGGCGTGGGCAATGTTTTGCTCAAGGCGCGCGATATCCGCACCCACCGCATAGAAACGACCCTGGACTTCATTGAAGGCGTCAGACAGGTCGTGATAGGCCACGCGCTGTTCTTCGATACCGGTATCGCAGCTTACCTGCCGGGTGACGAGCTCTTCCACGGTGAGCTCAAGCTCGCCGATCTGCTGCTGTTTTGCCCTGGCCTGGTCATCCAGGTCGCGGTATTTCAGGGCCTGCAGGTGCGCTTTGTGCGTGCGCTCTTCTTCTTTAAAGCGGCTGTACTTTTCCGCCGCGGCCGACTGGCGCTCCAGGCGGCTCAACTGACGATCCAGCTCGTCGCGGATATCGGTAAGGCGCTCGAGGTTCTCCTTGGTGCGGCGCATACGGTTTTCCGTATCGCGACGACGCTCCTTATATTTGGAGATACCGGCGGCCTCTTCGATAAATACCCGCAGTTCTTCCGGCTTGGCTTCAATCAGCTTCGAGATCATGCCCTGTTCGATGATTGCATAGCTGCGCGGACCGAGGCCGGTACCCAGGAACAGGTCCGTCACGTCGCGGCGGCGGCACTTCTCACCATTCAGGTAATAGTTGTTCTGCCCATCGCGGGTTACCTTGCGCTTGACCGAGATTTCGCTGAACGCCGCGTACTCTCCGGCGAGCTTGCCCGCGGAGTTGTCAAACACCAACTCGATCGACGCCTGTCCCACCGGCTTACGGCCACTGGAACCATTGAAGATTACGTCGGTCATGGAGTCACCGCGCAGGTTCTTGGCAGATGACTCACCCATTACCCAGCGCACGGCGTCAATGGTGTTGGATTTACCACAGCCGTTCGGACCGACCACGGCGCTGAGGTTGGATGGGAAGTAGACGGTGGTCGGGTCCACGAAGGACTTGAACCCGGCCAGCTTGATGCACTTCAAACGCATGGTCTTGAAACTCGGTAACATCCGGCGCCCGTGCAGATACAGATACCTGCCGAACGCTCTTCGTTGTAATTTGCTTGATTGATTTGGGGAACCTGACTACCAGTTGCAGGCAGTTCGCCGTTTTGCCGCTGCAAACCGCCGATTGTACATCGCCGGGGGCGCGGTTTCAGCGCTATTTTTGACCACCCACTCCCACTGGCGGCACTGACCTATGGCCACAGCCGCCTGTCGGGCAAAATCAGGTGTGGAAAAGATCAGATCTTTTCATCGATGGCGATATCGACCAGCTTACCCCAGTCGCTGCGCGGCACAGATTCAACCTGGCCCTGCCAGTCGCCCGGCGCCGGACGCGCATTGCCGCTGACCGCCAGGCGCGCCACCAGCTGCACCTCATCGACAGATTTGAGACTGCGACTCGGCATCATGGCCCGGGATTCATCCAGCACGACTTCTACCGGCAGGTCTGCTGCGGTCAGGCGCACAATCGCCAACGGCATCGGGCTTTGCGCCGTGCGGGCGTAGATGAAGACCGGCGTCTCCGGCGAGGCACTGGCCGCTTCCGCGAGGGTAACTTTGACCCGAATGCTGTTCTCGCCCACGGCACCGTCGGATGCGATCTGAGCACCGGCACCATCCGGTTTTGCGGCCGATACCACGCCGTCAACCTCTTCGTCTCCCGCCTTTGCCAGCGCAGCCTCGGCCCGGGCCACGCCGGCGGCAAGCGCCTGATAGGCATTGGACCCGGGAGTCATCTGCACCAGCGCCTGCTGCCAGTAGGCGCGCGCCTGACTGAACTGTTTAGCCTCGAAGGCGGCAATACCGGCGAGCCCCAGCGCTGTCGCGTTGTTGGGCTGAGTTTCCAATACTTTTGTTACTTCAGCAGTCACTTCCGGCGTCATGCGAGAGCCACTAGCGAAAAACAACGCCTGCGCGAGCTCCGCGCGGATTGCCACGGCGCTGGGCTCATGCGCCACGATATAGCGATACTGGGAAACGGCACCCGGCAAGTCATTACTGACCAGCAAGCGCTGGGCCAGTACGTAGCGGCCAGTGAGGTCGTCCGGGTGCGACTCAGCGCGCTCGCGCAAGCGCTGGGTAATACGAGCCTCACTCACCATGTCGGTGCCGCCGGTCTGACTGGCAACGATATCCCGATACAAAGCCAGATCATCGTGCGCCCCCCAGTTCAGGTAGAGACCCACGGCACAGAATGGCACAGCAAAGATCAGCGCAAACAGCAGGCCTCGCCCACCCTGACGCGACCCGGCAAGCTGAAACGCCGGCCCCTCTTCCCGCAAAAACTTACGCGCAAGCTCTGCATGCATCGTGCGGTACTGGGTTTCATCAATGGCGCCGCTGGCCAGAGACTGACTCAACTCAGCCTCATGTTCCCGAAACAGCGCTTTCTGCGCACCCTCGACTCCCGCAGTCGGCGCAGGAGCCTTGCGGCGCCGTAAAATCGGCCAGGCGATAAAGGCCGCAAGCGGCAGCACCAGCAGTGCAAGCAGCACCCACAATTCCGTCATTTTTCTTGCTCCTGCGCACTATCACCCAACAGGCGGGCCAGCCGCTGCTGCTCTTCAGCGCTCAATTCTTCAATTTCACTGCCCTGCCGGTTGCCGCGGCCATTCCGCGAGCGCACAACAATCACTACCAGGGTCAGCAGTCCCAGTGCCGCAAAAACCCCTGGAGCCAGCCACAGGGCCAGCGTGTTGCGCTGCAGGGGCGGCCGATACAATACAAAGTCTCCGTAACGGGCAACCATGTAGTCGTTGATTTCCTGGTCACTAAACCCGTCTTCCAGCAAACGTCGGATTTCCCGGCGCAAGTCAGACGCCACCATAGAGTCGGAACCGGCGAGGTTCTGATTCTGGCATTTGGGGCAGCGCATTTCCTCGATCAGAATCTGGTAGCGAGCCTGCAGTTCTTTGCTGGAAAGTGGCTCCACCTCGACAGATGCCTGGGCCAGCATCGCAAACAGCAACGTCAGTACAGCGACAACAGGGGTTCTCAAGTGTCTGGTCAGCACAGGCATTCTCCGGCGAAATATCGGCGGATTATAGCAGTGCCAATGCCCCCGTGACACGGGGGTTAACATAGTGATGCAGGCGCGCGAATCGGTCTTAACTCGTTGAAAGACAAAAAAATTTTTCGACAGGCGTTGACGCCCGAAAAAAAATCATTACTATACGCAGCTCCTGACGACGGGTGGTTAGCTCAGTTGGTAGAGCGGCGCCCTTACAAGGCGTAGGTCACAGGTTCGACCCCTGTACCACCCACCACTCCCTTTCATCTGCCTGGCAGAGTTCTCAAAGGGTGATCAGGAATGCGGACCGGTAGTTCAGTTGGTTAGAATGCCGGCCTGTCACGCCGGAGGTCGCGGGTTCGAGTCCCGTCCGGTCCGCCACATACGAAAAAGGCTCACACGAAAGTGTGGGCCTTTTTCGTATGTGACTGACCGGCGTGCAAGAACCCTAGTTCGATCAAATTGCGCCAGCAATTTAAGACGCCGCCAGGCGCCCGAAGGGTGAGCGGCAGAGCCGCGAATCAGTCCCGTCCGAATAGCAAAAGACACACGAAAGTGTGGGCCTTTTTCGTATGTGACTGACCGGCGTGCAAGAACCCTAGTTCGATCAAATTGCGCCAGCAATTTAAGACGCCGCCAGGCGCCCGAAGGGTGAGCGGCGAAGCCGCGAATCAGTCCCGTCCGAAAACCAAAAGACGTACGAAGTGCGAGCTCTATAACCTCAAGCCCACTCCACCTAAATCAAAACACTCACGAAAAAGCCCGCAATCAGCGGCAACACTACACTCTTAAGCACTGAGTGGCGGTGTTGCTCCGAGTACAGCCTTGCGAGACACGAGCTAGGCGCACCCCCCTAAACCCATCCATGGGGGGCTCTTCCGCGAGGTCCCTCTCGCGGAAGGTCTCGCAAGGCTGCACCCGGCACCAACACCTTCGCCCGAAGCTGCGTTAAGTCAACAGCTTTACATGGCGAACAAACTCTCTTGCAGTGAATTCCCGAGCAAGTCACCCCTCTCCAAAAACCTGCCCAATCAACACCCCACCCCGCGCAACAGGATCCTTGCGAATCAATGCTTCTTCCATACCAATTCGGCTAAACAGCGTTGCCATACTGCTATCGATCACGTGGCGCTCGAGATCCATGCTCGGCTTGTTCGCAATCGGCAATTTTTCATACACCGCCAGCATGCTTTTGTACTGATCGTAAAACCCGGTCTTGCGCAGGTTCGCCTCCACGATGGGCTGGTAGCGCAACCGCAAAGCACTCTCGGTCTGCCCGCGGAAATAATCCGTGGCTGCGGTATCATCCCCGCGCACAATCCCCAGGGCATCCTGAACAGACATGCCGGCGACCGCCTGCTTGAAGACTGGAACCGCTTCCGCAACCGCCTGCTCTGCACCACGATTCATCGCAGTTTCAAGCTGATCCACATAACTGCCGAATCCAAACTGACGAAGACTGTCAGCCACTGGCTGTGCCGCCGACGGCAAACGCAGACTGAACGCCCCAACCTGCGACAGCCCCGCCCCTGCCCTGTCGGTACTGATATTCAGGGTTTGGCGAATCGCGCCGGCTATTTTCGAGTCGGTGTCATAACCCGCATTTTTCGCAATCTGGTTCCCGACATCGACCCAGGGAGAAACCGCTTCCATATTCTGGCAACCCGTCACCGCCAACACCCCAGCAAGCACCCAATATTGCTTCACAGAAATTCTCCATACTCGAAAACAGAAAAGTCCATGCTACCGCAATTTTCTGCGCACCATGTTGACGGATTCCGCTTCTTAAGCATCGCTCCAAAAATGAACAAAAACCCTTAAATTCAGGCACTCAAAAAAATATTTAAAAAAAACGTTGCAACTCCGAAAACAATCATTACTATACGCAGCTCCTGACGCGGGGTGGTTAGCTCAGTTGGTAGAGCGGCGCCCTTACAAGGCGTAGGTCACAGGTTCGACCCCTGTACCACCCACCACTCCCTTTCATCTGCCTGGCAGATTTCTCAAAGGGTGATCAGGAATGCGGACCGGTAGTTCAGTTGGTTAGAATGCCGGCCTGTCACGCCGGAGGTCGCGGGTTCGAGTCCCGTCCGGTCCGCCACATACGAAAAAGGCTCACACGAAAGTGTGGGCCTTTTTCGTATGTGGCCGATCGGCGTGCAAGAACCCTAGTTCGATCAAATTGCGCCAGCAATTTAAGACGCCGCCAGGCGCCCGAAGGGTGAGCGGCAGAGCCGCGAATCAGTCCCGTCCGAAAACCAAAAGCCGCACGAAGTGCGCGCTATTCTATTCACGCTCGATAGAAGTGCCGCTCACTCACCGACGGCACCGACACCGGATACAGCCTCAACAAAAACCACCCCCGGTATCGGCACTACAAATCAAACCTCAACCACCATCACAACTCATCCAAAAACACCCGGTGCTCCGTAGAAAATTCAAAATTATTGAATTTGTCCCAGTTAATAGACCAGGTCATCAATCCCCCCAACCCGGTCCACCCGGTTTCCGTATGCGGCGTATACGTCGTACAACCCTGCAGCTTCACCAAACAATTCAACGCTGCATGCACTTCACCCACCGAGGTAAAACCACCACCCGCATTCACATTCGCCGGTAAACCAATCAACACCTGATCCTGCCGCAACGGTGGGAAGTAGTAATCAGGATTGCCACCGACGTTAAAACCGGTCAACACCATATCAGCCATGGCGATGTGGAAATCCGCTACGCCCATGGTGTGATACTGATCGTCGAGACCGATAATGGCACCGGAGTTGTAGTGCTGCACCTGCAACCAGTCCAGGTCTTCACGCATCGCGTGAATTACCGGCAGGTAGGCACCTGCGCGACGATCGCAACCGGAACAGGAGCCACCGTAAAAGCTGTAACCCAGTTGCACAAAGAACGTCTCGGGAGCCATGGTAAGCATGAAGCTTTCGCCATAATGGGCTTTGAGCGCTTTCAGAGCATCAATCAGGTTTACGATGACCGGTGTGGTCGGGTTACGGAAGTCCACATCCCCCGCATTCAGCTCCAGCGAGTGCCCCTCAAAATCCACATCCAGACCATCAAAGCCATAGCGGTCGATAATTTCGATCATGGAACTGACAAAATTATCGCGAGCCTGGGTGCTTTCAAGCCGCACCTGACCGTTGGCACCACCAATGCTGATGATTATTTTTTTACCCGCCGCCTGCTTGGCCTGAATGCCATCGATAAAGTCCTGCTCGTTAAACAACGGATCAAGCACAAAACCAATTTCACCGGCGACTGCACCTGTGGGCTCGGCAAACGATACATTGATCGCATCAAACGCGTCGGATACATCGGCAATAGGAATGACGCCAGAGCCGTTGTCAAAGTTGTGCCAGTACCCGGAAATTATCCGGCTACTGTTGCTGCCACTTGAGCCACCGCTGGAAGAACTACTGGAGCCGCCGGAACTACCGCTGCCGGAAGAAGAACCACCCGAGGAACTTGAAGAACTGTCACAGCTGCGCAATTCGCTCCAGGCGTGATCCCAATACGAGCCGACACCCGGCTCGTATGCCCAAGCGGAAGCCGATGAACACCAGCCGGCGATATCACAGCGATATTCATAGCCGACGTTTTGCACCAGCTCTCCTGCTGCATAAGCCGTACCTGCCACAAATTCTGGCGAGGTACAGTCACCACCACCGGAAGAGCCCCCGGAGGATCCCCCCGAAGAGGATGAAGACGAGGTAGAGCCGGATGAAGAACCTGAAGAGCTGGACGACGCACCAGAGGAGGAACTTGAAGATGCCCCTGAAGAAGAACTCGAGGAAGATCCGCCCGAGGAACTGCTGCCGTCACACTGGCCCAGTGCCGTCCACTCCTGCCACTGACCGGAAAACTGCGCCGGATTTTTTCCCTGATTCCACCAGTTTGCCTGGTAGGCCAAGCCCTCGGATTGCACTTGGGCGCCGCCGTGATATGCGGCGGCACTTTCCCATTCGAAAAGACTAGTACAGTCGTAGGCAGAGGCTGTTGCAGCCCCTAGCATCAGTAGAGCACAGGTAGCCCACCGCGATACGGTCGGCGAGAAATCTATTTGCATAGCAACTCCATTATTTTTATTGGTAGATGGATAGATAATTAGAGCCAGACCAAGCCAGCCGCGCAGCACCAATTGCGCAGCTGGCTGGCTTACATTGATTTAGCAGTACAGGATTACTTCAGGGGAGCGATCAACATCTCACACTCCGCTGCCGTGATATTCCGTCCACATACCGGAATCTGGCTTGCCGGGTCACCGTCGGAGCTGCCACTTACCAGACTGTTGCCCAGTACGTGGTTAACCGTATTCAGGTTGTAACCGTTGTCCTGCTCCGCCATCCAGAAGAAGATGCCGGCAAGACCATGATCTTTTGCATACTGCGTCTTTAGGGCTACGGTCCGCGGCGTTTCCACGGAAATGAACGCGCCGATACTGTCATTGAAGAGATAATCCGCATTGGCCTCTTTATCGGTATACAGCCAGTAGCCATTGCGCGGATTGATATTGCGATCGAGATAATTCTGGTAGAGATCGTAACCTTCAATAACGCCCGCCTCCCAGGAACCGAGCCCGGCAATACCCAGGATCAGGTTGGCACCGCTCCAGCTGCTATCGCCGTAAGTGGTGGACCCCGTAAGCCCATAGGTATATTCAAGGATGTCGTCAGTACCCGTTGCCTTGGAGCGGTGATAATTGGCAGCACCAATCATCAGCTTGTTAGCAGGCACGCCAAGACTTTGCAGATAGGTCAGCGTCCAGTCTGCGGAAGTGCCCGCGGAAGAGCCCACGGCATTGGGGTTGGTGTACAGCGGCGTGTGATGGGAAATCTCACGCTCCCATGCACCAGTGAGGTCGTAGGTCATGGCATAGAGGCGATCCATATACGGATGCACCAGAGACCAATCGATACGCTCAAGGCGACCAAGCCCCGCTGGAATCGCCGACGACAGGCGGTAAGGCTTACCGGTTTTTACCGTGAGCCAGTCCAGACCGGCACGCAGCTCCTGAATCAACAGCGCGTAATTTTCGCCGTCATCCTCCCGTGCCATGCCGGCAACGGCGCCATCGCTACCCGGGTACTCCCAATCGATATCGACACCGTCGAAATCGAAGCGCTCGAGGAAGTGCACAACGGAATCCACAAACGCTTTGCGACGCTCCACATCGTGCGCCATCCATGGGAAACCTTCCGACAGCGTCCAGCCACCAATGGACAAATCGAGCTTCAGCTGCGGGTTTTGTTGGCGCAACTGATACAAGACACCGAATACACCACCAACCTTGTCTTTATCCAGCTCATACATGCTCTCGGTGCCGACCACGCCATTCGGCGCAACACCTACGTCCCGCAGGAAAGCCGCCTCAAAATCCGCAACTGCCATGGCACCATCCGGCAAACTGCTCTGGTTACAGGTGCGCATGACAGCCGCCGGTGCCGTGGTGGGGAAACCACCATCCTGCTCGTTTTTCGCGTCCGGGTAACAAATGCCCGCGAAGCCGTACACAATGCGGTTGAGGTTGGATGCCGCCAGCTTGGTGAAATCGTATTGGCGACCGTAAATAGCCCAGTCTCCAATATACGTCACGATTTCGGTGCCTGCGGTGACGTCATAGGTGTTGTGCTGCAGCGTCAGACTTCCGGGAACCAGCTTGGAACCACGGGCACCGTTGTCTACATCCAGGCCACCGTGATCGCCGCCGTTGTCAGTTGCGGGATCCACACCACCCCTGGTGCCACTTAGCGCCGATTGCGTATCCGCAATGCGTGCAGCGCCAACCGTGCCCGTCGGATTCACCACTCCCGCATTGAGGTTGCCATCCACCGGCTGTGCTTCGCCGTAGTCGATATCATTCGGAATTGGCACCGGGCAGAGTGCGTCGTCGGGATAGCCGGCCACTTCCCACTGACCGGGATACGCAGTGTTATCCGGGGCAATGGAGTGTGTATCCACCAGAGCGCGATAAGCGATCCCCTGATACGCCACAATGGTGCCTGCGGTATAGAGCTTGCCCGTCACCCATTCGGAAGCACAGAAGAACTCGTCTGGCACGGTGCCGCCGCCGCTGCTGCCACCACTACTGCTGCCACCGGCACAGGCTTCCGCTGTGCTTGCCGTCCACGCGTGCTCCCAAGCCCAGCCAACGCCCGGCTCATATGCGCTGTTACCCGAAGAACACCAGCCCGCCACAGAACAGGCGTAATAGCCACTGGCATTAATTACGATCTCGCCCGCGCTGTAACTGGATCCAGCTACATAAGCGGGGCAATTATCACCACCGGAAGAACCACCCGAGCTACTGGAACTACCGCTCCCGCCAGACCCCGAGCTGCTGGTACTGCCACCGCCCGAACTACCGCTTGAACTACTACTAGTCGAACCGCCACTAGAGCTGCTGCTGGAGCTGGACACTTCACAAGCGCCGAGATCACTCCACGCACTGGACCAGGCCCAGCCGCTGCCTGGCGCATAAGGCCCGCCCTGCGAGCACCACCCACCCACATCACAGCGATAGGCGTTGCCGCCACTCTGCACTGTGGCACCAGAGCCATAACTGGCGCCATTTTCATATTCCGCGACATTGCTGCAGTCATATGCGGCAACGCCAGCGCTGCCGAGCAAACCGAACAATATAGACACAATTTTTATTTTTCTTTTCATAGGGTCTTCTTCTCCCAGTCGAAGATTCGGAAGTTTGGGAACAGGTGCTGGACCTGTTTTGAGGGCACATCTACAACCGCACAACGGGCGCAATAAACGGAGAAACGGGACGACACACGGCCAACAGGGTTTCAGCCGTACCAGGTGAACAGATTCAGCGCACAGGCTTGAGCCGGGCACCTCCTAGACCTCGACAGCGAAAAACAGGAAGCTGCCAGGCGACCGCCATGAGAATGAAGCAGGGAAACTCGCTGGCGGAAAATACACCCTGCCGCGTGTTGCGGCTGTCAGTAGTGAGTACGCGGGCCACGGGGGCCCGGCACCGCGAATCGACACCACCCCTTTTAGAGGCAGATTTGGATTTGGTTGCCGAACGACTTTTGGCCGACAGCGCTGTCAAGCTAGTTGGGCAGTGACAACGTTGTCAAACTGACTGTAGGCTCTAGCGCCAGGGAACCGGGAAAATGTCGGCTGAGTTGCAATTAAGTGACAGGATGAGAATTTCAGCGCCCACCCTATTGCGGGTAGACCTCAAATCCTTCAGGGAGAAGTTTGGAATGGAGCTCAGTCCATTCATTTTCCGGCAGCTCGATATCAATATGCACTCTGTCGCTATAGTCCACCGCACCGCAAATTCCGTGGTGCTGATTCACGAGAAAGCGCAGGCGCGATTCACCGGCAAAATCACAGGCAATACGACAGCGAAACAGGGGCACATGGCGGCGCAATTCGGACTGTTGCAGTGCCGCACCAACAGCGCCACGATAGGCGCGCATCAACCCGCCAACCCCTAACTTGGTACCGCCGAAATACCGGGTAACAATCGCTCCTACGTTGCCGATTTCCTGCTTCAAAAGCAGTTCGAGCATAGGCCGGCCGGCGCTACCGCCCGGCTCGCCATCATCATCGGCCTGCATCACATCCGGATTGGCGGGGTTGCCGATCACCAGTGCCGTGCAATGATGGGACGCATCCGGGTACTGCGCACGCGCAGCTTCCAGCTGATGCAAAAAAGCCGCCTTATCGGTTACCGGCCCCAGCCAGCAGATAAAGCGGCTCTTTTTTTCTTCCGTTTCAGTGACAACGGGCGAGCAGGGAATCTGATAGCTCACCAGAAAATTCGTCCCATGACTGAGTTTGTAGGCGCTCGTAGAGCGGCTGTAATTTGGTTTGCCATATGCGGTCATCGACGACGCCGACATGCTTGCATCGAATGGTGCCTCCCGCGTCCACCAGGAAGGTTTCCGGAGCGCCGAATACGCCGAGATCGAGAGCCAGGCGCCCTTCTACATCCGCCACCGAAAACACATAGGGGTCATGGAATTTTTCCAGCCACTTCTGCGCAGCATCGTTATCGTCCTTAAGGTTGATACCGATGATCGGTACGCCCTCTTCCGCCAGTTTGTTGAGATATGGATGCTCGACACGACAGGATACGCACCAGGTTGCCCATACATTCAGCAGCAACGGCTTTTTGGGCAAGTCAGACTTCTGTAACTCGCGGTTGGCTTCCACATCGAGCAGTGCGAACTCTGGAACCGGCTTGTTGAGCAGCGCAGATGGCATATCCTGCGGATTCAGCGACAGACCACGCCAGAACAGCAGCGCCAGCGCAGCAAAGATGATCAGGGGCAAGAAAAGTTTCAGTCGAGCCATGGGTTTCCTTATTTCCTTGTCACGGACACTCAGACCGTCGCCGGCGCGCTATCGCCACAAACTGAACCCGCTGAACGACCGGTACGCGCCGCGGCTACCTTGCGGTAGCGCTTGTCGGCCACGGCAATCCCGCCCCCAAGGGCCATAAATGCAGCACCGAGCCAGATCCACACCACAAACGCCTTGTATTGGAGGCGCACAGCCCAGTCGCCAGACAGATTGCTTTTATCCATCGGCTCACCCAGGGCCACATACAGGTCCCGGAACAAGTTGCTGTCGATCGCAGCCTCGGTCATGGTGTTGCCACCGGAAAGATAATTGCGCTTTTGCGGATGCAACTCCGCAATAACCTGCCCGCCTTCGCGCACCAGCAACACACCCTCGGAAGCCCGATAGTTCGGGCCGCTCACCTGGCGCACCCCTTCAAAAGTAAACTCGTATCCGCCCATCTCGGCACTCTGGCCCGGCGACATACGCAGGTCTTTTTCAACACTGTATACGGTGGTCAAGGCAACGCCGAGCACGGACAATGCAAGGCCAATATGCCCCAGATGCATGCCGTAAAAGCTCGCCCGCTGCCGCTTGAGCCCTGCGAACAGGGTTTCCGCGTTACGGGACTTGGCGAGGATATCCGCGACACTGGCCGCCACCACCCACAGCCCGGCAAACACACCCAGCATCGCTCCCCAGTGGAAATCCCCCGCCAGCAGAGTCACCACCGGTGCACCAATCACCGCAACCACGGCCGGCGCCCCCCATGCCCTTACCAGCTTCTGCACCTTGCTGTCTTTCCAGTTGGCATGAATACCGAGTCCGAGCAATACGCAGAGCACCAGCATCAGGGGTACAAAGAACATATTGAAGAACGGCGGACCCACGCTGATCTTGCCCCAGCTAAGCGCATCCGCCAGTAGCGGGTACAGCGTGCCGGTAAGCACTACCGCCATAATCAGCACCAACACCACGTTGTTGCCAAGCAGGAAGGTTTCCCGGGAGCGGAATGAAAATACGCTGCCGGCGCTGACCGCTGGCGCGCGCAACGCAAACAGCAGCAGGGAAGCGCCAACCACCACAGCCAGGAACGCGAGAATAAACCCGCCACGCAATGGATCAGTGGCGAACGCATGCACCGAAGTGAGTACACCGGAACGTACCAGGAAGGTCCCCAGGAGACTCAGGCTGAAAGCAAAGATGGAAAGCAGAATGGTCCAGCTGCGGAACAGCCCACGCTTTTCGGTCACCGCCAGGGAGTGCAGCAGCGCAGTGCCCACCAGCCACGGCATAAAGGAAGCATTCTCGACCGGATCCCAGAACCACCAGCCGCCCCAGCCGAGCTCGTAGTAGGCCCACCAGCTGCCAAGCGCGATACCGAGGGTCAGGAAAGACCAGGCCACCGCCGTCCAGGGGCGCGCCCAGCGGGCCCAGGTGCTATCCAGGCGACCTTCCAGCAGCGCGGCGATAGCGAAAGCAAACGCCACAGAGAAGCCCACATACCCCATATACAGCAGCGGCGGGTGGATGATCATGCCCGGATCCTGCAACAGCGGATTCAGGTCGCCCCCGTCATTGGGCGGGAAAGGCAAAATACGGTCAAACGGATTGGAGGTCACAAGGATAAACAGGAAGAAGCCGACCATCAGCATCCCAAGCACGGAGAGTACCCGCGCCACGAGAACATCCGGCAACTGGCGACTGAATAGCGCCACCGCCGCAGCCCAGCCTGCCAGCATCAGCAGCCACAACAGGATCGAGCCTTCGTGGCCACCCCAAACCGCCGTGACCTTGTAAATCATCGGCAGAATGCTATTCGAGTTCTGCGCCACGTAGGCCACAGTAAAGTCGCTGTTGACGAACGCTACCGTCAGGCAGATATACGCCAACACGGTAAACGCGAGAACGCCCAGCGCCAGCGGGCGCCCCGTATCCATCCAGAGGACCCGGCTGGTATAGGTACCGAGCAGCGGCACGACGGACAGCACCACGGACAGCAGTAAACCAACAATCAGGGCAAAGTGGCCCAGTTCAGGACTCATATCTTGGCATCTCCACCGCAACTGGCCTTGTTTTGCATGGTCTCTGCCACCTCCGGCGGAGTGTAGGACTCATCGTGCTTCGCCAGCACCTGGTCCGCACGCACATACCCATCCTTTTGCAGCTTTCCGGTTACCACCGCGGCTTCGCCCTCGGCAAACAGGTCAGGCAGGATCTTGTCGAACACCACTTCCAGCTCTGCATTGCCGTCGGTGAGCGCAAAGCGCACATCCAGAGAGTCCTGATCCCGTACCACGCTGCCGGGAACCACACAGCCACCAGCGCGAATGCGTTTCTCAAATGGGACTTCACCCGCGACGAAGGCGCTGGGTGCATAAAAATAGTCCATGTTCGAGCGCATGGCGTAAGTCACAAAACCCGCTGCAGCGCTGGAAAGCGCCACCAGCAGGGTCACCAGGATAAGGCGTTGTTTTCGGGCTGGGTGCATGTTGATAGGATCTATTAAATGAATGTTCTGAACTTGGATACAGGTACGCAGGCACTACACGGCCGGCGTGCGGTTACTTAACCGCTTCCACCTCACCAAGCGGTTGAGCAGCGGCCGGTTTCGCAGCGCGACGGCGGGCCTCTTCCAACCGCACCTGACGCGAGAACTCCCTGACCATCCGGCGCTGGCGCATCGCAGGCGTCACCGCCAGAGCTACCAGAACCGCCACGGCAACAAGGTACGCGGCCCACACATAGGGGCCATGGCCATTCATGGCGAGAAACGCGGCGAGACTGTCAAACTGAAACTGCATGATTATTCCCTCGCTCAACGGGTGCTGCCAGTGGCCACAGAAGACTGCCCCAGCAGCTCCCGAACCCACTGTGTGCGCCACTCTCTCTGCAAGATCAGACTGCGCGTGTGCAGGGTGAGCACCCAGGCATAAAACAGGTAAAAACCCGCGATCATCGTGATCAGGGGGTAAAACATGCTGGGATCTATGGTGCTGGCTTCGGTCAGCTTCAATGTCGCTGGCTGGTGCAGAGTAAACCACCAATCCACCGACTTGTAGATGATCGGAATATTGACCGTTCCTACCAGGGCCAGCAGTGCACTCGCCTTGTCAGCAGACTGCTCGCGACTGAACGCACCGGAGAGCGCCATAACACCCAGATAAAGGAAAAACAGGATCAACATCGAGGTAATGCGAGCATCCCAGACCCAGTAAGTCCCCCAGGTAGGCTTGCCCCACACGGCGCCAGTGAACAGCGAGATAAATGTCAGGGCTGCGCCAATTGGTGCAGCAGCACGCATGACCACGAAAGACAATTTCATCTTCCAAATCAGACCGATCGCACCGCAGATCGCCATGATGTAATACCCGGCGAGGGCCAGGAAGGCCGCGGGTACATGGATATACATGATCCGATAGCTGTTACCCTGTTTGGCATCTTCGGGGGCAAACCCCAATCCCCACACGCAGCCGACCAGCAACAGTATCAGGCCCGCCCCCCCCAACCACGGAAGCCAGGCACTGGATTTTTGATAAAACCAGCGCGGTGATCCCAGTCTGTGAAACCATTGCCAGGCCAATGTCATGACTCCTGTTGGGCCGCGAACCGCTGCGGCAAACGGGGTAATGGGAAAATTACCTAAAAATATCCCGGTTTAGTGATCCAGGCTGATACGGATGGCACCGGCCGCCGCGAGGGGGGCCAGCGCCGAGGCGGCGGCGAGAATTGCCGCCAGCACCGCCAATTGAGCACTGTAACTGTACCCATCCAGTGCTGCCTGCACCGTTCCGGTGCCAAAGATTAACACGGGGACATAGAGCGGCATAATTATCAAAGCCAGCAGCAGTCCCGGTCGGCGCAAGGCGACCGTAAGTGCGGCTCCGACCGCGCCGATCAGGCTAAGACTTGCGGTGCCCAGCAGGAGTGAAATCACCAGTGGCAGATAGCCTGCGCTGGGCAGGTTCAGCATCATCCCCAGCATCGGCGACAGCACCGCGAGGGGCAAGCCGGTGACCAGCCAGTGCACAGCGACTTTTGCCAACACGGCAAAATAGAGAGGCTGCGGCTGCAGGGACAGCTGCTCCAGGGAGCCATCCTCGAAATCCCCGCGAAACAAGGCTTCCTGGGACAGCAGTGTTGCCAGCAGGGCCATCACCCAGATCAACCCCGGCGCCATGCGCGCGAGCATATCCGGGTCGGGCCCGATCCCCAGCGGCATCATCGCCAGAACGGTTACAAAAAACAGCAGCGGATTTACGATATCTGCCCGGCTACGCAGGGCCAGCAGCAGCTCGGTTCGCAACAGGGTGAAAAAACCGGATCCGTTGGCAGCTTCCAATCTCTCGTTGTCTCCCGCCCCGCCCTCATTGCCGGTAGCCATTGTTTCAGTCGCCACTATGCACCTCCTGCAAATCCAGGAGGTGATCCGCACCCGATACCCAGGGAACCTGGTAATTGGCAAGATCCACCTGTAACAGCGACTCGAGGTTCACCGGTTGATGCGAGGTCAGCAGAACCATGCCCCCGGCTGCAAGGTGCCCGGACATGCGCGCTTCCAGACTCGCCACACCACCAACGTCGAGTGCAGCCAGGGGTTCATCAAGAATCCACAACGCCGGTGCAGAAGGCAGAAACAATCGTGCCAATGCCACTCGCCGACCCTGGCCCGCAGACAACTGCTGGCAGAGCACGTCCTCGTATCCGTAGAGGCCGACAGCCTCCAGCGCCCGCAGCGCGTCGCTACGGGTGGCACCATACCACGCGAGATTTTCCAGTGGGGTCAGGCCACGGCGGACACCCGCCTTATGGCCGATATATAGCAGGGACTGGCGCATCCGGGGCAGCGCCGAAGGATAAGGGGTGCCACACCAATAGATGTCACCGCTGAAGTCATCGGCGCTGCCGATCAAGGTGCGAATCAGGGTACTTTTACCGGCACCATTGGCGCCGAGAACCTGTACTGCACTGCCGGGCTCAAGAGAAAAGCTGAGGCCGGAAAACAACGGGCGACCATCTCTTTCACAGGAGAGGTCCCGCACTTCCAGCGATCCCGGGAGGTTCGAAGTCATGACACACCGACATTGACGAAATTGGACGGCATTATACCGATCCAACCCCGCTTTGTGCGGATTTCGCCTCGAACTACGGCGGAGTAGCCTCCTCGCTGACCGGCTCGCCCCATTCAATCACCGCAAGCACATGGCTGCTACCCGGTCGGGAGTCTACCTGGCGACAGACCGTTTGCAGAAGGCCCAGCCCACGGCCGGAATAGATCCCTTTTGCCTCACTCACGTGAGGAAAACCGGCTCCACTGTCTTCCACCTCGAGGAACAGTTCTCCACCGCCGCCCCAATCGCGACACCGCAGGCTGATACTGATCCAGCCGGAGTCCAATTGGCTGCGCCGCTCCGCCATCAGGTCGTAATAATGTACAAATCCCTCATCCGTACATTTCAGGGAGGAATCGAGCCCGAGTACACCGTGCTCGAGGGCATTTCGGAACAGTTCACTGAGCGCGATAGCCAGCTCTTCCTGAAAGCGGGCCGCGCCGGGCATTTGCGCCAGGATACTGAGCAGGTGCGGCAGCGGGTCGGCATTGCGAAGCTCCGTTTCGGCCAGCCGTAACTTTATAGACCACTCGCCGATTCGACCGCCCCGACGCTCGCCGCTGCACTCCTGCTCTGCACATGTACTCTGCATCAAGGACTCATCGGTCAAGTCCAGCTCAACCAGAGAAAGGTCATCGTGCTGCTGAGATGCATGCGCATTGACCGCCACCAATATGCGCTCGAATGCGGATTCGTCTATCGCACCTCCGTCGTTACCCAACAGCTCCAGCAAGCGGGCCTCACCAAAGTGCTCCCCTTCTCCGTTTCGCGCCTCGTGAATACCGTCGCTCCACAGGTACAGCCTGTCGCCCGGGCGCACGCGCAGGTTTACCACGGAACGCTCGATCTGATCGGCGGCGAGCACACCGAGAGGCAGGTGCCGGGATTCCAGCATCCTCAGTTCACCGTTGGCGCTTTTGAGGCACGGGCTGGGCATACCCGCATTCAATAGGCGCAGATGGTTTCGCCGCGGATCCAGTTCGAGCATGACCAGGCAGCAAAACATCTGCCTCGGCAAAATATCGTGCAGTTTGCGATTAATTTCCCGCAGCACGCGGTTGAATGAAAATCCCCGCGGCACCATGGAGTAGAAAATGGAGGTCAGGGGCACAGCGCCAACCGCAGCCGCCAGGCCGTGGCCTGCGAAGTCGCCCAGCATCAGAACCAGCTTGCCATCAGGGGAGTGGGTAGCCGCCAGCAAATCGCCATTCAGGACTGCCCTCGGCGAAAGGTGATAGCGAATGCCGGGCGTCACATCCAGACAACTCTCGTTGCCGAGGTTACTGAAAATTTGCCGGGCATTCGCCTGCTCCTGCAGGAAGTCCGCGTGGTGGCGACGCAGCCTGTCGCGCTGGGCGATCAGCGAGCGATTGAACTCACAGAAACGGCGGATGGAAGCCAGTTTCAACTGCACAAGCGCCGGGCTATAGGGCTTGATCAGAATATCGTCACAACCGCCGAGCGGCTCGGGCGCGGCACCGCTATCCTTCACTTCCTGCACAAACAATATCGGTACCGGCTCAATCCCGCTTTGCTGGCGCAACCTGCGCAGCTCGGGAGCACTCGCGGTCACAGCCGCCGATGGCCCCAAAACAATCAGCTCGGGATGAAATTCTTCGTATATTGAGATCGCCTGCTCGACGCCTTCGACCGCGCAAACCAGTGCAGGTCTGGCTCCACCCTGATCGCTGGTATATTCCCAGTCCTGAATGAGCGTCTGGAGCGTCGCGATTTCCCGCGCGTCTGGGTCAACGATCAGAATTCGGAAATCAGACATGCTGGGCAACAGTGGTGTGCGGAGAATCAGCGGATGCTGAAAATCCGATCAAAATTGGAAACAGTAAGAATGTGCGAAACATGCGCATTGGGATTGACCAGTTCCACTTCTGGCTCAGCGCCCTCACGCCCTGCCTCGACACAGTAATCACGAAGCAGCAGCAACATGCCCAGGGCCGCACTATCCAGGTGTTCGGTCTCGGAAAGGTCGACCACGAACTTTTCTGGTGCGGGTATTACGTTGCGGTATGCCCGCTGAAATTCCCGGTGCAAATTAAAATCAAAGTGGCCAGCCACTCGTATGATCAGCGCATCACCAGACTCGGAAACTTCCGAATACACGCGGTTTTCAAACCTGTCGGAAACTACCATCTGAAGTTCCTTCTTTCTTGTAAACCCTGCCAAGATCCCCGTATGTCACCACTACAATAACGGGACGGTGCCCGGGGTGAAGAAGAGTAAGCTGACAGCCAATATACACCCCACCAGTGGACCTGCAAACCGGGGCCCACCACCTTTACACTTCCAATGCTGGCTGCAGGGGAAACAAAAGGGCAAATAAAGATGCCGCAGTGCTTCTGAACTACCGCTGAATTTTTCGCGCTCTGGCAGGTGCCTGAGAAGGCCCAAAAACAAAGAACCGGAGCTTGTGGCTCCGGTTCCTGGCCGCTTTCTGGATAAATCAGAGGTCTAGCTGATAATCCATCAACTCCCTTCGCAATCGCATTTCTTCCAGCCTGTCTTCGACCATCCGGCGCGCATCGCGGGGGCTTTGAGGGGTATACAGCAGTTCCTCTCCCAGAGAAGAATCAGCTTCATCAAAATCGATGTCATTTTCGTCAACGTTACCGTTCATAGAAAACTCCACAATCTCGATCTGCCAAGGCAGAAACACTTTGTCTGTTGTTGTTTGTTGTGCTCTCGCAGATTAGCCAGCGTAAGCTTTTTCGGTCAAGCAACTTTTAAGCCACAACGAAGAGATTTTCCCGAAGGTTACATCGGGTGATTTTGAAGCCGGAAAGACAACATCCGACTACGACCCGTTTCTCCTCAGGCGGCGCCAAAATACCGACAAATTGTGACCAAATAGCGACAAGATTCAGGCGGTTTTTCTCATTTAAAACTGATGGGCAATTTGGGGGCACACAGGTTACCTGACGCCTGCCTGCGTTACCTTAGGTGACAGAACCGAACCCCGGTACCAACTGAGAACTGCCGCACACCGAGGACGCATTCCCGGAACAAAGAACTTCACACAACCATGACATGAAGAGTCCTAATGGTTAGAATGGCCGCCCTTCGCCCCCGTCGGTTAACAGGATAAACCACGGACCTCCTAAGTCCGGACTGGTGGTTCGAGTCCACCCGGGGGCGCCATTTCTCCGCGTCTTTCTGCCCTATTGCTTCTCTCTGCCTCCTCCGTTTACGCTGTTGGCAACGCCCAACGCCGCGCCTGACTCCCAGGATTGGCTACAAATTGTCCCTCTGTTATGTTTAGCTCGATTGGCTGTTGCGCAAATTGCACATAAAGAGGACAAACAATAATGACCACCCTCACCACAGATGCCCGCAGCTGGCTGCAAACCTCTGCGCTCGCTCACAAAGAAACCCTGGTTAAAACTGAACCATTCAATTTCATGGTTTCCAAAGGCGTGCTGCCCCGAGATGCTATGCCGTCCTTACTGGCAGACTTCCCGAAATTGAAAGGTGCCGGCTATCTCCCCTATGAAAGCGAAGAGTGCGGTGATGCCGTCAATGCACTGATCGCGCGCATGGTAGAGCCGGAATTTGCTGACGCGCTCGGGGACCGACTCGGCATTGAGCGCCTGTCCCAATATCCCACCTACGTATCCATTTCACGCCAGCTCAAGAAACGCCACGGCAACATTCATACCGATGGCAAATCCAAGATTGCTACCGCCCTGCTCTACCTGAATGGTGACTGGGCACCAACGGGCAATGGGTGCTTGCGATTCCTGAACAGTATCAGTGATTTCGAGGATACCGTGATCCCTGAAATCCCCCCGGTTTACGGTACCCTGGCGGCATTCAAGCGCGCAGACAATTCTTTCCACGGCCACCTGCCCTTCGAGGGTGAGCGCCGGGTTATACAGATTGCCTGGCTGGTGAGTGCGAAAGACAAAGACCGCAAGGCCAAGCGCGGACGACTATCAAACAAGCTGAAACAGTTGCAAATCTGGCTGGGAAATAAACTCGGACGGACGCCAAAAGCTGACGCGCAATCGACCTGACTGTTTTTGGGGCACCATTTCGATACAACCGGGGAGCAGAGCTTGCTGACCTTCTTTGCCGTCATTATTTTTGCTGTGTTGCTCTGGGTCGTCCCGTTCCTGTGGCAGCGGGGCCGGCTTCGCTATTTGCGCAGCCGGGAGCTGCCTCAAAAACAGATATCACTCCTGGCGCAAGAGCTCGCGCTCTACCGCCACCTCCCACCTGCACAGCAACGCGAGCTGCAGCAAAATGTCAGCTTATTTTTACGTGACAAGGAGTTTGTCGGTTGCGATGGCTTGTCCGTAACCGACGAGATGCGGATTGCTGTAGCCAGCCATGCCTGCTTGCTCTTGTTGCAGCGGGACAACAACTGCTATCCGGAGCTCCGCACGATACTAATGTATCCGGATGCCTATATTGCGGAAGAAATACACCGGGAAGGCTACGTTGAATCGAGCCGGCAGAGTGCCCGCGCTGGTGAAGCACATTACCGGGGGCCTGTTGTTATTTCCTGGGGCGACCTGCGAGCAGGTATAGCCAACCCGCAGCGGGGCCACAATGTGGCCATCCATGAGTTTGCGCACAAACTGGATGAAGAGGACGGTTATGTGGATGGACGCCCGCCCTTCGCCAACAGCGAAGACGGCAAGAACTGGGCTCCGGTTATGCGGGAGGCATTTTTTGAATTGCGCGAGCGATTGCACACACTGCACGAAGAAAGTAACCCTGAACTGAACCCCGGTACCACTGTTAACGCCGGTAGCGAGCGACGACCATCGGTTCTGGACACCTACGGAGCCCAGTCCCCTGCGGAATTCTTCGCTGTGGCCACCGAAGCCTATTTCATTATTCCTGAGCAGATGGAAGCGGCGCACCCTGTGCTGTATCGGGAGCTGCAAAAATTTTTCCGCACAGATCCTGCCGCACTACTGCGTAGTAGTCATCGGGGCGGTTGATGTCGCAATTGATGGCCGGATCATGGACCTCTACATCCCGGACGGACTCGTAATACAGACGCAAGACCTTCTCAAGCCCGTTGCGCCGCAGACGTGAAAGCGCAGAGTGAAAGCGACGGCCAATGGCAATCGGGTAGCCCCGGGTACCGGCACAAACCGGAACACAGATACTGTTTTCGTCCGCTTCAGCAATCAGGGTACGAATCGTTTCCGGCTCCACAAACGGCATATCGCCGAGGCACACGAGCATCGCCTTCGGAATACATCCCTGACGGGAGAGTTGCTCTACCGCAGACGAAAGGCTGGTTCCGATGCTCACCGGCCAGACCGGCGCATGCAGCACCTGTACGGGCAGTTTTGCGAGGTGTTGGCCGAGTATGGGATCACTGGCCCGGATCACCACCTGAATAGCGATATTGTCCTGATCTCCGACTGCGGCGAGAATATTTTGCAGGGTCTTAATCAACATCGGCTCGCCATTAATATTGGCGAGCCTCTTGTCACTACCAAAACGATGGGAATATCCGGCGGCCAGCACAATAATTGAATATTCCATACCGTCTTCCCTGTCATTTATTAATGGCGTTCCTTCTGTATAGACCCTCAGTAATCCTTCTTCCACTGCAACTCGACACTGCCGGCGCTACTTTCATTACTATCCGATGACTTTATTTCCAGGCGCAGGTTCTTGCGCAACTCGATCTGCATCTCCGCATGCCAGGGGTTTAACGGGTCTGTGCTCCGTTGCAGCTCCAGATAGATTCGGCTTGTAATGTACTTCCCGAGGCTGAGGGCGTACTGATCACCTTCATCGGTTTCCTCAGACTCAAAGTCGAGCGTATCCAGACCGATAAGCTCCCGGGTTTTTGCCACCGGGTCAAACCCGGTACCTCCGCTCTGCAAGGTACGCGCAATCGTCACCAGCCGCACTGCCTGCAGCGGCGAAATATCCGTGAGGGACTTGCCAAACAGCAACTGGGCAAAAATTTCATCCTGGGCTGCGGCCGGGCTGGAACTGAACTCCACCTTCAGGTCATCGGTTGTCCCGGAAATTTCCGCAGTGATTTCACCTTCCGGGTAGGTGTGGGCGCCCTTGATGTATATCGCCGCCACGTTATTCTCGAACTGGATCTGCCCTTCCTGCAGATCGAACTTCTTGCCGAGCAAGTCGAACTTTCCGCGCACAATGCTAAGGGTACCGGATGCCTGCGGATCCGCGGCCGTACCGGTAATACCGATCTTTCCCTTCAGTTCCGAATCCAGTCCCAGTCCGCGCACATAGGACTGTTGATCCAGAACAATTTCCAGTGCCAGCGCGATGTTCTGGAGCAAGGGGGGCCCGGCTGTCTCGCGGGTTTCATCCACTTCCACCTCGACGACCTCAATTTCCGGCACACTGCTACCGAGGAAGTGCTCTACCTGTAACGCCAGAGGCCGTAAATTGAGACGCCCGGCAAGTAGTGCATCCTGGGTGGAACCGCTGAGTTTAATCTCGCCGGAAAACGCCCCCTTGGCGGCTGGCATATTCAGCAGGTGAGCTTCCCGAGCCCGCAAAACAAAATCAAGCGCCGGATGCTCGGGGGCGCGGAAGGTAACCGCGCCCTCAAGCTCAATACGCCCCTGATCCCGATCCCGCGCACTGGCCTGAACGATCCGCCACTGCTCCGGTGTCAGCTCGGCCACAAATACCAGCTGCCGGAGGCGGGTATTACTGGGGCGGTGCTCGTAATAACCATCGCGCAGATCAATATTGCCGCGCATATTCGGTGCGAGGGTGTTGCCGTCCGCGGTAAAGGCATACTCCAACTGCCCGCGCATGGTATGGATTTCCGGGTCAAAGAAGGCACCGAAAGTCGCCAGGTCCGCTTGCCCGCGCGCCTCCACCTTGATCGGTAGCGGCGGGGATTCACCCTCGCTCCGCTCTGCAAACAATTGCTCCAGAATGGGCGCGATGGCGAGAGTCATCGTCGCTTCCGCGGCCTGCTTGCTGCCATGACTGGCGTTGAGTGTCCCCCGGAGGTCACCATCTGCCGTCTGCCAGGCGACGACCAGACTGAGGGGAGCCTGTACCAGAGCGTCGTCACGCAGCGTGGGCGCGCGGCCGGTAATTTTGATTTCGCCGGCGAGCTCCGGCGCCTTGGGCGTGCCCTTGGCCGTGGCCCACAGACTCAATTCGCCGCTGTCGCTGATATCCGCCGCAATCCAGTCTTCAAAGTCCGCCAGTGTGGCCTGCGCGCGCAAGTCCAGCTCCAGAGCGTCGGTACCGAGGTTGCCATTGGCCACCAACTGGTTGCGGCCTGCCCACAACAACCGCACATCAGCCAGCTGTACGTGGCTGTCGATATAACTCAAGTCCCCCTGGACCTGCCAGGGCTCACCGCGAAAACGGCCAAGGCCCAGGAGATTTATACCGGCCTCGGGCGCGGAGAATGGGCCGGAAAACTGCCCGTCGATACTCAACTCGCCAACCAGGGAGGGAGGCAGATCCACCCCCGCCAGCTCAAGCAGTGATACGGGGATACTGCGGCCGGCAATACTGCCATTTGCCCGTTGCGCCTTGGGCTCGATCACCCCACTGACTTCCAGCCAGGCATGACCTCGACGGGCAGCCAGATTCGAATCCTCAACCAACCCGGCGATACTGCCAGAACTCTGCCCGGCTTCCTCAGGCGTGCCTTGCTTCTGCAGGGGGTATTCTTCCGACGGCGCAGTCGGCTCGCTGGCCACCAGGGAATGATCCGGTTCTACGGCCGTCTCGCCGTCGGTAAAAAGATCCAGCCGCAGCCGATCCAGGGTTAATTTTTCGACATCACCGGCCACGCCACCGCCGAGTTGGTAGCGGTAATTCTGGTATTTCCCCTGCGAAGTGAGCTGGGCAGAAAGCTGCGGGTTTGCCCAGGGACCGGTCAGCGCCACCACAGCGTCCAGATTGACGAGTGTTCCCGGGTTTAGCGGCAATCCGAGCTGCTCAACCGGTTTCAGATCCCGCGCGGCCACGTCCAGCTGGAATTGCAATGATTCCCTGGTGACGTCCACCTCACCGCTTCCGCTGACACGCACCCCCTCACCCTCGAGTTCAATATTACTGATGGCAAATTTCTTGAGGTCGCCGCTCGCGGCTCCATGTACTTCAGAGGCCAGATCCCGGTAAGTAAACGCTCCATCCAGATCGACGGCCAGCTGCGGGTTGGCCCAGGGACCAGAAGCCTTGACCGACAAGCGTCCGATATCCGCATCGATATCCGCAGGAATTTCTATCGCCCGGGTCTGTTCCAGGGCTGCGAGTATTTCCCGCACTTTTTTTAGTGGCAGCTGCTCCACCAGGCCGTCAAGATCGATGGACTCACTGTCGAGATCGATCACTCCGCCGAGATTCAATTGCGCACCGGCAAACAACAGACGCGCCGTATCAATACGAATGTTCTTATCCCGGGTCTCCACTTCACCAGTCAGGTGTACACGTTGTTTCTGGTATGCGCTTTTCAGCTCCAGGCTGCCATTGACCTGCGGCAGTTTCAGCGGCCCTTCCAGTTTCAGATCGGCACTGAGCCAGCCACCCTGCAGGTAATCCTGCCACGGCTGGGATATGGCGATTGGCAGGCGGTTGAATTTTACTGTGAGAGATATGTTGTCGGCATCCGCCTTTCCGGCAATGCGGTGACGGGAGTCATCCACCGTCAGTTTCAGACCGTCGGTTGCTACGGCCCACGGACTCAAGGTGATATCCGCGGTGCCCGCAAGTCCAAACTCGTGCGCAACCAGCGGTACAGAGAATTGTTCCACCGTCGCGGTCAGATGGTTGTCGTCACGCAGATGCAGCGCGATCCGCCCCTCGGCATCGAGGTCCTGCCCTTTCGGCAACTGCAACTGCCGGGACAGGAATCCACCGGCTTTTTCCTTGGCGGACAATTCAATCAGATAGTGCTCATCTGCCTGCAAGGTACCGTCGAGGCGAACCTGTAACTGCTGTCCATCGTGCTCATCAATTGCCAACTTCACGCCGGATTCTTTCCCTGGCCAGCGATAACTGCCGTGTCCGGTTACCGCTACAACAGGGAAATCGTCGAGGTGCCGGTCAACCAGGGTGAGAGCGTCGACGGCCAGTTTGTCGACCAGTATTCCAGGCAGCAGAAGCGGTTCCGCTTGCTCAGCGACCTCTTCCGTTTCTTTGGGTGGCAGAGTGCCCAGATACTCCCCCAGCACGGTGTTGTCGAACAACAGCGACTTCGCACTCAACTGGACGATATGAATCTGCTTGCGCCATAGCTTCTGCGCATCCAGGTGCAGGGTAAGATCGCGCCCATCTAAAATGGGCTTATTCTGATAGTGAACACTCAGGTGTGAAAAATACCAGTGCCCAAACTCGCGACTACCGATGTCACCCACGGCAATAGCCAGGTCCGGCAGATAACGGTCGGCCGCAGAGAGTCCGCTACGCGTCAGGCTCACACGGCCCGATTCAGAGCCCAGCAGCAATACCAGCAGCAATAGCAATATCAGGGGCGCTATCGCCAGGCTGGTCAGCACCGGCCAACGGCGCCGGGATAAAAATCCGCGCTTCGCCATCAGAATGCCTGCCCCAGGCTGACATAGATCTGGTAAGCACTGTCATCAAGCCCCTCCCTTCGCTCCAGGGGAAAGGCCACATCAAAGCGCAGCGGAGCGAAAGACGTCATGTATCGCACCCCCAGGCCTACGCCCCAGTACAGACTGGAGTCGAAGCGCGGGCGCGGGTCCGCATAGGCATTGCCGCCGTCGAGAAACAGCACCCCACCCCAGGTGTCGGTGAAACGGAAGCGTCCCTCCAGTGAAATTTCACTCAATGCGCGGCCACCGATGGGATCGGAAAGCGTCGCTGGTTCGCCGGGCACTTCAGATTCGATCAAACGGCGCGGGCCCAGCGCCTGATAGCTGTAGCCGCGTACCGAACCGCCACCCCCGGCATAGAACCGTTCATCGGCAGGGATATCCAGATTATCGATTCCGCTGATCACGCCAGCCTTGATTCGCAACGCGAGCGTTGGATCAAAGCGCATCTCTTCCGCCGTGAGGTAGCCGGTCATCACCAGCGTATTTTTTACAAAGCGGGTCCCGGTGCCCTTGAGGTCCAGATAAGGCTTTACTTCCATAGTTGCGGTGGCACCGCGATGGGCATCCAGCAGGTTGTCGGTGGTATCCACTTTCATCGCCACCGGGAAAGCCAGTAGCCGGTAATTCTCGCTCTCCTCGCCCTCTTCCTGCACTTCACTGAACTTGAGTTCACTGCCGATACTGAAGGTACGGTGCTTGGTATGGCGTCTGGAAATGGTTCCGCCAATGGTGAGCGCCTTGGCCTGGTAGGAATCCCGCTCTTCATTGGACGCTTCTGCCTTCGCGGAAAAATCCTGGTCGTCGCGAAAGAAACGCGGCACCAGCAACTCATTTTTCAGCGACTGCTTCACTTCATTGATACGAGTTTCCACCTCGATCTTTTCCCCTCGCCCCAGCACATTGCGGTGCTCCCAACCCGCCGAGACACCGGCACCCTCATCGGACGTATAACCGACGCCGAGACGAACGGTGCGGTGGTTGCGTTCCAGCAAGCGGAAGGTGATATTCACAACGCCGTCGACCGGCTCGGACACTTCACTGTTTACGCCGGCGATGAGATTGGTACGCAACAGGCGCAGCCGCGCGGCATCGACCTTGCGTCGACTGAAGCAGGCACCGGGCTTCAATTGCAGGCGTTTACGCAGGTATTCCTCGTTGACAGTACTCAACCCTTCGAGCCACACCTCGCCGATATGAACTTCCGGGCTTTCAGCCACCCGATACTCCAGGCGCGCGGCCTGTTCGCTGTGGATCACTGTGGCTTTGTAGTTCACGTCCACGTCGAGCAGGCAGGCATGATCTCCAAGGTACTTCTCGATCAGGCCTACACCCTCGGTGACCTTTTCCGCTTCAAGGGGATCACCCGGCTTGAGACCAACACCCGGGAAACCGGCACGCAGTCGCGGTGGCATTTTCACCTCAAGCGTTTTGATCCGGTAAACAGGGCCGGGCACTACCCGGTAGAGAATCTCGCCATCGGTCACCGTCTGCCGAACCCGGCCATCGTAATACCCGCGCGAACGCAACAGTTTCTCCAGCGTTCCCCGTTCATAGCGAGCCACATCCAGCGGGTCTTCGTAAGCTTTCAATACACTGCTGGACTTGCGCTGCTCATTGACCTGCTCCCGCAGCCAATCCTGCAGCGCCCGGTCTTCCGAGACACGAATCTTGAATTTCGGCAGGCTGTCGAGAAATGGCAATGCAAATGCCGGCTGCGCAACAGAAGTTGCCAGGCAGCAAAACAACAGCAGAGCCAGCGCACTGGGGCAGGTAACAGGACGTGGGAGACGCAATTCAACAATCCGTTTGCAAATATTCACTACTGCGACGCCGGGCAAGGTGAAAAGTTGCCGGGTCGGCACCGGGTAACGGGTGCCAATCCAATACACGGTGCAAAAGCTGTCAGCGCGCTGGGGTGGCCCCGGGCGCCTCTTTTTTCTCAATCAGGGGGTTACAGTTTTTGATCACGACTCGCCCCTCCAGCAGATTGCCTTTGGCGTACTCCGAGAAAATACACTCATTGGTTCTCGGGTCGTAGTTTTCCACCCAGAGGTTGTCGTCTTTCCAGGTGGACCCCAGGTGGCGCTGCCCATCAGGGACACTGATACGCATGACACCGCCGAAGCGTTTAACGAACACCTGTTCGTAGTGAAAGTAATACGCCAGCCACCCGGCCAGGAACACGATGGCGCCAACAATGGCCCCCTTTCCCAGGCTCCCCAGGCGACTGCCCGCAAACAGGCAAAGCACCGCCAGCCCGATGACCGCGGCCCAGTACAAATAGGTAATCATGCTGATCTTCCGTGAGTTATTCAGTTATTGGGAATCGGCTCCCAACAGGGTAGCGCAGAATACCGCGCGCGGTATACCACAGCAGGCGGCCCGTGGGAAAGGAAAGAAACGATGCTGGGACCAGTGCGCAACCTTGATCTGGATCAAGGGACGTGACGAACGGCTTCGTACACTGGACTCATCAAAAACACCAACCGAAGGAGCCTACCATGGAAGCCCTGATCGACCTGTTCACCAGCTTTTCAGGATTGCTCAGCCTGGCAATCATTGCTTTTGTATGCCTGATGGCGGCGTACTTTATTCGACTCGCATTCAGGAAGATGGATGAAGAAGAGCACAAGCTGGGTGCGGTGAAACGCGTGCATCAAGGTACGCATCAACACGCCTGAAGTTTGATGGTTTGAACGAGGCAGGCCCGACATCGAACCTGCCTCGCCCTGACTGCCCACCCGTCAGGACTGCAATTCTTCCAGATTTTCAAACAGCGCCAGGGCCTGCGGATTCGCCAGCGCTTCCTGATTTTTCACCGGTTTGCCGTGCACTACATTCCGCACCGCCAGTTCCACAATTTTACCGCTAATGGTACGCGGGATATCCGCCACCTGGATCACTTTTGCCGGCACATGGCGCGGCGTAGTATTGGCGCGAATGGTTGTGCGAATTTTCTGGGTTAGTTCATCGTCAAGGGCCAGGCCTTCCCGCAGCACCACAAACAGCACCACGCGCACATCGTCACCCCACTCCTGACCGATACAGATGCTGTCCAGCACCTCTTCCACTTTTTCCACCTGCCGGTAGATCTCAGCCGTGCCGATACGCACGCCGCCGGGATTCAATACTGCGTCGGAGCGACCGTAGATCACCACACCGCCATGCCCGGTGATTTCCGCGTAATCCCCGTGGGCCCATACACCTGGCCAGCTGTCAAAGTAAGCGCCGTGATACTTGCTGCCATCCGGATCGTTCCAGAAGCTGATGGGCATACACGGGAAGGATTTCGCACAGACCAGCTCGCCTTTTTCCTGCGTTACCGCTTTGCCGTCGTCATTCCACACTTCTACAGCCATCCCGAGGCCGCGACACTGCAGCTCTCCCGCATATACCGGCAATGTGGGATTTCCCAGTGCGAAACAAGAGATGATATCCGTACCACCGGATATGGATGACAGACAGACATCTTCCTTGATATCACGGTACACATACCGGAAGCCCTCATGCGCGAGCGGTGATCCGGTTGAGAGCACCGCACGCAGTTTGTCGAGCTTGTGGCTCTCTCGCGGCTTGCAGCCATCCTTTTCCAGCGCGGCGATATATTTGGCGCTGGTGCCGAATACACTGATGCCCTCCTCATCCGCCATATCCCACAGGGATTGGGCCTTCGGATAAAATGGCGAACCGTCAAACAATACCAGGGTAGCGCCACACGCGAGGCCACTTACCAGCCAGTTCCACATCATCCAGCCACAGGTGGTGAAGTAAAACAGCGTATCTTCCCGGCGCATATCGGTATGCAGCTGGTGCTCTTTCAAATGCTGCAACAAGGTACCGCCAACCCCGTGCACGATGCACTTGGGTACCCCGGTGGTACCGGAGGAATACATGATGTACAGCGGGTGGTTGAACTCAGTCTGTACGAACGTCAGCTCCCGGGCCGGCGCGGTTTCGAGAAAACCGTCCAGCACGACTGCACGCTCAAGGGCGGATATTGCTTCGGCGGTTTCCGCCGCACTGCGGGCGACTGGCACTACGACCAGCTTCTCGATCGAGTCTATCTGCGCCACGATCTCCTCCAGGCGCGGCAGGGAATCGATAGTTTTACCGTTGTAAAAATACCCTTCGCAGGCAAAGAGGATCTTGGGCTGTACCTGACCGAATCGGTCCAGAACACCATTAATTCCGAAATCCGGGGAGCACGATGTCCAGATGGCGCCCAGACTGGTGGTCGCCAGCATGGCCACTACCGTGTCGATAATGTTCGGCATAAAGCCTGCAACCCGGTCGCCCCTGGCAACACCGGCGGACTCAAGTGCCGACGCCAGATTACCAACGCGCGCAAACAACTCCGCATAGGTCAGCTGGCGCCGGCTGCCGTTTTCCAGACGCTCTACCAGCGCGACTTTATCATCCCGGTAGCGCAGCAGGTTCTCGGCAAAATTCAAACGCGCCCCCGGGAACCACTCGGCACCCGGCATGACATCAGCGCCCAGTACGCGCTCACCACGGGTTTCGGCAACCACGCCCGCCACGTCCCACAGCTCCGCCCAGAAGTGCTCGCGCTCGTCGACGGACCACTGGTACAGATCGGCATAATCCGCCAGCTGCAGGGCAAACTTTTCGTTGATATGGCGGCGGAACGCGTCCATCTGGGTGGCCGCTATAGCCTCGGCTGTGGGCTGCCACAGGGGTTGGGCTTGGTTACTCATCTCGACTGCTCTCTCGATCTAATCATTATTGGGCTTGGTTCAATTGGCTAATTCGACTAACGACTATTATTCGCCAGAACGCGATAGGAACAATCATGCCTTGGTCTAACACTTAAAACCAATTTAAACTTGTTAAGGTTAATTAACATTTCTTTAACTGAATGATTCACCGGGGGCCTGAGGATTGAGTGCCACAATCAAACAGCTGCGCGCTTTCGCCGCCGTCGCCAGTACCCGTAGCCTGGCCGATGCCAGCGCCCGACTGCACATCTCCCAACCGGCCCTATCCGTCGCTATCAGGAACCTGGAAACCAGTGTAGGCGGGCCGCTGTTCAACCGCGAAAGCCGGCAATTAAGCCTGACCCCGGAGGGAGAGCGCTTTGCTGCCCGCGCCGAACAGTTGCTGCAAAGCTGGGACAAATCGATCGAGGAAATCCAGCGGCAATTTGCACTGGAACGTGGGCGCCTGGCAATCGCCGCCATCCCAGCTTTCGCACTGAACCGGCTGCCGCCCTTGCTGGCGCGGTTCCACCGGCAGTACCCGGATGTGGACCTGGCACTGGAAGATATCGTGATGGAGCAGGTACTGGCGGCAGTGCGGGATGGCCGGGCGGAGCTCGGTATTACTTTCCGCCCTGACGACCTTGCCGGGCTCGTATTTGAACCACTGGAAGAAGGCGGGTTCCACGCGGTGCTGCCGCCTGCCCACCCGCTGGCCAGGCGTAAACACCTGCGCTGGGCGGATCTGACCAGCCTTCCGTTTATCGCAATGAATCGCGGCTCGGCCGTGCGCCGCTGGACCGAACAGGCTTTCACCGAGTGCGGCAAACCTGCGCACCTGTTTTGTGAGGCATACCAGCTCAGCACTATAGGAAAGTTGGTCAAAGAGGGGTTGGGGGTTAGTGCCATGCCCGCGCTGTGCGTGCCGCAGATGGCCGAATACGGACTGGTGAGTATTCCCCTGACTGTTCCAGTAGTCAGCCCTCAACTGGGTGTCGTGTTTCGCAGCCACGGAGCCCTGTCCGCCCCCGCCCGCGCCTTCCTCGGGATGCTTCAGGAAGTCTGCGGGGAGCAGACGGTAAACCCGTAAAAAATTGGCCCGCACTCGGCGGGCCAATTTCGGATTCTACCCACTCACAACAAAGATTATTGCGCGGTGGCGCGCAGCATCCAGGCTGTTTTCTCGTGCACGCGCATGCGGTCAGAGACCAGTGCGACAGTAGACTCGTCCTCACCTTCCTGAGCCGCTTTCAGCACTTCACGGCAGGTTTTAATCACCTGCTCATGCCCCTGGGTCAGGATACGCACCATTTCTTCAGCGGCCGGCACCTCGTCGATTTCCTTGATAGAGCTCAGCTCGGCAAAGGCTTTGTAGGTGCCCGGTGCCACTACATCCAGCGTACGGATACGCTCGGCAATATCATCTACCGCAGTGGCCAGCTCGGTGTATTGCTCCTCGAACATCAGGTGCAACTCACGAAACAAGCGACCGGTGACATTCCAGTGAAAATTGTGAGTTTGCAGGTAGAGCGTATAAGAGTCCGCCAGCAAACGCTTCAAACCCTGCGCGATCTCTTCGCGATCTTTGGCACCAATACCGATATCGATGTTGCTCATTCTCAACCTCTCTTGGTCGTTTTCAATTCCGTTTACCAGCTGAATGCACGCGATCCAACCTATTTCGAATTGCGAAACAGTACCTGACCAAACACTGCACGCGCATGACATGGGTCAAGTGGCGTGCACTTCAACTGTCGACATTACTTCCGGCATCAGTAGCGATCAGCCATTTCCGGAGCATAACGCCGTTGGAAAATAGTTTAGGGTCGATAGTCGGCAATTAAAATTGATTGCAGGTATCGACCTTATAGATACAAACAATAAACCACAGCAGCCTGTGATATTTTTGCGGCATCACTCACAACGTGAAGATTTTGCACGCTGTTCGGGGGGGAGGATTATTCCTGACTGGGCTGGGCCGTGGCCATATGCAGAATCAACGACTGGAAATCCTCATCCGAACAGCTGTAACACAATCCCGTTGGAGGCATGGCCTTAAAACCATCGCGCACATGCGCCACCAGCGTATCCATTCCCTGGGCCATGCGCGGCCCCCAGGCGACAGCATCACCGGTTTTCGGCGCACCGACAACACCGCGCTCGTGACAGCTACCGCAGGTTTGCCGGTAGGTCTCCAGCAGTTCCGGCGAAATATGTACGGTATCAATTTCCGTCGCTGGCTCGGTCTGCACCTCCACCACAGCAGCCTCGTGTACAGCGCTCGTCATGGTTTCATCAGAATGTTGTGCAGGCTCTTTACCGGAACAGGCTGCAATCAGTCCGCCTAAAACGGTAACGAGTAAAACTTTTTGCACACCGGTATATCGCGAGTAAGCAGGCACGGCCATCTCCTTGTGATTGTTATACGTGGAGTATTCCGGACAATTTTTCTCGCCAGGAACTCACTCCGTCTTTTGTAAAGCCTTGGCGCACACAGGGCAAGCATTGTTTCCTGGCAATGTGAGGGACCGCCACTCAAGGCTGGCAGCTTCAAACAGTTGTAGCCGATTCAGGCTGGACACCGGCAAACCGAGCAGTAACTTCAGCGCCTCCAGCGCCTGCATACTGCCGACCACACCCAGCGCAGGACCGATAACACCAACCGTCGAACAATTCTCCGCTTCGGGCCGAGTATCTTCATCGCCGCGCGGAAACAGGCACGCGTAGCAGGGGCTCGCACCTGCCCGGAAATCAAAGCTGATCAGCTGGCCGGAAAAGCCGCGTACAGAAGCCATCACCACTGGTATTGAGGATTCGTAGCACACACGATTGATTACATGGCGGATAGCCAGGTTATCAGTGCAATCCACAACCAGGTCGAAAGTCTGTTCGGCCAACTGCACCGCCAACCAGTCTTCGTCGGCCATCCGGCAATGCGCCTGCACGCGGATTTCCGGATTGGCTGCGGTCAGCTGCTGTGCCGCAACCAACGCCTTGTCCTTTTCCCGGTGATTGGTTTTGTACAGTACCTGCCGCTGTAAATTGGAGATTTCCACCCTGTCGCCATCGACAAGGTGCAACTCACCGACTCCTGCTGCCGCCAGGTAGAGGGCCGCAGGGCTACCGAGGCCGCCGAGACCGATCACCATTACTCTGGCATCGGCCAATTTCTGCTGCCCTTCTTCACCGACTTGCGGCAACATAATCTGGCGACTGTAGCGCTGAAGTTGTTTACGACTCAACATGATGAATGTGTCTGAAAATCAGCCCTTTAAAATTGCACGGAACGCGCTGACCGCATCGCGATAATCTGCGGCCTTGGTAATCGCACTCACTACCGCAATACTGCCGACCCCACTCGCGGCCACTGCGGGCGCCCGCTCGAGATCGATGCCGCCAATCGCCACCAGTGGATACTCCGGCAACAGAGCGACCATGCGCGCAAGCTTTTCCGGCCCCTGCAATTGCCCGCGCATGTCTTTGGTATTGGTAGCATATATTGCCCCAATCGCGAGATAGCTGGGGCGATACTGGTAAGCGTACAGCAATTCGTAAAAGCCGTGGGTACTGATACCGAGTTTCAATCCGGCACCCTGGATAGCATTGAGATCCGCCGCTTGCAGGTCTTCCTGCCCCAGATGCACGCCGTAAGCACCAAACTCGATGGCCCACTGCCAGTAGTCATTGATAAACAGGCGCAAATCGTATTTGCGTCCGATGGCAACCGCCTGTTTGATCTGCTCGCTCACATCACCATCCGGATTCTTGATCCGCAACTGTAGCGTTCGCACTCCCGCCTGAGCCAGCTTTTCCAGCCAGTCAACGCTGTCAACGACGGGGTACAAACCGAGGCGATCACTGTCCGGACGGGCGAATTCAGCTGCAAATTTTCCGGCCGCAGCGGCATCAAATACCCCGTATGGTTTTGCCTGTTCACTCGCACACAACAACACTCGCGGGAAATCCCGCAATTCCGTCGGCCAACCATAGTGGCCTACAGGGCCCGCACCCGCGCCGATGTGATCGCCTTCGCCCAGGCGCAAGCCGCGACGAACATAGGCATTGGCCACCACACACGCGTCTTTCAGTGGATACCCTTTTGCCAGTAATGCCGCAACCGCAGAAGACAGTGTACAACCGGTTCCATGGGTATTTTCGGTTGCGATGCGGTCGCCGACAAACCAGTCGCCCTCCCCCGCTTCACCGGCACAGAGAAGATCCGCGGTGGTACCGGGCTCAATCTCAAAATGCCCGCCGGTTACCAGCAGCGCGGTGGAGTGCTGCCCGCGCACTTTGCCTGCCGCATTGAGAATGTCTTCCGCGCTCGACACGCCTTCCTTTTCATAACCCGCAAGCCAGGCCAGTTCCTGGCTGTTGGGCGTTACCAGGTCACACAGGGGAAGAAGCTCCTCCAGTACCAGGGCACCGGTACTGTCTTCCGTCAACTTCGCGCCACTGGTTGCTACCGCCACCGGGTCGTAGACCACCGGGACATGCATGCCGTTACTTTTCATCGCACGCAGGAAATTTGCCACCAGTGCTACCTGGCAGGCATTGGCGAGCAATCCGATTTTTATCGCCGACGGTTTCATGTCTGTGAACAGTGCGTCCAACTGCGATTGCAAAACGCTGCTGTCGACGGCATTGATAGCCGGAACGCCGAGGGAGTTCTGAGCGGTATTGGCCGTGATTGCACAGCACCCGTGCACGCCGAGATCGTGCATGGTGAGCAAATCCGCCTGAATGCCGGCGCCGCCGCCGGAATCACTGCCGGCAATGATCCATACAATCGGTCGCGAGAACGTTTCCATACTCATAATTCCTCTCCCGCACCAGCAACCGGAGCTTGCTGCCAGAATGGCATGTCCAGCGTGGGCGTGCTGGGGCTTGCCGTCTGCCGCTTCAGCATCAGGCCGGCGGTACGGGCCGCACGACCGGATGCTACTGCGAGTTTGAAGGCTTCTGCCATCAACACCGGGTTCTGGGCTTTGGCCACCGCGGTGTTCAATAGCACCGCATCAAATCCCATTTCCATCGCTTCTGTTGCCTGCGACGGTGCGCCGATGCCCGCGTCGATGATGAGTGGTATGTTCGGCAGCCGTTCACGTAGCGTGCGCAGGTTGTACTTGTTCATTAATCCCTGGCCAGTGCCGATAGGCGCCCCCCAGGGCATCAGGACCTCACAACCCACATCCAGTAGTTTGCGGCAAACCAGCAGGTCATCGGTACAGTATGGCAGGACCTTAAATCCGCGCCTGACCAGCTCACGGGCAGATTCAACCAGTCCATAGGGGTCCGGTTGCAGGTTGTAATCGTCGCCGATGACTTCCAGTTTGAGCCAGTCTGTATGAAAGATCTCGCGGGACATTTCGGCCAGCGCGATCGCTTCTTTCGGGGTTTTACAGCCGGCCGTATTGGGCAAGAGCTGGCAGCCGGATTCCTGAATGTAGTCCCAGATCATTTTCCCCTGCTGCTGCTCCGGGCTCTGGCGGCGCAGCGACAGGGTAATGATTTGTGCTCCCGATGCGGCGACGGATTCGCGCATGATGGCGGGTGACGGATAGAGCGCGGTGCCGATAAGCAGGCGACTGTCGAATGCTTTCCCGTAGAGTTTTAGTTGATCCATCGTTATCCCCCCACCACCGGTGCAACGATATCCAGGCTGTCGCCGTCGTTCAGCGGAGTTTCTCCGTAGGTAGCGCGGGCGACAAAATCACCATTCAAGGCGACGGCAAAGGTCTCGCCGATATAGCCCAGGGTTTGCAGTAGCCCGGCGACAGTGCCGCTGTTTTTTTCCAGTGTTACTTGTTCACCATTGACCGTTATTTCCATCAGGTCACCTGTAAAGTCTGTTGCTGAAGTGTTGATTCAACCTGCTGCACCATGGCGGGTGCGAGCAGGAAGCCGTGGCGATAGAGGCCATTGACACGGATCAGACCCGGCTCATGTTCAATTACCGGCAAGTTGTCCATAGTCGCGGGCCGGCAGTTGACCCGGGTTTCAAGGATCCGTGCTTCGGCAAATGCCGGGTGTATTGAATAGAGTGCTGACGAGAGTTCCATGCTGGAGCGCAGGGAGATCGGAGAGAGGTCATCACTTTCAATTTCGGTGGCACCAATAACGACCTGGTTGTTGGCGCGCGGAACGGCATACAGTTGATAGCGTGGATGCAGGAGCCGGATCGGGCGTTGGAAGCGGACTTCGGGAGTTTCCACGACCATGACTTCACCGCGCACGCCACGCAGGCCTTTCACCGCTTTTTTTGCTCCGAGGCCACGAGCATCGATAACACAATCGAATTGTTCAAATCCATCGGCGTGCCGGATCTGTCCCGGCATGCATTCTGCGGGGGTATACTCGCGCAATTGTGCGTTGCGCCGTTTGATTTGGGTCAACAGCACGGGCAATAGTCTGCGGTTGTCGATATCGGCTTCGCTGGCGAGATATAAACCCTGGTCGAAACGTTCGAGGTTGGGTTCCAGGTTTTGTAATCCGGTTCGTTCCAGCCACTGAAAATGCTGTTGGCTTTCGGTGCCGAGTTTGGCGGCGAGTTCTTGCTGGAATTGCAAAAGTTCCGTTCGGTCCTGTGGATGGGCGATGAGGATACTGCCCGACTGCCGGTAATCAACCGGACTCCCGGTCTGTAGTTCCAGTTCTTTTACCCACTGTGGCCACACCCGCAGGCTCTGCAGACCAAGTTCGTATACGGGCAACGGGCAATGTACCAGTTCCGACAGCGGGGCGATCATGCCTGCTGCGGTGTGACACGCACCCGGGGGCATGTCAAAACTCCCGGCTTCAAACAGGGTTATCGCATGCCCTTTTCCAGACAGGCGCCAGGCGAGGAGTCGACCCATCAGGCCTCCTCCTGCTATCGCGATATTTAATTCGGGTCGTGTCAACGTGCTGTTCCGAGGTTTGTTGTCGACAAGTTTCGGGCGGTAGCGCTACGGGCAAGCCTTCGCCAGACACGCCGTCAACCCATCCCAGGGGGCTCTTCTAAAACATCCCTGTTTTAGAAGGTCTGGCGAAGGCTTGCCCGCATCGCTACCTTCCCTTCCAACTCCTGTAGCTTCGATCAGGTGCGGATTTATGCCTTGTGATAAATATCGCTACCTAACTCCTTGAACTTGATCGACATCTCTTCCATCCCCTGCTCCGCTTCCTGCTTTGCTGCATATTCCCTGACATCCTGGGTAATTTTCATGGAGCAGAACTTCGGGCCACACATGGAACAGAAATGAGCAACTTTGCCGGATTCTTTCGGCAGGGTTTCGTCGTGGTACTGGCGCGCGCGCTCGGGGTCGAGGCCCAGGTTGAACTGGTCTTCCCAGCGGAATTCGAATCGTGCTTTGGAGAGTGCATCATCACGCATTTGCGCGCGCGGATGGCCCTTGGCCAGGTCCGCGGCGTGGGCGGCGATTTTGTAGGCCATAAGGCCTTCTTTCACGTCTTCCTTGTTGGGCAGGCCCAAGTGCTCTTTCGGGGTTACGTAGCACAGCATGGCGCAGCCCATGCTGCCGATCATGGCGGCGCCGATGCCGGAGGTGATGTGGTCGTAACCGGGGGCGATGTCGGTGGTCAGCGGGCCGAGGGTATAGAAAGGCGCGCCGTGACAGTGCTTGAGCTGCTCATCCATGTTTTCTTTGATTTTATGGATGGCGACGTGGCCGGGGCCTTCGATCATGCACTGAACGTCGTGCTTCCAGGCAATTTCCGTCAGTTCGCCGAGGGTATGCAGTTCGCCGAACTGGGCTTCGTCATTGGCGTCGGCAATACAGCCCGGGCGCAGGCCGTCGCCGAGAGAGAAGCTGACGTCGTAGGCTTTCATGATTTCACAGATTTCCTCAAAGTGGGTGTAGAGGAAATTTTCTTTGTGATGGGCGAGGCACCACTTGGCCATGATGGAGCCGCCGCGGGAAACAATACCGGTGACGCGCTTGGCAGTCAGGGGCACATAGCGCAGCAGTACACCAGCATGGATAGTGAAGTAATCGACGCCCTGCTCGGCCTGTTCGATCAAGGTATCGCGGAAGACTTCCCAGGTGAGGTTTTCGGCGATACCGTCAACTTTTTCCAGGGCCTGGTAGATGGGCACGGTGCCGATGGGTACGGGGCTGTTGCGCAGGATCCATTCTCGGGTTTCGTGGATATTCTGGCCAGTGGAGAGATCCATGACGGTGTCGCCGCCCCATTTGATCGACCAGACCAGTTTTTCCACTTCTTCTTCGATGGAGGAAGTCACCGCGGAGTTACCGATATTGGCATTCACTTTACACAGGAAGTTGCGACCGATGATCATCGGTTCCAGTTCGGTGTGATTGATGTTTGCGGGAATAATGGCGCGGCCTTCAGCGACTTCACGACGCACAAATTCCGGGGTAATTTCCTGTGGAATATGGATGCCTTCGCGGGCTTTCTGATAATCGGTTTCGGTCAGTTGTGCTGCAAGTTTTGCACGCCCCATGTTTTCGCGAATGGCGATAAATTCCATTTCGGGGGTGACGATGCCCTGGCGCGCGTAGTGCATCTGGGTAACGTTTTTACCTTCTTTGGCTTTGCGCGGTGCGGGCAGGTTTTCGAAGCGGATGTGATCGAGCCCCTGGTCGGCCATGCGCTTCTGGCTGTAAGCGGCCTGGCGGGTATCGAGAATTTCGCTGTCGTCGCGGGCTTCGATCCAGGCCTGGCGCAGTTTTGGCAGGCCGTCACGCACGTTGGGTTTATACGCAGGGTCGGAGTATGGGCCTGCGGTGTCGTAGACCTTGAGTGGTTCATTGGGTTCGAATACGGGGTTTTGTTCATCGCCGCCAACCAGGCTTTGGCCCAGGCAGATTTCACGCACGCCGACTTTGAGCCCGACGGTTTCGCCTTCAAGGTAGACTTTGCGGGAGTTGGGAAATTGCTGGGCAGTGAGGTTGTCGAGAAATTCTTTGGCGTTCTCTCGCTGAGTAGCCCGGCTGGATTTTTTGGTGTTGTTGGTTGGTTCGGCGACCTGAGACATGCTGACCCCTTGCATTTATTCCATGAGTGGATTGCCGGGGATGCAGGTGAGGTGAGCAGCTTTCGGGCGCACAAAGTAAAAAACGGCGCACGAAAATAGTAGCGAATTCAGATCTTGTTCCCTACGCGGGGGTTACCCCGATCAGGTTCAACGGATCTCGCAACAGCGATCTCAGCCCAAAGGCACTCCGACAAGTTGGGGCGGAGTATAGGGGATATTTACTCGGATCGCCAAAATTTGGTTTTCGCGGGGGGGCTAAACGTGATCCAGTGGCGGGCCTGCCACCGGGTATTGGTTCGCCAGACACGAGCTAGGCGCCCCCCCTTAACCCATCCATGGGGGCTCTTCCGCGAGGTCCCTCTCGCGGAAGGTCTGGCGAACCAATACCCGGTGTCAGCCCCTTCTCGTCGGGTGCCGTGTTTCAGCCAGCCTCAAATGACCAACGTTTTCTGGTAACTCATTTCACGGATCGCATAACGCACGCCTTCCTTACCCACACCACTTTCTTTCACACCACCAAACGGGAAGTGCTCGGCGCGGAAACCGGGGCCGTCGTTGACGGCGAGCAGGCCGACGTCGAGCTGGTTGTAAAGGCGCTTGGCCAGTGCCAGGTTCTGGGTAAATACGCCAGCCTGCAGGCCAAAAGGCGAGTTATTGATCAGTGCTACCAGTTCACCTTCGTCGTCAAATTTGCGCAGCGGAACTACAGGACCGAAGGTTTCCTCGGCCACCAGTGCGGCGTCATCCGAGACGGATTCGAGGATGGTCGGCCACAGGATATTGCCTTCACGACGATGGCCAAACAGTACCCGTGCACCGGCACTTACAGCGGCTTCGATGCGGCCTTCCACTTCGTCCGCAGCGGCCTTGTGGATTAGCGGGCCGACGAAGGTGTCGTCCTCAGCCGGGTTACCGACTTTGAGTTTCTCTGTAGCCACGACGAGTTTTTCCGCAAAGGCGTCAAAGACTTCGCTGTGTACGAACAAACGCTTGGCCGCTGTGCAGCGCTGGCCGGCAGTGGCGAAGCGTTGGTTGATGGTCGCAGACACGGCGGCGTCGAGATCGGCGTCAGGCATGACGATCAGCGGGTCGTTACCGCCCAGTTCGAACAGTACTTTTTTGTAGCCGGCATTGGCGGCGATGGCATTGGCCGCGGCGGTGCCGCCGGTGAAGTTGATCGCCTGCACCTGTGGGTGGGAGACCGCGTAGCTGGTGCCGTCGATATCCGGGATCAACATCTGCAATACAGACTTGTCCATACCGGCGGCGTAGCACAGTTCCACCAGCAGTTGCGCGGAACGCTTGTTCTGCGGGCCGGGCTTGAACAGGATGGTATTACCGGCGGCAAACGCGGGGCCGATTTTGTGGACTGCGATATTGATCGGGAAGTTGAAGGGAGTGATACACAGTACAGTACCCAGAGGCTTCCACAGTACTACGCCGATTTTTTCGCGCATCGGCGGGAAGGCGTCGGAGTCGAGGGCTTCGCCGTTGATCGCGCGTGCTTCCATGGCGCTGGCCATGGCGGTGTTGTAAGCCCGGTCAATTTCCACGCGGCTGTCGCTGATGGTTTTTCCGGTCTCTTCGGTGATCAGGCTTGCGAGATCTTCCTTGCGCTCCAGTAACAACTGGGCGAGTTTCAGCAGAATGTTGGAGCGCTCGAATGCCGGGGTGGCGAGCTGGACTTTGCGGCCTTCAACCAGTTGCGCAATGGTGCTTTCCACCTGGTCACGGGTGTTGAAGTCGTAGGCTTCGATCAGTTCGCCGTTGTAGGGATTAATGATCTGATAATCGGCCATGGGAATACCTGTAATAATTTCTTTATTGTGCAAACAGCTGGTAGACGATACGGGCACCGGCTACCAGCAGCGCAACGCGCATTAATTTGAAAAACATGTCGCTATCGATGCGATGTAATAACGTGACGCCGATGCGGGTACCAATGACTGCCGCCACGGTCAGCAGCAGTATCAACCCGAGGTGATCGGAAAACGCAAACCCGAGATAGATGAATGCCGGGACCTTGAGTGCATGGCACCAGGCCTGCATGACGGATTTGTTGGCCACAATTTCTTTCGGGGTCAGGTCCTTGCGGACAAAAAATGCCCCGAGCAATGGATCCACGGCGCCAGCGAGAATCCCCAGGGTACCGGTGGCAATACCCACCCAGAAAAAGCCGAGGGGTTTCAGGCGGATTTCCGGCAGTCGTTTGGGTCTGAAAACGGTGTAGAAAATCAGTCCCGCGAGCAATACCAGTGGCAGTTGTTGCCAGTCGAGCTTCGACAGCCCCAGGGTCATGGCAACAGAGCCGAGCGTGCACCCGATGAAGAAGGGAATACACATGTCCCAGCGGATATGGTCGCGGACATAGGCCACGCGTGCCAGGTTGTTGAGGAGCTGCACCGCGCCGTGAATGGGGACGAGTATACGCAGCGGAATGGCGACGTTCAGGGCGGCAAACATCAGGATGCCCCCGGCCCCACCGGTCACTGCTGAGATAAACGCACTGATCACACAAACCAGCAACAGCAGCCCCAGCGTCAGACTGGAAAACTCCCCCAATTCCGCCAAGGCAGACCTCTTCTTCTCGTCTTAATATTTGATTGATTTGGAACCCTAGGGTTCTTCTTGTATTGGGCGTCAGTCTAGCTGCGGGACAGTCTCAAACCCAGTAGTCACGGGCCCCAGACAGGTTATTTGAGGACATAAAGGGTTTCCCCTCCGGCCCACACTACCCTTGGGCCGACGGATCGCCAAGAGGACTCCCGGCAGGCAATGAAACCGGATACCCGCACCGCCATGCGCGAGATCATTGCAGAGGTACGCACCACCCTGCCCTTCAGTATGCCGGCCGCTGAGCTCTGTGCCGGCCCGTGCCAGGGATGCGCGAAAAAGCTGCTGGAGTATCTGGATCAGGAAATCGAAGCGTGGGAGCGGCGCCTGGATGAAAATGACATGCCCACCCTGGGAGAAGTCAGTAAATTCGCCAAGACCTGTACCCGTATCCACAACGCCATAGCGGCCAATGGATTGATCCAGCGCAATTCGCCGAAACCGGAGACCATCTATGATGAGCGTAACCATAAACGATAAGCCAAGCAGCGCGCACCATTAAAACGTATGACTAAGGCACTGTCATTGAAAGCGTTCCGAATGGGAATCGATACCCACCAGGAACCTCTCGTCTATATGCGCAAGGATTGCCCCATCTGCCGCGCAGAAGGCTATACGGCCAACACGCGGCTACTAATTTGCGCCGGAGCGCGGGAGCTGATTGCCACACTGAATACGGTAGCCGAAGATATCCTGCCCCCAGGCAGAATCGGTTTTTCCGACAGCGCCTGGGAATTTCTGGAATTGACGGACCAGCTTCCGGTCTCTGTACACCACCCCCCGCAGGTGCAATCCCTGAGCGCGCTGCGCAAGAAAATATACGGCCATACACTCGACGCCGATGAGATTACCTGCATCGTTCGCGATATCGGCAAACGCCTGTATTCAGATATCGAAATTGCCGGATTCCTCACCGCCTGTGCCGGCGGCCGGCTTACCAGTATGGAAACCACGGCCCTGACGGCGGCAATGGTCAAAAACGGGAACTGCCTGCAGTGGCCGGAATACCCTCGGGTTTTCGACAAGCACTGCATTGGCGGTCTCCCCGGCAATCGCACCACCCCCATCGTGGTGTCCATCGCCAGTGCTGCCGGGTTGATCATCCCCAAAACTTCCTCCCGCGCCATCACCTCGCCGGCAGGCACGGCCGACACCATGGAGGTTCTTACCAATGTCGATTTGCCACTGGATACGTTGCGCGCGGTGATCACGCGCACCGGCGCCTGCCTCGCGGCGGGTGGTGAAGTGGGTCTCAGCCCGACCGATGACCTGCTGATCCGTATCGAGCGTGCGCTGGACCTCGATAGTGAAGGGCAGTTGGTGGCCTCTGTCCTGTCGAAAAAAATGGCCGCAGGCTCCACCCATATCCTGATCGACATGCCCGTGGGCCCCACCGCCAAGCTGCGGGATATCAAGCAGGCAGAGCGATTGCAGGACCTGTTCGAGAGTGTCGCCAGCGGGCTCGGCATCAAGGTTCGCTGCGTGGTGACCGATGGCACCCAGGCAATCGGCGCCGGTATCGGTCCAGCCGAAGAAGCCCGCGATGTATTGAATGTATTACGCAACGATCCCGAAGCGCCCGCCGACCTGCGCGAGCGCTCACTGTTCCTCGCCAGCCAGCTGCTGTCGATGGCCAACGGCTCCGACCAGACACAATCACTCCTGCAGGCACAGGGCATCCTGAATTCGGGACAGGCATGGGAGCAGTTTCTCAAAATCTGCGTTGCCCAGGGCGGCTTGCGCGAAGTGCCGATTGCCGACCACCACATCGAGCTACGCAGTAACCGTACGGGTATTTTGCGCGCGATGGACAACCGCCGGCTGGCCCGTTTGGCCAAGGTAGCCGGTGCCCCCTCCTCACCCGTCGCCGGCCTGCGGCTACACGTGAAAGTGGGAGACCCAATACACGATGGGCAACCCATCGCCACGCTGTTTGCGGAAACGCCCGGTGAACTGGCCTATGCCCGCGAATACTTCCACCAGAACCGGGATCTGTTTGCCGTCGATCCGGAGCAGACAGCGGAATCCGGAGGTTAGGTCGTGCATAGAATCACGCTATTTTCCCTGGAGGAAAACCTGCCGCTGGCGCCCCCCTTGCAAGAGGCACTGAAAGCCGTGGCCGGTGAAATCGAGCGGAGAAGGTTTCCCGATGGCGAAAGCTACATGCGAGTATTGTCCAGAGTGAACGGGCAGCACTGTGTGATACTGGCAGACCTTTGCCAACCGGACGAAAAACTGCTGCCATTGCAATTTCTCGCCGACACACTGCGCGCACTGGGTGCAGCCAGCGTCGGACTGGTGGCACCCTATCTTTGCTACATGCGTCAGGACAAGGCTTTTCAGCCCGGTGAGGCGATTACCTCCCGTGTCTTTGCCAGGTCGATATCCGCCACTGTGGACTGGTTGCTCACGGTCGATCCACACCTGCACCGCTACCGCAGTCTCGACGATATCTACACCATTCCCGCCATTGCACTTTCGGGCATCCCGGCGATGCAATCCTGGCTCGAAACACAGCCGGAGCAATTAATCCTGGTAGGGCCGGATGCGGAAAGCCGCCAGTGGGTAGCCAGGCTCGCCGGCGCTTCGAGGCATCCCTTCATTGTCGGCGAAAAAACTCGCCGCGGGGATCGGGATGTCAGTGTCACGCTACCGGCCGATACACGCCTGCAATCCCATACCGCAGTGATCGTCGACGATGTAATCTCCAGCGGCCATACGGTGCTGCAGACCATCGACGCACTGAATAAAGCCGGCGCTCGTCCTATCGTGTGCGCGGCTATTCACGGAATCTTTGCCGAACACGCAGACCGGAAAATATTGCTTGCCGGCGCAAAACAGATTGCCACCAGCAACAGCATACCCGGCGAGCACTGCACTTTTGACCTTACCTCACTGCTGGCCCCGGCCATCGAAGGTCTGATTGATCAATGCACTTCGCCCTCTTCCCAGGGAGATTCGCAACCATGAATATCACCTTTCTCGGCGGCACCGGCACGGTTACCGGTTCGAAATACCTGGTGAGCGTCGACGGCGGCAATACGGAATTTCTGGTCGACTGCGGGCTCTACCAGGGCTACAAATGGCTGCGGGAGCGCAACTGGGAAGCGCCGCTGTACGACTACCGCCGCCTCAAGGGTATTGTGCTGACCCATGCCCACCTGGATCACTCCGGCTATATTCCACGCCTCTACCAGCTGGGTTATCGCGGACCGGTATTCTGCCACCCCGCCACCGCCGATCTCTGCTCGATTTTGCTTCCGGATGCCGGCCATATCCAGGAAGAAGACGCACACTATTACCAGCGCCACCAGCTCGGCAAGCACGCCCATCCTCAGCCTCTGTACACGGGAAACACCGCAGAGCAGTGTCTGACATTGTTCGAAACCGTGGGCTTTGACCAGCCTTTTGAAATTGGGTCCGCGACTATTCACCTGCAACCTGCCGGGCACATTCTCGGCGCGGGCAGTGCGATCGTCAGCGCGGACGGCAAGCGGGTGGGCTTTTCCGGGGATGTGGGCCGCCCGGACGACATCATCATGCACCCGCCGCGTCCGTTGCCAGAGCTGGATCTGTTGCTACTGGAATCCACCTATGGTGATCGCCGACACCCGCAAATCGACCACAAAGCCCGCCTCGCAGAAATCGTAAACGCCACCGTCAGTCGCGGAGGGGTGCTGCTGATCCCGAGCTTTGCCGTGGGTCGGGCGCAGACGTTGCAGTATCTGCTACTGGGCCTGATGCGGGAGGAGAAAATCCCCAAGCTGCCGATCTTCCTCGACAGCCCCATGGCCATTGACGCTTCCGAAATTTACGCGCGCTATCCGGATCAGCACCGCCTCAGCAGCGAACACTGCACGTTCATGTGCCGCGGCATCCAGTACACCCGCAGTGTCGACCAATCCAAGGCACTGGAAAATATCCAGTACCCCCACATCATTATCGCCGGCAGCGGCATGGCCACCGGCGGCCGCATCCTGCACCACATGAAACGGCTGTTACCGGATCATCACACCACCATTCTGTTTGCGGGATATCAGGCCGGCGGCACACGCGGCGCACGCATGCTGGCCGGTAGCCAGAGCGTGAAAATTCATGGCGAATATGTCCCCTGTAAGGCACAGGTAGAGGTTCTGGAAGGGCTGTCGGCCCATGCCGATTATGTGGAATTGGGGGACTGGTTGCGACAGTCAGACTTGAAAGACGGCACCAGTATCCAGCTGGTTCACGGTGAACCGGATGCGTCAGACTGCCTGCGCCTGTATTTACAGGACAACACCCCGTTTAAGGTACGCGTGGCCCGCTACCGGGAAATCCTGCGGCTTGAATAGGGGCGGCGATGAATAATAGGACTAAATAATTCGCAAAAAAAACGGCAACCGAAGTTGCCGTTTTTTATCGAAACTAGTCGGAAACCAGATCAGCCGGTGATGTTGCCGTAGCTCATCAGGCGCTGGTAACGCTTCTCCAGCAGTTCATCCAGCGGCACCGCACTCAGCTTGTCCAGCTGCTCGGACAGGCGATCGCGCAGGCGCGCTGCCATCAGGTCCGGATCGCGGTGGGCGCCGCCCAGCGGTTCGGCAATGGTCTCATCGACGATACCCAGCTCTTCCAGAACACCCGAGGTCACGCCCATGGCTTCAGCGGCCAGCGGCGCTTTTTCCACGGTTTTCCAGATGATGTTCGCGCAGCCTTCCGGCGAGATCACGAAGTACGTCGAATACTGCAACATATTCAGCTGGTCGCCCACACCGATGGCCAGTGCACCACCGGAGGAACCCTCACCGATTACGGTACAGATGATCGGAGTACGCAGGCGGGACATTACCGCCAGGTTCTTGGCAATTGCCTCGGAAATACCGCGCTCTTCACTATCAATACCCGGGTAGGCCCCGGGTGTGTCGATCAGGGTCAGCACCGGCATGTTGAAGCGCTCGGCCATTTCCATAACACGCAGGGCTTTGCGGTAACCTTCCGGCTTCGGCATGCCGAAGTTGCGTTTGACCTTCTCGTTAACGCTGCGACCCTTCTCCTCGCCGATCACCGCCACCGGGCGGCCTTCGAGACGCGCGATACCGGCAATAATCGCCTTGTCGTCGCCAAAGTGGCGATCGCCGTGCAGCTCATCCCAGTCGGTGAAAATGCGCTCGATATAGTCTTTCGCATAAGGACGCTGAGGGTGGCGAGCCACCTGAACCACCTGCCAGGGTGACAGGTCGGAGTAAATGGACTCGGTGAGCTTTTCGCTCTTGTCGCGCAGGCGACTGATCTCTTCGGCAATGTTGAGCTCGTTGTCGTCGCCCACATGCTGCAATTCTTTGATTTTGCCTTCCAGCTCTGCAATTGGCTGCTCAAACTCGAGAAAACTGAAGTTCATTATTTCGTGCCTTGAAACTCTTGAGGGCCAACTTAAGTGACGGAAAATGCGACCAAATATCGTCGATTAGTCGCAAAACAGCCCTTTGCTTGAAAATGGCGGCTAGCTTACCGGGATAGAACCACTCAGTCGAGTGCACACCGCACGAACCCCACTCCCCCGTGTCCAATTTGCCATGGCGCACTGGCGAAGTGCCGCCGGTTCATCACAAACCGGCCACCGCCAAATCACTGCCGTTGAGTGTAGTCGAGCTGCACTCGCTCCCGACCAATGATCTCCCGCAGCGACTGGATCAACTGATCGCTCGGTTCCACTTTCCACTCATCCGACAGACGGAAAAGTCCACGCGCATCGCTGCGCTCAACTTCCACCTTCACAGGGCAACTACCGCCGATATAAGGGCGCAGACAGGCGCTGAGGCGCTGCCCCATATTCGGCAGTGCTTCCGCACTGGCGAGCTTCAGGGTTACACCGATCACACTGCCACTGCGCAGGTCATCCAGCGTGGATACGCTGTTGACGCTCATTTTGAGCCCGCCGCTGTAATCGTCGTGGGAAATGGAGCCTTCCAGAACCAGCAACGAATCCTTCACCAGTTTTTCCCGGTGCTCACCGAACGCTTCGCTGAATACCGCGGCCTCGATACGGGCGCTGCGGTCGTCCAGGGTGACAATCGCCATGGAGTCGCCACGCTTGGTCTTCATCACGCGCATTCCGACACACAAGCCCGCCACCTTCTGATTTTCGCGGCCCGGCTTCAGGTCAGCGATGCGAGCCTTGACCAGATGCTTGAGTTCGTCTTCATATTCGTCAATCGGGTGACCGGTGAGGTACAGGCCCAGGGTGTTTTTCTCGCCTTCCAAACGCTCGCGAATACTCCACGGGCGGGCACGGCGGAAGTCCTCATATACATCACCATCAGAGGCGGAACGCACCACTTCGCCAAACAGGTCCATCATCCCCGCGCTGTCATTCTTGCTCTGCTGATCAGCAGCTTTGACGGCCTCGTCGAGCGCATTGAACATCACTGCGCGGGAATAATTGAGCCCTTCGGCATCATCCGCGGCGGGGCCGATACTGTCCAAAGCACCGGAACGCACCAGCGCCTCGAGCGCGCGCTTGTTCACCTTGCGCGGATCGATACGGGAGCAGAAATCAAACAGGTCGGTAAACGGACCGTTCTTCTCGCGCTCGGCGATAATGTTGTCAATCGGACCTTCACCCAGGCCCTTGATCGCGCCGAGACCGTAGATGATGCGGTTGTCGCCACTGTCGGAGACAGGAACGGAGAACTGGTAGCTACCCAGGTTTACATCCGGCGGCACCAGGTCCAGCTTCATGGCCCGACACTCTTCGATAAACGTCACCACCTTGTCGGTCTTGTCCATATCCGACGACATGGTCGCAGCCATAAACTGCGCCGGGTAGTGAGCCTTGAGCCAGGCGGTCTGGTACGACACCAGTGCGTACGCAGCGGAGTGGGATTTGTTAAAGCCGTAACCAGCGAACTTTTCCACCAGGTCGAAGATCTTCATTGCCAGTTCAGGGTCAACGCCCTGGGACTTGGCACCGTCTTCGAAGGTACTGCGCTGCTTGGCCATCTCTTCGGGTTTTTTCTTACCCATCGCCCGGCGCAGCATGTCTGCGCCACCGAGGGTATAACCCGCGAGTTCCTGGGCGATCTGCATTACCTGTTCCTGGTAAACAATAACGCCGTAGGTGGGCTCGAGAATCGGCTTCAGTTTTTCGTGCTGGTACTTGGCATCCGGATAGGCCACCTGCGCACGGCCGTGCTTCCGGTTGATGAAGTCGTCCACCATGCCCGACTGTAGCGGGCCAGGGCGGAACAGTGCCACCAGGGCGATCATGTCTTCGAGGTTGTCCGGCTGCAGCCGCTTGATCAGGTCCTTCATACCGCGGGATTCCAGCTGGAATACCGCGGTGGTTTCGGCGCGCTTGATCAGTTTGAAAGTCTCGACATCGTCCAGCGGCAGCGTCTCGATAACCAGCGGTTCTTTGCCTTCGCGCGCGCGCTGCTCATCCACCATCACCTTGGCCCAGTCGATGATGGTCAGGGTCCGCAGGCCGAGGAAGTCGAACTTCACCAGACCCGCGTCTTCCACGTCGTTCTTGTCAAACTGGGTTACCAGGCCGGCACCGGTCTCATCACAATAGAGTGGCGCAAAGTCAGTGAGCTTGGTTGGGGCGATAACCACACCACCCGCATGCTTACCCACGTTCCGCGCCACGCCCTCAAGCTGCAGCGCCATTTCCCAGATTTCCTGACCTTCTTCGTCGTTCTCCAGGAACTCCCGCAGCACATCTTCCTGGTCGTAGGCTTTCTGCAGGGTCATACCCACATCGGGCGGGATCATCTTGGACAGTTTATCGGCCAGCCCGTAAGACTTGCCCTGCACCCGCGCCACATCGCGCACCACCGCCTTCGCGGCCATGGTGCCGAAGGTAATGATCTGGCTCACCGCGTTGCGGCCGTAGTTGTCGGCCACGTAATTAATCACGCGGTCGCGCTTCTCCATGCAGAAGTCGACGTCGAAGTCGGGCATGGAAACCCGTTCCGGGTTCAGGAATCGCTCGAACAGCAGGTCGTACTGGAGCGGGTCCAGGTCGGTAATTTTCTGTGAGTAGGCAATCAGCGAGCCGGCACCGGAACCCCGTCCCGGCCCTACCGGGATATTGTGATCCTTGGCCCACTGGATAAAGTCCATCACGATCAGGAAGTAGCCCGGGAACCCCATCTGGATCACGATATCCAGTTCAAAGCGCAGGCGGTCTTCGTACTCTTTCTTGCGCGTTTCGTAGTCCGGGGCGGACTTGTCGAGAATGCCTTCGAGACGCTCGTAGAGTCCGTCGAAAGAGATTTTTTCGAAAAACTCGTTCTCGGTCATCCCTTCCGGGATCGGGAACTGCGGCAGGAAATACTTGCCCAGCTGGATCGGCGCGGAACAGCGGCGGGCAATTTCCACCGTATTTTCCAGCGCCTCGGGAATATCCTTGAATAGCTCCTGCATCTCTTCCGGCGTACGCAGGTACTGCTCGCGGGAATAGCGGCGCTCGCGGCGCGGGTCGTCGAGCGCGCGGCCCTCGCGAATACAAACCCGCACTTCGTGGGCTTCGAACTCACTGTCTTCCAGGAAGCGTACATCGTTCGTGGCCACCACCGGCAGGTTCAGACGCCCGGCAAGTCCGACTGCCGCATGCAGGTACTCTTCGTCGCCCGGACGCCCGGTACGCTGAAGCTCCAGGTAATAACGCCCCGGGAATATATTCGCCCACTCCTGTGCCAGCGATTCCGCCTGCGCGGTCCGCCCGGCAATCAGCGCACGACCGACATCGCCGTACTTGGCACCGGACAGCATAAGCACACCTTCGGCGTACTCTTTCAGCCAGCTGCGCTCAATATAGGCGTGCCCGTGGTACTGCCCTTCCATCCAGGCACGGGAAATCAGCTCGGTAATATTCCGGTACCCATCGCTATTCATCGCATAAAGCGTCAGCAGCGTCGGCTGGTCTTCACCACCCTCTTTCAGCCAGAAGTCCGCGGCAGTGATGGGCTTGATCCCAGCGCCGAAACAGGCCTTGTAAAATTTGACCTGCGCGTAAAAGTTGGTCTGATCCGTCAGTGCTACCGCGGGCATTTCCAGCTCGGTAACGCGGTTGATCAAAGGCTTGATGCGCACCAGGCCATCGATGAGGGAATATTCGGAGTGAAGTCTTAAATGTACGAAGGGTTGGGTCATATTTTTTCTGTTTGATCTGGCCCCGGTCGCTTTTGGCTTGGCACGCTGCCCCGGGGTCGCGCCGGGCGGGAAGATTTTCCTCTCGGCGCTTTGTGCAATTCTGAAAATTTAATTCTTCGTAAGCGCAATCCACCAAAAATGGCTTAGCACTCAAAATGTCTGACGGAGCAAAAAGCCCGACGCAAAGGCGGAGCACCGGGTGCAGGTTTTCAGGAGCGTCGGCGACAGGAAGTCGCCGCCGCAGCGCCCATGGATGGGTTCACAGCGGTCCTGAAAACCTGTACCCGGTGCTCCGCCGCCAAAAGGTTCGAACAGGTCCCGAGCCATAATTCACTGCGACATCGTATCGTCGCTACTCAGACCACCAGACACGACGCATTTGCACCGCCCGCTCATGGCACTTCTGCAAAACCTGCTTTTTCTCGGTATTGCTCATCCGCCCCCACTGACTGATCTCAGTACCGGAACGAAAACAGCCCTCGCAAATGTCCTCGCGATTCAGCGCGCACACAGACACACAAGGGGATTTAACCGGGAACTCAACCGCCGGCTCAGGCTCTTTATCCTTCACCCGGCTCCAATCGCTTTCCGCCATCGCTCACACCTCAACAGGCACCAGCTCTTCCGAAAACCGCTTGCCATTGGCAACATAAATTTCACTGCTCGCCTTAAGCAGCTCAAACGTGGACTCATCCAGCGTCTTCACCACCTTGCCGGGACTGCCCAGCACCAGCGAGTAATCGGGAATCTCAGCATTTTCTGTCACCAGCGCATTCGCACCAATGATGCAGCATTTGCCGATTTTGGCTCCATTCAGCACCACCGCATTCATCCCCACCAGGGAATAGTCGCCAATCTGGCAACCGTGCAGTGTCACCTTGTGCCCAACGGTCACACCGGTACCCACAATCAGCGGAACACCCGGATCCGTATGCAACACCGAGCCGTCCTGAATATTTGCGCGCTCGCCAACCGTAATCAGCTCATTGTCCCCGCGAATCACCGCGTTGAACCACACAGAACTGTGCGGTTTCAATAGCACATTGCCGATCACCCTGGCTCCGGGCGCAATATAGTGGCCCTCGCCTTCCAGTTGTGGCTGTTTATCGCCCAGTCTGTACAGCATCTGGCCCCCCATTCAGGCTCCTCAATCGAGCCGGCCATTATCCAGCCCAAGCCCGCCGAATACCACCCCGGGAAGAGAATGACCCGTGGGACATTTCAGCCAATCAAGGCGCCCTCAAGGACCAGCAGCCGCGCCTTCATCTCCAGCCCGCCGGCATAACCCGTCAAGGTACCGTCGGCACCGATCACCCGATGACAGGGCACCACAATGGACAACGGATTGGCGCCGTTGGCCCGGGCAACCGCGCGCACCGCTTTCGGATTGCCAATCGCCTCGGCAAGTTCCCGGTAACTGCGGGTCTCGCCATAGGGAATAGCGCAGAGCGCCTGCCACACGCCCTGTTGAAATGGTGTCCCGGCCGCATCCAAAGGGAGGTCAAATGCCTCGCGCCGGCCATCGAAATAGTCCCGCAACTGCCCTGCGGCCAAATCCGTCAGCGTAGTGGCACCGTCAACCCAATCCGGCTTGGCCTGCAACGGCCGCTTTCCTGACTGGAGATCAATCGCCACAACCCCGCGCTCACTCGCGGCAATGCCCAGCGGGCCAAAAGTACTCGGATAAACGCTGTAACTGATCATGAATTGCCTCTGAATTTGAGAGATTGCCAGAGCAGGAGCGCCCCGTAAGCCCGCCAGGGCCGCCACACCTCCGCCCGTGCCAGCGCCTGCTTCGGGGTGGCCTTGTTGTCGCCGTCACCCAGTGCGATCAGGATCCCAAGGTCCGACGCCGGAAAGGCATCCGGCATGGATAACCCTCGCATGGCCGTATAGTGTGCAGTCCAGTCACCAATCCCCGGCAACTGCGTCATTTGCCGGCACCAGGACTCCAGGTCCGGCTCGCGGAAATCCAGCTGGCCATTCAATGTCGCCTGCACGAAATTGCGCAACGTCTGTGCCCTTGTGCGGGTAACACCGAGATCCGAAAAATCCGCTTCTGCCAATTGTTCCGGCGTTGGGAACAGGTACAACTCCTCCCCTTCCGGTCCGGTGAAGGATTCCCCATGGCGGGCCACCACACGCCCGGCAATGGTGGTCGCCGCAGCGACGGATATCTGCTGGCCGAGAATCGCCCGCAGCGCATACTCAAAAGGATCCCAGGCACCCGGCAGGCGCACCCCTGGCATCTTTGCCAGCACTTGTGACAGCAAATGGTCCCGCGTGAGATGGGCCGCAATGGCTTCGGTATCCGCATCCAGATCAAACAATTGGCGCAACTGCTCTCGAATCCGGAACAACACCGCACCACTGCCCTCGGCAAGTACATGGACCTCCAGGCGATTCCTGGCACTGTCATTGCGTACACGCAACACGCCCCGCCGTCCCTCCAGGGTGAAGCTGCGCTGGTAAATACTGCGCTGCGGATCCTGCCGGTCCATTGCGACCTGCTCCACACCCGGCAGTGCACGTGCCGCGAAAAACTCCAGCATGCCCACCCAGTCCATGGGTGGACGGTAACTCAGGTACAGCCGGGTACCGGGATTACCTGAGTTACCTGATGGGCCGGGCTCGCGCCGAACCTCTGAAGGCGTACGCCGGTAGATCTCTTTGAACACGCCATTGAAGCGCCGCAGACTGTTAAAACCGGCTTCAAACGCGATCTCGGCGATCGGCAGGTCGGTATCGCGCAACAGACTAAACGCAAACAGAGCCCGCTCCGTCTGCCAAACCTGTAGCGGACTGATACCAAAGTTTTCGGCAAACAACTTGCGTAGATAGCGACTGCTGATACCCAGCCGCTCCGCGAGCAGCTCCATCGATTGCAGCTCACGTTCTCTACGCATCAGGTGCAATGCGCGCTGCACCGTCGTTGAAACCAGACCCCAGGCGGGGCTGCCGGGTGCCGCATCAGGCCGGCAGCGCAGGCAGGGGCGATACCCCGCCGCAGCCGCTTCCGCAGCTGTCGCAAAATACTCGACATTACGCTCCAGCGGGGGCCGCGCCGGACACACCGGCCGGCAAAAGATACCGGTGGTCTTCACCGCGGTATAAAAACGTCCGTCGAACCGCTTGTCGCGGGCAAGCCTGGCGCGGTTACAGATTTCGGGATCAAGTTGCACAAATGGTGACCGGGTCTGGATGTGAGGGGGCAGTTTAGGGCCCGGCGCCTGCCCACACTAGTCAAATTCGGAACTGACAGGCATGCAATACCGATTACTGCGCTTACGCACAAAAAAAGCGCGCTCACCGGAAAAGTGAGCGCGCTTTTTAACGCTTGTATCTAATACCGAATCTAACGCTGTATCAGCGAATGCAAACCGCGTCAGCACTGACGCGGCGCATAAGTGTTACGGAGCGGAAGCCGTGCTGGAGCTGCTTTGCAGGCTGCGGATCGCATCGCGCAGCTGCACCAGATCCTTGTTCACAGAGCGGCGATAGGTATCGATCGACTGGATCGCTTCCTCGTTGGAGCCTACCCGAGCGGTCAGATCAGAGCGCACGGAAGACAGCTGACGCTCCAGTTTCGCAACAGTGTCTTTGGTATCGCGCGACGCGCTGACCGTGGACTCTTTCAGCTTGGCCAGCTCGCTCTCCAGCGCAGCAACCTTCTTCAGGCTGGCATCCAGGCCGCCCACTTTCTTGGAAAGTGCAGCGATTTCTTTCTTGTTGGAGGCTGCCTTTGCCTCGTTGGCAGAGATGGCTTTACGGTTGGTATCGTAAGAAACACCCCACAGCTTGCGGATTTCGGCGCTGTTTTCCTTCACCTTCGCGTTCAGTACTTCCACCGATGCTGCCGATTCTTCACCGGACATCTCGAAGCGTTTCTCCAACTGGACGATACGGGCATCCGCATCCACCAGTTGAGCTCGGGTCAACTGCCACTGCTGATATAAAAACCCTGCCGCAGCCAAGCCGGCCAGGCCCAGCAACAGCGCTACGATCGCCAGAAACGACGAACCGCCACGACTGGTGGGTTCCGGCTCGCTCACCGCAGCCGCCGATGGCGACGGTGCTTCGGTGCGATAGCGCTTACCACCAATAGGGCCGTTAGCGATCTGAGGGTCCAGTGAAGGGCTGCTGCCATCCAGAGTGGGCTCTCTGCGTTGCATGATATTTTTCCTGCGTTAATGCCTGCGTTTTGACTTGTCAGCCTGTGACCTATTGGACACATATAGTCCGATAGATGAATTCGTGTAGAAAACAGCGGCAAGTTATACCAAAAATTGACGAAAAAGTAATCGGTCTCAGTATGAGATTAGACTCGGACCACATGGCAGGCCGAAAAATCCACCACTGATCTACATTTGCAACCTTTTGGCCAGTCCAACTGCTTAATAATGACATCGAGCGCGTGTAGAATGCGCTTCACCAATAACTGACCTGCGTCCGCGGTTCCGGTCGGATGCGGGTCCTACAAAAGGAAGGAATATTACATGGCACATGTTCTCCCCGAGCTTCCCTACGCTATGGATGCCCTGCAGCCACACATCTCCCAGGAAACCCTGGAATACCACTACGGCAAACACCACAAGACTTACGTAGACAAGCTGAACGGCCTGCTGGATGGTACCGCAGACGCGGACAAGACTCTGGAAGAAGTAATCAAGACTTCCTCTGGTGGTGTATTCAACAACGCTGCCCAGATCTGGAACCACACTTTCTACTGGCACTGCCTGAGCCCGAACGGCGGTGGCGCTGCAACCGGCGCTGTGGCTGATGCCATCAACGCTGCTTTCGGCTCCTTCGACAAGTTCAAGGAAGAGTTCAGCAACAGCGCTGTGAACAACTTCGGTTCCGGTTGGACCTGGCTGGTGAAGAAAGCCGACGGCTCTGTAGCCATCGTGAACACCTCCAACGCCGAAACCCCGCTGACCGACGACAGCGTTACCCCGCTGATGACCTGCGACGTATGGGAACACGCCTACTACATCGACTACCGTAACGCACGTCCGAAGTACCTGGAAGCGTTCTGGGCACTGGTGAACTGGGACTTCGTGAACCAGAACTTCGCCTGAGTTACCAACCGGTAGCCATGAAAATAGCGGGCCAATGGCCCGCTATTTTTTTGCCTGACAACTGGCTTTCTCCCTATTGCTCCTCTGCTAAGTAGAGGTTGAAGCGAAGGTGCCGCTACCGGGTACAGCTTTGTGAGACCGTCTGCGGCCTGGATGGCCGCAGCCGAGCCCCCAGGGATGGGTATACGGCGTGTCGCACAATGCTGTACCCGGTAGCGGTACCGCCTCGACATATTCAGATAACCACATTCCCTCCTCCGCAATTTGCATCCCGGCGCCGAACTGGTTACAACGTTCCCTCTTATTTTTCAGACAACTTCTAATAACCACCTTTCATTCAGCAAAGAGAAACCATCATGAAATTGAAAGTGACCCTGCTGGCGGCCGCCATAAGCGCGCTGACCATGGCAGGCTGCGGCCAGAAGCAAAACAGTGTTGAAGACAAACCATCCCAGTCTGCAACCGAGGCCGGCGTAGCCGTATCGACTGCCGCCAACGACACTGCAACCGGCGCCGACAGCGCAGCCATCGCCGAAGCGAACGCGCTGTTCGAGAAGCAGTTCCAGGAACATTTGGCTCGCAGCCCTCAATTCAAGACCTTTCTCGGCATGAAAGAAGATTACGGCAAGTGGGATGACCTCTCGCCAGCGTTTGCCAAAGAAACCTATGAAATCAACAAACGTCAGCTGGAAGAACTGAAAAAGATCGACCCAGCCAAGCTGGACGACGCCACCCGCCTGTCCCTGAACCTCGCCATCCGCAACCAGGAGCAGGACCTCGAAGACTACAAATGGCGCCTGCACACCTACCCGGTCAACCAGATGTACGCCACACACACCGGCGTCGCATCACTGCTGATCAACCAGCACCGCATTGACGACGCACCCGATGCAGAAGCCTATATTTCGCGCCTGAACGGCCTGCCAGCGCACTTCGAACAGCTGACTGCCAACCTCAAGGAGCGCGCGGAAGCCGGCGTGATCGTGCCGAAATTCGTATTCCCCTACGTGATCAGCGACGGCAAGAACCTGATTACCGGTGCTCCGTTTGACGACGGCAAAGACAGCACCCTGTTCGCAGACTTCAAGGGCAAGGTCGACAAGCTCACTATCAGCGACGAAGAAAAAGCAGCCCTGGTTGAACAGGCCAAAACCGCGATGCTTGAGAGCGTAAAGCCGGCCTATGAAAACCTGATTGCCTACCTGGGCGAACTGGAACAACAGGCCACCACCGACGACGGCGCATGGAAACTGCCAAACGGCGACGAGTTCTACCAGCATCGCCTGAACGTCTACACCACCACCGACATGACCGCCGATGAGATTCACCAGAAGGGCCTGGATGAAGTAAAACGCATTCATGACGAGATGCGTGAAATCATGCAGCAGGTGAAGTTCGAAGGCAGCCTGCAGGAATTCTTCGAATTCATGCGCACCGACAGTCAGTTCTACTATCCGGAAACGGAAGAAGGCAAGCAGCGCTATCTGAAAGAAGCCACGGCCATTATCGACACAATGAAAGGCCGCCTGGACGAGCTGTTCATCACCAAGCCCAAAGCCGACCTGATGGTGAAAGCAGTAGAGCCGTTCCGGGAAAAATCTGCCGGCAAGGCCTTCTACCAGCGCCCAGCACCGGATGGCTCGCGCCCGGGTATCTACTACGCCAACCTGTACAAAATGAGCAGCATGCCCACCTACCAGATGGAAGCGCTCGCTTACCATGAAGGTATTCCGGGGCACCACATGCAGCTGTCCATCATGCAGGAACTCGACAATGTACCCATGTTCCGCAAGTTTGGCGGCTACACCGCCTACACCGAAGGCTGGGGCCTCTACTCCGAGCTGGTACCGAAGGAAATCGGCTTCTATCAGGATCCCTACTCCGATTTCGGCCGTCTGGCGATGGAACTGTGGCGCGCCTGCCGCCTGGTGGTCGACACCGGCATGCACAGCAAGAAGTGGACCCGCGAAGAAGCCATCAACTGGCTGGCAGAAAACAGCCCCAACCCCCAGGGTGACGTGGTCAAGGCCATCGAACGCTATATCGTCATGCCCGGACAGGCCACCGCCTACAAAATCGGCATGATGAAAATCGTAGAGCTCCGCGAAGGTGCCAAGCAGGCGCTGGGTGACAAGTTCGATATCCGCGAATTCCACGACGTCGTACTCGCCAATGGCGCGGTACCGCTGGACGTGCTGGAAGAGCTGGTAAACCAGTGGGTGGAAAACACCAAAGCCGCTAACTGATCGCCTGAGATCAACCCGTGGAAACGAAGCCGGGGGCGCGCAAGCACCCCCGGCTTTTTATTGGCCTCTGTTTTGCAGCTCAGGCGAGTTACTGAATCACGCCGCAGGCAATGCGCGCCCCACCGCCGCCGAGCGGCTTGGGTTGATCCGCATGATTGTCACCACCTGCATGAATAATCAGTGCACGCCCCTTGAGATCTTTCATTTTAAGCCGCGGCGCCAGTACCGGCTCGAAGGCATTGCCGTCGGTATCGACAATGAGAACCGGCAGGTCGCCCAGGTGACCGCTACCCCATGGCATATCATGGCGCCCGGTTTTCTTGGGGTCGTAGTGCCCGCCTGCGGCCAGACCCGGTACCAGCGCGCCCTCTTTCATCCCCGGCTCGCAGCTGCCATTCTCATGCAGGTGGAAGCCGTGCAGGCCATGGGGGAGCCCCTTGAGTCGCGGAGTAAAGACCAGTCCATAGGGGGATTCGGTAACGGTTACCGTGCCCAGCATACCGCCGACGCCCTTGGCGTCGAGCTTCAGGATACTGACGACGGTTTCCGCGCTGACGCCCAGGGCAAAGCCCCACAGGGCCACGGCGGCAGCCATCCGGATAGTTTGGCGGGCTCGAGTCATGTCCATTCCTCCGTACTTCTTTCGCCACCAAACGGCGAAAGTCACTGGATCACTAACCAGTCTAGAAGGAAATACCAATCTATCCGGATACGGCTGAAATCAGATGTTCAACACCTGTTTGACGAAGGGAATTGTGATTTTGCGCTGGGCCTGCAGCGATGCCCGGTCCAGCTGCTCGAGCATGGCGAACAGGGCGCGGGTATCCCGCGGAGCCCGGTGAATGATGTACTGAGCCACATCTTCGGGCAGGTCGAAGCCCCGCAGGCGGCTTCGCTGGCGCAGCGCGTCCAGCTTGTCCGCATCGCTCAGTGGGTGCAGCTGGAAAACCAGCGCCCACTGCAGCCGCGACGCCAGATCGGCCAGCTCCAGATTCAGACCGCGCGGCGACTTGCGAGCGCCCAGTAGCAACTGGCGCCCGGTGTCCTTGAGCCGGTTGTACAAGTGGAACAGTGCCGTTTGCCAGTCGCGCCGCCCGTCTATCAGCTCCAGGTCATCGACACATACCAGGTCGAGCAGATCGAGCCCCTCCAGAATCACGTCCGGCTCCGCCACATTGAGCTCGGCAAGAGGTAAATACTGAAAGCTGCGGCCACTGGATTCCGCCACCTGGCAGACCGCCTGCAATAAATGCGTTACCCCGCTGCCTGATTCCCCCCACAGGTAAATCACCTGCTCAGGGTTCTCACCACTGGCGAACGAACGCAATAGGGTGACCACCTGGCGATTGGCATCGCCCGGCACTTGATAAAAATTCGCGAACGTAGCGTCATCCCGCAGAGAAACGCCCAACGATAACTGCTGTGGTACGCCGCCTGTTTGATTACTACCTGCCACTTGTATTACTGCCAGTTGTAGCGGAGTGGGTTCTGCGCACTGCCCAACGGTGCCCGGTAGCCAGTCAGGTCCACCAAGCCATCATCCCGTTGCAGCTGCAAATTGCGATTCAACGCCAAAACGTCCCGCAGGCTTTCAAGTTGGGTACTTGTCGTCAAGGACAGCGTAACCCTGTCACCACGCACTGCCAGGACCTCCGCCGCGCTGACCTGCGCCAATCCCTGCAGGTACTTGGTAGCCTGGGAATATTCTGCAAAACTGCGAATACCGGCGATTTCGACCATTACCGCGCTGGCAACACCGGTTTCACTTGTGCGTACCGCATAGCGATCAGCCAACAGATTGGCCGCTTCATTGATGCCGCGCAGCGCGACCTCGTCCATGGTGCTGCCACTGGCATCAAACGCGTAGCTGCGGCCACTGTGGATCAGCAGCCAGTTGGCCTGCCAGCGCTGGCCGGAAGTCTGCAGCAGCCGTCCCATCAGCGTAGCATCCGGGTGATAGCGCACGCTGGCACGCTCGGCTGCCGCCTCATCCTGGGCCCAAAGGTTACCCAGCGGCATATTGCGCTGATCGTTCAGATCCATTACCGGGAAGTCCAGGGGCAACCCGCGCTCCTGGGCCAGCCCATCGAGAAGACCAAACAGCTCGGGGTAATCTTCCTGACGCAGGGTATCGCGCCCCCCCTGCAGCGTATCTACCGCCATCCATACCAGGGTACCGGGACGGTTGTTCGGCCACAGGGGCAGCTGCAACTGGTGAACCAGGTCATTGACCGCCTGCGGATCAAAGGAGAGATGCAGGAACAGCTGGTTGTCTTCGCTGTCGTAGCGGTATACCTGCAGGTACTTTTGCGCATTTTCCAGCACCGGGGCCAGTTTGGGATTGCTCCCAATCTCCTGATCGCCGGTAACACGCACAAAAACCCGCTCAAGACCGCGGCTGCTGGCGTCAGCCCGGTCCGTCGTGCCGCGGCTCGGAACCGCTTCGATAATTTCATACAGGTCTGGTACCACCCGTGCCTGAGCAGGCAGAGCAGCGGTAAATACCAGCAACAGCGCCATGACACAGCATGCCAAACGTGGGCTTAGCGGCGTTGACATCAGAATTCTTCCCCTAACTTCTCTTATCTTCGGGAGTTCAGTGGCCCGGTATTTGACCATAAAACTGCTCGAGGGCCACTGTTTAGTCACACTTTGACCCAGCACTTCGATACCCGCAAGTGTGCAATTTCCAGCTATTGTATCAGTGTCGGCTGATTCGCCCAGTCTTCAGTTCGCACATTTAACGAATTTTCCACTAGAATACGCGCCCTTCAATTCAGGCCCCTGCAAGGTTGATCAATGAGCGACTCCAAGCCCAACACCCCTTCCCTCAGCTACAAAGATGCCGGCGTTGACATCGACGCGGGTAACGCTCTGGTGGAGCGTATCAAACATGTCGCCAAGCGCACCCAGCGCCCGGAGGTGATGGGCGGCCTCGGTGGCTTCGGTGCCCTCTGCCAGCTGCCGAGCGGCTACAAAGAGCCCGTACTGGTCTCCGGTACTGACGGCGTGGGCACCAAGCTGCGCCTGGCAATGGATCTGGGTATCCACGACAGCATCGGTATTGATCTGGTAGCCATGTGTGTCAACGACCTGGTGGTCGCTGGCGCCGAGCCCCTGTTCTTTCTCGACTACTACGCCACCGGCAAGCTGAACGTCGATATCGCCGCAGACGTGGTCTCCGGTATTGGCAAAGGCTGTGAGCTGGCCGGCTGCGCCCTGGTAGGTGGTGAAACCGCTGAAATGCCCGGCATGTACGAAGGCGATGATTACGATCTGGCTGGCTTCTGCGTCGGCGTGGTGGAAAAATCCGAGATCATCGACGGCTCCAAAGTACAGGCTGGCGACGCCCTGATTGGCCTCGCAGCTTCCGGCCCCCATTCCAACGGCTACTCCCTGATCCGCAAGGTACTGGAAATCAGCGGCGCGGACCTGCAGAAAGACCTGGAAGGCAAAACCCTGGCCGAATCACTGATGGCCCCGACCCGCATTTACGTCAAGTCTCTGCTGGAGCTGATGAAATCTGTACAGGTAAACGCACTGAGCCACATTACCGGTGGCGGCCTGCTGGAAAACCTGCCCCGCGTACTGCCGGAGAATGCAAGCGCGGTCATTGATACCACCAGCTGGCAGCTGCCGCCGGTATTCCGCTGGCTGCAAGAGGCCGGCAACATTGAAGGTCGCGAAATGTACCGCACCTTCAACTGCGGCGTGGGCATGGTGATCTGCGTTCCAGGTGCCGATGCCGAACGTGCCATCGAAGTTCTGAATGGCTTTGGCGAGAATGCCTTCGTCATCGGCAGCATTGAAACCGCCGAAGAAAACGCGGAAGCCGTTGTCCTGAAAGGTCTGTAATCCGAGCATGAACGAGTTCAACCAAGGGCCGGTCTCCGGCCCCTGTCGTATCGTAGTCCTGATCTCAGGTAGTGGCTCCAATCTGCAGGCCCTGCTGGATGACGCTGCCAAGGCAGACAGTGAGTACGGCATTCAAGCGGTAATCAGTAACAAGGCCGACGCCTTCGGCCTTACTCGCGCCCGCAATGCCGGTGTTGAGACGCAGGTGTTGAGCCACCGGGACTACGGGGATCGCGAGAGCTTTGATCAGGCCTTGATCGAAAGTATCGATGCCTATCAGCCCGACCTCGTTATCCTCGCCGGCTTCATGCGTATCCTCACACCGGGATTTGTGCGCCACTACAGCGGACGGCTATTGAACATTCACCCATCTTTGCTGCCAAAGTACCAGGGCCTGCACACCCACCAGCGCGCCCTCGACGCTGGAGACAGCGAACACGGTGTTACCGTGCACTTCGTTACCGAGGAGCTGGACGGTGGCCCGGCCATTATCCAGGCCAGCGTCCCGGTGCTGGCAGACGACACCCCGGAAACGCTTGCGCAACGGGTTCAGGTGCAGGAACATAAAATTTATCCGCTTGCAGCCCGCTGGTTTGCCCAGGGTCGCTTGCGGATGGCCGGCGACCGAACCGAACTGAACGGCGAGCTCCTGCCCCGCAGCGGCCACCGTTTCAGCGACGCCGGAGACCCGGTAGCAGAATAGACGGACCGGCTACACTTCCGGTCTGTGCAAATGGAATTAAGCATAAGACCGGAGGTGCAATCTTGCTCCGCATTGCCATCGCAGCATTTTCAGCCGTACTGTTTTTCCATCCCGCGGCCTATTCCTCACCAGCAGACACCACCACCGTGGATAACACCCGCTCGGAGGCACCCTCTGCTTCTACTGCGTCTGCAGTATTACAGCCATTCACCGCCGTCTATCAGGCCGAATTCAGTGGCTTCGGGGTCACTGCCGAACGCAAGCTGACGGGCACCCCTGAAAGCTGGCGCCTGGATTTCTCCGCCAACTCGATGTTCGCGAAAATCGAAGAGTACTCCCGTTTTGCGCAACAGGGCGGGCGGCTGGTGCCGCAACACTACGATTATAAAAAAAGTGGTCTTGGCAAGGATCGCCATACAGCGCTCAGCTTTGAAAGCGATCAACGCCGGGTCATCAACGTTTACAACAAAGCCCGCAGCATCGATAACGCCCCGGCCGATATCCAGGACAAAATCAGCTACCAGCTGCAACTGGCTCTGGACGTAGCGGCCGGAAAAAAAGAACTGGTATACGACGTTGCCGATGGCAAGAAAATTCGCCACTACGAGTTTCGCGTCACCGGCAACGAAAAAATCAAAACACCGATGGGCATGATCGACACCATCAAGGTACAGCGGATCCGCGCACAGGATTCGGAACGCGTTACCAACATCTGGTTTGCGCCGCAATGGAACTACGCCCTCATAAAACTTCAACAACAGGAAGATAATGGCAAAAGCTACCAAATCACCCTGACCAAATTATCCATTGAGGGAAAACCCGTCAGCGAAAATAATTGATAAAAAATATATTTCACACTCCCTAAAAAAATCACGCCAAAGCGTAGATTTTTCTGCTCGCAGCCACTATAAAGTCGCCGTTTCTCCCCAGCGCATAAAATTCGCACTGCTAGACTCTCCCTATCAGGAATAGGTTTGCTTGATGCAAAATTTTTCCGGAAATGCTTCACTGCCAGTGCCCATGGAAAGAATGAACTGCGTTGGCATTATTTTCAGCAAAAGAGTGGGACCTCATGACTATCAAAATTTTGCGTAGAGCCGCACTGGCCGCAGCGATCGGCACAGTATCCAACGGTGCTTTAGCCGCTGGTTTTGCACTTCAGGAATCAAGCGCCTCTGGCCTGGGCCGCGCCTTCGCTGCCGAAAATGCCATCGGCGATAACGCCGCTATCCTGGCACGCAACCCGGCAGGCTCCGCACTGTTTGACACCATCACTATTTCTGGTGGCGTGACTTACGTAAACCCGGAAATTGATGCCGCGGGCTACACCGAATACTACGCGCTGACCGCCAACGGTCCCTTCCCTCTGGTCGAACCAATTTACGCAGAAGCAAATGATTACGCGAGCAGCGCCTGGGTACCCAACGCTTACATCGCCGTACCTTTTGATGACTGCTGGTCTTTCGGCCTGGCGATGAATACCGACTACGGTCTGGAAACAGACTTCAAGTCCAGCTGGCCAGTTACGCATATCGCCGACAAAACCGAGCTGATCTCGGTCAATATCGCACCGTCGGTGGCGTTTGATTACAACAACACTTTCAGTATCGGTGTCTCTGCAAATTTCCTGTACGCAGACGCCACCCTGAAATCGAAAGTACCGTCTGATTTCGCAATTGATCCCAGCTTTTCCGACCTCTACCTTCTCGATGCTGACGGGGACGACTGGGATTACGGATGGAGCATCGGTGCGCTGTGGCGCATCAATGAGCGCACACATATTGGCATTTCCTACCAGTCAGAGCTGGACCCGAAAATTGATGCAGACGTAAATTCGGATTTGCTGCCGGCCTATAATAGCCAGGGCCAAATTATTGGCACATTCAATGGTGAGCCAGCGGACCTGACCCTGGACCTTCCGGATACCGTTGAACTCGGTGTGTATCACCGCTTCAATGACAACTGGGGTATCGCCTTCGGCGCCATGTGGACCGACTGGGACGATTTCGAGCGCCTGGAAGCCTATTTCCCGAATCAGCGGGTTGATGGCACGCCTATTTCCGCTTACAACCCCTTCCACATCAAGGAAGAAAACTTCAGCTCCGGCTGGCGCTATAGCCTGGGCCTGGAGTACTACCCCTGTGATGAGGTGACCTGGCGTGTAGGCTACGCCTATGACGAAGGCGCAGCCCGCGATGGCCTGTATGACGAAGAAACCCTGGCAACAGGTTTCGATGTTACCTGGCGCACCCTGTCTATTCCGGATGCCGACCGTCAGTGGGTAACCTTTGGTGGCACCTACGAGTTCAATAACCAACTGAGCATTGATGGCGGCGTTGCATACCTGTGGGGTGACGACGAGCCCATCCAGGAGTTCCAGGCACTGCCAGTATCCAGCGACTTCACTCTGGGTACCTACTTCAATGGTGGCACCACAAACCTGGAAGCCTGGTTGGCCGGTGTATCGCTGAACTACAGCTTCTGATAAGAAGTCACGAGGTTTAGACTGGCGTACCAAAAGGGGCGGACAGAGATGTCCGCCCCTTTTTTAATACGTAACTACCACACTTCTCGCACGCGCTGCGCCCTTCATCCACGCACCAAAACATCGCCTCGCCGTCACCTCGAAAGCGCAAAACGCACAGCATTGAGTCGATGGCCGGGTCGGGACCGCCAATACAATCAATCCTCCGATCAGTTTCCTGTGCGTTTTTTTGTCATACCGGAAATACAACCTGCAGCGCTCGCCCCTGAATATTTCGTAGAAATTTCAGCAAGTTGCGTAAATCAAAACGATCCGAAAGTATTGGAAGCGATATACCGAGTTAAGGAACTGGCCGCCAGCAACCGGTCAACAGATAAACAGTTGGCACAATCCCTGCAGAGAGGATTGTGGGCGTCCCACGATGCCCGATAGAAGAATTAACCAGGCTGCTGCGCACTCTAGCTCTTATTCCGTTTCTAGTTTGCAGTCGCAATAGCTTGCCAATAAAACGTTCGGTAACGCGCTAAGCGTTACCTCTGAGCACAGGCGCTCATCGATTCCTGCCAAATGGCAGCCAGTCGATGGGCGCTTTTTTTTGCGCTCAAGAAAGTCATTTATACAACGCCTCGATCAACCAATTGATCCAAAGGAGATTTTCGACATGCAGTGGAAAAAATCCATCTCGCAATTTATCGGCGTACTGACGCTGTCGACAGGATTATGCGCGGGCACCTCTTCCGCAGCCACCAAAGAACTCGGATACCCGGAAAAAGAAGAGCTCACCTTCGGGTTTATCAAGCTCACCGATATGGCACCCATCGCTATCGCCTACGAAAAAGGCTACTTCGAAGACGAGGGCCTTTACGTAACTATTGAGGCACAGGCGAACTGGAAAGTACTGCTGGATGGAGTAATCGATGGCCGTCTCGACGGCGCACACATGCTGGCCGGGCAGCCCATCGCGGCCACTATGGGGTTCGGTACCAAAGCCGACATCATTACGCCCTTTTCCATGGATCTGAACGGCAACGGTATCACCGTTTCCAATGCGATCTGGGAGCAGATGAAGCCGAACATTCCCAAGCAGGCCGACGGAAAGCCGGTCCACCCGATCAAGGCGGATGCGCTGAAGCCTGTGGTCGAGAAATACAAGGCTGACGGCAAACCCTTCAACATGGGGATGGTATTCCCGGTATCCACTCACAACTATGAACTGCGCTACTGGCTCGCTGCCGGCGGCATCCATCCCGGTTACTACGCCCCGCACAAAGGTGATATTTCCGGGCAACTGGAAGCAGACGCACTGCTCTCGGTAACACCGCCACCGCAGATGCCGGCGACCCTGGAAGCAGGCACCATTTATGGCTACTGCGTCGGCGAGCCCTGGAACCAACAAGCCGTATTCAAAGGTATCGGTGTACCGGTCGTCACCGACTACGAAATCTGGAAAGACAATCCCGAGAAAGTATTCGGTATCACCAAAGAGTTTGCCGAAAAATATCCGAATACGACGGTTCGTATTACCCGCGCACTGATTCGCGCCGCCATGTGGCTGGATGAAAACAACAACGCGAACCGTCCGGAGGCGGTCGAGATTCTGTCGCAGTCCAATTACGTGGGTGCCGACTACGAAGTAATCGCCAACAGTATGACCGGCACTTTCGAATACGAGAAAGGCGACAAACGGACGGTGCCCGACTTCAATGTCTTCTTCCGCTACCACGCAACCTATCCCTATTACTCCGATGCCATCTGGTACCTCACCCAGATGCGCCGCTGGGGCCAGATACCGGAAGACAAACCGGACTCCTGGTATCAGGAGCTGGCAGCCAAAGTCTATCGCCCGGACATCTACGAAGCGGCAGCCAAATCTCTGATCAATGAAAAGCTGGCCACCAAAAACCAGTTCCCGGATTTCGCAACCGAAGACGGTTACCGCGCGCCACAAACGCATTTTATCGACGGCATTGTTTACAACGGCCACGAACCCAATGCCTATATCGATCAGTTTCCCATTGGTCTGAAGTCGGGCCAAAAACTGTGACACCCCGCTACGGGAAGCCGGGCCACGAAGGCCCGGCACTAAAAACTATTTATCGAACTGACCCAGCGAGGTAACCGCACTATGGCATCCACAACCCTAGGCAATGGCAGACTTGCCGCGCTCCGTCTTCCCCGGCTGGACGGTAGCCTGCTCAGTAATTCCGCTAAATACATGGCCCTGCCACTGACGGGTATTCTGGTTTTCCTGCTGCTCTGGTCTTTTAGCGCCCGGCAGATTGACACCTCACTCGGAAAGTTCCCCGGACCGGCAGCCGTGGCAGATCAATTTGAGGCGCTGTATCGGGAACATCAGCGTTCCAGAGAAAAAGAGCGTGCATTTTACGAACGCCAGGAAATCCGCAATGCGAAACGCGTCGCGGAAGATCCCGGCTACATACCGAAACTCCGCGCCTATACCGGCAAGGAAACATTTATCGACCAGATCGGTACCAGCCTGGTAACAGTCATGAGCGGGTTCCTGCTGGCTGCTGCCATTGCCATTCCACTGGGTATCGCCATCGGACTCAGCCCGGCACTTAACAGCGCGGTCAATCCGATCATCCAGATCTTCAAACCAGTGTCACCACTGGCCTGGCTACCATTGGTGACCATGGTGGTCTCTGCTCTGTACACATCACCGGACCCCATTATTGCCAAATCTTTCCTTAACTCATTGATTACTGTGACGCTGTGCTGCCTGTGGCCAATGGTCATCAACACAGCGGTGGGTGTTGCAGGTATTGATCGCGACCTGGTGAATGTATCCAGGGTTTTGCGCCTTCCAGCCCTAAAGCACGTACAGAAAATTGTGCTGCCGGCTTCCATTCCGATGATTTTTACCGGTATGCGACTGTCCCTCGGGGTTGCCTGGATGGTACTGATCGCAGCGGAAATGCTTGCCCAGAACCCCGGCCTCGGAAAGTTTGTGTGGGACGAGTTCCAGAACGGGAGTTCGGACTCACTGGCCCGAATCATGGCCGCAGTACTGGTCATTGGCGTCATTGGTTTTCTACTGGACCGCGGCATGCTGACACTGCAGAAATTCGTATCCTGGGACAAAGTCGCCAGTCAGTAACTCGCACGAATAAACCAACGATCAGCGAAAAGCTCTACGCATATCACACAAAATTCACCCTGCAACTTCTCCTGGAGCACCCCATGAGCGTTTTACTGGATATCAGCCATATGGATATGGAATTCCCGAACCCCAAAGGCGCCTTTACCGCCCTAAAGGACGTCAACCTGAAAATCCGACAGGGAGAATTTGTATCTTTGATCGGTCACTCAGGGTGCGGGAAGTCCACGGTACTGAACGTGGTTGCCGGCCTCTACCAGGCTACCCGTGGCGGTGTAATTCTGAATGGCAAGGAAGTACTGGAACCGGGTCCTGAGCGCGCGGTGGTATTTCAAAACCACTCTCTACTGCCGTGGCTTACCGCCTATGAAAATGTGGAACTCGCAGTGAAGCAGGTATTCAGAAAATCCAAAAGTAAAGTGGAGATGCGGGAGTGGATTGAGCACAACCTGAACCTGGTCCATATGGGGCACGCAATACACAAGCGTCCGTCGGAGATTTCCGGCGGCATGAAACAGCGCGTTGGTATTGCGCGCGCGCTGGCTATGCAACCAAAGGTGTTGCTGATGGACGAACCGTTTGGCGCCCTGGACGCATTGACCCGCGCGCACATGCAGGACTCACTGATGGAAATTCAGGCCGAACTCAACAATACCGTGATCATGATTACTCACGATGTTGACGAGGCGGTTTTGCTTTCGGATCGCATTGTGATGATGACCAATGGACCCGCTGCCACCATCGGAGAAATCCTGAAAATCGACCTGGAACGACCACGCCACCGGCTCGATCTGGCCGATGACACCCACTACAACCGGTACCGCGCGCAGGTCCTGAAATTTCTGCACGAACGCCACAGCAAACCTGATGTCCGCACCGCGCCGGCACTGAACACCGAGACGAACAGCGTCGATACCGGCAGCGAGCCAGACAAAACAAAAAACAAGAACACGGAACGGACGGATGCTGTAGTCGACGCCGCCTGATACACCTTCTCTAACAACGATTGATACCAAACAGAAAACAACAACTTAAACCGGGAGAGCAATCCATTGAACAAGCTATCTGACAGCCGTTTTTTCAATCAACTGCGCCTGGCAACGACCATGGCCGCACTGGCCACCAGCCCCGTTGCTTTGCCAGCCTGGTCTCAGGAAACCGTCGAAAGCGAACCCTCGGGAGTAGCCAGTATTGCGGATGCACTTGCACAGGGCGAAGTCACGCTAAGCTTTCGCGCACGCACGGAGCTGGTTGACGTCGATGGTGCAGACCAAGTCAATCTCACCAGCCTGAAGACCCGACTGACATTCGCTTCCGCGAGCTACAACGGGTTCAGCACCACACTGGAAATGGACGATGTTACTCACGCGACCGATTTCGAGGGCGGCGTAGCCGACCCAGAGGGCACCGAGGTAAACCAGGCCTTTCTCGCCTATCAGTTTGGTGGTACCAATTTAAAGTATGGCCGCCAGCGCATCCTGCTCGACAACCAGCGCTTCGTCGGCGGCGTCGGTTTCCGACAAAACGAACAGACCTACGATGGATTCAGCCTGACCAACAGCAGCCTGAGCGACACCACGCTGCTTCTCGCCCATATTCACAATGTAAATCGAATTTTCGGTGAAGACAGCCCTGTGGGCGATCATGACAATGACAGCTACCTGCTGAATGCAAAGTACGCCGGCCTGCCAGTGGGCACACTCAGCGGTTACGCATACCTGATTGACAATGAAGACGCCGCGGCCTTTTCCACGGATACCTACGGAGTACGCTTTGCTGGTAGCACGGGAAGCCTGGGCTATGCTCTGGAATACGCGACCCAATCGGCCGCAGCGAACAACCCGGCAGACTATGACGCGGACTATGTGTTGGCTGAAGGCAACTACAAAATCGGCTCGGTAACGCTGTCGGCGGGTTACGAGCTGCTTGGAGCGGATGGCAACAATGGCCAGTTCATCACACCACTCGCAACGCTGCATAAATTCCAGGGCTGGAACGACAAGTTTCTCGGCGGAGGCACCGGCAATATTGCCGGCGGTATCGAGGACGTCTACGTGTCTGCTGCAACCACTGTCGGTGGGGTAAAACTCGCGCTTAACTACCACCAGATGAACTCGGACGATACCGGCGCATCCGGCATGGACAAGTTGGGCAGCGAGCAGGGATTCCTCGCCGCCTACACCCTTGCGGGCATCAATCTCAGCCTCAAGTACAGCCGTTACAGTGCTGACGATTTCAGCGTGAACACAGACAAATTGTGGCTAACCGCGGCAGCCAGTTTCTAACCCGGTAAATCGCGCCCAATAACAAGCCCGGCATAGCCGGGCTTGTTATTGGACTGAAGATTACCAACCGCACTGACGGTCTTTATTCTGCTCCTGCAGGTAAACCATAAGCGGTTGGAAGTAATCTACGATCGCGGCAGCATCCAGTTCGCGCTGCCCGGTGAGGGCCTCCATCGCATCCGGCCAGGGCTTGCTGGCACCCATGGCAAGCATATTCCGCAGTTTTTTGCCTGCCGCGTCATTTTTGAAAATGGAGCAGCGGTGCAGCGGCCCGGTTTCACCAGCCGCGTCACACAGCGCGCGGTGGAACTGGAATTGCTGAATACGAGCCAGGAAGTAGCGCGCGTATGGGGTATTACCGGGAATGTGGTACTTCGCACCCGGATCAAAGTTGGCTTCACTGCGCTGCACTGGAGCCTGGATACCCTGATAGTCTTCGCGTAATTTCCACCAGGCTTTATTGTAATCACCCGGCTTCACCTCGCCATTGAAAACCTGCCAGCGCCACTTGTCGACCAACAACCCAAATGGCAGGAAGGCAATCTTATCGAGCGCCTGCTGCATCAGGTAACCGAGGTCCTTATCTTCACCGGGAATCTCGTCCATCAAACCGATTTGTTTCAGGTACTTCGGCGTAATGGACAGTGCGACGGTATCCCCCACGGCTTCATGGAAGCCATCGTTGGCACCCTCTTTGTACAGGAACGGCTGGGTGTTGTAGATACGCTGATAGAAGTTGTGCCCCAACTCGTGATGAATAGTAATCAGGTCTTCACCAGTTTTGTTGATACACATTTTGATGCGGATATCGTCCTTGCCATCCAGGTTCCAGGCACTCGCATGGCATACAACGTCGCGATCACGAGGCTGGGTAAACTGGGACCGCTCCCAGAACGTTTCCGGCAACGGCTTGAAGCCCAGGGAGGTAAAGAATTTCTCCCCCACCTTGACCATATCTTTCTCACTCATGCCGGATTTGACTACCAGCTCGGTGAGATCGTAAGGCGCCTGCATATCGTCGTCTTTGACAATATCGTAAATGTTGCCCCACTCCTGAGCCCACATATTACCCAACAGATGCGCCGGGATTTTGCCCTGCGCGGGCGCCACGCCATCCCCATAATGCTCATTCAACTTGGCGCGTACATGGCAGTGCAGCGCTTCGTACAGAGGTTTTACCTTACTCCACTGCGCGTCCATATCCGCGGCAAAAGCGTCCGGCGGCATATCGTATTTGGAGCGCCACATCACACTGAGGTTGTCGTATCCCAGCTCCTGCGCACCGGCATTGGCGATTTCCACCTGACGCTCGTAAAGCGGCTTCATCGGTGGCGCCACTTTGCGCCACCCAACCCAGAGTTCTTTAAGTAGCTTCGGGTCGCGACTTTTGGCCATCACCTGGCCCATCTCCGTCAGGGTGTAGCACTTTTCCTTGTCGCCTTCTCCGGTACAGTATTTTCCGGCACCGTACATCCCCTGCATCTTGGAGCCGATTTGTGCCAACTCGGCGGTCAACTCCGGATCTTTCGGTGCAGGGAGTACCAGGCCCTGCTTGAGCATGGTGAGCATACGGCGGGTCTCAGGATCGAGCTCGACGTTGTCGAACTTCGCCGCTTCCTGAGCCAGCTCAACGGCCAGCGTGGTGTACCGCTCCACGGCCAGGGCTTCCGTATATTGGGAGTCGAGATTGATGTACGTGGATGCCACCCAGCCTGCGTGGCTGACCTCTTCGGCCATTTTTTCCAGCCGGGCCTGGGCATCGTCGAGAAACGCCCTGGCACCCTCAGGGGAAAGACTGATACTGCCTTCTGTGGCTGCACGCGCCACGGTGCCGGCAGAGGTATCATCCGCACCGTAGGAAACCTGCGCCGCGGCGGAGGGCGATCCCGATTGCGGTACCGCACCCTGGTCCGATTGTCGGTTGTCACATGCGGAAACCGCCATTGTTGCGGCAATGACCAGCGCTAGCTTTTTCATCAGCGTCCTCTGTTTATTTGTATTATCAGTGGGTCGGCATTAGTGCGACCGAGCGCACGACTTATTGGTTCTGTCGCCGTTTTATAGCACACGGGGTCCCGTGTTCGGGGTGCGATGGCGGTCACTACACCCAGATCGGCACAAAATTCCCCGCTCACACGGATTTATGGGGAAATGTCTCGCAAGTAAATTACGGCGCAGAACGCAATAGCAGAATGCATACGGACACGAAGTCTGAATGGAGTAAGCATGAGGGAGGGGGAGAAAATTGGAGGCAGCCCAACCAGCACACCCCCGGCACATGATGTCACTGCTACCGTTGCTCCCTTCCGGGCCTGGCGGAGTTCACAGCTGATCATTGCGAGGAGACCGGAAGGGCCGCCATAACGCATCGAGTCAGTTTTTGCGGCTTCCTTGAAAGCCCCTGCACTCGAAGAGGGCGCGATTATAGAGACTCAAAGCGCCATGTGCCACCCCCTTTTGGGAATCTTCTCCGACGAAAGCAAAATCCTCTCCCGTAGGCGACAATTTCCACTGCCAAAAAGCTATACTGTGCCGCGCTCAAAACCGGGCCTATCCCTCCATTTTCGTAGTCGGAAGTTCTATGCACCTGTTTGTCGACAGCCTAACCAACGTTGATTTCAGTTACCTCGACCACCGTCGCGGTATCGTCGGCGAAACCTGGCTGGCCAATGCCGCGCTCGATGGCGCGCTGGACCATCAGGGCATGGTGGTGGACTTTGGTATCGTCAAAAAGACGCTACGCAACTGGCTGGACACAGAGCTGGACCACCGCCTGCTTGTACCCACCCGGTCCCCTTACCTCTCCCTTTCCCGGACAGGCGAAACCGTCGACATCACGTGGCAGCTGGATTCCGCGGATGCGGTAACCGTCAGCGGTCCTGAGCAGGCCTTTGCCCTGGTCGAAGTGGAGCAGATTGATCCCGAATCTGTCGCGCAATGGTGCGTACAGCAACTGGCCGGGGTGTTCCCCACCAGCGTGGATAAGCTCAATCTGTCATTTTCTACTGAAGAAATCGCCACCCCGTATTACCACTACAGCCACGGCCTGAAAAAACACGACGGCAACTGCCAGCGGATTGCCCATGGCCACCGCTCGCAGATCCGTATTGATGTGAATGGACAACGCTCCACTGCGCTCGAAGCGGAATGGGCATCTCGCTGGGCGGATATCTACCTTGGCACCCGCGAAGACATGAAGCAGGAGCAAGGAGCACAACTGCACTTTGCCTACAGGGCCCGCCAGGGGGATTTCACACTCAGCATTCCGTCCAACCGCTGCGAGATCCTCGAGTGCGATACAACCGTAGAGCAGCTGGCCCAGTATATTGCGGTCACCCTGGCTGAAAATAACCCGGGCGCCGAGATCACTGTTCGAGCCTACGAGGGTATCGGCAAAGGTGCCGTGGCTACGGCCCGCGCGTAAGCGATACATAAGCAGGACACCGCTGCCAAGTCAGCGACCATTTACTGCACTGCCATATCCGCTGAATACTGACCGCTGTGGAGACCTGGTCTTGAACCTTATTCTTCTCGAAAATTCGGATTTTGTCGCACCGGGACGCGCGGTACTTTTTGGCCGCCGGCATCAACACATCAGCGAAGTACACCGGGCGCAGGCGGGCGAGCAATTGAAAGTGGGCCTGGTCGACGGACAAATCGGCAGCGCCACCGTACTTTACGCCGACGCGGAGCGGATTGAGCTCGGCGTCTCCCTGCAGCAGGCACCCCCACCGGGCCTGCCTCTCACCCTGATTCTCGCCCTGCCGCGCCCCAAAATGCTCAAGCGCACGATTCAGCACGCGACGGCACTCGGGGTAAAAAAACTGTATCTGATCAACGCTTACCGGGTGGAGAAATCCTACTGGCAAAGCCCCTGGCTGGCGGAGGACAAACTGCGCGAGCAGTGCGTTCTGGGGCTGGAACAGGCCGTCGATACGGCGATGCCGCAAATCGAGTTGCGCAAACGCTTCAAACCGTTCGTGGAAGACGAGCTGCCATCCATCGCTGCCGATTCAGTCAAGCTGGTCGCCCATCCGGTGACTGACACTCCCTGCCCCGTCGATATCGACACCGCAACAACACTGGCCGTCGGCCCGGAAGGTGGCTTCATCCCCTACGAGGTAGAGAAACTTCAGGAGCAGGGGTTCAGCTCGGTACACCTTGGCCCGCGCATTCTGCGGGTAGAGACTGCCTTGCCGGTGTTACTCAGCAGGCTGTTCCCTGCTCGCTAACCCCCTCGCTGTCCACCGCAGCTCAACAAAAAAGTTTCACCCATAAAAAAGCCGCGCTAATTAGCGCGGCTATAAAGGGCAGTCGGACACTGCCGGGTCTCACAGAGCGGGGCTTCACAGCCCCAAGAAGAGAACAGGCTCTAAATAATTCATCAGGCGTCGGCTCAAGCCGCTACCCCGGATTCCACTGCAGATTTCTGCAGGGCCAGCTTGGGATCCACGTACTCATAACCCAGAACATCGGCTACGGCCTGGTAAGTCACCATACCGGCGTGTACGTTCAGGCCTTCCAGCAGGTTGGCGTCGTCCAGCAGCGCCTGCTTCGCACCCTTATTGGCCAACGCTACTGCGAACGGCAGAGTTGCGTTGTTCAGCGCCATGGTCGAGGTGCGCGCAACACCGCCCGGCATGTTGGCCACGCAGTAGTGCACTACGCCGTCAACCACGTAGGTCGGCTCCTGGTGGGTAGTGGCTTTGGAAGTCTCAAAACAACCACCCTGGTCGATCGCAACGTCCACAACCACCGCACCTTTCTTCATGCGGCTGATGTGATCGCGCGTCAGCAGTTTAGGCGCTGCAGCACCGGGGATCAGAACTGCGCCAATCACCAGGTCGGCTTCAAGCGCATGCTGCTCGATCGCATCGTTGGTGGAGTACTCGGTGCGCACTGCGCCGCCGAAAATGTCGTCCAGCTGGCGCAGACGCGGCAGGGAGCGATCCAGAATGGTAACGTCAGCACCCATACCCAGCGCCATTTTGGCTGCGTTGGTACCAACCACACCGCCACCAATAATCAGCACTTTGGCCGGGGCTACACCGGGCACACCGCCCAGCAGTACACCCAGGCCGCCCTGGGCTTTTTCCAGGTGATGCGCGCCGCACTGTACGGACATACGGCCGGCAACTTCAGACATCGGCGCCAGCAGCGGCAGGCCGCCAAAGCGGTCGGTTACGGTTTCATAAGCAATACAGGTCGCACCGGATTTCACCAGCAGCTCGGTCTGCTTGGGATCGGGTGCCAAGTGCAGGTAGGTGTACAGCAGCTGGCCCGGACGCAGCATTTCACACTCGTGCGGCTGAGGTTCTTTCACCTTCACGATCATTTCAGCAGTCGCGAAAATCTCTTCCGCGCTGTCGATGATCTTGGCGCCAGCCTGCTCATACATTTCATCAGTAAAACCGATGGCGGAACCGCCATCTTTCTGCACGATCACCTCGTGGCCATGCCCTACCAGCTCGCGAACGCTCGCCGGAGTAAGACCGATGCGGTACTCGTGGTTTTTGATCTCTTTCGGTACACCGATCAACATAACGACTTCTCCTAAAGGCTCCATGAACGCAGACAATTGCGCCCCGTTTTTCTTTGCTTTCAGCTAGTATAGGGCCGCCTTTAAAGTTGTTCTCTGTAAATTTTCTTCAGGAATCAGTGGATTCCACTGGTAACACTGCTATCCTGCACACTTTTCATCCAGCGGATGGCACAGTTTGGCGTCACAGCCAAATCAAGCCTTATTCGCGACTGATCGAAACATACTGTTCACACCCAAATGGGCCAGGAATCCCTGACCGACACCAGGAGAGTGCAATGAAGCGCCGCGCCAACGAATTAAGCACGATCGACCGCAATATCCTTCGAGTACTGCAGAAAAACGGCCGCACAAGTTACGCGGAACTGGCCCGCCAGGTAGGTCTAACCGCCACCCCCTGCGTGGAACGCGTCAAGAAGATGGAATCCGATGGGGTGATTCAGGGTTACACCGCATTGATCAACCCGGAATTTCTCGATGCTGCACTCGTGGTGTTCGTGCAAATACGACTAAACCGCTCGGCACAGGATGCCTTTGAAGAGTTCCGCAATGCGGTGTCCGCTTTGCCGGAAGTGCAGGAGTGCTACCTGGTATCAGGCAACTTCGACTACCTCATCAAGGCGCGCGTAGCGGATATGAGCGCTTACCGTAAATTCTACGGAGAGACATTGCTCACCTTGCCAGAGGTACAGGAGTGCACCAGTTATGTGGTGATGGAGCAGGTAAAAGAAACCCTGGAGGTTCCTGTTCACTACAACCGCTGAAGCGTTACTAATCCCTCCCCGCCATTTTCCCCACCTCGCCCACTCTCACAGTGCAGCCCATCCGGGCTGCCAACGAGCAAGTCCGCCTGAAAAATTGGCTATCAATTCCATCCGCCCAGTCCTCGCTCCAGCTCAGGCCGGCACCTGGGAAAGCAACGCGCGCACGAAAAATAATTTCCGCGCCAACTATTGACCAAGTTTCCACCAGCTGACGCCCCGCCCTCTAGGATTAATGGAGATAGGTTTATTAACTCAAGTTGCGGGAAATGATGTACCAAACTCTACGTAACCAGCTCCATTGGCGGAATCTTATTTTCGTGGCGTGCCTGCTTCCCGTTGGCTGCGGGGAAAAGGAAGCGGCCAAACCAACCCCACCACCGAAAAAGGTGGAGGTTGTCGAGGCCAAACGCATGAGTTTCAGGCCGAGCTTTGAAGTGCCGGCCGTAGTGGAAGCTGTGGAAACTGCGCAGATTTTCCCGCTGGTCGCCTCGAGGATCCTCTACCAGAACATCGAGCCCGGAAAATATTTCAAGCAGGGCGAAGAGCTCGTAAGGCTGGATCCCTATCCTTTCGAAACCTCGGTGGCTACCGCCGAATCTGCTGTCGCTGAAGCGATGTCAAATTACGAAGACGCGAAATCGAACTTCAATCGCGCGCGAAACCTGCGCCCTCAGGGGTATATTTCCGCAAAAGATTTCGACACCGCAAAGTCCACCATGCTGGCGGCGGAAGCGCAGCTGAATAAAGCGCAGACCACACTGCATCAGGCGAGACAGGATCTGTCGCATACCTCGATAGTCGCGCCTTTTTCAGGGCGTGTGGGACACCCCAACTACGCCGTGGGCGACTTTTTCATCTTACCCAATTCGGTGCCTATTACCCAGCTCATCAAAACAGACCCTGTATACGTACTCGCCCACATCGGCCAGAAGGCCTACAACGAGTTTTACAGTGCGTTGGACAAACTGAAGCAGCAAGGTCGCGCCCTTCCAAATATGGAACTCTACATCGTGTTGCCGGGTGACACGGTATACCCCTACAAAGGGGAGTTTTTTTCCTGGGACGCTACCGCAGCCGCAACCCGAGGCACAGTCGCTGCACGCGTCCTGTTCCACAACCCAGATGGCCTGCTTCTTCCCGAAGAGAATGTGACTCTACACGGAAAACTGCTGGAAGAAATACAGCGAATCGTGATCCCGCAAAAGGCAGTATCCCAGGACCAGCAAGGACACTATGTCTACTTGCTGGACAAAGACAGCAAGGTAAAGCGGGCCAATATAGAGGTTGGCATGCGCATAGGCCCCAACTGGGCCGTGCGTGAAGGGCTCAAGGTTGGCGACAGAGTTCTCGTGGAGGGCCTGCAAAAAGTCAGCCCGGGTGATGCTGTCGAAGTCACACCGGTGAAAATCGAACCGTCCAAAGACGCCACACCGCAGAACCTCCGGCCTCCGCCCCATTCTTTGCGTGAACAGCTGCGTAAGGAGCGGGAAGCATTCCAGGAATACCAGAGATCAACCATGGAAGTGAGGCAGCGGAACCAACCGGGCGATGTCTACACCCCCTATGAAACCGGCAAGTAGCGCGGGAAAGTAAGCTGTGAGCGAAAATACCCATCTCTTTATCCGTCGTCCGCGCTTCGCCTTTGTGATCGCCATTCTGATCACTTTTATGGGCTTGCTCGCGGCGATTGTCATGCCGGTGGATCAGTACCCGGATATCGCGGCGCCGAAAATTTCGGTGGTCGCCGTCTACCCTGGTGCAGATGCCGAGACGGTGAAAAATGCCGTTGCGATCCCTATTGAAGAGCAGGTGAACGGTGCCGAAGGCATGGTGTACATGACCTCGAACTCCGGCAGTGATGGCACCTATACGTTGTTCATGACGTTCGACATGGATACCGACGATGACATGGCGCAGGTGGATGTACAGAACCGGGTGGCACTCGCAGAACCGTCCCTCCCCCCGGAAGTGCTGAAACGCGGTATCAAGGTGCGCAAGCGCTCCTCCGACATGTTGATGGTGGTCAACCTTTTTTCCCCGGATAACCGGTTTGACGGCGTTTTCCTGTCCAACTTTGCCTCACTGAACCTGCTCAATGAACTCGCGCGCGTACCCGGCGTGGGTGAGGCGAAAATCATCGGCCCACTGGATTACGGCATGCGGATCTGGCTCGATCCGGTGAAGATGGCCAACCTGGAGATTTCCGTGCCGGAAGTGCTCGGGGCGATTCAGGAGCAGAACATCCAGGCAGCGGTAGGCCAGCTCGGTACTCCGCCATCTCCCGATTCCACCCAATTCCAGTATGTCCTCACCACCAAAGGCCGACTGACCTCAGAGGAAGAGTTTGGCGATATCGTGCTGCGCGCCGATGAAAAAGGCGGTGTAGTTCGCGTCAGGGATATCGCGCGGGTGGAGCTAGGCGCTCAGATATATAAAGGCTACGGCGAATACAACAACGGCCCAGGTGTTCTTCTAGCCATTTACAAATTGTCAGACGCCAACGCGCTCGAAGTTGCTGAGAACGTCAAAGCCAAGGTGGAGGAACTTTCACAGTATTTCCCCGAGGGAGTTGAAGCGGTCATTGGCCACGACACCACCGAATTTATTGCGGTTTCCCTCGAAGAAACTGTTTTCACCCTGATCGCAACTGTGATCCTGGTCATCATCGTCACCTACCTGTTCCTCGGCAACGTGCGCGCGGCGCTGGTACCGACCCTGGCGGTGCCGGTATCGATTATCGGCACACTCGCCGTCCTTTACGCCATGGGCATGACCATCAATACGGTCACCCTGTTCGGCCTGATTCTCGCCATCGGCGTGGTGGTAGATGACGCCATCATCGTCGTCGAAGACGTCGAGCGCATCATGCACGAAGAAGGGCTGGACAAGCGTGCCGCTACAGCCAAAGCCATGAAGGAGGTATCCGGTCCGATTGTCGCGACCTCCATGGTACTTGTGGCGGTATTCGGGCCAACCATGTTACTGCCGGGAATGACGGGGCGAATGTTCGGCCAGTTCGGTACCACCATTACCGTATCCGTGCTGATCTCCATGGTTAACGCACTGACACTGAGCCCCGCGCTGTGCTCGACCGTCTTGAAGGAAGGCCACAGCAAACCGAATCCGGTGATCCGCGGCTTCAACTGGGGTTTTGAAAAGGTTTCCAACGGTTACCTCAAAATCGTGGATTGGCTCGCCCGGCACCTGATCATAAGTCTGGCGATCATTGCCGGCCTGTTTGTCAGCCTGTTCCTGCTGTTCCAATCCGTACCCAAAAGCTTTATCCCGGATGAAGACAAGGGTTACTTCATGATCGACGTACAGTTGCCCGAAGCTGCCGCGCTTGAGCGTACCGCTGAGGTCATCGACCAGATCAATGAAGTACTGATGAAGGATCCAGCCGTCGACAAAGTACTGTCAGTAAATGGGTTCAGCCTGCTTAACGTCATGCTGCAATCAAACGCCGGCATGGTAATCGCCAAACTCAAATCCTGGGACGAACGCAAAGCACCTGAGGTGTCACAACAGGCATTGCAACAAAAATACCAGGCGCAATTTGCTCAACTGCCTGAAGCCCAGATCCTGGTCTTTGGTGCGCCCGCAATTCCCGGCCTGGGAGCCATGGCCGGCTTCTCTTTCATGCTCGAAGACACCCAAGGTGTCGGCGCTCAGGAGTTGTTCAAAGTGGTGCAAGATTTCTCCGCCGCCGCCACGGAACAGCCGGAAATCGCGCGTGCCTTCTCGATATTCAAGGCGGGCTCACCGCAGATCCGCCTGGACATCGACCGGGTGAAAGCGAAGACACTGGGAGTAAAAATCAGCGACATATTCCTGACACTGCAAACCCAGCTTGGCGCCATCTACGTCAACGACTTCAACCTGTACAACAAAACCTTCAAGGTCATGGTGCAGGCCGAATCCAGGTTCCGCCAGCAGGAAAAAGATCTGGAGAAAATCTATATCACCAACAAAAAAGGCGAACCAATCCCACTACCGGCCATTCTGAGTACAGAGCCGGTCCTCGGTGCGGTAACCCTCAAACGCTACAACACCTACGACTCAGCTAAAGTAAGTGGCGGCCCAAATATCGCCGGTGGCTTCAGTTCGGGTGACGCCATGGACGCACTTGAACGTGTGGCGATAGAGACACTGCCCGACGGCTTCAAATACGATTGGTCCGACTCCAGCTACGAGGAACGCAAATCCGGCAATGCCTCCACAATCGCGCTGGTGCTGTCGCTGATATTTACCTTCCTGTTCCTTGCGGCCCTGTACGAATCCTTTTTGACGCCGCTTGCGATTATCCTCTCGGTGCCCATCGCCATCGTCGGCGCCATCGCCGCGCTGCTGATCGCCAAGGAACCCCTCAGCCTGTATGGCCAGATTGGTCTGGTACTGCTGGTAGCACTGGCAGCAAAAACCGCGATCCTTATTGTCGAGTTTGGGAAAACCCAGCGGGAAGTGGAGCGGTTATCACTGCACGACTCAACGGTGACCGCGGCAAAACTGCGCTTCCGCCCGGTCATCATGACAACCCTTTCATTCGTGGTGGGCTCCATCCCTCTCGTGATTGCATCAGGCGCCGGCGCCGCCAGCCGGATATCACTCGGCACTGCCATCATGGGCGGCACCATAATGGCGTGCGTCGCCGGCACACTGCTGGTCCCGATCTTCTTCAAGATCGTACAGGGGCTGCGTGAGAAAGTGCACAGAGGGGAAACAGGAGAAGCGGCGAAGCTCGAAAAGCCAAAAAGTCACGACCATGGTCATGATACAGAGGCAGAATAGAGAAGATAGAAGGACGGGATTTTCCGCCACCACCCTAAGAATGACATCGCCATCCTGGCGCCAGCGATCGATTCACTGGCGTCAGGTTTACGACATTTGGAGGGGTAAACTCAGTACCTGATCCCGACCTTACGATAAAGAAAACCGATCACCCAGGCCGGACCGACCAACAAAAATTGCACATCTTTAAAAAACGAAGGCTTTTTACCTTCAACGTGGTGTCCGATGAACTGGAACACCCACATCAGAGCAAACACCCCAACCGACCACCAGAGCACACTCTGCCCGGCCGCCTGAAGCGCGCTGCAGGACCACAGGCAAATGGCAGAGAGCGCAGCCATACCCAGCGCCAGCGGCATAGACATCAGCAGGTAAAACAACATCGTCGGCACCAGCGCTACCACCGCCCAGTTCAACCATGCAATCTGGGCCATCCACTCGGGCTGGGGAATAGACCAGAACAGGCCCACGACTGTCGCGTAGATCAGGGGAACCGCCACCCAGTGGATGGCCTTGTTGGTGGCATTCTGGTGGCTCTCGCCGTACTCGGTGAACCATTGATCTGCTGTGCGCATGTTGGATTCTCGCCTTAGTTGTTATTTGGGCTGGCTATGGAACGATAGTACTTCAAGAATTGAAAAGAACCGAGCAGTCACAATGCTCACTTTAGGTGGAGTTCCCTTGACCAGGGTTGGCTGAGTCAGCTCTATTCATGTATTCATTTCATCAATCATGAATTCCTTTTAATTGCTCCAAATGGGATTTTTAACAACCTAGATTCAGCTAAAGGCTGACGGTCATCAAAGTCATACTCCAGCAGATTAAACTCCTCAAGACTCAGCATGGAACCCGACTGCTCATCGAAAAATCGTTTGAACGGGTTCATATCAAGGTCATCACCAACTTCAAAACCTTCTATAGCCCCAATAACACCAAACAGATCATCTTCCTCGTCGTAGACATACACCCCAGAAGTCGAAAGACCATACTCTTTAATGCATTTAGAGCAATACCAAAATAGTTCATAACCATCATCATATGTCTGAACACACAAAGGGTAAGCCCTATGTCCTTGCAGAGAATTAGAATCCCTCGCAGAACTCAAATGAGAGCAGACATTCTCTTTACGCTGAAAATCCTTTTTAAACAAACTTTCTCGGTTCATGAATTTCACTCCAAATCAGGAAAATCAGCCTTAGACTATCGGCTCCACCCAACCATAAACTCTTTTGTATCTCAGTTACGAAGAACTGAAGTTTTAGGTTCATCACAAACTCCAGCGACCCTAAGCACACCAAAAACAGGAGGAGCTGCCAAACTGCATCAGCGAGATAGGCAAGAGCACTGCCATGACAAAGTAGCAGAATAAGAGTGTGACAAGCGGAAGGAGTTAAAGGGGGTCTAAACTATACGAACGGCACAGGTTATCGTTATCAAGACGCCTGCTGCCGATTCTCTGGCACCATGTCAGCAACTCAAGCAAACCGGGTCTCGTACTGGATACCCTGCTAGCAGTCCAGACATCAGCAGGTAAAATAACTTCGTCGGCACCAGCGCCACCTCCGGCCAATCTTGGCCACCCTCTCTGACTGGAAAATAGACCTGTCAAGGCCCCCTGCCGTTGCAGATACCACTGAAACCATCACATAACGGATGATCTTTTATTGGCATTCTGGTGGTTCTCGCCGTACTCGTTGAACCACTGGCCCACAATACGCACGCCGAATCCGAACCCTAGTTGCTATTGGGTTGTGACGCTAAGGGATAGCTCTCCAATAACAACTCGGAATCGAGCAGTTAAAAAGGCCTCTACCAACTTCACGGAAGAGAATGTGTCGAATCCATGCACCCGCACGTTCTACTTTATCGATATAAAAAGAATCACAAGCTCGCTTGACCAAGCCCGATATTTCACACCAAGAAAATATAATCAAACTGGATTACTTAACTCACCTAAAGCTTTTTTAGCTTCACCAACAAGACTATTTAACTCATTTTTATCAGACTGCATAAGGCATGCATTACTATTAAAGAGCAAATCAACAACCACCTTCTGAACTTCCTCACTCTCTCCAATCTCTGATTTTATTTTTTTCAATGTGACTTCTAGATCCTTAACCCAAACCCACTCCTCTTTTAACCAAAGCGCTATTTTTCTTTGAGCGGCCATATTTCTTAATTCAAGATAATGGGGGTCTTCACACATGGCCCCCAACAATATTTCCACCAACTCGACTTTACCAACCATCTAAATAACCAACCAAGTTACCCATTGCCAACATCTCGTTTATTTGCCGTTATTTTCACTTTTGTCGGAACATCCAACAACACCTCACCATCCACTTCGACATTTTGATTTCCCCACGCAGTTACTTCTATATCATCATAACCCAGTTTTACCCTCTCACGCCCGAACGAAATTCGCTTTATGGCTTCCGAGTGCATATTAGCCTCTCCACCTGCAACGCTTCCAGAAGCACGAATTTCGCTAAATTCTTTTTGAAAATTTTGTAGATTCTTCTTAATTATTGCCCCATCCAGAAACTTCGGGGGATAACCGTGGCATTTCGTATATATATCTATAGATTTGCTAATAATCTCATTCGCAAGACCAAAACCATCTCCTTTAAGCAAAACACCCCGATTAAATCTATTATTTATATAAAACTCCAATGACTCTAAATCCACACCCACCGATGTGAAAGCTAACTCCAAATAGTCTTCCTCAGCATCCAGATAGAATTGATATTCTGCCCCATACATCCTCTTGAACTTAATATCTTCTTTTTTAAAATAAACAATTCTTTCCCCGCTCGCAGTATGCGTAGGCCGAGAAGTAACTGAACATCCTTCTTCTTTAACCTTTAGACCAAGAGGGTCAATCCAACCCACTGGACTCTGAACATATGTGAAGGTCGAACTAATATGCGCGGAACGGTACGAGAGTATCGAGGACGCGAAGATCGGCATCTTCGAGTACATCGAAGTGCTCTATAACCGAGTACGCAGGCACTCCGCTATTGGGCATATTAGTCCTGCGGATTATGAGCACAAAAGTGCATAGTTAGGGTGCCTACTTATCGTGGGTAAGACCAATAAAAGCGAACCAATGATCTAAGATTCACACAATTTAACCTTATAACACCAAACCCAGGATATGAATGAAGCCAACTCCAGCCAAAAAAACCTGCATACCACTAATAATTTATAGCTTTCTATCGTTTTCCAGAGTCTCTCTAACCTTCCTACACCAATGTGAAATAACAGGCGGCTTATACTCAGAATACCTGTCTTCAAAAATTCTAGATAAAAGAAGCGCCTTCTCAAGATTCCGGCGCTCACTCAAATAATCAAGCAAAATTTCACAGGAAATTACAGCCTCTTCTCGCCACGAGACGTCTCCTCCTTGCGAAATTTTCCCTCGGAAATTGGAAATTATCTTCCCCCCCATAAAAACCAACTCTTCATATTGGCACTTATTATCCATTACTCCACCTCCAATTTCTTCAAATACTTCCCTGCCACTAGCCTTTTGGAATTATTTGGAACCCCTTCCTTCCCTCCTTCGCGCAAAACATCAAAAACATGTGTAAGACAACTGTTATTATCTACGCAATAGGGACCATCAGGACTATTCGACCTACGCACTTGATAATCAATTGCTGCCTGCGCGTCAGGAAGTATCGTAGAAATTATTTTATCCGGTTTCATCCCCAAAATTTCAGAAAAGTCTTCATTTTGAATCTCGGTTGGACCTCCCTGCCTTCCACTACTTTGCTGTTCTGTCACCATCTTCTGGCCGTTATACTGCACCTCTACAACAAAATGAACCTGCCGCCCCTCTTTGTACATTTTGATATTCGCAACTCCTTGCTTACAGGTTAATCCAAATGGGTCAATCCAAGAGAGGGGGTTAGGCACGTATCGATAAGAGTTAACACCGCCTGACAGGCCTATGGGATCTTGATTTAAAAAACTCCCCAAATTTGAATCATAGTACCGGAACCGGCTATAACTAAATCCACTTTCCTCGTCGTAATACTGCCCCTGAAACCGGATTGGCTGGAATATCTCTTCCTTGTGGGCAATAGCTACGTTGCCATAGCTCTTATAGCTAACACTCCAAACTACTCCCCCATCCGCATCGGTTAGCGCATCCGGGGTTCCCAGCTGATCGAGGTGGTAGCTGTAAACGTCACCACCTTCACTCAAAGCGATAGGCTTAAATGTGGCTGGTTCGAAGTAATAGTTACGGGATTTCAGATCCTGCCCAGTCTCCGTATCCCGGGCTCGCTCCTGTAGAAGAACGTCGCCATCCCACAGGAAATCAGTCGTCTGCGCCAGTCCCTTTTTGCTGATGCGGCGACCGAGTGCATCGTACTGATAACAGGTTTCGTTCTGTAGCTGCGCTTCGCCCTTGTCGTCTACCCGGTAGTGGGCAACCGCGATCAACTGGTGTTTGCTATTGTAGCGGTAGCGGGTTTGAAGCTTCTGGCCCTTGCCCCGCAGCGCGGCAATACGGTTGCCGTGGACATCGTATTCGTAATGGGTGTCGCCACGGAACTTCAGGCGGTTGCCGCTAACCTGGGTCGAGCCGGCTTCTTGTTTTGCCTCATCAGCACTACCGGCCGCGGCGAGGATGTTGTGTGCCGGGTCGTGAACGAAGTGTTCGGGGTTGGGGCCTTCGACCTGGGTCAGGCGGTCGAGGGCGTCGTAGTGGTACTGGCGGTCGCCGCGCAGGCTGTCGCCGATATGGGTGAGCTGGCCGCTGCGGTTGTAGCCGTAGGCGCGTTCGAGGATGGGGTTTTCTACCGGGCCTTCGCCCTTGCCCAGGCGCAGTTTTTGCAGACGGCCTTGGGGGTCGTACTGGCTTTCGGTGGCAAGGCCATTGCCGTGCTGGCGATGGGTTTCGCGGCCCAGCTCGTCGCGGCTGATCTGCGCCAGTAGCTGTTCTGCCTCTGCACCTGCCGGGCGGCGGTGCAGGCTTTCGAACTGGCCGGCAGCGTTGTAGCCGATGCGCAATTCTTCGCCATCGGGGAGTACGCTGGCGATGCGGTTGCCGGCGGCATCGTAGCGGTGGCGGATTTCGGCGTTATCCTGCCAGTCGCCAATTACCCGGCCACAGGCGTCGTATTCCCAACGCAGTTTACGGTGGGCGTTTTCCGCTTCGGTCACCTGGCCTATGCGGTTGTAGCGGAAGCTGGTTACGCCGTCCGGGGTGGTTTCCTGTAACAGCCTGCCGAACGCATCGCGCTCGAACAGGGTGTCGATACCTTTGCCTGACTCGCTATCGGTGACTGCGCGGCTGCCGACGAGATGGCCAGCGGCGTTATAGGCATAACGGGTGACCCGGCCATCGAAGCCGACCTCTTCAATCAGGCGTTCTTTCAGGTCGTATTTGAGCTGGTATTGCTCGCCGTTTTCATTGATCAGGCCAACTAGGTTGCGCTCGCCGTCGTACTGATATTGCAGGCGGCTGCCATCCGGGTTGGTACGCGCGGTGACCTGGCTGAGGCCGTCATAGTCATAGCGGGTGCTGCGGCCTTCGGCATCGGTGATATCCGCTACCAGCCCCTGGGCGTTATAGCGGTATTCCGTGCGCCCGCCGTCCGGGGCGATCACTGCGCTGATCCGGTCCTGGCTGTCGTATTCGTAGCGGGTGCTGAGTTCAGGCGCGTGTTGGACTTCGGTCAGGCGCTGGGCAATATCGTAGCGGTAGTGCTGCGAGCGCCCCATCGGGTCGTGTACCGCAGCCAGTTTGCCCTGGGGGTTCCACAGGTAGCGGGTGGTATTGCCCAATGGGTCGGTGACACTACCGACGAGGCCAATCGGGTTGTAGGTGTACTGGGTACTGTGGCCGAGCGGATCAGTCGACGCGGTGATCTGGCCGCTGGTGTTGTACTCGCGTTTCCAAACACGACCGCCGGCGTCAGTGATCTTGGCTGGCAGCCCTTCGGCGTTGTACTCGATACGGTGCATACCGCCGCTGGCGTCGGTCTTGGCGACCAGGCGCCCGTAATCGTCGTACTCGTAACGCTCTTGCCGCTGTTGGCCTTCTTCGGCCGGCAATTGCGCTGCAGTGAGCTGGCCGAGTGCATTGTATTCGTAGAGGGTCTCACCCCCTTCCTGGTCGCGATGGTAGATCGGCAGCGCGCGCTCGTTAAAGCGGTAGCGTTCCTCGCCACCGCGGGTATCGATGACATTTACGCCCTTTCCATCGTCATCCCATACAAAACGGTAGTTATAGGTGGGCTGGCCATTGATGTCGTCACCCCACTGGCGCAGACAGCGCGCGCCGGGCCCCTCGGCATCCCACTCAAAGTGGAAGTTGTAACCGGTCTTCAGGGTACGCTTGCTGATCACGTGGCCCTGGTACGCATAAGCCTCACTGAAGCCCTCCGCATCGGTCGCGCGAATCAGGTCGCCCTCGGCGCTGTATTCATAGCGCGCAAGGAGTTGGATACGGCCGTCCCGGGTTTCTTTTTTAAGTTCGCCGATGCGGCCATCGATGGGGGAAATATGCAGCGCTTCGCCGAGACTGCTTTCGACGCAGATCAGCTGCTTCTCGACGTAGTGGAAGCGGTAAAAATTGTTGTAGCCGTCGCGGATTTCCGACAGAGCCAAGCGGTTGTCACCGGGGTTCAGCGCCTTGAAGTGTTTCTGCAAGCCGGCCGGTGCACCGTAGGGAGTGATGACCCAGTGGTTGTCAGCGATGCGTTTGAGGCTCAGCTTTTCCACTACGTTGTGGCTGAGTCCGCTGCCGCCCGGATGTGGCAGCGCAATGACCCGGCCTTCGTTGTCGTGAAAATGCAGCGGGTTTCCGGCACCACGGTATTCGAGGCGCTCGCCGAGGGTATGGGTCCAGCCGTACCCGAGGCCGAAGTCATTGTGGTTGCTGCTGCGGTAGGTGCGCGCCATGGTCAGCGGCAGCGGGCCATCCAGCACAGCATCGACCAGCGTCAGGAACTCTTCGCCGGTCTTTAAGTTAATCGGATCACCGCCCGAACAGGTATTGCCATTGCACTGCGAGCTGTCGCCGTTGTGGTTGCGGCCGGTATCAGTGCTGTTTTTATCCGGCTCGTTGGGATCACCGGCCGGTTGCTGAGACGCCTTGCCGTCAGACTGTTTGGCGGCTGCGGATTTTCCGGAAGACTTTCCTCCACCGCTGGTTGCATCGGCAACCGCCGGCACCGTGGCCTCGGTAGACTTGAGATCAGACAGCGAGGCACCGCCGGATTTTGCCCCGCGGGTTTTGGCCAGCGCCTTGCGGCGGCGCAGGTAGCGGGCAAATTCCACCATTAAATCGCCGATGCCCTTGAACAGGGTCAACAGACGGGCATTTTTGGCCATCGCGGCGACGGCGCCGACGCCCCCGGTTACTGCGGTGAGGATAATGGTAAGAATGATTTCAAATAGCCCGCCCCCGATAAACTCGGCGATCTCAAGGCTATGCTGGGCTTTGGCATAGTCTTTGGCAAAGCGGCTGATATCGCTGCGCAGCGTCGGGTCATCGTAAATCAGATGCGCAATATCAAAGGCCTGCTCCAATTGCTCTGCGGTGATCGTGGTTGGATCAAACCCCAGCGCTTCCACCAGCTCTTTTTTGATCTTGCTTAGATACTCCCTGCCGGAGTCGTCATAGCTCTTGTCGTGTACGTAGTAGTCGTAGGTCGCATTCAACAGCGCGGTTTGCTGACGCACCGGGTTGACCAGCGCCGCCACGTCGGCAACATCCTTGGTCCATACCGCGAGCCCCCAGGCCGCCTGCCCCAGAGCCTTGGCCGTGTGCGCCACGTATGCGCCAGTTTTTTCCAAGTTGTTGCGCTTTTCATGTACAGCCTGGATTCGCGCGGCCTCGGCACGCTCTTCGGCGATGACTTTCTGCAGTCCCATACGGATGCCATTGCGCAGTTTGGACAAGCGAGCATCCAGCTCTTCCTCTCGCAATGGCGCCACCTCGACCAGCAGGCGATGCTGGCGAACCGCGACATACACCGCGCGATGCGTTTCACTGAAATGAGACGGGGCATCAGAGCCGTGCAATGCGAGCAGCTGATCCTGCCCATGCTGAACAGCGAGAGCAAGGGATCGTGAGGCAAGAAACTGATCGTAGATCTGATCAAGAATCGATGGGGAAAAAGAGGCGAGAAGACCCGCAGCAGCGTCGTTATCAAATGAAGTGGGGGCGGTCGCCCAACCTTCACTAACCCTAAAGCGGTCCCCCCGCTGGTTCTCAACAAGAATTTGCATGAATTTTCCCTTTCAGTACGCGGCCATCATTTGCCACGTGAATCCTTAGGGGCGAAATTCTAAAAGATGTACACAGCACGGCAAAGCAAAGTGCTGTGATGAACTCCATTTATTGCATAATTTCTTGAATAATTTTTTGCTCGCGGGCGTGACTGTTACGGCAGTGCTAATTAAGTCTCAAAAAAAACCGTGCAACACGCACTATTTGCTCCCTCGCGTAGCTCAAACAATGCGTGTGCGTACCAATTAACCGGCGTTTAACTACCGACGCACAACCGCATCCAGCTGCAGGCGGTAGAGCTCAGCCATGTCGTCATCAATACAGCAGAAAATAATATGGCGCGGCCCACCATCCCGATCCAGGTGTTGTTGCACCTGTTCGACCGCAATTTCCACGGCCTGCTCTGGGGGGTAGTCGTAAATTCCGCAACTGATGGCGGGGAAGGCGATGGTGTGAATATTTTCCCGGCGGGCCAGTGCCAGGCACTGGCGATAGCAACTGGCGAGTAACTCCGGTTCACCCAGATTACCGCCCCGCCACACCGGTCCTACGGTGTGGTAAATACGCTTTACCGGCAATCGGAAACCCGGGGTTGCACGCACGTCACCCACCGGGCAGCCGCCAATCTGGCGGCAGGCTTCCAGCAATTCAGGGCCCGCGGCACGGTGAATGGCGCCGTCAACACCACCCCCGCCCAAAAGCCGCTGGTTGGCTGCGTTGACGATTACATCGACATGTAACCGAGTGATATCACCGAGGTGTACTTCGATCACTCCAGATACTCCAACCGCGGCACCACCGGTCAGGCGTGAATATTCACGCCAAACACTGTGAGTTTAGAGTGCTACTGCCCCAGCAATTGACGGTGGCGCGTTGATACTTGATCGGGGCAATGCGTCACAGCACTAACTAAAACAATAGCAGTTGCAGAGAGTATGAAGCCCGGAAGCAGTTCGTAGACATCGAAGATACCACCGGAAAGCTGTTTCCAGATCAAAACGGTAAGCCCGCCGACCACTACACCGGCAATGGCACCGGCGCCAGTCATACGCGACCAGTACAGGCTGATCAGAATCGTCGGACCAAACGCTGCCCCCAACCCGGCCCAGGCATAAGCCACCACATCCAGCACTTTGGACTCGGGGTCCATTGCGATCCCGACCGCGATCAGGGACAACCCGATCACCGCCCAGCGGCCCACCACCACCAGGCGCTCGGACGAAAGCTCGCGCCCGAACCACACATGGTAAATATCTTCGGCAAGCGCGGCGGAAGATACCAACAACTGCGAGTCCGCCGTACTCATAATGGCCGAAAGAATCGCAGCCAGCAGAATACCTGCGACCAACGGATGGAAAAGTGCCTCGACCAGAGCCATAAAAATCCGCTCGCCATCTGGCAGCGTCTGCGAAAGTTCCAGATGCCCGAATAACCCCACCGCCATAGCACCGAGAAATCCTGCCAGTGACCAGACTGCCGCCACGGTAGCTGCAGCCGGCATGTCATCGGGGTGCCGCAGCGCCTTAAAACGCGCAAGGATATGCGGCTGGCCAAAGTAACCCAGCCCCCAGGCCAACGAACTCAAAATGGCGGCAGTGGTAAGTGTTGCGCCGGTGTTATCGCTCATCCAGTGCATCAGTTCCGGGTGCTGTTGCTGCATGGTGGACCAGGCATTACCAAGGCCGCCCTCATCCGAAATAACCATCACCGGTACAATAACCAGCGCCAGGCTCATCAGCAGTCCCTGGAAAACATCCGTCCAGGAAACCGCGAGGAAGCCACCGAACAACGTGTAGGAAATCACTGCCGCAGCACCGATAAATACTGCCCATTGATAATCCCACCCGAACACCGTCTCGAACAACTTGCCACCGGCAATGAGGCCGGACGCCACGTAGAACAGGAAAAACAACAGGATGAAAAATGCGCTGATCGTGCGCAGGTAAGGGTGCGCCAAATTGAAGCGCCGATGCAGATAGGCCGGTACCGTAAGCGAATCATCCAGCGCGTAAGAATAAATCCGCAGGCGGCGGGCCATGGTGATCCAGCTCAGCAGAATTCCACTGAACAGACCGATGGCAATCCATGCAGAAGATAGCCCCGTGGCGTAAGCCGCACCGGGCAGTCCCAGCAGCAGCCAACCACTCATATCCGACGCCCCCGCACTCAGCGCCGCCACCGCAGGCGGCAGCGAGCGCCCGCCAAGAAAGTAATCACTCGCATTCTTGGTGCGCTGATAGGCGTAGACACCAATCGCCAGAATGAACGCCAGATAGGCGATAAAGGTTAGAGCGACAAGCCATTGTCCGGACATGTAGAGATCCCCGTCTGTTTTGGCAGAGATAGCCTTTTGAGGCGAAATTTTAGGCTCTGCCTGTTGTTATTGGTCTTAATTGCGCGCAAATCTACCGATTTGCTGGCGTTTGCTCAATCCGCAAACTACACATTGGGTGTAACAGGACGCAGAAAACGGAATGTTCATGCGCCTCACCATCCCGGTAGTACATGCCGGCTGTAGGGAAGAATCGACAACACTATGGGTATTTGTCTAGACGAACTGCGGTTACTGGTAGTTCGTCCCACGTTGAAGCAATTACGCGCCTGGTCACCGGGTATGGAAGCCCTGCTCCTCGGCACCGCAGCCCAGGAATCCGAACTCGGGTTTCACCTCAAGCTCGGCCGGCGCCACGGCATGGGTATATTCCAGATACAGCCCACTACCCACCGACAGATCTGGGATGAATACCTGATCAACTTCCCAGCGCTTGCGTCAAAGGTACGCGGTCTCGCCAGCCAGCGCGACTTCCTGCAACACCCCCACGCCGAACTGGCCACCAACTTGCGCTACGCAACCGCCATCGCCTGGCTCATCTACCGCGCAGCAGGCATCGACCAAGTGGAGCGTGAAGATCTGCCCAGAATGGCCAAACTGTGGAAAAAATACTTCCACCACGGCCCCAGCGCCAGCCTGCGGGACTTCGTCGACAGCTACTGCCGGCTAATCAAACCCGCGGAAAAGTGCCTGCCCCAAAACGACACTGCCGCGGCAAATGCCACGGCAGTGAATGAAGCGCTAAGCAAAGAGAGCGTGGCTCAAGAAGGTGCAGTTAAAGATTGCGAGCCTCAATATACATTGGCTGCGCAGCCTCAACCTGCTCCTCCTCGCGAGCATCCTCAGGAATCCAGGAATCCACAGACTGCTCGATAGAACGCGCATCCACCTCACGCGCCGGCTCAGACCGATCCAGCTCCAGGCTCTCGAAATCATACAGATCCCGGTCCGCCAGCTGCGACGGCGACACCCGGGTAAGCGCCGCAAAAATATTATCGCTGCGCCCCGGGAACTTACGCTCCCAGTCATTCAGCATGCCCTTGATCGCCTGGCGCTGCAGGTTCTCCTGACTGCCGCACAGGTTGCACGGAATAATCGGGAACTGCTTGTGCTCCGCAAACGCAATCAGGTCTGACTCGCGGCAGTACGCCAACGGACGAATCACAATATTGCGCCCATCATCCGCGCGCAGTTTCGGCGGCATCGCCTTCAGGCGGCCACCGTAAAACATATTCAGGAACAACGTCTCGACGATATCGTCCTTGTGATGCCCCAGCGCCACCTTGGTCGCACCGATCTCCTCCGCAAAGCCATACAGGGTACCGCGACGCAAGCGCGAGCACAGACCGCAGGTAGTCTTACCTTCCGGCACCACCTCTTTCACCACACTGTACGTATCCTTGTTGACGATGTGGTAAGGCACCCCAACGGACTGCAGGTACTCCGGCAGCACATGCTCCGGGAAACCCGGCTGCTTCTGATCCATATTGACCGCCACCAGCTCAAAATTAACTGGCGCAGTCTTTTGCAGGTTCATCAGGATTTCCAGCATCGCATAGGAATCCTTACCACCGGACAGGCACACCATCACCTTATCGCCCTCTTCAATCATGTTGAAGTCGGCGATCGCCTTGCCCACATTGCGGCGCAGGCGCTTTTGCAGCTTGTTGAATTCCAGCCGGTCGCGGCGGTTTTCCAGGTCAGACATGGGTAAATCTCAAATACAGAACCATCAAGAAGCTGGGCACGCCTGCGGCTTTGCTCAACCTACAAAAAATTAACTACGAAGCTCAAACGCAAATGCGAAGGCGCTGACGCCGGGCAAGCCATTGCGGGACCGTCTGTGGCCATGGACGGCCACAGCCGAGCGTTCAGGGATGAACTCGTAGCGTGTCCCGCAATGGCTTGCGCGGCGGCAGTGCCGCCACCGAACCAGCTACAAAGCGAAACACCTCAGAGCCCCACCAACCAAGGAGTAGGGTCTAAAAATCAGGGCGCGATTGTACGCTTTTCGATCATGAAGTGCACAGGCTATCGGACCGGATATCCCCATTGCCTTTCAATATGGTCTCGAGGCAGGGCCACACGTGATCCAGCAGTGCCGGCTGGGCCTTGGCCGTAGGGTGAATGCCATCTGACTGCATAGTCCCCTCCTCCAGCGCCACCGGCTCCAGGAAAAACGGCACCAGCGGCACCTTCTCCTTCTCCGCCACCTTCGGATACACCGCCGCAAACGCCCGCGTATACGCCTTGCCGTAATTTGGCGGCATCTGCATACCCAGCAGCAATACCTCTGCACCACCGTCCCGCGCCAACTTCACCATCCGCAACAGATTGCTCTGCAACGCCTTTGGCGGATATCCACGCAGACCGTCATTGCCGCCCAACTCCACCACCACCCAATCCGGGCTGTGCTCACTCAGCAAACGCGGCAGACGCGCCAGGCCACCCGCCGAGGTCTCCCCACTCACACTGGCGTTCACCACCGAAATATCCAGATCTTTCTCCGCCAGCCGGTTGCGCAGCAACTGTACCCAACCCTCGCGCTCATCAATGCCATAGGCCGCACTGATACTGTCCCCCAGCACCACCAGCGTCCTCGATTCATCCGCATCTACCTGGCCAACGTAAACAACCATGAGTAACGGGATCAACGCGACGAACCGCAAACAGCGCGGGACAAAACCGCCCGCCAAGTACCGGAAAAAATCTGCCGCCATGTCATACTCTCCAGATAAAACTTGAACCGCATTTTGCAGGAATTACAGGGACTTGCCATGTCGATCATGCTAAAAGCTGAACACCTTCACCATCGAGTCGCCACCAGTGAAGGGCCACTCACACTGCTGAACGACATTTCACTGCAACTGCCCCACGGCCAAAGCCTCGCCATTACCGGCGCCTCCGGCTCCGGCAAATCCACCCTGCTGGGCCTGCTGGCCGGCCTCGACCGCCCCACCGAAGGCAGGATCTGGCTCGCCAACCAAGAAATTACCGCCATGGACGAAGAACAGCGTGCCGAACTCCGCGCCCGCTGCGTCGGCTTCGTATTCCAGACATTCCAGTTACTCCCCGGACTTACCGCACGAGAGAACGTCATGCTGCCAAGCGAGCTGCGTGGCGAGCGCAATGCCGGCAAACGGGCGGAAGAATTTCTCGACCGCGTCGGCCTCGGTCACCGCCTGCAACACTACCCGCGCCAGTTATCCGGCGGCGAACAGCAGCGGGTCGCACTGGCCCGCGCGTTTTGCAGCATTGCCCCTATCGACCACAGTACTTCCAGTAGCGGTTCGACCACCAGTAACGGCATCCTGTTCGCCGACGAACCCACCGGCAGCCTCGACGCGCATAATGGCGAAAAGGTCATCGACCTGCTATTCAACCTCAACGCCGAAACCGGCACCACCCTGGTGCTGGTAACCCACGAACAGCGCCTGGCCGAACGCTGTGGCGCCCATCTGCGCATGGCGGCCGGTGAAATTACCACCGAAGAGCTGCCCGGTAACCTCTCGGAGGTATCTGCCTGATGCTGCCCCTCAGACTGCTCAGCCGTGACTGGCGCGGCGGCGAGTTGGCCCTCATCGCCACCGCGCTTATTCTCGCGGTCAGCTGTGTCACCGCCATCGCGCACTTCAGCGACCGCCTCACCCGTGCCATGCACATTCAGTCCCAGAGTTTCCTCGCCGCCAAGCGGGTACTGCAAAGCAGCAAGGAAGTGCCGGCAGAGTGGCTCGCAAAGGCCGACGAACTGGGGCTCGAGCGGGCCGAGACCGTCACCTTCGCCTCCATGCTGTCGGCGGGGGATGAATTCCAGTTCGCCTCCGTGAAAGCCGTCAGTGACGGCTACCCGCTGGTGGGCCACCTCGAGATGCGCCCCACAACAGAGGCTCAATCCCGGGAAACACGCCAGGGACCGGAGCCCGGTAAAGTCTGGCTGGAAGCCCGCCTGCTGCCACTCATGCAACTGGATATCGGCGACGAGCTGCAGCTCGGCGACAGCAGCTTCCTTATCGACGGCATCATCGACCATGAACCGGATCGCGGCGCCAACCTGTTTTCCATGGGCGCCCGGCTGATGATGAATACCGACGACCTGGCCGCCACCAACATCCTCCAGCCCGGCAGTCGCGTCACTTACCGCTACCTGCTGGCCGGAGACGATGCCGCACTGGATCGCTACCTCAAATGGCTAAAGCCCAAACTGACCCTGCATGAGCACATCATCGACCTGCAGCAGGGACAGCCGCGCGTCGCGCAGGCTCTGAATCGTGCCGAGCGTTTCCTGTACCTCGCCGCCAGCCTCGCCGTGCTGCTCGCCAGCGTCGCCGTCGGTCTCGCCGCGCGCCGCTACGGCTTGCGCCATGCAAATTACGTCGCCGTGATGAAAAGCCTCGGCGCGGGCAAGCGCAAAATTCTCACCATTTACTTCGGCCAGATGGCCGCGCTGACCCTGATCGCCACCGCAGTCGGCCTCACCATAGGTTCCCTTGTGCAGTCACAAGCGGTGAACCTGTTGCAGGGCTTCTTCCCGGTTACGCCGCCGCCCAGTAGCTGGCAACCGCTGCTGGTCGGCATCGCCACCGGCCTCGCCTGCGTGATCGGCTTCGCCCTGCCACCACTGTTCCGCCTCGCCCAGACCGATCCCATGCAGACCCTGCGCCAGGACTGGAGCAACCCGGACAAGCGCGAGTGGTTCGGCCTGATTCCCGGGCCCCTGAGCATGCTGCTTCTGATCTGGTGGCTCTCCGGCAGCCTTGCCATCACCGCCGCCCTGCTTACCGGCCTCGCCCTGCTGGTGGCCGGCAGCGCGCTGGTCAACCGCCTGCTGGTCCGCGGCCGGCTCGCCGCGCTCGGTGGCAGCTGGCGTATTGCGCTGGGCAGCCTGCAACGCCGCGCCAGCTTCAACACCCTGCTGATCGCCGCCTTTGGCACCGGCCTGCTGGCCATGCTCGCCATGTTCTACGCGCGCACGGCGTTGATCGATGAGTGGAAAATGCAGCTGCCGGAAAACGCGCCCAACCACTTCCTGATGAACATCGCGCCCTTTGAGCTCGAGCAGGTAAAGCGCAAAATCGCGGATGAAAAGCTCGAAGGGACCGAGTTCTATCCTATGGTGCGCGGACGCCTGATCGCCGTAAACGGCACCAAAGTAACCGAGCGCGAACAGAAAGACGGCTCCATCCGCCGCGAACTCAACCTCAGCTGGACGGACACCCTGCCCGCCGACAACAAAATCGTCGCCGGCGACTGGTGGAATGAAAGCAATCGCGACGGTGTCTCGGTGGAAGTCGAAGTCGCCGCCCGCCTCGGCCTTGAAATGGGTGATGTACTGCGCTTCTCCATCGGCGGCCTAGAAACCGAAGCCCCGATTACCAGCTTCCGTACCCTCGACTGGAACAGCATGCGCCCCAACTTCTTCATGCTGTTCGCCCCCGGAAGCCTCGACAACTTCCCGGCGACCTACATCCAGAGTTTCTACCTGCCGCCGGAAGACAAACTGTTCGTGAACGAACTGGTAAAAGACTTCCCCAGCCTCAGCATTATCGAGCTGGATAAAATCATCGATAACATCCGCGAAACCATCAGCCAGGTCGCCATCGCCATCGAATCCGTCCTCGGCCTGATGCTGGTGGCCGGTGTACTGGTACTGATCGCCGGCGTGCGCGCCAGCATCGCCGAGCGTTTGCAAGAAGCCGCCGTAATCCGCACACTGGGCGGCCGCCGGCAGCTGCTGGTACGCAGCCTGATGATTGAATTCGGTTTGATCGGTATCGCCGCCGGCTTACTCGCCGCGGCTGGCACCGAGGCATCGCTGGCGGTACTGTCGCAGCGCGTGTTTGATCTGCCGTTTAACCTGCATCCAGGCCTGTGGCTGTTGGGGCCGTTGGCAGGCGCACTGCTGGTAGGTACTGCTGGCACGCTGGCGTGCAGAAGTGCGGTGAGCCAGCCTCCTTTAAAGGTTTTGCGAGAGTTGGCTTGATAAGCGCCGTGAGGCGCTGGATTCCGGTACCGGATCAAGTCCGGCACAGGCTCTTCGCGCCAAAATGACGATATAAAACCTATTTACGAAGTAAAAAACTCTAATGTGAAGGTCGGGCGCCGGGGATTTATTTTCAGAAGCGTCGCAAACAGGATGTTTGCGACGCAGCGCCCAGGGATGGGTTCAGAGGGGGGCGCCTAGCCCGGTTCTGAAAATAAATCCCCGGCGACCGGCCGCCCCCAAACCTGCAATAGAACACCACCCACAGAACCATGATGGATCTCGATTTCGATAAAAACCATATCTGGCACCCCTATTCCTCGCTGATCAACCCGCCCCCCGTCTATCCAATTACCCGCGCCGAAGGCGTGCGGATTTATCTGGAAGACGGACGCGGGCTGATCGATGGGATGAGTTCCTGGTGGAGCACCATGCACGGCTATAACGTTCCCGAACTAAACGCCGCCATGCAAAGCCAGATGGAAAAAATGAGCCACGTCATGTTCGGCGGACTCACCCATGAGCCGGCCATCGAACTGTGCAAAAAGCTCGTCGCCCTGACACCGGAACCGCTGCGCAAGGTTTTCCTCGCCGATTCCGGCTCCGTCTCCGTCGAAGTCGCCATCAAAATGGCGCTGCAATACTGGCACTCACAGGGCAAACCGGAAAAAAGCAAACTGCTCGCACTGCGTAACGGCTACCACGGTGACACCTTCGGAGCCATGGCTACCTGCGACCCCGTCAACGGCATGCACCACCTGTTTGCCAGCCAGCTTACCCAGCACCTGTTCGCCCCGGCGCCACAGCCAAAATTCGACGAACCCTGCAGCCATGAAGATATCGGCGAGCTCGCCAAAATCGTCGAAGAAAATCACCAGCAGCTCGCCGCCGTGATCCTCGAACCCATCGTCCAGGGTGCTGGCGGCATGCGTTTTTATTCCCCGGAATACCTGCGTAAAGTGCGTGAACTCTGCGATCAATATGACCTGCTGCTGATCGCTGACGAAATCGCCACCGGCTTCGGCCGTTCCGGAAGACTGTTTGCCTGCGAACACGCCGGAATTTCCCCAGACATCCTGACGCTCGGAAAAGCCCTGACCGGCGGCACCATGACCCTCGCCGCCACCCTGTGCACCGACAAAGTCGCCGATGGCATCTGCAGTGGCGAAGCCGGCGTGTTCATGCACGGCCCAACCTTCATGGGTAACCCCCTCGCCTGTGCCGTAGCCAATGCCAGTATCGAACTGCTGCTCCAGCGCGACTGGCAACAGCAGGTGAACAATATCGAAGCGCAATTGCGGGAAGAACTGGCACCACTGAAGAATGCCAAAGGTGTGGCCGACGTACGCGTGCTCGGTGCCATCGGCGTGGTGGAAATGAAAAATCCAGTGGACAATAAAACGCTGCAGGAACAGCTGATCGCGCGGGGTGTATGGCTGCGCCCGTTTGGCAAGCTCGTCTATACCATGCCGCCCTATGTCATCAGCAAAGAAGACCTGAGCCAGCTCACCTCAACCATGGTCGAGGTGCTCGGCAACCTCCAGTAGGTACCACCTAAAAAAAACGGGCGGTAAGGTATATCCGGGCAGGGAATTCAGACTCACCCATCCCATTCCTTGCCGCCCGCTCTGCGGCCCATCCATCCCGTCAGTACTTCACACTGCAACCATAGGCGCGGGAGGAAGTCACCGGCACCGCCTGGCCGGCCAGCGAGGCATCCAATGCCGCTGCAACGAAGTTATTGGACTTCGGAATCACCGCTGGATTGGCTGAATCGTTATCATCGATGGCACCTGCGTAAACGACATCGCCCTGAGGATTGATGATGAACATATGCGGCGTGGTCTTGGCACCATAGGCTCGCCCCATGTTGCCATCGGTATCCAGCAGGAAAGGGCCACTGGCGTTAAGCTTGTGACTTTCAGCCACCTCCAGCGCTTGTGCCGGTTCCAGATATCCCTGCTTACCTTTGGCCGACGAGATCACTGTCAGCCAGTTAATCTCTTTATCCGTGTACTTTTTTTGCAGCGCCTGCATATTGCCGCTGCCGTAATGCTTGCGCACATAGGGGCAGTCCTTGTTGAACCATTCCAGCACCAGCCACTGCCCTGCGTAGTCCTTCAGTGACCGGGTTTCTCCCGTCGCATCCACCTCACTGAAGTCCGGCGCCTTTTCACCGGGTGTCGCCACCGCCAGGGCCAATGCCGGCATCGCAAAAAGAACCACACTGCCAAACCATTGACCAAACCAGCTGCGAACCGAACGTTTACTACGGGTATCCTGTGCCTTCACGATTGCTTCCTCTTTGGTTGAATTAGCGTTCCGAACTCTCATCCTCCGCGAACAGAGCTTCGATCATGTCTGCCTGCAGTATCTGTGGCAGCAGCTCCGGCGTTTGCGCACCAGGCGGGTACCATGCGTAAACCGGCACCGAGTTACGCCCGAGTTCTGCCAGCGCCCGGGTGATTTCCGGATCCTGGTTCGTCCAGTCGGCCCGCACTAGATACACATTGTGTTTGCGGAACAGTGCCTCAACATCATCCGACTCCAGCACCAGCTTTTTGTTCACCTGACAGGTGATACACCAGGCAGCGGTATAGTCGATAAAAACAGCCTGACCTCGAGCCTGCGCCTGGCCAATGGCAACCCGGTTATATGGCTGCCAGCCCTCTGTTGTTTGCACCGGGTTATTCTGCGCGGCAGGCGTGCTCTGCTGAAGTCGATGCACTGCGCCAAAGCTGGCGACCAACGCCACCGCCACCAGGGCCCACGCCAACCACTTGCTTGAGCGGAAGTGATGCCGCCCGAGCCAGAGCGCAAACACAAGCGCCAGCATCATCAGGGTACCGATCAACCAGCCGCTTTCGCCTACCAAACGCCCCAGTACCCACAGCAGCCAGATTACGGTGGCATAAAGCGGGAACGCGAGTAGCTGGCGCAGGGTTTCCATCCACGGTCCCGGCGCAGGCAATCGGTTCAGTAGCCCCGGGAACGCGCACAGCAATACAAATGGCAGCGCCAGGCCCACACCCAGTCCGATAAAAATTGCCATGGCAGCATAGGCCGGCAACAGCGTAGCAGCCCCTAAAGCCGCCCCCATAAACGGACCTGTGCAGGGCGCGGCGACGAAAACCGCCAGCACTCCTGTCGCAAAAGCACCGCCCCGACTGTGCCCCGCCAGGTTCATCAATTGATGCCCGAATTCATAGACGCCACTGAACGAAAGCGCCATGACCCAGAACAGTAAAATCAGCCCCAGCACCACCGTTGCCGACTGTAACTGAAATCCCCAGCCTATGGCGGCGCCACCGGCGCGCAGTACCAGTAACAGCGCACCGAGCGCGGCAAACGTCACCAGTACACCGGCCGCATAGCGCAGCCCTTCTTTGACACGCCCGGACACAGTCTCTCCCGGGCCAACCAGCCCGAGCAGCTTGATCGACAATACGGGGAAAACGCAGGGCATCAAATTAAGAATTGCGCCGCCAGCAACCGCAGCCAGCAACAGCAGCCAGAGCGGCTGGCCAGTGTCGACCGGGGTGGGAACGCCCGCACCCGCAGACACCTCAACAGGTAAATCGTCGAGCTGCCAGGCGCGCCTGCCGTCACTGATGACAAACCCGGTAGCTGGTGGCACTGCTGCGCCGGGTACCCGCTCGAACGTATAGCGAATTTCCCGGGCGTTCTTTTCAACGCGTGGCGCCGCCGCCGTCAGCAGCGCGCCATCAAGGGGGAACACCTCCGGTGCGGCCGGATCCTTGCCCGTGCTTTCTGCGGCCAGTACCAGTTGCAGGGATTCTTCCCGCTCCGGCGCGCTGACCGAAGTCACTGACCACAGAGGAGTAGATGCCGTGCCCGGCTGCGGCACACGAGCGGCAAATTGATCCCGCAACTCCAGGTCCTGCGAAAGCCAGTTGGCACTGGTGGAAACCGGTCGCGACAGCGTCATGTTGCCGTAGCCGGGAATACAATCGACCTTGCATACCAGCCATTCCAGACTGACCACCAGCTCCATACGCGGTGCATTGGGGGTCACCGTAAACAGATAGGCAACATTGCCCTCGTACCCGAGATTGGTCAGGTGCTCGATCGGCAGGCGCTGTGGAAATGGCCATTGTATTTCGCCCACATCACCGCTGGCGCCCATAAAGTCAAACCGCGGTGCCGCACCGGAATCGCCGGCATTGCGCCAGTACACGTGCCAGCCGGGATCCACCTCGAAATAAAAACCGATCGTCTCCGGCCCCTGGGCAAACGTCTCCGGCGCTAGCCAGCGCACCGAAACATGATCCCCACTCGCGGTGGGCTGTGCGGAGACGGCAGGTACAAACAGCAAAAACATCAACAGACCCAGTAATACACCACTGAGTTGTCTACGAGTGCTTTGTGAACAGGAAAGGCGATCAGACATTGAATGGTCTTCACTATCGTCCAGAGAGGATGAAGACCATTCAAAAGGATTGGCGGGGCAACCGCAAGCACGTTAGGCGATACGCACCGGTTGCGAGTCCGAATAAACACGCTGTCCCCTGCGGGCCGTGCGCATACCGAGACAGGCAAACAAAATCGCAAACGACAGGAGCGCAATATTGATCACTAACGACGCACCGGAAAGCCCCGCGCTACCGAACAAGAAGACATGAACAAGCGTCACCAATACCAGCAATGCGGCACTGATCCACAGCAGCCATGCCTTGGTCCGTACTTCATCATCCAGCCACTGCCCGAATAACACTGCGGCCAACAGCGGCAGCCAGAAATAGCCCGGTGCGCCGCTGTGCAGTGTGATTGCCGCCAGTGCCGATACCGCGACGGCCAAAGGCGTACCCCAGACCAGCCCGGCCCAGATGTTATTAATGAAATCCCGCTTGCGGCGCTTCACCAGCCAGATATTGATGCCGGTTAAAGATACCGCCGCCAGGGCGATACCGAAAATCACATACAGCACCATTACCGGCAGGCCGCCGTAGTGCCCGAAGTGCAGGCGGTACAGCGAGAAAATCACCTGTTTACCGGGCTCGCCGTCGGTATAGCCCACCTTGCCGAGGAAATTACCGGCCTGATCGAAGCGGTACTGTTCGGCGTAAATCAGCGCTTCCGGGTGATAAGCGCCGAGCAGGATATATTGCTGCGGGGAATTGGCCGCTTCCACATTGATGAATATCGGGCGTGCACCTGGCGCGATGTCGGCCATGGAGGAAATCGCCCGGCCAATATTGGCCACTTCAACCTGCTGTTCCAGTTCCGGGGACGACCCATGAATAGCGGCAATGGCCGCTTCGCGGTCGCCATCGAAAAACGTATTGCCGAACAGGGTATACATCAGCATCGCCATGCCGAACCAGGCGCCGGTCACCGCGATCACCAGATGGAATGGCGCCCCCCAGACACTCAGGCGATTATGAATATCGGCCTGTTCCAGATGACGCGAACCGCCCAGGCGGAAATTGAATGCGTCGCGGAAAATCCGCGGGTGCGCAAGAAAACCGGAAATAATCAGCCCGCACAGCATGGCGCCAATGGCGCTGACCAGAATCAGCCCCCAGTCACTGGGAATATGCAGCGCATCGTGCAGACTCACCATGGAATTGCTCCAGGGTGTGGAAATACTGCCACCGGGGCTGCCATCTTCATTCAGGAAGTAAACACCACCGGCGGAAACCAGTGATGCACGGGGCTGATTTTCCCGCGGCAGCATCGACAGGATGTCGCCGGAAATATCCGGTTTCTGCGCAAGAAGATCACTGTAAGCACGCGCGGCGGCCTCTGGCGCCAGGGTCTGGAATTCGGCCACGGCCGGCTGTTCCCAGCGCTTCATGTACCCGGAAAAAACCACAAGACTGCCGGACACGCAGATCAGGTACATCAGGAAGCCGACCAGCAGGCCAATCCAGGAGTGGCTGGCGAGGGAGCTTTTGACCAGTGAGGGGGAGAGACTGAATTTCATGGTTAACCGGTATTACAGATTCAGGATGCCGGCACTCGCCGCCAGCAGCACAAGCAGCGTGGCCGCCGGGCGCAGTGGGCGGGAGTCCGCGCATTGCCAGTAAGCGGCGCACCCCCACAGGACCGGTGCGAGCAGCATGGCCAGGGCCAATGCATTGCCCTGCTGCCACGGCAGGAAAGCCGTCAGCGCGGTACTGGTGTACATCGCCGCGGCGCCAGCCAGCGGCACTACAGCCACAAGTAACAGGATTTGCCTGGCTATCGTGGGCAGGGCTGGCAGTGCAATTTTCACTGCAGGAAGTGCCGGGGTTCGCAGGGGACGCTGCTCACGGTTGAAACCGACCACGACCCACGCCGCCGCGGTTAACGCCAGTAGCGCATAACTGATACCCAGCTCGATACTCGCCGGACTGAGTGCCCAGGCGATACCGGATATCAGCAACAACGCCCAGCCCACAGCGGTTCCCCACCGCTGCAGCGATACCCAGTTACGCCAGCTGCCGTACAGGCAGAGCACACCGGCGCCCGTCAGCAGGGATGAGAAAGCCAGTCCCATGGATCAGAACTCGAGTGATGCAGACAGCAGGAAAGTACGCGGCTGGCCAAGCACGAGGTAGTTGGCACCCGGGTAACCGCCCACGGAAACCCAGTCGTTGCTGTCGGCCACGTTCTGTACCCGCGCTTTCAGGGTCAGGTCTTTACCCGCCGCCTCGGTCAGGTAACGCGCACCGAGGTCAACGCGGTTCCAGCTGTCCACCTCAATGGTGTTGGCTGCGTCAGCGTACTGGGAACCAGTGTGCACACCGCGGGCTTCCAGAGTAAGGCCCGGCACCGCGGTGAGATCCCACTCGGCGTTAAGGTTGAACTGCAGGCGCGGCGCGCCCACGGCATCTTTACCTTCGTATACGTCGCCAGCGGTATTGGTCATCTCCGCATCCAGCAGGGTCGCGCCGCCAATCAAACGTACAGTGTCCAATGGCTGACCGAAAACGCTCAGCTCCAGGCCACGGTTGCGCTGTTCACCAAACGTATCGAACACGCCATTTTCTACAAAGCTGCTGGGCTTGCTGGTGGTAAAGGCACTCAGGCTACCGCCGATAGCGCCACCGTCGTACTTCACACCCGCTTCCACCTGCTCGCTCTTGAAGGGTTCCAGAACTTCACCGGCGTTGGCGACCAAGGTGCCACCACTGGTTTCCGGCGCTGTTTCGCCGGGCATCAGGCCTTCGATGTAATTGGCGTATACGGAAACCTGTTCGCTCGGTTTGAACACAACAGCCGCCACCGGAGTCAGCGCACTGTCGTTGTAGCTGGCCAGCCGATCACCGGAGTTATAGTTGAAGGAGCGGGTCTGGATATCCTGCTGGCGCAGGCCGAGCGTCACCAGCAGGCGATCGTCCAGGAGCGACAGCATGTCGGAAATTGCCACACTGGAAATGTCGCTTTTCTCTGTGATGCCAGGGTCCGCCAGCGAACCGCCAACAAAGTAATCTGCGGCCGGGATTTCAGCGCCCACCGGATTGTAGAGGTCACCCACAATGCCGCTGAAGAAGTTGGAGAACGCATAAGCGTTGCCAGACTCCAGTGAAAAAGTCGCAGCGGAAACCGTCAGCGTATGGCCCACAGAACCAGTATCAAAGCTGGTGCGGATACCGGTTTCAGCGGACAGCACCTTGTCTTCACGGGTATTGTCAAAGCGGTAAGCCGAAGTTACGCCGTCAGCATCGGTAGACGGGTTGGCCAGCACATTGGCTTCACTGCCATCGCGCATGCCGGCGGCTACCCAGGCGGTAACGGTATCGGTCAGGTCGTATTCACCGCGCACCACACCAAACAACTGTTCTTCGTCGGTATACGTCCAGGGCTGCGCGAAGTTGCTGTCGGCATCCGGTGCTTTCGGGATTTCGCCGTATGGGGTAACGGACGGACGCGGCGCATCGATATGATGATTCTGGTAGCCCAGATCCGCGGACAGGCGCAGGCGCTCACCACTGTAATCGTAACCCAGCGAGAAGACGCTGAGGTCGCGCTCCTGATCCTCGATTGCGGTCTCACCGGCGCGCTCAACCAGGTTCACGCGAATACCGGAGCTGTTGTCCTCGCCAAAGCGACGGGCAATATCCACGGCGCCGTATACGTTAGTGTTGCCTTCAATACCCGCGGTAACACGATTGAGCGCCTCTTCCGGTGCGCGCTTCGGCACCAGGTTCACGCCGCCGCCCAGACCGCTGCCGCCAGGCGCAGCGCCGTTCAGGAATGCACTGGCGCCACGGAACACTTCCACCCGCTCCAGCAGTTGGCTGGCCACGAACTGGCGCGGCAGGATGCCGTATACGCCGTTGTAGGTCATGTCGTCGGAGTACACCGGGAAGCCGCGAATCATGTACAGCTCCTGGAAGTTACCGAAGCCCTTGGCCACGCGCACAGTGGGGTCGTTCTGCAGCACATCCGCCACGCTCACTACCTGCTGATTCAGCATCAGGTCGCTGGTGTAGTTGGTGCTGGAAAACGGCGTATCCATCATGTCCAGGTTGCCGAGAATACCGGCACGCCCACCACGGGCCACCTGACCGCCGGCAAACGCCTCGGACAGCACAACCTGGGAACCATCGCCGGTAACCTCGACCTCTTCCATCGCTTCAGGCTTTGCGGCTGGCTCAACCGCCGGATCAGCAGTCTGAGCCCAGGCCGTACCAGCCAGCAAACCAGCTACGCCAAAACAGGCGATCTTGATCGCTGCGCTCAGGCCGTTAAGGGACAGAGAAGAAGTGTTCGTTGCACGCAGGCTGGACATATCAGGGGCTTCCATTTAGCACCGGGTGATTATCAAACTGGCACTACTGCACCAGATTTATTGGTGGCAAATGTTATTGATAAACATTCTTGTTTTCAAGAAGCCATAACATGGGATTTTACTGACTGGGGAGACAGTTTCGTTGAAACTGGTCATGGCGGTGCGGGTACGGGCCAGATGATAATCAGGCCAACCGACGTATCCACCAGACAAGGAAAACACCGCCAGCGATTTGATCCTTGTTAGAATCTCCCCACCAACAAACCCGGGAGCAATAATGAGCGACACTGCCACCTCCACCCCACCGGTTCGCCTGACCCAGTACAGCCACGGCGCCGGTTGCGGCTGCAAGATTTCTCCCGCAGTGCTCGACCAGATCCTGGCCGGGAGCGGCTCACAGCTGGCCGATCCAAAACTCTGGGTCGGCAACGCCTCGCGCGACGATGCCGCCGTCTATGCGCTGGACGACGAGCGCGGCGTGGTCTCCACCACGGACTTCTTTATGCCGATTGTGGACGACCCGTTCGACTTCGGGCGCATTGCCGCCACCAATGCCATCAGCGATATCTACGCCATGGGCGGTGATCCGCTGATGGCGATCGCAATCCTCGGCTGGCCGGTAAACCTGCTCCCGCCGGAAGTAGCCCGAGAAGTTATTCGCGGCGGTCGCGCCGTATGCGACGCCGCAGGTATTCCGCTGGCCGGGGGCCACTCCATCGATGCCCCCGAACCCATTTTCGGCCTTGCCGTCACCGGTGTAGTGGAAAAGCGCTTATTGAAACGCAACGACACCGCCACTGCTGGTTGCCAGCTTTACCTAACCAAGCCCCTCGGCATCGGCATTCTGACCACGGCGGAAAAACAGGGAAAATTGCGCCCTGAAGATATCGGTGTGGCCCGCGACCTGATGTGCAGCCTGAACCGCGCCGGCAGCCGCTTTGCCCGTATCGATGCGGTCAAGGCGATGACCGACGTTACCGGGTTTGGCCTGCTCGGCCACCTGGTAGAAATGGCCGATGGCAGCAGCCTCTGCGCCCGTATCAACTTCGACGCCGTACCCCGTATTGAAGGTGTTGAACACTATTTACAGCAGGGTTGCGTACCGGGAGGCACCGGCCGCAATTTCGCCAGCTTTGGGCACCGCATCGGTCCCATTACCGAGTCACAGAAACAGCTGCTCGCAGACCCCCAAACCAGTGGCGGGTTGCTCATCGCAGTGGACCCAGCCGGCACAGGGGAGTTTCTTGCCGCCGCCGCAGAACTCGGGCTCGAACTACAGGCAATTGGCGAACTGAGGACACGCGAGGTAGAAGGCAGCCCCGCAGAAAACCAATTTGCGGTAACCATCGCATGACTACCAAAAGCAAAGCCCGCAATCATTCCGCTGATAGCAAGCCGCGCCCTGATAGTGACGACTTCCGACACATATTCCTGCGCGATCTACCTCTGATGGATACCCGTGCGCCAGTGGAATTCAATAAAGGCTCCTTCCCCGGCGCCCTCAACCTGCCGCTGATGACGGATAACGAGCGCCAGAGGGTGGGCACCTGTTACAAACAGAAAGGCCAGCAGGCGGCCATCGCGCTCGGGCACGACCTGGTCAGTGGACCAATAAAAGAAGAGCGTATTGCCGCTTGGGCGGCATTCGCCCGAGCCAACCCAGAGGGTTACCTGTTCTGTTTCCGCGGCGGCCTGCGCTCGCAGATTACCCAACAGTGGCTTGCAGAAGCTGGCATCGCTTATCCGCGCATTGTGGGTGGCTATAAGGCGATGCGTACCTTTTTACTGGAAGAGATCGAAAGCGCAGTGGCCAACTGCGCATTTACAGTGGTCGGCGGCATGACCGGCACGGGCAAAACAGAAGTACTGGAGCAACTGGACAACGCCATCGACCTCGAAGGCCACGCCAATCACCGCGGCTCCAGCTTCGGTAAACGCGCCACCCCACAGCCTTCACAGATCAGCTTTGAAAATGCGCTGGCCATCGATTTCCTGAAACGCCGGGCTCGCGGGCAGCAGCGGTTTGTCCTGGAAGACGAAAGCCGCCTGATTGGCCGCTGCTCACTGCCCTATTCCCTGCACCAGAACATGCGCAGCTACCCGCTGGTCTGGCTCGAAGACAGCCTGGAAAGCCGGGTCGAACGCATACTGAAAGCCTACGTGATTGATCTCAGCCAGGAATTTATCGAACTCCATGGCCAGGATGTGGGCCTGGCCGAGTTCGCGGACGCCCTCACCCAAAGCCTGGCCAATATTGCCAAACGTCTTGGAGGTCTGCGCTATGCAGAGTTGGACAAGGTAATGCGTACAGCACTGAAGGAACAGGCCGAAAAAGGTTGTGTTGATCTACACAGAAACTGGATTTATGCGCTCTTACACGATTACTACGACCCAATGTACGCCTATCAACTTAAAGACAATGCAGAACGTATCGAATTTAGAGGTACTCAACGGGAGGTGGTTTCATACCTGCGCAACAATTCAGGGTTCTGAGTTCAGGTTCAGGATCGCGTACTGTTTTTTACCCAGGAAAATATAGCTCCAGCTACATCTAAGTCTGAACAGCATCACCACCAGATATAGAATAGGCCTGTCACGCCAACAAAAAACAAAAAGAATCCGGTGACAAACTCCGCGATCGGGCTGTAGGCAGGCACATGCCAACTTGGATTAGCCTTGGCAGACCCAATGACTATCGCCACTACCGAAAATAGCGACCCCATGATCTTACCAAGCAGAAGCAACACTCCCATAAAAACCTCCCTGTTTTCATGCAATGGAATGCAATAGTTATTCGAATATTCCCTGACAAAGAAATACGTTATTTACAGAAAACACCCTGCAATGGAGCCAACATAAACTCACGCTTATATTCGCCCGCCAAACTCCCACCTGTAAAATGGAATACATCAGAAGTTGTACTGCGGTTTCAAATACAAATATTACAAAAACATTAAACTACGCTAACAACCCGACCCTAACCACGGCAAGCCACAACCATTAGCCATTTTTACTCAAGCAGAATGTGCCACCAAAACTGAAACATTAAAAGTAACCAACTTCAAAACCAGACAAATCTGGCGTACAAAAACGCGCAAATACTGTCAAAAAAATCTTCAAGTTATTAGTTGACCGACAAATCGGCACACCGAGGCAGCCAGAAAAAACAGGAACATCAGCGCCACTAGCAGCTTTAAAAGCTGCCAACTACTATCTACTCCCTATTCCACATCATCACCCAACCAACGGAACATAGCGAATTTAACTCGCGGAAAATTACTTCCCCCAACGGTCCAATGGCAGACTCCTGGCAACTCCACCAGCTGGGCACGTGAAGCATATTTTTTAGCAATGCCACGCTGTATTTTAATGGGCGTAATACGATCAGCAGCGCCACCAATCACCAGCACCGGACACTGCACTGCCTCGGCATCAACCCGGGAAAACCCACTGGGGAAAAAACCGCCAACACCAAGCTGGAATGTCGCCATACCAGACTCGTAAGTAGCCATATCGAGTATATGCTGCTGAACAGCGGAACTTTGGGAATTGGCAATACCGTAGCGGATGTTGCTTGCCCTGATTTCTGTAACATGCTTCCAAAGCGGAAACAAAAACAGGTTTCGTCCCAGGGTGCGAATGACGGACCAGCTCCAGCCATTGATGCCGCCCGGAGCTGCAGAAGAAAGCAGCACCAGCTTGTCGACGGGTACTCTTGCCGCTACCAGCTGTGCCAGCAACCCTCCCATCGAATGCCCCACCAGAATGGGCGGCGCCTCAAGCGCCGCAACCCGGGTAACGATAAAATCCACATAGTCCTGCAAGGAAGCCCGGGCTAACCGAGCCTTATCCCCTTTGTCATACTCGGCTTTTGCTTTATGGAAAGGCAGGCAAACCGCGTCAACCTCATAGCCTTTTTCCTCGAAAGCCTCCCTTACCTCAGACAGCGCAACATCCGTACTCCACATACCATGGATCAGCACCACCGGCGGCCTAACACTCTCGACTGTACTCATATGCGTTATCCCAAATTCACTCCACGGCAGCTAAGCCGTGGCCGTGAAATTCTGAGTATCAGCCTTGGCCCCCATAGCCGCAGGCTCGAACTGCAGTACACCATCGTCAATGGTGTCTTGCGTCAGAGTTTTCTTGTCTTTGCCATAGTGCATGGTCACCACCCAGGGTGCGCCTCGCCCTTGCCGAGGCATTCGGTCCTTGGCCCGGTCCATATAGCCGGGGGCAAAGCCATCCAGCATTCCTGTACCGCTGGCATTATTCTCAGTGTCAACTGGCCGCGCTACGGCAAGCCCGTGTTTTTCCATGTATGTGAACAGTCGACACAGATAGCGCCCACCGATATCCGCCTTGAGGGTCCAGGGAGCATTTGTATAGCCGAAAATCCAACCGTAATTGGGGATATCCTGCACCATTAATCCCTTGTAGATCATCTGTCCGGGTACATTAACCGGCTTGCCATCCAGTCGGAATTCCATGCCACCCATGAGCTGCACATCCAGACCGGTAGCCGTAACAATCACATCCGCATCCAGGTGCTGGCCGGACTTAAGCACAATGCCGCTATCAGTAAAGTGATCAATATGATCAGTGACAATATCCGCCTTGCCGGAGCGAAGAGACTGGAAAAAATCACCATCAGGAGCCGCACACAGACGTTGCTCCCAGGGGTTATAGTTTGGTGAAAAGTGACGCATATCGAAATCGGGACCGACCTGCTTGCGAACATGCGAAAGCAATAGCTTGCGCATGGCATTTGGCCATTTTCTACAGGCCAGATACAGCCCTCGTTGCAGCAGGATATTGCGTTTTCTGGCGATATTGAAAACCCATTTCTTCGGCAGGACTTTATTGAGCAGCATGGAGAATTTGTCAGTGCCCGGCACCGACATCACATAACTGGGCGAGCGCTGCAGCATCGTCGCACCGGCGGCTTTTTCAGCCATGCTCGGCACAAGGGTAATGGCCGTTGCACCACTGCCGATTACTACCACCTTCTTTCCGGCATAGTCGAAATTTTCTGGCCAGAATTGCGGGTGAACGATCTCACCTTTGAAGGATTCCTCTCCCGCAAAGTGGGGTCGGTGCCCCTGGTCAAAATTGTAATAGCCGGCACAATTCACCAAAAACGCGCAGGTAAATGTTTTCTTTTCACCCGTGCCCTCGTGCAACGCGGTGACCGTCCAGCGCTGCTTGGCCTCAGACCAGTCCGCGCACGTAATCGCCAGGCCGTACTGCACTTTCTCTTCCAGGCCGAATTCCCTTGCGGTCTCACCCACATAGTTTCGGATATTCGTACCTTCTGCCAACACCTGGTCGGAATACCAGGGCTTGAAGTCGAAGCCAAAGCTCGCCATATCTGAATCGGAACGGATACCGGGGTAACGGAACAGGTCCCAGGTCCCCCCCATTCTTTCTCGGCGTTCCAGAATGGTGAGGCTTCTCTGCGGGTGTTCCGCCGCAAGGTGACAGGCAGTACCAATGCCCGAAAGCCCGGCACCGATAATAATGGTGTCGTAATGCATCGCTGTCATGGTGGTCTCCTTTTTTATATGTATTGATGACCAGACAAACCCAATATTTCAGAAATGTCGCTTGACAATATTGACAGATGACGACTATTTTTTGACGAATTGCGACAGCGCGCTCGCCAGAAACCGGCGACCATACCCATCAGCCAGAAAACGGAGCACCGGTGCCCAGCCTGATCAGAGCGACCAACCTGTGGGGATTCGACGAGCTTGTCAGAAAACTGGGCGGAGACCCGGCAGCTCTGCTCGCCAGACACAAGATTCCCAGCGCAGCCAATCGTGACGACAACGCATTCGTGATCTACCGCAATATGGCCGCCCTATTCGAGGACACCGCCAAAACACTCGAGTATCCGGAGTTTGGCCTGGTACTGGCCGAATATCAGGGCATGGATATCCTAGGCCCGATATCTGTGATTGCACGAAGCTCTGCCACGGTCGGGGAAGCGCTCGATTCTATTGCCCGGTATCTACATCTGCACTGCCCCGCGCTGGGGATACGCAGCAGTACCGAGACACAGGGTCGCTCACGCTATACCAAGCTTGAATACTGGATAGAAGATGGAGCCACAGCCTACTCTGTTCAGGCGTATGAGCTGGGACTGGCGAACGCCATGCAAGTCATGAAACTACTGCTCGGCGAAGCCCACGCCCCGACCTGTACATATTTCATCCACACACAGTCGGGCAGTGAAGAAACCTACCGCAAAGTATTCAACAGCCCCGTCGAGTTCAACCAGAGCTGGTGCGGCTTCCTACTACCAGACGCCATTTCTTCCATCCCACTATCAAGCGTGGACCACCAGACGTGGCAGCTTGCGGAGCTGTACCTGGACTCTCAGCAAACACCCTATACAGAATCACTCTCTGAAGATGTCACCAGGCTGATAAGGGGCCTACTGCCCACCGGCCAGTGCAGCAATGATGCGATAGCTGCACACCTTTCCCTACACAAGCGCACTCTGCAACGACGGCTGGCCGCAGAGGGCACCAGCTATGAAAAGTTACTCACAGCAGAAAGACAGGCTATGGCCAAGAGCTACCTGTTGGAACCCAACTTAAAGCTCAGCCAAATCAGCGGGCTGCTCGGGTACTCCGAACAGTCCGCCTTCAACCGGGCATGTAAAGACTGGTTCGGAACCACGCCCCGAACCTATCGCAGACAACTGCTGAGTCTGCACGGATAGTAAGACTACCGCCAACCCGTCACTCGGCAAACAGTGGTGACACAGGCCAAATCTCTTCAAAAGCGGGCTGGCTTTTCTCGGATTTCGCCACAAAAGACTTCATCATATCGTCCTGACGAAACATACCCGACTGCCAAGTTGCCATATACCGCAGGCTGTCTTCCACCGAATGATCCCGGCTATAGTTCAGCATCTCCTTACAACCAACCACAGCTAGAGGGGAATTTGCCGCAATCTGCGCCGCTATTTCCAATACCCCCGCAACCAATGAATCCTGATCAGGAAACACTCTATTCACCAACCCCATGGCCTCAGCCTCAGCAGCACTGAACTTCCGTCCGGTATACGCCAGCTCCCGCACCATCCCCTGTGAAACAAGCTTGGGAAAACGCTGTAAAGTGCCGACATCGGCCGTCATGCCCAACTCCGTCTCCTTGATGGTGAAAAAAGCATCCTCCGACGCGTAACGGCAATCTGCCGCACACACCATATCCAGCGCACCGCCAATGCAACCACCGTGAATAGCAGCCAGTACAGGAACTCTGGACCTTTCCAGGGAACTCAAACTGTCCTGAAGTTGCATTACAACCCGCCGCAGATTCTCCCCCATACGCCCCGGGTCACCGGTCATAGGAACAGCTTTCGGGTCGGAAAATACCGAAAGATCCATCCCCGCAGAAAAATGCTTGCCGGTTGATGAAATAACAATGACCCGGGCCAGCGACTGACCGTCAATGGCATCAATCAGTCTGGGCAGCTCTTTCCAGAACGCCTTGTTCATTGTGTTCATCTGATCTGGACGGGAAAGCTGAATATGGGCTACGTGATCGGCAATGGACACGTCAAAGCACGAATATTCAAAATTGGAAGTATCAGGTGTCATTCAAGAATTCCTCGTTTACATATTGAGTACTATCTAAAATTGAACCTGATTTTACAAACTTATTATGCCCGCCGACACTCGCGCGCCTGCACAAAATATGTACAGGGCAGACTGTCCCGCGGAGGGCTGCAGGCCAGGAACAAACTGCCCGGCCTTATTAAGTGCTTGATGCACTGAACTGCGCATACTGGGAACTTTGTTCGCTTAAGCCGCCACCCACCACAATTGCTGCGCTCAAAATGATGATATTTTTAATTATGTACTGCCCCTCTAAAGATAATCCATATGGAAACGTGGTAAAGCAAACCTCAGGAACCACTGCCAATGGCAGCACAGTACCAAATAACTGTAAAAATAGGAGGGTCAGAGCAACTCGGAGCAAAGGCCGGAATATCAAACAAACTCCAATCGCAACTTCCCAGAACCCCAAAAACGGAATAAAAACATCCGATGGAAACCAAAATACAGTATTGGTAATTAATGTATTAACCGGGCTTAGTCCCAGCGGCTTTAGCGCTCCCAGCCAGATGAATACTATCCCCAGGGAGTAACGAAGAAAAACTTGGCCGTGCCTATGCATCCATTCTGCGGCTCTTTCATCACAACGGCCTAATTCGAAGTTTCCTATTTTTAATTTTGTCATTTCTGCCTTGGACACTTAACGCCGCGCTCTGCGGCAAGTTTGGAGCGCAGGGGAAAACTTTTCCGACAGCAGTGCCTTGTTAACTTTATTTTCGATCGTTGAGTTCTATTTTTCCGTTCTCAACTATCCATAAGCCCCTTTTTGTCATAACAGCAAAAGGAATTTCATGCATCAAATTTAAGTATGGATGTATCGCAACTGGGTAATCGCTAACGATGTGCGTCATTGTAAGCATTGCTAATGATGCGCCTTCCGGCATATCGTCAGGTTTTTTATTTAAAACAAGGCAAGACTTAGAAAGCGGCGTCGAGGAAACAATTTCTCCAGTATCTTTTGATATGGATACCTTAGCATTGCCGCCCACCATCACAGCATTTGGGTCTGTTGTAGCAGCTAGAATGTATACATCCCATTGGTTAGGATTTTCGCCCTCTAACACCACAGAATTAAATCTATCTGAGCAGTCACTTTTTCCTACCTGTAAAGCTCTGATTCGTGCATCAATCATGGATTTTTCTTGATAAGAAATACTTCTATCAGGGTTAATTATAAGTTCGGGCTCTGATGATAAGCCATAAACCACATCTGAAATTACGGAATACGAATCGGCATCACGGCTATAAAATGAAACGGTATAGCCTGATTCATTAGGATAAGTCACCCACCCAACAAAATTGGGGTAATCGGCTGGGTTGATACTACCCAATAAAAGATCGGTTGCATTGGCGGCATGTACGTCTTTCTCATAGATTATACGGCCCAATTTTTCTACAGTTCTAAGACCGCCCATCTCAACATCGCTAAGGGGTTTGGTCTCTGCTTGAGACTTAGATGGTGTCGATGCGTTACACCCTACCAAATAAACCAGAATCAGTAATAATAAAGATACTCTCACGATTTCCCCTCTTTAAAATTGGTCTTACCCACGAAAAGTAGACAGTTTTTTATGCGCAATTTTCAAAATACGCCCCTTCAAATTCATTTGGACTAACCTGGTCGTTGGCCGAGTGTCTACGCACCGTGTTGTAAAACATTTCAATATATTCAAATATACAGGAAAGGGCCTCCTGCTTACTGGCAAATTCTTCTGCATAGATAGACTCGACCTTCATCCTACCTAAGAATGACTCCATGGCTGCGTTGTCCCAGCAGTTACCTTTTCGGCTCATACTTGGCTGAACACCTTCATTGAGCAATAGCTCTTGGTACTCTCTGGAGCGGTATTGGACTCCTCGATCCGAGTGCAGTATCAATCCGGGCTCAACTTTGCGACTAGTAACCGCCATCTCGAATGCGTCCATTATCAACTGGTTGGTCATGGTATTATCAAGCGACCAGACAATGATCTTACGCGAGAATAGGTCCATGATAACCGCGAGGTAGACAAATCCCTTCTCGATTTTGATGTAGGTGATATCAGACACCCACTTTTCGTTCGGCTTACTGGCAGTAAAATCTCTTACCAATAGGTTGTCACTCACGTGGTTAGTGGCATTGGGGCTCGGAAAGTACTTGTAACCTTTGCCATTTCTGGCCTTCAGGCCATTCTTAGCAAGCAATTGTGCAACATGATTGGCGCTGCAAGGGATACCAGCCTCATTCAGCTCTACGACCAATCGTGGAGCACCATAGCGCTCTTTAAACTGCTTGAACGTTGTTACCACGGCCTTCTCGACCAGAAGCGTTCGTTGAGCTCGTGGGCTCAGGCCACGATTTCGCCACTTATAGTAGCCAGCTCTGCTCACAGATAACCAGCGGCACATCTTAACTACCGAATACTCACCCTTGAGCGAATCAACATAGGCGTACTTCACCACTTCTCTTTGGAGAAGTACGCCGTCGCCTTTTTTAAGAACTCATTCTCTTCTTTAAGATCTGAGATCTGCCGTCGAAGTTTACGGACTTCTTCACTTTCTTCCATGCTGTAATCCACCCCATTAAGACTGTTGAACTGCTTTTCAGACAACCGCTTATACTGCCGCCGCCAGTTGTAAATCTGGCCAGGATGGATTCCGAGCTCTTTGGCGACCTCGACGGCACTTGTGTTTGGATCATTAGAACGGCGAACTGCTTCTCTTCTGAAATCCTCGGGATAATGACCGTACTTGTTCTTCGTTTTCTTTTTCATAGTTAGACCCTCGTTTGGTAGTAGTGAGGTGTCTACTTCTCGTGGGTAACTTGGACACATAACGCCCAGTGCAGGCGCAGCCAGCGCGGAGCGTATTTTGTGTTAATGTTTGAGCGACAGCGAGTAACACAAAATGTGCGTAGCGTTGGCTGTCGCTCTGCCGCTGTTTGTTAGGCATTTACCTGTGTCTCCTTTTCCTTAGTAGCAGGTAGCTTGCAAAGCCTAGACAAACTAGCCCAAGCCACAAACCTATCCTGCTATTGGAAGCTCTACCTGATAGCGACTCTTCCTCTGTTAGCACATTGATTCCGTCAATTGCTAGCGACCACACATCACCATCTTTGGCTAATAGAAAAACCTTGCTTGATGAATCCAACTTGATTTTTATGCCTTGTGGGTTGGGAAGAATACTAGGATACAAAAAAACCCTTGAGCTTCCGGAAAGAGAGAACTGAACCGAGTAACTATTTCTAGTTGCAAGAGCTTTTGTAAAAGCAACGCTTCCTTCATACGGGGTAAGATCTTCTGGAACCTTTCCGTCAAATGTATACCAGTCCATAAGACCAAAGGCCCCAATCACCAAGAATGTAAAATTGCAGATGTAATGAATTATTGGTGACTGCATTTTTATGCCTAACGCCGCGCTCAGCCGCAGCTTACTTTGGGCGCATTGTTGCGCGAAAATAGGAGCGTAGCGACTGCGCAACAAAGTGCTCAAAGTAAGATGTCGGCTGCAGCGCCTGGTTATGGCTGACGCGCTCCGAACTACCTACATGCACAGAATGCGCCGAAGCTCCTTAAAAACGAGGAAAGAATACCGCACTTTCCCCAACCTATTTATATCTTATTGGCACTCCACAATACTGCAGCGGAGTGCCCTCCTCTAATGAATCCAAGCGAACGCTCTAGGAACGAAACTGCTTGAATGTGACTGGCAAAAAGCCGAGTACTGGATTCCCAAAACAATGCGCAGAAATACCAGCAACACAAACACTAATTTTTACCGACCGGCACCATAACGCCCGGCTTTGGGGCGGGCTTGTAGCTGCAAAGCAGCGGAAAGGCCGTCCCAGCCCCGAAGGGGCGATAACAGCCGCTTGTTATGTGTTTGCTCCGATAAATATGATAGCTAGTAGGCCAAACCAAATAACGGTACCACCTAAAAAGGGCGTAAAGACAGAAATTACGGATCTTCTCCGAAAGCCTGGCCTTACTAAGGCTAGTAGCAACCACAAAAGGGAGGCGCCATTAATGACACAGAACGTAAACCAGAACTCTCCGAAATTCCCTGGGTTTATTGATTTATTGGATAGGGAAAAGAATATTGAAAGGCCCACCAGCCCCCACCCAACAACTTTAATGCTCTGCTTGTAACTTATTAAATGCTCTTCGATTTCCATATCTCTACTGACACATAACGCCGTGCTCAGGGACGGCTTACTTTATGCGCCTTTTGCGCGAAAATAGGAGCGCAGCGACTGCGCAAAAGGTGCATAAAGTAAGACGTCCCCTGCAGCACCTTGTTACGTGGTTGTGGCACGGACTATGACTCTCGCACATGATTCGGGGGCCGTTTGTGCAATGAAGTGTCCGCCTTCCACAGATTCGATACTTAACTGGGGATAAATATTACCCAAAACTTTGATTGCATCATATGCAACCAAGCGATCATTTGTTGGCCGGATATACACGGCTGCAGTTGATTGATGACCTTTTGGCTCATCAAGTTCAGCAATATTCAATAGACGCTGCTTTAAAGCGCCTGGCCCGACCTGTGCAATAGCTTGGCGAACTTGGTCCATTAGCGCCCTGCTACCACGGCCGTCAAAACATAGCATTCTCATAAGCCAGTTTGGAAACAGATTAGGCATAAGAAAATACTCCGGCAAGACGGCAGCAAGCTTTGCGAGCCTTCCGGGGCAGGAAACAAAGCTAGCGATAAAAACTACCTTCGAAACTCTGCCGCCTAGGATATTGCATAATTCATACGCAATTCTTCCGGAATATGATTCAGCGACAACTACAACGCTTGACGATCCAATTGTTTCGGCAATCTGCTCAGCTTGCTGACGGTAGCTCACGCCCTGTATTTCATTAAGGCAAACAACTTCTCGGTCTATTTCTTTCGGGATATTCAGAATTAACTCTTTGAAGAGCAACCCCGTTCCATCCATTCCTGGTAGAAATACAATTTTCAATTCTTAGCTACCATCACGTAACGAATGTTATGGACTCCCCCTACCCCGACGGCATCGCAATGTGCCAAAGTGAAGTTACCACACAAACACTTGCGGATAGGAGGAGCCACAATGGCTATTACAACACTGGGTATCGA
>NZ_JAIVKK010000008.1 GCF_020524005.1 Microbulbifer aggregans | reverse complement strand
GGCGTCGGGATAGCTACTCACGAAGCTAGCGATGCTGGTGAAGTGAGGCACGCTGTCGCACGATAATGCCTTGAAAATAATATTGTGTTCGCACTGCCATTGGATCTCACGGCTAGAAGTAATCCCCTTGGAATAGGCAAACAGTATTACTTTCAAAAGAATCGCTGGGTCGTATGCCGAGCGTCCACCCGCGTCATTTTTGTACTTGTCGTGGAAAGCAGACAGGTTAATGTAGTTATCAATCAGGTGATGGAGCGTGTATTCGAAGGTATTTGGCTGAAGCTGCTCTTCGAAGTTGATTACAACCATCGCATCCTGGCTGTAATTGTAGGGCTTGAAGTTGGGCATGGAGGGATTCTCGGTTTGGATCCCTCAACTTTATCAAAAAATGCTAGGTTTTTAGAGTTTTTCTACAGCCAGAACGCCCGCAACAGGGGCGACCAATGCTATGCGCATTTTGTGCGAAAATGGGAGCGCAGCGACCCGCACAAAATGTGTATAGGATTGGGCGTCCCGCGGAGGCCCGAAGGGCCGGAGCAAACTGCTTGCGCTTGTTATCTACGTGCCCCATACGCCAGTATAGTTGCTTGCATTTATAAATAGAATAATAGCAACTGGTAATGTGAAAAGCGCCATTAACATTTTTATGAACAGAAATTGCTTTAACGAAAGTTGCTCCACTTGTTGTTTGAAACGTTGGCTTTGCAGCCTGTAGACACTCGATACTACAACAACGAGCAATACGAACCACCAAAACGTTTGCTTAAGCAAGGGTTGATTGAATGCAACAACGTACACGCCAGCGCATGAAAAACAAGCAAGGAGCCATTCAAAAAACCAGCTGGCGTAACCGTAGCGTTCTTTTTTAAACCAATAAATTCGAAGGGCGATTGTTGCTAAAACCCAAAAAAGAAGCAGCCAAAAAACAACCTTATAAATATTCATTTCTTAAAAGTAGATAACGCCCGCAACAGGGGCGGACAATGCTGTGCATGTTTTGTGCAAACTTTGGAGCGCAGCGACCGCACAAAATATGCACAGCGTTGGCCGTCCCTTTGCTTGCGCTTGTTAAGTGAGAAGCGGGAATTGGTACCTGGTTTCATCTTTAGAACACGCATCATCACCACGACTGTATACAACAACAAAGTCATACAATTTCAAATCTGAAGACCTGACGGACAATAAATACGCCTTACGTGAGCCTTCTTCTTCTACCGTTTCAAGCATGGCAGCAAACGTATAGCTTTCGTTTTCCTTTCTTCTAACCCCAATACTCTTGAATCCCAATCCTTTGTATTTATTTTTAACACTTACCTCTAAATCAATAGTGTTGTGCTCAGCCCCAACGTGAATGACACTAAAGATTTCCTTTGGAGCGACTTCGCTAGTTTCATCATACACATGCGGACATGAAATAGAGAGCGCGTACGCCGAAGACGAGCAAGAGATAAGCAATATTAGTAGGAGGTAATTTATCGTCATCATCACTTAACGCCGCGAGCAGCGGCAGCTTGCTTTGGGCGCTTTATGCGCGAAAATAGGAGCGAAGCGACTTGCGCATAAAGAGCACAAAGTAAGCTGTCCGGTGGAGGCCCGCAGGGCCGGAACGAAATGCCTCGCATTGTTAAGCATTGAACCTTGCCACGATAGATTTGCATTCTGACAAAGAGAAATCCTTTGCCCACTTAATAGATTCCTGAACTTCTGGCTCATGCCGTTCGAGGGCTTCTTTTGACCAATATTGCCTCGTCTCACCAATTGGCAAATGATCGATTTCCGAAGCAACCCCAGTAAAAGCAAGAAAATCTTTATCGTCTTCAGGCAAGTCGACCTCAAACCTAAGTGAAGACAACTCTATTGCTCCCTCAAGATAATGAATAGAACCATCGAGCATTCCGCTCGCAACTTCTGCGGCCCTCTTGCGTTTTTTCTCGACGTATTCTTCGTGGCTCATTTTCATAGGTTGCTTAACGCCGCAATCAGCCGCGGCTTACTTTGTGTGCTTTTTGCCAAAAATGGGAGCGCAGCGACCGTGCAAAAAGTGCACAAAGTAAGACGTCGGCTGCATTGCTTTGTTAAATTAGTTTTGGCACCGTGATCTCTACTGGCTGATTGAACTTGGCCAGCTCCCCGGACTCGATAATTGAACCGCGATGTATGAATGTGCAATACACCTTCCAATACTCATTGCCACCCCAAGTGAATGGCCCGAACTCCTTATAGGTCCCGCTCATTTCGTACCCAATGTGTGATAACTTTAACAATCCAGTTGGGTCGGATTTTTCGTGAGCTTCATTTATTTCTTGGGCAATTTTCTCACTTGGCCATACTCCATTTCCGTTGCAACTAGCACTTACTCCGGAAACAGGATTTGCATCTTGATCTTTAAAAGTAATTTTGTAGCTCTTTGAGGGAGTAACTCCATCCCAGGTTACTGTGGTGACACAGCCAGAAAGCATAAAAATGCTAGCGATAAGTGCGGTTTTTGGCTTCATAATTTAACGCCCCAATCAGCTGCAGCCGGCATGGAGCTTACTTTGTGTTAATTTGTGAGCACAGCGAGCAACACAAAGTAAGCGGAGTGTTGGCTGTCAGCTGCATTGGTTTGTTAAAAGCTCCTTATCCCCGCTCAAGAGCCAGTAAATCCTTTGCGTAGATACCTTTCTGGCATGTTACAAGATTACCTTTTGATAGAAAGGCTGGGGCTGACTTGAAGCTATTTTTAAGTGTGCTGTTGTAGTGCCTTATGTCAAAGTTCACGACTTTCTTAAACTTGACAGGTTTAAGAAGGCCGGGTTCGTATAAGTGCTCATTAACGTAATCAAGAGAGCAGTCGGCATATTGGCCATCCACGGTTTCGTAAACTTTATTCCAAGTGTACTTTTCGTGATACCACTTGCCGTCATATTTCTCTAGGTAGATCATGGCAACATCGTACTTTGAGAACTCCGGTGTTCCGTAATGATCGTAAACTTCGAAGGATATAGAATCCCCAAGGTATGAGCCTTCCACAACCTTTGAAATGGAGTATGTAGCTTTAAATGCGGCATCCAAACTGATTGTGATGCACTCCATTAAGCCCTCTTCACCATTGCTCGTATCTACGACCACATCATCACATCCGTCGCTTTCTTCGTTGGGGTCGAATTCATTGAAATTAATTTGAGATCCTATGAAGACTAAGCGCTCCTCAGGCTCTTCGCTGGAATAGCTTGAGAGACTGATAGTTAGAAGTATGACTGCGGTAATAAGCTTGTTCATGGTTCTGACTTTTAACGCCCAGCGCAGGCGCAGCCAGCGCGGAGCGCATTTTGTGTTAATGTTTGAGCGCCAGCTAGTAACAAAAAAGGTGCGTAGCGTTGGCTGTCGCTCTGCCGCTGCTTGTTAAGTTAATCCACGGCTTTGAAGGTCACCTCTAGGCCATTTGGGACACCCTGTAACTTGCCAAGCATATCTCCCAAACCTGCAAGGTAATTTTCTATGCGTATTATTTTGAAATTACTTGGATCAAGTGAGCTTTCTACAAAGACCATTGGCACATGGAACCCATAGCAGTAGCCGCTCTCAAGAGGCCCCAACGAATCCTCTAATACTGCAAGCACCTGCGGCATAAAGTAGTAATCATAACTTTCTTGGTGTTTTAGGATTTCAACTAGTTGATCTTGAGATTCCGCAATCCTTTCAAAGCTTCCGTTTGAAGTACTTAGGAACCAGACAGCTCCATCGCTTGTAGTGACGAAAATTTCACCGAACTTTGTTGCGAGCAAGATATTAAACTCTGGGCACTTCTTCAAAATCCATGACCAGTGCTGCAAGCAAGCCTGCCAATTTACGCCGTCTATCGGTATTGAAATGTCTTCGATACTCATATGAACTTAACAGTTTATTCAATAGCTCCAGATATAGGCATTCTGCCTATATCTGGATAAAAATGGCTACATATAGCCATTATGCCTAAATATGGAAATCAGTTTTACGCCAGTTTTCGGCGCAGATTTCACCTTCCTTGGTGTGTGTTCTGGGCACTCACAGCCCCAACCTTAGATTCCCCTCAATCTCCTCAACCAGCGAAATCGGCACCTCATACTCAATCGCTAAATCTCGCCAGCGCGATACCTGCTCCACCACGTTATCCACAATACCGTCGATCTTCCTGCGGCTGAATAGCGGGCTGATTTTTTCCAGGCTGTAGATATCCTCGCGGGTAAAGTTGTCCCGTTTGCCGTTCAGGCTCATCCAGTGGCTGTTCACCCACTGGCTGCCGGGTTTGTAGCTGTAGGCGAGGTCGTAGGCGGGGGACAGTTGCCAGGTTTTGTTGTTGAGCTGGAAGGCGAAGTTTTTTGCATGGTCGTCGTGGTTGCGGGCGACGATGTTGAACACCATGCGGATCAGCAGTTGTTCGGCTTCTTTTGCACTGAGTTTCAGTTGCCGTGCCACGGCGAAGAGTTCGCCGTAGGAAAACGAGCCGGGAGCTTTGTAGTCCACGTGGGCGAGGCCGTTGAGGGTCTGGATATGGATCTTGTCGTTGCCGCGGCGATCAAAGCGCTCGGTGATGAAGTGCCGGCGGTTGCCTTCGGTGAGCAGGTGGCAGGGCATCATGTGGATGCCGCAGGCTTCGGCCATGCGGTGGTACACATATTCCATGGCACCGAAGCCCATGGGGTCGCCGAAGGTCTGTTTGTTTTTGTTGTGCTCGCTCACCCCATCGAACTTCATCAGGTAGTGGGTGAAGCCTTCGGGCACGTCGGTCTGCCCGGAGCGCACTTCGGTGAAGTCGCGGTTGAATGCCAGCACGGCTTTGGGGCGGGCGCCGCCGGCGCTCATGCCCACGGAGAGCAGGGCGAGCATTTCTTCCGGGTGGGGGGCGCGCTCGTCGTTGCCGTTTGGCCCCAGGTTCACGCTGAAGCCGGCGCGGCTGTCGAGCACCTCCTGGGCAATGGCCACCAGTTCGTTGATGGCAATATGCTGCGAGGCGTTGAGGTTTTTGAGGCGGGTGGCGGGGGCGTATTCCAGTGCGCCCATGCCGCGCTTGCCGGTGTATTGCAGCCGTTGCAGTGGGGTGATGTCTGCGGGCTGTTTGCCCTGGGCGGCCATCCACGCGTTGAGTACCGCGTTGCCGAAGTCGTCTGGCAGGGAGTCGGCGATCATGCCGGGGAGGCCGCGGTAGGTGTCAAAGCTGAGCTGGGGGAAGGAGTAGATGCGTTTGCCCAGGGGCATTTTGAGGGGCGAGAGTTCGATACCGGTGTCGATAAACGCGGGGGTGTATTCAAAGGCGCCGATGCCGGTGTCGGTATCAAAGCTGACAGCGCCGGCGGTCTCCCCCTGGTAATGCACACTGATGACTTCCATTACCATGCCGGTTCCTCCTGTTGTTCTTCATCGTCTTCCCCATCTTCTCCCCCGTCGTGTTGGCCGCGCTGGCCGGAGGCTCGCTGGCGCTGTTTGCCTTGCAATTTGGCCAGCTGGATCGGGGAGGGGGGCTGCGGGGGCAGGAAGTTGTCCAGCTGGGTGGTGAGGTCGAGGGCCTGGAGTATGGCGACCAGCGCTTCCAGCTGGGCCTGGCCCTTTTCTGCATTGAGCACCGCCTTGCGGCTCACGCCCGCGCGCTCGGCCACTTCCAGTTGGGTGAGGTCGAGGTTCAGGCGCGCCTGCTTCAGGCGTTGCCCCAGGGTTTCCGCGATACTGGCAGGGGATTTGCTGGTGTAGTCCATAAAGTCCCGGTTTGGGGATGTTGAGCAAATTATGCTCGATTATGTTCCTGTTTTTGGACTTTGTTAAGTGTTTTTATTAAGTGCCATAAATCGGACTTTATGATTGTTTGTGGTTATAAAGTGCGCTTTTTATCACTTTATGGATTCTTTGAGAGTGTGGGGCGCGGCGGGCAGGCAAAAAAAAGCCGACGCGAGGTCGGCTCTAGGCAGTATTACGATGGGGGTTACAAATTCAACGCGATCCAAGGGAATCTGTTTACTTGGAGGGGGCTCTGGCGGTTAAGTTCCCGCTGGCGGGTAAAAAGTGCAAAAAAATTATTCATCTGCCCGGAACTGGCCGGTTTGGCGCGATTCTTCCCATTGTGACCGTGCAGTGGTAGCTTTTCACGCTTGTGGTGCGCGAGGTCCCGTCCGTTGTATGAACGGGGCCACAAAATTCAGCATAAGGCGATGCGCGGGCAAACTCCGGAATCGCAATCGCATCAAATAAGAAAAATACAGGGAGCGAACATGGCCGATCTGGTAATACTGGCGGCACCGGGGATGGGCGCAGTGGACGAGAGTTTTGCCGAGCCACTGTTCGAATCACTGGCGTCTGCCCTGGGGGACGACTGGTCTCGTATTCACGCCGACACCATCCTCTGTCAGGGGCACCTGCAATCCAATTTCGAGCGGGTATTTGAGGCCATGCAGAAGCGCGACATGGACTACCTGCGCGCGCGCAAGTTTATGCTCTACGGGCTGGGGGAAGCCGCGGCGCAGCTGGCGGATATCGACCAGCGCGGCGGCAACTACGACAAGACCCAGCAGGCAATTTACCAGACGTTTGAGCGCGCCGCCAAAGCCGCGGGCGATACCGCCCCGGTGATCCTGCTGAGCCATTCGGTGGGTTGCAGCATCCTCTCCAATTACCTCTGGGATGCCCAGCGCCCGAGTATCAACCACGGCGTGTGGCGCGACGGCGGCCCCAAGGGTGTGCACAAGGGTTCCGCCAAAGACCTGTTCCTGCGCGGCAAAACCATGGCGCACTGGTACACCTTGGGCGCGAGTAATCCGCTGTGGACGGCGGGCATGCCCCGCGACCAGATCCAGGCGGTGACCTCGGATACCCGCGGTTACAGCTTCCGCTGGAAAAACTTCTACCACCCGGACGACCTGTTCGGCTGGCCGCTGAAGCCGTTGAGTCCTTCCTATAACCAAGCGGTGTATCGCGACTACGAAACCCGCCCGCTGGCAGACTGGTCAGCGGCGAGCTGGGGGCCGCAGCTGGTGGCGCACGATGGCTACTGGCAGAGCGACCTGGTGCAGCGCAACCTGCTGGAAGACCTGCGCGAGCTGCTGAAAAAGACCCAGGCGCGCCGCACCAGCCCATTGCAGAAAGCGACCGCGGCGGCGATCTGAAGACCACTTTTGGGGTGCGGCGACGGCGGCGGTTATAATCGCCGGCGAACTTTCAACAGGTGGTCTCATGGCTCTGCAATTTCACTCGGTTCCCGTGACTCCCTTCCAGCAAAATTGCACCCTGCTGTGGTGCGATGACAGCCTGCGCGCGGCCGTGGTCGACCCGGGTGGCGATATCGACCGGATCCTCGCCGCGGTGGCAGAGCGCAACCTGAAGCTGGAAAAGATCCTGCTCACCCACGGCCACCTGGACCACGTGGGCGGTACCGCACCGCTGTCGCGCCAGCTGCAATTGCCGGTGGAAGGTCCGCAGAAAGAAGACCAGTTCTGGATCGAAAAAATCGTCGCGCAGGCGCAGGCCTACGGCTTCCCGCCGGTGGAAACCTTCACCCCGGACCGCTGGCTGGAAGATGGCGACACGGTAACCGTGGGCGATGAGGTGCTGGAAGTGGTGCACTGCCCCGGGCACACGCCGGGCCATGTGATTTTCTTCCACCGCCCGTCAAATCTCGCCCTGGTGGGCGATGTGCTGTTTGCCGGCTCCATCGGCCGCACCGACTTCCCCATGAGCAACCATCAGGCGCTGATCGATTCCATTACCAAAAAGCTCTGGCCGCTGGGCGATGACGTGCGCTTTATTCCCGGCCACGGTCCCATGTCCACGTTTGGCCAGGAGCGGGCAACCAATCCCTTTGTGGCGGACAAGCGTTTCGGTTGAGACCGGATTCGCATTTTGGTTCAGCCCCGGTTCACAGGCCGTCCAATGTAATAAGACCGGAATACCGGCGAGAACAACACATGAAAATCTGGAAACTTTTCGGCGCGACGGCGCTGTTGGCAGGGATCGGGCTGGGCAGCGGTTGTGCGGTAATTTCGGAAAACGAGTGCCAGGCTGGCCTCTGGTACGAGCGCGGTATTGAAGACGGTACCCGCGGTCGCAGCCAGGCCACGGTGTACAAGATTGCGCAGAAGTGCCACGAATATGGCGTGCGTACGGATACCGAAGCCTGGATGCGCGGCCACGAGGAGGGCATCGAGAAGTATTGCACTCCGGAAAACGGCTTTGTGCAGGGCCGCAATGGCCGCGATTACGAAGGCGTGTGCACCGGCCCGACCGCGGACCTGTTCCTGGCCAACTACCAGCAGGGGCTGGCGGTCTACCAGGCGGAGCAGCAGTATGCGGCCCTGGAGCGGAGCTATTACGAAGCGGAGCGGGAATACCACCGGGTAACGGCCGCGCTGGAAGAGGCGGAAACCAAAGAAGAGGCGCGTGCACTGCGCAACCAGCGCCGCAGCCTGCGCCGGGAAATGCGGCATCTGGAAGGTGAGATGATGCGCTTTGGCGGGTTTGGTGCTTTCAATCCGGGACTGTTTTACTGATATTCCCGTATCCAATTTCCTGTTGTTAGCAGAGAGGTATTCCAATGTCGGTTTGGCACGGCGAACCCACCCTTGAAGAGATCAATCGGGACCTGCAAGGCTGTATGCCCGGTTTTATCGGCATGCAGATGACCGAGATCGGTGACGATTACCTGGTTGGCACCATGCCGGTGGATGAGCGCACGCGCCAGCCGTTTGGCATCCTGCACGGCGGGGCCAGCGTGGTGCTGGCGGAGACGCTGGGGTCGGTTGCGGCCAACCTGGTAGTCGATACCAGCAAGTTCTATTGCGTCGGCCAGGAGATCAATGCCAACCACCTGCGCCCGGTTCCAGAGGGCACGGTAACCGGCAAGGCCTCGGTGGTACATATCGGCCGCACCAGCCAAGTGTGGGAAATCCGCATCCACGCGCCCAACGGCAAACTGAGCTGTATCTCCCGCATCACCATGGCCGTCGTGCCAGTACCCGCCCAATAATCCCCGGCCATCCAGTGCGCGGGGATCTGCATACCTTTGAAGAAGTGACCTACCGCCTGCTGCGCTCCTCGCGCCGCAAGCGGTTGGGTTTGGTGGTGGCGGAAAAGGGCGTGGAAGTGCGTATTCCGCAGCGTTGCGCGGAGCGTCACGGTCACCAGTTCCTGCGCGAGAATATCCAGTGGGTGCGCGAGCAGCTAAAGCGTTCCGTCCAGCGCCAGTCGCAGGTCCCCGATCATCATTTTGCCTTCGGTGCACGTTTCCCGTGGCTTGGTAAACCACTGGAACTGGACCGTGCTGCCCGCGCGGCAGATAGCCGCATCGATGGCGGTTATATCCAGCTTTATTGCCGCACCCGCGAGCCCGATGAGGCGCAGGTGCAGGCGGCTTTGCAGAAGCTGTACCAGCGCGAGGCGCTGGCGCTGCTCACGGAAAAATCCCGCTATTTTGCCGGTTTGCTGGGGCTCGAATTTGCCAGTGTGAAGGTGCGCCGCACCAGGAGTAAGTGGGGGCACTGTACCCTGCGCGGCGAGTTGCAGTACAACTGGCTGGTATGCCTGGCGCCGGAACCGGTGGTGGATTACCTGGTGATCCACGAGGTGTGTCACCTGCAACACCACAATCACAGCCGCGCCTTTTGGGATCTTGTCGGCACGCTCTGCCCGGACTACAAACAGTTGCGGCGCTGGCTTAAAGAAAATGGGCATCGGTTGCAGCTTTAAGCCCTGTGGTTTTGCGGCAGTGGCTTGAAGCTGGCGCAGTGGCGCCAGAGCACTGGGGAATTGCTTTTGGAACCGAGCTAGGCGCCCCCCTGTAAATACATCCCTGTACGCTCTGTCGCAAACATCCCTGTTTGCGACAGTTCCAAAAGCAATTCCCCAGCACTCTGGCTTCAATTTGGAGATTTGCACTTCGTCGCGCTAAAAGCGCTGAAAATGAGACGAAGCTCGGGCTCCGAGTGTCATAAGACTTCCCAACTGCAATCTGCTCGTCAATTCAGAGCCTCTCAGCGCAGGTTTCTACTTCTTTTAGCCAATCTGGCGTAAACTCCGGAAATTACTTTCAAGGCAAGCCTGTATGGATATCGAACCACTCGGAGAAGATTTTGAGGAAAACTGCGAACGCTTCCTGCCGGAAGCTGCAGAGCAGGGGTGTGTGTGGGCACTTGAAGGCGAGGAGGGCTTTGCCCTGTGTGAGTCCGAGCGCCATGAGGATGTGGATGTCATGCCGTTCTGGTCCCAGCGCGAATTTGCCGAAGCGCATATCGCCGACGACTGGGCCGACTACAAGGTGGTGGCAGTAGACCTCGAAGAATTTATGGACGACTGGCTGGAAGGTATGCATGAAGACCTGCTGCTGGTCGGTATCAACTGGAATGACGAATTGGAAGGCGAGGAGATCGAACCTCTGGACCTCCTTGAGCAACTGGAGCAGGAGCTGCAGTAACCCTGCTCAGTTCGCAGACAAAAATAAGCCGGCGACAGTGCTGGAAATATTGCTCCAAGCGGAGGTCTGAGAGTGAGTCAGTTTTTGGGACTGCGCACCGTGATTTACGGTGTCAGTAATATTGCCGAAGCCAAGGCGTGGTATATCGCGCTGTTGGAGCAGGAACCCTATTTCGATAGCGAGTGCTACGTCGGCTTCAACGTTGGCGGTTTTGAGCTCGGGCTGGACCCGGACGCCCGCAATGTGACCAGCCGCGCCGATGGTGTGGTGGCGTACTGGGGGGTGGAGAGCATCAGTGCCCAGGTCGAGCGCCTGAATGGCCTAGGTGCACGCCAGCACAGCGAAATCGTCGACGTGGGTGAGGGGATCCTGATGGCCAGTTTTCTGGATCCCTGGGGCAATATTTTCGGGTTGATTGAAAACCCCCATTTCCAACTGACCGAAACTCGGGCCGCCGCGCCCACCGCTGAGTAAGCGCAGTACTGGAGCAGTTACCGTGAGCAAGCCCCCCGCCAATCGATTCCGTCCCTCTGACCATACCTTTGCCGCCGAGAGCCTCGCGCAGATCGGGCGCGGCTATGTGGTGCCCGACCGGGTGGCGCTGATTACCGGATGTTCCAGTGGTATTGGCCGCGAGCTGGCGCTGGCGCTGCACCGGCGCGGCACCATCGTTATTGCCACCGCGCGCCGTGCGGAAAGCCTGCAGGAACTGGCAGACCTGGGGATAGCCACCGAGGCGCTGGATGTGAATTCCCAGGCGGATATCAGCCGCGTGGTTCACGCTATCAAAACCGCTTACGGTCGCCTGGATATCCTCGTTAACAATGCGGGCTACGGGCAGATGGGACCACTGCTGGAGCTGGATACCCGCTCGCTGGAGGCTCAGTTCCAGACCAATGTGTATGCGCCCATGGCGCTGGCGCGGGCCTGCGCGCCGCTGCTGAAATCCCGCGGTCGCGGGGTAATCTGCAATATCGGCTCCGTCTCCGGGGTATTGGCGACGCCGTTTTCCGGTGCCTATTGCGCTTCCAAGGCGGCGCTGCACAGCCTGTCCGATGTACTGCGCCTGGAGCTGCGACCGTTCGGTATTCGTGTGGTCACTGTCCAGCCCGGGGCCATTGCTTCCGAGTTTGGGCGCCATGCGGAAACCTCGCTGCGCGGGATCCTGGCGCCGGATTCCTGGTACAAGCGCAATGAGGAAGAGGTACGCGCCCGCGCGCTCGAGTCCCAGCAAAATGCGACCCTGGCCAAGGACCTGGCGAAACGCCTGGCGGGTGAACTACTGCGCAAGCGGCCGCGCCCGATTCTGCGCTACGGCAACAAAAGTAAACTGCTGCCGTGGATGGCGCGCTGGCTGCCGCGCCGTGTGCGCGACTGGTTGCTGGCACGGCGCTTTGGCCTGCGCCGGCTGCAGCTGGTCAACCAGTAGCGCGACCTGTTCCGCCAGAGTGCCTGACTCCGGCGCTTCCCTGCCGATTTGTACTTTCCTTTTTCCTGCCCACCCGGCGCGCCGCATATCCACTATGTTTAAAAGTGCGGCGGCGGGTTTTTGCCTGCCGGCTACCCGGGAGCCAGGAATCTCACCCACCCATGACACTCGATCAGATTGCGATACTGCTGATTCTCGCCGTCACCATCGGGCTGTTTATCTGGGGCCCCTGGCGTCACGACCTGGTCGCGCTGGCCTCGCTGCTGGCATGCGTGTTTGCCGGCCTGATCAAGCCGTCTGAGGCATTCAGTGGCTTTGGTCACCCGGCGGTAGTGACGGTTGCCGCGGTGCTTATTATCAGTCGCGGTTTACAGAATACCGGCGCTATGGACGCGCTCGCACAAAAAGTCGTACCCAAGCGCGGAGGCGTGACACTGGCGATCGGCGCGCTCACTGCGCTGGGCGCAGGCATGTCGGGCTTTATGAACAATGTCGGCGCTATGGCGCTGCTGATGCCGGTTGCCACAGACCTTGCGGACCGCTATTCACTGCCGCCGGGCAAGGTACTGATGCCGCTGTCGTTCGGCACCATCCTCGGGGGCATGACCACACTGATCGGCACACCACCCAATTTGATCGTATCCGGGTTTCGCGCCAGCGCCGGGGCCGGCAGTTATGGCATGTTTGATTTCACTCCGGTGGGGGTGGTGGTAGCAATTGTCGGCATTCTGTTTGTGGCGCTGATCGGCTGGCGCCTGGTGCCGGCACGTACCCAGGCTGGCGCTGCCACCTTTGATACGGGTACCTATCTGACCGAGGCGCTGGTCAAGGAAAAAAGCGCGGCGATCGGCAAAACCCTGGCTGAGCTGGTCAGGATGATTGGCGAGGAAGACGCGCAGATTATCGGCCTAGTGTACAAGAATGCGCGGGTTTCCACTGCGATGCCGGGGTTGCGGGTGCGCGCCGGCGATATCCTGATCATCGAAGCGGAACCTGAATCCCTGTCGGCGGTGCTTTCCAACCTGGGGCTGACGCTGGCCGCGGATCCGGAAAACGGTGAAGACAAGGAAGAAAAAAACGGCGACAACGAAGATAAACGCAAGGACAAGCCTGTGGAGGAAGCGGTGCCTTCCGAGGGGCTGGTCAGTGCGCAGGTTGAGGCGGCGGAAAACTCACTCGCACAGTTGGGCGACTCTGGCGAAAGTGCTGAACCCAAAGAGGAAAAACGCAGCGAAAAGCGGGAAGAGAAGAAAGAGCCGGAGGAAAAGCGCGGGCGCGACCGGCAGGAAATGGTACTGCGCGAGCTGGTGGTGATGCCGGATTCTTTTCTGGTGGGGCGCACGGCGGAAAACCTGCGCCTTGCCGGCCGTTATGAAATCAACCTGCTGGCCCTGTCCCGCCAGGGGCGCCGCTCGGTGAAGCGGTTGCGTTCCACACCACTGCTGGCCGGTGATGCGCTGTTGATGATCGGCACTGAGGAAAACCTCAACAGTTTCGCCGTCGAGCAGCACTGCGTACCGCTGGCGCAGCGGGATATCTCCATTCCCAATAAAGAAAAGGCCTATGTGGCGCTGGTGGCCATGGGGCTGGCTGTGGCGGGTGCGGCATTCGGTTTGTTGCCGGCGGCGATTTCTTTTGCCACCTGTGCTCTGGCGTTTATGGTGATGAAAGTCATTCCGCTGCGGAACGTATACGAATCCATCGACGGATCGGTCATTGTCTTGCTGGGTGCACTGATTGCGGTGGCCGGCGTGATGGATTCAACGGGCGCTGCCGATGTAGTGGCGAAGTCGATGCTTGAATACATTGCCCAGGGCAATCCGGTGGTCGCGCTGGTACTTATTCTCGTGGTCACCATGACCCTGTCGGATTTCATGAATAATGCCGCCACGGCCGCGGTAATGTGTGCCATAGCGATCAGCGCTGCCGCGCAGCTGCAAGTAAACCCTGACAGCTTCCTGATGGCCGTGGCGATCGGCGCTTCCTGTGCCTTCCTGACACCGGTAGGTCACCAGAATAACACCCTTATTCTCGGGCCCGGTGGTTTCAAGTTCGGCGATTACTGGCCCATGGGGCTGCCCATGGAACTCCTGGTTATCGCGGTCGCGGTACCGATGTTGCTGTGGATTTGGCCGCTATAAGCGCCGGCGCGCATTTTCCCGCTCAGGCGACTGAATCGTCCACCGGCTGGGTAACCTCATTGAGGTATTTACTGCAAAAGCGCAATACGTCGGTAATCGTGATGATGCCGGCCAATTCCCCTTCGCGCATCACCAGAACCGAACCGATACCGGTATCCGCCATGGCCAGCAGGATTTTGTCCAGTGGGTCATGCATGTCTGCAAAATAGGGGCGGCGGGCGCACAGGTCGCGTACATACAGTTGTTGTTCTTCGAGGCGGTGTCCGGGGGACGTGGCGCGTTCGATATCACTTTGGGAAATAATGGTTTCCAGGTCACCATCGCGGGTGACCGGCAGGTGGTGAACGCCGTGTTCACTCATCAGGGCCTGGGCTTCCTCGATCGTGGCATCCAGTTCGATATGGTAGGGAAAAGGGGTCATCAGTGCCGCCAGCGTCGGCATGTGGTGGATATCTCGCTGCTTGGACATGGTCTGACTATTCCGTAGCTATTCGTGAATGGCTCGTGTGTGGCCAAAGCGCGTTATGGGGGCTCGCAGATCGCTGCACCAAGGATAGGATAGCAACCGAAATCCGGCATTGCGCTATTTCGCATTAACTGCCTATATCCGGGTCCGCATTCGGGAAGAAAAGCGTGTGCGGAGACTCTTTGGAAAAGATCATTCCATTTATCGGATATCCAGTTGCTATTTGAAAATGAATCGTTATTATGCGCGTCATTACCATATCTGGGCGCCGGCAAGCGGTGTATGTTATAAACTGTATGGTATGAACCGATAACAGCGATGAATACTCAGGCAACCTCATATCGATACCGGTCCCGGTGATTAGATGTGGGATAAACGGGTTGCCAGCTAATCAATGTGGAATAAACCGTTGATCCAACAGGATTATTTCTGCGTAGAACACAATCAGGATTATTGCAGCGTTTCAGTAAGGGCCAGCAGGACTGCCAGTAGGTTTGCAAGTACAGCTTATTGCAGTGGCTTTATGCGTTGGATGCATCTATATAAATACTCTATAGACGTAATAGCCGTATCGAGACGGGTTCGTGTTTTATTGAACAGATATTCTGTTTGATCGCGGCCATTCGTATCCGGTATTCCTGGTTGACTACAGAATTACCGCCGGGCTGTCTTTGCAGGTCGGCAGAAATCCCACGGTGACTATCGCCGTTATAACACTATCAGAACGAATACGTTTTAATTGAATCGAGGCTCAAAGAATATGTTTCAGGAATTCGACCAGATCGAACAGCAGATTGCAGAACACCAGGCAAAAATTGAAGAGCTGCAACAGCAAATGGCTGCGGCTGAGCGTAAAAAGCAGGGTGTGATCGCGTTCGACAAGGCGTTGGTCAACATGGCAGCTGAATACGAAATGGATGAGGAAGAACTCTACGTGGCGCGCGGTGAGCAGATCGTTGAGTGGCTGGTAGGACAGCTGGATAGCGAAGAAGCTCCGGAGTTCATCCGTACCCTCAAGGCGCGCGTGGCCCGTCACCTGAAGCGCGAAGGTGAATCTCCCCGCCGTGGTAAAGGTCGTGTCGCCAGCAGCAAGCCCGCTGAGCCCAAGCTGGAAACCGGTCACTACCGCAATCCGTATACCAATGCCACCATCGAAAAGAAAAAGCGCAATCCAAAGCAGCTGAACCAGTGGGTTGCCGAGCACGGACTGGAAAAAGTGCAAAGCTGGAAAATCTGATCGTTCACACACAGTGAATTACCAGATTCCGGGTTAAATACCCGTAATGCGAAAACGGCCCCTTTGGGGCCGTTTTTATTTGAGGGGAGATTAAGTGCCTCGTAATTTCCCCACGCCGTCACATGGTTCCATTCGGTATTTATTAAGGCGACGTTCATCCGAACAGTGTTTTCATTTATGCTTTGCAAAACCTTCCTGCACTAGATTACGGAAAGCTCGTACAACGATAAGGAGATACCGTGCACCCGATTTTCAGGAATACCTCCACCAGGAGGTTGCGCCCCTACTGGCTCGCCCTGGCGGTTTCTCTGCTTGCAGGGTGTAATCTCGATGGCGCATTTACCGACTCTGATTCGGGGAGCTCCAGCAGTTCAAGCAGCTCCAGTGGCGGTAGCTCCGGTGGCGGCAGTGGTGCTGAACAGGAGGGGATATTTAACGCGGGAACAATTGAGGGGCTGCGCTACACAGCGCCGAGCTTTTCCGGCCTGCTCGATAACAGCGGTACTTTCCGCTACCGGGATGGTGAAGACGTGGAGTTTTCCCTCGGGGGCGTTATCCTGGGGTCCGCTGCCGGCGCCGAGGCACTGAACCTGTTTGACCTGGTGGGTAGCGAGCCTCTGGCAGACGAGGCCCAGTTGCGGGCTGCACTGCAAGATCGCGAACGGGTGGGTGCTCTCGATCGTGTTGCCAATATGGCGACGCTGCTGGTCACACTCGACCGCGACGTTAATCCGGACAATGGGCTGGACCTGACCGGCTGGGACACCGATCTGGCGGATTACCAGATTGATTTCGAGCATAACCTGTTTCTGTTTCCCGAGCGCCGCGCGACCGATGCCCTGCGTGCCATCCGTACCGAATTCGATATCGACTATGAAGTGGCAAGCGCAGTACCCCTGCTGTTTGTTTACGATGCGCTTGGAATCGTGGTGCCTGCGCACCAGCCGGTACTGGAGACCATCGATTCGGGAAACAACGGTAGCATCGAGGAAGAAATTGAAACCCGCTATAACGATCTCGACCTGCCTGAAATCATCCGCCGTTATGAAAGCCCCAATAGTGCCGATGACTGGAATCAATGGGTTCGCCTCCGTTATGACGAACTCGGCCGCGAAGTTTCGCTGGAAATAGAACGCGAAACCAATGGCGACGACCGCCTCGATGATATTTACCGGCGTTCACGCTTTTTCGATGAGGCAGGACTTTTACAGCGCGCCGAAATAGAAAACGGCACACAGGCCGTGGATGAGCTGGTTGAAATCGATTACCAGTACGACAAGGGCGGAAACCAGACCCGCTATCGCCTTGAGCGTGACGACGGGTTAAACGGCATTCTCGATGAAATCGAACAGGTCGACAGCCGTTACGATGACGATGGCTTGTTGCGTGACAGCGAGCAGGAAATCGACACCGATGGTGACGGTCGGGTAGAGCAGCGCCGCCGGTTTGAGCTCCGCTATTCCTCTGACGGACTGCTGACTCGCGTGATCGATACTCTGGATGGTACCCGAACAGCGGCAGATGGAGTGGTCGATACGCGTACGGAAACTCGCTATGAATACGACAACAAGCAGCGGCTGGCCCGCGAGGTCCAGAGCTCGGACGACAACGCAGATGGTGTTGTTGATAGTGAGCTGATTATTCGTCGCACGTACAACAATCGCGATTTACTGGTGAAAGAAACGTGGGAGCGGGACAAGTTCGCCGATGGCAGTGTGGAATCCCGGCAGGAATTCGATTTCCGCTACGATGATGAAGATCTTCTCGAACGCCTGGAAATCCAGTATGACGATAACGGCGATGAAAATGCCGATAGCACTGACATTAGCGAATATAGCTATAACGAGCGTGGCCAGTTGTTGCGCCTCGAGAGCGTGTTGCGCAATGCATCCGGTGCGGTACAGCGCAGCTTCCTGGAGCGGCGTACCTATGGTGACTTTGCTGAACCGCTGACGCGCCTGACCGATACGGATGGCAGCAGCGAGGTTTCCAATACCCCTGTTATGCAGCGCTGGGTATATCGCGAGATCGATGATGGATTGCGTTTCCTGATCGATTTCTATCGCACGGAGTCGGTTGCAGTAGTGGATGCCGGTGTGCCCTGCGCGACCCTGCAATATATTGGTGATACGTTGGTATGCATACCGGCCGTTGCAGCACAGAACTGATTGTTAATTTGTACATAGAGCCCGCAATGCGGGCTCTGAAGCAGGCAATCAAATAAAAACTGAAAAAACTCAGTGCATTTTAAGGCGCGGTTTTACAAAGCGATTAGCGTGACCTACCAGGTATAGCAGCATGGCTTTTGGCCAGCCGTGAAGGGCGGCCAGATGCATGCGGTACAGCGAGCGGTAGGCAATGCCGGCGAGCCGCCCTTCAATCGTCAGACTGCCCTTCACCAGCCCTCCCATCAGGCTTCCCACCGCATCGAATTTCGACAGTGACACCAGCGAGCCGCGATCCCGGTATACAAAGGGTTTTAACTGAGCGTCTGCGGTTTCAACCAGTGCGATCAGGTTGTCCCGCGCTGTTTTTGCCATCTGCTGGGCGGCCTGGGCACGGGGTGGGACTTTGACTCCGGCACCGTCAATACAGCCGGCGCAGTCACCCAGGGCGAAAATGTGCGGGGCCTGCCTGCTCTGCAGGGTTGCCTCGACCTCGATCTGATTGGCCCGGTTCAGTTCGAGTCCGGGCAGGTCTCTCAGGAAGTCTGGCGCTTTGACGCCCGCGGCCCAGACCCGCACTGCGGCGGTGATGGTTTCGCCCTCGGCTGTGACAAAACCGCGGCTGCTGGCCTCGGCCACCGCGGTGCCGGTCAGCACGCGAACACCGAGACGGGTGAGTTCTTTCTCGGAACTGTTGCCCAGCCGCGGTGGCAGGGCGGGCAGTAAGTGCGGGCCTGCTTCGATCAGGGTGACGTTCAGATCGCCATTGGCTATTCGGCCGTAGTGCCCCATTTCGTGCGCGGCATCCACCAGCTCCGCCGCCAGTTCCACGCCGGTAGCACCGCCGCCGACAATCGCGATATGAACCTTGTCGGCGACGCGATTTTCCAGTTGCAGGAACTGGTCGAGCAGCTTGCGATGAAAGCGTTGCGCCTGCTCCGCACTGTCAAGAAACTGGCAGTGTTCGCGCACGCCAGGCGTGTTGAAATCATTACTCTGGCTGCCCAGGGAAAACACCAGGATGTCATATTCAATCGAGCGTGCAGGCACCAATTCCTGGCCGGTATCATCACATACCGGTGCCAGTTCAATAGTGCGGGCTTCGCGGTCGAGTCCCTGCAAACAGCCCAGTTCAAAACTGAAACCATTGCTGCGGGCATGTACCTGGTAATTGAGGGCATCGAGGCTGGAGTCGAGCGCGCCGGTGGCCACCTGGTGTAGCAGAGGTTTCCAGATATGGGTGCGGTTTTTGTCTACCAGGGTGACCTGGGCGGCGGGAGCGCTGCGGCGGCGATGCAGGAACGGTGTGAATGAAAAGTAACGCCCGAGGCTGGTGGCCAATTGAAGGCCCCCGGCACCACCGCCGACAATAACAATTTTCTTCATGACAGAGATTTCCTGTAGAGCAAAAAAATAATTGGCTCTCTACGCGCCCGTCGGGGCAGCGGTCTCTGTGAAGACCTTGCAGCAGTGGAGATTTTTTAATGTAGGGTTTGACACTGCGTGTGTATTACCGAGCAGTATCACGGGGGACCGAAAATTTCGCAACGAGTTTTTGGTTTCGGTTGTAATGAACTTTCCCGCGACAATTACCGGGCTTGGTCCGTTTATGGCACCAGCTCGGAATAGCGCTCTGCCATTTTTTTCCAGTCGCCATTGCGTGCAAGATGCACAGGCTGTGGTGCGCAATGGAATTGATCGCCGCCCACGGGTAGCTCATCGATAAAACCGATAACCGCGGCGTGGTAGCTGCCGGCTGCGTGCAGTGCCGTGATGCAGGCATCGGTAGATTCCGCCGGTACAGTGGCCAGCAGGCCACCGCAGAATTGAGGGTCGGCAAGCAACGGAAGATAGGTATCTGCTTGCCAGGCCGCGGGATTTTGCAGTGCGCCAAACGCGCGCGCGTTGTCGCGGTAAGAGGTGGCCTGGAACCCTTTTTCCGCGCAGTAGCTCGCGCCGGGCAGCAGGGGAAGCGCATCGGCAAACAGGCTGGCTCCGAGCAAACGGGAGTGTCCCTGCTCGTCGCTGCGTATGCTTTGTCGCCACTGCAGGATTTCGAGTAAATGGCCCAGCAGTCCCAGGTTTGCAACGGTGGTTACGGCGGAAGCTTTGTGGTTCGCAAATACCTCGGCGGAGGGAGCATTGCTTTGCAGCATGGCGTCCAGCGCTGGTTGCAGCCAGCGGGCTCGTCCGCGTCCCTGAGCGTCGGCAGCGAGCAGGGCGCCATTACCAATGGGCTTGCTCAGGATCAGGCAATCACCCGCCCGTGCACCCGTGGCGTCCGGTACCGCTTGCCGGTCGGCAAGCGCGTTGATGATCAACCCCAGCTGCAGGCTGGTGCCCTCACTGTTGTTGCCACCGCTGAGCGCGCAATGATAGCGATCAAGCTCTTTTTGTGCGCCGTCGAGCAACTGCCGCAGATCCCGCCGGGCAATTTCAGGTGCGCCCTGCGGCAGGGTGACCAGCGCCTGGGCGTTGATCGGTTGTGCCTGCGCCGCAAACAGGGGGGAAAGTGTATGCAGTGCCGCCAGCCGCCCGAACAGCCAGGGGTCGCTAACCGGCGCGCGCAATTGTTGTGAGTGCTGTATGAGCGATTTCCCTGCGGGAACATTCAGCGGCGTTGCGGTGGGCGGTAGCGATTCATTCGCACCGCTGGCCAGCGGCTGATTGGTCGCCATCGCCAGGCGGCGGGAAATGATCCGTTGGCCGGGCCGCAGCGCGCTGCCGCGTAAAAAGTCCGGCCAGGAATTGACTGGCGCTGGCGTTGAGGCCTGGGCGTTGATTCGGCGTACAAACTCACGGTTGGAATAATCTTTGGCAAGCCATATCAGGCGACCGACGGTTGCCAGGCCACTGTGCGTGGCAATGGCGCGGCGGTTACCACAGGAAAGCACGCTGAGCGCGGCGCGCGTCGGGCGAAAATGTTTGAGCGGCCGGTTCAGCAGCGTGGCGCGCAGGTTGTGATACAGCACGCGCCCCTGCTGCAGTGCGGTGGCGCTGGACTTGGCTGCCGGGTTGGAGTGGATGGACGCTACATCACCGGAGGCGAATATATGGCGCTGGCCCTGTGCACGCAGGCAGTCATCCGTGAGCAGGAATCCGCTGTCGTCCAGTACGAGCTCGGACTCCGTCAGCCATGGTGGCGCAGATGCCTCGGTACACAGTACAACTTTGTCCAGCGCCAAAAACTGTCCCTCGTCGCTGTGCACGCCGTGAGGGGTAATTTCTGACACCCGCCAGTTGCGGTGGGCCAGAACCTTGAGCCGTGCAAATTCGCGCGCCACCAGGCTTCTTGCCAGCAGCGGGTAGTCTTGCGGTATTTTCTGTCCGGCCTGCAGCACGTGGAGCTCGACCCGCCCGCTGTATACCTGCTCTTCCAGCGCCCACGCCATGGCCATGGCGAGTTCACATCCACTTGCTCCCCCTCCGACCACACCGAGCTTGAACGGTTGATGGTTGGTGTGAATCTGTTGCTTGAGCTGCTGCCAGTAACGGTGGAAATGGCTGATGGGCTTGATCGGGATTGCGAGCTCTGAACCGGGAATGTTCCGGTTGGGGGTTGCCCCGACATCGAGTGACAAGAGGTCAAATGGCAGGTCGGGTCGGCCGAGCAGCGAGACCGTGCGATCGGCGAGATTTATCTGATGCGCGCAGGCGTGAATGAATCGGGCTCCAGCCGCCCGGCACAGCCGGGGAAGATCAATCTGGATATCGTTGTAACGGTAATGGCCGGCAATCATTCCCGGCAGCATGTCGGAGTAGGCGCTCTGAATCAGCGGGGAAACCAGAGTCAATCGTGCGCCGGGTAAGGGATTCTCCGCCCATTTTTGTAACACGATGGCGTGGCTGTGGCCGCCGCCAATCAGGACGATGTCCTGATATTGGGAATGCTCCTGCATAAATCTTTCACCGCTAGGGACTCTGTCAAGAGAGTCACGACAACGCTCAGGTAATGTTCGGTCTGGTCGAAATATATACAGTGTAATGGCGCTTCGGAATTTAGCACGGTGACTCTATGCGCTTTCGCAACATGGCGCGCCGAAAATGCACACGACGAAAACAATACTGACTGAAAAAGATGCAATGCTGGCGCATGCTGCGCCGGGCTCGACGCGCGCTGGTCTTTACTTATTGAGCATCAATAACTGAAAACCTGGTTTGTCCGTGTCGTCATTAGACTGCGGATCAACAGAATTGATCGCCAGGTTTGCATTTCGCTTATCACCATGTGCGCTTGCGCACAATTCATAGCGTCGAGTCTGGATGTCCGTTGCCACCGCCTCCGCTGCACAAATAAAGGGACTGCGCCGCCTGCTGTGGCTGCTGGTTTTCCTGTTGTTGTTGATCGGCGCGCTAAACCTTTTTGTCGCCAGCTGGCTGCCGGGGGCCATCCAGCGCTGGTTGCATGAGCGCGGGCTTGAAGCGGCTGTTGAGCACATTGATCTGTCACTGCCCCGGTTGCGTGCAGACCTGCGTGGTGTGGAAGTACGCAACCAGTACGGTCGCGGATTCAGAGCACAGGAAGCGACACTCGGGCTTAGCTGGTGGTCGCTACTGCGCGGGAAAGTCGGCGTAAAACTCGTCGAACTTGAAGACGTCCACTTTGATCTGGAATCCGAGCCCGGTAAGCGCGGCCGTGTCTGGGAGATCGGTGGCTGGCGCATGGAGGAGGGGCCGAAAAAAGACAAGAACTGGCGCGTGGAACTGGCGGCGGCGAAAGTGCGCAGAGGAGTCGTCTGCTATCAGCATAAGCCCCTGTGGCCCAGTGCCAGTTGCGCCCGAATTGACGAACTCGAATTACAGGATTTTTTTGTCGCTGCCAAACGCACTGGCGACGAACCGCTGCAGTTTTCCATTGGTGCCGATGACCTCACTCTGCAAAATTTGCTGGCGTGGGATGAAAAAACGCCCGCCGATAGCGCCGCTACCGGGCCGGGTATTGGCGAAGGCAATATGGCCAGAGGGCGGGCTGAAGACCCGACGCTGGCGCTGGTATTGCTGAAACTCGAAGACGGCCTGTTCGAGCGTCCGGGCAACCGCTTTACTGCGGATGATGGCTTTGTGCGTAAATTCGCTGGCTGCCCGCCACAGCGCTGGGCGGATGCGGTACCGGGACTGACACGGCTGATCGGACACTGCGGTAGTGCACGCCGTCTGGAAGTAAAAGGGCCGATGAATTTTGCGTTTGGCCGCAATGCCGAAGTGGCCTGGCGCCGGGTCAGCGGGCAGGAAGTGCGTCTGCGTTTTGCTAACCGCGCGCTACCCAACTGGCATGCGGAAACCATTGCCCTGAACAGTTTCGATTATCTGCGTGCTGAGAAAAAACTGACCTGGCGCAGCGGTGGCAGCAGCGGTTTTTCCTGGTGCCCGAGCCGCTGGCGCAATCGGGAACAACACTATTGCATCCGCGCCGGCAGCTTGCGCCTGCCTCAACCGACCGCATTTACCTGGGCGGACGGGTTTCGCTTTGCAACGCGGGAGGCGGTACTTTCGCAGGGCAGTCTGCTCGATCGTGCCGCACCCAAAGTGGCGGAAAATCCGGTCACTGCCAACCAGCTGCGCATTGCAGACCTGGCCTATGGCGGTCGCGAACGGCTGCTGGAATTACAGAGGCTTTCTCTCGATGGCGTCGCCGGCTGTATCCCCGGCCAACTGTGGCAGAGCCCGGATCAGTGCGTGCAGCTGTCACAGTTGCAAGTGCCGGATTCCCTGGCGCTGCGTTTTCCACAAAAAACCAAACCGGGCGCGTGGGGGCTGGATAGCGGCCCCCTGCACCTGACCCGTCTGCAGTTGTTGCCGCGACGGACCTCGGGAAAGACGCCACGCAAAAAAACCTTTGACCTGCAAAAGCTGCACTGGGCACGTGCGGCTATTGGCCCGGCGGAGGCTGCGCAGCAACTGCAGGATTTCAGCCTGCTGCGTGTTGACGGCTGTGTACCGGGCCGCTGGTTGCCGAAGGTGGAAAACCAGAACGTGAAAGCCCCGAGGGTGAAAGACTCAAACCGTGATGGTGATCTCTGTGCCCGGGTAAACAATTTGAAAGGCGACGGTAACTTTGCCGTACAAACCGGCAGTGATCCCCATGTGATTCTGGGGGAGCTGCGCGTCGATAACCTGCTGCTTGCCGATCAGCTCACGGCGGATCCAAAACAGCAGCAAGGATTACTGCTGCGAGAATTACTGGTTGGCAACGGCCTGTTTCGAACGCATCACAGTGAGGGAGACGGCAACGAACCCCTCAGTCTGTCCGATTTCGGCGCCTGGTTTTCAGATGGCATGGCCGACGACGAAGACAGCGGCGAAGAAACCGCAGAGAAGGGGCTGCTGTCCGAGCCCCTGTCACAGGATATCGCCGGCACTCAAGGAATTGGGGTGGAAGACATCGTTTCTGCAGGCACTGCGACCTCGATCACCGAGGGTGAACTGCAATCACTGTCGCTGCTGTTGGTCGATGGCTGTCTTCCCGGTAGCTGGGGGCGGCTTATTTATCGTGACCGGGACCGCAGCAGAACCCCTGAGTGCTTCAGCGTTGCCAACCTGCGCCAGCAGCAGCCGCTTAATATCGTGATGGCAATGAATGACCATCCGTCACGCGCGGAAATAAAACGACATTTTCATTTCGATGCCGCAGAGCTCAGTCTGGAGCGCGCGCGTGTATCCACGGCCTCCGGAGATGAGTTGCTCGGTGTGGAGGGCCTTGCGGTACCCAGTGCCGAACTGACGTTTGCCTCCAGCCCTGTGCAGGCCAAAGTGCGCTTGCCGGAGTTTGCTCTTAAGCGCGCGCATTTTTGCCTGGTCCCGGAACGCTGTGTCACCGCGGCCACGCTGCAAACCGGAGAGCGCTTTGAGCTCGACTACAACCGTGAGCGTTTCAGTACAGATTTCAACAATCTTATGGTGGAGCAGTTTGACCTGACTGGCGGAGCGAAAGACTACACCGCGCACGTCAATAAACTGGAAAGCCTGCAACTTAAATTGCAGTTGCCCCGGCTGCAGGGCGCGCGTGCAGACTGGCAGATGCTGAACCTCCAGGCGGCGGAACTGGAGGTGTGCTGGCCACAGAGTGAGAACCCCGGTGCCTTGCCCCGCTGCGCCATCGCAGAAAACCTGCGTTCCCGCGGGCACGGCCTGGATGTGGCGCGTATCGCGCTGCAATCGGCTACCGGCAGCGCCAAACAGCTGGAAATCGTCGAACTGGGTGTGGACCGTGTAGGCATGGCACAACAGGAACTCGGTCCGGTACAGCTCAACCTGCAGGGGTTGAGCATGGCCGCGCTGGATGGCTGTCTGCCAGGCGCATGGCTCCCGCGTTCAGCCGCGGACAAAAATGTGCGCCAGTGGGGCACCTGTCTGGCCGGCGGCGATATTCGTTTGTCAGGCGACAACCTGATTGCGTTCGGGCGCGGTACCCACACCCCGGACCGCGACCAGGGTATACCGATTGTTGACCTTGGGCCCGCGCAAGTGAAGGGGCTGGCTCTGCGCACCCGTACTGGCAAGGAAACTCAGGCAAGCCTGGAACATCTCTCCTGGCAGGCGTTGCGGTGGCGGGGCGGGCGTACACTCGACGTCACGGATCTCAATGCGAACAGTTTTTCCGGTTGCCTGCCAGCAACTGCTGCACAGGCCGGTAGTGGTGGGCGCCTGTGTGCACAGCTGGCGCGCCTCGGTCTGCCGGGCAGGCAGCAACTGCAGTTGGGTCCTGTCGTACAAACCAGCGGCCGTCTTGAAGTTGAAGGCCTTGTGGGAACACAGGATGGACGGAAGCGCTTTGCAGTGGGCAGCCTGGGGGTTGAGAGTCTGGCGGTGGGGCGCAACCGATTTACTGTCGAGGCGGGAGAGGTAAAACACATCAGCGGTTGCCTGTCTGGCTTCAGGCTCGGGAAAAAAATGGTGTCGCCCTGTGTTGAGTTCGAGCGCGTAACCATGGATAACCAACGCCAGCTGGACCTCGCCCCCCTTCTTTCCGGGGAGCGCCAATTACGAAATATCCGTATCGAAGGGCTGCGGGTGAGCGACACGGCCGTGCAAGGCCAACCGGTTGAGCTACTGAAGGTTGCGCAGTTACATGCCGAACTGTTTGCGGCTGGCGGCAGGCAGTTACAGGTACAAAACCTGCAGCTGCAAAATGTCCACGGCTGCCTTCCTGAAGGGTATTTTTCCAGGATCAACCACTGTCTGAAACTGGCCGTCGCTGAAACTTCGGGCAGCTATCGTTTTGACGAGCGCGTACTGGCGCTTGCACAGGTGCAGTTGTTTGAACTGTTTGTGGACAATATTGAAGGCAGCGGCTTTCTAGAGGTATCGCAATCTTATCTGTCGCAGTTTCAGGTGATGAAGAATCGCGTGAGTTTTGCCTCGCTGGATATGAGCTACGGTAAACTGCTGCGCCGCCGGGAAAACGCGCAGGAGTTCAGCAAACGGCAGTGGAACTCGGAATTTGAGCGATTACAGCTCAATCAATTCCAGTTTGACACGGCAGCAAAACAGCTGGAGATCGATACCATTGAACTGGTACGCCCCCGCAGTATTGTCGCGCGCGGACGTTCGGGTGATTACGGTGCCTGGGAATTTCTGCGTGATGATGAGCCGAACGCGCGGCCACGCTACCGCCGTGGTGATTTAAGCCGTGAAGCCAATCGTTTTCACTATCGCATCCGCGAAGCCGTCGTCGATGAAGGACACTTCTTGTGGCTGGATGACTATCACGAGCAATCCGCACATTTACCGCTCCAGCACATCAATATCCTGCTGCGTAATGTCAGCAGTCACGCCAGTGACCCGCCGGCACTGGTACTGCTGAATGCGCGCCCGGGCAATATTGGTGACGTGCAACTGGCGGGCACAATTGACCTGAAATCCGATAGTCGCTGGGATGCCTGCCTGCTGGGCTACGTGGTGGCTGCGAATCTGATCCCGGCCACGCCCTATATGGCAAAGCTACTGGGATACAAAATTCTGCAGGGGCAGCTGGATGCCACGCTGGACCTTGGCGTTAAAAGCAATGATGTGAACGCCGAAGCCAATATGATCCTCAACAAGATCAAAGTGCGTCGCGTTCGAGACACCGATCAGTTAAATGTCGAACGCAGCATTATTCCGTTGAGTCTGGCGCTGGCCCTGTTAAAAGATGGCGATGGGGATGTTAAGTTCAAAATGCCGGTAACTGGCGACCTGTTCGATCCGGATTTCAATTTCAGCTACATATTCAGCGACCTGCTGCAGCGTGCGATTCTGGAAGCACTGTTCGCCTATTTTACTCCAGTAGGATTCTACAGCCTGGCCAAACTCGCCTGGGCGCGCTTCCGTTCGGTAGAGTTTGAACCGATTCTGTTCCGGCCCGGCAGTAACGAGCTGGATACGCAGGCCAGGGCTGAACTCACCGCAAATGTCGCATTGATGCGCGACAACCCGAAGGCACGACCGGGTATCTGCGGCGTTGCTACCGTGCGCGATATGCGTGTGCGTTTCCCGGAGGAGCTGGCCAGGCACGGTGGCAGTCGGGATGCCAGCCGCGAATTTCTGCGCAATCCACCCAAGGAAATTCGCGACGAGTTGATCGACCTGGCGCTGCAGCGGGGCAGGGAAGTGCAGAAATACCTGATTGAGGCCGGTCTCGACGCGCAGGACTTTATCCAGTGCGCGCCGGATTACATCGGCACTGATTTTGACGAGCCGCGGGTGGAAATTTCCAACTGACAAGGGAGGCAATCCATGGGCAAGAATCTCGCACACAAGCTGATTGAACAGCACCTGGTGAGTGGCGTTATGCAGCCCGGGAAAGAAGTGACGCTCAAGATCGACCAGACCCTCGCCCAGGACGCTACCGGTACCATGGTAATGCTGGAGTTCGAGGCGCTGGGCCTGCCAAAGGTAAAAACCGAGCTCTCGGCACAATATGTAGATCACAACCTGATTCAGGCCGATTTCAAGAATGCCGACGATCACCTGTTTCTACGCAGCGCCTGCCGCAAGTGGGGGCTGTGGTTTTCCCGTCCTGGTAACGGCATCAGCCATGCGGTACACATGGCCTGCTTCGGAATTCCGGGCAAGACATTACTCGGCTCCGACAGCCACACCTGCGCCGGTGGCTCACTGGGGATGCTGGCCATGGGAGCCGGTGGGTTGCAGGTAGCACTGGCGATGGCCGGCCTGCCGTTCTCGCTGACCATGCCGCAAATCATCGGCGTGGAAGTCACTGGAAAGTTATCGCCGTGGGTAAGTGCCAAAGATGTGATTCTGGAAATGCTGCGCCGTTACGATGTAAAAGGCGGAGTCAACAAAATATTTGAATATTATGGTGCGGGTCTGGCCAACCTCAGTGCAATGGATCGCCACGTCATTGCCAATATGGGACAGGAAATGGGTGCAACCGCCAGCGTATTTCCCGCGGATGAAACGGTGCGGGAATTTTTGAGACAGCAGGGGCGTGAACAAGACTTTGTCGCACTGCACGCCGATGCAAACGCACATTATGACGCACTGGATAATCTCGACCTGTCGAAGATTGAACCGATGATTGCCTGCCCTTCCAGTCCCGGGAATGTGGTGAAGGTGCGAGAGGTTGAGGGCAGGCCGATATACCAGTGCTATATTGGTTCCTCTGCCAATCCGGGTCTGCGGGATTTTGTTATTCCCGCAAAAATGGTGGAAGGGCGCGAGGTCCCCGAGGAAATCTCTCTCGATATCAATCCAAGCAGCCGTCAGGTGCTCGAAGCATTGAGCAGCAGTGGCGACCTCAACCGTTTACTGGAGGCTGGCGCGCGCCTGCACCAGACCGGCTGCAATGGCTGCATCGGCATGGGCCAGGCGCCAGCCAGTGGGCGCATCAGCCTGCGCACGGTACCGCGCAATTTCCCCGGCCGCTCCGGTACCAAGGAAGATCAGGTCTATCTGTGTAGCCCGGAAACAGCCACCGCCAGCGCGATTTATGGAAAAATTACCGACCCCCGGGCTATGGATATGGACTATCCCGCGTTCCGCGAACCGGAGTCACTGCGGGATATGCGCCCGCTGCTGTTGGCACCACAGGAAATCCCGGTTGCAGTAGAACTGGAAAAAGGCCCGAATATCCAGCCGCTGCCGGAGTTCGAAGCGTTGCCGGAAAAACTCTCCGGCCCCATCCTGCTCAAGGCCGGCGACAATGTTTCCACGGATGAGATCCTTCCTGCCGGTACGGATATTCTGCCGCTGCGCTCCAATATCCCGGCAATCAGCCACTACACCTACTCCCGAATCGACGAGACCTTTTACCAGCGTGCGACACAGCACGGTGGCGACAGTTTTGTGATCGGTGGCGAAAACTTCGGCCAGGGCTCCAGCCGCGAGCATGCGGCCATTGCTCCGCGCTATCTCGGTGTACGCGCGGTTATTGCGGTCTCCATGGCCCGTATTCACCGGCGCAACCTGATCAACTTCGGCGTAGTGCCGCTGCTGTTTAAAAACGCCGATGACCTGGGTCAACTGAACCAGGACGATACGCTGTCTTTCAGCGATCTTCCCAGCCAACTGCAGAATGGCCACGTGGTGACGGCCATCACCGGTGCGGGTAAATCCCTCGAACTCACACACAATATGAGTGACGACGAAGTGGCCACAGTGGTTGCCGGCGGGCTGATCAATTACGTGCGTGACAACCATCTGCAAAGCTGAACTGACTGCCCATTCCACTGTTATCTCGGCGTTTAATTTCACGCTTCGATGACAGCGTTCACCTTAAATCACGAGTTCTCAGAGAATCAGGCAATCAATAGCAAGGATCGGGTAGGCCAACCCATGTGCCAGCTCCTTACAATGGCCGCATTACAGAGACGACGGTGATCCCGTTGTCTGTTTCCAGATTTGTCTGAGGCATTGTGTAAGGAGTCTCCATGAAAACGGTTGGTTATGCGGCTTATTCATCCGACGCGGAAATGGCGCCATTCCATTTCGAACGTCGTGCCTTGCGGGCAAACGATGTGGCTATTGAAATCCTGTACAGCGGTGTCTGTCACTCTGACCTGCATACGGTCAATGGCGACTGGGGCCCGCAGCCTTACCCCCTGGTACCGGGCCACGAAATCATTGGCCGCGTACTCGAAGTTGGTCCGGAGGTCACCCGGTATCAAGTGGGTGACCAGGTGGGTGTTGGTTGTATGGTCGACAGCTGTCAGGCGTGCGACCAGTGCGATCATGGTGAAGAGCAGTTCTGTCGCAATGGCATGACGCCCACCTATGGCGCCCCGGATCGCATCACCGGCGAGATTACCCAGGGCGGCTACTCCAAGCATATTGTGGTGCGAGAAGAGTTCGTGCTGCGTATCCCTGAAGCGCTGGACCTGTCGCGCGCTGCCCCGATCCTGTGTGCCGGTATCACGACCTTCTCGCCGCTGCGCACCTGGAACATCGGTAAAGGCAGTCGGGTAGGGGTGATTGGCCTCGGTGGCCTGGGCCATATGGCGGTGAAACTGGCGGTGGCCATGGGCGCTGAAGTAACCGTGCTGAGCCGCTCCACCAAGAAAGAAGATGAGGCCAGAGCTATTGGTGCCAGCGGCATTCTCGCCTCCACCGATGCGGAGGCGATGGCCCAAGCGGCAGCGTCCATGGATCTGATCATCGATACCGTGCCTGTTGAGCACGACGTGACCCCGTATGCCTCGTTGCTGGATGTAGACGGCACGCTGGTGATTGTGGGACAGGTGGGGCCGATGAAAGGCTTTATGACCGTGCCGATGATTATGGGCCGCCGCCGGGTGGCCGGTTCCCTGATCGGTGGTGTCAAGGAAACCCAGGAAGTACTGGATTTCTGTGCCGAACACGATATCCACCCGATCTGTGAAATCATCCGTCCGGAGCAGATCAACGAAGCGTTTGAGATCATGGGCCGTGGAGATATTGCCCACCGTTACGTGATGGATATGTCTGAATTGTCTGTGGATAGCTGATCGTCGACGGTCAGTAAACTACTGTCAGTTTACGTAGCTACATAACGTAAATACGGGCCGCCGCATTGATGCCGCGGCCCGTTTTATTTTCAGGAACTGATAACGTTACGCTGTTGCTTCAGGTGCTGCGCAATCGGTCCAGCCGCAATCGCTCGCGCCCGTCAAACAATCGCCTGGCACACAACGCGACTGCCGCAAAAGTGCCAAAGCCGGTACCGGCGGCAATGGTGAACATAATCAGTATCTGGTATTTGACCGCGAGCGCCGGAGGTGTGCCGGCGAGTATCTGGCCGGTCATCATGCCCGGCAATGAGACAATGCCGGCGGCGGCCATGGCGTTGATGATCGGAGTCAGGCCCGCGCGCATGGCGTCGCGGCGGAAATCCCCCAGTGCCTGCTGCCAGCTTTCGCCGAGCATCAGTCTGTTCTCGATAATATCGCGGGAGCGGCGTGCGCTCTCCGTCAGCCGGTCCAGGCCGAGGGCAACGCCGGTCATGGTATTGCCGAGCAGCATGCCCAACAGCGGGATAGCGTATTGCGGTGTGTACCATGGCGTGGGGCTGATCACTGCGGTCAGTGTGAGTACGGTGACGGCAAACGCGGAGATAAACATCGACAGGGTACCGATGCCAAAACTCCAGCCGCCGCGCAGGGGATATTTCTGTCGGGCGACCACTTCGCGCCCGGCCAGCAGCAACATGCCAAATCCCATCAATGCGACCCAGTGCAGGCTGCCAACGGCGAACAGCGCTTCCAGTACCAGCCCTACCAGTGTGAGCTGGATCGCGGTGCGCGCCGCCGCAATCAGCAGGGTTTTGCCTACGTCCAGCCGCGCAAGGAAAGTGCAGATGGCGAGCGCAATCACCAGCAGTGCCGCCAGTGCCAGCTGCCACCAGGAGAGGGCGATCACACTCACCCTGCTACCTCCAGCGCTTCAATACCCGCGCCGGTGATGTGAACGTGGCGATTGGCGACCCGTGCAATCTGGTCTTCGTGGTGCGCGACCCAAATCGTTGGCAGTTTATCTGCGCGGATCCTTTCGCACAGCCAGGCTTCCACTTTGGCGGTACTGTCCCTGTCGAGGTTTGCGGTGGGTTCGTCCAGTAGCAGGGCCGAGGGCTCGTAAGACAGGGCCCTCACCAGTGCCAGGCGCTGCTTTTCTCCGGAAGATAAACGGGTGACAGGCCAGGTACTCGCGCCTGGATCCAGGCCTATTTGCGCCAGTGTATTTCCCACCGACTGGGGAAAGTGTTCCCCCACTGTGTCGTGCCACCAGGCACTTTCCGCCGGCACCATCATCACTTTACCGCGCCAGAGATGTGCGGGCAGGGCGCTCTGGTTAATGTCATCCAGGGTCACCTGGCCGCCGTGGGGGTCCAGGTCGGCAATGGCACGCAACAGACGGCTTTTGCCGCCGCCAGAGGGGCCGGACAGGCACACGATTTCACCCGGGGCAACTTCCAGATCAATATTTTCCAGAGTGCCGACGGCTACGCCGGATAGCTTCAGTGTCCCCAATACCTGTTCCTGTTGTGTGAGGGGTGTCGTGCCTAGCCGAGTTGGCCAATGCCCTTCGCCATCAGCGCTGCGCAGAGTGCCATGCCGACGATGGCGGTCAGTTCAGTATGTACGATGATGCGCATCCAGCGCCGCTTGCGGTCACCAAGCGGTGGGATTTTTTGTTGCTTTATGGCCTTGCCCCAGCGCAGGAACTGAATGGTGGGGTAAATAGAGAGGATCGCGGCGATGAGAAACAGCGTGAGCTTTGCGTGAAATGCGCCGTTGTGGAAGTAATAGCCCGGGCCTTTCTCGAACAGGAACACCCGTAAAAAGCCGATCACCAGTAGGGCAACCGCGGATAGTCCGAGGATTCGATCGACAACTTGCAGCTTGCGCGCGCTCTGCAACGACAGCGGCTGACCCAGCAACACCAGTTGCATGGTGAGTACCACAATCATTGCGATGAACGTGAGATGGTGCAGGAAGGCGAACAGCGCGGGCATACAGGTCTCCGGTTGGTTGGAGTCATGTTCATGTTGTTGGCGTGCGGGAGACGTTAGCATATCTGGCGGTGGATAGAGGACGTTCGCAGTTTTCCTGGTGGCTGAATAATGAACGAAAAAGGCCTCGTGGGCTGCCACTTACATCAGATTGCTTTGAACCGACCGCCATTCGCCGCCATAATCCTCCCCCTCTTTACGAACAAAATAACGAGACTCTCGCAGTATGACCGAGCCCTCAGTCTACGAAGCATCGGAATGCCAGCAATCGCTCGATCTTTAGTCTCTGGAATTTGGTACTCGAATTCGTCGTTAGTTATATGTCCTGCCGCGAGTGCTCTTGTTAGCTTACATAGTCTTGTACGAGCGGCTTGGTCAATCATGATTATGCTTCACGTCCTTCATCCAAACCACCAATACTCTTAACGTTCGGCAGCTTATCTAAATCAGCCAACGAAGTAGGCTTAAAGTCATCGTCTTCACCATCCCAGTAAGGCATGAGCTGACCGTAAATCTCATCCGAAGCATCGTAGCTAATCTCAGTTATTGAATTGAGCAGTGTCTGTGGAATATGAATGCCGCGCATGTAGGCTAGGGCTTCGGGAATAATATCGTAGCCTGCAACGGCAATTTCGCGGTGATCATATTCTTTGGCAAACTGGCGAATATCAAAGGCTGGTTTGAGTGATTGTTGCACGTACATTAACTCGTTCAGCACGATTAGTTTGACGTTAATATCGCTGAACTGTGTTTCGCCACCTGTTGGCAGTTTATATTTTGGCTTTGTATTTCCAGCTAATAAGACTTTTAACACCTGCAATGCTGGTGCATCGCCATGTATTTCAACTAAAAGTGTTGCCAGTTTTTTTGCTGCCTTTGATTTGGTTAGTAGCCTTCGGCACTGCGCTACTTCATTAACTGCCAATAGATGTTTGCTGGCAAAGATGGCTTGCTCTGTTGTCCATTGTTTAGCGGTACTGTTTTCAACCATGCAATCGACCACATTGTTTGCCTGCTTAGCGCTATAGCTTTCAATATCGAATAAATCGGAAAATAGCCCCCATGACATTCCACCTAGATTGTATTCAACATTGTCAATCACTGATGACGCTCGCACATACTTATCGATTAGTTTGGCCGCAACCCTGGCACGGTTTTGTGAGCGCTGCAGAACAGCGAGCGTAAGGCCATTACCAAAATTGATATTGTGTTCAACAGCCTCAATGACCCAGTTTTCATAGTTAGGTGGGCAAGTGCTCGAATGATAAAAGCAGGTGTTGGTAAACAGCTCTAACAGAGCAAAGCCTGATTGCTCACCGGACTTGTCCTGAAAAACTTTTTGCTCATGACAGATGTTGGCGATCTTTTTTTGTACTTCATTCAGTGCGCCATGTGCGGCGTCGAATGCTTTTTGTAAAGGCTCGGGTGAACTGGCAGATCCGTCCGATTGGTTAAATAGCATTAACCACTGGGCTGCGGCTTGGCATTGAGCTGGGTTGGTGTATTCCACTACATACAATCGATAGAGCCATTGTTGAATCACCAGATTGGCAACTGACTCGTTACGGCATGCTTTAAGGATAAACTTGCCGATAGTGGCGAGTAGTTGATTGCTCTTTTTGTCAGCTAAATGGATCTGTGCGGTGTAAACCAACAGCTGAATAACGATGATGCATGCATCGTTTGGTGCCAACTGGGTAGCATTTTGTGTGAGCTTGGTGAGCACGCTTGAGACCTTTTTACTCCCGGTTTTTAGGGCAAAGTTGAGGTCTTTGTTAGGGCCGTCGATGGGAGCGGTTAACTCATTGAAACTGTGAGTGCTCATGCAGGTCCTTTCATTCTGGGAAATTTGCAAACAACGCAATCATGATAAGACCACAGCACGGGTAAGTTTAAAACCTGTTTCCTAAGCTTCTGGATATTATTACCAAAGTTGGTTTTAAATCGCATGTTAGCAAACAATGGAGAGGACCGCGGCGATGAGAAACAGCGTGAGCTTTGCGTGAAATATGCCGTTGTGGAAGTAATAGCCCGGGCCTTTCTCGAACAGGAACACCCGTAAAAAGCCGATCACCAGCAGGGCAACCGCGGATAGTCCGAGGATCCGATCGACAATTTGCAGCTTGCGCGCGCTCTGCAACGACAGCGGCTGACCCAGCAACACCAGTTGCATGGTGAGTACCACAATCATTGTGATGAAAGTGAGATGGTGCAGGAAGGCGAACAGCACGGGCATACAGGTCTCCCGTTGGTTGGCGTCATGTTATCGGGGTGCGGGAGACGTTAGCATATATGGTGGTCGAGAGTATGGCGGCGGATAGAGGACGCTCGTCGTTTGCCAGGTGGCTGAAAAATGAACGAAAAAGGCCTCATGGACTGCCGCTTACATGAGATTGCTTCCCCCACTTTGAACCGACCGCCATTCGCCGCCATAATCGTCCCCCTCTTTACGAACAAAATAACGAGACTCTCGCAGTATGACCGAGCCCTCTGTCTACGAAGCATCGGAACGCCAGCACCTGGCGGAATACACGGAGAAGGCGTACCTGGACTACTCCATGTACGTAATCCTGGACCGTGCCCTGCCCAATATCGGCGATGGCCTCAAGCCGGTGCAGCGCCGCATCGTCTACGCCATGAGCGAGCTGGGCCTGAAGAACACCGCCAAATACAAGAAGTCTGCCCGTACCGTGGGTGACGTGATTGGTAAATACCATCCGCACGGCGACAGTGCCGTGTACGAGGCGATGGTATTGATGGCGCAGCCCTTCAGTTACCGCTACCCGCTGGTGGATGGCCAGGGTAACTGGGGCTCCCCGGACGATCCCAAGTCCTTCGCCGCCATGCGTTATACCGAATCGCGCATGGGCAAATACTCCGAGGTACTGCTGTCCGAACTGGGGCAGGGCACGGTGGACTGGCAGCCGAACTTCGATGGCACTATGGACGAACCGGCGGTACTGCCGGCGCGCGTGCCGAACATCCTGCTGAACGGCACCACCGGCATTGCGGTAGGTATGGCCACCGACATCCCGCCGCACAACCTGCGTGAGGTTGTTGACGCCACCGTGCACCTGCTGGAAAACCCCAAGGCCACGGTTTCTGAGCTGTGTGAGTTCATCCAGGGGCCGGACATGCCTACGGAGGCGGAGATCATTTCTCCGCGCGCGGACCTGCACAAGATGTACGAGACCGGCAAGGGCTCGGTAAAAATGCGTGCGGTTTGGACCAGGGAAGATGGCGATATCGTCATTACCGCGCTGCCCTACCAGGCCAGTGGCTCCAAGGTGCTGGAGCAGATCGCCGCGCAGATGCAGGCGAAGAAGCTGCCGATGGTGGCGGACCTGCGTGACGAATCCGACCACGAGAATCCCACCCGCCTGGTGATCGTACCCAAGTCCAATCGCGTGGACCTGGATCAGGTGATGAACCACCTGTTCGCCACCACCGACCTGGAAAAGAGCTATCGGGTCAACCTGAACATGATCGGCATCGACGGCCGCCCGCAGGTGAAGTCCCTGGACAAAATCCTGGGCGAGTGGCTGAGCTTCCGTACCGTTACCACACGCCGTCGCCTGCAGTTCCGCCTCGACAAGGTCGAGAAGCGCCTGCACCTGTTGGCCGGTTTGTTGGTTGCGTTCCTCAATATCGATGAAGTGATCGAAATTATCCGCACCCACGAAGAGCCGAAGCAGGAGTTGATGCGCCGCTTCGAACTGAGTGACGTGCAGGCGGAATACGTCCTCGAAACCAAGTTGCGCCAGTTGGCGCGCCTCGAGGAAATGAAGATCCGCGGCGAGCAGGCCGAGCTGGAAAAAGAGCGCAAAATGCTTACCCAGACCCTGGAAAGTGCGCGCCGCCTGAAGACCCTGATCAAGAAAGAACTGCTGGAAGCTGCCGACGAGTTCGGTGATGACCGCCGCTCGCCCATCGTGACCCGCGAAGAAGCCAAGGCGTTCAGCGAAACCGACCTGCTGACCAGTGATCCGATTACCGTGGTGCTGTCGGACAAGGGCTGGATTCGCCAGGCCAAGGGCCACGATATCGACCCGACCTCGCTGAGCTACAAGGCCGGCGACAGCTTCAAGTACGCGGCCCGCGGCAAGAGCAACCAGCCGGCGCTGTTACTCGACAGCACCGGGCGCAGCTATGCCATTGCCGCGCATTCACTGCCGTCAGCACGGGGGCAGGGCGAGCCGCTTTCCGGCCGTATCAACCCGCCTTCCGGTGCGTCCTTCGAAGGCCTGCTGATGGGCAATGACGACCAGAAAGTGTTGCTGGCCTCGGATGCCGGTTACGGCTTTATCGCCAAGTACGCGGATCTGCAAAGCAGAAACAAGGCGGGTAAGGCGATGTTGTCACTGCCGAAAAATGCCCGCGTGCTGCCGCCGCAGGAGATCGAGAACCCGGATGGTGCTTTGTTGGCCGCAGTGACCAGCGAAGGGCGCATGCTGGTGTTCCCGGTTTCCGAGTTGCCGGAGCTGGCAAAAGGCAAGGGCAACAAGATCATCAATATCCCCTCCGCCCGCGCCGCCAGCCGCGAGGAAATTGTCGTCGGTATCGCGGTACTGGAAGGCAACGACCAGCTGTTGATCCACGCTGGCAAGCGCCATACCAAGATCAAGATCGCGGAGCTGGAGCACTACCAGGGAGAACGCGGTCGCCGCGGCAACAAGCTGCCCCGTGGTTTCCAGAAAGTGGACAAAGTGGAAGTTCAGAAAAAATAAATACAGAAAAGTGCATGAAAGAAAAAAATGTGCGCTGATTCCGTAAGCGAAAAAATAGCGGCCCTGAGAGGGCCGCTATTTTTTTGTCAGTAACAGGCAATCTTCAGCGGTTTGCTGCCCGTTTACATTTGAGATTTCCTTCGGTCGATTCCCGTAACCCGAGCATTGGACTTACTCGCAAAATATATTTATTGTTCCCAGCCACTTATAGGACGCCATAAGCGTGGAACAGGCGTCCTAATTAGCGCGTATAAGGCGCGATGAAAGGATTGAAACCACGCGTTAAGGAAAACGCATTTGAACTCCATTAATACGCATATGATGGTGCCGTTGTGAATCGGGCGGCATTTTTTTACGACATCGGCATACGTCTGCTCGGTGCGCTTATCTCACTGTCTTTCATTGGACTCCTCATACTGGGTGCCTATCTCAACCTGCGTGACTTTGTCTCTATTACATGGACTTTAGTTGTTGCAGGGCATAACGAACTGAGCGGCACAGCCCTGCTCGTCATTCAGGTAGCAGTCATAATTTTTACCCTTTGGATATCGGTATACCTGTTGCGGCTCTGCACGCGCTGGTACCGTCGCTATAACGCCATCGGAACGAGAGAGGAGTTTGATCCGACAACTCGTTTTGCAACGATTTACCCTTGCGAGGAGGGTTACATCGATTTCGCCTTGACAGTGATTGCGATGGGGTTAGCGCTGCTGTTGACGGCAATCGTCGCGTACTTCATGTGGGGAGTTGGTGTGGCAGCTGCCTTTGCCGCTCTGGGCTCCGGGCTTACCGGGACAGGTATAGTCTTTTTCCTCCGTGCCATCACGCCGGGAGAGCCTTCATATACGTATTATCCCGGCACGCCGGAATTCAGCACACTGGCTGCCCAGTACATGATGGGGACTGAAGAGCGCGGTGATCTTGCCGTCGAGCTGGCGAAGATTCCACCCAGTAACATTGATTACCCTATGGCCCGAAAAATGCTCGAATCCTGTGAGACCGGGAAGGATCTTAATATCGGCCGCTTTGGCTTTGGTGTACCGCCTGGTACGCCCTTGCCTTCGATGCGCGAAGAGCCACGGGAGCGTATCGGATGAGTCGTTTTCGTTGGCTGCCGTGGATCAAGCAAAAGGGTTATCTGTTTGGCCATGAGTTGTGCTTTGCTGTTCCTCGTCGTGGACTGATGTTCGAACGCAACGTGCAGGCATTTTGTCCCACGGTGAGTAATTGCTGTGGCGAGGAAGCTCTGGCTTTTTACGATTCTGCCTATGATTCGCGTACGGGTACCGTGCTCGCTGAGTCTCTGAATGACGCGGCTTGGGCAGCGCTCGAGCTTGAGTGCGACACTAGTGGTATTTCTGATGCACTGTCTCTGGCGCGCCGCAGGTTCGTCCATTGCGAAGAGACGAGCGAGCTCGGCCAGTTTCTTGATATCTGGGTGCATCGCAATGGCCACTGCGGTGACTTGCGTGAGCCTGCTAGCCTGCGCAGGGCGGCGGAGGTCTATATTGCGCAGGATGCGCTGGCCAAGCGTGCCGCTGCTGAACAGGGGCATAGTGAGGATGTTCATCAGGACCTCTTCGACGATGAAGAGAGTGAGTGTGAAGAGGTGCAGGGGGTCAACTGGCGGCAACGCGAAATGTGTGGGCGACATTGGCAAGTGTATGAAGAATATTGCGGTCGTCGTTATTTCGGCGAGAGTTGGCTCCTGCCGTTGGGGGAGAAGCATTTTATGCGAGTTCGCCTCTATGGAATGAGCGTGGCGTTGCCGTCGCGTGAGGCACTCCAGGAGCTGCGCACATTCATCGAAGAGCGTATGCGCCGCTTCCACGTCCAATCACCCGACACCGAGATAGAGCGGCCTGGAAGCATAGCGGTAGAGCCGTGTACCACTGCCCCAGATGTGCTCGACAAACGCCTGGCTCTCGAGGAAGAGACCGCGCGGATGCCCTACTTGCTTGATCTGGCGAGGCCGAGAGTGCGTCCCCCGCGATTTGTCTCGCGTTGGTGGGTATTGCTCGGCGTGGTGTGTTTTATACGCGGATCATACGCAGCGGTGGAATATCTTGGATGGGAGCAAGTGCTAACCATTGTGGCTGTGCTTTCCATCGCCTGCGCTATACACAAGAAGTTGAAAGAATTTGAGCGAAAACCAGACAGTGAAAATAGCGGCGTTTAGCCGCGGTTGTGGTACCTGATCCTCGGCAACAAAAAAGGGCAGCCAATTGGCTGCCCTTTTTTGTTGTTGCGACTTTTTTTACGACGCTATTGCGTAAGCAATCAAGCCGGCTCGGTTTCCGTTTGCTTGGTAGCGCGTGGAGACTGGGCGGCGGCATTGATCTGCTTTTCAGCAGGTTCAGCAGGAGCGCTGTTACCGGCAGCCGGCTTGGCCGCCAGGTTATCAATACGCAGCAGCCAGGCGATGGCCGGTACCAGCATCAGCGCGCCGAGCATATTCCACAGGAACATGAAGGTCAGCAGCAGGCCCATGTCTGCCTGGAACTTGATCGGTGAGAACACCCAGGTGGCCACACCGATGGCCAGGGTCACGCCGGTAAACGCCACCGCCTTGCCGGTCTGGTGCAGGGTGTAGGCGTAGGACTCGATCAGGTTCTTGCCGTCTGCCAGAGCTTCGCGCACCTTGGTGAAGATGTAGATGCCGTAGTCCACACCAATACCCACGCCGAGTGCGATCACCGGCAGGGTGGCGACTTTCACACCGATCCCCATCAGCGCCATCAGCGCCTGGCCCAGCAGCGAGGTGAGCATCAGCGGCAGTACCACGGCCAGCACGATACGCGGCGAGCGGAAGGTCAGCAGGCACAGGGCGATGACCACGCCGTAGACCCAGATCAGCATTTCCACCTGGGCGTCTTCGATCACGTCGTTGGTCGCGGCTTCGATACCGGAGTTACCGGCGGCCAGCAGGAACTCGACCGAGTCCGGGGTGTGCTCGGCCTTGAACGCCTGCACGCCAGCCACGACCCGTTCCAGGGTTTCCGCCTTGTGGTCATTCAGGAACACCAGCACCGGCGCCATGCTGCAGTCGGCATTGATCAGCCCGGGCGGGGCTTTGCCCACAGAGGCGTTGGTGATGAACTGGTTGCGGTTGAGGCCATACCACTTGAGCGAGCCCTCGTTCATGCCGAAGTTGCCGAACTTGGACACGTCGGCCACCGACGAGACCTTCTGCACACCGGGCACGTTGCCCATGTGCGCCGCCAGCTGATCCAGCCACACCAGGTTTTCATAGGCAACGCACTGCTCGGCACTGGTCTTCGCCATCACCACAAACACGTCAGTGCTGGTGCTGTAGTTGTCCACCAGGTAGGCGTTGTCGCTGTTGTAGCGGGAGTCCGGGCGCAGTTCCGGGGCACCGGCATCGAGGTCGCCGATTTTCATAAACTGCGCGTAGTAGGCGCCGGCACCACACAGGATCAGGGCAACGGCCAGGATGGCCTTGGCCTGCTGCGGGCGGGCAAAACGCGCGAACAGGCGCTCCACCAGGGAAGCCTGGTCCTGGCGTTCACGGGCATAGGCGAGGCCGCGGGCTGAGACGCCCACGTAGCTGGCAATGATTGGCAGCGCCACCAGGTTGGTCACAATGATTACCGCTACACCGATACTGGCGGCGATGGCCAGTTCGCGGATCACGCCGATGTCGATCACCATCAGGGTGGTGAAGCCGATAGCGTCACTGACCAGCGCGGTGATACCGGCGAGGTACAGGGAGCGGAAAGCGAGACGGGCTGCGGCTACCTTGTCGGCGCCCCTGACACTGTTGTGCATGACCGCGCTGATGATCTGTACACCATGGCTCACACCGATGGCGAACACCAGAAAGGGTACCAGCATGGAGTAGGGGTTGATGCCGTAGCCCAGCAGGTTGAGTACGCCGAGCTGGCAGAACACCGCGAAGATCGAGCAGGCCAGTACAGTAAAGGTACTGCGCAGACAGCGGGAGTAGAGCCACAGCAGGGCGAAGGTGATCAGGACCGCGAGGACGAAGAACAGTACCACCTGCACGGCACCGTCGATCAGGTCGCCGATTACCTTGGCGAAGCCGACGATGCGGATCTGCACCTGGTCGCTGCTGTACTTGTCGCGCACGTTCTGTTCGAGGAAGTCAGACAGTTCGCGGTAGTCCAGCGGCTTGCCGGTTTCCGGGTTCACATCCTGCAGCGGTGCAAGCACGATCGCGGAGCGGAAGTCGTTGCCCACGAGCACGCCCACCTGGCCGGACTTGAACACGTTTGCTTTCACGCGTGCGACCATTTTCTCGGAGCCGTCGTAGCCGTTCGGGATCACGGCACCGCCGACAAAGCCTTCCTCGGTCACTTCCTGCCAGCGCACATTCGGCGTCCACAGGGATTTGAGGCCATCACGGCTCACGCCGGGAACATAGAACACCTCATCGGTGACCTGCTTCAGCACTTCCTGGAACTCGGGGGTAAAGATATCTCCCTCTTTACTCTCCACCACGATACGCACCACGTTGCCGAGGTCAGCAAGCTCCTGGCGGTAGTCCATGTAGTTGTTGATGAACTCGTGGTTGCCCGGAATCATGTTGGTGAAACTGGCTTCCGGGCGCACCTTCAGGCCCTGCCAGGTCAGTACCAGCAACAGCAGGGTGAGTATCGTCAGTACCAGCGGGCGACGGCCGAAGACCACGGATTCGCACGCGGCTTCAATGCGGGAGGTCGGGGCGCTTGTGTTGTTTGTAGATGATTGGGTCATTGGCGGCTACCTCACTTCATGTCCCAGGCGGTGACACCAAACTGGCCCGCGAGAATCAATTGTTTTCCGTCTACCGCTACGGCGGAAAACGCCGCGCCGGAGGGGTGTTTACGCACGGTGATGTCATCGGGCTGCGCCACCGGGAAACTGGCGACAATACCGCCGTGGCCCACCAGCACTACCTGTCCGTTCTGATCGATGGTGCCGCCGAGGAAGCTGGCGCCGGCCTCTACCTTGTGGTGCTGCCAGCTGTCACCGCCGTCACTGGAAACCAGCACATGTCCCTGCAGGCCAAAGGCCACCAGGTTGGGCGCGCCAGCCTGCGCGGTGATACCGAACAGGCTGCCATCGTAGGGCAGGTCCATGGACTGCCAGCTGTCACCGTTGTCGCGGGAGACGAAGCCAACGCCGCTCTCGCCAACGATATACAGGCTGCCGTCATCGCTGCGGGTAATGGCGTTCAGGTGGAAGCGGTCCGGGTTGTCGACACTGGCGCTGTGCAGCTGCCAGTTGTCGCCGGCGTCGTCACTGCACAGCAGGGTGCCATAGGCACCAACGGCAAACAGGCGCTTGCCGCCAGCAGAAACGATGTCCAGCAGGGGCTTGTTCGGTCCGGTTTCGAGTTCGGCCTGAGTGTCCTCGAGGCTGAATTCGAGCTCTTCCAGCTGGTACTCCAGCTCGCCGATGTCGGCATCTTCCGCGGCATTGTCAATGGTCTGCTGCAAGTCATCGCGGCGCTTCTCCAGCGCGGAGATCTGCAGGCGCGTGAGGTCGTAGCCGTCGAAGATCTTCTGCCACTCGCCTTGCGGGGCGCGGCGCAGGATCGCGGCGTCGTGGCCCACGGCTACCGCAGAGCCATCTGCCAGGGTTGTGACCGCAGTGAGGCCCACGCTCACAGGGGAATTCTGTTGCTGCCACTGGCCATCGGCTTGCCACTGCAGCAGCAGGCCGCGCTCGCCGGTCAGCAGGTAGCCGTCGTTAGCGGGGTGCAGGTTGGTGATAACACTCTGTGCGGCGCGGGTGCTGTGCAGCGCGGGTGTTTGTAAGAGTTCTACGTTTGCACTGGCCAGCAGGGGCTGGGAGGCAATCAGAGCCGGCAGCAGGAGCCGGGGTACAAAAAGTCTGGTAAGTCTCATAAGTCGCTTGCATGTGCTTATTATTCGGCCACTGGATTATCTGGCAGCAGCTTGGCGACTCGATATGTCATACGCGCCAATTCATTATCCAAACCCGCACGAGGGTCTGCCGTTCCCACCAGTTATTTTGGGGTGTGAATTTTGCCCCGCTTTGGGTCAGATTTTCGTGGCGCGCTAAATAGTTACGGCTTATTCGGGAGTTCTTGATAGACTCTGGCTTCAATTAGTACGCCGGTGCAAACGGTCGGCGTCGCGATGCTTGTACTCGGGTGACGAAGTGAATATTGAACACGCGGTCATAGGTGGCTGGCTGATACCTTTTATCAGGATCATGCAGTCTTGCGATATCGATATACAGGAAGCCCTGGCGGCCTGTGACATCGATATGCATGAGCTGAGTGACCAGGAATCCCGGATCACGCTCGCCAAGCTGATCAAATTGCTGAATTACGCCAGCGAGCGCGCGCCCGGTCACGACCTGCGGGTGCGGCTGGCCGAGAACTTCCACCCCAGCATGCTGCATGTACTGGGCTACGCGATGATGTCGGCGGAAACCCTGAAGGACAGCCTCGACTACATCGTGCGTTATCGCCGTATCGTGTCGAGCCTGTGTAATGTGCGTTTGAACGAGGTGCCCGGTGGCGTTGAGTTCAGTATCCGCCCGGTGCGTATCGAGCAGCGCATCGTGCCGGGGCTCGGGTTGCGTGAGGCCGAGGTGTTTATTGCATCGCTGGTCAAGTTCGCCCGCGACCTGGTGCAGAGCGACCTGACACCCCTGTGTGTCTTCCTGGAGGCGGAAGCGCCCGAGCAGCAGCCCGATGCCCTGCAGGCATTTTTTAACTGCGAGGTGCACTACGGCCACCCATACAACGCCCTGATCTTCCGTGAGGAGCATGCCACGCGCAAACTGTTCACACACAACGGGCTGATCGCCCGCAACCACGAGATCATGCTGGATGAGTTCCTGTCGCGCGTGGACAAAAATGATCTGGTCAATCTGGTTCGCTGCAAGATCTATGACTACCTGCCGGGCAGTACCCCGGCGCAGGGGGATGTGGCAGAAGTGCTGGGGATGAGTCTGCGCAACCTGCAGCGCCGACTGAGCGAGCAGGGCACCAGCTACAAGGAAATTCTGGAAAATACCCGCAAGAAGTTGGCGCTCAACTATCTGGAGCAGCCGCACCTGTCGCTGGGGGAAATCGGCTATCTGGTGGGTTTTGCTTCGGTGACCAATTTCAATCGCGCATTCAAGCGTTGGACCGGGCTGACCCCCGGCGACTTTCGGGACAACCAGCCGGTCGCGCGCCTGAACTGATCTCGCCTCGCCAGCTCCCGCCCCGGTCCTTATCTTCCCGCTTCCTGTAGCGCCGGCCTCTTCGAGAGGTCGGCTTGCCCGATCGGCGCGCACGATGGGACGTAATATGTCGCCTGTTTGCTGGCGCCCAAAGCGACGCAATTACCTCTCTTTCCATTATCTCTACACCCCGATATCCGGCAATCCGGCGCGAGCGGATAAGAAGTTGGCGCACTGCGCTAATGGAATTGCATCGACCGCTTGGGGGTTACATGGCAAGTTTTGCTCGCATGTATGGGAGAGAGCATCTATGCCGAAAACAATAAATTTATCCAGTTTCAAACGTGCCCTGATTGCCCTGGCAATCGGTGGTGCGCTCGCACCGGCCCACGCGGCGGAATACTACTTTGGTGAAGATGACGGCATTGCGCTGCGTGTTACTTCACAGCTGGACGTCGGCGCAAGCTGGCGTCTGAAAGACGCGGATCCACGCTTTATCGGTTACCTCAACGGCGGCGAGGGCTTCACCAGCACCACCGACGACGGCAACCTGAACTTCGAACAAGGCGAGACTTTCTCGAAGATCATCAAAGGCGTTCACGATATCGAACTGTCGAAAGACAATTTCGGCGTGTTCATGCGTGTTAAGTACTGGAACGACAAAGAGCTAAAAGACGAAAACCGTCCGCACGGTACCAATTCCAATGACTATGCCTCCGGCGCGCCGCTGTCCGATGAAGGCTTTTCCGAATTCGCCAAATTCTCCGGTGTTGCGCTGCTGGATGCCTACACCTACCTGGACACCGACATCGCCGAGATGCCGGTCAGCCTCCGCCTTGGTCGTCAGGTGCTGAGCTGGGGTGAGAGTACCTTTATCCAGGGTGGCATCAACGCCATCAACCCTGTGGATGTGAGCGCTTTCCGCCGCCCGGGCGCGGAACTGAAAGAAGGCCTGCTGCCAGTGGGCATGGCGTACTTCAATGCCGGCGTGACCGAAAACCTGAGCGTTGAAGGTTTTTACCAGTACGAGTGGGAGAAAACCCAGCTCGAAGGCTGTGGTACCTATTTCTCCTCCACCGACTATGCCGCGGATGGTTGTAATCGCGTAACCATCGGGGTACCAGATCCGTTGGCGGTACAGCTGGGTTACTACGCTGAGCGCCAGGACGATATGGAGCCGGAAGACGGTGGCCAGTACGGTTTCGCCGCGCGCTACTACGCCGCTGCACTGAACGATACCGAGTTCGGTGCTTACTTCATGAACATCCACTCGCGCGTGCCGTACGTTAGTGCGATTCGAACCACCATCCCCGCAGTTGTCGGAGAAGGTGCCCCGATCTTCGTGCCTTCGTCTCACCCGGAAGCTGGTGCGCTCTCTGCGTATAACCCGGGCTACGTGGTCAGCTTCCCGGAAGACCTGAAGGTGTATGGCCTGAGCTTCGCCACCAACGTGGCCGGCGTGGCGCTGTCCGGTGAACTGTCCTACAAGCCGGATACCCCGCTGCAGATCAACGGTTCCGACATCCTCAATGGTGCGCTTTCGGAAAACCCGATCTTTGCCTTTACCAACCGCGTGAACGAGGTTGGTTACGGTGAGGTGATTCAGGGTTACGACACCTTCGACCAGACCCAGCTGCAGGTTACTGCGATCAAGTTCTTCGACCGCGTACTGGGTGCATCGCGCCTGGCGCTGATCGGTGAAGTCGGTGTGTCCATGCTGGATGGTGTCGAAGACTCCGACCAGCGCTACGGCCGCAACACCGTATTCGGCCTCGGCGACTTCGACCTTGGCAATGGCCTGAACTGTACCAACCTGGTAGCCGCTGGCCAGATCGACGGCGACTGCAGCTCTGAAGGCTTTGTTACCGATACCGCGTGGGGTTACCGCGCGCGTGCCGCGCTGCAGTACCCGAACGTGTTCGCCGGTATTTCCCTGAACCCGACCCTGGCCTGGTCCCACGACGTGGAAGGCTACTCCGCAGAGCCGGGTCAGCAGTTCCACGAGGGCGCCAAGTCCCTGGGCCTGTCTGTGGAAGCGGTGTACAAGATGAAGTACAGCGCCAGCCTGGGTTACACCGCGTTTGACGGCGGCAGCCACAACATTCTGGAAGACAAGGATTTCGTTTCCCTGAGCTTCAAAGTTTCCTACTAAGAGGTAGCGATATGAAATCAACCATGAACAAGAAAATGACCACTGCGGCACTGCTGCTGGTATCCCTGATGGGCGGCAATGCATTCGCCAAGGTTTCCGAGCAGGACGCGGCCAAACTGGGCGACTCCCTGACCCCGCTGGGCGCGGTGAAAGCGGGCAATGCGGATGGCTCTATCCCGGCGTGGACCGGCGGCCTGATCAGTGGCGGTGAAGTGGCGAAGGGCAATAGCGATCCCGGCCGTCCGGTGAACCCTTTCCCGGAAGACAAGCCGCTGTTCGAAATCACCAATGAAAACCTGGCCCAGTACAAAGACAAACTGAGCCCGGGCCAGATCGCCATGTTCAAGAAGTACCCGGAATACCGTATGCCGGTGTATCAGACCCGCCGTACCGCAGCGTACCCGGAGTCTCTGTACGACGTGGTGAAGAAGAACGCGGTCAATGCCGAGCTGGTTTCCGGCGGTAATGGTGTGACCAATTTCGACACCGTGATCCCGTTCCCGATGCCGGAGAGCGCGCTGGAAGTGGTGTGGAACCACATCACCCGCTACCGCGGCGGTTCCGCGATCCGCAACACCACCGCGATCCCGGTGCAGGCTGATGGCTCCTTTGTGCCGGTCAAATTCACCGACCAGCTGGTATGGCCGGAATTCCTCCAGGGCGGCCGCGATGCCAAGGGTGACGACAACGTACTCTTCTATTACCTGCAGCAGATCACCGCGCCAGCGCGTCTGACTGGTACAGCCCTGCTGGTACACGAGACTGTGGACCAGGTGAAGGAAGCCCGTCGTGCATGGGTGTACAACGCTGGCCAGCGCCGTGTTCGCCGCGCGCCTAACGTCGCCTACGACGGCCCGGCAGAGGGCGTTGACGGTCTGCGTACCGCCGACAACCTGGATATGTACAACGGTGCCCCGGACAAATACGAGTGGAAACTCATCGGCAAGAAAGAGATGTACATCCCGTACAACGATTACAAGCTGATGGACACCTCACTGGGCTACGACGATATCGTACAGGCGGGCCACCTGAACCCGGAGTACCTGCGCTACGAACTGCACCGCGTATGGGAAGTGGAAGCGACCCTGAAAGAAGGTGAGCGCCACATCTACGCCAAGCGCACCATGTTCCTGGACGAAGACACCTGGGGCGTTTCTGTCGTCGATCACTACGACGGCCGTGGCAACCTGTGGCGCGTGGGTGAAGGCCACAACGTCATGTTCTACGACGTGGGCACGCCGTGGATGTCTGCAGAGGTATTCCACGACCTGGATTCCGGCCGCTACCTGGTAACCGGCCTGGCCAACGAAGAGCCGAAGTTCATGGAGTGGGGCAGCAAGGTCAATCGCCGCGACTTCTCCTCTGCGGCACTGCGCCGTATCGGTCGCTGATCCGGGGCGCTAGCCCGGACAACGTCCAAAAACAAAAAAGGGCCGGCTTTGCCGGCCCTTTTTTTGTTGCCTGCCTTTATCCCCGATATCCCCGACACCCCTGATACCTTCGCCCCAGTCCCGCCGGCCCCCTCGACAGGCCTGTCATCACCGAGACCCCCTTGCGAAAATCATAAGCAAGCTTACAATAAGCGCCCTTAAAACAAGCCTGACAATAAAGTTGTTCTGTGAATAAAACCGATGCTACTGCGCAGCTGGGGTTCGAACTCCATGGTGCTGCGCGCCTGTTAAAACGCAATTTCGACCGCAAGGCGAAGTCTCACGGACTCACCCGCTCCCGCTGGCAGGTGCTCTGGATCCTGAACAAGGACCAGGGCATGAAGCAGACGGAGCTGGCTGAGCGTATGGACGTGGCGCCCATCAGCCTGACCCGCCAGCTCGACCTGCTTGAAGGAGAGGGCTTGGTAGAACGCCGCCAGGATCCCCAGGACCGGCGCTGTTTCCGCGTATTCCTTACCGGGGCCGCCGAACCGGTACTGGAGACGCTACGGGGCCTCGCCCAGGAAGTGCGCAGCCAGGCACTGGTGGGGATTTCGATGGAAGAGCAACTGCAATTACTGAATTTACTGAGCCGGGTTCGCGAAAACCTGGGCCGTGAGGAGATCGTGAGTGGCTAAGGTTCTGGAAAAACTGAAGACCCGACGCATGGGATTTGCACTGGGTATCGTGGTTGCGGGGGCCGTTGCCAGCTGGTGCCTGATCGGGGGCGGCAGCAGCGTACACACGGAGAATGCCTACGTGAAAGCGGATAAGGTCTCCCTGGCGCCGGAAGTGAGTGGCGTGATCGCCGAAGTGGCGGTGCGTGCCAATCAGCATGTGAACAAAGGGGACCTGCTGGTACAGCTGGATGCCACCCCGTTTCAGCTCGCTGTGGCCGAGGCCGAAGGCCACCTGGCCCAGGTGAAAAACCAGATCCAGGCGCGCCAGGCGGATTACGCCGAAGCCGAGGCGGAGCTGCACCAGGCGCAGACCGATGCCGACTTCTACCGCCGCCAGCTGGAGCGCAATGAAAAGCTCGGTAAGGTAGCGCTGTCCGAGTCCCAGCTGGACGAATCCCGCCAGAAGCTGGACCAGGCGCGCGCCAAGATCGCGATTAATACCGAAAAACTTGCCAGCCTGCGTGCAGAACTGGGCGGCAGTTCCCAGGTGCCACCGGAGCAGCAGGCGGATGTAAAAGTGGCGCAGGCGAAGCTCGATAAGGCGCGCTACCAGCTGTCGCGCACCCGGATCGCCGCGCCGGTATCCGGCATGATTGCCAACGAGGCCCCACAGGTCGGCGAAATGGCACCAGCCGGGCTGGCAGTGGTCAGCATGCTCAGCACCGAAAACATGTGGGTGGAAGCCAACCTGAAGGAAACCCAACTGGAAAAAGTGCGCGCGGGCCAGCAGGCCCTGGTTACCGTTGACGCCTATCCGGGAGTGAAATTCCAGGCGCTGGTTGAGAGCCTGAGTGCGGCCAGTGGCAGCGAGTTCGCGTTGATCCCGCCCCAGAACGCCAGCGGCAACTGGGTGAAAGTGGTGCAGCGGGTACCGGTGCGTCTGCGCCTGTTGCCTGCGGAAGACGCGCCGGTATTGCGCGCAGGCATGAGCGCGGAAGTGTCCATCGATACCACGGAAGACAACAAGCTGGTCTCCGCCCGCAGCGATGATGCTGAGGCAAGCCGCGTTGTACTTTAAGTTGTTCCCCGAGTTGTTCGCGAGCGTGTACAGCAAAAGGACACCGCGCACATGAGTCAGACGACACAGCCCGGCGCGCTGTCTGCACCCGGACCACAGGCCAAGGCATCCGGCGGCGAGTTGATGGTCACGGTCAGCATTATGCTGGCCACCATTATTCAGGTACTGGACACCACCATCGCCAACGTGGCCCTGCCGCATATGCAGGGCAGCCTCGGTGCCAGCAGCGACCAGGTTACCTGGGTGCTGACATCCTATATCGTCGCCGCGGCGATCATGACACCACCGGTGGGCTTCCTCGCCCAGCGTTTCGGCCGCCGCCAGGTGTTCCTGTGGTCGGTAGCGGGTTTTACCCTTACTTCCATGTTGTGCGGCCAGGCTAACAGTCTGAATGAAATGATCCTGTGGCGCCTGTTACAGGGCGTGTTCGGCGCCTCGCTGGTACCGCTTTCGCAAGCTACCCTGCTGGATATCTACCCGAAAGAGAAACACGCCTCAGCCATGGGTATCTGGGGCGTGGGGGTGATGATCGGCCCGATCCTCGGCCCGACGCTCGGCGGCTGGCTCACCGAATACTACTCCTGGCGCTGGGTGTTCTACATCAACCTGCCGTTCGGAATTCTCTCGCTGTTGGGGATTTACCTGTACGTACCAGAGAGTGAAACCCGCAAGCAGCGCTTTGACGGCTTCGGCTTCGCGATGTTGGCCCTCGCTGTAGGAGCCCTGCAGATGCTGCTGGACCGCGGTGAGCATGTGGACTGGTTCGAGGCGCTGGAAATCCAGCTGTATGCCATTGCCGCCGGGCTGGGTCTCTACCTGTTTGTCGTGCACTCGCGTACAACCCAGAACCCGTTCCTGTCCCCAGAGCTGTTCCGCGACCGCAACTATGCCTCGGGCCTGGTGTTCATCTTCGTGGTCGGCATCATCCTGCTGGCGACCATGGCACTGCTGCCGCCCTTCCTGCAGCAGTGGAAGGGCTACCCGGTAGTGACTACCGGACTGGTCCTGATGCCGCGAGGTGTCGGCACCATGATTTCGATGATGCTGGTAGGCAAACTCATGACGCGCTTCGATGCGCGCCACCTGATCCTGCTGGGGATGGCTCTGATTTCTTTTTCCTTATGGGAAATGACCGCGTTCACTCTTGAGGTAAGCCGCGCAGAATTGATCCGCACGGGCCTGGTTCAGGGGCTTGGATTGGGGTTGGTGTTTGTACCTATCTCAACCCTGGCTTATGTGACACTCGAACCGCGCCTGCGGGGCGAAGCCACGGCGCTGTTCAGCCTGTCGCGAAACCTGGGCAGTAGTATTGGTGTGTCTATCGTGATGGCGGCGCTGTCGCGCAACCTGTGGGTGAACCAGCAGCAGCTGGGTGAGCGGGTGCAGATACCGCCGGGCCTGCTGGACGGTTTGCCCGCGGCAGACAGCCTGTCGGCATTGCCGGGTGTGTTGATGCAGGAGGTTAGCCGCCAGGCGGCGGAGATCGCTTACGTGAACGATTTCTATATGCTGATGTGGATCAATATCGCGGCGATGCCGCTGGTGTTTTTGCTTTCCAATCCGGATCGGAAGGGCTAGTTATCAGCTGGCGTTGTCGCTCGGTGGTTTTAGGTGGTTTTAGGTGGTTTTAGCTGGGTGGTTTTAGCTAGTGCAGTGGCAGCCTCTTGGTGGCCCTGTGCTCCACAACCTCGTCGGCAATCGTTCCGCACAGGGCCACCAAGAGGCTTTCGCGTTTAAGCACGGTGCAGATTATTTATCGGATTAATCGCACTGAAGTTTGAATTGAAGGTTCTGATACTGGGAGTTGTTTTGCGGGACCGTCTGCGGCCTGGATGGCCGCAGCCGAGCCCCCATGGATGGGTTTACGGCGTGTCCCGCAAAACAACTCGCAGTAGCAGGATCGCCACCTGGCCGGCTTCGAGCCTCCGTATGGGAAGTCGCTATTCGGCCGGATACCAGGTCTGGGTACGGTAGAAGAAACCGAGATAGCCGCGCACCATCAGGTTGCCGTCCTCTTCCCACATCTTGCAGTCGTATACCTTGCCCTTTACCGGGTCGAGGATCTGGCCGCCCTCGAACTCATCCCCTTTCTTCACCATATTGGTGACGATATCCATGCCGACAATCGTCTGGCCCTTGCGGCTGCCGGGGCACTTGTCGCATACGGTATCGTCTGGCTTCATCAACAGATCCACCACGCGGCCAAAATATTTACCGTCTTTCTCGTAAATCTCGACGATGGATTTTGCCTCCCCGGTCTCGTCATCGATGGTCTTCCAGCGTCCCACCACATCCGCAAATGCGAACTGGGTAAAGAGCAGGCCGGCGCAGGCGATCAGAAAGGCTTTGCTAAGTAATTTCATAGGGATATCCGTCGCAGAAAATAGGGCGTGACCATATCATCAATCTTGGTCAAATACTGCCTCGTGAGTCCAGCTTCAGTGTAGTTGCTGCGCCGTCCACGAGGCAGCAGGAGACTAGGACGAACAGCTGATCGGCAGATGTTTCCCCGACTCCGATGGTGCGGCGGCCCAGCTCTCAAACTCCGGGTGCTCATCGAAAGGGCTTTGCAGCAGAGTCAGGAAATCGTCCAGCGGCTGATAGTCTCCCTGTTCTGCCGCCTCGATCACCCGCTGGGCAAGATAATTGCGCAGAATGAACTTGGGATTGGTGTGCAGCATCGCCTTGCTGCGCAACCCGCTCGGGCGGGTCTCTTTCTGCAGCCGGTGGTCGTAATGATCCAGCCAGTGCGCCAGGGCCGGGTGCTGGGCGGGCGGTACCAGCGCTTCCAGTGCGGAAGCCGGCCGCTCGCCGCAATACCGGCTCAGGGCGCGGAAAAACAGCGTATAGTCCACCGGGCCGTCCGCCAGCAGCTGTAACAGATCGGCACTCAGCTGCTGATCGCCTTCATCCTCAATCTCCAGTCCGAGTTTTGCCCGCATACGCTCCGCATAAGCCTCGATCAGCAGCGGCTGGTACTGACCCAGACAATCTTTCAGGGTTTCCGTATCCAGCAGGGCAGAAAAGGCATGAGCCAGCGCATTCAGGTTCCACAGCACCACCCCTGGCTGCGCATCAAATGCGTAACGGCCAGTGTGATCCGAGTGATTACAGATAAACCCCGGCTCGTAGTCGTCCAGAAATCCGTAGGGACCAAAATCAAACGTATCGCCGATGATCGACATGTTGTCGGTGTTCAGCACCCCGTGGGCAAACCCCACCGATTGCCAGCCCGCTACCAGCTCTGCGCTGCGGGCCACGGTGAAGCGCAGCAGCGCCTCCGCCTGTGCCTGCGCATCACTGTCGGTGCTGTCCGGCAGGAACTGTTCGCACACAAACTGCACCAGCTTGCGCTGTGCTTCCAGCTGGCGGGTGTAGAACAGGTATTCGAAGTGCCCAAAGCGCACATGGCTGCGCGCCACCCGGATAAGTGCCGCGCCGGTTTCCAGCTTCTCCCGCGCCACCGGCTCCTCGCTGTCCACCAGGCACAGGGCGCGGGTACTGCGAATACCCAGCGCAGTAAGCGCTTCGCCCGCCAGGTATTCACGAATGGTGGAACGCAATACGGCGCGGCCATCGCCGAAGCGGGAATAGGGCGTCTGGCCCGCACCTTTCAAATGCAGGTCCCAGCGCAGGCCGTCGTGTTCGATTTCCCCCAAAAGCAGCGCGCGGCCATCGCCCAGGTCCGGGTTGTAACTGCCAAACTGGTGGCCGGTGTATTTCATGGCGAAAGGCTTGCTGCCGGACAGCAACACCGCGCCACTCGCAATCTGTGCCCACTGGGGATTGTCTGCTTCAGCGGAATCGATGCCGAGCAGGCTGAGCACGGCCGGATTGGTGTGCACCAGGCGGGGATTTTGCAGCGGGGTCGGCGGCAGGGCGGTGCCAAACGGCTCGCCGAGGTCGGCGTAGTGGTGGTGAAGTTTTACCTGTACGAGGGTTTTCAGTGTCGTCACTGGATACTCAGCTTCAGTTTGATGTTCTTTTCCTCCCAGCAATCGACTTCCAGGTTTAACAGGTCCTCGATGGCGGGGTACTGGTAAAGCCAGTCTTCAGCAATCTCCAGTTTATAGCCGGGGCCATCGGCGGACAGTTGCAGGGAATCGATACTGCGGTCGATATGGTCGCGGTGCACGATACAGGCGAGGCGCAGGCACAGCAGCAGGTCGTTATTCGGATGGAACCCGTAGTGTTCCCGCACTGCCTTGATATCGCCGCGCTGGTTGCGCACCAGATAGGCGAGGTTTTCCTGTTCGCTTTTGCCGAAACCGGCGAGATCCGCGTGCTCAATCATATAGGCGCCGAGCTTGCGGAAGCTGGAATGGGATAGCGCCAATCCAATTTCGTGTAGATCCGCGGCCCAGCGCAAGATGCGGCACTGGGAGACCGGGGTGAGCGGGTTTAACTGGCCGAGAAACTGCAGCGCGGTATTGGCGACACGCTCGGCCTGGGTGGCGTCAATCTGGCCGTGCTCCATCATCGCACGCACCGAGTCGGCGCGGCGATCACCACCGTGCAGGCGCCCGGAAAGGTCGTGCACGATGCCCTCGCGGATGGCGTAGGGCGAGACCTGCATTTCCTGAATATCCAGCTCGCGGAAGATTCCGTGGAGAATGGCGAGGCCTGCGGCGAACACCGGTCGGCGTTCAGGATCCAGGTGCGGCAGGTCGATCTTGTCTACGGATTTGCAACTTGCAACTTTGTCGGCGAGTGCATCAATATCCTCGCGCAATATCGGATCCAGCTCGCCATTGTTCAGAACCCGGGCGACGGACTTGACCGTGCCGCTGGCACCCATCACCAGGGCATCGTCTGCCAGGTGGCGTAGCTCCTGCAATTCGGCCTGCGCGGCGCGGCGCGCGCGCACAAAATTGTTGCGCTTGCCGGCGTCAATTTTGCCGTTGTCAAAAAACTGCCGGGTGAAGGCTACGCACCCCATGTTGACACTTTGCAGTAATTTAGGGGTTTCTACTCCCCGCACGAGCTCGGTGGAACCGCCGCCAATGTCCACCACGCAACGCAAGCGCGGTGGTCCTTCGGCTGCGGCCATCACGCCGCTGTAAATCAGGCGTGCTTCCTCGATGCCGCTGATGATTTCTATCGGCACACCGAGGATCGCTTCCGCCGCCTCAAGAAAGCCGTCGGCGTTGTCCGCCGCGCAGCGCAGTGTGTTGGTACCGACGACGCGCACATGTTCGAGAGGCAGGTCCTGTAACACCGGGCTGAAGCGCCGCAGGGCTTCGAGCGCGCGCTCGGCCACGGCGGGGTCCAGGTTGCGCAGGGCATCCAGCCCCTCAGCGAGGCGCACCATGGCACGGTCGGTGTGCAGGCGCACCATGCGCTGGTCGCGGAATTCCGCCAGCAGAAGGTGGAAGCTGTTGGAGCCAAGATCGAGGGCCGCGTAACGTTCCGCGACGGTATCGGTTGTCATATATGCTTGATGTCAAATTGTTGTAACAAAAATGTAGCAAACTGCGCGCATTTCCCCGAGCCGGCAGGATGGCCGTATGCTTAACCTGGATGCTGAATTCTCTCATCCGCCATTGACAATAGCAGCAACCGATATGGCAAATGATACTCCGTTATTTCCCAAAGAACTGAGCTGGCTCTCGTTCAATGCGCGCGTACTTCAGGAAGTGGAGGATCAAAGTGTGCCCATTATCGAGCGGGTGCGCTTTCTGGGGATCTTTTCCAACAACCTGGATGAATTCTACCGGGTGCGGGTAGCTGATGTGCGGCGGCTTGCCACATTTGCTAAAGGCAGCAAAAAGAAAGAGCAGTTTTCTACCCTGCTATCCAATATCAACGAGAAGGTGCTGCGCCTGCAGACTCGTTTCAGCAATGCCTATGCCCAGGTGCTCAAGGATCTGGGTGAACATCATATCCATCTGATCAATGAGCATCAGCTGACAGAAAAGCAGCGCGCGTATGTCGAGTCCTATTTCCAGAGCGAAGTGCTGCCGGAATTGGAACCATTTTTTATCGATGACCGGGAAAACATGCCGCTTCTGAACGAGGCGAGTTTTTATTTTGGCATTTACCTGGAACTGGCAGATGGCAGCCTGCGTTTTGCCGGCCTGGAAATTCCCACGGATACCCTGCCGCGCTTTATCGCGGTTCCGCCGCGGGAGAAAACGCACGAGCGGGTGTATATCGTGCTCGATAACGTCATCCGGGCCTGCCTGATCGATGTGTTCCGGCATGTACTGCCCATCGAAAAAGCCCTGGCCTTTACCTTCAAGATCAGTCGCGATGCGGAACTGGAGCTGGGTGAATATGTGACCCAGAATATTGTTGATCGCGTGGCCAAGTCGCTGAAAAAGCGCAAGCAGGCCGAGCCGGTACGGCTGGTGTACGATTCCACCATGCCCGAAGTGCTGCTGGATATGATCAAGAAAAAGTTGAGCATGGGGCGCTACGACAGCTACACACCCGGTGGCCGCTATCACAATTCCAAAGATTTTATGAGCTTTCCGTCGGACCTGAAGGCGCACACGTACCGCGCCCGTGAGCCGTTGCCGACTATTCCCGACAGCGCCAATATCTTCGACTGGATGGATACCGCCGATCGCCTGTGTTACTACCCGTACCACGATTTCCGCGTGATCACCAAGTTGCTGGCGTCCGCTGCGCTGGACCCCAAAGTAAAAGAAATCCGGATCAATCTGTACCGGGTGGCGAAAAATTCCCGCGTGGTGGCGGCGCTGGTGAATGCGGTGCGCAACCAGAAGCAGGTCACCGCGGTTGTGGAGTTACAGGCGCGCTTTGATGAGCAGGCCAATATCCACTGGTCCAACGAATTGAGTGATGCCGGTGTCGAAGTGATCTACGGTGTGCCCGGCCTCAAAGTACACTGCAAACTGATCTCCATTGTGCGCGAGGAAAATGGCAAACCGCGCTATTACAGTCACTTTGGCACCGGCAACTTCAACGAGAGTACCGCGCGTTTTTACTGCGATTTCAGTCTGCTGACGGCGGACGAAAAAATGGGAGAGGATGCCTTCCGGGTATTTGATTTCATCAAGCAGACGCACCTGCAGCAGCACTACAACCATATCTGGGTTTCCCCGTATACCAACCGGCCCAACTTGCTCGCTGCGATTGATAAAGAAATCAGTGCCGCGGTGGCGGGGCAGGATGCTGAGATCTTTATCAAGTGCAACAACCTGGTGGATTCCGAAGTGATCGAGCGCCTGTACCAGGCAAGCACGGCAGGGGTTAAGGTCCGCATTATCGTGCGCAGCATGTGCGCACTGCTGAGCCAGACCAAGGGGCTATCAGACAATATCAGGGTAATCAGCCTGGTGGATAAATACCTGGAGCATGCGCGGGTGTACATGTTCCACAACGATGGCGAGCAGAAAGTATTTCTCTCTTCTGCGGACCTGATGACACGCAACCTGGATCACCGGGTGGAAGTCACCTTTCCCCTGTTGGATGCGCGACATCGAAAGACCGTGCTGGATATCCTGGAGCTGCAATGGCAGGACAATCAGAAAGCGCGCGTGCTCGATGCAAACCAGAGCAATACCCGTATCGCGAATCCCAAAAGCCGTAAGAATGTACGTGCCCAGGATGCGATCCGCCGGTATTTGAAGACGCGTGAAGTTTGAGGCGCGAAGACTGCTGGGAGGCTGGCGGCAGGAACGCTCAGTTCTTACTGACGCCGACGAGCTTGCCCTTGCTGAAAGAAAAGCGGTAACGCTCGCCGACCTTGAAGGTGTTCTTGCAGCTTGATTTGATTGTGATACGTGGAAATTGGGGGGTGACAACCCAGGTGGAGAAGTCATCTTCCGGCCCGCGCTTGATCAGCCAGTAGTGGTCTCCCTGGGTGCACACGCCGCGCTCCATACAATTGTCAAAGCCCCAGACATAGGCGCGTACGTCGTACTTGGATGGCAGGCCGGTGGCGGGGTGAAAGGGCTCGCGGGCGTCGCCGGAAAAGACAAACAGGTCGTCAAAGCTGGCGAGATTGTAACCTTTGGCGCGCGTCTTACAGCTTACGGTGTGTACTTTCACCGATTGGTCTGTTTCGTCAGGCTTGGATTTTTCGGCCTTGGTTTCTGGCTCCATCGCACTGGGCAGGTAGCCGCAACCAGTGGCCAGGGCAGCGAACACCGCAATGAACAGCGTCAAAACCGGAACCGATCTGAAAAACCGCACTGCTAACCTCCGCGGACTTTCCCTGCCAGGCAATACTTCCTTAACTATAGACACTCCATGGAAACTGGCAGGGCCGGTAGTCTAACTCCCGGCCCGCGGTGGCGTACGCTTGATGGGCAGGCGCTGGAAGCGGATCTTGCGCCGATACGGGAAGGTGCTTTCGATACGGCCGGCGCGGATCCTTTCCTGCAGGCGCTGCCAGTAGCGGTAGTCGTAGAGGTCGCTGTGCTGGTCCTCAAAGGCCTGACGGGCCACCGGGTTGCCGGAGAAGAACAGGCGAAACTCTTCCGGGAATACATCGGCTTCGGCGACGGTATACCAGGGGCGGTCGGAAAGCTCCTGTTCGATGGTCCGAGGCTCGGGAATCTTGCGGAAGTTGCACTCGGTGAGCGGGCAGAGTTCGTCGTAGTCGTAAAACACCACGCGCCCGTGACGGGTGACGCCGAAGTTCTTAAGCAGCATATCGCCGGGGAAAATATTCGCCGCTGCCAGCTGCTTGATGGCGTTGCCATACTCTTCCATCGCTTCGATGGTCTGTTGCTCGTTTGCCTGATCCAGGTACAGGTTCAGTGGCTCCATGCGGCGCTCAACATACAAGTGCTTGATGATGATCCACTTGTCGTCCATTTCCAGCTTCGATGGCGCCAGGGTTTTCAATTCCTCGATCAGCTCCTCACTGAAACGATTGCGATAGAAAATGAAATTGGTGTACTCCTGGGTATCCGCCATGCGGCCCACACGGTCGGAGCGGGATACGAACTTGTATTTGTCCTTTACGATCTCTTCGGTCACTGTTTTCGGATTATCGAACTTGTCCTTGATGATCTTGAATACCACCGGGTAGGAGGGCAGCGTGAACACGCTCATCACCATGCCCTTGATCCCGGGGGCGATTACGAACTTGTCGTTGCTGACCTTCATATGCGCGAGTATGTGGCGGTAGAACTCGGTCTTGCCGTGTTTGTGGAAGCCGATGGAGTTGTACAGCTCGGACTTTTCCTTCAGCGGCATGATGGTGGACAGGAAGCGCACGAAGCGCGATGGAATTGGTGCATCCACCATGAAGTACGAGCGGGTGAAACTGAAGATGATGCTGGACGAATCATTATCGTAAATCACCGTATCCACAAACACGCCGCTGCGGCCGTTGTTCAGGCACGGCATGATCAACGGGATGACTTCACCGGCAAACATCAGGCGCCCGACAAGGTAGGCGGCTTTATTGCGATAGAACACGGATTCCAGCATGTCGACCCGCAGCCGCTGTTCGTCTTCAGCGCCATTGAGGTGGGCGAGGGGCCCTGCACGCAGGGCTGCACAGATATGGCCAATATCCCGCGCACTGTCTTCCCAGGGAATGGAGAATTCATAGTCGGCGAGGATGTCTTCGATCATGGCCTCGAGACCATCGCGGCCGTTGTAGCTTATGTAAATGCTGTAGTCGCGCAGGGGTTTTTCATCGGGTGCGCGGGAGGATTTCACGAAAATATGGCTGTCGTGAATATGCGCATGCTGGAACTGGCTGCAGAAAATCGAATTGAAAAACGTTTCCGCAATCTCATAGTTGTTGTGATTGGCAATCAGCTGACCGTAGGTTTCCTTCGCCTGCCGCCACAGGTCCAGCTGGCTGGTGTCCTTGCTGGTAACCGTGTGTACGAGCTTCAGTACCTGGTTGACCTTGACCTTATACAGGTCGATACGCTCCTTGTTGGTCTCGTGTACACCGGTCCAGGAGGCGGTCTCAAAACGGGCTTTTGCGCCCAGGGTGATGTTCTGGAAATCGGCGAAATACGCATCGAAACCATTGAGAATGGTCTTGGCAATACGGCGTGCGGTCGGAGAGTGATTGGTCATGCACTAGACTCAATTTGATCATGCTTTTCTTCTTAGCCGATGTTAGCACGGGCATTCGGGAGCGCACTTGGACGATTGGATCAGCAGCTTTGTCTTTTTCTTTGCGGTGATCGACCCGGTGGGCACCTTGCCGGTATTTATTGCGGTCACCAGCCGGCACAGTGAGTGGCAGCGCCGCAAGATTGCCCTGCTCGCAGTGGCTGTGGCCACGGGAATTCTGCTGTTCTTTCTGCTGCTGGGGCAGTACCTGCTCGAGGCCATCGGTGTGCCACTGTCCGCATTCCAGGTCGCCGGGGGAATCGTTCTGTTCCTGTTTGCGCTGACGATGATCTTCGGTGAGGGCAAGCCGGAGCGGGAAGTGGAAATCATCCGCGAGGGGCATGAAACGGCGATTTTCCCTTTGGCCGTGCCATCTATCGCCTCACCCGGCGCCATGCTGGCAGCGGTGGTACTGACAGACAATTACCGTTTTGACTCGGTGCACCAGCTGAACACGGCCAGCGCGATGATGGCGGTATTGGGCATAGTGCTGGTGATATTGCTGACGGCGAACTGGATCTTTCGCTGGATAGGTAATGCCGGCGCCAGCATCGTCAGCCGCGTGATGGGGCTGATACTGGCCTCAGTGGCTACGACCAACGTGTTGCTGGGGATTCAGCAGTTTTTCGCGGTGTAGCCGCTGGTTATGTTCGTCTCTGCAGCCTTGTTGCTAGGGGCCCCGGCCGCGTATTAGCCGCAGGATCAGGAGTATCACTGCGATCACCAGTAATATGTGCACGAAGCCGCCCATGGTGTAGGAAGTCACCAGACCGAGCAGCCAGAGCACCACAAGAATGACAATAATCGTCTCGAGCATACGAGTTACCTCTTCACTGTGAGTCCGTCGATCGCGTATGACCTGCGGACGTCCCGTATACCCTGGAAACATTAGTCTGCGGGTAGGCGTCCAACCAAGTCTGTTTTCCCGGAATTTCCAATCCGCATAAGTATCTGCTCCTATATCGGGAATGAATCTGAGTCGCGGCTTCCCGCGTAAATCAGACTCACGGTCTTTTCATACACCCGATAACTGGCTGTCGGGTGTAAGAAATGGTCGGGATCACACGACAACGCATTACCCTTTTACACGTCAGTCGGCGGGAATGGGTGAGTCCCGGCCGGTGCCGGGATGGAAGTGGACTCAACGGGAGAGCACGATGTTGATAAAAAACCGTAGCCGCGGCGATGTGGCGGAATCTCAGGTGACGCCCGAGCAGGCGTATGTTTCCCGCCGCAGCGTGATCAAAGGTCTGGGCGCCGGGCTTGGTATCACTGGTATCGGTCTGCTCGGAGGACATTCCCTGGCCTTTGCGGCTGATGAGGCCCCGCGCAAGCCGCTGGATTTCCAACCGCAAAAGCCGGCACCGGACCTGATCCTGACCCCGGACAGCAAGGTGACCAATCACAACAATTTCTATGAGTTCGGCACCGGCAAGACGGATCCGGCGCAGAACGCCCAGGGACTCAAAACCGAGCCCTGGATCCTCACGGTCGAAGGCGAGGTGGAAAAACCGGGCACGGTCGATGTGTGGAAACTGATGGGCGAGATTGGGCTCGAGGAACGCATTTACCGGATGCGCTGTGTGGAGGCCTGGTCCATGGTGATTCCCTGGGTGGGGTTTGAACTGGGGAAATTCCTCAAGCAGTTCGCGCCCACCAGCCGGGCCAAATACGTCGCTTTTGAAACCCTCTACGACCCGGAGCAGATGCCGGGCCAGCGCAACCGCTATGTGGGTGGTGGCATTGATTATCCCTATGTGGAGGGATTGCGCATCGACGAGGCGATGCACCCGCTGACCATCCTCTCGGTGGGACTTTACGGTAAAACCCTGCCGCCGCAGAACGGCGCGCCGATCAGGCTGGTGGTGCCATGGAAGTACGGATTCAAGGGCATCAAGTCCATCGTCAAGATCCGCCTGGTGGAAGAGATGCCGCCCACCAGCTGGAATCGATTGCTGCCGAAAGAGTATGGCTTTTATGCCAACGTGAACCCCGCCGTAGATCACCCGCGCTGGTCGCAAGCCACCGAGCGGTTTATTGGTCCCGGCGGGCTGTTCTCGGTCAAACGTCAGGCCACGTTGCCGTTCAATGGCTATGGCGAGGAAGTGGCAGCGCTGTACAGCAATATGGATCTGAGGAAGTTCTACTAGTGGTGGTATCGACAAAGAGTGCGGCCTGGCGCAAACCGCTGGCGCTTGCACTGCAGGTGGCGGTGCATATTGGCGCGGCGCTACCTCTCCTGTGGTTGTTTTACGCGATAAACGCCGGACGCCTCGGCGGCGATCCGGTGGTGGAACTTATCCACTACCTGGGCCTGGGTACCCTGCGTTTGCTGCTACTCACACTCCTGATATCACCGCTGGCGCGCTGGCTGGGGTACGGGCAGCTGAATCGGCTGCGCCGCCCGCTGGGGCTGTGGGCTTTCGCCTGGGCCTCTTTGCATTTCAGCGCCTGGATGGCGCTGGACCTCGGGTTCGACTGGTCCCTGATTGGTAGTGAGCTGGTCAAGCGCACCTATATCCTGTTGGGCTTTTCGGCGTGGCTGATGCTGCTGGCGCTCGCGATCACATCGCTGCCGGCGCTTATGCGGCGCATGGGTAAAAGCTGGAAAAAGCTTCACAGGCTTTTATATGTGGTGGTGTTGCTGGCCTGCTGGCACTTCTGGTGGTCGGTGAAGAGCGGCTGGATCGAGCCGGCGATCTATCTTTGCGTGGCGCTGTTGCTGTTACTGTGGCGGCGAGAAGGGGTAAGCCGCTGGTTGCGGAGTTTCAAGCGCTGAAAAGCGTTGGTAAAACCAAGTGCCGGATCGGCGTCACCTGACGCGGATGCCCGGCACTTTTATCGGATTTCAGATTTCAGTGTTTACCGGCGACTAGCTGCCCACCTCACCGCCATCCAGCCGGCGGATTGCCAGCACAGACGGGCGTGGTGGCAGTGCGGGGTCATTGTCCGGCCAGCGGTGCATGGGGGTGTCGTAACTGGAGTGGCGGCCATCTGCCGGGTGCTGCACGGATACAAACAGGGTCTTGCCGTCCGGGGTGAACTCCGGACCACAGATTTCCGCCCCCTCCGGGCAGCCGAAGAAATGCTTCGGTGCCGCACGCAGCTCCCCTTCCGTTGCCATCGCCCACAGGCCATCGTGAAAGTCGAAACTTTCACAGCCGTCGGTGGCTATCCACATATTGCCTTTGGGGTCGAAAGCGACGTTGTCGGGGTTGGCAAACCAGCCGTGCGCGGAAATGTTCCCGGGCTGCTGCTGTCCATAGGCGCCGCGCTCCCGTGGATCTTCCGCATTGGGGTTGCCGCCCAGCAGGAAGGTATTCCACTGGAAGGTATCACTGGTGTGATCCCGCTTGCCGAATAAGCCCGGCGGCACGATTTCCAGTACGTGCCCGGTGGTATTGCGCGCCCGTGGGTTGGCTGCGTTCTCATCGCCGGCCTCGCGCTTTTTGTTCTTGGTCAGCATTACATAAGTGCAGTCGTTGACCGGGTTGGTCTCCACATCTTCCGGGCGATCCATGGGGGTAGCACCGAGCAGTTTCGCCGCGCGGCGGCAGTCGATCAGTACGTCCGCCTGGTTGCGGAAACCATTTTCTTCGGTGAGCTGCCCCTGGCCAAATACCAGCGGCAGCCAGCGCCCGTTACCGTCTTCATTGAATTGTCCCGCGTAGAGTGTGCCTTCGGTCAGCAGTGCGCGGTTGTGTGCTGATTCGCCAGGGAGATAAACATTGTTCGAAACAAAGCGGTAAACAAACTGGTGCTCGTCATCGTCGCCACCATAGGCCGCGATCTGCTGGCCCGGCTTGCTGACCAGGGTAAAACCCTCGTGCTCGAATCGTCCGAGTCCGGTGAGCTTGCGCGGGGTGGCATTGGGATCGTATGGATCATATTCCACCATCCAGCCAAAGCGGTTGGGCTCGTTCGGTTCCACGCTGACATCGAAACGACGGTCATAATCTCCCCAGTTGCGATTGTTTTTGGCGATACCGAAGGCGTGGTGATTGCGCGCTTCACGCTCGTCGGCGACATCGTCGGGATCGCCCTGGAATGCGCCGCCGAACCCCTCTTCGGCAATCAGCACGGTACCCCACGGGGTCTTGCCGCCGGCACAGTTACCCACGGTGCCGAAGATGCGGCTGCCGGAGGGGTCGGCACTGGTTTTGAGTCGTTCGTCGCCCGCCGCCGGGCCCACCGCGTTCATCGCGGTCGTCAATGAAATACGACGGTTGTAAGGGCTGCCCTGTATCGGCTGCCAGCCACTGGCGGTTTTTTCGATTTCTACCACGCTGTGGCCGCAGGCCTGCTGCTCAATGGCGACCTGCTCGGCACTGGCACTGCGGTTGGCGGCGTCCTCATCTGGGTAACCCGGGAACATCAAATGCGGCTGGGTGTACTCGTGATTGACGCATAACAGGCCGCGCTCGCTATTGTGGCTCTGGCAGTGGCGATCGCCTTCCCCGGGGCCGGCTGTGTCATCCAGTGGCATGAACGCAATAAAGTCGTTGTTGTAGCCAAAGCGGCGGCCCTGTTCTGCCGGCGTGAGTGTCTCCGGCACGAAAGCTCCGGCAAAAGCATCCAGGGGGTCGCCCCAGCGCAACAGCAGGTCGGTGGTGTACTCATTCGGTACGTGGTGGTTGTGGTCGAGCAGGTGGGGAATTTCGGCGAAGCCTAGGTTGCTTTGCTCTTTTTCGATGCGTGGTCCACAACCGGGGAGAAGCCCCGCACCGGCAGTGGCGACACCAGCGGCGCCTATGGCCTTGAACAGTGTGCGCCGTGTGGAATCCTGTGGGCCATCGAGTCCCTGATCCTGTGCCTGGTCTTGTGCCTGTTGGTCTTCCGACATAAATCTCGCCTCCGGTGACAGCGGTCTTTTTAAATAATCAGACGCCACAATCCCGTGGCGGCCTGCTGCTTTTCCGTTAGCAAGGTTAGCTGCTGAATATGACAAATTTAAAAAAACGGTAACCCAATGGTCACACTGTGAGACTAGTCTCCGCCCCAAACAAAACTACCGCCAACAACACGAACGGGACGGGGAACATGACTAAGCCGGTATTCAGCCTGAAATTGGCAGCACCGCTCGCCGCAGCAATTATCAGCATCAACGCTGGTGCGCAAACTACGGCGCAAGAAAAAGAAAGCGAGCCGATGGAAACCATCATCGTCACTGGCCAGGCGGCAAACGCCCGCAGTGATATCGAGCGTCAGCGCGCTTCCAATAAAGTGGTTGCGGTACAGACCTCCGAGGCCATCGGCGAACTGCCGGACGCGAATGTTACCGAAGCACTGCAGCGTATGGCCGGTGTATTTATCGCCCGCGACCAGGGTGAAGGCCGCTTCGTTGGTGTGCGTGGTATCGACCCGAACCTGAATGCCTCCACCATCAACGGCATGAGCCTGCCAGCGCCGGAAACCGACAGCCGTGCGGTAGCCCTGGACGTCATTCCTTCCGATCTGCTGGCGAGCCTGGAAGTCTTCAAGACCCTGACCCCGGATATGAGCGCCGACTCCATCGGTGGTGCGATCGAAATCAAAAGCATCAACGCACTGGATAAAGACGGCCAGACCTACAAGGTCACCGTGGAAAACGGCTACGGTGAGCTGCAGGGCGAAAACAGCCCGAAAATCGCCGGTACCTACACCAATAAATTCGACCTGAATGGCCGCACCCTGGGGGTTGCCCTGGCCGCCTCGCACCAGACGCGCAAATTCGGTTCCGAAAATGTCGAAACTGATGGCGTGTGGGAAGAGTTCACCGCGCTGGACGGTAGCGAAGGCGTTACCGCCGCGGAAATCGAGCAGCGCGATTACACCGTTACCCGTGAGCGTACCGGTCTCGCAGCCAACTTCGATCTCGAACTCTCGGCTGGCCACCGGGTATACCTGCACTCCCTGTACTCGGATTTTTCCGATGAAGAACAGCGCCAGCGTAATTCCTACAAGCTGGACGAGGAAAACGACGATCCGGATACCATTTCTGAAAACGCTGTAACCTGGTCTGACGCCGCGCTGGAAAAAGAACTGAAAGACCGTTACGAGGAGCAGGAAATCCTGTCCCTGGTACTGGGCGGCGAGCATGACCTGAATAACTGGGGCGTGGAATACGCGCTGGGCTTCTCCCACGCGGAAGAATCCGAGCCGCACCGTCGCGACACCACCTTCGTACAGGAAGGCCTGGAACTGGGTTACACCAGCGCCGGTAAAATCCCGCAGATGTTTGCTGCCGATGCCAGTGCCATGGATGCCGCCAGCTATGAGCTGGACGAGCTGGTTGTCGAAGACAACTACACCGACGATGAAGAAGTCAGCTTCCGCATCGATTTCCGTCGCGACATCGAAGTTGCCGGCAATCCTTCTGAATTGAAATTTGGCCTGCACGAGCGTCGCCGCGAAAAAACCGGTGACTTGAACGCGACCATCTACGACGGTTTCGGTGATGATTTCACCCTGGCGGACTTCGCCAACAACAATGTCGATTATGGTTTGGGTACCTTCGGTCCGGGTATCAACCAGAGCGCGCTGAATGCCTTTATCGATGCCAACATCGGTAACTTTGAAATCGATGAAACTGATACCGCGCTGGATTCCGCACGTGACTACGTGATGAATGAAGACATTTCCGCGCTGTACGTGATGAACGACATCGACTTTGGTCGCGCCAACCTGGTGTACGGTGTGCGCTACGAAAGCACCGATTTCAGCGCTGAAGGTTACCGCGTTGCCGAATCCGGTGAAGCGATCGATGGCGCCGAAGAACTGGCGGAAGACGTTTATGTCACCGAGGTGAACTACAAGAGCGACTACAGCAAACTGTTCCCGAGTGTGAACTTCAAGTACGACTACACCGACAACATCGTACTGCGCGCCGCTTACACCGAATCGCTGTCGCGTCCTTCTTTTGGTGACCTGAACCCGTCAGCGGCGGAGATTGAATTCGACGACGGCGAGCTGGAAGTACAAGCGGGCAACCCGCAGCTGGATCCCTATGAAGCGCGCAACATCGATGTGTCTTTCGAGTACTACGCCGACGCACTGGGCATGTTCTCCGTAGGCGCCTTCCACAAGCAGATCGACAACTTTGTGGTGACTGCTGACGTTTCCAGCATTGCCGACTACAGCCAGTACGTGGGCAGCCTGGCAGTGGAAGAAGCGGAAATCTTCCAGCCGATCAATGGCGACCAGGCAACCCTGAACGGTGCCGAGTTGTCCTGGACCCGCGGTTTCGACAATGGCTTCCTGCTGCGTGCCAATGCCACCTTCACCGATTCTGAAGCGAACCTGGGACTGGGCGAAGATGCCGAGCGCGGCGACAAGATTGCGCTGCCTTCTCAGGCGGATGTGGTAGCGAACTTTATCGTTGGTTACGAGCGCGATGCCCTGAGCCTGCGCCTGTCCACTGCCTACAAAGGGGACCGCCTGCTGGAAGTGGATCTGGAAGATGAAGCCTACGACCTGTACGAAGACAAACACATGCAGATGGATCTCTCTGCCAAGTACCGTTTCGACAACGGTCTGCAGGTGTTCTTCAACGCGGTTAACCTGACGGATGAGCCTTTCTACGCCAACCGTCGCGGTTATAACGGCCAGTACGAAGAGTACGGCCCCAGCTATGTTCTGGGTGTGACTTTCAGCAGCCTGTAATAGCGCGCAAAAACTGCAGACAGCCCGGTTCCTATGGTGGCCGGGCTTTCTGCTATTTTTTTATTCTCGATTCCGTGGTCACCTGTTTGCCATATGACTGCAATATTGGCAGCGTATGTTCAGAGCATTGATTGCCGTTCCGGTTGGCCACCCAACAAGAAATTACACGACTATGGCGTTAAATTATTTCTCGAAATCCGCTGCCGCCCTGGCTGTTGCCAGCCTGCTCAGTGCTTGCGGTCCACAGATTGACCAGGAACAAGCCCGTAAAAGCGATGCGCTGTCGCCATCCAATGAAATGGCATTGTCCAATGTCGTCTCCAGCCAGCTGGCGCCCTTAACCCTTTCCGGTAAAGATTACCTGTTGCTCGCCAGCGAAAAGCGCGGACTGGTACTGGTAGACGCGCAAGGCGGTGAAAAGCTCGCGCTGGATGGCGGCAAGGTAGAACGCTTTGCCCTGCAGCAGCTCGCGGATGACCAGTGGCTGGTCGCGGTATTCGACGAAGACAGTGCCGAGCTGCAACTGCGTCTGCTCGATACCGATCAGGGTGCCCCGCGGATTCGTTATCTTGCCGCTATGGCGACCAGTGCACCGCAGGTGGCACTGTGCTTCTCCCGCCAGGCTGAGCGCACGCACCTGTTTGCCATCGATGAAAATGGTCTCGGTCAGGAATACGTCGTGCACCCTCGCGAGCAGGCCTGGGAATTTACCGAAGTGCGCCCGATGTATTTTGGCGAGCAGGTATCCAGCTGCGCGGTGGATGACCGCACTGGCAAGCTGCTGGTTGCGCAACCACCTCTGGGTATCTGGAGCCTGAATGTCGATGCAGAAATGGATGAGGACCGGGAAGTTTTTGCCGGGCCGGCAGATCTGGATGGCAAATACTTTGGTGGCCTGTGGCTGGACAGCGCGAGCGGTAACCTGTGGTTGACCGCGGACGATAAAGTACTGGCGTTCAACATGAATACTCCGGCAGAAGGTGCCGGGTTCAAGCGCGCGCTGCAGGACCTTGAGCCAGTATCAGCAGTGACCTACCAGGGCCAACTGTTGGCGCTGGAGGAAGAGAGTGATCGCGTGCAGCAGTTCCAGGTTGAGCTGCCACAACCCGCAGCGGAAATGCAGGCCTTCCGCGGGCCGGTGGAGATTCCCCGGGTACGCGCCAGTGGCCAGACGGCACCGGTTCAGTCCGGTGGCGATGCTGCCGACGATCCGGCCATCTGGGTCAACCCGGTCAACCCTTCGGCGAGCCTGATTCTCGGTACTGACAAGAAGAGCGGGTTGAGCGTATACAACCTGAACGGCAAACTGCTTGAGCATTTTGCGGTAGGCCGCGTCAACAACGTTGACCTGCGCCCGATCCTGCATGGCAAATTCGTCGCCATTGCCGCGGCCTCCAATCGTACCGATCCCGGTGTGAGCCTGTTCGGTATTACCGCTGCCGGCCAGGTAGAACACCTGGGCCTGCGTGACCTGGAAATGGAAGACCCCTACGGCCTGTGTGTGTACCGCAATGGTGCGGACCTGATGACCTGGGTTTCCGACAAAGAAGGCAACGTTCAGTTGTTGCAGATTGTTCCGGGTAAGGGCGATGTGGACTGGTCGCTGAAGAAGCGCGCCAACCTTCAGGTGAGCAGCCAGGTGGAAGGCTGTGTGGTCGACGATGAAATGCAAACCCTGTTCTTCGGTGAAGAAGACGGCGGTATCTGGCGACTGGATATTGCCGCGTTCCTGGGTGGTGAGGCGAAACCGGAGTTGATTGCACCGGTGGATGGCGAACGTCTTGCTGCCGACGTGGAAGGCATGGGTCTCTATCACGCGGGCGATAAGAGCTATCTGGTGGTGTCCAGTCAGGGCAACAACAGCTACGCGCTGTTCAGCCGCGATGGCAGCGAGTTTGTGGGCCACTTCAAGGTGGATATCAATCTGGATAAAAACCTCGACGGCAGCTCGGAAACCGATGGCCTTGAAGTCTCCAGTGCCGCGTTCGGGGATCAATACCCGCGTGGCTTGTTGGTGGTGCAGGACGGCCGCAACCGTATGCCGAGCCAGGCGCAGAACTTCAAGCTGGTGTCCTGGGCGGATATTGCCGATACCCTGAACCTCCAGTAACCGCCTTCAGCCCCTCCGGAGATGGAGGGGCTGATCCGATTCTTTCCTCAGGTATGCGACAATCCGCCGGGTTATTTTCCAGTCCCGGCGGTATTTATGCAGCGTATCCACTCCTCCCTGAATTCTGACCTTTCCTTTTCCCGAATTGCATTCGGTCTTTGGCGTCTCACTGACTGGGGTTATTGCCCGCAGGAGCGCCTGGCACTGTTTGAGCAGATGCTGGACCTGGGGGTTACTACGTTTGACCTTGCGGATATTTACGGTAGCTACCGCTGCGAGCAGTTTTTTGGCGAGGCGCTGAAGCTGAAGCCGGCATTGCGCGAGCGTATGGAAATCGTGAGTAAGTGCAGTATCCGCCTTGCGGGGGAGGCCTCGGGTGCGAGTATTAATCACTACGATACCAGTCCTGCACACGTGCGCCGCGCGGTGGAGACGAGCCTGCACGATATGGGTATTGAGCAGATGGATCTGTTGCTGTTGCACCGCCCGGATCCGTTGATGGATGCGGAAGCACTGGCTGAAGTGCTGGAGCAGCTGGTCGCTGAGGGCAAAGTAAAGCACCTGGGTGTGTCCAACTACCTGCCGCACCAGACCGATTTGCTGCAATCCCGCCTGTCGCGGCCGCTGGTGGCGAACCAGATTGAGGTGTCACTGCTGCACTCACAGCCGATGTTTGATGGGCAGCTGGACTACTGTCAGCAGCACAAGATTATCCCCATGGCGTGGTCGCCGTTTGCCGGTGGCCGTCTGTTTAGTGGCGAAGATGTGGATGCGGCCAGGGTACAGCAGAGCCTGCGGTTACTGTCTGAGGCTAGAGGGCTGTCTGCGGATTCCGGTGTTATGCAGTTGGCGCTGGCCTGGTTGCTGAAGCACCCCGCGCAGATGGTTCCGGTACTTGGCAGCGGCAATCCAGAGCGACTGGTTGCGGCGTTGAAGGCGCTGGATCTGGAGTTGGATCGGGAAGAGTGGTTTGAACTGCTGCGCGCTGGGCGTGGGCGGGATGTGGATTGAGCTTCGGCTTTTATGGGTATGGGGATGCGCTCTTAAACCGCTGGTGTGGCGGCGCTGCCGCCGGGGATTGATCCGCGAGACACGAGCTAGGCGCCCCCCCTTAACCCATCCCTGGGGGCTCTTCCGCGAGGTCCCTCTCGCGGAAGGTCTCGCGGATCAATCCCCGGCGTCATCGCCTTAACTCCACGGCCGAGCTTCGTAAGGTTGCAGGGATTGACAGAGATGATGCTCGCTTACGAAGCTCGGTAATTTGAATTTAAGCTGGAGTGCTGGGTATGTGCTTTTGAAAGCGTCGGCGACAGGGACGTCGCCGACGCAGCGTACAGGGATGTATTCACAGCGGTTTCAAAAGCACATACTCAGTGCTTCAGCGCCACTGAAGTAAGAGTAGAGCTCACTACTTGCGCAGCCAGATTTAACCTGCGTAAGCGTTCTCAGGTACCAGATCGTAATTCACATCGCCCATGTCGAACTGCTCCAGGGGAGCGAGGTGCATGGGGACGCGGTAGCAGCGCAGCAGGTTGTCGCCGCGCCAGTCCATTACGTCGAGGGAGTCGCCGGCGATGCTGTGCAGCAGGCGATCAAACTCGGTAACCGCCGACGCGATCAGGGATTTGTATTCCAGCTCGTCACCCAGCTTGATAAAGCGGGATTCACCATCCACCTGCTCGATGCGCAGCCAGCCTGGGCCACGCTCGGCACCGGTTACGCCGAGCACTAGTGGGCCCTGCTGATCCTGGCACAGGGGTGACAGGTCGTGGGTGGAAGGCTCGGCCTCCACCTCATTGCCAACCCACACCCACCCCGGCAGGCCGATGCGGGACAGGTGCCACTCAGACAGCCACACCGTCTGGTCGTCATCCACCCGGAATTCACTGTACTCACGCTGGCCGTTGCGGCTCGCCAGGTTCACGTTTGCCTGCGGGTTTTCCTTGCGGAACGTATGCAGTTGCTGGGTCATCTCGTAATTGACTTCCCAGTGTTTGCACAGACGCCACTGGATCGGGTACTCGCCCCACTCAACCAGGTATTCCTCCCGTTCGCGCAGTGTTTCCGCCACGCGCCAGAAAGCGCCATCAATCAGGATGTATGTATCGCCCGGCTTGCTGCCCGGGGCGATGATGCTGTGTTCCGGAGAGGCTTCGGAAGCGTTGACCACATGCTCGCTGCGGCCCTCGATCACTTCGTACCAGGGGAAACCATGGCGCAGGGGAGGGGGGAACGCGAGTGGCGGGCGGCCGCCTAACAGGCGGCGGAACAGCACCGACTTTTCTATTTCCAGATCAGACAGGGTGTAGCCTTCCTTCTGGGTAATCTGTCCCCAGGCAAAGGCCGCCCGAACTAGTTGTTTTTCTCTATCTGAAAAGCTCATGGCGTCGGTGTGTATAAATTATTCGAAATATCGCGACGGCAAACCTTACCACTGTGTGACAGCGTTCGCTATCGCAATTGCGGACAGGAGCTGCAGAAGACGCGCTCTTGGCGGCAGCGGTGGCGGGAAAAGTTCGGTAGACTGCGGAAGTTTATTCAGACTAACCGGGAGTGAATAGTGGAAGTAAGGAAGCATCCTGCTGGCACACCGTGGCGCCGGGCGGCGCTGGTGCTGGTAATTTCTTGGCTCGGCGGCATTGTGTCCGGGGGCAGTAGCGTATGGGCTCAGTCCGCGGAAGAGCGCGCGCCGGCGCCGGTTGCAGAAACCTGCCATGTCGACGGCTGGTCGGAATCGCTGCGCTGCTACGAGGTCGCGATGGATGACGGCGTGGCGCTGTCCGTGCTGGTCGCGCCGGCCGTCAATGCGGGACAGCACGAGCCCCTGTACATGCTCGCGGGTGGCCCGGGGCAGGCGGCCAGTCAGTTGACAAAGCTGCTGAATCCACTGCGCAAGGTCAACCGTGAACGGGATATCGTGATGGTCGACCGTCGCGGTGCAGGCCGCTCCGACGTGTTTGATTGTGGCCTGAGCGAAGACGCCTCCGAGCAGCTGGATCAGTTTGTCGAAAAGCTCGCAGCCTGTTACCAGGCATCCCCCGAGCGCGCAAAAAAGCTCAATAGCCGTCAGACGGTGGACGACCTGGAAACCGTGCGCAAGGCGCTCGGGCACGGGAAGATCTCCCTCTGGGGTGGCTCCTGGGGTACCCGCACGGCACTTCTGTACCAGCAGTGGTATCCGGAGTCTCTGCAAAGTCTCATTCTGGATGGCGTCGCGCCAATTGATACCAAAGTATTCCTTACCGCCCAGGTAGCGGAAGCGTCCCTTCAGCAATTGGCCGAGGCCTGCGCGGAAGATCCGGTATGCGTGGAGTTCGGGGACTGGCGCAGTGAACTCGACCGCTTACTTGTGACCTGGAGTGATGAACAGGCAGCGGCCTTTCCCGATCCAATGACCGGAATGCCGAGCGACGAGCCTGTGGAGTCGTGGATGATCGCCAGCGCTGTGCGCACGGCCCTCTACGACCCGTCAGCCTCGGCACAACTGCCATTTGCAGTGCACGAAGCCAACCGCGGGAATCTGTTGCCACTCTCCGGTCTGTTCGGGCTCTTTGCGCAAATGGAGGGCGTCATGGCCATGGGGCTGACCTTTTCCGTGGCGTGCGCCGAAGAAATGAACCGGGTTTCCGCAGAAGAAATTGCGGCGGATAGCGCCAATACCTTTATTGGCGAGTACTTCATTCGCACCTTTGTCGAAGGGTGTAAGCACTGGCCGGTAGAGCCGCGCCCCTATAGCGTGCCAGAACCGCGGGAGCACCCGGTGCTGCTGATCTCCGGCACAGCCGATCCCATAACCCCGCCGGGCTATGCCGATACGCAACTGGAATATCTGGCAAACAAGCAGCATCTGGTGGTCAGGGGCGGTGGGCATATCAATTCTGTTCGTGGCTGTATCCCGGATTTGATTCGCGAATTTCTCGATGAACCTGAAATCCCGCTGGATCCTGCGTGCGTGAATGGCATCGCGCGGCCACCTTTTATGGCGGCGGCTTATGGGCCGGCCATGGTATCGCCGGTGACGGCGGCAGCAGGGAAAGAGGCCGAAGCGCCAAAAACGGCAGAGGTGGAAACGGAGCTGCAGACCGCAGAGCAGTCGGGAGGTGACCAGTGATCAGTGTGGAAAACATCGGCAAGTCTTTTGCCGGCAAAGCGGTGCTGCGGGACCTCAGTTTTGACGTGCCCGATGGCAAGATTACTGCGCTGCTGGGCGCTAATGGCGCGGGCAAAACCAGTTGCCTGCGAATTATTTGCGGCCTGCTGCGGGCGGAGTCCGGGCGGGTGCTGGTGGGTGGTGTCGACCCGGCGGAAAACCCGCAGGGCGCGCGCCGCCAGTTGGGGGTGGTTGGGGATCGTGAAGGCCTGTACGAGCGCCTCACTGTAGCCGAATACCTGAAAGTGTTTGCGCAGATGCAGGGACTGACCGGCGGAGCGCTGCAGCAGGCACTGGAAGAAGTGCGCGCAGAGCTTGAGCTTGACGGTCTGTGGGACAGGCGCACGGGTGGTTTTTCCCAGGGGGAGCGGATGAAAGTTTCCCTTGCCCGCGCGCTGGTGCATCGCCCTCAACACCTGATCCTGGACGAGCCGACCAGGGGGCTCGATGTGCTTGCTGTGCGATTGCTGCGCAAAACCCTGCTGCGGTTGCGCGCCGCGGGAACCACCATTCTGTTTTCCAGTCATGTCATGCCTGAGGTGGCGGAATTGTCCGATACGGTGCTGGTTATGTCGGCCGGAAGTATTGTTGGCCGCGGCACACCGGCTGAACTGGCAAGTGAAACCGGCTGTGAGTCATTGGAAGATTCTTTCGTAGCCCTGGCCTATGGCGAGCGGCATACCCACAGGGAGGTAGAAATCGCATGAATAACGGAAATAAAACGCTTGGCTGGCGTCTGATGGTACCGCTCCTGCGCAAGGAGCTGCTGGAAGCCTGGCGCGATCGCCGGGCGCTGCTCACGGCGATCAGTTTCGCCCTGTTGTTCCCGGCGATGATCCTCGGCGGCACCACATTCATGCTGAAAAAACAGTCCGAGGAGGCGGCGCGTGTGGCACTGGTTGGTGGAGACTCGGCGCCATTGATCCAGAAGTACCTGCCGACCACCGGGATCAAAATGGATGCGCTCGCGGAAGGCGATCCGCAGGTTTTGTTGGCCGGGGATTACGACGTGGTACTGGTGGCCGCGGAGAACTTTGCCGAGCGCTACCAGGACTTCCGGGCCCCGCGGCTCTACCTTTATGTCGACACTTCAGATACGGATGCCGGGCGTGCCCAGCGCATGGTACAGGAGCGGCTCGCGCAGTTGCAGCAGATGGTAGCCGCACAGCGTTTGACGGCGCGGGGAGTTGCTCCGCAAGTGCTTGCGCCATGGCAGCTTGAGGTGCGCGACATGAGTACCCCGTCAAGCCGCGGTGCGCTGATCCTGGCCATGGTGCCCGGGGTGTTGATCATGACTCTGTTTATCGCCAGCCTCGCGACTTCCGTGGACACTTCCGCTGGTGAGCGCGAGCGTCTGAGTCTCGAGACGCTGCTGGTGCAGCCGTTGCCGGCGTGGCAGGTGATCGTCTCCAAGCTGCTGGCGGTTGCCAGTATCGGCTGGGTAGGTACCTTGCTCACAATTGGTGTCCTGGTGGCTCTGATGCCGATGATGCACCTGGAAGAGTTTGGGTTTCAGCTTGCCACTTCGCTGAGTGGCGTGATTGCGATGGGGCTGGTATTACTGCCATTGGCGCTGCTGGTTGCAGTCCTGCAGATTCTGCTGGCACTGCGCTCGCAGTCTTTCAAGGACGCCCAGACCCAGCTCAGTATTTTCCAGATAGCACCGCTGGTGGTGGTAATGGCGATCGACATGGCGCAGATAGATCTGGCTGGCGCCTGGCAACTGCTGCCTCTGGTTGGTCACCAGCAGTGGCTCCAGGGCTTGCTGGTGGGGGATTCCGTTTCTCTGCCGTGGATGCTGGCGGGTTCCCTGGTAACCCTGGCCGTGGTGGCTGTATCGGTCATTGCCGGTGCGCGTTCATTGAGCCGTGAAACCTTACTGTCTGCGGCCTGATCCTGGTCGCAGAAGCTTGATATGGGTGGTGGAAACATGACGCTCGAAGAAGCGGAAGGGCTGCTGACCATTAACCTCGCGGCCGTGGCGGAAAACTACTGTGCGCTGCGCGCGCGCCTGCGCACAGGCAGCCGCTGCGGCGCGGTGGTCAAGGCCAACGCCTACGGCCTCGGTGTGGAGCAGGTAGCGCCGGTACTGTATGCACAGGGATGTCGTGACTTCTTTGTTGCCACGCTGGCGGAGGGCCTGGCCCTGCGCGCGCTGCTGGCTGATGACGTGCGTATATCCTTGCTGACCGGCCTGCGCCCCGGGCAGGAAAAGGCCTGTGCGCAGGCCGGGCTGATTCCCTTGCTGGTGAGTACGGAGCAACTGCAGCAGTGGGTTGCGAAAACCTCCGCCAATGGGCAGGCCGCGCCCTGCGCACTAAAACTGGATTCGGGCATGACCCGCCTTGGTATGGGCGAAAGCGAATTCGCTCACTTACTGGCGCAACCGGAGCTTTTGCGCTCGGCCAATCTGTGCCTGGTGATCAGTCACCTTGCCTGTGCGGATGAGCCGGAGCACCCGCAGAATCGGCGCCAGCTCGAAAACTTTGCTCGGGAGGTAAAGGCGTTGCGGGCGATATGCCCGCAGGTGGAAAGCAGTTTTGCGAATTCATCGGGTATTTGCCTCGGCGAGGAATATCACTTCGACGTCGCGCGACCGGGTTCCGCGCTCTACGGTATCAACCCGTGCCCCGGGCAGCACAACCCGATGACGCCAGTGGTGAATTTGCGGCTGCCAATCCTGCAGTTACGGCAGGTAGATGGGGATGTGCCCGTGGGATACGGCGCGACGCAGACAGCTGTGTCTGGCAGCTGGCTCGCAGTCGTACGTGGCGGCTATGCGGATGGGGTATTGCGCGCGCAGAGCGGGCGAGGGTGCGGCGCGGCGGTTGTTGCTGAACCGGAAGGTGGTGAAAGCCGTATTGTGGTGCCGATGATCGGCCGGGTTTCCATGGATACCACGGTATTCGACGTCAGTACGCTGAGTGATTCCCAGCGTGCGCGCTTGCAAGCGGTGGAAATGCTCAATGACGAGCTGACCGTGGATGAGATGGGGGCTGCCGCAGGCACCATCGGATATGAAATTCTTACCAGTCTCGGCCACCGTTACTGTCGCCGCTACTGCTGATTTGTTGGAGTGACGAGTTTTGGCCCTTATCAAATCCGCTGAAAGCAAAGCGCTCAGCCAGATTCGCCCGCTGTTGCAGTTGCTTGCTGATGGCGAGGTTCACTCGGGGGAATCCCTCGGCGAAGCCCTTGGGGTTAGCCGGGCGGCGGTGTGGAAGCAGTTGCAGAAGCTGGAGCAGCTCGGACTCGCGGTAGCGTCGGTAAAAGGACGCGGTTATCAGTTACCTGGCGGGCTGGACCTGTTGGATGCGGAATCGATTTCGTCCGGTCTTTCCGCCGCAGCGAAACCTCTGTTGGGTGAACTGGTGGTGTACGACCAGGCAGATTCCACCAATGCGCGGGTGCTCGCGGCGTTGGATTCCGGAGTTGGCCATGGTCAGGTCGTGCTGGCTGAGCAGCAAACTGCCGGGCGCGGGCGCAGAGGGCGCAGCTGGGCGAGCCCTTTTGCCGGTGGTATCAGCCTGTCTATTGGCTGGCAGTTCCAGGGCGGCGTGCAATTACTGGAGGGGCTCAGTCTGGCTGTGGGTGTTGCTCTCGCACGCGCACTGGAGAAGTTTGCGGTTCCCGGTGTCCGCCTGAAATGGCCGAACGATGTCTGGTGTCAGGGGCGCAAACTGGCAGGGGTGTTGCTTGAGTTGAGTGGTGACCTGACCGACCGTTGCGCGGTTGTGGTTGGGATTGGCCTCAATATGCGCCTGCCTGCGGCTGCCGCAGATGCCATTGATCAGCCATGGATCGATCTCGAACAGGTGCGACCGGGAATTTCCCGCAACCAGTTGGTTTCTGAAATGCTTAATCAGCTGCTTGTGCTGCTTGAGTCATACCCCAAAGCGGGCTTCGGCCCCTGGCGGGAACCATGGCAGGCATTGGACCAGTTTGCCGGTGCCGAGGTCTGTCTCCAGTCCGCGCAGCAACGCTGGTGTGGGATCGAGCGGGGGGTTGATCAGACTGGTGCGTTGCTACTGGAGACGGACGGGGAAATTCGCGCATATCATGGCGGGGAAATTTCTTTACGCCCTGCTAGTGGAGGGAGTTAATGGGGTGTGGCTGTGATTCTTGAGCTCGATCAGGGCAATACCCGCTGCAAGTGGCGCCTGCTGGATGTCGGCCGGGGGGAGGGCACATCTGTTGTTGCGCGCGGTGTGTTGAGTGCCGACTTCTGGCAGATGAATAGTGTTTTCCCCGAGTTGTGGACTGCGAGTGCGGTCAACCGCGTACGCGTGGCGAATGTGGCTGGCCTGAATCGGGAAAAACAAATGGCCGCAAGGCTGTCGGAAGATCTTGGGTTAACCCCCGAGTTTGCCCGCGTTACCCCTCGCTGCTATGGGGTGACCTGTGCCTATCCCGAGCCCGGGCGCCTGGGGGTGGACCGCTGGCTGGCAGTGCTGGCGGCGCACAAGCGCGACCTGGGGCCTGCGCTGGTGGTGGACTGCGGCAGTGCGGTAACCCTGGATTTGCTTGGTGAAGGTGGCGCCCATCTTGGGGGCTACATCGTCCCGGGGCTCAGCCTGATGCGTCGCGCACTCTATCGCGATACCGATGCGGTCAAAGTTGATCCGTCGCTAGTACCAGGCATGACATTGTCTCCCGGAAGGGATACGGCTGCGGCGGTGAACCGTGGGCTGTCGCTGATGGTGCTGGGGACGATTGAACAGGCTTATGAAGAGCTGCGACGTGTGTGTCCGGAATCGGCGGCGCCGAATATATGGATGACCGGTGGTGATTCCGCATTCTTCTCAACCTTGCCTCCTCTCAATAGTTACCTGCGTCATCAGGTAGTCGATGACCTGGTCATGGAGGGGCTGGCACTCACCAACCCGTAATGTACCGGTATGCACCTGTCACCGCTTCACAGATTACTGGCTGCTTAGTTTGTACAATTTGTCATCGCATTCGCTTTTAAATTACAACGTCGGAAGAAGCTGAACTTCTATGCGCTGGATCGTCTTATTTTTAGTGCTGGCCAACCTTGCGCTGGGGGCCTGGTTTATGACGGCTGGGAATACGCCTTCCAGGTCCGCCAAGCCGATTGCTGAGCGGGGTGAGGAAGACACTATTGTGTTGGTTGGTGAGGCGTCACCTTCCCAGCTGCCGGCCAGGCCGCCGGTTGCGCCGGAAAAGCCAGGGCCGCAAACGCCGAGCGTGAGCGCACCGCAGGCTGATGCCGGACTATGCACCTTGCTGGGGCCGTTTGCCGAGGCGTACCAGGGGGAAGATGTTGCGCGGCGCTTGGGGGCACTGGATGTGCCGGCGAGTCTGCGCGAAATCGAGATGCAGGGACAGATGCGCTACTGGGTGTTTCTGGCGCCGCTGGGGTCTCGTCGGGAAGCCTACCGCAAACTGCGCGAGCTACAGGCCGCCGGTATTGATAGTTATGTAATACCCAAGGGGTCGCTGGAGAATGGCATCTCGTTTGGTATTTTCTCCGAAATGGAGCGGGCGAAATCCCTGACCGGCGACCTGCTGGAGCAGGGATTTGACGCCGAGTACCGGGAAGAGCCGCAAACGTATCTTGAGCGCTGGGTTGTTCTCGAAGGAGAGGAGCGGCTGGCGGAAGAATTCTGGCAGCAGCTTCAGTTGGATTATCCAGATCTGGATCGGCGTCAAAACCTGTGTAGCGAGATTCGTAGCCCGGCCGACACCGACGAGTAGTCTCGAGCGGTCGGGTTGTTGGGAGCCTGGGTAAATGTATCTCCACTGCAGGAAGAAAAAAACGAAAAACCCTGTTGCGTGTGAAGATCAGTTCCCCTAGAATCCCGCCTCCACTTAAGGGGGAGATCAACAGCCCTTAGGTGATACTGCTGGCTTACGGGTCGCAGTAACTGGATGCTGGCGTAGCTCAGTTGGTAGAGCAGCTGACTTGTAATCAGCCGGTCGGGGGTTCGACTCCTCTCGCCAGCTCCATTTTCTTACAGTTCACATCTCGCTAAAGAATAGTTAGCTAAGTGTGTGAATTTTAAAGAAAAAATTGTTGACAGGTCACAAGGTGGTGTGGAGAATACGCACCACTTTCAGGGCAGGGGTTCCCGAGTGGCCAAAGGGATCAGACTGTAAATCTGACGCGCAAGCTTCGGTGGTTCGAATCCACCCCCCTGCACCATTATTCAGGCTTCGAGCTTGGCTCGAGGTTGAAGGTAGAAGAGGTTGTTTGGTCTTCTGTCTTGAATGTTTCGCACGCGATAGCGCGGGCATGGTTCAATGGTAGAACCTCAGCCTTCCAAGCTGATGATGCGGGTTCGATTCCCGCTGCCCGCTCCATTTTATAGTGCGGAGCTTGGTTGGAAAGCCGCTTGAGATTTTCTCGGGTGGTAGCGCAGGCGGCCCCGCTTGTGTGCCGGCAGGCAAGTGTCGGTTTTGGAGTAAGCTCATGTAGCTCAGGGGTAGAGCACACCCTTGGTAAGGGTGAGGTCGGCGGTTCAAATCCGCCCATGAGCTCCATTATTCATAACCGCGGTGACCTGTGTCTCCGCGGTTATTTGTATCCAGGGTATTTGCCTTTTCGGTTGGTCTGGATGCGCCGGTTCCCGACTAGGACTGCGGGAGCTGTTCTTGTAAAGGTCGCTAGTTCGGCTCACGCGTATATTGGGAGGCCTGTAATGGCAAAAGAAAAGTTTGAACGTTCCAAGCCCCACGTAAACGTGGGCACCATCGGTCACGTTGACCACGGTAAAACCACTCTGACTGCTGCGCTGACTCGCGTATGTGCTGAAGTATGGGGCGGTTCTGCCGTTGCCTTCGACGGCATCGATAACGCTCCTGAAGAGCGTGAGCGTGGTATCACCATCGCTACCTCTCACGTTGAGTACGAGTCCCCGACCCGTCACTACGCGCACGTAGACTGCCCGGGTCACGCTGACTACGTTAAAAACATGATTACCGGTGCTGCACAGATGGACGGCGCTATCCTGGTATGTGGTGCGACTGACGGCCCTATGCCGCAGACTCGTGAGCACATCCTGTTGTCCCGTCAGGTTGGTGTACCTTACATCGTTGTATTCCTGAACAAGGCTGACCTGCTCGCAGAAGACTGTGGCGGCGCTGGCTCTGAAGAATACGAAGAGATGATGGAACTGGTAGAGATGGAGCTGCGCGAGCTGCTGGATCAATACGAATTCCCGGGTGACGACACTCCGATCATCGCTGGTTCTGCTCTGATGGCGCTGAACGGCGAAGACGATAACGAACTGGGCACCACCGCTGTTAAGAAGCTGGTTGAGACCCTGGACGAGTACATCCCGGAGCCGGAGCGTGCGGTAGACCTGCCGTTCCTGATGCCGATCGAAGACGTATTCTCCATCTCCGGTCGTGGTACCGTAGTAACCGGTCGTGTAGAGCGTGGCATCATCAATACTGGCGACGAAATCGAAATCGTTGGTATCAAAGACACCACCAAAACCACCTGTACCGGTGTTGAGATGTTCCGCAAGCTGCTGGACGAAGGTCGTGCTGGTGAGAACATTGGTGCGCTGCTGCGTGGCACCAAGCGTGACGAGGTTGAGCGTGGTCAGGTACTGGCTAAGCCGGGCTCCATCACTCCGCACACCAAGTTCGAAGCGGAAGTGTACATCCTGTCCAAGGACGAAGGTGGTCGTCACACCCCGTTCTTCAAAGGCTACCGTCCGCAGTTCTACTTCCGTACCACCGACGTAACTGGTGCGTGCGAGCTGCCGGAAGGCACCGAAATGGTAATGCCGGGCGACAACATTCAGATGACTGTAACTCTGATTGCTCCGATCGCCATGGAAGATGGTCTGCGCTTCGCGATCCGCGAAGGTGGCCGTACCGTTGGTGCTGGCGTTGTAGCCAAAATTATCGAGTAATCGGTAATTGCAGTGTGATCGCAAGCGAAACCTTGCGGTCACACTTGCAAAATTCGAGGATGCTGGTATTCTCCGCTCCTCGTTTTTCAGGGTGGCGCATTAAGTTGTCTTCCTGAATGTGTTCCAGGCCAGTAGTTCAATTGGTAGAGCACCGGTCTCCAAAACCGGCTGTTGGGGGTTCGAGTCCCTCCTGGCCTGCCAACTTCAAGATGCCCGCAAGGGGCCTGCAGTTGGGCTATCCTGTACTGCTGTCGCTCTTTGTGGTCGTGGGCAAAAAAGGCGCCAGTGGTATTAGAGGCGCGCTAAAGGCTTCTCTGTATGAATGCTAAAGTAGAGGCGAAAACTTTTCGTCTTGACGGCCTGAAATGGCTGCTGGTGGCGCTGCTGGTTGGCGCTGCTGTTGCGGGCAACTCCTACTACGCTGAAATCCCCCTGCTGTATCGCGTGCTGGCAATTGTTGTGCTTTGCCTGTCGGCGGTATTTGTGGCGGTGCAGACTGCCAAAGGTCACGCTTTCTGGAGCCTGTTGCGCGAAGCGCAAAATGAAGTTCGTCGTGTAGTGTGGCCGACTCGCCAGGAAGCGACCCAGACCACCCTGATTGTGGTGGTGTTTGTTCTGCTTATGGCAGTCATTCTGTGGGCGCTGGATTCCGGTCTCGGTTGGGCTGCCTCCAAGATCATTGGCTAAAGGTTAATCCATGGCAAAGCATTGGTATGTAGTTCAGGCTTACTCCGGTTATGAGAAGCGCGTTGCGACCTCTCTGAAAGAGCGCATTGAGCTGCACGAGATGGATCACCTTTTTGGTGATGTTCTGGTTCCCACTGAAGAAGTGGTTGAGATGCGTGCCGGCCAGAAGCGCAAGAGTGAGCGCAAATTTTTCCCGGGTTATGTCCTGGTTGAGATGGAGCTCAATGACGATACCTGGCACCTGGTGAAAGAAACGCCGCGAGTGCTGGGCTTTATCGGTGGTAAGGCGGACAAGCCGGCCCCGATTACTGATCGCGAAGCACAGGCAATCCTGAATCGTATGGACGATTCGGTTGATAAGCCGAAGCCCAAGACCCTGTTTGAGCCGGGTGAGATGGTGCGTGTTATCGATGGTCCGTTTAATGATTTCAACGGTGTGGTTGAAGAGGTCAATTACGAGAAGAGCCGCCTGCGCGTGGCAGTATTGATCTTCGGTCGCTCGACACCGGTAGAGCTGGAATTCAGTCAGGTAGAAAAGAGCTGATTTCGAGCTGAAAGGATTCGGCCCTCTTTCGCCTTGAGCGGAAGGGGGCTTTCGCGTCCCTGGAAACTGAGTGTCAGTTTTGCGGGGTGAACAGGGGAGCTGAGCGCTGCATGTTTGTATAAGTGTACAGCGCAGGCGTTACCACCCAGTTAAAGAGGAAGCTGTAATGGCTAAGAAAATCGAAGCTTACATCAAGCTGCAAGTTAAGGCCGGTCAGGCCAACCCGAGCCCGCCCGTCGGCCCTGCACTGGGTCAGCACGGTGTAAACATCATGGAGTTCTGTAAAGCGTTTAACGCACAGACCCAGGGTCTGGAGCCGGGCCTGCCGGTACCGGTAGTGATCTCTGTATACAGCGATCGCTCCTTCACCTTCATCATGAAGTCGCCGCCCGCCGCGGTTCTGCTGCGCAAGGCTGCCAAGATCAAGAGTGGTTCCAGCCGTCCTAACACCGAGAAGGTTGGCAAGGTAACCCGCGCTCAGATCGAAGAAATCGTTGAGATGAAAAAAGCAGACCTGACTGCTGGCGATATGGAAGCAGCGGTACGTACTATCGCTGGTTCTGCCCGCAGTGCTGGTATCGAAGTGGAGGGTCTGTAAGTGGCTAAATTGACCAAGCGTCAGCGTGTAATCGCTGAAAAAGTGGAAGCTGGCAAGGCTTACAGCATCGAAGAAGCTGTTGCGCTGCTGAAAGAGTTCTCCAACGTTAAGTTCCCGGAAACCGTTGATGCTGCCATCAACCTGGGTATCGATCCGCGTAAATCCGACCAGGCTGTTCGCGGCGCGACCACCCTGCCGCACGGTACCGGTAAAGACGTTCGCGTAGCGGTATTTACCCAGGGCGCAAACGCCGAAGCAGCGAAAGAAGCTGGTGCAGACCTGGTAGGTATGGACGAGCTGGCTGCTGAAGTTAAAGCAGGCAAAATGGACTTCGACGTCGTTGTAGCTTCTCCGGACGCTATGCGTGTTGTTGGTCAGCTGGGTCAAATCCTGGGCCCGCGCGGCCTGATGCCGAACCCGAAAACCGGCACCGTAACGCCAGACGTTGCGACTGCGGTTAAGAATGCCAAGGCTGGTCAGGTGCGTTTCCGCGCTGACAAAGGCGGCATCATCCACGGTGGTATCGGTAAAGTTAGTTTTGACGCCAACTCTCTGAAAGAGAACCTGGAAGCGCTGGTTGCTGACCTGAAAAAGGCCAAGCCGGCTTCCGCGAAAGGCGTATACCTGAAGAAGATCACCCTGAGCACCACTATGGGCCCGGGTCTGACTCTCGATCAGGCTTCCCTGGACGTTAAATAACTTTCTTTGAAAGTTAGCACGTTCAGCTAAAGAACTTTGGGGTCCGCCCGGCTGTTTCGGCCGTCGGGCGGGCCGTCAAAGACCGTAGGTGCGGTGGGGTTTTGAGGTTTAAAAGTCCATCGCTTAATCCGGAATCCGGCCAGGTTGGCCAACAGGGTTCTGAGCCTACGCAGACGGTGTCGCCCAAACCAGTATTTTTACTGGATTTGAGCTTTATGCACCGGAACGGGTCGGGTTTACATGTAGTTCCCGGCCTTCATTCAAATCCAGGAGTGACACTATGGCTATTGGACTCGTAGACAAGAAAGCGATTGTCGCAGAAGTCCAGCAGGCTGCTGAGGGTGCTCTGTCTGCGGTCGTTGCGGATTCCCGCGGCGTAACCGTGAATGACATGACTGCCCTGCGCAAAGAGGCTCGCGAGAACGGCGTTTGGTTGAAAGTCGTCCGCAATACTCTGGCGCGTCGCGCTCTGGCCGGTACCGAATTCGAATGTCTCATCGAGAAATTCGTCGGTCCTAGCATCATTGCCTTCTCCAACGAACACCCGGGTGCCGGCGCGCGCATCCTCAAGGAGTTCGCCAAGGGCAACGACAAGCTGGAACTGAAAGGTGCCGCCTTCGAAGGCGTAGCTACTGACGTCGCACTGTTGGCAAGCCTGCCGACATACGACGAAGCTATCGCCAAGCTGATGAGCGTCATGAAAGAAGCGTCTGCTGGCAAACTGGTTCGCACTATTGCGGCCGTTCGCGACCAAAAAGAGCAGGAAGCTGCTTAATTGTTTCGCTAAAGCGAAACAGCAGTTTTTATATGAATTTACGAGCAGTTTGCTGCTCACACGAAATCAGGTACTAACTCATGTCTCTGACTAAAGAAGATATCATCAATGCGATCGCTGAAATGTCCGTTAAGGACGTTGTTGAGCTGATCGAAGCTATGGAAGAGAAGTTCGGCGTAACTGCAGCTGCTGCTGTTATGGCTGGCCCAGCTGGCGGCGAAGCTGCTGCAGAAGAAAAGGACGAGTTCGACGTAATCCTGACCTCTGCTGGCGAAAAGAAAGTGAACGTGATCAAAGTTGTTCGCGGCATCACTGGCCTGGGTCTGAAAGAAGCCAAAGCTCTGGTAGACGGCGCTCCGAGCCCGCTGAAAGAAGGCGCTACCAAAGAAGAAGCCGAAGCAGCGAAGAAAGAGCTGGAAGAAGCTGGCGCATCTGTAGAACTGAAGTAATTCGGTTTTACATTGCACCGCCAACGGCTGCTAAATCAACCGTTGGCGGAAAGGCTGGTGGACTTTTGTCCGCCGGCCTTTTTGCCGTTTGCGGCACCGCCGTTTTGACCGACGGTTTTTGTTAGAGAGGTTTGCGCACAGCGCAGCGCTTTAAACACCCTGTTTATTAAGCGTAGCTGCACTATGCAGAGACTTCTCGCCCGGACGAGTTACGTACTGCCGGCCTTTCGGCCGTAGCTCTAATGAAGTCTTGTCACTGATCAAGCTGGGGAATATGAATGGCTTACTCATACACTGAGAAAAAACGTATCCGCAAGGATTTTGGCAAACTGCCTAAGGTCATGGACGTACCTTTCCTGCTTGCGATACAGCTGGATTCGTATCGCAAATTCACACAGGCCGACACGCGCCCGGATGAGCGCCTGGATATCGGTCTGCAGGCCGCGTTCAAGTCTGTATTTCCGATTGTCAGCTATTCCGGCAACGCCGCGCTGGAATTCGTAAGCTATACCCTCGGCAAGCCGGCATTCGATGTTAAAGAATGTACGCTGCGCGGCGTCACCTACGCCTGCCCGCTGCGGGTTCGCGTGCGCCTGATTATTTACGATAAAGAATCTGCGAATAAGTCCATCAAGGACATCAAAGAGCAGGAAGTTTACATGGGCGAAATTCCGCTCATGACCGATAACGGTACCTTTGTGGTTAACGGTACCGAGCGTGTGATCGTTTCCCAGCTGCACCGCTCCCCGGGTGTGTTCTTTGATCACGACAAGGGCAAGACCCACTCTTCCGGCAAGCTGTTGTACGCCGCGCGTGTGATTCCTTACCGTGGCTCCTGGCTGGACTTCGAGTTCGACCCGAAAGACCTGGTTTATGTGCGTATCGACCGTCGCCGCAAGCTGCCGGCGACCATTCTGCTGCGCGCGCTGGGTTACTCTTCCCAGGAAATGCTGGAGATGTTCTTCGAAACCAGCAAATTCGAGCTGGGCGATGAATCTGTCAGCCTGGACCTGATCCCATCCCGTCTGCGCGGTGATGTTGCGTCGTTCGATATCAAGGACGGTAAAGGCAAGGTGATCGTGGAAGAGGGTCGTCGTATCACTCCGCGTCACATCCGCCAGCTGGAGAAGGCCGGTGTAGAAACTCTGGAAGCACCGCTGAGCTACCTGCATGGCCGTGTACTGGCTCATGACATCATCGACGATTCCACCGGTGAGATTGCGGTTGAGTGTAACGCCGAGATCAACGAAGAGATCCTGGGCAAGCTGCGTGTTCTGAATGTTAAGAGCTTCGAAACGCTGTACACCAACGATCTGGACTGCGGTCCGTTCGTTTCCGATACCCTGCGTGCCGACCCGTCCCGTACCGAACTGGAAGCGCTGGTCGAAATCTACCGCATGATGCGCCCGGGCGAGCCGCCCACCAAGGAGTCTGCGGAGTCTCTGTTCGAGAACCTGTTCTTCTCTGACGAGCGTTACGATCTGTCTGCGGTAGGCCGCATGAAGTTCAACCGCCGTCTGGGCCGCGAAGACGAAACCGGTCAGGGCACCCTGAGCAAAGAAGACATCGTCGACGTACTGAAAACCCTGATCGAGATCCGCAACGGTCGCGGCATGGTCGATGATATCGACCACCTGGGTAACCGTCGTGTGCGTTCCGTGGGCGAAATGGCCGAAAACCAGTTCCGCGTGGGCCTGGTGCGTGTAGAGCGCGCGGTAAAAGAGCGTCTGTCCATGGCGGAATCCGAAGGCCTGATGCCGCAGGATCTGATCAACGCCAAGCCTGTGGCCGCCGCGGTGAAGGAATTCTTTGGTTCCTCCCAGCTGTCCCAGTTTATGGACCAGAACAACCCGCTGTCGGAAGTTACTCACAAGCGCCGTGTTTCCGCGTTGGGCCCGGGTGGTCTGACCCGTGAGCGTGCAGGCTTTGAGGTGCGTGACGTACACCCGACTCACTACGGTCGTGTATGTCCGATTGAAACACCGGAAGGTCCGAACATTGGTCTGATCAACTCCCTGGCAACTTACTCCCGTGCCAACCACTACGGTTTCCTCGAGAGCCCGTACCGCAAGGTTGTCAACGGCCAGGCCACGGACGAGATCGAATACCTGTCTGCGATCAATGAAGCGAACTACGTAATCGCCCAGGCATCTGCTGCCATGGACGAAAACAATCGCTTTACCGATGATCTGATCAGTGTGCGTCACCACAACGAATTTACCCTGAAGAATCCGGAAGAAATCCAGTACATGGATGTTTCCGCGAAGCAGGTGGTATCCGTTGCGGCCGCAATGATTCCGTTCCTGGAACACGATGACGCCAACCGCGCATTGATGGGTTCCAACATGCAGCGTCAGGCGGTCCCGACTCTGCGCGCTGAGAAGCCACTGGTAGGTACTGGCATGGAGCGCACCGTGGCGCGCGACTCCGGCGTATGTATCGTTGCCAAGCGTGGCGGTGTGATTGAGCGTGTTGATGCGAGCCGCGTAGTAGTGCGTGTGCACGACAACGAAGTAGAGGCCGGTGACGCGGGTGTGGATCTGTACAGCCTCACCAAGTACACCCGCTCCAACCAGAACACCTGTATCAACCAGCGTCCGATCGTTAACACCGGCGACGTGGTTGAGCGCGGCGATATCCTGGCCGACGGTCCGTCCGTTGACCTGGGTGAGCTGGCTCTGGGCCAGAACATGCGTATCGCGTTCATGCCGTGGAACGGCTACAACTTCGAGGACTCCATCCTCGTGAGCGAGCGCGTGGTACAGGAAGACCGCTTCACCACTATCCACATTCAGGAGCTGACCTGTATTGCCCGTGACACCAAGCTGGGCAGTGAGGAAATTACCGCGGATATCCCGAACGTCGGTGAGTCTGCGCTGAACAAGCTGGACGAGTCCGGCATCGTGTACATCGGTGCAGAAGTAGGCGCGGGCGACATCCTGGTTGGTAAGGTGACTCCGAAAGGTGAAGCCCAGCTGACTCCGGAAGAAAAGCTGCTGCGTGCGATCTTCGGCGAGAAGGCATCTGACGTTAAAGATACCTCCCTGCGCGCGCCTTCCGGCACCCGCGGTACCGTGATCGACGTACAGGTCTTCACCCGTGACGGTCTGCAGAAAGACCAGCGTTCCCTCGCGATCGAGAAGGCGCAGCTGGATGAAGTGCGCAAGGACCTGAACGAAGAGTATCGCATCGTTGAAGGTGCGACCTTCGAGCGTCTGGCTGCCGCTCTGGACGGTCAGGCAGTAGCCGGCGGTAAAGGCGTCAAGAAAGGCGACGTACTGAACGCTGAAATCCTGTCTGCACTGCCGCGCGAAGACTGGTTCAAGCTCCGCATGGTTGAAGAGAGCCTGAACGATCAGCTGGAAAAAGCAGAAGCGCAGCTGGGCGAGCGTCGCAAGCAGCTGGACGAGGTCTTCGAAGACAAGAAGAAGAAACTCGAGTCTGGCGATGACCTGGCTCCGGGCGTGCTGAAAATCGTCAAGGTTTACCTGGCGATCAAGCGTCGTATCCAGCCTGGTGACAAGATGGCCGGCCGTCACGGTAACAAAGGTGTGATCTCCGTGATCAAGCCTGTGGAAGACATGCCGTACGACGAAAACGGTGAGCCGGTTGACGTGGTTCTGAACCCGCTGGGTGTTCCGTCCCGTATGAACGTTGGTCAGGTTCTGGAAATGCACCTGGGTATGGCGGCCAAGGGCCTCGGCGTCAAGATTGACCGCATGGTCAAGGAAAAGCAGGAAGCGCAGAAAGTGCGTGGCTTCCTGGAAGAGGTCTACAACTCCACTGGCGGGCGCGTTGAAGACCTCAACGAGTTGAGCGATACCGAAGTACTGGCAATGGCTGAAAACCTGCGTCGCGGTGTACCGATGGCAACGCCGGTATTCGACGGTGCGGCAGAGTCCGAGATCAAGCAGCTGCTGCGTCTGGCGGATATCCCGGATTCCGGTCAGATCACCCTGTACGACGGTCGTACCGGTGACTCTTTCGAGCGTCCGGTAACTGTTGGTTACATGTACATGCTGAAGCTGAACCACCTGGTAGACGACAAGATGCACGCGCGTTCTACCGGTTCCTACAGCCTGGTTACCCAGCAGCCGCTGGGTGGTAAGGCACAGTTCGGTGGTCAGCGTTTCGGTGAGATGGAAGTGTGGGCACTGGAAGCATACGGCGCCGCTTACACCCTGCAGGAAATGCTCACGGTCAAATCCGATGACGTTGAAGGTCGTACCAAGATGTACAAAAACATCGTCGATGGCGACCACCGTATGGAGCCGGGTATGCCCGAATCCTTCAACGTACTGGTCAAGGAAATCCGCTCGCTGGGTATGAACTTCGAGCTGGAAAACGAGTAAGACCGGAAGGTAATAGGTGTAGGAGCCTGCTTGCAGGCGAACTGATGAAAGTGCCGGCAGAATCTGATCGTTTCTGCCGGCCTTCCCGGCCCAAGGTGCAATGGCCGGGATGACCACCCCCTAGTGGAGGAAAGGCCTTGAAAGATTTGTTAAACCTGGTGAAAGCCCAGGAACAGCTGGAAGAATTTGACGCGATCCGTATCGGTCTGGCTTCGCCAGAGATGATCCGTTCCTGGTCTTACGGCGAAGTGAAAAAGCCCGAGACCATCAACTACCGTACCTTTAAGCCGGAGCGCGAAGGCCTGTTCTGTGCCAAGATTTTTGGCCCGGTAAAGGACTACGAGTGCCTGTGCGGCAAGTACAAGCGCATGAAGCACCGCGGTATCATCTGTGAAAAGTGCGGCGTTGAAGTAACCAAAGCCAAGGTGCGCCGTGAGCGTATGGGGCACATCGAGCTGGCAAGCCCGGTTGCGCACATCTGGTTCCTGAAGTCTCTGCCGTCCCGTATCGGCCTGCTGCTGGACATGACCCTGCGCGATATCGAGCGCGTGCTCTATTTCGAATCCTATGTAGTAACCGATCCGGGTATGACTACTCTGGAACGCGGTCAGCTGCTGAACGATGAGCAGTACTTTGAAGCGATGGAAGAGTTCGCCGATGAGTTTGAAGCAAAAATGGGTGCGGAAGCCATCCAGGAGCTGATGAACGATATCGAGCTGCCGTCTGAAATCCAGCGCCTGCGCGAAGAGATTCCGGCGACCAACTCTGAAACCAAGATCAAGAAGCTGTCCAAGCGACTGAAACTGCTGGAAGCCTTCTACAAGTCCGGCAACCGACCGGAGTGGATGATCATGCAGGCTCTGCCGGTTCTGCCGCCGGATCTGCGTCCGCTGGTACCGCTGGATGGTGGCCGCTTTGCGACTTCCGACCTGAACGATCTGTACCGTCGCGTGATCAACCGTAACAACCGTCTGAAGCGCCTGCTCGAGCTGAACGCGCCAGACATCATCGTGCGCAACGAAAAGCGCATGCTGCAGGAATCTGTAGACGCACTGCTGGACAACGGTCGCCGCGGCCGCGCCATCACTGGCTCCAACAAGCGTCCGCTGAAGTCCCTGGCTGACATGATCAAAGGTAAGCAGGGTCGTTTCCGTCAGAACCTGCTGGGTAAGCGTGTCGACTACTCCGGCCGTTCCGTAATCGTGGTAGGTCCGACCCTGCGTCTGCACCAGTGTGGTCTGCCGAAGAAAATGGCTCTCGAGCTGTTCAAGCCGTTCATTTTCGGCAAGCTCGAAACCCGCGGCCTGGCCACTACCATCAAAGCGGCCAAGAAAATGGTCGAGCGCGAAGAAGCGGTGGTGTGGGACATCCTCGACGAGGTAATCCGCGAGCACCCGGTACTGCTGAACCGGGCACCGACGCTTCACCGCCTGGGTATTCAGGCGTTCGAGCCGGTACTGATTGAAGGTAAGGCGATCCAGCTGCACCCGCTGGTGTGTGCGGCGTACAACGCCGACTTCGATGGTGACCAGATGGCGGTACACGTACCGCTGACGATCGAAGCGCAGCTGGAATCCCGCGCGCTGATGATGTCTACCAACAACATCCTGTCACCGGCGAATGGTGAGCCGATCATCGTTCCGTCCCAGGACGTGGTACTGGGTCTGTACTGGATGACCCGTGAGCGCGTGAACGATAAAGGCGAGGGCATGTCCTTCTCTGATATCAAGGAAGTGAGCCGCGCGTTTTACGCCAAGCAGGTTGGCCTGCAGGCGAAGATCAAGGTACGTATCGACGAAGCCGTTATTGGTGAAGACGGCGAGAAGACCAATACCCGCACCGTTTACGACACGACTGTTGGTCGTGCGCTGCTGTGGAACATCGTTCCGGATGGCCTCCCGTTCGAAATGGTCAACCAGCCGATGAAGAAGAAGGCGATTTCCCGCGTTCTGAACGAGTGCTACCGCAAAGTTGGTCTGAAAGCGACCGTCATCTTCGCTGACCAGCTGATGTACACCGGTTTTGACTTCTCTACCAAGTCCGGTTCCTCCATCGGTGTGAACGACTTCGAGATCCCGGCAGCCAAGGCTGACCTGATCGCTGCGGCAGAAGCCGAAGTGAAGGAAATTGAATCCCAGTTTGCTTCCGGTCTGGTAACCGCGGGTGAGAAATACAACAAGGTTATCGACGTTTGGTCCCGTACCAACGACAAGGTAACCCAGGCGATGATGGCCGGTATCAAGAAAGAGCCGGTAATCGATCGCGAAGGTAAAGAGACCGAGCAGGACTCCTTCAACTCCGTATACATGTACGCCGACTCCGGCGCACGGGGTTCTGAAGCGCAGATCCGTCAGCTCGCCGGTATGCGTGGTCTGATGGCGCGTCCGGACGGCTCCATTATCGAAAACGCCATTACCGCGAACTTCCGTGAAGGTCTGAGCGTACTGCAGTACTTCATCTCCACGCACGGTGCTCGTAAAGGTCTGGCGGATACCGCACTGAAAACGGCGAACTCCGGTTACCTGACCCGTCGTCTGGTAGACGTTGCGCAGGACGTGGTAATCACCGAAATCGACTGTGGCACCGACGACGGCCTGACCATGGCGCCGGTGATTGAAGGCGGCGACGTGATTGAGTCTCTGGGTGACCGTATCCTGGGTCGAGTTGTGGCCCGTGACGTCATCCGTCCAGGCAGCGATGAAATCGCTGTTCCGGCCGGTACCATGATCGACGAGAAGTGGGTTGAGCGCATCGAAGGTCTCGGTATCGACGAGGTAATGGTCCGTTCTGCAATCACCTGTGAGACTGCACATGGTATCTGTGCCCAGTGTTACGGTCGCGACCTGGCCCGTGGCCACCGCGCCAACCCGGGTGAGTCTGTGGGCGTTGTGGCTGCACAGTCCATCGGTGAGCCGGGTACCCAGCTGACCATGCGTACTTTCCACATCGGTGGTGCGGCAAGCCGTGCTTCTGCGGCTGACAGCATCCAGGTGAAGCTGGGCGGTACTGTGCGTCTGCACAATGTGAAGACCGTGAAAGCCGAAAACGGCAACCTGGTTGCGGTTTCCCGCTCTGGTGAGCTGGCGGTTGCAGACCCTGCCGGTCGTGAGCGCGAGCGTTACAAGCTGCCTTACGGTGCGCAGATTAGTGTCGCCGAAGGTTCGGAAGTCGACGGCGGCCAGATCGTGGCCAAGTGGGACCCGCATACGCACCCGATCATTACCGAGGTTGCGGGCTGGGTGAAACTGTCCGGAATGGAAGACGGCCTGTCGATTCGCAAGCAGACTGACGAAATCACCGGTCTGTCTTCTATCGAGATCATCGACCCGGCGGAACGCCCGGCGGCAGGTAAAGACCTGCGTCCTGCGGTAACTCTGGTTGACGAAAACGGTGAAGAACTGACCCTGGCGAACTCAAACGCGCCGGCGCACTACGCGCTGCCGCCGCGTGCGATTCTCAGCCTGAAAGACAGCGACAAGGTGAATGTCGGTGACGTTATCGCCCGTATTCCGCAGGAATCCGGCGGTACCAAGGACATCACCGGTGGTCTGCCGCGGGTTGCTGACCTGTTCGAAGCGCGTAAGCCGAAAGAGCCGTCCATCCTCGCGGAGATCTCCGGTACCGTTTCCTTCGGTAAAGAGACCAAAGGCAAGGTTCGTCTGCAGATCACCCCGAATGACGGCAAACCGCTGGCGAACGGCAAGGATCACTACGAAGTACTGATTCCGAAGCACCGTCAGCTGACTGTGTTCGAAGGTGAGACGGTTGAGAAGGGTGAGGTTATCTCCGATGGCCCGTCCAATCCGCACGACATACTGCGCCTGAAGGGCGTGGAGGAGCTGGCTCGCTACATCACCAACGAAATCCAGGAGGTTTACCGCCTCCAGGGCGTAGGCATTAACGACAAGCACATTGAAACCATTGTGCGTCAGATGCTGCGTAAGGTTGAAATCCTTGAAATGGGTGACTCCGAGTTCATTAAAGGCGACCAGGTGGAATACCAGCGCGTTGTGGAAGAGAACGAGCGTCTGCGTGCCGAAGGCAAGCAGCCGGCTCAGTTCGAGCGCCTGCTGCTGGGTATCACCAAAGCGTCTCTGGCTACCGAGTCCTTCCTGTCCGCGGCCTCCTTCCAGGAGACCACCCGCGTACTGACCGAAGCCGCGGTAACCGGCAAGGAAGACAGCCTGCGCGGCCTGAAAGAAAACGTGGTTGTGGGTCGCTTGATCCCGGCGGGTACCGGTCTGGCATACCACGCCGAGCGCAAGCGCAAGCGCAGCCTGCAGATGACCACCGGTTACTCCGAGGGTCCATCTGCGGAAGAAGTTGAAGCGGCATTGACCGAAGCCCTGAAATCTTCCGGGGAATAAGTCGCATAGACCGGCGGGTTTCCGCCGGTCGCTGTGGATCGCGATTACCGGTAAATGTGAGTGATCACTATCACCGGTGATTGACTAGGGGCGCCGTCGCTTATAGAATGCGGCCCCCGCTAATGGGGTACGACTGTCAGGAAAGCTCATAGAGCTGGAAAGGCAGTGTGCACTGACGATAAGCCCCCGCTTTTACAACTGGTGGGGGCGTTTTATTTTGGAGTGATTTTTAATGGCAACGATCAACCAGTTGGTTCGTAAGCCGAGAAAACGCAAAGTTGAAAAAAGCGACGTTCCTGCACTGCAAGCTTGCCCGCAGCGCCGTGGAGTCTGCACTCGCGTGTACACCACTACACCGAAAAAGCCGAACTCCGCTCTGCGTAAAGTTTGTCGTGTGCGCCTGACCAACGGTTACGAAGTAACTTCGTACATCGGCGGTGAAGGCCACAACCTGCAGGAGCACAGCGTGGTGCTGATTCGCGGCGGTCGTGTAAAAGACTTGCCGGGTGTGCGCTACCACACTGTACGTGGTGCACTTGACTGTGCAGGCGTAAACGATCGCAAGCAGGGCCGTTCCAAGTACGGTGCCAAGCGTCCTAAGGGTTAATCCCCAAAGGTCAATTTGCGTTTCGGTTTAACGAATAACCGGAGTAAGGCTGAGCTCGCCGAGTTGTATTTGTTTACGGCGGCGTCTCAGAGTAACCCTGAAGAGAGGCAATCCCATGCCAAGAAGACGAGTAGTCGCCAAGCGCGAAGTGCTGCCTGATCCCAAATTTGGGAACGTGACTCTGGCCAAGTTCATGAACCATGTCATGATCTCTGGTAAGAAGTCCGTGGCAGAGAGCATCGTATATGGTGCGCTGGATCTGGTTTCAGAAAAGCTGAACAAAGATCCGATTGAAATTTTTGAAGAGTCCCTGGAAAACATCGCCCCGATGGTGGAAGTAAAATCCCGTCGTGTTGGTGGTGCTACTTACCAGGTGCCGGTAGAAGTGCGTCCTGCACGTCGTACCGCGCTGGCAATGCGCTGGCTGGTAGATTTCTCCCGTAAGCGCGGTGAGAAGTCCATGGCCCAGCGTCTGGCCAATGAAATGATCGATGCTTCCCAGAACAAGGGCGGCGCGGTCAAGAAGCGTGAAGACGTGCATCGTATGGCGGAAGCCAACAAAGCGTTCTCTCACTATCGTTTCTAAGATAGTGACGCTTCTAAGTCTGATGATTACCCACATCGGAAATTAAAACCGAAAGGCAGCAGGGCTAGTTTTTTAACTTTGGCCCAGCTGCCTTTTGCCGTTATATCGAGGATACAACTGTGGCACGTAAAACGCCTATCGAACGCTATCGCAATATCGGTATCTGCGCCCACGTAGACGCCGGTAAAACCACGACTACCGAGCGCGTACTCTTCTACACCGGTCTGTCCCACAAAATTGGTGAGGTGCACGAAGGCGCAGCCACCATGGACTGGATGGAGCAGGAGCAGGAGCGTGGTATCACCATCACCTCTGCAGCAACCACCTGTTTCTGGGCTGGCATGCAGCAGCAGTTCCCGCAGCACCGTGTAAACATCATTGACACCCCGGGACACGTTGACTTCACCATCGAAGTAGAGCGCTCCCTGCGCGTACTCGACGGTGCTGTTGTTGTTCTGTGTGGTTCTTCCGGTGTGCAGCCGCAGACCGAAACCGTATGGCGTCAGGCCAACAAGTACGAAGTACCGCGCATGGTCTTCGTCAACAAGATGGATCGCGCCGGTGCGGACTTCCGCAAGGTTGTCGGTCAGCTGAAGACCCGTCTGAATGCGAACGCTGTTCCGCTGCAGATGACCATTGGCTCTGAAGACGAGTTCAAGGGTGTTGTCGACCTGCTCAAGATGAAAGCCATCTTGTGGAACGAAGACGACATGGGCATGACCTTCGAATACGGCGACATCCCGGCTGACATGCAGGACGAGTGCGAAGAAATGCGCGAGTTCCTGGTTGAAGCGGCGGCGGAAGCCAGCGAAGAGCTGATGGAAAAGTACCTGGAAGAAGGTGAGCTGACCGAAGAAGAGATCAAGGCAGCAATCCGTCAGCGTACCCTGGCAAACGAAATCGTACCGGTTCTGGGCGGCTCTGCGTTCAAGAACAAGGGCGTACAGGCCATGCTGGACGCGGTTATCGAATACCTGCCGGCGCCGACCGAAGTTCGTGCGATCGAAGGTACTCTGGATGACGGCGAAACCGTTGAAACCCGTGAAGCGAAAGACGACGCTCCGTTCGCAGCGCTGGCATTCAAAATCGCTACCGACCCCTTCGTTGGTACTCTGACGTTCTTCCGTGTGTACTCCGGTAAGCTGGAAAGCGGTACCGCGGTATATAACTCCGTGAAGATGAAGAAAGAGCGTGTCGGCCGTATGGTGCAGATGCACTCCAACGATCGTAAAGAGATCAAGGAAGTACTGGCAGGCGATATCGCGGCAGCGATCGGCCTGAAAGACGTGACCACTGGTGACACCCTGTGTGCCGAAGACGCGAAAATCGTTCTCGAGCGCATGGAATTCCCGGAGCCGGTAATCTCTGTAGCGGTAGAGCCGAAGTCCAAGCCGGATCAGGAAAAAATGGGTATCGCACTGGGCAAACTGGCTCAGGAAGACCCGTCCTTCCGTGTGAAGACCGACGAAGAAACCGGCCAGACCATTATCTCCGGTATGGGTGAGCTGCACCTGGACATCATCGTTGACCGTATGCGTCGCGAGTTCAATGTTGAAGCGAACATCGGTAAGCCGCAGGTTGCCTACCGTGAAGCGATTCGTAACACCTCTGAGATCGAAGGCAAGTTCGTTCGTCAGTCCGGTGGCCGCGGTCAGTACGGTCACGTATGGGTGAAATTCGAGCCGACTGAAGACACTTCTGAAGAGAAGCTGGTGTTCGAAAACGCCATCGTTGGTGGTGTGGTACCGAAGGAATATATTCCTGCGGTTGCCAAGGGTATCGAAGAGCAGATGAAAAACGGCGTACTCGCCGGCTACCCACTGCTGGGCCTGAAGGCTACCCTGTATGACGGTTCTTTCCACGACGTGGACTCTAACGAAATGGCGTTTAAAATCGCCGGTTCCATGGCGACCAAGAAGCTGGCCCAGGTTGGCGGCGCGGTACTGCTTGAGCCGATGATGAAAGTGGAAGTCGTTACTCCGGAAGAAAACATGGGTGACGTGGTCGGCGACCTGAACCGTCGTCGCGGCCTGATCCAGGGTATGGACGACAGCGCCTCTGGCAAGATCGTCAACGCAGAAGTGCCGCTGGCCGAAATGTTCGGCTACGCCACCGACCTGCGTTCTGCGACCCAGGGCCGTGCGACCTACACCATGGAATTCCTGAAGTACGCGGAAGCGCCGAAGAACGTCGCCGATGACATCATCGCGAAGAACAAGGCTTAATCATCTAACTTCTTTTAGCTAGAGGACATTGAAAATGGCAAAAGAAAAGTTTGAACGTTCCAAGCCCCACGTAAACGTGGGCACCATCGGTCACGTTGACCACGGTAAAACCACCCTGACTGCTGCGCTGACTCGCGTATGTGCTGAAGTATGGGGCGGCTCTGCCGTTGCCTTCGACGGTATCGATAACGCTCCTGAAGAGCGTGAGCGTGGTATCACCATCGCTACCTCTCACGTTGAGTACGAGTCCCCGACCCGTCACTACGCGCACGTAGACTGCCCGGGACACGCCGACTACGTTAAGAACATGATCACTGGTGCTGCTCAGATGGACGGCGCTATCCTGGTATGTTCTGCTGCTGACGGCCCCATGCCGCAGACTCGTGAGCACATCCTGCTGTCCCGTCAGGTAGGTGTACCGTACATCGTGGTATTCCTGAACAAAGCCGACATGGTTGACGACGAAGAGCTGCTGGAACTGGTAGAGATGGAAGTTCGTGAGCTTCTGGACCAGTACGAGTTCCCGGGTGACGACACTCCGATCATCGTTGGTTCTGCTCTGATGGCGCTGAACGGCGAAGACGACAACGAACTGGGCACCACCGCTGTTAAGAAGCTGGTTGAGACCCTGGACGAGTACATCCCGGAACCGGAGCGTGCGGTAGACCTGCCGTTCCTGATGCCGATCGAAGACGTATTCTCCATCTCCGGTCGTGGTACCGTAGTAACCGGTCGTGTAGAGCGTGGCATCATCAATACTGGCGACGAAATCGAAATCGTTGGTATCAAAGACACCACCAAAACCACCTGTACCGGTGTTGAGATGTTCCGCAAGCTGCTGGACGAAGGCCGTGCTGGTGAGAACATTGGTGCGCTGCTGCGTGGCACCAAGCGTGACGAGGTTGAGCGTGGTCAGGTACTGGCTAAGCCGGGCTCCATCACTCCGCACACCAAGTTCGAAGCGGAAGTGTACATCCTGTCCAAGGACGAAGGTGGTCGTCACACCCCGTTCTTCAAAGGCTACCGTCCGCAGTTCTACTTCCGTACCACCGACGTAACTGGTGCGTGCGAGCTGCCGGAAGGCACCGAAATGGTAATGCCGGGCGACAACATTCAGATGACTGTAACTCTGATTGCTCCGATCGCCATGGAAGATGGTCTGCGCTTCGCGATCCGCGAAGGTGGCCGTACCGTTGGTGCTGGCGTTGTAGCTAAGATCATCGAGTAATCTTTACTCCTGATCTGAAGCAGAAAAGCCGCAGCGGAAACGCTGCGGCTTTTTTATTGCCCGGAAAAACTTCCGGAAACCTCAGAGTGCGCCCTTCTTCCATGGCCCGCGAATGGCAAAAGTCACCCCGGGCGACTGAATGTTCGCAAACAGCCAGTCACCGTAAAAGGTTGCGCCAGCCCATTCCCGCGAGCGAAAGTCTCCGATCGCGCTATCATGGAAGTTATCCACAACCCCGGGATAGATCGCGTTGATTTTGTCCAGGTCCCCCGCCGCCAACTGAATCCTGTTCTCCGCAAACGGGAAGGTTTCGCCGCTGCGGCTCAGGCCAATCATTCTCTTGGGATCGGAACGCCCGTCTTCGCACAGGATGATGCCGCCGCGCGGGCTGATCGCGATGTTGTCCGGGCCGTCGACATCCGAAGCGTCCGTGGACTCATAGACTAGCGTGAGGGTTTCTTTGCGCGGGTCGTACATCCATACCTGCCCGAGTTTAGCCGCGCCGCCGTTGGTGGAGATGAAATAGATATTGCCATGGTCCTCCCAGCAGCCTTCGCCGCGGGAAAAAATGGCCGCGTTCGGGGCTGAGTCAAATGCGCGACCATGAATCCCTTCCGGGTCGGTCACGAGCTCCCAGGTAACGGCAAAAGAGTCACCTGGGGTGAAGCCGCCACGACAATCTTTTGATGGGCTGTCTTTAACCACCAGCGCGTAGAGATTTCCTCCATCTTTCAGGCCTTCTCCGCGGTGATGTCGGCTGTGCCAGCCGGGGGTTCCTGCACCTGGTTGCACATATTTATAGAAAGCGCTGCTTCCCGCATCTTCAGTCTCATAGACGACACCGGTGTGTGGGTCCACTGCTACGGCTTCGTGGGAGAAGCGACCGGCGGCGCGAATGGGCTGGCCATTACTGATGCCAAATGCGGGTACGTCAAAAATGTACCCGTGGTTGTATCCTTCGTTGCGCCATGTGTGGAAGGTTTCTTCACAGGAGATCCAGGAGTCCCAGGGGGTGGGGCCCCCGGCGCAGTTGCGGATGGTGCCGCCGAGGCTGGTATAGCTGCGGGTGAACTTGCCCTGGATCAGATCGAACTCGAGGGTGGTGGTACCGCCGAATTCATCCGGGTTATACATGCCGCCAGCGACATAACACTGGTTGCTCTCGCCGGCTGAGAGTTCGTGGTTGCGTACGAGCGCAATGGTGTGCCCCCGTTTGCCGCACACGGCCATGCCATCGTGATCGGTTGGTGTCGGGCGGCCGTCGTCCATCAGTTGGCCAGTCCAGCCGAAAGAGTGGTATTCGAACCCGGCGGGCAGGGCGAGGAGGCTCAGTCCGGTCACCTGGCACCTGGTGGGTTTCAGTGGACCGTAATCGGCGCTTTTAGTGTGATGTTTATGTGCGTGGTCAGGTGCGGCAGGTGGTTGGCGTGGTGTTTTTGCCTGCGCGGTCAGCGCGCCAAACGCCAAGCTTGCGGCGCTGCCGAGTAGTCCGGTGCGGACAAAACCGCGCCGGCTCAGGGTGCTGGTTTCTTCGGCATCAGCGGTAGGGGTGGGGCTTGCGTCGTTATTCATATAGTGCGTCCTCCAGAGTTGTTGGTAAGTGGCGGCTGTCGGGGTGCATAGCTCGGGTTCGTGCTGGCACGGGCCTGTTGCCGGGCGCTAGGTTCGGGGGTGCGCGTTGTCTGCCAATGCAATTGCTGTGAACGTTTTGCTACCGGGTGCACTTGGGTGCGCCGGGTCACAATCTCTCGATGGTTGGCGCGCCGGACCGTTTTGGTGCGGGTTGAGGCTTACTGGGGAGGGGGTGGGCTGGTTAAAAAATAACCCAAACGGGGAATGTGCGGCTGCGGGTAGGGTGCGCTCACATGGGCTGCTGGAGCCCTTCAGGGGCCGAGACCGGCCCCGCTGATTTGGTCATTGAACGTCTACTGGTGAACGTCGTTACCACCAGTCCTTACTGAGGTTACAGTGCACGCTGTTTTTCATGAGTCGGTCGAAGTCGCGCCCGTCCATCGCGACCAGTGATTCATGGTCACCGGACTCAAGGTAGATGGTGTCACGGCTGTCGAGGTCGCTGTCTACCAGGGTTGTGAGTCCGTAGGCCTGCCCCAGTGGCGGCAGGGCACCGATTTCGCAATCGCTGAATACCTGTTGGAACTCACTCTCGTTCACCATTTCAAGGTGGTTTCGCCCTGTCGCGTCGTGTACGGCTGCCATGTCGAGGCTATTGCTGGCGGGAATGATGGTCATTACCATCCCCTCCTGATCCTTCAACAGGATCGCTTTCGCTACGCGGTCTTCCCGTACGTCGGCCTTGTGTGCACTCTCCCGGCTTGTCGCGCTGTGGTCGTGGGGGATGACCCTGTAGTTCACGGCGTGATCGTCGAGATACCGGCTTACTGTGGAGGCTATGGTCATGGGGATTCCCTCCTGCATTGCGCTTATACAGCGTATGTCCCCAGTGTAGTTTCGGGCGTTACCGGAACGAAATGCGTGCTCTCGGTCGCGCCTCCTGATGGGAGTTGACAGGCCAAAAAATCACCCGTAGACTTCGCGCTCCTTTTCGCCCGCCCTCGGGGCTGCGTAAAAGGACGTTCTTTAGTTTTACATTGGAGTTTGATTCCATGCAGGGTCAACGCATTCGAATTCGCCTGAAGGCCTTTGATCACAAACTGATTGACGCGTCTACTCAGGAGATCGTCGAGACGGCCAAGCGCACTGGCGCGCAAGTACGCGGTCCTATCCCGCTGCCGACTCGTAAAGAGAAGTACACCGTACTGATTTCTCCGCACGTCAACAAAGATGCGCGTGACCAGTACGAGATCCGTACTCACAAGCGTTTGCTGGACATCGTAGAACCCACCGAAAAAACCGTCGACGCGCTGATGAAGCTCGACCTGGCGGCCGGTGTTGAGGTTCAGATCAGTCTCGGCTAACACTTCAAACTAACCACCGAATCCCAAACGAAAAAGGTTTGGGTAGTGTAACGCTCTGAAATTGGGCGGCCGCAGTGGGTTAAAGCCCCGTGCACTGAGAGGTTGATAAGATGACTATAGGTATTGTCGGCCGCAAGAGCGGCATGACTCGCATCTTCACCGAAGACGGCGCGTCTATCCCGGTAACTGTTATCGAGGTAGCTCCAAACCGCGTCACTCAGGTGAAAACTCTGGAAACTGACGGCTACTCCGCGGTTCAAGTAACTGTGGGTGCTCGTAAAGCTTCCCGTGTCTCCAAGCCCGAAGCGGGCCACTTCGCCAAAGCCAACACTGAGGCTGGCTCTGCACTCTTCGAACTGCGTACTGATGGTTCTGAAGAGTCTTTCGAAATCGGTTCTGAAATCACTGTTGCTGGCTTTGAAGCTGGTCAGAAGATTGACGTAACCGGCACTTCCAAAGGTAAAGGTTTCCAAGGTGCTATCAAGCGCTGGAACTTCCGTACCCAAGACGCTACTCACGGTAACTCTCTGTCTCACCGCGCTCCCGGTTCTATCGGTCAGTGCCAGACTCCTGGCCGCGTGTGGAAAGGCAAGAAAATGGCTGGTCACATGGGTGCCGAGCGTGTTACCACGCAAAACCTGGAAGTAGTTCGTGTGGACGCCGAACGCAATCTGCTGCTCGTTAAAGGTGCCGTTCCTGGCGCTCCGGGTGGCAATGTAATCGTTCGTCCGGCCGTTAAAGCCTAAGTCTGAGGGGAAATAGATATGGAACTGAATATCGCTACTCCCGAAGGCGCTAAAGGCACTGTTGCAGTTTCTGAAGTGGCTTTCGGTCGTGAATTCAATCAGGACCTGGTGCACCAGGCAGTTGTCGCCTACATGGCAGGCGCTCGCCAGGGTACCAAGGCTCAGAAAAACCGCGCTGCGGTTTCCGGTGGCGGCAAGAAGCCTTGGCGCCAAAAAGGTACTGGCCGTGCTCGTGCCGGTACTATCCGCAGCCCGCTGTGGCGCTCCGGTGGCGTAACCTTCGCTGCTGAACCACGTGATCACAGCGTAAAGCTGAACAAGAAAATGTACCGCGCTGCACTGCGTTGCATTCTCTCCGAGCTGGCTCGTCAGGAGCGTCTGGTTGTAGTTGAGTCCTTCGATGTGGACGCGCCTAAAACCAAGCAACTGGTAACCAAGCTTGCTCAGTACGATCTGTCTGATGCGTTGATCGTGACCGAAGAGGTTAATGAAAACCTCTACCTGGCCGCGCGCAACCTGCACAAGATCGATGTTCGCGATGTACAGGGTATCGATCCGGTAAGCCTGATTCGCTTCGATAAAGTCGTGGTTACCGTTTCTGCACTCAAGAAAATTGATGAGGTGCTGGGATGAACCAAGAGCGTATCTACAAAGTACTGCTGGGTCCGGTAATTTCCGAGAAAGCTGCTGTGCTGGCGGATGCCGCCAACCAGGTAGTGTTCAAGGTAACCACCGACGCTTCTAAAGCCGAGATCAAGGCCGCGGTTGAAAAGCTGTTCAACGTATCTGTTGAGCAGGTTCGCACCGTGAACGTTAAGGGCAAAACCAAGCGCACCCGCTACGGCATGGGTCAGCGCAACGATTGGAAAAAAGCCTACGTTCGCCTGGCCGAAGGCAGCGACATCAACTTTGAAGCTGCTGAGTAAAGGGGACAGTTACAATGGCAATTGTAAAAGCAAAACCGACCTCTGCCGGCCGTCGTCACCTGGTCAAGGTTGTTAATTCTGATCTGCATAAAGGTGCACCTTACGCGCCGTTGCTGGAGAAGAAGTCCAAGACCGGTGGCCGTAACAACAACGGTCGCATTACTACCCGTCACATCGGTGGTGGTCACAAGCATCACTATCGTGTAGTGGATTTCAAACGCAATAAAGATGGCATTCCAGCCACCGTTGAGCGTCTGGAATACGATCCGAACCGCAGCGCTCATATCGCTCTGGTTTGCTACGCCGACGGTGAGCGCCGCTACATCATTGCGCCGAAAGGCCTGAAAGCGGGTGCAAAAATCCAGTCTGGCGATGCTGCGCCGATCAGCGTGGGTAACACCCTGCCGCTGCGCAACATTCCGGTTGGTTCCGTGATTCACGGTATCGAGCTGAAGCCTGGTAAAGGCGCACAGCTGGCCCGCTCTGCTGGTGCCTCTGTTCAGCTGGTTGCCCGTGAAGGTCAGTACGCGACTATCCGTCTGCGCTCTGGCGAAATGCGTAAAGTTCTCTCTGAGTGTCGCGCCACCCTGGGTGAAGTGAGCAACTCTGAGCACAGCCTGCGCAAGCTGGGTAAAGCTGGTGCCAAACGCTGGCGCGGTGTTCGTCCTACCGTTCGCGGTGTGGCGATGAACCCGGTAGACCACCCGCACGGTGGTGGTGAAGGTCGTACCTCTGGTGGTCGTCACCCTGTGACGCCTTGGGGTGTTCCGACCAAGGGTAAGAAAACGCGTAAGAACAAGCGCACCGACAAAATGATAGTACGTCGTCGCGGCAAATAAGCCGCGCGATGTCTGAGCTGCTAGAGAGGAATCGACAGTGCCACGCTCATTAAAGAAAGGTCCCTTTATTGATCTGCATTTGATCAAGAAGGTGGAGGCAGCGATCGAAGCCAATGATCGCCGGCCGATTAAAACCTGGTCCCGCCGTTCCATGATTATGCCGGAAATGGTGGGCCTGACGATTGCCGTTCATAACGGTCGTCAACACGTGCCTGTGCTGGTCAACGAAGAAATGGTTGGTCACAAGCTGGGCGAATTCGCGGCTACCCGCACTTACCGTGGCCACGCTGCGGATAAGAAAGCGAAGAAGCGCTAAGCCGAGGTTATAGAGATGGAAGTGCAAGCAAAATTACGCGGTGCTCGTCTTTCGGCACAAAAAGCGCGTCTGGTAGCTGATCAGATTCGCGGTAAAGGTGTTGAGGAAGCCCTGGACATTCTGGCTTTTAGCCATAAGAAAGGTGCTGCGATCGTCAAGAAAGTTCTGGAATCTGCAATTGCCAACGCTGAGCACAACGAAGGTGCTGACGTTGACGAGCTGAAGGTGTCCACCATTTTCGTAGACGAAGGTATGACCATGAAGCGCATTAAACCGCGCGCAAAGGGTCGTGCTGACCGCATTCTGAAGCGTACTTGTCACATTACTGTGAAAGTGGCCGAGAAATAAGAGAGCAGGCGGAAAAACCATGGGACAAAAAGTACATCCTACCGGCATTCGTCTGGGTATCGTTAAAAAGCATACCTCTGTTTGGTATGCGGGCAGCGACGAGTACGCAGACAAGCTGTACACGGATCTGAAAGTTCGCGAATTCATTCGCAAGAAACTGGCTCACGCTTCTGTGAGCCGCATCGAGATCGAACGTCCGGCAAACACCGCTCGTGTGACTATTCACACTGCGCGTCCGGGTATCGTGATCGGTAAAAAAGGTGAAGACGTAGAGCGTCTGCGCAACGAAGTTAGCGCCAAGATGGGTGTGCCTGTGCACATCGACATCGAAGAAGTGCGCAAACCTGATCTGGACGCCACTCTGGTTGGCCAGAACGTTGCTCAGCAGCTGGAGCGTCGCGTTATGTTCCGTCGCGCTATGAAGCGTGCCGTTCAGAACGCTATGCGCCAGGGTGCCGAAGGTATCAAAATTCAGGTAAGTGGTCGTCTTGGCGGTGCCGAGATTGCTCGTACTGAATGGTACCGCGAAGGCCGTGTGCCGCTGCACACTCTGCGTGCAAACATCGACTACGGCACTGCTGAAGCCAGTACTACTTACGGCATCATCGGTGTGAAAGTTTGGATCTTCAAAGGCGAAGTCATCGGTGACGAAATCCCCGAAGAGAAGCCAGCGAAGACTCGCAAAAAAGCTGCTAATTAAGGGGTGCGCAGATGCTACAACCAAAGCGTACAAAATTCCGCAAGGTACAGAAAGGTCGTAACCGCGGTCTTTCCCAGCGCGGCTCTAAAGTGAGCTTTGGCGAGTTCGGCCTCAAGGCCATCGGTCGTGGACGCATTACTGCGCGTCAGATCGAAGCGGCTCGTCGCGCAATGACTCGTCACGTTAAACGTGGCGGTAAGATCTGGATTCGTGTGTTTCCGGACAAGCCCATTTCCAGTAAGCCCCTCGAAGTTCGAATGGGTAAAGGTAAGGGTAACGTAGAATACTGGGTGGCTCAGATTCAGCCGGGTAAAGTCCTCTATGAAATGGAAGGCGTATCCGAAGAACTGGCTCGCGAAGCATTTGAGCTCGCTGCAGCCAAGCTGCCTGTAAAGACAACTTTCGTTAAGCGTTCGGTGATGTAATGAAGACTGCAGATCTACGCTCAAAGTCTGTTGAAGAACTGAACCAGGAACTGCTGAGCCAGCTTGAAGCACAATTCAAGCTGCGCATGCAGAAATCCACCGGTCAGCTGACTCAGACTCATCTGCTGAAGCAGACTCGTCGCGACATTGCTCGCATTAAGACTGTGTTGACCGAGAAGGCAGGTAATTAATCATGGCTGAAGCACAACTGAAGCGGACTCTGACCGGTAAGGTCGTGAGTGACAAGATGGATAAAACCATCACCGTTTTGATCGAGCGCCGTGTTAAGCACCCGATCTACGGCAAAATCGTGAGCAAGTCCACCAAGCTCAAGGCACACGACGAAAACAATGATTGCGGCATCGGTGATGTCGTAACCATCGAAGAATCTCGTCCGCTGTCCAAGAGCAAGTCCTGGTCCTTGCAGAAAATTGTAGAGCGTGCGGCGAAGGTTTAATCCTGGCCCATTGACTGTGAAGACCTAAACAGGTTTTCGGAGAGGAACAATGATTCAAGCAGAATCCTACTTAGAAGTAGCCGATAACAGTGGGGCTCGCCGTGTCATGTGCATCAAGGTGCTGGGCGGCTCCCACCGTCGCTACGCTGGCGTTGGCGACATCATCAAAGTAACCGTTAAGGAAGCAATTCCTCGCGGTAAAGTGAAAAAGGGTCAGGTAATGAACGCGGTAGTGGTTCGCACCAAAAAAGGTGTGCGCCGTACCGATGGTTCCCTGATCAAGTTTGACGATAACGCAGCGGTGTTGCTGAACCAGAACCATGCTCCGGTCGGCACCCGTATTTTTGGCCCGGTAACTCGCGAGCTGCGTAGTGAGAAGTTCATGAAGATCATCTCACTGGCTCCCGAAGTTATTTAAGCCTCGAGCGGAGAAGAGTTATGCGCAAGATCAAGCGTGACGACGAAGTGATCGTTATCGCCGGTCGCGACAAAGGCAAGCGTGGCACCGTACGCAAGGTGCTCAACGATGGCCGTCTGATTGTTGCCGGTGTTCAGATGATCAAGAAACACCAGAAGCCGAACCCCCAGCTGGGCGTTGCTGGTGGCATCGTTGAGAAAGAGGCCGCTATTCAGGCTTCCAACGTAGCCATTTTTAACCCGTCAACTCAAAAAGCTGACCGGGTAGGCTTCAAAGTATTGGAAGATGGCACTAAGATTCGCGTCTTCAAATCCAGCGGCGACGCTGTTGACGCATAAGTCAGGTGGAAAAAATGGCAAGGCTTAAAGAGCTCTACACCAAAGAACTCGCGTCCAAGCTGAAAGAAGAGCTGGGACTTGAGAACGTAATGTCCGTGCCGCGCATCACCAAAATCACCGTCAACATGGGTGTCGGTGAAGCGATTGGTGACAAGAAGGTACTGGAACACGCTGTCAGTGACATGACAGCGATTACTGGTCAAAAACCCATCGTGACTAAAGCGCGCAAATCTATTGCGGGCTTTAAGATCCGTGAGGAATGGCCGATCGGCTGTAAGGTAACTCTGCGCGGCGAGCGCATGTACGAGTTCCTGGAGCGTCTGGTTGGTATCGCGATTCCGCGTATCCGCGACTTCCGAGGCATTAGTCCGAAGCAGTTCGACGGTCGTGGTAACTTCTCGATGGGTGTAACCGAACAAATTATCTTCCCGGAAATTGACTACGACAAAGTAGACAAGATTCGCGGTCTGGATATTTGTATCACTACTACAGCAGCCAACGACGACCAAGGTCGCGCACTGCTGAAAGCATTCAACTTCCCTTTCAAGGGTTAAGAGGATTCCATGGCGAAGAAATCCATGATTGCGCGCGAGAACAAGCGCGCTCGAACCGCAGCTAAGTACGCCGAAAAGCGTCAAGAGCTGAAGGCGATCATCGCCAGTGCCAGCGCTTCCGACGAGGAGCGCTGGGAGGCTCAACTCAAGCTGCAACAACTGCCGCGCGATGCAAGCCCGGTACGTCAGCAACGTCGCTGTCGTATCACTGGTCGCCCCCACGCTGTCTACCGTAAGTTCGGCCTGTGCCGTAACAAACTGCGTGAAGCAGCTATGCGTGGTGATGTCCCCGGCCTGGTTAAGTCCAGCTGGTAATACGGCAGACTTGAGGAGTCTTATTTAATGAGTATGCAAGATCCGTTGGCAGATATGCTGACCCGCGTCCGCAACGCACTGTCGCGCGGAAAGGGCAGCGTTTCTATGCCTTCTTCCAAACTGAAAGTAGCCGTAGCCAAAGTACTGAAAGACGAAGGTTACGTTACCGAAGTATCCGTCGGCGAAGGCGCCAAGCCTGAACTGACTATTGAACTGAAATACTTCCAGGGCAAGCCTGTTATCGCCGAGCTGGACCGGGTTTCCCGTCCTGGCCTGCGTAACTACGCAGGTAAGAAAGCTCTGCCGTCCGTACGTGGTGGCCTGGGTATCGCGATCGTTTCCACCTCTCAGGGTGTGATGACTGATCGTGCCGCCCGTCAGGCTGGTGTCGGTGGCGAAGTGCTCTGCACCGTATTCTAAGCGGGGGTTGATATGTCTCGAGTAGCTAATAGTCCAGTAAGCATCCCCGCTGGCGTATCCATTGACCTTAAAGGTCAGGATATCGCTGTAAAAGGTGGTAACGGTAACCTGAACCTCGCTGTTCACAGCGATGTGGAAGTGAAGCAGGAAGAAAACCAGCTGACCTTTGCTGCACGCAATGGTTCCAAGCAGGCACGTGCCCTCGCAGGTACTACCCGCGCGCTGGTTAACAATATGGTGGTCGGTGTCAGTCAGGGTTTCGAAAAGAAACTTCAGCTGATCGGTGTTGGTTACCGTGCGAAAGCATCTGGTAAAACCGTCAACCTGACTCTGGGTTTCTCTCATCCGGTGGATTACGCACTGCCGGAAGGCGTTAGTGCCGAAACTCCGAGCCAGACTGAAATCGTACTGAAGAGCAGCGATAAGCAGCTGTTGGGTCAAGTGGCCGCAGAGATCCGCGCATTCCGTCCGCCGGAGCCTTACAAAGGTAAGGGTGTCCGCTACGCCGATGAGCGCGTGTATCGCAAAGAGGCCAAGAAGAAGTAAGGCATAGATATGAACGTTAAAAAGCAATCTCGCTTGCGTCGTGCACGTCGTGCCCGCGCCAAGTTCCGTGAGCTGGGCGCCGTTCGCCTGACAGTGAACCGCACTCCGCGTCACATTTACGCACAGATCCTGTCTGCCGACGGCGACAAGGTATTGGCCTCAGCCTCTACTCTGGACAAGGACCTGCGTGAAAGCAAAACCGGCAACGTCGACGCTGCAAAAGCCGTTGGCTCCCTGATCGCTGAGCGTGCGAAAGCCGCTGGCGTTGAAGCGGTAGCCTTCGATCGCAGCGGTTTCAAATACCACGGTCGTGTTAAGGCCCTGGCTGACGCTGCCCGTGAAGCCGGTCTGAAATTCTAAGGGTTGAGTTATGGCTAGAGATAAAGTCGAGAAGAGCAACGACGAAGGCCTCCAGGAAAAGCTGGTCCAGGTCAACCGCGTTGCCAAAACCGTAAAAGGTGGTCGTATCTTCGCGTTCACCGCTCTGACCGTAGTTGGCGACGGCAATGGCCGTGTTGGCTTCGGTCGTGGCAAGGCTCGTGAAGTGCCGGTTGCTATCCAGAAAGCAATGGAATCCGCACGTCGCAACATGATCCAGGTAGACCTGAATGGTGACACCATTCAGTACGCTACCAACGGTCGCCACGGTGGTTCCAAGGTATACATGCAGCCCGCTTCCCAGGGTACCGGTGTTATCGCCGGCGGTGCCATGCGCTCCGTACTGGAAATGGCTGGCGTCCACAACGTACTGGCCAAGTGCTACGGCTCTACCAATCCGGTAAACGTCGTACGTGCCACCTTCAGTGCGCTGGGCAAAATGAGTAGCCCGGAAGACGTAGCCGCCAAGCGTGGCAAGTCTGTGGAAGAAATCCTGAACTGATTCGGCTTCGGGCCGCAGCGTGATTTCACCTGTCGGCCCGATCCGAAACTTGCTTTGAGTGAATGAGTCATGGCTAAAAAGACCATCAAAGTCACCCAGATCAAGAGCATCGCTGGTCGTCTGAAGAACCATCAGGCGTGCGTTGCTGGTCTGGGTCTGCGCCGCATCGGTCACACCGTGGAAGTGGAAGACACTCCCTCTGTGCGCGGCATGATCAACAAAGTGAACTACCTCGTAAAAGTAGAGGAGGCGTAACATGCGTTTGAATGAACTGTCTCCCGCTGAGGGTCACAAGCACAGCGCCAAGCGCGTTGGTCGCGGTATTGGTAGCGGCCTGGGTAAAACCGGCGGTCGCGGCCATAAGGGTCAGAAGTCCCGTTCCGGCGGCAGCGTGCGTCCAGGCTTCGAAGGCGGTCAGATGCCTTTGCAGAAGCGTCTGCCGAAGTACGGTTTCACCTCTCGTGTTGGCCGCTTTGTTGCGGAAGTACGTCTGGCGGAGCTGGCGAAGGTAGAAGGTGACACGATTGATTTGGCAGCGCTGAAAAATGCCGATATTATCGGCAGCCACATTAAACGCGCCAAAGTGTTCCTGTCTGGTGAACTGACCAAAGCGGTTACCGTGAAAGGTCTGGGTGTTACCAAGGGCGCTAAAGCAGCCATCGAAGCTGCTGGCGGAAAAGTAGAAGACTAAATCGAGGCCCCAATGGCACGACCAGGATCTGGTGTTAACTCCCTGGGTAACGGTAAGGGATTAGGCGAGCTTTGGGCTCGCCTTCGTTTTCTGTTTCTGGCGATCGTAGTTTATCGCGTAGGGACTCACATTCCGGTGCCCGGTATTGATCCGGAAAAGCTGGCAAATATGTTTAACCAGAACCAGGGCACGATCCTGGGACTGTTCAACATGTTTTCCGGTGGTGCACTGGAGCGGATGAGTATTCTCGCGCTCGGCATCATGCCTTACATCTCCGCGTCCATTATCATGCAGTTGATGACCGCGGTGACGCCTTCTCTGGAGGCGCTTAAGAAGGAAGGAGATGCAGGCCGGCGTAAGATCAACCAGTACACCCGTTACCTGACGGTGTTGCTGGCGCTGATTCAGGGTATCGGTATGACCTTCGGTCTTGCCGGTCAGAATCTGGCGTACTCCGCTGAACCCGCGTTCGGATTTTACTTTGTGGCCGTTGTGTCACTGGTGACCGGCGCAGTGTTCATGATGTGGCTGGGTGAGCAGATCACCGAGCGCGGTGTCGGTAACGGCATTTCGATGCTGATTTTCGCCGGTATCGTCGCTGGGTTACCTAGCGCCATTGGTCAGGCCTTTGAGCAGGCGCGTCAGGGTGAGTTACATATCCTGATGCTGCTGGCGATTGGTTTTGTTGCGATTGCTGTCGTTTATTTTGTGGTGGTGATGGAGCGCGGTCAGCGCCGAATCACGATTAACCACGCCCGACGTCAGGCTGGTCGTTACTCTCAGGCGCCGGCGGCTCAATCGAGCCACCTGCCCCTGAAGGTCAATATGGCCGGTGTAATCCCGGTGATCTTCGCCAGCAGTATCCTGCTGTTCCCTGCGACTCTGGCGCAGTGGTTCGGTCAGGGTGGCGAAGGTGTCGGTGCGCAGATCCTTCAATGGATGGCGCTGCAACTTGGTCCAGGTCAGCCGCTGAACATCATTCTGTTCGCACTGCTGATCGGCTTCTTCTGCTTCTTCTATACGGCGTTGATGTTCAACCCGAATGAAGTGGCGGACAACCTGAAAAAGTCCGGTGCCTATGTGCCCGGTATCCGTCCAGGTGAGCAGACTGCACGTTACATCGATACCGTGCTGACACGTCTTACCCTGGTGGGTGCTGTCTACATCGCGCTGGTATCCCTGCTGCCGCAGTTCCTGGTAGTTGGGCTGAACATTCCCTTCTATTTGGGAGGTACTTCACTGCTGATCGTTGTGGTTGTAGTGATGGACTTTATGGCGCAGGTGCAGTCGCATTTGATGTCACACCAGTACGAAGGGTTGATGAAAAAGGCAAATCTGCAAGGCTACGGGCGTCGCTAATCGGCGCCACAGCAGCAGGATTGAATTGAGGTAAGGTCATGAAAGTACGCGCTTCTGTTAAAAAGATCTGCCGTAACTGCAAAATCGTACGTCGTAAAGGTGTTCTGCGGGTAATCTGCAGCGCCGAACCGCGTCACAAGCAGCGGCAGGGCTAATCAGTGGCACAGTTTGTCTGTGCTTCTGATTACGGGTTTGCCAGGGACGGTAAGCCAGATGTCAAAACGATGGAACGTTGCCGACATCAACTATTCGTGAGAATTTGCTTTTTAGTGCAGCCCCGTGCTAAAAGGCATCCCCGTTTGGCAATTGTCAGGCGGGTGGAGATTCGCAGTTAGACTTGCGGGTTTCAAAAGGGGGCGTTGACTGTCGTCCACAATCTCCAGGGTTCCGGCTCCGGAGACGGTGGGCTATTGCAATTTGGTGTCTGAAGAGCTATTCTTGCGCGCCTTTTTGGTGGCGTTGTTGGCTTTTTAGTCGCTGTCAGCGCCGAATTAAGAATTGAACCGTGTTTGTTACCAAAATAAGCCGGTTCACAATACGTGGAGTAAGCCTCTATGGCACGTATTGCTGGTGTCAATGTACCAGACCACAAGCACGCCGTGATCTCCCTGACCCATATCTATGGCGTCGGTCGCACCACGGCTAAGTCTATTCTGGCAGCGGTAGGTATCGCTGAATCCACCAAACTTCGTGATCTGTCCGAAGACCAGATCGAAACCATCCGCGGTGAAGTTGCAAAACTGACCGTTGAAGGTGATCTGCGTCGTGAAGTGTCCATGAACATCAAACGTCTGATGGACCTGGGTTGCTTCCGCGGTCTGCGTCATCGTCGCAGCCTGCCGCTTCGCGGTCAGCGCACCAAGACTAACGCCCGTACCCGTAAGGGTCCGCGCAAGCCGATCCGCAAGTAAGCGATCGCTTAAGTCTTCATAAGTACAGGATTTAGGATACAGGTATGGCTAAGCCAAAAACTACTGTTCGCAAAAAGGTCAAAAAGACCGTTGTCGACGGTGTTGCCCACATCCACGCATCGTTCAACAATACGATCGTGACGATCACTGATCGCCAAGGCAACACCCTGAGCTGGGCTACCGCTGGTGGTTCCGGTTTCCGCGGCTCTCGTAAGAGCACCCCGTTCGCAGCCCAGGTTGCCGCTGAGCGTGCAGGTACTGCTGCTCAGGAATATGGCCTGAAAAACCTTGATGTCGAAGTAAAGGGCCCAGGCCCGGGTCGTGAATCTGCCGTTCGCGCCCTCAACAACTGCGGCTACAAGATCACCAACATCACCGACGTGACGCCGATCCCGCATAACGGTTGTCGTCCGCCCAAGAAACGTCGCGTGTAAGAGGGGGTTGACGAAATGGCACGTTATATTGGACCAAAATGTAAGCTTTCCCGTCGGGAAGGTACCGATCTTCAGCTGAAAAGTGGCGTTCGCCCGCACGAGTCAAAGTGCCGCGCGGAATCCAAGCCAGGCGTTCATGGCGCCGGTCGCGGTCGTCTGTCCGACTACGGCGTTCAGCTGCGTGAAAAACAAAAAGTACGCCGTATCTACGGTGTGCTGGAAAAGCAGTTCCGTAACTACTATAAGGAAGCGGCGCGCCTGAAAGGTGCAACTGGTGAAAACCTGCTGCAACTGCTGGAAAAACGCCTCGATAACGTGGTTTACCGCATGGGCTTCGGCTCCACTCGTGCAGAAGCACGTCAGCTGGTTTCCCACAAAGCGATCTTGGTAAACGGTAGCACCGTTAACATTCCTTCCTACCAAGTGAAGGAAGGCGACGTAATCGCTATTCGTGAAAAAGCCAAAAAGCAGATGCGTATCCAAAACTCCGTTGCTCTCGCTGCACAGCGTGGCGACGTAGAGTGGGTAGACATTAACGCGACCAAACTGGAAGGCACTTTCAAGCGTGTTCCGGATCGTGTTGATCTGCCGGCAGAGATCAATGAAAACCTTATCGTGGAACTCTACTCCAAGTAAGGCTCTGTTCCATTTAAGGAATAAAACTGTAATACAGGTATGGCTATGCAGACTGCTGTCAACGAGTTTTTGACACCTCGTCGTATTGACGTCACCGAGTACAACCAGAATCACGCCAAAGTGGTTCTGGAACCGCTGGAGCGTGGTTTCGGCCACACTCTCGGCAATGCACTGCGCCGCATCCTGCTGTCCTCCATGCCGGGCTGCGCCGTCACTGAAGTTGAGATCGACGGTGTTGAGCACGAGTACAGCGCGATTGAAGGTGTGCAGGAAGACGTAATCGAAATCCTGCTCAACCTGAAGGAAATTGCGGTGGTGATGCACGGCAAGGACCAGGCAGTGCTGAGCCTGAGCAAAAAGGGCCCCGGTGTGGTTACCGCGGGTGACATCCAAGTGGATCACGACATCGAAATCGTGAACCCTGAGCACGTGATTGCCAACATCACTGGTGATGTTGAATTCAACCTGCGTCTGACCGTTGCGCGCGGCCGTGGCTACCAGCCCGCCGATGCACGTCGCGATGACGAGGAAGAAACCCGTGCTATCGGTCGCCTGCAGCTGGACGCCTCTTTCGGCCCTGTCCGTCGCGTTTCTTACAGCGTGGAATCCGCGCGTGTAGAACAGCGTACTGACCTGGACAAGCTGGTTCTGGACCTGGAGACCAATGGTACCCTGGACCCGGAAGAAGCTATCCGTCGCGCCGCTACCATTCTGCAACAGCAGCTCGCTGTGTTTGTAGACCTGGAAGGCGAGAAGGATGCCCAGCCCGAAGCTAAGGAAGAGGAAGTTGATCCGGTGCTGTTGCGTCCGGTTGACGACCTTGAACTGACCGTGCGTTCGGCGAACTGTCTGAAAGCAGAAAACATCTACTACATCGGCGACCTGATTCAGCGTACCGAAGTAGAGCTGCTGAAGACTCCGAACCTGGGTAAGAAGTCCCTGACCGAAATCAAGGACGTTCTGGCTTCTCGTGGTCTGTCCCTGGGTATGCGCCTCGAGAACTGGCCGCCGGCCAGCCTCAAGGGCGACAGCAAGCTGAGCTCCCTGTAAAGCGTTTGTGGTGCGGGCATCCGCCCGTCCAGTTTGAAGAAAACCCGAGTGGTGCCCGCTTCGGCAAACATCACTCACAAACGACTTGCTGTGAAAGCAATTTAAGTCGTGAGGAATTGAGTTATGCGTCATCGCTATAGTGGCCGTAAATTCAGTCGTACCAGCTCTCACCGTAAGGCCATGTTCAAGAACATGACCGCTTCTCTGGTAGAGCACGAACTGATCAAAACCACACTGCCGAAAGCCAAGGAGCTGCGCCGCGTCGCTGAGCCGCTGATCACCCTGGCTAAGAAAGACAGTGTTGCCAACCGTCGTCTCGCTTTTGCCCGTATCCGTGATAAGGATGCCGTGCGTAAGCTGTTCGATGAGCTGGGTCCCCGTTACGAAGCCCGTCCGGGCGGTTATATCCGCATTATGAAATGTGGTTTCCGCGCAGGCGACAAGGCTCCAATGGCTTATGTTGAGCTTGTAGATCGTCCGGAAGTGGACGAAGCTGCAGAAGTAGCAGAAGCCTAAGACCTTGCGTTTTGGGAAGATCGGTACCCCTGTGGTACTGAGCTAGGGAAAGCCGGTCATTGACCGGCTTTTCTGTTTTCTGAATAGTGGTTTTTTCGGGATCGAACATGTTCCAGTCTCTTGACGATTTGCTGCAAATCCTTAATCCGCAGGTTGTGGGTAGCCTCAAGCGCGCGATCGAGCTCGGCAAGTGGCCGAATGGTGTTGTACTGACGGACGAACAGAAATCCCTGTGTGGCGAAGCCGTGGCACAGTGGGAAATGCGTCATATGGATCCGCGATCTCGCGTGGGTTATGTGCCGCCGAAAGCGACTCCCTGTGGCGACAAGGATGAAGAGCAGAAGGTTTCCTGGGTAGATTCCTGATCCTTTTTGGATAGTCTCTCTGGTAGAACTCCGGCGAGCGCGCAAGTAGTCGTTGTACCCGGCTAGGCCGCTTGGCTATTCGTAATGGATAGACAACGTCTCTGTAATCAATGCGCAGAGACGCAAATGCGCAATAATATTTGATCTATGTGCGTGGCTTTTGTGGTGTTCTGTGTAGCGCTGCTATTCGTAACACGTTTTTCCCCTTCTCAGTTGGCGGGTTTCAATTCGACGCCGGTGCCAAATCGAAACTTCCTCCCAAAACCGAGTGATCAGCCAAAGCTGCGGTTCCTGCGAATATGCAGATGGAGGGCATGCTGAAAAAAAAGGCCGGAATTTTCCGGCCATTTTCCTGCGGGGCTTGCTTGTGCCTGTGTTGATTAGCGCGAATAGTCAATATTCACATCGAAGAAGTGTTCTACGCAGCGTGCGTAGTCTCCCTCAATAAACGCGGAAAAGCGGGTCTGATAGCCGACGAGCTTGCACGCGTAACTCTGACCATTCGGGTATTGCGGATCCCAGCTCCAGTCCTGTTCCCAGTAAATGTCCATTGCTCCCGCCCCGCCGACGGCAAAGCGATCCATGCCCGCGCAGCCGAGCACTTCACTGCTTTCGATGGGAACGGCAAGGTAGTCGGCAAAGTTGCGATAGTAGTCGATACGGTTCTGGGATTGAGCGTGCTCATTGGTGCCGCCGCATTCGATACCGCCGTTGATCACCATGGTGGTCACGCCGAATCCGGGAACCAGGCCGCTGGCGAGGTCCTGCGCATTGGGCTGCCATGTACCATCGATGACATGCAGCATGCTTGGCTTGGGTGGCTGTGGATAAACGAAAAAGAACACCGCGCTGGCCAGGTTCAGCCAGGTGTCTGCAACCAGCTCCGGCTGCTCAAGCAGCACGCTGACGTCGCCGAACATGGCTGCAGAGAATGGCCCGTAGTTGTAGTTGTAACTCAACTGTTTGGCGCCGCGACCGAAATAGCTCTTGTAGCTGCCGTCTGCGAAGGTGGCGCAGGGCCACTGTTGCGCCTGCCAGGTGGATGGATCGCAGATGCCATAACCGTTCGGCATGCTCTCGTTCCAGCCCTGCTCGCGGATGAAGTACAGCCCCTGGCGCCATTCAGCCTGTTCCCAGTGCGGGGTGTGGCCACCGGTTTCCTGGGTGAAGTGGGCAAACATGGTGGCTAGGGATTTGCGGCAGATGGCCAGGGCATCCCGCCCGTCACTGTAGTCACCGCAAAACGCCGGGAACTTGGCAACGGCACGCAGGAAGTTGGTGTAGGAGTAGTCCGCTGCGCGCACGGGGAACAGGTATTCCCAGTCTGCGTTGTCGATCAGGGATTCGACCCGCAGCACATTGGCCGGGTTTTGCGCGCGGCCCGGGGTTACCGCTTCCACGGCGTCATTTTCGAGTGTGGCGATTGACGCTTTGACCTGGGCGAAGAGCTCGCTGGAGGTCAGCTCGGCTTCTTTCGCTTCGAGGGTGCTCAAGGGCAAGGTAAAGCCGGTGTTTCCACACTGCTGATCAATCGCGACCGTTGCTGTATCGCTCAGCTCACCGTCGCTCACTTGCAGCTCGAAGGTATAGGTCGTATCTGCACCGGTATCAGGAAGGTCTACGGCCGTCTGCAGCGCGTTGGGTGTTGCGATGGTTGCTTGCGGGCCATTTAGTTGCAGCCACTGAATGCTCAGGGTATCGCCGTCAGGGTCAGAGGAGTTGGCGCCGTTCAGGGTCACGCTGGCTGGGCAGCCTACATTTGCCTGGGAGGTGCTGGCTGCGGCGATCGGGGCCTGGTTGCCTGTGGTAGTTTCTGCGCGCTGCAGCACGCTTATGGCAGTTTGTGAGGAGAGGGCGCCGTCGCTGACCGTCAGCCTAAATTGATAAGTGGTATCCGCGCTGACGATTGGCAGGTCCACCTGTGTGCTTGCGGCATCCGCCGCCTGAATACTGGCGATGGGCGAGCTGGGGGCGATTTGTACCCACGTATAGGATAGGGGAGTACCGTCAGGATCCGCCGACTGGCTGCCGTCCAGGGCGATCGAGCCGGCACCGGTGATTTCCGCCGGAGTGGCAATCGCGGCTGCTACCGGGGGGAGGTTGCCGGTGCTGGAGGTATCGCAGGCGCCTTCGGTATCCAGAACCCAGGGGCTCTCCCAACTGTTGGTGGCGGTATAAACGACTTCGGGGGAATCTCCGGCACTCGCCCACCACTGGGCTTTGAACAGATCCTGCTGGTAGCACACCATACTGCCGCCGGGGTAGCTACGGCTTGAGTCGTACACCTCGGCTGGTAATTCTGCCTGCACAAGGCCGCTGTAAATACCTAGGAGAGGTAACAGGGCTGCACCGACAGTCGTGGGGATTTTATACCTGGGCCGGTTGTGGCAGGTCGCTGGTGTGGAAGGGGAGCTATCGCGCATGTTGTCTCCAATTTATTGTTATTGGCTGGGGCGCAACGACTGTCGATGCAGGACCTGACAGCGTTGTCATAAGGGTGGCCGGAACTTAGCCAATAGGGTGGGTAACGGGAAGGGGAAGGCGCGCCATTCAGGTAAAGTCCGCGGTATTTCTCGTGCGCTTAATGAACCAGTCGACCTTATGGGCGTAGGATGATGCGTTAAACGCGAGCGAGTTGCTCGGAGAGTGTTTCCAGTAGTCGGGATTTATCGCGCAATATCTGGTGGGCCGCGGATAAGGACACCGGTTCAAAGTCGATCCGGTCGCGAGCCTGCAGTTGTCCCAGCAGGTTTAGATCTGCGCTGATCACGTGGGCAATCCGGGGGTAGCCTCCGATCGTCTGTCCTTCGACAAAGCTGATGATAGGCAGGCCGTTGGGGGGGATCTGGACAGTGCCGGGGCAGAGTGCCGAGGACACCATTTGTGGCAACCCGTCGGTAACCAGTGGTGTGCCATCGAGGCGAATCCCCATACGGTTGCTCTGCGACGAAACGGCGTACCCGCCACGGTTAAAGACCTCCAGCGCTTCCTGAGGGAAGTGGTGCGCCTCGGTGCCGGGCAGAATACGCACCAGCGGCCGGTTCGAATACCGCAGGTGAAACTGATCGGGTAGTGCCCGTTCCTGAACTCGGCGGCAGTGGCGCAGGGCCACAATGTCACCGGCGCATATCGCGCGTCCATCCAGCCCGCCAAAGGCGGAAAGTAAGTGTGTAGCCTGGCTGTGGAAAACTTCGGGGAGCCCAAATTCGGCGCTTAAAGCGAGGTACGCCCTGCAACCATGTTTGAGCTTGCCGAAACTCAGCTGATCCCCCTTCTTGATTGGAATTACCCGGTCGTTTTCAACTGTTGTACCGTTCAATGTCAGCTCGAAATGTGCGCCGCAAATAGCGATCGAGAGCGTTTCGGAAAACTCGATCACCGGCCCGGTCAGGGCAACCTCAAGACAGGGGTGGGTGGCGGGGTTACCCAGCAGAAGGTTGGCGAGGGCCATGGCAAACGTATCCGCTGCCCCGCCGCGGGGCAGCCCCCAGCGCAGCATCCCCGGACGCCCGCTGTCCTGGATGCTGGTCTGCAGACCGGGCTTGAGAAAGTGCAGGCTCACCGGGTGGACTCCGTCGCGGGCAACTGAAGTCGCTCAGTTTCCGGCTTGGCCGACGCATCCCAGCCGACGAAAGCCTCGGGAGAAATCGGTACAAATTGCACCCGGTCCAACGGCTGCGCGATAAACGGCTGTGTTTCCCGGGGCAGAAACAGTTGCAGCGGGGTGCGGCCAATAATCTGCCAGCCGCCCGGAGTCGCCTGTGGATAAATTCCGGTTTGGCTGCCGCCTATGCCGACAGATCCAGCGGGAACCTGCAGTGCCGGCCGGTGCTTGCGCGGGCAGTGCAGGCTGGTATCGAGGCCTCCCAGATAGAGGAAGCCAGGGGTGAACCCCAGCATGTGGACTAAATAGTGAGGTGTACTGTGCCGCTCGATGATTTCGCTTGCGGTGAGGCCGGTGTGTTCGCTCAGGGTGTGCATATCTGGAGCGTATTCGCCCTGGTAGCAAACTGGAATCCTGATCACGCGCCGCGGGTCCGCTGGGCGGGCAGGCTGCGCGAGGCTGTCTTCGATTAGCGTTCTCAGGCGACTGGTCAACGCAGGCTCGGTTTCGATTCCCGGGGCGGTTTCAAAGTCGCGCGCAGGCAAATGCAGCGGGTCGTAGCATACGGTAAGGCATTGGTAGGCCGGCACTAGTTCCCGAACACCGGGCAGCTTCGCGGCTTCGATGGCACAGGCCAGGGCGATAATGCATTCGCTCAGCTGTTCGCTGGGAGCGTCTTTGAAGCGTATATCCAGCGCGGCGTCGCCGTTCTGTAGCAGGGAGTAGGCTCGGCTCATGACTGGATGTCGTAGCCTGCTTGTGACAAGGCCCGGGACAGGTCGCGCGCGATGGCTTCCGCGTTGGGGTTGTCACCGTGCAGACAAATGCTGTCCGCGGTAAATTGCAGAGGATCACCGTGAATGGAGAGGAATGGGGTACCAGCGCAAAGGCTCAGAACCTGTTGCAGGCACTGATCGAATGCAGCTATCACTGCGCCGGGAAGGGCCCGCGGTGCCAGCTGGTGATCGTTCAGATAGCGGCGATCCATAAACCCCTCCCGCAGAAAAGGGTGCCCCTGGGCTGTTGCACTGGCTTCCATGGCTCCGTTTGCGAGCCCCAGAATTGTCAGGTCGGGATATCGAGCGTGGATCATGTGCACAATCGCATCGGCCAGTTGTCGGTTCGCTTCCGCATCGTTATAGAGTGCACCGTGCAATTTAATGTGGGCCAGCTCTACGGCTTGTCGGTGCGCTTCCCTGCTCAAGACCTCAATCTGTTTTGACACACTTTCGACCAGGTCCACTATCTCCATCTGCGGGGTTTTGCGGCCGAAATTTTCCGGATCCGGATAGCCCGGGTGAGCGCCGATGGTCAGATTGAATCGGTGTGCATTTTCCAGTGAGAGGGCCATGGTGGTGGCATTGCCCGCGTGCCCGCCGCAGGCAATATTGCAGCGGGATATAAACGGCATGATGCGGGCATCGCGCGTGCAATCCTCGGCTGTACTTCCCTCGCCGAGATCGCAGTTGATATCGATATGTTTTCCAGCCACCTTCACGGCTCCATTGGCGGGCTCAAATTCTGTGTGCGCCCAGTCTAGCCGAGTTGGTGTGTCGGAGGAAAATTCTGTCTTGGTATAGATTGTAAAAATCGACGCCGAGTGTTCACGTACTATTCAGGGCCGCACGCCCTACAGGCGCGCGCGCCGACTGCGACCAAACCGGTGATGGAATTTTTCCCGTAGCAATAGCCAGGCAAAAGCGCTGTTGGTGAACAAGTACCGCCGCCACATGCGTCCGGGCTCCTGTAGCATGCGGTACAGCCACTCTAGCCCGGCACGTTGCGCCCACACCGGAGCTCGTTTTACCTTTCCCGCCACCACATCAAAAGTCCCACCTACGCCCATGACAAAGTCGACGCCCAGTGTATCGCGCCAGCGATTGATAAAATTTTCCTTGCGGGGGGAGGTGATCGCGACGAACAGGAGCCGGGCTCCCGAGCGACGAATCTCTTCCACAACTGCGGCTTCGTCTTCCCAGAAATAACCGTGATGCGAGCCGGCGACAGGAAGTTCCGGGTAGCACCGTTTCAGTTGTGCCACAGCCTGATCCACCACTTCTTCGCGGGCGCCGAGAAAGTACACCGGAAATCCCTGCTCTGCGCTCATTTTCAGCAGGGCATAAAACAAGTCTATACCGGCCACGCGTTCGGGAATCTCGTGGCCGAGAAAGCGAGCACCCCAGACAACTCCCATGCCGTCGATATTGATCAGGTCACAGGACTTCACCGAAGCGGATAGTTCCGGGTCGCGCTGCATATGAATCAGCTTGGCCACGTTGACGACGACATGCTGAGTAAAGCGGCGGGAACGAATTTTGTCGGCGATCAATGCGACGGTTTCGTGCATGGACGCCACGTCCATTGGTACGCCCAGCAGTTCGATTCTGCGCATGTTCGGATACCTCTGTGCGCGTAATGACTTGCCCCCGTTATGAATGGCCGTGTATGTGTTTTTATGGCATGTGTCGCGAGATCTGCTCGCTCACGTTGTCGGCAAAGTTGAAATCGCTGTGTAGCTAACCCGTGACGACCTCCGGTACGCGCGGCACCTGGACTGGTATCGAGTACCCTTCGAGTTGCGCGCCGCTCTCGTAAACGTCGCAGAGCCACGTGCGCAGGTGTTGCAGGGAGTGGGGGGTAAGCGACTTCGGGTGTCCCATAGCTACAAAATGGCTGCGACCACGGTGCCTGGCCTGACGAAAGGCGCTGCGCAGTAAAGTGGCCTTGTAGCCGTCCACAGAGACAGCCATGTATGAAGGCCGTGTTAATAGCTGCAGCAGCGCCCGGCGTTCATTTTCGATCGGTACACCATCACCAAATCTTGCGTGGCATTGTCGACTGCCAAAGAGCCGACTGAGGGCAAAACGCCAGTAAAAAATGGGCGAGACACGCAGGGCGGAAATGGGGAGTTCGGTGAAAGCGCCGGCCGCATCCGCTTGGCAGGGGTCGCTGCCGAAGCGCCAGCTGGCGAGCGGCGGTGCGGTGCGAAAATCGAACTGATGTGCTCCTGATGTGCCGCGGCCGCCATAAAATACGGAACTGTCTACGCGAATTCCGTTTGCCTGCAGTGCGTCGGCAATCGCCGGGAAAGGCTGAATGCACCAGCCGCCGGCGCGAAAAGCAAACACTTTATTTCTCAGGTGCCCATTCAGCTCTGTGGTACAGCGCGATATCAATTGGGCTATTTTATCGTCGGTCCACTGTGCCAGGCGGTAGCGATCCGTCACCATGTTCCAGCGCTGGCCGTCGTGGAAGGAATCGAACCAGTGGGGGTGGATGTGCAGTTGTATCTGATGGCCACAGGCTTCAAGTCCGCGAATATGCTCTACTATCGCTTCATATTCCCGCGCGAGTTGTATCGATTGCGCGCGGTATTCCCTTAACCGCACGAGATAGCTGGCGTCGACGAAAAACACTGCCGGCGCGGCAAACTCATCCAATATCTCGAGCAACCGATTACTGGCATCGATCATACAGGCCTGTGGCGTGCCGGTACGTTTGCCAAAAAAGAGCTCGTAATCCAGCGTCAGTGAGATCCGCATGATCAGACCATGTCAGTGATCGATGTCCGGCTTCCCTGATCGGTCGGGTTGCCACCGTCCGTGTTGAGCCGCGGTATCAAGCCGCGGGTGTCAATGATTGCCTTATCAGTAAATAGCGCAGCATCGGCGTGCAGAAATGCACTGTGATCCACCAGAATGGCTACCACATCGGCGCGCGCAAGTGCCGAGGCCAGGTCGCAGAGCTCCACTCCACGCGCTGCCAGTACCGGCGGAAGGCTGTCGATGTTCGGTTCCACCGCAAGCAGCGTAACGTCACCAAACGATGCCAGCTGCTTGGTTACTTCCATAGCGGGACTCTCGCGCAGGTCGTCGATGTCGGGTTTGAAGGCGAGCCCCAGACAGGCGACTACCGGGTTGTCGAAAGTGCTGGCGGCGCGGTGTATTTGTTCGACGACATAAGCCGGACGTGTGTCGTTCACTGAGCGCGCCTGATGGATCAGGCGTGCCTGCTCAGGGGCGCTGCTGACAATGAACCAGGGATCCACGGCGATGCAGTGACCACCTACGCCGGGCCCCGGGTTGAGGATGTTTACCCGGGGGTGACGATTTGCCAGGCGAATCAGTTCCCAGACATCGATATTGAGATGGTCACAGATCAGTGCCATTTCGTTGGCAAAAGCGATATTGGTATCGCGAAATGCATTTTCAGTGAGCTTGGTCAGTTCGGCGGTACGGGCATCGGTGATGATGCATTCGCCGCGCACAAAACGGCGGTAGAACGCTCTGGCAGCCTCACTGCAGGCTGGGCTCAGGCCACCCACTATACGGTCATTCTCGATCAGTTCTTCCAGCACACGACCTGGCAGCACCCGTTCGGGGCAGTGGGCAATATTGATGTCGGCGGGTACATCACCGGCATCGTGTGGAAAAACCAAATCGCTCCGTATCGCCGCAAACCAGCGCGATAGCTGTTCGGTGGTGCCGACGGGAGAGGTGGACTCGAGTACTACCAGGTCGCCGGTTTTCAGTAGCGGCGTAATGGACTCGGCAGCGGCACGAATGTAGCTCAGATCCGGCTCGGGGCAGTTTTTATGCGTCTCGCTATATTCCGCGGGGGGATGTGAAAATGGCGTGGGAACAGCGATCATATAGACCTCTGCTTCCTCTGGCTTTTCAACGGCGCGCAACAGGCCTGCGCGTACCGCCCGTTGTACCAACACCTCTAGCCCCGGCTCAACGATGTGCACGTGTCCGGCATTCACCGCGTCCACGGCGCGCTGAGAGATATCCACGCCAACAACATTGACTCCACTTGCGGCGAGGACCGCAGCCGTTGGTAACCCGATATATCCGAGACCAACAACGGATACGCGGTTAAACGGCAATTTCCTGTACATCCTGGTAAATCCCTTGAATAATTTTTTCGCAGGCGAAGCCATCCCCATAGGGGTTCTGTGCGCAGCTCATGGCCTCATAGGCGAAGCTGTCATCCAGCAATTCGGTAACGCCGGCGACGATCTTTTTACTGTTGGCTCCGACCAGTTTTGCTGTGCCCGCGCGCACGCCCTCGGGGCGCTCGGTGATATCCCGCATCACGAGTACTGGCTTTCCGAGTGACGGCGCCTCCTCCTGAATACCCCCGGAGTCGGTCAGAATCAGATAGGCCCGGTGCATAAGGTAGACAAACGGCAGGTATTCAAGTGGCTGGATCAGATGAACGTTGTCAAGGCCATCAAGTATCCGGGTTACCGGTTCGCGTACCCGCGGGTTAAGGTGTACCGGATAAACAAATTGCACATCTGGCCGTGCGGCCAGTTCGCGAATGGCCCGGCAGATATTCTCCATGCCGCCACCAAAATTCTCCCGGCGGTGGCCGGTAACCAGAATGACTTTTCTTTCAGGGTCCAGGAATGGGAACTGCGCTTTGAGATCGGCACTAAGCTGGTCGTCGGTCTCAATCTGGCGCACAACGTCGATCAGGGCATCAATAATCGTATTTCCTGTTACCGAGATGCGTTCTGCGGGTACGGATTCGTTGAGCAGGTTCTGCCGTGATAGAGCAGTAGGTGCGAAATGGTGATGTGCGATAGATCCGGTAAGCTTGCGGTTGATTTCTTCGGGCCAGGGACTGTAGATGTCACCTGTACGTAAACCTGCTTCCACATGAGCCACCGGTATCTTGCAGTAGTAGGCAGAAAGTGCTGCTGCCATGGTGGTTGTGGTGTCACCGTGTACGATGACCCGGTCAGGGTTCCAGTCTTCCAGCACATCACGCATTCGCAGCAGAATCCGCGAAGTGAGTTGAAATAAATCCTGGTTCGCCTCCATGACATCCAGGTCATAGTCAGGAGAAATATTGAACAGGGAAAGTACCTGGTCGAGCATTTCCCTGTGTTGCCCGGTTACACAAACCCTGACGCTAAATCTGGAATCCCGGCGCAGGGATTTAACAAGAGAAGCCATTTTAATGGCCTCGGGACGGGTTCCGAAAACTACCAATACACGCATAATCCGTCGTCTCGAGATTCGCCTTTGTTAATCCTTTGAGAAGCTCTTTCCGAATTTTTTAGAAGCTTCTGCACAGCCAAATTTTTTTTCGCTGCAATTTAGTTATAGTTGGGTGAGCGTTGTGTCGCAGTCGAACTTGAGGTTCTCGGTTGCAATAACTGCCCATTTTTCATGGCGTAGCTATTTGTGTTTCTAGGCGGCTGTCTAAATATCTGTGTGCGTAAAACTGGTTTTTTAAATGAATTCCAGAAATGGGAATTTCAAACGCACTTGATTGTGGAAAAGGGGCGGGAGGGATAAGCAGGCTACGCCATCATTGAAGACAATGATGGCGTAGCCGAAGGGGTTTGCTACCGATCGTTCTCTGAGGTCTCCAGTTCGGAGCTGTCAGTTTTCTCTGGAATCTCCGGATCCGTACTCTTTGGGGATACTGATGCGCGTCGAGTATCCTTACGGTTGTTCATATCGTACCCGTAACCGTAGTACTCATCGGAGTATATGGAATCTTTATTCAGATTCGCCCGAGTTAGTACTACGCCGTCAATTTGAGATCCGGCCTGGGTGAATCGATCCATTCCCTTTTTGACGAGGCGCTTTTTGGTTGAGTCGCACTGAACAACATACAGAAGTGAGTCGGCAATGCGAGATATGATCAACGCATCACTGACCGCTTTCACTGGCGGGGTGTCGATGATTATACGGTCGTAGATCTCACACAAGGTCTCAATAGCTTGCGAGAATCTGGGCGAAACCAGAAGTTTTTGCGGGTCAGGGTGGTAGGTACCTGCAGGCATTATATCGAGTCCGCTATTTTCGTCGTGAAAAATGCAGTCGTCGACGGAGTGCATGTCTGAGATCAGGTCGGTAAGGCCCGGGTGTTCCTGCTCTATTCCGAAGTCTATGCCCAGAGCTGGTTTGCGCAGATCCCCGTCAATAAGAAGTACCTTTTCGACTTGAGCCAGTGAGAAACCGAGGTTTTCCGATACGGTAGTTTTCCCCTCTGCCGGTACCGTGGAAGTCACCGCGATGACCCTCCGGGGCTTGGCAAGGCTCGATAAGATGACGCCTGTCCGCAGGGTTCGCACGGCCTCGCCAAATGCATACTGCTTGGGATCGAAAAATGCACGCAGGTGTAGCTTTGATCCTGTGGTTTTCTTTGAATCTGGTATTACACCGATGAGTTGTTGTCCGAGGGACGTCTCCACATCTTCCGGGCCACGTATCCCCAGGCGCAGAGAGTCCAGCAGGAATGCGACCAGGACGGAGAAAAATGTGGCCATGGCCAGACTGATGGCCGCGAGCATTGCTTTGTCAGGCCGCACTGGCTGGTTCGGTACGGCTGCTGAATCCACGAAGCGTGCCGGTGCTATATCGAAACCTGATGTTTCACGGGTTTCATTTACCCGGGTAAAGAAGGTTTCATAGAGTTGACGGTTGACGTCAACTTCGCGAACCAGCTCCTGGTATCGGAATTCTTTTTGCGATAATTTCTGATAGCTTTGTTTGGCGCGCTCGACTTCCTGTTCCTGGGCCTGAACCCGTGAAATTGCGGTTTCATACTGGCTTTTTATAGCGTCCGCAATGTTACGTACTTCGCCATTGAGTTGATTGCGCAGCATGTCCAGCTCGTTTTGAGCTGCAATCATTTCCGGGTGCTTGGCTTTGTATCGCCGTGCCAGTTCGGAGACATTCCGTTGCGCGGTGGCTTCGTTGCGTTTGATTTCCTGAATCAGCGGGTTGCTGATGACTTCCGGAAGATTTACCAGTGCGAGATCATTGTCTGCCTGAGCTTCGAACTGCTCATACACACTGGTGATCTGCTTCAGGTCCTGACGCATCTCCTGAAGTTGTGTCGTCATCACGTCGAGGTCGCGCTCCGCCAGGCCGAGTACGCCGCTGATATCTACCAGATCCTCGCTTTCTCTGAACGACTGTAACTGATTTTCAGACGCCTCAAGCTTTCCTCGCAATGTTTCGAGGCGCTCATTTAGCCAGGAGGTTGCACGGCTGGTAAATTGAACTTTCACCTCGGATTGTTCAACGATAAATTCCTCTACAAGGGTGTTGGCCACCAGGGCGGCAAGTTCCGGAGATGTCGCCTCGAACCGTATCCGTACCAGGTTGGTATTCCTTGCCGGGTCTATCGTCAGGCGTTTCAGGAACGCACTGGTCACCATATCCAGATTGACCGGCTCAAGGGTGCTGGGAGCAGTTTCTATGCCAAACATGCCTTTGATAATTTCCACAGGGTTGTGTAAACCCGAGTTGGAAAATTCCGGGTGACTCAGTAAATCGAGGCGCTGGATAACGCGTTCGGCCAACTGTCGGGATTGCAGAATTTCTATTTGTGTAAGAATGTAATCCCGGCGCTGTGGTCCTATATCGTAAATTTCATCCACCGCCACAGGGTTCGACTGATCCATCTCGAAAACCAGCGACGCCGTAGCCTGGTAGCGCGATGGTAGCTTTGAGATTACGGTAATAGCCGCAGTCGTGATGACCACCGTGAGACAGAGAATTGTCCAGCGATGCGCGAGTAGTATTTTCCAGTAGCGATGCAGGTCCGGACCCTGGTTTAGCAGGAGCTCATCGATTTCAGTGCTATTGGTTGAATTCATTGGGGTTCTCTCTAGAAAAAGCTCTGCTTGACGGTAATGATGTCACCCGGACGTAGTTTGGTATCCAGATCAGCTTCGATGATTTCCTGATCCGTACCCTGCCCACGTTTTATGATGATTTTTTGCTGAGAAGCTCTTGGTGTTAAACCGCTGGCCATAGCGATCGCCTTGTTGATAGTGAGGCCTGGAAGATAGGCATAGCTTCCCGGGGTGTTTACTTCTCCATCAACATAGAAGGAGCGATACTCCTTGATCGTCACATCCACACTGGGGTTCACCAGGTAGCCATCGAGCAATCCTGCGGATATTTTTTTCTCCAGGAGGGATGCGGTGGACCCTGTCACCTCAATTTCACCCAGGTACGGATAATTGATTACCCCGCTATCGCTGAGCCGTACTTCAAGCGTCAGTTCATCCTCCCCGAAAACCCGGATCGATATGACGTCGCCAGTGCCCAGTTGATATTGCTCTTCGAGCACAGATACCGGGGTATCGGCGCAGGCAATGTGAATCCCGCTGGCCAGGGTGTACAAAACCGATAGCGGGATGGCCCATTTTTTTGCGTTTTTCAGCATGTCCAGAGTCCTTTCCTTATCAATAGGATGCATCAAATCCGAGAAATACCTGATTGCGTTCATAGCCAAGAATTTCCTCGTTGGCATCTTGATCCAGAGAAGAAATACCCGTGCGAATATCCATCCAGGGGCGAAATTGATAACGTACCGTGAGCCCCCAGCGACGAATGTCTTGCTCCACACCGGTTCCGGCAAAATCTGCCTTTGTGTAGCGAAAATAAGTATTGCTGCTGACCTTTTCGTTCCAGGAGTGTTGCCAGGCAAGGAGGCCGGATATCGCATCGACATAATTGGCAACGCTTGCAATGGAATCCACCGGGCGCCGCTCGGCTGAAAAGGTAAGCTCGCTTGCTTCAATCGGCCGCCAGTCCACGGACGCGATCCAGCGCGGGCGTTGGTAATCCTGGATGTCGGTGTTCTCAAAATGCTTTTTGACGATGCCGCCGAGGAGCAGGACGGTCAGTTGTTCCGTTTCACGTTCACCACCGAGCATTAGGGACGCCTCGCGATTGTCGCGGTCCGGCAGTGGGTTAATACCCGGCTCATAGCGGATGCTGCGCGCATCGAGTTGCCCGAGGAGGGCGCTATTACTGCCGACATTCACTGACGCAAGCGCACTGAGATAGGGCACGCGTCTGTCGAGGGAATTTATCTCTTCAAGGTAATTGCGGTCTGTCGCGCCGAGTGTCAGATCCAGGTGGCCACGAGCGCCCTCGGCACCATAGCCATAGGTGGCGAACAGGTTGGACTCCCGGTAGCGATCCCGTTCGAATATGAGGCTGTCGAGATCGTTGGCAACCTGATCATTGAACTCTTCGTGAATATCCAGGTATGCCGCGCCAAGCGTGAGGCTATGACGTTGGCTTATTTCCCAATCGGCACCAGCGGTCAGCGCATGATCGGTATATGAGGCGCGCCCGCCATCGAGATAGTTACCGTGGGAAAGGGCGTACTGCATGGAATAAACTGTGGCGCCGCGATCGTACTCCACCAGTACACTGGGGTTTGTCACCAGCAGATAGCTGTCGATGGGGTTATCCGGCGAACTATTGATGTTGTCGTCGTAACGCAGGTCCATCCCGAGTGCCGGTGACAGTAAAAAACCGGAACCGAGCTTGATAGGTTCAGCCAGTGCGGATGTCCACTGCAACGAGAGAGCAAGACACGTAATTTGGCCTGCACCGAGTAAAAATTTGCCGAGCACGATATACCTTCCTGTATGCGATATCGCTTACAGGCGGGGACTGCTTATTACCCGTCCGCAAGATGCCGGATTACCTTGCCGGCTTAATATGTGAGTTTAGAAACACCCGTGAAAATCGCACGGATTACGCTGTAAATATTTTCTGAACGGCGCACACTTTTTTTAATACGCATTTTTTCCGGTAAACCCGCGCACGAGTGTCATGCATAGGATGTAAATATCCAGGTGTAGTGACCAGCTGCGTATGTAGTCCAGGTCGTGTTCTATCCGCTTGTGCATTTTTTCCAGTGTGTCGGTTTCGCCGCGCCATCCGTTGATTTGTGCCCAGCCGGTGATGCCCGGTTTAACCTTGTGACGCAGCATGTAGCCGCTGACAATAGAGCGATATTGTTCATTGTGTGCCACAGCGTGCGGTCGAGGTCCGACGATGGACATACTTCCACTCAGCACATTGAACAGTTGAGGCAGTTCGTCCAGTGATGTACAGCGCAGGAACCGACCCAGCGGAGTTATCCGCGCATCGTTGCGACAGGCCTGCCGAATATCGGTGCCGTCTTCGGTGCAGAACATGGTGCGAAATTTCCATACGTCGATGGTGTGGCCATTGAGGCCGTAGCGCCGCTGTTTAAAAAGTACCGGGCCCGCGCTGGTCAATTTGACACTTCCGGCAATCAGAAGCATAAGAGGCGTCAATAGAATCAGGGCAAGGGATGCAACGACGAGGTCCTCCAGCCGTTTTAACCAGCTGTTTAACCCCTGGATTGGAGTGTCGTAAATACTCAGGATTGTGCTTGTGCCGATACGCTGCCAGCGTGCACGGAGGAGATTGCTGCCGAATATATCTGGCAGTAGATAGACTGTGGCAGTGGTGTCAGCGAGCGCGGCCAGCAGCTTGCCAATATGGCCTGCTTCGCTGGTCGGCAGTGCGATATATATGAGATCTAACTCACCGTTGCGCGCAGCTTCCAGGGCCTGCTCCAGTTCACCGGTGATACGTTGACGTGCCCCGGGGTGCGCGGAATTCGGCACGGGATCGTGCCCGGGAATACGGTAGATTCCCCGTAGCCGAATACCGAGTTGCGGGTTGTTTTCCAGATCCTGGGCGAGGCTTAAGGCCGCATCAGTGAGACCGAGGATGGCTGCTGAGCGTGTATTATGGTTGTTGCGTCGTAAGTAGCTCAAAACCCGGCGCAGGGTGTAACGCCAGAGTCCCAGACCTGTCAGTGTCACGCAGAACCAGGTGCCGACCAAAAGGCGGGAATAGTCCGGGCCATGTCCGGAAAAATACGCCATTAACAAGAGGAGCAGGCAAACCATTGCCCAGGCGAGGGTGGCGGTTGCGAGCATGTTGCGAAAGCTATCGGTACGCCAGGATCGGTAGAGGTCAAGAGATTCCGCGATAAAGGCAAACAGGATCCCGGCACTTAGGCCGGCGATCAACCAGTCCTTGTTGAACCCTTGCCCCAACAGCGTCGTGCAAACCACCAGAGCAGCCAAAATCAGAATGCCGTCTACTGCCCGATAAACCGCGGCCAGATCACTCTGGTGCGCGCGAATCCATCCCTGATGCACTACCTACCTCCAGGGTTTCCCCTAACCACAACTTCGGCATCAGATACCTACAGAATGCTAACTGAACATTTTGGGTATCAATTAATCATTAAGGTTGGCAATGCATCGCAGGAGTGCAAGTTCACTGTTTAAATATTGTCATCGATGGTTACGAAACGTTAAGTCGCCAGAGAACTTTCCTATAACGCAGTGGCTTAGACGACATTACTTGCTGTGTAGAGCGACTTGCATCACGGAATAGCGACAATCTGGCAGTACGTTGAACTTGAATACTATGCGGATGCGAGGCACTGGTGGTAAGTGGTGTCACATAGAGACCGAAAATACCAGCGCTTTAATTCGCGGTCGATTCCGCTTGGATTGTATTGCAAAGTAGCGCGACATATTCCCACGGGCTTCTCCGCAACCGCTAACCTGCTCTTGTTGACCCTGAAATACCAAGTGCGAGGACAGGCCATGGACTCTACTTCAAAGGCGTTACAAGTCAGTAAGCCTCCGCGAAAAGTACTCCGAAGATCTTTCGGCAGGCTATTCGGAATCCTGCTGGGGATGCTACTCAGTGCCACGGTGATGGCGGAGTACCATGTGGATGCAAATGCCGGCAAGGACACGAATGACGGTTCCGCCGCTGCCCCCTGGGCCACTCTGGAAAAAGCCCGACGCACGCTCAGGGGCGGCGCGCAGGTTATCGTCCACGGCGGTAGTTATCCCGCTTTTGTAGAGCGCAGGGCGCCAGACGTTAGCCAGTTTCTCGAATTTAAGGCTGCGCCCGGTACACAACCGCGCCTCGAGGGCATCGAGCTCGAATACCGCGAACCTACTGATGCTTACCTGGCTTTTGACGGCTTCGAAATTTACAGTGAAGGACGCCTGCGTCTGGTGCAGGCATTTAATGTGCGCCACCTGCGTGTCCGAAACAGTGTGCTGCACTCAGATCACTGGTCGCGCGGCCCGCACCAGGGGGTTTTTGCCATAAACCTTCGCCGCACGGCCCACGTATTGATTGAGCGAAACCGGCTCTACGAGGTGTTTCGTGGTGTGCTGATTCGCAAGTCGGAACATGTGACAGTTCGGGGTAACTTCATTACTGTTAAAGGTTCATCCGGTGTCATTTACATGAGCGGCAGCCGTTACGGGTTGATCGAGTACAATCATGTCACCGGTGAGGAGTACACCCGCTATCCAGAGGACCCACGCGCCTTTGATCGTCCCCACCAGAGTATCATCGCAATCAGTGCCAATGATCTTGTCGTGCGTGGCAATCTGTTGCACGGGATTGGAAATTCTTCAGGGATGATGTTGTACCCCAAAAATATGCCCTCGGACGCCGATACCTACAGCAACATCCTGATTGAGAGTAATGCGTTGTACGACACCTCGAACAACAGTGCGCTCCGGATATACAATCTCGGCGACAATATCGTCCTGCGCAATAATTTCTTTTTTTCCAAGAAGCGTCCTGGAGACTGCGACGGGGTCACCGGCGATGCGCACTACCGATACAATGTTGCCTTAAACGTACATTCAGTCGCGGAGGGATTTGATGGGTCTGGACTGGAGCTGTACAACAATATCTTTCTGGGTGCGGCGCTAATCCCTGAAAATGCAGTCGAGCGCAGTAATCTGTTCTGGTCTCTGCGGTCGGGAAAGGAATGGCGCGAACGTCCAATCAGTAGTGATTCCCGGTTGATCGTCGATGAAAGAAAGCGCTGTGGGCGCCATCCGACGCTGATGGAAGATGGTGGATTCTTCAGGGTGAAGAACGATCTCAATTTCCCGGATAAATCGGTGCTCGATCTTACGCTTTCATTGCCTACTGCCGAATTGCCGAAAGTTGATGAGGCGCAGTTGCCAGCGTTTTTCCTTCCTCCTCTTGAGGCCAGCGGTTTCCTCGGCGCGCCGGTGTCACGGAGTCGACTGATACGACCCGTGCCCGGTCCGGCGCAGTCACCAGAGAAATCCGCCAATGTGCCAGTATCCCACCGCGAAGTAGTGCATTGACCGAAATGTAAATCCTTGGGCCAGCCAATAGGTATGGCCCACTATTTTTCCAGTACCTCTCGATCGCGACCACGGAGGCCGTGCAGTAGTCGTTTGATGTGATCCCGTAGTTCCGCTGGCAACATCAGCCTGATTTCCTGTTGCAGGAAGAGCAGCTTGGCCAGACCCCGTGCACGGTTGATGGGGAATCTTAATAGCTCTGGCCACAGGTATTGGATCAGCAGGTGACACAGCCTGTTTTGAGCACGAAGCGGTTCAGGTAGTGAGAGTAGCGCTTTGTAGTAGCGGCCGCAGTTGAATGGGCTGATAGAAGGCAGGGCGATATCGTGTCCGTACATACTTGGGCCCGCCCAACAGCCCAGGCGAAGTTCCACATAAGCGATATCGAGCGCATTGCCGACACTGATACCCGATGGCAATGACGCCAGCCACTGTTTCGCCAGATTCTCCGTCACTTCATTTTCAACGAATTCGCAACGGCGCATCAGCTCCCGTGCACTCAAGGTTTCCTTTTGCTCATCGCCCGAGTACCAATAGGCAGTGCGCATGGATTCACCACAGGTGCCGGTAATCTCGTGACAGTAGCTGTTGTAGACACGTGCGGTGGTACAGAAGCTGGCAACAGTGTCTTCGATACAGCCGCCAGTACGGGCGAGCCACTGCTCGATCTCACCTTCAGCGGGGGGCACAAACGGCAGTTTGCGATACTCCAGGGAAAACTCCCGGGCTATCTGTGCAGCGATATGGCAGTCGAGACGCGTGCGCGGGTCATCCACAGCTACCGTCTGAAAGCGCATTTTTGTGCGAAAATCCCGCGATGCAGCCAATACCATGCGGGAATCGAAGCCCCCGGTGAGGTGCGCTACATTGTGTCCGGCATCAACCAGCGCTTTGACGTTGGTACGCAAACATTGGGCGATAGACTTTGCCACACTCTGCGTATCAATTTCCGGGTTTCCGCGCAATCCATCGCCTTCGGGCAAAGGGAAGAACCGCGTGCTGCGGAAATCGGATAGTGTCAATCGGTGATTGGGCATGAGGCGCTGCACGCCAGCGTAAGGCGTTGCGCCAAAGGAATACCACTGCTCCCGCTTCCCACCGGAAAACGCTTGGCGTATTTTTTCGTCCCACTGTAATTCGCCTAATAATTGCATGGCCGCAGGCGTCGAGGCGGCGATGCCGCGCTCTGCACTGTAAACCAGAGACATCAGACCGCCGGGATCTGTTACCGCTGCGAGATCTCCATTGTGGGGAAACAGGAATATGAAGCGCCCGCCATATTCATCGTATTCTTCTGGCAGGCCCTGTTTTTGCGCACTCGATTCAACCGTATCGCCGTCCGCCAGTAGCCGGCCTCGCCACAATACCCAGCCGAGAAGCAGGCCGATGTCGCAGCCGCTACTGTTGCGCACTCTTATCAATGGTACTTCTGGTGCGAGGGACAGCCACCAGTCCAGGTATTCCATTTTGCGCCAGCCGGGGAGCTCAGCGCGTGGTGTTTTCGCCAGCAGGAATTGTTTTGGAAGTTGCATGGAAACGTTTTCCCCGTATTTGCCACAGGCGTCGGCATTCTCCGCGCAGATCGGGATCTGAGAGTGCCAGTGTGCCTGCGAGTAGCAGCGCGACACCTGCGCCGTAGGTGACTTGCAGTAGTAGTCCACCAATACCTTTTGCTTCAGGTACGGCGTCATCAAAGATGAAGATTGTTGCCCCGGCGGCTATCGCGCAACTGGTCAGTATCAGTAATCGGCGAACGAACAAATGCTTGCCTTCAGCGAGAGGCACCAGATATACCGACACAGCCAGAGCAACCACCTCCCCGGCGATACCACTCGCCGCCACAGCCTGAACAGGGTAGCCGGCGTGGGCAAGATACAGTGCCAGCGGCAGTGAAAAACTGCGAAATATATTCGCGATCATGGCGTTTTCCGTACGCCCCTGACTATTGGCAATAACGGAAGGCGCGATCCTGAGAACCCGCAGAGCCTGCATGATGCCAAGCAGCGTGATCACGCTGGAAGCCTGTATATATTGCGTACCAAAACTGAGCTGGATCAGTGCTGGCCCCGCGAGTGCAAAGCCGCTCACCATCAGCAGACCGAAGCAGGTACAGGCAGTCAGTGCCAGGGTGCTACAGCGTCGGAAAAATAACGGGTTATCGCGGCTGCGTGCGAGTACTGGCATCAGCAGGAAGGCGCTCAACTTTGCAAAAATCAGTGTCGGTAACATACACAGGGAAAACGCCACGCTGTACCAGCCAAGTGTATGCATGTCGAACAGCGAGCCAATAATGACGCGGTCACCCTGAAAAATACCAAACATCAAAAATCCGTTGATCAGCAGCGGCCAGCCGAAACGCAGTTTGCGCCGCGCCAGTGGCCAGTTAAACGTCCAACGATAGGGGCGCCGTGCCAGTAAATGTGATGCGATCACATAGAGCAGTGCCTGCAGAATGATCACCACCAGCATCACTCTGAAGTCGTCAAACAGTAGCGCAGCGGCGCAGGCGACGAGCAGCGTCAGCAGCTCCGGCACCGTATCGAACAGTGCCGTCGGCAGAAAGTCCAATTGCCGTTGACGTACCACCAGGTCGAAATGCATCAACCCGTGTAGCGCAGGAACCACAGCAATTAGCTGGAACCCATATATCAGGTGCGGAACACCGAACAGGTTGGCTACTGGCGCAGCGATTAGGATCAGCAGTAGCGCAAGTAGCAGCCCCTTCACGAACTGCATTAAATGAGCAGAAGCGAGCATGGCATCACTGTCGCCTTCATCGTCTTGAACCAACACCCGATCAAGGGCCAGGTTACTGGTCATTTCCACTAGTGAAATGGTGAGGGCAAAAGTAGTGGCAATACCAAAATTTTCACTATCGATGTGTCGCGCAATGATGATGTTGCGCAGCATTGAACTGATGGCGACGACGCCCTGGCTCACGCTGAGTACCGAGGCACCTCTCACGATTCTCTGACGGACAGACAAAGCTGGCTCCTGATTTCGCCTTTCGTTTCGCCTGGTGGGATTACCGGGCACGTGCCGATGGTGGCGGGCGTGCGGCGTGCCTGTACAGCAATAGTTATGATGGCCCGCGCTGTAGCAGGAGCGTCAAGCCACCTGAGTTTAGACAGACTGAATTGGCTCGGGTGTGCTTCGATGCCATTTGTAGGGTGATTTTTAGCGGAATTTTTGGCGTCGGCCTGTGAGCGAACTTGTCGCTCGTACACTAATCTGAGGTGGACCGCCGCCGGCCTGTCTGTGCTGTAAGGATACGAGCGCAGGCAACGACAACGGGTATCGACGAATAACCAGGATCAGTAATCTACAGGGCCGTCCATGACTGTTATCTCCCTACTTGGAGCCGCACCGGATACGGGCAACCTGGGCGTGAGTGCTCTGTCGCGTTCTGTTGCGCTCGGAATCAGGGAGCGTATCCCTGACGTGGATTTGTGCATTTTTGACAACGGCCGTGGAATACGTACGGACCATTTGCAGACTGGATCGGAACGGTGGCCAGTTCGCCGCTGCGGGCTGAGTAACAGTCGTCGCTTCTATCGCAGCGAGAGCCTCGCGCATATGCAGCTCAGCCAGGTATTACCCGGGTTTCGCAACCCCGGAGTAATGGCCATCGAACAATCTCGCGCAGTACTCGACATCAGTGGCGGCGATAGTTTTACCGATCTGTACGGTGCCCACCGTTTCGCATTGATCACCAAACCAAAACTGATAGCGCTACGCGCAAACCGTCCGCTTATCCTGTTGCCCCAGACATATGGTCCTTTTCGCGAGAAAAAAAGTCGCGCACAGGCGGAAGATATAGTGCGGCGGTGTCATTCCGCATGGGCTCGCGATACCGAAAGCTTTGCCATCTTGCGCGAATTACTCGGGTCGGACTTCGACGAGGAGCGCCATCGCTGCGGGGTGGATGTGGCTTTTATGTTGCCGGCGGTGGCGCCGCCAAAAGTGGATGACTCGCTTCGGCCGTGGCTTTGCGGGCAGAGTGAGGAAACCGTTGGGCTTAATGTAAGCGGCCTGATCTATAACGGTGGTCGCGATGCGGCACGGCGCTATGGTATTACTGCCGACTACCCGCTCGCGCTGAAGCGCCTGATCCAACGAATGCTGGCGGAGTCTTCGGTAAATATTCTACTGCTGCCACATGTTCAGGCGTCCCCGGATCAATGTGAATCTGACTTGCGCGCCTGCCGGAACCTGATTGCGTGCCTGGGGCCGGGTGTCAGCGATCGCGTGAAGGTACTTGAGGACCAATACAACGAGATGGAAATTAAATGGGTGATTGCACAGATGCAATGGTTTTGCGGAACGCGCATGCACTCGACCATCGCCGCACTCTCATCCGGTGTTCCCACAGCTGCGATTGCTTACAGCGATAAAACCCGTGGTGTATTTGCCAGCTGTGGTCAGCAGGCGCAGGTGTTCGACCCGCGGAATCTGGAGACGGCTGATCTGGTGGATGGCGTTTTTCACGCATTTCAACAGCGTGTGATGTTGCGGCAGCCGCTGCAACAGCGGTTACCCAGCGTATTGGCACAGGCCCGGGCGCAGATGGATGCCATCGCGGCCAGTTGTGCGCCGGAGCCTTCCGCTGTTCCTGCCTAGGGTAGCGGGGAGTGGCGAAGCTTTCCCCGCTCTATCCGATAGAACGGTGATGATCGGACTCACTGGCTGCTGAAAATATATTGTCAGTAGCCTGCTAATATTGATGCAGTCGCGAAACGGGTTGTTCATTCGTTTTTGCGCTGGGTCGCTTTTAATGCGCAGTTGTCGGCCGGACATGGAAGTCCATGCAGATTATCAAGACCATCGAAGAAGTCAGAAATTTCCAGTTGTGTACCGGGTGCGGTGTTTGCGCCGCGCTTGAGCGCGAACGCTATGCAATGGAAGATGTACCTGAGGAGGGCATTCGGCCGCGAGTGAAAGAAGGGGCGCCCGCTGCCAGCGGGGCTGCGTTTCACGCTTGCCCTGGCGCTCGCCTGGAACACGATTTCGACAAAGATGATCGGGCTCTGAACGCTGAACTGGGTAGCGCCTGGGGACCGGTATACGAGGTGCTTGAAGGCCACGCCAGCGATGGAGAAATACGCTTTGCCGGTTCCAGTGGTGGTGCCGCCAGCGCGCTCGCGCTCTACTGCCTCGAACAGCGACAGATGCGCGGTGTATTGCACACCAGTGTCGATCCTGAACAACCATACCGCAACCGTACCGTATTCAGTCGTGACCGCGCGGCATTGCTGGCCGCGACCGGCTCCCGCTACGCGCCCTCCAGCCCCTGCACAGAGTTGCAGCAGATCATTGATGCCAAAGGTGAGTGTGTATTTATTGGCAAACCGTGCGATGCGGCGGCGGTAAATGCTGCCCGTAAACAGTCGCCCCAGCTGGATGAAAACCTTGGACTCAGCATCGCGTTCTTCTGTGCTGGTGTACCTTCCACCAGTGCGTCGCTGCAGTTGGCCGCGATGCAGGGTGCGGATAGCCCCGAATCGATTCGCGCCCTGCGCTATCGGGGCAATGGTTGGCCCGGTGTCTGGTCGCTGGACTATATGGTCCCGGCAGACGAAATCGCGACGGGCGGCGAACCCCGGCGCCGTACATTGAGCTATGCCGAGTCCTGGAGTTTTCTTCAGCGTCACCGCCAGTGGCGCTGTTACATCTGTCCTGATCACACCGGGGAATTTGCTGACATCGCGGTTGGGGATCCCTGGTACCGGGAAATAATTCCGGGCGAGCCCGGTAGCTCACTGATTGTGGCGCGTACGCCGCGCGGGCAGCAGATTCTCGACGGTGCCATTGCCGCCGGTTACCTGACCGTGACCAAGCGCGAGGCCAGCTTGCTGCCCCGATCACAGCCCAATCTTCTGGCGGCACGCGGCAGTCTGTGGGCGCGGTTGCACACCCTGCGTTTGTTTGGCGCCGCGGTGCCACGCTTTTCCGGTTTTACGCTCTTTCCTTTCTGGTGGCGCGAGCTCAATTTTGTCGACAAGGCGCGCTCGATATTCGGTACGGTGAAACGCATCTATAGAAAGCGCTTGCGACATCCGGTTACGGGAGCCTCCAGATGACTTCAAGGTTCCAGCCATCAATAATTTTTTACGCACGTCGCACTGGAGGTAACAGTCGATGAATGAACGGGTAATGCCGGAGCACTTTGGTGGGTCGCTCTGGGCCGATCAGACGGTAGTGCACCCGATTGGGCTCGCAATGCTTTTGTGCGCGATTGGTGCGTTGCTGATTCTCCCAAGGCGCTATCATTTGCTGCCATTAATGCTGATCGCGGTAGCGCTACCTGGCGCTCAGCGTATCGCCATCCTCTCTCTCGACTTTACCTTTGTACGCATCATGATTCTTGCCACGTTGTTTGTGGCGATGCTGCATGGCCAGTTGCGTACGATACGCTGGGGCATGCCGGACACGTTAATCGCGCTTGCGGCTGCGTGGAGCCTGCTGGCTACGGGGGTTTTAAGCGGCGGCCTCGCCGGGGTGGTCACCAGCGCTGGTGGTGCCATCGATACGTTTGGGGCCTATCTGCTGGGGCGAGCCTATTTGCGTTCTTATCAGGATATGCGTCGAGTGCTGCTGTGTTTCGCGGTGGTATCGATCCCAATGCTTGCATTCTTTGCGCTTGAGCAACTTAGCGGCCGGAACCTGTTTTCAATATTTGGCGGTGTGCCTGAAGAAACCATGTTGCGCAATGGCCGCCTGCGCGCGCAGGGACCGTTTTCGCACCCGATTATGGCTGGTATTTGCTGGGCAACCATAGTGCCATGTCTCATTGCTCTGTGGCAGGGGAAAACCGGTGCACGTCTGTTGATCAGCGCTGCGATCGTCGCGATGCCGTTGATTGTTGTTGCTTCGGCCTCCAGTACGCCGGTCGTCGCATTGATGTGTGGATATATCGGGCTCGCACTTTATGCCTGGCGCCGCTATATGCGACCGATGTTTATGGCTATGGCAGCGGTATTACTGATTTTACAGCTGTCGATGGAAATGTCTGTTTGGCACCTGATTTCCCGCATCGATATTGCCGGCGGTTCCACCGGCTGGCATCGCTACAATCTTATCCAGCAGGCGATCAATCATTTTAGTGAGTGGTGGGCATTCGGCACTAATACGACAGGGCATTGGGGTTGGGGGCTGCAGGATATTACCAATCAGTATGTTCTTGAGGGCGTGAACGGTGGCATTGTTCAGCTGCTGCTATTTCTTGCGTTTTTATTTGTATTGTTTATGCGAATCGGGCGCGCGCAGCGCCTGGCTACGACTGTGGCCGAGAGCCGGCTTCTGTGGGGTATGGCGGTAACGCTCTTTGTGCATTGTGTCAGTTTTCTTGCGGTTTCCTATTTTGGCCAGATGGTATGCATTTTCTATCTGTTTGTCGGTGCCGTTGCCGCGGTCAGTGAAGTGAGACATCCGCAGCGAGCGCCAGTGCGGCCCGGCGCAGCTGTGGCGGCAGCCGCCAGCACATGACGCTAGCGTAGTGTCCAATTTACCTGGTTGAGGTATAGGCGTGCAGAGATCTTCTGAACTCAATATCGTGATTGTCTGTTACAACTGCGGGGTGGAAATCTGTCGTTTACTGGCGGATATTGTCGAAGGGGATCTCCCTCTCGAATCCATCAATTTTTTTGTGGTGGACAATGCTTCCAGCGATGATTCACGCACTCTCCTGCGCGCGCTTCAGTTGCCGCGAATCCATCTTATTGAATCCGAGCACAACCTGGGCTTCGCCGCCGGTTGTAATCTGGGTGCCCGCGCGATTACAAACCTGGGTACGAAAACTGACGCTAATAAGGCGCCAATCCTTTTTCTGAATCCGGATGTGCGCTTGCAGCACGACAGCTTGAGCAACCTGTTAACGTTTGCGCGGGAAAATCCCCATTGTGGTATCTGGGGCGGCTTTACCTGCAATACACAGGGCGAGTTGGATGGAAAGTCAGCCTGGCGTGAGCCTGCACTGCTCGACCTTGTGTGCTGGAGTCTCGGTCTCGACAGGCTATTCAGCCGGGTACTCGGTCGCACCAGTGGTGGTTATTCCCGGCGGTCGTTGCAGAAAAGTGGCGAAGTGGACGCGATTTCCGGGTGTTTCCTGTTGATTGATCATACGCTGTTCCGGCGGCTTGATGGCTTCGATGAGGATTTCTTTCTGTACTCGGAAGAAATCGACCTTTGCCGTCGAGCTCGCTGTTTGGGGGCGCGACCGCGGGTGACCGAGCGCGCACTGATCATGCATGCGGGCAGTCAGACTCTGTCAGGTTTCAATAAACTCAACCATCTTTACCGCTCTAAAGTCAGGTATTTCCACAAGCATGGCTCTGCCCTGAAGGTAGCTGTGGCACGCCGGTTGATTGCGCTGGGAAGCCAGCTGCGCTTCCTCGGATTCGCGGTGCTTTCCCTGGGCGACTCGCGTTTTGTTTCGCGGCGCGATCTTTGGCGAAATTTCATAGCCAGCCAACGACAGTGGAAACTCTGATATGCCTGATAAAACCAAGCCGGCGGTGATTATTCCCGCACACAATGAAGAGTCCATTATTTACAGGTTGCTGCAGGCCATATATTCCGGCGTAGTCGATGGGCTTTATTCGGTAACTGTTGCCTGTAACGGTTGCAGTGATAATACAGTTTCGATAGTGCGCGATAGTTTCCCGCTGGTGCATTGCCTGGATATCGAGCGTGCGGGTAAAACGTGCGCACTGAACGAGGCGGAAGCTACAGGGCTGGGGTTTCCGCGTATTTATGTGGACGCGGATGTAAATATCGGGCGGGCTTCGCTGGTGCAGCTGATCGAGGTCTGTGACGGCACCAGTGAGCCTCTGGTTGTTGCCCCGCGGGGACTGCTGGATACGGCACACAGCAGCCGCCTGGTCAGGGCATATTACAGAGCGTGGAAGAAAACCCGTTTTTTCAGTGAATACGGATACGGGGCCGGTGTCTACGCCCTGAACCGGTCGGCGCGGGAGGCATTTACCCTGTTCCCCGATATTATTTCCGATGATGGGTATATCCGCGCGCTATTTGCCTACCAGAATATTGCCGTGTGTGAACAGGCATTGAGTGAAGTTAGCACGCCGGGTAATTTCCTGGATTTACTCAGAATTAAAACGCGCAGCAAGTTGGGAAAATTGCAGTTGGCTCACCTGAAGAGCTGCAGCGTTCCCATCGCGCGCGGGACACCTACCTTCACCGAGCGGCCGTCGCTGTGGGAATTACTGGTGTACTACGCGGTTAACCTGATCGCCTACGCCAATGCGCTGCGCTATCAGGGGCGCTATGCGCATTATCGCTGGCACCGTGATGAGTCCAGCCGCCAGGTTTCCTGATTCGGTCACCCGGCGGCATGCGGGCTAACGGGCGAACCGCTCCAGGCTTCGTCGCCAGAGTTGACGCAGGCGATCCAGTACGCCGGCCGACGCCAGCAACCGCCGGGCACCACGGTTTATCGATAGCACGAGGGCATCTGTAAAACGGGCGATGGTCGCGGCGCGCGAGTGGGCGTAAAGGTGATATGTCGCTTCTTCTTCGCAATGGTTGCCGTAGAGTTCCTTGTAGGCAGCCCCACCGTAGCCGAAGTCAAACCAGTGAATGCCTTCGTTTTGTAATCGCTCGATTGTGCGTCGGAGTAGAAAAGTACCTGGCCGCACCGTCCGGTACTCAGGCAGGAATGAGGTTGCCATGGCATTGAACGTGCCGCGATAAACCGCTCCAACGCCATAGGCGATATTGATCCCATTTGCGTTCAGCAGGTAGCCGCGAAGATTGCCACTGGCGGCGACTATGTTAAGAATTCTTCGCCAGTGCTCGTTGTTGCACACACCTACACCCATGCCGCCGTGGTAGCTGTGCTCACTGATAGTGGCGGCGGCCTCGATAAAGGCGGATACCTCTTCTGCTGTACGTACTTCCCGCACACATACACGCCCTTCGAAGGCTTCTTCCAGCTTGCGGTCCTGGCGACGAAAGGAACTTCGGGTTTTCGACGAGTTGCTGGAGAGCGGTTGCCCGTTGGCGTCGGTGAGTTGGATCAACCAGCGTCGCGAGCGGGTGGGGTTGCCATCACCTGGGGCTCGTAGCCCGCTACACAGCAGGTTCCCCGCTTCGCTATTTGCGGGCAGATGATGGATGGATATGCAATCTACCTCCGCGGACGCGAGGAGTTGGCGAAGGTATTCCAGCTGACGGTGCGCGACTTCCGTTGAGTTGGATTCCAGTCCACCGTGCAGGATTTCCAGTGTAGTCAGTTGCGGCATGGGGATAGCTACAGGGCCCAGAGCCCGCTTGGGACGCGCCACCATTATACGGCCAACCAGAATACCCGCTGGCGCTCCCTGATGTTCCCATAATGCTATGTGTGGCGCCCGATAGGATGCATTGTCTTCCAGGAAGGGAAAGAAAAATTCGGCAGAGGCATAGATGGGATAGGGCTCGCTATCACGCTGCTGTTCACTGTGTTCCCACGATTCCAGCAGCGCACGTGCGGCGACGGTTTCACGGGCGACAAGGGGAGGGGGCTCGGTTCCGGTTGGGCTCTTCGGGATCCTGTCGCGGTTTGTTTTACTCGCGTTGATACTCGAGACTTCTATTTCCGTATCCCCGGTCTCTGCATCCATAGCCATGCCATCTCCTTGCTGAGCCCTTTATTTGGTCAGCGATCATCGATCGGTTAGCGGATTTTTTCGCCTTCCAGAGGTTTGAGGAATTCGCGTCTGCTGTGGTGCAGCTCGGTACCGGACATCTCCCACCACTTGAGTTCCAGCAACTTGGCGATGGTGTCGTGTGAGAAACGGTAGCGCACTACCTGCGCGGGATAGCCAGCGACCACGGCGTAAGGGGGGACATCGTCAATAACGATGGCGCCGGCGGCGATCACTGCACCATCGCCAATTTTACGTGTGGGGTAGAGTATTTTGGCTCCATCGCCAATCCATACATCGTTGCCCACTTCAAGGTTGACACGGTCGAGGGCATAGCCGGAGCTGAACCCCATCCCGGCGTAGTAGAAAATGCCATGAGTCGAGAGGGTGTTGCGCGGATGGTCGGCATTCTGAAAGCGTGCGGTACGGTAAATGGTGCAGTATTTGCCGATGCGGGTGGAGGACTTAAGGTTGACCGGATCAAAGGTGACGCTGCTGAAATCACCCACATCGATATTAAAGTGTTTGCGGTAAAGCTCGCGCATCGTAAGGCTCAACGTAGAACCGCCTTCCAACTTGAGAATCAGCCTCTGCACCGGCTTGCGAACCATGATCCGCGGTATCGCATATAGCGGCGCCAACACGCGGGCCGCGAACCAGGAGCGACGCATTTTCATGCCGTGAGGAAATTGCGGCAGGTCTTCTGCGTCTCGGTGACGCTGTAGCCTTGCGAGTATATCGTTGACCTGTTGTTCGGTTTTCGGATCCACGCCCGCCTCGGCCAGCACCTGTTGTTCGGATTGTCCATCGCGAAGTTTCACAACGGCCTGTGCCAGTGCCGTTACACTCGGGAAATCAAACAGCAGGGTGGGAGGCAACTCGAGGCCGAGGAGCGCGTTGAGCTTGCCGATGGCATTCAATGCTGACAGGGAATGTCCACCGAGATCGAAGAAGCTGGCTTCGTCGGAAGATACCGGTGATTTGAGTTGGGCTTCGAAAACTCCGCGAATCGATGCGGTGATATCTGCAATGTGTGCCGCCGGACTTGTTGTGACTCCTTCGGTAATTTCAGCAGAATTCCCGCGCAACCGCTTGTCCGAGCTGTTCGCCAGCGTTTCCCCGGTGGCGGATGGCGGCGGGAATGCCTTGCGGTCTACCTTGCCGTTGGGCGTCAGGGGGAACTCGCTCAGGGTGATAAAGGTGCTGGGAACCATATATTCCGGCAGTGAATTTCGCAGTGTGCTGCGCAGGACTTCACTGTTCGGCTCGGCGGTGTTGGCGGCGATCAGGTAGGCCGCCAGGTATTTGCCGCCGCAATCGTCATCGTGGGCAATCACTACACTCTGGCGTATCGCGGGATCCTCGGCCAACAGCGCTTCTATCTCACCGACTTCGACCCGGAAGCCACGGATTTTTACCTGGTGATCCATACGTCCCAGATATTCGATACGCCCGTCGCGGTGGCGTACAACCAGATCACCGGTGCGATACAGCCGCTCGCCATTGAGAGCCTCGCAGTGAAAGAACTTTTCGCGGGTAAGCTCTGCTCGATTCAGGTATCCGGTTGCCAGTCCCTCGCCGCCGATACACAGTTCACCGGGAACCCCCACCGGTAGCAACTGCGCAGCCGGGTCCAGTACGTAGAGGCTGGTATTGGCGATGGGACCGCCGATACAGGCGGCATCATCCGCTTTATGAATCGGGTTGATGGAAGACCAGATGGTGGTTTCAGTAGGGCCATAGAGGTTCCAGATATCCAGGCCGCAGTCGAGCAGGCGCGTCGCCAGGTCGCGTCCCATCGCCTCCCCGCCGCACAGAACACGCACGGCCGGATCTCCCTGCCAGCCGTGGTCGAGCAGCATGCGCCAGGTGGAAGGGGTGGCCTGCATCGCGGTGATATTCTCGCGCTGCAGGGCATCTAGAATCGCCTGGGGATTGCGCGACTGCCGCCAGTCCTGAATCACCAAACGCCCGCCGCTCAACAGGGGCAGGAAGAGTTCCAGCATGGCGATATCGAAACATACGGTGGTGACGGCGAGCAATGAGTCGTCCGCAGAAAATCCTGGTTTTGCCTGCATGGAGCTGAGGAAGTTCACCAGGCTACGCTGGGAAATCTGCACACCCTTGGGGTTGCCGGTGGAACCGGAGGTGTAGATCACGTAAGCGGGGTCGTCGGGGCCTGCCGGCGGAGATGATATGTGCGTTGCGGCGTTTTCCAGTGGCGACGTGTGATCATCCAGCAGGAATATTTCGCCGCCGAAGCTGGTCAGGTCTCCGAGTGTACACCGGCTCTCGGTATCACTTATCAGCAGCGCTGCTGCACTGTCCTGCAGTATGTAGGCGAGGCGCTCGGCGGGAAACATCGGGTCCAGAGGCACAAAGGCTGCGCCCGTCTTCCATACGGCGAGCAGTGCGGCCACGAGATCCGCGGAGCGGGCCATACATACGGCTACCCGCTCTCCCTTGCGTAAGCCACGCGCCAGCAGCTGCTGTGCGATGCCATCAGCACGCTCGTTTAACTGTTGATAGCTAAGGTGTTCGATTTGGTCACTCAGGGCCGTGCGCTCGCTGCACGCCTGTACCTGCTGCTCGAACAGTGCTGTCACCGTGCACTGCGGAGGTAGTGTCATTGCACTCTGGTTCCACTCGGTGCACAGCCGTTTGCGCTCCGTCGGCGCCACGATGGACAGTTTTGTCGCCGGGCAATCTGGCGTTTCCACAATACTGGTCAGCAACTGGACAAAGTTCTGGCAAAGGCTGGCGGCGGTTTCGCGGTCGAACAGCGCGCGCCGGTATTCGAGTGTGCCGCATAAGGCTTCGTCGTTTTCAAGCACCGACAGGGTGAGATCGAATTTTGCCCCGCCACTGTGACTGTTCAGCGGCGTGACTTCGAGTCCCGGAATCTGCCAGTGGTCCGCCGGCACTTTGCGGTGAATGAACAAGTGCCGGAAGAACGGGGATTCACCGGTGCCGCGGGGTGGATTCAGTGTTGCGACCAACTCTTCAAAGGGGACCTGGTCGTTGGCAAACGCGTCGATGGTGGTCTCGCGAACCTTCTGTAGCAGGGTGCGGAAATCCGGCTGCCCGGAAAAATCGGTACGTAATACCAGGGTGTTGATAAAGAGCCCGATCACCGATTCCGTCTGGGTATGTTGGCGCCGTCCGCTGGGCGTGCCCACAATGATGTCCGATTGCTGGGTGTAGCGGTGAAGCAGTAACTGCCAGGCGGCGAGCAGCAGCATAAACGGCGTGACAGACTCCTGTCGTGCGAGCGCATGTAGTGCGGCAGACAGTGAGGCCGGAACATGAAATGTTTCCTGACCGCCACTGAAGTCCGCCGTTTCGGGGCGCGGATGATCCGTGGGGAGTTCAAGCGGTCCCGGGACATCGGTGAGCTGCTGCCGCCAGTAGTCCATTTGCTCCTGATTGTGGGTACTGTTACTGCGCTGCTGTTCCCAGTGCGCATAGTCGGCAAACTGGAATGGCAGGGAGGGCAGTGACGCCGGGCACTGTTGGACAAGTGCCTGGTAGAAGTAACCCAGCTCGCGAAAGAAGATGCCACTGGACCAGATATTGTCGTAGATGATGTGGTGAAACGTCAGCGCCAAAATAGCGGCATCGTCATCGATTTGTAGCAGCCGCGCACGAAACAGTGGGCCCGAGGCCAGTGTCTGCTTATCCATCCGCCGCCCGTGATATTTGGCAACGCGGGTGGTGCAGCGGTTGCGTGGACGGGCGCGCAATCTGGACACGGGAAGAGGGACGTCGCCGCTCGCCAGAACCTGTTGCCGGGGGCCTTCCTCGTCAACAGGAAAACAGGTGCGCAGAATATCGTGGCGCGCGACTACGGCATTCAGCGCCTGTTCCAGCGCACTGCTGTCCAGTGGACCTCTCAGGTGCACGGTATTGGAAATCTGGTAGGCGCTGCTGTTGCCCCACAGCTGTTCTGACAGCCACATGCGCTTCTGTGCCGAACTGAGTGGGATACGCGTGCCGCGGGGAGCGGCGACCAGTGCATTGCCTTCGGCATGGTTGGCTTTGATGGTGTCGCCGACCGTTGCCGTTGTTGTGGAAACAGCGTGATCGATCTTCTCTGCAAGTGCGCGCAGGTCGCCAGCCTCGAAAATACTGCGCATATCCAGGCTGGTGCCGAACTGCTCATTGATGCGTGCGAGCAGTTGAGCGGCGTTCAGTGAATGTCCGCCGAGAGCGAAAAAGTTTTCGCCCACACTGATGGTGTCGCGGTTGAGCAATTCTTTGCAGAATTCTACAAGATATTCCTCCGTGCGCCCCTGGGCTTCGATCCTAGGGGCGCCTGGTAACTGGTTGTCGTCGTCCGGTGCCGGTAGCGCATTGCGGTCCACCTTGTTGTTCGGAGTTTTTGGCAGGCTGCCCAGGCGTACATACAACGTCGGAATCATGTAATAGGTGAGCTGTTCGGCGAGGTAATCACGCAGTTGCTGTACGTTCGGCGATGCGCCGCTTTCCGTATCCTGCTCGGGCACCAGATAGGCAACCAATTGCAGTTCGCCCCGGACATCGCGGGCCACGACCACGGCTTCGGCGATTTGTGGGTGTGCCAGCAGGCGCGCCTCGACTTCCCCCACCTCCACACGAAAACCGCGAATTTTTACCTGAAAATCTTTGCGTCCGCGGTGGTGGATAAGTCCGTCCGGGTCCATTTGTCCCAGGTCGCCGGTGCGGTAGATGATGATGCCGGGATCCGCCGGGTCGATGCCGAAGGACTTCGCTGTTGCTTCCGGGTTTTGCCAGTAACCCTGAGCCAGGTAACGGCTACGCGCTGTAATTTCCCCGATTTCGCCCTGGGCTACCTCCTGCCCGTCGTCGCCGAGCAGTACTACTTCAACGCCTTCAACCGGGTAGCCGATCGGCACCACGTCGCCCTCGAGCCGGGTGTCGGGGCCGATGTGAAAATAGCGGATAGTGCCGGTCTCGGTGGAGCCGAGACCGGTATAGAACTCGATATCCGAAGTGAATACCCTGCGCGCCAGCTCCACGTCGCTGGTGAGCACGCGCTCACCGCCAAAGGTGACCAGGCGGATGCTGAACACATCGCCCGGCCCGTGGTACTGGGCGGCGAACTCCCGAAACAGGGACGCGACCGAATGGTAGATCGTAATGCGCCTGGACTTCAGCCAGTCTCCCAGGTTGTCCACCCCGTCGCGATGGAAATCGTAGGGAAAGATGGCGGCGCCGTTAAGCAGCGCGCCGAAAATACAGTAGACCGAAGCGATGACACTGCAGGAATAAAACAGGGTCATGTGATCATGGGGCACCACCTTCTGCAGGTTACTGCGACGCATGCAGCCGTGCAGCAGATTGCGGTTGTTCTGTACCACGCCCTTGGGACGGCCAGTGGAACCAGAGGTATAGATGATGTAGGCCAGTGCATCCGGCGCTACTTCGATATCGAGGTTCTCACTGGGGGTATGGTCGGGAATATCGTCGAGATCGAGAATGTATACGCTATTGTCGGCGAGTGCGGAGGCTACCGAGCGGTTGGCACCGTTGCTCAGGATCAACGCGGCTTGCGATTCCCGGTAGATATACCGGTTGCGCTCGGTGGGGAAGGCGGGGTCTATCGGAACATAGGCGTGCCCGCACTTGAGTACCGCCAGAATGGCTGCGATCTGGGCGATCCCCTTTTCCAGAAACAGCGCAATACGCACCGGTTCGCCGGCCGGCGCATGGGCGAGGATCTTTCGCGCCATGACATTGGCGAGTTGATTGAGGGCGCTGTAGCTGAGCGAGGCGTTGGCGTCGGTAATTGCGAGTCGTTCGCCGTGCAGGGCCACCTGTTTTTCAAAGCGTCGCGCGACCGACAGCTCGGTGTCCTGAAGGCTGAAGTGGCGAGATTTCTGCGAATATTCCTCGACGATATTCATACGCTGGCCTTGCGGTAAATGGTGCAGTGTTCACGAATCCATTCGCGGGAACGCCGGCTGAACGGCTTTCTGCCCCAGTAGGCGCCGGCCCATGAATCGCCGCGGTCCTGGCGGGCATCGTTGTGAATTTCCTCGATCAGGTAGGCTTCCGGTTGCAGCTGGAATTTCTTTGTCAGTTGCACGCGCATATCGGTGTCCATACCGTTTACGAACAATGCGGCGCCCGGTTTTAGTAAGCATTGCAAGTTGGCAAAAGCGCGGCGCGCATTTTGCGCCGGCAGGTGGAACAGGACATTCTGTGCAAACACCAGATCCGCCTGGCCCAGCTCATCGATAAAATTTGCATCCAGCATGTCGCCGACATGGAATGATATGGTCTGCAGGATTTCCGGTTTTACCCGGTAGGCATCGTCTGCCAGATCGAATGTTTCACTGACAAATGTCTCACTGACGAAGGGGCCCTGGTATACCTCGTCGCGGCTGTAACAGGGATTCTGCGCGCGCTCGATCACCGATGGCACTATGTCAAATGCTTCTATACGGTATTCCAGCTGCGGGAAATTGCGGCGCAATACGGCGGATAGTGAAATGGGTTCCGCGCCGCTGCAGCAGCCAAATACCAGAATGCGCAAAGGCGCGCCTTTGGTGTCGGTCATCTGTGGCACTACTTGCTCTACCAGCACGCGGTACTGATGCGGGAAGCGGTAGAACTGGGTGTAAACGCGATTTTTACGCGGAGAGGTTTTGACGATGAACCAATGCTTTATATGCCGGACAAGGTTTTTAAAACGAGACGGACTTTCCATGTAAAAGGCTCCCTGTCTTTGCTGTTCCTGGCAAAAATTTTCGTGAAACAAGTGTTCGATAACCGGAAATTACCGGCGGGATAGTTTTCGCCTGTTGATTCCGGAGCGTGGCGCGGATGCTAATTTTCTTCCCCTTTTTACTCGAGGGAGGAATATTTTCTGAAAGCGAATGGCTTCGGCGTTTTGCGGAAATTATAGGGTTTGGTGCGGAGTTCGCCGGGCGTGGCGAGGAAATCAAGGTCAATTATTGGTTGGCGAGAAAGGGGTAAATGGCGTGCGCCAACGGTATTAAATCCGGGCGGGAGGGAGAACCGTAATTTGATTGGCCCAGCCTGGTTGAGTGATCGACTGAGTGTGTTTCGAGGGCCGCTGTCGGGGCTGGCTGTACAGGCGCGGTACCACCAACTCTGGCGGTACCGCGCGCACAAAGGCGGGGTTTGATCTCTGCGACTATTTTTTCTTTAGCATCGGTTTCAGGAAGCGTCCGGTGTGGGAGCCTTTGACCTTGGCGACCTGCTCAGGCGTGCCTGTGGCAATGATCTGGCCGCCGCCGGAGCCGCCTTCCGGGCCGAGGTCCACAATCCAGTCGGCGGTCTTGATCACATCCAGGTTGTGCTCGATCACCACGATGGTATTGCCGTGGTCGCGCAGGCGGTGCAGCACGTCCAGTAACAGTTGAATATCGGCAAAATGCAGACCCGTGGTGGGTTCGTCGAGAATATAGAGTGTCTGGCCGGTGTCGCGTTTGGACAGCTCGCGAGAGAGTTTGACGCGCTGTGCCTCACCGCCGGAGAGTGTGGTCGCCGCCTGGCCGAGCTTGATATAGGACAGACCGACGTCCATCAGGGTCTGCAGCTTCTTGGCGATGGCCGGTACCGGATCGAAAAACTCCCGCGCATCCTCCACGGTCATTTCCAGCACTTCGTGGATGCTCTTGCCCTTGTAGTGCACCTCTAAGGTTTCCCGGTTGTAGCGCTTGCCCTTACAGGTATCGCAGGGCACATAGATGTCTGGCAGGAAGTGCATTTCCACCTTGATCACGCCATCGCCCTGGCAGGCCTCGCAGCGGCCGCCTTTCACATTGAAACTGAAGCGCCCGGGTTTGTAGCCGCGGGATCGTGCTTCCTGGGTGCCGGAAAAGAGTTCTCGGATGGGTGTGAAAATGCCCGTATAGGTGGCGGGATTGGAGCGCGGCGTGCGGCCGATGGGGCTCTGGTCAATGTCCACGCACTTGTCGAAGTGGTCCAGCCCGTGGATGGCTTTGTGCGGTGAGGCCTTGAGTGTGGTGGCCTTGTTCAGCGCGGTAGCGGCGAGCGGATAGAGGGTGGTGTTGATCAGGGTGGACTTGCCGGAGCCGGACACACCGGTGACACAGGTAAACACGCCCACCGGGATTTCCAGATCCACGTTCTGCAGGTTGTTGCCGGTAGCGCCCTCGATGCGTAGAACCTCGCCGGTGCCAGGAATGCGTTTCTCGGGTACCTTGATCTGCTTGACCCCGGACAGGTATTGGCCGGTAAGTGAGCGCTCGCAAGCGGCCACTTCCTTGTGCGTGCCCGCGGCCACCACCTCGCCACCGTGTACCCCCGCGCCGGGGCCGATATCAATCAGGAAGTCGGCCGCGCGAATCGCGTCTTCGTCGTGCTCCACCACAATCACGGTGTTGCCGATATCCCGCAGGTGGGTGAGGGTGTTCAGCAGGCGTTCGTTGTCCCGCTGGTGCAGGCCGATGGACGGCTCGTCGAGAATGTACATCACGCCCACAAGGCCGGCGCCAATCTGGCTGGCCAGACGAATGCGCTGGGCCTCGCCGCCGGAGAGGGTCTCGGCACTGCGGTTCAGGGTCAGGTAGTTGAGGCCCACGTCCACCAGGAAGCGGAAGCGGTCGCGCAGTTCTTTCAGGATCTTGTCGGCGATCTCTTTCTGTGCGCCCTTGAACTTGAGCTGGTTGGCAAAGTAGTCGAAGGCGTCGCCTACAGGCAGCTCGGTGATCTGGGCCAGGGTGCGGTCGTCCACAAACACATGGCGGGCTTCCCGGCGCAGGCGGGTGCCCTGGCAGTCCGGGCACTTCTGGGTGCTCAGGTATTTGGCCAGTTCTTCGCGCACGGACTGGGACTCGGTATCCCGGTAGCGGCGCTGGAAGTTGGGGATGATGCCTTCGAAGGTGTGGCGGCGGATGGTCACGTCACCGCGGTCGTTCACATAGCTGAAGTCGATGGCGGTGTCGCCACTGCCGTGGAGGATGGCCTCGCGGTCGCGTTTGCGCAGTTTCAGCCAGGGCTTGTCGATATCAAAGTCGTAGTGCTCTGCCAGCGAGGTGAGCATGTGGTAGTAGTAGATATTGCGCCTGTCCCAGCCGCGGATGGCACCTTCGGAAATGCTGCTCTCCGGGTCGAGGATGACTTTGTCCTCGTCGAAGAACTGTTTTACCCCGAGGCCGTCGCAGCCGGGGCAGGCACCGGCGGGGTTGTTGAACGAGAACAAGCGTGGTTCCAGTTCGTCCAATGAGTAATCACATACCGGGCAGGCGTGACGGGCGGAGAACAGGTGGTCGTCCTTGTTGCCGTCCATATAACTGATGGCGGCGATACCGTCGGTAAGGTTCAGGGCGGTCTCGAAGGATTCGGCCAGCCGCAGTTGCAGGTCGTCGCGCACCTTGAAGCGGTCCACGACCACTTCGATGGTATGTTTCTTGCGTTTGTCGAGCTTGGGGGTGTCGTCCAGGTCGCATACGGTGCCGTCGATACGTGCGCGTACAAAGCCGTCCCGGCGCAGCTGTTCGAACACGTGCAGGTGTTCGCCCTTGCGGTCGCGCACCACTGGTGCCAGCAGCATGATCTTGGTGCCCTCCGGCAGTGCCAGCACCTGATCCACCATCTGGCTGATGGTCTGGGCCTGCAAGGGTTCGTGGTGTTCCGGACAGCGTGGTTCGCCCACGCGGGCGAACAGGAGGCGCAGGTAGTCGTAGATCTCGGTGATGGTACCCACAGTGGAGCGCGGGTTGTGGGAGGTGGATTTCTGTTCGATGGAGATGGCTGGCGACAGCCCTTCCACGTGATCCACATCCGGCTTCTCCATCATCGACAGGAACTGGCGCGCGTAGGTGGAGAGGGATTCCACGTAGCGACGCTGTCCCTCGGCGTATAAGGTGTCAAAGGCGAGTGAGGACTTACCAGAACCGGAAAGTCCGGTGATTACGATGAGTTTGTCACGGGGAATATCCAGATCGATATTCTTCAGGTTGTGGGTGCGAGCACCCCGTACGTAAATCGTATCCACACTCTGTCCTGTATTGTCGCGGAATTGTCCGCCAGTGAACCGGGCGGCAGAAAACGGTCAAGTATAATCCGGTGCCTGAGTGTGCCAAAATCCCTTCCCGTCAATAATTCAGTATGGATACGGAAATTATGATTCCTGTGATTCTCTGTGGTGGTACCGGATCGCGCCTGTGGCCGCTGTCCCGTGAGGCTTATCCGAAGCAGTTCCTGAACCTGGCGGGCAGCCATACCATGCTGCAGGCCACGGCATTGCGTCTGCACGGTCTCGAAAATGTGCAGGCACCGATTCTGGTGTGTAACGAAAATCATCGCTTTGCCGCCGCCGAGCAGTTGCAGGAAATTGACCGAGCAGCCCAGGCCATTCTGCTGGAACCCTGCGCACGCAATACCGCTCCGGCTATCGCCCTGGCGGCCCTGGCTGCGGCTGAGTCTGGTGACGATCCGCTGTTACTGGTTCTGCCAGCGGACCATGTGGTGGCGGATACGACGGCATTTCAGGCGGCCATTGCCTCGGCTCGTCCACTGGCGGAAGACGGTCACCTGGTGACGTTTGGCATCGTGCCGAGTAGCCCGGAAACCGGATATGGCTATATCCGCAGTGGCGATGCTGTCGGTGGCGGCTGGAAGGTGGCCGAGTTTGTGGAGAAGCCGGACCTGGCCACCGCCGAGCGCTATCTGGCCAGCGGGGAGTACAACTGGAACAGCGGCATGTTCCTGTTCCGCGCAACCCGCTACCTCGAAGAGCTGGGACACCATCACCCGGATATGCTCGAAGCCTGCCGCACCGCTTTTGCCGGTGCCGCCCGCGATCTGGACTTCACACGTATCGATGCCGATGCCTTCGCACGTTGTCCGTCCGACTCCGTCGACTACGCGGTAATGGAAAAAACCGAATCCGCTGCGGTAGTGCCGATGCAGGCAGGCTGGAGCGATGTGGGTTCCTGGTCTGCATTGTGGGAACTGGCGGAGCGGGATGAGAACGACAACCTGCTACGCGGCGATGTTATTGCCGAAAGCGCCGCCGGCTGCCTGGTGCATGGCGGCGAGCGTCTCGTCGGCATTCTCGGGGTGCAGGACCTGGTGGTGGTGGATACCGATGACGCCCTGATGGTGGCGCACAAGGATCGCGTACAGGAAGTGAAAACCATTGTGCAGCGCCTGAAACAGGGAGCGCGCAGTGAGGCTGAAAACCATCGCAAGGTGTTCCGCCCCTGGGGTTATTACGACTCCATCGACGCCGGTCCGCGCTTCCAGGTCAAACGCATTGTGGTCAAGCCCGGCTGCCAGCTCTCGCTGCAGATGCACCATCACCGCGCCGAGCACTGGATTGTGGTGCGCGGTACCGCGATGGTCACCCGTGGTGAAGACAAGCTGTTGCTGAGTGAAAATGAATCCACTTACATTCCGCTGGGGGTGGTGCACCGCCTTGAGAACCCTGGATCCATACCACTGGAGCTGATCGAGGTGCAGTCTGGCAGTTACCTTGGTGAGGATGACATTGTGCGCATCGAGGATCAGTACGGGCGCAATTGATCCTTCTTGAAGAATAGTTTCAGGCTATATCTTTATTAGGCGGCAGGGGATCAATCTCTGCCGCTGCGGCTGCTACAATGCGCGCCCTGTTTTGCCGTGTCCGGAACCTGTTGATGAATCCCACTGAACGCCGCGCGCTCGCCGGCCTCGCCTCCCTTTACGTTTTCCGCATGCTGGGCCTGTTTATGGTGCTGCCGGTGCTGTCCCTCTATGGCACTGACTATATAGGCAGTACGCCGGCCCTGCTGGGACTGGCGCTGGGGGCCTACGGCCTGAGTCAGGCCATCCTGCAGATCCCGCTGGGCATGTTGAGTGACAGTTGGGGGCGGAAACCGGTGATATATACGGGGCTGGTGATATTTGCGCTTGGCAGCGTGGTGGCAGCGGCAACCGACTCCGTTTATGGGCTGATTGCCGGGCGGATGCTTCAGGGGGCAGGTGCTATTGCCGCTGCGACCATGGCCCTGGCGGCCGATCTGACCCGGGATGAGAACCGCGGTAAGGCGATGGCAGTGATCGGTGCGTCTATCGGTGTGGCCTTTGTACTTGCGGTGGTATTGGGACCTTTGCTGGCGGCGGCCGGCGGTTTACCGGCCATATTCTGGTTGACCGCGCTGTTGGCACTGTTGGGCATACTGCTGGTCTGGAAGCTGGTGCCTAATCCGAACCGGGCGGAGCGCCGGGCGCCGCAGCCGGGCGATTTTCGCAAGCTCTTGGGGCAGGCGCCGGTATGGCGGCTGGTAGGCGGTGTCTTTGCCCTGCATCTGCTGCTGACCATGATGTTTGTACCCTTGCCGCTGCTTCTGGTAGAGGAGCTGCACCTCGCCAGTAACCTGCACTGGAAGCTCTATGCACCGCTGATGCTGGGAGCTTTTATATTCATGCTGCCGCTGATGCGGATGGCGGAAAAGCGCAGCAAGGTGCCCGCAGCCATGCGGCTGGCGCTGCTGGGGCTTGTCTTTGGTGGTGTAGCATTGATGCCCCAGGTGCACGGCACCTGGATTATTGTCTGCCTGGGCGTATTCTTCCTGGCCTTCAACCTGCTGGAAGCACTGTTACCGGCCCAGCTGACCCGGGTGGCGCCGGCCGAGTGCCGCGGTGCTGCTACCGGACTCTATGCGACGTTCCAGTTCCTGGGCGCGTTTGTCGGTGGCACGCTCGGCGGAGTGGCCTTTGGCCACGGCGGGGCCGGCTCGGTTGCCACTCTGGCACTGGGGGTTTTGCTGCTCTGGTCCCTGGGCTGGTGGCAGATGCGGGCTTCCCGGACACCAGTGGTCAGCAGTTAAGCAAATCGAATATCCATATACCCGGCGGCGATCCGTGACGCCTCCCGGGCGAGTGTTGTATCCTGCTGGATAAAAATACACTGTTGGAAGCGTTCAGGCCTATTGCCGGCGGCGTTTCCGAATTCCGTAATTTGAATTAGTAATTTCACTGTGTCATTGACAGGCACACCGATAGGAGAGGCATATGGCCAGCAGGGGCGTAAACAAAGTAATTCTGGTTGGCAACCTGGGCGGAGACCCGGAAACCCGCTATCTGCCCAGCGGCGGTGCCGTCACCAACGTGACTCTGGCGACCTCCGAGACCTGGAAAGACAAGCAGACCGGCCAGCAGCAGGAGCGTACCGAATGGCACCGTGTGGTGTTCTTCAATCGTCTGGCGGAAATTGCCGGTGAGTACCTGCGCAAAGGCAGCAAGGTTTACCTGGAAGGCTCCCTGCGCACCCGCAAGTGGCAGGACAAGCAGTCTGGCCAGGATCGTTACACCACTGAAATCGTGGCCAGCGAAATGCAAATGCTGGACAGCCGCGGCGAACAGGGTGGCGGTGGCTTCCAGCAGGGTGGCCAGGGTGGATATGGCCAGCAACAGGGTGGTGGTCAAGGCGGTGGCCAGGGTGGCTACAACCAGGGCGGATACCAGGACGAATATGCTCAGGGCCGCTCGGCGCCGTCACCCATGGCACCTTCCCAGCCCCAGGGGCAGCAGGGCAACCCCATGGGCAACCAGGGCCAGTCCCAGCCTCCGGCCGGTGGTTTTGACAACAGTTTTGACGACGACATCCCCTTCTAAGACACAGGGTCGCGCATGCCCATGCTTCATACCGGCTACCAGCCGGACACCATTGCGCTGATCGGGGCCGGTAATGCCATCGACAGCGCGCTGCAAAAAGGGCTCCAGCGGGTTGGCTTCCGGGTGCAATTGCTCGGAGACGACCAGCTGGGTGAACTGCGCAAAGGCACTCTGGTGGTCAATGCTGCCGCTTGCGGTGGTGGTGCGAACCGGGCCCGGGCGGAGGCGGTTTGCCGCACCTTGCCGAACCTCCCATACAGTGCTGTCCTGCACCTCTCATCGTATTGCGTGCTGACCGGTGGCGGCGCGCGCAAGAAAATTGATGAAGATGAACCGCCTGCTCCGGAATCGGATAGTGGGCGGCGCTGGCTGGCCTGTGAAGATGCCTTGGCGGATGCGGAGAATGTCAGCATCCTGAGGTTGGGGTGGCTGGTGGATCGCAGCGATAAAGCACTGCTCGGCCGCGTAGTCCGGGCCATGTTGGCCGGCAGGCCGGTGGCGCTGGATGACGTCAGCCGAGGTAATCCGGTGACCGTATCCGATCTGGTTCGCGTGGTGACTGCCATTGTCCAGCAGCTGGCGAGCGGTGCGCCCCGCACTGGTATTTACCACTACGGCTCCGCGGATACCTGTACGGCGATGGAGTTTGGCTGTGAGGTGCTGGATCGGGTGAAATCTCTTTACGGAGAGGACTTTTCTGCGGATCTGGTGTCGCTTGAGGCCGATGCGGGTACATCGGAGAATACACCGCATGTGGAAAGCCGGTCGGTGGTACTCAGTTGCCTGAAAGTGCGGGATGTCTTTGGGATCCAGCAGCGCAGCTGGCGCCAGGGGCTGACTCGGCAGGTCGAGTTGTGGTTGGAGCGCCTGCAGAAAGCAGATGCCTAACACAAGCGTGTAAACAAAAAAGGGCGAACCTGTGAGGGTTCGCCCTTTTTTGTTTCAGCGGCTTTTGTTTTAGCGACAGAGGCCTCAGATTTTGTCGAAAATCAGGCTTGCGTTGGTGCCGCCGAAGCCGAAGCTGTTGGAGAGCGCACGACGGATTTCGGTCTCGCGCAGCTCGGTCACCAGGTCGAGGCCTTCCGCGGCTTCGTCCACGGTTTCCACGTTGGCGGATGCCGCGATAAAGCCATTCTGCATCATCAGCAGGGAGTAAATGGCTTCCTGTACTCCGGCAGCACCCAGAGAGTGGCCGGTCAGGGATTTGGTGGAGGCGAAAGCCGGTACCTTGTCCCCGAATACTTCTTTCATCGCGCGCAATTCAGCTACGTCGCCCACCGGGGTGGAGGTGCCGTGGGTGTTGATATAGTCCACACCGCCTTCCAGTCCCTTGCCATCCATACCGGCCAGGGCCTGTTGCATACAGCGTGCCGCACCCTCACCGCTTGGTGCCACCATGTCATAGCCGTCGGAGGTTGCGCCGTAGCCAACCAGTTCGGCGATGATGTTGGCGCCGCGGGCCTTCGCGTGCTCGTACTCTTCAAGTACCACACAGCCGCCACCACCAGCGATGACGAAACCATCCCGGTTGGCGTCGTATGGACGAGACGCCTTTGCCGGCGTGTCGTTGTACTTCGAAGACAGGGCGCCCATGGCGTCGAACAGGTGCGTCAGGCTCCAGGCCAGCTCTTCACCGCCGCCGGCAAAGATGACGTCCTGCTTGCCCATCTGGATCAGTTCGGCACCGTGGCCGATGCAGTGGGCGGACGTGGCACACGCGGACGAGATGGAGTAGTTCACACCCTTGATCTTGAAGGGGGTGGCAAGGCAGGCAGATACGGTGCTGCCCATGGTCTGCGGTACCCGGTACGCACCAACTCTGCGCACCCCTTTGGTTTTCAGAATCTCAGCTGATTCGATAACCGCGGTGGTAGAGGTTCCGCCGGAGCCCATCACCAGGCCGGTGCGGGGGTTGGAAATATCGGATTCTTCCAGTCCCGCCATAGCAATGGCTTCCGCCATCGAAATGTAGGCGTAAGCTGCGGAGTCGCCCATAAAACGCAAATGCTTGCGGTCGATGTGCTCTTTGAAATCGATATCTACCACGCCCGCCACCTGGCTGCGCAGTCCCAGTTCCGCGTATTCATCCATATAGCGGATGCCGCTGCGGCCGGCTTTCAGGGAGGACAACACTTCCTGGGTGTTGGTACCTATACAGGAAGTGATGCCCATTCCGGTAATGACTACCCGGCGCATAGTGATCTCCAGTAAAACTTGTCTAGTGAATCGTTATTGTTGTGTTTGGTCCGGCTGCCGACTTAAAAATTGTCGGTGCGGGTGAAAAGGCCTACGCGCAGGTCTTTTGCGGTGTAGATCTCACGGCCATCCACGGATACGGAACCGTTGCCGATGCCCATTACCAACTTGCGCTCTACCAGGCGGCTCATCTGGATATGGTATGTGACCTTCTTCGCGGTCGGTAGGATCTGGCCGGTGAATTTCACTTCGCCGCAACCCAGTGCGCGACCGCGGCCGGGGTTGCCTTTCCAGGCCAGGAAGAAACCGAGCAGCTGCCACATGGCGTCGAGTCCGAGGCAGCCGGGCATTACCGGGTCGCCGGGGAAGTGGCAGTCGAAGAACCAGAGGTCCGGGGTGATATCCAGCTCCGCAATCAGTTCGCCTTTGCCGAACTCTCCGCCGTCCTTGGAGATTTGTGTGATGCGATCGAGCATCAGCATGTTGGGGGCTGGGAGCTGGGCGTTACCCGGGCCGAACATCTCTCCACGGCTGCTGGCCAGGAGCTCTTCACGGGTGTAGCTGCTTTTTTGAACGAAATTACTCATTGGGTCCCCGACTCTGGGCATTTTATACACGTGCCGGCATTCTAAGGGCTAAGGATAGCTTGTCCAGTCGGTCATAAACCTTTTTGTGACCGGATTTGTCTCAATTAACCCTTGACGGAGATTTGCCCTTTGATCGGAGCTCTGTCTAACTTCAGCGCAGGCCCCGTCGTTGTTGGGCTGATCCTTGCTACTTTTTTATGGTAACTTGCCGGGAATCGGTGCGGGAGTGTACCGATCGCCGAGAACTGTTCAGGGGGAAAAATGCTCAAGAAGTGTCTGTTTCCGGTTGCCGGGTACGGTACGCGCTTTCTGCCCGCGACCAAGGCCATGCCCAAGGAGATGCTACCACTGGTGAACAAGCCCCTGGTGCAGTACGGGGTAGAAGAGGCGATACAGGCGGGGCTCACAGAAATCGGTTTTGTGACCGGGCGCGGCAAGCGCGCGATCGAGGATCACTTCGATACCAATTTTGAGCTGGAGCACCAGATTGCCGGAACCGGCAAGGAGCGCTATCTCGACAGCGTTCGCTCCGTCATCAATGAAGCCAGTTTTTCCTATACCCGTCAGGGCGAAATGCGTGGCCTGGGGGACGCTATTTTGCAGGGGCAACGCCTGGTGGGCGATGAAGCATTTGCGGTTGTCCTCGCGGATGACCTGTGCCTGAATGACGGCGATGGTGTACTGGCACAGATGGTGCAGTTGTATAACCAGTTTCGTTGCAGCATTGTCGCTGTGGAAGAGGTTCCAAAGGATCAGATCCACAAGTTCGGTGTCATTGCCGGCAATGAAATCAAGCCCGGGTTGTTTCAGGTTACCGATATGGTGGAAAAGCCTGCGGCTGAAGATGCACCGAGCAACATGGCTATTATTGGCCGTTACATCCTGACACCGGATATCTTCGATATTATTCGCGAAACATCGCCAGGCAAGAATGGCGAAGTTCAGATTACCGATGCCTTGCTGGCGCAAGCCGGGAATGGCTGTGTACTGGCCTATCGATTCAAAGGTCGTCGCTTTGATTGCGGCTCTGTTGACGGCTTTATCGAGGCCACCAATTTTGTTTATAAAAATATTTACTTGTCCGAGGGGGAAGGACATAAATGACAGAATTAACTTGTTTCAAAGCTTATGACCTGCGCGGCCGTGTGCCGGATGAACTCAATACTGATGTGGCCTACCGGGTAGGTCGCGCCTTTGCCCAGTTCCTCGGCGCTCGACGTGTGGTGGTGGGGCATGATATCCGCCTGACCAGCGGCGAGCTGACGGATGCGCTGGCAAATGGCCTGCGTGATGCGGGTGCCGACGTGTACCACATTGGCGAGTGCGGTACCGAAGAGGTTTATTTCTCTACGTTCCACGGTGATTTTGATGGTGGCATCTGTGTCACCGCCAGTCACAACCCGATGGATTACAACGGTATGAAGTTCGTGCGCTCAGGTTCCCGGCCGATCAGTGGTGACACCGGGCTGCTGGATATCAAGCGCCTCGCGGAGGAGAACGATTTCGCCGCGGTAGAAAAACGCGGTGAAATGCACACGTTTGCGCACCGTGCAGACTTCGTGAAACACCTGCTGGGCTATGTGGATGTATCCGAACTGAAGCCGCTGAAGCTGGTAGTCAATGCGGGCAACGGTGGCGCAGGTTCAGTAGTGGATGCGTTGGCTCCGCACCTGCCGTTTGAGTTCGTGCGTGTTAACCATGAGCCGGATGGCAACTTCCCGAATGGTATTCCCAATCCGATCCTGCCGGAAAACCGGGCTTCAACGGCAGAAGCGGTTAAAGCCAGTGGTGCTGATTTCGGCATTGCCTGGGATGGCGACTTCGATCGCTGCTTCTTCTTTGACGAAAGCGGTGATTTTATCGAAGGGTATTACGTGGTGGGCCTGCTGGCGGAAGCCTTCCTGGCCAAGCACCATGGCGCCAAGGTGGTACACGACCCGCGCCTGACCTGGAACACTGAGGATATCGTGCGCAGCGCGGGCGGTGAGCCGGTGGAAAGTAAAACCGGTCACGCATTTATTAAAGAGCGCATGCGCAAAGAAGATGCCATTTACGGCGGCGAGATGAGTGCACACCACTATTTCCGCGATTTCGCCTACTGTGACAGCGGTATGATTCCGTGGTTGCTGGTGGCTGAACTGGTGAGCCGTAGCGGCAAGCCCTTGTCGCAGCTAGTGGGTGAGCGTATGAAGGCGTTTCCGTGCAGCGGTGAAATCAATTCCAAGGTCGAAGACCCGAAGGCGCTGTTACTGGCTGCAGAGGAAAAATACGGGGCCGGCGCTAATAGCGTTGAGCATGTAGACGGCCTGAGCGTTGCCTTTGACGATTGGCGATTCAACCTGCGTATGTCCAATACTGAGCCGGTGGTTCGTTTGAACGTTGAATCCCGTGGGGATGAGGCGTTGATGAAGGCCAAGACTGAAGAGCTGCTTGGCCTGATTCGCGGGTAGCTTTACTTCGTATTTGGGTATGGTGGCGGCCCTGCTGCCGAGAACCCTTTGCTGGACACGCCGTAAACCCATCCCTGGGGGCTCGGCTGCGGCCGTCCTGGCCGCAGACGGTCCTGCAAAGGGTTCTCGGCATCAGGGCCTTCGCATAGAAATTTTGTGCTTCGTGATTCCCGCGTGAGGCGAAGTGTAATTGTAGGATGCGAAGGAGGGGTGCCGGGGACGGGTTTTCAGGAGCGTCGCAAACAGGATGTTTGCGCCGCAGCGCCCAGGGATGGGTTTACAGCGGTCCTGAAAACCCGTCCCCGGTACCGCGCCGCCAGTGCCCCAGCTTCTCAAGCGCACAAACAAAAAGCCCCGGCATTGCCGGGGCTTTTTGCATTAAACAGTTCGTTCAATTGAAAAGCTAGCAAGTTGCTGTAGGGCTGTTTTGTATTCGCCATCTGGCAAAAACTCGAGCTTTTCGAGTGCAAGCTCTACTTCTTTCTTTGCGCGATCAAATGTGTAATCCAAAGCACCGCAAGCCTCGATTGCCGCAACAATCTCCGATAACTTGTCTGCGGATTTCTGCTCGATAGCTTCCTTTACCAGCGCCGCCTGCTCTTCGGTGCCATTGGCCATCGCGTAAATCAGTGGCAGGGTAGGTTTGCCCTCGGCCAGGTCGTCACCCACGTTCTTGCCCAGTTCTTCCGAATTGCCGCGGTAATCCAGCGCATCGTCCACCAGCTGGAATGCGGAGCCGAGGTGACGGCCGTAGAGTTTCAGGGATTGGCGTTCTTCAGCGCTGCAGCCGGCGAGTACTGCCGCTGTTTCGCAGGCCGCTTCGAACAGGGCGCCGGTCTTCTTGTGGATAACTTTCAGGTAGTTTTCTTCGGTAACCGCCGGGTCACCTGCATTTACCAGCTGCTGTACCTCGCCCTCGGCAATCGTATTGGTGGTGTCAGACAGGATCGCCATGATGTCCATATCCTGCAGGGCAACCATCATCTGGAAGGCGCGGGAATACAGGAAGTCGCCTACGAGGACTGCGGGCGCATTGCCCCATTGGGCGTTGGCGGTGATACGGCCGCGGCGCAAATCTGAAGTGTCTACCACGTCATCGTGCAGGAGGGTGGCGGTGTGGATAAACTCGATAATGGCCGCCAGGTCGATATGGTTCTGCCCCTGATAGCCGGCTGCACGGCTGCACAGGAGTACCAGCAACGGGCGCAGCCGCTTGCCGCCGGCCTCGACCAGATAATGGCCGATGTTCTCCACAAGCGGGACATCAGAGTGCAGTTGATCGATGATGCGTTGATTGACCGCGCTAAAGTCGTCAGCGGCCACCCGGTGGAAAGGCAGCATGGGCAGTTTCCTTGTTGTACTCCGTTAAAGACCCGCGGCAAGGTAATAGGAACCTCCGCATAAGTCCATGACCTCTTTCCGTGAGGTTGTCTTTGGTGGCTGAAACTGTTCACTATTGTATCAATCGGGCGAATTGATTAGAATCTGCGCCCCGCTCGATCCGGGTCTGTCCCATTTGGGAAGGTCTACGAGCCGGGAAGACGTTTTAAACAACACGGCGCAAGCTCCCGAAATGCTGGCTAGCCGGTCATATGACCCTACAGCTGCTTCGTGTCGTCCATTTTGTTGGAGCATAGAAATATGTACGCTGTTATTGAAAGCGGTGGTAAACAGCACCGTGTAGAAGAAGGCGAAGTTCTGCGCCTGGAAAAAATTGAAGTGGCTACCGGTGAATCTGTCGATTTCGACAAGGTTCTGATGGTAGTTGACGGCGACGCCATCAACATCGGCGCGCCGGTTGTGGAAGGCGCCAAGGTGACTGCAGAAGTGCTGAGCCATGGTCGCGGCGAAAAGGTGAAAATCATCAAGTTCCGTCGTCGTAAGCACTCCATGAAGCGTCAAGGTCACCGTCAGTGGTACACCGAAGTTAAAATCACTGGCATCAAGGCATAAGCAGAGGAGTAACGACTCATGGCACACAAGAAAGCTGGCGGTAGTACGCGAAACGGTCGCGATTCCGAAAGTAAACGCCTGGGCGTGAAGCGCTTTGGCGGCCAAGCTGTCTCCGCAGGCAGCATCATCGTTCGTCAACGCGGAACCAAGTTCCACGCTGGTGTTAACGTTGGTATGGGCAAAGATCACACCCTGTTCGCTACCGCTGATGGCGTAGTGAAGTTTGAGGTGAAAGGCGCCAACAACCGTAAGTTTGTTTCTATCGAAACAGCCTAAGTGGCACTGAAAAGCTACTGCGCAAGCGTCTGATGGCGTCCGGCGGTGCTCGCAATGCTCACGTACTTCAGTACGCTCCGCTTGCTCCGCTCCGGCGGTCACCAGCAGCCACTCGCTCGCTACGCTTTGCAGCGCCCCTTACGGTCGCCAAATAAAAAAAGCCCCGCAATCGCGGGGCTTTTTTGTATCTTGCCCACTTTTCTGTATTTATCCTGGGCAAATTACACTGAAGACCGGGTAACCGGTAAGTAGAGTCATGAAATTTGTAGATGAGGCGCCGATCAAGGTGCAGGCCGGCAACGGCGGTAAAGGGTGTTGTAGCTTTTGGCGCGAGAAGTTCGTTGCCAAGGGTGGGCCCGATGGCGGTGACGGCGGCGACGGCGGCTCCGTATATCTGATGGCTGACGATTCACTGAATACATTGGTGGATTATCGCTACCAGCCCAATTACCAGGCCCAGAATGGCGAAGCAGGGCGCGGGCGCAACTGTACCGGGGCCAAGGGCGAAGACCTTGTGCTGAAGGTGCCAGTGGGCACTACCGCCATTGACGTGGACACCGGGGAAACCCTGGGAGATCTGCTGGAGGTAGGGCAGAAGCTGCTGGTGGCCCAAGGTGGATTCCACGGCATCGGTAACACGCGCTTTAAGTCCAGTACCAACCGCGCGCCACGTCAGACGACCCCGGGCTATCCCGGAGAGGCCCGCAACCTCAAGCTTGAGCTCAAGGTACTTGCGGATGTCGGTATGCTGGGATTGCCAAATGCAGGCAAGTCCACGTTTATTCGCGCCGTATCGGCGGCGAAGCCGAAAGTAGCGAACTACCCGTTCACGACGCTGGTGCCGAACCTTGGTGTGGTGAAGGTGCAGAAATATCGTAGCTTCGTGATTGCCGATATTCCGGGGCTGATCGAAGGCGCTTCCGAGGGGGCGGGACTGGGTATTCGCTTCCTCAAGCACCTGACCCGCTGCCGGGTTCTGCTGCATTTGGTGGATCTGTCGCCGTTCGACGGCTCGGATCCGGTGCAGAATGCACTCGCCATCGAGCGCGAGCTGGAGGCCTTCAGCCCCACCCTGGCTGGCCGTGAACGCTGGCTGGTGCTGAACAAGACCGACCTGGTGCCGGCGGATGAGCTGGAGGATCGGTGTCAGGGTATCGTCAATGCGTTGGGATGGCAGGGACCGGTATTCCGTGTGGCTGCCATTCGCGGCGAGGGTACTGATGTTCTCTGCGGCCAGCTGATGGACTACCTGGAAGATATTCATCAGCAGGAAGAGCTGGATGGCGACCTGTTTGAAGCGGAGCAGGAAGCTCAGCGGCAGATGCAGCGCGAGGCGCGTGAGCGTATCGAGGAAGTGCGTCTTGCCCAGCGGGCCAAGCGCAAGGCAGGTGAAGGTTTCACTGAAGAAACCGATGAAGATGACGAAGATTGGGACGACGATGACTACGACGTCGATATAGAATACCGGCCATAAGTCATCTGTTGCGCCCCGCCCAATAGCTGCGGGGCGCAGTCCACATCACGAGGAAGAAATGGATTCCATCTCGGCACGCCAGCAACTACCCGCCAGCAAGCGCTGGGTTGTAAAAATCGGCAGCGCACTGCTTACGGATAACGGGCGCGGGGTCAATCGCGCAGCGATCCACAACTGGGCCGGGCAGATCGCGGCCCTGCGCCGCCAGGGGATTGAAGTGTTGCTGGTGTCCTCGGGAGCGGTGGCTGCAGGTATGGATCGCCTGGGCTGGCGCAAGCGCCCGGAATCCATTCATCAGCTCCAGGCGGCAGCTGCCGTCGGCCAGAGCCACCTGGTACAAGTCTACGAGCACGCTTTCGGCCAGTTTGACTGTCGCACCGCACAGATCCTGCTGGATCACGACGACCTCTCCAATCGCACCCGTTACCTCAATGCCCGCAGTACCCTGAAGACCCTGCTGTCTCTGGGGGCGGTGCCGATCATTAATGAAAACGATACGGTGGTGACCGATGAGATCCGCTTCGGCGACAACGACACTCTGGGAGCTCTGGTGGCCAACCTGGTGGAGGCAGATGTGTTGCTGATACTGACCGATGCGGATGGCCTGTTTACCGAAGATCCGCGGGACAACCCGGCCGCCGAGCTGGTGGCGGAGGCGGTGGCTACCGATCCCCGGCTGGTGGCAATGGCGGGAGGCTCTCGCAGTGGCCTGGGGCGTGGCGGCATGGCCACCAAAGTGCGCGCCGCGCAGCTGGCGGCGCGCTCTGGTGCGCGCACGGTGATTGTGGGGGGCACTATGGACTCGGTGATTGAGCGGGTTGCCGCCGGTGAGTCGCTGGGGAGCCTGTTGTTGCCAGAAGCGGATCCGCTCACTGCGCGCAAGCGCTGGCTTGCGGGCCAGTTGCAGGTGCGCGGTCGCCTGTTGCTCGATGCCGGCGCGGAACAAGCGTTGCAGGCAGCCCAAGGTAAAAGTTTGCTGGCGGTAGGTGTCACTGCAGTTGAGGGGCGCTTTCAGCGCGGTGACCTGGTGAGTTGTTGCGGCACTGACGGCGTGGAGATTGCCCGGGGGCTGGTGAATTACGACAGCTCCGAGGCCCAGAAGATTCAGGGCCACCCATCAGAGCGTTTCGTCGAGTTACTGGGGTATCGCGATGATGACGAGCTGATCCATCGCGACAACCTGATTTTGCTCTAGCGGCCGGGAGGCTGATGCCATCTGTATGTGTGGAATTTGAGGCAATAAAAAACCCCGCCGTGGCGGGGTTTTTTATGCTCAGGGAGCGGGCTGTCGGATAAATCAGGCAGCCAGCTTCTTGATCTGGGCATTCAGGCGGCTCTTATGACGAGCAGCCTTGTTTTTGTGAATGATGCCTTTGTCAGCCATACGGTCAATGACCGGCACAGCAGCTGCATACGCAGTTTTGGCTTTTTCCGCATCACCTGCATCGATGGCCGCAACTACCTTTTTGATGTAGGTGCGCACCATGGAGCGCAGGCTGGCGTTGTGATTGCGGCGCTTTTCGTTCTGGCGCGCGCGTTTCTTCGCTTGAGGTGAGTTGGCCACCGGTTGCTCCTGTCTGGAATCTGTAAAACTCGAACATCGGGCCGGGGGCCCGTTTGGGACGCGACATTATCCCCAGCGTTGGTTGTTTGTCAACCGCTCAGATCAGCAGAATGTGACTGCTCCGTGATCAATGTCTCGGTGCTGTCTGCGCTGCTGTTCACCGGGGCAGTGTCAGGCCGAATGTGACGCCCTGGCCACCCTCCTGATTGCGGGCCTCGAGGCGGCCTTGGTGGAAGTCGGCAATCAGGCGGGCAATATGAAGCCCGAGACCGAGATGGCCGGCCTTGCCGCCGTCGTCGCGTACTGATACCAGCGAGTCGAACAGCTTTTGTCCAAAGCCCGGAGGGAGTGGTGGGCCGATATTGCTCACCGCAACCTCGAAGGTGTGTGCAGTTTCGGTGAGCCCGATCGTGATTTCGCTGCCGGCGGGCGCAAAGCTCACCGCGTTGTCCACCAGCTTGTCCAGCAACTGGGCCAGTAGCTCCGGAGCGCCGTAATAGGGTTTCGGGCCCTCAGGGCTGTGCAACTGGATCTTGTGCGCCGGATGGGCATCGGCGTAGCACTGGGCAAGTACCTGTAACAGGTCAACGAGATCGAACTCCTCCTTGTCTGCCTGGCTGATACTGGCCTCAAGGTGGGTGGCCGCGGACAGTGCATTCAGTATCGACGACAGGCGCGCACTGCCATCCGCAGCCCGCTCGGCGTAGCGGCGGCTGTCCGGATCCAGTTCTCCGGCGTTGAGGTTGTCGAGGGAAGAGCGCACTACGGCCAGTGGAGTACGCAATTCATGGGAAAGCTTGCTCGCCAGGCTGCGCAGGTACTGGTGGTAGTGATCCAGCTCCGCAAGCAGGCTGGCAAAGGCGCGATTTAGAGCGCCCAGCTCATCTTTAACCAGCGGGCGGGGGAAGTCGCCGCGCAGGCGTCCACTCGCATCCACTGCGTTGCGGGCTGCCCGGTGCAGCGTACGGATGCGCCAGGACAGCCAGCTGGCATAGCCAAGCAGTAGCAGCAGGACCAGTCCAGTGGCGCCGGCCGTCGTCAGCCACAGGCGCCTGGCGGCGGATTCGGTCAGGGACTGCACTGCACTTGCGGATTGGGCTGCGATGACCCGGCCGAGCAGGGGGCGCTCAATGATGTCGTCGGCGCGGGTGATCACCGGCACACTGACGGCGCCGATACGCTCATCGCCGGTGCCGGCTGCACTGAACCATTTACCCGCGGTTTTCCGGTTCATGGTCAGGCTGTCGGGGTAGCGGTCCTCTGGCAATGGCGGCAGGTTGTTGGTGCCGAGAATCTGTCGATACAGCCAGGCCTTCAGCCAGTGTCCCGGGGTATCCTGCGGCGAGTCTGTGTCTTCCTCTGAAGCTGTGCCTGCTTCGGAGCTATGTCCGCTGTGGGCCAACACAAACCCTTCCTGATCCACCACCGTCAGCCGCAGGTGCGGGCGTGCGAAATGTTCCAGCTCTTGCTGCAGCGTCGGCATCGGCTCGATAAGGGCGCCGGGGCGGCCGTCGGCGGGCAGCGTGCTGGTTGCGCGTGCCGGTTTCCCGCCGCGGCTGTCTTCCCGGTCGAGTATGCGCACGGCCAGTTCGCCCCCGGTCAGGGCGAGGGGGAATTTCAGTTCCAGTTGATAGCCCTGGGGAGATGATGTCCAGCGGCCGCGGAGCCGGAGCTCCCGTTCATATTTGCCGCTGCGCGCGTTGTGCCACATGGCGTAGGTGGGCCCCTGACTGGCCACTGGCAGCGTATAGCGGTGATTGGCAGTGAATAGCTCGACGGTGTCGCCGCTGGAAACCATGCCACTGCGCGGGTCATGGTAGCTCGGGCTGCGATCTTTCACTGTCAGAAGCAGGAATACCTGCGTACCGTGCCTGCCGAGGGTGATCTGGGCGAAGGGATCCCCGTCTTCACCGGTCAACTGTCGCGGGCTTAATTGTTGCAGTCGCCACTCCTCGCCGTAGCCGTCGAGCCGTGGCGCTTGGGGTAGCGGATTGAGGTACAGCTGCGCGCCGGGCGGGCGGCCGCTGCGGGTGGGGTCAGGTGCGATCAGTTGCGGTGCACTGGCGAGACGTGCCGCGATCGCGCTACTGGTGGCCTCAAGGGTCTGCATCTGCCCCTGGGCCAGGGCCTTGTCGACCTGGCGCAGGTACTGGCAGCCGGCCCAGGGCAGTGCGAGGGTGAACAGACTGAGCAGAACCAGTTGGCGGCGAAGGTTCAAAATACTTTCCCGGAATAGTCTTTTGTCAGACCTGCCAGCGATACCCCATGCCATACGCGGTGCTGATGGCATTGAAGTCGCTGTCCAGGCTCTGGAATTTGCGGCGGATCCGCTTCACATGAGAGGTGATGGTGTTGTCGTCCAGCACCACCCGTGCGGCCTCCATCAGTTGGCTGCGGGATTTTACGTGCCCGGGGCGCTTGGCCAGGGCGTGGACGATCCAGAACTCGGTCACCGTCAGGTCTACCGGCTCCCCCTGCCAGTGGCAGTGGAGCCGGGAGACGTCGAGGGCGAGATCGCCCTGGGTGAGCAGGTCACTGGCATCGGTCTGTGACTGCATCACGCTGACCCGGCGCAACAGCGCGCTGATGCGGGCCTGCATATGCGGTAGGGAAATGTCCTTGGTGAGGTAGTCGTCGGCGCCCAGGCGCAGCCCGGAGATAATATCGAGCTCGGAGTCCCGCGCGGTCAGAAACAGGATCGGCAGGGTTGGTGCCATGGCGCGCAACTCGCGGCACAGGTCGAAACCACCTTCAATTTCCGCGCCCAGCCCAACGTCGATGACCGCGAGATCCGGCAGCCGCTGGCGAAACGCCTCCAGTGCCTGTGGGCGTGTGTGGTACAGGTTGACCTGGTATCCCGTGCGGCGCAGGGCGTCGCGGTAGTTTTCGGCGATGGCGATTTCGTCTTCGACGATGGCAATGGTGGGGCTGCTCATAGTGGGGTCGGCACCGGATTTATACAGTTATTGGCGCAAAATCATGCCCGATTGTCGGGGGGGATGGCAAAGATATGTGGTGGGCTGAAAAAGGCGCGCAGCAGAGCCGCGCGCAAGGTTACATCTTACAGGGTTGCACTGTTGGAGATCGGGTTCCCCGCGGCGCAGGCTTTTGTGGAGCGCTGCACCGTGGGTGATAGGGGGCCTGCGATAGCGGCTTAGAAGTTGCCGGCCATGGACTCCGGGGCGGCGAAGTGGATGTCTACCCGGCGCTCCAGGGCGTAGGCATCGACATCGCCCTTGGCGGCCTTGGACTGGCTGGCGCCTAGGGCGCGACGGCTGATGCGCTCGGGGGCAACACCGTAGGCTTCCAAAGCGCGCTGGACACTGAGGGCACGCTGGTCGGACAGGACATTGTTGTAGCCGTCGCTGCCGCGGGGATCGGAGTGTCCTTCCAGTTGAATCTGTAATTGCGGGTGGCGAACCAGGAAATCGGCCATGGCGGCCACCTGGCGCTCCTGGGCTTCCGCCAGCTGGTCGTCCCCGGTGGTGAACAGCATTTGAAACTGGAGGCTGTCGAGGGCGAGCTTCTGGGCATCGTTGGCTGACAGCTGCGCTGCGTCCAGTTGTTGTGCAAGGTTGCCCAGTTCTGCGCGGCTTTCGGTCAGTTGAGTTGCGAGCATGTCAGCCTCTTCTGCTTGCTTGATCTGTTCGCCCAGCCAGGCTCCACCAAGGGCGCCCGCGATAAAACCGACCGGGCCACCTACGGCAGCGCCCGCTACTGCGGCGCCGGTAAATACAGTGGCCTGCTTGGCCGGGGTCAGGGCAGAGCCCTGGTGTCTGTTCTCGGAGTCAGTGGCGGCCACGGCATTCAGGGTCAGACTGCTCAGGGTTACTGCCATCAACATCTTTTTCATGATCGTGTTCCTTGCGAATATCGGTTTGAAATGGACTGCTCTTTTCCGGGTGGGCTGTGTGTCCTGCCCGGTTGAGAGTCATTTAAACCTCGCAAGGAGGCACTAGCGTGGCGCCAGCGGGGCGAATTCCGCAACAATTATGACGAATTGTGGCGTCCTGCCCTGTGATTCAGTTCCGGCTCCGGCGATTTAACGCTGGCGATTTTGCCGGCGGTGATAGCGCCGGTCGCGCGGAGCGTCTATGCGTACCCGGACCCTCTGTGGGCGCGGCCCTGCGGCAACCACAGCGTACAACAGGATCGCCAGAATCAGTGCAATAATCAGTGCGTTTAATGTCATTCCGTTTCTCCGGTGTTGCCGCATCTCCCTGCGGCTCGCTCACTGCTTGTTTTGAGTATAGTTCCGGTTGGCGCCAAAAGTAGGGGGCACTCCACAGTCTGCAGTCTGACCGGGGATTGCGGTAGACTTGCCGGCCATTGCGGGCTCATTTTGTCCCGCTGTTTTTCGCAACAGGAACTCAGGGACGTGACACAGACACCGCCGGATCAGCAGTCGCCCGAACAAAACGTGCGAGTCAGGAAAGATAGTCCCCATCGCGGCCTGTTGCGGGGAACCTCCGTTGTTGGCAGCGCCACCTTGCTCTCCCGGGTACTGGGGTTGGCGCGAGATATCGTATTCGCCCGCTTTACTGGCGCCAGCGACGCGGCCGATGCCTTTTTTGTAGCATTCAAAATCCCGAATTTTTTCCGGCGCCTGTTTGCCGAGGGCGCTTTCTCTCAGGCCTTCGTGCCAGTACTGGCTGAATATCGGCAGAAAGGCGGTATTGCCGCGGTACGGGAGTTGAACGACCGCGTAGCCGGTGCCCTGGGTGGCACCCTGCTGTTGGTGACGCTGTTCGGAGTGCTCTGTGCGCCGCTGGTGGCCGGTTTGTTCGCATTCGGTTGGTGGTGGGGCGGCAACGAGCCGGAAAAGTTCGCCATGGCCAGCGACATGCTGCGGGTTACCTTCCCCTATCTGATGCTGATTTCTCTGACCGGGTTCTCCGGGGCGATCCTGAACAGCTTTGATCGTTTTGCGATTCCGGCGCTGACTCCAATCTTTCTGAATCTCGTACTGATTGCCGCCGCCACGGTGGCAACGGGCTGGTTTGAGCCACCGATCATGACCCTGGCCTGGGGGGTGTTGGTTGCCGGGGTGGTGCAGCTACTGTTCCAGATCCCGTTCCTCGTTGGCCAGGGCTTGTTGCCGCGGCCGCGCTGGGACTGGCAGCACCCGGGTGTGCGCAAGATCCTGCGGCTGATGGCGCCGGCGATTTTTGGCGTGTCGGTAACCCAGATCAGTCTGGTGCTGGATACGATACTGGCGTCTTTTCTGCCCACGGGGTCGGTGACCTGGCTGTATTTTTCTGATCGCCTTACCGAGTTGCCGCTGGGTGTCTTCGGCGTGGCCGTGGCCACGGTGATTCTGCCGAACCTGTCGCGCCAGCACGCCAGTGGCGACCCGCGGCGCTTCCGTCACACAATCGACTGGGCTCTGCGCAGCGTGACCCTGATTGCGCTGCCGGCCGCGGTAGCGCTTTTTGTACTTGCCGAGCCTTTGCTGACGGTACTCTTCCAGTACGGCAATATGACCCCTCGCGACATGCAGATGGCTGCATGGTCACTGCGTGCCTATACCTTCGGCCTGCTGGCGTTCATGTTGATCAAGGTGTTGGCGCCCGGATACTTCGCCCGTCAGGACACCGCCACCCCGGTGCGCTTCGGTCTGATCGCCATTGCGTCCAAAATGGTACTGAGCCTGCTGTTTGTGGTACCTCTGCATATGTACTTCCAGCTCGGGCATATGGGACTGGCGATGGCAACCGCAGGGCAGGCCGCGCTCAATGCCTGGTTGCTGTACCGAGGTTTGCGCCAGGGCGGCGTGTACAGCCCTGAAGCGGGTTGGAAGGCCTATCTGTTACGCCTGTTGCTGGCCAACCTGGCCATGGCGGCGGTGTTGCTTGGTCTTCTGTACCTCTGGCCGCACTGGAACGATTGGGGGTGGTGGCAGCGTGCGTTGCGCATGGGAGCTGTAGTGACGGCCGGGGGCGCGACCTATGGTCTGGTTCTGTTGGCCAGTGGCCTGCGTCCGCGGCATTTCCGGGCCACATCATGAGCGCAAATCCGTTATACTGCGCCGCTTGATTTTGCAAGGGTGAGTGAAGCACTGTGACCGAGCAGCGAGAGCTGATTCGCGGGTTACACAACCTGCGGCCGTGCCACCGGGGATGTGTGGCGACCATCGGCTCATTCGATGGAGTCCATCTGGGGCATCAGGCCATTATCAGTCAGCTGCGGGCGAAATCGGCCGCGGCCGGCTTGCCGTCGGTGGCGATAATCTTTGAGCCCCAACCGCACGAGTACTTTTCCGGTGAGCGGGCGCCAGCAAGGCTGATGCGCTTCAAGGAAAAAGTACTGGCGCTGTTTGATGCCGGTGTGGATCGAGTGCTCTGCCTTCAGTTCAATGAACGCCTGCGCAGTCTGAGCGCAGAGGCCTTTATCCAGCAGGTGCTGGTGGACGGGCTGGGAATTACTCACCTGGTGGTTGGCGATGATTTTCGCTTTGGTTGCGATCGCAGTGGTGATTACCAACTGCTGCAACAGGCCGGCGCGGTGTCCGGCTTTACGGTGGAAGATACGGCGACGCTGGAAATCGTCGGTGAGCGGGTCAGTAGTACCCGAATCCGCGCGGCGTTGCAGGATGCGGATTTCGCGCTGGCGGAACGCCTGCTCGGCAAACCCTACCGGATTACCGGTCTGGTAGCCCGGGGCCGCGCGCTGGGGCGTCAGCTCGGTGCGCCGACCGCGAATGTGCGCCTGCACCGCTACTGTTCACCCCTGGTGGGTGTGTATACGGTGACTGCTCGCCGCACCGATGGCCGCCCGATGCAGGAGGGCTGTATGGAAGTGGCTGGTGTGGCCAATGTGGGCTTCCGTCCTACTGTAGAGGGCGAGGGTGCCAAGCCGCTGCTGGAAGTTCACCTGTTTGATTTTAGTGGTGACCTGTATGGTCGTGAAATCGCAGTAACTTTCTGCCACAAACTGCGCGATGAAGAGAAGTTTGAGTCACTGGATATTCTTAAACAGAAAATCGCCGAAGATATAGAAAACGCAAAAGCGTGGTTTGCCAACCGCAAACCGGGCTAGATGAAATTACCCCATCGCGTCCGACAAAGTATTGGACTTTGATGCGAAGACAGAGCGCCGGGTGCAGGTTTTCAGGAGCGTCGGCGACAGGAAGTCGCCGCCGCAACGCCCAGGGATGGGTTCACAGTGGTCCTGAAAACCTGCACCCGGTGATCTGTCGCCACTAAATTTGATTTAGTGGTGCCCCGGAGCTTGAGAGAGGACCTCTGATTTGAGTCCGGTGGCGCGGAAGCAATGGGTATCAGGTTTCAAAATCGCTGCGAGTACATCCATGTACGCTCTGGCGGTGACTTCCATGTCACCGACGGTTTTGAAACCTGATCCCCATCACTCCCGCTTCAATTCTTAGTGATGCGCTTCGTAAGCGAGGCAGCAAAAGTGCTGAGAAGTTTTGAGCAACTATTTTTTGAATTGCTACAACCGAAGTAGATAACCAATGACCGATTACAAAGCGACCCTGAATCTGCCCGAAACCGACTTCCCCATGCGCGGCAACCTGCCCCAGCGGGAGCCGGCGATTCTGAAAAAATGGCAAGAAGGCAAGCTGTACGAAAAAATCCGTGCAGCCCGTGCCGGTCGTGAGCAGTTCATCCTGCACGATGGCCCTCCCTACGCCAACGGTGATATCCATATCGGTCACTCGGTTAACAAGATTCTGAAAGACATCATCGTCAAATCGAAAACCCTGAGTGGTTACGATGCCCCCTACGTGCCCGGTTGGGACTGCCACGGCCTGCCCATCGAGCACAAGGTCGAGCAGAAAGTCGGCAAGGCCGGCGTAAAGGTGGACCACAAAACCTTCCGCCAGAAGTGCCGCGAGTACGCTGCCAAGCAGGTAGAAGGTCAGAAAAAAGATTTTATCCGTCTCGGTGTATTCGGCGAGTGGGACAACCCCTACCGCACCATGGATTTCGAGTTTGAGGCCGACATCATTCGCGCGCTTGGCCGCGTGGTGAAAAATGGTCACCTGGCGCGCGGCTTCAAGCCGGTTTACTGGAGTGTGGTCGGCGGTTCCGCGCTGGCGGAAGCGGAAGTGGAGTACCAGGACAAAACCTCTTTCTCCATCGACGTCTGCTACCCGGCCACTGAAGAAACCGCACTGGCGATTGCCGATGCCGCGGGCGGTCACGCCGGCGACGGCCAGCTGTCCGTGGTCATCTGGACTACCACGCCCTGGACCCTGCCTTCTTCCCAGGCCGTATCCGTCAATGCTGAGCTGGAATATGTCGTCGTACAGGTTGGCGACAAACGCCTGTTAGTCGCGGAAGCGCTGAAAGACGCCGTACTTGCCCGCGCCGGGCTGGAAGGTGATGTTGTTGGCCATATCCGCGGCGCCGCGCTCGAGCACCTGAAGATCAGGCACCCGTTCTACGACAAAGAACTGCCCATCATCCTCGGCGACCACGTCACCACTGACGCCGGTACCGGCTGTGTGCATACCGCACCGGATCACGGCCCGGACGACTTCAATGTGGGCAAGCGTTACGGCATTGAGACCCTGAACTACGTAGACGACAACGGCGTTTTCCGCGATGCCGTGCCGCTGTTTGCCGGCGAGCATGTGTACAAAGTGGACGGCAAGATCGTCGAACTGCTGAAAGAAAAAGACGTGCTGCTGCACGAAGACAAGCTGCTGCACAGCTACCCGCACTGCTGGCGTACCAAAACCCCGCTGATCTACCGCGCCACCCCGCAGTGGTTTATCAGCATGCAGCAGAACGACCTGCTGGATCACGCCCAGAAGGCCGCCGATGCAGTCGAGTGGATCCCGGGCTGGGGTAAAGCGCGCATCGACTCCATGCTGGATGCGAGCCCCGACTGGTGTATCTCCCGTCAGCGTACCTGGGGCGTGCCCATCGCACTGTTCGTGCACAAGGAAACCCACGAAATCCACCCGGAAACCCCGGCACTGATGGACAAGGTTGCCGAACTGGTGGAAAAAGGTGGCATGGATGTGTGGTTCGACCTGGATGCCAAAGAGCTGCTGGGTGACGACGCTGACAACTACCAGAAAGTGACCGATACCTTGGACGTGTGGTTCGATTCCGGTGTGACCCACTATGCGGTACTGGAGCGCCGTGACGGCCTGCGCTTCCCGGCGGATCTGTACCTGGAAGGGTCCGATCAGCACCGTGGCTGGTTCCAGTCCTCGCTGAAAACCTCCATCGCGATCAACGACTGCGCACCGTACAAGCAGGTGCTGACCCACGGTTTCACCGTGGATGCCCAGGGTCGCAAAATGTCCAAGTCCATCGGCAATACCGTGGCGCCACAGGATGTGATCAACAAGCTGGGCGCGGACGTACTGCGCCTGTGGGTTTCGGCTACTGACTTCAGCGGTGAGATGGCGGTATCGGACGAGATCCTGAAGCGCACCGCGGATTCCTACCGTCGCCTGCGCAACACGGCACGTTTCTTCCTGTCGAACCTGGCCGGTTTTGAACCCGAGAAAGACCTGCTGCCGGTCGATGAGCTGCTGGCACTGGATCGCTGGGCACTGGACCAGGCGGCAAAGTTGCAGGAAGAAATCGTTGCGGCTTACGACCGCTACCAGTTCCACCAGATTTACCAGAAGCTGCACAACTTCTGTGTGGTTGAGATGGGTGGTTTCTACCTCGATATCATCAAGGATCGCCAGTACACCACCCAGGCAGACAGCGTTGCGCGCCGTTCCGCGCAAACCGCGCTGTATCACATTGTGCAGGCTTTCGTGCGCTGGGTTGCGCCGATCCTGAGTTTCACTGCAGAAGAGTTGTGGCAGTTTGTTCCGGGCGCCAGTAGCGAGAGCATACTGCTGGAAGAGTGGTATCAATTCCCGGAACTGCCGGCTGAAGCTCTGATGGACGCCGAATTCTGGGATGCTATTGCCGACGTCAAGACGGCGGTGAACAAGGTCCTCGAAGAGCAGCGCGGTGCCGGTAATATCGGCGGCTCTCTGCAAGCGTCGGTTACCCTGTTTGCCGATCCGGCTCTGCAGGAAAAACTGGCAGCGCTCAAAGATGAGCTGCGCTTTGTCCTGATCTGCTCCTCCACCTCCGTGCAGCCGCTGTCTGATGCTGCGGGAGCGGAGGAGACTGAGCTCACTGGACTGCGCGTGGCGGTAAATAAAGTGGATGCGCCCAAGTGTGGCCGCTGCTGGCACTACCGTGAAGATGTGGGTAGCAACAGCGCGCACCCGGAACTCTGTGGCCGCTGTGTCGAAAACGTGAGTGGCTCCGGTGAGGTTCGCCAGTATGCTTAACATCTTGCGCGCGCCCTGGCGCTGGTACCTGCTGTCGTTTGTGGTCATCCTGCTGGATGTCGCCACCAAGGTATGGGCCGTCGACAAGTTTATGTACGGTCCGGCCATGCAGATTATCCCGGGCCTGCTGCAATTTACCTATGCGGAAAACTACGGCGCGGCATTCAGTTTTCTGGCGGATGCCGGAGGCTGGCAGCGCTGGTTTTTTGGTGCCGTAGCCCTGGGTTTTAGTGCCGTCGTGATCCTGTGGATCTGGCGGCTGCCCGCGGTCAAGCGCTGGGAGCCCGCAGCTCTGGCCCTTATTCTCGGTGGGGCTATTGGTAACTTGTGGGACCGTGTGGTGCTCGGCTATGTGCGCGACTTTATCTCCGTGTATTACGGCAACTGGCATTTCCCGGTATTTAATGTCGCGGATATGGCGATTTCCGTTGGTGCTGCGATGCTGGTGATTGAATTGCTGTTTTTCAGCGACCGCGCCAACAAAACATCAGAAAACAGTGCAGAAGTTTAAAGGCAGTATTCATGAGCAATAACGTGATCGGCGAACACAGCCGCGTAACCCTGCACTTCAGCCTCAAGCTGGATGATGGTTCCGTGGTGGATTCCAATTTCGAGGGCGATCCCGCTACCTTTATCGTTGGTGATGGCAATTTACTGCCGGGGTTCGAGCAGGCCCTGTTTGGTCTGAAGGCCGGCGATGAAGCGGAAATTGAAGTTCCGCCGGAAGCGGGATTTGGCCAGCGCAATCCTTCCAATATCCAGACCGTTCGCCGGGATCACTTCTCTCCGGATATGGAGCTGGAAGAAGGGTTGGTTGTCTCTTTTGATAACGGGAGTGGCGAGCTGCCTGGGGTTATCCGCAGTATTGGCGAAGACGAGGTAGAGGTGGATTTCAATCACCCACTTTCGGGTCAAACCGTTTTCTTTCACGTAAAAATTCTCGAAGTGGCCTCGGTCAACTAGATCGATTGTCCACCAGCAAGGGTTGCAACAGCATGCAAATTCGCCTCGCTAATCCACGCGGCTTCTGTGCCGGTGTTGACCGGGCCATCGATATCGTCAATCGCGCACTGGACGTCTTTGGTGCGCCGATTTACGTGCGCCACGAAGTCGTACACAACAAGTTCGTGGTCGACAGCCTGCGTGAGCGCGGTGCGGTGTTTGTCGATGAGCTTCACGAAGTACCGGACGATGTGATTGTCATCTTCAGTGCTCATGGCGTGTCCAAGGCAGTGCAGAAAGAGGCCGTCGACCGTGGGCTGAAAGTGTTTGATGCTACCTGCCCGCTGGTCACCAAGGTCCATATGGAGGTGAGCAAATTCGGCAGTGACGGCAGCGAGTGCATCCTGATCGGCCACGAAGGGCACCCGGAAGTGGAAGGGACCATGGGGCAGTATGATGCGTCCAACGGTGGCGCCATCTACCTGGTTGAAGACGAGGCGGATGTGGCGAGGCTGGAAGTGCGTGACCCCGACAACCTTACTTATGTCACCCAGACCACGCTGTCTGTGGATGATACATCCCGGGTGATCGATGCCCTGCGGACCAAATTCCCGAACATTCGCGGCCCGCGCAAAGACGATATCTGCTACGCAACCCAGAACCGCCAGGATGCTGTGCGACAGCTGGCCCTGGAGTGCGGATTGGTGTTGGTTGTCGGTAGCCCCAACAGCTCCAATTCCAATCGACTGCGCGAGCTGGCCGAGCGCTGTGGTTCCGAGGCCTATTTGATTGATGGTCCGGAGTGCATCGACGAAAAGTGGTTGCAAGGCAAGACCGCTGTTGGCATTACCGCTGGTGCGTCCGCGCCGGAAGTACTGGTTGAGCGGGTGATCCTGAAGCTCCGTGAGCTGGGGGCTGAGGCTCCGGCTGAAGTGGACGGAATCCCTGAGAATATCAGCTTTTCCCTGCCTAAAGAGCTTCGCTGAGTCCTTCCTTCCCCCTGTTTTCAACTCCTTCCTTCTAATACCTCTTCGGGTCGACCACTGGTCGGCCTGTTACTCCCGTTCGTAAGTTTTTAGAACTATAGTTCCACTTTGGCGTTAAAATCATTTCCTCGTGGCGCCTATTTCTTTGGCGCTAATTTGAATAAACAAAATACAGTGCAGTGAACATGACGCTCCCAAGACATTCCGCGGGTTTCACCCTGGTAGAGCTGATGGTAACGATTGCGATTCTTTCGGTCGTCATTGGTTTTGGTGTCCCCTCTTTTAATACTCTGGTCAAAAACTATCGGATAACCACTACATCCACTGACACGGCGGGTTTACTGCAGTTCGCGCGGGCAGAAGCTGTGCGCCTGGGCGGTGGTGTCCGAGTAAGTGCTCTCGACAATGACATCAATAAAGGCCTGAGGGTATGGGTCGATGGTAACAGCAACAACAGTTTCGACAGTGGCGAAGAGCTGAGGGTTGTCAGTTCAATACCCCTGAGCCTAGCGGCGGATATCGGCGGAAATGAGGCTTCGCAACTACAGCTCGTATTCAATGCCCAAGGGGAAACAGACCTCGCAAGCAAGTTGACCTTGGCTCTGTGTGATGACCGCTCAGGCGCGTACGGGCGTGTACTCGAGGTCTTGGTCTCTGGAGCTATGCGTGTGTTGGTTAATACCGCTTGCTCCAACTGAGGTGAAAAATGAAAAACCAGAAAGGGGCGACCCTGATTGAAGTGTTGGTCTCTGTGCTCGTGCTCTCGGTAGGGTTGTTGGGTATAGCGGCGACTCAAATGATGAGCCTTAAAAACAGCAATGGTTCGAATCAACGCTATATGGCCACCTTGGCCACACAGGAAATAATAGAAAGGATGCGCGCTAACCCGAGTGGCTTGGAGCAGGGCGCTTATGATGGGACGGTTAGTGGTGCAGGCACACTTAGCAAAGACTGTACGACCGTTTGCACGGTTAATGAGCTCGCAAGTATGGACCTCTATGAATGGGGGCAGTTGTTAAAAACAAACCTCCCCTCCGGACAGGGTGTAATTGCCCGAAACGGTGATGACGTCACGGTAACGATTACCTGGCTACAGCAGCACACCGGTGAAAACTATGGTGGTGTTGATGGCGGTACGGAAGACGCCCAATTCACTATGACGGTGGAGCTTTGACAATGCAGTTATATAGCGGGCAGCGGGGTCTGTCACTTGTTGAACTTATGATCGGAATTCTGTTGAGCTCCCTATTGTTACTGGGTGTTTTACAGGTGTTTCAAAGCAATAGCTCGACCTCAAGAACACAAACAGCGTTTTCCCGAGTTCAGGACAGTGGCCGGTTTGCCATCGACCTACTGAGCCGGGAAATAAGAGCTGCAGACTATTGGGGCTGCGTACCGGACGAAAATAGCATTGTAAATCACTTAGCGTCCCCAAGTGGGTTCTATGCCTCTATTGGCGGGGATGGAGTTCGTGGTGTCGACAATGCGGGAGCAACGGAGGAGGTTGGTGGAACTTCTGTCTCTCTCGGCAGTGATGTTCTAACGCTTGGCGGCACCATTGATGCTTGTTCTGGTGCAGGCCGTCTTGTTGATTCAAACCCCGGTACACCCTCATCGCCAGTCGTAACAGCCAACTGTCCAATTGAAACCGGCGATATTGTGCTGATCGCCAATTGTCGAGCGGGCGACGTGGTCACGATTACCGGAATATCCGGCAGCCTTGGCGAGGGCAATCGCACAATTACTCAGGGGGCAGCCCTTCAGGAAGCCTATGGGGCGGAAGCCAAAATCCTAAAACCATACCAGCGAACGTACTTTATTGCGCAAAGTACCGCGGGCGACAACTCCCTGTTTGTAAACGATGAAACCGGTACTACCGAGGAGTTGGTTCCGGGGATTGAGGACATGCAGATCACATATGGAAGGGATACCACCGGTGATGGAGTTGTGGATATCTGGCAGGCGGCGGAAAGCGACTTGCTAAGCATGTCTCAAGTAACCGCGGTCAAGTTGCAGCTATTGGTTGCGAGCGAGCCTGGATCTGGCACTAGCTCGCAAACAGTCGCTCTGCTGGATGGAACTGAAACTACCTATACAGACACCCGCCTGCGAAAGCTTTACGTTGCGACGGTGAAAGTTCGGAATCGGGGAGCAATGTGATGAGGAAAATTGCTAATCAACAGGGGGCAGTCTTAGTCGTCAGTCTTATTTTGTTACTGGTCCTGACTCTCATAGGAGTTTCTGGTGCACGCAGTGTGCTAATGGGGGAGCGAATGACCTTTGCCTCCCGCGATGCCAAGGTGGCACTTGAAGTTGCGGAGTCCATGACTCGCTTGGGTGAAGCGCATGTAGATTCCTTGGCAAACTTGAGCTCATTCGGAACGTCTGGGTGGTTGCGTACTGCTGGAAATGGTCCGAACGATCTGCTGGCCGGTGATACCTGGACTGACAACAATTCGAGCGAGCGCGAGGTCGGCATGCTTGCTGCCGACGGAACCAGCAAGTTGAGTGGACGCATGTATATCGAGCTAGCCGGGCTGGCCTCCGACGACTCCAATGCCGCCGACGTGGATCTGAGTACGGGAAATACCGGCCTCGACTTTGACGATACTCAGGTTTTTAAAATCGTTGCTCGTGGTGTGGGGATCGGTGGTACCGAGCGAATCATCGTTACCCTCTACGGGAAGGCTATGTAAGCCCGGTCAATAAGCAAAGAATTCGTATAGAGCTTAAAAAATGAAACTGAAAATAAGCAATAGTATGCATTTTTCCCATCGTGCCCTTTTCAGCGCTTTTCTGTTGACGCTAGCGACCAGTGCTTCTGCTGCACCGGGAGAGCTGTCCGATGTTCCGCTTTATACGCGGGGTGGGGCAGAACCAAATATTATGTTTGTACTTGACTCGTCGGGGTCCATGTATCAGGTAGTATTGCCTGCTGAGGAATATGATCCCGATGCCTCGATACCTTGTAGTAACTCGATTTCTGAGAATACCTATACATATAGACGTAATGGGAGAACCAGAACTGATTCCTTCGAAGTGAATTACCGGGTGCATCAGGACACCGGTGCTGTGGAATTCAAGCGGGTTGCTCCGATGGACAGCTCCGAAAGTGATGCTAATTGGAGAGCATGGGACTCATCGGGGAATTGCTTTAAAGATGATGTGACTTTTGATGTCCGGTTCTACGCCGACGGAGAAGTAGGTTCATATTATGAAACTGGAAATCACCAGGACTACAGCTATCTGAACTTACACAATAGCGGTTCAAATGGAGACCGCCCTAGGCAGACTGGTCATTTCCTGAATTGGTTTTTTTCTCGTGAGATTGGTGGCAGCTATGTGGCCGATCATTTCTTGGAGGTCGATGGGACTACCGTTCGACGATCAAAGCTCGGAGTGGATCGCCGTACGGATATCATGAAAAATTCTGCCTCCGACTTGATCTCAGACTTGAGTGATGTTCGTGTGGGCTTGATGCAATTTGATCCGGAGGGTGAGGCCAATGGTGGCGGGATGCTGCAAGGCCTGACTAGTATCAATGACGAAACCAAGCTGAGTCTTATCAGTGCAATATCAGAGGTCAGTGCAAATGGAGGCACTCCTCTAGGTGAGACGTTTGAGGATGTTGGTCGCTACTTTATTTCTGGATATGACGACCAAGAGCTTGCCTATAAGAAAAAAAATTGGGATGACAGCATAACTACGGCTTCGAAAAGAGGAGATGAAATTTTTTCAAGTGAGCCAGACTGGGGTGATGTTTCAAAACCGGTCAGCGGAGTAGATGGTGCAGCCATTCAATACTACTGCCAGAAGAGTTTTATGGTTGCTCTCACCGATGGAGATCCGACTAGTGACGGTGATGTCGATGGAGATTTATCGGAGTTTGACTACGCATGTGAAGGTGTTAGTGGGTGTACGACTGGTAATAATGACTCTATGGATGATGTGGTCAAAGCGCTATATGACATAGATCTGCGTCCTGATTTAAAGGAACCCAACCAAACGCCGGTCAAAAATAACATTGCTAGCTATATGATTGGTTTTGCGAACAGTAACTTGTCGAATAGCGAGGTGTTGATTAATTCGGGCTGCTTCGGATCCGGGCATCATGAGGGGGATGGCAGTTGTGATAGTGGTTCGAGCAGTGATTACGTATACAGCGCAAACAATGCCTCCGAGCTGAAGGTTACCTTCAACCGGATCATCAATAAGGTTCATGCTATTGTTGGTAGCTCCAGTTCTGTTGCCTTTAACTCCACTTCACTTGAAACTGGCTCCGCACTGTATGCAGCGAAATTTGATAGTGGTGATTGGAGTGGAGAATTGTCTGCACTGACGATCAACAGCGATGGCAGCATTTCCAGTACATCCTCCTGGGAGGCCGCCGATATTCTAGACCAGGGAGACGATGTTAGTGGTCGGATTCTGCTTACCTATAAAGATGGGGGCGGGGTACCATTTACCACTGTCGATACTGCGCTCGACTTTGACGGTGCTGAAAGCGACACCGAGCTGGATCTGAAAATCAATACCTCTACAGGTAGTAAGGTAGAGGACGATCTGGCTGCAGAGCGACTTGCCTACCTTCGTGGTGACCGTAGTAACGAAGGTGGTAGTGTCGACCAATTCCGGGCACGGAGCAGCCGTTTAGGAGATATTGTGAACTCCACCCCGGTTTATGTTGGTGCACCAGCAGGCAGCTGGGATCGTGCAGATTTCCCTGAGTCGGATAGCTACGCTCAGTTCAAGAGCGATAAAAGCAGTCGTACGCCGATGGTATACGTTGGCGCCAACGACGGCTTCCTGCATGGCTTCAATGCTTCCGCGACGGGAGCCAATGCCGGTAAGGAGCTGATTGGCTACTCCCCTGCAGTTTTGACTAGCTCTGAAGAAGGGCTCGGGTTACATGCCCTGACCTCCCAACTCTATCAGCACAAATACTATGTAGATGGCACGCCTACTGTAGTGGACGCTTATATTGAAAGTGGCGATACCGCTGCATGGAAAAGTATTCTGGTCGGTGGTCTCGGTGGTGGCGGCAAGGGCTACTTTGCCCTGGATGTCACAAATCCTTCTTTGTTCAGCGAAGATAACGCCGGCGATATTGTTCTGTGGGAGTTTACTAGCAGCAGTAACGAAAATCTCGGTTATACATTTAGCCGCCCGCAAATTGGCCGCATGTCTAATGGCAAGTGGGCGGCTGTATTTGGCAATGGTTACGATAGCGAAACTGGGGATGCGGGGCTCTTCATCGTTTATCTCGATGGCAGTGGGCATGTCTACCTTCCCACAAATATCGGTACTCAGGCTATTAAGAATGGACTTTCCACTCCCGCGATTGTTGACGCCGATCTCAACGGTACTATCGACCGCATCTATGCGGGCGACCTGTTCGGTAACATGTGGGTTTTTGATGTGGAAACTGATGAGAAATGGTCCGCGGGGGCGCAATCAGGCACAGTGATAAAGCTGTTCAGTTCCGGTCAGCCGATTACCGGAGCTCCTCTGGTGGCGAGAAATACGGCTAACGAATCAGGGGCAGTTCCCAATCTGCTGGTTACCTTTGGTACAGGGCAATATCTTACGGGAGCTGATACTGCGGACGCATCTGCCGGTGGATTCTATGCCGTATCGGATAACGGACAAACCGGGCTGACTGCAAACAATCTTGAGATTCGTACTCTTGGTGAGAGAACTGTTGAGGGGGTTACCCACCGCACACTGAGCGGTAATGCCATTGATTGGAGTAGCAAAGCGGGTTGGTATATTCCGTTACAGACAGGTGTAAATACCGATGGCGGTGAGCGAGTTGTCACGCGGCCTGACCTACTGCGCAACATCCTGTTTTTTAACACCTTGATCCCCACCGGAGAGGTCTGCTCCGCAGGTGGTTATGGCTGGCTGATGTCCGTGGATGTACGCACAGGTTTGGCTCCGGAAAAATATGCCATCTACGATGGCAATGGGGATGGCACTATCGACAGCGCAGATATGGGACTAATTGGGTCAATGGTGAGTGAAGGTATCCCAAATAAGCCAGGCTTCCTCGGTGGTAAAAGACAATATACGTCTACTAGTGCCGGTACCATCAACGAGCGGGATATCAATGTTGGTGGCGGCGAGCGCGAAGGCCGCTTGTCGTGGGAAGAAATTAGGCCCAAGTGATGTGAATCAGCCCCGGTAGTATACCGGGGTATTTTCCATGAAAATTTTATTCAGAGTAAAAAATGAAAAAGCAGTTTGGATTTACACTGATTGAACTAATGATTGTCGTAGCGATTATTGCAGTTTTGGCTGGAGTCGCTTGGCCTTCCTACCAAGAGAGTGTGAAGTCAGCTCGACGCGCAGATGCCCAGGGGGCATTGATGGGGCTGGCCCAAGCACTTGAAAAACATTTCACCCATAATGGTACTTATGCAGGGGCTGCAGATGGCAATGGCACTCCCACAATATTTGCTGTCGAAGCCCCCTTGGATGGAGGAGCAAAGTTCTATAATTTAATCGTAACATCTGCGGACAGCTCTTCTTATGTGATTCAGGCACGGCCTAAGAATGGTCAGGCGGGTGATGGCACCATTCAATTGAAATCAAGTGGTGAGAAAGCGTGGGATCGAGGGAATGATGGCGATCTTGCTGCAGCCGGTGATCAATGCTGGAGGAAATCCTGTTTTTGATTGTTGCTTAGGTAGCCCATGCCGCGGTTCTATCGATGGAGTACAATCGTTGGCAAGGGCTATAATTTTTTATCGGCGTTCTCCTTATTCGGTTAATGGAAAAGCACCAACCAACCAACCAACCAACCAACCAACCAACCAACCAACCAACCAACCAACCAACCAACCAACCAACCAACCAACCAACCAACCAACCAACCAACCAACCAACCAACCAACCAACCAACTACTTTCATACTTGATTATTGTTCTGTGTTTTTTGGCGATCATTAACGGGCGGGTCTTTGATACTAATGTTCGGGGTGAGCCCCTCCACTCGGAAAGGCAATCGCGGAAAAATTAGTGAAGCTAGCGAGTGGTACAAACTTGCGGAAGCAATAAGTTGTCGCTCGAGAGATGATTTTGACGCCAACAGCTAGATCTCCTGGTCGTCGCCCTGGTGACCGTCTATTCCCTCAGTTAATACCACTCGTCGGCTGAAAGCGTTACTTTAAGTGTCGCTGTGGTAGCGTAATAAAGTAGTTATTGGCTCAATGGTTTTCTAAACCTAGTTGAAATGGCAAAGCTAAGTAGTTGTACAGATGGCGCGTAGTTTGCGCGCTGAGATAGTGTCAATTGATCGGTTTTGCCCATGAAAAACAATGCTCGGGTGCACGGCTGCACACTCAGGTTACGAAAATAACTGATAGAAAAATCATTTTGGAATAGGGATGTTTCCATGAAATCCATTCGACAGGGGTTCACCCTGATAGAACTAATGGTATCTATTGCCGTAGTGTCGATCATTTTTCTCTTCGAAAATTCTCTCCATTCTTGAATCGCAACAATACTTTTCTCAATCAGGGGGGGAGTGAGCGCGCGAAGCATTATCCGAAAGTCACCCGCCCGCGCGCTGGATAGTTGGTTTCGTTTCTTTATGCCGCAGCCATGCGCTTCTGCAAAGCCGTGATAGGTGTGGCCTCGCTGCGTTCAGCGAGTGAAATAAAATTTTCTGGATAGTGCTCGGGGTCAGTAGAGGATGGTTTGGAAAAGCGTCAACTGTAATTTATTGCACAACATTTTCGAGTGGATTGTCACAAAATTAATGTGACATTTTGCATGAGATAGTGCCGCTTGTCGCCTTCTTGTTGCCGTTTATCACTACATGTGGAAATAGGCGAAATATATGCTTTCTACAGGCTTCGGGGTTGATGTAAAAAGCAGCGCACTTGCTAAAGCATTGGAGGCGGCACAATTGTGTATCTATGGTAGAACAACAATGAAGAAATTAATGGATCAGTCAGCGTTCACAATTATTGAACTGATGGTCGTTGTAGTAGTGCTCGGTATAGTTTTGGCAGTAGGAATTCCGTCATTTCGGTCTCTTATTCAGGATTATCGTCTCGTTACTAAATCCAATGATATTAGTCACGTTTTACAGTTTGCCCGCGCCGAAGCGGTGCGCTTGGGTGGAGGAGTAAAAGTAAGTGCCTTAAATAATGATGTTGATAATGGATTTAGGATATGGGTAGACCGTAATGGAAATAACGGTGTCAACGATGGGGAAGAGTTGCGCGTATTAAATGTCGAACAGGATTCTCTGGCGCTGACAGCCGATATTGGAGGCACTAATACCCAAAATGTCCAGCTTGAATTTAACGCCCGTGGCGAATCAGGTTTGGCCAATACACTCTCGCTCGAATTATGTGATGGCCGAAGCGGAAATCATGGGCGCACCTTGGAATTGCTTGTATCCGGTTCCATGCGAATGCAGAAAGGTACAGCTTGCGCGAATTAAGGAAAGATTCGATGAAAAAGCAAAATGGCGCAACTCTTATTGAGGTTCTGGTTTCCGTTCTTGTTATTGCAATTGGATTGCTAGGCATTGCCGCAACGCAAATGATGACTCTTAAAAATAGTAGTGGGTCGAATCAACGATATATGGCTGCTTTGGCTGCACAGGAAATTGTGGAAAGAATACGGGCAAACCCGAGTGGACTTGAGCAGGGAGGTTATGACGGTACTGTTGATGGTGACGAGACCGTCACTAATCGCTGTACATCCGCTTGCTCCGTTACGCAACTTGCGGAATTTGACCTATACGAATGGGGGCAGCTATTGAAAACAAATCTTCCATCTGGGGCTGGGGTAATAACTCGGGCTGGTGAGGAGGTCACCGTAACAGTCTCTTGGGTACAGCAACACACGGGAGAAGACTATGGCGGAGCGGACGGTGGAACCGAAAACGCATCCTTTAGTATGTCTTTGGAGCTGTAATTATGAAATTGTTTTCCCGGCAGCGTGGCCTGTCATTAATTGAACTTATGATAGGGATCTTGCTGAGCTCCATGTTATTGCTTGGTGTGTTGCAGGTGTTTCAGAGTAATACATCAGCGTCGAGAACTCAGACAGCTTTTTCCCGAGTGCAGGAAAGTGGGCGCTTTGCCATTGACCTCTTGAGTAAGAAAATTCGTGCGGCAGACTATTGGGGTTGTGCACCTGACCAGAACAGTATTGTGAATCACCTTGTGAATCCGACCGGGGTGTTCGACTCGATTGGTGCTGATGGGGTACAAGGTATCAACGATGCCGCCTCCGAAACTATTGGAAGCAAGGCCGTAAAAGCGGGTACGGATGTCTTGATCCTGAGCGGAACAGTCGATGCTTGTGCGGGCGGTGGACGGATGGTTGCACCGGCTGTCGCGACGCCAGGATCTCCTGTAGTTAGGGGAGACTGTCCTGTAGTTGCTGGTGATATTGTTTTGCTCGCAAATTGTAAGGCTGGAGATGTAGTCGCCGTCTCCAGTATTAGCGGGGAGACAAGTCGTACGATAACTCAGGGTTCGACGCTACAGGAAGTTTACGGTGCTGATTCAAAAATCCTGAAGCCCTACCGCACTAAGTACTTCATATCAGCCAGCCAGGCGGGTGAAAACTCCCTGTTTGTTAATGATGAGTCTGGTAATACCCAGGAATTGGTACCGGGTATCGAAGATATGCAAGTGTCTTACGGTCGTGATACCTCTGGTGATGGTGTCGTGAACATCTGGCAATCCGCCGAAAATAACCTCGTCAATATGGAGCAAGTCACGGCTATCAAATTGGAACTTTTGGTAGCAAGTGAGGCGGGTGCGGCGGTAGGGGCGCAGACGGTGACGCGTCTCGATGGTACACAGAGCAATTACAACGATGGGCGTTTGCGCAAGCTTTATGTCGCGACAGTGAAAGTGCGTAATCGAGGGAGTATGTGATGAAAGCTATAAATAACCAGCGTGGCGCAGTATTAATTGTAAGTCTGGTCATTTTACTAGTGCTGACCTTGATCGGAGTCTCCGGCGCTCGTAGCGCATTAATGGGGGAGCGTATGACGTTTGCCTCCCGCGATGCCAAGATAGCATTGGAAGTGGCGGAGTCTATGGCGCGTTTGGGGGAAGCACATATTGATAGCCTCGACAACCTCAATGCTTTCACTACTACAGGTTGGCTGCGCAGTGAAGGAAATGGCCCGGATGACCTGTTCGCAGCGGCAACCTGGACAAATGACAATTCAGTGGAGAAAGATGTTCCTATGCTTGCCGCTGATGGCACGACAAAGCTGAAGGGACGCATGTACATCGAATTAGCCGGGCTGGCCTCCGATGACGCCAATCCGGCGGATGTTGATCTCAGCACTGGTAGTACGGGCCTGGATTTTCCGGATATTCGTGTATTCAAAATCGTAACCCGGGGTAAGGGAATTGGCGGTACTGAACGTGTCATTGTGACTCTGTACGGGCGCTCGATCTAAGTTTTGGCCTGCCAAATGAATAGAGATAAAAAATGAAATCGACAAATAGAAATCGTCATCAGTTCCCTATTGGAGCATTGAGTGCGGCGTTTTTACTAACTCTCGCGACCAGTGTTTCAGCCGCTCCCGGAAATCTGTCTAATATTCCGCTATTTACCAATGGCTCGGCTGAACCGAATATTATGTTTGTTTTGGACTCGTCCGCATCCATGCGACAAGCGATGTTTCCCCCGAATGGTTACGATGCAGAGGATGGAGAAAATCGCTGTACGTCCGGGATCACCAAGCCAAACAACGTTAACAACTGGGAAGTGAACTACCGGGTTGATGTCGAAAACGGAAACGTTGAATTTAAGGCTTGGAATTCGGATGACTGGCGGACATGGGATAGTAGTACAAATTGTTTCGATGAAGATGGGAACTATCGAGCCTGGGTATACGCCAAAGATGAAAGTAATGGTTATTTTGTTACCGGCAACAATGAATCTTACGGTGAATATAGGAAGAATTCGGTAAGTGGTCATTTCTTAAATTGGTTTTTTTCCCAGCCAAATGATGCTGGAGGCTATGAGAGGACTGCTTTCAGGTCCGGTGAAAATACGATCAGGTCAAAAGTAGACATCCGTCGTACGGATATTATGAAAACTGCGGCATCGGACCTGATTTCTGAGCTGGAAGATGTTCGTGTCGGTTTGATGCAGTTTGATGCTTCTGGTGATGCGCATGGTGCGCAAATGGTGTCTGGCTTGACCAGTATTAATAGTAATTCCAGAGCCGCTATCATTAGCGCTATTTCTAATATTGGTGCTAGTGGTAGTACGCCTCTGGGAGAATCATTTGAGGACGTTGGGCGGTACTTTATTTCTGGATACGATGAGGAAACTTTAGAGTTTACTGAGAATGGTACGACGGATGATGTAGCCGGCAATGAAATTTTTGAGAGTTCTCCTATTTGGGGGGATGTGGCGCAGCCGGATGACACGGTGGAAGGTGGCGCTATTCAGTACTACTGCCAGAAGAGCTTTATGGTTGCGCTAACTGATGGTGATCCAACCAGTGATGATGGTGTTTCCGATCGGCTAGACGATTATGACTCCCCGTCGTGTCAGGGGGTGGAGGGTTGTACAACCGGCGGGAATGAATCGATGGACGATGTAGTAAAGGCACTGTATGACCTTGATTTACGGCCAGATCTTTTGGACGAAAATCAGGACCCAGTCAAACACAATATAACCAGCTACATGATTGGGTTTGCCAACAATAATCTCAATAATAGCGATGAATTGATTAATGCTGGCTACTTTGGTGCAGGCTACCATGTCGGTGATAGTGCCTGTAGTGGAGGTGACTGTTCATACGTGTATAGTGCGAATGACGCGACAGAACTAAAAGTCACCTTTAATCAGATTATAAATAGGGTACGTGCAATCTCAGGTAGTTCCAGCTCTGTTGCGTTTAACTCCACTTCACTAGAAGCTAATTCAACAGTTTATGCGGCCAGTTTTGATAGCGGCGATTGGAGCGGGAAGCTCCTCGCCATTCCGCTAGCGCAGGATGGAAGTATCTCAGAAAATTCAACTTGGGAAGCTAGTGCTTTACTCGATGCAGAGAGTACTGATATAGATCAGCGAACTATACTTTCCTATGTGCCAGGGGTTGGCGGGGTTGCATTTACTACCACAGGACTGAATTTTGATAATAGTGATGGCTCTACTGAAGCAGATCTCAATATCAATACATCCTCTGGACTATCCGTGGCAGACGAGCGGGCTGCTGACCGTGTTGCGTACCTGCGCGGTGACAGATCAAAAGAAGGGTTGTCATTAAATCAATTTCGTCGGCGGGGGAGTCGCCTGGGGGATATTGTAAATTCCACCCCGGTTTATATTGGTGCGCCGGAGGCCAAGTGGGACCAGGCAAGTTTTCCTGAGGCCAGCAGTTATGCAGCATTCAGGGCTGGTAAGCAAAATCGAACACCCATGGTTTATGTTGGGGCCAATGATGGGTTTCTGCATGGTTTCAACGCTGACACCGATAGTTTGTCCCCGGATAAAGGCAAGGAGCTTATAGCGTATGCGCCAGCAGTCCTGGCAAAAACCGAGCAGGATGAAGGATTGCATGCTCTGAGCTCGCAACTTTACCGCCATAAATACTATGTAGATGGTACGCCGACGATCGGTGACGCCTATTTCGAGAATGGTGGTGGCTGGAAAACCGTGTTGATTGGCGGTCTTGGTGGTGGCGGTAAGGGATATTTCGCCTTGGATATCACCAACCCGGCCAGCTTCAGTGCCGCGAATGCTGGCTCTATAGTATTGTGGGAATTTACCGATACTTCGAATAATAATCTCGGTTATACATTCAGCCGTCCGCAGATAGGCCGTATGGCGAATGGGAAGTGGGCCGCGATTTTCGGAAATGGTTATAACAGCTCGACCGGGGATGCGGGACTGTTTATCGTGTATCTCGATAACTCCGGGTATAAATACCTAACGACCTCTGTTGGTAGCACGAATGACTTAAATGGCCTGTCCACTCCTGCTATTGTCGATGCAAACCTCGACGGTACGATTGACCATATTTATGCCGGCGACCTGCGCGGAAATATGTGGGCATTTAATGTCGAGAATACGGACCCTGAAATGTGGGGTGTAGTGACGACCACCTCAGGTGAGGGGGATGCTGCGATAACCGAGGCGACCCCACTGATTTCATTGCCTGGGCAGCCGATTACCGGTGCACCATTGGTGTCGCGGAATGTTGCATATGAAGGGGGTGCTCAGCCCAACCTCCTGGTGACGTTTGGCACAGGTCAGTATTTGACGGAAACCGATACGGAAGTCCAGAGTGCCGGGGGCTTTTACGCGGTTTCTGATAATGGTACTTATGGACTGACGGCATCGAACTTGGTCTCTCGGACCATCGGTACAGAGGACCTAGATGACAGTGATGAGGTGATTAATCTGAATCGGACTTCGACGGGAGATCCATTAGACTGGTCACAATACGCAGGTTGGTATATGCGATTGAATACGGGGAATGGCGTTGATGGTGGTGAGCGGGTGATAACACGGCCGAGTCTTTTGAGAAATGTATTGTTTTTCAATACAGTGATCCCAACCGGACAAGTCTGTGCTGCCGATGGTGAGGGTTGGCTGATGTCGGTTGATGTGGGCACTGGCATGGCCCCGACGGATGAAGCGGTCTATGATGCCAATCTTGATGGCACGATTAATAGCTCTGATATCGGCTATGTTGGGCAAAAGGTAACTGCAATCCCTAACGCTCCGGCGTTCCTCGGTGGAAAGCGACAGTATACGTCTACGAGTGATGGCGATATTCTCGAGCGGGATATTAACATTGGCGGCGGCGAACGCGAGGGGCGTTTGTCTTGGGAAGAAATGACACCAAACTGATCGATTGCCCAGTCCTTCATATTACCGAGGCCTGGGCTTCGAATATAGAGAGATACAGGATGAAAAAGCAACGTGGCTTTACGTTGATTGAGTTAATGATTGTCGTTGCGGTGATTGGAGTACTTGCTGGTATTGCCATTCCGTCTTACCAGGAGCATGTAAAAAAGGCACGTAGGGCTGATGCTCAGGGCGCTCTGATGGGTTTGGCACAGGCGATGGAGAAACACTTTACTGTGAATGGTACTTATGTAGGTGCTGGGTCCGATAATAATAATACGACGGGAGCCCCTGCAATTTTTCCTACGGAAGCACCATTGGATGGCGGTACCAAATTCTACAATCTTCGTATAACTGCGGCAGATGCGGTGTCCTACACTTTGCAAGCTCAGCCGAAGAATGGACAGGCAGGCGATGGGTATTTGCAGCTACAATCCACAGGTGAGAAGGCCTGGGCTCGTGCGGGAGGTAGTACTTTTGCATCTGGAGACGCCTGTTGGAGTAAAACCTGCTATTAATCAATTGTAGTCACAGTTCAGGTTTTCTCCGCCGCCTGTTTCAGCAATGCCATCCCCATCCTTGTCTTTGCCAAAGTAAGGTCGGCCGATGGCGTTCAAAACAATTATCCAGCCGTATTTAGCGTCGCCGCCTGGCGGGCAATACTTGAAATTTCCACTCTGGGCGGGGGTGGTGCCGTCGGGGTTAAAAATCAGATAGCCCTGGTTATTGAAGCCGTTCCAGGTCAATCTTGCACCTGGCTCGGCGCCGGAATAAAGCCTTTCTACCCTTTCGTCTTGATCCCTCGTTCCGTCTGCATCCTTATCTTCAAACAGCAAAGCTCCCATCGCCCAGTCTGTACCGCAATTGTAGCTGTCACTACTTGGGCAGAGTGAATATTTCCTTCGTTTAGCATATGCGTGGCTGCGCATCAGTGTGAGAATTTCAAAGAGCTCCCGAGCTTTTATTTCACTGCGATAACGTTGGACAAGGTTACGCGTCGGTGCGGCGGCGATTGCTGTTAGAATGGCGAGAATAGATGCTGTAATAATAAACTCGAGCAGCGTGAATCCATTGGCGCGGCGCATAATCGATACTCCTCATCCTTGAGTGACGACCAGAATAACAGCCTGATTAGGAAAGCCAATGACAGCCGCTTGCAGTACTGGCGTGCCAGCAGTTTTGGCTAGTCTTCCATTTCCAGTTTTTTAAGCCGATAGCGTAGAGAGCGAAAGCTGATCCCAAGTTTCTCGGCAGCGGCAGTTTTATTTCCTGCTGTATCACAGAGTGCCTTTTCTATTGCTTGGCGTTCAATGGCTTGTAAGTGAGTATCGAGTGAGCCGGTTTGAGACGCACAAGCTGCTTCAGCGGGAAACAAGATATTGTGAACGAGCGTTTTGTTATATGAGGATGCCTCCGCATGACTGGCTTCAGAGGCATGTAGCAGATCTAATTGGAGGTCTGAGGTCCTTACGATAGTGTTGTCGAAAAGTGCGAAGGCCCGTTCGAGAATATTCTTCAGCTGGGGTAAGTTTCCCGGGAAAGGATAGGCTTGCAGCGCTGTTTGCGCTTCCTGCGTAATCCTCGGCGTAGGTGATCCTGAACGGGCGGCGATTTCTCGCATAGTGCTTCTTGCTAGTAGGGGAATGTCTTCAGGACGATTTCTAAGAGGCGGTACAGTGAGCTCTATCACGCTGATTCGGTAGTAGAGGTCGCTGCGAAAGTCCCCAGCGGCTACTTCGCGAGCGAGTAGTTTATCACTTGCGCTCAGTATCCGAATGTCGAGCGAAATTTCTTGGGTAGAACCTAGTGGGCGTAAGCATTTTTCTTGCAAGGTTTGCAATAGCTTCGCCTGGGTTTCTACTGGTAGTGCGGTGACGTTATCGAAAAATAAACTGCCACCATTCGCGGACTCAATTACCCCGATACAGGGCTCCCCAACTTCTTGGCTACCGAACAGGGCTTTTTCAAGCTTTGCTGGCGATGCGGCATGGCAATTGAACGTTACAAATGGCCGTTCGGATCGGGGGCTGAGGGAGTGAATGGCGCGCGCGGTTAGCTCTTTGCCAGATCCAGCTTCGCCATACACATGAATAGGCGCATCGCTTAGGGCTACTTTTTTGACTTGCGTGCGCAGGTCCTGAATAGCTGGGGATTCTCCCTGCAGGATAAGGGGTAGATCGGCGGGTGGCGCTTTACGTTCTGCCCTGAGTTTGAGTGCGAGCTGCGTCAACGTTCTGAGGCGCCCCAGGTTGACTGGTTTGCTGACGAAATCAAAAGCTCCCAATTTAAGTGCGGCGATAGCGGTATCCATATTGCCGTGGGCAGTAATGACGGCGACCGGTAGTGCGCGATCCGGACTTCTTTGCTGGATCTCTTCTACTAGCTGTAAACCGTCGCCATCCGGCAGCTTCATATCTGTAAGGCAGAAATCGTACTGCTTTTCCTGCAGTCGTCGGCTGGCCTCCGCAACCGACATGGCGACATCTGCACGCACATGCATGCGGCGCAGGGTCATGGTGAGGAGCTCGCAGATATCCGGTTCGTCGTCGACAACCAGCGCTAGGGGGTGGCGTTCTGGCATGGGCTTATTGTTGATACTTTGGAATTATTATGAACACGATTCTGTTTAGAAAATCTGTTCGGTATTGGCGAATTCTACCCGGAAGCAGCTGCGTTTGTCGTCGCTGCGGCAATAGTAAATATTCGCGCGGATAGCTTCACAGAGCTCCCGGGCAATATACAGTCCGAGGCCCGCGCCATTGGACTCAGTGGTGAAAAAGGGTTCAAAGATCTGGTCTTTGTGCTCCTCCGCAACGCCGCGTCCTCGATCAAGAACTTCCAGTTGTGCGCACCCCCGCTCGGACAAATACTGTACACGCAGTTCCACTTCACGTCGGCCGGTAGCAGACATAGAGTGATGAAGTCCATTGTTGCAAAGGTTAGTGAGTATCTGCGCGAGTTGATCCGGTGAAAAACGGGCCATGACCGGGCCATTTCCCAGGGTTAAGGTGATTTGCGCGTCCGCGGGTGCCCCCCGGTGAAAGTCGTCAATAAACTGGGATAGCCATTGGCACAAGTCGAGGCGTTGTGTGCTGGCTTCCTTGCGGCGGGAAAGCTGCATGACATTTTCGATGATCTGGTTCACCCGCTGGCTGTGGCGACAGATGATTTCTGTCAGTTGCCGGTCTTCGTCGGAAATCTGCTCAGACTCGGCGAGGAGCTGTGCCGCATGGCTGATTGCGCCCAGGGGATTGCGTACTTCGTGGGCAATGGAGCCGGTGAGGCGGCCGAGGGAGGCGAGTTTTAACTGTTGTGCCTGTTGTGTCAGTTTGCGGTTGTCTTCAATAAACACCAATGTGCTGGAGCCCGGGCCGGGAGGCACTTTGGCCAGACTCAGTTTGAGTTCGCTGTTGCCCGCGCCGCGCGCCAATCGATGTCTCTGACCCGGGTCGTCGCGTAAGGCGTCGATCTCGTAACGCAGTGTTTGCTCGATGAGTTCGCCCGCGTGCCGCTGATCGCCCAGCAATTGCTGGGCTGCGCGATTGACCAGCTCTATTTTGTCGTTTCTGTCGAGCACCAGAACCCCGGTGCCCATCTGCGCAACAATCTGCTGGGTCAGGCGTTGCAGGTGAGCGGCCTGCAGGCGTACCCGTTCGGCTTTGTGATTGGCGAGTCGAATGTGCCCGGAGAGGTATTGCAGGGCGCTCACCGATGTAAACAGCAGCACGCCGAGGCTGCCTGCGGAGACGACATCCTGGGTTTCGGCGGTACCGAGGATTAGCCCGGTTACCTGCTGTCCGATAATCGCAATACTGACCATGGCTGCAAGAAAGGCGCCCATCCGCCGGTCCAGCAACAGGGAGCCTACGGCGCAGGTGGTGAGCAGCAGGTAACCGACGCCGGAGCCGAGTCCGCCGCTGGCCTGGATCAGGAGCAAAAAGGTGATGACATCGCAACCGAGGATACTGCCGATACGCCGGGGCGAAGTGTGGAAGCCTGTACCGAACAGGTACACCAGCCACAGCACGTTGAGAACCGAGTAGGTGATGGCGGTGTTCAGGTAAAGTGCGGGGAGCAGGGTGCCGACGGTGCCGCGGCTGACACCACTGGTAAACAGTGTGAGCAGGATCAGGGCGATGGCGACCCGATACCACGCATAGATGCGTAGTAAATCTCTCTGGCGCAGGTGCAGGTTACCGCCGCCAAGGTCAAAGTTGCCCGGTGTTGATGAGAGTGGCTGCGTCGGGGTATCTAGCACCGGTTTGGTTGGGCTCGCGCTGGTCAAAACTTATTCTCGTTATACGATGTCTAGTGGTGCTGGAGTTGTGCACCCGACTGGCGCGGCTACAATAGCCGCCTCAGTTCAATGGGGTATGAAGATGTCTACTTTGCAGCTAGTGCTGGCGCAAATCAATCTGCTGGTGGGGGATATCCCCGGGAATACTGACCAGGTGGTCGAGGTCGCGCGGCGTGCTCACCGGGAGCACGGGGCCGATCTGGTGTTGTTTCCGGAGTTGACCCTGTGCGGCTACCCGCCAGAAGACCTGCTGTTGCGTCCGAGCATGCAAAAGCGTATCGATGGTGCGTTGGAAAAACTCAAGCAGGCGGATCTGCCCTGTGCTGTTCTGGTCGGCTATCCGCGCGTAGTCGCCGGTACCGTGCTGAATATGGCGGGGCTGATTCAGGATGGCGAGCTGGTGGCAGAGTACGCAAAACAAAAGCTCCCGAACTACCAGGTGTTTGATGAGTTGCGCTATTTCGTGCCCGGTGATCAACCCTGTGTGGTAGATATCAAGGGTATCCCCACCGCAATTACCATCTGTGAAGACATCTGGCATCCGGAGCCTGTGATGCAGGCAGAGCGTGCCGGTGCCCGTCTGATGCTCAATATCAATGCGTCGCCATTCCACCGCGGCAAAGCCCAGCAGCGCCAGGCGCTCTTGGGACGCCAGGCGCAGGCGGGCAATATGCCCATCGTGTACGTCAATTCTGTTGGCGGCCAGGATGAACTGGTATTTGACGGTGGTTCCTTTGCCGTTGACGCCAACGGTGAGCTGCGCGCGCGGGCCCCGGAGTTTGTCGAAAGCCTGCTGCCTGTGACCGTAGTTGCGGAAGAAGGTGATGTGCGCCTTGAACAGGGCAGCGATGCCAAGCCACTGGATGGGTTGGCATCAACCTATCAGGCGCTGGTACTCGGGGTACGCGATTATGTGAACAAAAATGGCTTCAAGGGCGTGGTGCTGGGGCTTTCCGGTGGTATCGACTCGGCCCTGACTCTGGCCATTGCCGTGGATGCGTTGGGACCAGATCGCGTTGAAGCGGTGATGATGCCGTTTCGCTATACCTCGGATCTGTCCAAAAACGACGCCGAGGACCAAGCCCGTCGTCTGGGGATTCACTATCGGGTCATCAGTATCGAGGGCATCTTTGACGCGGCAATGGCGGCTCTGGAGAGCGAATTTGCCGGCAGCGAGCGGGATACCACGGAAGAAAATCTGCAGGCGCGATCCCGTGGCATGCTACTGATGGCCATTTCCAACAAGAAAGGCTTTATGGTGCTGACCACCGGTAACAAAAGTGAGATGTCAGTGGGCTACGCCACTCTCTATGGCGACATGGTGGGCGGATACAACGCGCTCAAGGATGTGCCCAAGGTTCTGGTGTTTGAGTTGTCCCGTTACCGCAACACCATCTCGGAAGTGATCCCGGAATCCGTAATCACCCGCCCGCCCAGTGCTGAGCTGGCGCCGGATCAGGTGGACTCAGACAGCTTGCCGCCCTACGAAATTCTCGACCAGATTCTGAGCCTGTATATCGATCACGACCACAGCGCGGCATACATCATCGATCAGGGCTTTGATGAAGAGATTGTTATGCGGGTGGTGCGGCTGGTGGATCGCAATGAATACAAGCGCCGCCAGGCACCCGTGGGTGTGCGGATATCCGAGCGTGGTTTTGGCCGAGATCGCCGCTACCCAATTACCAATGGTTGGAAAGCCGGCGAGTAATCGCAACGTTAGCAGGCTCTACAGTCAGACACAAAAAAGCCCCGCGCTGCGGGGCTTTTTTGTGTCTGAAACCACCTTGCCGATATTTACAGCTCTGGAGGCAGAGGTGCACTTTCCGGGCGGTATTCGGCGTTGTACAGCTCGCGGCTGTCGAATCCACGGGGGTCCGATTTCTCGAACAGGCCCAGGGTGGCCCAGTGGATCAGGCTGCGGTCACTGGCGCCAGCATAGTATTTGTAGTTAAACGCGCCATCTTTTTCGAAGGCCGGGTGGTGCGGGTAGTTGGTACGCAACACGGCCAGGGAGTTGGCTTCCAGCTGCGGCATTTCCAGCAGGTGGTAGGCCTGGACCATGACCGCCAGGGCATCCGGTACTGCCGGGGTCTGCTGGAAGTTCTCAACCACAAAGCGACCGCGGTTGGCTGCCGCCAGGTAAGCGCCGCGCTTGAAGTAGTAATTGGCCACGTGGATCTCGTAGCGCGCCAGCAGGTTGCGCAGGTGGATCATGCGCTTCTGTGCATCCGGCGCGTAGCGGCTGTCCGGATAGCGCGCCATCAGCTGGGAAAAGTAGGCGAATGACTCGCGTGCTGATCCCGGGTCACGGCGGGTCATATCGGTGGGTAGAAAGCGCTCGAACAGACCGCTGCCCTCGGTGAAGGAGGCCAGCCCCTTCATGTAATAGGCGTAATCCACGTTGCGATGCTGAGGGTGCAGACGGATAAAACGATCCGCAGCAGATATCGCAGCATCGTTCTGATAGTCGCGATAATACGCGTAGATCAGCTCAAGTTGCGCCTGTTCGGCGTAGTTACCGAAGGGGAAGTTGTCTTCCAGGGCTCGCAGGTTCTTGATCGCCAGCTCCCATTGGCTGGATTTCAACTGGCGCTGGGCCGCTTCGTAAAATGCCTGTTCGGTCCGGTTGCCTGAAGGCAGGCCTTCTTGCTCTTCGTCCGTACTGGCACAGGCCGTCATCAGTACTGCCAGCAATGCCAGCCACAGAGTTTTCCAGGCCTGCATAGCGCCTCGCTCTATCATTATTTGTCTCAACCTTATTAAACTAGCCGCCCTTTTAAATTCACCGGGGGCTGAAGGGCAGCTATTTAACCATAGTGCCAGTCCAGCCCAAAGTATTAGACCGCGTCTGATGAGCAATCAAATACATATCGATATCCAAGTGCCCGCAGAGTGTGCTGGCCAGAGGTTTGACCAGATCGCAGCGGATTTGATCCCTGACTATTCCCGCGCCCGCCTGCAGGGGTGGATCAAGGGAGGCCAACTCACCGTTGACGGGCGCACCGGCAAGCCAAAAGACAAGCTGTTTGGCGGCGAGCAGCTCCAGTTGCGCGCCGAGCTGGAACCCCAGGGAGAGTGGCAGCCCCAGGACATGAACCTGGACATCGTTTACGAAGATGACCACCTGCTGGTGATCAACAAGCCCGCCGATCTGGTGGTACACCCCGCCGCGGGCAATCCGGACGGCACATTATTGAACGGCCTGCTGGCACATTGCCCCGGGCAGCAGAATATTCCCCGCGCGGGTATCGTCCACCGGCTGGATAAGGACACCACAGGCTTGATGGTGGTTGCCAAGACCCTGCCGGCGCAGGTGGACCTGGTCGATCAGCTCAAAGAGCGGACGGTCAATCGCCAGTACGATGCCATTGTTCAGGGCACCCTCAGTGGTGGCGGTACGGTAGAAGCGCCCATTGGTCGGCATCGTACCAATCGCCTGAAAATGGCCGTGCTGGATTTTGGTGGTAAGGAAGCAATCACTCACTACCGGCTACAGGAGCGCTTCCGTGCGCAGACTCTGGTTCGCTGTCAGCTCGAGACCGGGCGTACACACCAGATTCGAGTACACATGGCGCATATTCGCCATCCACTGGTGGGTGACCCGCTTTATGGTGGTCGCAGCAAGCTGCCGCCCGGCGCCTACCCGGAGTTGATTACAGCGCTGCAACAGTTTCCCCGTCAGGCCCTGCATGCCGCGGAGCTGGCGCTGTACCATCCTGTGACTGGCGAGCCGATGCACTGGTCGGCGCCAATGCCTGAGGATATGCTGCAACTCATTCAGCTGCTGCGGGACGACAATGATTGATCGAATCCGGGCATCTTCCCGATAACAGGACACGATATGGCTGCCGAACACTTTCTGATACCTGACTGGCCCGTACCGGCCAATGTGCGCGCATTCTTTACCCTGCGTAAAGATGGTCATAGCAAGGGCGCTTATGCCGCATTCAATCTTGCCGATCATGTGGGCGACGATCCGGAAGCCGTTGCCGCCAATCGGGCGCAGCTGGCGGATGAATTGAACTTGCCGAATACACCACAGTGGCTGGAGCAGATTCACAGTGACAAGGCCGTGGTCGCGCAAGCCGATGGCATAGTGCGTACCGCGGATGCCAGCTTTACCACTGAGACCGGTGTGGTGTGTGCGGTGCTGACTGCCGATTGCCTGCCTCTGCTGATCAGCAATCGTGCGGGTACCGAAGTTGCCGCGATTCACGCCGGCTGGCGCGGTCTTACCGGAGGGGTGATCCGGGAAACGATCAATGCGATGCAGAGCGCACCGAAGGATCTACTGGTGTGGCTTGGTCCGGCGATTGGTCCACAGACATTCGAGTGTGGGGTGGATGTGTTGGAGGCGGCGTTTGAGTCGACGATGAGTGAGGATCATGCGGAGGCGATTGCCAAATGCTTTGTACCTCATTCTAAAAAGCCATTGCACTTCCTCGCCGATATCTATGCACTGGGGCGCGCGGAGCTCAGCGAGCTGGGTGTTACGGAAATCTATGGCGGTGACCGTTGTACGGTCACCGAAGAATCAGAGTTCTTTTCCTTCCGGCGTGATGGCGACACTGGTCGTATGGCCTCTCTTATCTGGTTTGAATGATCCTGTGGCCTCCTGCCAGCAGGACCTGAAACCTTCCCAGGTGGTTTCTTCCCACCTTCCCGGATTCGATTAAATACCCCTTCTTTTCGAGGGGGTATTGAAAACCCTCCTTCCGCCCGCAAATTACGGAACAGCACTAGACTGTATTCGTCATTGCGTTACCGCGCGTCGCCTATATTCCCTTCCGGCGCGCCAATGATCAGGAGAGGGTAATAAATAATGCGTATAGATCGGATGACCAACCCGCTGCAAGCCGCCATTGCTGACGCGCAATCCATTGCTGTGGGTCGTGACCACAACCAGATTTACCCGGAACATTTACTGCAGGCTCTGCTGGATCAGTCCAATGGCAGCACGTCTGCGTTTCTCTCCCAGGCCGGATTCAATATCAACGGCCTGCGTAACGATCTCGCCAAGCGCCTCGATAACCTGCCCACCGTCAGTACGCCTACCGGTGACGTAGGCATGTCGCAAGAGCTGATGCGGCTGTTCAATCTCGCGGATAAAAAAGCGCAGAAAAATGGCGACAGCTTTATTGCCAGTGAAACCGTATTGCTGGCCGCATTTGATCCGGCAGCCGGTGAAGTTTCCAAGATTCTTAACGCACACGGTGACCTGAAACACCTGCAAGATGCGATCACCAAGATTCGTGGGGATGAAAAGGTCAACGACCCGCAGGCCGAAGAAGCCCGCCAGGCGCTGGACAAATACACTATGGATCTCACTGCGCGCGCAGAGTCGGGCAAGCTGGATCCAGTGATCGGCCGCGACGATGAAATTCGCCGGACTATCCAGGTACTGCAGCGTCGCACCAAGAATAACCCGGTACTGATCGGTGAGCCCGGCGTGGGCAAGACCGCCATTGTCGAGGGCTTGGCCCAGCGTATTGTGAACGGTGAGGTACCTGAGGGCCTGAAGGACAAGCGATTGCTGTCTCTGGATCTCGGCTCATTACTCGCGGGAGCCAAGTTCCGCGGTGAATTTGAAGAGCGACTGAAAGCGGTATTGAACGAGCTTTCCAAGCAGGAAGGCCGCGTTATTCTGTTTATTGATGAGTTGCACACCATGGTCGGTGCCGGCAAGGCCGAAGGTGCTATGGATGCGGGCAATATGTTGAAGCCCGCGCTGGCCCGCGGTGAATTGCACTGCGTGGGCGCCACCACGCTGGATGAATACCGCAAATATATCGAGAAAGATGCAGCGTTGGAACGCCGCTTCCAAAAGGTGCTGGTGGATGAGCCCAGCGAGGAAGATACGATTGCGATCCTGCGGGGCCTCAAAGAGCGCTACGAGGTGCACCACGGTGTGGATATCACCGACTCGGCGATTATCGCCGCCACCAAGCTTTCCCAGCGTTACATTACCGACCGCCAGTTACCGGACAAGGCCATCGACCTGATCGATGAAGCCGCCAGCCGGATCCGCATGGAAATCGATTCCAAGCCGGAAGAGATGGACAAGCTTGAACGTCGCCTGATCCAGCTCAAGATCGAGCGTGAAGCAGTAAAGAAAGACAAGGACGATGAAGCGGCGAAAAAGCGTCTGGACAAGCTGGAAGAGGATATCGACAAGATCGAAAAAGAATATGCCGATCTGGAAGAAATCTGGAAGGCGGAAAAGGCCAAGCTCGCCGGCAGTGCTGATGTCAAAAACAAGCTGGAGCAGGCCAAACTGGATATGGACGCGGCGCGTCGGGCCGGTGACCTGACCCGGATGTCGGAACTGCAGTACGGGGTGATTCCGCAGCTGGAAGAGCAGCTCAAACTGGCATCGGAAAGTCAGGACACCAGTGACAACCAGCTATTGCGCAACCGCGTCACCGACGAGGAGGTGGCGGAAGTGGTTTCCCGCTGGACCGGCATTCCTGTGTCCAAAATGCTCGAAGGCGAGCGGGAAAAATTGCTGAAAATGGAAGGCGCCCTGCACGACCGTGTGATCGGCCAGCACGAAGCGGTCGAGGCGGTGGCCAATGCGGTGCGGCGTTCCCGCGCCGGACTCGCGGATCCCAATCGTCCCAACGGTTCTTTCCTGTTTCTCGGCCCTACCGGTGTGGGCAAAACTGAATTGTGCAAAGCGCTGGCGCAGTTCCTGTTTGATACCGAAGACGCCATGGTGCGTATCGATATGTCGGAATTTATGGAGAAGCACTCCGTTGCCCGACTGATCGGCGCGCCCCCCGGCTATGTCGGCTACGAAGAGGGCGGCTACCTGACCGAAGCGGTGCGCCGCAAGCCCTATTCGGTCCTGTTGCTGGACGAGGTCGAGAAAGCGCACCCGGATGTATTCAATATTCTGCTGCAGGTGCTCGAGGACGGTCGCCTGACCGATGGGCAGGGACGCACAGTGGACTTCCGCAACACGGTGGTGGTGATGACCTCCAACCTGGGTTCGGACCTGATCCAGAAGTACGCCAGTGCCCGCGATGACGACGAGGTGGATAGCGAAATTCACTATCGGCAGATGAAAGCGGCTGTTATGGATGTAGTAGGGCAGCACTTCCGACCGGAGTTTATAAACCGCATTGATGAAGTGGTGGTATTCCACCCGCTGAATCGTGCCGAAGTGCGCTCTATCGCGGAAATCCAGCTGCAGAACCTGCGCAAACGCCTGGCGGACCGGGACCTGAAGCTGGAGGTGGCAGAGCCACTGCTGAACAAACTGGCCGATGTTGGTTTCGACCCGGTCTATGGCGCGCGCCCGCTTAAGCGCGCGATACAGATGTGGCTGGAAAATCCGCTGGCACAGGATGTGCTTTCTGGAAAGTTCGTCCCCGGAGATACCATTCACGCGGCGTTGGAAGGCGATAAAGCCGTTTTCCACAAATAGCTGGATTAGCGAATCTTGCACACGGACGTGCGGAGATCAATGGAACTGATGTATGACACTGGCAAGGCAGATATTTAACCGGCGCATGCTGTGGATGCTGCTGGGCTGCCTGCTGGTATTCGGCGGTATTTTCGGTTTCAAGATGTTCGGCAAGTACATGATGAACAAAGTGTTCGACAACATGTCCCTGCCGCCCGCCACGATTACCTCAGCGCCTGCTGAGCGTCAGCGCTGGCAGGTCATTCTCAGTGCTGTGGGCAGTCTGCGCGCAGTGAATGGTGTGGATGTCACCACCCAGGCCCAGGGTGAGGTCAAGGCGATCTATTTTGAATCCGGTCAGCAGGTCAAAAAAGGGGACCTGCTGATGGAGCTCACCGCCGCGCCGCAAACGGCCCAGGTTCAGGTACTGGAAGCCGAGCGGCGACTCGCCGAGCGGGACTTCAAACGCATTTCCGCCCTGTATAAAAAAGGCGTGGCAACCCTGCAGGAACTGGATCGCGCCCAGGCCACTCTAGATCAGGTCATCGCGAACCTTGCGGTGCAGCATGCCACCATCAGTGAGCGCAGTATTCACGCACCGTTTTCCGGGCAGTTGGGAATTCGCCAGGTAGATCTCGGCCAGAATGTCGCGCCGGGGGATGCGGTGGTTTCCCTGCAGCAGCTGCACCCGATTTACGTAGACTTTTCGTTGTCGGAGCAGGACTTTTCCCGCGTGCGGGAAGGTATGTCGATCATGACCTCTCCACCTGCCATTCCCGGGCAGCAATTTGATGGTCGCATCACCGCGATTAATCCTGCCATCGATCCTCGCAATCGCACCTTTCTGTTACAGGCGACCCTTGAGAATGCCGAGCTACGGTTGCGCCCGGGGATGTTTGCCGACGTGGTGGTAAAGGTGGAGAAGTCCCGCGATGTATTGGTAGTACCGCGAACGGCAATCAGCTTTGCGCCCTACGGCAATGCAGTGTTTGTGATCCAAAAACCGGCCGCCGGCTCCGACCCGGCGAAAGCGCCTGAATTGATCGCCATGAAACGGTTTGTAAAAACCGGTGAAGAGCGTGGGGATCTGATCGAAATTGTCGAGGGGCTCAAGGGCGGTGAGCTGGTGGCGACCAGCGGATTGTTGAAACTGCGCAATGAAGGCGCCGTTATCGTCAACAATGAAAACCCGCCACCCCAGCAAAAGAATCCGCAACCGGATAACAGTTAGCCGCTCGAATCGGAATCCAGGCCTGGTGGGCAATGCTGACAGGGATGTCTGCGTGAACTTTACCGAAATCTTTATTCGCAAGCCGGTGCTGGCCAGCGTGGTCAGCCTGTTCATATTTCTGCTCGGGCTGCGTTCCGCGGTCGAGCTGAACGTGCGTCAGTACCCCGAACTTGAAAATGCAGTAATCACCGTCAGTACTGTATACGTCGGTGCTGACGCGGATCTGGTACAGGGTTTTATTACCACGCCGCTGGAGCAGGAAATTGCCAGCGCGGATGGCCTGGATTATCTGGTATCAACCACAGTGCAGGGAATTTCGGTAATTCAGGCGTATGTGCGTCTGGACTACGATCCCAATGAAGTGCTCACACAGGTCGTGGCCAAAGTGAACAAGCTGCGCAGCGATCTGCCTGTGGAATCCGAGGATCCAACCGTCGATCTGGCGATAGGTGAAACTATCGCAGCTATGTACCTGTCCTTTTCCTCCGACCTGCTCGATAACAACCAGATCACCGATTACATCACCCGGGTCGTGCAACCCAAGCTATCTACCGTGGCGGGGGTTCAGCGGGCAGAGTTACTCGGCAATCGTACTTTTGCCATGCGCATCTGGCTCAAGCCTGCGGAAATGGCTGCGCTGGGAGTTACGCCGGGGGATGTCAGCAGCGCCCTGCGCCAGAACAATGTATTGGCTGCGGTGGGAAGTACCAAGGGCACGCGGGTGGCGATGGATATCCGTGCAGATACGGATATTGCCTCTGAGCAGCAGTTCCGGGAGCTGGTGGTCCGTGCCGATGGTGATCAGCTTGTACGCCTGCAGGATGTCGCCGAGGTTGAACTGGGATCCGAATCTTACGATACCTCGGTGACCTTCAATGGACGCTCGGCAACCTTCGTCGCGGTCGAAGTCGCGCCGGATGCCAATGCGCTGGATGTGATTGCCGACGTGCGGGACCTGTTGAGCAATGAAATTTTCCCACAGCTGCCGGAGGGCATGCTGGGAGAAATACCCTATGACAGCACCGAGTATATCCAGGACTCCATTGACGAAGTGGTGAAAACCATCGCGGAAGCGGTCGTGATCGTGATCGTGGTGATCTACCTGTTTCTCGGTTCCCTGCGCAGTGTGATCATTCCGGCAATAGCAGTTCCGCTCTCTCTGGTGGGAGCCTTGTTCCTGATGTTGTTGATGGGCTTCACCATCAATTTGTTGACCCTGTTGGCGATGGTGCTGGCCATCGGCATCGTGGTGGATGACGCGATCATCGTGCTGGAAAACGTACACCGGCATATTGAAGAGGGGATGTCGCCACTGGATGCCGCGATCAAGGGGGCGCGCGAGCTGGCGTGGCCGGTGGTCGCGATGACCACCACGTTGATAGCGGTATATCTGCCCATCGGTTTTCTCGGTGGTCTGACAGGCACATTGTTTATCGAGTTCGCCTTTTCACTGGCTGGCGCGGTATTACTATCGGGCGTAGTCGCACTGACCCTGTCACCGATGATGGCTGCCAAAGTTTTGCGGGCCCGTGATGGCGAGCGCGGCAATCGATTTGAAGTCTGGCTGCAGCGACGCCTCGACGGGATGCAGTCTGGCTATCGACGCTGGTTGCACGGTGCCCTGGATGAGCGTCTGGTGATCCTGGTGTTCGGTTTGATTGTATTGGCAAGCTGCTACTTCCTTTTTGTATCTTCGCCTTCCGAACTTGAGCCGAAAGAGGACCGCGGCTTCGTGTTGGGTATTGCCAGTGCGGACTCCTTTGCCACGATCGATTACGTGGAGCAGTACACCAATCAGATCAACGCTATCAAGGATCGCCATCCTGAAGTGGAGAACCTCTTCCTGCTGAATGGTGTGGGCGGTGCTGGCAATAGCACCAACAGCGCAATCGCGGGCTTCGTACTTTCTTCCTGGACGCATAGGGACAAAAGTACCCAGGAGATGCAGCAGCTGATTGCCGGCGAGGTTGCGCAAATTGCCGGATTAAAAGTGGCAACCGTGGTACCACCCAGTCTGCCTACCGTCGGTGGACGTTTGCCGGTGGAGTTTGTGATCGGCTCTACTGAGCCTCTGGTCAACCTTGCGGGTTTTTCTGCGGAGATCATGGGGCGCGCGCTTGCCAGCAAGAAATTTATTTTTCTCGATTCTGACCTGAAACTCGATAAGCCCCGTTTGTCGGTGGTGATTGATCGTGACAAGGCCGCGTCCATCGGTGTGAATATGGCCGATCTCGCCCGCGAGCTAGGGGCCATGTTGTCGGGTGCCTACACCAACCGCTTTTCCCTGGAAAACCGTAGTTACAAAGTCATTCCACAGGTGGAGCGGGTTGAGCGCTTGACCGGCGATCAGCTTGAGCAGTACTACATTCGTGCCGGCGATGGCAACCTGGTGCCGCTCTCCACCCTGGTACGGATTCGGGAATCCGTGGAGCCGCAGCAATTGAAACGCTTCCAGCAATTGAATGCCGTCACTATATCCGGGGTTCCGCGCCCGGGAATCACCCTCGGGGAAGCGCTCAGCGTACTCGAGTCTGCGGCCGGCGAAGTACTGCCACGTGAATACTCAACGGATTACTCGGGCCAGTCGCGGCAATTTAAAAACGAAGGCTCGGAGCTGGTCCTGACTTTCTTTTTTGCCTTGATCATTATTTACCTGGTACTGGCCGCGCAGTTCGAATCCTGGCGTGATCCACTGATTATGCTGATTACGGTACCGATGAGTGTTTGTGGGGCGATGATCTTCGTCAGTCTTGGCCTCACCACTTTGAATATTTACACCCAGGTAGGGTTGGTTACATTGATTGGTGTGATTTCCAAGCACGGTATCCTGATCGTGGAGTTTGCCAATCAGTTGCAACTGCAGGGGAGGAGTAAGCGCGAGGCGATCGAGGAAGCCGCTTCTATCCGGTTGCGCCCAATTCTAATGACCACCGCCTCCCTGGTCCTGGCGATGGTTCCCCTGTTGGTTGCGGCTGGCCCTGGGGGGGGAGCGCGCTTTGCCATGGGGTTGGTCGTCGCCACCGGTATGACGATCGGCACATTGTTTACTTTGTTCGTGGTTCCGGCGATGTATCTGTATCTCGGGCGGGACTACGCGGCAGCTACGGATCAGGCTACTACCCGGAAGCCTGTGGAGAAGGGAGGTGGAGTGTAGCGGGCGGATGTAGAGAATGATTTAGAGGGGAGTGGTGGAGCGCGAAGATCGTACGGACCTTCGCGCTTTCCGGTATCAGCAGTTGTCTTGTATAACCTGCTTGGCTTGCTGAATACGTTGTTGGCGCTCTTCTTCCGGCAGCATCCGGTAGTTTCCGTTGGCATCGACTTCCCGTATGCGGGGGTGGCTGTGCAGTTCCTGTAAGCGCTGCTGGGCACTGGCGCAGCGCTGAGCCTGGGCTGCCAACTCAGCCCGGTTTTGCTCCGACTGTTGCTGCTCTTCACTTTTTGCTGCAGGCGCCGGGGCTTTCTCTACCTGGCTGTCAGTCGAGACTTGTTTCTGTTCGACCAGTGCATCCTGTGCCTGTTGCCACTGTTTGTAGCGCGCAGACTTGGGTTCCTTGATAACTTCGACCTGCTTTGCCTTGGGCGGTTGTGAGCCAAAGTGCACCACGCCATTTTCATCCACCCACCGGTAAATGCCATCTGCATGGGTGGATGCCGCTAGGCCAAGCCCCAGAATCAGGGTTGCGAACAGGATGCGCATGGGAACTACCTTGTGTTGTCGTGATTCTTCTATTTGTTGGCGGACGCTGCCGTACTGGCATTGTAACGGTGGAAGGTAGGGATCTAGCAACCCAGTTAACAATTTGTACGGGCATACCGGATAAATCTTTTGTTTATGCCGGGAATAGAAGTATGTGACTGCCCAGACTATTGACACTCCGGGTACAAGCTGCACAATTTGCCCTTCACTCGGCTAAGTAGATATCCCCGCAACACCCTGCGGGTCGCTGTCTCTCTCCGGTGGGCCATCCGCCCGCCCACTCCTGTCGAGGAGGCCCTCCCCATCTGGAGGCCTTGGATCCCTGGAATCGGCCCGGTTGTCGGCCGGGATCCGCGCAGTTTGCTGTCACCGTGAAGTTATCCTAAAAAACGGACGAAATCTGCGTTAAAGGCTGATATTTATCTCGCTTTTCCTTTAGAATCGCCGTCTGGCTTTCGCGTCGCGTGGCTGATTTGTGGTTATAGGATGATGCGGATCCTAAAAATGGAAGATATTGAGGGGGCTCAAGTGGAATTACTCTCCGGCGGCGATATGTTGGTTCGCGCGCTGCAGGATGAAGGGGTAGACCTGATATTCGGTTATCCCGGCGGTTCGGCGCTTCATATTTACGATGCCATCTTTCGACAGAAGGGTATCAAGCATGTTCTGGTGCGTCACGAGCAGGGTGCAACCCACGCTGCAGACGGTTACGCGCGTGCTACGGGCAAGACAGGTGTAGTACTGGTGACTTCCGGTCCCGGTGCGACCAACGCGATTACCGGCATTGCCACCGCTTACATGGACTCGATTCCTATGGTGGTGATTTCCGGGCAGGTACCCACCGATAAAATCGGCGAAGACGCGTTCCAGGAAACGGACATGGTGGGCTGTTCCCGGCCAATCGTGAAACACAGTTTTCTGGTCAAGAACGCCGAGGAAATTCCTGAAGTCGTCAAGAAAGCGTTTTACATTGCTTCTACCGGCCGCCCCGGCCCGGTCGTTATTGATGTCCCCAAGGATGTAACCAACCCGGTTGACCGCTTCCCGTACAAGTTCCCGGAAAAGTTGCGCATGCGTTCCTACACGCCTGCTGGCAAGGGGCATACCGGGCAGATCCGTAAAGCCGTGGCTTTATTGCTGTCGGCCAAGCGCCCGGTGATCTACGCCGGTGGTGGTGTTGTCCAGGGTGATGGCTCCGCACTTCTGACCGAGTTGGCTCAGCGCCTGAACTATCCAGTGACCAACACCCTGATGGGGCTCGGCGCTTACCCGGGGACAGACAAGCGCTTCCTCGGCATGCTCGGTATGCACGGAACCTTTGAGGCCAATACGGCGATGCACCATGCGGATGTGATTCTCGCGGTGGGCGCTCGCTTTGATGACCGAGTTACCAATACCCCGGACAAATTCTGTCCGAGCGCCAAGGTTATCCACATCGATGTGGACCCGGCTTCCATCTCCAAAACCATTACCGCGGATGTGCCAATTGTGGGCACCGTCCAGTCTGTCCTGAGTGACATGCTGGAAATGCTGAAATCTGCAGATGAGATGCCGGATCAGTCCGCGATTGTGGACTGGTGGCGACAGATCGACGATTGGCGTGAGCGCCACGGTCTCTACACCGCACCGCGTTTCCGTACCGACGGCGACATGATTATGCCGCAGGAAGTTATCCGGGCCGTGCATGAGATCACCAAGGGGGATGCTTATGTGACCTCCGATGTGGGGCAGCACCAGATGTTTACTGCTCAGTACTACCTGTTCGACAAGCCTCGCCGTTGGATCAATTCCGGTGGCCTCGGCACCATGGGGTTTGGCCTGCCGGCCGCTCTGGGGGTGAAAATGGCGCACCCGGAGGCCGAGGTGGTCTGTGTGACTGGCGAGGGCAGTATCCAGATGTGTATTCAGGAGTTGTCCACGGCGACCCAGTATCACTTGCCGGTAAAAATTCTGTGCCTCAATAACCAGGCGCTCGGCATGGTGAAGCAGTGGCAGGAAATGCAGTACGAAGGACGTTTGTCCAACAGCGTGTATGAAGAGTCGCTTCCGGACTTCATCAAGCTGGCTGAGGCATACGGGCACCTGGGTATGAAGATTGAGCATCGCGACGAGCTTCACGGCAAGCTCGAAGAAGCGTTTGCGATCAAGGATCGCACCGTATTTATCGATGTTTATGTCGACCCGTCCGAGCACGTGTATCCCATGCAGGTCATGCCGAATGGCTCCATGCGGGATATGTGGCTGAGCAAGACGGAACGGACGTAAAGGGAGGTAAATACAATGCGCAGAATCATTTCAGTTCTGATGGAGAACGAGCCCGGTGCGTTGTCGCGAGTGGTTGGCCTGTTTTCCCAGCGGGGCTACAACATTGAGAGCCTTACGGTAGCGCCGACCGAGGATGCGACCCTGTCGCGCCTGACACTGACGACCATCGGGGATGACCACAAGATTGAACAGATCACCAAGAATCTGAACAAGCTGATCGATGTGGTCAAACTGGTGGACCTTACCGAAGGTTCACATATCGAGCGCGAGCTCCTGTTGGTGAAGGTGCGCGCAACTGGTGCCCAGCGGGATGAGGTCAAACGCAGTGTTGACATCTTCCGCGGCCAGATTGTCGACGTCACCAGCAATATGTACACCGTACAGGTGTCAGGTACCAGTGAAAAACTGGACGCTTTCTTACAGGCACTGGGCGAGCACACCATTATGGAGGTGGTCCGTTCAGGGGTATCCGGTATCGCCCGGGGTGAAAAAGTACTCAGTGTCTGATAGGCAATGAATCAATCGCCGCTCTCACGGTGGCAAATACTTAATTGAGCACACATACGTAGGAAGTAAGTTATGCACGTTTATTACGATAAAGACTGTGACCTTTCCCTGATCAAATCCAAGACCGTTGCCATCATCGGTTACGGCTCCCAGGGACATGCCCATGCCAACAACCTGAAAGATTCCGGCGTGAGCAATGTTGTTGTCGGCCTGCGCAAGGGTTCCGCTTCCTGGGCCAAAGCCGAAAAAGCCGGCCTGCGCGTTGCTGAAGTAACCGACGCAGTGAAAGACGCTGATGTCGTTATGATTCTGACCCCGGACGAGTACCAGGCTGCGGTATACCGCGACCAGGTAGCGCCGAACCTGAAAGCGGGCGCCGCACTGGCGTTCGCCCACGGCTTTAATGTGCACTTTGAGCTGATCGAGCCCCCTGAAAATGTTGACGTGATTATGATCGCGCCCAAGGGACCAGGCCACACTGTGCGTTCCACCTATCTGGAAGGCGGCGGTGTGCCTACCCTGATCGCGGTGTACCAAAATGCTTCCGGTAACGCGAAAGAGCTGGCGCTGTCTTATGCTTCCGCAAACGGTGGTGGCCGCTCCGGTATCATTGAAACCAACTTCCGTGAAGAGACCGAGACGGATCTGTTCGGTGAGCAGGCAGTTCTGTGTGGTGGTGTGTCCGCACTGGTTCAGGCGGGCTTCGAAACCCTGGTGGAAGCAGGCTATGCGCCGGAAATGGCGTACTTTGAATGCTTGCACGAGCTGAAGCTGATCGTGGACCTGATGTATCAGGGCGGTATCGCCGATATGCGCTACTCTATCTCCAATACTGCTGAGTATGGCGATTATGTAACCGGTCCGCGTGTAGTCACTGAAGAAACCAAAGCGGAAATGAAGCGTGTTCTGAAGGATATTCAGACTGGTAAGTTCGCCAAGGACTTCATGCTGGAATCCCTTGCTGGTCAGCCTCGCCTGAAAGCAGAGCGTCGTATCGGCAGCGAACACCAGATTGAAGAGGTTGGTGCCAAGCTGCGTGCGATGATGCCCTGGATCAAGGCAAACAAAATCATCGACAAGACCGAAGGCAACAGCTGATTCGGATCTAGGATAAAAGCGGCGGGGTTTTGCGAAAGCAGAACCCCGCCGCTTTTTTTTTGCCTTGCGCCCACTGTACACTCGCTGGCATAACAACCTGATACGGAGCTTATATGAGCGACAAAAAGGACGCGCCGGCAGCTGAAAGCCCGCGTACTGATGAAGAGATTCGCCTGCCGGTGGATGAGCATATCGAAGAGGAAGTCTCGGCCAGCGGTAAAAAAGTTAGGGCGAAAGGCGTGTACCTGCTGCCCAACCTGATTACAACCGGTGCACTGTTCAGTGGCTTCTACGCCATCATTGCGGGGATGAATGGCAACTTCGAGGCGGCGGCGATTGCTATTTTTGCCGCAATGATTCTCGATGGCCTGGATGGGCGAGTGGCCCGTTTGACGGATACCCAGAGTGCGTTTGGGGTTCAGTACGACTCCCTGTCAGATATGGTCTCGTTCGGCCTGGCTCCTGCGCTGGTTGTGTTCAATTGGGGATTGGGTCCATTGGGCAAGCTCGGCTGGGCGGCAGCGTTCCTGTATGCCGCATGCGCCGCCCTGCGCCTGGCCCGCTTTAATACCCAGGTAGATACTGTCGACAAGGGCGTGTTCATCGGACTGGCAAGTCCGACCGCCGCCGCGATCGTCGCGAGTATGGTGTGGGCTGGGCATGAAATCGAAGTTGGCGCGGGGCTGGGTATCGTCGCAGCGCTGGTTACTGTTGCTGCGGGTTTGTTGATGGTGTCCAACTTCCACTACAGCAGTTTCAAGAAGCTGGATTTCAAAGGCCGTGTTCCCTTTGTCATGATGCTGGCGATCATTCTGGTCTTTAGCCTGGTGACTATCGATCCCCCCAGGGTGCTTTTGGTTCTCGCAGTGATATATACCTTTTCCGGTCCGCTTTATTGGGTTTGGCGGCGCGTTCGGGAGCGCAAAACTGCGATCGGGGCTGGTTCGGTCGCGCCAAGCGAGACTGTTGACAGCGCGGTAAACACTGAGAATACCGAGCGCGATAAAGACTGACTTCTTAACACCGGTCAGTGGTCCTCGCTGACCGGTTGTTCCTCATATTTCCCCTTCCATTGTTTGGCACTTTACGCTGCTGATACTACCCTTAAGGGATCCGCTGATGATTCTTCAGGTATCCAGACTTGAACCTGAAGTAATCTGAAATTGCGGCAGTAAAGACTTTTGTGACTTTCTTGAAAAAGTGCTTGCCGTGGGCCAGGCAGGGACGTATAGTTCGCGCCCTCATCGCTGCTGAGACAGTGGTGGGAGGTGAGTAAGCTATTGATTTTCAAAGACTTTTGTTCTGTGAAAATTTTAAAAAAGCAGCTTGCCAAGGTCGGAAAGCTCGCTATAATGCGCGCCACTTCGACGGGGTCGCCAGGCGGCAACGTGAAGTCGACCGGGGCTCCGGCAGCCCATCAGG
>NZ_JAIVKK010000007.1 GCF_020524005.1 Microbulbifer aggregans | reverse complement strand
GCCATAACCAGGCGCTGCAGCCGACATCTTACTTTGAGCACTTTGTTGCGCAGTCGCTACGCTCCTATTTTCGCGCAACAAAGCGCCCAAAGTAAGCTGCGGCTGAGCGCGGCGTTATGTGCTTATCGAGGATCGAGCACGATGAAGAAAGTAATTCTCTTATTAATGATGATCTTTTCGCTTGCCGTGAAAGCGGAAGTACTTTGGAAGCCAGAATCTATCTCATATGAGTTGAAGCTGGCCCATAAACTTCTTGGCACCGGTCTTATGCTGGAACTTAATCAAAACCTCGAGCCAAGTGAAACTGGCTGGAAACAATCGAGGCTTGACGTTCCAGAAAGCTGGTCTTCTGCAGAGTTGCAAATGAAAGATGGCGCGCTCTGTATCACTGTCGGCTCAGAAGAATATTATATAAATTCAGAAAATATGGGCGATCTGAGTTTTGCCATCTTAGATGGCGGCAATAAAAGCAATGCACAGCTACTGGAAATCTGGGCCAAGTATGCAAAAGGCACATAACAAGCAGCGGCAGAGCGACAGCCAACGCTACGCACCTTTTGTGTTACTCGCTGGCGCTCAAACATTAACACAAAATGCGCTCCGCGCTGGCTGCGCCTGCGCTGGGCGTTATGCATCGCTAGGAGTAGAGTGTAATTGAAAAGACCAATATTCCTCATTTTGCTCCTGGTTTTGAGTAATATCGGCTGGTTTGTCGCGTACATGGTTGCGAAAATTGATCACGGAATCACGCTAACTTACCAAAGTGCAAGTTTTGACACATCTCAAATGGCGCAGGATCAAGCGATTATTGTTGCTAATAAAAATTTAGTAGGCGCGCCATTAGCTGAAGCAATTGAGAAGATTGGTAAAGATACGTACGGCTCTGATCCCTTTGTGAAAGAAGGTTGCCTTTACGCTGGAGGCTTATGCCTAGAAATAAGTAGTGGTGAGGTAATCGGCAAGGTCCGTGCCGAGTAATGCATAACAAACAGCGGCAGAGCGACAGCCAATGCTACGCACCTTTTGTGTTACTCGCTGGCGCTCAAACATTAACACAAAACGCGCTCCGCACTGGCTGCGCCTGCGCTGGGCGTTATGTTGCAAGGTGAATTATGGAGCGAGCTGAAAAATGGGCTCTTATCGAGGCTGAATTGATGGCAGCATTCGAATTGCTTCCGAGCAATACAGTAGAGTCTGATAACGGCTACAGAAAAGGTGATTTCTTAGACTATATCAATGCAAATGAACTGTTGTTAGCTATGGAAGAGCTAGATGGTGTAATCGAAGATAACCCAAGTCCTTCAAAGGAGTTTTGGCGTCACTTAATTAGTGCATCAAAGCTAATGGACAATATTCATCTAATCAAATATGAGTCCATATTAAATGCAACATAACAAGCCGCTCAAATTCTTTCCGGCCACAAAAAGCGTGGCCTCCACCGGACTCGCTAACGCTCGCCGTTTAGCGGGGCGTTAAATGTCATGGCATCGGAAAACTTGATAGCTCGAATATATAAATTATGCATGGTCATATGTATATCCGTGATGGTTGTCACGGCATTTTTTGTCCTTTCGAACTTATTTTCACTTGAGGATGATATGGGTAATGCTGGCGGCTTCATTGCTAGCCTGTCGATGGCAGCGGTTTTAATAGCTGTTGTCATAATCACACCGGTAGCATCAGTTGCAGCGAGTGTGTCTTATGTATTCCAAGATAAGTTGCCAAATTCAAGGTTCTATAGCTATTGGCTTCCGTTATTATTCACAATACCAGCGATTCTAGCTCTAGTTTTTACGGTGATTTCATATGTCAAAAACATTTAACAAGCCGCAGCAATCGCTCCCGTTGGTCGCTGGGACAGCCAAAACGCTGCGCTTATTTGCCTGCCCCTGTGCGGGGCGTTATGTGTTTGTCAGAGTCCAACTCTAGCTATGAAAGAAAAAATTAATTGGATAGAACCTTGGTGGCATGTAAATGACAATAAAAAGGTTAAAGCTGTTATACAGAAAGAGATCGAAGCTGAAATTGGTCCAAAGCATCCTTTATGGCAATTAAAGCCTGAAGCTATTGCTAAAACAGATGCAAATGATGACGTTATAGTTCAACTTAATGATGGTAGGTTTGCTTGTGTGCATTTAGTTTGGCATGGAAAAATTGACCAGTTTCCAGACAAATTTCCATCAAGTGTTATTTTCGATACTGTTAAAAGCCTACAGACTTATATAAACGAAGAGGCGGATGAATACACATAACAAATTGCTGCATCCGACCGCCTACACTCCGTTCACTTTGTGCTGTACGCTACGCTAGCACAAAGCAGCTCCATTCCGGCGGCGGCTGAGCAAGGCGTTATGTGTCAGTAGATATATGGAAATCGAAGAGCATTTAATAAGTTACAAGCAAAGTATTAAATTTGTTGGGTGGGGGTTGGTGGGCCTTTCAATATTCTTTGCTCTATCCAATAAATCAATAAACCCAGGGTATGTCGGAGAGTTCTGGTTTACATTCTGTGTCATTAATGGCGTCTCCCTGTTGTGGTTGCTATTGGCCTTAGTAAGGCCAGGCTTTCGGAGAAGATCCCTAATTTCTGTCTTTACGCCCTTTTTAGGTGGTACCGTTATTTGGTTTGGCCTACTAGCTATCATATTTATTGGAGCAAACACATAACAAGCGGCTGTTATCGCCCCTTCGGGGCTGGGACGGCCTTTCCGCTGCTCCGCAGCTCCAAGTCCGCCCCAAAGCCGGGCGTTAAATGCAATAAGTAAGGAGAAGCTCAATGGGCGCATGGGGAGTTGGTTACTTTGAAAATGATATGGCTTTGGATTGGATCGGGCCTATACAAAACCACACGGATGAAGCTCCTATTCGAAACACTTTTGAGAGGGCGATTTCTGAAAAAAAGTACTTGGTAGTCGATGATGGCGCAGAGGTAATCGCTGCCGCCGCAACTCTATCGCATTTGCTTGGAGCAAAGGATATCGGAATACCTGAAGAGCTCAATGTATGGATAAAGAGCTCGAAATTCGCAATTGATAAAGAATTAGTTGATCTTGCTTTATCTGCTCTAGATCGTACATGTGCAGATGATTCTGAAATTAAAGAGCTATGGGAAGGTAATCCAGATTACTATCCACAGTGGACTGAAAGCGTAGTAAAACTTCGTACCCATATATTGGCAAGCATTTAACAAGGCGCTGCAGTCCGACGGCCAACTTTGTGCACTTTATGCGCGGTCGCTGCGCTCCCATTATTGCGCATAAAGCGCCCAAAATTGTCCGCGGCTGAGCGCGGCGTTAGCAATCTTAGTTCGCGCAGATTTTAAGGAAATAAATATGGCCTACGTAGAACATGCCAATATCTCAGTTTTGGATGCTGAAGAAACCATCAATTTCTTGACTACTGCAATACCATCATGGTCAGTGCGCGGGCAGGGAAAAATGGATTGGTTTGGAGAAGAGATACGATGGTTTCATGTGGGAAATAACGAGTCCTACATAGCTGTACAAGAAGGAGGCTTAGGTCAGGTTCAAAATTGGAAGGATAGATGGACTGGAGTGAAACATATTGGAATAGTGATTTCTGACTTGGATTCACTTGTAAGTCGCCTAGCTGAAGCCGGCTACCCGGTAGATCACGCAGGCGCTGAGCACCGACATCGACGCAATGTGTATATTTTCGACAGCAATAACATACAGTATGAATTCATGCAGTATTATTCAGAAAAATCGGAAGAGAAGAACGACTATTCCCTGTGAACACAGAAAAGCGGGTTCTGTAGTAGTCGTTGCTAACAAACGCAAGCAGGATGCTCGGAACCTATCCCGCTTTTGCACACACCTCCATCTAACTGGTCTGGAGGTGTCAATTGGCACGAAGAAAACACTACAACCGCTACGACGATGATTTCAAAGCAACAGCAGTCTCGCTATCCGAGATTCCTGGCGTGCTGACCAAGCACGTGGCTGAAGCTCTCGATATCCATGAGGTGATGCTTTATCGTTGGCGCATGGAGATGCGGCGGGGAGAGATCATGGCCAAGAAGAAAAACATACAGATAGATCCTGAGGTTAAATCAGAGTTGAAGCGTCTCAGGAAGCTGGAGCGAGCGCATAACCTGCTGCAGGAAGAACATGCCCTTTTAAAAAAAGCCATCCAATTCTCTTTGCAACAAAAAGGGAAATCTTCGAATTCATAGAAAGGCACCGGGAAAAGCACAGCATTAGCATGATGTGCCGGCTTTATGGTGTCACCCGGGATGGTTACAACTCTTGGCGTCGCCGTGGTGCATCAGACCGAGAGCAAGAAGAAAGTGAGCTATTTGAGCATATAAGGTCAATATTTGACCGCCATGATGGATGCTATGGTAGCCCTAAAATCACGCAGGAACTTAAAAAGAGAGATATTCACGTCGGTCAAAAGCGCGTCGCGAGAATCATGCGAAATCACGGCCTAAGAGCCGTTAAATCACGGATTTACACGGCTAGGCCGGGTATGTATAAGCATGTATACGGAATCCAATGCAAGATAGAGGGCATCAAGCTGACGCGCCCGAATCAGCTCTGGGTAGGTGATGTGACCTACATAAAGCTCAAAGATGGAACCTGGCAGTATCTATCTGTAGTAATGGATCGCTTTAGCAGGAAGGTTGTTTCTTGGTCTCTGAGTGATCGCAGAGACGTATCTCTGACGCTTTCTAGCATCGATAGGGCGGTACGAAATCGCGGACACCACCCGGAGCTGATCTTTCACTCTGATCGCGGCAGCGAATATCTATCGGGGCAATACCGCGAGCGCTTACGGCGGTATGGTATCGGTCAGAGCATGAATCGCTTTAAGAATATGAATGACAATGCCTTTATGGAGTCATTCTTCCATCAGTTTAAGACTGAAAGGATTAAGCGCCAGGTCGTCGAATCGGCGAAACAGCTAAGATCGACAGTGACCGAATATATGCGCTACTACAACACTCAGAGATCGCATTCTTCAATTGGGTACGTTTCCCCTCAAGAATTTGAGTGTAAAATCAATTGCTAACAATTAGGTGTGTGCAAAAGCGGGTTAAGTCCCGCTCCGGCCCTTCGGGCCTCCGCGGGACGGCTTACCTTGTGCACATTTTACGCAGGTCGCTACGCTCCCATTTTCGCGCAAAACGCGCACAAGGTAAGCCGCCCCTGCCGTGGGCGTTAACACATGAAATACATCGTAATTTTCTGCCTTTTGATTTTTAGCTCTTCAGCTCTAGCCACGAAATGCTGGACGCAATCTTAAAATGAGTTGGTGGCAAAGAGCAACGGTAAAGATCCATTTGAATTTGCTATTGACCGAGCACAAATTGTTTTCGTGGGTAGAGTAAAGAGCGTCCAAAAAACAATCTATGAAGAAGTGGGTATTGAGCCGGTCGTTCTCTAAGTAGAGGCAAAGTTCGATGTAAAAGAAACTATCAAAGGTAATGTATCTAAAGAGCTAGTTACCAATAGCACTGATATTTGCGCATGCAAGTATCAGTTTGAACCCGGAATCACGTACTTTGTAATGGGTGGAAAGTACGAAGATGCATTGCAAGTTTACAGTTGCGAGTACATTGAGCCCGTAGCACAATCCAGGGTCTTTGAGGCCCGCAGGATCGTCGGTGTTAACAAAGCCAGGCAGTAAAGCTCCGGGCCTTCGGCCCTCCGCGGGACAGCTTACCTTATGCACGTTTTGCGCAGGTCGCTTCGCTCCCATTTTTGCGCAAAACGTGCACAAGGTAAGCTGCCCATACTGGCGGCGTTAGGCATCAGAATTGAATCATGAAAAAAGTATTATTTTTTACTCTTGGGGCAACAATTTTTTTGTTTGGCTGTGCTTCGGTAGAAAAGAAGCCTGTAGTGATGGAGCTTATTTACACAGAGAATGCTTTACATGGATCTCCTACAGGGGCCATTGTTAATGTAATTCACGATACCCGCAGTGTTGGATCTTTAAGGAGTATTGCTAGATCGGCGGGGCTAAGTGATTTGATCTCTTGCGAGGCAGGAAGCGTAGTTAAAGAATGGCAAGCTGATAATACAGCTTTGCCGCACAAGGACTTTCCTGATGGCCAAAACTCAGTCTCGTTGGTGCTCCGTTGCGAGTAGTAATGCCTAACAAAGCCGGGCAATTTGCTACGGGCCTTCGGCCCTCCGTGGGGCAGCTTACCTTGTGCACGTTTTGCGCGGTCGCTGCGCTCCCATTTTTGCGCAAAACGCGCACAAGGTAAGCTGCCCCTGCTGGCGGCGTTAGTGTTTCGTCATGAAAACGATCATCTTATTTTTATCAATATTTTTTTCGGAAATCGCAATGAGTTCGCCTAGATCAGAGCCGCCGGTTGGCATGAGTAAAGAGATCTGGGAAAAACATCTTGAAAGAGAAGCCAAGGCTGAAAAGGATCGTCAAGATAAGTTCCAGAAGGAGCTAAAGGATAATCCACCTGAGCCCCCGTGGGAAAAATATCCAGGATATTCCAGTAACGATATATTCTGGCGTATGGGGGAAGGTGAAACGTACTTAATGGAGTATGTTTGGCCCTATCTAAGGTACGCTTCAGAGGTAGACCTGAAAAGCTATAAAGAAAAGTATCCAGAGCCAAATGGTTGGTTTGGCTGGTACGGAGAGTAAAAACACTAACAAGGCCGGGCAGTTTGCTCCGGGCCTGTGATCCTCCGCGGGACAGCTTACCTTGTGCACATTTTGCGCGGGTCGCTGCGCTCCCATTTTCGCGCAAAACGCGCACAAGGTAAGCTGCCCCTGCCGGCGGCGTTATATGTCAGTCAACACTCAATGGAAGAGATTGCACACATCATGAAAAAGTCGAATAAAGCCGCTTTGGTAGCAGTAATAGGTATGCTCGCCACAACTTCTAGTCAAGTCATCTTGAGAGGAAATAGTGAGAATTTTGCGTTCGGATTGAGCTCAGATTTTTGGGGCGGCTTTATAATGAGTGCCGGCTTGGGAATAATGCTCGTACTTTTAGCTACGCTCTACAAGAAGCAGAAAAAAGGTTGATTGCAGGGCCATATAATAATCACAGGCGATAAAGCTACGGCCCTTCGGGCCTCCGCGGGACAGCTTACATTTTTCACGTTTTGCGCAGGTCGCCAGGGTCCAATTTTTGCGCAAAACGCGCGCAATGTAAGCTGCGCTTGCTGTGGACGTTATAAGGCATTGAGCTAGTGACTCAAAAACGAGTAACTCCGCTGACTCAAAATGAGTTGGAAGCGATTTCTACAAAGAGGCTACTTGCCTATTTGCGGCGACTGCAAGAGTGTGAAGAATCCATCGAGCTATCTGATTGCCCAGAAAGTGAGATTGATTTATGTAGCGATATAGTCTTCAAGTCTTCAGAGGCCTGGAAAGCTCAATACAGATTAGTGAAGGCTGTATTATCAACGAGGCCGAACATTGATTAGCCTAATCTCTGTGCGTGAGCCTTATATCAATCACAGGCAGTTTGCGTGATAGCCCCAGAACTCAAAAGAGTATGAAATTTGAAATTATGGCGATGGGAAAAGGGTAGGCAGAACACCGGCTATGAAAAGTTTTTCATACTCGGCTCAAAGTGGCCTATTCCTTTCGATTTTTATATCCTCCGGTTTAAGGAAGGCGCTGAAATTCCGCCCCATACGGACAAGGTCACAACTGGTAATCACTACCGGTTGAACGTGGTTATTAAAAGGGCGAAGTCTGGTGGGGATTTTTTATGCAAATCGCCAATTTTTGAGAATTCTAGAGTAAAGTACTTTCGTCCCGATCTTTCGGAGCATTCCGTATCCAGGGTAGCTTCAGGTACGCGGTACGTCCTGAGCCTTGGTTGGGTACGGCACGCATAGAAAGGCCGGGCAATTGACTCCGGACCTTTGGCCCTCCGCCGAACTGCAGTCAATTAGATTTCCATGAAAATACAGCTTGAAATGTACAGTCCGGAGAGGGAGGCTTAGGTCAGGTTCATGATTGGAAGGAGAAATGGACTGGAGTTAAGCGTATTGGGATATTGGTTTCTGACTTGAATTCACTTGTAAGTCGCCTGTCTGAAGCTGTCTATCCGGTAGACCACGCTGGTGGTGAGCACCCACATCGACGCAATGTGTATATTTTCGGCAGTAATAATATACAGTATGAATTCATGCAGTATTATTCAACAAGAGCTGAAGAGAAGAACGATTATTCCCTGTAAGCGTGGGAAATGGTTTCTGTGGTAGCGCTTGCTAACAAACGCAGGCCGGATAGTACGGCCCGTGGAAGCAACGCGGGCGTTATTTTTTAGGGAGGGATTCAACTTTGAGCTCAATGTTGGCTTATGTAGGCGCTATTGCTTCTGTATGGTTGGTCGTCGGCATTTTATTGGCTGCTCGTTTTTATCCAAACTACAACCACTCAAAACAATTCTGCAGTGAGCTGGGGGCAGCAAATAGTCCAACGCGGAAGTTATCACCAATCATTAACAATTACCCACTAGGACTGATGTTTTGTCTGTTCGGGCTTTTTGTGGCGCTTAGTTCGCAAAATGAAATAAGTAAAGTGGTGATCGGATCAATGATAGTCGTTCATGGTTTAGGCACTTGGGTCGCAGGTTTCTTTCCAATGGACAGTGACCCATATACTAGGGAGCCATCATCCAACTGTAAGGTCCATTCTTGGGCGGGTGTTGTAATGCTTTTCTCTCTGTTAATAGCACCTGCTGCGGTTGCATTAAGCTCCACCTTCCCATTATGGCTCCGTATGTTCTCGGTGTTATGTATCGTGGGTTGTCTTATATTTTCGATTACGCTTGCCAAGGCATATAAAAGTAGACTAAATCTTGGATTACACCAGAGGATTAGCTACGGATTTCAAATACTTTGGTTGTTCGTGTTCTCATGCTTCATGGCTGTATAAAAACGAACAATCGTAACCAGCCGATTTGCAACGTCCTTGGCTCTTACAGATGATGGTCATCCAGGTTGCCCACAGAAAGCGGAGGCTAGTCATGAAAAAATTTTTTCTCGGCGTTGCTGCTACCCTATTGGCGTTGGCGACATCGGCTGTGTCAGGCCGCGATATATCTGAGAGTTCGCTAGTAGATACCGAATGGCGCTTTGTGGAATTCCGCTCTATGGACGATGCGATAGGAACGAAACGTCCAAGTGTACCGGCGCGCTATACCATGCGATTTCACGGTGATGGTACCGTGACAATGCAGCTCGACTGCAATCGAGCCACTGGAATTTGGACAGCAAAACCGGGTAGCGATCGCAAGAGCGGGAATTTCGAGTTTGGCCCCCTCGCGACCACATCTATGCATTGCCCGCCCCCGAGTATGGGCGAAGAAATTGCCAGGCAAGGCCGGTTTGTCCGGAGCTACCTGCTGGAGGACGATCGCCTGTATCTGAGCCTCATGGCGGATGCCGGTGTCTTTGTGTGGGAGTCGGCAGGTCGTTCTCGAAATAGCGAGGAGGTGCCCGCTTCCCCCGAACATGGCGGGCCCCGCAACTGGAAAGTTACCGTCAGATTGAATTTGCGTGAGCAACCGGCGGTTTCCGCTCGGATAGTGAGCAAGTACGAGCCGGGCACGATCCTTGATAATCTCGGCTGCCAGCAATCTGCTGGTCGAGTCTGGTGTGATGTCCAACAGCTTGGTGGTGGCCCGAGAGGCTTTGTCGCAGCGGAATATCTGGATCCCGCCGTATCCCCCGATGGCAGTGTTGCGCGAGGCGTAGATGATTCGGCCCTGCGAGCGGGGCAAGGTAAGTTCGATGCTGCAGGGATGATTCCATGCGCGCTGTCACCCGGGCAGCCGATGGCTCAATGCGAATTTGGTGTGGCCCGTGCCGGTGGTGGCTATGCGACGGTGGTCGTCAAGCGCCCGGCGGGGCCAAGCCGTGCCATCTATTTCCGCATGGGGATCCCTATCGGAGCGAATACCAGCCAGGCGGAAGGTTATCCCGAGTTCCGCGCCACCAGGGAGGGCGACCTGAACCGAATTAACATCGGAAGCGAGCGCTACGAAATCCCGGATGCGGTTATCCTCGGGGGGTAGTGGGCACCTAGATGTGTGGAGCTATAGGCTCCTGCTGACTTCAGGTGTTAGTCAGACGTAAAGTTAAATAGGGAGTATATGGATGTACCAAATGCGTACTACGAATCCTACAGCCGAGACGGCTAAGGGGAATAGGCGGGCACGTGATTGAAGATGTGTCGGAATCGAATTTAAATGAACTTTTACCCTTAATACGCAGATATCAAGAGTTCTACGGAATTGACTCTATATGCGATAAGAAAAATTATGATTTTTTCTCAAGGTTCGGTGCCGAAACCGATATCGGGTGTCAGTTTGTATGGCGGGAGGCGGAAAAGGTTGTGGGCTTCGCCACAGTGTATCTTACGTTCACATCGACTATTACCGCTAAAGTAGCCGTACTCAATGATCTCTATGTATTACCGGACTATCGTGGAAGAGGTGTTGGCCGGAAGCTGATCGAGCACTGCCGTGCGTTTGCCCGCATTAAGGGCGCAGCCAGGTTGCAATGGGTTACGGCGCCGGAAAATACCGAGGCCCAACGGCTCTATGACTTGGTCAATGCCAGGAAAAGTTCCTGGTATTTCTATGCGTATGATGTTTGAGTACTTGGGTTCAATGCGTTCCCCCTCCCCAAGGCTCCTTTTGGGCGTTTAATCGTATACTTTTCTTGAGTTGTGCGGAGTGAATATGAATTCGCTTTCAATGGCAGGGCTATTTCTGTTTTGTTTTATTTTTTGCTCACAGGTCCTTGCCGGGCCGAGCTTCGAAGAGCGTCTGGTCACAGCTGCGGTTGAACGGACAAAGCAAAACGTAACCTATGATGGTTCCTATTTTTCTATTGGTTATCCCAATGGTGATGTCCCGGGCAATATTGGTGTATGCACTGACGTGGTCATTCGCTCGTATCGCGCCCTGGGTACCGATCTTCAGGTGTTGGTTCACGAGGATATGGCTGAAAGCTTTTCAGCGTACCCGTCGAACAGGATCTGGGGGCTCACCGGAACGGACCGGAATATTGACCACCGCCGTGTTCCAAACTTGCAAATATTTTTTGCACGGCATGGCGAAGTACTGCCAAACGGCTCAACGGCCGACGGCTATGGGGCGGGCGATATCGTCACCTGGATGTTGCCGGGTAACCTTCCCCATATAGGGATTGTCACCAACCGGATCTCTCCAGTCTCTGGCAACCCGCTGATCGTACATAACATTGGTGCGGGGCCCGTTCTGGATGATATGTTGTTCTCCTATGAAATTACCGGGCACTACCGGTTTGTACCAAAAGAGTGGGAGTGAAGATGGAACAGCGCCAACTGGGTAATACGGATCTGCAGGTCAGTAAGATCTGCCTCGGTACCATGACATTCGGTGAGCAGAATTCCGAAGCTGAAGGGTTCGAGCAACTGGATTACGCGCTTGCCAATGGTGTCAATTTTATAGACTGTGCAGAGATGTACCCGGTACCGCCCAGACCTGAAACCTATGGCCAGACTGAAGCCGTTATCGGTAACTGGCTCGCGGCGCGCGGCAATCGCGAGCAGGTCGTTGTTGCCAGCAAAGTCACCGGCCGCAGTGCGGCCAATTCAGGCGTCGGCCATATTCGCGGCGGCCCCCGCCTGAGCCGTGAGCAGGTACTGCAGGCCTGTGACGACTCACTCGTGCGCCTGAAGACCGACTATATCGATCTCTATCAGGTGCACTGGCCGGAGCGCCAGGCCAACTTTTTTGGCAAGCTGGGTTATGTGCATGGTGATGATGACGGTATCGCCATTGCCGAAACGCTGGACGCACTGGAGGAGCTGGTGAAGGCCGGCAAGGTTCGTCATATTGGCGTTTCCAATGAGACGCCCTGGGGCATGATGGAATATCTCAAACTTTCTGCAGCCAAGGGCAAGCCCCGTATTGCCTCAATTCAGAATCCATACAGCCTGGTAAACCGCACGTTTGAGGTGGGGGCTGGGGAAATGGCTATTCGCGAAAAATGTGGATTGCTGGCCTACTCTCCACTGGCATTTGGCACCCTGAGTGGTAAATACCTGCACGGACAGAAACCCGTGGGCGCGCGGCTTACTCTGTTTGACCGCTTCCAGCGGTATACCGGTGAGCGAGCGGTACAGGCGACGGAAGCGTATGTGAAACTGGCGCAAGAGTTTGGTCTGGATCCCGCGCAGATGGCGTTGGCCTTCGTTACCCAGCAGCCGTTTGTGACCTCGAATATTATCGGTGCCACGACAATGGCACAGCTTGAGAGCAATATTGCCAGTGCCGGTATTGTGCTTGATAGCGAACAGCTTGCGGCGATTGAGGCTGTGCACAACGCAAACCCGAATCCTGCGCCATAAGTTCCAGTTTGCAGATAAAAAAAGCCCGTCTAAATGACGGGCTTTTTTATTGGTTGATCAGAACCGGTAAGTAGATGACAGGTAGGCAAAACGTCCCTGGCCGCTGTGGATGGTCGGGGTGAACCCCATGAAGTCGGCGTAGTCGAATGGCGGTTCTTCATCGAGCAGATTTGTTACCCCGAGGGTGACGGTTATGCTGTCAAAGCCAAAGTAATTCACTGTGGTATCAACAGTCGTCATGGCATCGATATCGCTCATGCCGGGTTGCTGGACGGCGGCATCCTGCTCAAAGCTGTCGATATAGTTCACTGCCAGACGCGCGCCAATATCGTTGTAACTCCAGTCTGCTGCAGCGGTCCAGCACCACGGTGGCAGTTCGTAGTCTCCTTCTGTCAGGTTAACCCGTGAGCCTCCGTTGCCATCCGGGCGACGGTCTTCGTACTCCAGCATGTAATTCATGGTGTAGGAAATACCGAAGCTGCCGATGTCGGTGTCAAAACCGTAACGCAGGTCCAGGTCCAGGCCGGAGGTGGTGAGGTTGCCAATATTCTGGAAGGAGTCATAAATGGCCACCACTTCGCCCGGGTCATTGGGATCACTGGAAGGCAGGCGCTCCACTACAGACGGATCATTACCGAAGGCACTGAACACGAACTGGGTATCGGAATCGATGATGTTCTCGATGTCGTAGTGGTAGTAGTCCAGTGAGGCGGTGAACTGTTCACTGAAATTGACGATAACACCGAGGTTATAGTTTTCCGATTCCTCCGGGCCGAGCTCCGGGTTACCGGAAAAAATAGCGGTGTACTCCTGCGGCTCACAGGCCTTGTTGACGTTGCCTACGGCCGCACAGCGAGTAGGGTCCACCAATGTCGGGGATTCATCGGTACGGCCGAGCCCCAGTTGCGCCAGTGACGGTGCGCGGAAAGCGGTACCCCAGGAGCCCCGCAGTGACAGGCTATCCAGCGGTGACCACAGCAATGACACCTTGGGGTCAGTCGTGGTGCCGAAATCACTGTAGTCCTCATGGCGCACGGCGAGCTGCATTTCCAGCGTGTCCAACAGTGGCACGGCCAGTTCTGCAAACACGGCGGTATTGTCGCGGCTGCCATTGGCCTGGGTGGCTTCGGTACCGAAGATTTCACCGCGCAGGAACTGGTCATCGGGGTTGTCGCTGATGGAATCCTTGCGGTGTTCCACACCCAGCGCGAGCATCAGGTCGCCGGAGGGCATTGTCAGCAGGGGGCCGGAAAACTGTGCGTCATAGGTGCGGGTGGTGGATTTGCCAACCCGGGAGGTGGTGGTCTCGATATAGGCGAGCGCTTCCGCGCTGTTGGCGGAGGGTTCGAAGGGATCCCACAGGCCACTGTCGATTGCTTCCTGCACGCGGCGGATATTGGGGAATCCGTCTACACCGCGTTCTACCGCGTCGCTCTTGATATAGCTGTAGGCAGCTTCCCAGTTCCAGGTGCCGATCTCGCCTTCCAATCCCAGTACACTGCGGAAGTAGTCGGAATCCACTTCCTTGCGGCGGTTGCCGATATCCACGGTGCGCCGGCGCATGGTCAGGTCTTGCTGGTAAAACGGGTGGCTGGGGGCGTCTGCGAAGGGATGGTTGATGTTGTCGCCGGACATAAACAGTTCATTGAAACTCGGGCTACCGGCGCCCTTTACGGTTGTTTTCGAGTTCTGGCCGGTTATCTCCGCGAAGGCTTCGACATTGGCGCTGAGTGAGTAGCGCCCCATGTAGTTGAAGCTGACGCGCTCGGTGGATGGCACCATGCTCATATAGGGCGCGTAATCGTAACGGCAAAGGTTGTTGGCGGTATCGATATCTCCTGCGGCACAGACGTCATTGCCGAATGTGTCTGCCAGGCGCACGGTGGGGTCGGAAGCGAGGGCGATGGTGCCGGGAATGCCTGCAGAGCTGCTGAAGTCTGTGGCAAACGGGTCGTTAGGGCGAAGGGCCGCCTGATTTGCGGAACGGGCGTAACTGCGGTCAGCGTACAGGATTTCGTCGCGGCTGAAGTAGTCAACGATAAACGTATGGCTGCTCTCATCCGTTACATGCCCCCACACCATACTGATATTACTTTCCTCGCCGCCGCCTTCGCTGGTGCCGCCGATCTTGCCGGAGATTTCCAGGCCGTCGAAGTCATCCCGGAGAATGATGTTGATCACCCCGGCGACGGCGTCTGAGCCATAGGTTGCTGAGGCACCGTCCTTGAGGATGTCGACGCGTTTGATGGCGGCGAGGGGGATGTTGTTGATATCGACGAATGCGGTGTCGATGTTTTTGGCGAAGGGGCTGACAGATACGCGGCGGCCGTTGACGAGAATCAGGGTCGAGTCTGCGCCCAGTCCGCGCAGGGATACGCTGGAGCCGCCGTTGGCGGTGTCGTCACTGCTGTTGGCCTGGGTGGAGAAGGTACCCTGGCCAGAGACCGGCATCTTTGCAAACAGGCCAATCAGGTCCGTGACCCCGGTGTTGGCGATATCTTCCGCGGTGAGGCTGGTAACCGGTGCCGGCCCGTCCATGGCGGCGCGCTTGATGTGGGAGCCGGTGACTTCCACCAGCTCCATATCCGCCTCGTCGGTGCTCTGGGAGAGTGTGTGAGCGGAAAACAATGTTGCAGAAATGCACAGCGCAATAGGTGTTCTTGCTAGAAATCCTTTCATATTTGCCTAGACCTCGTCTTGTCTTGCATCGTGGTGAAATAATTATTTTTCTGGGCATTGCTCTGCCAGCTTATCAACAAAGGTTTCAGGGGAAATTGTCTTGTGACAAATCCGTGAATCTGATCGCGAAGGTGTCGTGCAAGTGTTTTTCCTGGCGTTCAATTCGCGATGGAGGGCGGGGAGCGCAGTGGCTATCGGCGTCAGAAGGCTATAATCGAGGGTGATGCCAACTCAGTTCCAAGGTGACACAACGATGGAAACTACCGGCCACCACACTTTGCAGGATCTCTTTGCTCAGCTTGGCCTGGATGCCGGGGCGGATGCGATTGAGGACTTCCTGGCCCGCCATCGCCTGGCGGGGGAGGACAGGCTAGAAAAAGCGGGCTTCTGGAGCGATGGGCAGCGTGAGTTTTTACATGACGCCATCGCAGAAGACTCGGACTGGTGCGAAGTCGTCGACGAGCTGGACGCACTTCTTCGTCACTGATCTGCACAGATTGCCGGGCATTGCCAACCATTTGTGCCAAGTATTCTGGCGCGCGAGTATCCGGTTGCCGTCGGCGCAGCTATAATGCGCCGCTTTCTTGACCTCAGCGGCATCTCGATTCTCATCCTATGGAAAAACCGCATTTTCGCGCAGCCTTGTTGCACCCGCGCTACTGGCTCACCTGGCTTCTCTTTGGCGTTTGGTTTTTGATCGCCCAGCTTCCTTACCGCTGGCAGATGGCGCTCGGGCGTGGCCTGGGGCATCTCATGCTGAAACTGGCCAAGACCCGCCGCGTGATCGCCGATCGCAATCTGGCCCTCTGCTTCCCCGAATTGTCCGCGCAAAAGCGTGAGCAGCTGCTGCGGCGCAATTTCGCCTCCAACGGTATCGCACTGATGGAGACGGGGATGGCCTGGTTCCGTTCCAGCCGCTGGTTGCGCAAGCGTTTCACCATCGAGGGCCTCGAGCACCTGCAGGAGCCCAGGGAGCGTGGGCAGGGCGTGGTGATGATGGCGATGCATTTCACCACTCTGGAAATTGGTGCGGCTTTCATGGCCATGAGCCATCCGGTAGATGGCATGTACCGCCCCCACAAAAACCCTGTGTACGACTATATGCAGCGCAAGGGACGTGAGCGTCACGGCGAGGATTCTGACGTGTTCCAGCGCAAGGATGTACGCGGCATGCTGCGGGCATTGAAGAACGGCCGGGCGGTTTGGTATGCGCCAGATCAGGACTACGGCATCAAACAGGGGGTGTTTGCGCCGCTGTTTGGGATTCCGGCGGCAACGGTTACCGGAACTTCCCGTTTTGCGAGGGTAGGGCGTGCCCAGGTGGTGCCTTACACGGTAACCCGCCTCGAAGAACGCGGTCACTATCACGTCAAGGTGTTCCCACCGATCAAGGAAATTCCGTCTGGAGACGAACTGAAGGACGCAATTCTGGTCAATCAATTCGTGGAAGCGCGTATGCGCGAGAACCCGGCCCAGTACATGTGGGTTCACCGTCGCTTCAAGACCCGTCCGGAAGGCGAAGAAGGCTTTTACGGGGATGCGGGCAAGCGGCGCCGGCGGCGCAGGAAAAAGCGCAAAAAATAACCATTTTTGATGTGTCGGGACGGCTTGGGGCTGCGCTCTCTTATTAGCGCTGGCATCGAACTGGCACGCTCAGTAACATACCGCATTCATTTTTTTGCGGTACAGACCGGCCCGGTAGCCGGCTGGAGAAGGAGTTGCAATGATTTCCGGCAGTATGGTGGCATTGGTCACACCCATGTATGCAGACGGCGGCCTCGATTGGGAAAAGCTGCACGAGCTTGTGGAATGGCATATCGAGCAGGGCACCCGCTCACTGGTCGCTGTGGGCACTACCGGTGAGTCCGCCACGCTGGACGTACATGAGCACCTGGAAGTCATTCGCCGTGTGGTGGATCAGGTCGCGGGCCGCATCCCGGTGATTGCCGGCACCGGCGCCAACTCCACGACAGAAGCCATCGAACTCACCGCAACGGCCGCCAAGTGCGGGGCTGACGCCTGTCTGCTGGTAACGCCGTACTACAACAAGCCGACTCAGGAAGGCCTGTACCAGCATTACAAGGCGGTCGCGAAGGCCGTCAATATTCCCCAGATTCTCTACAATGTGCCGGGCCGTACAGCCGTTGATCTGCTGCCGGAAACGGTGCAGCGACTGACTTCCGTCAGCAATATCGTTGGTATCAAGGAAGCCACCGGCGACCTCGAGCGCGCGCGCCAGCTGATTGACTCAGTGCCGGAAGGCTTCGCGGTCTATTCCGGTGACGATGCCACCGCAGTGGAGTTGATGCTGCTGGGCGGCCACGGCAACATCAGTGTGACGGCCAATGTCGCGCCGGCAGCCGTGGCGCAGATGTGCGAGGCTGCCATCGCCGGTGATGCGGAAACGGCCCGGGCGATCAACCAGCGTATCGACGTTCTGCATCAGGCACTGTTTGTCGAAGCCAACCCGATCCCGGTGAAGTGGGCCCTGAAGGAAATGGGACGTATCGACGGTGGAATTCGTCTGCCGCTCACCAGTCTGTCCCCTGAATATCACGCACGGGTGCGCGAAGCTCTGCGCAGCGCCGGCGTACTCTGAAAGGCTGCAGGAAAATACAGCGGTGGTGTGACTGCACCACCCCATGACTGAACCGATAAGGTACCAATAATGACAAGATTTACCGCCGGAGCTCTCTTGTGCGCTGCTGTCACTGCCGTTAGCGGCTGTGGCATCTTCGGCAACGACGGATATTTCCGCGATCGCGGTGACGACTACCAGATGGCTGACAGCCTGCCACCGCTGCAGATGCCCGAAGGTATCAGCACCAAAAATCAGGAAGAGCTGTACGAGGTGCCGCAGATCAGTGGTGAAGTCGAGCGTGGGTCTTTTGTCGTACCGCGCCCGCAGGCACTATCGGTCAATGTGGGCCTGGATCGCGTCAAGATCCAGAAACTGGGCAACCGTCGCTGGGTACTGGTCAATCAGTCGCCGGACGAAGTCTGGCCGCAGCTGCATTACTTCCTGCGTTCTTCCGGCTTACAGCTGGCGCTTTCCGATGCCGGCACCGGCACCATGGAGACAGCGTGGCTGACCTTCGGTGACAACCCGGAAACCAAGGACCGTTACCGCCTGCAGGTGGAGTCCGGTGTACAACCTGACTCCACGGAAATTCATGTGCGTCACCTAGCCGTGCCGCTGAATATGCCAACGGACGGTCCGGTGGAATGGCCGGCGCAGTCCAGCAGCCCCGAGCGCGAAGGCTGGATGATCGATGAGATGTCCAATGCCCTGGCGGTAGACTCTACCGGAGCGGCGGCGTCGTTGGTCGCGCAGTCGATCGGCGGCAGCAAGGTAAAAGTACAGGTGATGGAGCCGGCGGGGAAAGAGCCCTATATCGCGCTTGATCTGGCTAAAAACCGTGCCTGGGCGACCGTGGCTCACGCCCTGAATACCGGGGGTTATCGTTTACATAAAGAAGATTCCGATATCGGTATTCTCTACGTAACCTACGATAGCGAGCGGGAGCTGTCAGACGAGGACGAAGGCTGGTTCTCCGGCTGGGGTTCGGGCAAAGGTGAAGACAAACTGGCCAAGTCGGCCGATGCCTTCAGTCTGCAGCAGGTACTGGCGAATATTGACGTGTCTGCCCAGGCAGAATCTGCACTGTTTAGCGATATTCAAGGCGTTGGCGGCGCACCGGACAGCAATATCCCCGGCTATCTGGTGGTCATGCGTGATGGGCAGGACGGTGTCATGGAGGTGCGCATCCGCAACACCCGTGGCAAGCCGCTGTCTCGAGCCAAGACCTCTGAACTGCTGATGGCGATTCGCCAGAACCTGATCTGATCATTCATGGCGATCAGGTTTGCCTCCCTGGGCAGTGGTAGTAAGGGAAACGGCACCCTGGTCGCCAGTGGCGACCACTGCCTGCTGGTGGACTGCGGGTTCACCATCAAAGAAACCGAGCGGCGCATGGCGCGGCTCGGCATGTCTCCGGCGGAGCTGTCCGCCATCCTGGTTACTCACGAACACAGTGATCATATGTCCGGTGTCGGGCCGCTGGCGCGCAAGTATCGCCTGCCGGTGTACCTGACTCCGGGCACTTTGCGCGCGCGCGATATAGGCGCCTTGCCGGAAGTCGTGCTGATCGAAGGCCACCAGCCGTTTGTCGTGGGGGATATTCAGGTCACACCCGTTGCGGTGCCGCACGATGCGCGGGAAGCTGCGCAATTTGTGTTTCGCAGCCGTGGCAGCAGCCTTGGGCTACTGACCGACCTCGGTACCATTACCCCACATGTCGAAACCCATTTCGGCGATTGCGATGCGCTGGTGCTGGAAGCCAATCACGATCCGCAAATGCTGGCGCAGGGGCCCTATCCCCCCTCGTTAAAGCGTCGGGTCGGTGGCGCCTACGGCCATCTCAGCAACCAGCAGGCAGCCGGATTTCTCGAGAGGGTGGGCGCAGAGCGCTTGCAGCACCTTGTGGTGGCGCATATCAGCGAGAAGAACAACAGCCTGGAGCGCGCCCGTGAGGTGCTGGCCGATGCGAGTGCCAAGGCCGCGAATTGTATCTTTGCCTGCCAGCAGGAAGGCTTTGACTGGTTACAGGTAAACAAAGCAGATTGATACTCCTGTCCCACGAAGCGTCTTTTCGTGGCACCATTCCCTCCGCAAACATAATTTCCTGAGCACAACACGGAGTTTTCTCAGTGACGGCAGATGCATTTCTCACGCGCACCGATACCGGCGCGCTCTACGGCAAACCCGGTCTGGATGTAGTACTGGTTGAAACGGCGAAATGCCGGGCGGTGATTGCGCTACAGGGCGCCCAGGTTCTGGAGTTCGCCGCCGCGGGTCGTCCTCCCCTGCTGTGGGTGAGCCCGCAGGCAGTCTTTGAACCTGGAACCGCTGTACGTGGTGGTGTACCTCTGTGCCTGCCCTGGTTTGGGGTAAACCGTACCGACCCGAGCAAGCCAAAGCACGGGCTGGTGCGCAATCAATTGTGGGAGCTGGCGACAACCAGCGAGGAACCTGATGGTCGGGTGAAGTTGGTCTTCACTTACCGGCACAGTGGTGATGCGCTCTTCTCTGCCGACTTTTCCTGCGAGCTGTCCGTGCTGTTGGGCGCAGAGCTGGAATTCGCGCTTAATCTCACCAATACCTCGACACAGACAGCGGAGTTCAGCTGGGCACTGCACTCCTATTTTGCGGTGGATGATATTGCGGCGGTTGCTGTCGAGGGGCTCGGCGGCGTTGAATATCTCGATAAAACGCTCGATTTTGCCCGCTGCCGTCTCGAAGACGTGCAGACCTTCCCCGGCGAAGTGGACCGGGTTTTTGAACATGCGACAGCGACGCAAAAAATTATCACTGCCAACCCGATCACCGCACACAGTGACAATTGCCATACCGTGATTACCTGGAACCCTGGTGAGGCCCTGGCGGCCACGTTGGCGGATGTGGGCGATCACTACCGCGAATTTGTCTGTGTAGAGCATGGCAATGCGTTCGCCAATAGCTGGCAGCTGGCGGCCGGCGAATCGGCGTCCGCTCGTCTGACATTGTCGCGCTAAGCGACTGAACCCGGGCAAGGGGAGGGGGTTATGGATACCGGACTGATTCACGCCTACCTGCTGGATGGCAAAGGTGGAGGCCGGCCATTGAGCTGGGATGAAGCCCGGGCCTGGACGCCATCCGATGGCCGCCTGTGGCTGCATTTTGACTATACGGACCCCGTGGCGCGGGATTGGATCAGTTCTAACGCAGGCCTGGAGCCACTGGTCGCGGAAGCCCTGCTGACGGAAGAAACCCGCCCGCGCACGACGAGTATCGGCGATGGCCTGCTGATTGCGCTGCGGGGGGTAAACCTCAACCCTGAATCGCAACCGGAAGATATGGTATCCATCCGCTTGTGGGTGGAAGAGGCGCGGATCATCAGTACCCGCAAGCGTCAGCTGCTATCGGTTGGCGACCTGTGCCGGCAACTGGATGCCGGGCGCGGCCCTGAAACCTGCGCAGATCTGTTGGTGGAACTGGCGGACCTTCTGGTGTGGCGCATGAGTGACACGGTGGATTCGTTCGAAGACACCATCGATGAACTCGAAGACCGGGTAGTGGCCGGTGCCAGTAGCACCTTGCGATTTGACCTAGCTATGCTGCGCAAGCAGACCATTACCCTGCGCCGTTATCTCGCTCCTGAGCGTGAGGCGCTGGCGCGGCTGATGGTGGAGAAAGTCGGCTGGGTAACCGAAGCCAACCGCATTCGCTTGCGTGAGGTCAGTGACCGCTTGCTGCGGCATATCGAAGACATCGATGCGGTGCGCGAGCGGGCTGCCGTTACCCAGGAAGAGTTGATGAGCCGGATATCCGAACAGCTCAACAGCCGTATGTATATGCTGTCGATTGTCGCCGCGATTTTCCTGCCGCTGGGTTTTTTCACCGGACTGCTGGGGATCAACGTGGGCGGGATTCCGGGCTCCGAAAACCCGCACGCGTTTTTGATTTTCAGTGTGTTACTGGTGGTGACAGTGGCTATCCAGCTGTTGGTGTTTCGCTGGAACAAGTGGCTCTAGCGCTCAGCCGAATACCGATACCGTTTGCCGCGACAGTGCCACCAGATTGCCCTGGGCATCCCACAGGCGGGCCTGGGTAACCGCATAGCCGTCCCCGGCCTGGTCCACCTCGGCCAGATATTGCCACCAGTCCTCACCGTTGGCTTCGCTCTGTTCCTGGGCTGATTGCAATATCTCGACTGTCCACGCCATGGAGCTGGCGGGTGCCGGCTGTTTGAGCATCGGCAATACCGCCGGTGGCCAGGCGTCGATCAGTGCCAGCAGGTGACTGATGGCAGTTGGGCCTGTCGGGCTTTTGAAACGGATCCAGCCGCCCAGACAGGCTTCGCTATTGCCGCTGAAGGGCAGACCACCGGCGGCGATGCGGTAATCAAAATGCCGGGTAAATTCCGGGACAATACCTTCAATGTAGGGCAGGGCCTCGCAATCCTGCGGTGCGGGAAATGCCGGAGCGGCTGCCGGGCGAACAACGATGGTAGATTCCCGCGGTCTGCCAAAGCTTGCCAGCGCAGCAGTGACCACCTGATTGCCCTGGGTAGCGCGGGCCTCGATCTGGACCGCCGAGCGTCCGGCACGCAGTGTGGTAACGCTGGTGTTCAACTCTCCCACTTCTGCTGGAGCGACAAAAGAAAGTGTCAGCGAGCGCAGGGGGATACTGCCCTCTACTGTGCGCGACAGTTCTTCTTCAACGGCTTCATAAAGCAGGGCGGCCGCCATTCCACCAAATGTTGCGCGTCCCTGGCCCCAGCCATCCGGAACCTGTAGCGGCTGTTGCGCAGCGATATGTTCCCGCGCACCGCGCAAAACTTCATTGAATTCCATGAGTGGCTGCCTCAGCTAAAAGAGTGCGTGTCATCAGGGAATCGGCCGTTCTTCACATCTTCGGCGTATTTGCGCAGCGCGCCGGGGATATCGCCGGCTTCCAACAGGAAGTTCTTGGAAAACTTCGGTGGCTTTTCCGTGAGACCGAGAATGTCATTGATGACCAGCACCTGGGCATCGGTTTCGGCGCCCGCACCGATACCGATGGTCGGCATCGAGACGGTTTGGGTAATGCGTTTAGCCAGCTCTGACGGTACGCATTCGAGTACCAGCAGGTCTGCGCCGGCTTCATCCAGTTGTACGGCATCGTCGAGAATTTTCCCGGCCTGGTCGTCGCCGCGGCCCTGAACGCGGAAGCCACCGAGTTTGTGCACGGATTGTGGGGTGAGGCCGAGATGTGCGCAGACCGGGATGCCGCGCTCACTGAGCATTTTAACGGTGGGCGCGAGCCAGGCGCCGCCCTCGATTTTCACCATATGGGCGCCGGCCTGCATGATGCGAGTGGCGTTGGTGAGTGCCTGCTCCGGGGTGGCGTAGGTCATGAACGGCAGATCGCCCATGATCAGGGATTTCTTGTTGCCCCGTGCCACGGCTTCAACGTGGTAAATCATCTGCTCCATGGTTACGGGGATAGTGCTCTCGTACCCGAGCACAGTCATGCCCAGAGAGTCGCCGATCAGTACGGTCTCGACACCGGTTTTCTGGGCCATGGCCGCCATGGGCGCATCGTAAAGCGCGACGCAGATGAACTTTTCGCCATCGGCTTTCATCTTGCGCAGGGTCTGTACCGTGATCGGTTTGGTGAGTTCACTGGATCCGTATGGCATGGGTTGATTCTCATTAATCTCTGGTGCGCCCGATCTTGTCGCCGGGTTGGTTTGGTTACCGTTGTTTTCAATCGCGGGCTATTTGCCCGGATTGTAGTAATGGCGTCCGCTGTTGACGTTGAGCAGGTACTCCACCAGCTGCAGGTAGTCCTTGTGGCTGTCGACGATGTCGATTTCGGCACAGTTGACGATCAACAGCGGCGCTTCGTCGTAGTAATGGAAAAAATTGGTGTAGGCCTCATTGAGAGTGGCCAGGTAGTCGTTGCTGATCGTGCGCTCGGCGGCAATACCGCGCTTGTGGATACGCTCCTGAAGCACGTTGAGCGGGGCCTGGAGGTAGATCACCAGATCCGGCTTGGGGGCTTCCAGTGTCAGGTGATCGAACACCTGGCGGTACAACTGCAGCTCGTCGCTATCGAGGGTGACCTCGGCGAACAGCTGGTCTTTCTCGATCAGGAAGTCGGCAACCCTCACCGGCTTGAACAGGTCGCTCTGGCGCAGGGCCTGGATCTGTTGTGAGCGCTGCAACAGGAAGTGCAGCTGTGTGGGCAGGGCCGCACTTTTCGGGTCGCGGTAGAACCGCTCCAGAAACGGATTATCTTCCGGCTGCTCCAGCAGGGTATCGTAGTTAAAGGTGGCGGCGAGTTTCTTGGCCAGGGTCGTTTTGCCAACGCCGATGTTGCCCTCAACGGCAATAAACCGCGGCAGGTCTTTACCCTGCAAGTCCAGCTCTATTGAGGGGGAATCGAGTGCTGTATCCGAAGTGGAAGACCTTGTCACCGGGCTACTCCTTTATCTTATTTCGGGCTTCAGTGCCGGAGTTTGGCGCTGCTACAGCTTGTGCAGCCGATTTGGCGGACACTGCCGGAGCAGCGTTGCCAGGTCGCGGCCGTCGGGCAGTTGCAGCTCGGGAGTGAGCTCTGCCAGCGGCTCCAGCACGAAATTACGCTCCGCCATACGCGGATGGGGTACCGTGAGGCGGGTGGTATCAATGATTTCACTGCCGAACAGCAGTATATCCAAATCCAGTGTGCGGGCACCCCAGCGGACTGAGCGTTCGCGGCCATGTCGCTGTTCGATCGCCTGCAGAGCGTCGAGCAGCTCATTTGGTGCAAGCGCTGTCTCAAGTTGAGCGACGGCATTGACGTAGTCGGGCTGCTCACCCGGGCCAATCGGTGCACTGGTGTAAAAGCTTGAGCAGTTTTCCAATGTGGTGCGGGGCAGGGCATGAATATCATCAAGGGCGGAGCGCAACTGCCCCGCCGGGTTTTCAAGATTACTGCCGAGACCGATGAAGCAGCGGGTCATGATGCGCTGTCACCACTTTTCGCACCGCGGCGGCGCCCGCCGCGGTTGCGGCGGCCACGCCCTTTTCCTTTCGGGCTATTTCGGGGCGCCTCGCGCACCATTTGTGTGCGCCCGTCTTCGTCGGCCTGCTGGAATTCCGTCCACCACTGTCCCAGTCCTTTGGGGATTTCACCGCTGTCTTCACGCAGGAGCAGGAAGTCGTAGGCGGCGCGGAAGCGGGGGTGCTCCATCAGGCGGAATGCGCGCTCACCGCCGCGCCGGGGCAGGCGTGACTGCATATCCCAGATTTCGCGCATGGGGATGGAGAAGCGCTTGGGGATCGCCGTGTGCACCAATTGCGAGCTGGTAATTTTCTGTGCCGCCTGAGCAAGAGCAGGGACTGGTGGAATTCCTTTGTCCATCAGGAACTGCTGTTCGGAATTGATCGCTGGCCACAACAGTGCGGCATACAGGAATGCGGGGGTAACCCGCTGGTCGTTGCGAATCCGCTGATCGGTATTTCGCAACGCCTGGCGGGTCAGTTCCAGGGCTTCGGGGCTATCCAGCTGTGCGGCATTGTCCGGGAACAGGTGTGGCCAGAGTTGATGCTCGCGCAACAGCTCAAAAGTACGTACACCGTGGCCGCTCATCAGCAGCTTCAGTATCTCGTCGAACATGCGTGCCGGGGCCACATTCCGCAGCAGTGGTGCGAGCTCCTTTAATGGAGCGGCGGTGCCCGGCTCGATATCAAAATCCAGTTTGGCGGCGAAGCGCACAGCGCGCAGCATACGCACCGGGTCTTCTTTATACCGGGTTGCCGGGTCGCCGATCATGCGGATCAGGCGTTGCTCAATGTCATCCATACCGCCGGTGTAGTCGTGAATCTCAAAACCGTCGGTGGTGTAGTAGAGCGCATTGACCGTAAAGTCCCGTCGTACCGCGTCGCTTTCCAGGTCGCCATAGACGTTGTCGCGCAGCAGCATGCCGTGTTCGGATTGCTGGGCTTCGTGTTCCTCGCCATCACTGTGATGCCCGCGGAAGGTGGTGACCTCGATCACCTCGCGCCCAATCCGCGCGTGCAGGATCCGGAAGCGTCGACCGACGATCCTGGCGCCACGGAACAGTTGTTTGGCTTGCTCCGGGGTGGCGTCAGTGGCTACATCGAAATCTTTTGGGTGGCCGTTAAGCAGCAGGTCGCGCACGCCGCCGCCAACGATATAGGCCTGAAAACCGGCTTCCTGCAGACGCTTCATTACCGTGAGAGCGGCGCGGCTGATGTCTCGTCGGGAAATGGCGTGATCGTTACGGGGAATGACGACTCGTCGGGGCTTGGAGGGCGATTTGGACTTAGTGCGGGGTTTCTTGGCTGCACTGCCTGCCATCTCCTGAGAATCGGATTGGGTTGGCTTGCTGTGCCAGCGTTTGATAGTGCTGATCAGGGAATTAAACATACGGCTATCTGTGTTGACCTCAGCCCTTTCCTTGCGGTGAGGCTGTACGATGGTTCCAAGCTTGTATCGAGGCGGATTCTAACACAGAAGGGGCAATGCACAGCTGCCGGCCCGCACGAAGCGGGTACCAGCCAAGCAGTGCGAAAAGAAAAATCAAGAAATTATTCTTATTCGGTATGAAGGCAGCGGCTTCCTTGCGCTATCAATTTGCTATTCAGCAAACCCTCTCCCAGGCACAATCAGTCAGTTTGTCACGTGCTTGTCGTTATTTTTGTTGTCTTCTATAAATTATTATTTTTGTTATTACTCTTTATTCTTATTGTTTATTTTTATTATTAGATTTGCGTCTTCTTATTTATTTTTATTGTTATTTCTGACCTTATTATTGTTATTGGTCGTTTTTTGCTCCGGTTGTGGTCACTTAGGCTTTTATTGTCGACCTCGCCGTTTTTCTTATTGTGTTTCGCCCGCTTATTGTTAGTTGTTATTAGGGCTTCATCAGCCATTTATTTTTATTCTTGGCTGTTCTTGTTGTTTGATCTATACAAAGCAGATAGCGTGCCAACTTTTAAAAAGCCTTAAAAATCAATGAGTTAGTGTTTTTGGGAACTTTTTTGTGGCGCGCTAATACAGCTTTCCGTTACGCATGGTACGGTGACTGTTACTGCCCCGGCTTTTGGGTAACACTTTCAACTGTTACCAATTTTCATCGGTCGACGGTTTAGTGGTGTGGGTGGGGTAACAGTTGGGGTGGAGAATGCAGATACCGCTTTTCGGCATTGCCGTCCGGTAGTGCCAGTAGTGTCGTTAGTGTGGTCGGTGGTCGCCGTCTACCCGGTCGGGTTCTTGCTCGCTGGGCTCGGTAATCAATAGTTGCTAACGAAAAAGCCCGGCATGTGCCGGGCTTTTTCATTGTTGCGGGAATTTGATGCCCGGGTCTCAGGCTTCTAAGGCCCTGCGGGCCTTTTTACGTGGGATCCCGAGCTTCTGGCGGCGCTCCCACAGACATTTACGGCTTACCCCGAGCTTTTTGGCAAGCTCGGTTTCACTCATGGTTTCCTGGTGTTCCAGTACGAAGCGGGCGAAGTAGTCCTCCAGTGAGAGGTCTTCGCGGGGGTCCGAATGCAGGCTGCTGCGGGGCAGGCGTTCCGGGTCGGCTTCTTCGATTGGTACCAGATCGAGGTCGATGTCGAGGGTGCGATGGTCGATTTCGGTCTGATCCTCGGTCAGGATTACCGCGCGTTGAATCGCGTTCTCCAGCTCGCGCACGTTACCTGGCCATGTGTAGGTGGTAACGGCCTGGATGGCTTCCGGTGACAGCTTCAGTGTGGGGCGGTTGATTTTTGCGCAGAATTTTTCCAGCAGGTGTTCGGCGATGGCCAGTACATCTTTGCCGCGTTCGCGCAGGGGTGGCAGGGTCATCTGTACGACGTTGATCCGGTAATAAAGGTCTTCCCGGAATTTTCGCTCCGCCGCCAGCTGGCGCAGGTTGCGGTGGGTTGCGGCGACGAGGCGCACATTGACCTTGCGGGATTCGATGGCACCGATAGGGCGCACTTCCCCTTCCTGTAATACGCGCAGCAGGCGAGCCTGGGCTTCCAGCGGTAATTCACCGATTTCATCCAGGAACAGGGTGCCGCCGTCTGCCGCGGCAATCAGGCCGTCGCGCGCTGTTTGCGCACCAGTGAAGGCGCCTTTTTCGTGACCAAACAGTTCCGCTTCGATCAGGGTTTCCGGGATGGCCGCACAGTTCACGGAGATCAGAGGTTTGCCGGCACGGCGGCTTTCCTCGTGGATGGCTCGGGCGACCAGTTCCTTACCGGTGCCGGTTTCGCCGTGCACCAGCACGGTGGCGTCGGTGGGGGCCACTTTATGAATGCGGTTGTACAGCGTACGCATGACCGGGCTGTCGCCGATCATGCCGGAGATGGCGCGGCCCTGCCGGTCGTCGTTGGCCGGAGCCGCGGCGCGATTCTGCTCCGCTTTGCCGATTACCCGGCGCACGGTGGCAATCATTTCGTCGTGATCAAAGGGCTTGGCAATGTAATCTGCGGCGCCCATACGCATGGAGTCTACCGCCGAGCGCAGGCTGGCGTAGCTGGTCATGATCAGGACCGGTACGTCACCGGCGAGCTTGAGAAGATCTGTACCGGGAGCTCCGGGTAGACGGAGATCAGAGATGATCAGGTCAAAGTCGGTAATGCGATACTTGGTGGTCGCTTCCCGTACGGAGCCGGCTTCACTGATCTTGTAGCGGTGCCGCTCCAGCAGCTTGCGCAGAGCTGTGCGGATAATGGCTTCATCTTCAACGATCAGAATATGGCTCATGTGTTACGCCTGGTTACAAAATGTTCAGCGGCCGCTAAGTTTTACCCGGTGGGCGTTTCGTTGCAACCCATCATACATAATTTGATTAAAAATTGTTCGCATTTTCCGTTATCGAGTAACAAACCGTTCACTCTTGTGCTACTTCGGCGACTCTTTTTCCAATGGAACCTGCACGATAAAGCGCGCACCACGGCCGGTATCCGGGTGGGCGGGGCTTACCAGCTCAAGCTGGCCGCCGTGTTCTTCCACGATGCTGTACACCATGGCGAGGCCGAGACCCGTGCCTTCTCCCGGCTCTTTGGTGGTGAAGAAGGGTTCGAGAATACGATCGCGGTGGGCCGCGGAAATGCCGGGGCCGTCATCTGTAACGGATACGCACGCCAATCCCGCACGAATATACCCGTCGATTTCTATGTTACCGCCGTCAGGGCTGGCGTCGCGGGCATTACTCAGCAGGTTGATGAATACCTGAATCAGGCGCTGGTTGTCGCCCTGGGCGATCAGGTCAGCGGGAACCCGGTTTTCAAACGTGACCTGGGTTTTGTCCCGCTGTAGTGACAGCAGTTGCACGGCCTCTTCCACGCAGGCGTGAAGGTCGACCGGTGCTTTGTCGGTGTCCTGACTGCCGCTGTGGGAAAAGCTCACCAGTGAGTGAACGATGCGGCTGATTCGCTGGGTCTGGCTGAGTATCTGGTCCGCCGTCTCCAGTACTTCCGGGTTCTCGGATTCGAACTGGAGGTTTTGCGCCAGGCAGGCGATGCCGGTGACCGGGTTGCCGACTTCGTGGGCGACCCCGGCTGCGAGGCGGCCTACGGAGGCGAGACGCTCGCTGTGCATCAGCTCCTGCTCAAGAATCTGGGTCTCGGTAATGTCCTCTACCAGAATCATCAGGCCATCACTGCGGCTGTCGCGAAAGCTCTCTTTGTGTTTGCCGCCACGCCTTTGTTTCAGTCGGGTCTTGTGCAGGTTGAGCCAGTGGCTGTTGCCGTTGATGTCTACCTGTTGCTTGAAGCGGCTGCTGTCTGCAGATTGCACAAACTCGGATAACAGTTCGGCCCAGGGTTCCGGGAGGTAATCGAGCTTGGAGCCGATCACCTCGCTGGCACTGACCGCCGAGAGGTCGGCCATCGCATAATTCCACAGCAGAATTTCCCCGTCGCGCCCGAGAGAGCAGGCAGCCATGGGCAGTTCTTCCAGCATCTGGCGATGGTAGAGACGCAGGTTGTTCAGCTCCGCGGCGAGGCCGGTCAGCTGGTTTTTGTAGCGGCTTAGGCGCGTCTCGATCAGGTTGATATCTTTGTTTGCCGGCAGGTCGCTGGTGACGAAGGGCAGGTGACGGTCGACGATCTGGCCCGCCAGTACCCGCCCCAGTAGCCCGGAAAGGTTTGCCTCCAGTTTGTCCCGCAACTGGCGCAGTGCGTACGGGCGGCGTTCATCCTCCGGCAGGTTGAGCTGGCGCAGTGCGCGGCTGACTTCCTGGCTGGCGGTGGCGGCTCCCAGGCTTTCCGAGAGGCGCAGGCGGAATTCCGCGGCGGATTGCACATCCAGTTCCAGGCGCAGCGCCTGACTGATGGAGTCGTCACTGCACAGGTCCGCGGCGTAGCGCTCAAGGCTGGAGGTGCGGGTGAATACGGAGACCAGGATAAACAGAAGGACGTTGGCGGACAGGGACAGCGTGGTGATCTGTGGCCAGATTTCCATGCCCAGGCGCACCTGCAGGTCGGTACCGGGGATGCCGATGCCGCCATTGCCCACCATCGCCGGTACCAGCAGCCCAGTTGCCCAGATCAGCATTCCTGCCAGCAGTCCGGCGATAAAGCCGCGGCGGTTGCCCTGGGGCCAGTGGATGACGGCAAAGATGCCGGGCAGGAACTGTAGTGATGCGATAAACGCAATAATCGCCAGGTCCGACAGGGACAGCCGATTATTCAGTAGCAGGTAAAACGCAAATCCAGCCAGGAACAGTGCAGTAACCAGAGTACGGCGCAGCCACAGGAGCTGGCGATACATATTGTCTTCCGACTGCCAGCGGGTACCGGGGAGCAGCCAGTGATTCATCACCATGGTCGAGAGTGCCAGGGTGATCATGATCAGCGCGCCGGTGGCCGCGGACAGGCCGCCGACAAAGGCCAGGATCGTGAGCAGGGCGGATCCACTCGCGCGCGGGACCGCGAGCGTGAAGTACTGTACCGGCTCCGACACATCGAGGGCGAAGCCGGCCCACATGATCGGGAAGATTGGTAGCGCCATCAGCAGCAGGAAAAGAGGGAACCCCCAGCTCGCCGCGCGCAGGGTGTTGGCGGCCGGTCGCTCGGCGATGCTGAGATAGAAGATGTGGGGCATTGCCACGGCTGTGGCGATAAAGACCAGTAGCAGGGTATGAGAGGACCCCTGTTTGATCGGTGTGTACAGCAGTTGCTGCATGTCACTGTTCTGCGCGAGCCAGGTATCGAGTCCTCCCAGACCGCCGAATACCCCGTATACCGCGTAGAAACCCACCGCGAGTAGCGCGACAAGTTTTACCATGGATTCCAGCGCCATGGCGCTGGCGAGACCGGCCCGGCGTTTGCGGGACGCGCCGTACGTAGTGGTGAACAGCGCCAGTAGTACACAGTAGAAAAAGGCGACCAGATCTTTGCTGGTTACTCCTGTGTCAGGCAGCGCCATCGCTGCCATGTTGTCCCGCGACAGCAGGGCCAGGGTTTCGGCCACCGCCTGAATCTGGAGTGCGATCAGAGGTAGAAGGCCGAGCAGCATAAACAGGGTGGCGAGGGTGCCGGCCTCCCGGCTGTGGTAGCGGAATACCAGGAGGTCCGCCGGCGAAGTGAGCTGGTAGCGCTGGCAGAGCCGCGCCAGAGGCTCCAGTGCCACTGGCGCAAACAGGAACATCGCACCGGTGCCCAGATAATAGGCCAGAACCCCGTAGCCATGCTGCCACGCGAGGTCGACAATCCCGTAGTAGGTCCAGGCGCTGAGAGACACACCCAAAGACAAGACGTAAAAAAACGGGTGGCGGGTCCAGTTGCTCGACAGCCAGCCTTTTGATGTGGCAAATGCAACGAAGAATAGCGCGGCAATATAGGCCACACCGATCAGCGCAATATGGACGATCTCAAAGGTCATCGGGTTTGCGCCTCTGCTGAATGAAAATGGCAAGCAGGATCAGTACAAACCAGAGAATAAATGGCCGGTACCAGGCGCCGGTGGGATTGATCATCCAGGTGAACACGGTGGGGCTGAAAACGTAGCCCACCAGTGCCAGCAGGATTAACAGGGTTCGGTTGCTCATAAGGGCCTGTTGGGCGTTCCTGTGGCGAAAATTCGGGTCGACAAAAAACTGAGGGCGAAAATGGTATAGCTGCCTGCCGCTCGGTGCAATTGTCCAAGAGTTGGTGAGAGCCTGGTTGGGAATCAGTGCTCGTGTAACTGGCGGTTGTGGCGGGTTACCTGATGGCGCTGCCAGCGGGCCACAGCCCATGAGAGGATGGCGAGGGGAGATTCCCGGTCTAACTCACCCGGGCAGTGAAAGCCGAGAAATCCGAGTGCTTTTACCAGGTTCTCCGAAGCTCGAAGGTCATCCAGGGCCGGGGCGTGGTTCTGCTTGCTCAGTTTTTGTCCGCCGTCGTTCATCACCAACGGCAGGTGGCCGTAAATGGGAGGGCGCTGCCCCAGGGCGCGAAACAGCTTTCGTTGTACTCCACAACAGTCGAGCAGATCGGCTCCTCGTACAATGTGCGTAACCCCCTGCTCAATATCGTCAACGACCACTCCTAGGTGGTAGGCATAGAGTCCGTCGCGGCGCTTGAGGATGGGGTCCTCGCGCACGTCCTGTTGCAGGTGGCCGTGCCAGAGGTCGTCAAAGGATTCCGTTGCGCCGGCGCAGTGAAATCGCAGTGCTGCGGTGTTGGAGTTTCCTGTCGGGGTGGTCCGACAAAGTTCGCGCCGATGCCCGCCGGCCTGCCGGATTTCCTCCCGAGTACAGTAACACTCGTACAGAAGCGACTGGGCAGAGAGCTGTGAGAGTACATGCGCGTAATGGTCGTGGCGCTTGCTTTGCCAGATCAATGGGCCGTGCCAGTGTAAGCCGTGGGCTTCCAGAGATCGAAGGATACGATCCGCGGCGCCGGGCATCTCCCGGGGAGGGTCGAGGTCTTCCATTCGCAGCAGCCAGTGGCCGCCGTGGGCGAGGGCGTCGAGGTAACTGCCGACCGCACAAACCAGTGAGCCAAAGTGCAGTGGACCGGTGGGTGAGGGGGCAAAGCGTCCGATGTAGTGATCGGTGCCGTGTAGGGAATTGTCCGGAGTGCTCACAGGTTACTCGGGGAGACGCTCGGGGCAGGGGGCTTGCGCCGGGTAGCACTGGCCACCCGGCGGCAATGGATCAGCCGGAGATCTGCTTTTCTTTGATTTCCGCCAGGGTCTTACAGTCGACACACAGGGTTGCTGTCGGACGTGCTTCCAGGCGGCGAATGCCAATCTCAACACCACAGGCTTCACAGAAACCGTAATCTTCCTGGTCAATCAGTTCCAGGGTGGCGTCAATTTTCTTGATCAGCTTACGCTCGCGATCGCGGGTGCGCAGTTCCAGGCTGAACTCCTCTTCCTGGCTGGCGCGATCCGCCGGATCCGGGAAATTGGCAGCTTCATCTTTCATGTGGGTAACAGTGCGATCCACTTCTGCCATCAATTCGGCCTTCCAGGCCAGCAGCAGTTTGCGGAAGTGCTCCTGCTGCTTCTCATTCATGTACTCCTCGCCCTTCTGTTCCTGATAGGGCTCAAAGCCGTGTAGAGAATCCGATTTCGCAGCAGTATTGGGCATAGTCATTGCCTCTCTCGTAATACGGGCCCCAGTTAATAAGGGCGCTACAACCAAAATCAAGCCTAGCAGGCTGCGTAAAGCCTAAGCGACCTCAGGCTGTATCCTCTCTGATCGCCAGCACCCGGCGATCGGGAAGCGAGGAAACTATCAAATCTCTTACCCGTGCGCCACAAAATGTTGTCGAGAAAGGGACGGAAGGGCAATCCTTCGGCAAAGTACGAGCCACATGGTGTATTCTGGCGGCTAAATATTCGTCAATTGGTGCTGACACTTATCCCCAATCTGACTTTTGTTGGAGATGTCGTGAAATTATCCCCTTCCCTGGCGCGAGGGTTGTTGTTGCGTCGCTACAAACGTTTTCTAGCGGATATTGAATTGGAGTCTGGTGAAATTATAACCATTCACTGTCCGAACACCGGTTCAATGAAAAATTGCTGGGAGGAAAATACGCCCTGCTGGTATTCCGACTCTGGTAACCCAAAGCGGAAGTATCGCCATACCCTGGAAATCACTACTACCCCGGAGGGTGCGCTTGCGGGCGTCAACACCGGCCGCTCTAACGCGCTGGTGGAAGAGGCCATACGCGAAGGTGTGGTGTCGGAGCTTCAGGGGTACGAGGGCATTCGCAGGGAAGTGAAGTACGGTGAGGAAAACAGCCGTATCGATCTCGTGTTGAGTGGTCCGACTGGCGACTGCTATGTGGAAGTCAAAAATGTCACCCTCGCCGAAGGCGCGCGCGGGCTGTTTCCGGATGCGGTCAGCGCCCGTGGTGCGAAACACCTGCGCGAATTACAGAAACTGGCGCAGTCTGGTGTACGCGCGGTGCTGTTTTACTGCGTGCAGCATTCGCAGATCGAAACCGTGGAGCCCGCGGCAGAAATTGACCCGACCTACGCCGCGGCTATTGCGGAAGCCAAAGCCGCGGGTGTTGAAGTGATCGCCTACCGGGCGCAAATGAATGCCGAGGAAATCCGGCTGGTAGAGGCGGTGCCATACATCGGCTAGAGAAGGTTGCGGCGGAGGGCTTGCGCCGGAGACCGCGTGCCGGCAAGACAGTATCGGCTGGCGCGATTACCCGGTGCGTAGGACGCTGCGGTGGCGCGTCTGTCAGTCTGCCAGCAATACGTACAGCCCTTCCTGCGCGTATTCCACCGGTACCGGCGTCAGTGCGTCTCCGGCACAGGGACCGGCGATACATTCGCCGGTCTGAATTTCGAATAGTGCGCCGTGGGAGGCACACTGGATCAGGGCTTTTTCCGAATCCAGAAACTGGTCGGGTTGCCACTCCAGATTGATGCCGCGGTGTGGGCAGACATTTTTGTAGGCGTAAACCTCACCATCTTTTTTCACCGCGAATACATTGTCCATACCCGCGCTGTTATCGCCCAGGGAGAATCCTTTGGACTCGCCTTCAGCGAGGTCTTCATAGCCGCAGAGAAAATGTTTTTGCATGTGCCGTCATTCGCCAGGAAAAATAATCAGGCTGGCGAGTGTAACAAAAACTTCCGCCAATTCCCGCGCCCGTTCAGGGCGCGGCCAGGGTGAGTTCGGCTTCGAACTCTGTGCCATCGCGCAGGTAGCGCACTTGCACGCGGTCCCCGGGGCGGTGGTTTTCCAGCGCGTTCATCAGGTCGTCGTAATTTCGCACCGGCTGATGATCAATCCCCACAATTACGTCCCCAAGCTGCCAGCCGCCGTTACGTGCGCGGAAGACGCCGCGCAGGCCGGCATCTGCGGCAGGTAGGTCCGGGGCTGTGCGCAGGATGGCTACACCCTCAAAATCGTACTGGCTGGCCCACTGATCGGGCGCAGATTCAATACCGAGAATGGGGCGCACCAGGCGCCCGTGCGCGATCAACTCGGGGACGATTTTTTTCACGGTATCTACCGGGATGGCAAAGCCGATACCGACGCTGGCGCCACTGGGGCTGTAAATCGCTGTGTTGACGCCGATCAGACGTCCGCTGGAGTCCAGTAGGGGACCGCCCGAGTTGCCGGGGTTAATGGCTGCGTCAGTCTGAATCACATTGCGAATGGTGCGGTTGTTGGCCGCCTCAATCTCACGTCCCAGTGCGCTGACCACCCCGGTGGTCAGGGTGGTGTCGAGACCAAATGGATTGCCGATGGCCAGTACTTTACGTCCAACCGCCAGATCGGCGGAGTGGCCGGGTGCAAGTGGCTTGAGCAAGTCTTGCGGCGCATTGATCTTCAGTACCGCGAGGTCTTTTTCCGGCGCAGTGCCTACCAGTTCCGCGGGCCATTCAGTGCGGTCCTGGAGGGTGATCGTGACTTTGCGCGCGCCGTCGATCACGTGGAAGTTGGTAACCACGTGGCCCTGGTCGTCCCAGATAAAACCGCTGCCGGCGCCTTTGGGCACGGTGTGCAGGCGCAGGGTCCAGCGGTCCCGTACGACGGTTTCGTTGGTGACGTATACCACTGAAGGACTGGCGAAGTTGAACACCTGCATGGTGTTTACTTCATCGTCGGTGGCAAATATGGCCTCTGCTGCAGCCGGCAGTGGCAGCAGCAATGCGGCGGTGAGGAGCAGGGATACGGGCGAGAGGACGCGCTTTAAAGGAAGTTGGTCTGAAAACATGTCTGCAGTCGTGGCTTTGTTATGGGCCACCCGGCTGCAGCCGGGTGGCCGGGTTGAACAAGGCGGCGCTGAATCAGTGTATTGAGCTCTTAAGCGCCAGAATACGGTCTTCGAGGGGCGGGTGGCTGGCCAGCATTGCGGCCATGCTATTGCCGTAAATGCCGAAGGCTTTCATGTTTGATGGCAGCGGTTCTTCGCGCCCGGCTTCGGATTCTGCCTTGATGCGGGCCAGTGCCGCGATCATGCCTTCACGGCTCGCGAGATGTGCGCCGGCGGCATCTGCACGATATTCGCGGCGGCGGCTGAACCAGGCCACGATCATCATCGCGAACACACCAAACACCATGTCCATGATAATGGAGGTGATGTAGTAGCCAATGCCAAGGCCCTGTTCATTGCGCAGGAGTACCCGATCTACGAAGAAGCCGACAATACGGGCAAAGAACATGACAAAGGTGTTCACCACACCCTGGATCAGGGCCAGGGTGACCATGTCGCCATTGGCGACGTGACCGATTTCGTGGCCAATCACTGCGCGGGCTTCATCGCGGTTGAAACGCTGCAGTAGCCCTTCGCTTACCGCCACCAGCGCGCTATTGCGATTCCAGCCGGTAGCAAAGGCGTTGGCTTGCGGCATGGGGAAAATACCCACGTCGGGCATTCCGATTCCGGCTTTTTTGGAAAGGTCGCGCACGGTTTCTACCAGCCAGCGTTCATCGGCGGTCTGCGGCTGCTGGATGACCTGGGTTCGCGTGGACATGCGTGCGATGGTCTTGGACATCAGCAGCGAAATGAGTGCGCCACCGATACCGAATATGGCGCACATGGTGAGGAGTCCGGGAAGGTTCAGTCCGACACCATTGGCGTCGAGAATTCCCTGAATCCCCAGTAAATTGAAAATGATACCGACCAGTAGCATCACGGCCAGGTTGGTCAGCAAGAAAAGCCCAATACGCAACATCAGCCTTCTCCTGAAGGTGGTTTCTCAGTGAACTTTAAATAAGGTCGGACCGCGCGCTTTGCAAGAGGTGCACAGCGGGAAATTTGACCGGCCAGTTGCCAATTTTGCCTGTGTCAGGCGCTGTCTTTACGGGCCAGCAGGCGTTCGGCTTCTTTCACAAGGCGGGCTTTCAGGTCTGGATCGAGGTCGTTCCAGTGAACATCGAGCAGTGCGCCCTGAAGGGCGTAGAGCAGTACACGGGAGGCGTTGATACCGCGGCTGCGGATATTGATGAAGGCTTCCACCGGGCCTACGCGACGGAGGTCGTCGAGCGTGCGGATGCCGATGGAATGGAGAATATTGACGGAGGCGAGCCCCAGATTCTTCAGTTGCAACAACTCTGACTGACTCGGGTGCATAACATTCATTCCCTGAACTGTTGAGACGCTGGCGGTCTAAATCCAACTGCGTTGCGCGGCCTCAATTACAATGCTGACTCGTGGCTGGTTTCTCTCTCAGCGGGTCCATGCTGAACGAAACAGTCGTGCAACATAGCACAATTTCCTAAATGCCCAAACCGCGAGCAATATTGGGTTATCTGTCTTGTGCGATGTGTCGGTGTTTGTAGGATTTGTGACTATTAATAGTCGGAACCAAGGTGCTAAATTGTCACATCTGCTGCAATAGCCTAGTTGCATTTTTCTCTATTTGCCGGATTTCGGGTTAGTGTGCCCGGTATGCCGGCATTGCAGTTTGCGAGGCCAAGTGTGATGCACCCGCTTATTCACAACATGCTGTTCGGGCTCAGCGATGCCCATGTGATCCTGGAGCCTGTGTCGGGGCAGTTGATGCACCCGGAAGCGCTGGCGGCGTTTAGCCAGCTGTGCCGCGACGCCCAGGCAGTGGGCTTCGCCCCGAAAGTTGTTTCGGGGTTTCGCAGTTTTGAACGTCAGCAGGTGATCTGGAATGGCAAGGCCAGGGGGGAAAGGCCGCTGTTCGACAGTGAGGGCAACCCCCTCGATGTGGCGCGTATGTCGCCAGAAGAAGTCGCTTTCGCTATATTGCGCTGGTCGGCTTTGCCCGGCGGCTCCCGCCATCACTGGGGAACCGACTTTGACGTGATTGACGCCGCGGCGGTCCCCGAGGATTACCGGGTGCAACTGACGCCTGAAGAGGTGGCTGACGAGGGCGTTTTCGGCGGTTTCCACTGCTGGCTCGACGAGCGGATTGCTGCGGGTGAGAGTTACGGTCTGTTTCGCCCTTACGCGGAGGATCGTGGCGGTGTTGCGCCGGAGCGTTGGCATTTGAGTTATGCGCCGCGGGCGCGGGAGTTCCAGGAACTACTTACACCGGAACGCCTGCTCGCCCAGTTGCAGACCTGCCAGCAAGGTGGGGGGCTGGTGTTGGCAGACGCCGTATGCGGCAATATGGACGCAATCTTTTCCCGGTTTGTTACCGTACCGGAAAGTGCCTACCCATCGAATATTCAGCGGCTTTAAGTGACAGCCGGTTACAGGGAAGCAGAGTCATCAACGTCAGAGCATTGAACAAGCGGGATATCTGGTCGACCATGCGCTCCGAGGCGTCGGCGGCGGCCGCCGGTGAGCCGGTGCTGGCCAGTTATTTTCACAATACCGTATTGCGCCACAAGTCGCTCGATCGCGCACTGGCCTACCAACTGGCGTCAGTTCTCGATCACGCGGCGTTGACTGCAACCGCGCTGCAGGAAGTCATCGCCGGGGCAATGGAAGACGATCCGGGGATTTCCCTGGCCATGCAGGCGGACATCTGCGCATGGTATGACCGCGATCCCGCCTGCGACCAATACATCACGCCATTTCTGTATTTCAAAGGCTTTCACGCCCTGCAATCCCAGCGTATTGCCCACTGGCTCTGGGGCAAAGGCCGGCACACGCTGGCTCTGTACTTCCAGAGCCGTGTGTCTGAGCAATTTGCGGTGGATATACACCCCGCGGCAAAATTCGGCAGTGGCATTATGATCGACCATGCTACTGGGTTGGTGGTAGGGGAGACCTGCGTGGTTGGCGACGACGTCTCCATACTGCACTCGGTTACCCTGGGTGGCAGCGGCAGTGGTGGCGGTGATCGCCATCCGAAAATCGGACAGGGGGTGATGATTGGTGCCGGGGCAAAAGTCTTGGGGCCGGTCAATGTTGGTGACGGGGTGAAGATCGCGGCCGGCAGTCTGGTACTGCGCGACGTTCCGGCCCACGCCACGGTGGCCGGGGTACCGGCGAGAATGGTGGGGGGGCAGTCAAAAGCTGCGCCAGCCTATACCATGGACCAGACCCTGGATTCAGATGACTGAATCTATGTGCGCGGCAACGTAAACCGCTGCGCAAAGAAATCCAGAAGACCCTGAATAGAAAGCGGCAAAAAATAACGAGCCGGAAAGCGGCAACACGATCGAGGTACCAGTATGTCTGAAGCCAAATACAGCGTGATATTTCGTGGCGACCTTCAGCCCGGTTATACGGTGGTTGATGTTAAGGCCAATTTCGCTCGCTTGTTCAAAGTGGGGCCGGAAATGGTAGAGAAGCTCTTCAGTGGGCGCCCACTGGCCCTGAAAAAAGGCCTTAGCCAGAGCCAGGCGGAGCAGCTGCAAGCGACATTGAGCAAACTCGGTGCACAGTCGGCTGTACGCGTGGAAGGCGTGGCTGAGCAACCTGCGCCGGCCTCAGCACCTGCCACAGAAGCTGCAGCCACAGAAACAGCCGAGCCACCGGTCACGGCGGAGGAGCAAAGCCGTGCAGGTAGCGGAGGGCTGTCCCTGGCTCCCATGGATGGAAACCTGGTGAAAGAACACGAGCGGGCAAAAGTGGATCCGGTGCAGGTTCCTGTCAGCCATCTCAGTTTGAAACCGGCAGAGGGCAATCTGGTTGACGCCAGTGAGCGCCAGCAGCAGGCGCCGGCCCCGGTCTCCGTGCCCGACTGGAAACTCGATAGTGTTGCAACTTTCAAGTTGCCGGATTGAGTTTCGTATTTGTGCGCGCCATGGTTGCGCGCGCTTCTCTCCTGAATTCCTGCAACGCTACGTCGTGTTCGCGACGCTTCTCATCTCGATTAAAACGCTACTTTCACCCCGGCAGTAAAGCGGCGCCCATTCTCGTAAAACCCCTGGGGGATACCGCTGGCACTGTGGATCCGTGTTACCTCTCCGGTGATATTGATCGCTTCTGCGGACAAAACCAGATTCGGTGACCAGTGCCACTGGGCCGTTGCGTCCCACTGCTGATAGGCGGCGGTCTCGCTCTGGGATCCGGCGATGATTTCGCCAAATGATCGCGAGCGGTAGTTGTAGCTCAGCCGACCGCTAAATTTCGTGTTTTCGAAATACAGCGAAGCATTGAACTGGCTGCGGGAGTTGCCGGGTAGTTCCAGGGTCCGGGTGCCGTCGGCCGAGGGTACACTGGCGTCGGTGTAGGTGTAATTGCTCAACGCCCCGAACCCAAAGCCCAGCTCCTGTTGCCATTGCAGTTCAAACCCACGGATCCTGGCGCCAGGGCCATTTTGCGGTCGGGTGATGTAGTGATGCTCGCCATCGATAGTCTCCGCACTGACATGGGGATAAACAAAGGTGGCGATGTCTTTGTAAAAGAGCGTCGTCGACAGGAGCGCCGCGTCAGCGAAGTACCATTCCAGACTCAAATCCAGCTGGTCCGCGCGATAGGGATCAAGCTTGGGGTTGCCAGCGGTACCGTAACCGCTGGTGGGTTCGATAATGATATTCGGGGTCAGGTCTTTGAAATTCGGGCGTGCCATGACCTGCGCAATGCTGGCGCGGGCCAGGAGGTAGTCGTCCCAGTGGTAAGTCAGGTTGATACTTGGCAATAGATCCCGGTAGATATTGTCTACATGGCGCAGCTGTCCGTGGTCGTAGGCACTGGCGGTTTGTGCCGTGCCTGCAAAGCGCAGCCCTGCATTGCCGGACCACTCGCCGCGTTCGAAATCCAGGGTGGTGTAGGCCGCCAGGCTCTGTTCCTGAATTCGGAAAAACGCACTCTGGTCGTAGCGGTATTCCATGGCGCCCGCCTCGTACAGCGGCTCAATAACCGAGTGCAGCAGCGCCGGATCGGTGAGTGCGTAACGGGTGAGCGTGTGTGCATTGGCATTGTGGTGGCTGAGTTGTGGGCTCAGGTGAGTGCTGACTTGATCGAGTCCTACAGTCTCCAGGCGTTGCCAGGCAGCGGCGCTGGTATTGATTTCGCCTTTGGTTAGATGATTCTCCACCTGGTGGTCGCGCAGTTTGATACCGAATTGCGCCCGCTGCAGCCAGTCCCCGCTGAAGTTTCGCCCGAGATCCCACTGCGTGTAGTGCTCCCGGCTTTCCATGGTCCGGATCCAGTCTCGCGACAGGGGGGAAAAGCGGTCCAGCGCACTGGCGTCTTCGGGTGCCAGATCCAGATACTCAGTTTCCACGGCGTTGCGATCCAGGCGAAAAGCCACCCGGGTATCGCCGCTGAAGCGATACAGGCGGTCGTGCTCGGTACCGCCGCGGGCGCTGGTTTGCCCGAATTGCAGGTGGTGATCCCACTCTTCACCGCGATACGTTACTTCAACATCGTTCACCACGGTGTCGATATAGGCTTTGCGCTGAATGCTGTCGAGAAGGGCACCGGGGCTGTCCGCATTGCCGAGAATACCGCCCGCGAGTATTTGCCGGCCGTCATCACTTTCAAGAAACACCGGGTTGGTGACCGTGGCCGGAGGTGACTCGCTCAGCTTGTAGCCGCCTGGAACAAACAGGTAATTGTGGTTGGCATTATCAATATCCATTTGTGAGCGCAGCAGGTTGAGTGTCGTTTCCCAATGATCGTTGGGCGCCCACTGCAGGGTGAGATTACCGGTGGCGTGGTTGCGCTGTTGGAGGAGGAGCGCCGAGCCTCCGCCCCACACCGCGTAGACGTCGTCGGTGGTAACGCCGTTGGCATCGGTGACCGCGTAGAGGTTGTTGTCGGCAAAGGTTTCGAGGCCGTCGCGGCGGCTATCCCGGTTTTGCCAGTTTACTGATGCGAGAACACCCAATGTATTGTGCGTGTTTTTCCAGCTCCCGAGGCCTGAGGCTTGCGGTGCCCAGCGATCCGCGAGCGCGCTGTACTGTTGTCCTGCGGTCAGGTGAAGTTCCCGTTCTTCCATTTCCAGTGGCTTGCGCGTGCGTACGATGACCGTGCCGCCGATACTGCCTTCATCCAGGTCGGCGCGAGGCGTTTTGTGGACCTCAAGGGATTGCACCAGCTGCGAAGCGAGGGTGGCGTAATTGAAACCGCGGCTCAAGTTGTCGTTGGCCCACCAGTAAGCAGAAGCGACGTGCTGGCCATTCAGCAGGGTGCGGTTGATGTCTTTGTCAGTACCCCGGATATTAACGTCCCGCCCCTCACCCCAGACGCGGTCGACCGAAACGCCGGCAATACGCTGCAGCGCGTCGGCCACGTTGTGATCGGGAAATTTGCCTATATCCTCGGAGGTGGTGACTTCCATCAGGTTACTGCTGGAGCGCTTGATGCGGAGGCTCTGGCGCAGGCTGGACCGTACCCCGGTCACATAAGTTTCTTCCAGGGGACGTCTATAGGACGTCAGTGCTTGCTCCATTTGTGGCGCACTGTCTGCAGCTTGTGTTCGCGGTTGCAGTGGTCCGATAACCAGGGTTTTGCTTTCGCCAATCCGGTAGGACAAACCGGTATCCGCGAGTAATTGTTCAAGAACCGAACTGCGGGAAAAATTACCTTTGATGGTACTGGTGTTCTGTTTCGGGAGCTGGTCGCTGCGGAAAAACACTTGCAGGCCGGCCTGCTCTGCGAACTGGGTCAGCGCGCGGTCAAGTTTCTGGGAAGGAATATCGAAGGGAATGGCTTCGGTGGTTAGCTCGACGCCGGGTGCGGCCTGCGTACTGGAAACCGCAACCGCCGCCGACAGCGGGTGGGCGGGCAACAGCAAGCAAATTGCCTGCAGCACTACCGCTACAGGCCTGATAGGCCTCTGGCGGGCCGACACGGGCGATTCAGTCATTATTATCTTCTGGAAACAGCGGCCGCTCCGGAATTGAGTCGACGCCGCAGGTCATCCAAAATACCCGATTCGAGACAAATCCCGCAAGGCATCCATGTACAAAGAGTGGCTCTGTAAAAATGGAACAGGGGCGATATAAAAGGCTCGACAAAAAGATTGCTGGGATATTGTCGGGGATATGCCCCGGTTGTCGTTTATAGCCGTCATGGGTAAACGTTTTCACAAAACAAAGTCGAATTATTGCGAAGTGATTGCCGGGGGGCTCGTTGGCGAGTTTTAAAGCGAGAGCGGCGTTGCGCCTGGTGCCGTCGTCAGGTGAGGGAACAGCGCAACAATCAGATCGCGACACGATCGAAACTCTGTTTCTCGAGTATCGAGGAGTGCTGCGGCACTATGTGTCGCGGATGTTACCTGGCGCTTATCAGGAGGCAGAGGTCATCCTGCAGGAGACCTATGTCAAACTGCTTGGTCTGAAAAATCTGCAGCCCTTGCGGGAAAATCCCCGGGCCTATCTCTTTACAGTTGCCACAAACCTGGTGCGCGATAGCCTGCGCCGGCATATGCGACGAAAAACGGACTTCCACGAGAGTTTTGAAGAGCGGGAGCACGAGAGCCGGGAGCCATCTCCCCAGGGTAATGCGGAATGGCAACAGAGTCTGCAACAGTTGAAAAAGGCGCTGCTGAAACTCAAGCCGATGACACGCAAGATTTTCCTGTTGAGCCGGTTTGAAGAAATGACCTATCCCGAAATTGCTGCGGCGCTTTCCATCAGCACCCGCAGTGTCGAGCGCCATATGAGCACCGCCCTGAAGCACCTGCAATCCGAATTGAATGAGTTGTTATGAGTCGAACTGAAGTTGTAGATGAGTCCATCAGGGCAGCGGCCGCCGAGTGGTTTGCGCGGCAGCAGAGCTCGGCCATGAGCGCAGGGGATGTGGACGCTATGGAGCAGTGGCTTCAGGAGGACACCCGGCACCGCCTGGCGTTCGCGCAGTGCCAGCAGCTGTGTCTGATGAGCGATATGCTGAAAGATGATCCGGAACTTAATCAGGGGCTCCCGGAAGTGCGCAAGGCTGTGCGTCGGCGCACCCGCTGGCGTTGGATAAGTGGAGCTGCCGCGGTGGTTCTGGTGGCCGTATCGGCAGTTCTGATACAGCAGCACTATTCGGTCGACTACTATCAGACCGCAATCGGTGAGCAGCGCGTGGTACATCTGCAGGACGGCTCTACCCTGATGTTGAATACCAATAGCCGTGTGGGAGTGCGATACGCGCGCAGGGAACGCGGGTTAATACTGGAGAAAGGCGAAGCTTTTTTCATGGTGGCAAAGAATCCCGCGCGCCCGTTTGTGGTCAATGTGCAGGGTTCCGAAGTGCGTGCGCTGGGAACGGCATTCAATGTGGCTTTGCGGGAAGGCGATGTACAGGTCGCGGTTACGCAGGGTGTTGTTGAGGTGAAAGCCCGAGATCGTTCCGGTCATCAGCGGCCGCTGGCCAGAATGCTCCCCGGGCAGGGGGTGCGCTACCGCCTGTCGGAACCGGGGGAGAACACCGGTGTGATACCGATCAATCTTGAGAAAGTCACGGCGTGGCAAACCAGCCGAATCTATTTTGACGATGAGCGCCTGGAAGATGCCATTGCCGAATACAACCGCTATACCACCCGTAAAGTAGTGCTGGTGGGCGACGGTCTGGCGGATGAGCGCATCAGCGGTGTGTTTAATATCGGTGATGCGGATGCGCTGGCTTTTGCGTTGGAGCAGGGCCTCGGCGCCCGGGTCAATAAAAACGAGCAGCGTATCCTGGTGTTGCCCGCTCTTCCTGATCAGGAAATTTCCGTGGAAAAGTGATGGCTGGCGATATTGAAGCCTTCGCGAAGATAAAACCGGTGTGCGGGAAAACGCTGTACGCCGGAATCCAGATGTATCTGGGTGCAACCTATCTCCTTCCCGTATTCTCTAAGCCAGTTGATCAACAGGCTGCCTGCACCGTGGGAGCGATACTGTTCGTCGCTCACCAGGTCATCCACATAAATATGTTTCCCCCACGCCAGTTTTTCGCTGACTACAAAACCGGCCACGCACACTAACTCACCATTTTTACTCGCGGCGGCCAATCGGTACCCCGATGCCTGCTGTTTATGAATTTGTGCAACCAATCCGCTCATGTCAAATTGGGGGCGGAGTTGCAGCAGTAATTTTGCTGCGGCGATTACATCGTCAGCGGCGGATATGAGTTGCACATGCATTGTTCGGGCACTCTCGAGTGGGAAGTGGTGGCTGCGAAGAGTACATCATCATTCGGGCCAATAAAAAAGGCGCCCAGTTGGGCGCCTGAAAAGGTGACAGCTCGATGCTGATGGGGGAAGGTTAGAACGACAAGCGCGCGCCCAGGCTGTAGCGAGGACCGTTTTCGTAAAAGCCCACTGGAATGCCGTCGGCGGTGCGCATGTAGATGATTTCGTTGGTGAGGTTCACCGCGGTCAAGAAAACATCCACGTTTTCGCTCGCCATCCAGTTGGCGGTGGCATCCCACTGGTCGTATTTATCCGTGACCAGCTGGGAGCCGGAAGTGAGGCCGCCGTAGGATTCGGAGCGCATGTTGTAAGACAGGCGCAGGCTTACCACGTCGTTTTCGTAATAGCCGGAGGCGTTGAACTGGTCGCGGGAGTTACCCGGCAGTTCCAGCTTGGAATCCGGCACCTTGGCGTCAGTCCAGGTATAGTTGCCGAGTACACCGAAGCCGCTGCCGAAGTCGTGCTGCACCTGCAGTTCGATACCCTGAATATCCGCGCCATCGTCCGCGTTATACGGGCGGGTAACGTTGATACTCTGACCGTCGATTTCTTCGACTTGGGTGTTTTGAAAAACAAAGGTGCTCAACGCCTTGTTAAAGTAAGTCGCGGCGAGCAGGCTGGCATCACCGAAATACCATTCGGCGCCGAACTCAAACTGGTCGGCAAAGATCGGGTCCAGCATGGGGTTGCCTGCGGTAGCAGTGCCGCTGGTGGCATTGATGACGATATTGGAACTCAGGTTTTGGAACGTCGGACGAGCCATGGCCCGGGATGCTGCCGCGCGCAGGATTATCTCTTCCGAGAGATCGTAGATGACGTTGACGCTGGGCAGGGCCTCGCGGTAGCTGCGGCTGACAGATCCGCGTGCGCCATCAATGTAAGCGTGAGAGGTCTGATCCGTTTCCACCAGGCGAACACCGAAATTACCGCGTAGCGGACCATTTTCGAACTCGGCCTGTGCATAGGCTGCGGTAATATCTTCGTTGATCTTGTAGTAGGCTCTCTGGTCTTCCGAGTAAGTCATGGCTCCGCTATCGAGAATGCTGTCCACTTTCTCGCGGGCGAGCCCCTTGTCCAGGAAGGCGTACTGGGTGAGAGAGCCGCTGGTTGCGCCTTCTCCATGCAAGCTTGGGCTGGCCCCTCGCGAGACATCCGCGAGAGTAATGGCGTTCAGGGCAGCAACCTGATCGGCAATAGCCGGGTTATTCACGTCCACGGAGCCATTCTGGCGGTTGTTCTCGATGGTGTGGTCACGCAGCTTGAGGCCGGTTTTGATCGAAGTGATAAAACCCACTTGTACATCGAAGCTGGCGTCGGCCTGGAAGTAGGTTTCCTCGTCTTCCATGACCCGTACCCAGTCGCGCAGGTTGGCGGCGTTCAAGTGCAGTGCAGAGCCGTCCAGGGTATCAATACCCGGGAAACTGAATTCGTTGGTGCTGGGCCCGAAGTTCAGGTCTTCCGCGGCATTACCTTCAAACCAGTAGTTACGGTCCAGTGTGCTGCCACCCTCGGCTGTGGTATTACCTGCTTGCAGGTGCAATTGCCAGGAATCACCTTCGTAGTCACCAGACAGGTCAACGACTTCCGATTCCACAAAGGACTCACGCACGATGGGCTCGTCCGCGACACCGATGCTGTCCGCATTTTCAAAAACACCGCCGACCAGAGCCTGATAACCGTCGCTGGTGGGGATAAATACGGGATCTGTTACTGCATCGCCATTGGGAATCTTGTAGCCACCGGCCACAAACAGGTAATTCTGGTTGCTGTTATCCATATCCATGTCGGAACCGACATAGTTCATGGCCAGATCCCAGCGATCATTCGGGCGGAACTGCAGGGTGACATTTGCGGTATCGCGCTGGCGATCCTGCTGAAAGATGGCCGAACCACCACCCCAGGGCACATACACGTCTTCGGTGACATTGCCGTTCTGGTCCGTTACATCGTAAAGATCGTTGGTGGGGAAAACTTCCAGACCATCGCGGCGCATGGTGCGCTGCTGGCTGTTGAATGAAGCCAGCAGACCGAAGGTTTCGGCCTCATTTTTCCAGCTCACCAGACCGGAAACCTGTGGATCCCATTTGTCGGGCAGCTCGCTGTAAACGCCCTCTGTGGATAAGTTGATGGTCATCGGGTCGAGATCCATCGGTTTGCGGGTAAGTACATTCACCATACCGCCGATGCTGCCCTCATCGTGGCGGGCTTCCGGGCTTTTATATACTTCCAGTGCAGAGACCAGCTCGGAAGCGAGAATGGAATAGTTGAAACCGCGGCTGGGGTTGTCGTTGGCCCACCAGTATGCGGAGGCGACGTTCTGGCCGTTCATCAGTGTACGGTTCAGCGTGCTGTCGGTACCGCGCACGAAAATATCACGGCCTTCCCCCCAGATGCGATCTACGGAAATGCCTGGGATTCGTTGCAGGGAATCGGCGACGTTCTTATCGGGGAATTTGCCGATGTCTTCAGAGCTGATGGCATCGACGATAGACGTTGCATCGCGCTTTACATCCAATGATTGCTGCAGGGCACCGCGAATACCGGTAACCACAACTTCTTCAACGGTGTTGCCATCGCTGGCTGTATCCTGTGCCTGTAACGCTATGGGTAGCAGCGCAATTGCACTGGCCAGGAGGGATTTCTGAAAAGTGTGCGAGCGCGATCGTTGCATGGGTTTCTCCATTCTATTGTTATTTGAATTGGCGATTTCTTACGTCAAAGCACAGGTTTCGGCGCACGAGGAATATGTCGCGGCCGAGACCTGTATAAATGTGAACGCCAGATATGGAGAATTCCCGACAGAACGTCGAAATTTTTTCAGGCATAAAAAAAGCCGGCACATGGCCGGCTTTTTTAAAAAGAGTCGGGCGATCAGCCTTCTTCTTTCAGGTAACGCTCGCGGGAAGCCATAACTTCTTTGCGCGCGGCATCAGCATCGGCCCAGCCGTCTACTTTTACCCACTTGCCTGCTTCCAGGGCTTTGTAGTTTTCGAAGTAGTGCTCGATCTGCTTGAGCAGCAGCTCCGGCAGGTCGCCGATTTCGTTGACGTGATCGTACAGCTTGGTCAGCTTGGTGTGCGGTACCGCCAGCAGCTTGGCGTCTACACCGGATTCGTCGGTCATGTTCAGTACGCCGATCACGCGGGAGCGGATTACGGAACCAACCATTACCGGGTAAGGCGCTACTACCAGTACGTCCAGGGGGTCACCGTCTTCAGACAGGGTCTGGGGTACGTAGCCGTAGTTGGCCGGGTAGAACATCGGGGTGGCAACGAAACGGTCTACGAATACCGCGTCTGCATCCTTGTCGACTTCGTACTTGATCGGATCGTGGTTGGCCGGGATCTCGATGATTACGTTGATATCGTTGGGCAGGTCTTTACCTGGGGAAACCTTGTCGAAGCTCATTGCTGGTCCTGACTTGTGTGTGATCGAAAATTTGGAGCGCGGATTATATACCCAGAGTGGTTACTAACATAGGTCTCTATCGCTCTGGTTGAATTTTGATCAGGCTGGGCGTGCAGCCGGCGGGCTGCGGTAAATTGACTATGCTGTGGAATACGGAATGTTCCCGGTATTGCCTGTGGGGTTTCAGGACACCGGACAGTCAGAATAAAGGAACCCGCACATGGACGAATCCACGGAGCTGCCTTCGTCAGCTTCTCTCTCATCTTCTTCCCCCATGCCGGCCCAGTCCGGAACTGCCAGTGCGTCGCTCGCGCCGCGTCAGGTATCCAGCGTGGCAGACGCCAAACGGATCGTTGAGGCCCGTGGATTGAGCCATGTGAAGGTGGGCCTGTTCGATAACGACGGCATCATGCGCGGCAAATATATGAGCCGCGAGAAGTTCTTCTCGGCGCTCGAACACGGCTTCGCCTTTTGCGATGTGGTACTGGGTTGGGATGTTCAGGACCAGCTCTACGACAACACCCGCTATACCGGGTGGCACACCGGCTACCCGGATGCGCCAGTGCGGATTCTGCCGGAAACCTGCCGGGAGGTACCTTTCGAAAATGGTATGTTGCTGTTTCTCGCCGAGTTTTCCGGCGCGGCGGAGGCGGTGTGTCCCAGGGCCCTGCTGCGGCGGGTGATCGAGCGCTGTGAACAGGCCGGTTTCGTTCCCTATGGGGCCCTTGAGTACGAATTCTTCATGTTCGAGGAAACCCCGGACAGCGCCCGCGCCAAAGGCTTCCGCAACCTGAAGCCCTTTACGCCGGGCTGGTTCGGCTATTCCATGATCCGCAATTCCGTGCATGCGGATCTCTACCACGAGATCCTTGAACTGGCCGAGCGAATGGACTTTCCCATCGAGGGGCTGCACACGGAAACCGGGCCGGGGGTACTGGAAGCGGCCATTACGGTGGATAACGTCGGGGCGGCGGCAGACAAGGCGGCCCTGTTCAAAACCTTTATCAAGATTCTCGCCGAGCGCCGCGGGCTGATGGCAACGTTTATGGCCAAGTGGTCCAACGACTGGCCCGGCCAGAGCGGGCATATCCACCTCTCCCTGCGCCAGCGAGATGGCAATCGCTCGGCATTTTTTGATGGCGACCAACCCCACACTATGAGCGAAACCCAGCGTCAGTTTCTCGCAGGGCAACAGCGCCTGATGCCCGAGTTTTTGTGCCTGGTGGCACCGACCATTAACAGTTACCGGCGCATGATCCCCGGCTTCTGGGCGCCCACGGACGCGACCTGGGGGGTGGAAAACCGCACCGCCGCACTGCGGGTGATTCCCGGCAGTGACAAGTCCCAGCGGCAGGAATACCGCCTGGGTGCTGCAGACGCCAACCCGTATCTGGCATTGGCCGTAGCCCTTGGATCCGGGCTTTACGGTATCGAACAGCAGTGGCAGCCGGGCCCGCCGGTGCAGGGAAATGCCTATGCGGATACCCAACCGCCGGAGCTGGCCCTGCCGCGCACCCTGTGGGATGCAGCCCAGCGCCTGAAACAGTCCGAGGCGGCCCGCGACCTGTTCGGCGATGCGTTTGTCGAGCACTTTGCTGCTAGCCGCGAATGGGAAGAACGGGAGTTCCGCCGGCATATCAGTGATTGGGAATTGCAGCGCTACTTTGAAATCATTTAAGGGAAGATATGGAAAAGCTGCGTTGTATTTCGCCAATCGATAACAGTGTCTATACGGAGCGCCCAATTGCTGGCGAGTATGAAATCCAGGACACCCTGAGTCGCGCCCGACGTGCCCAACCTGCCTGGGCGCGGTTGCCAGTTGTGCAAAAGGCGGCCCTGGTCAACGGCGCGGTGGCGTGGCTGCTGGAGAAAAAGTCGCAATTGGCAGAGGAAATCTGTTGGCAGATGGGGCGACCAATTGCTTATGCCGCCGGAGAAATTGACGGCCTTGCCGAGCGCGCCCGGTACATGGCGGAAATTGCAGAGATGGCGCTGGCGGATATTTCCCTGCCAGCCAAACGCGGGTTTACCCGCTTTATCCGCCGGGTGCCGTTGGGCACTTCGCTGGTCATCGCGCCGTGGAATTATCCCTACCTCACTGCGATCAACGCGGTGGTGCCGGCATTAATGGCGGGTAACAGTGTGATACTGAAACACTCGGCGCAAACGCCCCTGTGCGCAGAGCGCCTGGTGGAGGCTTTTCGCGAAGTGGGGATTCCTGAAGGCGTCTTCCAGTTCCTGCATCTGGATCACCGGGATGCTGAGCAGGTTATTATCAACGGCGATGTGGATCATGTGGCTTTTACCGGGTCAGTGGCGGGTGGCGCTGCGATAGAGACGGCGGCCGCAGGACGGTTTCTTTCCCTGGGGCTGGAACTGGGAGGCAAAGATCCGGCCTACATCCGCGCCGACGCAGACATCGATCACGCGGTGGCGTCGGTAGTCGATGGTGCTTTTTTCAATTCGGGGCAGTCCTGTTGCGGGATCGAACGCGTCTATGTGCATGAATCGCTGTTTGACGACTTTGTACAGAAGGCCGTGCCATTGGTGGCCCGATACCGCCTTGGGCGCCCGGATGATCCCGAAACAACCCTGGGTCCTCTGATCCGGGCCAGCGCCGCAGACTTTGTTCGCGACCAGATTGATGAGGCCGTGACTCAGGGGGCGCAGGCGCACATTGACGGCGGCGCGTTTGAATTGGACCAGCGGGGCAGTCCGTACATGGCCCCTCAACTGTTGACCAATGTTTCCCACAGTATGCGTATCATGCATGAGGAGTCCTTCGGCCCGGTTGTGGGGGTAATGGCAGTGGCGGACGATGAGCAGGCCCTGGCGCTGATGAATGACAGTGAATATGGATTGACTGCCGCCATCTATTCCCGCGATGAAGAGGCGGCCGTCAGCCTGGGGGATCGGCTGCAGACCGGGACGGTATTCCTGAACCGTTGCGATTATCTGGATCCGGCACTGGCGTGGACCGGCGTGAAAAATTCCGGCCGTGGCTGCACGCTGTCGAGTGTTGGTTTTGAACACGTGACGCGACCAAAATCCTTTCATCTGAAACGCGAGACCTAGGCTGCACACATGAGTGACAAGCGCTTTACCTGCAACTGGAACTACCCCACTGCGATGCACGTCGGCGCCGGACGAGTAGCGGAGTTGCCCAACTTGTGCAGGGAGATGGGAATGGCAACGCCGTTACTGGTCACCGATCCCGGCCTGGCGGCACTGCCAGTGATGCAGCGAGTTGTGGAAAACTGCCTGACTGCGGGTATACCGACGACGGTCTTCAGCGAAATCAAAGGCAACCCGACTGGCAAGAATGTGCACGACGGCGTAACCACATTTCGGGCGCACGGCTGCGATGGTGTTATCGCCTTCGGTGGTGGCTCGGCTCTGGATGCTGGCAAGGCTATCGCCCTGATGGTAGGACAAACGCATCCGATCTGGGATTTCGAAGATGTGGGAGAAAATTACCTGCGGGTAAATGTTGCGGGAATGGTTCCGGTTATTGCTGTGCCGACCACGGCGGGTACCGGATCAGAAGTAGGGCGTTCCTCGGTCATTACCGACGAACAGGCAAAGCTGAAAAAAATTATTTTCCACCCGCGCATGCTGCCAGAGCTTGTATTACTGGACCCGGAACTGACCGTGGGATTACCACCGCACATTACTGCGGCCACTGGAATGGACGCGCTTTCCCACAACCTGGAAGCCTGGTGCGCGCCCAATTTCCATCCCATGGCTGAAGGCATCGCGCTGGAGGCAATGCGACTGATCAGTGTGAACTTGCCGAAAGCGTTCGCGGATGGCAGTGATCTCGATGCGCGTATGCAGATGCTGGTGGCCTCCAGTATGGGGGCTACCGCATTCCAGCGGGGTCTGGGTGCCATACATGCGCTGGCACATCCACTTGGCGCGCTGTTTGATGCGCATCACGGGCTACTGAATGCGATTCTGATGCCCTATGTACTGAAAGCGAATGAAAAAGCGATTCAGGAAAAAATGCACCGGCTCGGGCGCTATCTCGACCTGCCTCTCGAGGGGTTCGGCGGTGTACTCGAATGGGTGCTTGAACTACGTACTGAATTGGGCATACCGCACAGCCTGGCCGAAATCGGTATTGATATTGAAATGGCTGAACTTGTGGGGCAGCTGGCGGCGGCTGATCCTACGGCCGCAAGCAATCCGGTCCCTCTTACTGCGCAGGATTACCAGGCATTGTTTATTAGGGCCTGTTCAGGTGCCCTGTCTGAGTAGATATCGATTTCCTCATACCCCTTGGGGTCTTTAGATTGGCTCTAGTGGGCTATATCCTCTACTGGGGTTGAATTAAACGGCGTGAAATTTTCCCTTTAACCGTTCCAGCCCGGGTTTCCTGTTGGCCGGCGTGATTAAATCTTATATAAGAGGGGAAAACAGGAAAAAGGCTGCCAGGGGCAATAGGTAGCGGTCTTTCTCAATAACATACGCTGGTGGGGGATATGGATCGTCGTTTATACCACTTGGATTTTTTACGGGCATTTATGCTCTTTCTTGGGGTCTTCTATCGCTCCGCTCACGCGGATGCCGGAGCTGGCGATTACGATTTCGTTCGGGATGCTTCCGGGGCGTTCAGGATGGCCTGCTTTTTTATCATTTCCGGCTATTTTTCGGTGTCGCTACTGGAGCGGAAAGGCAGTTTTTCGTTTCTTAAAAGCCGAACTATCATGTTGCTGACCCCGGCACTGTTCTGTATAGCTTTTTTGGTTCCGATCACAAATGACTGGATGCTGGCCTACTATGCCAATGAAGGGGCAGAGAGCAAGTTTGAGGTATTCTGGCAGCAGCACGCCTGGTTTTTGATCGTTTTACTGATGTTTACCTTGCCACTTGCCTTTGTTGTTCGGTGTGTACGGAACTCGGTACACTGGTTGTCGCGGTATATGTCATTAACAATAGCGAGAATTACACTGTTTTCCGCTGTTGTTCTGGGTTGTATTTTATTTAAAAAGTTTGTGGTTTCCGGTTTTGTCTGGAGTATTCCGTATAGCCATTTATATGGGTATTCGATTTGGTCAGCGAGTACGTATTTTCCCTATTTTATACTCGGGGTATTTATGTACCTGTGGCGGGATGTCTACGTCCGATTCAATACTGGATATCCGATGTGGGGTGTCATTGCTTTGGCTATAGTCTTTGGGCTTATTTATCTGGAAAGTGTTGGCCTGAGCCTGGATGTGATCAGTAAAGAATCCCATGTCCAGCATGGAATTCTCCTGTTTTATAAATACGCGGTGGCAATCGCGATTTCCTTATTCCTGTTTTCTGTATCCGCGCGGTTTCTCGATAAAGATTTTTGGATCGTCCGCATAATGGCCCAGTCGGCCTATACGGTATACATCGTTCACTTTACTCTGGTTGCCTGGTTTTTGCTGATGCTGCAAGAGGCTGGAATGTCCATGAATGCCAGGATGATGCTTTCAGCTCTTGCAACCTGTGTGGTAGGTGTTTTATTTCACTATCTGGTGGTGAAGAAGGTCAACATGGCTTCGTTGTTGTTCAATGGAAAACTAAAAGTTACAGGTCGAGCTGGCGAACCGGAGGCAACTATCAGCGCTTCATAGAAGCTTCATAAATTCTTTGATTCTTTCAGTTGTGGTGCAGATTTTTAAATTGGTACGTATGTTCTCGTTGTGTCTGTGTTGTCATGTTGTTGCCTTGAACTCTTCACCAGCCTGTCACCATAACTTTTCCCAGTGTATGCATCATTCTGCGATCTGATCATTCTTCTCGCGATATTTTTCATACAAGGGTAAAAGTGAATGCAATTCACCAAATGGGTGGCGGTTCCCGCTGCACTTACATCTCTATTTTTCAGTGCGGGCGCAAGTGCTCAGCTGATTTTTTCTGAATATATTGAAGGCAGCAGTAATAACAAAGCTCTGGAAATTTATAACGCTTCAGAACATGCTGTCGACCTGAGTGAATATTCCATTCAGGTATTTTTTAACGGCGCTGCCGTTTCTGGAGCCGATATCCCACTCGGTGGAACCCTGGAGCCCGGGGCGGTGTATGTACTTGCCCACTCGAGCGCAGTGGATTCGATCCTTACCGCTGCCGATCAACTTTACGCTGGGGGCCTGTTTAACGGTGACGATGCAGTTTTACTTATTGGGCCGGGCGGCGTTGAAGACGCGATTGGACAGGTGGGCGTTGATCCTGGCAGCCAATGGGGCGATAGCGGCCTTGGTACTCAGAACCAAACGCTGATACGCATTGGCGATATTGTCAGTGGGCGTACCGATGCCGAGACCGTATTCGACCCAGCGCAGGAATGGGCTAGCCTGGGCCTGGACGATTATTCCAGTCTTGGTACACACAACGGTAGTCATGGTGGAGATGATGACGATGGTACCGGAGAAGATTCAGGCTCCGTAGCTGGAGCCTGTGGTGATCCCGCAACCCTGATCAGTCACATCCAGGGTACCACTGGCGCGAGCCCTCTGGTGGGCGAGTATCATCAGGTGGAAGCGGTTGTGGTCGGCGTTTTCCAGAACGTTGATGACGCACTGGGTGGTTTTTTCCTACAGGAGGAAGATTCGGACCAGGACGGCCATGATTCGACTTCAGAGGGGCTATTTGTATACGACAACGGCTTCGGTGTAGGTGTGCAACCCGGTGACCAGGTGCGGGTTGGTGGTGTGGTAAAGGAGTATTATGAACTGACCGAGCTGGCTTCGGTCGATCAGGTTGCCGTGTGTGCTGGTGGCCACAGTGTCACGGCTGTGGAGCTGAGTCTTCCGTTCGATAACATCAGTGCAGCGGAAAAAGTAGAAGGCATGCTGGTAACGTTGAGTGACAAACTCACCGTCAATGACACCCACAACCTGGGGCGCTATGGTGAAGTGGTTCTTTCCAGTGGCCGCCGCTATATACCGACACACAACAGTGAACCCGGTGCTGCCGCATTGGCTCAGCAGGCGGCAAACACGCTGAACCGATTAATTCTGGACGATGGTTCTTCCGTACAAAATCCCGAAATAATTCCCTATCCCGCGCCGGAGCTCAATGCTGGCAACAGCCTGCGAGTGGGTTCTACGGTAGAAAACCTGCGCGGCGTCATCAGTTACAATTTCGGCGCTTACCGCCTCCACCCGGTGGAAACACCGCAATTCGAGCATGAAAACGCACGCTTGAGAACTCCGTTGCTTCCCGGCAATGGCAGTCTCAGGGTCGCGAGCTTCAATGTGCTGAATTACTTTAATGGGGACGGTGCGGGCGGTGGATTTCCGACGGCTCGCGGTGCCACCAGCGAGGCCGAGTTCCTGCGGCAGCGCAAAAAAATCATTACCGCACTTCTACAAAGTGGAGCGGATATTATCGGCCTGATGGAACTGGAGAACGACGGCTACGCCCCGGGTAGTGCCATTGCCGACCTGGTTGCGGGCCTCAATGCCGCCGCAGGCGAAAACCTTTACGCATTTGTGGATCCCGGTCTTGAGCAACTGGGTGGTGATGAAATTGCCGTTGGGCTGCTTTATCGCATCGACAAAGTTTCCCTTGAGGGTGCTGCTTCCACACTGGATACCTACCCGTTTGACTCGGCCAGCCATCTGAATCGCCAGCCGCTGCTACAGGTATTTCGTGAACAGGCCACCGGGGAAACGCTGGCGGTGGTCGTTAATCACTTTAAATCCAAGGGCAGTTGTCCGAATGACGGCGGTCTGAATGACGACCAGAACGATGGACAAAGCTGCTGGAACCTCGCGCGTACACAGGCGGCAGACGCGTTGACCAGTTGGCTGGGGGGATCGGTCGGGAACGGTCGAGTATTGATGCTCGGTGATCTCAATAGCTATGCACGGGAAAACCCGATCACCACTTTGAATACCGCAGGCTATACCGACTTGCTCGCGCAGGTCGAAGGCGATTCGGCATATTCCTACGTTTATAGCGGCGAGTCTGGATATCTGGATTACGCGCTGGCAAACGAGGCGCTGCTGCCGCTGGTGACTGGCGTGACCGCCTGGCATATCAACGCCGACGAGCCCCGAGTACTGGATTACAACGTTGAATTCAAAACGCCTGCACAGCTGGAAAGCCTGTATGCCGCAGATGCGTTCCGCGCATCCGATCACGATCCGGTGATCGTAGAGCTCGATTTGGCCGCCGGCAACCAGGCACCGCAGGCGAGCTTTACCAGCCACGGGCGGCACCGGCGCATCCAGTTTTGGGATACCAGTATGGATAGCGACGGCGAAGTCGTGGCCTGGCATTGGGATTTCGGCGATGGTGCAACCAGCAGCCAGCGCCATCCCTTGCACCGCTATCGGAAAGCGGGGCGCTATACCGTCACGCTGCAGGTTTCGGACTCTTCCGGACAGCAGGCGGAAAGTACGCAAATAGTGTCAATTCGCCGTAATTCCGGGCGGTGGGGAAGGTAAGCACCTGTACTTTTATGGGTGAAACCCGGGCAGATGTGGCTGGTGATTTGGTCAGGTGCCAGCACCAGCCAGTTGCGCGGTGAGGGTGCGGGATCGAGAACGGATTTCCTGTTCAATTTGCGGGGTGCGCAGTGCACCACTGGAGTGCTGTACCGCGTACCATAGCAGGGTCAGGTAGCTGTAGATCAATTGCCAGTGAGCCAGCCGTGCACAATCGCTTTGCGAAGCCGGGCGTTGTAAATACTCGCTGAGTAGCTGGCGCTGTTGGTCCTGTGTCAGAGCGTGACCGTCGGAGATGACGGCGAGATCGTAGAAAGGATCTCCGGTAGCCGCGTACTCCCAATCGATGGCATAGAGCCTGCCATCATCGCCACAAATAAGGTTTTCCGTTAGCAGGTCGTTGTGGCACAGGGTATTGCCCGGATTCAGGGTATTGGCTTTTTCAATATGCGGCTGTACGGCGTGTCGGAGCGATTGCAGTATGGTTTGGAATTCGGATCGCGGGCTTATCGATTCCCAGTAGTGCGCGATCTTTTTTTCGATATCCAGGGTCGCTTCAATCCTGGGTAACTGGTGGATAGCGCGTAACAGCCGGGCGAATTTTGTCAGGGCTGTGGAGTCATTTTGATTCCAGGGTTCACCCGGAATATAACGGGTAACCAGATAGCGGTATTCGGGATCGCAGTACACCAGTGGCGCGCACAGGCCATCGCTATCGGCCAGCCGCAGAGCCTGTTCTTCGGCGCTGCGGTTCAGGTCGAGCTCTGCACTGATTGGCGAATTCCAGCGCAGCACAACGCGGCCAGGATCACTGGCCAGCAGGAAGCTACGGTTGGTCAGTCCGCTGTTGAGTGGGCTGATCGGTACGGGTTTGCTATTGCTCCAGCGTGACCAATCTTCAGGAATGATATCAGTTGCACTGAGCGTCATGGGCGCTTGCCGCTACTAAGTTCCCATCGGCTTGCTGTTGCCGGAAGAGAGTAAGCCACTGGAAATAACCGATGATCACCAGCACCACATATACTGCGAACAATAGGGCCGTGAGGTAGAGTTCTCGGTCGATATACAGATAGATCGCCGCGCCGTCCACCACAATCCAGTAAAGCCAATTCTCCAACACTTTGCGCGTTACCATGTAGGTGGTGACCACCGCGCCCCAGGTGGTGAACGAATCGAGATAGGGGAGCGCTGCATTGGTGTAGTTATCCAGTAGATAACCGGCGACCAGAGTCAGCAGGCCGATGACCGTGAATACAGTGAGGTGTGTATTGGCCGACCAGCGATGTATATGCAAATCTTCCTTATCATCTTTCTTGTGCCTCCACTGCCACCAGCCGTAAACGGCAATGAGCAGGTAGAAAATCTGCAGGGCGGACTCCATCAGCAGGCTCACATCCCAAAAGAGGAAAAGGTAAATTGCGGTGCTGGCGAAGGCTGCGTACCAGCAGTTGATATTTTCCCGCATGGCCAACAACAGGTACGCGAGCGCGAGCACCACCGCGGCCAGTTCCCACAGGGACATGGCCGCATAGGCTGCAATGATGGACTCGCGCACTTCGGGGCTAAACATCGCTGTTGCCCGTTGCCGCCGGACTCAGGTTCCCATCGATAAACTTGCACACAAAAATGGCGCGACCAAATTGTTCGTAGGACACGCGCATTTCGGCTTTCAGTGTGTCCATCACCAGGTCGTAGTCACCGAATACCTGGGTACTCATAGTGTTGGTCAATACCTGCAATTGCGGATGCTGATTCAGGCGATCGATAAAACCCTTGATGGCTGGAATGTACTCGTCTTTTAACGGATACAGGCTGATCTCCACTGAAAGCTGCATTGGTGTTTCTCCCGATATTGGCCTTGCTATTAAAAGGTATAGCTCGCAGACACGCCGGCGATTCTCGGCTCACCGAGCTGGTAGTACGCCTCGGGTGCATAACCGTTGGCCGGGTTGTTGCCGAACTGGTTGCTGAAGTAGAAACCGCGGGTATAGACAATCTCATCGGTCAGGTTTCTGCCCCACAGTGAGAGATCCCAGTTGTCCCCGGTGTAGGTCAGGCGGGCATTGAGCAGCTCATAGGCGGTGGATTTTTCGTTGTGGCTGTTGGAAAAGTAGAAGGCGTCTTTACCTTCCATTTCCACACGCACAGCCAGGTTTGCACTGAGCGCATATTCGGCGCCGGTAAAAAACTGGTAGGACGGGGCGTGGGCCAGATCGCGACCGTCGAGGTCGAGCGGCTGTACTTCTCCGGTGTTGTCATCCCGTGCGTCCACATGGGAGGTGCTGACAAAGTTCCTGAATTCTGCGTCCAGCCAGCCGGCGCTGGCAAACAGACGCAGGGCATCGCTGGCGAGGTAGTTCAGTTCGACTTCGATACCGCGGGTGCTGCCGCCGGCGGCATTGGTGAGGAAGTCGTCAAAAGAGAAGTCTTCCGGATTGAAAATGGACTGCTTGGCCTGTACATCCCGGCGATCTTGGAAAAAGGCGGCCAGTTGTGCCTGCAGGCGGCTGTCCAGCCAGGCGCCCTTGATTCCCAGCTCGTAGTTGAGCATGTATTCGGTATCGAACTGGAATGCATCGCTGCTGATCTGCGGGTTAGATACTGATGCGGAAATGACGCGTCCGTTTACCCCGCCGGCCTTGTAGCCGCGGGAAACCGTGCCGTAAACCAGTGTGTCATCACTGGCGGAGAACTCGAGGGTGATATCACCGCCCCACAAGTCTTCATCTGTCTTGCTGATAACGGCGAGGGAGTCGGCGTAATCGGCGGCGCGCTGTTCGAAGCGCAGGCCGGTAACCAGTGCCAGACGGTCGCTGAATACGGTTCTCAGCTGACCGTAGAGTGCGGCGTTTTCGGTATCGAACTGGCTGTTGAAGCTGCCGTTACGTGCCAGCGCTTCCTCTTCCGTGCGCAGGTAAATGCCGGCTACCCAGCTGGTGGTGCCGTCAAACAGGCTGGATTGCTCTGTGGACAACAAGCGGATATCAGCGCTCAGGTTGTCTTTTTCTCGCAGGTAGCGGTCGGTGGAGCTGTACTCATCAGGGTGGAAGCCCACATAGGTCCAGTCTTCATCGTAGCTGTATTCAGTATCGGAATCGGCCGCGCTCAGGACGGTTTTTAGGGTGAATTGGTCACTGCCGGTCCACAATGCGCTGACGGCGCCTGCCAGGGTGTCCTGCATATCCCGTCCCGGTTGATCCGACTGGGTCTCGCGGCTGTTATACAGTGAGAAAGCATCGTAGCCGTTGTCGGCATCCAGGTGCAGCAGGGTCAAATCCAGTTGCAGGTCATCCCGGGCCTGGAAACGAAGTTTGCCGCGCACTATGGTTTCGTCCAGGCCATTGGTGTCGTCGCGGCCGAGGAAACTGTTTTCCACATAGCCATCAGACTGCTGGTTTTGTGCGGCCAGGCGATAGCTCAGGCGATCAGAAAGGGCACCGCTGGCCACCCCGCTCAGAGTGTGGGAACCGTACTCGGCCACTTCCGCAGAGACTTTCGCTGTGGGCTCGCTAGTGGGGGCATTGCTGGTCATGGTGATCAGGCCGGCCAGAGCATTGGCACCATACACGGTGCCCTGGGGGCCGCGCAGGATTTCCACCTGGTCCATGTCCAGCGTGCTGGCGGCGAGTCCCAGGCCGGTAAAGTCGATTCCGTCGACAATCAGGCCGACCGACGGGTTGACCGGGTCAATAAACTGGCTGCGCTCGCCAATACCCCGAATCTGCACGAAGCGGCCGCGCGAGGCGCCGCTGGCAAAGTTCACATTGGGAGCGAGGTTGAGCAGCTGTTCCAGGTTGTGCGCGCCGCGGGCCTCGATGGCCTGGCCATCGAAAACGCTGACACTGGTGGGGGTGTCCAATTGGGTGGCGTCGCGTAACTGGCTGGTGACGGTGACTTCTTCCAGGATTGCGGTATCGCGCTCCGCTGCGGCGGTAGTAAGACTGCCTGACAGGCACCCGGCAAGTCCGACAAAGCAGGCAATGGGTTTGATTCTGAACAGTGGGTTCATGGCTCTCTCTCAGGAAACAAGTGATGAAAGAGACCCGGTGCGCGACGCGAAGAGGAGGTTTGACTAGTTACCTATTCCTACGCCGGTATTAACCGGATCAGGTTCAAGGGTTTGCCGAATCGACAGCATCTCAGGCTTACGCCACCCCTTAGGTTTGCGGGCGCGATGGTAGCAGATCTCTGGTGTGGCAGGAACCGTGCGGTGTGGTGCTGCGGCGTGTTTTGGCTTGCTCTGTGGGTTTCCCTATACATGTTCGGTAGGATTGCCGGTATCGAAGATCAACCGCTGGCACCAAGGAGTTTCTGTGCGCGCATTTTCACTACTCGATCTGTCCCCGATAACCGAAGGCGGCGATGCGCGGCAGGCGCTGATGAACTCGCTCGACCTGGCCCGCCACGCTGAAAACCTCGGCTATAAACGTTTCTGGATGGCGGAGCACCACAATATTGCCAGCGTTGCCAGTGCAGCCACGGCAGTGGCCCTCGGTTATATCGCTGCTGGCACCAGTAAGATACGTGTGGCCGCAGGCGGTGTCATGCTGCCGAACCACGCGCCACTGGTGATTGCCGAGCAGTTCGGTACCCTGGCGACCCTGTACCCGGATCGCGTGGATTTGGGGCTGGGGCGGGCGCCGGGTACAGACGGCGGCACCATGACAGCCCTGCGCCGCGACCCGATGCACGCCGCAGACCATTTCCCGGAAGATGTGCGGGAACTGCAGCATTACTTTGGGCCGGTCAAGCCCGGGCAGCGGGTGCTGGCCATTCCCGGCGCCGGACTCGGGGTGCCGATCTGGCTGCTGGGCTCGAGCCTGTACAGCGCGCAGCTCGCGGCGGCCATGGGCCTGCCCTTCGCCTTCGCCTCCCATTTTGCACCGGCCATGTTGGACCGGGCGCTACACCTGTATCGCACCGGTTTTCGTCCCTCCGAGTACCTCGACAAGCCCTATGCCGCCGCGGCCATCAATGTGTTTGCCGCGGATTCTGATGAGGAAGGGCGGCGACTGATGACCACTATTGAGCAGCAATTCATCGCCTTGCATCGCGGCAACCCCGGTCCACTCAAACCGCCGGTGGATGACATGGAATCTGTGGCTTCGCGGGGCGAGCGTATGCAGGTTACGCAGGCGCTGGCGGAATCGGCTGTGGGCTCCAAGGAAAGCGTTGCGCAGTGGATCGATCAGTTTCTCGCGCGTACGCAGGTGGATGAACTGATCGTGACCGGTGCAATGTACGATCACGACGCACGTCTGTATTCGTTTGAGCTGGCGGCGGACGTTCTTCGGGAGCGTATCGATGGCTGAGCGTCCGCCCTGGATCCAGTTTCTGGCGTACTTTCTGTTTATCCTTGCGGCGTGGACGCTGTTTATCAAATACCTGTTCCCGCTAGCCTTTGCAGTGGCAAGCGGTGAACCCTGGGCCTCGCACATATACTGGGACTTCTGGCCGGTTGCCCATGTCTGGCTGGGTTGGGCGTTACTGGTACAGCCCGGCTACGTACGTACCCTGGCTATTGTCATGGCGGTTGTTGAGATCGCCATTATTCTCACCAAATTTGTGTGGTTTTTTACTTCGCCGGAGTGGGATATCTGGCGTACCAACTGGTTTGTGAACAAGGTGTTTGTTCTCGGTTGTTTTATCCTTGTCCTGCTTACTGCTCTTTTTAAGCCTTCTATATTCCGGGGTAGCGATAACGCCTGAACAACAGGAGCTCAATCATGGACGATTGCATCGCACGCAGAGCATTTCTGAGGCTGATCGGCACCGGCGCGGTGAGTGCCTGGGCGTTTCCCGGTATGTTGCCATCGGTTGCCCGGGCGCAGACCAGGGAGCTGCAGAGTAAGCCGATTCCTTCCAGTGGCGAATCCCTGCCCATGATTGGTATGGGTACCTGGCGAACCTTCAATGTGGGCGACGATCCCAAGTTACTGGACGCCCGCACCCGTGTGGTCAAAGCATTTTTCAGTCGCGGCGGTGGGCTGATCGATTCCTCTCCCATGTATGGTTCTGCTCCGGAAACCATCGGCTACGCCCTCAGGGAGCTGGGGGCGCCCAAGTCCCTGTTTTCTGCGGAGAAAGTCTGGAGTCCTGCCGGTGGCAATGCCCGCGAGCAATTCGCCAGTCTCGCCGAACAATGGGGAATAAAAAAGTTTGATCTGGTGCAGGTGCACAACCTGCAAGACTGGCGGGAGCACCTCCCGCTACTGCGGGAAATGCGGAACGAAGAGCTGATCCGCTATATCGGTATCACCACTTCTCATGGGCGCCGCCACGCGGAATTCGAGCAGGTAATGGCAAGTGAGTCCCTCGATTTTGTTCAGCTCACCTACAACATCACCCACCGCGACGTGGAGTCCCGGCTACTGCCACTGGCCCGGGAGCGCGGCATCGCGGTGATTGCCAATCGCCCCTACGATGGTGGCAGCCTGATCAAGGGGCTGAAACGCAGGGAGGTAGTACCGGAGTGGGCGGCACAGGAGTTCGCTTGCCGTACCTGGGCTGACTTCCTACTGAAGTTTATCGTCAGCCACCCGGCGCTGAATTGTGCCATTCCCGCCACCACTCAGGTTGCCCATATGAACGAAAACATGCAGGCGGGCAGCGGTCCCATGCCCGATGGCAGAGCGCGTCAGCGCATGGTCGGGTTCGTCGAGTCGCTATGAATGAGTGGGATACCTACCGGCTGCTGGATTTCGTTCCGTTTACCAGGGAGGTGTACTTTCGCCTGCTGGAACGGGTGGGGGAGAGTTTTTGGCCGCTGCAGTTTGTCGGGCTGATTTTTGCGGGCGCTTCAATCTGGCTGGCGCTACGTGGGCGAGCCCGTATTGCGCTGCTGCTACTGGCACCCTGGTGGGTGGTAGTGGGGGTGATTTTCTTTCTGCAGCGCTATGCAACCTTGAACTGGGCTGGTGAATATATCGGTTGGGTGTTTATCGCCGAGGGCGTAGCGCTTAGTGTGCTCGCTCTTTTCGGCGCTGCGCCTGCCGTGAACAGTACCTCGCCAATCTGGCATAAAGCCTCAAATCTTTCGGGCATAGTGATTGCCGTTTTTGGCTTTATCGGCCTGCCGGCAACCGCGCTGCTGCAGGGATATTCCCGGTTTCAGGCCGAAGTGTTCGGTCTCCATGCAGACCCGACTGCGATGGTTACCCTGGGAGTGGTGTTGATTGCAGTGAGGCGCGCTTACCGATGGATAGCGGCTGCGATTCCGCTGATCTGGTTATTGCTCTCGGCTCTGACCCAGAGTGTGCTGGGTATCGGCTCGAGTCTGGCGATTTATTCGGTGATAGCGGCAGGGTTGTTGGGGGTGGCGTGGAGAGATTGAGGGAGATTCTTTCACCGAAGTAACGGCGATACGCGGGTCGAAAAGAAGGTTATCCGCGGCTGTTACCCAACCGCGGATAGGGCTTCCCGTTGTTTTAATTGCCGGTGCGCGCAATCAGGTCTTTATAAAATACAGTTGCCTTTGCCATATTGTCGATGCTGATACGTTCATCGGTGCCATGGAAACCATGCACGTCTTCTCGTGTGACGAGCATTGGATTGAAACGGTAGCTGTTGTCCGCAACCTGCGCATAGCGACGGCTGTCGGTGCCGCCAACGGTAAGTCCCGGTGCGATTACTACAGGCCCGTAGGTGCTCGTAGCACTGTGGGCAATAGCGTGGAAGCCTTCCGCATCGGCGCTGGAAACCCGAGAGGCAGCCTGAGCTTGCCGGGTAATTACATCGACGCGTTCATCATCGATCACCCGCTTCAGGTAAGCCTCTAGCTGCTCGATGCTATCCCGTGGGTGCACGCGAAGGTTAACAGTCGCCACCGCATCAATGGGCAGCACATTCTCTTTCACGCTGCCGGACAGCATGGTGGGGGCGACGGTGGTGTGTAGCATCGCTGCCGTGCTTGGCTGCGATTTCAGGGCAGAATCGATCAGCCCGCCAAACAGCCAGCGGTTGGCAAACAGTAACTTTTTGCTGAATGGCATATGTGGTGCAATCGCATCGAACATCTGGCCACTTGTGCCTTCGAGTCCGCCGGGTATTGGCGATTCATCCAGTTTTACCAGTGCATGGGCGAGCGTATCCACCGCGGTTTCTTTGGGGGGCATGGAAGAGTGACCGCCGCGACCGTGTGCCACGAGGTCTACCGTCATATAGCCTTTTTCCGCCACATTGATACTGGCAACGGCCGGTTCCACGCCGGGGATGAAGCCGCGCAGCAGGAAAGAGCCTTCATCCAGCGTCCACGCCAGTTGTACGCCATCCTTTTCCAGCTTCTCTACCACCGCGGCGGTGCCGTGCTCGCCGCCAACTTCCTCGTCGCTGGTAATGCTCAGGTATACGGTGCGCTCTGGCTGAAAGCCTTCTCCGAGTAGCACGGTGGCGGCTTCCATCAGCGCAATGACCGCGCTCTTGTCGTCCAGTGCGCCGCGACCCCAGATGTGGGTGTCATCGATCGCTCCGCTGTACGGGGGGTGCGTCCATTGCGATTCGGTGCCGGGAATCACCGGCACCACATCGTAATGGCCGGAGATCAGAACCGGCTGCAGATTTGCGTTTTTACCCGGCCAGGTAAACAACAGGGTATAGGGGGGCAGGGGAGCCTTGCCGAGGCGCTGCGGCGTGAGCGAAGCGTGGACTTCGGGATAGGTTTCCGCGAGCCAGTCCAGAAATGCGACGAACTGCGCCTGGGTGGCGGGCTCTGTGATTTGTGAAGAGACAGTACGCAGTTGAATGGCCTCAGACAGGTGCTGGGCAATTCGCTGCGGGTCGACCGCTGCTGAATCCATTCTGTGCGTCTGGGAAGGTACTGCGGGTAATTCGGGCGCGGTATAGAGGACAGTGCGGATCAGAGTAATCGCCGCAAGTAACAGAAATACTGTGCCCAGGCTGATGGCCACTTTTTTCATGGGAAAATCTCAATTCGGTGCCAGAGAATCGTTATTGGAACCAGCGAGCCGCACGCAAGGTGTGACTCGCTGTGATGGTGGTTAGAACCGGTAACCCAGCTCCAGACCGTAGGTGCGCGGGTCACCCTGGAAGTGAATGAGGGTACCGAAGAAGTCCCGTTGTGTGGTGTTCAGGTACTCTTCGTCAGTGAGGTTGCGGCCCCACAGCGCCAGGGACCAGGTGCCGTTCTCACTCTCAAGCCCGAGGCGCGCATTCACCAACTGGATATCATCCACCCAGCCGTATTGCACGCTCTCGCCGCTGGCAAGGGTGCCGGAACGCACGTTGTCGGCCGTGTTGTAGTAGTCCCCGCGCAGGGAGTAATCCACGCGCGCGAGCAATTCCGCACCCAGCGCAGGTACCGGGTAGTAATATTGGGCGCCCAGATTAACCGAGTAATCCGATGCACCCGGCAGTTTGTTCCCACTCACATCCGTTCCACCGGCACCGCCGCCAGGGTAGTCAGCAAACTCCGCATCCAGCAGGCCGAAAGCGGCATTGAGCTGCAGGCGGTCCGTCGGACGGTAGGTGAATTCTGCCTCAAGGCCACGGGTTACCACTTCGGCGGCATTGCGGATACTGATGGAGGTGCGTCCCTCGCCCAGGTCGATAAACTGATTCACCTGATAATCGGTGTAGTCGGACTGGAAGGCTGCGAGATTGAAGCCGAGGCTGCGCGCGAACAGCGTGCCTTTCAGGCCGATTTCGAAGCTGTCCACAGTCTCCTTGTCGAAATCCAGGCCCGCCTCCACATCGCCCTGACCGACAAAGTCCAGGTTGAAGCCCCCACTTTTGAAGCCGCTGCTGTATTTCACATAGCCCTGAATATCCTGGTTGAATGCGTAGCCCAGGTTAACGGTTGGGGAGAGGTGGCTGTCGGTGCGCTCGTCGTCTAGTTCGGCGGTGGCCATCTGGAAAGCGCCGGAACCGGAGCCGTCGATCATCCAGCCTACCGATTTCTTTTCTTCCGAGTAGCGGAAACCGAAGCCCAGCTTCCAGGCGTCGGACAACGCGTAGCTGCCGTTCACGAATGCAGCGTAACTGTCCGTATCCACTGTGCCGTCCGTCGTCACCGGGCGCGTTGGATCGGTGCCGAACAGCACGGAAGCGAGAGTCGAGCCCTGAATCTGGCGCAGGCTATCGGCCTGTTGCTGGAAGAGGTACAGACCGGCGATGTATTTCAGGTTTTCCGTGTCCGGTGAGATCAGCTGGAACTCCTGGGTGAGCTGGGCATAGTTGTCGGCGTAGGCCAGCTGCACGAGATCCAGAGCGGAGTAATCAATGTCGTTCTGGTATTCGATCTCGGTGTCTCTGGAAGCGGTGATGGACTTCACGGCAAAGCCGCTTTCCAGATCCCAGTTGAGCGTGGCCGCGGCGCCACGAATCTCGCGGGCTTCGTGCGGATCCAGGTTCATGTTCACGGTATTCGGTGCTGGCGACGCACTTTCAACAGTAGACGCGAATGTATCGGTTACGGCGTCGCCGGTGTAGCTGAGGCGATCGCTGTTGGTGCCATCGAGCGAAAGGCTTGCGTTGAAGCTACCGCCGGCATCGTAGAGCAGCTGGGCGCGGTAGGCATCGCCATCTACCTCATTCAGATCGCTGCCGGTCAGCAGGTTTTTCACCATACCGTCGCGCTGCTGGCTGCTGACTGAAACTTTGGAAAACAGGCTGTCAGAGAGCGGTACATTCACGGCAGCCGAGACCTGCCGGGCACCGTAGTTACCGTATTCCACATTCACGCTGCCCTCAAAGGTGTCGCTGGGCTGACGGGAAATCAGGTTGATGGCACCGGCCACGGTGTTTTTACCGAACAGGGTGCCCTGGGGCCCGCGCAGAACCTCAATCCGTTCAAGATCCAGCAGCTCCTGATTCAGTGCCGGGGACTGTCCCAGATACACCCCGTCAAGGTAGACACCCACGCGGGTATCGAAGCCGATATTGCGGCTGTTGGCACCCACACCGCGAATACTGACGCTGGAAGTGAAGTCGGTACCGGAGCTGATGGACAGGTTGGGCACAAACTCTGCTACCTCTTTCAGCTGTCGCACGCCGGTCTGTTCTATGTTGTCGGCACCAAAGTTGGTGATGGCGATGGGGACTTCGGTAAGGCGCTCGCTGCGTTTTTGCGCCGTCACGGTGACTTCTTCCAGTTCGGCTGAAAGGGCCCACGGGGATGCCTGAGCGGTAATGGCGGCTGCGAGGGCATGGGGGAGATAACGGGTGGCTTTCATCGAGGTTCTCCTGACAAGGTTATTGTTCTTTGACGGACGTGCGCTGGTTACATTGCGCCATTGTCAGGGGTTATAACCTTAAGAAGATCCCAGCTGCCTCCGCATTTGCAAATCCGCACAAAAAACCCCTCGGCCCGGGCCTGTCGGAAATTGCGAGTTTGCAAATACGAATAAAAAAATCCTTTTAAATCAATTGGTTAACATTTCTTGCTGCCTCAGACGGTACTGCCGAGGAGTAAGCCCGAGCCGCTTCTTGAAGTGGGAAAAGAAGGTGGAATTGGAGTTGAAACCAGCCTGAAGGCCAATATCGGTCACTGACAAGTGCTGCAGGTTATCGTCGAGTAGCATCTGTGCAGCTTCGTCCACCCGGTGCTGGTTGATGAACTCGTAAAACGATTGCTCTGTGAAGCTGTTGATAGTTTCCGAAAGGTGGTGCGTCGGTACGGACAACGTGCGGGCCAGATCGGCGATCTTGAGCCCGGCCTCCAGGTACGGCTTATCAGTGGCCATACGTTGCTGCAGTGCCTTCCAGATAGCCCTGGCGCCTTCATCCGACAGGCTGCTGGTCTGGTATTTGCGCGCAGTGGGTTCGCCTTCCTCTTTCGTGGTGGCTTCCTGAACCGTTGGTTGTTCGGGAAGGTGGATGCGGTGCTGTCGTAGTCCAAACCAGCCCATCAGCAGGGTCAGGAGGAGAGGAGCCTGCGCCTGTAGCGTACCCGTAGTAAAAGGCACTGGCCAACCGATCATCCCCGCGAGCTCAATAGTCACACCAATTAGCGTGGCTGCCAGGTAGCAGTATACGAGTGCGGTCAACCAGCTCAGGTTTACCTTCTCAACGGCTGAATAGTTTTGCTTGACCCGCTGCAAATGCGGCCGCAATACGCCCAGTACGGTAATGCCGTAACCGAATAAGGAAAGGTAGACCGCCAGACGGTGTACAAAGCGTGCGCGGTACATGAGGTCGCAGTCACCGGTTGAGCAGGGAAGTGTCAGCAGCCCGGTCGGCGAAAGTGGAAGCTGAAGCCACCAGAGCAGGGCCATGAGCACAGCCGGCAACAGGTGCAAGGCATGCCGAGGTTGCCATTGGAACTCCGGTTGAGTCAGCAGGCGGCTGAAAAAGTAGATCAGAGGCCCGGGCAGAAACTGCAGGATATACAGCTGATGGTATACGGCCGGCAGTGATTCCATCTCAGTGGCGCCAATCTCTGCAACAGAGATCCCACAGCTCACCGCCAGCAGTGCACCCAGGCAGTGACTGGCCCGTCTATTTCCCCAGGGCACCATCCACAGCAGTAAGCTCAGCATCAGGCCGGTACAGGCACCAAACATAATGATCAGGCTGGTGAGATGGAGCGAAACAATCATGGAGTACTACTACTGCTTATTCTTGCAGGCAAGCTTAAACCAAAGCTCCAGCCAACTGAATGGGAAGTTTGATACTAACGCAGGGCCACGTTGCCCCAACGTGGTCATTAAGTACGGAATTTCCGCGTAATCTGTTTCTGGTGTGACACCAATCTAAAAATTATTGGCGAAGTGGTTTAGTGTGCTGAGCGCAACGTATAACGGAGTGTCTTGGATGGATTTTTGCCGAATAACCTCCACGTTGATTTTCGCTAGCCGCGATCCGGGAAGGACTCCACAGTTGCCGTGCATTCAATACAAAAAAGTAGTGTCAGAGTGGATTTTATTTCCCTTGCGATGCACTTTGCCCCCGCGCTAGATTAACTCCCATCGTTTGTTAATCGAGTTCAACAGGGAGGTCGGAGTTTTGATTGGAGGGGTGAACTGGCAGCCGTTGCGGCCGCTAAAGGACTATTTGAATGCGCCGGAAGTCAGTGGAATCTACGAAATTGGGTTCAAGCGCAATGTCTATATCGCGGACCAGGCAACCGCGTTTGGATTGCATGCGGCGGGCTATCCTACCAACTTTATGCCCATGTATGTGGGTAAACACGAAGCGTCATTGCGCAAGCGTTTGGGCGAGCACTTTATTGGTGTGAATTCCGCAGGGCGGCGGCGTCGCGGTACCAAATCCAGTCGCTCGATCCGGGAATATTATCGAGAGTTACTCCCAAAGCTGGAAAGTATGCGCGCGAAAATTCCGTCTGCGTTGCAGTTTCCTCTCGATGGCCTTTATTTCACCTGTATTCCTGTGTCTGACCCGAAGCACTTCGAATCTATGGTGCGTTTGGGGCATTTTGATTACCCCTGGAATCGCCGGGATGAAAGTGCTGCCAGAGGCGAGGCGGAAGGACAGCAGAGCGCTGATTTTGGCTATATCTATCGGCAGCATGCCTTTCAGATAATCGGCTGACCTCGTCTGTTCTCGATAAGCCGAAGCATTGTTTTTTGCAAACGGTTTTTTGCAAATGGAATTTGGATAAACACATCAAAAAGGAATTTGAAATGCCAAACTTTCTTCACGCATCATCGACACTTTCTGGAAAGCTGCTGAATAAAAATATTCATGGTGGCAATCATGCGCCTAAGCCCGGCGATTGGTGGGCTAATGATGATACCTTGGCGCGGCAGGGGCCAGAAAAGGGGCGCCCGAAAGGACATGGTATCTGTAAAGGCGTTGCTTCCTCCTGGGTTATTGCTTTTCTCAACGGGAATACGGAAGCCTCTGATGGCAGCAAGTATGAGGAGTACTACACCAATTTCCTCAGATTCCAGGCGACCATGATCAAGGACTTTGGCAAGCATATTGATTCACATGTTTCCAAGATGGCAGACCTCCATCTTGACGCCAATATCAATGTCGGCCAGAAACTTGAACTGGTCGAATTTGAAGAGCGTTATATCCCTGCTGGCCGGTGGGCCGCATACATTTCGGTTTGGCACCACGATATCGCCATCGGTGGTAAGTGGGGCGCGAGCAGTACCCTGTATATTAATGAGCCGAATACTGGCCTGATGGTCTACTCCGACAAACGACATTTTCTCGCCGATTTGAAGGCCTATATCAGCAAACGTCGTCATTCAAAAAAATTGCCCGCAAACGAAAAGGCGGGGTTCTGGGTCTCTACACCCGCTTGACCTGTTGATGCTCGAAGCGAGTAAGCCCCCGCTCACTTGTAGAGCGGGGGAGGACAAGCTCTTAAAATGGTCGCCCGGTGTTCTTTTCCAAGGCTTCTCGCTCCCAATATTCCCCACATTTTGTGGCTCTCCCCAAAAATAACCAGCCATATAGCCTGCCGCGCTTTTCAAGGCGATGCCTGGCGTGAATTCCGTTACACTGCGGAATCAGCCATTTCTACCGCAGGAGTTCCTATGGCTCAGTCTGAAAATCGTTCCTGGCTGGACACTTTGCCCACAGCCTTCCAAACCTACCTGAACGGCCGCCGGCTGGACGAAGTGGAATGTATCGTCCCCGATCTGAACGGTATGTCCCGTGGTAAGGCGATGCCGCTAAACAAGTACTCGCCGGATGGCTCCATTTTTTTACCGATCTCTATTTTTTACCAGACCATCACCGGTCAGGATGTGGAAATGGATATCGATAACCAGTGGGCGGAAAGTGATATGTTGCTGGTGCCGGATATGGCTACGGCGATGGCTGTGCCCTGGGCCAAACAGGCGAGCCTGCAGATTATCCATGACCTGCATGACCTCGATGGCAAGCCAATTTCCTGCGCACCGCGCAATATCCTGAAGCGGGTGATCGCACTCTACGCCGCCAAGGGCTGGAAGCCGGTGGTGGCACCGGAGCTGGAGTTTTACCTCACTCAGCCGAATATTGACCCGAATGAACCGATCAAGCCGCCGGTTGGCCGCAACGGGCGTTCCGGAACGGCCCTGCAGTCCTACTCCATGTCGGCCATTGATGAGTATGGTCCGGTGATCGATACCATCTACGACTATGCGGAAGCCGCAGGTCTGCATATTGATTCGGTTATCCAGGAGGACGGTGCCGGCCAAGTGGAATTCAATCTCACCCATGGCGACCCGTTGCTGTTGGCCGATCAGGTGTTTTACTTCAAACGGATTATCAAAGAAGCGGCGTTAAACAACGGTATGTTCGCCACGTTTATGGCCAAGCCCATGCGCGATCAGCCAGGCAGTGCGATGCATGTGCATCAGAGCGTGGTAGATAGCGCGAACGGCAAAAATATTTTCTCGGATGAGCAGGGGAATGCCACTGACCTGTTTCGCTATTTTATTGGCGGCACACAAAAATACTTGCGTGAAGTGATGCCGTTTATTGCACCCAACGTCAATTCCTACCGGCGCTTTGAGTCTGAGGCCAATTCCAGCGCACCAACTAATATTGCCTGGGGCTACGATAACCGCGCGACCGGCTTGCGGGTACCCAACTCGGGTGCCCAGGATCGCCGCCTGGAAAACCGGGTCATCGGGGTGGATACCAACCCGTATCTGTCGATTGCTGCCAGCCTGGCCTGTGGATATCTCGGCATGCTGAACGGGATTGAGCCGAGCGCGCCTGCGGTGGGTGAGTTGGATGACGAGCAGTCGTCTCACGCCTATATCCCGACTACATTTGACGAAGCACTACGCATATTCGAGGATGCCGTGGAAGTGCGCGAGGTGTTGGGCGAAGACTTCTGCCAGCTATTTGCTGAAGTAAAAAAGGAGGAGCTGCGCCAGTTCCACCGCGAAATATCCCCCTGGGAGCGTGAGCATCTATTGTTGAGCGTGTAAGGCTCCCGGACAGTGTTGTGGCAAATATGAAAAAGCCCCCAGCTCTCGCGAGTTGGGGGCTTTTTAGGGTGGCGGTGTGGATAGTCAGTGCTGGGTTGTTGATAACTCAGGGCTTATCCCCTGGGAGGCTGGGCACTCGGCTCATTCAACTCAGAATATGTTACACGGTTTCCCAGCCCCTTTATTGGCGGCGCCTTCTCAATCAGTGCTGGTAGCAGCCGGCGCGCGGCAAACGCAGTCAAGTGGTCGTCATCACGGTAAAGCAGGTCGCGCCCAAAGGCTATGCGGCAGTTGTCTTCGCATAGCAGTTCGCGAGGGTTGACCGTATAGGCGCCGTGGCGCTCTGCCACGAGATCGAGAATGTTATCGGACTGCTGCTGCCGGGTTTCTACACCACTTGCCGTTGGCCCCTTGGGGAAGACGGTATCGGTGAATGCGGCTTTCGCCAGCGCTGCCGGAACGGAGTGGCCGATTTCCGGAACCCCTTTAATCAGTATCACCTTGCGTCCGGTTGCGCGAATGGCGGCAACCGTTTGGTCGAGTCTGTGAGCTACAAGGGCTCCCCGGGAGGAATATGTTGCTTGCACGGCCCAATCTGGTACTGCCGTCGTGTAGGATTCTGCGGAGGTAAACTGGCTGCCCTTGCCACCTTCCGGACGATTCTCTTCTGCAGCCAGTGCCCAGCGCGCGGCCAGTACCACTACTGGCATATCTTCCCGCGACTTTAACAGCTCAATGACTTGCTCATTGAATAGGTCACAGCGGTGCGACTCGGACTTGTCCACTCGGCGCAATCCCATAAGTGGTGGGCAGCCGGATTTGAGTGCGGCCATACCGGTGAATTTCTGCTTTTCGAGAAGTTGATCGAAGCCCGGTAGCCAGGCTGCCGCGTGCGAGTCGCCCCACAGGAACAGGTCCATATTCTCCTGGCTTTCCTCGGGAGTGCCGCCCATCGTACACAGGCCGGTTGCCGGGGTTTTCTTCATGCAGCGTTCCTGTCGGTCGATGCCGCTGAACGCCTGTTGATAAGTAGCAAGCTGCGGCTCCGGCAGCCGGCTCGGAAAGCCATCATATGTTTTGATGGCAAAGCCGGTTCCAAGGAGCAACATTGCGCTGACTGCAGAAAGGCGGGTCAGTAGCGGGCGTGTTATTCGGGTCTTCCGCCCGGCGCGGAACGACTGTTCGATAAACTTCCAGCTGCCCCATGCCAGTAGCAGGGATAGTGCGACGGCGAACAGCGCAAGGCCTGTCGAAAGGTGAGTGCTCCCCTGTAGCAGGCGCAGGCCGACGAGTACGGGCCAGTGCCAGAGGTAGAGCGAGTAGGAAATAAGCCCGATAGCCACCAGCAGGGGATTGCCCATAAGTCGGGATACCCGATTTTCCCCAGCGCTGCCTGCCCAGATCAGCGCGATTGCGCCTGCCACGGGCAGCATTGCCGCGCTGCCGGGGAACGCGGTCTGTGGTCCGTAGAAGGCAATGCTGGCGATAATCATCAGCACACCCGCCAGGCCGATAAGTTCGGCCAGAGCGCGCTGCTTTAGGTTAGGCAGAACACCCATGGCGAGCAGGGCACCGGCACTCAGCTCCCACACGCGCGCGGGCGTCAGGAAGTAGGCCGCCGTGGGCTCAGTCCGGGTTTGCCAGATCGAGAACGCAAATGACGCTACGGTCAAAAGCGCGACGCCGACCGTCATGAGTGCGCGAGGTCCCCGTGCCAGCAGGCACAGTAACAGCGGAAAGCCCAGATAAAACTGCTCTTCCACCGACAGCGACCAGGTATGTAGCAGCGGTTCCCACTCTGCCGCTGTGCCGAAGTAGTCTTCTGTGCTGCGGGCGAACCAGACATTGGAGAGGAACAAAATAGCGGCGATCACTGAGCGGCCGAGCGCACCGAAAGCTTCCGGGGGCATCAGGAACCAACCTCCGATGAGGCAGGCCAGCATCATCGCAAACAGGGCGGGAAGGATCCGGCGTGCGCGGCGCTCGTAGAACCGGGCCACAGAAAAGTCACCGGCGCTGATTTCCCGGACCAGTATGCTGGTGATCAGAAAACCTGAAATGACAAAGAAAATGTCGACACCGATAAATCCGCCGGAAAAACCGGGGAGGCCTGCATGGCCGAATACGACCGGCAGTACGGCCAGTGCCCGCAGGCCGTCAATGTCTGGACGATAACCACTCTTTCCCATGAAACCCCACAACCTCACTTCTCAACCTGGGAAATTAAGCGTCTTCAGGCCATTTAGCGCCCAGAAAACGGTGGGGGATCATAGCACTGCGGAAACGGCGAAAAAGTGCGCTATGGCACGGGGCGGAAAGATGGCTAGCGGTGGCGAGGAAGGTGGCGAGAAAAAGAGGGGAGGAAGAGGGAAGCCCCGGATCCGAAGGAGTCCGGGGCACGGCCTGTCAGCGTTTATACGTCGAACGCTTCTTTCAGTTTCTTTTCCACCAGCACTTTTTTCAGGCGCGCATACTGTGGAATGCCATTCTTGTAGGGAGGGTAGTCTTCGCCCTGGATCAACGGCTCAAGATAGTCGCGGCCGGCCTGGGTGATACCGAAACCATCTTCGCTGATGTATTCCTCGGGCATGAACTTCTCGACATTGGCCACTTCCGAAAGAGGCGCTTCGCCGATGGTCCAGCTGTAATCGGCAGTGCTGGTGCCATTGCGCTCAATGGTCGGCATGATGGCGCTCTTGCCGATCACCGCGGCTTCAACGGCGGCTTTGCCTACGGCGTAGGCCTGCTCAACGTCGGTAGCAGAGGCGATGTGGCGGGCAGCGCGCTGCAGGTAGTCAGCCAGGGCCCAGTGGTATTTCAGGCCCAGCTCGTCTTTTACCATTTTGGCCAAAGTGGGAGCTACACCGCCCAGCTGCTTGTGGCCGAAGGCATCGACGCTACCGGCGTCAGCGAGGAAGGTGCCGTCTTCGTACTGGGCGCCTTCGGACGCTACGATCACACAGTAGCCCTTGTCTTCAACCGTCTGCTGAACTTTCTTGAGGAACTTCTCTTTGTCGAACGCCACTTCCGGCAGCAGGATGATGTGCGGCGCGTCGCCTTCGTGTTCCTGCGCGAGGGCACCGGCGGCGGCAATCCAGCCCGCGTGGCGGCCCATAACCTCAAGGATGAACACCTTGGTGGAGGTGGCGCACATGGAGGCGACGTCGAGCGCGGCTTCCTTGGTAGATACGGCAACATACTTGGCGACGGAGCCAAAGCCCGGGCAGTTGTCGGTAAACGGCAGGTCGTTATCCACAGTCTTGGGGATATGGATGGCCTGGATGGGGTAGCCCATTTTTTCTGACAACTGGGAGATCTTCAGGCAGGTGTCGGCCGAGTCGCCGCCGCCGTTATAGAAGAAATAGCCGATGTCGTGGGCCTTGAACACTTCGATCAGCCGCTCGTACTCGGCGCGGTTCTGCTCCAGGCTCTTGAGCTTGTAACGGCAGGAGCCGAAGGCACCGGACGGCGTGTGGCGCAGGGCGGCGATGGTGGCATCGCTTTCCTGGCTTACGTCGATCAGCTCTTCTTTGAGCGCGCCGACGATACCGTTCAGGCCGGCGTAGATCTTGCCGATTTTGTCCCCGTGCTGGCGGGCGGTTTCAATCAGTCCGCAGGCCGAGGCATTGATTACGGCAGTAACGCCGCCGGATTGAGCGTAAAAAGCGTTCTTCTTGGACATGTCTATCCTATTGGTCATCTCGTCTTCGTCACGCTGTGGGCGGCTCTTGGCGGCTACCTCACGCGGCGCGAAGTCTAATGTATTCATGTGGCAATTGCATGGAATTGCTGACATTCGACACTTACTGCCGTAAAGCCCCGTGATAAGCTTGTGCGGCGTTGAAATTGCGCCATGTGGCGGCAATTCCTGTCGCTGCCATTTGGGTAAAGCAATAACCGCGCCGACGCGCGTTTAATGCGAGGTAACCGGGCTACAGGGGGAATGATTGCGTGAACTTTGGGTCTCACCTGTCGCCTGTATCCACATAAGAGAGCGTTTGAACTGGCATGCATATTCATATTCTAGGTATCTGTGGCACCTTTATGGGCAGCCTGGCGCAGTTGGCGGTGGCGGAAGGCCATAAAGTCACAGGTTCTGATGCCAATGTATATCCGCCCATGAGCACCCAGCTGGAGCAGGCCGGCATCACGCTGACCGAAGGGTACGATCCCGCCCAGCTGGAGCCTGCGCCGGACCTGGTGATCATCGGTAATGCCCTGTCGCGCGGTAATCCCGCGGTGGAAGCGGTGCTGGAAAAGGGGCTGCCCTATACCTCCGGGGCCCAGTGGTTGTGCGACCACTTCCTCGGCGGGCGCTGGGTACTGGCGGTTTCCGGTACTCACGGCAAGACCACCACCGCGAGCATGCTGGCCTGGGTACTGGATTACGCCGGTATGGACCCGGGCTTTCTGATTGGCGGCGTGCCGCAGAATTTCGACGTGTCCGCCCGCCTTGGCGGTACCCCGTTCTTTGTCGTGGAGGCGGACGAGTACGATACAGCCTTCTTCGACAAACGCTCCAAGTTCGTCCATTACCGCCCGCGTACCCTGGTTATCAATAACCTCGAGTTCGACCACGCAGATATCTTTGACGATCTCGCGGCGATCCAGAAACAGTTCCACCACCTGGTGCGTACGGTGCCGGGCGGCGGCCTGATTGTGGCCGCGCAGGAAGACGCTGTGACCCAGGTGCTGGAAAAAGGCTGCTGGAGCGAGGTTCAGCGCTTTGCCGCGGAAGATGCCGACGGTGTGCGTATGGGCGACTGGTGCGCGATCAACATCGCCGCAGACGGCAGTCGGTTTGACGTGCAGCTGGAAGGGCAGGTCGTCGCCAGCGTTGCATGGGACCAGACCGGCATGCACAGCGTGAAAAATGGCCTTGCGGTCATTGCTGCGGCCCGTCATGTGGGCGTAGAGCCGGCGACCGCAGCGGAAGCGCTGGGCAAGTTCGGCGGCGTGAAACGGCGTATGGAGTGCCTGGGCGATATCCAGGGTATCCGCGTCTACGACGATTTTGCCCACCACCCCACGGCGATCGAGACCACGCTCAATGGCCTGCGAGCCAAAGTCGGGAGCGAACGGGTCATCGCTTTGATTGAACCGCGCTCCAATACCATGCGTATGGGACATCATCAGGGGCAGTTGGCACGCGCGTGTAGCGGTGCGGATCTGGTGTTGTGGTACCAGCCCGAAGGGATGGATTGGTCCCTGGATGAGGTGGTTCACCACTCCACAGTGCCGGCAAAGGTTATCCACAGCATCGACGCTGCGGTAGAATCCGTCCTCGAGCTGAGCGGCCCGGGCAGTCACGTGATTGTGATGAGCAACGGCGGTTTCGGCGGTGTACACCAGCGGCTGGTCAGCGCGCTGGAACAGAAATACGGTAAATAGCCCGTTGAAGCGGGCGGATACGGATACCTTTTTGGCTGAGCCGACTTTTCACAAAACGGTCACCCTGGCGATCACCGGTGCCTCGGGCGCCCAGTATGGGCTGCGCCTGTTACAGTGCCTGCTGGCCGCGCGCGTGCGCGTGTGGCTGCTGCTGTCTGATGCGGCACGGGTGGTGATCGATACCGAGACCGAACTGACGCTGCCGGAAGGCGAGGCGGACACCGGACGTTTCCTGGCGGAACTCTACGGGGCCGAAGCGGGTCAATTGACCCTGTTTGAAAAACGGGACTGGTTCTCGCCGGTGGCTTCCGGAACCGGAGCGGCCAGTAGCCTGGTAATCTGCCCGGCCAGCGGCGGCACCCTGTCGGCGATTGCCTACGGGGCTTCCAACAACCTGATCGAGCGCGCGGCCGATGTGGCCCTGAAAGAGCGCCGTCAGCTGATACTGGTGCCGAGAGAAGCACCCTACTCAGAAATACATCTGGAAAACATGCTCAAACTGACCCGCATGGGCGCAGTGATCCTGCCGGCGAGTCCGGGGTTCTATCAAAAGCCACAGACCGTCGAGGATCTGGTGGACTTTGTGGTAGCCCGGATACTCAGCCAGCTGGATATCGAGCAGACACTGCTCCCCGCATGGGGCCAGAGTTGAGATTGAATCCTTTTACGGGAGGGGTGTGATGGACAAGGCCGTCACCATTCACTATTGCGTCCAGTGTAACTGGATGCTCCGTGCCACCTGGATGGCTCAGGAACTGCTGTACACCTTCGCTGAAGACCTGGATCAGGTCGCCCTCAAGCCGGGCAGCGGCGGTGTATTTGAAATCCGTGTCGGCGACCAGTTGATCTGGGAGCGCAAACGCGACGGTGGATTTCCGGGGCCGAAAGAACTGAAACAGAAAGTGCGCGATGTGCTGTTCCCGGAGCGGGATCTCGGGCATATCGACAAGTAGCCATTCTGTACGAACAATCATTTTCTAACGACAAGCGAACTCATTATGTTGTTGGGCTTAAAGACCTGGTACGAAAAACTGGTGCTCGGGAATCCGAAAACCGTGCTGATGCTGGTGGCGCTGCTCACCGTTATTGCGGCGGCGGGGTTGCCGCGTTTTAAACTGGACGCGTCGGCCGACTCGCTGACCCTTGAGACGGATGACTCGCTGGATTTTTTCCGCGAAATCTCCGAGCGCTATAACTCCGGCGACTTCCTTGTCGTAACTTACCGCTATAAAAATGGTGACCTGTTCAGCGATGAATCCCTGGCGACCATGCGTCGCCTGCAGGACGAGCTGGCGATGGTGGAAGGGGTTAGTGGGGTTCAGTCGATCCTGAACGTACCGCTACTGTACAGCCCGAAGCTGTCCATTACCGAGGTCGCCGATGGTATCCGTACTCTCTCATCGCCTGGCGTGGACCGGGAGCTGGCCCGCAAAGAATTCCTCGAGAGCCCAATCTATAAAGACCTGATCCTGAGCGCGGATGGCGAGACGACCGCCATGATGCTCAACCTGGAGCTGGACAAGAAAGGGCTGGACCTGGTGCGTGAGCGCGACAGTCTGCGCCGCAAACGCAATGAAGAAGGCCTGAGTGCTGAAGAAGCGCAGCGTCTTGAATTGGTCTCGGCTGAATATCTCGAGCACCGCACCGCGGGTGAAGACGCGGCGCGTGCGCGGGTGAAGGAAGTCCGGGGCATCCTGGCCCAGTACGACGGCAACGCCGAGCTGTTCCTGGGCGGCCTGACCATGATTACTTCCGACATGATCGCCTTTATCCAGAGTGACCTTGCGGTTTTCGGCGCGGGTATCCTGGCGTTTATCGTGGTCACTTTGCTGTTGATCTTCCGTCAGGCCCGCTGGGTGTTCCTGCCGCTGACGACCTGCGTGACCACGGCGGTGATGATGCTCGGCCTGTTGAGCTGGCTCGACTGGCGCCTCACGGTAATCTCTGCGAACTTCGTAGCCCTGTTACTGATTATTACCCTGGCGGTTACCATCCACCTGGCAGTGCGCTATCGCGAGTACTTCGCCGAGCACCCGGAGTGGGATCGTTTCCAGCTGGCGTCGGCCACCGTGTCTTTCATGGCCAAACCCTGCCTGTATACCGGGTTGACCACCATGGTGGCCTTTATGTCGCTGGTGGTGAGTGGCATTCGCCCGGTGATCGATTTCGGCTGGATGATGACCATGGGGGTGACCCTGGCTTTGATCCTGTCTTTCCTGATCATTCCTGCCAGCCTCATGGTGCTGAAAAAGCGCGATGGCGGGCTGGGTGAGGATAACTCCCACGCATTTACCCAGGTGTTTTCCCGCTTTGCGGAAAACCGCAAGGGTATCGTCCTGGGGGTCTCCGTTCTCGCTGCGGTGATCAGTGTGGTGGGTGTCACCCGCCTGAAAGTGGAAAACCGCTTTATCGATTACTTCGATGATTCCACCGAAATTTATCAGGGCATGCTGGTTATCGACCAGCGCCTCGGCGGCACCATCAATCTGGATGTAGTGCTTAACAAGCCCGAGCAGTTGGCACCGGCATTCGAAGGTGAAGAAGACCCGTTTGGAGCCGATTTCGGTGACGATGAAGCGGATGAATTCGCGGAAGCGGAAGCCGATGCGTTTGCCGAAGAAGATCCCTTCGCGAGTGATGACCCGTTCGCCACTGGTGGCGACACGGCTACATCCGAAGATGCCTACTGGTTTACCGTTGCCGGCCTGAATCAGGTTGAGAAGCTGCACGACTTCCTTGAGGCGCAGCCGGAAATCGGCAAGGTGCAGTCCCTCGCGACCCTGTACAAAGTCGCCCGCGACCTGAACGACGGCGGCCTGAACGATTTCGAACTGGCGGTCGCCCGCCAGAGTCTGCCGGAAGAAATCAATCAGGTGCTGGTGCACCCCTACTGGTCTCCGGAGCAGCACCAGGCCCGGATCACCATGCGCGTGATGGAAACGGATCCGAACCTGCGTCGCGATGAGCTGATCCAGCGTATCTATGCGTTTGCCGAAAACGAGATGGGCATTGAAACTGGTGACGTGCGCCAGACCGGCATGCTGGTGCTGTACAACAATATGCTGCAGAGCCTGTTCAAGTCCCAGATCCTGACGCTGGGTGCGGTGTTTGCCGGTATTCTGCTGATGTTCCTGGTACTGTTCCGCTCGCTGCCGCTGGCGATCATTGCGCTGGTGCCGAACATGCTGGCGGCCTGTGTGGTGCTTGGCGGTATGGGGCTGGCGAATATTCCGCTGGATATGATGACCATTACCATTGCCGCGATCACGGTCGGCATCGGTGTGGATCACGCGATCCACTACCTGTACCGCTTCCGCGAAGAGTTTGAGAAAGATGGCGATTATGTCGCAACCATGCACCGCAGCCACGCAACCATTGGCCGCGCCATGTTCTACACCGCGATTACCATCATCGCCGGCTTCTCGATCCTGGCGCTGTCCAAGTTTGTACCGTCGATTTACTTTGGCCTGCTGACCGCGTTGGCAATGTCGGCAGCACTGCTGGGTTCCCTGACCCTGCTGCCTTTATTACTGGTATTGTTCAAGCCGCTGCCCAAGCCGGTGGCGAGCGTGGAACAGGGAAAGGAAACGGTGGTGGTTGAGGATACCGAGACCTGCGTCAGCTGATCGTCATGCGCTGTATCCCGGGTGCCCCGCGGTAGTCGTCAGGTCTGCCGCAGTCACCTTACCCTTGTCGGGCCCGCAATTGGATTTGCGGGCCCGATTTCGTTTAGGACTGTGCGAATTGTGATGATGTGTTCACTGGTAATCGAACCCGGTCGGTTATGAAGCAGAAAAGTAGAGTGGCGATTCTGATTCCCGGCATTTTTGACCGGGGCAAATCCATGCACCGGCTTCAGGGCGCCCTGAATGCGGAAGGTTTTGACGCCCGCTATATTCGCCTGACCCCCATGAGCGCCTGGCACGGGCTGGAACCACTGGCACAGCAGCTGGGGGAACTGGTCGAGACAGTGACGGAGCAGGGCAGTACCTGTTCTCTGGTGGGCTTCAGTATGGGCGGGATCGTGGCCAGGTATTACCTGCAGAAAATGGGTGGGATGGAGCGCGTGCACAAATTCGTATCCCTCTCAAGCCCGCACTTTGGCAGTTTCTGGGCGAACTTTTTACCCTATAAGGGCGGCCGGCAGTTGCGTATCGGCAGCACGTTTCTATCCGACCTGAACCGGGGACTGTCAGACCTGGAAAGTACTTCGCCCACCTCGATTTGGACCCCCTACGATTTCACCATCTTGCCCCACACCAGCTCCCGCCTTCCGCTGGGGCAGGCCTATCAAGTGCCAGTGAGTTTGCACCGCTGGGTGCCGCTGAATAGAAAAGTGATCGACCTGGTAACTTTGGAGCTGAAAGCCGCTTTATAAATGATGGCTCGCTTCGTAAAGCTTTTCGCGCAATAACATCGAGGCGGTACCGCTACCGGGTACAACTTTGTGAGACACGCCGTAAACCCATCCATGGGGGCTCGGCTGCGGCCGTCCTGGCCGCAGACGGTCTCACAAAGTTGTACCCGGTATCGGTACCTTCGCATCAACCTGAGTTAAGTGAACGGCACTATTGCTAAGCTAGGCTGCCAGAACCTCGATGGTTGGTCCGGCTACTTTTTCATTTGGGACGAGCAAGCGCTGTCAGTAACACAAAAAAACCGGAACCTTTCGGCCCCGGTCTTTCTAATTGGCGCTGTGGATAAAAATATCTCGAGCGATAACTTTAAGCGTTGTATTACAACGATTGCAGTTGCTTGCGCACGCTGGCCAATTTCACACACAGTACAAACACGGACATGGCAGTATCCAGCTCTTCCAGCGGTGGGAAACTGGGAGCGATGCGGATGTTCACGTCTTCCGGATCCTTGCCATAGGGGAAGGTGGCACCGGCGGGGGTCAGTTTTACCCCGGCTTCAGCAGACAGGCGCACGACTTCCGAGGCACAGCCCGGGCGGGTATTAAAGGATACGAAGTAACCACCCTCCGGGGACTCCCATTCACCCAGGTCGGAGTCAGCGAAGTTCTTGTCCAGATGCTCCAGAACACACGCGAATTTCGGGCGCAGGATTTCTGCGTGCTTGCGCATGTGATCTTTCAGCTGGCTCAGCTCCGGGAACAGGCGCACATGGCGCAGCTGGTTCACCTTGTCCGGGCCGATGGTCATGGCAGACATCTGCTGCTTCAGGGAAGCCAGGTTCGCGGGGCTGGCGCTGACAAAGGCCACGCCGGCGCCAGCGTGAGTTACCTTGGAGGTAGACGAAAACTGGAGAACGGAGTCGGCGGTTTCATTGCCCAGCGCGGCCTCGCGAATATTCGGCAGCTTCACTTGGTGGTCGAGGTCGTGAATGGCGTAGGCATTGTCCCAGAAAATACGGAAGCCCGGATTCGCAATCTTGCCGAGCTGAGCCAGGCGATCAACGGTGTCGGCGCTGTAGGTTACACCAGTAGGATTGGAGAACTTGGGCACGCACCACAGGCCGATGATCTGGTCGTCTTCCCGAATCTTCTGTTCGAGGATATCCATGTCCGGGCCGGTGGCGGTCATGGGGACGGTTTCCAGCGCGATGCCGAGTTGTTCGCAGATGGCGAAGTGGCGGTCGTAGCCGGGTACCGGGCACAGGAACTTGGGGGCGGCCATGTCTTTCCAGGGCGTATTGCCTGCATAGCCGAAGAGATAGCCGGTGAGTACGGCGTGATACATCAGCGTGAGTGAGCTGTTGCCGCCGGCGAGTACTTCCTCAAATGGCACCTGCAAAATGTCGGCACCCAGTTCTCGGGCTGCGGCAATACCTTCGAGGCCGCCATAGTTACGCGTATCCGTGCCGTCGGGAGCTCGGTAGTCACCGTTCAGAATGCCGTCCAGATTGTCAGAGAGGTTCAGCTGATCTGCGGAGGGTTTGCCGCGGGTAATGTCCAGGCTGAGGTTGTGCTGGCAAATGCGCTGGTATTGTTGCTCCAGTTCCTTTTCCCACTGTTGCAGCTGTTCGCGTTGGGCTGTCTCGATACGCACGGATCTTCCTCTTACAGGCGTTAAGTGAACGGGTGAAAAATTGCGAGCCGGGAGCTTAGCAGCAGCAGGCGGACGGCGTCATGTTTTTGTGTAGCTTTTTTACGTAAATAGACTGAAAAAATAGGGGTTTTTGACACTGGAAATGTTGCAAGTGTAACGATCGGCCAGGGTTGGTTGCCGGGCAGGTGTTTGGCCGGGCCCTTCGTACAGGCTCGCCAACGCTCACTCAGCCTCATTGGCGAGGGCGCGAAAATCTGCCGCATATTCCTGCAAAGTGGCTTTCAGGTGCTGGCGCTGTACCGTGGTGGCACTGGTTGCAATCTGTTGCGCGAGCGCCGTAGCCTGGGCGCGGAGTTCATCGTGCATTTTTTGGTAGTCCTCGGACCAGAGTGATTGCGGTTCGAGAACCAGCGCCCTTAGCTGCTTTTGATAGCCCGCGGGTTTTTTACGTAGAGTACTGATAAAAGTCGCTGCCCATAGCTGGCGCTGCGCATCGCGGAGCTTGGGGTCGAATGTGCTTGAGGCGACCTGGCGATCGATCATCTCCTCCTGCTCTTCAGTAAGGTCCCCGAGCCAGCGCTCGGTCTGCTTGCGGAACTCTTTTTCCCGCTTCCGCTGTGCTCTATCCCACTTCTTGAGCGACTTTTCGCGCTCTTCCTCGATGTTTACCTCGAGCTGATCAATCTGCTGCGCGTTCAGGTCATAGATCAGGGGTAGTACCAGGTCGCTCAACATGGTCACTGAATTGTCCCAGAACTCATCCACCTGTTTTTCAATGCGCTTAAGTCGTTCCGGGATCTGGCTGGTGTCCTCTACCTCGGTTGCGAGTTGCTCGAAGAAGTCTGCATACCGCGGCAGTTGAGTCTGGCGATGCCAGCGATGGAAATCGTCAACTCTCTGTTGCAGGAGTTCCTTTTGAGCGCCTTCAAGATCGAGGTAGCTGTTGATTTTCCTGTCCATCCACCAGTCGAGGTGGCCGTAGACCAGACGTACACTAGAGCAACCGGAGGTCAGGCTGAAAAGCAAAATAAGGAAGAAAAGTATGCACAGGCGCCAGTTCAGCCAATTGTTATGTGGCTGCGCGGAAGGATTGAAAGAAGTGCCGCTTGCGGTATACATGGATGCGATTGCCGATGCGTATGTGGTTACCGAACAATATAGCTATCGCCACGCCTCTTCGTAGGGCGTGGCGATACAACAACCGGCATGTGCGTTTAATTGATCCAGACTTCCACGCGGCTATTTTTTATCGGGCCTTGTTCTCGATCTGCGGTCAGTGGCGCGAAGGCGCCTAGTGCGAGCACCTTGCTGTCACCCAGCTCATGGTAACGCAACAGTGCTCCCTGTACTTTCAGTGCGCGGAAGCGGGAAATCAGTCCCGCGATATTGCTGTTGGATTTCTGGTCAGAAAATCCCACCAGAGTGAGTGACAGATCCCGGCCTTCCTGCTCCTTCATAAAATCCTGCAGGCGATGCAGATCCCGCAGTGCGCGGTTGTCCAGTTCTGTGCTGCCGTCAGCAAACCGGAAGGAGATGCTCAGGCGCGAAGCCCGTGCCATCAGTTGACGGTACTCATCGGGCGCATTGCTGTAAGGAGTCAGCTGCAGTGTCTTGGGTGTCAGGTTGATAAAGCCGATCTTTTCAACATCGCTCTGGCCGCTGTGTGATTCAACGAAGTGAATAAAGGCATCGACTTCCGGGTGGTAGCGGCTGGGGTTTTTGTATAGATAGAGGCGTCGCGTCAGGGGAAAGTCCTCAGTTGCCACGATTCCCCGGTCTGGAATGACAGCTGCCAGGTCTCCGGCTTTGATGGCCACCTTATGTACGCCCTCGGCGTCGGCAAAAGGCAGGTAACCGATAGCTGCGGGGTCCTGAAGTACCTGCTGGCGCGTCTCTGCATTGCCCGATACTTCACGCGCTGGACTGCGACGGGGCCGCTTGTTGCCGAACACTTCTTCATCAAAGGTTGCGCGCGTGCCGGACTCGGCATCCCGGTGCAGTGGACGGATGGGTAAATCGAGTCCCCCGAGTTCTCGCCAGTTTCGGATCTCGCCGCGATAGACTTTGGCCATCTGGGCCAGCGAAAGCTGGGAAACCGGGTTGTCCTTATGTACGGCGACAACGAGTGCGTCCAGCCCGATGACATGTTCGGCCTGGACCCCACCGAGATCGCCGAAGCGTTTTAGTTTGGCAAGCTCCGAATCCTTGATTTTCCGCGATGCCATAGCGATGTCTGCGGTACCGGCGTCCAGTGCTTTGAAACCCGTGCTGGAGCCCTTGGCGACGATCGGGACGATAACGGTTTTGCCGTCAAGTTGCGCCGAAATCCAGTGTTGTTCGTGGGCGCTGCGCTGCTGGATGGCCGTCGCTCCCTTTTTCTGCAGGTAGCTGGTTACCAGTTGCGGTGCCAGTTCGGCGCCAATGGTGTTGGAGCCAGAGAGCCGAAATAATACCTCCGCACCGGCTTCCGGGACGGAAAGTGCGTGCTCTGTGCGTGCAGCAGCACTGAGCGTGGACGTGAAAACGCATATCAACAGGCCCATGAGGGTGAGAGCGGTGTGATAGGGCTGCGATCGGGTGCTGTTGGCTGCCATTACTTGATCCTTCTTGTGCCTCCAAATCTTAACTGCCGATGCGGTAACGTTGCGCTCTGGCAGGTTACGCGGGCAGGCGCGCGCTTTATCGCAGAAAACTGTGACGAACTTGTTGCAAAGAGGTTGAACTGGTCGTGATGCGACCGCGTCTGATCCGGTGGGCGCAAGAGTATTTAGCGTGGCTGGAGGTTGGTGTTAGTCTGCTTAACAGAAAGGGAAGTGCTTTGAAGGCGCAAATAACAACGGAATGTGAGATTTTTTTTTAAAAAAGGGCATGACAACGCTGTCATTTGTCCTGTAGTATTTCTCACATATTGGCGCAGTATCACTGCGCGTCTACTGAGCGTCCTGGGGAGCAGGTTTGCTGACGGGGTTCGGTAGCGATAAATAACAATAGAAAATCTTAGGGGCCGGTACAAATGGTTGCTTTGAGAGATAGCAGGGACATTCTTTACGTTGGTGTCGATGGGGGTGGCAGTAAGTGCCGTGCCTCTATATATGACGCGAGCAACCGCCTGCTGGGAACCGGGGTCTCCGGGCCTGCGAATCCCCTTCATGGTTATGCCCAGACTATTGATTCGATCGTGCGCTCAGCAGCACTGGCCGTAGCCGATGCGGGTTTGCCGGCGGAAACGGTCGGGGAGTTGGTGGCAGGTGTAGGTCTTGCGGGCGTTAACATGCCCCGTCTCTATAATGAAATGAACGCCTGGGCGCATCCTTTCAAACAAATGTTCCTGACTACGGATCAGCATTCTGCATGCCTCGGCGCTCATCGCGGTGGTGATGGTGCAGTCATTATTGCGGGTACCGGTTCAGTCGGATACGCCTGGGTGGATGGCCGCAGTGTGATTGTAGGTGGTCATGGCTTCCCGCATGGGGATAAGGGCAGCGGCGCCTGGCTGGGGATGGAGGCCGTCAAATATCTGCTGATGGCTATGGAAGGGCTGGCTCAGGACTCTCAGTTGAAGCAAGAGCTTCAGGCTGCGCTGGATACCGAAGATCCCTACGACGTAATCGAGATGATGGCTGGAAAACCGTCCAGTCAATACGCCAAGCTCGCGGTGCCTGTAGTTGAATGTGCAGAAGCCAATGATCCAGTTGCGGTGGCGATCATGCGCGATGGCGCTGCATATATCAGTGATCTTGCTGATAAGTTGATGGAGAGCAAGCCTCCGCGTCTGGCCATGATCGGCGGCCTGGCGCCGCGCCTGAAGCCCTGGCTCAAGCCGCACGTGGCCGAGCGGGTTTCAGATCCGCTGGATCCGCCGGAGCTGGGCTGCGTTTACTTTGCCCAGCACTCCCTGGCGGCGCTCGCTAATAGCGAGTCAGGCAAAACCGAAGATGCCGATGCAAAAGCGCTCTTTGGATAAGCGCGAACTACCGATACAACACACAGAAGATACGGACAGATTTTATGAGCGCAGTGACTCCCGCTGAGGCGAGCAAGGTGGATGCTTCTATGGCTATGACTGTGATGGAGACCGAGGCCCGTGAGGCCCCGCAACGCATTGCCGAGCAACTCGAAAGCAATGCCGGCATTATGGCTGAACTTGGTGAGCGCCTGCGCAACAAGCCGCCGCGTTTTGTAATGATCGTGGGGCGTGGCTCTTCCGACCACGCAGGTGTTTTCGCCAAGTATCTGATTGAAATCGAGACCGGCACACCGACTTTTGCGGCCGCGCCGTCCGTTTCCAGTGTTTACGGCAAAAAATTAAAGCTGGAAGACGCTCTGGTCATCGTGATTTCCCAGTCGGGCCGCAGCCCGGACATTCTGGCTCAGGCTCAGATGGCGAAAGATGCCGGTGCCTATACGGTCGCGCTGGTGAACGATGAGTCCGCCCCGATCGGTGATATCGTCGACCTGATGGTGCCTCTGAAGGCTGGCCCGGAGCTGGCAGTGGCGGCGACCAAAAGCTACCTGGCTACTCTGGCGGCAGTTCTGCAACTGGTGTCCAACTGGACTGAAAACGACGAGCTCAAAGCCGCTGTTGAAGCGCTGCCCGAAACTCTGAGTGAGTCCATAAATTCCGACGTACAGCTGCGCCCTGAAGATCTGGCGGCAGTGAAAAATCTGGTGGTTCTGGGGCGGGGTCCAGGTTATGGCATTACCCGTGAGCTGGCCCTGAAGCTCAAAGAAGTCTGCAATATTCACGCGGAGTCTTTTTCCAGTGCTGAATTCCTGCACGGCCCCGTAACTCTGGTTGAGCAGAAGCTCACCGTAGTGAACGTGCCGATTGAAGATGAGTCTTTCGCTGCTCACAGTGAACAGATCGCCGATATCATTCGTCGCGGCGGTACCCTGATCAACCTGCACGTGCCGAGCAAAGGTGTGCACCCGCGCGTAGCGCCACTGGCGCTGCTGCAGCGCTTTTACCTGGATGTGGCGCATGTGGCCGTTAGCCGTGGTATCAACCCGGATGAGCCGGCGGGCCTGAAGAAAGTAACTCAGACCGTTTAAGTTACCAGCGGAATTGGATTCGGAGCGGGCAAGTGGCTCAGACATATATTGCAGAGAAGTTATTCGACGGTGAGCAGCTACATCAGGATGTGTCGCTGGTCGTTGAAGATGGCAAGGTCGTGGCGCTTGGTAAGGAAGCTGGTGCGGACGCGATTCGTCTGCGTGGCCTGCTTGCTCCGGGCCTGATTGATATTCAGGTCAACGGGGGTGGTGGGGCGTTGTTTAACAACGATCCTACAGTCAATGCGCTGTGCAAAATGTCTACAGCGCACGCCCGCTTCGGTACCACCGGCTTTATGCCCACCCTGATCACGGACGAGGTGGCGGTGATGCAAAAAGCCGCGGATGCGGTGAGTGCGGCCATCAGGGAAGGCGTGCCCGGTGTTATCGGTGTGCACTTCGAAGGGCCACATCTGAGCAAGCCGAAGAAGGGTACTCACGAAGAGAAGTTTATTCGTCCGCTCAGTGAAGAAGAGCTGGCGATTTATGCCCGGGATGATCTTGGGCTGAAGATGGTGACTTTGGCACCGGAAAACGTGGCCGCAGCGGATATTGAGAAGCTGGTGTCTCTGGGAGTGAAGGTCTGTCTTGGTCATTCCAATGCGAACGGTGAGACGGCGGCAGCAGCCGTAGCCGCTGGCGCGACAGGCTTTACCCATCTTTATAACGCCATGTCACCGCTGCACTCGCGCGATCCGGGCATGGTAGGTACCGCGCTGATCAGTGATGACTGCTGGTGCGGTCTTATTGCGGACGGCCACCATGTCAGTGCGGAAGCGATGACCCTGGCATTGAAGGCTAAGCCTCGCGGCAAGGTCGTACTGGTGACCGATGCCATGTCACTGGTAGGAAGTGAAGAGAAGAGCTTCCCGCTGTTTGACCGGATTGTTACCCGGGAGGGGGATAAATTGACCTCGACCACCGGTGAGCTGGCGGGCTCACACCTCGACATGATCGGTGCGGTGCGCAATATCCGTGACTGGTGCGGGGTTGATTTGAGCGAGGCGCTGCGTATGGCAGCTTTGTACCCGGCCCAGTTTCTGGGTGCTGAAGGGGGCCGCATCGCCGAGGGTGTTCAGGCCGACCTGATTTTGATCGATGACGAACTCCAGGTGCAAAAAACCTGGATAGCAGGGCAGGAAGTTTTCGCGGGCTGAGCAGCTCAGTGGAAGCCAGTGCTCAATAACAGTGGTGTTCTTTTTGTAACTCAGGCCACGATAGCCAGACACTGGCAATACCATAATAAAAGGTGAAACTATGAATACGGCGGTCATAAGTCAAAGCGAAACGCGCAGCAGCGTTTTGCCGATGACAATTATCGGTTTACTGTTTTTCATTTTCGGGTTTGTAACCTGGTTGAACGGCGCGTTGATCCCGTTCCTGCAAACCATCTGTGAGCTGAGCGCCTTCCAGGCAATGCTCGTCGCCTCTGCCTTTTATATTGCCTATACCGTTATGGCGCTGCCGATGGCCGCGATCATCGAGCGCACCGGTTACAAAACCGGTATGGCGATCGGTCTCGCCTTGGTTGCGGTAGGTGCACTGATTTTTATCCCTGCGGCTTATAGCCGGATGTTCGGAATATTCCTGCTGGCGCAATTTGTCGTCGGCTCGGGCCTGACGATACTACAGACCGCATCCAACCCCTACGTTGTGAAGGTTGGTTCTCCGGATACTGCAGCTGTGCGTATCTGCATCATGGGTTTGCTGAACAAGGGAGCCGGTATCGTAGCGCCACTGGTATTCGCGGCGGTGGTAATGTCCGGTATCAGCGGTGTTTCTGACGCGGAGCTGGCTGCGCTCGGTGCAACTGCGAAGGATGCCAAGCTCGACGAGTTGGCAGGCCAACTGGTAACGCCTTACATCGGCATGGCGATCCTGGGTGTTGTACTGGCCATTGCGATGATGTTTGCACCGCTGCCGAATATTGAAGATGAAGTGCTTGAGGGGCAGGAAGATGCTGCGGTAACCCTGTTTGGCCTGAAGCAGTTCCCGCAACTGGTATTGGGTTCTATCGCGCTGTTCTTCTACGTCGGTGTGGAAGTAATCGCCGGCGATGCGATTGGTTTGCTGGGTAAGCAGGCTGGTCTGGATACCTCGGTTGCCTCCCAGCTGACCTCCTACACCATGACGTTCATGGTGCTGGGATACATCTACGGTACCGTCGCCATCCCGCGCTTTATCAGTCAGCAGACCGCGCTGTTGGTTTCTGCGATCCTCGGTATGGTGTTCACCGCGCTGGTCATGACCGGATCACTGGAAAGCAATGTGCTGTCCGCGGCAACCCTGGCTGTATTTGGTCTGCCAGAAATTCCGAATGCTGTTTACTTTGTTGCGATGCTCGGTTTCGCCAACGCCATGTGCTGGCCGGCAATCTGGCCGCTGGCTCTGGAAGGTCTCGGTAAGTTCACTTCCAAGGGTGCGGCACTGTTGATTATGGGTATCTCCGGTGGTGCGGTACTGCCGCCATTGTACGGTCACTTCGCCGATACTGGCGATGGTCAGGCTGCCTACATCATTGCGATCCCGGCTTACCTGTTCATCCTGTTTTACGCTCTGAAAGGGCACAAGATGCGCAGCTGGAAGTAATCCAGCTGCCATTCAGTCAGTTTTTATGGATAGTTGTTGAAAACGGATTTTCATTTTCTCTCTTTGGTTCTCGTCATCTTTGCCCTCCTTGTGAGGGCTTTTTTTTGCCTGCGGAAAAGAGAGACCGTTTAGGGGGTGACCAGGCTGGTCTGTAAGTGACCTAGTTTGCCGGGGCGTCGCCGCTGGAGTCCCGCACCAAAAGCTCTGGCACAAACTTCTTAATGATGCCGGCGTCTTTGTTGGCGGAGGCGCTCTCTGAGCTGCTCTTGCTGCGTGCCTTGTTGAGTACCAGTGCAGCCGCACATTTCGCAATTTCGCTATTTGGCTGGTGCGCGGTGGTGAGCTTCGGCCACGTTTGGCGGGAGAAGGGGCTATCCTCGAAGCCGACGATGGAAAGCTGCTGTGGAATTTCCACGTTCATCAGGCGCGCCGCAAACAGTGCGCCCGCCGCCATTTCATCGTTGCTGGCAAAAATTGCGGTGGGTGGGTTATCCAGCGCTAAAAGCGCTTTGGCGCCGGCTACACCGGAGTCGAAAGAGTATTCACCTGGGATGATCAGTTCTGATTCAAGGGGAATGCCCGCCTGGCGTAGCGCATCCTTATAGCCGTCGAGGCGGCCGTGTGTGGATACGTGCTCTTCGCCCCCGCACAGGAATCCAATGCGGCGGTGGCCGTGCTCGACGAGGTGCTTGGTAATGTCAAAGGCTGCGCCGCTGTCATCTACCTGGATGCAATTATCTTCATCGCCCTCGGCTGCGCCGCTGGAGACGATGCGGACGTAGTCCAGCCCCAGCTTTTTCACCTCATCAATGACGGACTGGGTTTCCGAAAACGGGGGAGTGAGGACCACGCCCGCGACTTTGGAATGTTCCACCAGTGCGCGAAGTTCATCAATAACAGTGTCGGACTTGGAGTTGCTGGGGTGGATCAGCAGCTCGTACCCACGGGCCTTACAGGTTTCCAGGATGCCGTTTTGCATGTCGATGATGTAGTAGGCATTGGGGTTGTCGTAGATCAGGGCAATCGTATAGCTGCGGGTGCCAGCAAGATTACGCGCGGCGAGATTTGGCTGGTAATGGAGTTCATTTACGGCATCCATCACTTTCTTGCGCGTTGCGGGACGCACTGAGGGTTCGTTGTTAATGACCCGGGAAACGGTCTTGATGGAAACGCCGGCTCTCGCTGCGACGTCATTTATTGTACTTTTCATTATCGGCGCGGATTCCTTGTCTTGCCCAGCTTGCCAGTTTACCCGGTTGGTCACTTTGGGACGATGGGTTTCTGGTCATTTCTACTCCTTTTCCCTGTAAAACAGGATGCTTTATCGGCAAGTTCGCTCAAATGGAAACCTTTGTCTTTGAAAGGTTGTGTGCGCAACTTGGAGAAAAACTACAAGCTTGATTGACAGTGACTGGCAACTATGTGAATCTCACCCCTATATGACAGCGTTGTCATTTGACGTTATCGGCAATCTCCAGAATTTGCCAGCAGGCGCAATAAGAATAACCGGCGTCAGGGGGTTAAACCCTGGTGCCCGAATCAGGGGCTTCTCATGAATATCACCCAATCTCCAATTTGGCAGGAACTGCAGTCTCAGGCGCGCGCTCTGAAGCAGCGCCCTTTGCGCGAGCTGTTTAATGAAGATCCTCAGCGGGCGGCGCAGTTTTCCCTCGAATTACCGGAGTTTTTGCTGGATTTTTCCAAGAACCAGATCGATCAAGCGACATTCGCGAACCTGATGCAGCTGGCTCGCGAGGCGGATGTGCCGGGTTGGCGAAGTGATATGTTCGCAGGTGCGCCCATCAATGCCACCGAGGGGCGCCCCGTGCTCCATCCGGCGCTTCGCGGCGGGATTGCTGAAGATGTCGCGTTTGAAAATGCATCGGTAAGAGACGCTGTAGAGGCTGAGCTGCAGCGCTTGAAAGAGTTTGTAGTTTTACTACATAATGGCGACCTGGTTGGCTACAGTGGTAAGCGGATTACGGATGTAGTCAATCTTGGCGTTGGCGGTTCCCATCTTGGGCCGCAAATGGCCATCGAAGCGCTGCGTGCCCACCGGAAGGGCGATGTCGCAGTGCACTTTGTCTCCAACGTGGATGGAGCCCAGCTCAAGGATGTGCTGGTTGGCCTGGATGCTGAATCGACGATGTTTGTTGTTTCGTCGAAAACCTTTACCACCAGCGAAACCATGACAAATGCGCGCAGCGCACTGGCTTGGTTGCAGGACGCAAGCGGGTTGGATACCGCTGAATTGCTGAAGCAGCAGTTTGTGGCGGTTACAGCGAGCCCCGATCGAGCAGAGAAGTTTGGAGTTCTGCCCGAGCGGGTGTTTCGTTTTTGGGATTGGGTCGGCGGCCGTTTTTCACTGTGGTCGGCGATCGGGTTACCGATAGCGATTGCCTGCGGTTTCGAGAATTTCCGTGCGTTGCTGGATGGCGCCGCGGATATGGATCGGCATTTCCGCGAAACAGAATTGGAAAGTAATGCGCCGGTCATCATGGCGCTGCTGAGTACCTGGTACTGCACGTTTATGGAGTACCCGGCGCATGCGGTACTGCCCTATGAGCAGGCGCTGCATATGCTCCCGGCCTATCTGCAGCAAGCGGATATGGAAAGTAACGGAAAATCCACTACCCGCGACGGCCGCGAAGTGGATTACGCGACCGGCCCTCTGATCTGGGGGCAAACGGGTATCAACGGGCAGCATGCGTTTTATCAATACCTGCACCAGAGCCCGGAAGTGGTGCCGGCTGACTTTATCGGCAGCGTGGCGCCAGGGCACGACCTTCAGGGGCATCATGAGATTCTGATGGCCAATATGCTGGCCCAGAGCCAGGCGCTGATGAATGGTGTCAGTGCTGAAGAGGTCAGCCGCGAGCTGGCTGGGAAGGGGCTTGCAGAGGCGGAGATCGCGCGATTGACGCCTTTCAAGGTGCACAGAGGTGGGAAGCCCAGTACCACAATACTCTTGAAAGAGTTGGGTCCCCGGTCACTCGGAGCACTGATTGCGCTGTATGAGCACAAGATTTTCGTTCAGGGCGTGATTTTACAGATATTTTCCTTTGATCAGTGGGGTGTCGAGCTTGGGAAAGGTCTCGCCGCAGGACTGGAGTCAAAGTTGGCCCAGGGCGATTTGCACGGCGAGGACGGATCTACAGCGCAACTGATTGAATATTACCGCCGGTTCACGGCGCGCGCCGCCAGCACTGCTACAGAGCCGGCGACCGCTGAAGCGTAACGGCGTGAATTGAACTGGCGCGCCGTCTGACTGGCGCGCTCAGTGGGCAGATACAAAACAAAGAGTTGAGAAATGGCAAAGAGTAACGTGGTAGACAGCCGGGTACAGGCAGTAACCGAGCGAATTATCGAGCGCAGTGCCGAGACACGGGCAAAGTATCTGGCCCAAGTAGAGCGCGCTCAGGTCAAGGGGCGCGCACGGCACAAGCTGTCTTGCGGCAACCTTGCCCATGCCATGGCTGCTTCCAGCGATCACGATAAAAACCTGATTGCTTCCGGTCAGGGACCGAACCTGGCCATCGTGACCTCCTACAATGACATGCTGTCGGCGCACCAGCCGTACGGTACCTACCCGGACATGCTCAAAACCGAAGCGCTGCGCAACGGCGCGACCGCCCAGGTGGCGGGTGGCGTCCCCGCCATGTGCGACGGCGTTACCCAGGGGCAGGCAGGTATGGAATTGTCGCTGTTTTCACGGGACGTGATTGCAATGGCGACGGCTATTTCCCTGTCTCACGACATGTTTGACGGCAGCCTGTATCTCGGTATCTGCGACAAAATTGTACCCGGACTGGTGATCGGTGCATTGTCGTTCGGCCACCTGCCGGCCATGTTTGTACCCGCCGGCCCGATGCCCACCGGACTCGCCAACGCCGAAAAAGTACGTGTGCGCCAGCTCTATGCGGAAGGCAAAGTAGGACGTAAGGAGCTGCTTGAGGCAGAAAGCGCGTCTTATCACAGTGCCGGTACCTGCACGTTCTACGGTACCGCGAACAGCAACCAGATGCTGGTAGAAATTATGGGGCTGCAGCTGCCGGGCAGTTCCTTTGTGAATCCGGGTACAGAGCTTCGCGACGCGCTGAATGCAGCTGCGGTCAAGCAGCTGGTGCAAAACACCGAGCCGAGCCAGTACACCCCGATTGCAAAAATCCTCACCGAGAAGGCGTTTGTTAACGGCATCGTCGGCCTGCACGCGACCGGTGGCTCCACCAACCACACCATGCACCTGTTGGCGATGGCGCGTGCTGCGGGTATCCAGATTACCTGGCAGGACATGGCCGAGCTGTCGCAGATCGTGCCCCTGATGTGCCATGTTTATCCGAATGGTACTGCAGATATCAATCATTTCGCGGCGGCGGGCGGCATGCAGTTCCTGATTCGCGAACTGCTGGGCGCGGGCCTGTTACATGGTGATGTGTCCACTGTGCTGGGTGATTCCGGCCTTGAGCCTTACACCTACGACCCGTTCCTGAACGAAGACAAAGACGGTGTTATCTGGCGGCCTACCGCGGAAGTATCCGGAAACCCGGACATTATTCGTCCGGCGAGCGACCCGTTCTCCGGCCACGGCGGTTTACAGCTGTTGACTGGCAACCTGGGCAACAGCGTGATCAAGGTTTCCGCACTGAAGGCACCGCAACTGAAAGTGAAAGCGCCAGCTGTGGTTTTCAATTGCCAGGACGACATGCTGGCAGCGTTCAAAGCCGGTGAGCTGGAAAAAGATTTTGTCGCCGTGGTGCGTTTCCAGGGACCCCAGGCCAACGGTATGCCAGAACTGCACAAGCTGACCCCGTCTCTCGGTGTGCTGCAGGACCGGGGCTTCAAGGTTGCACTGATTACCGATGGCCGAATGTCCGGAGCATCCGGCAAGGTGCCGGCGGCGATTCACCTGTCGCCGGAGGCGGTCGAGGGGGGTCCGATTGCGAGGATTCAGAATGGCGACATCATCGAGCTGGATTCGGAAGCCGGGATCCTGCAAGTGCACGTCAGTGATGAAGAGCTGGCGGCGCGGCCGCTGGCTGAATGCGACCTGTCGGAAAATGCGATTGGCATGGGGCGGGACTTATTCACTAATATGCGCGCCCTTGCAAGCGGTGCGGAAACCGGTGCAAGCATACTTTTTTAAATGAATTCAGCGCGGGCCCAGTGCCCGCGCTACCTGTTTAAGAGCAGAACACAATGGCAAATTCATTCGACATGGTACTGTTTGGCGGCGGCGGCGACCTGTCGTTGCGCAAGCTGATCCCCGCGCTCTATCGTGCATTTATCGAGGGTGGTCTCGCCAAGGGAACCCGGATTTTCCCGGTCTGCCGTCGTCAGGAAGACGCAGATGGTTATCTCAAAACAGCACAGCAGGCGTTGAAGACACATCTGCGTGATGGCGAATACAACGAAAAGAGCTGGAAAGAGTTCAGCCCGATGCTGCGCGGGGTTGCGCTGGATATTTCCAAGCCCGACGAGCAATGGGATGCCCTGGTCGATCTTCTCGGTAACGACGTTGCGCGTACACGCCTGTTTTATCTTGCTATTCCCCCGGCGGTTTTTGGCCCCTGCTGCGAAAACCTCTCTATTAAAGGGCTGATCCACGAAAACTCCCGTGTCGTTGTGGAAAAGCCGCTGGGCTATAACGCCAAAACCTCCGATGAGATCAACAGCAAGATCGCTGAGTTCTTCCCGGAAGACAGTATTTTCCGAATCGACCACTACCTGGGTAAAGAGACGGTACAGAATCTGTTGGCGCTGCGCTTCAGCAACGTTTTGTTCGAGCACCTCTGGGATGCCAAGTCGATCGATCATATTCAGATCAGCATTTCCGAAACCGTAGGCCTGGAAGGCCGCGCAGGTTTCTACGACGACACCGGCGCCCTGCGCGACATGGTGCAAAACCACCTGCTGCAGTTGTTGTGCCTGATTGCGATGGAGTCACCGAACAGTATGTCGGCACGCAATATCCGTTCGGAAAAGATCAAGGTATTGGAAGCGCTGCGACCGCTGACTGACAACAGTGTCGACGAGAATATTGTGCGCGGCCAGTATGTGGCTGGCGGTTTGGGTAAAGAGCTGGTTCCCGGTTACCTGGAAGAGCTGAAAGCCTCCAACAGTACTACCGAGACGTTCGTCGCGATTCGCGCGCATATCGATAACTGGCGCTGGACAGGCGTGCCTTTCTATCTACGCACTGGCAAGCGTATGGAAAAACGCTGTGCGGAAATTGTTATCCAGTACAAGAAAGTTTCCCACCGTGTATACCAGCCAGAAGCGGGCGATGTGCTGCCGAACCGCCTGGTTATTCGCCTGCAACCGGAAGAGAGTATCAAGCTGGTGCTCATGGCGAAGAAAATGGACAGCCTCACGATGGAGCTGCAGCCGGTCGAGCTAAACCTGACACTGTCCGATACCTACGACAGCTTCAAGAGTGACGCCTACAAGCGCCTGATGTTGGACGCAGCGGACAACAACTCCGCACTGTTTATTCACCGTGAAGAAGTGGCCGCGGCCTGGGCGTGGGTCGATCCGATCATCGACCACTGGCGCGAAACCAACAATCAGCCGCAGCTTTACCGCGCAGGTACCTGGGGGCCGCAGGCTTCCAATGAACTGCTGGCGGAAAATGGCCACCACTGGTTCAACCCCTGACCGGAAATAGCGGTCCCAACCAATATACGGTTCAGAAATATGGTCGAAGAAAAATTTTTCACAGATAGAGAGCGGCTAACCCTGGCGCTGGCGGATGAATGTGCGGCAGCACTGCAGGCCGGTATTAAGGCGAACGGCCAGGCGACCTTTCTGGTATCCGGTGGCAGCACGCCGGAGCCGGTGTATCGCGCCCTGTCCAAGCGTCCTCTCCCCTGGCAACAGATCAATGTTGCCCTGGTGGACGAGCGCTGGGTTGAAAGGGATGAGGCCGGTAGTAACCACGCGTTTATCGCCAACAGTCTGCTTCAGAACGAAGCCTCGGAAGCACCGTGCCTGGGAATGAAAAACCCGGCAGCGACACCGTTGGAGGGTGAAGCGGAGTGCGAGCGCGCGTATCAGGAATTGCCGCAGCCGTACGATGTTTGCATTCTGGGTATGGGAAATGACGGTCACACCGCTTCATTTTTCCCTTATGCGGAGGGTCTGGACGAAGCTCTGAATCCGAAATCCGATAAGGTCTGCAAAGCCATTACAGCAAAGCAAAGCGCGGTAACCGGCATTCACACTGAACGCATGACCCTGACGCTTGCGGCGATCTTGCAGGCGAAGGAAATCAAATTGCTGATTACCGGAGAAGACAAGCTCAAGGTCTATCGCCAGGCATTGCTGGGCGACGATGAGCAGGAAATGCCGGTTCGTAGCATTCTCAAACAGGGCCTGAAACCGGTCACTGTTTATTGGGCGCCCTGATCGGGAACGAGTAATTAGGACAATAAATATGCAGAAGCAACTCGCACAAGTACTTGAGCAGGCCGGCGTCGTTCCGGTTCTGGTAATTGAGAATGCCAAGGATGCGTTACCGCTGGCACAAGCTCTGGTCGAAGGTGGCCTGAACGTACTGGAAATTACGCTGCGCACCGAAGCCGCACTGGCAGCCGTCGAAGAAATTGCCAAGCACTTACCGGATGCGCACGTGGGTACCGGCACGGTACTGACTGCGGCTGACGTACAGCGCTCGGCGGATGCCGGTGCGACTTTCATGGTTAGCCCCGGTGCAACCGAAGCACTGCTCGATGCAGCGGATAACAGCACTGTGCCATTGTTGCCTGGCGCTGCAAATCCCTCCGAAGTAATGCGTCTTCTGGAGCGTGGATATCGCTACCAGAAATTTTTCCCGGCAGAAGCCGCCGGTGGCGTGCCAATGCTGAAATCTATCGGTGGTCCTTTGCCGCAAGTGAAGTTCTGCCCGACAGGAGGTGTAAGCCCGTCGAATGCCTCGAGCTACCTGGCGCTGCCGAACGTAGTCTGTGTTGGCGGTTCCTGGATGGCGGCCTCCAAGCTGGTCGTAGAAAAAAACTGGGCCGAGATTACACGTCTGGCCAAAGAAGCTTCAGCCCTCAAGCAGGGATGAGTTCACCGCAGCGGGAAAGCTGCAAGCAGTTATAAGTAACTGTCACCATGCGGGCCCGAAGCCGGTCGCCCGCATGCTGAAATAAATTCAATAAATTAAATCTCACAGAGGGTGTAGCGATATGAAACTCAGAATTGCTATCAATGGATATGGCCGTATCGGTCGCAATGTTACCCGTGCTATTTATGAATCCGGTTATAACGACCGTATTCAGCTGGTTGCGATTAATGACCTCGCACCGGTTGAAGCGAATGCACACCTGACCCGTTTCGATACTGTTCACGGTCGCTTCAATACCGAAGTTGCTGTGGAGGGAGAGAACCTGGTTATCGGCGGCGATACCGTAAAAGTTTGCCAGGTGCGCAATCCTGCAGAACTGCCCTGGGGCGAACTGGAAGTAGATCTGGTGCTGGAATGTACCGGCCTGTTTACCGACAAGGAAGCGGCATCCGCGCACATGAAAGCCGGTGCCAAGGCGGTACTGATCTCTGCTCCCTCCAAAGATGCCGACCTGACTGTAGTTTACGGTGTGAATGACGACAAGCTCACCGCTGACCACAAAGTAGTTTCCAATGCGTCGTGCACCACCAACTGTCTGGCGCCGGTTGCACAGGCTCTGCACCGTGCTGTTGGTATTGAGCGTGGTTTCATGACTACAGTACATGCCTATACCAATGATCAGAACACTCAGGATGCTGTGCACAAGGATATCTATCGTGCGCGCGCTGCTGCGGACAATATGATTCCCACCAAGACCGGCGCGGCGGCCGCTGTTGGCCTGGTTCTGCCAGAGCTTAAGGGTAAGCTGGATGGTATGGCGGTGCGTGTACCGGTGAACAATGTTTCCCTGGTGGACTGCCAGTTTATTGCCAGCCGCGAGACCACCGTAGAGGAAATCAACCAGGTGTTACGTGAAGCCTCCGAGTCCATTAAAGGTGGTGTGCTGTCTTTCTGTGAGCAGCCGCTGGTTTCCGTGGACTTCAACCACACATCCGCGTCCAGCCACTTCGATGCCAACCACACCCGTGTTAATGGCAACCTGGTGAAAGTAATGGCGTGGTATGACAACGAGTGGGGCTTCTCTCACCGTATGCTCGATACCAGCCTTGCCATGGCGGAAGCCCTTAGCCTGAAGGCTGCAGCTGCAGAAGTCGCCTGATAGCGATCTTTCGCGCAGACCGGAGTGGGCGCAATGCTCACTTCGGTAATTAAGCAATCCGGCTAGTGGTTGCTCAAGAAAACAATAGCTGTCTCACACCCAATCAATAAATCAGTACCCTCAATTATGATTCGCCAAACCAAAATCGTTGCCACGCTCGGCCCCGGCACGGACAAGCCACGTGTTATTGACGAGATTATCCGCGCGGGCGTCAACGTTGTTCGCCTGAATTTCTCCCACGGCAGCGCTGACGATCACCGCAAGCGCGTACAGGAAGTGCGTCGCGCGGCCAGCGCACAAAATAGACTGGTAGCCATTCTTGGTGACCTGCAAGGACCGAAAATTCGTATTGCGCGCTTTGCGGAAGGCAGTATCTTCCTGGAGAACAATGCCGAGTTCACACTGGACGCCGACTGTCCGAAAGAGGGCGGTAACCAGCAGCGCGTCGGTGTGGATTACCCGTCTCTGATCGCAGACTGCAAGCCGGGTAACATTCTGTTGCTGGATGACGGCAAGATTCGCCTGGAAGTAACCGGCGGTACCAATAGCAAACTGTTTTGTCGCGTACTGCAGGGCGGCAAGTTGTCCAACAATAAAGGTATTAACCTGTTGGGTGGTGGTCTTTCTGCGCCGGCTTTGACCGAAAAAGATTACCAGGACATCAAGCTCGCGGCCGAGCTGGATGTGGATTTCCTTGCGGTCAGTTTTCCGCGCAGTGGTGAGGACCTGGAAATTGCGCGCAAGGCCATGCGGGAAGAGGGTAGCAATGCGGCAATCGTGGCCAAGGTCGAGCGTGCGGAAGCGGTCGGTGATGACAAGCAGATGGATGAGATCATTCTCGCTTCCGATGTCATCATGGTTGCCCGTGGCGACCTGGGCGTGGAAATTGGCGATGCAGCTCTGGTCGGTGTGCAGAAAAAACTGATTGGCCGTGCCAACGCCCTGAATCGCGGTGTGATTACGGCCACTCAGATGATGGAGTCGATGATTACCAGCCCGACGCCAACCCGCGCGGAAGTAATGGATGTGGCGAATGCCGTACTCGATGGTACCGATGCCGTAATGCTGTCAGCTGAAACTGCTGCCGGTGACTTCCCGGTCGCTGCAGTGGAGTCCATGGCAGAAGTAGTGGTTGGTGCAGAGCAGTACCTGGGTACTACTCCCCGTCCCGCGGTGAGCAAGTCAGGCTCCGAGCGCATTGATACCGTGATCGCTCAGGCGGCCATTGAATCTGCGGCGCGGGTGGAAAACCTGTGTGCGGTTGCGGCGCTGACTGAATCTGGCCGTACCCCCCGGATCATGTCACGGGCTACCTCCCAGCTGCCCATCTTTGCGCTGACCCGTCACCCGCAGGTCGCACGCCAGCTGGTTGTGCTGCGCGGAGTGGAGCCGATCGAGTTTGACCCGGCTTCAGTACCGCTAGGTCACCTGACTGATGCCATTATCGAAGTGCTGGGCGCCCGCATTGATCTTCAGAAAGGTCAGCGGGTACTGATCACCCAAGGTGAGCGCCTGAATATTGGCGGTGGCACCAGCTCCATGCGTATCAAAGAAATCGAGTAATTCCTTTACTGATACGTCCCCCACTCCCCTTGTCGAGGGGGAGTGGTCCCCCCCCCTCCTGTCTCGTCTGAAAAACGCTCCACCGATTCGTGTTATTTCGTCTCAACGGAATGTCGTGGCTGAATCAATTGATAAATCCCGACCTTCCCGACAGATAATGCTGGTAAATATCCTGTTTTGAGGTTTTTAATTTTGGTTTTTCTGTGTTTTTGGGGTTTTATGTTGTTTTTTGCTGAGTTGAACAATAGTCACAACGGGCAGTTTTGGTTGCGGTTTGTTGCAAAGAACCCCTCTATTCGCCCTTTTGGGCAGTAGCTTTTTATTTTTTTTGTGTGTATTGTCGGTCATGAGAATGACAGCGCTATCATACAAATCAGTGACAGCGCTATCATTTGGCGGTACAAGGTGAATAAAAAGTTTCTAACCAAACCTTTATATCTATAAAAAAGGAAGGGGAAATCGATGCTTAAGCGCAACAAACTCGCTCTCTCGATCAGCGCGGCTGTTCTCGGTGGTAGCCTGGTGGCTCCGCTGGCAGTTGCACAGGATGCAGCTCTGGAAGAAATTACCGTTACCGGTATTCGTGGAGCACTGCAAGATGCAATGAATATCAAGCGTGATGCGACCGGTATGGTCGACGCAGTATCCGCAGAAGATATTGGTAAGTTCCCGGACACCAACGTTGCGGAAGCTCTGGGTCGTATCCCGGGCGTTTCCGTTTCTCGCCAGTTTGGTGAGGGTGACGCAGTTTCTATTCGTGGTGCCAGCAACCAGCTGACCCTGACCACTCTGAACGGACAGAGCGTAGCTTCGACCGGTTGGTATTCCCAGCAGGCTATCGACCGCTCGTTCAACTACTCTATGCTGCCACCAGAGCTGATTGCTGGCATAGACGTATACAAGTCTTCCCAAGCTGACCTTGTTGAAGGTGGCGTTGGCGGTACTGTAAACGTTAAAACCCGTCGCCCGCTGGACCTGGAAGCCAACAGTGTTTTCCTGTCAGCCTCCAGCACTTACGGCACCTCTTCAGAAGAAGTGGATCCTGCGCTCTCCGGTCTGTACAGCTTTAAAAACGACGCTGAAACCTTTGGTGTAATGGTTGCTGCGGCTGCCTCTGAATACAGTCTTGTGCGCCGTGGTCAGGAAGGTCTGCCTTCTTGGGGTGGCCGTATCGCGCCGACCGTATTCCAGCAGACTCGTGAGCGCACGGCTTTCGATGCTACTTTGCAGTTTGCGCCGACTGATGAAATTGATTTCGGCCTGCACCACATGAATCTGGAGTTGGTGGCGGACAACGTCAATGCTTCTATTTGGATTCCGCAGGACCTGAATAACTGTGAATACAATGCCCAGGGCGCTCCTGTTCTGTGTGACTCTTCCGACGGCGCTGCCGGCCAGTCATTCTGGGATGTTCGCCCGCGTCTGGGCACCATGGAGTCCAAGACTACTGACGCTTGGTTCACTTACGAAACTGACGCGGTGAAATTCGAGGCAGTAGCAGGCACCACTGAAGCGACTGGTGGTACCAGCTTCGAAACCAACGTGGCTTACCTGAACACCACTAGCAGCACTGATGGTGTAATTGACGCAACCGGCAGTGAAATCGGCTATGGTTTCGATCCGAGCATGGATCTGGCCGATCTGCCGACTGCGGGTAATTATGCTGGCTGGGAAGGCCTGCAAACTGGTGAGGTGGTTCGTCAGCCCAACAGCGATGAAGAACAGTATTTCCAAGGTGATTTGACCTTCAAAGTGGATGCTGGCCCTGTTTACGCGCTGAAAACTGGTCTGCGTTACTCTTCTCACGCCGTAGAGCAGTCGCAGTTCCGACCGCTGTTCGAAGATTATGATGGTGCGGTTGAAGCTGAAATTGTAGACCCTTCACTGTTTGTGGATGGTAACAGCACTGTCGACGCGGGCGGTATCTCATACCCGGCGCCGAATGGCGATGCTATGGTTGCCTACACCAAGTCGAAGATTACCGGCTGGGCTGAGGATCGCTCCTCTGCAGTTGATCTCGAAGAAGATAATCTTGCCATCTATGCGATGGCTGAGTTCGAGTCAGGCGCAATTAGTGGTAACGTTGGTGTCCGTTATATTTCTACGGATGTGTCTGGTAGCTACTACGCACCGGAGCCCGGCCTGGTTGATCCGGTTCTCGGGATCAACAATGGTTACTCCAACACCATGGTAAAAGATGAAGCGTCTTACGATGACTTCCTGCCGAGCATGAACCTGAAGATGGAACTGAGTGAAGACATGCTGTTGCGCTTCACTGCAGCTCAGGTGATTTCACGTCCTAACTACAATGACATGTTTGCTAACTCAGCATTGGCGGGCTATCAGGACAAGATTCCGGGCAATGAGCAGGTTACCAAAGGTAATGTCGCGCTGAAGCCCTACAAAGCTTCTCAGGCTGATTTCGGTTTCGAGTGGTACTACGGTGATGACGACATGTTCGGTGTTGCTTACTTCGTCAAAGATGTAAGTAACTTTACCACCTTCGGTAACACCCCGAATCAGTCCATTGGCATTGTGTCTCCAGACACTGGTGAAGACAACTGGCTTGTACAAGGCTTGGTAGATGGTAGCGGCGGTACTATCGACGGTATCGAATTCCAGCTTCAGCACGCTTTCGACAACGGTTTTGGTACTGCCGTTAACTACACTTGGGCTGATGCAGAGGCCGATGCTAGCAACTTCGAAGATGGAAATGCGGTATTCAGTGACAGCTCTAAGCACACCGTAAACCTTGTTGGTTACTATGAGAACGATATGTTCTCGGCGCGCGCTGCCTATAACTGGCGCTCTGAGTACATGATCCGTGAGATCGGCTTCTACGGTAACCGTGAGCACCAGGACTTTGGTACTCTGGACCTGAGCTTCGTATGGTATGCCATGGAGAATCTGGATGTTACCTTCGACGTGACGAACCTGCTGGAGGAAGACTCCATCCAGGTGGGTCGTGACCAGGGTGATGCTACTTTCTGGCGTACTTCCGACGGCTACCCTGCGTACTCCTATGAAGGTGAAGCTCGCTTTAAAGCAGGTGTAAACTACCGCTTCTAAGTTCTTCACATTCAAATGTGGTACAAAAAAACCCAGCTTAGGCTGGGTTTTTTTGTTATTAGCAGGTAAAAGTAGGAAAAAGAAAGCTCAAAGGTGATGGCGTGCGTATCTCGAAGATAGCGATTGTTGGCGGCGGTACTGCTGGCTGGTTAGCTGCTAACCATTTAGGACGAGTACTTGGCGGGGAGCCGGGTATTGATATCACATTAATTGAATCACCGGATATTCCCGTTATTGGTGTTGGTGAGGGTACTGTACCTACAATCCGAGACTCACTCAGGCAGTTTGGGATCAGTGAAACTGATTTTATACGGCGTTGCGATGTCAGCTTTAAGCAGGCTATCAAGTATGTGAACTGGCTTGATAAGGATAGGCACGGCGAAGGGAATAGTTATTACCACCTTTTTGATTATCCATTCCCGTTTGGTGAGGATTTAACCGAGTTTTGGCTGTCTGGGAAGGGTGGGAAAAGTTTCGCCGACACTGTTTCGGCGCAAGCCGCATTATGTGATGCCGGTCTGGGGCCTAAGCGCATTACCAGTCCAGAGTATCAGGGTGATAGCACCTATGCTTACCACTTTGATGCGAAAAAATTCGCAGCCTTACTCAAAGACAATGCCATGGAGAAATTCGGAGTTGAGTACCTGAGTGCAAATGTTACCGATGCGAATATTGGAGCGGCGGGGCTGATTGAAAGCCTGGTTACACGTGAATTGGGGAAATTAGAGTTCGATTTCTATATTGATGCGACAGGATTTTCATGTTTCCTGTTGGGGCAGAAGCTCGGCGTGAAATTTGAGAAAAAGAGTGACTGCTTGCTGGTGGACTCCGCGCTAGTCGTACAGGTCCCAACTGCAGAAGACGAGGAAATTCCGCCCTATACCATAGCGACCGCACATCAGGCTGGCTGGATTTGGGATATTGCTCTACCTGCTCGTCGCGGTGTTGGGTTTGTCTATTCTTCTGGGCACATGAGTGATGTAGAGGCGGAGAGAAAACTGCATCACTATTTGGGTGTGGAGCCCGGAGCCTTGGCGTATCGAAAAATCCCGATGAAAGTCGGGTGTAGAGAGGTTTTCTGGAAAGCAAACTGTGTGGCCCTGGGATTGGCGCAGGGGTTTGTAGAGCCACTGGAGGCGACCTCAATCCTGTTAACGGATTTTGCGGCCAGGTTTCTTGCAGAGCGATTCCCGAGAGTGGTTAGTGATATTCCGACGTTTTCTCATCAATACAATAAAACCTTGGGTTATAGCTGGGATCGAGTTATAGAGTTTATAAAAATGCATTACTGTATTTCTGACCGGCAGGACTCTGATTTTTGGGTGGACAATCGGGCGGAAGATTCCATTCCGAAGAATTTGCAGGAACGCTTGAATTTGTGGGAAAGCAGACATCCATCACATCTTGATTTCTTTAGTAAATTTGAAATATTCGATGTTGAAAATTTTCTCTACGTTTTGTACGGGATGCAGTATTCGACCGCGATTTCAGATGTTTCTGAAGAGATCATCGATAGGCGAAGCCGGGTTGCCAGCCATGTTGAGAAAATATCTCAGCAGTTGGTGGGGCAGATGCCGAGTCACCGCTCTCTGATTGAGAAAGTTGTTAAGTACGGTCTTCAGAAACAATAAACATGAATAATAATCCAGTTAATAAGGTTGTTGTTGTCGGTGGCGGCACAGCGGGTTGGCTTTCGGCGGGGCTGATCGCCAAAAAACTTGCTTCAAGCGGTATGCATGTTCAGTTGGTTGAAGCGAGTGACCTTCCTGTTATTGGCGTTGGAGAAGGGACTTTTCCTACAATGCGCCATACCCTGCAGTTTCTCGGGATTGATGAAGATGTTTTTATTCGGGAGTGCTCCGCGACCTTCAAGCAGGGGATTCGCTTTTCTAACTGGAAACATGATCCAGCTGAGAGGCCAGGATATTACTATCACCTGTTTGATCTTCCTGCGCGCTCAGGACCATTTGATCTGACTTATGGTTGGTTGGCGCGGGAATCCGAAGAGGCAGGTGTATTGCCTTTTTCTCATGCGGTAGCAGCTCAGGCTGCAGTCTGTGATTTGGGCTTGGGGCCGAAGCAAAAGGTCGCGAAACCATACACTGCATTGAACCAATATGCGTACCACCTCGATTCGGGGAAGTTCATCGATTTTTTGAGGGCGCATTGTGTCGGCAAGCTCGGGGTTCGACACGAGATAGCCACGATTAGCTCTGTTCGTCATGCTGAGGATGGCAGGATTGAGGCTGTTATTTCTGAAGATGGCCGCGAGTTTTCTGGAGACTTGTTTATTGATTGTTCTGGCTTTTCATCACTGCTACTGGGCGAGTCGTTAGGTGTTCGCTTTCTTGATGTGGGAAACCAGTTGCTGACCAATGCTGCGTTGGCGGTACAGTTGCCGTACTCGGATCCTGAGAGTGGTCCGATTCTGTCATATACCCATTCTCAGGCCGAGCGCGCTGGTTGGGTTTGGGATATTGGTCTGCAATCCCGCAGCGGGGTTGGCTATGTATATTCCAGTGATCACGCAACAGATGATGAAGCGATGTCAGTTCTGGAGCGATATACAGGCGTAAACAGTGACCGGTTGAATGCTCGTAAGATACCAATGCGAGTGGGCTATCGCGAGTCGTTTTGGCAGAAGAACTGTGTTGCTGTAGGCCTTTCGGCTGGGTTTGTAGAGCCTCTTGAGGCCACAGCCATTTCCATGATTGAACAGTCGGTCAAGATGCTCATTGAGCGTTTCCCCTCGAGATATGAGGAAATGGAGCCTCTATCACGACACTTTAATAAGGTGTTTCGGCAGCGTTGGGAGGGCATCATTGAGTTCATCAAGTTCCATTATTGTATTTCTCAGCGTACGGACAGTGATTTCTGGCTGGACAATCGTCGTATAGAGACGGTTCCGGAAGGTTTGAGGGCGCGTATGGAGCGCTGGCAAAGCTTTCCGATGGAGGAGATCGACTTCAACGACAAGTTTGAGATGTTCGGCTTGGCCAGCTATCGCTATGTCGCATACGGTATGGGGTTTAACCTTGGATTGCCCGAGAGGCTTCGGAATTATGCGGCTAGCCCGGGTATGCAGACTTTACTGAATCAGGTGCGATCCAGTGCGGCTGGTGTCAAGGATGAACTGCCTTCCCATCGTGAGCTGATACGGTCCGTAGTCCGTAGAGCCGGTACGATGGGTGGATAATTGGCGGTGCCTAGTGTAAGTTTTACTTCCCTTTTTAAGTGTAAAAAATATACTAAGCGGGTTTTTAAGAATAACTTCAAATTTTATTAAGGTGTTGTATGGCCAGTGTAGAAGCCCCAAAAATCGTTCCTCTTCGCAGTGACGTCCACGGAAAGCTGAAAGTTCGTGAATTGGGGACGTTTGAGCACGTTAAGAATGCTCACATGGTTCCAGTAACCGCGCACGAGTATGCGCGTCTGGGTGCAGAATACCCGATCGTTTTTGTCAAGAATTCCGACAATGGTCAGTTCCAGTCTGTTGCACTGCTCAGCCTGAAAGTAGGCGAAAACCTGTTTGTAGACGGTGAGAAGTGGAAAGGCGTATTCGTGCCTGCCGCCATTCGCAACCATCCGTTTGTTCTGGCTCCGGCTGGAGAGAACAAAGAGCAGCTGATGGTCGGTCTGATCGAGAACAGCCCGGTAGTTGGTGAGGAAGAGGGTAACGCCCTGTTCTCCGAGTCTGGCGAAGAGTCTGAGTACCTCAAGGCGAAGAAAGAGTCTCTGGTGGGCTACCTGGAAAGTGACCAGATGACCAAGGCTTTCATCACCATCCTGACCGAGAAAGAACTGCTGACTACCCAGAACATCTCTGTGAATGCCGGTGGTGAAAAGATCAACCTGAGCGGCATCTACATGGTGGATGAGAAGAAGCTGGGTGAGATGAGTGAAGAGGACTTCGCTGATTTCCGCAAGCGCGGCTTCCTGCCCCCTCTGTATGCACAGCTCGCATCCATGCATCAGATTTCTCGACTGGCCAAAATGCAGGCTGGTGTGTAATCACTGATTCGGATCGCTTAGCTTTCTGAGATACTAGGGCCTCTTGTGAGGCCCTAGTTGTTTATTCCCTCTATGTTTCCTACCCGATATATCCCCTGGCTACTCTTCCTCGCCGTTTTCTACGGCCTCTGGGCTCTTTTTGTCTTTGGGCAAGGTCTGTGGGGCGTCGTTTGCGATCATTGGCCTATGGCGCTTTCTATGGCTGTTGGGAGCTATGCCGCCGGTTCTACTCCGATGGGTGGTGGAACGGTAGGTTTTCCCGTTTTGGTGCTGTTGTTTGATATGCCGGCCAGTATCGGTCGGGATTTCAGTTTCGCGGTTCAATCCATTGGTATGGTCAGTGCCAGTATCTTCATCTTCTGTCGTCGCCAGGTATTGGCCTGGTCCATGTTGCGGGGGGCACTGCTGGGGAGTTTGGTTGCTACGCCGTTGGGGATATTGTTCTTTGCGCCCCTTGTTCCTGGGTTGTGGGTCAAACTTGCGTTCGCGGTGATCTGGGGTAGCTTCGGGGTCTTGCATCTGTACCGCTTGCGGGAGATCACTGCGCATGATCACGCCGGCGATCCGGAGTGCCCTCTGGATTATCGCGTGGGACTATTGCTCGGCGCTGTTGCAGGTTTCTCTGCGGTATCGGTTACCGGTGTGGGAATCGACATGGTGATATACGCAGCACTTGTTCTGCTTAGTCGTGTAGACCTTAAAGTGGCCATCCCGACTTCTGTGGTGATCATGGCTTTTTCATCCGTGGTTGGGGTGATCGTAAAAAGTGTGGCTGGTGATTGGCAGCCTGGTGTGTTCGGCAATTGGCTGGCGGCTGCGCCGGTGGTGGCCCTGGGGGCGCCGCTGGGTGTATTTGTGGTTGGCCTGATTGGCCGGACGCCGACACTTCTTGCTGTCGCGCTGCTGTGTGTCGTGCAGTTCGTATGGGCCTGTGTATCTGAGTGGCAAATTCTTGGGGCTCCGGGTGTAGCTTTGGCGTTGCTTGCTGTTCTCGTGTGTCTTTGGGGGTTCGAGGCGTTGCGGTCTTCCGGATTGAGGCGGGAGAGGCTGCGCTTGCGCGGCCCTCGGCGTGTTGAGGAGGTGGCGCCTCAATTGAGTTAGGGTGGGATCGATGTTATAAGGAGTGCCAATAGGAAAATGGAATTCACAAAGTCAAGGAATTGATGATGCCCGACAGTATCAGGCTGCACTTTTACGATGGTTTTTACAGTCGTCGTGACCCACTAAAGACCCTGTCCAACCTTTTTCGTTACCGAAAGCTTTACCAGCCCGTTTACAATATTGGCGACCAGATTAGCCCTTATATCGTTGCTGGTATGGCGGGGCGCAAAGTCAATTACTCCCATCCCTTCTCCAGTAAAAAGATGATCGCCATTGGCTCGGTGCTCGCGGGTATCCGGGACAAGGATGTTGCGTGGGGGACGGGGCTGATGCGTCCGGATCATGCACCCTATGTGCTAAAGGCAAAAAATGCACGTATCGTGGCTGTACGGGGCCCCAATACACGGGCAGCGCTGCTGGAGCATGGCCGGGATTGCCCTGAGGTCTATGGTGATCCAGGTCTGCTGATGCCCTACCTGTTTCAGCCAAATGTTGAAAAGCGGTATCGTGTCGGCGTAATCCCTCACGGTGCGCACCTTGCGGACTTGGAAGCGAAGCTTGAGGATAGTTCTTACGCTCTGATCAGTCCGCGCTTACACTGGCGTGAATTTATCGAGAAGATCTGTTCGTGCGAGTTGATTGTGTCCAGCTCGTTGCACGGTGTGATCCTTGCGGATGCCTACGGCATTCCCAACCTGCCGATGCGCCACAAAAAATGGTTGCATGGCACGCCTTTCAAGTTTGAAGATTATTACCTGTCGACGCAGCGTAGCCCCGAGTTCTTCGATTCCGGGCAGCTTCTGGATAGGAATATTTTGCAGCGTGCCGCAGCGGCATACGAAGCGCCAAGGCTTGACCTTCGGCCACTGGTCAATGCATTCCCGTACCCGATTAAGAATGAGGATTTTCTGCGTCGTCTCAACTCCGTTGAGAGCTGGTAGTACTCTGCCTGGGCGGTCTGGGTACCGAGGGAGAACCCGGTTCCCAGATTGTTAAGATCTCTGGCCGGTAGGGCTTGTGATGCTGAGAGGGTGCGCGGTAGTAGCAACGCCTATCGCTGCTTAAGTAACTTGTTGAATTAGGTTGCGGATACACTCCGAAAACAAAAAAGGCGATCCCTGAGGATCGCCTTTTTTAATTTGCCTTCGGATGCTCAGTATTTCCTGAACAGCTCGAATATGGCTGGGGTGGTAGGATTCGAACCTACGCATGACGGGATCAAAACCCGCTGCCTTACCGCTTGGCTACACCCCAATTCCGCTATCTGCAAGACACTGTCTGACAGATGGAAAATGGTAGCAAGGGGGAGACTTGAACTCCCGACCTCAGCATTATGAGTGCTGCGCTCTAACCAGCTGAGCTACCTTGCCATTGATGTTCTCGGCTAACCGAGGGCGCGAATAATAGGGTGGCTCCCGGGGAGTGTCAACACTTTTTTTATAAATTAATCAGTGGGTTAGCGCGAAGGGTGGTTTTCAGCGCCCCCGGCCCATCGCTGCGAGCAGCGACCCGAAAACCACGCTGAAGGCACCGAGCCAGCTGATCCAGTTTAGTGGTTCTACCTCGATATATTCAGGCCACAGGGTGCCTATCAGGGAGCTTAGTAGCAGCGTCATGAGTGGCACCAGGGCCAGCGTGGCGCTAACTCTGGAGGCTTCCCATGCGGCCATGGCTTTGGCGAAGGCTCCGTAGGCGATCAGGGTGTTGGCTGCGAGAAAGATCAGCAGTGCCCAGGAGAACGCGTCCAGTGTAAGTGCGGTGGCTGGTTTGGCTACTGGCAGGAAGCACAGGCTCCCGGCTAGGTAAATCATCACCAGCAGGTTTTGCGGGCGGGAGACGGCCACGATTTTTTTCTGGAATACGCCGTAAATCGCCCAGGTAACGGCAGCAATCACCACCAGCCCGACTCCGATCAGGTACTGGCGGTCATTCCCTTCAATCAGCTCCTGCAGGCGCAGGTTAAAGAAGAGCGGCAGACCGATACAAACCAGGGCGACCCCCATCCATTGGCGCGCAGAGAATTGCTCTCCGAGCCAGAGGACGCTGAAGATCAAAAGCAGTAACGGAGCCAGCTGGATCAGCACCTGCAGTGCGCCAGCAGTGATGTAGTTCAGGCCGGTTGCATAGGCGATGTAATTCCCGAGTAGGCCTGCGACCGCGAGCACGGTATATGGGAGCAGCTTTCCCTGTAGCAGTTGCCCCAGCGCCAGCTGCCGGCGCCAGCCGTAATAAGTTCCCGCGAACAGTGCTGCGCCCAAAAAACGGTACCAGGTGATCGTGGTGGAATCCATGTCGGCGATCAGGCCTTTCATGGCGATAGGCAGGAGTGCCCACAGGAATGCTGTAGTGAGTGCGAGCGGTAGCCCCACTTTCCAGTTGGATTGGTACATGGCTTTTTTTCAGATGGGGGAGGGGGTTCCGCTCCCGGATTTGGGAGCGGAGAGTGTAGCGGAGCGGAGTTAGACGTTGAAACGGAAGTGAACAACGTCCCCGTCTGCAACAATGTATTCCTTGCCTTCCAGGCGCCACTTACCGGCTTCTTTCGCACCGGCTTCGCCCTTATTACCTACAAAATCGTTGTAGCCGACCACTTCTGCACGGATAAATCCCTTCTCGAAGTCGGTGTGGATCTTGCCCGCTGCCTGCGGTGCGGTGGCGCCGAGAGGGATGGTCCAGGCGCGAACTTCTTTTACGCCGGCGGTGAAGTAAGTGTGCAGGCCCAGCAGCTGGTAACCGGCGCGGATAACGCGGTTCAGGCCGGGCTCTTCCATGCCGAGACCTTCCAGAAACTCCTGCTTCTCGTCGTCGTCCAGTTCGGCAATTTCTGCTTCAAGTTTGTTGCAGATCGGAACCAGTACGGCATTTTCCTCTGCGGCGATCGCAGCTACCGCATCCAGATGCGGGTTGTTTTCGAAGCCGTCTTCATCCACGTTGGCGATGTACATGGTGGGCTTGATAGTGAGCAGGCTCAGCTCTTTGAGGTTGGCCAGTTCGTCATCATTGAGCCCGAAAGAGCGCAGCGGCTTGGCTTCATCCAGGTGTGGCTGGATTTTTTCCAGCAGGGCTTTCATCTTGATGGCGTGCTTGTCCTGGCCTTTGGCGGCGCGGCTGTAGCGTTGCAGTGCCTTTTCTACGGTGTCCAGGTCCGCCAGTGCCAGCTCGGTGTTGATCACTTCGATATCGGCTACCGGGTGCACTTTGTTGGCGACGTGAATTACGTTGTCGTCTTCGAAGCAGCGAACCACGTGGGCGATGGCATCGGTCTCGCGAATATTGGCGAGGAACTTGTTGCCGAGGCCTTCCCCTTTGGAGGCACCTGCTACCAGACCGGCGATATCGGTGAACTCCATGGTGGTGGGGATCACTTTCTGCGGCTTGACGATTTCTGCCAGCTTGTCGAGGCGGGGGTCAGGTACTGGTACTACACCGGCGTTCGGTTCAATGGTGCAGAATGGGAAGTTTTCCGCGTCGATGCCCGCTTTGGTCAGGGCATTGAACAGAGTGGATTTGCCCACGTTGGGCAGGCCGACGATGCCGCAAGTAAAACCCATGGTCTGAATCCTGTTGCTGATGGTGGGCCAGAATGCAGCCTCGAACCATCTTATTTAGCGTTTGCTTTGGAGTTGGTGTGCAGTGTCTTCATGGCTGCGTTCCAGTCACCGCTGGCGGCGGTGGGGAGTGCGTCGATGGCGCGGTCAATGGCTTCGGCCAGTTGATCCTGCTCAACACGCGGCGCCCGTTGAAGAACGTAATTTGCTACATCGCGCGCACTACCCGGGTGGCCGACACCGAGGCGCAGGCGCATAAAATCCCGGTTGTTGCCCAGGGCGGCGATGATGTCGCGCAGGCCGTTGTGTCCGCCGTGTCCGCCGCCACTTTTCAGGCGCGCGGTGCCGGAGGGCAGGTCGAGCTCATCGTGAGCGACCAGAATGGCTTCTGCGGGAATCTTGAAGAAATTCGCCAGCGGGCCGACTGCCTGGCCGCTGCGATTCATATAGGTAGTGGGAATCAGCAGGCGGATATCCTGCCCGCCGATTCGCACACGGCCAGAAAGGCCGTGATATTTGCTGTCTGGCGCGAGCTGGGTGCCGTGAATACGGGCCAGCTCGGAGACAAAGTCGGCCCCGGCGTTGTGTCGCGTCCGGTCGTATTCGGGGCCTGGGTTTCCCAGGCCTACGATCAACTGGATGGGCGTGTCCGGAGCCTTGCTCAAGGTTCTGTACCTGAACTAAAGCCGGCTTATGCTTCGCCGGACTCTTCGCCTTCTTCGGCTTCAGCTTCCACAGCGCCGCGCGGCTTGTGTACGGAAGCAACAACCAGGTCGTGGTCTTCACCGTGAGCCAGATCTACAGACTCAACGCCAGCCGGCAGTTTGATGTCGGAGATGTGAACGGTGCCGTCCAGTTCCAGGTCAGCCAGGTCTACTTCGATGAACTCAGGCAGCTTGGCAGCCGGTGCGCTGATTTCCAGCTCGGTCAGGGTGTGAGACACGATACCGCCAGCTTTAACGCCTTTACAGGTGTCTTCGTTCAGGAAGTGTACCGGTACTTTGATGTGTACTTTGGTGTCTGCAGAAACGCGCTGAAAGTCAGCGTGCAGCAGAACGGCTTTGGCCGGGTGACGCTGCAGGTCACGCAGGATCACGCTTTCTTCTTTACCGTCTACGTTCAGGGTCAGAACGGAAGAGAATACGGCTTCGTTTTCCAGTGCCTTGAACATGTCTTTTTGCAGCAGGGCGATGGATTGCGGCTCAACTTCGCCACCGTAGATGATGGCCGGAACTTTTGCTTCCAGGCGACGCAGGCGGCGGCTCGCACCTTTCCCTTCGTCGCTGCGGACGCTGGCATTCAGTTTGAATTCAGACATGGGATAAACCTCGGGTTGTCTGTCCAGAAGGACCTGCGACCGGTGCCCTCTGGTGTTGCTATAAATAGGGCGAATCCGATAGAGGCGCCCAATAGTAAACGCCCGGGCGGTGCCGGGCGGGCGCGTATTCTAAGGGGAAGTACGGGGGATTGCCAGTAAATTTGGCGTAAGCAAAAAGGGCGGATCCGTGGATCCGCCCTTTTGTGTCAGCTGGTGTTACTGCTCGTTATGAGCGGAACCCTTATGAGCGGAACATCGCAGACAGGGATTCTTCATTGCTGATGCGGCGCATGGACTCGCCCAGCATGGCAGACAGGGTCAGCTGGCGAATCTTTGGCGCTTTCTCCATTTTGTCACCCAGCGGGATGGAGTCGGTGACAACCAGCTCGTCCAGTACGGAGTTGTTCAGGTTGTCGATCGCCTTGCCGGACAGTACCGGGTGGGTACAGTAAGCTACGACTTTCTTGGCGCCGTGTTCTTTCAGGGCGTTGGCGGCATTGCAGAGGGTGCCGGCAGTGTCGACCATGTCGTCAACCAGCAAGCAGGTGCGGCCGTTGATTTCGCCGATGATGTTCATGACTTCAGCTACATTGGCTGCCGGGCGGCGTTTGTCGATGATGGCCAGGTCGCAGTCAAGGCTTTTGGCTACGGCGCGAGCGCGTACTACGCCGCCGATATCGGGGGAAACGACTACCAGGTCTTCATAATTCTGGCGCTCGATGTCGTCTAGCAGTACGGAGGAGCCGTAAACGTTATCCACAGGAACGTCGAAGAAGCCCTGGATCTGTTCTGCGTGCAGGTCGACAGTCAGTACGCGGTCGATGCCCACGCTCACCATCATGTCGGCGACAACTTTGGCAGAAATCGGTACCCGCTGGGAGCGAACGCGGCGATCCTGGCGCGCGTAGCCAAAGTAGGGGACTACCGCGGTGATGCGGCCGGCAGAGGCGCGGCGCAGTGCGTCGACCAGGAGGATCAGTTCCATCAGGTTGCGGTTGGTCGGTTGGCAGGTGGACTGCACAACGAATACATCGCGGCCGCGGACGTTGTCGGTAATTTCAACCGCGATTTCGCCATCGGAAAAGCGTTTTACAACGGCTTCACCCAGAGGGATCGCCATATGGTCAACAATCTTTTGTGCCAGTTCCGGGTTTGCGTTGCCGGTGAAGACCATTAAGTCAGCCACTGCCAGTACCTTTTTCGTCTTGAGGTGGAAAGTTTAGTGAAGATCGGATGACTTCGGAGCGCGAACTGCTTGCAGGGTAGTTTGATGCCGTTTCATTGGGCGACCATTGGTGCAAGTGTTGAGTTATGGCTATTTGCCACGTTGTTCCGGTCTGGCCGGAGGCTCCGTCCGCGACTCGGAATGATGGGAGTCGCGTCAAATAATAAGGAAATGGCTGGGGTGGTAGGATTCGAACCTACGCATGACGGGATCAAAACCCGCTGCCTTACCGCTTGGCTACACCCCAGCAATGTTGCAGCTAATCAATTTAGATCGTTGCTGCAAATTTCGCGAGCTGCCTGTGTGTTGGCGATTCGTTGACGCCAGAGGCAACAAAACCTTCTATCCCTTCGGGTCGCCTTGCGAGAATTTCGCGAGCGGTCACTTCTGAGTTGAACGCGGCGAAAACGCAAGCGCCAGTTCCCGTCAGATGTGCATCACCGAAATTGGAAAGCCAGAGCCTGGCCTCCTTTACCTCGGGATAGAGGTCTTCAACGAGAGGCTGGAAATCATTGCCAGCATATTTGCGCAGCCAGTGTTTTTCCAGGTCCCTGTCGCGAAGGGCCGCTAATGTAATGGCGGCTGAATCTCTTGTCAAATCCGGATGGGAAAATAATTCCGCAGTGCTGATATGGCAGGAGGGAATCAGCACAACATACCATGCGTGTTCGATAAAGAGAGGGGTGAGTTGTTCACCCACGCCTTCTGCCCACGCGGAGTGGCCGCGCACGAATACGGGGACGTCGGCGCCCAGTTGCCGCCCGAGTTCGGCGAGCTGATTGATATCGAGCCCACACTGCCACAACGCATTCAAACCGAGCAGTGCGGTCGCGGCATCACTGCTGCCGCCGCCAATACCGCCACCCATGGGCAGCACTTTTTTCAGGCCGATGTCGACACCGGTCGCACGCTTGCCTGAGGCTTCTTTAAGCAGCATGGCCGCGCGATAAATCAGGTTGTTTTCTGTGGGGATGTCGAGCCCGGGGCAGCTAACAGATACGCGATCGTCATTACGGGGGGTAAATGTCAGGGTGTCGCCGAAATCCAGCAGCTGAAAAACAGTCTGCAATTCATGGTAACCATCCGCGCGCCTGCCGAGAATGCGCAGCAACAGGTTGAGTTTGGCGGGGGCAGACAACTGTAAAACGGGCATGGAAACCTGTGGCCGGCTGAATAGGGAGTGGCATTTTATCAGCAGGCTGCTGCAACCGACAGTTTGGAGGGAGAGGGTTTCGAATGGCGTGAAGTGAATAGCCGGGCCGTGACGAGGCCCGGCCCGAATTGGGGCGCCCTATTTAGGGAGCCACTCCTTGATCACTAGTGTGACATTGACCGGTCCGGTGATCTGTCGGGTTGCGGCCTTGATTCGGGTGGGCAGCTTGTAGGGACCTACACTCTGGTAGCCACTGAACGTCAGCTGCCAGCCGGATTGCGTCAGGCTTTGCAGAAGTCCCTGGGCGTCGGCTTGTTTGGCAGACACTGCGCCCGGGGCAGGGAGACCGCGAGCCCAGTAAAACATTTCGGTTACAGGCAGTGGCCAGCCCATGACCTGTTCGGTGAGCTGGTCAGCGTCGGCAGCGAATACCGCCGGCTCGCTGCCGCGCTGGAGGCTGACACCACCGGGTGAGCCGCTGATAACTGTTGCTCCTGCGCCAAGAGGGCCGCTCAGGTGAATGCGGTAGTTGCCGCTGGCCTGTTGCCAGGTAAGGTTGGCGCTGCCATTTTCTTTCGCCGAACGCACGCCCAGTTTGCCTTTTACCTCCCAGCGCTGCAGTGCTGCAGCGGATTGGGCAGAAGTCGTTGGCGCTGTGGGTTCAGGTGGTTGCGCTTTCTGGCTGCTGCAGGCGCTGATGGCGGTAACCAGTAGTACCGCCAGCGCTCGCAGAGTGCCTTGTAGCCAATTGCGTTGAAGTCTGCCGGGGGCGTGCGGTGCAGAGTGTGTCTCAGCTTTCAGTAACATGCTGTTCCAGTCGTTGTTGATCCTTTAGCCGCTGCATGGCTTCGGGAATGATTGTGCTTTCCGGGTTTTGCTTCAGCCCGCGCTCCCATATCTGCATGGCCTGCTGGTGTTCACCTGTTGCCCAAAGAGCTTCACCTAGATGTGCGGCAATTTCGTGGTCATCGAGCAATTGCAGGGCCTGTTGCAGGTATTTGACGGCTTCTGCGTGATTCCCCAGGCGGAATTGCGCCCAGCCCATGCTGTCGATAATTGCCGGGTCATCGGGGCTCAGTGCCAACGCTTTGGTAATGAGCACAAGAGCCTCATCAAGGCGGTCATCGTAGGACAGCAGTTTGTACCCAAGCGTATTCAGGAGGTTCGCATTATCCGGGTCGCGGGACAACAGCTTGCGCAGACCCAGTTCAAAGTTTTCGATATCGCCCAGTTGTTCGCTCGCCATTGCGTGGGCGTAGATCAGCCGGCTGCTGCTGTCGTCCTTTTCCAGAGCGCTGGCGAGAACAGTCTGGGCCTGCTGCAGATGGTTGTATTTATTGAGCAGCTCTGACTGCAGCAGATAAAACTGCTCCTGCTGACCGGGGTGGCGGTCGCGCAGTTCGCTAAACCAGGCGTCGGCTTCCTGCAGCTGGCCGTTTGCAGCCAGCAGCTCGGTACCACGGGTAATGGCTTGTACATAGTCACTGCCGGGACGCACCAGGCGGTAATGGGTGACAGCGCCACGGAAGTCGTTATTTTGTTCGTCAATGTTACCGAGATAGAAGTGTGCGGCAGACTCATGCTCCTCAATCGCCAACAGCCGCTCCAGCAGTGGTTTGGCCTTGTCCAGCTGTTTGGTTTCATACTGGATCAGCGCCAGTGACAGGATCAGGTTGCCGTCGTTGGGGCGCTGTTTTACCAGCTCGATGAATTGCTGCTGGGCAAGTTCCAGGTCTTCGCGAATCAGCAGGCGTGCGTATTGCAGGCGCAATCGGCTTTCTTTTGGGTAAAGGGCGACGAGGCCCTCCAGCAGGTGTCGGGCTTCTTTCTGTCGGCCCATGTCGATAAGGATATGGGATTCCAATAGCGGTGCGTCCAGCAGCGACGGGTCTTGTTCCTGGACCTGGCGAGAGATCTTCAGCGCTTCTTCCAACTGTTTGTTTTCCCGCAGCAACATCGCGAGAGCCAGCGAAGCCTCGTGGTTGCCTGGATACATTTGTGACAGCTGGCGAAACTCCGGCAGTAGTTTAATGGCCGTTTCCTCGTTGGAAATGGCGGTGGCGGCTACTGACTGAAGTGGCGCATCCCCACCCAGCTTGAGGGCGCGTTTTGCATGTGTGAGCGCGTCGTCAACTTCCCCGGCCAGGGTCAGTTCAGCAGTGGCGGCCAACTGGGCATCAGGGTTATCTGGTTCCAGCTCTACCCAGAGGCGTGCGGAGCGCAGAGCTGCACGCCGCGCATTCAGGAATCGGGCGATCCGCGTAGCGCGGGCTGCCACGCCGGCATCCTGGGTGCGTTCGGCCTGAAAGTAGTAATTGGCGAGTGCCAGGTCGTACTGCTGCCGGTTTCCGGCCACCTCGGCCACGAGCAGGGTGTAGAAGGTTTCAATAGGAAAGGGTTTGAGCTTTTCCTGCGCAGCCTGCGGATTATCGGCCTGGCCGGCTTTCGCGACGTGTTGCGCGCCCGGGTGCTCGGTGGCCTCGGTAGTACCGGGACCCCCCGTAATCTGGGTTTCATTAAACTGGACGCCGGTTTGCTGTTGCGCGCACGCGGCCAGAAGCGCGAGGCAGGTGGCCGGTAACAGTGAGCGGTAGCCGCGGGCGGCGTTGAGCGTGGCGGTGACGGCCTGGGCAAGCGGGCGCTTGCAGATGTAGCTGAAATGCATAGAACGTGTCCGTACGTGTGTGCCGTGACGTCTAGTCCTGGACGTCCGACCGGTCGGGTGCCGGGCCTGATGGCGTTTTTTTCCGGGTTATCGCCGTATAATTCTAGTTGTGAAATTCGGGTGTGCTGGCCTGGTAAAGGCAGGAGAGGTAAAGTCAGCACGGATTTAAACCGGTTGACCGGTACGTCAGAGCCATTCTCTTTCCTCCAGTGCTTGCATGGGGGGCGCCTCGCCCGGACAATGTGCGCCCATTTTTGACCGCTTTCGCTCGCGGTAGTAATCACACTGTTTGACGGTAACCTATGCCAATCCTCGCCTTGGGTATCAATCACGACAGCGCGCCGGTGGACGTGCGCGAGCGGGTGGCGTTTGCCCCCGAAGTGATGCCCAGTGCGCTGGCGGAGGCGCGCAGCGCCCTGAACAGCTCTGAATTTGCGATCCTCTCTACCTGCAACCGCACTGAAATTTATGCCGATGCGACACCGAAGTCTGTGCTGGCGTGGGTCGCGGAGTACCACCGGGTGCCCCTGGATCAGCTCTCTGGCTGCCATTATCACTACACCGATGAATCTGCTGTGCGGCATATGATGCGGGTAGCGTGCGGGCTGGACTCGCTGGTTCTCGGCGAACCGCAGATCCTGGGGCAGATGAAGTCTGCCTATGCGGTGGCGCGGGAGGCCGGCAGCGTAGGTTCCACCCTGCACAATGTGTTCCAGCAGGTATTCTCGGTGGCGAAGCGTGTACGCACGGAGACTGCCATCGGTGAAAACCCGGTGTCGGTGGCATTTGCAGCGGTATCTTTAGCCTCCCGCATCTTTACCAACTTGAGCGAGCAGACCGCGCTGTTGATCGGCGCGGGGGAAACCATCGAACTGGTTGCAAGGCATCTGCTCGACAAAGGTGTCAATAAGTTGATTGTCGCCAACCGCACATTGCAGCGCGCTGAACAGCTGGCTGAATCCTTCGGGGCCGAAGCCATCCTGTTGGCGGATATTCCCGAGCATCTGCCCCGGGCGGATATCGTGATCAGCTCTACTGCCAGCCAGCTGCCCATTCTGGGTAAGGGGGCGGTTGAGTCGGCCCTAAAAAAACGCCGTCATCGCCCGGTGTTCATGGTGGATATCGCAGTGCCGCGGGATATCGAGCCGCAAGTGGGTCAGCTCGACGACATCTATCTCTATACCGTGGACGATCTCCGCGGTGTTATTGATGAAGGCAAGCGTCTGCGCGAGAAAGCTGCGGAGTCAGCACACCTGATAGTGGATGAGGCTGCGCAAACCTTTATGCGTGAGCAGCGCAGCCTGCTTGCGGTGGATTCCATCCGCAATTATCGCCAGCAGGCCCAGTCGGTAAGTAAAGAAGAGCTGGAAAAAGCCCTGGTGCAATTGCGGGCCGGTAGTGACCCGGCACAGCTACTTGAACAACTGGCGCGAACATTGACCAATAAACTGATTCACGCTCCTACAGTGGCTCTTCGCCAGGCGACCGCGGAGGGCGACCTGGAACGCCTGCGCGTCGCGCGGGAGATCGTTGGCCTGGCATCTGAAGAAGACCAGGCTGCATCCGAATTCCCGGCCACTGCGCCGGATAACAAGAAACACAAGTAATGAAAGCTTCGGTACAGCAGAAACTCGAGAACCTGGTGGAGCGTCACGAGGAGGTCTCCGCCCTTCTGGGGGACGCAGAGATCATCAGTGATCAGGACAAATTCCGCGATCTGTCACGGGAGTACTCCGAGCTGGAGGAAGTCGTCACATGCTATGGCCGCTATAAAGCGCTACAGGACGACATGGCTGCCGCGCGCGAGATGCTCGAAGAGAACGATGCAGAAATGCGCGAGATGGCGCAGGAAGAGTTGCGCGAGGCAGAGGTGCAAATCGAACCGCTGGAAAAGGAGCTGCAGGCCCTTCTGTTGCCGCGGGACCCCAATGATCGCAAGAACGTCTACCTGGAAGTTCGTGCCGGTACCGGCGGAGATGAGGCGGCGATCTTTTCCGGCGACTTGTTCCGCATGTATTCCCGCTACGCGGAAAAACAGGGCTGGCGCATCGAAGTGATCAGCGAAAACCCCGGTGAACACGGTGGTTACAAGGAGATCATCACCCGGGTTGCCGGTGAAGATGTCTACGCCAAACTCAAGTTTGAATCCGGGGCACACCGGGTGCAGCGGGTGCCGGAAACCGAGTCCCAGGGGCGGATTCACACGTCCGCTTGCACCGTAGCGGTAATGCCGGAGCCGGACGAGCGCGATGCCATCGAGATCAGCAAGGCTGACCTGCGTGTGGATACCTACCGTGCGTCCGGCGCTGGTGGCCAGCACGTGAACAAAACCGACTCCGCGGTGCGGTTGACGCATATCCCTACCGGTATCGTGGTCGAGTGCCAGGACGAACGCTCCCAGCATAAGAACCGTGCCAAGGCCATGGCGCTGCTGCAGGCCAAACTCAACAGCGCGCAGGAATCGGCTGCGGCGCAGGAAATATCCGATGCACGCCGCAATCTGGTCGGCAGTGGCGACCGCTCCGAACGTATCCGCACTTACAACTATCCCCAGGGCCGGGTAACCGATCACCGCATCGGGCTCACCCTCTACAAGCTTGATGAAGTCATGCAGGGCGCGCTGGACGAGGTCATTGGTCCATTGCGCACCGAGTACCAGGCCGACCAGCTCGCTGCGCTCGGACAGCATTAACCGGGAGGTACCAGTGGCAAGCGTTAAGGAAAACCTGCTGCGGGCGGTGGAGCTGACTGAAAGTGACAGCCCGCGGCTGGACCTGGAAGTGCTGCTTTGCCATGTGCTGGATAAGTCCCGCGCCTGGCTGTACACCTGGCCAGAGCACGAGCTCGACGATCTGCACCAGCGAGAACTGGACAGCCTGATCCAGCGGCGTATTGCCGGCGAGCCGGTGGCGCACCTCACCGGCAGCCGGGAATTCTGGTCGCTGCCCCTCAAAGTGAATCGCTCCACACTGATCCCGCGTCCGGATACCGAAGTGCTGGTGGAAGCCGTGCTGGAACTCTGTCCACAGGACGCGCTCAAGGCGCTGGACCTGGGGACCGGAACCGGTGCGATCGCGCTGGCCCTGGCCACTGAAAAGCCCCGCTGGCAAATCCTTGCTGTGGATAAGATGCCCGCGGCAGTGTCACTGGCGGAAGAAAACCGCAAAGCCCTTGGCCTCGAGAATGTGCGGGTTGTGCAAAGCGACTGGTTTGCTGCGCTCGACGCGCAACGGTTTGATGTGATCGTCAGTAATCCCCCTTACATCGATACTCAGGACCCGCACCTGCGCGAAGGTGATGTGCGCTTTGAGCCGCGCTCTGCACTGGTAGCGGAAGAGCAGGGGCTGGCGGATATCCGTAAAATCGCCGCGGATGCCCGGGGTTTCCTCGCGGGACACGGGTTGCTGCTGGTCGAACATGGCTGGGAGCAGGGGAAGGGGGTGAGAGCGATCTTTACCGAATTCGGTTATACGGATGTTCAAACCCGCCTTGACTATGCCGGGCGGGAACGTATCACTTTGGGCAGATACCCCTTATCCGCTGTGTAGGAGCCTGCTTGCAGGCGAAAGGCCGGAGGTCGGTTGATTTTTGCCTGCAAGCAGGCTCCTACAAATGCTCCAAAAAATCATTGCCGGAAGGATTCCATGCACGATCACGCCCACCACCGCCATGGCGGAAATCACCTGCGTCCTCTCATCTGGGGGCTGGTTATCACATTCGCCTTTGCCCTGGTGGAGGCGGTAGGAGGCTGGCTATCCGGCTCGCTGGCGCTGCTTGGGGATGCGGGGCATATGGTGACCGATTCCGTTTCTCTTGGGCTGGGCGCCGTGGCCGCGCTGCTGGCGCAGCGGCCTGCCAACCGGGAACTGTCCTTTGGCTGGGGGCGTGCGGAAGTGCTCGCCGCGATGGTCAATGCTGTTTTCATGCTGGTGATCGTCATCGGGATTGCGATCGCGGCAGTGGATCGGCTGCGTTCGCCACAGCCCGTGCAGGGCGGTGTCGTCATGCTGATAGCGGCGATTGGCCTGTTGGTGAATCTGGCGGTGGCCTGGGTACTGCACCGGGGCGAACAGACCCTGAATATTCGTGGCGCGCTGCTGCACGTGATGGGAGATCTGCTGGGTTCTGTGGCGGCACTGGTCGCGGGCGCGGTGATTTACTTTACCGGCTGGACGCCGATCGACCCCCTGTTGTCGGTTCTGATCTGTCTGTTGATCCTGGTATCCAGTGTCCGGCTGCTGCGGGATGCGGTAGATGTGTTGATGGAGCGGGTGCCGCGGGAGTTGAGCCTGCCGGTGGTGGGGGAAACCCTGGCGGCGGTGGAGGGCGTGCGTTCGGTGCACGATCTGCATATCTGGCGCCTGGACAGCAGTACCGTATCGCTGTCAGCGCATATAGTAGTCGACGACCTCATTGCCTGGCCCAGCGTTCTGGAGCGCCTGCGACAGACCCTGATCAAGCGCTTTGATATTGACCACATCACCCTGCAGCCAGAGCCGCTGCATTACGACACCACGCCCATCATCGACCGGGTAACCCTGGGCGAATAGGCCGCCGAAGACCGGCGCCCTGTTCGCGCGCTAATCTGCTCAGTCCTCGTCGCTTTCGGAGGCCGGTGTCTGCTGGTCTGCGGGCTTGTCTTCAGTGGTCTCACGGGTGCCGTTGTCGGAACCCGCGTCGTTTTCAATCACTGCGGGAGTATCTTCCGCGACCACTTCTTCCGGCGGGCTGATTTGCTCCTGCGGCGCTTCGATCCCGATGTGATAAGCCGCAAACCCAGGCTGTACTACCTGGTTCATCGCCATGCCGAGAATGCGCCCGTTGTACTGCGAGCGAATTTCATTGCGCACATTGGTGATCGGGTTGGTGACGGTGCCCAGCAGGTCTCCCTTGCTGACAAATTCCCCCAGCTGCACTTTGCTGAAAATGATGCCGCCGTTGGTGGCCCGCTGCCAGGTGGAGTTGTAGTACACCGGCTCCGGCTCGCCCCACAGGCGGAACTTACTCACCATGCCCAGCTGGTTCAGCAGGGTGCGGATACCTTTCACGCTGTGACTGACCGAGAGTTCGTCCAGCACCATGGGGGCGCCGGCTTCCAGGGTTACCGTGGGGATTCCCGCTGCGACCGCCGCATGGCGCAGGGTGCCCTTGGCGCCGTCGCTGTGGAGAACCACAGTGGAGCCGAAGCCTTTTGTCAGCTTCACGACTTTGGGGTCGGTCAGATCACCGCGCAACTGCGGCAAGTTTGTGCGGTAGAAAGAGCCGGTGTGCAGGTCCACGATGGCGTTGCAGTGCACCACTACCTCGTCAAAAAATGAACGTGCGATACGTGAGGCGGAAGAGCCATTGCGGTCGCCGGGAAAGTGGCGGTTCAGGTCGCGGCGGTCGGTAAGATAGCGCGAGCTGCGGTGAAAGCCCTGCATGTTCACAATGGGAACGCCAATCACGGCGCCTTTAAGCGTTTCCGGGTTCAGGTTATACATTACCCGACGCACCGTCTCGATGCCGTTCAGCTCGTCACCGTGAATGGCCGCAGTGATACAGAGGGTCGGTCCCGGTTCGGCACCATTGACCACCAGTATCGGTGTCGCACTGTAGACACCCTCAAAGTGCTGGCTCGGCGACCAGGGCAGGCGGGTGGCCGTGGCCGGGGGGACTTCTGCGCCGAGCAGGCGCAGCGGGCGCCCCTCAAGCTTCGGTGCTACCTCAGGTTCAGCGGGCGCCGGTTGCGGCTTGGGCTGTGGCTTTTCTTTCTCTTCGGGCTCGGCCGGTTTTTCCTGTGGCGGCGTAATCAGCTCCTGTTCGCTGACCGGTTTGTCCAGCTCGATACTTTTGGCCTGGGGCATTGGTTCAGTATCAGCAGCGGCGTCTGTCTGCATTGGTGAAGCGACTGGCCGTTCTTCCTGGGCGGGCTCCTGTTCGATGCTTTCCTGGCTGGCCGGGGCACTTTCTTCCGTGGCAACTTCATTCGTCGCTTGCGCATCCTGCGGCGACTCCTCCGCAAATACTGGAAGTGCAGAGAAGGAGAGGGACAGTAATAGCGACAGGCTCAAAGAGCGACAAACCATGAATAGCTCCGGCAATTAACGTGTTCGGGACAGATTTCGCTTTCGCGGCTCAGGACTATTTGGCGCGAAATCTCGTCAAGGGTTCCATGCGAGCGCGAGTATAGCCAATCGCGCCATCCGGAATTGCGTGTTACTTGGCGGTTTGCCGATGTGGTCAGGTCCGATTGGTTTGCAATGCCCTGGCGCTGGTTCGCCGGAGACGAATGAGCAGAAGAACGGCCGCTGTGCCGAGGCCAATACAAATACCCGTCCAGTAACCATATACGCCCCACAACTGCTCGCCGAGCCAGTAAGCGCTGCCGAGCCCCACCAGCCAGTATGAGAACAGCTGCATGTACATGGGCACCTGGGTGTCTTTGTAGCCGCGCAGTGCGCCCCAGGCCATCGCCTGGGCCACGTCGACCAACTGGAAGGCGGCGGCAAGTAGCAGCAGGTTGGTGGCGACAGCGATGATGTCCGGGTTGTCGGTATAGGCGAGTACCAGCCAGTCGCGCAGGGTGATCAGGATTGCCCCGGTACACAGCGCGTACACCAGTCCGCTACACACCCCAACGATACTCACAAAGCGCGCGCGCTTGGGGCGTATCTGCCCCAATACCTGAGCGGTACGGATACTGACGGCCTGCGCCAGTGCCAGCGCAACGAGGTAAAACACTGAGCCGATACTCAGGCCTATCTGGTGGGCGGCCACAATGGTGGCACCGTAAGAGGCAAGCAACAGCGCCAGGCTGGCAAAAAACGTTACCTCACTGGCTGCGCCGACGCAGATCGGCATACCCACAGCCAGCAGGTGACGCAGGGTGGGCCAGTGCGGGCGAGGGGGGCGTAATTGCAGTTTCAGGGCGCGGTAGGCCGGGTCCTGTTTGGCGTGCCAGTAGAGGGCGATGGCAATACACCAGCACACGAAACTGGTGGCCCAACCGCAGCCAGCACCGCCCATGGCGGGGATTGGTCCCCAGCCGAACACCAGCAGCGCGTCCAGTGGAATATTTAAGGCCGCCGCGGCCAGGTAAATGCGCATGACCGGGCGTACCTGCCCCATGCCTTCGCAGTAGCCGCGCAGTGCACTGCCGAATGCGAAGGGCAGGGTACCGGTGGCCAGTGCCAGCAGGTAGTGAATCATCACCTGGCGCACCGGTGCCTCGGTCTGAATCCACTGGCTCCACCAGATGGACGTCACCAGCCCGGCCATAACCAGTAGCCCGCCCACCAGGGCAATCCACGCCGACTGTTGCATCTGCCGGGCACAGCCCGCTTCATCGCGGGCGCCGCGCAAATTGGCCACTACCGGCGAGACCGCTGCGAGCATACCGATCAGGGTCACCGCACACACCGCCCAGATACTGGATCCGAGCGCCAGGCCGGCGAGATCGGTTTCACCGGATTGGCCAGCGACGATGGTATCGGTGACCCCCATGCTTACCACGGCCAGGTTGCTGACCACCAGCGGGCCGCCGAGGTTGGTCAGGTGGCGCAGCTCGGTGGCGGTAGCGCGTTTGTAGAGTTTCAGCATGGGGGACAACACGAATGACTAAACTGGTGCGAGCCTGGCCGGCGGGGTGAAGCAGTAAGAATCCGGCGGCTGATCCGACCAGATATAAAACGGCGGAAAATTCGGAGCGAATTATGGATGGCGACCGCAGTGGGTTCAATCGTATTTACCGGTGCTTCCTGCATTTCCTGCGCCCGCTGGACGGGCTGGGGCCGCTGGCACTGAGGCTCTTCCTGGCCCCGATATTTATCCTCTCTGGGTATAACAAGCTCGGTCATATCGAGGATGTGGCGGCCTGGTTTGGTAACCCGGACTGGGGGTTGGGCCTTCCCGCGCCGGTTCTGATGGCCTGGCTGGCAGCACTGACCGAGTTTATTGGCGGCCTGGCACTGTTGTTGGGACTGGGGGTGCGACTGGCAGCCATTCCATTGATGGTCACGATGGCAGTCGCGGCGGTGAGTGTCCACTGGCAGTACGGCTGGCACGCACTGCCGGAGCAGACTCTCACTGTGCCCTGGGAGTGGCGCAGGGACCTGATTGCCGAGGCGGTGGTGCGTAAGGAAAAGGCTGTGGAACTCCTGAAAGAGTATGGGCACTACGAGTGGCTGACCGAGGCGGGTAACTTCACTGTGCTCAAGAATGGCATTGAGTTCGCAGCCACCTATTTCATCATGCTGCTGGCACTGCTTTTCAGTGGGGCGGGGCGCTATGTAAGCCTCGATTACTGGATTGCCCGGCGCCAGGGCCTGACGGATTGCGCTTTCCGGGGACATACCTGAGTCCAAGTCGATACCTAAGCGATACCTAGGCGATACCTAAGCCATATACATATACCGATACCTGAGCCATATCGATGATATACTCGCCGAATATTTGATCATTAAGCGAGTAATCCGTTGATAGGTAAGTTTTTCCGCCGTTCCTCAGGCAGTGCGCAGGATAACCAGAATAAGCAGTCGCACCCGGCATCGGAGCACAAGGCTTCCGGCGCCGACAAAACGCGCTCGTCTTCCTCAAAGGAGGGCGGCAAGTCCGACGAAGGGCGTAAGCGCGGGCGGCGGGGCAGTGCCGGTGGAAACAAGTCGCGTGGCAAGGGTGGTCGTTCAGGCGGATCCCGCAAGCCAGAGCAGCAAGCGCCCTGGAGCCTGGATCAATTCCAGGTGCCGGAGCAGGAGGGCAAGGTCCGTTTCCACGACCTGGATCTGCCGCTGCCACTGATGCACGGCATTGCCGATCTTGGCTTCCAGTACTGCTCGCCCATTCAGGGGCAGTCGCTGCCACACACCCTGAACGGTCACGACCTGGTGGGCAAGGCCCAGACGGGAACCGGCAAGACTGCGGCCTTCCTGATTACGGTCATCGACGAGCTGCTTAAGAACCCGTTTGAAGACGAGCGCTATGCCGGCGAGGCGCGTGCACTGATCATCGCGCCGACCCGCGAGCTGGTGATGCAGATCGCCGACGACGCCAAGAACCTGTGTAAATACACCGACCTGGAAATTCACACCCTGGTTGGCGGTATGGATTACCAGAAGCAGCAGAAGGCGCTGAACGAGCGACTGGTGGACATTCTGGTCGCCACTCCCGGTCGCCTGCTGGACTTCGTCAGCAACCGGGACTGCTTCCTCGACCAGGTGGAGTTCCTGGTGATCGACGAGGCAGACCGGATGCTGGATATGGGCTTTATTCCGCAGGTCCGTCGTATCGTGCGCCAGACCCCGCGCAAGACCCACCGCCAGACCATGTTCTTCTCCGCCACCTTCACCCCGGAAGTGGACGACCTGGTGGAACAGTGGACCCTGGATCCGACTATCGTGGAAATCGAGCCGGAGCGAGTGGCCACTGATACTGTGACCCAGCATGTGTACCTGGTCTCCGGTGACGAAAAATACAAACTGCTTTACAACATCCTGCAAGGCGATGAGGTGGAAAGCCTGATCGTGTTTGCCAACCGCCGCGACCAGTGCCGCCGCTTGCACGAAAATCTCATCGCGCACGGTTTCGATGCCGGCCTGCTGTCCGGTGAGGTGGCGCAGAACAAGCGTGTGCGCACACTGGAAGACTTTAAATCCGGTAAATCCAGGGTGCTGGTGGCTACCGATGTGGCGGGCCGCGGAATCCATATCGATGGTATCAGCCACGTGGTGAACTACACCCTGCCGGAGGAGCCGGAAGATTACGTGCACCGCATCGGCCGTACCGGCCGCGCGGGCAAGAGCGGTACTTCCATCAGTTTCGCGTGTGAAGACGACGCTATGCGTCTGGAGCCGATCGAGAAGTTGCTGGACAGCAAATTGAAGTGCGAGGTTCCGCCGGAAGAATTACTGGTGGAACCGCCCAAGGTGCATGTGAAGCGCAGTAGCGATGATCGTGGGGGCAACCGCGATCGCCGTGGTGATCGCGGTGGCAATCGTGGCGGACACCGTGGTGGTGGCCGGTCTCGCCACTGATCCCTTTGCGAGCAGCGAATACCAGGGCTGCCATGCTTCCGGAAAGCTGGTAGCCAGAAACAAAAAAACGCGGGATTTCCGCGTTTTTTTGTTTGGATCAGCTGAACTCGGCAGACCTTATTTTTCCGGGCCTTCAATACCTTTCGGCCACTTTCTGGGATTGTCCTGTTCGAGGTTTTCCATCGAGCTATTCCGGTCCCCGGTGGAGCCTGATCCGTTGGGCCCTTTACCCGGGTCGCCTTCACTCCAGATGCGCTCCACCCACAGTGCGGTACCGCCGGCGACGGCTGCGGGCATCACGAAAATATTCAGGACCGGTACCATCTTCGCCAGCATCACGGTGCCGCCGAACCCCAGGGTGGTGAGTTTCTTGCGCATCAATACACGCTTGAGCTCGCTGAATGAGCGCTGGTGGTTATCCAGCGGGTAGTCCACATACTGGATGGCCATGCACCAGGCACCCCACAAGGCACCAAGTACTGCCGGGATAAATACAGTCCAGCTGGTGAGTAGGGCGATCACAAATATCACCAGGCCCCAGCCGAGAAAATACATCAGCTTGCGCAGCTCGCGGCCGAGGGTGCGGAATACCATCTTGGCGATGGGTTCCGGAGGCGGCGGGTGACCGGTCAGTAATTCCTCCACCTTTTCGGCGAGAAAACCGTTGAACGGCGCCGCGATAATGTTGGTGATAATGCCGAACAGGTACCCGTAAACGAGAAAGAACAGCAGTACGACTGCGAAGGCGATCAGCCAGGCCAGCCAGCGGAAAGCGCTCGCCGCCCAGTCCGCCCCAGTGGCCAATATTGCGCGCCACCAGGACATGTTGGATGTGTCGACAGGCTCATCGGAAAGCAGGCTGCCGATGTAGCTGGCCAGGTCGTCGAACTGGCTGATCATCACCGCGGAGAGCGCGATAAACAGCACCAGGTTGATCAGCAGGGGAACTATAATAAACGGGCGCAGCTCGCGCCGGGTGAGCAGCTGCGCCCCCCGGATCAGTGCATTGACGCCGTGTACCGGGTTTGAGGTCATGGTTTACCTGGCTCCTGCCGCGCGCAGAATTTCCGCATATTCCGCACTCTGTCCGTGTTCGCCGATGCGGGCGAGCAATGTCTGGCCTTCCGGGCTCTGGCTGTCCAGGTCCAGTCCCTGCTCTTTGAACAGGCCCACGAAAGTGGCAAAGTTTTCAGCCTTCATGCCGCGGTAAGCGCGCTCCAGCAGGTAAAAGTCCCGGTTAAATCCGGCCGGCGCCTCTCCAGTCAGAAATTCCGCGATGCGCGCGTCATCGAAAACTTCACCGAGAACTTTCTGTTTGTCCTTTTTCAGGCTCATTGCTACTTCCTTCTTTCACTAGTGCCGACGTTCAATGGGTGTTAATAGCCAAATACCACCAGGATACCCGGCGCTGGCTTGGGGGACATTGTATGCGGCAGGGGCCGGCCTGTCTTCCCGCGTGCCATCCGAGGGGGGCGCGGCGGAAATCCAGGCTCGTCGAATACAGGCAGCAAGTGATGAGTATTTGCGTCAGGCTTCGATTCCCAGTTCGGCCATGGAAATTTCGCGCATGCGGAATTTCTGGATCTTGCCGGTTACCGTCATGGGGAATTCATCGACGAATTTGAAATACCGGGGAACCTTGAAATGGGTGATTTTACCGCGGCAGAACGCGCGCAGATCTTCTGCGGTAACCGACTCATGGCGGGGGCGGAGGCGCACCCAGGCGACGAGTTCTTCACCGTATTTTTTGTCGGGGATCCCGGTGACCTGAACATCAGAAATGGCCGGGTGGGTATACAGAAACTCCTCGATTTCCTTGGGGTAAATGTTTTCACCACCGCGGATCACCATGTCCTTTATGCGCCCGACAATCTGGATATAGCCCTCACTGTCCATGGTGGCCAGGTCCCCGGTGTGCATCCAGCCGTTGCCATCAATGGCATCGCGGGTAGCGGCTTCATTGTCCCAGTAACCGAGCATGACGCTATAACCGCGGGTGCAAAGTTCACCGATTTCCCCCCGTGGCAGTGGATCGTCGCTGATCGGACCAATGACCTTGGATTCCAGATGCGGCTGGGTGCGGCCGACGGTGGTGACTCGCTTGTCAAAGGCATCATCTGCACTGGTCTGAGTGGAAACCGGGCTGGTCTCGGTCATACCGTAAGCGATCTGTACTTCGCGCATATGCATGCGGCTGTTGACGGCTTTCATAACCTCTTCCGGGCAGATGGAGCCGGCCATTATCCCGGTGCGCAGCGAGCGCAGGTCGTAGTCTCCGAAGTCGGGGTGGTCCAGTTCGGCGATAAACATGGTGGGTACACCATAGAGCGCGGTGGCGCGCTCGGCGCTCACCGTTTCCAGGACCGCGCGGGGATCAAAGCCTTCGCCCGGATAGATCATGGTGGCACCGTGGGTGACGCAGCCAAGGTTGGCCATCACCATGCCAAAGCAGTGGTACAGGGGCACGGGGATTACCAGGCGGTCCTTTTCCGTCAGGCTGATACTTTCGGCAACGAAAAAACCATTGTTCAGGATATTGCGGTGGGAGAGTGTTGCGCCTTTGGGTGAGCCGGTGGTGCCGGAGGTGTACTGGATATTGATCGGGTCGCTGCACTGCAGAGTTGCCTGTGCACTTGCCAGCGTTTGCGGGTTAACTGCCGCAGCCTGTTGCTGAAGATCCTGCCAGCGCCACATACCCGGGTAGGTTTTTTCGGCGAGGTTAACCACCAGCTCCAGGTGGGGAAGTTTGTCCGAATGTGTCAGCCTGTCTTGGCTGTTTTTGAGCTCCGGTGCCAGCTCATAGAGCATCGCGGTGTAGTCGGAACTCTTGAAACTCTCGGCGATGACCAGCATGCGCGCCTGAGAGTGGTTGAGGGCGTATTCCAGTTCGTGCAGGCGATAGGACGGGTTGATGTTGACCAGGATGGCACCGATTTTCGCGGTGGCGAATTGCATGGTGGTCCACTCTGCACAGTTTGGTGACCAGACCCCGACCCGATCTCCTTTTTGAATACCGATAGCCAGCAGCGCGCGGGCACAGGTATCGACCTGTTGTTTGAATTCCGCATAGGTCCAGCGGATATCCTGATGGCGCGCGACCAGTGCTTCGTTGTCGGGAAACTTTGCGGCAATCTCGTCAAACTTGTCACCGATGGTCATTTCAATCAGTGGCTGACTGGTATCGCCCTTACTGTAGCTGGGGAGAGGCTGGTTCATTGTGGGACCTCTTTTTTATTGCTTCTGGTTTGGCGTGTCGCTCGCGACTGCGCCTGACCGTTTATTGTTATTGGTCCCAGCTTTTCACGGTTCGGTTCCCGGTGTCCATTAACCATTCGTCGAATGTGGCGCACTGATTTGACGGCGGGTTGGGTAATTGCGGGGGAGCGGCAAGGTGAGGAGAGGTTGGCGCGCGGGGCAGCTTGGTTGTGGGGCCCGGATGGGCCCCGCGGCGTGGGTCAGAGCAAGGCGTCGAGTTTGTCCTTGAGGATCTTGTTGATCATCTGCGGGTTTGCCTGGCCCTTGGACGCCTTCATGATCTGGCCGACGAAATAACCCATCATTTTGGGGCGTTTGTCGGGGTCGGCGTTGCGGTAGTTGTCTACCTGTGCGCCGCTGGCCGCGATCACATCGTCCACCAGTTTTTCAATGGCACCGGTGTCGGAAACCTGCTTGAGCCCCTTGGCCTCGATCACCGTATCCGCATCGCCGTCACCATTTGCCATAGCCTCGAATACCTGTTTGGCAATCTTGCTGGAAATGGTGTTGTCCTTGATGCGCGCAATCAGGCCGGCCAGGTGTACCGCGGAAACCGGCGAGTCGGCGATGGACTTTTCTTCGCGGTTGAGCAGTGCGGCAAGTTCACCCATCACCCAGTTGGCGGCAAGTTTGGGCTCGCCGGACTCGGCGGCTACCTGCTCGAAGTAATCGGCGGTAGCGCGCTCCTGGGTCACCTGGTCGGCGTCGTACGCGGAGAGACCGTAGTCTTTTTCGAAGCGCGCGCACTTGGCATCCGGCAACTCCGGCAGATCACCGCGAACCTGTTCGATATATTCGTCGGACAACACCACTGGCAACAGGTCCGGGCAGGGGAAGTAGCGGTAATCGTTGGCCACTTCCTTGCTGCGCATCGAGCGGGTCTCGTTCTTGTCCGCGTCGTACAGGCGGGTTTCCTGCACTACCTTGCCACCGTCTTCGATCAGGTCGATCTGGCGCTGGGCCTCCACCTTGATGGCTTTTTCGATAAAGCGGAACGAGTTGAGGTTCTTGATCTCGGCGCGGGTACCGAGCGCTTCTTCGCCTTTTAGACGCACGGAAACGTTGGCGTCGCAGCGCAGGGAGCCCTGGGACATATCGCCGTCGGAAATCCCCAGGTAGGTCACGATGCTGTGGATCTTTTTCAGATAGGCCACCGCTTCCGCGGCGCTGCGCATATCCGGCTCGGAGACGATCTCGATCAGCGGGGTACCGGCACGGTTGAGGTCGATACCGGACATGCCGTGAAAGTCTTCGTGCAGGGATTTGCCAGCGTCCTCTTCCAGGTGCGCATGGTGCAGGCGCACAGTCTTGCTGCTGCCGTCTTCCAGGTGGATCTCGATCTGGCCCGCGCCCACGATCGGCTTCTCCAGCTGGGTGGTCTGGTAACCCTTGGGCAAATCCGGGTAGAAATAATTCTTGCGCTCGAACACCGAGCGTTTGCCGATCCCCGCGTTCATCGCGAGGCCGAACATGACCGCGTAACGGAACGCTTCTTCATTGGGAACCGGCAGCGTGCCCGGCATGGCCAGATCGATAGCGCAGGCCTGGGTATTCGGGTCTGCACCAAAGGCGGTGCTTGCACCGGAAAAAATTTTAGATTGGGTGGCGAGTTGTACGTGTACTTCCAGCCCGATGACTACTTCCCATTCCACGTCGCGTCTCCTTTTATTCTGCCGCCGGGGCTGTTTGCTGGTGCCAGTTGGTCGCCTGCTGGAACTGGTGTGCGGCGTTGAGCATGCGCGTTTCATCCAGGTAGTTGCCGATGATTTGCAGGCCGACGGGCAGTCCGTGGGCAAAACCGCAGGGCAGAGACATGCCGGGCAATCCCGCCAGGTTGGTGGCGATGGTGTAGATATCTTCCAGATACATGGCGACTGGGTCGGCATTCTTCTCGCCCAGCTTGAACGCCGGGTTCGGCGCAGTGGGGCCCATAATGACGTCGACTTTCTGGAAGGCGTCCACAAAGTCCTGCTTGATCAGGCGGCGGATCTGCTGGGCCTTGTTGTAATAGGCGTCGTAGTAGCCCGCTGACAGCGCGTAAGTGCCGACCAGAATGCGGCGTTTGACCTCTTCGCCGAAGCCCTCGCCGCGGGAGCGCATGTACAGGTCGCGCAGGTCCGCCGGGTTTTCGCAGCGGTAGCCGTAGCGCACGCCGTCAAAGCGCGACAGGTTGGCCGAGGCCTCCGCGGGTGCGATCACGTAGTAGGCCGGCACCGCCAACTTGCTGTGGGGGAGGCTGATTTCCACCAGCTCAGCACCCAGTGCCTCGTATTGTTTCAGGGCTTCCTGGACGCGAGCGCCCACTTCGCCGTCCAGGCCTTCGCCGAAATACTCCCGGGGTACGCCGATTTTGAGGCCGGCAATGGAATCGTTCAGGCTGGCGGTGTAATCCTGCTGCGGGCGGTCGAGGCAGGTGGAGTCTTTGCTGTCGCTGCTGGCCATGACCGAAAGCATCAGGGCCGCATCCTCGGCGGTGCGCGCGATAGGGCCGCCCTGGTCCAGGCTCGAAGCGAACGCGATCATGCCCCAGCGGGATACGCGGCCGTAAGTAGGTTTGAGACCGGTGGTGCCGGTCATTGCCGCGGGCTGGCGAATCGAGCCGCCGGTGTCCGTGGCGGTCGTGCCGGGCACCAGTTGCGCGGCTACTGCGGCGGCGGAGCCACCGGAGGAACCGCCGGGTATGCGCGCCAGGTCCCAGGGATTTTTGACGGCGCCGTAGAAACTGCTTTCATTGGAAGAGCCCATGGCGAACTCATCCATGTTGGTTTTGCCCAGGCTGACGGCACCGGCCTGCTGGAAGTTGTCTACGACGGTGGCATCGTAGGGCGGTACAAAGTTGTCGAGCATCTTTGAGCCGCAACTGGTACGTACACCGTTGGTGCAAAAAATGTCTTTGTGGGCGATGGGCACGCCGCACAACGCTGGCGCATCACCAGCGGCAAGGCGCGCGTCGGCGGCGGCGGCCTGTGCGAGAGCCTGCTCGCCCGTTACGGTAATAAAGCTGTTGTAGTGTCCGTCCAGCTGCTGAATCCGCTCCAGCAGGTGGCTGGTAATCTCGACACTGGAAAACTGTCTGTCGCGCAGGCCGCGGATGATTTCCGCGATGGTCAACTGATGCATGGCAAATCCGGGTTATTCTGATTCTGTAGTGTGGTGCAGTAAGGTCAGTCGATGACCTTGGGAACCAGGTAGAGGCCGGCTTCCGTCTGCGGTGCCAGCTTGAGGAATTCTTCCCGGCGGTTGGGTTCGGTAACGGCGTCTTTTCGCAGTACCTGTATCTCGTCCAGGGGGTGGGCCATGGGCTCAACGCCCTCGGTGTTGACGGCCTGGAGCTGGTCCACCAGCTGCAGTACGTCGCCCAGGCGACTGCTGACTTCGTCAATGGTTTCTTCAGAGATGGCGATGCGGGCCAGCTCGGCCAGCTTTTCTACGGTTTGCGCGTCCACGGCCATGGGGGTAGAGACTCCAGCTTCTCATTGGCTAACTTGCAGCGACAGCCCGATGTCGGGCGTGCCGGCGGGATTATCCGCTGTTAATGCGGTGATACCCAGAGCGGTACTCTGGGTATCTGGTTTATTTGGTCAAAGGTGCGCAAATTTACCATAGTTGGGGGACAATCTCCCAAGGCTTGCGCTGATCGGCGTGACACAGGGGGCGCTGTGGGATCACGAGGGGCAATCGGCCCTATTTCACCTTGCCCTCAACCTGCGCCATTGTTAGAGTTTGCCGATTCTGGCCGGAGCCCCGTCGCATCTGGCCGCAACCTCAGGACTCGGGCTCCCGGATTGAGCTTGAGGAGCGGACAAAAACGCTGTCCGGAACACAGAATTATTTGCGTTGACTAACTACCCTGTAACACTTTCCATCGCCGGGAGTGCTGTCAGCCAGTTCAGTCAGCGCTCTGCGGCACCTGAGCCCGATTCTGCTTCAGGTGTTGTACTTCAGAATAAGGTAATCGAACTCCATGTTTAAACGTTTGCGGGGCATGTTCTCCAGTGATCTCTCCATTGACCTGGGTACTGCAAATACGCTGATCTACGTGCGTGATCGCGGTGTAGTCCTTGATGAACCCTCTGTTGTGGCTATCCGCCACTACAACGGCACCAAGATTGTCGAAGCGGTGGGGGTGGAGGCCAAGCGTATGCTGGGTCGTACACCGGGGAATATCACCGCCATTCGCCCTCTGAAAGATGGGGTGATTGCCGATTTCCAGGTCACTGAAAAAATGCTGCAGCACTTCATCAAGAAAGTGCATGAAAACAGCTGGATGCGTCCAAGCCCGCGGGTACTGGTCTGTGTCCCCTGCCAGTCTACCGAGGTAGAGCGCCGTGCAATCCGCGAATCTGCACTGGGGGCGGGTGCTCGCGAGGTGTGGTTGATTGAAGAGCCGATGGCGGCAGCCATCGGCGCCGGCCTGAAGGTAGAAGAAGCGAGCGGTTCCATGGTGGTGGATATCGGCGGCGGTACGACCGAGATTGCCATTATTTCCCTGAACGGCGTGGTTTACTCCGATTCCGTGCGCATCGGTGGTGATCGCTTTGACGAAGCCATCGTCAACTACGTACGCCGCAACTACGGTAGCGTGATTGGTGACGCCACCGCTGAGCGGATTAAAGAAGAGATTGGCTGTGCCTATGCGGGCAGTGAAGTGCGTGAAATCGACGTGCGCGGCCGCAACCTGGCAGAAGGGGTGCCGCGCAGCTTCACCCTGAACAGCGACGAAATCCTTGAGGCCCTGCAGGAACCGCTGACCGGTATCGTACAGGCGGTGAAAAGCGCACTGGAGCAGTCTCCGCCCGAGCTGGCATCTGATATTGCCGAGCGCGGTATGGTGCTCACCGGTGGTGGCGCACTGTTGCGAGACCTCGACCGCCTGCTGATGGAAGAGTCCGGCCTGCCGGTTATTGTCGCCGATGACCCGCTGACCTGTGTTGCCCGCGGTGGCGGTCAGGCACTGGACATGATGGACAAGAGCCGTTTGTACCTGGTGAGCAACTAACTCACCGCTGCCGCACCCAGGGAGGGGGCGGTAGTATCCAACCGCACAGTGATGTGCAGCCACAACCAATAACAACACTTTCGCAGACCTGTTAATGGGGGCCTGCCCATTAAACCGCTATTTACCCGAGGCCCGTCGCCGGAATCCCGCATTATCGTGCTGGGACTGGTGGCTGGCGCGCTGATACTCGTCAATATCTACACCGATTGGCTGGACCCGCTCAAAGAGCGCGCTGCCAGTTTGGCTGCGCCCTTCTACTGGATAACCGGAACTCCCGGCCGGGTGGGAGACTGGGCGGGAGATCAATTGCGCACCCGTGAAGAACTGGTGGAAGAAAACAGTCGCCTCAAGCACCAGGTGATGTTGCTGGAGCAGCAGACCCAGCTGTTGGCTGCGGTACGCGCCGAAAATACCCAGCTTAAAGAACTGATGAACTCTGCTGAGACTGTCGACCAGCGCGTGCTGGTGGCGCAGGTGATCGGCGTATCCCCGGACCCCCTTGAGCATGTGCTGATTATCGACAAGGGTCGCTCCGACGGCGTCAAGCAGGGGACCGCAATCATGGACGCCAGCGGACTGCTGGGTCAGGTGATTGAGGCCGGTGACTATTCCAGTCGCGTATTACTGATAACCGACACGGGGCATGCGCTGCCGGTACAGGTGTTGCGCAACAGCGTGCGCGCGGTGGCCGAAGGTACTGGTGACCTCTATCGTCTGGAGCTGCGTCACCTGGCCAATACCAGCGATATCCGCGAAGGTGACCTGCTGCTCAGCTCCGGGCTCGGCGGCCGATTCCCGGCCGGTTATCCGGTAGGGGAAGTGATTGCGGTGCGGCGGGACCCGGGTCGCGCATTTGCCGATGTCGATGTGCAGCCCCGTGGCCAGATGAACCGGAGCCGATTCGTTTTGGCCGTCATCGGCAGCCAGGACTGACGGCAATGGAAGCCCACAACCGCTGGTTTATCCTGTTTACCGTTTTTATTGCCCTACTGCTGGCGGTGATGCCGTTGCCCTACGACTGGCTCTGGTTTCGCCCGGCCTTCTGTGCCTTGCTGGTTATTTTCTGGACCACCCGGATGCCCCAAAGCCTGGGCGTGGGCTTTGCCTGGCTGATAGGGATTGCCGAAGATCTGGTGACGGGTTCCACGCTCGGGGCTCACGCCCTGTCGCTGGCCGTTCTGGCCTACTTCAGCCTGCTGACCTACCAGCGCACCAGGGCGTTTAATCCGGCCCAGCAATTAATGTGGGTGTTTGTATTGGTTGGGATCAACCAGTTGCTGGGCAACTGGGTGCATAGTCTCGTCGGCAAGACGGTGCCGGGCTTGACCTTCTTGTGGCCAGCACTGACGACGGCGCTTCTGTGGCCCCTGGTAACCCCCTGGCTGCACGGCATGGCTTCCCGCCTGCGGGTACGCTGACCGTTTGGTTGCCTGTGCGCGCGCCGCGGAAGGGATTGTGTGTAAATGCGTGTAATGATTGCGGTCAATTTTCGACCGATACCGCTATAATCGCTTCTTCGTCTAACCAGTTATAACCATAAGTAACGATTGAACCGTGCCTGAAGCCAAATCCGACAGCCGACTCCTGCTTGCCTCTGCTTCTCCGCGCCGCGCGGAACTCTTAATGCAGATTGGCGTGCCTTTTTCGACAGCGGCGACCCAGGTTGAGGAAACCCGGCGCGCGGAAGAAGATCCACAGTCTTATGTGTTGCGCCTGGCTGAAGAGAAGGCTCGTGCGGGCCTGGCACTGGCCGGTGGCGACGAGCGGCTGTGGTCGCTGGGCGCGGATACGGTGGTGGTCGCGGGAGAGCAGGTGCTGGAGAAACCGCGAGAGTTCGCGGATTTTGCGCGCATGATGCGCTTGCTTTCCGACGCAGAACACCGGGTGCTTACGGCAATTTGCCTCACTGGTGCCCGGGAAACATTGAGTCAGATCGTGGAAACCCGAGTGCGCTTTCGCGCCCTGGATCGGCGCCTGATTGAGGCCTACTGGGATACCGGCGAACCCGCGGACAAAGCGGGTGGCTACGGAATTCAGGGGATGGGGGCGCTTCTGGTGGCGTCCATCGAAGGCAGTTACAGCAATGTTGTAGGGCTGCCTCTGGAAGCACTGGCACCGCTATTGGAGCGTGCCGGAATACCCTATTGGCAGTTCGACAAGCGCAGTGAGCTTGGGTAGTTAGGAGAGACGGGCCCGTGAGCGAAGAATTACTGATCAACGTGGCGCCGATGGAAACCCGGGTCGCGCTGGTGGAAAACGGCGTGCTGCAGGAGGTTTACCTGGAGCGCAGCGCCCGGCGTGGTATCGTTGGGAATATCTATAAAGGCAAAGTTGTACGGGTATTGCCCGGCATGCAGGCTGCATTTGTCGATATCGGCCTGGAGCGTGCGGGTTTTATCCATGCCTCGGATATTGCGCCTCTCGATGATGAAGGGATGGAGTCCCGCGAGGGGGAAGTAGCGGATATCCGTGCGCTGGTGCGTGAAGGCCAGTCATTGGTGGTTCAGGTGGTCAAGGACCCTATTAGCAGCAAAGGCGCGCGCTTGACCACACATCTCTCCGTTTCGGCCCGCTACCTGGTGTACATGCCGCAGACCCGTCATATCGGTATCTCCAACCGTATCGAGGATGAAAGCGAGCGGGACCGTTTGCGTGAACTGGTGGACCTCGCCTCCGCGCGCCTCGCGGAAGAGGGCCATAGCGGCAACGGCGGATTTATCCTGCGCACTGTTGCCGAAGGCGTCAGCGAAGAGGAATTACTGCGGGATATCCCGTTTCTCTACAAATTGTGGAGTGAGCTGGAACAGCGTATCAAGTCGGAGAAAGAGCCGGCGATCATTTACGAAGACCTGCCACTTTTCATGCGCGCCCTGCGCGACCTGGCGCGTCCGCATACCGAAAAAATACGCATCGACTCCCGCGAGGCCCATGCCCGTGCGGCCAAGTTTGCCGGCAAGTACGCGCCGGAAATTGCACCGCGCATCGAACATTATCCGGGCGAGCGGCCGCTGTTTGATCTCTACGGTGTGGAGGAAGAAATTCGCAAAGCACTGCAGAACAAAGTGACGCTCAAGTCTGGTGGTTACCTGATCGTTGAGCAGACCGAGGCGATGAGTACCATCGACGTCAATACCGGCGCGTTCGTTGGCCACCGCAATCTGGAAGAGACCATCTTCAAGACCAATCTTGAGGCGGCCACCGCGATTGCCCGTCAACTGCGACTGCGCAACCTGGGCGGAATCATCATTATCGACTTTATCGATATGGTGGACACGGAACACCAGCGTCAGGTTTTGCGTACCCTGGAAAAATCGCTCGAACGGGATCATGCCAAAAACAGCATTACCGGAGTTTCTGAACTCGGGCTTGTGGAAATGACCCGCAAGCGTACGCGGGAATCCCTTGGTCAGATGCTGTGTGAGCCCTGTCCGGTATGTGTCGGTCGCGGGACGCTGAAAACCCCGGAAACCGTGTGCTATGAAATCTTTCGGGAGATTATTCGCGAGGCGCGTGCCTACGACAGTGAAAAGATCATGGTGCTCGCGAGCGAGGTGGTGATTGATCTGTTGCTCGACGAGGAGTCTGCGAATGTCGCTGACCTGGAAGAGTTTATCGATCGACCGATTCAGTTCCAGGTAGAACCCATATACAACCAGGAGCAATACGACATTGTGCTGGTGTAAGTGCACATATGTATTGGTTGCCGGTGATAGCTGCTGGCGGCGTGACAGCATCGGAGGGACGCCCTGATGCTGTGGTTGCGCTGGCTTGCCCGAAAGTTCTGGCTGTTGGTGGTGAGCGTGGTTATCGCGCTCGCGATCCTGGTGCAGACCGGACGAATCCTTTCACCGCAGGTTGGCAAGTACAGCCCGGAAATCGGTAGCTGGCTGTCCCGGCAACTCGGTGCTCCGGTCGTAATTGATGGCATTTCTCTGCGTTGGCAGGCGTTGGAAGTTGCACTGCAAGTGGACGGCTTGAAAATTGGCGGCGCTGGTGAGATGCAGATGGGGCGCGGCCTTTTCCACCTGGATCTGCTGGCCAGCCTTTGGCACCGGGAATTGATCTGGAAAAACCTCGAGGTCGACGATTTTGCCGCGCACCTGCAACAGCGCGCAGCGGGTGGCTGGCAAGTGGTGGGCTTCCCGCTTTCCGGTGCCACCAGGGCTGCTGGTGCCGAGCCTGTCGGGGGGCGCATTGGCGACCCGGCACGCATTTTCCAGCTGGGGCCCAAAGTACTGGTGCGCAACGCGCGTATTGGTCTGACTCTGACGGATGGCCAGAGTGCCGATCTTGAGTTGCCCGAGATACAGCTGGAAAACGGCGGCGATTTTCACCGTCTGGTGGCGAAAGCGTATGTCAGCGGCGCGATGGAAAACCTGCACAGCGGTGAAGAGAGTCTGCGGCTGGTGTTGGAAGGGCGCGGAAATCCTCGCCGGAGCGATGATTTCGTTTTGCGCGGCTATGTACAACTCAATGAACTGGTGGCTGATAGCGACCTGGTTGCGCTGCTCTATCGCCTGTCGCCCCTGCCAGAAACCCTACATTGGCGCGGGCGCAAGCTCGCTGGTGGGCGGTTGTGGCTGGAGTCCGATGCAGCCAATGGCTACAGCCTGCGCGGCCAGTTGAGCCTGGCGCAGCAGACGGAGCCGCCCTCGGAAGGGGATGTTGTAGTCGGGGGCTCTGAAGCCAATACCGAACAAGTATCCAACGCGCTGGCTTCGCTGCAATCCATGTCTACCCGAATTTCCGGGCAATGGCGCCCGGGAGAGTCCTGGGGAGTGGTGTTACAGGCCCTGAGCCTGAACTGGGAGCAGCTGGAAGTCCCCCAGCTGAACTTGCGCGCCGGTGGTGACCGTAAGACAGGTGCGCAGCTGGCGCTGGATCAGATTGAACTGAAAGCCTGGCACCAGGTATTGCGGGTGCTGCAACTGTTGCCGGAAAAAGCCGATGAGTGGCTGGAAGCACTTGAGCCTGAGGGGCAGCTGCGCAATGTTCGCCTGGCGCGCCGTCCGGATGGTGAGCTGACACTGGCCGCGAATCTCCACGACGTCTCTGCTGGCGCCCATCACGGTGCACCGGCGGTTACCGGGATGAATGGATACCTGGAGCTTGACGGGCGGGGAGGGCGTGTAGCACTCAACAGCCCAGAGGGCTTCAGTGCGCACTTTCCCCTGCTGTACGAACAGCCTTTTGCGTTCAACAGCGCCAGCGGTACGGTCGCCTGGGCGATTGATCGAGAGCACAACGCGGTTTCTGTGTATTCCGGGCCCCTGTCCATGGGGTCACAAGTCGGCACGTTTACCGGCCAGTTCCTGCTGCAACTACCCTTGATCCCCAATACCAGGCCCGCTGATTTCACGCTGGCTCTGGGCCTGAAGGATGTCGCGGTCGTCGAGCAGCGCAATATGGTCCCTTTTGTTGTCAGTGACGACCTGCGCGACTGGCTCAATCGCAGCGTTGGCAAGCGCAACGCTGGCCAGATCAGTGATGCGGGCTTCCTGTACCGGGGATATAGCTACAAGTCCGGTGATGATGCGGCGCTGCTGGCGCTGGGCGAACACCCTTCTCGCCAAACCGTACAGTTGCAGGCGGATTTCAGTGACAGCACATTGGCTTATCTTCCCGGCTGGCCGGCGGCGCGACATGCCGATGGCCACCTGACGATCAATGATGGCGAGGTTTCGGTCGCCGCCAGCAAAGCGCAGCTGTGGAATATCGAGGCCAGTAACCTGGCTGTTAGGGTTGCGCCGCAAACACACGGGTCCCGGCTGGATGTTCAGGCGGATCTGGACGGCCCGGCGGCAGACGGCCTGCGGTTGTTGCGAGATTCCCCGCTGCGGGAGCAGCTGGGCAGTGCCTTCGACGAATGGGATCTGCAGGGTAATTTGCGCGGCCAGTTAGTGCTTACCCAGCCGTTGGGCGGCGCGGATATCGCCCCGGAGCAGACGGTAGATGTCACCCTGTCCCGTGGGCAGCTGGCGCTGAAAAATCTCAACCTCGATTTCAATGCGCTGGAAGGTCAGGTGCGCTTTAACAGCATTAGCGGCCTCGATGGCACCAGGCTTTCCGGTGCGCTCTGGGGCAAACCGCTGCAGGCACATATCCAGCACCTCGGGGACGGTGACGAGCGGGACACCCAGGTGGTGGTGAATGGTCGGACCAGTGCAGCCGATGTGGGTGCCTGGAGCAGTCGGCCGGAACTCGGCTGGCTGGACGGTGAGCTGGATTACGCGGCGCTGGTTACCATTCCTGCCAAATCCAAAAATGTGCCGTATGCAGCGGTGCTGGAAATCAACTCCGATCTGAAAGGTGTGGCGGTGAACCTGCCGGCGCCGCTTGGCAAAGTAGCGGAAGACGAGTCCCGATTTGTGCTGCGAGTACCAATCGGAGAACAGGGCAACCTGTATCACCTGAGTTACGGCGAGCATTTGCAGGGCCAGTTCTGGCAGGTGGGCAAGCGACTGGAGCGGGCCTCTATTGCCCTGAATGCCGAGGCGCGCCTCCCGGCAGATCCCGGAGTGTCGATTATCGGAGACCTGTCGGTGATTGAGCTGCAGTCTTGGAAGTCGGCGCTTGCCATGTACGGCGATGAATCAGAGCAAGCGACGCCTGGCGAGACACCTGGTGTGGTATCAGGTGAGACATCAGGTGAGACATCAGGTGAGACATCAGGTGAAGCTCAGCAGAGCGCGCAAAATACGTTGGAGTCGTCGCCTCTCTCCGTGTCACTGGACCTGAGTACTGACCGCTTACAGCTCTCCGAGACTGTGCATGTCGACCATATTCATGTGACCGGACGTGGGCTCGGGGCTGACTGGCAGCTGGCATTTGATAGTGAAATGGCCGCCGGTCAGGTTTCCGGGATCATGAATGCCGCTACCCCGCTGCAGCTTAACCTCAAGCACTTGCGCCTGCCGGCCCTGGCGACACGTGCCAGCGCCGGAGAAGAGGGCACTGACCCTGTGGAAAGTGTCGCGGACGGCCAGGTGCCAGAGCCGATGGAGGCTGACCGCTGGAAAGGCTTCGACTTTGCCAGCTTGCCGGCGATGGATTTCGCCACGGAAAACCTGCAGCTCGGTGATGAAATGATGGGGCCCTGGTCATTTGAATTGCGCCCTTCGCCGGAAAGGCTGGTGATCAGCGATATTCAGGGCGCCATGCGCGGGGTCACGATCGAGGGCCGTGGGGAAGGTGATAACCGTCTCGGGGCCCAACTGATGTGGATGCGAGGAGCGGATGGCTCCGAGTCTTCCCAGTTTATTGGCCGCTTGCGCAGTACTGATCTGGGAGGTGTGCTGCAGGCTTGGGGTCAGGAGGCCGCGATAGAAAGCCAGTCCGCCACCTTTGATACGGCCCTGCGCTGGAATGGATCACCGGCGCTGGCGCGAGTCGATAGCCTCGCGGGCGAAATCCGGATCGATATCCAAAAGGGACGTTTTCTCCGCGCCAGTGACAACGCGGGCTCAGCCCTGTTGCGGCTGTTGTCGCTATTTAACTTCGATACCTGGGCCCGCCGCCTGCGCTTGGACTTTTCGGATCTGGTTCAGAGCGGCCTGACCTTCGACCGGGTGCACGGTGAAGTGTATTTCGAAGGCGATGGCGAATTGCTGATTGCTGTTCCGATCCAGGTTGAAGGGCCGACCAGCGAGCTGCAGATGGCCGGTCGCGTCAATCTCAAGCGGGAAGACCTCAATCTGACCCTCGTGGCCACGCTGCCGGTTGGCAATAACCTGGCATTTGTCGCCGCGCTGGCGGGGGGCTTGCCCGCAGCAGCGGGGGTATACCTGATCAGTAAGGTGTTTAAAAAGCAGGTGGATAGAGTCGCCAGCGTGAGTTATCGCATTGATGGCGAGTGGTCGAACCCGGAGGTTCGGTTTGACAAGCTGTTTGACGATGGGGCCGCCGGGCGTGAGGGCCAGAGTGCCGTGGCCGAGAGCGCTCGCCGTAAACAGGAGGCTCAGGCACACGATCTTGAGTCATCGCTGGAGGCTGCTCCACGGGAGAAAGAGAGCGGTGAGTCCGCAAGCCGTCCGGCGCAAGTCGACAATAATCGCTCCGGGCTGCCGGTGATTGAGCAGAAATTTGGCCCGGAGGCTGTTCCGGTTGGCGCTGGTTGAGTGAGCGGGTTCTAAATCCCTGGTAGCGCGCGGCAACTTGATACTGCTGCACACCGAGCCCCGGCGGTGGTTGAAAAAACTGAATAATTGTTCGATATTGGCGGCACACGCAACGCGATAATAAACAATAATCACTATTCGAGGGTGTCACCTATGTCTGAGGTGGTCTCATTGGCCGGATATTCTGTTACCCGCTACGGGTTGTTTCGTCTGTTCAAGTACGCGGTGTATTGCCTGCTCGCGTACAACGTCTACGCATTCTTTCTGGAAAACCACGCCGCGGCAGCCACTGTATTCGCGGATGGCGTGAGTTTGAGCAAAATCATCGAAGCCTATAACGACACCATCGATACCCTCGCGTGGGTACTGCTGTTGCTGGTGTTTGAGTTGGAAACCTGGGTGCTTTCCGATGAACGGCTTAAGGGGGCGACCAAGTGGCTGCTCAACGCCATTTCCGCAGTTTGCTACCTGTTTATCGTGTATTCGTTTTATGGCTATGTGTCGGAAATGGTTTCGTTGACACATCTCCTGCCGGTAACGGCTTCTGCCTGTGATCTCGCCAATAGCGGCTGGTCAATGGTGCTGGAGCAGGATGATTACACGGCGCTGACAGCCGCCAACTGTGGGTCCTTGGCGGATTCCCAGCTGTTACGTCTTGCGGATACTCAGGTGGTCGGCGACGCAGCAGTGTGGCGTGAAATTCAATGGCTTGCCTGGGTGGATGTGATCAACGCCGGTGCCTGGCTGCTGGTGGTGGCTATTCTGGCTTTTGATGTCTGGTTGCAGCTGCGTCATGAGCTTTCCGACGCGATCATGCGTTACTCACAGGTGGTGAAAGGGTTGCTTTATTTCGCGCTGCTGTTGTGTGCGGTTTACTGGGGAATCAATGGCAGCTTCCTGGACTTCTGGGATGCCTTCCTGTGGCTGGTGGCCTTCTTCTTTATCGAGCTGAATCTGTTCGAATGGCAGGCTGAGACGAGCGCCGAGTAAGCTGCTTCTGGCACAGGGGAATATGCCCTCTGTGCCAACCGCTTCGGACAGGTTTATTGTCCGGTCTGCATAAAAAAGTCCCGAAGATAGCGGAATAATTTTCGCTGGTTGGTAGGCGGTTTTTTGTTGGCGATTTCCTTTCCGGATTCCCGAATCAGCGTGCGCAGCTGCTGGTGATCGGCGCCAGGGTAGGTATCAAAGAACGCACTTTGTGCCTCTTTACCTTGTTCCAGCAACCGTTGGCGCCAGTCTTCTGCCATACGGTCGAAACGCAAATACAGGTGATCCTGTTCCTTGTATTTTAACAATACCGCTTCAATGGCTTCTGTATCCGCCTTGCGCATCAATTTGCCGATGTATTGCAGCTGGCGGCGCTTCGCTTCATTGGACTTGATACGGTGCATGGTCTCGATGGCTTCGCGTAGATCGGCCTCCATCGGTACTTCCGCGAGTTTGGCCGCGTTCAATTCCGTCAGTTGTTTGCCCAGCTCCTGTAACTGGTGCATTTCTTTTTTGACCTGGGTTTTGCTCTTGGGCTGGTCGTCGTCAAAGGCGTCAAATTCGTCAGTGTGTTGCATGAAGTCTCTCAAATGAAACGGAGTTAAGCCCGGCGTCAGGCAAAATACCAGGTCGCAAGGCCCAGAAAAGACATAAAGCCGACAACGTCGGTAACCGTAGTCAGGGCAACGCCGCCGGCCAGGGCCGGGTCGATACGCATGGCTCTCAGTACTACGGGTAGCACGGCGCCGGCCAGGGCGGCGGTAATCAGGTTGATCACCATTGCCGCTATGATAATGAGCGCGATCCGATAGTCACCAAACCAGAGTGCTGTAATTAGCCCCATTATCGTCGACCAGAGGACGGCGTTCAGCGCGCCGGAACCCAGTTCCCTGGATAACAGCCAGCTCAGGTTGCTGCGGCCGATCTGCCCCAGTGCCATACCGCGGATCACAACCGTTAGTGTCTGGCTACCAGCCACCCCACCCATACTGGCGACGATCGGCATCAATACGGCCAGTGCGACCACTTTGTCGATGGTGTCCTGAAACAGGTGGATCACCCAGGAGGCGAGTAGCGCTGTCAGGAGGTTGATTCCCAGCCAGACGGCGCGTCGCGGTGCTGTGCGTATTACCGGAGCAAAGGTGTCTTCTTCTTCGTCCAGGCCGGCCAGGCTCATCAGCGAATGGTCGGCGTCCTCGCGGATAACGTCGACTACATCGTCGATGGTGATCCGACCCAGCAGCCGGTTTTGCTCATCCACTACCGGGGCGGTAATCCAGTCGTACTTGGTAAACAGCTGGGCCACGTCGGTATCGGGCAGGTCAGCGGGAATCGCTTCGACATCCGTCGACATTACCTCGCGCACGGTAACCGATGGATCACTGGTCAACAATTTGGTTAGCGGTAGCAGTCCGATAAACTGATCCTTCCGGTTCACCACAAACAGGTTATCGGTGGATTCGGGCAGCTGTTCATGTCGGCGCAGATAGCGCAGCACGACATCCAGGGTAAGGTTGGGGCGCACGGATACCGTGTCGGTATCCATCAGACCGCCCGCGGTTTCCTCGTCGTAGGCGAGTACACTTTCGACCCGTTGGCGGTCGTTCTCACTCATCGCGGAGAGGACTTCGGCCATTACGCGGTCGGGCAGTTGCTGCAGAATATCCGCGACATCGTCTGCGTCCAGACCTTCCATGATCTCGACCATTTCCGCGGTGTCCATCGTGGAGAGTATCTGGCTCTGGACATCGTCGGTCAGCTCCTGCAGAACCTCGCCTTCGACTTCTTTATCGATCAGGTTCCACAATACCTGGCGAATGCGGGGCGGCGAGCTTTCCAGCAACTGGGCAATATTTTGCGGGGAGAGGGTTTGCAGCATCCGCTGCACTTCGCGTCCGGTACCGCTATCCAGGGCCGCATAGAGTTCCCCCAACTGGCTCTGGGCGCGGAACTTGATGTCGGATTGGGAGCTGTTGGGCACGAAGTATCCTTCGGTGTCGTTCGGTAGGTCGGTGCGGCGTGGCCGTATTATAGCCGGCGACTAATCGCGGGGATATTCCCGGTGAAGGGGGGAATGTCCGGTGGGGCGGTACTGTCAGGGGGGGTTACTCTCCCTCTCCGAATCGGTCATTGATCAGGCTGCATATTGCCTCATGCGCAGCATCCTCATCGCGGCCACAGATTTCCAGATCGAGTTCGACACCTTTGCCAGCAGCGAGCAGCATCAAAGCCATCACGCTTTTGCCATCCACGCTTTTTCCCTGGCAAATCACTTTGACCTCTGAGGAGTAGCGCGCTGACGTCTGCGCGAATTTACTGGCTGCGCGGGCGTGCAGGCCGAGTTTGTTGATGATGGTAATGCGGCTCTTCTGCATGAGATGAATCTTTGTTACTTCTGTTGTTCCCGGTGGCGAACCTGGATGTTGTTGAACAGGCTGGAAAACGTTTTTGCCAGTTGCTCCACCATGTAGACGGAGCGGTGGCGGCCGCCGGTACAGCCGATGGCTACACAGGTATAACTGCGGTTGCTTTGTTGGTACGACGGCAGCCAGCGTTCCAGGAAGCCGGTGATATCCCGCTGCATTTCTTCGGTCTCTTCGTGCGAGCGCAGGAATTCGGCCACTTCTGGATCCTGCCCTGTTTTATTGCGCAATTCCGCAACCCAGTAGGGGTTGGGCAGGCAGCGCAGGTCAAAGACCAGGTCGGCATCCACCGGTACCCCATGCTTGAAGCCGAAGGACTGAAACAGGATCGCCATGCCCGGAGAGTCTTTGCCCACGACTCTGGATTTCACCTGGTCCCGCAACTGGTGAAGGCTCAGGCTACTGGTATCAATGACCAGGTCGGCCATGGCTGCCAGCGGGGCCAGCAGGTCTTTCTCGTGATTGAGCGCCTCGAGCAGGTGTGTGCGGCTATCGCTCAGCGGGTGTTTGCGGCGGGTTTCACTGAAACGCTGCACCAGTACCGGGGAGCGGGCGTCCAGATATACGACATCGCAATCCACCCCACTATCCCTGAGTTCATTGATGACTTTGGGTGCCTGGCGTACGTCATGCCACAGGTTACGGGCATCGATACCGAGTGCGAGCTGGGTGTTTTCTTCGGGTGGTTGATCGCTGACCCGGCGTATCAGTTCCGGGAGCAGGCTGGCAGGGAGGTTGTCGATGCAGTTGAAACCGACATCTTCCAGTAGTTGCAATGCTGAGCTTTTGCCGGAACCCGAGCGACCACTGATGATAACCAGACGCATGAAACAAGCGCTCCTTGCTGCTTGGGTGGACTACCGGGCCTCAGAGAGGCCGCGGTGATGTAGTCGTCATTATGCCGCGGCAGCGCTGTTGATGGCCAGTGCGTATAGCTCATCACTGGTGGAGGCTTCACGGAGTTTGTCGCGTACCCGGCTGTCGCTGAACAGCGTGGCAATTTCTGCGAGGGTATCGAGGTGCTCCTGATCAGAGTCTTCCGGTACCAGTAGCGCAAACAGCAGGTCTACCGGTTGGCGATCAATTGCATCGAAATCCACTGCCGGTGCGGTAGTGCAAAGTACACCGATAGGGTGCATACAACCCGGCAGGCGGCAGTGCGGGATAGCCACACCTTCACCGATGCCGGTAGAGCCCAGGCGCTCACGGGCAACCAGTTGGTTGAATACGGTATCGGAGTCCAGTTCTGGATATTGTTCCGCAATGGCCTGGGCGATATTCAATAACAGCTTTTTCTTGCTGCTCCCCGCCAGGTGGCAAAGACTCAGGCGGGGAGAAAGTAAGGCTTCCAATGTCATAACGTGCTGGAGTTCTAGCGGTGACTGCGTAACTTCTCTTTATGTTTGAGGAGCTGTCGGTCCAGTTTGTCGGTCAGTGAATCTATCGCGGCATACATGTCTTCAGACGCCGAATCGGCAAATACATCCCGGCCGTTTACGTGTACACGCGCTTCGGCTTTCTGGATTAGTTTGTCTACGGACAGTATCACCTGCGTATTGGTAATCAGATCGTGGTGGCGGGAGAGCTTTTCCAGTTTATTCAGACAGTAGTCACGAATGGCCGGAGTCACGTCTACATGATGGCCACTGATGTTGATCGGCATGGATTTCTCCTCATCGGTTTCAACACAATGGGCCGCCCCCCTTTTCAGGGCGGCAACCCTACTAGGAAGTGCATCAGAATGGAAGGATACACTCAAAGTATGGGCGTTGGTTGTCGAGAAACTGCTCAATATGGGCTTTGAGGCAGTCGGATTATGACTATAGCCTTTAGACCAGTCTCTTTCTTTCACTGGAGGAAGGGATTCCCATGGATTCGCGGTATTTGGCGACAGTACGACGGGCAACCTTGATACCCTGCTTATCTAGCTCCTGGGTGATCTTGTTGTCGGACAGGGGCTTGCGGGGCAGTTCTGCGTCGATCAGCTTGCGAATCAGTGCACGAATTGCGGTGGAGGAAGCATCCTCGCCAGAATCGGTGCTCACATGGCTGGAGAAGAAATATTTGAGTTCGAACACACCGCGCGGAGTGAGCATGTACTTCTGTGTGGTCACCCGGGAAATGGTGGATTCGTGCATGCCGATGGTTTCAGCGATGTTCGCCAAAACCATGGGCTTCATCGCTTCCGGGCCCTGCTCGAAGAATCCCTGCTGCTTTTCGACGATGCAGCTGGCGACTTTTAGCAGGGTTTCATGGCGGCTTTGCAGACTCTTCAGGAACCAGCGGGCTTCCTGGAGGTTGTCCCGCAAGTAGTTGTTTTCACTGGAGTTGTCAGCCCGCTTGATCAGTGAGGCGTAGCTGTCGTTAATGCGCAGTTTGGGCGTGGTCTCCGGGTTGAGCTCCACGATCCAGCGCTGCTCCTTGCGGCTGACGATCACATCGGGGATGACATACTGGGGCTCTTCGCCACCAAAAGCCTCTCCCGGGTAGGGGGTCAGCGTCTGGATCAGGCGCATGACTTCACCCAGCTGGGCCTCGCTCAGCCGGGTGCGGCGGCTCAATTGGCGAAAGTCGCGCTTGCCAAGCAGGTCCAGGTACTGACCGACCACCGTCAATGCCTGTCCCAGCCAGGGGGTCTGTTCCGGCAGGTGGCGCAGTTGCAACAGCAGGCTTTCCCTCAGGTCTCGGGCGCCACAGCCAACAGGCTCAAATTGCTGGATGGTTTTCAGGACAGCGAGTACTTCATCTTCCTCAACGGCCAGCCCGGCGGCGAGCTCTTCAAGGCTGCTGTCGAGGAAACCGTTGGGTGCGACGGCGTCGATCAGTGTTTCCCCAATGCGCTTGTCTTCATCGGAGAGCGGGGTAAGGTTCAGCTGCCATTGCAGGTGATCCTGCAGGGTCTCTGACGCCGCATTGCGCTGCTCAAATGCATAGTCTTCACTTTCACCCCCGGAATAGCTGGTGCTGCCGTAGATGTCGTCCCAGCGGGTGTCTACCGGCAGGTCGTCGGGGATGTTGCTGTTCCAGTCACCTTCAGCCTCGGTCGGCTCAGTAGCCGTGCTCTCGCTTTTGGTGTCAGCCTGCTGTTTGGAGGGGGTGTTTTGATCCTGATGGCTTTCGTTGCCGTGTTCGTCGAAGTCCGTTTCCAGGAGGGGATTGCTGTCCAGGGCGGACTGTATTTCCTGCTGCAGGTCCAGTGTCGACAGTTGCAACAAGCGTATCGCCTGCTGTAACTGCGGCGTCATGGTTAGCTGAGTGCCGAGCTTTAACTGGAGTGACTGCTTCATCGGATTGGTGTTCGCAGAAAGTTCTGGCGTATTCAATTCGCCGAAAGCCTCGCTCCTGGGAGCGGCGGCGTAAAACTCAAGTTCTGCAGACTACCTTGGCAAAACGGCGAGCACAAGCAATAAGTGTGCCGAAAATTTCATCAGACTTTGAAATATTCGGCATTTTTGTGATGTCGGTCTTTGGAAGGCTATTCTAAGAGGGATGGGCAGCCCACAATAACGCTATATTGTGAACTCGTGTCCCAAGTAGACGTCTCGTACCTGGCTGTTGGCGAGGATTTCCTCCGGTGCGCCGGAGGCAATAATGTGGCCCTCGCTGACGATGTAGGAGGTCTCACAGATATCGAGTGTTTCGCGCACGTTGTGGTCGGTGATCAGTACGCCAATACCTCTATCTCGCAGGTGGCGAATGATCTGCTTGATGTCATTGACGGATATCGGGTCTACACCCGCAAAAGGCTCATCAAGCAACACGAATGCCGGGTTTGTCGCGAGTGCTCGGGCGATCTCCACCCGGCGCCGCTCACCGCCAGACAGGGCCATGCCCAGGCTGTCGCGGATGTGCTGAATGTGGAACTCGTTGAGGAGGGCTTCCAGCTGCTCCTGACGCTGGGAGCGATTCAGATCATTGCGGGTTTCCAGAATGGCAAGAATGTTGTCCTTTACCGACAGGCGCCGGAAGACGGACGCCTCCTGCGGTAAATAGCCGATCCCCTTGCGTGCGCGGCCGTGCATGGAGAGGCCGGTAATGTCTTCGTCGTCGATAAGTACCTGGCCCGCATCGGCGCGCACGAGGCCGGCAATCATGTAAAAGCAGGTGGTTTTGCCGGCGCCATTGGGGCCCAGTAGGCCCACTACCTGGCCGCTGCTGACGCTGACGGAGACATCTTTAACGACTTTGCGTTTCTTGTATTGCTTGGCGAGATGTAACGCTTTGAGCGTCGGCATAGTCAATTCCGAATTCAGTCGGCTGGAGCAGCCGGGATTATTCTGGCGCTTGTATCGCTCGGGTTTAAATAGCGGGTGTTTACTGTCCGTTTTCTGCTGGCTTGCTTTCCGGCTTCCAGATCATTTCAACCCGTTCTTTGTCGGAGCGACCCTGGGCTTTCATCTGCTCGCTTTTCAAATCGTAATCAATTCGTTCGGCGGACAGTGTGTTGCCGTCTCGGTCGATATCGGCTTCGCCGGTCAGCTGGAGGGCATCGTTACCGACCAGGAACTCGATGCGCTTGGCGCGAGCTTTGACCGGGTTAGTGTTTGCCTCTACCTGCTGCTGGAAGTGTGCCGGGCTGCCAGTGGCTACCACCTTTTCAATTTCGCCCTTGGTGTTGCCGAAGACTTCCACCCGGTTTGCGCGGATTTGCAGGGAACCCTGGGTGATCACCACGTTGCCGCTGTATACGGTGATGTTCTTGCTGCGGTTGGCCTCCAGCTTATCTGCGGAAACCTTGATGGGCTGCTCGCGGTCGTTTGGCAGTGCCAAGGCCTGGGCGCCGAACAGCAGACTGGCGAGCAATGCCGTCAACGCGGCTCGGATTAGATCAGCGGGGTTCATAACTGCTTTCCACATCAGACAGTATCTCTACTTTGTCCTGTTTGAGATCGGCGCGCATGCCCTTGCCGGTAGTTCGGTTGGCGCCGTCGGTAATGGTAACAACTTTGTTGGTTTCGGCGAATTCTTCCCGCGGCTTGAGCACGATATTTTCTGTTCGGAGGGTAATGCCGGGTTGTGGCAGCTCCGTTATCGTGACGTCTCCCTTGAGTACTACTCGCTGCCCGTTGTTGATGGCAACGCCCGAGCGGGACTCCGTGCGCCACTTCGAATCGTCGCCCTGATAGAAAATCATCCGTGGCTCGGTCAGGTCCGCGCGATCCCGGCGGTCAAACTGGAAGAAGGTGATGCGTTCCGCGTCCACCTGGTAAGCGAGAGTCCCTTCAGCGCTGTAGTGGCGTGTCCGTGCCCCCCGTATCACCAGGTCCGGTGCTTTGTTGTGCTGCTGCTGTGTTGGTGTTTTTCCGAGTAGCTGCTTGGGCGGACTTTCCGTGAACCAGAGTCCCAGGGAAATAAGGGAGACCACGATGACGAGTGGCAGCCAGGTGCGCATGTGCGATCAATTCCTTATTAGAGTGCTAGATATCTTAGCCAGTAATCGGTGATGAATTGCCGTTGGAGCACTATTGGGCCAAATAGGGGGCCAGTGCGGCATCAAACGTGCCCTGGGCCTGCATGATTCGATCGCATACCTCTCGAGCAGCGCCTTCTCCCCCTTGCTTGTGGGTAACCCAGAGCGCGTGCTCCAGGACCGGTGGCGCTGCATTGGGCACTGCGATCGGGCATCCGACCCGGGTCATGAGTTGCAGGTCCGGGTAATCGTCTCCGACGTAGGCAACACTTGCGAGGTCTACGTTTTCTTCGGCAAACAGTTCCTGGAAGGCCGAATATTTGTCTTCCCGCCCCTGAATCAGGCGCGTAATACCCAGGTCGTGTGCGCGTTTTTCCACCACGCTGCTGCGCCTGCCGGTAATGATGGCTACGCCGACCCCCGATTTTTGGAGCATCTTTATGCCGTGTCCATCCAGAGTGTGGAAGGTTTTCAGCTCATTGCCATGGTTGTCGAAGTAGAGCTTGCCGTCGGTCAGTACGCCGTCGACATCCAGAACCAGATAGCGAACCTGTGCCAGTTTGCGTTGAATTTTTTCTTCCAGGCTCACGCTGAGACTCCTTGATCGTTCGCGGGTTTCGTTGTTTGTTCAGTTTGGTGTTATTTCGTCGTGCGGCGGCTTCTCTGGGATAGTTCAGATGACGCCGGCGCGCAGAATATCGTGCATATGGAGCAGGCCTACCGGGTGGTGCTCGGGATCCTCGACCACAAGAGCGGTAATCTTGTTGTCTTCCATGATGCGCAGTGCCTCGGCTGCGAGGGTTTCCGCGCTAACGGTTTTTGGGCGCCGGCTCATCACCTGCTCCAAGGTTGCCTTGTCCAGCTCGACTTTCTGGTCGATAACCCGGCGCAGGTCGCCATCGGTGAAGACCCCTACGAGTTCGCCCTCGGTGCCCACGACAGTGGTCATACCGAATCCCTTACTGGTCATTTCCAGAAGGGCCTGAGACAGCAGGGTGTCGGGCGTCACCTGAGGTAGCTCGTCACCGGCGTGCATGACATCTTCCACTTTCAGCAGCAGTTGACGGCCGAGCGCCCCTCCGGGGTGAGAGAAGGCGAAATCCTCTGCCGTGAAGCCGCGCGCCTCGAGCAAGGCCACGGCGAGGGCGTCGCCCATCACCAGGGTTACGGTCGTGGAAGAGGTGGGGGCCAGGTTGAGCGGGCAGGCTTCGGTGTCTACCGCGATGTCCAGATTGACGTCTGCGGACTGGGCCAGTGGTGAGTCGGGTTTGCCGGTCATGCTGATCATGGGGATTCCGAGCCGCTTCAGCAGGGGGAGTAGGGTGAGTACCTCCGCTGAAGTTCCGGAATTTGAGATGGTGATGACCAGGTCCTGTCGGGTGATCATGCCCAGATCACCGTGGCTCGCTTCCCCGGGGTGAACGAAGAAGCTTGGAGTGCCTGTACTGGCCAGTGTCGCGGCGATCTTGCGCCCGATATGGCCGGACTTCCCCATGCCGGAGACAATCACGCGTCCCTGGCATGCGAGTATCAGTTCGCACGCCTGATAAAAACTGTCGTCGATACGGGCTTCCAGGGCCGCGACAGCGGCGGTTTCCATGGCGACGGTTCTGCGACCGGCCTGTAAAATCAGCTCATTACCCATTGGATGACTCAATTCGTGGGGTTCCAGATTGTTGAACAGTGTAGAAACTCTGCTGACACCGCTCATCTATATCTATATCTGATGAAGAGGCAGCCTGCCTCCAATCGCGTGCCCGGATGACATGCTAACCTTTCAATACTGCTGCGACCTTTGTGGCGACGAGGCCGGGAAACCACTGGAATTACCTGTGGCTCGGGGCCGTCTGGACGGGTGCGTTGCACCGGCGCTGGCGGAAATGGTTTGATTAGCCTGCTCTGGTGGCCGCATCCCTCGACTTCATCAACGGCCCGAAGTGTGTGCCTGGGCTGAAGAAAGGTCGCAGTATTGAGATTGGGATCCCGCTTGTCCGGAGCGTCGCCATGGTATAGTTTGCCGCCGCCATTGTCAGCTATCGAGTCAGGTGGATCGCGTGGCGATCTATTTTAGCGGTCAGCATGATTTTTTGGCGTCGTCGTGACACTTTTTTGTGTTGTGCGTATCCAATGGACGAATTGCCAATGGGAGATATTTTGTGAGCGTACTCACTTTGCCTGTCAAATCCACCGTATTCAGTTCCCTCCGGGGGCTGCTGGCGGCATTTTTAATCGCTTTCTGGGTGCCTGGCGCAAGCGCGGCCCAGAACCCCTACTCTATGATTGAAGGGGTCTCCAATGAGCTCCTGGGAGTGATCCGAGCCAACGGCCAATACCTGAATTCGAATCCTCAGCGCTACTACGGCGCCGTTGAAAAGGTGCTGGAGCCCGTAGTGGACTTCGACTTCATTGCGCGTGGGGTTATGGGGCGCTATGCCAAACAGGCGACTCCTGCCCAGCGGGCCCAGTTTGTCAGCGCTTTCCGGCGCGACCTGGTGGCGACCTTCGCTCGTGGTGTGGCAACATTCGGTGACCTGGATGTGAAAGTGGTTAACCCGGGCACGGCGCCAAGCGGCAACCGTGTCAATGTGTTGCAGGAAGTTCGCAGTAATGAGGGTTTGACCAAGGTTTCCTATACCCTGGTGCGTAACCGCAGCGGTCAGTGGAAACTGATCAATGTCATCCTCAACGGTGTAAACCTGGGCAAGACTTTCCGGGGCCAGTTCTCACAAGCCATGCAGGCGAACAGCGGCGATATCGATAAGGTGATTGCCAGCTGGTCTGCGGCCGATAAAGTTGCCGACAGCGCAAACTGATCCCGCGGCGCAGCCACGCACCTTTTATGCATGGCTGCGCCTGCGCAGTGAATCCAGTACACTTGCGCGCTATTTTCAAATCGAACCATTTCCCCGCCTATGCAACCAGATCAAATCAAGGCCCTGATTGAAGGGCAGATTCCCGGCAGTCAGGTCGACGTCGCCTTTGAAGGTAGCCACCTTTTATTGACGGTAATCAGTGACGCTTTCGCTGGACTCAGCCGCCTGAAAAAGCAGCAGCTGGTTTACGGAGCGCTTTCCGACAAAATCGCTGACGGTACCCTGCACGCCGTGCAGATGAAAACCCTCACCCCTGAAGAAGCTGGTCAGTGATCGCTGCCGCAATTGGACATCAGACTGAATGGATAAACTGATTATCGAAGGGGGTAGCCCCATCTCCGGAACCTTGAAAATTTCCGGGGCCAAAAATTCCGCACTGCCAATTCTGGCGGCTGCGCTGCTGGCTGACGGTCCAGTACAGATTCATAACCTGCCGCACTTGAACGATATCACCACGATGATCACGTTGCTGCGGTGTATGGGTACAGAGATCACCATCGACGAAAAGCTCGGAGTTGAAATCGACCCGCGCTCTATCAATGAGCTCACTGCGCCCTATGAACTGGTGAAAACCATGCGCGCGTCAATACTGGTGCTCGGCCCGCTGTTGGCCCGACATGGTGTTGCCAACGTCTCTTTTCCGGGCGGTTGTGCTATTGGTAGCCGCCCCGTAGATATTCACCTGAAAGGCCTTGAAGCGATGGGGGCTGAAATCACCATCGACGAAGGGTTTATCCGTGCGCGCAGCAATGGCCGGCTGAAAGGCGCCAATATCGTGATGGAAAAAGTCACGGTAGGGGGAACTGAGAATCTCCTGATGGCCGCGGCATTGGCCGAAGGTACCAGCGTCCTGCACAATGCCGCGCGCGAGCCTGAAATCGTCGATTTGGCTGATTTTCTGATCGCGATGGGTGCGCAAATCGAAGGTGCAGGTACCGACACGATACGCGTACACGGTGTTGATCGGTTACTTCCGTGCAGCTATTCCGTCATGCCGGACCGGATCGAGACGGGTACTTTTCTTGCTGCGGCCGCAGCCGCTCGTGGCAAGGTGCGGTTGACGCACACGCGCGCCGATATTCTGGACGCCGTACTGGCCAAGTTTGAGGAAGCGGGCGCACACCTGAGTATTGGCGATGGCTGGATCGAGCTCGATATGAAGGGTAATCGGCCGAAAGCTGTGAGCTTTCGCACCGCTCCGTATCCGGCATTTCCTACCGATATGCAGTCCCAGTTCATGGCCATGAATGCGGTGGCGGAAGGTAAGGGCACGGTTGTCGAAACCATCTTTGAAAATCGCCTGATCCAGGTCCACGAGCTGAACCGGATGGGGGCGAATATCGTTCTTGAGGGCAACACTGCCATTGTTACAGGTGTTGAGCAGCTGAAGGGGGCGCCGGTTATGGCGTCCGACCTGCGCGCGTCAGCTGGGCTTGTAATTGCGGGTATGGTGGCCGAGGGGACGACGGTCGTTGACCGGATTTACCATATCGATCGCGGCTATGAATGTATTGAAGAGAAGCTGCGGCAGATCGGGGCCAATATTCATCGCGTTCCTGGCTAAATTCCTCCGGACCTGCAAGTGCTTTCAGCAGTGGGCAGGGAGCGAAGCTGGATATTACTGAATAGTTTTTCGCGCTGGGCGATCGTATGACATGCGTGCCCTGCCGGGAAGTACAGTTTAAAAAAGCGGCGGGATAGCCGCTTCAGTCAAATAAATATAGTTGCCATGCAGATCACCATTGCTCTGACCAAGGGGCGAATTCTCAAGGAAACGCTTCCGCTTCTCGCGGAAGCCGGGCTCGAGCCTCTGGAAGATATCGCCAAAAGCCGCAAGCTTATCTTTCCCACTAATCAGGAACATGTCCACCTGTTGATTCTGCGCGGATCGGATGTGCCCACATATGTGCAGCACGGTGCTGCGGATATCGGGGTGGCCGGGAAAGACAACCTCCTGGAACACGACGATAGCAATATCTATGAGCCGCTGGACCTGGGTATTGCACGCTGCCGTCTTATGACGGCCGGGATCAAAGGTGCTGAACTGCCCCGTGGTCGGATTAAAGTGGCTACGAAATTTGTTAACTCTGCCAAGCGTTACTATGCAGCGCAGGGGCGCCAGGCGGACATTATCAAGTTGTATGGTGCAATGGAGTTGGCGCCGCTCATGGATCTCGCGGACGAGATTGTGGATATCGTGGATACCGGCAATACGCTCAAGGCGAATGGCCTGGAGGCCAGGGACCATATCGCCGATATCAGCAGTCGCCTGATCGTAAACAAGGCGTCCATGAAGATGAAGTATGCCCCTATTAATGGATTGATTGAGCAATTGGCAGCTGCGGTTAAATCGCGCGCTTGATGCTCACTGGTGGAATAGCAATGAAGACAGTTTCCATTCGTCGTCTCGATGCCAGCGGGCGAGATTTTGATGCGCAGTTGGCGCAGTTACTGGCCTGGGAGTCTGTGTCTGATACGCTGGTAGCATCGGCGGTCGCCGACATCCTGCAGCAGGTACAAGCGCGCGGTGATGCCGCTGTCATCGAATATACCAATCGCTTTGATCGCCGCGACCTGCAGGCCGCGAGTGAATTCTGTCTGAGTGCAGATGATTTGCAGCAGGCATTAGAGCGCATTTCTCCAGAGAACCGGGCGGCGCTGGAAACAGCGGCCGCGCGCGTGCGTTCTTATCACGAGCGTCAGGTGCAGGAGTCTTGGCAATACTCTGAGGCGAATGGCACGGTCCTGGGGCAGCAGATAACCCCGATGGAGCGTGTCGGGGTTTATGTGCCCGGTGGCAAGGCGAGCTATCCATCATCAGTGTTGATGAATACGATTCCTGCGAAAGTTGCTGGAGTTGACCAGGTGGCGATGGTTGTTCCGGCTCCGGATGGCCAATTGAGCGACCTTGTGCTTGCGGCCGCGGCAATTGCGGGGGTCGACCAGGTGTTTACCGTGGGCGGAGCCCAGGCGGTGGCCGCGCTGGCGTATGGTACGGAAACGATTCCTCGCGTCGATAAAATTGTTGGGCCGGGCAATATTTATGTGGCGACCGCGAAACGTGCGGTTTTTGGTCAGGTTGCTATCGATATGATCGCGGGTCCGTCCGAAATTCTCGTTATCTGCGATGGGAAAACAGATCCCGACTGGATTGCGATGGACCTCCTCTCCCAGGCGGAGCACGACGAGCAGGCCCAATCCATACTGCTTTGCCCCAATGCGGAGTATCTCGATGCTGTAGAGGCGTCTCTGGCCCGGTTATTGGCTGAGCTGCCGCGTGAGGAAATCGCGCGGAAATCACTGGAGGACCGGGGAGCGTTGATACTGGTCGCGGATATCGAGCGGGCAATTGAGGTTGCCAACCGAGTTGCCCCCGAGCATTTGGAAGTGTCTGTGGATAACCCGGAGCAATACCTGTCGGGTATTCGCCACGCGGGGGCCATCTTTCTCGGACGCCATACGGCGGAAGCGCTGGGGGACTACTGTGCCGGGCCGAACCATGTACTTCCCACCAGCGGTACTGCGCGTTTCTCCTCTCCGCTGGGTGTGTATGACTTCCAGAAACGGAGCTCGATTATTTTTTGCTCCCCGGAAGGGGCGGAAAGTCTGGGCCGGGTTGCGTCAACGCTGGCAAAGGGGGAGGGGCTGGACGCCCACGCTCGCTCCGCGGATTACCGGGTTGCTGAAGAGGGTTGAGTCCGGCCGTTGTGTCTTGCTGCTAAATGGCAGGCGATGGTTTTGCATCACCTGCCACTGCCCGCCATGTTTGCTGAAGACGTTGTTATCGAGTAAAGAGCGCTTGGGCTGGATGCTTGATGTTTACCCTCTTGACTTACCCTGTTTCTGTCCAGTCCTTGTCCGCCCGACTTCTTTTTTGCTTACGTTTGTTCTCGAGGGCGCGGTTGCTCTGAAACAGTGGCTTCGGTGTTGTGCACCTGGCTATCGCGAATATAGGTAATAGTGACGGTTTCACCGGGGCGCAGTGTCGCCATTGCGGCAATGCCATGTTCACCGTCGTTGATTGGATCACCGTTGATGTGGGTAATGACATCGCCAGGTTGCAGTCCGGCGAGGTGTGCGGGGCCATTATTGTAGATGGCGGTTACAATCACGCCATTTGTGGATGGCAGGTGAAAAGCGCGTGCCAGATTGGGGTTTACGGTGCGGGCTTCAATACCGAGCCAGCCGGGCACGACGCGACCGTACTCGATAATGTCCCGCATAACCTTAAGAGCGATATTGGCCGGAATTGCGAAGCTGATGCCTCCGGTATAGTCTCTTCCTTCGACGACAGTGGTGTTGATGCCCAGTAGTTTGCCGTAGGCGTCCACCAGTGCCCCGCCGGAATTGCCGGGGTTGATTGCCGCATCTGTCTGCAGAAAGCTTTGTGGATAAGTGCCTTCCCGGGTATTGCTGATGTCGCGTCCTGTCGCACTGATGATGCCCTGTGTCACCGATTGGCCGACGCCGAACGGATTGCCGATGGCGAGTACGACGTCACCCACCTGGGCCCTTTCCGGGTCGCCTACCTCGATTGCGGTCAGGTTTGGCAGGTCAATTTTCAGCACTGCGAGATCGAAGTTTGAGTCGGAGCCCACCGGCGTGGCTTGCGCTTCCCTCCCGTCTGCCAGTACCACCGCAATCTCTTCCGCTCCGGCAGTGACATGGTAGTTGGTGAGGATATAACCGCTCGTGTCCACAATGACGCCCGAACCGAGGCTCGGCTGGCTTCGCTCCTTCTGGTAGCGGCGAAAAAGCGGGTGATTGGATAACGGGTGGTTGGACAGTGGGTCCTGTTTGCGGGTGTAAATATTCACTACGGCGGGGGCCGCCGAATTCACGGCCCGAGCGTAAGACACGGGACCCTGCATTTCTGTGGAAGGGGAGGTTGCCTGCTGGGGCGCTCGCAGGTGCGGTAGCGCGAATAGTAGGGCCGCAGCCACAATTAGCCCGATAGCGCCAGGTATCGCCCAGTCGTGCAGGAATCGTTGTAATGACACCAGATGCTCCTTCCCCGATTTGGGGCCATTATACGCCTTTCGGGAATAGAGTCCTTAGCAACGGTTATAGCGACCCTTTGTATGACGCTTGGTGCAACCGGCATAATCCGTATAATGTGCGCTTTCTAACAAAATGGACTGAACAAGTTTTCAGGAGTTGCACATGTCTCTGGTTCGCCCGCACGGCAGTGAAGAACTGCAGCCCCGCTTTGTCTACGACAGCGCGCGGCATCATCAACTGATTAACGAAGCAGAGTCCCTGCCGTCAATTGTGGTCAGCTCCGCGGCTGCTGCCAATGCGGTGATGCTGGGCGCTGGCTACTTCAACCCGCTGCAAGGCTATATGAATGTGGCCGATGCGGTAAGCGTGGCGGAATCACTGCAGACTACGGATGGCCTTTTCTGGCCGGTTCCAGTGGTAAACGTGGTGGACGATATTTCGGGTATTGAGGGCGCAAAGCGTATCGCGTTGCGCGATCCGAATGTTGAAGGCAACCCCGTACTCGCAGTAATGGATGTAGAAGCCATCGAGACTTTCTCTGATGCGCAGATGAGCACCATCGTAGAGCAGGTGTACGGTACTCTGGATGAGAATCACCCGGGTGTCGCTACCTTCAAGGCGGCAGGTCGCCACGTAATCTCAGGCCCGATTGAAGTGCTCAATTTCAGTTACTTCCAGGCTGACTTCCCGGACACCTTCCGCACTGCGGTAGAGATCCGCAATGAGCTGGTGGAGCACGGCTGGAGCAAGGTTGTTGCCTTCCAGACCCGTAACCCGATGCACCGTGCGCACGAAGAACTGTGCAAGATGGCTCTGGACGCGGTGGAAGCAGACGGCGTCCTGATTCATATGCTGCTGGGCAAGCTGAAGGCTGGTGACATTCCTGCACCGGTGCGTGATGCGGCCATTCGTAAAATGGTGGAAGAATACTTCCCGAAAAACACCGTTATGGTGACTGGTTACGGCTTCGATATGCTGTATGCGGGCCCCCGTGAGGCCGTTCTGCATGCGCTGTTCCGTCAGAACTGTGGCTGTAGCCACCTGATTGTTGGTCGCGACCATGCTGGTGTTGGCGATTATTACGGTGCTTTTGATGCCCAGACCATCTTTGACGAGAAGGTGCCGGCTGGCGCACTGGAGATTGAAATTTTCCGTGCTGACCACACCGCATACTCGAAGAAGTTGAATAAAGTCGTGATGATGCGCGATGTGCCTGATCACACCAAAGAGGACTTTATCCTGCTGTCGGGTACCAAGGTGCGTGAGATGCTGGGTAACGGTATTGCTCCGCCTCCGGAATTCTCCCGCCCCGAAGTGGCGCAGATTCTGATGGACTACTATCAGAGCCTGTAACGGGCGCGAACTGTTCGACTGAAAAAAGCGGGGCCAATTGGCCCCGCTTTTTTTATGTTGCTAGCTGCTGCTTGTGTCTCACTGGAAGGGTTCAGCGGCTGGCGACTTCTTCATTTGGTGCTGTTGGTTCCCTTTCCAGGCCGAACTCTTCGGACAGTGTGCCCTTATCGCCGGGAGATCTGGGCGCCCAGTCTCGGGGAGGGAGAACGGTCAGGTTTTCTTTGTCGTCGCTCAGTTCGCCACTGCCAGCTTCCAGCATCTGGCGGCCTATTTCCTGATTGGAAAGGCGAATAGCGCTATTGGCGAGATACTCGTGAACGTCCCGGTAGCTCTGGGTCAGGTTGTGAACAAGTTGGGATGTTTGGTCAAAATGTTCGTTTACCTGCTGCTGAAAGTCCTCCAGCCTGGTGTTGGCTTCTTTCAGGCTGAGTTCCAGTTCCTGCGTGCGGTCAGTGTTCTGGCGGTTGCGTGTGGCCAGGAATGCGAGCAGTGCGCCTGCGACAAGTCCCAAAACGCCCACCAGAATCAATACCGATGTAGAGTGCACAATTACTTCCTCCTCAAATAGATAGTGGCACCGACCTTCCATGACGGTGACCTTATTATACGCAAAAGCCGCCGCAGCGCCGTGTTCGACTGTTATGCCAAATTGTGATGGATTTGCTAAAGTGCGCGCCTTCGAGAGGCGGCAATGTTCACGTTAGCGTTGACAGTGCGCTGAAGAGACCACTTTGGGAAGTTAAACGGGCGTAGCTATGCAGCAGGAAATTCCACTTTCTCCACGACAACGCTACGAGCGCGACTTGAAGCGCCCGGATTTCATCGCGGACGCGGCGCAGAAGCAGGCGGTTGAGGAGCTTCAGGATCTTTATCAGCGGTTGGTGCAGTCAGAGGCCAGAAAGGGGCTCTTCGGCGGTCTGCGTTCTCTTTTTGGTGGCGGCGTCCAGCCGGAAAAGGGGTTGTATTTCTGGGGTGGCGTCGGTCGCGGCAAAACCTACCTGATGGATGCCTTTTTTGAGTCTCTGCCGTTTGAGCAAAAGGTACGCACGCACTTCCACCGCTTCATGCGCGATGTCCACCGGCAGTTAAATGCACTGGCGGGAGAGAAGAATCCATTGGAAAAGGTGGCCGATCAGATCGCCGCTCGCGCCCGGGTGCTGTGTTTTGATGAGTTCTTTGTGTCGGATATTACTGATGCGATGATTCTGGGAAGTTTGCTGCAGGCGCTGTTCGAGCGCGGGGTTGCGCTTGTCGCGACCTCGAATATTGTGCCCGATGGCCTGTATCGCGACGGACTGCAGCGGGCCCGCTTTCTCCCGGCGATCGAGCTGCTAAAAGAACATACCAAAGTGGTCAATGTAGACAGTGGCGTCGACTACCGGCTGCGGGCCCTGGAGACGGCCGAGTTGTACCACTGCCCGCTGGATATCGAGGCGGATGCCAGTCTTGGTCGCAGCTTTGAAGCCTTGATCGTGGATGGGAGTGAGGTGCGCGAGCAGGTATCGCTGGATGTGGAGGGGCGCAGCATCGTGGCGACAAAGGTGGCAGATGATGTGGCCTGGTTTGAATTCAGTGAACTGTGTGATGGGCCGCGTTCCCAAAATGACTATATAGAGCTGGCGCGTGAGTTCCATACCGTATTGCTGGCGAATGTTCCCCAGTTCGATGAACGCTCCGAAAGCCAGGCGCGCCGTTTCATCAATCTGGTGGATGAGTTTTATGACCGCTGCGTCAAGATTGTAATTTCTGCGGCGGAGCCCCTGGAAAGCCTGTATGCGGGTCGGCATTTGCGGTTTGAATTCGAGCGGACCAAGAGTCGCCTGCAGGAGATGCAGTCGCGGGAGTATCTGGCGCGCGGGCATCGCCCGGAGTAGTGTGATTGATCGGATCTGCCTGGTCAGATATTGTGCGGTTTTACGCTTGAAAAGCGCTTGGCGCTTATGTAGTATTCGCGCTCTTTTGTGGGACGGCCCATAAATGGGTCATATACAGGTGTTTTATAACATGAAGACTTACAGTGCCAAACCAGAAGCGGTAACTCGCGACTGGTACATTGTTGACGCTGCGGACAAGACTCTCGGTCGTATTTCTGCCGAGATTGCTCACCGCCTGCGTGGCAAGCACAAGCCTGAATATACGCCCCACGTGGACACTGGTGATTACATCGTTGTAATCAATGCCGAAAAGGTTCGCGTGACCGGCAACAAGGCTAAAGCCAAAATCTACCACAGCCACTCTGGCTACCCTGGTGGTTTGAAATCCATCAGCTTTGAGAAGCTGATCGACAAGGCGCCTGAGCGCACTATTCAAAGTGCGGTTAAAGGCATGCTTCCGAAAGGCCCTCTGGGTCGCGCCATGTTCAAGAAGTTGAAGGTGTATAAAGGTAGCGAGCATCCTCACGCGGCTCAGCAGCCGATTGAACTGTCGATCTAAACGGAAAGCATTCTCATGGCAACTACTCAATACTACGGTACCGGCCGCCGCAAGACCTCCACTGCTCGTGTATTCATTCAGCAGGGTGAAGGTAAAATCAGCGTAAACGGTCGCACTCTGGACGAATTCTTCGGCCGTGAAGTGGCTCGCATGATCGTGCGTCAGCCGCTGGAGCTGGTCGATATGGTTGAAAAATTTGACATCAACGTCACCGTTAAGGGTGGTGGTTCATTTGGTCAGGCGGGTGCTATCCGTCACGGCCTGACCCGCGCCCTGATGCAGTATGACGAGTCTTTGCGTCAGCCGCTGCGTGCAGCTGGCTACGTTACTCGTGATGCGCGTGCCGTTGAGCGGAAGAAGGTCGGTCTGCGCAAAGCGCGTAAGAAGCCGCAATTCTCCAAGCGTTAATCGGTTTTATACCTTTTTCTTGCCCGGCTTCATGCCGGGCTTTTTTTTGTCTGTGCGAGTTGAGGAGCTGGCTGAAGATAAAGGCGCGAGTTTGTCTGTTTTGCTGGTGGGCTTGTCGGCTGGCCGGCGTTCGCCTTGTATCAAATTGGCATTTTCTTTAACATTGCGCGAATTTCTGTCCGCTTGCACTTGGGGTTTGATCACATTGTTCTATGGTCAAGCGAGTGGATCAGGTATCGGGGAGTTTCTGTTTTAAGTCTATAGTCTGTGGTTGTTGTCAGGTTCAGCCACAGTGTTGCTTTGTTCTATTTCTGGTTTCTTGCCAGAGAAAGGCGGGGTGCACTTTATGCAATGCTGCGCACGCATGCCCCTAAATCGGCGGCGCGACGCTATTGCTGAGGCTTAGCTGCAGGATATCACCAGTTTTCTTTGGGTTTGGGCCAGCTGGTCCCGGATTGTCCGGGGGATGCTGTGATGGGAGAACTACGTCATGAGTGATGACGGTGTAAATGTAGGGCGTCGCCGGTTTCTGACCGCGGCCACCTCTGTGGTGGGTGGTGCAGGCGCAGTCGGGATAGCGGTACCTTTTGTCGCCTCCTGGAATCCGAGTGCCAAGGCGAAAGCCGCTGGCGCGCCAGTAAAATACAACATTAGCAAGCTTGAGCCGGGCCAGATGGTCACCGTTGAGTGGCGTGGCAAGCCGGTTTACGTGGTGCGACGCACCCAGGAAGCCTTGGAAAACCTGGTCAAGGTTGATCCTTTCCTGCGCGATCCGAAGTCGGCAGAATCCAAACAGCCAGGGTATGTTGACGCGGAAAACCGCGCGATCAAGCCTCAGCTTCTGGTGCTGGTTGGTCTGTGTACCCACCTGGGCTGTGCGCCGATGTTCCGTCCTGAAGTCGGCGCTGCAGACCTCGGCGGCAGTGAGTGGATGGGCGGCTTCTTCTGTCCCTGCCACGGTTCTAAGTACGATATGGCTGGCCGGGTCTACAAAGGCGTTCCGGCGCCGACCAATCTCGATGTGCCACCGTACTCCTATGAAGGTGACGACGTAATCGTAATTGGTGTGGATCAGGAGGGCAGCGCATGAACTGGCTAACCGCATTGGGAGATTGGGTTGATCAGCGCCTGCCGATTTACCGGGCGTGGGATACCCACATGGGCAAGTACTACGCGCCCAAGAACTTCAACCTCTGGTACTTTTTCGGCGTTCTGTCGATGCTGGTACTGGCAAACCAGCTGCTAACCGGTATCTGGCTGGTCATGAGCTTCAACCCGTCTGCAGACGGCGCTTTTGCCTCTGTTGAGTACATCATGCGTGATGTCGACTGGGGCTGGTTGATCCGCTATCTGCACTCCACTGGTGCCTCCGCATTCTTCGTGGTGGTGTACCTGCACATGTTCCGCGGCCTCATGTATGGCTCTTATAAGCCACCGCGCGAGCTGGTGTGGATCTTCGGGATGTGTATCTACCTGGTACTGATGGCTGAAGCCTTTATGGGTTACGTGCTGCCGTGGGGCCAGATGTCCTACTGGGGTGCACAGGTAATTGTTTCCCTGTTTGGTGCTATTCCGGGTATCGGTGAAGATCTGGTGCAGTGGATTCGCGGTGACTACCTGATTTCCGGTATTACTCTGACCCGTTTCTTCTCCCTGCACGTGATTGCACTACCTCTGGTGCTGGTGCTGCTGGTTGTTCTGCACATCCTCGCGCTGCACGAAGTGGGTTCCAACAACCCCGACGGTATTGAGATCAAGAAGAACAAAGACGAAAACGGCATTCCGTTGGATGGCGTTCCGTTCCACCCGTACTACACTGTTCACGATCTGGTTGGCGTGGCCGTCTTCCTGTTCGCTTTCTGTGTCGTGGTGTTCTTCTTCCCTGAAATGGGCGGCTTCTTCCTCGAGTACGCAAACTTCGAAGAAGCTAACCCGCTGAAAACGCCTGAGCACATTGCACCGGTGTGGTATTTCACGCCGTTCTATGCAGTTCTGCGTGCTGTGACCATGGATATCGGTCCGTTGACGGCGAAGTTCCTTGGCCTGGTGGCCATGGGTGCGGCAATTGCCATCCTGTTTGTTCTACCTTGGCTCGATAAGAGCCCGGTTAAGTCCATTCGTTACAAAGGTTGGCTGCCGAAAACGTTGCTGCTGGTATTTGCGGCGGTATTCATCATCTTGGGCTACCTGGGCGTCAAGTCCCCGTCGCCGGGCCGTAACTTCCTGGCGCAGGTTGCTACGCTGTTCTACTTCGCGTACTTCGTAACCATGCCCATTTGGTCCAACCCGACATCTAGCAAAGGTGTGGCTTCTTGGGTGGTGAGTGTTATTTTCGGAATAATGTTCATCTTGATGGGTTGGAGTAACTGGGAAGCAAGTCTGTTTCTGGCAATATTGTGTCACTTGTTCGCGGCGTTGTTTATTGTGCTGCCGTTGGTTGCCAACTTGGATGTCGTTCACCCTGAGCCGAAGCGTGTTACCAGTCCGTCTGGCGGCAAGTCATTTGCTCTGTTGATTGGTGGTCTGATTGCAGTTCTGCTGATGACTTTCATACCGATCAAGGCGGTCGGTGCGTCAACCGGCGTCGAGCTGGATCACATCAACATCGACCTGAACGACAAGCCGTCCCTACAGCGTGGTGCCAAGTACTTCGTGAACTACTGCATGGGATGTCATAGTGCTAACTTTTCCCGTTGGGAAAGGGTTGCCACTGATCTGGACATCCCGAACGAGCTGATGCTGCAGAATCTGGTTCTGGGTGACGACAAAATCGGCGACTTGATGGAAATCTCCATGAAGCCGGACGATTCCAAGACCTGGTTTGGTGCAACTCCGCCGGATCTGACCCTGGTTGCTCGCGCTCGCTCTCCAGAGTGGTTGTACACTTACCTGCGTAGCTTCTACAAAGATGAGAGCCGTCCTACCGGCGTGAACAACAAAGTATTCCCGAATGTGGGTATGCCGCATGTGCTGATGGAGCTTCAGGGTTTGCCTGAATGCGCTCCGGGTCCGAAGCGTGATCATGGACATGTGGTACGCGACGAAATGGGCAACCCGATTATGGATGCCGGTTGCGGAAGCCTGCAGGTGAATAAAGTGAAGGGCTCCATGACTGACGTGGAGTACGATCAGGCAGTCTTTGACCTGGTGAACTTCATGGAGTACATCGCCGAGCCGATGGCAGAAACCCGTAAGCGTATTGGTTTCTACGTCCTGGCGTTCATCCTGGTGTTCTTTATCTTTGCCTGGCTGCTGAATCGCGAGTACTGGAAAGACATCCATCACTAAGCGACAGTAGATCCAGTAAATCGGGTGGTGGGCCGCCGGCAAAGCCGGGCTAAGCCCTACCACCCGTTTTCTATTTTTGAATGATGGCCGGCAATCGTGCCGGTACAGTAGATCGAGGTAGTTACACAATGGGTGTGCCGACCAACAAGCGCTCCTCTATGACCTTCTTTTCTGATGGTCGTTGCCATTTCAGCCACCGTGTGCGCATTGTGCTCGCGGAAAAAGGTGTTTCTGTCGATATCATCGACGTTGATCCGGATGACAAGCCGGCCGAGTTGGCGGATCTCAACCCCTACAACTCCCTGCCTACCCTGGTCGATCGTGAACTGGTGCTGTTTGAAACCAAGGTGATGATGGAATACCTTGACGAGCGCTTCCCACATCCGCCGCTGTTGCCGGTGTATCCGGTGGCTCGTGCACAGAGTCGCCAGATCATGTACCGTATCGAGCGCGACTGGTGCCCGCTTGTGGATAAAATCCTCGCGGGTGGTAAAGATGCGGCGGCGGCTCGCAAAGAGCTGCGTGACAGCCTAGTAGGTATCGCGCCAATGTTTACCGACCTGCCGTACTTCTTTAACGAGGAATTCTCCCTCGTTGACTGCTGTATGGCTCCGCTGTTGTGGCGTCTGGAGCAATTGGAAATTGCTCTACCGAAGACCAAACAAGCCAAGCCACTGCTGGATTACATGGACCGGCTTTTCGCTCGCGAAGCTTTCCAGCAGAGCCTGACTGAATATGAGCGCGAAATGCGCTCCTGAGGTGCTGATTGAACAAGCCGCCGATGACATCCAATCGACCGTACCTTTTACGGGCATTTTACGAGTGGATTACGGACAATAAATGTACGCCTTATCTGCTGGTGGATACACACCTTCCGGGAGTGTTAGTGCCGCAACAGCATGTGAATGAGGATGGGCAGATTGTTCTCAATGTGTCTGAGTCCGCGGTGGCGGGGCTGACGATGGATGACTATGCAATCCGTTTCAATGCCCGTTTCGGTGGTGTGCCAACTGATATTCAGGTACCAGTTGGTGCAGTCGTGGGGATTTATGCCCGGGAAAACGGTCAGGGTATGGTGTTTGAACCGGAAGAAACACCTGAACCTCCGGAGCCCACACCTCCCACAACGTTGAAAAAGCCCGCCAAAAAGCCCGCTTTACGCGTGGTGAAGTGATCCTTTTACAGGAGGGGGTGTCTTCCCCCCTCCTGTTCCTCGCCTCTTTTTCCTGCACTAAAGTTCCAGTTGCACCAAAGTAAGACAGTACCCAGGTAAAAACTGACGCCTTAATCCTGTTCTTTATTGGTGAATTCGTCCTGTCCTTCCGATACTGCAAGCAAGCCGTATATTGGAGGGAGCCGTGTGAAACTGCTAAGCCACACCATTGGAATTTTTACTAACCCGGATAGAGAGTGGAAGGCCATTCGGTCGGACAGACACTCATTTCTGCAAGTCTTCTTCAGCCATGTGCCAATCCTGGCCCTGATTCCCTGCATAGCGGGATATATTGGCGTCACCGTTTTTGGATTCAAGCTTGGCGGTCACGCGGCCAAGTTGACGCCCACCAGTGCGGCCTCACTGGCTCTGGCCACTTATATCGCACTTCTCGTAGGAATTTATCTGCTCGGGGAGTTTATTAACTGGATGGCGAAGGCCTACGGTGTGGAGGGGGATGAACCGACCCGGCATTACGAGGGTACCGCTCTGGCGGTATTTGTGACGACGCCGGTTCTCCTTGCGGGCATTGTCTTGCTGTATCCACACCTTTGGTTGGTTGTCACAGTGATGGGGCTGGCAGGCGCCTACGCGGTTTATCTGATTTATGAAGGTATTCCGATCCTGATGAATATGAGCAAGGAGCGAGCCTTCCTCTATGCCGGCGCGGTATTAACCGTCGGGCTGGTGATGATGGTGACGATGCTGGTAACGTCGGTAATCGTCTGGACGATGGGAGTGGGGCCGGTCTATCAGCACGCTTACCCTTAAGAGTCTCAAGTAGCTGAGAATCGGCTGGCTGCTGATATTGCGTGTACCAGCACCAGAAACAACAAAAGTCGGCGAGTCTGCCGGCTTTTGTTGTTTTTGGGGGATTGTTTCGGCGTCACACGTAAATAGGCTTGGCCTCTCAGGCGGTGACCGTTGTATGTGCGACGTTCGCGGTGCAGCCGCTGCCCGGGGGTAACAGAGGCGGCATCGGACAGTTCAGGCAGTCGGCCATTGCGCGCAATAACTCAAACTCCGCCGGGGAGACTGCGCCGTTGTGTGCGAGAGTCATGACAATGGCCTTGAGTAATGAGGGTTTCTTCAGTGGTGGAAGCTGCTCTGTAATCACCAGAGCCTTATCCAGCCGCTGAAGTAGAATGTCGCTTTTTGCAGGAAGTGGGGTTACTTCCATCCCCAATGCTCTCAGCCCCTGATCGTAGGCGCGCTTGGCAGGCAGGTACTCTGCGTTTCCGGTGTGTGCCATGGCCGCAAGAAGGTAGCGGCAGGCATCGTCGAGAGCTTGGGGAGCCTTACTGAGGCGCTGGCGATCCGGGCGGCCTTCCAGCGCATGCATCAATACCCGGTAAAGTGCCCACTCCCAAATATCCACTCGTGCATCACTGCGCAGCAACTTGATCAGGTTGCGTTTGAACACCTGATATTGCTGGGGCACAAGATCTTTCAATGCCGGGACGCAGAGGTCCAGCAGGGGCAACCTGCAGGCCTTATCCATCACGTCGATAGATGGGAGAAGCTGGAGTAGCGTGCGCATCACGGCCGGGTGGGCGATCTGGTTGAGCAGCTCCAGTTGTGTGGTTCGCTGGTCGGGATGCAGGAGCAAGGCGTAGACAAGGGCTCTGGCTGCAAAGGGATCGCGGGCAGCGTTCTGCAGCACCTGCGGCGTATTGGCGAGAAGCTGCTGCGCGAGGGCGCATTGGTGGCTTGTAGCCTTGCCAATGCGGTTGTCGATCACATCTGTCAGGGTCTCGCAGTCTACCGTGTCGCCGGGTCCGTAAGGGGGCTGGTGAGCGCCAAGGGTTTGATGGTGGCGCATGCTATCCACTGTTGGACTTAGTGTGTTTGGCGCCGAGCCCGGTTCACGTTGTTGGAGCTCGCCGCTCCAGGATGGGTCGATGCGCCGAATGCGCCGCTGGATAGGTGGATGCGTTGAAAATAAGGATGCCAGCGAGGATCGCACGCCGTTGGCAAAGTATATATGGCTGTACTCCGCCGCTTTCGCGGCGGAGATTCTGGATCCCGATTCATGGCCAGCGATTTTTTTCAGAGCGCTGGCCAGTCCCTGATTGTTGCGGGTGTACTGGATCGCGGAGGCATCGGCCAGGTACTCCCGCTGTCGGCTCACCGCGAATTTGATCAGATTGCCGAACAGGGTCCCGGTGTAGCCGATGGCCACCAGACCTGCGCCGATAATGGCTGTTGCGGGGAAGCCGCGATTGCCCCGTCGACTCGACCAGTTGATCCTGTCGATGAGCCAATAGCCGGCGAGCCCGATAATCAGAATACCGTGAAGCAGTCCGACAAGCTGGATGTTGCGGCGCATGTCGCCATTGAGAATATGGCTAAACTCATGGGCGATAACGCCCTGCAGTTCTTCCCGGGTCAATTGCTCGATACATCCCCTGGTAATGCCGATTACGGCGTCCCCAGGCTCGTAGCCTGCCGCAAAAGCATTGATTGACCGGTCATCCAGTATGTAGAGGTCTGGAACCGGGGTGCCTGATGCGATCGCCATTTCCTCGACCACGTTCAGGGCTTGCTGTTCGTTGGCGCCTTTCGCGCAGGTATTGATCTTGCGGCCACCCAGCGCTTCCGCCACTGTGCGCCCGCCGTCGGCCAGCTGGCGCCATTTGTACAGGCTGGCGATGGCCACCACCGCCGTTATAAAGACTGCGATGCCTGCGACCGTTTCCCACCCCATGGTTTGCCCAATATCTGCGACAGAAAAAGGCTGTGCCCTGGAAAACTGGAGGATTGCGGCAGCAAATAGGGTTGTGATGGCGACCAGGCACAACAGCGTGGCCACAAACAGGGTCAACAGCAGGGTTGTGCTTCTGCGGGCTTCATTTTGATGTTCGAAAAAGTTCATGGCTGGCACCGTCAGAATTCAATGCGCGGTGCAGCCTGAAAAGCTTCGGAATCGGCAAACTCCAGCAATTTCCCATTTTTCCTGTGTCCGAAGAACCCGGCAAAAAATACCGGCGGAAAGCTCTGCCTGAAGATGTTGTATGCCATCACGGAGTCATTGAACGCCTGGCGCGCGAAGGCAACCTTGTTCTCTGTTGTCGTCAGCTCTTCACTCAGTTGCTGCATATTCTGGTTCCCCTTCAGATCCGGGTAGGCTTCAACCACGACATTCAGCCGGCCGAGCGCACTGGTCAAAGCACCCTCGGCGTCCCCCAGGCTTGAAATGGCCGTGGCAGAGCTGGGGTTGCTGGCGGCGGCTTTTAGTCCTGCAATGGCCGCGTTGCGCGCGTTGATAACGGAATCGAGGGTGTCCCTTTCGTGTTTCAGGTATGCCTTTGCGGTCTCAACGAGATTTGGGATGAGGTCGTAGCGGCGCTTCAGCTGTATTTCAATCTGGGCAAACGCATTTTCGTAGCGGTGCTTGAGCGTCACCAGTCGGTTGTAAATACTGATGATGTAGAAAAATAAAGCGGCTAGGGCGACGAGCCAAACGATCGTAGTCATGTCCATGCACTGGGCCTCGCTAGGGCGGTGAGAAATCGGTCCGTATAAATCGGTCAGTGAAAATGAATGGTCGCATGGGATACTATCACGGGCCCGGGTTGCGGCGACGGGACTGCGAGCGTGGTTTTATGCTCCCAAAGGTGGATAGGCGCTGCCAATCTTCCATCCGGTATAATCGGCAGCCGTAAAGATGATGAGACGCCGCCAGGCCGTCAGGCTGCGGCAAAGACCAGAATTCGGAGTAATCCTATGAGTAATAACAATTCAGACCAGGTGGTCATCGTTGGCTTTTCGCGCACGCCGATGGGCGCGATGCAGGGCGCGTTGTCCGCGATGAGCGCTCCGGAGTTGGGCGCAGTTGCAATACGGGCTGCTCTGGAGGATGCAGGCATCAATGCTGCCGATGTGGATGAGGTGCTGATGGGGTGTGTACTGCCGGCAGGTGTCGGTCAGGCTCCGGCTCGTCAGGCGGCTTTGGGCGCTGGAATTCCCGAGGGGGTGCCCACCACGACGGTCAACAAAGTGTGTGGCTCCGGGATGAAGACGGTGATGATGGCCCGAAATGCGCTGCTCGCCGGTGACGCGCAAGTCGTGGTTGCTGGCGGAATGGAAAGTATGAGCAACGCGCCGTACCTGCTTCCAAAGGCTCGCGGTGGTATGCGACTGGGCCATGGCGAAGTTCAGGATCATATGTTCACAGACGGACTGGAAAATGCCTACGATGGCAAACTGATGGGTAATTTTGCCGAGAGTACCGCTGACAAATATGGCTTTACCCGCGAAGAGCAGGATTCATTTGCTCTGGAGTCCCTGGCTCGAGCCAACGCGGCGATTGAAAATGGTGCATTCGAGCGGGAAATTTCCCCGGTAACCATTCGCGGCCGCAAAGGGGATGTTGAGGTTTCTGTAGACGAAGCGCCCGGTAATGCGCGCCCGGATAAGATTCCGCAGCTGAAACCGGCATTTCGCAAAGACGGAACTGTAACCGCGGCGAATGCGAGCTCTATTTCTGATGGTGCCGCTGCGCTGGTTCTGATGCGTGCAAGTGAGGCCGAAGCGCGCGGGCTGAAGGTGCTCGCTACTCTGTGTGCCCAGACCCAGCACGCCCACGAACCGGAGTGGTTTACTACCGCACCGGTTGGCGCGATGAAAAAACTGCTGGAAAACACTGGCTGGGCGGTGGGCGACGTTGACCTGTTTGAAATCAATGAGGCCTTTGCTGTAGTGACCATGGCGGCCATGCGCGATCTGGAACTGCCACACGATAAAGTCAATGTGAATGGCGGTGCCTGTGCCTTGGGACACCCGCTGGGCGCAAGTGGTGCGCGCGTGATCGTGACCCTGCTGGCGGCACTGGAAAATCGCGACCTGAAAAAAGGTGTCGCGAGCCTGTGTATTGGCGGCGGTGAGGCTACGGCGGTGGCGATCGAGCGTCCCTGAGCGATACCGATATACTTGTAGGCTGCCTTGCTGGCGGCCCAAATAAAAACGGAGGCGTAAGCCTCCGTTTTTATTTACTGGGTTTGTCGCTGCCGTTTGTTCAGTCGATATACTCAACAGCTTTGACGACTTTCTGTACGCCGCCAACAGTGCGCGCGACTTCTGCCGCATTTTCCGCTTCCTGACGGGTAAGCAGACCCATCAGGTATACCACCCCGTTTTCAGTGATGATCTTGATACGGCCACTGTCTACTTCCTTGTCCGTCATCAACACACCTTTTACCTTGGTGGTCAGCCAGGTGTCGCTGGTACGGGCCAGTACCGAGGTGGTACCGCGAACCTGAATCTCGTTATAGACCTGACGTACAGAGTGCACCTGCTGCGCTGTGCGACCGGCCAGGTTGCGCAGCTCGTTGTCCGGCACCTGCCCGGTGAGCAGGATGACGCCATTGAAGCTGGTCACATCAATATTGGCCTGCTTGAGTACAGGGTGGGCCTTGCCAATATTGACCTTGGTGATGGTTTCGAGCTGTTGGTCATCAATATAAGTGCCGAATGAGCGCTCGCCCGGATCCGGCTGAATAGGACCATCGTGGGTGGCATCGAGCACCGTCGCGCAGCCACCGAGAAGCGCGACTGTGCAGCTTGCGAGCAGGAATTTGATCAGTTTTCCTTTGTGTAGGGCGATTTTGCTTCGCATTATTTATTCCTCGTATCCGCCAAAAAGACTGCTGTCGATCAGGTCGCACAGGCAGAAAATGGTGAGTAAGTGTACCTGGTGCACCTCTGCGGCAACGTTGGATGGCACACCCAGTTCGATATCGTGAATATCCAGCAGGGCGGTGCAGTCACTGTCCCCATCGCCGCCGGTCAGCGCGAGCACGCCCATGTCCCGATCGTGGGCTGCGCGAATCGCCTGGACCAGATTTGAGTCCCTGCCATCGGGGCTGATGATTACCAGTAGGTCCCCGGGCTGGCCGAGAGCTCGTATCTGGCGAGCGTATGACTCTGCTCGGCCGTGATTGCGTGCGACTGTACTGGTGGTAATCGCATCGCCATTCAGGGCAATCGCCGGAAGTCCGGGGCGCTCCCTTTCAAACCCGCCGAGCAGGTGTGCGCAGAAGCTTTGTGCGAGCGCGCCGCTCAGGCCGTTTCCGCAAATAAGTAATTTGTTCTCTGCCAGCAGGGTATGCACGATCATCTCGCTGGCTTCGGCAATCAAAGGTGCCAGAAGTTCACCAGCGTTCATTGTGGCTTCAATACTATGGTGAAAGAGGGTTACGACTCTCTGTTCCATCTAGTTAGTGTTGTCCTTCTGGCTGTGGCTACTGTCCAAACGCATTTCTTACCCATTCAATCTGCAGTTCTGGTGATTCCTGCAAGGGGGCGGCATTGTGGCCTTTATATTCGATGGCAACAACGTCAAACCGACATGGACAGTCCAAATTCCGGTACTGGAGGTAGTTGCTGGCGGTAGCCTGGAGTTTACTCTGTTTGCGCCGGTCAACGGTAACGCCGGCACCGCCGAACCGATTGTTGCGGCGAAAGCGAACTTCGACAAACACCAGAACTTCGCGGTCCTTCGCGATCAGGTCTATCTCACCGAACCGGCTACAGAAATTGCGTTCGATAATTTTCAGCCCTGCGGCGCGCAAATAGCGCGCTGCAGCGTCTTCCATCTGTGAGCCAACAGCCTGTGTGTCCATAAAATTCCTTTTCTATGGAGCGGTTGTAAAAATTAGCGGAGAAACCGTCAGTATGAAGCCGCGCTCTCGTCTTGCAGTTGTGGCTGACGGTTCTCTTCTACGGTAGTGATGGGCACCGGGGCACCGCTATCGATCTTTGCCCAGGTTTGCTCTCGTACTACGCGGCCATCCGCGGAGAGGCTGAGAGCGCCGGTGAGGCCATATACCTGTTGACTGGGGAATTGTCGCAGCATGGGTAGGCGCGGGTAGAGGCGGAAGGCGTCTGCGCCCAGTGCATAGAGGCGCGCAAAGGCCGGTGCCGGGGATACCTGCTTCACAATATTCTGCTTGGTCTGGTTGTTGTCTTCAAACAGCCAGGGAAGCGCGGTAAATCGGACGCCGTTAATATCCCGGTCACGCTGGCGGTCCACGGTGCCGGCAAATACCTGGGATGTGGAAAATACGGGCAGATCACCGGCATAGAAGAACGACAGCATGGGCTTGATCTGACGGGCCTGCTGGGGCTGCGCGAGCATAAACAGCATATCCACGTCACCGCGCCGGCGCGGGTTAAATTTGAGCCCGGTAGCGAGTTTGCTGCGCAGCGCCCGTTCGCGGCTCTTGCTCTCGGAAATCAGCAGCGCATCGCTGACCAGCTGTGAGAAATTGGTGCTGTCACGGTAATTCTGGCTCAGGCTGACACTGCCACCGAGACGGTTCCATTCTTCAGTAAAGGCCTCTACGCCGCGCTGTCCCCAACCGGATTCAGGGGCCAGGATCATGGCCTGACGATGTCCGAGCCGATAGGCCTGTTGGGCAACCTGACGGGCTTCGTCCTCAATCGCGAGACCGAACTGGACCAGGTCACCGGTGAGGCGTCCGCTGTCTCCGTAATTTAACGCGAGTGTGGGGACAGGAAGTTTTTCTGTGGCGAGCAGGTTCGCCACTTTGTCTTTATCCAGCGGGCCGACAATCGACTGGGCGCCGTTGTTGACCGCCATCTGGTAGACCTCATCAAACGGACGAGCGGTGCCGGTATCGTAGACCTGGACTTCCGGGGTGGGGGCGCCAGCATCCAGCGAACTGTAGTAGGCGGCCATAAAGCCGTCTCGGATGGCGCGACCGGCCGCTCCCAGGGGGCCCGAGAGGGGTAGCAGCAGGGCGACGTTCTGTGCCCGCTGGCTAGCCAGTTGCTCCAGCAGCTGCAGGGCCTGTGGTGGATGGCTGACGGCGGTATGGCTGGGCCACCGTTGGCGCCAGCGGCTCAACGCTGTCAACTGGGTGCTGATATCGGCCTGGGTATCGCGACCGAGCAGTGCGAGTTGGTACCACGCGCGCATATCGGCGCTCAGCGCTTCTTCGCCACGTCGTTGCAGTTCGCTGGAAGGCAATTGGGTCAGCAGCTGCCAGAAGCCATCATTGTTCGCGTTGATGCTGTCATCGTCGCTGGCGATGGCCGCGATGCGCTGGCGCTCGTTGATTCCGCCGTCGATATCGCCCATCAGGCTCCACAGGTCCGCGCGCAGGTTGCGCAGCGGCAGCGCCGTTTCTGCCGGGATCTGGTACCAGGACTGCTCCAGGCGCGGAGCGCTCACAAGGTCCTGGACCTGAAAGAAATCGTCCTGGGACATCAGCAGCTCGCCGTACACCTGTGCGTAGCGAGCGTACTCTCTGTCGGTCAGGTTTTGTGCGTCAATTTGGCTGGCAGCTTGAGTGGCCGTCGCGTTATCGCCCAGAGTGTATAGAATGGCGGCCGCTTGCAGCTGTGCCTGGTCCCGCTCGGGAGCCGGCAGCTCACGTGCGCGGTTGAGCAGGGTAATGGCGCTTTGCCGGTCGGCGACGGCTGCATTGGCCTGCGCGGGGATCCGTGTGCCGGGCTCAGTACTCGGTGTTTGACAGCCCGCAAGGGCAAGGGCCAGCAGGCTGGCGGCAAAAACAGGGGTGCGCCGTAAAAGGGCGGACATATTCTTCTCCCACAAAACTTATTTTGGAGTGAACTATGGGGCCGGATAAAGCGCTGCTTTATATCGTCGCTACACCCATTGGCAATTTGGCGGATATGGTACCGCGAGCCGTTGAAGTTCTACAATCCGCGGATCTGGTTGCGGCGGAAGACACCCGTCACAGTCAGAGACTTTTTTCCCATTTCAACATAGAAACGCCACTGGCCGCCTACCATGACCACTCGGACGATCAGCGTACCGAGTGGCTGCTCGGTCAACTTGAGGGCGGAAAAACGGTCGCCCTGATCTCTGACGCTGGAACACCGCTCATATCTGATCCGGGCTATCGATTGGTCCGCGTTGCGCGAGAACGAGGTATTCAGGTGGTGCCGATTCCGGGGGCCTGCGCTTTTGTTGCGGCGCTCTCCGCGGCGGGTCTCCCCAGTGATCGGTTCACGTTTGAAGGGTTCTTGCCGGCGAAGTCCCAGGCCCGCGAGAAGGCTTTACAGAAGCTGGCGGGGGAAGAGCGGACCATGGTTTTCTATGAGGCGCCGCATCGCGTGGCCGATACGATCTCCGCTATGGCCGAGATTTTCGGGGCAGAACGCGAGGCGGTCATTGCCCGGGAAATCAGCAAAGCCTTCGAGACAATCCACCTGGCACCACTCGCGGAGTTATCCACATGGGTGCGTGAGGACCCAAACCAGCAGCGGGGGGAGATAGTACTTCTGGTGCGGGGTGCGGAACCACAAAAAACATCTGAGTTAGACCCTGAGTCGCTCCGGGTTATGCAATTACTCATGGGCGAGTTGCCCCCCAAGCGGGCTGCCGCCATTGCTGCTGAAATCACCGGGGTAAACAAGAAAGCGCTGTACAACTGGTCTCTGGAGCAGAAGTAGTGAATCCCGGCGGTTACAGTGCTTGCATTCCCCTGGTGCCGTGATTACTCTTCGCGCCGAGTCAGCCAGGCAATCGCTGTCTCGTAACCTTCGGGTTGGGGGGTGGAGGAAAGTCCGGGCTCCATAGGGTGGGACGCCAGGTAACGCCTGGGGGGCGCGAGCCTACGGAAAGTGCAGCAGAGAGTAGACCGCCGATGGCTTCCCTGGATTTCGGTCTGGGGGAGCACAGGTAAGGGTGAAAGGGTGCGGTAAGAGCGCACCGCGCGACTGGTAACAGTTCGTGGCACGGTAAACCCCGTTCGGAGCAAGACCAAATAGGCCCTCTACAGGTGTGACCCGCACTGAGGGCGGGTAGGTCGCTTGAGGTGTGTGGTGACACACATCCCAGATGAATGATTGTCCTCGACAGAACCCGGCTTATCGGTTGACTCACATTCGATCGCGGCGCTTGCGCCGCGGGTCGGATGCCTTCCCTGGCAGTACTTCCTTGTACGTTTCCTGTCTAGTTCCAATTTTGCTCAGCCGAGGCGGTTATTTCTGCAGTAGCAGCCCGCATTCTCTATGTTCTTCGCCTTTGGTGGGGTCGAAGTAGATATCGTTGTCGGGCAGGTCGTTTTCGTAGACGTACTCTTCGACATCAATTTCTTTCAGGTGGAACATCGGGGCAACACGAACCGTGCCGTGGTTGCCTTTGGTGAAGATATCCAATCCTTTGCGGTGTGCATTCTGGTCATGGCGTATTCCGTTCAGCCATACATCTGGCTTGAGTTCCTGCATTGCGCGATTGAAGGGCTCAAGCTTGACCGTGCGAGAAAAGAAGTCGTGCTCCGGGGTGTCGAGAGGGGGGATGCCTCCGTACACGGCGTTAAAGTGTGCCGCAGACATCTTGGGCGAATAGGTGTGCAGGTTCAGGTTTAGCAGCTTGATGACCCGTTCGATATGGCGATAGGTTTCCGGGGTGTTGTAGCCGTGATCCACCCAGATGACTGGAATGTCCGGCTTGGTCTGAGTAATCAGGTGTAAAAACGCAATGGCCAGGGGGCGGAAGTTGGTGAACACCACCGGGTTGGCCGCCTGTGCTACGGTAAATTGCATGATCTCGCTGGGCTTGCTGCTCTTGAAGCGCTCATTCAGGGCCGCCAGGTCTGCGCCATGGTGGAAGGTGCGCTCCTGATCTGCTGCCTGCTTGCTAAGTCCCGCTGTAAAGCCCATGGGTGGTATCCCGCTCGATTTAATAATGGTGCAAAGCTACAGTGAGATCCCTTCATTGAAAAATAATAAAAGTTGATTTTTATATTCCCTACGGTTCTAAGTCGTATCTCCTGTCACGCATTTCCGCCCGTCAAAAGTATTTCGCTAACCCTGCCAGGCGCAATGCAGTAGCACCCTCCTGTGAGTGCCCGCTTACATTGACGTGTTTGTTTTGTTGTCAAAGACCTTCTCTTAAAAGTTAAAGTGAATTGTCAGGTTGCCAAAGTAAGTACTTGCTCTGGTGAATATTTATTCACCACCTCTTCTGTCTGAAATGTAATCACTCCGCCTGCAGCCCGCGAAATTACTGGGCTTTTTGTTGCGGGAAGGCTCCTATTTCCTTGACTTTAAACATCTCAGATTTATAGTGTGTAAGGTGGAGAAAAGTGGAAAATTGTGGGTCTTAGTGGGGCGGATGTGGAAGTGAGTGGATATTCACGAACTGCAGGCGATTCAAGGGACAAAATTTGATCGGAGCGGCTCGGTGTGCCTGAGTCGCAAAGCAATAAACGCAACTGGTTACCGCCGTGTACCTAGGCAGTCATGCAATCAATATGGACGCGAAAGGGCGTCTGGCCATTCCGGCACGGGTCAGGGACTCGCTGCTGGAGGATTGCGGTGGGCGTTTGGTAGTTACTGCGCATACGGAAGAACGCTGCCTGCTCGTCTATCCTGAAGCGCAGTGGCGTGAAATTCTCCCTAAGATTGAGGCGTTGTCCAGTTTCAACAAGGTGGCGCGCCGCGCACAGCGACTGTTGATCGGCTACGCCTGTGAGTTGCAGGTAGACGGCAATGGGCGGGTGTTGATCCCGCCGACCCTGCGGGAATACGCGGGGCTGGAAAAGAAATTGATGCTCGTGGGGCAGGGCAAAAAGCTCGAGCTCTGGAGTGAGGATCGCTGGATGAGCTGGTTGGATGACAGCGAGGGTGACGGAGAGATGCCGGAAGAAATGGCCTCTCTGTCTTTGTAACCGATTAAAACTGTAGGAGATCGGGGTGTCTCAAGAGCTGCATCGCAGTGTGTTGTTACGCGAAGCCGTGGATGCCCTGGTAGTGGATCCGGGTGGTTTTTATATAGATGGGACTTTCGGGCGCGGCGGGCACAGCGCGCTGATTCTCGAAAGTCTCAACGGCGACGGGCAATTGTTGGCTGTGGATAAGGATCCTCAGGCCATTGCCTACGCCAATGAACGGTTTGCCGGTGAGGCTCGTTTTCAAATCTGGCATGGCTCTTTTGCCGATATGGATCAGGCGGCTGCGGAAAAAGCCGGAGAGGTGAGTGGGATTCTGCTTGATCTCGGTGTTTCCTCGCCTCAGCTGGATCAGGCTGAGCGAGGGTTCAGCTTTCTGAATGATGGCCCTCTGGATATGCGGATGGACACCAGTCGAGGCATGAGCGCTGCAGATTGGGTCAACAGCGAGTCTGAGGGCGAGCTGGCGCGTGTATTCAAAGAGTACGGTGAGGAGCGGTTTGCACGCCGTATGGCGGCGGCGATTGTCCGGCGCCGGGTGGAGCAGCCGTTCGAGCGCACGTTGGATCTGGCTGAGGTGGTAAAGGCGGCGAATCCGGCCTGGGAAAAGGGGAAACACCCTGCGACCCGGGTTTTTCAGGCGATCCGCATTCACGTGAACGGTGAGTTGGATGACCTGCAGTTGGCACTGGAGAAGTCACTGGCGTTACTGAAGCCGGGCGGGCGCCTCGTGGTAATCAGTTTTCACTCACTGGAAGACCGGATGGTGAAACGATTTATTCGCGAGCAGGAGCGTGGGCCACAGCTGCCCCGGGGGTTGCCGGTAATGGACAGCCAGATACACAAGACGTTGCGTTCGATCGGGAAAGCGGCAAAGGCGGGCGGCACGGAAGTGGGGGACAACGTGCGTTCGCGCAGTGCCGTAATGCGTGTGGCGGAAAAGCTGGGCTGATCCGCAATGGGTGCAAATAAATGGACGCTTGGTGGCGTGTGGGTGTTGCTGATGGTGTCTGCGTTGACTGTGGTGCACACCACCCAGCGCAGTCGAGAGCTGACCGCACAGCTGGAGCAGGCTCAGCACCACCGGGATGAATTGCGTTACGAGCAGGAGCGCCTGTTGCTGGAGCGGGGGGCCTGGTCAGCGTATAGCCGAATCGAGCAGGTTGCTAAAGAGCGGCTGCATATGCGGGTGCCATCGCCGTCAGAGCGGATTCTGGTTTCCTCGCAGCGCAAGTGAACACTTTGGAGTTTTCGTCGGATTGTTGATTTGCCGACGAGTGACCTCTTGGGCCGCGTGGTCTGAGGGAAGGCAGACGCCCGGGAACGGGCGCATATAAATAATGAAACAGGACTGTGAGTCATCATGGGTGCCGTAAAGAAACAGCAACAACAGCCGGGTATTGCCCGCTGGCGCTTCGCGCTGGTGGCTGGCCTGCTGTGCCTGCTGGCGCTGGCGCTCGTGGTGCATCTGGCGGGCTTGCAGGTCTTGCCGGAGCAGGACCGCGGATATCGCTTCCTGCAGGATCAGGGGCGCGCGCGCACCATTCGAACCGAAGAGATTGCGGCCTATCGGGGCTCGATCGTTGATCGAAATGGTGAGCTGCTGGCGGTCAGTACCCCTGTGCAAACACTCTGGGCAAACCCGCAGCTCTTGAAAGAGGCCTCCGCTGATCAATTGCGCCATCTGGCCGCGGCTCTGGAGACACAACCGTCGCGTCTCGCCAAGCGCCTGGAGAAGTACCGTAATAAAGGGTTTATGTACCTGCGTCGCCATATGACACCAGAGCAGGCGCAGCAGGCGCTCGAACTGGATATCGCGGGGGTTTACAGCAAGAAGGAATACCGGCGTTTTTACCCTGCGGGTGAAGTGACTGCCCAGTTGCTGGGCTTTACTAATATTGATGACCGCGGTCAGGAAGGGCTGGAGCTTGCGTTTGAGCAGTCTCTGGCGGGCGAGTCGGGCAAGCGCCAGGTAATCAAAGATCTCAAAGGGCGGACCATACAGGATCTGGCGGTCAAGCAGGAGGCGCGCCCCGGACGTGACCTGCAGCTGACCATTGATATGCGCCTGCAGTACCTGGCGTACCGGGAGCTGAAAAAGGCAGTGGCCGAAAATGGCGCGGCGTCTGGTTTTATGGTGATTCTGGATACGCGCAGCGGTGAAGTGCTGGCCATGGCCAACCAGCCGTCATTCAACCCCAATAATCGCGAAGGGGTGAAGGCGTCGGCAATGCGTAACCGCGCCTTGATTGACCAGTTTGAACCGGGTTCCACCATCAAGCCGCTGACCGCCCTGGCGGCGCTGGAAACTGGCCGTTACACGCCGGATACGGCGATCAACACCAGTCCCGGATATATCCGCCTGCCGGGGAAGACGCTGGTAGATCCGGTGAACTATGGCCAGCTGGATTTGACCAGTGTTATTACCAAGTCCAGCCAGGTGGGAATCACCAAAGTGGCTATGGATCTTGAGCCGGAAACTTTGCGTGAACTTTTCTACCGTCTTGGGCTCGGAGAGGCCGTCGGCAGCGGGTTCCCCGGGGAGGCAGCGGGAATTCTCCCCACAAGGGATCGTTGGCACCCGATTGAATTGGCCAACTTTGCTTTTGGCTACGGGCTGACGGTCAACTCGGTACAGCTTGCCCAAGCCTACAGCGTGGTGGCGAATGCCGGGCAGAAGCGCCCGGTTTCTCTGGTTTTGGAGAAAGGCAAAAGCAGTCGTCGGGCGCCAGCAGAGCAAGTGGTTGACCCTGCTCTGGCACAGCAGGTGACCGCCATGCTGGAGACAGTAATTGGCCCCAGGGGTACTGGAAAGCAGGCCGCTGTTGAGGGCTACCGGGTGGCGGGTAAGACCGGCACGGTGCACAAGGTTGGCAGTGGGGGCTATGCGGATAACCGCTACCGTTCGGTCTTTGCAGGATTTGTCCCGGCGCAGAACGCGCGTTTGGCCGCTGTGGTCGTGATTGATGATCCCAGCCACTCTAAATACTACGGCGGCGAAGTGGCTGCTCCGGTATTTGGCAAGGTAATGTCCGGCGCTATGCGATTACTGCAAGTGCCGCCGGAGGAAGTCGCGCCCGCTGAACGGCAGCTGGCGACGCAGTTGGACGAGAGAGGTACCACGTCATGACTTCGCAACAGATTGCAGGCGCCCAGAAGCGCAGTGTTTCCCTGATGGAACTGGTTCCCGGTTATGCGGGCATTCCGGATATCGCAGTGTCTGGTGTTGCACTGGATAGTCGCCGTGTGGAAGCGGGTGACGTGTTTATGGCCATTCGTGGAACCCTGGTCGATGGACGAGAGTTCATTGATGCGGCTATCGCCGGCGGTGCGGCTGTGGTGTTGGCTGAAGGGGAAACGGTCGGTAGCGAAATCCGGGATGGCGTACAGGTCGTTACGGTGCCCGGGCTCGCGGCGCGCATCGGCGAAATTTCTGCGCGCTTTTATGGCAAGCCGACAGAGTCTATGTACCTGGTGGGGGTCACCGGTACCAACGGCAAGTCCACCTGTGCCTATCTGGCTTCCCAGCTGCTGGCGCAACACTTTGGCCGCGCTGCGGTAATGGGCACTATCGGTAATGGGGTGTGGCACGACGGGACTGTGGATCTCGTAGAAACCGGATTAACCACGCCTGACCCGGTGCGCTTGCAGGCGGATTACGCAGCATTTTACGAAGCCGGCGCCCGCGCGGCAGCAATGGAGGTTTCCTCCCACTCGCTGTCCCAGGGGCGAGTGCACGGTCTGGTTTTCGACACGGCGATGTTTACCAACCTGTCTCGCGATCACCTGGATTACCACGGCAATATGGTCGCCTACGGTGCGGCCAAAGAAAAACTGTTTGGCCTGCCCAAGCTGAAGCGCGGCGTGATCAATATTGATGATCCTTTTGGCGCTCAGTTGGTTGAGCGCTGTAAATTGCGAGGCCTCAAGGTCATTACCTACGGGCTGCAAAACGGCGATCTGCAAATTCGCGACTTAAAGCGGTTGGAAGATGGTTTTTCCCTGCACTTGATTACGCCGTGGGGCGAGGGAGAACTCAAGGCGCCTCTAATCGGCGACTTCAATATTCACAATGCTCTGGCTGTGGTTGCCGCGGTTGCCGCTGCGGGTATGTCTCTGAAGGATATTCTGGCCGCGTTCCCGCAAATCAAGCCAGTGCCGGGACGTATGGAGCGCGTGGCAGTAGCGGGTAGTGAAGACGTGAGTGTGCTGGTGGATTACGCCCACACTCCCGACGCCTTGCGCGCGGCGCTGGAAGCTGCGCGGCCTTATTGCCGCGGCAACCTCTGGTGTGTGTTTGGTTGTGGTGGTGATCGGGATTCCGGCAAGCGTGCACCTATGGGAAGTATTGCCGTTGACCTTGCTGATCGAGTGGTCGTGACCAGTGACAACCCCCGGAGTGAAAACCCTCAGAGCATCGTAGACGACATTCTGCAGGGTACGGATGGCCGCGGGGAGAGCAAGCAGGTTTCTGTTGAAGTGGATCGAGCCAAAGCCATTCGTTTTGCAATCGAAAATGCTGCGCCCGGCGATACGGTTTTGATCGCCGGTAAAGGGCATGAAGACTACCAGTTGATCGGAAATGAGAAACTGCACTTCTGTGACCGCGAGCAGGCCCGGAACGCACTGCAACAGCGGGCAGCTCAAGAGGAGGGCGCGGGCAAGTGATCAGTCCTCTCTCACTGTCGCAATTACAGCAGCGCTTCGGCGGCGAGCTGAAAAATGGCTCGGTGGACTTTGGCCGCGTGTGCACAGATACGCGCAAGCTGGACTCTGACGCGTTGTTTGTTGCGTTGCGCGGGGAGAACTTCGATGCGCATGACTTCCTGTCGGAAATCGATGGAAAAGTCCTCGGTCTGGTTACAGAGAAAGCGATTGATGGCTCTTTGCTACCACAGTGGGTAGTGGCAGACACAACCGTGGCGCTTGGTCAGATTGGTCGCCTTTGTCGGGAGCAATTTGACGGTCCCGTGATCGGTGTTACCGGCTCTTGCGGCAAAACCACGGTAAAGGAGATGCTCGCGGCCATTTTCGGTCAGCGGCATCGCGTATGCGTCACACAGGGCAATCTGAACAACCACTTCGGCGTGCCCATGACCCTGTTTTCGCTGACAGCCGATGACCAGGTGCTGATTGTGGAAATGGGGGCCAGTGGACCGAACGAGATTGGTTACCTGTGTGGGATCGCAAAGCCGGAGATCACGGCGGTCAATAACGTTATGCCGGCGCATGTTGAAGGGTTTGGTTCTGTAGATGGTATTGCGGCCGCAAAAGGCCAGATCTACACAACGCTGGCACCGGGCGGAAGGGCCATCATTAACGCCGATGATCGCTATGCCGGCTACTGGCGAGGTGAGCTTCCGGAAGGCGTGCACAAAATAGAGGTCGGCCTGGGCCATCAACATGATGTGCACGCGGACAATATTCATGTGGCAGATGACGGCTGTGCCGGATTCGACCTGGTAATTGAGGGAGTATCTCACCCGGTGCAACTCAAACTGCTGGGTGAGCACAATGTGCATAACGCGCTGGTTGCTGCAGGCTGTGCATACGCGGCAGGTGTTCCGGTGAAAGAGATTGCAACCGGCTTGTCTGCGCTGCAAGGCGTCGGCGGGCGCCTGCAGATTCACGCTGGTATAGCCGGTGCCACGGTGATCGATGACAGCTACAACGCGAATCCAGGTTCCGTAGCGGCGGCGATTGAATTATTGGCTCAGCGCCGTGGCAAGAAAATCCTGGTGCTCGGTGATATGGCCGAGCTCGGACCGGAAGCTGACCAGGCACATAAGGACATGGGGCAGTTGGCGCGGGAGCGCGGTATCGATCAACTGTATACGCTCGGTCCATTGAGTGTTGCTGCGGCTGTTGCTTTTGCTGCTGGGCGTCAACACGTACAAAAACATTTTCCGGATCGTGATGCGCTGATCAAAGCGCTCTCGCCGGAGCTGGATGGGAACACCACGGTGTTGGTGAAAGGTTCCCGCAGTGCGCGCATGGAACTGATTGCGCAGGCACTGACCACTGGGAATCAAAAAAAGGGCTGAATGATGTTGCTTTGGCTGGCTGAATTTTTACAACAGTACATAAAAGGCTTTGCGGTCTTTGACTATCTGACCGTGCGCGCCATTTTGGGGGCGCTTACCGCTCTGGGCATTTCACTGCTGGTGGGACCGCGGATGATTACCTGGCTTAATCGGTTGCAGGTCGGTCAGGCGGTGCGTGACGACGGCCCCCAGTCGCACCTGAGTAAATCCGGTACGCCGACAATGGGCGGAACACTGATTCTGGCCGCGATTTTTTCTGCAGCGCTGCTTTGGTCTGACCTGAGCAACCGCTACGTGTGGGTAACCCTGCTGGTGACCTTTGTATTCGGGGCGGTGGGCTTTGTCGACGATTACAAAAAAGTGGTTGAAAAGAGCTCCCGGGGACTGATCGCGCGCTGGAAATATTTTTGGCAATCGGTAGCCGGGCTGGGTGCGGCGATTTATCTCTATATGACGGCAACATCGCCGGCGGAAACCCAGTTGTTCGTGCCCTTTTTCAAGGATATTGCGATCAACCTGGGACCGATAACGTTCATCTTGCTCACCTATTTCGTAGTGGTCGGTACCAGTAATGCGGTCAATTTAACCGATGGCCTCGACGGGCTTGCGATTATGCCGTCAGTGATGGTGGGCGGTGCTCTGGGTGTTATTGCCTATCTGGTCGGGCACGTGGAGTTTGCGAATTACCTGCACATTCCATCTATTTCGGGTGCCGGTGAGCTCGCCGTGTTTTGTGCCGCATTGGGGGGCGCGGGGCTAGGGTTCCTATGGTTTAACACCTATCCCGCACAGGTGTTTATGGGGGATGTGGGTGCTTTGGCGCTGGGAGCCGCGCTGGGAATTATCGCGGTTATCACCCGCCATGAAATTGTACTGTTCATTATGGGCGGTGTGTTTGTCATGGAGACCGTTTCGGTGATTCTGCAGGTGGCCTCATTCAAGCTGACCGGCAAGCGTATTTTCCGTATGGCTCCGCTGCACCATCATTTCGAATTGAAAGGCTGGCCGGAGCCGCGCGTTATTGTTCGTTTCTGGATTATTACTGTCGTTCTGGTGCTGGCCGGTCTGGCGACCCTGAAACTTCGCTAATTGAAATAACAACAACAGGCTGACAACGAGACTATGAATCTCATTGCGACTTCAGAGAAAAAAGTGGTGATCGGACTGGGCGCTACCGGGCAATCGGTGGTGCGCTTTCTCGTGCGCCAGGGTTTTTCTCCGGTTGTTGTCGATAGTCGCGCGCAGCCGCCGGGACTGGAGTCTTTTCAGCGCGAGTTTCCGAACGTGCCTGTACAGTGCGGTACGCTTGAGCGTGAAACCCTGCTGGCAGCGAGCGAGCTCATCGTGAGTCCCGGCATAGCACTGGCCCAGCCCGATATTGCAGAAGCCATTCGCGCGGGGATTCCCGCTATTGGGGATATTGAGCTCTTCGCCCGTGAGCTACTGAAGCTGGCAGAAAAGCCAAAGGTTGTTGCGATTACCGGTTCCAACGGTAAAAGCACAGTCACTACGTTGATGGGCCTTATGGCCGAAGCGGCAGGCATTGATGTAAAAGTGGGTGGAAATATCGGCGTGCCGGTACTGGATCTGTTGTCGCAACCACTGCCTCAGCTGTTTGTGTTGGAGCTTTCCAGCTTCCAGCTGGAAACCACCTCCAGCCTTGCACCCGACGCTGCGACCATTCTGAATCTTAGCGCCGACCATATGGACCGCTACCCAACGCTCGCGGCCTATCACCAGGCGAAGCAGCGGATTTACCGCAATGCAAAACAGCTGGTGGTCAATCGCGCGGACCCTCTTACCCGTGGGCCTCTTGCCAAAGGGCATCAGGAGTGGAGCTTTGGGTTGGAAAGACCAGACCTGCAGCAGTTTGGTGTGATTGAGGACGATGGTGAGCAGTGGTTGGCGCGCGGCGCGAACAAATTGATGCCTGCGAGTGAGATGGCGATGGTGGGTAGCCACAATATCGCCAATGCGCTGGCGGCACTTGCGCTCGGTAATGCCGTCAATCTGCCGATGGAAGCAATGTTGTCAGTGTTGCGCACGTTTGCGGGTTTGACTCATCGCTGCGAACGGGTGGCCGATTTCAGTGACGTGACATTTGTGAATGACTCCAAAGGCACGAATGTAGGCGCGACCAGGGCCGCACTGGAGGGGCTGGCCACAGACAGCCGAAAAATTGTACTGATCGCTGGCGGCGATGGTAAAGGCGCAGACTTTACGCCATTGGCAGAAGCGGCTTCCGCGCTCCGCGGCCTGGTTACCATTGGTGTCGATGGCGACAAAATTGCCAGTGTGTTCGAAGGTTTGGTAAGTCAACAGTCAGCGCAAACTATGGATGAGGCGGTGAGCATCGCGCTCGACATGGCGAGACCGGGAGATTACGTATTGCTGTCGCCGGCCTGTGCCAGCTTCGATATGTACAAGAATTTTGAAGCGCGTGGTGAAGACTTCCGCGGTGCGGTAAATCGTTTGGGCAGCGCTGTTTCCGTGGACCGGCACGGGGGGGGACGATGAGCCGCACCGATAAAAAGTCACCGAAGGCTTTGGCTGCAGCGGGCTCCGACATCGGACGGGATAACTACGATTGGGTTTTGCCGTTTTGTATTATTGCCCTGGCGAGTATTGGTGTGGTTATGGTGGCATCCGCTTCGATCGCATTTGCTGCCGACGTATATAACGACCCCTGGTATTTCCTGAAACGTCACCTGGTGTTTTTAGCGGCCGGCGCGACCGGCGCACTGGTCGTGAGCCGGATTTCCCTGGAGGCCTGGTCAAACCTGTCCTGGACGTTACTGATCTTTGCCGTAGGTTTGTTGGTACTGGTTTTGATTCCTGGAATCGGGCGCAGCGTTAACGGCAGTATGCGCTGGATTGCCCTGGGTCCGGTGACGGTGCAGCCAGCAGAGGTAGCAAAGTTTTGCTGTCTGATTTTCTTTGCCAGCTTCCTGACCCGGCGCCATGAAAAATTGAGGCACTGGAGCAGTTTCATGGTGCCGATTTCGGTGCTGGGTTTTGTGGCGATTTTACTGTTGCTGGAGCCGGATTTTGGGTCGGTGGTGGTGATCTCCGGTACCGCATTAGCGATGGTATTTCTGGCTGGTGCCCGCTTGCCCCACACCTTTTTACTGGTGGGATTGGCCGCTTGTGGCCTGGCGTTGATGGCATTGATCAGCCCGTACCGGTTGCAGCGCCTGACAACCTTCCTTGATCCGTGGGGCGAGCAGTTTAGCGGTGGCTACCAGCTCACTCAGTCGCTGATTGCTTTCGGCCGCGGGGAGTGGTTTGGCGTCGGTCTCGGTAACAGTGTGCAAAAGTTATTTTATCTGCCCGAAGCCCATACGGACTTCGTGTTCGCCATTCTGGCCGAAGAGTGGGGCATGTTCGGTGGCCTGACCGTGATCGGACTTTACGCCCTGCTGACCTGGTCGCTGTTGCGCCTGGTCAAGAAAGCCCTGGTTCAACAGGCATTTTTTGCCGCGCTGTTGACCTTCGGGATTGCGGTACTGATTGCCGGGCAGGCCTTTGTAAATATGGGCGTCGCCTCTGGATTGCTGCCCACCAAAGGGCTTACTTTGCCATTCGTCAGCTCTGGCGGCAGCAGCCTGGTGGTGTGTTGCGCGTTATTCGCGATAGCGTGGCGAGTACAGAAAGAATTGAATGAAAAGCCGGGAGAAAAGAAGTCAGGGGGAACAATCAGCAAGTTGCCGATCTTTAATCCCCTGCAATTGGGCGACCGCAAAACAGGGGAGGCAGCGTAGTGGCAGAATCAGTTGCGCTGGATAAACCCTTCGAGGGCAAAAAGTTTCTGGTGATGGCCGGAGGAACCGGCGGTCATGTGTTCCCGGCGTTAGCGGTAGCAAAGGCGCTACAGGCACAGGGGGCTGAAATTGAATGGCTTGGGACTCAGCGTGGAATTGAGTCACAGCTGATTCCGGCCGCAGAGATTCCGCTCCACTTTATCAGTGTGGAAGGGGTTCGTGGACGCGGCCGTGGAGCTTTGCTGAAGGCGCCATGGCAGATCAGCAAAGCGATTATGCAGGCGCGTCGAGTGGTAAAAGCGGTCGCTCCAGATGCCGTACTGGGTTTTGGTGGATTTGCTACTGGTCCCGGCGGCGTTGCGGCAAGGCTTAGCGGCATTCCATTGATTATTCATGAGCAGAACGCGGTTGCCGGTACAACCAACCGCTTGCTCGCCCGTATTGCCTCACGGGTACTGGAGGCATTTCCAAGCGGATTGCCTGCGGCGACACAGGTAGGGAACCCGGTGCGTAGTGAAATCGCGGCTTTGCCTGCGCCTTCGGAACGGGTTGCCAAGCGTCAACCGCTGCGCCTTCTGGTTTTGGGCGGAAGTCTGGGAGCCGTGGCGATCAATGAGTTGGTGCCACAGGCCCTGGCCAGACTGGATAGTGACCTGCGTCCGGATGTCGTGCACCAAGCCGGTCAAAGGCATCTCGACGTAGCCCGGGAGGCGTATGAACGGGTGCAGGTCGCAGCGGAGGTGGTGCCTTTTATCTCTGATATGGCGGCGGCATATGAAAGTGCAGACCTGGTGATCTGCCGTTCCGGGGCGCTGACGGTATCGGAAATCGCCGCGGCTGGCGTCGGGGCAATCATGGTGCCATTTCCGTTCGCAATCGATGACCACCAGACGAAAAATGGTGAGTGGCTGGCGCAAGCCGGGGCCGCGATGGTGATTCAGCAAGACGATCTCGATGCGGATCAGCTGGCAGGGATCCTTCGAGGTCTCTTCGCCGAACCAAACAAATTATTGGCCATGGCTGAAGCGGCACGAAAGGTTGCCAAGCCTGATGCGACAGAGCAGGTGATTGCCGTTTGTCGCGAAGAGATGGGGTGTTGATATGTCTCTAGATAAATCCAAATACAGTCAGGCCGTGAGTGACGAGGGCAACTACCGTGTGCCGGCAATGCGCCGTATTCGCCGGATCCACTTTATTGGTGTAGGCGGTGCCGGTATGAGCGGTATTGCGGAAGTACTGCAGAACCAGGGATATGAAGTTTCCGGTTCTGATCTGCGCGACAGCAAGGTAACTGAAAGGCTGCGCGGACTGGGAGTGAAGGTTCAGATTGGTCACACCGCGGACAATGTACGCGATGTGGATGTGGTGGTGAATTCATCCGCTATTTACGGCGATAACCCCGAGCTGATCGCTGCGCGCGAAAACCGTATCCCGGTGGTGCGGCGGGCGGAAATGCTGGGTGAGCTCATGCGCTATCGCTACGGTATCGCGGTGGCGGGCACCCACGGCAAGACAACGACCACCAGCTTGATTGCGTCAATTTTCGCCGCGGATAAAAAGGATCCGACATTTGTCATTGGTGGTTTGGTGAATAGCGCTGGCGCGAATGCGGCGCTGGGTGAAAGCCGTTACCTGATTGCTGAAGCGGATGAAAGCGACGCGTCTTTCCTGCACTTACAGCCGATGGTCACGGTTATTACCAATATCGACGCTGACCATATGGAGACCTACGGCGGCGATTTCGAGAAAGTGAAGCAGATTTTTATCGACTTCGTACATAACCTGCCATTCTATGGCCTGGCCGTGGTCTGTGGTGACGATGCCAATGTGCAGGAAGTGATACCGAAGTTCGCCCGTCCGGTTACCACCTACGGATTCGATGAAGAGAATGATTTCCGAATCAGCGATGTACGCCAGGAGCCACTGCGCAGTTTCTTTTCGGTAGCGCGACCAGACGGCAGCAAGCTGGATGTTTGTGTCAACGTACCCGGCATTCACAATGTATTGAATGCTACGGCTGCTATTGCGGTTGCTACAGAAGAAGGTGTCAGCGATGAGGCGATCCGCGAAGGGCTGAAAGGTTTTCAGGGCGTGGGTCGTCGGTTTCAGATTTATGGCGACTATCAGGTATCCAGTGATGCCGATGCAGAAAAAGTCATGTTGGTGGATGACTACGGTCACCACCCGCGCGAAGTTGCTGCGACGATAAAGACGGTTCGAGACGGTTGGCCTGAGCGTCGGCTGGTGATGGTTTATCAACCGCACCGCTATACCCGGACGCGCGATCTGTTTGAAGATTTTGTTCAGGTGCTTTCACAAGTCGACAAGCTGGTCCTATTGGATGTATATAGCGCAGGTGAAGCGCCGATCCCGGGTGCTGATGGGCGCACACTCGCACGGAGTATTCGTAATCGCGGGCAGGTAGATCCGGTTTTTGTTGAAAAAGTAGAGCAGGTACCGCCGGTATTGACGGATTTGCTGGAACCCGGCGATATCGTCCTGACCCAGGGCGCCGGTAACGTCGGTGGTTTGGCTCAACAGCTTGCAGATTTACGCCTGAGCGATAAGCCGGCCGGGGAAAAATAAGTTTCGGTGCCTGCGTGAGCGAAGCCAAAAGTAAAAAAGAACGGCGCAAGAGCCGTGCGGGAAAAGGCGCGGTTCGGGGTGCCCGAGCTTTGCCGAGATCAGGTTCCGAACGATCGGTTGCTGGCGTATTACGGCCGGTATTGCTAACCGGTGGTTTGTTGCTTGTTGCCGCCGGACTTGGGTACAGCGCTCACTGGCTTTGGCAGCAAGCCCCGGTTGAAGAACTGAGTCGAGTTGATGCGCTGGAAGATGTAAGGGTCAAAGGGCCTTTTCGGGCGGTGACGGAACGTGAAGTGGAAGATATCCTGCTGCCCTTTTTGCGGCGCGGGTTCTTTTCACTGGACATTGAAGGAATGCGCAGCGCGTTGATGGGCAATCCATGGATCATCAACGCGTCGGTAAGTCGCCACTGGCCCAACGGTGTTGAGGTCACGGTGGAGGAAGCGCAACCGCTGGCGATATGGGGTGAGGATCGCCTACTGATTGCCAGCGGCGAGCTGTTGCCGAGACCGGAGCAGATGCAGGAGCTGCGGCTCCCCGAATTGGCGGGGGACTCGGAACTGGTCGGGCGGATCATGGCGCAGTATCAGGCGCTGGCCGGTTTGCTCACCACAAAGGATATGGAGGTTCGCCGGCTTTCGTTTGATGACCTGGCGGGCTGGCAACTGGAGTTGGTTAGTGGCATCCAGTTGCAATTGGGGCATGACGAGCTGTTGGAGCGTGTTGATCGCTTCCTGAGTCTGACCCGCGGTGTACTGGCACCGCATCTGCAAAAAGTGGCGGGAGTGGATACCCGTTATAACAACGCAGTTGCGGTGGAATGGAAAAAATTAGAAGCAGACAACAATTAAGCAGATAAAAAGGTGAGTGTTGCGCTGGCCCAGCATGGTAAATGCGGGACGGAGCAGTTGCTCAGCGAGGTTGAAATCAAATGACACAGTCAACAGATCCCCGCATGATCGTCGGACTCGATATCGGCACCTCAAAGGTGGTGGCGATCGTGGGAGAGGTAGCCGGGGATGGTTCACTTACCGTTGTGGGTATTGGCTCGCATCGTTCTACCGGTATGAAGCGCGGCGTGGTCGTGAATATCGAATCGACGGTGCAGTCCATTCAGCGCGCAGTGGAAGAAGCAGAACTGATGGCGGGATGTGAAATTCACTCCGTCTACGCCGGTATCGCCGGTAGTCATATTCGCAGCCTCAACTCGCATGGAATTGTGGCGATCAAGGATCGCGAAGTTACCCAGCAGGACCTGGACCGGGTAATAGATGCCGCGCGCGCAGTGGCAATTCCAGCGGACCAGAAAATACTGCACACCTTGCCGCAGGAATACCTGATTGATAGTCAGGAAGGTGTGAAAGAACCTCTGGGTATGTCGGGTGTGCGCCTTGAGGCCAAGGTTCACCTGGTTAGTGGTGCGGTGAATGCGGCGCAAAATATTGAAAAATGTATCCGTCGCTGCGGCCTAGAAGTGGAAGACATCATTCTGGAACAGCTGGCATCCAGCTATGCGGTGTTGACGGATGATGAAAAAGAGCTTGGTGTGTGCATGGTGGATATCGGTGGTGGTACCACGGACATCGCTGTGTTTACCGGGGGGTCCATTCGCCACACTGGAGTCATTCCGATTGCGGGCGACCAGGTGACCAATGATATCGCCATGGCGCTGCGGACGCCGACGCCGCACGCGGAAGACCTGAAAATCAAATACGCCTGCGCACTGGCGAAGCTGGCCCGTGAAGGGGAAACCATCAAGGTGCCAAGCGTTGGTGATCGTGCACCCCGCGACCTTTCCCGGCAGGCTTTGGCGGAAGTGGTAGAGCCGCGTTACGACGAGTTGTTCACGCTGGTACAGGCGGAACTCCGTCGGAGCGGATTTGAAGATCTGTGCGCTGCCGGCATCGTGCTGACCGGCGGATCTTCAAAAATGGAAGGTGCAGTGGAACTGGCTGAGGAGATTTTCCATATGCCGGTTCGACTGGCTGTGCCTCAAGGTATTTCAGGGTTGACCGATATTGTCAGTAACCCGATTTATTCAACCGGCGTCGGCTTGCTGATGTATGCCATCAAGTCCGAAGAGCGGAAGAGCGGACCACCCAGGGTGCAGCGGGATGAAAACCCCTGGTGGGACAAGGTGAAGCACTGGTTCAGAGGGAACCTCTGAATCGGGCGTAGGCTCCAGGATCGATAATCAAAATTTGACATGAGCAAAAAAGGGGAACAGCAATGTTCGAACTCGTAGACAGCGTACAGGACAAGCCTGTAATAAAAGTGATCGGTGTCGGCGGCGGTGGTGGTAACGCCGTCAAGCACATGATCGCCTGCGATGTGGATGGAGTGGATTTCATCTGCGCGAATACTGACGCACAGGCGCTGAAGGACGTGGAAGCGCACACCATCATCCAGCTGGGCAATACGATTACCCGCGGTCTGGGTGCTGGCGCGAATCCCGATGTTGGCCGTCAGTCGGCACTGGAAGACCGCGACCGAATCGCGGATGTTCTGAGCGGTGCTGACATGGTGTTCATTACTGCGGGTATGGGTGGTGGTACCGGTACCGGTGGTGCACCGATCGTAGCCGAGATCGCCAAGGACCTGGGTATTTTGACCGTTGCCGTCGTGACTCGCCCCTTCATGATCGAAGGCCGCAAGCGCGCACTGGTCGCAGAAGAGGGTATCCTCGAGCTGCGCGACAAGGTCGATTCCCTGATCACAATCCCGAATGATCGCCTGCTGGAAGTACTGGGCAACAAGATCACCATGAAAGCGGCATATAAAGAAGCCGACAATGTGTTGCTGGGTGCAGTGCAGGGTATCGCGGACCTGATGATCCGCCCGGGTATCATGAACGTCGACTTCGCGGATGTTCGCACTGTTATGTCCGAAATGGGTATGGCAATGATGGGTTCCGGCGCCGCAGTTGGTGAAAACCGGGCCCGCGAAGCGGCGGAGAAGGCCGTTCGTAGCCCGCTGCTCGACAACGTCAACCTGCAGGGTGCTCGCGGTATCCTGGTCAACATCATTACCGGCAGTGAAGAGGCCGGTTGCCAGGAACTGACCCTGGGTGAATACTCGGAAGTGGGTTCGATTGTGCAGGAAATCGCTTCCGATGAGGCCACCGTGGTTATCGGTACTGCCGTGGACGACAAGCTGGGCGATGAGATGCGTGTAACTGTAGTTGCCGCAGGTCTTGGTGAAGCCGGCGCCCAGGTGGCACGTCCTACCAAAGTGGTCGACAACACGCGCCGCGCTGAACCTCGTGAATCTGCCCGCGCTGCAGCCCCGACTGAGTCCGTTCGTGAAACTCAGCAGGAGGTGCGTAACCGCGCGGAAAGCGAGCGTCCAAAACGCGCGATGCCGGCTATGAACCCGGCCGATCAGGATATGGAATACCTGGATATTCCGGCATTCCTGCGCCGGCAGGCAGACTGACCCAGCCCCCGGAGTGGGGCGGAGAAACTGCTCATGTCCATTCCCGGCCTTCGTGGCCGGGTCTCTGCCCGCTCCGGGACCGCTTTCAGGTTCTCGGCGACAGGACAATGACAGCAGGGAAATAGCTGGATAGAAAGTTGTTGCCGCCACGGAAGGTGGACAGGAAGTGAAATTGGATAAAAGTTGGATAGCATAGAAAGCTACTAAAAAGCTGTTTAGCAGCTAGACAATACATAGACACGCTCAGACTATTACTAAAGTATGAATAACCACTAAGCTTGTGGCGTGGTTTGTCAGCAGCTGACTGGCTGTGACAGGGCGTGGATTGGGGGCGACAGGTGCCGGGTTTGCCCGGAGACAGGTGACCGGCGAGTATTAGTATTTAGGGTTTACATTATTTAACCGCGAATTCGCCGGTAACCGGGTACAATTTGTACCACTATTGTGAGCTGGTTTGGCGCTTGAGTCTTTGCGCTGGGCTATGCTGGATAGGTGACTGGAGCAGAAGTGTGTCCATGACCAGATGGTTGTGTATGGTTTTGGCGCTCAATTTCTGTTAGTATCGCCGGCTCGCTGCGATTTGGACGCAGCCCACCGAATGGGAACCTGGATATAGATGATCAAACAGCGCACTCTCAAAAACGCTATTCGGGCTACTGGCGTAGGCCTGCATACCGGCAAAAAGGTCGTTTTGACCCTTAAGCCGGCTCCCGTTAACAGTGGCATTGTGTTCCGTCGGGTCGACCTGGATCCGGTGGTTGAGATTGAGGCGCGTGCTGAAAACGTTGGCGACACCCTGCTGTCCACTACGTTGGTCAAGGGTGATGTTCGTATCGCTACCGTTGAGCACCTGCTGTCTGCCATGGCCGGTCTGGGCATTGATAACGCCATCATCGAGCTTTCCGCGCAGGAAGTGCCGATTATGGACGGCAGTGCGGGTCCATTCGTATTTCTGATTCAATCCGCAGGTATTCAGGAGCAGGCTGCTCCCAAGAAATTCCTGCGTATCAAGAAGCCGATCACGGTTGAAGAAGGCGACAAGGTTGCCAGCTTCCTGCCGTTCAATGGCTTCAAGGTCTCTTTCACAATCGATTTTGACCACCCTGTATTCCAGGGGCGTAACCTGAGCTCTTCGGTAGATTTCTCCAGTACTTCTTTTGTAAAAGAGGTAAGCCGCGCACGTACTTTTGGGTTCATGCACGAAATCGAATACCTGCGCTCCAAAGGTCTGGTTCAGGGCGGCAGTGTGGATAACGCGATCGTAATCGACCAGTACCGCATCCTGAACGAAGGCGGTCTGCGCTACGAAGACGAGTTTGTGAAACACAAAATTCTGGATGCCATCGGTGACCTGTACCTGCTGGGTACCAGTGTTATCGGTGAGTTCAAGGCCTTCAAATCAGGCCACGCACTGAATAACAAGTCACTGCGAACCCTGATGGCTCAGGAAGATGCCTGGGAAATGGTGACTTTCGAAGGTGAGCAAGAGGCGCCCATCTCTTACGTCAAGCCGATTCTGGCGGTGTAAGGACAGGGTAAGCACTTCTCAGTAAAAGCCGGCACGAAAATTGCCGGCTTTTTTACGCTTCCAGTATTTATTGGTAACACCATCACCGCCGCAGGATTCGGCGACACTGGAAACTGTGCGTTTGTGGGGATTTTTAGCCGCCGGTGAGTGATACATTGGCAGCACTTCAGCCAGCAGGAAGGCGTGGGACAAAGCAGGAAGCGACGGTCCCGGCACCATTGTGGTGCAAAAACGATTAAAACAACGAATAGTCGCAAGTCTTGCACGCCTGATATGAAAGTAATTCTGGTCAATGAGCGCAGTGGCGTCTCTCGCAGCTTCAACTTCGGTGGGCTGAGCAAAGCTTTGCTCGGACTCTGCCTGTTGGGGTTGCCGGTGGGCGCGCTATGGCTTGGTGCCAATATGCCGGTTGCCGAGTCAGACCTGTTTGACGCCCGCGCAGTGAAGGCCTGGAACAAGGCGCTGCGCAAGCAGCAGGGCCAGATCGATGATGCAGATCGCGAAGCGCGCGAGCAACTGACTGCACTGACGGTGAAGCTGGCAGAAATGCAGGCCCGCCTGACCCGCCTTGATGCCCTCGGTGAACGCCTCACCACAATAGCGAAACTTGACGAGGGTGAATTCCAGTTCGGCGCTATGCCCGCTGTAGGTGGCCCGGAAGATTCGGGTATTGCCGGGGCCAGTGAGCTACCTTACCAGCCTCCAGAATTCCTCGATGTTATTGGAGATCTTTCCGACCAGATCGAAGATCGCCAAATGCAACTGTCCACTCTTGAGACACTGATGGCACGTCGCCAGTTGCAGGATGAGCAGTTTATCGCTGGCCGCCCGATTACCCGGGGCTGGATGTCTTCCCGTTACGGGTACCGCACTGACCCCTTCAGTGGTCGCCGTTCCTGGCATAAGGGTGTCGATTTTGCCGGCAAAAACGGCTCTGATGTGGTTTCCGTTGCCGCTGGCGTTGTCACCTGGGCGGAGAGCCGTTCTGGTTACGGTCAACTGGTAGAAATCAATCACGGCAATGGTTATGCCACCCGCTACGGTCACAACAGCGAGATCAAGGTCAAGCTGGGTGACGTGGTCAAGAAAGGGCAGGTGATTGCCCTAATGGGATCAAGTGGTCGTTCCACCGGCCCTCACGTGCATTTCGAAGTCTACAAGAATAACCGTCCGGTAGACCCCGCCACCTACATCCGCCGCACCGGCAGATAACAACTATCCTCTATCATTGCACAGCGGGCGTCATTGGCGCCCGTTGCTTCTGCGATGGCCCTGGAATTTCCGCGGGAGTTGCGGCCGCTGGCGCCTTCCTGTTTACTTGCATCCTTCGCAGGGCCCCTGTGGCAATTCGCCACGGGCACACTCAGCATTAATGTGGTTTCTGAATAATGATTGGCAAACTGATAAAAACGGTCTTCGGTTCAAAAAATGACCGCGAGCTCAAGCGCATGCGCAAGGTGGTCGCCAAGATCAACGCGTGGGAAGAGGAATACAAGGCGCTGGATGACGCCGCACTAAAAGCCAAAACTGATGAGTTCAAGCAGCGCCTGGAAAACGGCGAGACTCTGGATCAGCTGCTTCCCGAGGCATTCGCCGCTGTGCGCGAGGCCGGTGACCGTGCCCTGGGCATGCGCCATTTTGATGTGCAGATGATCGGCGGTATGACGTTGCACGAAGGGCGTATTGCAGAGATGCGTACCGGTGAAGGTAAGACGCTGGTAGCAACGCTTCCCGCCTACCTCAACGCCCTGGAAGGTAAGGGTGTCCACATCGTAACGGTGAACGATTACCTCGCCAGCCGCGATGCCAACTGGATGCGCCCGGTATATGAGTTCCTGGGCCTCACTGTTGGCGTTGTAGTGTCCCAGCAGTACCCGGAAGACAAGCAGGCTGCATACCAGGCGGACATTACCTACGGTACCAACAACGAATTCGGCTTCGACTACCTGCGCGACAATATGGTGCTGCGCAAGGAGGATCGCGTACAGCGTCCGCAGAACTTCGCGATTGTCGATGAGGTGGATTCCATTCTGATCGACGAAGCGCGTACCCCCCTGATTATCTCAGGCGCCGCGGAAGACTCTTCGCACCTGTATATGGCGATGAACAAGCTGGTTCCCCAGCTGGAGCGCGCTGAAGAGGGCGGTGAGGGCCATTACACGGTGGACGAAAAGACCCGTCAGGTGGAAATGTCTGAAGACGGTCACCAGCTGATCGAGGATCTGCTGGTACGCATGGGGCTGCTTAAAGAAGACGAATCCCTGTACGCGCCGGGTAACCTGGGCTTGTTGCACCACGTCAATGCTGCACTGCGCGCCCATGTACTGTTTAACAAAGATGTGGACTACATCGTCCAGAATGGCCAGGTTGTCCTGATCGACGAGCACACCGGTCGCACCATGCCTGGCCGCCGCCTTTCCGAAGGCCTGCACCAGGCGCTGGAAGCCAAGGAAAACGTACAGATCCAGAGTGAGAGCCAGACCCTGGCATCGACCACTTTCCAGAATCTGTTCCGTTTCTATCCCAAGCTGTCCGGTATGACTGGTACTGCGGACACTGAAGCCTTTGAGTTCCGCCAGATCTACGGCCTCGACGTGGTGGTGATCCCCACTAACAAGCCGAAGCAGCGGGAAGACCTCAATGACCTGGTATACCTGACCAAAGATGAAAAGCTCGAAGCGATCATCGAAGACATCAAATACTGTCGCGATAAAAAAGCGCCGATTCTGGTCGGTACTGCGTCTATCGAGACTTCCGAAGAGATGTCTCGACTGCTGCAGAAAGCCAAGATTGATCACCAGGTGCTGAACGCCAAGTTCCACGAAAAAGAAGCGCAAATCATTGCTCAGGCCGGCCGGCCGGGCACGGTCACCATTGCTACCAATATGGCCGGTCGCGGTACCGATATCGTGCTGGGGGGCAACTGGGAAGCAGAACTGGAAGAGTTGCAGGAGCGTGAAGAGCGCGCGGCAACGGCGGAAGAAATCGCTGCGATCAAGGCCGATTGGAAGGCGCGCCACAATACCGTGATCGAGGCTGGTGGCCTGCATATCATCGGTACCGAGCGTCACGAATCCCGCCGGATCGACAACCAGTTGCGTGGCCGGGCCGGTCGCCAGGGCGACCCGGGTGTGACCCGTTTCTACCTGTCACTGGAAGATAACCTGATGCGTATCTTTGCCTCCGACCGGGTGAAGAACTTTATGCAGATGCTGGGTATGGAGCGCGGCGAAGCGATTGAGCACCGTATGGTGTCCAACGCGATCGAAAAAGCGCAGCGCCGGGTGGAAGGCCGCAACTTCGATATCCGTAAGCAACTGCTGGAATACGATGATGTCGCCAACGACCAGCGTCAGGTGATTTACTCCCAGCGCAACGAATTGCTGGAAGCCGAAAATATCAGTGACACGATTGCTGCCATTCGCGACGATGTCGTAAACGAGTTGATTTCCGGATTCGTGCCGCCACACAGTGTGGAAGAGCAGTGGGATGTCCCCGGGCTCGAAACTCAATTGGCCGGCGAGCTGGGACTGCAGCTGCCGATTCAGCAATGGCTGGATGAAGACCGCACTCTGCATGAAGAGAGCCTGCGTGCGAAGATCGTTACTGCTGCTCAGGATGCCTATAGCCAGAAGCTTGAGCGCATTGCCGAGTCTACCGGTGACGCCAACCTGATGCCGACCATTGAGCGTCAGGTCATGTTGCAGGTGCTGGATCAGTTGTGGAAAGAGCACCTGTCCAGTATGGATCACCTGCGTGCGGGTATTGGCTTGCGTGCTTACGCCAACAAGAACCCCAAGCAGGAGTTCAAGCGCGAGTCTTTCCATTTGTTCCAGAGTCTGCTCGATAGCCTCAAGCATGAAGTTGTACGGGTACTCGCCCATGTCGAGCCGATGACCCGTGAGCAGATGGAAGAGATGGAGCAGCGCCGTCTGGAAGCCCAGCGCCGTCAGCAGCTAGACCTGCAACACGCGCAGGCATCTGCCATGCCGGAAGCGGAAGCCGCCGAAGCGAGTGATCCGCAAGCGGCCATGCGTCGCGGACCAAAGGTAGGGCGCAATGATCCCTGCCCGTGTGGCTCTGGTAAAAAGTACAAGCAATGTCATGGCAAGCTGACTTCATCGACCACGCCGTGAAGTGGTGGATGGCCTGACATCAGGTCAGGCAAATACAAAAAAGGCCCACTGAACCCAGTGGGCCTTTTTGTTTGCGCTGAGTGGTTTATATAATCCGCTTTCTATCCATATTTTGAGAAGGCTATATTCATGGCGCAGTCTCTGCCGCAGGTACCCGGAATTCGTTTGGCTTCTGTTCCCGCTCAAATCAAGCAATGGCAGCGAGATGACCTGCTGTTGATTGAAATCGCGGAAGGGGCGAGTGTCGCTGCAACCTTTACCCAAAATGCTTTTTGTGCGGCGCCGGTGATCGTGGCGAAAGAGCATATTGCTGAAGGTGGGGTGCGCGCGCTGCTGATCAACGCTGGTAATGCGAACGCGGCGACCGGGGAAAAGGGACTGGATAATGCCAGGCAGTGTTGTGCCGGCGTAGCATCCGCACTGGGTATCGCACCGCGGCAGGTATTGCCTTTCAGTACCGGAGTGATCGGTGAGCATTTGCCTGTGCACAAAATTCTGGATGCCATTCCGTCAGCGGTAGCTGGCCTGGTTGCCGATGGTTGGGACTCCGCCTCGAAAGCCATTATGACCACCGATACCCGTCCCAAAACTGCGTCACGCAAGGTACACATTGCCGGCGAAGATATTGTCATCACGGGCATTGCCAAGGGTGCCGGAATGATCCAGCCGAATATGGCGACCATGCTGGCGTATGTAGCAACGGATGCGGCGGTAGCGCAACCATTGCTGGATCAGCTCGTGAAAGACGCTGTCGGGGCTTCCTTTAACCGGATCAGTGTGGATGGGGATACCTCGACGAACGACGCCTGTGTATTGATCGCCAGCGGCGCGACCGGCACGCTCATTGATGACGGAGCCAGTGAAGACTTCCTGCGTCTAAAGGCGGCTATTGAAGAGGTTCATATTGAATTGGCCCAGGCGATTGTGCGCGACGGTGAAGGTGCCACAAAGTTTGTCACGGTGCAGGTCAATAACGCGGCGACCAGTCAGGAAGCCCTGGCGGTCGCCTTTGAAATTGGTGAATCCCCGTTGGTCAAAACCGCGCTGTATGCATCGGATCCAAACTGGGGGCGTCTTGTGATGGCGGTAGGCAATGCCGGTATCGAAAACCTGGATACCAGTAAAATCAGTATTTTCCTTGATGATATCCAGATTGTGGAAAACGGTGGCCGTGCAGACGGGTATACCGAAGAAGCCGGGCAGAAGGTGTTCGCGCAGGCTGACTTCACTATTGTGGTGGACCTGCAGCGTGGCGATGCTTGTGAACATATCTGGACCTGCGACTTTTCCCACGAGTATGTGACCATCAATGCGGAGTATCGCACCTGATGGGTAAGGTTGTGCATGTTGCCGTGGGTGTCGTTCGGCGCGCTGATGGCCGAATCCTGCTGGCGAAAAGGCCGGACCATTTGCATATGGGCGGACGCTGGGAGTTTCCCGGTGGCAAGGTCGAAGATGGTGAAACGGTACAGCAGGCGCTGGCGCGCGAGCTTCGTGAGGAGTTGGCGATTGATATTCAGGCGTTGTCGGCGCTGATTGAAGTGAGATACGAGTACCCGGAGAAAACCGTGCTGCTGGACACCTGGGAGGTCACCGAATTCAGCGGTGAAGCCCGCGGGGTGGAAGGTCAGTCGTTGGCCTGGGTGGCGGTGGATGATCTGTCGCAGTATGAATTTCCCGATGCCAATGAGCCGATCGTAGCAGCCGTGCAATCCCGCCAGATCTGAGCCGCTTTCCCGGGTACCGTAGCCGGTGCCCGATGTTCGGGGGCGGGCCGGGTCGGAAATGTCACGCCGGAACAAGGATATCGTGATGTTATTTCCCCATGGGATCTTTTACAAAGAAGGCTCGCCAATGCAGATGGGGATCCACCGTGTCCGTTCTCGATCACATCCGTTACCGCGACCTGGAGGGTATCCGGGTCGGCCGTTTTAATCATGGGATCAATACCTCATTTATTGTCTACCGGCTCGGAGATACGCTGATCGACTGCGGCCCGACGAATCAATGGAAGTACGTCCGCGACTTCATTCAGCAGCGTCCCATCCAGCAACTGCTGCTCACCCATCATCATGAAGACCACAGTGGCAACGCCGGCGCCATTCATAAATTGACCGGCATTCGCCCCCGGGCGCCGCAGGAAACCGGGGACATTCTCCGCAAGGGCTTTTCTATTCCCCTGATACAGAAAATTGTCTGGGGAAGTGCGGGCAGGGCAGATCCGGAAACTCTTCCGCAGAACATCAGCATCGACGGTGAGCCAGTATTACCCATTGCGACGCCGGGTCACGTCAGTGATATGCATTGCTACTTGCTGCCACAGCGGGGCTGGTTGTTCAGCGCCGACCTGTATATAGCCAGTTATCTCAAGTTTTTGCGCCGGGAAGAGGATGTACCAACGCTGTTGAAGAGCATCCACCGGGTACTGGCGCTGGATTTTGAAGTGCTCCTTTGCCCCCACCGCGGTGTTGTGAAAGACGGCCGGGAAAAGTTGCGGCAAAAATATGATTACTTGCTCGACCTCGCCGGGCGCGCGCGCGACCTGCGGGAAAGTGGCCTGGCTGTGAAAGACATCACTCGACAGTTACTGGGACCGGAAAACTTCCTGAGCTTTGCCAGCCGCTATGACTTCTGTAAGCGCAACTTGATTGCGTCCTGTCTCCAAGTTGATTCCGACACCCTGATTGGCATCTAATCGTTCTTTTTTGCACCATTTTTTAACTGAATTTTTTGCGATTTGGTGCACAAGTGTGCGGCAGAAATCCCTGGGTCATTAAGCTGACCAGGCTTCTCGTGCATATAAGTTGAATTCCCCGCCCTCCACTGGATAAAAGTACGTACCTTTTAAAGTTTTCAGCGTCTGCTGAAGAAAAGTGTTCAGTTTCTACTAAATTGGCAGCTTGGGCAGGTCCTCGCTGTACAGAAAAGTGGTTTTCCGTAGCGTGCGGAAAAGCTGTCATGGTTCTTGCAAAACTTCCACTGAGTCTCTCACGGTGCATTTCATGCATCGATAAAAAACGATAAATCAATGAGCTAATGGAAGGCTTCTATGACGAGCAAGAACTCACTGAGAACCAAAACTCTACTCGCACTGGCAATTACTGCGGCTGCTGTACCTGTTGGTGCAGAGGAGCTGATCGAGGAAGTGGTTACCATCGGAACCCGTGTAGAGGGGCGCACGGCGACTGATTCCGCGGTGCCTATCGACGTGATTACCGGCGACGATTTCATGAATCAGGGTGATACAGACCTGAGTACGCTGTTGCGCAATGTGGTCCCGTCTTACAACGTAAACACCCAGCCCATCAGTGATGCGGCGAGTATCGTGCGCCCGGCCAACCTGCGTGGACTGGCCCCTGACCACACTCTGGTGCTGGTGAACGGCAAGCGCCGCCACCGCGCAGCGGTTATTGCCTGGCTGGGTAACGGCGTGTCCGATGGTGCCCAGGGGCCGGATATTTCCCAGATTCCCGCCATTGCGCTGCAACAGGTGGAAGTGCTTCGCGACGGTGCTGCGGCGCAGTACGGTTCCGATGCCATTGCCGGAGTAATGAATTTTAAGCTTAAGGAGTCGGATAGCGGCGGCGTGATGGAAGTAAAAACCGGTCAGTTCTACGAAGGGGATGGAGCCCAGTTCACTGTATCCGGTAATTTCGGTATGCCGTTCACTTCACAGGGTTTTGTGAATGCGAGTTTTGAGTACGGTATGTCGGAAGACACCGACCGCAGTATCCAGCGCAACGATGCTATTGCACTGATCGAGGCTGGTAATACCGATGTGGCGGATCCAGCGCAGGTTTGGGGCCGTCCGCAGATCGATGACGATCTGAAAACCGTGGTGAACCTAGGACTGGAGCTTGGCGGCGGCAAGGAATTCTATGCATTTGGTAACTACGGCACCAAGCATGTAGACGGCGGCTTTTATTTCCGTAACCCGGAAACCCGCAGTGCGGTGTTCATGAACGCGGCTACTGGCGCACCGCTGGTCGGGGATCTGGATCCGAGCAACGGTGTGATGGATTGTGCCGGGTTCAGTCACGCGGATGCCCAGTCCAGTGATGAGTGTTTCTCGTTTACCGAAATGTTTCCCGGTGGTTTTACCCCGCGCTTTGGCGGTGACGTGACCGACCTGGCGGGCGTTGCGGGGCTGCGCGGTGAAACCGAAAGTGGCTGGCAGTACGATGTGAGCGCAAGCCTTGGTTATAACGATGTGAACTTTTTTATCTACAACACTGTAAACGCCTCTCTCGGTCCCCTGACGCCGACTGATTTCAATCCCGGCGCTTACACCCAGCTGGAGAAAAACTTCAACATTGATTTCGTTAAGGGGTTTGAGGTTGGGCTCGCCTCTGAGCTGAGTGTGGCTACCGGTTTCGAATGGCGCGACGAGACATTTGAGATCACCACCGGCGACGAGGCCTCTTACGAGATTGGTCCGCTGGCGGACCAGGGCTTCAGCGCTGCCTCCAACGGCTTTCCGGGCTTTGGTCCTTTGGCGGGAGGGCAGTGGAGCCGCTCTAACATCGCCACCTATGTAGACATGGAAGCCGATATCACCGACGGCTGGTTAATGGGGATGGCACTGCGTTTCGAGGACTTCGAAGACTTCGGAACCACCACCAATGGCAAGCTGGCAACCAATATTGATGTTACCGAAGCCATCTCGCTGCGGGGATCCTGGAGTACCGGCTTCCGCGCTCCGACACCGGGCCAGTCCAACGCGTTCAATGTGTCCACCGAGTTTGACCTGGCGCTGGGTGACCTGGTCAACAACGGTACTATTCCATCAACCAATCCGGTTGCGGAGCTACGCGGTGGTGAAGCCCTGAACCCGGAGAAATCCACCAGCTGGACGCTGGGTGCCGTATTTACCCTGGGGGCGGTGGATATCACCGTTGACTATTTTAATATCGAAATGGAAGACCGGATCGCGCCCTCGCAGCTGTACTCGCTGACTCAGGACGAGGTGGATAGCCTGGTGGCCTCCGGCGTGACCAGCGCGGCCAACCTGCAAAACTTCCGCTTCTTTACTAACGATTTCGATACCACCACGAAGGGTGTCGATATCGTTGCCAGTTACCTGACCGAAGCGATTGGCGATAGCACTGTGATCAGCCTGGCCTACAACAATACCCAGACTGAAGTCGACAAATACTCCCCGGAGACGATCGATGCAACCCGCATTCGTGAGCTGGAAGAGGGCCTGCCCGAAAGTCGCCTGAGTTTGTCGAGTACCACCGACATGGGCAACTGGAAGTTTGTCGGTCGAGTCAGTTCCTACGATGACTGGTTTGATTCGGAAGACGGCAACGTATACAGCGGCGAAATCCTGGTGGATGCCGAAGTGGCTTATGCCTTTAACGAAAAGGGTACGGTTATGTTCGGTGCCCAGAACCTGTTTGATCAATATCCGGAAGAAAACCCGGGTGGTGCTGACGGCGCCGGTAATCGCTACAGCCAGTTCTCCCCGTTTGGGTTTGAAGGTGGTTTCTACTACCTGAGAACCCGCTACGAGTTCTGATCGAACGGAAGTGCCCATAAAAAAACCCGCTGCTTGCAGCGGGTTTTTTATTTCGCAATGGGTTCAATCACCGGTCCATCACGGACTGATAAAAATCCCGCGCTTGTACAGGAAACGCAAGACCAGCCATTGCAGCAGAATCACGCCACAGGCGATCAGTAAGGTGCCCGCTGCTTCGGGTAGTGCATTCGCAATACCACCAAATACGCTTTTGCTACTGTACTGCCAGTTGACCAGGCTGGTTCCCAGATATACCAGAATGGCATTGCAGCCGATTACCGAGAAGAAGTAAGTGAACGCTTTCCAGTGCCACATATCCACAACCAGGTAGAAGATTCCCAGCAGTACCAGGCAGCTGCCAACGCTGACCAGTACGAACGAGCTGGTCCAGAGTTCTTTGTTGACCGGGTATACCCAATGCCAGAGAAAGCCGGCGAGAAGGCACACAGCCGCAGCGATAAACAGGCCCTTGAGAATGGCCTTGTGATCGCCACTGTGGCGAGCCAGCCAGCGGCCAGCAAAGACACCGCCCAGCGCATTCAGGATGGCCGGGATGGTGGACAGAACACCCTCTGGGTCGTAAGGGCGATGTTGGTAAGTAATCCCCGGCAGGAAGTGCTGGTCTACCCAGGCATTCACCGACCCGGCCGGCGTGAGTGAGCCAACACTGACCTGGAGAATCCAGTAGCCAAACAGTATCCCCGCGGCAATGCCATATTGGGTGCGGATGCCGCAGTGCCACACGATCATGGCGGCAACAAACCAGGCAATACCGATACGGGCGAGTACACTGGCGTAACGGATATCACCGAGGTCGGCGGGAATACCCGTACCCCAGCCATGGTTATAGAGCACACCAAGTGCGATCAGCAGGAACAGACGCTTGACCGCTTTGCGGTACACCGGGGCGCGATCGCTTATCGGCAGGCCGCGCAAGGACTTGTTTGCCAGGCCGAGGGTCACGCCAGAAAGAAATATAAACAGGGGGAAAATCAGGTCGTAGAAGCTGAATCCATTCCACTGGGTGTGCTGCATCTGGCCATGGCCAAAGTGGAAGATGGACCAGCCGGTGAGGGCGAACAGCGGCAGGAAAAGCGCTTCACCACCGATAATCCAGAACATGTCGAATCCGCGCAGGGCATCCACCGATGCGAGGCGCTGTTTTTTATTGACCATAACAACTACTTCAATATTCAGTCACTGGATAGCGGCTGGGCACTTTTTGCCCAATCGCCCCCTTGGAGAATCATGCGGATTGTCAAAGACCGCAGGGAGATTCCAGTTTTGGTTCCCAATCCGGCACGGTGTCGGTGAATGCTACCTTATCCGCACGCAGGGCGTCGATTGCACGATCGACCTCCGCCGGGCTCAGTACTTGTCCTGCGTTGTGGTAAACCCAGTCCACGTCCTGTTGATAAGTCCGGGGTTCACTGGAGTCGATCAGTCCCTCTTCGGTAAACCAGAGATTGAAGTTGATGGACATGGGTTCTTCTGGGTATACCTTTTCGCTGTGTTCAGCAAACTGCTCGCCGTCGACAAAATAGCGGATCTGGTCATCGGCTACCTGCAACACCAGTGTGTGCCAGCCGGCAAAGCTACCGGGCCTGGTGGTGAATTCGTTCTCCTTGATGAACGGATCCAGCTTGAAGGTTTCCCAGCTGGTGGCAAAGAGGGCGTTGTCCGGTTCGTCCCAGCCACCATTGGCCAGGTATTCGAAATCCATTTCACTGTAATTCGGATCCATCGGTGCGTTCAGCGGGCTGATGGTATAGAAGGTTTCGATGATCTGATCGCCGTCGGGGCCGGAGGTTGGCTCATCGCGGAAGAATACCCGGGCCGCGTACGTACCGGAGAGGTATTTGCGCTGGTGACAGAACTGGGTGTGATCGGTGTTTTCACCGGAGCCATCGGTCGACGACGTCATGCGCAGCAGGGTGTTGTCGGGATGTTCCTGGTCGGCCAGGAAAGCAATGCCTTTCTCTGACCAGCGTGCGCCAGGAATACCGGGGTGGCCGGTTTCGGTGCGGGCTTTCCACTGGTTTTTTCCCATTTCTTCAAAAGAACGGTAGGAAAAATCATCAAAAAATATCTTGTCCGTTGATGTCGGTGTGGCCACCTCTGTCGCTGCCGATGTGGTTTCATCCTGAGCTGCGTCTGTGGATATCTTTTCTTTTGCGCAGGCACAGAGGACGGTTGCGCACAGTGCCGCGGTGACCGGCAGTCTTAGCGGTTTGGGAAGATACTTCATGGGGATTTCCTTACTTGTCGGGTGTACTGAAAAGCACCGGGATAAAACGAAAAAAGCCCCGGTAAAAACCGGGGCGAACATAGGAGCATTTCCTATCAGTCACAACGCAGAGAGAAACTTTAATATCCATCCTGTGAGAGTTGGCCGGTACTGCTGAACCGGCCGATGGATTCAGTCTTCATCCTGTTCAGATTGAGCACACCAGAGTCCAGCTACCGTCGGTAGCACTGGGTTCAGATTGGGTCCACCAGTTGGCCTTGAATACAGAGCCGTTGTGGATAATCTGGTCGCCACTTGCCGCGTGGTTACTGCGCGGCCACTCTGGGTAAGTCACCAGTCCGTCGGTGCTGACGCCAGCATCGGTACAGCTCTGAGCGCCGCCACCGCCCTCACCGCTCAGCTCGACTACAGGCAGCTCCGGGTACTCAAACGCAAGCGCGTAAGTGGTGCCGTTGACGGTCGCGGTGTAGGATTGCGGGCCGGAAACCGGGAGGTAGTAGTTCAGGGTCATATCCCAGATTTCACCATTACCCAGGCTTTCCCATGCCGGGAGGCTGAAGCGTACGCGGTGGAATTCATTTTCCAGACCGCCCACATTGCCGCCGCCGGCATTCGCGCCATCTTCAATCACTTCTAGGTTGGCACCGCTCTGGTCGGTGATGACACTAGAGGTGGAGGTCGGCATATCGAATTCGAATACGGTACCGCCGGGCAGAGGGCCTCCGGTATTGTTGGTGACGGACAGCGTCGGATTCAGCGGGTAGTTCTGGTCGCCCAGTTTGAAGCCGGTGATCTCGATATCGATGTTCAGGGCTTCTTCCGGTACAACACGGTCGGTGCGCAGTTCGCGGTACTTGGCCGCGTTGGCGAACTTGTCGTAGGCGATCGTGGTCAGGGTGTCACCCATATAGTACTCGCCAGATGCCGCGTCCCAATCGTAGTCGCCGGCCAGCTCCCAGAACATGATGCCGCCCACGCCCTGGTCGATCACGTACTGAACCTTGGCGTCCATGGACTCTTCATCTTCGGTGGAGATGTACACGCTCTTGTCGGCGTTCCACAGCCAGGGGGCTTCGGAAACACTGTCGTAGTTGCGTACGTAAGTACCTACCAACGCGTCATCCGGGTCGTTCACCGGGTCGAGGCCGTACTCGGTCACGTAGCTACCCAGGATGCCATTTTCCAGGTTCTTGGCATGCCACATCGGGTTGGAACCAGCACCCATCTCATTGCCGTTGCTGTCGAGGTCGTGCCACATGTTGTCGATGCCGATGGCGCCATTACCGCAATCGGACGCAGCGCCGGTACCTTCGGGGCACTCAGACTGGGCCGGAAGGGAAGCGGAGCCGCCCAGGCCATTGTTGCCACCGGTCACGCCCTGCCAGCCGCGGGTGTAGTAAGGAATACCCACGTTGATACGGCCTGCAGACATGGAGCCGCGGAAGTACTTCACCGCCCAGTCAATATTCAGGTAGCCGATGCCGCCGAACTGGGAGGTGCTGTAGACGCCGGCCGCGGCCAGTTCCGGGTCGTTGCCGTTGTCGAACAGCGCGGAGTTGTGGCCAACATACTCGTTCCACGCACCGTGCAGGTCGTAGGTCATGATGTTGACGTAGTCCAGGTACTTGGTGATCTGCATGGTTTCCATACCGCGCAGCAGGTAGCCGGAAGAGGGGGAAGCGATGGTTAGCATGTAGTGGGTGCCATCCGCTTCACCGGCGGCGTCCAGCTTCTCGCGCAGTACGCGCATCAGCTCAACGTAGGACTCCATCAAAGAGCCGCGCAGCGGGTTGGCGATACCGAAGTCCATGGGGTTGCCGGCGTCGTTCATCGAGGTGGGGTATTCGTAGTCGATATCCACACCGTCGAAGCCGTATTTGCGGATAAATTCCACAGAAGAGTTGGCGAACGCTTCGATACCGGCGTGATTGACGCTGCCGTCGGCGTTGGTGGTCATGGTGTAGAAACCACCGTCGGCCACACGGTCGCCGTTGTCGTTAAAGTGGCCGCCAGTTTCCGCCCAGCCGCCAACCGACACCAGGGTTTTCACCTCCGGGTACTGTTCCTTGAACTTGGACAGCTGGTTGAAGTGGCCCTTGTACGCGTAATCCGGATCAGTTTCTGCACCCGCAACACCTGGCCATTCCATGCCCGTGGCGGGGTTATCCGGGTTGTCGGTATTGCCGACGGAAACGCTGTAGTCGCTGCCAACGTGGGCAAACGCGTAGTTGATGTGGGTGATCTTGCCCCACGGAATGTCTTTCACCAGGTAGCTGGGCTGGCCGTTGGCGCCATTACGCCAGCTGGTGAAGTAGCCGATGATACGGCGCGGGTGGTCCGCACCCATATCTTCGCGGCCGTCGGCATCGTAGATGTCACAGTAGTTCGGCGCAGTGCCGGGGGAGGTGTAGAGACCGTCCGGGCGGCACGGGAATTCGGTGACAACCGGATCGGTAGCGTCGCTTACGGAAACATTGCTCTCCGCACTGGCGGTCAGGTCATCGCTGTCAGTGGCCACAGCGGAAATCACGTGGTCGCCGAGCGCCGCGGTCCAGCTGGCAGAGTAGGGCGCGCTGGTATCGGTGGCGATCAGGCTGCCGTCCACAAAGAACTCAACCTGGGTCACGGTGCCGTCGCTGTCACTGGCGGTCGCGGAAATGGTCACGGCGTCGCCGGTGGTGTGGCTGGAACCGTCTGCCGGGGCGGTCAGGGAGACCGAGGGTGCCTGCGGGCCTTCGATGACTTCGGCTTCAACAGTAATGGAAACCGCAGCCGTGGTTGTGGACAGGCTGTCATTGTCAGTGATTACCGCGGTAAATTCCGGTGTGCCGGCCGCAGCAGTCCAGTTGGCTTCCCACGGCGCGGCGGTATCGGTGGCGATCAGGGCACCGTCGACGTAGAAGGCTACGGATTCGACCTGGCCATCCGTATCGCTGGCGGAGACCTGGATGACAACGTTGTCATTTTCGGTTGCGGAAGAACCCGCAGTTGGCGCAGTGATGGATCCAGTGGGGGGAAGCGGGTCAACAATGACTTCGCCGCTACAGCTGTCTACCAGGCTCCATTCCTGGTACTGGCCAGAGTGTGTTTCAGGGTTGTGATTTTGAGTCCACCAGTTGGCTTTATAGGCATTGTCGTTGTACTGAACCTGGGTGCCACCGGAGTAAGAGTCGGAGGCATTCCATACGGGAAGGCCGTCGCAGTCTACAGCGGCGTAGCTGTGGCCAGCGGAGAGCATGGCGGCAGCAATAAAGCCAAGCTTTAGCTTGTTGTTGAGCATAAGTTGTTCACCTTGCGGGAGTTTATTTTTATTGGAATCACGACACTAGAACATCGGTGCCAATGAAATGACATCGCTGTCAAAAGTAGCAACGGCCAATGATCAAAACAACCGAGAAACTTCACGAAACTGCAATATTTGAGAAATACTGCGCCAATTTTTTTGATATTTATTAAAACTGCGTGGCAATTCACGGGGATCTACGGGCACAGGAGGCGTGGAAAACAAGAACTGTTTCCGCGTGAATGGCGCAAAAATCTTTTTTTTGGGCTTGGCTATTACGTGAAAACCTGCTGATTGCAGACGTTCTGGGGTCTATTTTCACGCAAAAGGCGCTGCTTACCGGGAAAGTATTTACATGTCCCACAGCGAGTTGGTTGCCTTGGACAGGGTAATACGTTCTTTGTCCTGTATCTGTTTCAGGTTGTCAAAAACGTCTTTGACTTCCTCCGATTCAATGGACTCATATACCGAGTGATAGAGATCGGAAAAGTAGCGGTCAACTTCCTGTCCAAGCTTGTTTACTTCCTCCAGGCTTGGTTTATCACTCATATAAAGGTTTTTTACCAGGTGGCTGGCGCTTTCCTCAGGGGTGTACTGGAGCCACGTCTGCATCACTTTATGCTCGGCAACCGCACCGTAGTTTTTCAGGTTGTTTGCCATCCGCAGTTCGTGTTCATGCAGATGCTCAAGGAGTAACTTGGTGCGCTTGTCCTCTGTGTTCTCCTGCATATGACGGTAAATGCCAGCCATATCCAGATGAAAATTCTGCGCGTCTTTGAGAACTTCGTGGGCCTGTTTGAATGTCTTCATTGCTGTGCCTGCCTGTTACACAAATTCATTATAGTTATCGACAAATCCGTCCGGCGAAGAAAGTAACTTCTCCCTATGGTTATAGTGCAATTATCCAGTTGATCAAGGGCGAGGGATAAACGCCGAACCCGAGTAGCAGAATGGTCAGTAATAGCAAAACCAGCCAGCCGGAAAGTGCAATGGATTCCGGGCGATCGGTCACACTGGTTTTTTGACACCCCGCAGGCTTAAGCATGTTGATCGAATCCGGTTTTTTCTCCGGAGTTTCCCTGTTATCGCCAGCCACGGCGGAATCCTGCCGCTTTAGCAGATCCAGTATCAGCCCAAGATAGTAGTAAAGTCCGAGTGCACTACCCGCTATTAAAGCGATCAGTAGCCACCACTGCTGGCCCTGGATTCCTGCTGAGAATAGATAGAACTTTCCGAAAAACCCGAGAGTAAGTGGAATGCCGGCGAGGGATAGCAGGGCGACGATAAAATATATGGATAATACCGGCGCTCGCCAAAGCAGGCCGCGGTAAAAAGCGCGTTGAAACGGGTCCCGGGCATGGTCCTGAAGCGGATGAGCGCCGCCGGGAGTGTGTGGAAGTTCCGAATCGGCCACCAGGCTGACAATCGAAAATGCACTGAGGGTTGTAAGCACGTAGGCGACCAGATAAGCGGAAACAGCCTCTCGAGCGAAGCGCTCGTCAATCAGCAGCAGAGCAACAAACACGTATCCAAGGTGAGCGATGGAGCTGTAGGCGAGCAGCCGCTTTATATTCTGTTGACGCAGAGCGAGCAGGTTACCAATGATCATGCTGGCGGCGGCCAATGTTGCTATCAGCAGGTTAATTATCGGAAGCTCAAATAGCTGAAGAGTGTGAACAAGTTTCAACAAAGCCGCAACTAACGCACTCTTGCCCAGCGTTGCTATCAGAGCCGTTACTGGCGTTGGGGCGCCCTGGTATACATCCGGGGTCCAGAAGTGAAAGGGCACCAGTGACAACTTGAGTGCAACAGCAACGAGAAACAGAACCAGTCCCGCCTGGTAAAGGTCGCTGGTCAATGGCTGTGTGGAAAATGCCAGCGAGCCGCTCGCGGTAAAAACCATGGCGATACCGAACAGTCCGACGGCGGTTGCGAAAGCGGAAGTCATCAGGTATTTGAATCCGGACTCAAGAGACAACATCTGGTCCCGCAGGGGGGATCGGTCTCCATGTACTGAGAAGGCAAGCAATGGGTAGAACGAAATACTTATTAACTCGAGCGCTAGAAAAAAGCTGGCGAAATGGTTAGCACTGACCAGTGTGCAGGCGCCAAGCGAGATGAGCAGCAAAAGAATATAAAACGCTTCGGGATAACTTTCACTGTGATGTGGTTTTTCAGACTGGCCGGCCAGTCGTGCACACAAATAATGGAATCCGATTGCCGAAACGATAGCGGCGGTAAAAATATTGAGCAGGCAATAGAACAGACTAAGCCGGTCTACCAGCAATAACCCGGTTACAGTATGTCCCTGAGTGGGCAAAGTTCGCAAAAGAAAAAGGCAGCTTGTTGTAGTCGCGATCAGTGTCAATAACGTCGTAGCAAGTGCGCCGCGATGCCCACGAAAAAAAGCGACCTGCAGCATTAAAATAACGACACCGCCACCCAGGATCAGCAGTGGGGTAATGGCCGATAGATTCTGCACAATCATCAGTAACCTGCCTCACTGCCTTTGAGCCTGGAGTCGCCATCTCTGCGCGGAGTGTAATTTGCTGGGTTCTCAATCGTGCGGTTGTGGATAACTTCGACCCACTCCTTTGCCTGTGACAGGAGTGGCTGTGGATAGAGCCCTATCCACAGCAACAGGAGACCTGCGCAGGAAAATACGGCGAGCTCCCTGCGCGAAAGGTCTTGCATGTCCGGTGTAACTTGGTTGGAGTGGGGTAGACCAAAAAACACCCGCTGTAGCAGCCGAAGGCCATACATCGCGGCCAGGATGACACCCGAAACAGCCGCCGTAGTCAGCCAGGGATAGGACGGAAAGCTGCCGACCAGAACCAGAAACTCCGCCACGAAGTTTCCCAGTCCCGGCAGCCCAATGGCGGCCATCACAAACACCAGTGCGACAGCGGAAAGTCTTGGTAATGTCGCCCACAGTCCACTCATTTCTGCGATATTCCTGCTGTGAAAGCGTTGCTGTAGTTTACCGACCATACCGAACAGCGCGGCACTGCTCAGACCGTGCGCGATCATCAGTGTGATCGCCCCCAGTGTCGCTGTGGAATTGCCGGAAAATACCCCGATCAAGACAAACCCCATATGACTCACACTCGAATAGGCCACCAGTCGTTTGATGTCCTGTTGGGCGTAGGCGGCCATGGCGCCATAGACAATACTTGCTACGCCGATCATCAACGCTAACGGAGCAAAGGCACTACAGGCCTCCGGAAACAACGGTAGGGTGAAACGTAGCAGACCATAGGCTCCGGTTTTGAGCAGCACGGCGGCGAGCAGGATACTCGCCGCTGTAGGAGCCTGGGTGTGGGCGTCGGGCAGCCAGGGGTGCAGAGGCACAGCGGGCAGTTTTACTGCGAAAGCAATAAAAAAACCGAACATTAACCAGTACTGGGTATGCAGGGGTAATCTGGCCTGCGCGAGATGTTGCAGTGAGAAAGTAATTTCGCCGTTCTGCAAATAACTGAGATAGGCGAGTGCCACAATGGCGGCCAGCATCAACAGACTGCTGGCCTGGGTAAAAATGAAAAACTTGATGGCTGCGCGGGTTCTGTCTTCGTAGCCCCAGATCGCAATAAGCAGGAACATGGGAATAAGCATGACTTCCCAGAAAAAGAAAAACAGAAAAAGATCGAGCGCAGTGAAAACCCCGACCACGCCGGCGATGGTCAACAGATAGCAGCAGTGAAACAGACCCACGCGTTGGCGGATCTGACCTGGTGTTATCCAGAGGCCGAACAACCCCATACCCAGGGTCAGCGCAAGCATGAGAAAACCGAGGCCATCAATACCCAGGTGAAAGCGGATTCCAAAACGGGGTATCCAGGCCCAGTTCAATTGATCCCACCAGAGATCGGCAAGTGTAGCTGGGACCGTAAATACTCGCGGTGCCCACAGGTAGCCAAATAACAGTACGGTGGTCATGAGCAGACTGAAAATGGCCAGTGCACGGCTGCTACCCGGATGCACTTTTTCCAGGGGGCAACACAGCACGGCGGCCGCGAGTAACAGGAGTAAAATCAGCAGCAGCGTCATAGGCGCACCGCTGTAATCAGCAGGAACAGGAATAAAACTCCGATCACGCCGGCGACGATCGCGGTGAGGTAGCTACGCAACAGTCCGGACTGAGTTCGGCTGAGCCAAAAATGTAAACGGAGGCACGTGCTACCGACACTGGCGTAGCACTTATCCACAATATCATCGCGGTTGGCAGAGGCGACCCAGCGCAATGGCGCAGTAAGCAGTGCTTGGTACAGGCGGTCAAACCCCCAACCATTTCTCGCCCAGTTTTGCAGTATGGGAAAGAAAAAATGGCTCTGTGTCTTCGCGCGGTTTTGTTCGGCAAGATATCGGATCAGGAGCCATATCAGGATGCCGCAGATCGGTGCTGCTGCAGCAATCCACTGCACGAGGGAGGGTACATGGTGATTGCCTATGCTGCCGAATACGCTGTCCAGGTGGAGTGGAATGGCACCTCCCAGCAGGGCAAGAAGGGCGAGGACGGTTAATGGCACACTCATGGCGGGCATCTGGGCGCTGCGGCAGTGTTGGCTGGCACTGCCCTCGCGACCGAAGAATACCTGTGTCAGTAAACGTGCACTGTACATTCCGGTAACCAGCGCGCCGACAATCCCACCAATCCAGAAGGGATTCAGTCCACCGAAGGTATTCCACGTCTGCGCCAGAATCTGTTCCTTGCTGAAAAAACCGGAGGTGAGTGGCAGGGCGGCCAACGCGGCGCAGCCGATGGCGAAGGCGGTGCAAACCAGAGGCAATTTTTTCCTGAGACCGCCCATGCTGCGAATGTCCTGCTCATGGTGCAGGCTCAGGATCACCACACCGGCGCTGAGAAACAGTAGTGCCTTGAAGAATGCATGGGTCACGAGGTGGAAGACGGCGGCGGAAAATGCACCGGCACCGAGGGCCAGAAACATATAGCCCAGCTGACTGATAGTGGAGTAGGCCAGTACCCGTTTCAGATCAGTTTGCGCCAGCGCACTGATACCCGCCAGTAGCAGGGTCAGGGTGCCAATGGTTGCGGTCGCGAGCATGGCGATTTCTGAACGCAGGAACAGATCGTGGCAGCGAGCCACCAGATAGACGCCGGCGGTGACCATGGTCGCTGCATGAATCAGCGCGCTGACCGGGGTGGGGCCCGCCATGGCATCGGGCAGCCATGTCTGCAGGGGAAGCTGCGCAGACTTTCCTGTGGTACCACCAAGTAGCAGCAGGGCCGCAAGAGTGAGGACTTCGGGATCAGCGCCGGGCGAGCGCACGGCATTCATCAGCGGTTGCAGCGAGAGGGTATGAAACTCCTTCAGTAGCAGGAGGAGCCCGATTAGCATGGCCGTATCCCCAACGCGGGTCACGATAAAGGCTTTGCGCGCGGCGCGCCCGTTGTCCGGGTTGCGATACCAGAAACCGATCAGCAGGTAACTGCACAGTCCGACACCTTCCCAACCGAGATACAGCAGTGCCAGGTTGTCCGCCAGCACCAGCACCAGCATCGAAAAAACAAACAGGTTCAGATACGCGAAATATCGCCGGTAGCTGTCGTCCCCGCGCATGTAGGCTGCGGAGTAAACGTGAATCAAAAAGCCGACTCCGGTAATTACGCTCAGCATCACCAGAGTCAATGCATCCACATGAAAGCCGAAATTCAGCTGTAGCGGGAACTTGCCGTCGGAGACCTGTACCCACTGCCACAGAGGAGTTTGGATTATTGTTGCATCGTGTGTCTGGAAGCCGGCTCCCAGCGCTGCGGTTAGCAGCGCCGCGAGGCCGACACTACCGACGCCAAGGACCGTGGTGAATTTTTCTGAAGGCTCACGCTGCAACCACAGTGGCGTACAGCTGAGGGTTATAAAGCCCAAGAGCGGCATCAGCGGGATCCACCACAGGAGTAGAGCCATGTCAGCCCCGCATGGCATTCATCTGGTCGATGTCGACCGTGTGCTTGTGGCGGTAGAACTGCAGGATCAACGCCAGTGCCAGGGCGGCTTCCGCCGCTGCCAGAGTGATGATGAACACAAACATTACCTGCCCGTCGGGACTTGCCGTGTGTGCACCGGCCACGATGAATGCGAGCGCGGCTGCATTGGTACAGATTTCCAGGCTCATCAACATGAACAGCATATTGCGCCGCAACAGCAGCCCCGTGAGACCGAGGCAGAACAAAATGGCAGCGAGCCCGAGTCCGTGATTGACGGAAATTGGGACGATGAGTTCAGTGGCCATCAGGGATCTCCCGCCGGCCACTGGCGTGTGCCGGGCGGCGAGCCAGGTGACTGGCACCTACGAGGGCGGCAAGCAGTAACAGAGAGGCGAGTTCAACCGCGAGCAGGTATTTTCCGAACAGGGCCAGTCCTACGGCTTTGGGCCGGGTCGCGAGAGTGTCAGATGACGGTGTTGCGCTGGTGGTGTCCCCCCAGAGTAAAAACAGCAATTGTGCCAACAGCAGCGCGGAGAGAATGGCGGGGCCCAGCCAGTTTTCCCCACGCAGCCAGGCATTTTCCTGTTGCACAGTGGCCTTGCCCTGATTCAGGAGCATGATGACAAAAACCATCAGTACCAGAATGGCACCTGCGTAGACGATAACTTCCAGTGCCGCGGCGAAAGGTGCCCCCAGTTGAAAGAAAATGACGGCGCAGGCCAGGAAGGACACAACCAGATGCAGCAGACCATGCACGGCGTTACGGGAAACAATCACCATGGCGGTAGCGGCCACAGCTATTGCGGCCGTGAAGTAAAAGGCGCTGAGTTGCATAGTGATGGCCAGTATCTCCGCTCCGTCAGAGGTTGAGGCTGCGCACGTTTACAGGCTCCACTTCACCTGCCGCGTCCCCTTTGTCTTTGCCCGCGATCGCCTTGCCGGCGATGCGGTAGAAGTTGTACTCGTGGTACTTGCCGGGCCCGTCAATCAGAAGGTCCTCTTTTTCGTACACCAGGTTCTGGCGGTCGTATTCGCACATTTCAAAATCCGGTGTCAGTTGAATGGCGTAGGTGGGGCAGGCGTCTTCGCACAGTCCGCACATGATGCAGCGGCTGAAATTGATACGGAAAAATTCCGGGCGCCAGCGGCCGTCGGGGTCTTCGGTTTTCTGCAGCGAAATACAGTCTGGTGGACAGGCCACCGCGCACAGGTTACAGGCAACACAGCGCTCTTCCCCATCCGGGTCGCGGGTGAGCACGATACGACCGCGGTAGCGGGGCGCCAGGTAGGGCTGCTCATCCGGATACTGCACCGTGACGTTGCGGCGAAACAGGTGACGGAATACCAGCCACAGACTGCGCAGGGCACTGCCAATCATGAGCCGGCTCCGCGGTAATGCACTATCCGGCGCGCCATAACAGCAGTCCTCCGGTTGCCACCAGATTCAGCAACGCCAGTGGCAGCATGAGTTTCCAGCCGAACGTCATCAGCTGGTCGTATCGCGGGCGCGGCAAAGCGGCGCGCAACAGGATGAAGAGGCCGACCAGTAGCCCGGTCTTGAGCGCAAACCACAGGATTGGCGGCAGCCAGGGACCGAGCCAGCCCCCGAGGAAAAGCGTCGTGATCAGGGAAGAAATCAACAGGATCGACAGATATTCACCGACAAAAAACATGCCGAATTTCATCCCGGAATATTCAGTGTGATAGCCCGCAGTAAGCTCGTGCTCTGCTTCCGGCAGATCGAATGGCAGGCGGTGACTTTCCGCAATGCCCGCAACCAGGAAAATGGCAAAGCCGACACATTGCGGTAAAACAAACCAGCCACCCTGTTGGGCGAGCACGATGCTGCGAAGGTCAAAACTGCCTGCCAGCATGACCACGCCCATCAGACTGATGCCCATGAACACTTCATAGCTGACTGTTTGTGCTGCGGCGCGGAGGCCGCCGAGCAGGGCATATTTATTGTTGGACGCATAACTGCCCAGCACCACGCTGTACACGGCCATGGAACTCATGGCGAAGAAGAACAGCAACCCGATATTCAGGTCAATGATGCCAATGGCAGGAGCAAACGGAATAATCGAAAATCCCAGCAGCATGGTTGCCATAACAATGACTGGCGCCAGTACGAAAACAGGGATATCCGCGAAACGGGGAATGAAATCTTCCTTGAAGAATAATTTCAGCATGTCCGCCACTACCTGTAGCAGACCGAAAGGGCCGACGCGATTGGGGCCGGGTCTGTCTTGCCAGAACCCGAGCAACCGACGCTCAACCCAGGTAAGTCCGGCCGCGATGACAACCACCGAGATAAGAATGCCGAAAATATTCAGCCACACCGGGAAGGTTTCCGCACTGGGTGCCGCCGTCATCCAGAGCCCCCGGGAGTGTTACTGGTGACGCGTTCAATGTCGCCGGCCGGCAGTGTGCCTGTGGGCAGTGGACTGGTATATCCCGTAATAAATCCGATACACCCGGGCGCTGCCGCATCGCCGACCGTGACCTGGAACTTGCCGGCAAAACCACGGAATCTTACGTAGTCACCCGAATTCAGTTGCAGGCGCTGTGCGTCATCGATATGAAATTGTGCGACCGGTTCTCTGAGCACTGAGGCAATGGCTTCTGCGGCATTGCTGAGTTCACCGGAACCGAACAGGCGTTGAAGTGGGACCGGGACAAAGGTATCGGATTCCGCTTGTGCTTCGCCAGGGCTGGCTGTGTGATCGAAGGTTTCGAAGGTTTCGAAGGTTTCGAACGTTTCGGGTTCGCGTTGTAAATACAGGCCACTGCTGCCTCCCTGTATCTCCCCGGTTACCTGTGTGAGAAATTTATGCACGGCCTGGTTTGAATTCCAACCTGGAGCCCAGTTGTGGGTCTGTAAAGGATCGCGGCCGGCAAAGGGAATTCCCTCCATGGAGAAATTCATCGGCGCGTCGCTATCCCGGGGCGGCGGCTGCTCGGCGACGGCGGTTTCTGCGTAGAGTGCGGTCCGCCCACTGTAGCGGTGTGGTTGGCGGGCCACGCGCTCACCGTCCAGCAGTGCATTCCACTCCGGGCCCAGTTCCGCCAGGGGCGCCAGTGGTGGGTAGGCGTGTGCCAGTGCATCGCTGAGTTGTGTTACATGTTCCCAGCGGGCAATTTCGCCGAGCTGCGGTATCTTTTCAACACCGCCAGCGCGGGCCGCGCAGGCGGCGGCCACATTGGCCAGCCAGCGCCAACTTTCCTGTATATAGCCACTGCCTTCGTAAACGCAGTAGTGACGTTGGGCCAGCCCGGCGCTATTGATCAGTGTGCCTTCAGACTCCGGCGTCGCCGCAGCCGGAAATACCAGGTCAGCGCGCCGCGCCGTGGCATTGTGGAGCAAATCCAGATGTATCAGTTGCACATCCGCTAACAATTTGTCTGCGGCGGACGTGTGCATTTGCCGGTAGAAATCGGTTTCCAGCGCAATCAACGTGGTGGGTATATCGCTGTTGTCCAGTAGTTGCGACAGGCTATCCAGATTGCGGGTCGCGGAGCTGACCTGGACAAGCCCTACGCTGTTTGTGTCCGGGAAGGCCAGGTAAAGTGCACAACGTTTACTTGAATGTTGACAGGCGACGGTTTGCGCCAGTTGTGCGGCTGCAGCAAGCAGAGGCTGCGACAGTAGACCGGTTCCGCAGACAATCAATGGGTTTTTGGCAGCGCGCAGCGCTGCCGCTACTTTTTCCAGTGTACCGGGCTTGTCTTCGGGTGTCGAAGCAACGTGTAACTGGGCGGTTAGCTGTTTGGTAAATTCAACAATTGCCTGTGGTGCGGTGTGCAGGACGTCGGTGGCGATATCGTCCAGATCCGTCTGTTCTACAGAGGCAATAAAAATGGGGGTGGATCCTGATTCCAGTTCCCGCACGGAGGCGTCTTGCCACTGGGGAATATGCAGGGCATCCGCTCGCTGTCGTTGTACCTGGCGCGCGGCCTGACGCACCGCGAGGGCAATACGCGGGGCGCTGTTACTGATGTCTTCACCAAGGATGACCACGGCATCTGCCTGTTCGATCTCTGGCGTGGTCGGACTGTAGAGTTGCGGGTCCTGCAGAATCTGGTCGCTGAGTTTCAGCAGGGCCATTTCCCGCGCAGAGACGCCGGCATAGAAGTTTTCCCGGCCGACCAGCGTCTGCAGGGCAAAGTTGTTTTCCAGCGAAGTGCGCGGTGAGCCAACACCGATCAAGCGGCGCTTGTTATGCAGGGCTTCGTCCACCAGATCCGCAAAGCACGCGATGGCATCGCCCGGCGCCAGAGGCTGCTGGATTTTTTCTTCGCCATTCGCGGTGGTGCAGATCAGAGGTTCCGACGTTGCCGATAATGGCTGGTACAGGCGCTGTGGGCTGTTGGTGTACTCGTAGCCGAAGCGTCCTCGGTCGCACAGGAAATAGCCGTTGATATCGCGGTGGTAGAGATTGACTACCCGGCGCAGTTTGCGAGGATCTCCTTTTCCGTCGTCCCGTGCACCTGGCGCGGTGTTGCAGCCGACACCGCAGTGTTCGCACACCGAGGGTGCGGTTTGTAAATCCCACTTGCGTACAAAGCGCCGGCTGAAGGTTTTATCCGTAAACACGCCGGTGGGGCAGACCTCGGTCAGGTTGCCGCTGAATCCATTCTTCAATTGTCCATTCTCCTGCCGGCCAAAATAAATCTGGTGATTGCGCCCGAAGGCGTGCAGATCGGTGCCACCGGCGTAATCCTGATAAAAGCGCACGCAGCGATAACAGGTGATGCAGCGGTTCATCTCGTGATTGATAAACGGGCCGAGGTACTGGTTCTTATGCGTACGTTTCAGACCTTCAAACCGGCGCTGGGTATGCGCCGTCATCAGGGTCATATCCTGCAGATGGCACTCACCCCCTTCCTCACAAACCGGGCAGTCGTGGGGGTGGTTGGTCATCAGGTTTTCGATAATACCGGCGCGAAACACCTGCGCCTCGGGCGCGTTAATGGAATACAGATCGCCGTGATTTACCGGTGTCATACAGGCCATGACCAGCCTGCCACGGGTATCCTCCGCACTTTTGAAGTGCACCACGGCGCATTGGCGGCAGGCGCCAACGGAGCCCATGGCCGGGTGCCAGCAGAAATAGGGCAGGTTTATCTTCAGGCTCAGGCACGCGCTGAGCAGGTTCTGCCCGTCATCCACCTCGTAGGGTCGGTGATCTATTGTTATTGTCGCCATGACATGAAAACCGGCATCCCCTGCCGGTGTCCTTTGGTTCTGCTCTGTTATCGAAGTTCTTTTACATTGTGAGCGCGAGCGCAGCGAGCCGGCTCAGATTGTTTCCATCAGCGGCGCAGTGTTTTGCGCATAGGGGCAGGAACCCTGTTCGATATGCGCGACGTAATCCGCTAAAAACAAGTTCAGGCTGCTTTCCAGTGGCTCCGCTGCGCCGGGGGCGAGGGCGCAGAATGTTTTTCCCGGCCCCATTCTGTGTGCCAGTTCCTGCAGCAGATCCAGGTCCTGCTTTTTGCCGTGTCCCTGTTCAATACGTTCGAGAATATCCACAACCCAGGGCAGGCCATCGCGGCAGGGCGTGCACCAGCCACAGGATTCCCGGGCGAAAAAACGCTGCAAATTCAGCACCAGGCCCACCGGGCAGGTTTTATCGTCGAGGACGAGAATGGTGCCTGTGCCCATACGACTGCCGGCCTTGCCTATCACATCGTAGTCCATGGCGAGATCGAGATGCTGTGGGCCAAGAAAATCTGTCGAACCACCGCCCGGCAGTAATCCACGTAACTGGTAGCCCGGCTGCATGCCACCGCCGCATTGCTCGACGATTTCCCGGATCGGGGTACCCATGGGCAGCTCCCAGAGTCCCGGGGTTTTTACCCGCCCGCTGACACCAAAAAGTTTGCTGCCCGCGTTCTTGCCACGCCCGAGCGAGCGGTACCATTCCGCCCCCAGCATCAACAGATGCGGAAGATTGCAGAGGGTTTCCACGTTATTGACCACAGTGGGGCAACCCCAGAGACCACTGACCTGCGGAAATGGCGGCTTGGCTCGCGGAATGGCGCGCTTGCCTTCCAATGCATTCAGCAGCGCGGTTTCCTCGCCGCAAATATAGTTGCCGGCGCTGCGATGCAGGTGTACCTGCAGACTGAATTTACCGCCAAAAACCCCGGGACCAAGCAGCGAAGCGGATTCTGCTTCGGCGATCGCCGAACGCAGGCGCTCGGCTGCGAGGGGGTATTCGCCGCGCAGGAATATATAGGCTCGGGTCGCGCCAATCGCCCGGGCGGCAATTGCCATGCCTTCCAGCAACAGGTGTGGATCCCGTTCCAGCAGATAACGGTCCTTGAATGCGCCCGGCTCCATCTCGTCGGCGTTACACACCAGGTAGCGTTGCCCGCTGTAATCCTCCTGCGACGGAACAAAGCTCCATTTGAGCCCGGTATTGAAGCCGGCCCCGCCGCGGCCGCGCAGACCGGCGTCCTGTACCAGTTTGGATATATCGCGAGGAGGCATAGTCAGGGCTTTCTGCAGTCCGCGATAACCGCCGTTTTTCCTGTAGTCGTCGAGAGGAACGGCACCGGAGGTACCCGCACGGATATTTTTCGTCAACGGTGTGCGCAGGCTGGTATCAATCCTCACTGTGGTGTCGCTCCCGCAGAGCTCGTATCAGCGCATCAATTTTTTCCGAATCCAGTTGCCGATGCATTTCCGTCCCTACCATCATCACCGGTGCCTTGTCGCAGTCGCCGAGGCAGGGAGTCTCCAGCAGGGTGAAAATACCGTCGGCGGTAGTTTCCCCTGGGCCAATATTGAGTTGTTGTCGGATATGTTTTTGTACGCGGCTACACCCCATCACCCAGCACGAGGCGCTGTTGCAAAGGAGCATGACTTCGCGCCCCACCGGCTGGCGGAAAATCAGCTGGTAATAGGTTGCCAGGCTATCGAGTTCGGCAACGGGTACTTTGAGATAGTGTGCCAGCGCCTGTAGTGCGCCATCGGAAACCCAGCCGCGATACTGCTGCACAATGCGTAGTGCTTCGAGCCCGAGTGGCTGGCGTGTGGGGTAGGCCGCTGCCTCGTGCTCAATTTCTGCAATTTCGTCCGCGCTTAACTGTTGTATCGGGGGTGGTTCTGGCATCTGCTTACCTAGCGGTCTACATCGGCCATCACGAAGTCGATGCTGGCGATAATGGCGATCAGGTCGGACACAAACAGCCCCCGGCACAGTTTGGGAATCATCTGCAGGTGCGGGAATGATGGGGTGCGAATACGGGTCCGGTAAGAGTTGGTGTTGCCGTCGCTGATGATCTGGTAGCTGTTCAGCCCTTTGGTGGCTTCAATGGGCGCGCAGGTTTCACCTGGTGGCATCACCGGCCCCCAGCTGTTATTCAGGAAATGCTGGATCAGGGTTTCAATATCTTCCATGGTGCGCGCTTTACGCGGTGGTGTAGTGAGGGGGTGGTCGGAGTTGTAGTGGCCGCTGGGCATGTTGTCCACACACTGGCGGATGATCCGCAGGCTCTGATGGATCTCTTCGACCCGCAGCCGGCAGCGGTCATAACTGTCGCCACCGTCGAATACCGGTATTTCAAAATCGAACTGATCGTAGCTGCTGTAGGGGCGTTTCTTGCGCAGGTCCCAACCCAGACCGGTGGCGCGCAGTCCCGGTCCGGTGACACCCCACTCAAGTGCTGTTTTGGTGTCGTAGGCGCCGATACCTCGGGTGCGTTTTTGCAGAATGCGGTTCTTCAGCACCATACCGTCGTATTCCCGCAGGCGAGCCGGTAGATAGTCGAGAAATTGCGTTATGAGTTTGTCCCAGCCCTGTGGCAGGTCCTGGGCGACACCACCGATGCGGAACCAGGCCGGGTGCATACGCCCACCGGTGATGGCCTCGACGATGCCGAACAGCTTTTCCCGGTCCTCGAACATATAAAACACCGGCGACATCTGGCCAACATCCTGGGCAAAGGTCCCGTAAAACACCAGGTGGCTGGCAATACGGAACAGCTCACATAGCATCACCCGGATCACCTGAGCGCGTTCAGGTACCGGGACACCCGCCAGCTGTTCCAGCGCCAGTACGTACGGCAGGTTGTTCATCACCCCGCCCAGATAATCCACGCGGTCGGTGTATGGGAGATAACTGTGCCAGGCCTGACGCTCGGCCATCTTTTCTGCACCGCGATGGTGATAGCCGATATCCGGCACCGCATCGACGATGCGCTCGCCGTCGAGTTGCAGCGCCACGCGGAAAACCCCGTGTACGCTGGGGTGGTTGGGACCGAGGTTCAGGAACATGTATTCCGACGTATCACTCGCGCGGGACATGCCCCAGTCTTCCGGGTGAAAACGCAGAGCTTCCTGTTCGACACTTTGCTTGTGCCGCGACAGGGTAAACGGGTCCACTTCGGTGGCGCGGGCGTGATGTTCCTTGCGCAGCGGGTGCCCCTGCCACGTGTGTGGCATCAGGATACGGGTCAGGTGCGGGTGGCCGGCAAAGTCGATCCCGAACAGATCCCACACCTCGCGCTCGTACCAGTTTGCTGCTGGCCACACCGTAGTGATGGACGGCGCAGACAGTCGCTCCGCATCCAGCGCCACTTTGATAACAATAAACAGATCGCGTTCCAGCGAGAGCAGCTGATATACCAGGGTGAAGTCACTGGCGGGCTGTTCGGTGGGGCCTTCTCCGCGATGCTGGCGCTGGCGCTCATCGATGGCACTGAGGTCGTAGAGCATGGCAAAGGGGCGGGAGATTCCGCTTTTCAGCCAGCGCAGCAGCGGTAACAGCTGGGCGCTCCCTGTCCACAGGGTGGGGAAGGGGGTAGGCAGGGCGGCAACATCGGGCTGCAGCCAGTAGTGAAATTCCGTGTGCCCGCTGCTTTCGCTGCCCAAGTCGTGGATAAAGTCCGCCGCGGCGGATGCGTAAACGCTGGGCGGAAATTCACTGCGGGCAAGGACGCTCTCCATGTTGGGCTACACGCTGTCAGGGGAACGCAGCTTTTTCACTGCCATACGTTCGTCGCGATGTGCATCCCGCTGGCTCGGCTTTCCGAGCCGGTTGACCACGGATTTACGCGGTACTTCCTGCGCGCCCTTGTCATCGATTAGCCAGCTCAGTGAGCGGCGTTCACTGGCGACAGATTTTTGCAGCAGCGTCAGTCCCTGCATCAGGGCTTCCGGTCGTGGCGGACAGCCCGGTACATAGACGTCTACGGGGAGAAAGCGATCGACCCCCTGCACCACACTGTAAATGTCATACATGCCGCCGGAGTTGGCACAGGATCCCATGGAAATAACCCAGCGTGGTTCCACCATCTGCTCGTACAGGCGCTGGATGACCGGTGCCATTTTTATAAATACAGTACCGGAAATTACGATCAGGTCGGCTTGTCGCGGTGTGGCTCGAATTACCTCCGAACCGAAACGGGCCAGGTCATGGCGGCTGGTAAACGCCGTAGCCATTTCCACATAACAGCACGAAAGCCCGAAATTGAAAGGCCACAGGGAATTGGCCCGGCTCCAGGCGGCGAGATCTTCCAGTTTGGTCAGCAGCACACTTTTACGCACCTCCTCGGAAAAGGCTTCGCTGTCGTTTGGCGTGCTGTCTGTCGCGATAAGGTTGTCGTGCGCGGGGGGCTGCCCGGCGCGCGTCAGTTGCCAGCGCATAGTGCGTCCTTGCAGAAAACCCGGGTGCTCAAGCGGGAATTTTTTCTAGCAGTTATTGCTGTTATCCGAGCGGGCTTTGGATATCTCCGGGCCCCAGTCCAGTGCCCCAAGGCGCCATACATAGACCAGCCCTACAAGCAGAATCCCTATGAAAATAGTCGCCTCGATGAAACCCGGCAAACCGGCTTCGCGTACGGCCACGGCCCAGGCAAATAAATACACGGCTTCAAGGTCGAATATGACGAACAGAATCGCAACGAGGTAATAGCCGACGGAAATACGCAGATGTGCGTCGCCCACCGGGACTATTCCGGATTCGTAAGGTTCGTGAGTGGCGGGATCGCGACGTTTCTGCCCCAGGGTATGGGACAGGCCGAGCATCAGCGCGATCAATGCGAAGATTGCGAGAGCGTAAACCAGTAGTGGCCAGATGGTTGTTGGGGACATTTGATTTATTTGGCTTTATCTGTGTTGTCCGTAGTGTAGTTCGTAGGTTGGCGTACCGCTTTGAGGGTGCACCCATAAGTAAGCCTGGCGGGATCCTGCACCGGACATCGAATTTGATTTTTTATTTCGAACGTGAACAAAAAAGGCGCCCCTTGTGGGGCGCCTTTAATGACTTGCGAAGTAATTGTCTGGATCTTGGGGCTTTGCCGCCTCGGGAAGAAAACAGGGCTCCTTAGGGACAGCCAAAAAACATCAAAGGTTTTTCAAAGACTCCAGCTGCTCTGCAAAACGAGCCCGAGCACTCTCCATCTCAGCCTGTCTGGCTTTTTCCTTGGCAACTACTGCTTCCGGCGCCTTGTCGACAAAGTTCGGGTTCTGCAGTTTGCCGGCGATGCGGGCGAGTTCCTTATCGAGCTTGTCCAGCTCTTTCAGCACGCGCGCGGATTCCGCTTCCACATCAATCAGGCCAGCCATGGGCACCAACAGTTCCAGGTCACCGACCAGCGCGGTGGAAGAGGCCGGTGCGGTGGCGCCTTCTTCCAGCCACTCGATGGACTCGAGGCTGGCGAGTTTTATCAGCAGGCTGCGGGTCTGCTTCAGCAGGTCCGCGTCGCGCTCGGAACCGTTGCGCAGGATCAGCGGGATCTTCTTCGCCGGGGAAATATTCATTTCACCGCGAATATTGCGCGCACCTTCGATCACGCCTTTCAGCCAGGCAATCGCCGCTTCGGCATTTTCGTCGATACGGTGCTCGTTCGCTTCCGGGTACTTCTGCAGCATGATGGTATCGCCGGACTGGCCCGCGAGTTCTTTCACACGCTGCCAGATTTCCTCGGTGATATACGGCATCAGCGGGTGCGCCAGGCGCAGGATGGTTTCCAGCACGCGGATCAGGGTACGGCGGGTGCCTTTCTTCACCGCGTCAGAGGCGTTGTCGTCCCACAGTACCGGCTTGGACAGTTCCAGGTACCAGCTGCAGTACTCGCCCCAGACGAAGTCGTACAGCGCTTGTGAAGCGAGATCGAAACGGTAGTTATCGATGGCTTCTTTTATGGCAATTTCCGTGCGCTGCAGCAGGGAGATGATCCAGCGATCGGCAATGGACAGCTCGAAATTCTCGCTGCCGTCCTGGCCGCAGTCGTGACCTTCGCAGTTCTGCAGCACGTAGCGGGACGCGTTCCAGATCTTGTTACAGAAGTTGCGGAAGCCTTCGATACGGCCTACATCGAACTTGATGTCGCGGCCGGTGGAGGCCAGCGAGTAATAGGTGTAACGCAGGGCGTCGGTACCGTAAGACGCGAGGCCTTCCGGGAATTCCTTGCGGGTCTGCTTTTCGATCTTCTCGCGCAGGCGCGGCACCATCATGCCGGCGGTACGTTTCTGCACCAGGCTTTCCAGGTCGATACCGTCGATCAGGTCGATGGGGTCGAGTACGTTACCCTTGGATTTGGACATCTTCTGGCCGTGGCTGTCACGCACCAGGCCGTGCACGTACACGGTCTTGAAGGGCACTTCCTTCTTGAAGTACAGGGTCAGCATCATCATGCGCGCAACCCAGAAGAAGATGATGTCGAAACCGGTGACCAGTACGGAAGTCGGGTGGAACGCCGCCAGCTCGGGGGTTTCTTCCGGCCAGCCCAGGGTACCGAAGGTCCACAGGCCGGAGGAGAACCAAGTGTCGAGGACGTCGTCGTCCTGACGCAGTTCGATATCGCCCAGATTGTGCTTCTTGCGTACTTCTTCTTCGCTGCGACCGACGTAGACGTTGCCGTCGTTGTCGTACCAGGCCGGAATACGGTGGCCCCACCACAGCTGGCGGGAGATACACCAGTCCTGGATATCGCGCATCCAGGAGAAATACATGTTCTCGTAGTTTTTCGGTACGAATTCCACGCGGCCGTCTTCCACCACCTTGATGGCTTCGTCTGCCAGCGGCTGGGTTTTAACGTACCACTGGTCGGTGAGCCACGGTTCGATGACAACACCGGAGCGGTCACCGCGGGGTACCTTCAAGGTGTGTGGCTCGATTTTTTCCAGACAGCCGATGGCGTCCAGGTCATCGACGATTTGCTGGCGCGCGGCGAAGCGCTCCATGCCGCGGTATTTTTCCGGCACGTTGTCGTTCAGGTTGGCGTCGGCGTCGAGGATGTTGATCATCTCGAGGCTGTGGCGCTGGCCCATCTCGTAGTCGTTGAAGTCGTGCGCCGGGGTGATCTTCACGCAGCCGGTACCGAATTCGCGGTCGACGTAGTCGTCGCCGATGATCGGGATTTCGCGGTCTGCCAGCGGCAGCTTGATGGTCTTGCCGATCAGGTGCTTGTAGCGCTCATCTTCCGGGTGCACCGCCACCGCAGTATCGCCGAGCATGGTTTCCGGGCGGGTGGTGGCAACGACGAGGTGACCGGAACCGTCGGACAGCGGATAGCGGAAGTGCCACAGGTGGCCCTGTTCTTCCTCGTTCAGTACTTCCAGGTCGGAAATTGCGGTGTGCAGTTTCGGGTCCCAGTTCACCAGGCGCTTGCCGCGGTAGATCAGGTCGTCTTCGTACAGGCGGATAAAGACTTCCTGTACCGCCTTGTAGAAACCGTCGTCCATGGTGAAGCGTTCGCGGGACCAGTCCGGGCTGGCGCCGAGGCGGCGCAGCTGGCGGGTGATGTTGCCGCCGGACTCTTCCTTCCACTCCCACACTTTCTCGATGAACTTGTCGCGACCCAGCTCATGACGGGACTTGCCTTCGGCGCCCAAAAGACGCTCCACCACCATCTGGGTGGCGATACCGGCGTGGTCGGTACCCACTTGCCACAGGGTGTTGTCACCCTTCATGCGGTGGTAGCGGATCAGGGCGTCCATGATGGATTCCTGGAAACCGTGGCCCATATGCAGGCTGCCGGTCACGTTGGGCGGCGGGATCATGATGCAGTAGGGGTCGGCTTGGGTGTCACCTGAGGGCTTGAAGTAGCCGTTTTCTTCCCAGGTTTTGTACCACTGCTGTTCGATGGCGTTGGGCTGGTATGTCTTGTCCATGCGCGGGGGAGTGCCTTGCTTTGTCTGGCTTGGCCGCCCGGAACCCGCTCGCTGCGGCACCGGGGGGCGATGAATACGTAAAAGGGGCGGAATTATACCGTCGGGAAGGTGCTGGCAAAAGGCCGTGATAGTTGGCTGGCGGAAGGCGGGGTGCCAGGGACCTCAGGACTTTTTGAAGTATATCTCGTCCACCATGGCAGTAATGTTGGCTCGCAGTTGGCGCTCGAGTTCGTGCAGCTGCTCTGCTACCAGTTGCTCAATCAACAGCTCTCGATTACTGAGTTTTGGCGCTTCAGTGGATTCGGGAGCTGCCTGGGACTGATGCTCCGGGGTTTCCGGCTGTACTTCTTGTGTTGTAGTGCCTTCTTTCTCTTCTGTCCTGGGTATCCGGCCGCCGGTCAATCTTGCGCGAATATGTGGAGGCAGGAAGGGGTTTTCACCGGTGGCTATGACGGCGGGCGCGGGTTTTGCTGGTTCGGCTTCGATTGCCTTGGGTTCCACTCGTTTGCTCTCGGCGGCTGGTTTCTTCGGGCCGTCAAACAGTCCCGGTTGAAACTCTTCCCGAGCGGCTGGCTTCGCTGTTTCTGGCTGCACGTATTTTTCCGCAGGTTTTGCGGCTTCCGCCCGGGGGGCTTCGGCCGCGATTGATTCTGGTTGGGGTGCGCCTGCAGCTGCGTGTTCGTCTCCGCGGGGCAGGGCTTGCAGGGGGCGCAGTAGTTCGCGGTCGGCATCGCTCAATTCGAACGAGTAATCTTCGACCGGTTCCTCGTCGATTGGGCTGAACAATATCGGCAGGTCTGCTTCTTCAAGTGGGCGCTGGATCGCTGCCGGGCGTGCTGGCGTCGGATTGACGGGCGCGGAGCCGGGTTCGGCGACCTGGTCAAGAAGGGGGATATCGGCTTCCTGATCACTGCCGAGCAGCTCCCTCAGGGAACTGAGCTCGTTGAGCAGTTCACTCGGGGGCTGGCCTCGCTGGTGCTTTCTGTTCTTTTTTCGACCGGACATGGAAGCTGATTCAGATTCGGTGTCAGTTGGGGATTTTATGGGATTGTAACGGATATCCCCTGTCACGGAAGTGGCTATAACGAGTTCTTGAGCGGCTGAGGGAATCCGGATGCTGGCAGACGATCTCTGCGAGGCGGTCAAAGCGGCTGAACCAGGTGGGAATGTCAGCACAAAGATTGATCAGCAGGCCGTGATGCATGCCGGGATCTTCGCCGCTGTTGATCTCGATGGCCGCCTGCTGGTCGGCATTCTGCGGTGCGTGGGGCAGGAAGCTGTCTTCCCGAAATGTCCACAGCAGCTCGTCCAGCTTTTGCGCCCGTTCACTGTCGTCCACGGCAATCAGCACCCGCAATCCACTGCGGAACGCCTTTTCTGCGAGGCGACAGGCGAAGAGGTCGATTTCTCCCGGGTTTTCGGAGGGGAGGACGTAGAAATCTATTCGGGTCATATTAAATGCAATGGAGCGCTGAAATTTGATGCGAAGGTGCCGCTACCGGGTACAGCTTTGCGAGACCTTCTAAAACAGGGATGTTTTAGAAGAGCCCCCATGGATGGGTTCACGGCGTGTCTCGCAAAGCTGTACCCGGTAGCGGCACCGCCACATTTCGAGGATCAGTGTGCTAAATCACTCGTGGTGGCGGCCCTGCTACCGGTAACGGTTCGCAGGACACGCCGTGAACCCATCCATGGGGGCTCTTCCGCGAGGTCCCTCTCGCGGAAGGTCCTGCGAACCGTTACCGGCATCAGGACCTTAGCCCGTAATTCTGGGCTTCGTTTTTAGCTGAGTTTACTTTTTGTTCAAGATGTATTGCAGCAGCAGCGGCACCGGGCGGCCGGTTGCGCCCTTGGCTGCACCGGAGTTCCACGCGCTGCCGGCAATATCCAGGTGTGCCCAGTTGTACTCGGTGGCGAACTGGGACAGGAAGCAGGCAGCGGTAACGGAGCCAGCTTCGCGGCCGCCGATGTTTTGCAGGTCTGCGAAGTTGGATTTCAGCGCGGTATGGTACTCGTCCCACAGCGGCATCTGCCAGGCGCGGTCACCAGTGGTTTCACCAGCGGCGAGCAGTTCCTGCGCAAGCTTGTCCTGATTGGCGTAGAGGCCAGTGGCATGGTTGCCCAGAGCGATAACGCAGGCACCGGTGAGGGTGGCCACGTCAATCACAACGCTGGGCTTGAACTTGCCCGCGTAGGTGAGGGCGTCACACAGAACCAGGCGTCCTTCGGCGTCAGTGTTCAGGATTTCGATGGTCTTGCCCGCCATGGATGTGACGATGTCGCCGGGCTTGCTGGCACGGCCGCTGGGCATATTTTCGGCAGCGGCGATGATGCAGACCACGTTGACCGGTGCCTGCATTTCAACCAGCGCGTGCATTACGCCGAACACGCTGGCAGCGCCGCACATGTCGAACTTCATTTCGTCCATCGCCATGCCGGGCTTGAGGCTGATGCCGCCGGTATCGAAAGTGATGCCTTTACCCACCAGCACGATCGGCTTGGCGCCAGTTTTGCCGCCTTTGTAGTTCATGGCGATCATCGCGGCGGGTTCGTCGCTGCCCTTGGCCACGCTCATGAATGCGCCCATGCCCATGCTTTCCATCTTTTTGTTGTCGAGCACGGTGGTGGTCAGTTTTGCGTGTTTTTTAGCCAGGGCCTTGGCTTCGGATGCCAGGTAACTCGGTGTGCAGATATTGCCCGGCAGGTTGCCGAGTTCGCGGGCGGTGTTGCTGCCCAGTGCCTGGGCGTTGCCCAGCTCGACACCTTTCTGCACCGCCTTCAGCAGTTTTTTATCGGCCGCGTGGACAGTGAACTTTGCCAGCGGGAAGGGCTTGGCGTCGCTGAGGCAGCGGGTGAACTTGTAGCTAGAGAGGCCGGCGGCGAGAGTGACTTGCTGTGCCTGCCATTCGGCATCCGCTTCAATCACACTCAGTTCGGTGAGGTAGCTGGTGGCATCTTTGAAACCTGCGACCGCTTTCGCGCTGGCACTGGCCAGTTTGCGGAACTCCGTCTGGGTTACATTGCTTTTGGATGCTCGCACCAGAAGCACACGGTCGGCGCTGCCTTCCAGCATTGGGATCAGCAGGGTGCTGGCAGTGGTACTACCGAGGTCGCCACGCTTCAAAAGCTTGCCGATCACGCCACTGGTCACTTTGTCGATCGCGTTGCCGCTGTCGGTGAGTTTGTTTTTGGCGTCTACGGCAAGGATGGCGCAAGCAGTGCGCTGCTTGCTGATATCGGTGACCTTGGCGGTGAACTGCATGTTTTACGTTTCCTTGGTTCTCGTGGCGTATGGGGAAGTTGCTATTGCCTGTGAGGATGCGCGGCTTCACTGGCAAGGCCGGCGGATAGCGGCCAAACTCCCCTGTGATTTGTTCATTGTATTGCGGGTATCGCTACTTCCGGGATGGACATCCGGCAAGGGTTCTGCGCGCTGTCAATTAGAACGTGTCTTCAGATTGAAACCGGTCAAACCGAGACACAGCGAACCTTTTTGGTGATAATGCGCCGCACAAGTTTAACCCGATACGGATCGGTTTGCTTGGTCGCGGTGTCCTAATGTCCATTCGGACTTCTGTTTCGGGGTCGCCAACTCCACTCGCTGTTGATTTCAAAGCTTTCAGGGAAGCTGGTCGTTACGTGATTATTTTCCGCTACCTCTGTCGCGAATTACTTGGGGCGACACTGGCCGTGAGCGCGGTGCTGTTGTTGATGGTCATGAGTGGCCGCTTTGTGAAGTACCTGGCCGATGCTGCGGCAGGGAACCTCTCTGCGGGTATTCTGTTTTCCATCATGGGCTTCCGGTTACCGGGCTTTCTTGAGCTCGTGATTCCGCTCGGCTTTTTTGTCGGTATCCTGCTGGCCTATGGTCGTCTGTATATCGAAAGCGAAATGACGGTACTGCATGCCTGTGGTTTCAGTGAGCGCCAGCTGCTGTGCTACACCATGGTGCCTGCGCTGCTGGTGGCTGCTTTCGTGGGCTCCATGAGTCTTTACCTTACCCCCACCGGCATTGAGCGAACTTCCCACCTGCTGACTGCCGATAAAACCCGCAACGAATTTGATCACCTGGTGCCGAAGAAATTCGTCGGTACCGAAGGCGATCGCGCAGTGTATTACGCCGACTCCCTGAGCGATGACCGCTCCACTATGCACAATGTGTTTCTCGCCGAGCTGGGATCTTCCCGCGGCGAGACCGAGACGGATCACCAGATTGTTACCGTTGCCAGCGAAGGGGTGCAGGAAATAGACCCGGAAACCGGGCTGCGCTACCTGGTACTGCGTAATGGCTACCGCTACGAAGGCGTGCCCGGCCAGCGAGACTACCGGCAGATGGCCTTCTCCAGCTATGAGGTGTTGCTTGAGACACCCAAGGTTCGTTACAAGGCGAGCGAGCGCATCCAGTCCATGTCTACCGCAGAGCTGTGGAAAAGTGAGAACCCGCGCGAACGGGTGAACCTGCATTGGCGTTTCAGTTTGCCGGTACTGGTGCTGGTGGTGGCCATCCTTGCGGTACCCCTGAGCCGTACCAACCCCCGCCAGGGACGTTACGCGAAAATGATCCCGGCGGTATTGCTGTACATTATTTATCTGGTTGCGTTGCAGGGGGTTCGCGGGGCGATTGAAGATGGCAAGATCGAACAGGCCTGGACCATATGGCTCGTACATCCGCCATTCCTGATTCTGGGCTTGCTGCTGCTCGGTGGCCGTAACTTGCGCAAACCGCGCAAGCGCCTGCCGGGGAATGGAGGTGATAGCAGCGCGGGAGGTAGTGATGTCGCGGCTTGATGGATATATCGCCCGGACCGTTATGCTTTCCATTCTTGCCGTACTGATGGTGATTCTGGGGCTGGACGTGATCTCTGCAATCGTCGATCAGCTTGGCGAGCTGGAAGGCGGTTACCAGTTTGGCAATATGCTGGAATATGTACTGTGGACCTTGCCTGAGCGCATCTACAGCCAGCTCGGGTTTTCTGCGCTGGTGGGCTGTATGGTGGGCCTCGGGACGCTGGCGAGTACCAGTGAGCTGACGGTAATGCGGGCATCCGGTATTTCGATCGGCCGCATTGCCTGGGCCGTGATGAAGCCTGTGCTGGTTCTGATTGTACTGGGACTGGTACTGGCGGAGCTGGTCATCCCGATGACAAACCAGGAAGCCAACAGTCGCAAGGCCATCGCCAAGGGCGAACTGGAGGCCGTCGGACTGGAGCAGGGGCTCTGGCTGCAGGACGATGGCGAATTTGTGCACTTCAATGCGGCGCTGCCAGGTGGCACGCTGTTTGGTATTACCCGCTACCGCTTTGACGAAAACCACCAGCTGCAGAAGGTGGTTTTCTCTGAGCGCGGGCACTTTGCCAGCGGCCACTGGGAGCTGCAGAACAGCCGCCAGACCACCCTGACGCCGGAGCGTGCCGACAGCAGCATAGAGGCGCGCAGTGTGTGGGATTCTGATATCTCTCCGGACCTGTTCGCTATGGTGGTGCCGCTGCCGTCAGACCTCTCGCCGCGCAACCTGTGGTCTTATGCCCAGTTTCTGGATCGCAAGGGGGAGGAGTCCGGGCGCTACTGGCTGGCGTTCTGGAAGAAGGTTCTGCAACCCCTGACCATTGCCGGTCTGGTGATGATGGCGATTTCCTTCATCTTTGGCCCTCTGCGGGAGGTCACCACCGGCTTGCGGGTGTTTATGGGGGTGATCGTGGGGATTGTGTTCCAGACCGTGCAGGATATGCTCGGCCCGTCATCGGTGGTGTTTGGCTTTCCACCCCTTATCGCGGTCATCGTACCGATTCTTGCCAGCTTCCTGCTGGGGTGGCTGATGTTAAAGCGGGCGCGTTAAGCGCCCGCGTATGCATTCCGGGCAAATCCTTTCCTGATATCTCTCAGGGCTTTTTCTTTTTCGGCAGAATACGCATTTCACTGTCGGAGGCCAGGTCCTGCCAGGTGGCGCCATCCTTGCGGAAATAGCCCCAGAAAAAGCCCAATCCAAGGCAAGCCAATGATGCGGTCGCCACCACGGCGCGGACGATGCACTGGCGCCAACTCAATTGCACCCCGTTATTGTTCGCCACCATCAGACGCCAGGCACGCATGCCGATGGTCTGTCCGGCGGCTCGCCAGGACCAGAATAAATAACCGCCAGTAACCGCCAGTAACCCGAGTCGGTAGAGGGGCCCTCCCACGCAGGGGGTGTAGTCCATTGCTTCCGGGTTGCAGTTGAGGCCTCCGACCGTGGAGGCGACCATGATTGCCAGGAAGCCATAGACCATCCACAGACCGCCTACGATCAGCGCATCGTACATAAGCGCCATCAGGCGGCGGGCAGGCCCGGCGACGGGCAGGTGGTTGAATTCTTTGGGGGTGTTTGCTGGCTTGGGCACGGGAATCTCCGCCGGACAAAGTGGCGGAGATTCTAGCAAAGAGCGGGATGTGGAACGAATCGGTTTCAGGTAAATAGGGGTTGGTTAAAATTCATACTCAAACGAGATTTTGAATTTATCGTCCGACAGCCGCACATCGTAATCCAGGGCACTGTTCAACTTGCCGTGGCCCTGCGTATAGCGCAGCAGAGAGTTCTGCTTGCTCCGCTTGTGTTGCGCCATATAGGTTTTGAAGCCCATACGCAGAATTTCATTCACTGCGCGGCCACCAGTAGCGGTCTGGGCTTCTTCCGGGTGTGTATAAAATTCGAGCCACTGATGATTAAGGCGCCGGTGCACCATCCCCATGGAGTTGTTGCGCAGGTTTTCCGCGGATTCAAACAGCGCGTGGTTATCCATGCCAAACGCGCTGTCGATAAAAAAGGCGTTATCGGCCTGTAGGTTCAGGGCACTGTTTGAGTCGGGAATGAACAGATTGTCGTCGGCGAGGAGCGGCGCGGAAATCGGCAATAAGAAAAGGCAAAGCAGTTTGGGAAGCTGCCTGAAGGAAAGAAACCGTTGACTGCGCGTTTCCATGATCCACCCCGGGTGTTGACTGTGGTTTTGGCAGTTTCTGAACAACTGCTGAATTTATTATGGCTCACCCTTTATGAACTGATGTATCTCACAAATTCGGCAAATAATCCAATATCAACTGTGAATACTCATCAGGTATTGGTCATGTTTTCTTCAGCCCGCGTCACCACTGGGCTTATTCAGTCTGGCCCAACTTTGGTGCGCTGCAGTGAGGCTGGCGCCAATGTTTTGTTATTGCTGGGGGCGCGTGACTGCCTGGTGCTTATGACAAAATTGTCTACAAAACTGCGACTGCTCACCATAACCAGCCGCTCGGGCGGGATTACTGGTTGGCCCTCTGTGGATAGGCTGGGAAATGTGACAAATGTTGACAGCGCTGTCTTTTCAGATATGGTGGAACGGTAGGGTGGTGGTCGGTGCGACGCCATCTAGCCAGTTCAACTCAGATAACGATTCCATAACCAGAGAAACACCATGAATAGGCTCCCCCTGTTCGCCAGCCTGGCGCTTTCTGCGGTGATAGCGTCATGCGGCAAACCGACCAGCGAAACCGAACAACCTGAAACCTCTGTTCAATCGGCGCCTGAGCGCATCGCCCAGCACTTTGCCGTCACTCAGGAAGTTCTGACGAATTTCCAGGGCGTAGATGCTGATCTGCGCGCCCAGTGCAAAAAAGCAGGGGGAAGCGGCGCCATCTGCTCCACATACCGCATCAACCTGATCAACCAGGGCCCGGCTATCGCGGCCGATGAGCAGGACTGGACGCTCTATTTCCACAATATTCGCCGAACGTTCACGTTGCTGAACAGTGAAGCGTTTACTCTCGAGCGGGTTAACGGCGATCTGCATCGACTGATACCAACCGAAAAGTTTCAGGGTATTGCCGCGGGCGAGACCCTCGAGCTCGACTTCCTCGCGGAGAACTGGTTCCAGTTCGAATCAGACTTTATGCCGCGTATGTTCGTCGTCGATGCTGACGGTGAGGCGCACGTTATCGCCTCCACGGATACCGACGAGCTGGAAGGGCTGGTTTTACCGATCAATAAGAATGATCAGAACAACTGGAAGCGCACTGCCTCTGACCTCAACACCCTGGCAACGGCAGCTAGCCGTTTCGAGCGTTACAGCGCTGATAATGCTGCGGTTGTAAGCGAAGCAGACTGGCACGCGCGCATTATTCCGCAGCCGGTATCCGTACAGCTGCCCGACGCCGATGCAGTGATTCTGCAAGGCGGTATCGCAGTCAGTGGCGATATAGCGAAAGGCAGCCTCAACGCCCTCAATCACCGCCTTGACCAGCTTGGTCTTGCGCCCTCTGGTGAAAGCGACTTTGCGGTTGCGGTGGTTCAGGACGCTGAGGCATTTGCCGGCAAGCCCGCAGGCGCATACACGCTTGCAGTCACGGCAGACGGGGCTGAAGTGCGTGCAGCTGAAGAAAATGGTGCCTTTTACGGTGTGCAGTCGCTGTTGGCGCTGGTGGACCTGAACAGCCGCAGCCTGCCACAGGCAGCGGTGGAAGATGCACCGCGCTTTCCGCATCGTGGCCTGTTCCTGGATACCGGCCGCAACTTCCACAGTAAGGAAGTTGTGCTGAAACTGCTGGACCAGATGGCGGCATATAAACTCAACCGCTTCCACTTCCACCTGTCTGACGACGAAGGCTGGCGTCTGGAAATCCCGGGCCTGCCGGAGCTGACTGATATTGGCGGCAAGCGCTGCTTCGACCTGGAAGAAAAACGCTGTCTGATGCCACAGCTGGGATCCGGTCCGAATACCGATAACAACGGCAGCGGCTTCTTCAGCCGCGACGATTATGTCGAAATCGTGCGTTACGCAGCAGAGCGCCAGATCGAGGTGATCCCGGAGTTTGATATGCCTGCCCACGCCCGCTCTGCGGTAGTGGCGATGGAAGCCCGGTACAGCAACCTCAAGGATGAATCTCCCGATCAGGCCGCTCAATACCGCCTGGTCGACCCGGAAGATGGCACCCAATACCTGTCAGTACAGTTCTACAACGACAGTTACATTAACCCCTGTATCGACTCCACCTACAACTTCGTTGGCAAGTTGATCAGCGAGGTTCAGGCGATGCACAAGGATGCCGGGCAGCCGCTGCAGAGCTGGCACTTTGGCGGTGACGAGGCGGTGAATATCCTTGCCGCCGATTCCTTTGAAGTTGGCCCGGGTTCTGATCCCGAGAAGGGTGATGCTCCAGCCGAGCAGCGCCAGAAACCCTGGAGCAACTCGCCCCAGTGCAAGAGCCTGATCGCCAGTGGTGAGGTGAAGTCCCTGGATGAGCTGGGTGAACTGTACGCCAAGCGGGTGAGCAAACTGGTAGCGGATGCCGGTATTCCCACCATGGCGGCCTGGAACGACGGTGTGAAGCGTATTGCTGATGCCGGTGGGGAGCTGGCGACCGAAAATAATTTCGTGAACTCCTGGGCTCCACTGATGTGGGGTGGCGGTAACGAGAGTGTCCACTTTGCCGAAACCGGCTTCGACGTGGTGCAGTCCAATTCCGACTACCTCTACTTCGATATGCCGCAGGAGGTGGATCCGAAAGAGCCGGGTTACTACTGGGCCTCGCGGTATACCGATGTGCGCAAGACCTTCAGTTTCGCGCCGCTGAACACGGCGCAGCTGGCCGAGGTTTATCCTGACCGCGATGGCAACTGGTACTCCGCAACCTCTCCGAAAGCATCCTTCGCTGACAGCGTGCGTGGCATTCAGGGGCAGCTCTGGAGTGAAGTGGTACGCACCGATGCAGTGGTCGAGTACCAGATGTTCCCGCGTCTGTTGGCACTGGCGGAGCGCGCCTGGCACCAGGCCAGCTGGGAGCTGCCGATTCAGGAAGGGCAGACCTTCTCCGGAGAAACCAGCTTTGTCGATAAGGAGGCGTTGGCATCTGACTGGCAGACATTCTCCGCCGCCCTTGGCCAGAAGGAGCTGTTGAAGCTGGATCGCTCCGGTGTTGGCTATCGCGTTCCGGTTCCGGGTGCTGCGGTCAGCGGTGAAGCGCTACAGACGGCAATGCCGTACCCCGGTCTTCCGCTGGAGTACTTTGATGGCGAGCACTGGGTTGCGGTGGAAGAGGGCAAGGTCCCGGCAACTGCCATTGCATTGCGCGCGCGCAGTGCCGACGGTGAACGCGCTGGCCGCGAAGTTTCACTGAAACCTGCCGAGAATATCAGCGCCCGCTGATTGCATTCTCTCCCTGGCGCCGGTATCACACTCGTTGATGCCGGCTGCCTTTCCTCCGTGCCTGTTGTCCCACTTTTGCTTTTCTTGTTTTTCCTGCCCTGTTTTCTCTAGTACGAATAGAGGCAATTCTTCGTGTATAAACGGTTGTTCTGTTGATTTAGCTGCCAGCTATTCTTCTTGAATCCCCGGGCGCCCAAACCGCGGGCCTTTGGCGCTTACCGCCGGTCTACAATTGCGGCATCGGTATCCCGGTTGTGGTCATTGGTGCTGCAAACCGGAAGTTGCTCAAAATAAGATTCGAGTGCAGAGCATGGCGCGAAAATTGGTTTACGACTATGTCATCGTGGGCGCGGGTTCCGCCGGGTGTGTACTGGCCAACCGCCTGAGTGCAGATGAGCAGAATCGTGTTTGCCTGCTTGAATCGGGGCCATCCGATCACAATTTGCTGCTGCAATTGCCTGCGGGCATCAGCTATCTGGTGCCGGGCAAACGTTTCAATCTCCATCACTACACCGAACCCCAAAAACACCTCAACGAGCGCAAGCTGTTCTGGCCCCGCGGCCGGGTGCTCGGCGGCAGTAGCGCCATCAATGCAATGATCTACACCCGCGGGAACCCCGCGGATTACGACCTGTGGGGGCGTGCGGGCAACGCCGGCTGGGGATGGGAGGGATTGCTGCCATATTTTTTGCTCGCCGAAGGTAACCAGCGCGGCAGCGACGCCTACCACAGTGGCTACGGGCCGCTGGCAGTGTCGGACCTGAAGTGGATATCCGAGGCGGGCCGTGCATTCGTGCGTGCGGCTCAGGCGGCGGGGCATCGCCTGAATAACGATTTTAATGGTCATCAGCAGAATGGGGTCGGTTTTTATCAGGTGACCCAGAAGCACGGCCGCCGCTGTTCGGCGGCCACCGCCTACGTTTACCCAGTGAAAAACCGGCCAAATCTTTCCATTTATACTCGTGCCCAGGTGGCCGCGCTCAAATTCAAGGGCAGTCGGGTGTGTGCGGTCGAGCTGACGAATGGGCGCAAGATCATCGCCAACAAGGAAGTGATCCTGTGTGCTGGTGCAATCCAATCGCCCCAGCTTTTGATGTTGTCTGGCATCGGGCCGGAAGCGTCTTTGAAGAGGTTGGGTATCGTTCCCCAGGCGCACCTGCCCGGGGTCGGGCAAAATCTTCAGGACCATCTGGATATTACTCAGGTTGTAGAGGCGAATCAGGCGGTTGGATTTAATAACGCTCCATGGTCGATATTCACCTCGGCGCTGAAGATTTTCGATTACTGGTTGCTGAACAAAGGCATGCTGACCAGTAACGGCACCGAGGCCGGCGGCTTTGCCAGCTCCAGCCTGGCGGCGGGAAACCCGGACATACAATTTCACCTGACATCTGCACCGCTATTTAATCACGGTCTGCAGAAGCCGGAAGGCTATGGGTATTCACTGCACGCCTGCGCGTTGCGGCCAAAGAGCCGGGGATCGATCGAATTGGCTTCCCGCGACCCGCGCGCACTGCCATTGATCCAGCCAAATTACCTCAGCGCGCCGGAAGACCTGCAGGTAATGATTGAGGGATTCGAGATGGCCAGGGAAATCCTTGTACAGACGGATTTGCAGCGTTATCAAAAGCGCTGGTGGAGCCCCGGTGGTGCGTTGACCAAGCGTGCGGATATTGAGGAGTTTATTCGTCAGCATGCAGAGACCATCTATCACCCGGTGGGCACCTGCAAGATGGGAAGTGACGAACAGGCAGTGGTGGATAGCCAGTTGCGCGTGCACGGCGTCGATGGACTCCGGGTAGTAGATGCCTCCATAATGCCCACCCTCATTAGCGGCAATACCAATGCACCGGTTATTGCCATCGCGGAAAAAGCCGCGGAAATGATCCTGAATAAATCCCCGGTAGAACAGCGCCGCGAAGTACCTGAAGACGCATGATCTGGCATTGCCCCAATTGTAAACAGACACTGGAACCGCAGCAGAATACCTGGCGTTGTGCCAGTGGGCACACGTTTGACCGCGCCCGCGAAGGCTACGTAAATCTGTTGCCGGTGCAGAAAAAACGCAGCCGTGAGCCGGGTGACTCCGGAGAAATGCTGCAGGCGCGGCGGCGCTTTCTGGACGGTGGCCACTATCGACCGCTGGCGGATGCCATTTGTGCAATGCTTGCCGCCGGTGACAGTGTGCGGCAAGAACGGCGTTTGCTGGATATCGGTTGTGGTGAAGGCTATTACAGTCGGGCACTGGCTGCGGCCGGTTGGCCGGAAGAGCAAATTGCCGGAGTGGATATCGCGAAAGCGGGTGTGCGCCTGGCGGCGAAGCGGCAAGCGCGTGCGCAGTTTGCCGTGGCGAGCAGCTTTGAAATACCCCTGGCAGACAACACTGTGCACAGCATATTGAGAGTCTTCGCACCCGGTCCGGCATCGGAGTTGCAACGGATACTCGAGCCTGGTGGTGTGCTCCTGGATGTATCGCCGGGCCCGGAACACCTTTGGAGCCTGAAGCGCGCGCTGTATCGTGAACCGCGACAGCACCAGCCGCCGGCGCCACTGGAAGGATTCGAAACAGTGGCGGAAATGCGCTGCGCTTTTACGCTCCAAATCAAGGGGCGCGAAGTGATCTCAGATTTCCTTGCGATGACGCCTTTTGCCTGGAAAGGGGACGGTGAAGCGCGCGCGGAGCTGGAGCAGCGGGAAGAATTGCAACTGGAAGCGGACTTCCTGTTGCGCAAATTGACTGGGAAATAACATCGTGGCGACACCGCGAGATTTTATGTTTATGCAGCGGGCACTGGAGCTCGCGGCCAAAGGGGCGGAGCTCGGGGAAGTTCCGGTGGGCGCCGTGGTAGTGCTCGATGGCGAGATTATCGGCGAGGGTTTTAACCAGCCAATTACGTCGTCTGACCCCAGTGCCCACGCAGAAGTGGTCGCGCTGCGGGCTGCTGCGGCGCATCAGGAAAATTATCGCCTGCCGCAGAGCACCCTGTATGTCACCATCGAACCCTGTACCATGTGCTTTGGCACCTTGATTCATGCGCGGGTAGCGCGCCTGGTGTACGGTGCGGCCGAGCCTCGTGCGGGCGTCGTGGCGAGCCAGCTGCAATTGCCGTCACAGCCGTTTTTCAATCACAAAATTCAGGTGGAGGGCGGTGTGCTGGCGGAACAGGCGGGTGATCTGGTGAAAGCGTTTTTTCAGAAGCGGCGCTGACATGCTGTTATCTGTGCTCATCAACGGCTTTCTCGTGGCTTTCGCGGTGTTGATTCACCACGAGGTACTGAACAGCCTGTTCTTTCTGGGGCACAAGCTCAAGGTTCGCAGAAACCTGGGGGTTTTGATCGGGGTTTTTGGCGCCCTGGTTGGGCACGTGGTAGAAATCTGGATGTTCGCGTTCGGCTACTACTTCATGTACAACTCGCCGTACTTCGGCACTCTGACCGGAAACTTCAGTGGCACCCTGATCGACTGTGCCTATTTTTCCTTTACCACCTACACCTCACTCGGCTTCGGGGACGTAGAGCCCCACGGGGCACTGCGCTTCACCGCAGGTCTCGAAGCGCTGACCGGCCTGGTACTCATTACCTGGACGGCGTCTTTCCTGTTCCTGAAGATGCAGCGCTATTGGCGACGGTACGAAGAGAGCAGCTGAATACCGGCCCCTGAGGGCCGGCAATGCATTCAATTCTGCCCGGCCGAGGTATTCAACTGGCTGGCTTAGAGCTGGATGGCGGCGACTGTCTGCTCGACCACCGCTCGCAGCTGGCTTTCCATGGTTTCATCAACCATTTTGCCCTGCTCATCAAACACCTGGAAAGAGCCCGGTACTGCCAGCATCATCGGGGTGATCCAGGTTCCCAGTGGCTGCAGGATATCCCGCAAGTGGTTCAGGCCACGCATGCCACCCAGTCCGCCGGGGGATGTCGCGAATAGTGCTGCGCGTCGGCCTTCGAACAGTTCCGCGCGGCCGAATTGTGCGTCCGGGCGGGAAATCCAGTCGATCAGGTTTTTCAGAGCGGCTGTCACCGAGCCGTTGTACTCGGGGCTCGCCATCAGAAAACCGTCTGCGGTGGCGAATAGGTCCTTGAGCGCTCGCACGTTATCGGGCAGGCCCGCAGCCTCCACGTCTTCGTCAAACAGGGGCAGCGGATAGTCTCGCAGATTAACTTCAACGACTTCAGCGCCAGCCTCACGAGCCAGTCGCGCCGCGTTAGCAGCCAGGTAGCGGTTGTGGGAGTCCTTGCGCAGGCTGCCGGCCAGTGCCAGCAGGCGGGGCTTACGTTGTTCACTCATGGTTGAGGTCCTTTCAGGTACTTCTGTTTGGTTACTTCGCGGGAGCCGACTTTGGCTCCCGGCGTGTTCGGGGTCGTATTCGGGGTATTGGTCTATGGCGAGCATTCTCCTGTATCCGCATGGGAACATAAACCAAGTAGGTGCAATCTTTCTGTGCAAATTTGCACAGAAGTGAATGGCTTTCTAAAGTAGCGGTTACAGCAGATACGAAAGGGCGGAAACGTGGTCAAGGATTGGAACAATCTTCACTATGCGTTGGCGGTGGCCAAGGCGGGTACGCTTTCCGGAGCGGCGCTGGAACTGGAGGTTTCCCATTCCACCGTGCTGCGCCGGATCGATGCACTGGAGAAGTCGCTGAACACGCGTCTGTTCCACCGCCACGCCCGCGGATATGTACCCACGGAAGCCGGCCGAATACTGATGAGTGCCGCGGAGAATATGCAGGACCAACTCGACCTGCTGGTGGGGCGAGTGCAGGGCGTAGATGAAGAGCTACACGGCACGCTTATCATCACCACGGTCGCCAACCTGATTCCGCAGTTGATGCCCGTGATGTACCGGTTCCAGCAGCGTTACCCGCAGGTGAAATTGCAAATGGTCGCAGACCGGCGCCACTTGCGGCTGGAACATGGTGAAGCACATATCGGTATCCGCCCCGGGGCCCGGCCCACGGCACCGGACTATGTAGTGCAGGCTGGCCTGACACTGCAAAATTCACTTTACGCCTCTGCAGGCTATATTCGCGAATGTGGTCCTTTGCAGGCTCTGGATCTGATTGAGGGCCACCGCTTTATTTCCGCCATTGAAGAAATGCCCTTCATTCCATTTATCGACTGGATTGCGCGGAATGTGCCCGAGGAGCAGGTGGTGTTCCGGTGTAATGATTTCCGGGCCTTCGAGGATGCCGCCGCTGCTGGTGTTGGTATTGCCGCACTCCACTGCTGGTGTGGAGATAACGCCCCGCAGCTCACCCGATTGTTGCCCCCGCCGGAATCCTGGCAAACGGACCTCTGGCTGGTGACGCACCGGGACATGCACCGCACGCGAAAAGTGCAGCTGTTCCTTAACTGGATCAAACGCGAGTTGGCGAAACAGCCGCCAGAAATTGGTCTGAATTCATGACACGGTACATCAGGCGCGTAAGTACCAGTCGTTCCGCGAAAGGTTTACGGCAAGCTATCGAAAGTCTGCGTTGAATATGGTCGGAACGACCTTTTCCGGTGCTCTGCTATAGTACCGGCTGCCCGCAAACGGGCTGATCCCAAAACCTGAATAATAACCGGGAGATTTCATGAACGGGTTGCGAAAGTTTCCGCATTCTTTGGTTGTATTGTCACTGGCCCTGATCACTACCCTTGCGGGGTGTGGCAAACCGCAAGCGCCGGTCTCGCAGGGCGATGTCGAGGGCACGTCAGAACAATCACCGGCGGGTTCAGCGGAAAAAAGTGAGGAATTGGACGGCCTCGATAATATTGCGGAATCCTATGTGCGGTTGGTGCTGACACTTGGCAATCACGACAAAAGTTACGTTGATGCCTATTACGGTCCGGCGGAGTGGAAAGCTGCGGCGGGAGAAGACGCGGCTTCGGCAGCCGAGCTCGCCAGCCGGGCAGAACAGCTTCTGGCGCAGTTGCCGGACACTATTGCGCCGTCTTCCGACCTGGACACACTGCGCGCCCACTATCTGAAAACCCAGCTGCGCGCCGTCGTATACCACGCGCACCACCTTGCCGATGCCAACTTCCGGGACTTTGACCGCGAAGCACTGGCGCTCTACAACACGGCACCACCGGTGCAGCAGTTCAGCGATTTTGAACCGGTATTGGCGGAACTGGAAAAAGAGCTGCCGGGCAGCGAACCACTCTACCTGCGAGTCAAAGCGTTTCAGGATCAATTCGAAATTCCGGCGGACAGGATGGCTGCGGTATTTGACGCCGCAATCAAAGGCTGCCGTGACCGTACCAAACAGCATGTAAAACTGCCCGCGAACGAAAACTTCGTGCTCGAATATGTTCAGGGTAAGCCCTGGAGCGGGTACAACTGGTACCAGGGCAACGCCCAGAGCCTGATTCAGATCAATACCGAGCTGCCCATTCACATTGAGCGCGCGGTGGATCTCGGTTGCCACGAGGGCTATCCCGGGCACCACACGTACAACGCGCTGCTGGAACAGAACCTGGGTAAAGATCGTGGTTGGGTTGAATACAGTGTGTATCCGCTTTTCAGCCCCCAGTCTCTGATAGCCGAGGGCAGTGCCAATTACGGTATCGACCTCGCATTCCCTGGCGAGCAGCGACTGGCGTTTGAAAAAGACGTGCTGTATCCGCTGGCCGGGCTCGATCCGCAGCAAGCCGAAAAATATGCACGGGTTCTGGCGCTGCAAAGCAAGCTCAGCTTTGCCGAGAACATCGTTGCCCGCCAGTACATCAATGGCGACATCGACGCGGACAAGGCCGTCGAACTGTTCCAGCAGTACGGTCTACGGAGCCCGGAAAAGGCGAAACAGCGGGTAAGCTTTGTGGATACCTACGGCGCCTATGTCATCAACTACAACTGGGGCAAGCAGTTGGTAAAAGAGTTTGTGGAGGAGGGAGGCAGCTCTGAAGACGAGCGCTGGCAGCGCTTTGCCAAACTACTGTCTTCGCCGCGTTTGCCGTCGTCTCTGGATTGGTGACCTCGGTGGATTACGCTACCGCACGCCACTATCTGCTGGACCGGCCCGAGGCCGAAGAGGTCTTTCCCTTCGGCCCGGATGTGGCGGTGTTCAAAATCAAGGGGAAAATGTTTGCCACCCTCGCACAGGATGCCGGCATCGCGCGGACCAACCTCAAATGTGACCCGGACGAAGCCCAGGCCCTGCGGGATATTTTCAGCGGCGTCCTGCCCGGGTACCACATGAACAAAAAGCACTGGAATACGGTGCTGCTGGACGGCAGTGTGCCCGATCATGAAATCGAGCGAATGGTGGACCGTTCCTATGGCCTGGTGGTGAAAGGGTTGAAGAAGGTGGAGCGGGATGCGCTGGAACTGGCATATTCAGCGGAAGAAATTTATCGCTAGCAGTGCAATCGAGCAACTCGGGGCGGGAGGCGAGCGGCTTTGAATCAGGTATCATGCGCCCCATTGTGTGGGAGGTATCAGCAGCGGCGCAGTGCGGATGCTGTTTGAAAATTAGCCTGCCGAAATACAGAATCAGGAGTGAATGTGGAAGAGTTTATTGTCGACGTTACCGTCCAGAACGCCCAGCAGGTATTGATCGAAGAGTCCATGAAACGCCCGGTGGTGGTGGACGTGTGGGCTGACTGGTGCGAGCCTTGCAAGCAGTTGATGCCAGTGCTGGAGAAACTCGCCAATGAATACGCCGGGCAGTTCCTGCTCGCAAAGCTGAACGCGGATACCGAGCAGGCGCTGGCGGGTCAGCTGGGCGTACGCAGCCTGCCCACGGTGATGCTGCTGAAAGATGGCCAGCCGGTTGACGGGTTTGCCGGGGTGCAGCCAGAGCAGCAGATTCGCGAGATGCTGGACAAGTATTTGCCCAAGTCGTGGGACGTTCAGTTGCAGGAAGCGCAGAAACTGATTGCCGAAGGCGATGTGGATGGTGCGCAACCACTGTTGCGCGCGGCTTACGCGGATTCCGGCGAGCGCGCGGATATCGCCAAGCAGTATGCCGCAGTACTGCTGGAGAAAAACCGCGTGAAAGATGCGGAAGAGGTGCTGGGTAAAATTCTGATGGCGGATCAGGACACAGATTATCAGCAGCTGATGGCCCAGTTGGAGCTGAAGCAGCAGGCGGCGGACTCTCCGGAGATTCAGGCGCTGCAGCAGGCGCTGGCGGCGAACCCCGATGATTTCGAGTCCGCTTACAATCTGGCGGTTCAGTACAGCCAGACCGAGCGGCATGAGGAGGCGCTGGAATTGCTGTTGAATATACTGCGCCGCGATATGGGCTTTGCCGATGGAGCGGCCAAACAGGCGTTTCTCGATATCGTGAAAGCGCTGGGCAAGGGCGATCCGCTCGCGGCGCAATACCAGCGCAAGCTGATGACACTGATGTTCTGAATATGTACAAACTCTGCGTTTATATTCCCGAGTCTCATGTGGAGCCGGTGAAGCAGGCGCTGTTTGCGGCCGGCGCCGGCCGCATCGGCGATTACGACAGTTGCTGCTGGCAGGTGAAGGGCACCGGCCAGTTCCGCCCGCTGGACGGCAGCCAGCCGTTTATCGGTCAGACCGGGCAGGTTGAGCAGGTGGTCGAATACCGGGTGGAAACGGTCTGTGAAGATCACGTGGTTGATGATGTGCTTGCCGCCATGCGCGCTGCGCACCCGTATGAAGAACCGGCGTTTGATCTCTGGAAACTGGATGAGCGCTGCGGCTGATTGATTTTCGCTCGAGCCCTGGCCGGTACGGGGTTCTATTTTACTTTGGTGGCGGCAAAGCACTGGGTTTCCGTTTTCGAAACCGCTGTGAATACATCCCTGTACGCTGCGTCGGCGCCGTCCATGGCGCCGACGCTTTCGAAAACGGATACCCAGTGCTTTGCCTTCGCGTAAAGTTTTGAGCTGGCGAACCGGACTTAGATTCAGGGTGCAGGGTTTGAATCGAAGGCAAAGTGCCTGGGGCTGATTTTCAGAACTGTCGCAAACAGGGACGTTTGCGACAGAGCGTACAGGGATGTATTCACAGCGGTTCTGAAAACCAGCCCCAGGGACTTTGCCGCCACTAGACTCGAAATGAAGGCAGGGGCTGGAAGCTATGGTTAGAGCTTCCGCTCAATAACCCCGCGATGTAATCCAAACACACCTTTTTCGCGGTCGCTGAAGTAGTGCTTCAGGGTCTGTGTCATCACCGGGAAGGCCATCTCGTCCCACGGAATATCCTTCTCGTCGAACAACTCAACTTCCAGTGATTCAGGCCCCGGGCCGAAATCCGTGTCGGTTAATTCGCCACGGTAGAGCAGGTATACCTGGTTGATGTGGGGGATGTCGTAGACGGAAAACAGGTCGTCTACGCGAATGCGCGCGCGCGCTTCTTCCCAGGACTCCCGCAGTGCGCCCTGCTCACTGCTTTCCCCGTTTTCCATAAAGCCCGCCGGCAGGGTCCACAGGCCGTGGCGTGGCTCGATGGCGCGTTTGCACAGCAGCACCTGATCGCCCAGATAGGGCAGTACGCCGACAATCACGCGGGGGTTTACGTAGTGGATGGCGCCGCAATCGCGGCACAGGTGGCGGGGACGGTCGTCGCCGGCCGGGATTTCGAAAACAACGGAGTTGCCACAGTGGCTGCAAAATTTCATGGCGCAAGTATACCCGCGGAACCGGACTGTGCCAGCCCGATGACAGCGCCTTGCCTATAGTGGAAAGAGGTCATTCCATGTAGTAGGCGGTGGTTGATAGCCCATGGCGCGTTTTCCGATATTACTGATGTTATCGCTCGCCATTTTTGGCTGTGCAAAAAAAACGGAGCCGCCCGCGCCAAAAGCCCCGCCCGTTGAAGTGCTCGCCGTGCGTACCCATCAGGTTATTCCCCGCTTCGAATACGTCGGTCGTGTGGAAGCTACCGACGAATTCAAGGTGCGTCCCCGGGTGGAGGGGTATATCGAGAGCCGCAATTTTGTCGAAGGGCAAATGGTGCAAAAGGGCGAGCTGCTCTACGTTATTGATCCCAAACCTTATATGGCCGCGCTGGAGAACCAGCGTGCCAACCTTTCCCAGGCGCGTTCGTCATTTTCCGTGGCCGAGCGCAATTATCGCCGCGGTCGACAACTGGTGGAAACCGGAGCGATCAGCCAGGTGCAGATGGATGAACTGAGGGGAAACTACGAAGAAGCGCGCTCCAATGTCGAGGCCATGGAAGCCAATGTGGAAGCCGCCACGCTGAACCTCAATTACACCGAGATCCGCGCGCCGCTTACCGGTCTGATCGGGCGCAGCGAATTTACCGAAGGCTCGCTGGTCGGGCCCGCCACTGACCCGCTGACGTCCATCGTGCGCATGGACCCCATCTACGTGTCATTCGAAGTGCCGGAAAACCGCCTGTTTGCGGTGCAGTCAGAGGCGACGCGGCGCCAGCAGGCCGGGCAGACTCCAGAGACCCGTGAAGTCCGTATCAAACAGCCAGACGGCAAACTCTATCCCTATCCCGGGTTGATCGTCTTTGTGGACAACCAGATCGACCCGACCACCGGTTCGGCAAAGGTACGCGCCCGTTTTCCCAACCCGGAGCAGTTACTGGTGCAGGGCCAGTTTGCGCGCATTCTCATCCGCGTGTTTTCAGGACGGGAAGGCGTCAAACCACTGGTGCCCCAGTCTGCGGTACTGGAAGACATGCAGGGGCGGTTTGTGTATGTCGTTGACGACAACAATATCGCGAAAAAGCGCTACCTGAAGCTGGGGCAGCGGGACGGCGAGCTCTGGGCGGTGGACGAAGGCCTGAAGGCCGGGGAGCGGATTGTGGTGAACGGATTACAGCGGGTGGCCGAAGGCAAGCCGGTGGCGCCGCAGAATACCGCCCTCGATCCCTACAAAGGGCTGAAAGTATCCAAGCCGCCGGCGGACCAGAGTCCGTTGCAGCAGATACGGGAAGGAGATGTATCCGGGCTGGAGGAACCGGGAAGCGACAGGGCGCGTGAGCGGGCCGGAGAAGCCAGGCCGCGGCAGGATTCGGAATACCGGGAAGGTGAGCGCGAGCCCGATGAGTATTTCGATGGCAAATAAACCTATGCGCAATTGCACCGGGTTATGCGCTGATCCTGTCGCCGGGAGAGGCGCGATATGATCAGTGAAACGTTTATCCGGCGGCCGCGCTTTGCGCTGGTGATTTCCATCCTGATCACGCTCGCGGGCCTGCTGTCGCTGCCGATGCTCCCGATCGCCCAGTTCCCGGATATATCGCCGCCTACGGTAATGGTTTCTGCCAGTTATCCCGGCGCCAGCGCCGAGGTAATGCGCGACAGCGTTGCCGTGCCCATCGAATCCCAGGTCAATGGGGTCGAGGGCATGCAGTACATGTCTTCCACCAGCAGTAACGACGGCACTTACACCCTTACCGTCACCTTCGAAAGCGGTTACGACGGGGACATTGCCCAGGTCAATGTCCAGAACCGGGTGCAGCAGGCCACGCCCAGTTTGCCGTCGGAAGTTACCCGCAGTGGTGTCACGGTTGAAAAGCGCAGCAACACCATCCTGATGACGGTGAACCTGTTTTCACCGGAAGACAAATTCGACACCCTGTTCCTTGCCAATTACGGCGAAATCTTTATTGCCGACGAACTGGCGCGGGTGGATGGCGTCAGTGATGTGGAAATTCTCGGCGCGCAAAACTACGCCATGCGGTTGTGGCTGAATCCCGACAAGATGGCCGCGCTGGACGTCACCGCCGGCGACGTCATTGCTGCGGTGCAGGCGCAGAACCTGCAGGTGGCGGCGGGCAAGATCGGTGCACCGCCGACCAAGAAAGAGCAGCAATTCCAGTACAGCCTGATCGCCAGGGGGCGCCTCGAAAGTGCGGAGGAATTTTCCAATATCAGCATCCGCTCGAAACCGGATGGCGGCATTGTACGGATGCGCGATATCGCGCGGGTGGAGCTTGGGAGTCAGAGTTACAGCGCCTATGGCCAGCTGGATGGTAAGCCCGCGGCAGTGATTGCGGTGTATCAGTTGCCCGATGCCAATGCGTTGGAAGTGGCGACTAAAGTGCGAGAGAAAGTGGCGGAGCTTGCGCAGCGGTTTCCCGAGGGGCTGAAAGCAGAGCCGCTCTACGACACCACCGATTTTGTGCAGGCTTCGATCGATGAAGTGGTGACCACCCTGTTGGTGGCGCTGGCGCTGGTTATTCTGGTGGTCTTCGTGTTTCTGCAGGACTGGCGCGCGACGCTGATACCGGCAATTGCCATTCCGGTCTCACTGATCGGCACTTTCGCGGTGATGTATGTGTTGGGAATGAGCATCAATACTGTCACCCTGTTCGCGCTGATTCTCGCGATTGGTATCGTGGTGGATGACGCCATCATCGTGGTGGAAAATACCCAGCGCCTGCTGACCGAGGGAATGGAACCGAAAGAGGCGGCGATAGAATCCATGCGCGAAGTCACCGGGCCGGTGATCGCCACTACCGCGGTGCTGTTTGCGGTGTTCGTGCCGGTGATGCTGATGCCGGGCCTGACCGGCAAGATGTACCAGCAGTTTGCGATGACCATCTCCATTTCCGTGGCGATTTCCAGTGTTAACGCCCTGACCCTGAGCCCGTCCCTGAGTGCCAGCCTGCTGCGTCCGCAGAGGGAGGGAGAACAGGGCAAACGGGGCGGGCTGCTTTCCGGCGTGTTTGGTTTCTTCAATAAATTCCTGCAGGGCGCGACGAATCTGTATACCGGCATTGTGCGTGTCTGCGTGCGGTTGCCGCTGATCGGACTGGCGAGTATTGCCGGGATCATGGCACTGTGTATCTGGCTGTTTTCCGCCGTGCCTACCGGGTTTATTCCGAACGAGGACCAGGGTTTTTTCATGATGAATGTGCAGTTGCCCGACGGTGCGACGCTGGAGCGCACTGCACCGGTAGTTAACCGCCTGGGGGAACAGCTGCGGCAGATTGACGGTGTCGCCCATGTGATGGCAGTGCCCGGATTCAGCCTGCTTTCTGGCGGGCTGGTGCCGAACGCGGCGTTCATGATCGTCATCCTGCATCCGTGGGAAGAGCGGCCTACACGGGAATTGAATCAGTTTGCCATTTTGCAAAAGGCCCAGCAGATCGGGGCGACGGTAAAGGAGGCCCGGGTGCAGGCATTTCCGGTGCCGGCGCTGCCGGGGCTCGGTTCGATCGGTGGTTTTGAATATGTACTGGAAGACCTGCAGGGACGGAGTGTCCAGGAGCTGGCCGGGGTGCTCTATGCCCTGCTGGGCGAGGCGAACCAGCGTCCGGAAATTGCCCAGGCCTTCACCACCTACCAGGCCGCGACGCCCCAATTGCGCCTGAATCTGGATAAGGACAAGGCCCACATCCTGGGGCTCAATCTGTCTGATGTGTACCTGACATTACAGACCTATCTCGGCGGCTATTACATCAACGACTTCAACCGCTATGGCAAGGTTTTCCAGGTGCTGGCCCAGGCCGATTCCGAGTACCGGGACAGCGAAGAAGATCTTGCAGGCTTTTTTGTGCGCGCCAACAGTGGCGGACTGGTGCCGGTCAACTCGGTTGCCGAAGTGGAGCCCATCGTCGGGCCGCAAACGGTCCAGCGCTACAACCTGTACAACAGTATCAATGTGAATGGCGCCGCCGCGCCGGGTTACTCCAGTGGTGAGGCCATGCGCGCAATGGAGGAGCTCGGTGCCCAGCTGCCGGAGGGGTACAGCTACGAGTGGACCGGGGCCAGTCTTGAGGAAATCAGTGCTGGCAATATGGCGCCGATCCTGTTTGCCCTGGCGGTGCTGTTTGCCTACCTGTTCCTTGTCGCACAGTACGAGAGCTGGACGATACCGATCGCGGTATTGCTGGCGATACCGATCGCCATTGCCGGCGGTCTACTGGCCTGCTGGATCGTAGGGGCCGAAAGCAATCTCTACACCCAGATCGGGCTGGTACTGCTGATTGGCATCGCCGCCAAGACCGCCATCCTGATGGTCGAGTTTGCCATGGTGCAGCGGGAGCAGGGGGTATCCATTGAAGAAGCCGCATTGCAGGCCACACGGCTGCGCTTGCGCGCCGTACTGATGACCTCACTCGCGTTTGTGCTGGGGATTTTTCCGTTGGTGATCGCTACCGGCGCTGGCGCCGCCAGCCGCGTGTCTCTTGGGCTCGCTGTCTTCGGTGGCATGCTTGCTGCAAGTCTGTTTTCGACTTTCCTGGTACCGATTTATTACGCACTGGTGCAATCGGTGCGGGAAAAGGTCAAGGGACGGGGTACACCGGCCGATACCAGTACCGAGGCGGCGCAGAACCCGCCATAAAGCGTGTGGTCACAACAGTGGCCAATCCCGCTCACGCGGGTATAGTTAACTTAGATTCCGTAGTGGTAAACGTTACAGACAATGCTGGAACTCATCGAACGTAAATTTTCCCAAGTCAAACGCGAGCTGGAGTCGAAGGTGCCCCGCGGCCCCGACCTGCACGGTCATGCGGCCGTATTGCTCGCCCTGACCGATGAGCCGGACCCGCAGGTCATCCTGACCCTGCGCTCCCAGCAGCTCTCCAGCCATTCTGGCGAGGTTTCCCTCCCCGGTGGGCGCTGGGACGAGACCGATCCCTCGCTCAAATACACCGCACTGCGTGAAACCCACGAAGAAATCGGCCTGCCAGCGGAAGACGTGCGTATCCTCGGTCCCCTGTGGACCCGCAGCACCCGCTGGCAGGTGGAGGTCACTCCCTGGCTGGGGGTGGTATCGGCAGATGCCAAACTGACCCCAAACCCCGGCGAGCTGGACGCGATTTTCCGCGTGCCGCTGTCGTACTTTTTCGGTGATCCGCGTATCCGCACTGACCGTATCACCATCGACCAGCGCCGCATTTACCTGCCCGCGTACGTGTACGAGGGCTACGAGATCTGGGGCTTTACCGCCGGTGTACTCACCGAATTCCTGGTGCGTGTCCTGGATGCGCCCATTGGCCGGAGAGACGATGTTCCCCTGCGCGCGCTGAATTGAGGTACGTCGGGCGGTTATAATCGCCGCCACATTTTCCTTCCTGACGAAGTTTTCATGCCGAGACCCAAATCTGCCGTGGCTCTGGAGGACGTGCACTGGAGCGCCCTCAAATCCCTGATTCCCTACCTGCTGGAGTTCCGGCGCCAGGTGTTCCTGGCCCTGTTGTGTCTTGTCGGTGCCAAGGTGGCCAGTGTCGGTTTGCCGTTCCTGCTGAAACACATCGTCGACGACCTGGATGCCGCAGGAGGCACTGCCGCTGCCATTGCGTTGCCACTGGGGCTGCTACTGGCCTATGGCTTTGTGCGGTTTTCATCGGTGCTGTTCGGCGAGCTGCGGGATACCATTTTTGGTCGTGTGACCGAACGCGCGCAGCGCCGCATTGGCCTCGCGGTATTCCAGCACCTGCACCGGCTCGACCTGGATTATCACCTCAACCGCCGCACCGGTGGGCTGTCGCGGGATATCGAACGCGGCAACAGCGGCATCGGTTTCCTGATGCGCTTTATGGTGTTCAACATCGTGCCGACCCTGGTGGAAATCGCCATGGTGGTGGGCCTGCTGTGGTGGAACTACAGCGTGGGTTTTGCGCTGCTGGTGATGGGCGCGGTGGTGACCTACATCGTATTTTCCGTGGTGGCCACCGAGTGGCGCACCCGTTTTGTGCGCGAGCTGAACCAGGCCGAATCCCAGAGCAGCAGCCGTGCGGTGGACAGTCTGCTCAATTACGAAACCGTCAAATACTTCGGCAACGAGCGCCACGAGGCGCGCCACTACGATGCCGAACTGGCCGAGTGGGAAACTGCACGGCGCAAGAACCGCCTGTCGCTGTTCGGCCTCAATGCGGGTCAAGCACTTATCATTGCCGCCGCCATGTGTGGCGCCATGATCCTGGCCGCAGTGCACGTTACCCGTGGCGATATGACCATCGGTGATTTTGTACTGATCAACGCCTTCATGATGCAGATTTTTATCCCGCTCAACTTTCTCGGTTTCGTGTACCGGGAAATGAAAGGCTCACTGGCCAACATCGAAAAAATGTTTTCGATCCTCGATGTAAAACCGGCGATTGAAGATCACGTGGACCCGGCGGAGCTGACGATTCGTGACGGTCACATTGCGTTTGAAAATGTGCGTTTCGGCTACCGCCCGGACCGGGAAATCCTCAAGGGCGTGAGTTTTACCGTGGCGCCGAAACAGAAGGTCGCGATTGTCGGTGCCAGTGGCGCGGGCAAGTCCACGCTGTTCAAGCTGCTGTTCCGCTTTTACGACGTGACCGGCGGGCGCATTCTCATCGACGGCCAGGATATCCGCGCAGTGAGCCAGGATTCCCTGCGCCGTGCTATTGGCGTGGTGCCGCAGGATACGGTGCTGTTCAACCAGTCGATCCTCGAGAACGTACGCTACGGGCGCGTGGGTGCCAGTGACGAAGAGGTGATGGAAGCCATTCGCCACGCTCAGCTGGATGATTTTATCGCGCAGCTGCCCGAGGGCGTCGACACCATGGTGGGCGAGCGCGGCCTGAAGCTCTCCGGCGGGGAAAAGCAGCGTGTGGCCATTGCCCGCGCACTGCTCAAACGACCGCCAATCATGGTCTTTGATGAGGCCACATCGTCCCTCGACAGTCACTCGGAACAGGGCATCCTGAAAGCACTGGCAGAGATATCCCGAGAGCAGACCACCCTGGTGATAGCGCACCGGTTATCGACCATCGTGGATGCGGACCTGATATTGGTACTGGACCAGGGCCAGGTGGTGGAAGAGGGCAGCCACAGTGACCTGATCAGTGCTGATGGCCACTACGCCTCCCTGTGGCGCATGCAACAGCGTGAGCGCAGTATCGACGCGATATCGCTTTCGCCCTGATACCACGGAGGCGTAAAAACTGCCTTTCGGCGGCCGTTGGGTGACGTATTTTGCTCCGCGGGCAGCCAAATTCAGAGGATTATCGGGCGAACCAGGATTGCTGGACATCTCCCGAGGGCACATTTAATGTGACTCGCATGCTGCGGCCTATTCCGCAGCGCACTTCAATAAATCATCAGGCGAGAATCTGAATGAAATCTGCAATTTTTGCTGCTTCCGCACTGGCGCTTGCCGTGCTCGGCGGATGTGCCGCTGACGAGAAAAACACCCCTAAGATTGATCCAGCGAGCGAAACCAAAGCCGCCAAGACCGAGGCGGTACAACCCTCTGCCGAAGCCAAAGCCGGCAGTATTGCCAAGGGCGTGGATCCTTCACGGTTCAATATTTATGCACCGGTTGAGCTGAATGCGGACCTCTCCACCCTGAGCGATAACCAGCGCCAGCTGATCGGCCTGCTGATCGACGCCAGTAAGATCATGGATCAACTGTTCTGGCTGCAGTCATACGGCCCGGCGCAGGAATTGCTGAGCGGTATCGAAGACAGCGGAGCGCGTACCTTCGCCAATATTAATTACGGCCCCTGGGATCGCCTGAACGACAACAAGCCGTTTATCGAAGGCTACAGCGACAAGCCCCTGGGTGCCGAGTTTTACCCCGAAGACATGTCCAAGAAAGAGTTCGAAGCCTGGCAGCAGCCCGGCAAGGCCAGACTCTATTCCCTGGTGCGCCGCGACAGTAATGGCAAGCTGAAACTCGTGCCTTACCACGAAGCGTACAAAACCGAGCTGACCAAAGCGGCGGACCTGCTGCGCCAGGCTTCCGCACTGGCGGAAGACCAGGAATTTGCCAGCTACCTGCAGCTGCGCGCCGACGCACTGCTGACCGACGACTTCCGCACCAGTGACATGGCGTGGATGGATATGAAGAACAACCGCATCGACGTAGTAATCGGCCCGATCGAAAACTACGAAGACCAGCTGTTCGCCTATCGCACTGCGTACGAGTCCTACGTGCTGCTGAAAGACATGGCGTGGAGCGAGAAGCTGGCCAAGTTTGCCGCCTTCCTGCCGGAACTGCAGCGCGGCCTGCCGGTGGATGACGCCTACAAGGCGGAAACTCCCGGAACCGATTCCGACCTGAATGCTTACGATGTGCTGTACTACGCGGGCCACAGCAATGCGGGCTCCAAGACCATCGCCATCAACCTGCCGAACGACGAAGAAGTTCAGCTGGCCAAGGGCACCCGTCGCCTGCAGCTGAAGAATGCCATGCGTGCCAAGTTCGACCAGATCCTGGTGCCGATCAGCGGCGTGCTGATTGCCGAAGACCAGCGTAAGCACATCACCTTCGATGCCTTCTTTGCCAACACCATGTTCCACGAAGTGGCCCATGGCCTCGGCATCAAGAAAACCGTGACCGATGGCAGTAACGTACGCCAGGCGCTGAAGGAAACCTCCTCCGCGCTGGAAGAAGGCAAGGCAGATATCCTCGGCCTGTACATGATCACCAAGCTGCACGAGAAGGGTGAGATTGAAGAGGGCGTGCTGATGGACAACTACGTCACCTTCCTCGCCGGTATCTTCCGCAGTGTGCGTTTCGGTGCGGCCAGTGCCCACGGCAAGGCGAACATGATGCGCTTTAACTTCTTCCAGGAGAACGGCGCCTTCACCCGCGACGAAGCGACTGGCGAGTACAGCGTGGACTTCGAGAAAATGCAGGAAGCCATGACCAAGCTGTCCAACCTGATCCTCACCATTCAGGGCAATGGCGACTACAAACAGGCCGTTGAACTGCTGGATGGCAAAGGTGTGGTTGGCGCTGCGCTGCAGGCAGATCTCGACCGTCTCAAGGACGCCGATATTCCTGTGGACGTGACTTTTATCCAGGGCCGTGAAGTACTCGGGCTGAAGTAACTTGGTAATTTCGACCCTGCAGCGGTTAACCATGTTTGCCGCTAAGGTGTCGATGCCGGGTACAGCCTTGTGAGACCTTCCGCGAGAGGGACCTCGCGGAAGAGCCCCCAGGGATGGGTATACGGCGTGTCTCACAAGGCTGTACCCGGCAGCGGCACCGCCACTTAACCTGCTACTGGCGCGACAAAAGAAGGTAAGCTGCCCGTAAATGAACGTTCGCGGCACAAGTTGCGATCACTTCTCATTTTTATTTGGTTTGCGTCGAAAAGTTCTGTCTGCGCAGAATCCAACACCTTCTCCCAAATCGTGTAAAATCGCCGCCTTCGAGACGACAACCGGAGCCGGCAATGACCATTATCCGCCAGGACGACCTGATCGACAGCGTGGCCGACGCGCTGCAGTTCATCTCTTATTACCATCCCCAGGACTTTATCAAGGCACTCAACACCGCCTATGAGAAAGAGGCCAACCCGGCGGCGAAAGACGCCATGGCCCAGATCCTGATCAACTCCCGCATGTGTGCCCAGGGCCACCGCCCCATCTGTCAGGACACCGGTATCGTGACCGTGAAACTGAAAGTGGGCATGAACGTGCAGTGGGACGCCGACATGAGCGTCTCCGACATGGTCAATGAAGGCGTACGCCGCGCCTACAACAACCCGGACAACGTACTGCGTGCCTCCATCCTTGCGGATCCGGACGGTGCCCGTAAAAACACCGGCGACAACACCCCGGCGGTTATCCACTACGAAATCGTTCCCGGCGACACCGTAGACGTCTACGTTGCAGCCAAGGGCGGCGGCAGTGAAGCCAAGAGCAAGTTCGCCATGCTGAACCCGTCCGACTCCGTGGTCGACTGGGTACTGGAAATGGTGCCGAAAATGGGCGCTGGCTGGTGTCCGCCCGGCATGCTGGGTATCGGTGTTGGCGGTACTGCCGAGAAGGCCATGCTGCTGGCCAAAGAATCTCTGCTCGACCCGATCGACATCCAGGAACTGCAGGAGCGCGGTGCATCCAACCGTGCCGAAGAGCTGCGCCTGGAGCTGTACGACAAGGTCAACAAACTGGGCATTGGCGCCCAGGGCCTGGGTGGCCTCACCACCGTGCTGGATGTGAAGGTCAAAGACTACCCAACCCACGCCGCCAACAAGGCCGTGGCGATCATTCCGAACTGTGCCGCCACCCGTCACACCCACTTCACCCTCGACGGTTCTGGCGCTGCGCGCCAGACCCCGCCGAAGCTGGAAGACTGGCCGGAAATCACCCGCGAAGCCGGTGCCAACACCCGCCGCGTGAATCTGGATGAAGTGACCGCAGAAAACGTACTGAGCTGGCAGCCGGGCGAAACCCTGCTGCTGAACGGCAAGATGCTGACCGGCCGCGACGCCGCGCACAAGAAAATGGTCGACATCCTGGCGTCTGGTGAAAAACTACCGGTAGACCTGACCGGCCGCTTTATCTACTACGTGGGCCCGGTTGATCCTGTTCGTGAAGAAGTGGTTGGCCCGGCGGGCCCCACCACTGCGACCCGTATGGACAAGTTCACTCGCACCATGCTGGAAGAAACTGGCCTGCTGGGCATGATCGGTAAAGCCGAACGCGGCCCCACTGCCATCGAAGCGATCCGTGACAACAAAGCGGTATACCTGATGGCAGTAGGCGGTGCAGCCTACCTGGTGGCCCAGGCCATCAAAGATGCGAAAGTCATCGCCTTCCCGGAACTCGGTATGGAAGCCATCTACGAGTTCGACGTGCAGGATATGCCGGTAACCGTAGCGGTGGATAGCAACGGTGAATCCGTACACAACACCGGTCCGGTGATCTGGAAGCACAAGATCGAAGAGGGTGCGGTGTAATTCCACCTACTTTCTTCACCTTAAAGCGAAAAGCCGGCTCCAATTTGGAGCCGGCTTTTTTGTGTCTGAACGTTGGGCTAAAAGCCCTGAATTCAGTAATTGGGCTATCGATTGGCGCGTGACTGATCTCAGATCAGTAGCAGTAAAGGTAGACAATTCGTAACTGTATGAATATAAAGTAGTTTTTTTAAAACTTCGTGCGGGCATATCAAGGGATATATGGCGTATCTGCCATATATTTCTGTGGAGGGGGGAAGTTGGAAGTTGTAAGGGCTTGTAATTTCTAAGTTTTCTCGATTTTGTTAATGTTAGGCGTTTGGATATATAGCACTGACATATATGGTCGGGGCTATTGAATAAACTGTTATGGTGCCGGTCGGTAAAAATTAGTGTTTGTGTGGCTGGTATTTCTGCGCATTGTTTTGGGAATCCAGTACTCGGCTTTTATGCCAGTCACATTCAAGCAGTTTCGTTCCTAGAGCGTTCGCTGTGGTTCGGTAGAATAGGGCAATTCCGCTGCAGTATCGTGGAGTGCCAATAAGATAAAAATTGGTTGGGGAAAGTGCGGTATTCTTTCCTCGTTTTAATGGGCAGTGGCCAGCCAATCCGTGGCTGGCAAAGTGCCGGAAAGCAGGCCCGGAGTGCGGCATACCATAACAAGGCGCTGTAGTATGCTCCGGCCCCTGCGGGGCCTCCGCGGGACGGCCTACGCTACGCTCCGGCCGCCCCTAAGCGCGGCGTTATGCTCTCTTCAGAGTCATCGAGTAAACATGAGAAATTTCTTTAAAAAATTCTTCAAAAAAGAGCCCGCGATTGAGGATTCTGTCGAAGGTTACTTCCAAGCTATAAGGGGCTGGCTTGAGAATAACGCTGATTCTATTAAGGAAAATCTCAATGGATCTGCAACTGAAGCTGATCTTTCATGCGTAGAGTCAGAATTGGAAATAGTAATCCCTCAAAAAGTCAGAGATGCCTATCTCATCCATAACGGTGAAAGAGCGGATTCTGATGGTCTATTTGGACTGTGGCGGTGGCTTCCACTTGATGAAATGAAAGTAGAATTTCATAAGCTCCAAGAATTTTCTGATTCAAAGATTGCTCGTATACCTCTATTACTATCACCAGGCGGCGATATTCTATATGTAGAGTCCGGTAGTAGCGGCGAAATCGTAGAGTGGTGGCATGAACGCCCGTCACGTGATGTTAAGCATTCAGATTTTCAAGAATATCTCAAGTGGTTCGTGGGAAAACTATATGAGGGTGGGTATGTATATTTGCCTGGGGAAATGGCAGGTCTCGTAGACAAATCGGAGCTATGAGCATAACAATGCGCTGCAGGCCGACGGCCAACTTTGTGCACTTTGTGCGCGGTCGCTGCGCTCCCATTATCGCGCATAAAGCGCCCAAAATTGTCCGCGGCTGAGCGCGGCGTTAAATTTCGAGCATGAACGAGCCAAGAATAAAAACAGCCAACACCAGCAACGGATACATGATTTTGTCGGCCATGGTGATCGGATTCATGCATTACTTAATGCTTGAGCAGCTTTTACTCCGTGTAGAGTCAAAGACTTCGCTGATTTTTATTGTTGGTGTGGTAATTCTGATTTTTTCGTTATTTTTTATACTCTTTGGAGTAAATAGAGTCAGATACAGGTTGTTTAAATGTCAAGATTGCAAGAAGCATATTGGCAAGCTGGAGTCGCACAGTAAGGAGCCAGGAAGTCCTATTTATCAATTCTGTACCAGCTGCAATGTGTTATGGCTAGTGGCAAAAATACCAATGCCCAGGTCACATTCAGAAGGCGGTGGCATTGGAGACTCTGGCTTCGGTGGTGAGTAAATTTAACAAAGCAATGCAGCCGACGTCTTACTTTGTGCGCTTTTTGCACGGTCGCTGCGCTCCCATTTTTGTGCAAAGCGCACACAAAGTAAGCCGCGCCTGATTGCGGCGTTAAGTGAGTAAAGGAGTACCGATGAAGTCATTTATATTTAATCTGGCCGGCCTTCTTGGCTCTTGGCAATTTATTGAGCTTTCTTCTGAAGATTCCCTCAATTCAGTCCTTGCACCTATCGTTTTTGGCGGCTTTCTCATATCTAGTATTCTTTGGTTCATTGTTAAATTTGGTGTGAATCAGCGAACCAATGGCGGATCATATATTGGGGGAGATGCCGGTGGTCATGGCGGTGGCGGTGGCGGTGACTGCGGAGGTGGGGGAGATGGCGGGTGCTAGCCCCCCACTTAACAATCACGGGCAGTGATGCTGCGGCCCTCCGGGCCTCCGCGGGACGGCTTACCTTATGCACGTTTTACGCGGTTCGCTTCGCTCTCATTTTCGCGCAAATCGCGCATAAGGTAAGCCGCCCCTGCCGTGGGCGTTAAGCATCCAATGAAAATGAGCCACGAAGAATACGTCGAGAAGCAACGCAAGAGGGCCGCAGAAGTTGCAAGCGGAATGCTCGATGATTCTATTCATTATCTTGAGGGAGCAATAGAGTTGTCTTCACTTAGATTTGAGGTCGACTTGCCTGAAGACGATAAAGATTTTCTTGCTTTTACTGGGGTTGCTTCGGAAATCGATCATTTACCAATTGGTAAGCCGAGACAATCTTGGTCAAAAGAGGCCCTCGAACGGCATGAACCAGAAATTCAGGAATCTATTAAGTGGGCAAAGGAGTTCTCTTTGTCAGAATGCAAGTCTATCGTAGCAAGGTTCAATGCTTAACAATGCGAGGCATTTCGTTCCGGCCCTGCGGGCCTCCACCGGACAGCTTACTTTGTGCACTTTATGCGCAAATCGCTTCGCTCCTATTTTTGCGCATAAAGCGCCCAAAGCAAGCTGCCGCTGCTCGCGGCGTTAATTGTAAAATCAGGTGCAGATGAAATTTTCAACATGTTTTCTTCTATGTGTATCGTTGTTTCTATCTGGTTGCACAATTCTCGGCATGGCCGTCGATAAGAAGTTTAACGACTTTGAGAATCGTGATAAGTCAGTGCTAGACACAAAAACCTATGATCATTCTGCTATGAAAGCGGGATTTGAGGCTGATAAGAGAATCGTCAAGGCTGTACTTGAGTCAACTGGCGAAGAGGAGGGTGAGTCTATCGCAGTGGATCGAAATGTTCCCGTTCAGTGTCAGCCACCATTAACACAAGTTTGCTCTGCCAAGGAAAATGTGTGCGTCTGTACGAGGCCTCGTGTTCCCAATTAACAAGGCCGGGCAATTCGCTCCGGGCCTGCGGCCCTCCGCGGGACAGCTTACCTTGTGCACGTTTTGCGCGGGTCGCTGCGCTCCTATTTTCGCGCAAAACGCGCACAAGGTAAACTGCCCCTGCCGGCGGCGTTATCTACTTTTAAGAAATGAATATTTATAAGGTTGTTTTTTGGCTGCTTCTTTTTTGGGTTTTAGCAACAATCGCCCTTCGAATTTATTGGTTTAAAAAAGAACGCTACGGTTACGCCAGCTGGTTTTTTGAATGGCTCCTTGCTTGTTTTTCATGCGCTGGCGTGTACGTTGTTGCATTCAATCAACCCTTTCTTAAGCAAACGTTTTGGTGGTTCGTATTGCTCGTTGTTGTAGTATCGAGTGTCTACAGGCTGCAAAGCCAACGTTTCAAACAACAAGTGGAGCAACTTTCGTTAAAGCAATTTCTGTTCATAAAAATGTTAATGGCGCTTTTCACATTACCAGTTGCTATTATTCTATTTATAAATGCAAGCAACTATACTGGCGTATGGGGCACGTAGATAACAAGCGCAAGCAGTTTGCTCGGAACCTAACCCGCTTTCGCACACACCTCCATCTAACGGAATTGGAGGTGTCGAATGGCACGAAGAAAGCACTACAACCGCTATGACGATGATTTCAAGGCAACAGCAGTCTCGCTATCCGAGATTCCTGGTGTGCT
>NZ_JAIVKK010000006.1 GCF_020524005.1 Microbulbifer aggregans | reverse complement strand
ATGCGGTGTTCCCACTTGTTAACGGTCTCTCGACAGAGGAGCCAGGCAGGCATCGAACTACCGCATAAAAGGCCTCTGGTTGCAGCCAGAGGTGGGCCTCAATTTTGCCCGTTTGAGTGAGCATGTACACCATACAAAGCCAGGCAGGTTGCTCCGGGCCTTCGGCCCTCCGCGGGACAGCTTACTTTGTGTACGTTTTACGCTGGTCGCTGCGCTCCCATTTTCGCGCAAAACGCGCACAAGGTAAGCTGCCCCTGCTGGCGGCGTTGTGCAATACGGAACTAGAGTATGTACTTCCAGTATTTACAGTATCTCTACATCTTTGTATGGCTGGTTTGTGCATATGTAGCCTACAAAATAGTTAAAGTAGAATACCTTCTATTTCGTATAAATTTCGCGCGCAGTCAGAATAAAGTAGCATTCTTAGGGTATCGAGTAGCTCGTATTCTTCTTGTAGTTTGCGTCATAGCTGGCGCAGTATATGCTAGCAAGTGGTTTAGCAACTACACAGCTGAACTACAGAGCCGCGCAAAATCAGAGCTTACTCCTAGCAGCTCACCAAACAGAATGTATTGCATTAAAAAGGTAGCAGGTTACTTTCAAGAAAACATTTTGGTACAAAAGTATTTTGTTCCTTCTTACTATCAAACGTGCTTAGAAGTTACGCCCCATTTTTCGGTTAAAAATTTCTGCGGTTCAGTAAGAGAAGAGTATAGTTTTCGCGAAAAATGCCATGAGTCAGGCTTAAGCAGAGAGCAGTGCGACGTACTCTACAAAATCGCTCGGAGGCACTGTGCGGTCAATGCATAACAAAGCGCTGCAGGCCGACAGGGAACCTAACCCGCTTTTGCACACACCTCCATCTAACGGAATTGGAGGTGTCGAATGGCACGAAGAAAGCACTACAACCGCTATGACGATGATTTCAAGGCAACAGCAGTCTCGCTATCCGAGATTCCTGGTGTGCTGGCCAAACACGTGGCCGAAGCTCTCGATATCCATGAGGTGATGCTTTATCGTTGGCGCATGGAGATGCGGCGGGGAGAGATCATGGCCAAGAAGAAAAACATACAGATAGATCCTGAGGTTAAATCAGAGTTGAAGCGCCTCAGGAAGCTGGAGCGGGCGCATAACCTGCTCCAGGAAGAGCATGCCCTTTTAAAAAAAGCCATCCAATTCTCTTTACAACAAAAAGGGAAATCTTCGAGTTCATAGATAGGCACCGGGAAAAGCACAGCATTAGCATGATGTGCCGGCTTTATGGTGTCACCCGGGATGGTTACAACTCTTGGCGTCGCCGTGGTGCATCAGCCCGTGAGCAAGAAGACAGTGAGCTATTTGAACATATAAGGTCAATATTTGACCGCCATGACGGATGCTATGGTAGCCCTAAAATCACGCAGGAACTTAAAAAGAGGGATATCCACGTCGGTCAAAAGCGCGTCGCGAGAATCATGCGAAATCACGGTCTCAGAGCTGTTAAATCACGGATTTACACGGCTAGGCCGGGTACGTATAAGCATGTCTACGGGATCAAATGCAAGATAGAAGGGATCAAGTTAACCCGGCCGAATCAGCTCTGGGTGGGCGATGTTACCTATATCAAGCTCAGAGATGGCAGTTGGCAGTATTTATCAGTAGTCATGGATCGCTTTAGCAGGAAGATAGTTTCTTGGTCTCTGAGTGGTCGTAGAGACGTATCTCTGACGTTATCTAGCATCGATAGGGCGGTACGAAACCGGCGGGCATCACCCGGATCTGATCTTCCATTCTGACCGGGGCAGTGAATATCTATCGGGGCAATACCGCGAGCGCTTACGACGGTATGGTATCAATCAGAGTATGAATCGCTTTAAGAATATGAATGACAATGCCTTCATGGAGTCATTCTTCCATCAGTTTAAGACTGAAAGGATTAAGCGCCAGGTCGTCGAATCGGCGAAACAGCTAAGATCGACAGTGACCGAATATATGCGCTACTACAACACTCAGAGATCGCATTCTTCAATTGGGTATGTTTCCCCTCAAGAATTTGAGTGTAAAATCAATTGCTAACAACTAGGTGTGTGCAAAAGCGGGTTAAGTCCCCTCCAACCCTACGGGCCGTCGAATGCTATGCACATTTTGTGCGGTTCGCTGCGCTCCCAGTATCGCAAAAAATGTGTATCGCATTGGCCGCCCCTGTTGCGGGCGTTAAGTGCAGAATCGAGAGACTACTGTATCCAATAGTAAATGAGGAGTTAAAAATTGCTGCTCTCAAATGCATTTAAGTTTAAGAAATGGGCAAACTCAGAGCTGCTCACTTATGGGCAGCGTCAATTACACTTACTTCCAGAAAATGAAGCAGTTTTCTTTATTAGGATTCTGAATCACACCACCGTAGTTGACAGCTTATTTATAAGCCGGATTTCAGGCGCCTCAGAGATGTATTCAGCTGACAACACGATTGATACGCCAAGCTTTTCAGAATTAAAAGAAAGAATTGAGAAGAACGACTCATGGCTCGTGCACTTCTCAGAGGCAGCGAGCTCTGAAATTTTGAGTAAAGTCATCTCTTTCAAATTCACGGACGGTGACTATGGGAAACTATCAGTAGAAGAAATCATGTTTCATTTGTTAACTCATAGCAGTAATCATAGAGGCATGGCTTCCAGGACTTTAGCTTCAAATGGCTTAGAGCGTCCAAAAGATACGTTTACTCGGTATCTTCATGAAATGGAGCCATTTAGAAGAGAAGAGGCCCGTCTAGCCAGCGTCTAACAAACGCAAGCAAAGGGGCGTCTAACGCTATACACCTTTTGAACGGGTCGCTTCGCTCCCATTTTTGAGCAAAACGCGCACAAGGTAAGCTGCCCAGCTGGCGGCGTTAGCCGCAAAGAGGAGCTCAAGATTGAAGTATCTTTTGAGTCTGATTTTAGTATTCTCGATATCTGCGCATGCAGGAGAAGAGAAGGTGCTAATTGGCGATATTGACGGTGCTATTAAAATATTTACCGAGAATCGTCAATTTGAGACGTTGCTTGTTTCTTCAGATAATGGCTCGAGTTTACAGATTTACCCTGCCGAAAAAGGCTATTGGGTCGAGATTCCTATCGAATCATTCTTGGTTCCTCGGAAGGAGGTGGCATATTTCATAGAGGCCACAGAATGTGAGCGTGCGAGTGGCGCTGAATTGCAGATTTCATGGGCGATCAAGGGAAGTGAGCTACAGCTTATGAGATATTTGAAACAGCATGATTATACTAATTCACCAGAATGCGATATTTTTCTAGATAGAACCCATAAGAACATTGGCTGGATGAAAAGGTACAAGTTTTTTCTTAAAAGAGATGAGGAAGCTCTTTCTGGTTTTTTATATGGTATCCAGCAGCAGGTTCTTGAGGATAGCAGTAAAGATACTTTGAAGCTCCGCCTCATACCAAGTATTGCGCCATAGTTCCAGAACAAGGCTAACAAGCGGTTGTAGTCTCCGAGAATTAGCGGCTGGTAACGCTTACGCTCCGCCCCAGCCATCTCTAAATCGGTCATTATGCGCAAGAAAGCGAATCAGAGTAGATCAGGCTTGACGTTTACAATGGTGAAAAACTCATCAGGTTAAAAACGGAGTAAAAAATGGAAGGCGAATACGGTTCGATAGACAGAAAACCTATGTTGTCGACATTGTGGATATTTTATGCTCTAAATATTCTCTATGCTGATGTGTTTAATCTGATGGGAAGCGAAGCTAGCACGGATGGCGGAGATGCTGATTTGATTGGCAGTTTACTATCTCCTGAAATGCTTCTGGGTGCTGCCATTTTCCTTGAATTGGCGATGGTGATGGTTGTTCTTTCGCGCGTTTTAAAGCGTGGAATAAATCGTTGGCTAAATGTTGTAATTGCTTTAGTGCATGCTTTTGGCCTGCTGTCATCAGTCTTTGTTGGTGCCCCAGCGATTTTTTATATATTTTTTGTGTTAGTTGAGGTTGTAACTCTTTTGTTTATCGTATGGTATGCATGGAACTGGAAGCAGGTTGAACATGCCTTACCCAGCTGCGCATAACCAATACAAGCTGGTCGTGGTCTCTGACCACAGGGCTCGCAACACTCGCCCGCTGCGGCGGGCATTAGATTTCATTGTCATCAAAAGAAAGAAACGGTATGAAAATTAGAACAATAATGGCTGTCCTTGTTATGGTGCTATCTTCTGTCGCGGTTGCAAAGGAAGATGGGAAGAAAGTTGATCAAGAAATCAGGGAAGTTATTGAGGCCTTTAGATTATCAATAATTGAAAAGGATGAAGAAACATTCAATGACCTTTTTTATGATAAGTCTATCCCTTGGATCAGTGTTGTTGCGGACAAAAGAACCGGATCGCTGCCTAGTCAGTCCGGTGTCAGACCTGGCTCATATGTGCAATTTATTTCATGGATTGTCTCAACAGAAGAAAAGTTGGAAGAGAAGTTCTGGGATATAGAAATACTTACCGATAGCGATATTGCTTCAGTGCATTTTAAATATAGTTTTCATATTGGTGACTATAAGAGTAACTGGGGTGATGAGGCATGGCACCTACTGAAAACAGTTGATGGCTGGAAGATTAGCTCTGTCGTTTACTCTGTCACTGCAAACCCTGAGCCCAGACCTAAAAAATCCAGCTAGGTGCTGTAGGCCGACAGGTTACTTTCAGGATCTTCTGCGCAGCCACTGCGAGCAAAATTCGATTTTCGGTCACGGTCGTCTCAAATATAAAGCGTGGACATAGGAGGTTCACATGAAGCGAGTCACGGGTATTGGCGGTATCTTTTTCAAAGCGAAGGACTCACCTACTTTGCTGGCATGGTACAAACGTCATCTTGGCATAGATGTGCAGCAGTGGGGTGGTACAGCGTTTAGCTGGGCAGACGTTGAAGGCAACCCTACAGGTGGGTCTACCGTTTGGTCGATTGCTCCGGATGAAGGTGACCAGTTCGCGCCAAGTAAAGCGCCCTTTATGGTCAATTACCTCGTTGAAGATCTTTACGCTTTGGTCGCTACTCTCAAACAAGAGGGGTGCGATGTACTTGAAAAAATCGAAGACTCTGAGTACGGCAAGTTTGCCTGGGTAATCGATCCGGAAGGGAACAAGGTTGAGTTGTGGCAGCCACCTGCAGGTCAGTGAGGCATCCCGGCGTTGATGGCGTTGGCACTATGAATAAATTGAAGGTATTTACCTACATATTGTTGTTTCTTGGCTGTTCCGTTCACGCCGAAGATATCTTTTTAATCCCAGATGAAAGCCCGATACAGCTTGCGTCCGTTGGACCTGCACATGGAGATGTCGCGACATTTAAGGGTGATGTGATTATTTCAGGGAGATTTGTAATTGGTTGGAAATTTCTCGATGGTGAACCTTTTCAGCTTGAAGCAAGGTTATATCCTGATGATCAGTCCAAGATGCTCTTGCCGCACGAAGCAGGACAATCCCAGGTTGAAGAATTATATCTCTCGCCCGCTGAAGAGGCTGCAAAGACCATTTTGACGGAAGACCAGGCACGAAAGTTGTTGAAGAAAGAAATAGTTACAACTTCGGGAAATGCAATTGTCCAGGTAGGCAGCTACTCAACAGCAATAGAATGTGATCGTCGTTGGTATATGGTGGATATCATCAAGCTCGTATCGCCCGAACTTTTGGCGAGTGTTTCCGGTGAAGAGTATGGATTTGGTTGCTAACACTACATTGCGGTTGGTGTGTGATTTCTGTACTCCTTTTTTCATGCGAAAAGCCTATAGGGTAATCTCTCCCTGCTGATGGCGTTAACACTGTTGAGGTCAACGTATGGTCCAAGAACTGAATAAGGCTTCAGGTCAATGTTTGTGTGGGGCTATCCAGTATGAAATAACCGGGGAAATATCTTCATTTCATATCTGTTATTGTTCCAGATGTAGGCATTCCACGGGCTCTGCCCATGCTTCGAATATTTTTACCAGGCCTGAACATATTTCGTGGAAATCGGGTGAAAGCTTTATTCAGCGCTTCGAGCTGGAGTCAGCTAAAAGCTGGGCAAAGCAGTTTTGTAAAGCATGTGGGTCTAGCGTGCCTTATGTAAATCGTTCAGAAACTTTTCTCGTCGTACCCGCGGGAAGTCTCAACGAAGATATACACATTGCTCCAGATGACAGAATTTTTTGTGATGATAGGTGTATTTGGGTTGAGCGTATTCAGGCTAGCCCAGAGTTTCCGGCGCTCCCAAGTAAGTTTTAAATAACGAGGTGGTTCGTTCTGATCCCGAGGACTTCCAGGGGCGGCCGAGTGAGTACTTTCAAGGAGGAAAGATGAAGTTCCATGAATTTGGTGATTCTGATGGGTTCCCTGTTATTTTCTTTATGGGGACGCCACAGAAGGGGGACTCCGGTGATGAGTTCTCCGATCTGGCAAGTAGATTCGGTATTCGGCTGATTTGTCCTACCCGGCCTTGGTACGATGATACCAGTGCTCACTCGTCTTTTGACGTATGTTCAGAGAATACTATCGCGTACTTGCGCAACAATGGCATTACTTCATGTCACGCAATTGGTGGGAGTGGCGGTGGTCCGTTCGCACTGCACTTGTCGACAAGTAACCCCGGGATTGTTCGTTCTTGCTATTTGTTGGCCTCTATGGGTACGCCTGATCTATTTGTCGAGAAGGTGGCTTCACCGCCTACGTTGCAGCTCCTGGAGTTCTTCAGAGGCAATAACTACGGCTCGACAATAGAATACCTCCGTTCGTTGGGACTTCCTGACGATTTGGCTCATGGTGCCTGGGCCGACTTTAAAGTGCTGCTTGGGTCATGGGATTCAATCGCGTTTAAACAAGCCCCAATAGTCTATATTCATCACGGCGAAGACGATGAAAATGCCCCTATCGAAAGTGTCCGTGATTTAGCGACAAAATTGCCCAAGACCGAGTTTCGTATATCTCACCACGCGAGTCATGCGGGGATGGCTGAGGATGAAAGCTCCACTGAAATCAGCAGGATTTTTGAAGAGGTCATGCTGGAATGTGCTCCCGCTGCGAATAACGCAATAACGCAATAACGCAATAACGTTTAAATCTTACTTCATAAATTGGGGGCGATCTCTACACGGTATTGGGCTAAAAAGAACCAGAAACGTATTGATGGCTTCGAGACAGAAATTATCGAGCGCACAGGTACAGCAGAGGTTCAGGCAGGCAATACATGAGGTGTGTTCAAAAAAGAGCCTGAGCGGGTGCTCCCCGTAAAGCTCTTAAAGCTGGTTTCCGACACTAACGCTCAATGAATCCGCTGAAGGCGGTTACGTACGCCTGGAATGCTTCATATTGAGGCACATGTCCAACACCGTTTAATTCAACCAGTTCGGCGTTCGGTATTTTCTTTGCTGTTATTTTTCCCAACTCACCATATAGCCCCAGTTTTTGTTGGACTGTGGGCGCCGCGCGATTTTTCCCTATAGCTGTGCGATCACGGGTACCGATGATCAGGAGCGTAGGCATTTTCAAATCTTCAAACTCGTAGAGCACCGGCTGGGTAAATACCATGTCGGAGGTTAGGGCGTCGATGACGGCGATCTTGTCGGCGTCGGGGCCAATGCTCCAGCCACCCTGGATATCCAGTAGCGGATTGTATTCCGGTTTCCAGTGTCCGTCGAAATACGCTTTGGTCATATAGGCTTTGACGATGGCCGGTGTCTGTTGCTCTTCCTGTGCAATCGAGCCGTCGATTGACTGATAAGGAACAACGCGTTTCCAGTCTTCCAGGCCAATCGGGTTGATCAACACCAGCTTTTTGGCCCTGTCCGGATGCATCAGGGCAAAGCGCGTTGCGAGCATGCCGCCCATGGAGTGTCCGGCAACGTAGACTTTTTCAACGTCGAGTGTGTCGAGCAGTGAGCGGGTGTGCTCTGCCAATGACTGGAAACTGAACTGGAACCGCGTTGGTTTGCTGGATTTACCGAAGCCGATCTGGTCGGGCGCGATAACGCGATACCCTTTAGCGGTCAGCGCGTCGATGGTTTGTTGCCAGTACGCGCCAGAGAAGTTTTTACCGTGTAGCAGAAGCACGGTTCCTTTTGCCTGTGGTGGTGTTCCCTCGGACTGCCTGGGCGCGACATCCATATATGCCATACGCAATGACTGTTGCTGGTCATTGAGGTCATGAAAACGGACCTTGTAGGGGTAGTCATAATTGCTCAGCAAGGCATCGCGGGGCTGTACCTGATATTCCTCGGCAGTCGCGGGCGATATGTTTTGGGTGAGGGTACCCACTGTCATCAGAAGAGCCCAGGCCGAACTGGGCAGGATGGCCAGACCGCTACATTTTTTGAAAAGGCTGGTCATCCTTCACTCCTGTTTCGATTCAATAGGTTTTTGTGCTGAGGAGGTTGCTGCCTTGCCCCGGCAGTGGCAGCTGCGGCAGGTTGGATACGGCCTGGAGCAGGCCCTGCTCATAAAGCTGCGCGGCTTGTTCTTTCTCGCCCAGGGCGAAGAGCAGGCGTGCAAGTTCGGCGGATGTGGCCGGGTCTGAACGCAGCAGGAGGCTCTTCTCGAAATACTGTCTGGCCTTGCCCCAGATTTCACTGCGAAGGCACAGGCGTCCCAGGCAGGTAAGCAGGTCGGCATTCTCGCCGTATTCTTTTTGCCAGCCGTCGGCAACGGCGAGTTGCTGGTTGGCGTCGGCACCGGTGAGCAGACCGTAAAGCTGTACGGTATCGCTGCGCCACTCGCGATTCAGGATCCAGCGCAGGTGTTTTTCCGCTTCGGTGTCATCGCCGACGTGGTGGAGCATTTCCCCATACAAGTTGCGCAGCTCGATGTTGCGCTGCCAGCGGCCGTTGAGGCTCTGCCATACTTCGCGCAATTTCCCGCTGTCGTTACGTGCGGCGGCTTCCCGCAGCAAGTGCTGGTATACCTCGAGTTCCAGTTGCTGCAGTTGGGACTCCGGCATGGTGCCGTGTTTTTCCAGGCGCGGCAGCAGTTCACGCAGTCCATTCCATTCGCCGATGTTGTAGTACGCCTGGCGCAATAGCTGGAGCAGGGCAGGGTGGTTGGGTTCTTCCTGCATGGCCCGTTGCAGGCTGGCGATGCACTGCTCGTAATGTTTATCGAGCAATTGCATGCGCGCCTGGGTGATCGCTACGGCGAGCTGGGTGTCGTCACCGGTGGCTTCTGCCTTTGCCAGTAGCTCATTAGCTTCATCGCGGTAGCCCAGTTCAAATGCACTGCGGGCGGCGGCGAGGTAATTGATGATTGGGGCGTCGGAGCGCGCTGCACTTTTCAGTAGCAGGCGGCGGGCGCGGGTCCAGTTGCCCTCCATGTATTCCACGAGCCCATTGGTCAGGCGGCGGCGGGCAAGGCGGCTGCGACCAAAGCGGATACGGCTGAAGCCGCCCTCAATGGCGCGGGCGAGGCTGCGCAGTAACCAGAAGAATACGAACAGCGCGAGGATGCCGAAAAACAGCCCGCCGATGGCCACCCACAGGTTCATCTCGATACGTTTGCCGGCTTCGCCGCCGATCATCAGCATCAGGTAGCCCGGGTATGAGCGGATGGCTTCTGCCAGCAGCGCGCCGGCAAGCAGCAGGACCAGGGTAAAAAACAGGAAGCGCTTCACTGGATATCGCCTCCGTCACTTTGGCCGGCGGAGGTCTTGTGCATGCTGTCTATGTAGCTGCGCAGTGCGGTCTGCGAGGCGCTGAGGTTCGGTAGTTCAGTGGCGATTTTCTCGTTGGACAGGGCTTCCAGCTCGCGCAGGAGCGCCTGCCGTTGCGGGTTGTCCACTCCGTATTCGATGAGTAGTTCCCGCGCCTGTTTCAGGGCGTCGGTATAGACGGTTGCGTCCGCGCGCAGCAGTGCGAGTTCTGCCTGCTCCATGCTCAGTCGGAGGGTTTGGCGAAAACGGGTTTCACTCTGCGGGGAGAGCAGTACCGGGTCGATTTCGGCATCGCGGATGCGCACTGAACCTTTGAGGAAGGTCTTGAAGTTGTTCCAGCTGTCCTGGAAGCGGTTGCCGCTGGCTTCCCCGGCCGCAGGCTGCTGCTCGGCTTCGGCGGTATCTGCGGTGGCGAGATCGAACTTGGGCTGGATGTTGAGTTTCACCAGCTGTTCTTCCAGTGCGCGCAGGCGCAGGTAGAGACCTTCGCGGTCGACGTTTTCAACCAGCTTCAGGGCCGTGAGGTCACGGGCCAGCTGCTGGCGTACGCCGTAGAGGTCGGGCAGGTCGACGTCGCGAACGATCTTGTCCACTTCCTGCACCAGGCCGAGAGCGGCGCGGCTGTCCTGCTCGAGCATCAGGCGCTGGTTGGCGAGTCGCAGCAGGTAGTCGGCTTCGGCCAGTTGCCAGTCTTCGCGGCTGGCATTGCCAAGCTGGCTCAGGCGGTTGCCCTGAGCGGTTACGCTGCGCTGCATGGTGGCGATTTGCTGCTGCAGCTGGTTAATGGTCTGGCTTTGCTGCTCCAGTTGCTCGCGCAGGGCGGCTGTCTGATCCGGGGTCGGCGGGGCGACCGGTGTGGGCGGTTTTGGGGAGGTCCCTTGCGGCTGCCATGCGGGCTGTTGCGGCTCGGATGGTGTGGTTACTGTGTCACCATAGCTTTGGCTGCTGTCGGTACCGGTATCCGCAGCCGGTTCGCTCGTGTCTGGCGTCGTTGTGGAAGGCGTTGCTGCGGTGTTTTCTCCGGAAGTCTCGGTATTCGCCGTCTCGGAGGCGGTGCCGGCACTGGTGCCACCTGGCGCTTGGGCGGTTGCGAAATGTTTGCCGACCAGCGGCAGCCCCTGCAGATGCTGGCCAACCTGCATACGCACGCTTGGAATCAGGTACCAGGCCGCGACTGCGGCAGCGATCAGCAACAACAGGAATAGCCAGAACCAGAGCCAGCCATGTCCCTTGTTAGGCGTAGCCTTGGCAGCGCTCTTGTCCGACGATTTCTTTGGGGGCGGGTTCTTGTTGTCGCCCTTGCCAGCCGGCTTTCCACCCTGCTTTTCCTGGTCCGCCTTGGCGAAGTTGCTTTTGGGGGTCGCCTTTTCCGTCACGATGGGGATGTCTTTGGACTCTTCGGCGGCCTTGTCGCTGGCGGTGGGCGGGGCTTTCTTATCGCTCATGGAATTGTTTCGCTCGCGAATGGGTGTCACGGCAGTGGCAAGCGCCGAAGCGGGTGGCATCTGCCCTGGTATTGGACGCAGTTGGCGCGTAGCCGTGGCTATAGAAATTTTGTCGCCAAATTATAGCGACTACAGCCGTTCTTTATACGAAGTATGGCGCGCAAATGAAATTTTTTACCAGATTAGGCGCCGCTGCGGAAATCTTAGGCGGCGAGAGCTTCACTCATTGCGGTGAGCATGGCTGTGTCACCGGCATTGGTGGCGGCGGTGACACGGGTGAAGCCGAGAGTTCGCGCCTGCGCGGCCACTCGGGCGCTGGGGCAGATCAGCGGGACGCCGAGCAGTGTCAACCGGTGGCTCTGCTGCAGGCTCTGGTGGAGATTCTCGAGAGTCTCGCCGCTGTGAACGACGATTGCGTCAGGGGTATGGGGGTAGTCGCGCAGCTGGGTGGCGGCGTCTGCGGGAAGCAGGCGCTGGTACAGCTCGCAGTAGTCGACGCGGGCGCCGCGTTCGCGCAGGGTGTCGCCGATTAACGTTCGGCCGCCCTGGCCACGGAATACGATCACCCGAGCCCCTTCGGGGTGTTGCAGTGCTGGCAGGGCCAGCAGCGCTTCCGAGTCCATACTGCCGCGGGCTTCATCGCGCTCGGGCAGGGCGCCGCGGTCGGCAATGGCATCTGCTGTGGCCGCGCCAATAGCGTAGAAGCGTGGTCCTTCGGGCAGTTGCGGCCAGTAGTTTTCCAGCCAGTCGAAGCCCCAGCGCACTGCGTTCTGGGAGACAAAGATGGCGTGCTCGAACTGGTCGAAGTCCAGTATCAGGCTTTTGATGGACTGGGCTTCGGTCTGGTTGTCCGGTGTTACCGGAGCGATTTCCAGCATCGGGATGCTGTCGCAGTGTGCGCCCTGTTCGGCAAGCAGTGCCTGCCAGCCGGCACTCTGGTGTGCCGGCCGGGTGAGGAGGATGCGCTTGTCTTGCAGGGATGTATTCACGGGCGGAAAAGGGTCCTGGCTACAGGCTGAGACGAGCTGTCAGAGCGCCGCGAGAATGTCGTCCGCGCCTGCCTGCAGGAGCTGTTCGGCCAGGCGAATACCGAGCTGTTCGGCTTCGGCGACGGTGCCATGCACTTCTGCCTGCAGCATGGTTGCACCGTCCGGGCTGCCTACGAGGCCGCGCAGGTACAGCTGTTCGGCATTGTCGCCGGACAGGGTCGCATAGCAGCCGATTGGCACCTGGCAGCTGCCGTTGAGGCGGCGAACCATCGCGCGTTCGGCGATCAGGCGGTGGCTGGTCTGGTCGTGGTGCAGCGGGGCGAGCAGGGCTTCCAGGGCCGGGTCACGACGGGACTCGATGCCTACGGCACCCTGGCCACCGGCCGGCAGCAGGATTTCCGGTTCGATAAATGCGGCAATGCGCTCGCGCATTTCCAGGCGCAGCAGGCCTGCGGCGGCGAGGATGATGGCGTCGTATTCGCCCGCGTCCAGCTTGGCCAGGCGGGTATTCACATTGCCGCGCAGGAATTTCACTTCCAGGTCCGGGCGCAGTGCCAGCACCTGGCACTGCCGGCGCAGGCTGGAGGTGCCGACTACGGCCCCCTTGGGCAATTCTTCAATAGACGCGAAGTGATTGCTTACAAAGGCATCGCGCGGGTCTTCGCGTTCGCAGATCACCGGCAGGTGCAGGCCCTCCGGGAATTCCATCGGCACATCCTTCATGGAGTGCACCGCGATGTCGGCGCGGCCTTCGAGCATGGCCTTTTCCAGTTCCTTTACGAACAGGCCCTTGCCGCCCACTTTGTTCAGCGGGATATCCAGCAGCTGGTCGCCGCGGCTGGTCAGCGGCAGCAGCTCAACCTCGAGCTGTGGATGGTGAAGTTCCAGCTGTTGCTTGACGTAGTGGGCCTGCCACAGCGCCAGGGCGCTTTCACGGGTGGCAATGGTGATGCGGGAGATGGAGGAAGTGTCAGACATGCGAGGCTCTGGTATGCGGAATACGGATCTGTTGGGATTTCGCGCGCAAGTCTATCAGTTTGTGCGCGGGGATGGAGCTGTGGGCGACGAGGGAAATGCGCGATCAGTGACCACCAGCTTCCCGCAGCCAGTCCTCCAGGAAGATACGTGCGGCTATGGAGTCGATGGGCTCGTCGGCGTAATTGCCCCGGTGCCCGCGATCGCGGGCCTCTTCTTTCGCTGCCCGGGTGCTGAGGCGCTCGTCCACATACTCCACCGGAAGACCGAAGCGGCCGTGCAGGCGCTGGCCGAATTTCCGCGCGCGGGTGCAGAACTCACTTTCACTGCCGTCCATGTTGAGCGGCAGCCCTACCAGCAGGGTGTGCGGCTGCCATTCGTCGAGCGTTTTCTTTACCTGCTCCCAATCGGGCTTGCCGTCACGGGCGGGCAACGGGGGCAGTTCGCGGGCGCTGCCGGTCAGGCTTTGTCCGTAGGCGAGGCCGATGGAGCCGGTGCCGAAGTCGAAGGCGAGGGCGGTGGTGGCTTTACTCATGGGTAAGATCTGCGGGGCGGCTTCTGTGGGAAGGTCAGGCGTGGCCGGACTGATTGCTGATACCACTGAGGTCGATGCCGTGGCGGGCTGCCGCCAGTTGCCAGCGTTTTTCCCAGGGGGTGGCGAAAAGGATTTCCGGCTCGGCCGGCAGTGTCAGCCAGGCGTTCTCGGCGATTTCACTTTCCAGTTGCCCGGGGCCCCAGCCGGCGTAGCCCAGGGCCAGCAGGACGTCGTCGGGCCCGCGGCCGGCAGCCAGTGATTCGATGATGTCTTTGGATGCGGTAAGGCTGATGTCTTCGGATACTTCCACGGTAGAAGCGAATTTCATGCCGCGGCCGTGAAGCACGAAGCCCTGCTCCTGGGCCACCGGGCCGCCCATGATTACGGGTTCGTCACCGCGCAGGCTGTTGTCGTCGAGGGACAGCTGACTGAACACTTCCCGCCACAGCACTTTACTGGGCGCATTGATGACGATTCCCATGGTGCCTTCGGGGGTGTGCTCACAGATAAAGGTCACGGCTTTGTGGAAGCGCGGATCCTCCATGCCGGGCATGGCCAGCAACAGCTGGCCGCGCAGGCTGGTATGGGTCAGGTCGCTGTCGATATTCGATGGCTGCATGGACTTAGTCTAGGTGCTGATTCATAGGCGGGGCGTTCAGCCGCCGGATGCATTGTTTGCCGCGGTAGAGAAGCCGGTCATCTCGAAGCGCCAGGTGCGGATGATTTCCAGTCGGTCCGCTTCTTTGCGAATTTCCGGCGGGAAGGGCGCAAACGGCGCGGCCAGGCGCACGATCTGTTGTGCGGCGTCATCGAGAATGCGCTCGCCGGAAGATTCCAGGATCACCACTTCTTCTACGGCACCGGTGGGTAACAGGCGTACCATCATGCGCAGATTGCCAGTAATTTTGTTTCTCAGGGCTTCTTCCGGGAAATTGTCATTGCCGATGGCTTCCACTTTCTGCCGCCAGTCGTGCAGGTAGGCCGCATCAGTGGAAGCTTTGGTGGCAACGGAGGTCAGGCGGCGCACGCGCGGGCGCTGTGCGATAGTCTGACGGATTTTGTCGAGTCTGGCCTGCAGGCTGGCAATTTCCGGGTTGGTCGGCGGCAGGTCACTGGGGGCATCGCCGCGCTTTTCCTTCGAACGCTTGTCTTCCGCGGGGAGCTCCGGTGCCTGCTGCGGGCTGTCACCGATCGTGGTGATCAGCTGGCGCAGTTGATCGGCGGGGCGTGCCGCCTGCTGCTGTGGCAGCGGGTTGACCTGCCGGATGTTGGTGTCGGCGATTTCGGCTTTTCGGTCGGTCGAGAGCTCCTTCGGGGCCTCCGCGGTGCCGCTGGCTTGCTGGTTGTGCTGTGCCAGGTAGTCGGCGTCTTCCGGCGCATCGGATGCGCGGTGTTGGGCCAGAGTTACTTCCAGGGTCGGTGGAGCCTGTTTTGCTTCCGGTGCGGTAAATCCCACACCGAAAATTACCAGTGCGTGAACCGCACAGGCCAGAAACAGGGCAAAGGTAAACCGGTCTCCCTGAGTGGCGTGGCTCGCGGACACGGGGCCCGGGTTGATGGTCTGGCTGGCTGCTGCGGTCATTGTGATTATTGGTATCTACTACTGCCGGGGGTCTGTCGGACCGCACGACGACAGCTGCGGTCCATCACAAGCGGGTGAGTTTACCCTTTTTGCGCCAGTCGGTCTGTGATTGCGCGCATCAATAATTCGCCGATGTCGGTTCCAAAGGCTGCATCAATTTCGCGCACGCAGGTAGGGCTGGTGACGTTGACCTCGGTCAGGTAGTCGCCGATGACGTCGAGGCCGACAAAGAGCAGGCCCTTTTCTTTCAGGGTAGGGCCGACCTGCCTGGCGATCCAGAGATCCCGCTCTGACAGCGGCCGCGCTTCGCCGCGGCCGCCGGCGGCCAGGTTGCCCCGGGTTTCACCAGCTTCCGGAATGCGGGCGAGACAGTAAGGTACCGGTTCACCGTCCACCACCAGAATGCGTTTGTCACCGTCTTTGATTTCGGGGATATAGCGCTGTCCCATAATCTGGCGCTTGCCGTTATCGGTGAGCATCTCGAGAATCGCGCCGAGGTTGGCTCCGTCTGGCTTCACGTGGAATATACCGGTGCCGCCCATTCCGTCCAGGGGTTTGAAAATAACGTCTTTATGTTCTGCGTGGAATGCGCGCAGCTGCTTCATGTCGCGACTGACGATCAGCGGCGGGCAGCATTCGGCAAAGTGGGTGGCGAATATCTTTTCGTTGCAGTCCCGCAGTGACTGGGGCTTGTTGCAGACGAGAGCGCCGGCGCGTTCGGCGGCCTCAAGGATGTAGGTGGAATAGATGTACTCGTTGTCAAACGGGGGATCGACGCGCATCAGGATCACATCTAGTTGCCCCAGGTCCATAGGGGCGCGCTCACCGAGGGTGAACCACTTCTCTGGGTTGTCGAACACTTCCAGCGGGCTGCCATTGCCCATCGGTTTGCTGCCATCCAGGTAAAGATCCGACTGCAAAAAATAGTGCAGCGTAAAGCCGGCACGTTGTGCGGCCTGAAGCAGGGCCAGGGTGGTGTCTTTTTTAAAGGTGATCTGGGAGATGGGATCCATCACCACACCGAGAGAAAGGCTCATATTGGTGTCCGTGTGTAAAAATGATTGCACTAGCGAGGGGGCGCAGGGTGTGAAAACCGCGGCCTTGGTTGCTGGAAAGTGGCTACGTTAAAAGTAGTCCGTTGCCGCTGCAAGGCCCGTGAACTGAGTATCTGCTCACAATTTGATCATCCCTCCATCGTGCGCCTCCTCGTCGCTAGATTCACTCTGGCTTCTGTGATACAAGTTTCCCTCTGATCTGCGCCCGCTGGCTGTGGCCACTTCAGCAATGATCAAAACCCCGTAATGAGGTTGCACAAAAGGTGCGGTATACGATTATTAACCACTGCACCTGAAAATAAGTACACAGGGGACACAAGAGCACTATGGAACTGAATTGGGAAAGTCTCACCGTTATGGTGATCGACGATAGTAAAACGATTCGTCGCACCGCCGAGACACTGCTGCAAAAAGCGGGCTGCACCGTGGTTACTGCCACTGACGGATTTGATGCGCTGGCGAAAATTGCCGACTCGCGCCCGGATATCATTTTTGTTGACATCATGATGCCGCGCCTGGATGGCTATCAGACCTGCGCGCTGATCAAAAATAACAGCGAATTCCGCGGCACGCCTGTCGTCATGCTGTCCAGTAAGGACGGACTGTTCGATAAGGCCAAGGGGCGCGTTGTGGGCTGTGATCAGTACCTTACCAAGCCATTCAGCAAGAGCGAGCTGCTGGGCGCAATTTCAGCGCACGCGAAGCCGCATCACGCAGCTTGATAAGTAATTTGCATTGCTAGTGTGAAACCATTGGCAGAAATGGCGTATGCTATGCCCACATCAGGGTTGTGCGCATTCGCGAGTGGTATTCGTGCATAAAGTGGCACGAGTGACAGGAAAGTCGCGCAACCAAGCGTAAGCTACAGCAATAGATAAGAAAGTGCGGAGCCGCCGGGCGGAATGTTCAGTGGCCCTTACCTACAATAGCGCAGTGCCGGGGTAGCAATGCTACTTAAGGCGGCTGCGGACAACACCATCCTGGGGGAATAAAGATGGCAAGAGTGCTAATCGTTGACGATTCGCCAACCGAAACTCACAAGCTGACTACGATTCTGGAAAAAAACGGTCACGCTGTACTCACCGCGCCCAACGGTGAAAGCGGAGTAGGCGTAGCTCGTGAGCAGCGCCCTGATGTCATCCTCATGGATATCGTTATGCCGGGCCTGAACGGTTTCCAGGCAACCCGCCAGCTGAGCAAGAACGCCGAAACCAGCGGTATCCCCATCGTTATGGTGACTACCAAGGATCAGGACACCGACCGGGTGTGGGGTATGCGCCAGGGAGCGCGTGCCTACCTGACCAAGCCGGTAGACGAAAGCAAGCTGTTGGGTACTATCGAGGAGGTGTTGGCCTGAGGCCGACGTTGAGTCTCCGTGCAAACAACTCTTACCCCTTATCTCGCGCTGGTTGATATTGCCAATCGCGCAAAAGCGCAGGCACAGGGGCTGCCTGCCCGTCAGGAGGTCAGACCTTTCTGGACGGGCATTGGTTTCTCTCTGCTGGGGCACCGCTTTGTGGCCGCCATGGATGACGTGGTGGAATTGCTGGAGGTCCCGCACTATACCTTTATTCCGGGCGTCCAGCCCTGGGTGCGTGGCGTTGCGAACGTGCGCGGCCGCTTGCTGCCGCTGTTCGATTTGGCGGCTTTTTTTGGCGGTCATCTAATAAATCCGCGCCAGCGTCGCCGGGTGTTGGTTATCGAACACGAAAAGCTCTATGTGGGGCTGATCGTCGATGAACTGCACGGTATGCAGCACCTTGCACTTGAATACGGCCAGTTGCCACCTTCTGAACTGGCTGAGCCTTTTGCGTCTATGGTCAGTGGCCAGTTTGTCCTGCAGGACAACCGCTGGTTGGTATTTGATCTTCCGGCGCTGATCAATGATTTTCAGTTTGCGGATGCAGCGGCTCACTGAGTCGCTGTTTCAGGTTTGTAGTTTTGGCCTTCGCGGTCACCGCCGGCTATAAAGTGGTCGGATGAGGTTGAGCGCTGTTCAATCGTCAAATCAATTGCTCACCCCTGTTGATCAGGGGCGGGTATCGACCGTTCAGATCTAGGCTGAACGGCCGATAAATCAACAGTCGGCAATCGCCGGAATTGGGGCGCCCTTATTGCTCGTATTGCGCAAAAGGGGGGTCGCGGCAAGTCCGGGCATGGAGCCCGGGTAGTGGTTATAACAAGAATTGGCCTGGGCACAGGTCCGCCAGGAGTAAATTATGAAAACAGGCTCCCAGAGTTCATTTTCTGCGCTGCGCAGTAACCCTGCGGCGCTGTTTATGGGTTTGCTGGTACTCGCCACACTGGCGGGGCTGATCGTCAGCATCTATTTGGTGCAGACCCAGGCTGACCGGGATAAGGAATATCTACAGGACGTGGCGGAATTGCGCGCACTGTCCTATCAGGTTGTATCTGACGCCCCTGCAGCGACTGCCGGTGACGAAGAAGCGTTTTCCGACCTGGAGACCGTCGTCAACCAGATGGCGGCGACCTGGAATGTGCTGCAGGGCATGGACGACAGCACTAAAGCTGCGCTGAGTCAGGAACTGGCCAACTACGGTCAGGTCTGGCGCCAGCTGCGCGAGCAGGCTGACACCATTATCGGCAACAAAGATTCGATTATCTTCCTGAACGATGTGGCGAGCACCCTGAACGACTCGCTCCCGGAACTGCAGGCAGAGCACAACAACATTGTGGAAATCCTGCTGGCCAACAACGCTCCGGCAAATCAGGTTGAGCAGGCTCAGCTGCAGGTTTGGCGGGCGGAGCGTATCGGTCGAAATATCGACAAGATGCTTCAGGGTGGTGACGATGCGGAAGGTGCCGCGGACCAGTTCAACACCGATGCCAGCCTGTTCGGTAAGGTGGTAGAGGGGATGAAAGGCGGTGACGTGGTGATGGGGATTTCCCGCGTGACCGACAGCGAAGCCCGCGAATCTCTGGAAGAAATTACCGAGCTGTTCGAATTTGTAAGCTCCTCGGTACGTGAGATCTTCGAAGCAACCCCGGCCCTGTTTGCCACCCGTCAGGCTGCTGACGGTATCTCCGCATCCTCACCGGAGCTGCTGGAAGCCCTGTCGACCCTGAACGACCGTATCGTAAGCCTGTCCAGTGAGCGTCAGCCGAATAACCAGACTATCGCGATCATCGCCGGTGTGTTCGTACTGTTGATCTTCGGCATGATGATCACGGCGTTCTCCGGTACCCGCCGCAGCCTGCGTGAAGAGTCCGAGACCAACGAGCGTAACCAGCAGGCGATTATGCAGCTGCTGGACGAACTGGCCGACCTCGCAGATGGTGACTTGACTACCTCCGCGACCGTAACCGAGGCCTTCACCGGTGCGATCGCTGACTCCATCAACTACACAATTGACCAGCTGCGTGTGCTGGTAAGCCGGATCAACGGCGCAGCGCAGGAAGTATCTTCCCTGTCTCAGGAAACCCAGCAAACTGCACTGCACCTGGCCGAGGCCTCCGAGCACCAGGCGCAGGAAATTGCCGGCGCCTCTGCCGCCGTAAACGAAATGGCGGTGACCATTGACCAGGTATCTGCGAACGCCGCCGAATCGGCGCAGGTAGCGGAGCGCTCGGTACAGATTGCTAGTAACGGCGCCAAGGTGGTACAGAACACCATCAAGGGCATGGATACGATCCGCGAGCAGATTCAGGACACCTCCAAGCGAATCAAGCGACTGGGTGAATCTTCCCAGGAGATTGGTGACATCGTTAGCCTGATTAACGACATTGCCGACCAGACCAACATTCTGGCACTTAACGCCGCGATCCAGGCCTCTATGGCCGGTGATGCAGGCCGAGGCTTCGCGGTGGTTGCGGACGAGGTTCAGCGTCTTGCGGAACGTTCCGCAGCGGCAACCAAGCAGATTGAAGGCCTGGTAAAAGCGATTCAGTCGGACACCAACGAAGCGGTTGTATCGATGGAGTCCACTACTACCGAGGTGGTACGTGGTGCCCGTCTGGCGCAGGACGCGGGTGTTGCCCTGGAAGAGATTGAAACAGTATCTACCAACCTCGCATCCTTGATTCAGAACATCTCCAACGCGGCACGCCAGCAGGCTTCCTCCGCGGGTCACATCTCCAACACGATGAACGTGATTCAGGAGATTACCTCGCAAACCTCTGCAGGTACCCAGGCCACCGCACAGTCCATTGGTAACCTTGCCCAGACCGCATCGGCCCTGCGTGATTCCGTTGCGGGCTTCAAACTGCCGACCGAGCACGACGTCGATACCGACAGCGACCTGTACGGTAGCGATCTCACTGATCTGTCTGAAGAGTTCCCGATGCTTGAGGATGAGAGCGCCGAGGAGCAGCTCTCTGAAGAAGAGCGCGAGGAGCGGGCACTGGCCTGATAAACCGCAAACTCTGATAACGATAATGCGGGCGCCCCGGCGACTACTAGTTAGTTGCCGGGGTGTGAAGCAGCAGGCAGCAGGATAGACGCTGTCTGCGCGCGAGCAAACTGAATTACCGAGGACTTGGCGTGAGTCGCGACAATCCCAATTTTGTAGCCCTGGATTGGCTGATAGGCGAAATCAACGAGACGCTGGCGCAAGCGCGTCAGCAGCTGGAGACCTTTGCCTCGGATTCTTCTTCGCCGGACACTTCCGGCGAATCTTCCAGTGCCCTTCTGAGTAGCTGTCTCAACCTGATTCACCAGGTGCACGGCAGCCTGCACATGGCGGAACTTGCTGGTGCCGCCATGTTGGCGGAAGAGATGGAGCAGCTGGTCCAAGCGCTGGCCAATGGCGATGTGGAAAACAGCGATGAAACGCGCGAGTTCCTCATGCGCGCACTGCTTGAACTCCCGTTGTACCTCGAAAAAATCGCGTTCCAGCGCCGCGACAACCCGGTACTGCTGCTGCCACTGCTGAACGACCTGCGCGCGGTTCGCAGGGAGCGCCTGATTACCGAGGGTGCGCTGTTCGCACCTGATCTCTCTGCACTGGATCAATTTTCTGGCAAACGCCAGCCACTGCTGAATAACCCGGCCAAAGTTACTGAGCTGGTCGAAAAGCTGCGCAAAATGTATCACGTTGCCGCGGCATCCCTGATTCGTGATGTAAACAGCGGCGAAAGTCTCTCCTACCTCGCGAAAGTCTGCGAGAAGATGACCCTGCTTTATAGCGGCAGTTCCCGTCAGCATCTCTGGGAAATTGTGCAGGGGCTGCTCGAAGGCCTCGCCGACCACCGCATCAGTGTGATGCCTGCACTGCGACAGCTTTTGCGTCGTATCGATGTGGAATTCCGCCTGTTGCAGGGACAGGGTGCGCGCGTGCTGGATGTACGTCCGGATCGCGACCTGATACGCAACCTGCTGTTTTACGTTTACCTGAGTGGTCCAAACGGTCCGCGCACGACTGCCCTGTACCAGAAGTACGCACTGGACAAGGCGGTGCCGGGTACGCCGCGACCGGATACTGAAGACGCGCTGGCCATGGGGCCGGATGCGATGGGTACCGCGGTCAGCGCCCTGCGCGAAGAGCTTGCCAGTGTGCGTGAAGCACTGGACCCCAGTATTACCTCCAGCGAATCGATCCCGCTTTCTGATACAGCGGTCATCGCCAAACGCATTGCCGATACCCTCGGCGTGCTGGGGCTGGAAAGCCTGCGCACGCGCGCGCGTGCCATTTACGAGTACCTCCGCGACGCCTCCCGCAGTGAAGATCCGGAAGAGCTACTGATGCAGGCCGCATCTGAGCTGGTGCAACTGGATTCGGGACTTGTTGCTGTTGTCGAACGCGATAAACAGGTCGACAACGACTCGCCGCTGATGGGCGAAGCAACCGGGCGAGTATTGCGCGAAGCGCGCATCGGCCTGGAAACCGTTAAAGAAGCGGTAGTGGAATACATTGCCAGCCACTGGGATGCGGGGCATCTCACCTCGGTACCCAAGCGTCTGCAGGAAGTCTGCGGCGGACTGGATATGGTTGGCTACCGCCGCGCAGGCGAAATTGTTACTGCCTGCCGCAACTATATCGAAGAGCGACTGATCAATGCCGGTGAGCAGCCGGATTGGAAGCTGCTGGATACCCTCGCTGACGCCGTAACCAGTGTCGAGTACTACCTCGAACGCCGCGCGGACGGCATTGAAGACGCCGATATGCTGCTGGCCTTGGCAGAAGATAGTGTGGCTGCTCTCGGGTATTCCGTAAGTGGTAGTGATACCGACGGGGCGGATTCTGGCAGTGCTGAAAGCGGAAGTGCAGCGCTTGCCGATGCGGATCCTCTTGCGCAGCTCGCAGAAATGCAGGTTGAAGCAGGCGATGAATCCGGCCATGCGAGCATCGCAGATAGTACCGACGGCGAAGAGAGCTGGGTGCTGGATGCCTTTGAGTTCGACAGTGGCGCGGCGGCGGAAAATGTCTCGCCCGAACCTGAGACTGCCGATACCCCGGATGCCGGTGAAGAAAATGTATTCGCTCCGGAAATGGGCGGGCCTGCGGAACAAGCTCCGGCTAAAGAGCCCTCTCTGCTGGACGAAAGCTGGTTTGCGCCCGCACCTGAGTCAGCAGCGGAAACTTCTCCGGCTGTGGCTGAAGAGCGTTCCGCGGATGTCGCTATCGAGGAAACAGTTGAAGTGGCTCCGGTGGCCCCTTCTATGGCTGACGATGATGACGACAGCAGTATCATCGATGACGAAATTATCGAGATCTTCCTGGAAGAAGCTGGCGAGGTGATGGACACCATCGGCCACTACTTCCCGCAGTGGGCGAGCAACTTTTCCGACCGGGATTCCCTGGTGGAATTCCGCCGTGGTTTCCACACGCTAAAGGGCTCCGGCCGCATGGTTGAAGCGCTGGAGATCGGCGAACTGGCGTGGGCGGTTGAGAATATGCTCAACCGGGTGCTCGATGAAACCGTCGTTCCCGCTCGCGCCCATGTAATGTTGATTGAGCAGGTGGTGGCAAAACTGCCCTCAATGATCGAGGCTTTCCGCACACAAAGCGGCGATCCGGACCCCGCCCGCACCGCGGAACTGGAAGGCTGGGCGAAGCAATTGTCCAATGGCGAGGTGCCTGCGGAACTGCTTCAGTCTGCCAGCCCGGCAGCAAATGAGCAGCCTTCCTACGCCGACCATGAAACTGATATCGCCGACAGCGGCGATGACAATGCGCAGCTTTGGGAGATTTTTGCTCAGGAAGCGGAAACCCACCTCGCGGTAGTTGCAGACTTCCTGGCGGGCATGGAGCGAGCGGCTCCGGTCTATGGAATGCCCTCCGACCCCCTGCACCGGGCCCTACATACCCTGAAAGGGTCTGCGCATATGGCGGAAGTAACGCCGGTGGCGGAGCTTGTGGCACCGCTTGAGCGCTTCGTCAAAGAGTTGCGCACCTACCAGGTATCCATTGACAGCGACATATTTGATCTCATCAGTGATGCCGCTGCGTATGTCAAAGTGGTGCTGGAACAGATCTACAGCGCACAACCCCTGTACGTCGAGCGTGCTGAGCAATTCGTTGCCCGGGTGGCCGAGTTGCAGGAGCGTGCGGTTGGCCACCTGATTCGCGAGCGCGAATCCAACGAACCCAGGGCCGTAGACCCGCAGCTGTTGGCCGTAATCATGGCTGATGGCATGAAGGTGCTGCTCGATGCGGACCAGATGCTGAATCACTGGCGCTCCAATCCCGGTGACCGCAGTATTCTGATGCCGGTTGCCGAGGAGCTGGACGTGCTCCAGCAAGCGGCTGGCCAGGCACAGCTGCCGACGTTGCAAGAACTTTCCCAATTGTTGCTGGCGGTATACCAGCAGGTCATCGACGGGCATCTGGAAGAGGAACCGGCGCTGTGGGCAGCGTTGGAACAGGGCCACAACGAGCTGCTCGATCTCGTGGACGCGGTCGCCGCGGCACAGGATCTTCCGGAAGTCAGCGAAGCAGTGGGTGCCGCGCTGCGCACGCTTGCTCAGGGCGATGACAGTCTGGAAGAGGAAGATTACGACCTTTCCGAATACGGCATCGACAGCGCAGACTACAGTTTGCCGGCTGTTGACGCTGAAGATTTTGAGGAGCCGGTAGCGCAAGACGCCGCCGAGCCGGTCGCCGAGGAAGCTTTAGAGGAAACGAGCGAAGCGTTTTCTGACTTCAGCTTTGATGATCTGGTAGCAGAAGAAACTGCGTCGGATACCGTGGCTGATGAAGCCGCAGTGCCGGTTGTTGATGCAGCCTGGGCCGACGATGAAATATCCATTGCTGCTACCGTCGACGCGCCTGACCGGGCCGCCGCTGAAGAAGCGCTCCCGCAGGATTGGTTCCAGACCGACGAAGTAGATACTGGCAGCGCCGTATCTTCCGAAGAGACGTTCGAGCCAGTGCTGGAAGAAACAGCCGTCACCGACGAGGCTACGGAAGACGCCGATCTGGTTTCTTTTGAACTGGCGGACCTGGAAGTATTTGACGCAGCCCAGGAAGCCGCAGCGCAGGAAGCGGTTACTGAAAACACGGTAGGCAGTGACGATGCCGAGATTGCGCCTCCGCCGCTATCTGAGTCGCCCGCCGCCGTTTCACCGGTTGGCGCTGGCGCTGAAGAGGGTGAACTTGGCGCCGCGCAGCAGGCACTGCTGGCCGATATTGACCCCGACGTCATTGAAGTCTTTCTGGAGGAGGCTGCCGACCTGGTGGATGAGCTCGAAGAGCTGATCCAGGCCTGGGAGCAGGAGCCTGACGACAAGGCTCAGGCGGAAGCTCTCAAGCGTGTGCTGCACACCTTCAAGGGTGGTGCGCGTATGGCCTCATTGATGGGCCTCGGTGAAGTGGCTCACCGCTTTGAAACCGTTATTGAAAATATGCAGAGCGGCAGTGCGCCATCGGCGGCATTCTTTGCGGATGCGCACGCGATCTACGATCGCCTGGCCGCCGGTGTGGAAACCGTCAGAGCATGGATGGGCGGCGAACAGCTGAATGCGTTCTGTGCGCTGCTGGAAACCAGCTGGGCTGACGACAATGCTGTGGAAGTAGATCCAGTCGACTTCGCGGCCGCCCCGGCAGTCGAAGTGGCGGAAACGGAAAGTCCGGCTGATTTCGAGGAGGTAATTGAGGCGGCAGAAATCGCTGATGATCGCGAATTCATGCCTCCGGCAACCGTCGAATCTAATCCTGTGTCTGCGCCCGCGCCGGCAACCCCTGCTGGCAATGTGTTGCCATTTGTACGCAAAGGCAATGGACTCAAGGATCGCGATGGCGGCAAGCCCCGCAATCAGCCCCAGGAGATGGTGCGTGTTACATCAGAGCTTCTGGAAGAGCTGGTAAACCTCGCAGGTGAAACCTCCATCTCCCGTGGCCGTCTCGAAGAACAGGTGTCGGAATTCGGACTGGCCCTGGACGAAATGGATTCCACGTTATCGCGACTGAACGAACAGTTGCGCCGCCTCGACAAGGAAACCGAAGCCCAGATCCTGTTCCGTCAGGAGCAGCTGGCCGAGCAGGACGGCGACTTTGACCCGCTGGAAATGGACCGCTATTCGTCCATTCAGCAACTGTCCCGCTCCCTGTTGGAGTCCACATCGGACTTGCTGGAGCTGCGTCAGACCCTGGGCAACAAGACCCGGGATACTGAGACACTGTTGCTGCAGCAATCGCGAGTGAATACCGAATTGCAGGAAGGTCTGATGCGCAGTCGCATGGTACCTTTCTCTCGCCTGGTACCGCGCTTGCGCCGGATCGTGCGTCAAGTGGGCGCCGAGCTGAGTAAGCAGGTGGAGCTGGTGTTCTCCAACGTTGAGGGTGAGCTGGATCGTTCCATGCTGGAGCGTATGGTTGCACCGCTGGAGCACATGCTGCGAAATGCGGTTGACCACGGTATTGAAACGCCCGAGAAGCGCCTTGCCACAGGTAAGCCCGAGCGCGGCCGCATCGCGGTGGCGCTGGCGCGTGAAGGCAGTGAGGTGGTCCTGACCATCACTGACGACGGTGCGGGTATCAACTTGATGCGCGTGCGCGAAAAAGCCATCGAAAGCGGCCTGATGCGTGCGGATGCAGAGCTCTCCAATAACGAAATCATGCAGTTCATCCTGCAGGCCGGTTTCAGTACCGCCGACAAGGTGACCCAGATATCCGGCCGCGGTGTCGGTATGGATGTGGTGTCCGCCGAGATCAAGCAGATTGGCGGCAGTGTTTCGATCAGCTCACAGTTGGGGCAGGGTACGGAATTTGTGGTGCGACTGCCGTTTACCGTTTCGGTAAACCGCGCATTGATGGTGAAAGTGGGCGATGACCTGTTCGCGCTGCCGCTGAATACCATTGAAGGTATCGTGCGCCTGAGCCCGTTTGAGCTTGAGCACTACTACCGCTCACCCGATGCGCGCTTCGAATACGCCGGCGAGCCCTATCAGGTGAACTATTTTGGCAGTCTGCTGCAGTCCAGCGCCCAGCCCAAGCTGAACGTGGAAGATATGCAGTTGCCGGTGCTCCTGGTGCGCACGGATAACACCGCGATGGCGCTGCAGGTTGACGCAATCCTGGGCAGTCGCGAGATTGTGGTAAAAAGCCTGGGGCCGCAATTTGCCAGTGTTCAGGGTGTATCAGGCGCAACGGTAACCGGTGACGGTACCGTGGTGGTGATTCTCGATGCCCATGCCCTGTTGCGGAAACACTCCGCAATGCTGGCGCGTCCGGAAACCCCGCTGTTGCAGGAGCCTGTACAGGTGGCGACACGGGAAGAGCCGGAAACCCAGAAACTCGTGATGGTGGTGGATGATTCGGTAACCGTACGCAAGGTAACCACCCGCTTCCTCGAGCGTGAGGGGTACGCTGTTACCACAGCCAAAGATGGGCAGGATGCGATTATCCAGTTGCAGGACGTCATGCCCGACGTGATCCTGCTGGATATCGAGATGCCGCGTATGGATGGATTCGAGGTGGCGCGGCATATCCGTTCCAGCAGTCGCCTGCGGGATATTCCGATCATCATGATCACTTCCCGGACGGGTAAGAAACATCGCGACCACGCGCTGTCTCTTGGGGTCAATCACTACCTCGGTAAACCGTACCAGGAAGAGATTCTGCTGTCGGCCATCCACGATTACACAGAGGTGGAGGCTGCGCACTGAGCGTAGCTTCTGCCGCTTGAGGTAGATTGAAAACAGCCGTTCCTGCGGCGGAGAAAGATGGAAATGAGCGGAGTAGAAGCCCTGCCCACCACGGAGATACCCCAGGAAGTCAGTAGCCTGCTACTGCCTCTGACCGATGGCCAGTTGCTGGTGCCGGTCGATACCCTGTCGGAGATTATTGCCCTGCAGAGCCCGGTGTCCGCGTTTGATGCGCCGGACTGGTATATGGGTGAATTGCACTGGCGCGAGCTGCGCTTGCCGCTGGTGGCGTTTGAGGTGATGCGCGGGAATCCGATGCCGGTTCTGCGGAGTAACTGCCGCATAGCGGTGCTGAGTAGCGGCAACCCTGAAGGTGATTTGCCCTTTTTTGCCATGGTGCTGCAGGGCACCCCGCGCCTGGTGCGGGTTACACCGCAGGAGTTGGCGGGACGCGAGGGCGAGTGTGCGCTTGGGGAGCTGATGCACGTGGCGCTCTCCGGTGAAGAGGCGGTGATCCCGGATCTGGGCGCCCTGGAAGAAGCCTGCCTGGCCTACCGCAGCCGGCGCTGAGTTTGTTTGAGATGGAATTCACTAGCGTCAAAGCTGAGTGAATAAAAAAGGCGCCACCCGTGAGGGTGGCGCCTTTTTCGTATCTATTGCTTATCCAGGAGGGCTCAGAAGAGCTCCTCTGGAAGGGCTTCCTGGGCCTGCTCATTGTCGCCGGCAGGGGCTGACGGTCCATCGGAGTAGATCGACGGGTAGTTCCCGTAGGTTGCCTGTCCCGGAACCCGGTCGGCGCGGAAGATCTCGAAAATTCCGCCGCGAGAAGTACGCAGGCCTGTGCGCGGATCAATACGCATGGTGACGATATCGTCCGGCTGTGCCAGGTGACGCTCGGGCAGGCCGTCCAGAGCGTTGCTCATAAAGTCGATCCAGATGGGCAGTGCGGCAGAGCCACCGTACTCCGCGCGCCCGATGGGCGTATTGTCGTCAAAACCGACCCATGTACTGGTCGCGAGGTAGGGACTGTAACCGGAGAACCATGCATCCCGGGGGCCGTTGGTGGTACCGGTTTTGCCCGCGATATCGCCACGTTTCATTACCAGCGCTTTGCGGCCGGTACCGCGCTTGATCACGTCCTTGAGCATGGAATCCATGATGTAAGCGGTTTCCGCCGACATGGCCCTGGGTGCCCTTGGGCGAGCCTGGTCACCAGCGTGCAGGGGTTCTACGGGCAGGGTGCGCAGCTCCAGTGGCTCGTCCTCCGCCGGAACTTCGCCCTGGATTGCCGCGAGATCAATGGGCTCCGCCTGGGGTACCGCTTCCTCACCGATTTCGGGGCAATCTGCGCATACCGCCAGTGGCAGCGCCTTGTAAACAACCTCGCCGTGGACATCCAGTACCTGATCCACCAGGTAAGGTTCTACACGGAAGCCGCCGTTGGCGAACGCCGCGTAGCCACGCACCATTTCCAGCGGGGTCAGCGCGGAGCTACCCAGCGCAATCGACAGGTTACGTGCAAGCTTGCTGCGTTCAAACCCAAACCCCTCCGCAAATGTGAGTGCGCGGTCGAGGCCGAGTGCCTGCAGCAACCGGATGGATACCATGTTGCGCGACATATACAACGCCTTTCGCAGGCGCGTCGGGCCGAGGAAGGTACCGCCGTCGTTCTCCGGACGCCACACATCTTCCAGATTGGTCTGTTCAAAGATGATCGGTGCATCATTGATGATGCTGGCCGCGGTATAGCCGTTTTCCAGCGCTGCCGAGTAGATGAACGGCTTGAAGCTGGATCCGGGCTGGCGAGCGGCCTGGGTGACGCGGTTGAAATGGCTCTGACGGAAATCGTAGCCGCCCACCAGGGCGCGAATGGCACCGTCTTCAGGCGCTAATGACACCAGTGCACCCTGCGCACTCGGCACCTGGGTCAGATGCCACTCTTCACGGGCCTGAGGTGCAGGCAGCGCTTCGTTCTCGGTGTCTACAGCATCGTTTGACTCGGCGAACGGATCGGTGCCAGTGTCTGCGGTTTCCTGTGACTCCTGCTCGAGCTGTTGCTGCTGTTCGGCGGCGATTTCCTCGGCGGAAACCACCACATGGCGCAGGCGGACTACATCTCCCGGCGCGAACATTTTGCTAGCGGTAGTCAGGCGAGCGCCGCGGGCGTTCTCGGAAATGTATGGCCGGATGCTGCTCAGACCATGCTCCCAGGGGATCTCTACCACCCGGCGATCGCGCAGCTGTACGTTCAGGCTCTTCTCGGTCACCGAAGTGACAACGGCGGGCTCAAGCCCTCCAAGTACTGGAATCTCGTTCAGCAGGTCTACCAGCTGGTCGTTGTCGGCAAGCAGGGCCGGATCGAGGCGCTGTTCGGGGCCGCGGTAACCGTGGCGGCTATCGTAGCTTTCCAGCCCGTTCTGCAGTGCGCTGCGTGCGGCATTTTGCAGGCGGCTATCTACCGTGGTGATCACCTGGTAGCCATCGGTGTAGGCGGCATCGCCGAACAGTTCCACGGCTTCCTTGCGCGCCATCTCCGCGACATAGGGGGCGCTCAGGTCCAGGTCCCGGCCGTGGTAACGGGCGGTGACAGGGGCGGTGATCGAATTTTTGTAGTCGTCCTGGGAAATATGTCCCAATTCAAGCATGCGCTTGAGAATCCAGTTGCGTCGCACCAGGGCCCGGGAGGGGTTGGCAATGGGGTTGTACGTGGAAGGAGCCTTGGGCAGGCCGGCCATCATTGCCCATTGGGCCAGGTTCAGCTCTTTGATGTCCTTTCCGTAGTACACCTGGGCCGCGGCCTGGAAGCCGTATGCCCGGTTGCCGAGAAAGATCTTGTTGATGTAAAGCGCGAGAATTTCGTCCTTGCTGAGTTCCTGCTCGATTTGCAGTGAGAGCAGGATTTCGTTGAACTTGCGGATAAACCGCTGTTCCCGGCTCAAAAAGAAGTTACGCGCCACCTGCATCGTCAGCGTACTGCCGCCAGATTGAATGGATCCGCTCTGCACCAGCTGCTGCACAGCGCGCATCAGGCCTTTGATCGAGACGCCATTGTGCGAGTAGAAACCGTCATCTTCGGCAGCAAGGATTGCCCTGATGAACATATCCGGGGTCTGTTCGATGGTGATTGGGCTGCGTCGTTTCTCGCCAAATTCCCCAATCAGCTTCATGTCTGTGGAGTAGATACGCAGTGGGGTCTGCAGGCGGATATCGCGCAGGGTCTCCACGGGAGGTAGCCCGGGCTTCAGGTACATGTAGATACTGGCGAAGGCCATGGCGGTGCCGGCGGTGCCGGCCAGGGCGAGCCACAACAGTGACAGCAGGCGGTTGCGGACTTTGTGAGTCATGAAAATGCTTCTGTTTTGTGCGCGAATTGATCAATTATGACGTAGCTGTTCGACAATTATACGAAGAATGTGCACTGATACCTATGCAAAAGGCGGTTGCGGCGGTAATTTAAAGTGCTATACCATCAAACCTCCATAACCCACGGAAAAGATAAGAAAAATGGGGATGCTCCCTTTTCTCAATAAAGGCCCAAAAGCCATGCTTGGGCTCGATATTAGCTCCACCTCGGTAAAGTTGCTTGAACTGAGTCGCAGTGGCGACAAATACCGGGTAGAAAGCTATGCGACTGAGCCTCTGCCTCCGAATGCGGTAGTGGATAAGAATATCAATGATATCGCTGCTACGGCTGACGCCATTCGCAAAGTGGTACGTCGTTCCAAGACCCGCTTGCGGCAGGCTGCTGTGGCTGTCTCCGGGTCTGCAGTCATTACCAAGACCCTGGAAATGTCGGCCGACCTATCTGACGATGCACTGGAAGCCGCAATTGCTCTGGAGGCCGACCAGTACATTCCCTACCCGCTGGACGAGGTGAACCTGGATTTCGAGGTTCAGGGCCCGTCCGAGCGCGGCGAGGGGCAGGTTGAAGTGCTTCTCGCTGCGTGCCGTACAGAAACCGTTGAGCAGCGTGTATCAGCATTGGGTGAGGCTGAACTCAAGGCGGGCGTCGTCGACGTGGAGGCCTACGCGATCGAGCGTGCCTACAGTCTGTTGGCCGATCAGTTTCCTGCGCAAGAGCAGCTGGTTGTTGCGGTGATTGATATAGGTGCGACCATGAGCGCACTGTCAGTGATGGTTGATGGCCGTACGGTATACACGCGCGAGCAGTTGTTCGGTGGTCGCCAGCTTACGGATGAAATCCAGCGCCGCTACGGCCTGTCTGTCGAAGAGGCCACTCTGGCCAAGCGTCAGGGCGGCAGCGGCCTGCCGGATGACTACTACCCCGAAGTACTTGAGCCCTTCCGCGACGCAGTGGTCCAACAGGTTACGCGTTCTCTCCAGTTTTTCTACTCATCGACTTCATACAGTGATGTGGACTACATCCTGCTTGGCGGCGGTGTGTCAGCGATGGAAGGTCTGGCCGATCTGGTGGCCCAGAAATTGAATAAGCCGGCCATGGTGGCAAATCCGTTCCGTGATATGAGTGTGGCCTCCCGGGTCAACCGACAGGCGCTGGCAAGCGAAGCGCCGTCACTGATGATTGCAGCCGGTCTGGCAATGCGTGAGCGGGAGTTTTAAATCATGGCAAAGATCAACCTACTCCCCTGGCGCCAGGAATACCGGGCGCAAAAACAGAAAGAATTCCAGCAGGTGGCTGCCGTAGTGGTGATGGCTGCGAGCTTCTCCGTATTTATGTGGATGAAGACTGTGGACGCGCAGATTGAAAATCAGAATGTGCGCAATCAGATGCTGCAGACTGAAATTACGGCCTTGAATCGCCAGGTAAAGGAAATCAAGGACCTGAAAAAGCGTCGTCAGGAGCTGATTGACCGGATGCGTGTGATTCAGGAGCTGCAGGGCAACCGTCCGCTGTCAGTGCGCTATTTCGATGAAATGGTGCGTGCTGCCCCTGAAGGATTGTGGCTTACGAACCTGAAGCGCTCCGGCAAAACCCTGAGAATTTCTGGTGTTGCTGAATCGAACAACAGGGTTTCTTCTTTTATGCGCAGTTTGGATCAATCTGAATGGTTTGATTCCCCCAACCTTACCGGGGTGACAGCGAAGCCGGCGTTCGGCGATCAGGCAAGTGCGTTTGAAATGACGGTAAGCGTCAGTAAGCGTAAGGCTGACAGCCAGGAAGGTGCCGATGGCACTAACGGGGGGGCGTGATCGTGGCTCTGGATGACACTTTAAAACAGTTGAATCAATTAGATCTCAACGACATTGACTTTTCTCGAGTTGGCGTTTGGCCTATGGCGGGGCGCATTGCGCTTCTCGCAATTATTACGGTTGTCCTGGTCGGTGGTGGCTACTTTGTCATGATCAAAGACCGCTACAGCCAGCTGGATTTCGCTGTAGATAAAGAGCGTGAGCTTTTTGCCCAATTTGAAAAGAAGTCTTTCGAGGCTGCAAATCTTGATGCCTATCGGGAGCAACTGGCGGAGATGGAGGAAACCTTTGGGGCGCTTCTCAAGCAGCTTCCTAAAGACACAGAGGTTCCCGGGCTGCTCGAGGATATAGATGAATTTGGGCGCGGAAGTGGGCTAAATATCCAAAAAATCGCACTTCAAGGTGAACAGGTTGGTGAGTTTTATGTGGAGCTCCCGATTCGTATCGAGGTGCAAGGGGGATACCATGAGTTTGGTGCGTTCATTAGTGGTATTGCCGGTATGCCGCGGATTGTGACTCTTCACGATTTTGATATAAAGGTAAGTAACGACGGTAAGGCCCTGCTAAATATGGTGGTAAATGCGAAAACTTACCGCTACAAAGACCAGGGAGAAGAGGGATGAAGAAATACTCCGCTCTGCTCAGTGCTCTGCTTGTACTTGGTGGGTGTAGCCTTGATGGCAATCACAGTGATCTGAGGCAAAAGATGGCCGCGGTGAAACATAAGCCAAAAGGTCAAATCGAGCCAGTCCCCACGTTTACGCCTTACAGCCCTTACGTCTACAGTGCAGCTGCGTTGCGCAGTCCGTTTATTCGCCCGGTTCTGGAGGCCGATCAACGGCTTGTCGGGCGCAAGCTGGATGTCGCGCCTGATCTAAATCGCCAGAAAGAACTGCTGGAGCGCTTCCCATTTGATGGGTTATCTATGGTCGGAACTCTGTCCCGGGGTGGGCAGTTATGGGCGCTTATCAACGACAGCGATGGGGGGATTCATCGTATCACTGTTGGTAATTATCTTGGTAAAAACCACGGGCGTGTGGTCAACGCTTCATCGTCTCAAATCGATGTATTGGAAATTGTGCCGGATGGCACCGGTGGCTGGATCGAGCGGCCACGGGCACTGACTTTGGAAGAGAAGGACAACTAAAAATGATTACCACGCAACTCGCCAAAGTATTGGCGCGCGTAGCCAGCCTATTGCCGCGTGCAAAAACGCTGTTGCTGGGGGGAGTATTTCTGACTGTGGCTGTGCCGTCTCTGGCCAGTCAGTTGAATGATATACAGTTCTCCGAGCTGCCGGGCAGTCGGCTCCAGTTACGACTTTCGTTTAGTGATGTCCCGCCCGAGCCCACCGGGTACACGATTGAGCAGCCCGCACGGATTGTGATGGACTTTTCTGGTGTAGAAAGTGTATTGCCGCAAAAAAAATATACGCTCGATATTGGCGGCGCGCGTAGTGCTGTCATCGTGTCAAGCGAAGACCGCACCCGGTTGATCCTGAACTTGGATAAGCTTCCGGTATACACGAGTGAGCGAGTGGGCAATCAAGTCATACTTGAGGTGGGTGCTGATACGGCGACTACTGCAGCTGTTGCTGCAGTGCCGGTACACAATAGTACAGACATCGGTGGCAACGCCCAGTTTAAGCCCGCCGGAAATGTTGCAATCAATAATGTGGACTTCCGTCGTGGCGAAGGTGGTGAAGGCAAGGTTATCGTCAGTCTTACGGATCCGGCGGTAAATATTGATGTGGAACGGACTAAGGGCAAGATCGTATTGACGTTCCTTGGTGCGGAGTTGCCGCCATCCTTGCGTCAGCGTCTCGATGTCACTGACTTTGCGACTCCGGTCAACTCGATCGCGGTGGATTATGATGGTCGTAATACTGTGATTTCGGTAGACCCCCATAATGGCGATTACGACTATCTGGCTTACCAGGCAGACACGGAGTACGTGTTGAGCGTTAAGCCGCTGAGTGTCGCTGAAGTTCGCGAAAAGCAAAAAGAATTTCAGTTTACCGGTGAAAAGCTTTCCCTGAACTTCCAGGACATTGAAGTACGCTCCGTGCTGCAGTTGATCGCGGACTTCACCGACCTGAACTTGGTGGCCAGCGATACTGTTAAGGGGCGTATTACACTTCGTTTAGATGGGGTTCCTTGGGATCAGGCGTTGGAACTGATTTTGAAAGCTAAAGGCTTGGACAAGCGCCAGGAAGGGACTGTCATCATGGTGGCTCCTGCGGCAGAAATAGCCGAGCGTGAGCGTCGTGAGCTGGAAACTCGAAAGCAATTGGAAGAGCTTGCTCCCCTTCGTACTGAATATATTCAAATTCGCTATGCGGATGCTGGCGAACTGTTCACTTTGTTTGCTGGTAACCGGGCAGGACAGGGTGGTTTAGGTGGCGGTAATTTTGCTGGTGGTCGCCCAGATCAGGGGCGAGATCAGCGGAGTATACTTTCCTCTAGGGGCAGTGCCATCGTAGATGAGCGTACTAATACGATTATTCTCACTGATACCGAGGATAAAATCGCTCAGTTCCGCGACCTAATTGACGCAATTGATATCCCTATCCGTCAGGTAATGATCGAGGCTCGAATCGTTACTGCGAATACGGACTTCCTGCGAGATCTGGGTGTGCAGTGGAACTACTCAGAAGACCACAACATCGATGCTGATAAGATTGGAGTCGGGTCTGGTGGTCAAGACTCTTCTGGTGTGGTCGGAAGTGGCACCGGGCCGAATGTTTCTTCTCCAGTTAGTATCCACGATCCGATGCTTGTTGATTTGGGACTCTCAAGTTCAGCCGGTAGCGTTGCCTATGCGATTCTAAAAGACAATTTCTACCTTGGTCTTGAGTTGTCAGCTCTGGAAGATGTGGGCAAAGCGGAAATTGTTTCACAACCCAAAGTCGTGACTGGTGACAAACAAGAGGCAAGTATCCGGTCTGGTGTCGAGATTCCTTATCTTGAGGCAACGTCCTCTGGTGCTGCGTCGGTAACCTTTAAAGAGGCGGTTTTACTGCTGAATGTGACTCCGCAGATAACGCCGGATGACAACATCATCATGAACCTTAATATCGACCAGAATAGTGTCGGTGAGCTGTTCACCAACGTGATCACAGGTGCACAGATTCCGGCGATCAATGTTAATTCACTGCAAACCAAGGTTCTGGTTAGCAATGGTGAGACGATTGTCTTGGGTGGTATTTTCGAGGCACAGACGTTAGAAGGTGAAACTAAGGTTCCTCTGCTTGGTGATATTCCTTTCCTTGGGCACCTCTTCAAGCGCACGAGCCGTGAGGAAGACAAGCGTGAGCTGTTGATCTTCATCACCCCGCGCATCATGCAGGACGATTTCTTGTCCTTCAGCAAGTGATCAGTCAGCCCATCTTTCTAGTCGGCCCCATGGGGGCCGGCAAGTCCACTATAGGCAAACTGCTGGCAGCTCAATTGCAGCTGCCTTTTGCCGATTCTGACAAAGTGCTCGAAGACCGCACTGGTGCTGATATTCCGTGGATTTTCGATGTTGAAGGGGAGGCTGGCTTCCGCAAGCGCGAGCATGAAGTTCTACTGGATCTTTGCAACGGCTTGCCGCAGGTGATCGCAACCGGCGGCGGTATTGTCCTGTTGCCAGAAAATCGTCAATTACTGATCAACAATGGGCTGGTGGTTTACCTGAGTGCCAGTTTGGATCAGCTGGTAGAACGCACATCAAAGAACAGTAATCGCCCCCTGTTGCAGGTGGCTGATCCGCGTACTAAATTGCAGGAAATCCTTCGGCAGCGCGAACAGTACTATCGCGAGGTGGCGGATCTGGTTTGCGACACGGATGACTGTACGCCGAAGCAGGCAGCACAGATGGTTGCAGACCACTTGCTGGCGAGTACTTTATCCTCCTGATACTGGTCAATTCCTCTCTGGCCAGTTAGTCGCAGTCATCACCGTTCTTCCCGCCTGTGGTAGAGTGCTTCCTTTGAGCATAAACGTGCAAGTAAGGGAGTTGCCATGCACAGCCTCAACGTCAATCTCGGGGAGCGAAGCTACCCTATTCTTATTGGTTCCAGCTTGATTGCATCGCCGGAACATCTCTTACCTTATATTCGCGGTCGCCAGGCACTTGTGGTTACAAATGAAACCATAGCGCCCTTATATCTTGAGCGGATACTCCAAAGTCTTTCTGGCCTGGACCGGGTTGACAGTATTCAACTGCCCGACGGCGAAGCCTTCAAAACACTCGATACGGTCAATCGTATTTTCGATACCCTGCTGCAGAATCGCCATGATCGCGGTACTACTGTCATTGCTTTGGGCGGCGGTGTGGTTGGCGATATGAGTGGTTTTGCCGCCGCCTGCTACCAGCGTGGGGTGGATTTTATCCAGGTCCCAACTACCTTGCTTTCACAGGTGGATTCATCGGTAGGCGGCAAGACCGGGGTGAATCATCCGCTGGGCAAGAACATGATTGGCGCCTTCTATCAGCCGCAACTGGTGCTGGTAGATATCGATACGCTGACCACTTTACCCGACCGGGAGCTCTCCGCGGGCATTGCTGAGGTCGTGAAATACGGCATGATCTGCGATGCGCCTTTTTTTGAATGGCTCGAGCAGAATATGGACCGGCTGATCGCCCGCGACCCCGAAGCACTGGCCTATGCCATTGAGCGAAGCTGTGTGAACAAGGCTGAAGTGGTCGCCGAGGACGAGCGGGAGTCCGGACGACGGGCAATTCTCAATTTTGGCCATACTTTCGGTCACGCGATTGAGGCGGTGCAAGGGTACGGAAATTGGCTGCACGGCGAAGCGGTAGCTGCCGGGATGGTGATGGCTGCGGAGCTGTCCCGACTGCGGGGTTGGATTTCCGCAGGCGATGTGCAGCGCCTGCGGTGCCTGTTGGAAAAGGCGAGTTTGCCAATGGCGTCTCCTGCAGATATGGCGGTAGACGACTACCTGCAGGCCATGGCTGTGGATAAAAAGGTCCAGAATGGTCAGTTGCGTCTGGTGTTGCTCGGCGCACTGGGTGATGCACAGATCGTTGCCGATACGCCGAAACCCCTGCTGATAGAAGCATTGCAAATGTGCGGCGCAAAGTGATGACTTGGCGCTATTTTGGCTTGTGTGAGGATTCTTTGACGCAGGGGTGTCAAAGGAGAAGATAAATCGGTTTTTTGTGCTGCGAACAGCGAAAAAAACTGCCAATTCTTGCAATCGCAGGGGGGCGCTAGTAATATTGCGCGCCCCCTCGGTAAAAGCCGGGGAAGTGAGCTAATAACAAGAAACGCAGGCACATAAAAAGTGTGCAAAAACAAAGCCCCGTATGCGGGCTTTTTTTGTCACTGGGCTATGGAAAATCCAGTGAAACCTGCGGCACATTTTGGCTCGAAAGTAGATAAATATACCCTGCGCCAGCCTGCGGGCGGCGAACAGGAAGCCAGTTGGACTTCCGAAGGACGGGGTAGCAATAACACTTTGAGGAATTCTATGGGTAGCGGTCTGTATCGATTGGATGAGTTCAAAGATAACTGTGGCTTCGGTCTGATTGCCCACCTGAAAGGGCAGACCAGTCACAAGTTGTTACAGACGGCGATTGAGTCGCTGACCTGCATGACTCACCGCGGTGGTATTGCCGCCGACGGCAAAACCGGTGACGGCTGTGGCCTGTTGCTGCAAAAGCCCGACGGTTTTTTGCGCACGGTAGCGAAAGAGGCTCTTGGTACTGAACTGTCCGAGCTCTACGCTGTGGGCTCCATCATGTTGCCGTTGGAAGAGGAAAAAGCCGCGGCGGCCCGCGCTATTCTCGAGCGGGCGGTGGAGGCGCAGGGCCTGCAGGTCGCAGGCTGGCGCGTGGTGCCTACCGACGAAGACTGTCTGGGGCCGATCGCACGTGAATCCCTGCCGCGCTTTGAGCACCTGCTGATCAACAACGCCAGCGAAGCTCTTGAATTGGCGCCGTTTAATGCGCGGTTGTTTGTTGCCCGCCGTCAAGCTGAGCAACAGCTGAGCGAAGGCACATACATAGCCAGCCTGTCGACTTCGGTTGTGTCGTACAAGGGCCTGATGATGCCCGCAGATCTGCCAAAGTTTTTCCCGGACCTCGCCGACCCGCGCCTGGAAACCGCAATCTGTGTATTCCACCAGCGCTTCTCTACCAACACCATGCCGCGCTGGCCACTGGCACAGCCGTTCCGTATGCTCGCGCACAATGGTGAAATCAATACCATTACCGGTAACCGCAACTGGTCGGTAGCGCGTACCAACAAGTTCATCACCGAGCTCGTACCCGAGCTGGCGGAGCTGAAGCCGCTGGTGAACCGTACTGGCTCCGACTCATCCAGCCTGGATAACATGCTCGAATTGCTGACCATTGGCGGCATCGACATGCACCGCGCGATCCGCATGCTGGTGCCGCCGGCGTGGCAGAACGTGGATACCATGGATTCCGATCTGCGCGCATTCTACGAATACAACTCCATGCATATGGAGCCGTGGGATGGCCCTGCCGGCCTGGTGCTGACCGATGGTCGTTATGCGGTATGTACCCTCGACCGCAATGGCCTGCGTCCTTCCCGCTGGGTGATCACCAAAGACGACTTCATCACGGTGGCCTCGGAAGTGGGTACTTACCAGTACGCGCCCGAAGATGTTGTCGCCAAAGGCCGCCTTGGCCCGGGCCAGATCCTGTCCGTCGATACCCTGAAGGGCGAGTTGCGCCATACCGCCGATGTGGATGGCGAGCTGAAAAAAGCGCAGCCCTATAAAAAGTGGATGAAGGAAAAGGCACGCCGCATTCGCTCCACGCTGGTGACGGCGCCGGTGGACAATAATTTCTCTTTTGAGCAGTTCAAGGTTTATCAGAAACTGTTCAGCTCCTCCCTGGAGGAGCGCGATCAGGTGGTGCGTCCGCTGGCCGAGTCCGGTCAGGAAGCGGTGGGCTCCATGGGGGACGATACCCCGATGGCAGTGCTGTCCGAAGGTAACCGCTGTTTGTACGATTATTTCCGCCAGCAATTCGCGCAGGTAACCAACCCGCCGATCGACCCGCTGCGTGAAACCATTGTGATGTCGCTGGAAACCTGTCTGGGACGTGAGAAATCCGTCTTCGAACAGACCCAGGAACATGCGGACCGCGTTATCCTGTCTTCGCCAGTACTTTCACACATGAAGTACACCGCACTGCTGGATCTGGGGCGCGAAGAATTCAGCGCGAAGGTTTTCGACCTGAATTACGACCCGGCGCAGCTCGATTTGAAAAGCGCGATCGAGAAACTGTGCAGCGATGTGGCCGAATCGGTACGCAAAGACGGAACCGTGATTGCGGTGTTGTCCGATCGTGCGATTGAAGACGGCAAGTTGCCGATTGATGCCCTGATGGCGACCGGTGCCGTGCATCATCACCTGGTGCACAATGGACTGCGTTGCGACTCCAATATCGTGGTCGATACGGCGACTGCACGCGACTCGCACCAGTTGGCGTGCCTGATCGGTGTTGGCGCTACCGCGGTGCATCCTTATTTCTCCTATAGCATCATCAATCACCTGATCGAAACCGGTGAATTGCAGCTGGACGCGGCTACCGCGCAGAAAAACTACCGCAACGGCATTATCAAAGGCCTGCTCAAGATCCTGTCGAAGATGGGTATCTCGACCATCGCTTCCTATCGTGGTGCGCTGCTGTATGAGCTGGTGGGTCTGTCTCAGGACGTTATCGATCTATGTTTCCCGGAGGCGCCTGCGCGCGTGCTGGGTGCGGGCTTTGCCGAGCTGGAAGACGATATGCGCGCGCGCGCGCAGCTGGCCTGGAAACCGCGTAAGAAGGTTTCCCCGGGCGGTTTGCATAAATTCGTCTACGGCCAGGAATATCACGCGTTCAACCCGGATGTGGTCAAAGCGCTGCAGGAAGCTGTGCGCAGTGGTGATTACGGCGCTTGGCGCGACTACGCGACACTAATCAACCAGCGCCCGGTGGCGACCCTGCGTGATCTGCTGGCACTGAAAAAAGACGTGCAGCCGATCCCTCTGGACGAAGTGGAGCCTGCGGAAAACATTCTGCGTCGCTTCGACTCCGCTGCGATGTCCCTTGGCGCTCTGTCGCCGGAGGCGCATGAAGCGCTGGCGCAGGCCATGAACCGCCTCGGTGGCCGTTCCAACAGTGGTGAGGGTGGTGAAGACCCGGCCCGCTTTGGCACCGATAAAGTATCCAAGATCAAACAGATCGCTTCCGGTCGTTTCGGCGTTACCCCGCACTACCTGGTAAATGCAGAAGTACTGCAGATCAAGGTGGCCCAAGGGGCCAAACCCGGCGAGGGCGGCCAGCTGCCGGGGGGCAAGGTAAACGACCTGATCGCGCGCCTGCGCTACTCGGTGCCCGGCGTTACCCTGATCTCGCCGCCACCGCACCACGATATCTATTCAATCGAGGACCTGGCGCAGCTGATTTATGACCTCAAGCAGGTCAATCCGGACGCGCTGGTTTCCGTGAAGCTGGTATCCCGTCCCGGTGTCGGCACCATTGCGGCCGGCGTGGCCAAGGCCTATGCAGACCTGATTACCATTTCCGGTTACGACGGCGGTACAGCCGCGAGTCCGATTACTTCGATCCGCTATGCGGGTTCCCCCTGGGAGCTGGGCCTGGCGGAAACCCACCAGACCCTGCGAGCCAACGATCTGCGCGACAAGGTGCGGGTACAGACTGATGGCGGTCTGAAGAGCGGCCTCGATGTGATCAAGGCGGCGATTCTTGGTGCCGAGAGCTTCGGCTTTGGTACTGCGCCGATGGTTGCACTGGGCTGTAAATACCTGCGCATCTGTCACCTCAATAACTGCGCCACCGGTGTTGCTACCCAGAACAAAGATCTGCGGGACGAGCATTACATCGGTACCGTGGAAATGGCGATGAACTTCTTCAAGTTCGTGGCCGAGGAAACCCGCGAGTGGATGGCGAGCCTGGGCGTTCGCAGCCTCAATGAGCTGGTTGGCCGTGTGGATCTTCTGGAGCCGCTGGAAGGCAATACCGCCAAGCAGAAGACACTCGACCTGTCACCTCTGCTGCACACCGATGCGCTGCTCGACAGCAAGCCGCAAACCTGTCAGCAGGCGAAGAATGAGCCGTGGGACAAGGGGCTGCTGGCCGAGCGCATGGTGGAAGAAACCCTGCCCGCGATCGAAAACCTGACCGGCGGCGAGTTCAGCTTCCATCTCACCAACTGCGACCGCTCGATCGGGGCACGCCTGTCCGGTGAAATCGCCAAGCGCCACGGTAATCAGGGCATGGTGGATGCACCGATCAAGCTGCGTCTCACCGGTGTTGCCGGCCAGTCCTTTGGTGTGTGGAATGCGGGTGGCCTGGAGATGCATCTGGAAGGCGACGCCAACGACTACGTTGGTAAAGGCATGGCCGGCGGTAAGCTGGTGATCCGTCCGCCCCAGGGCAGCGAGTTCGCCTCCCAGGAAACGAGTATCGTCGGTAATACCTGCCTGTACGGCGCCACCGGCGGCAAACTGTTCGCCTCCGGCTGTGCCGGCGAGCGCTTTGGTGTGCGTAATTCCGGTGCCTTCGCGGTAGTGGAAGGCGCGGGTGATCACTGCTGTGAGTACATGACCGGCGGCATGGTCGCTGTACTGGGCAAGACCGGGGTCAACTTTGGTGCCGGTATGACAGGCGGCTTCGCTTACGTACTCGATATGGATCGGGATTTCTTCGACAAGTGCAACCATGAGCTGATTGAGCTGCGCCGTATCAGCAGTGAAGCGCTCGAGGAATACCAGAGCCATCTGCGCGAAGTGATCGAAGAGTTTGTCGCGGAGACTGGCAGTGCCTGGGGTGAGGAGTTGCTGGACAACTTCGACGATTACCTCAATAAATTCTGGTTGGTCAAGCCGAAGGCGGCCAGCCTCGCCGGACTGCTGTCCGATGTACGCAAGCGCGGCGAATAAGGGGGATATTTACTTATGTCACAGCGTCTGAGCAACGATTTTCAGTTTATCGACGTGGGCCGAGTGGACCCCGCCAAGAAAGACATCATTACCCGCACCAATCAGTTTGTGGAAATCTACCAGCCGTATACCGAACGGCAGGTGGCCAGCCAGGCTCATCGCTGCCTGGACTGCGGTAACCCCTACTGTGAGTGGAAGTGTCCGGTACACAACTACATTCCCAACTGGCTGCGCCTGATTAGCGAAGGCAACATCATGGAGGCGGCGGAGTTGAGTCACCAGACCAACTCCCTCCCGGAAGTGTGCGGTCGCGTGTGTCCGCAGGATCGTCTGTGTGAGGGTGCATGTACCCTGAACGACGGCTTCGGTGCGGTAACTATCGGCAATGCGGAAAAGTACATTACCGATACCGCTTTCGCCCTGGGCTGGCGCCCGGACCTGAGTGCCGTCAAGAAAACCGACAAGCGCGTAGCGATCGTTGGTGCGGGCCCTGCCGGTCTCGCATGCGCGGACGTTCTGGTACGTAACGGTGTGCAGCCGGTGGTGTTCGACCGGCATCCGGAAATCGGTGGCCTGCTGACATTCGGTATCCCGGAATTCAAGCTGGAAAAATCCGTGATGCAGCAGCGTCGCGCGATCTTTACCGAGATGGGTGTGGAGTTCTGCCTGGAGACCGAGATCGGCAAGGACATCACTTTTGAGCAGCTGATGTCGGATTACGATGCGGTGTTCCTGGGTATGGGAACTTACAATTACATGAAGGGCGGTTTCCCTGGTGAAGACCTACCTGGTGTGTACGATGCGTTGCCGTTCCTGATTTCCAACGTAAATCGCAATATGGGATGGGAGAAGAGCCCGGAAGATTTTGTTTCCGTGGAAGACAAGCGTGTCGTGGTTCTTGGCGGTGGTGACACGGCGATGGATTGTAACCGCACTTCCATTCGCCAGGGTGCCAAGCGCGTTACCTGTGCTTACCGTCGCGATGAAGAAAACATGCCGGGTTCCCGCCGCGAGGTGGCGAATGCGAAGGAAGAGGGCGTACGCTTCCTGTTCAACCGTCAGCCGGTCGAAATCGTTGGCGATGGCAAAGTTGAGGGAGTGAAGGTTGTCACTACCCAGCTGGGTGAGCCGGATGAAAACGGCCGCCGTCGTCCTGAAGTGATTCCGGGTTCCGAAGAGATCATTCCGGCAGATGTGGTACTGGTAGCCTTCGGCTTCCGCCCGAGCCCCGCGGAGTGGTTTGGTGACCACAATATCGAGGTCGCTGACTGGGGCGGCGTTGTCGCAGCGGAGCAGCAGGAATACAAGTTCCAGACTTCCAACGAAAAGGTCTTTGCCGGTGGCGATATGGTGCGCGGTTCTGATCTCGTGGTTACAGCTATCTGGGAAGGGCGTCAGGCTGCTGAGGGTATTCTCGATTTCCTCGAGGTTTGAGGCTCTTTGGATTAGTGTGGCACTGCTAGCTGGTCTAGTGGCGGTACTGCTGCCGGGAAAGGTTTGCCAGACACACCGTAAACCCATCCGTGGGGGTTCTTCTAAAACATCCCTGTTTTAGAAGGTCTGGCAAACCTTTCCCGGCAACAGTCCCTTCGATTTGAATTGCCAAACATTGCCTGAACCATGTGGAAGTTACTCCGTGGTTTCCGATTCATCTGCGGTTTGGCGTGAAGGCTTTGATGCCGCCAAGCTCTGATCGAGCAGGTACCACGGAGTATCAATAGCCCACCCCAATCACCCGTATAAATCCACAGTCACCCCAGTCCCTGTCCTAATTTCCCCCTCGCGAGTACAATGGCCGCCCATTTAACCAGCCGTTGTTGCCATGTCCGATATCCAGTTCGCCCCGCTCCAAAACGACCGTTTCCTCCGCGCCCTGCTGCGTCAGCCCGTCGATCGCACCCCCGTATGGATGATGCGTCAGGCCGGCCGCTATCTGCCGGAGTACCGCGCCACCCGTGCCCAGGCCGGCACGTTCATGGATCTGTGCCGTAATACTGAGCTCGCGTGTGAAGTGACCCTGCAGCCGCTGGAGCGCTACCCACTGGATGCGGCGATCCTGTTTTCTGACATTCTCACCATTCCGGATGCGATGGGCCTCGGTCTGTATTTTTCCGAGGGCGAAGGTCCCAAGTTCAAAAAGCCGGTGCGTACCAGCGCCGATATCGCCGCGCTGGAAGTGGTGAATACCGCCAGTGACCTGAGTTACGTCACTGATGCCGTTACCGCGATCCGTCGCGAACTGAACGGTCGCGTACCGCTGATCGGTTTTTCTGGCAGCCCGTGGACCCTGGCCACCTACATGATCGAAGGTGGCTCCAGCCGCGACTTCGCCCGAGCCAAGGAAATGCTCTACAACCGCCCGGAAGACATGCATCAGCTGCTGACCGTACTGGCAGACTCGGTTGTGGATTACCTCAACGCACAGATCCTTGCGGGTGCGCAGGCAGTGCAGATTTTCGATACCTGGGGTGGTGCATTAAGCCACAGCGCCTATCGCGAGTTCTCGCTGCAATATATGGCGCGTATCCTGCAAGGATTAATTAAGGAACACGAAGGCCGCCGGGTGCCTGCGATCCTGTTCACCAAGGGCGGTGGTCAGTGGTTGGAAGCGATGGCGGATACCGGAGCGGATGCGCTGGGTCTCGACTGGACTACCGATATCGCAAGCGCACGCGCACGAGTGGGTGACCGGGTGGCGCTGCAGGGTAACCTTGACCCCTCGATCCTGCTGGCGAGCCCCGAGCGCATTCGCGAAGAGGTCGCTTCCATCTTGGCTGCGTTTGGCAGCGGCAGCGGACATATTTTCAACCTCGGCCACGGTATTACTCCGCAGGTAGATCCGGCACATGCCGGCGCCATGATCGAGGCGGTGGTGGAGCTGTCAGGGCAATACCATCAGGCTTGAAAGTAGCCTTCTCCGGATTGGCCGCCTGTGTCGGAGGTCGGATTTTGTGAATACCGGCTTGTGATATTATCGTAAACGCTTTTTCGTGACCCGCATCACAAACAAAATGTCTACTGCGGAGTAGACTTCCGTGACAGTTTGCCCCGTTTTGGTCGTGCCAAAACGGGGTTTTAACTTGCATGGCTGCAGCCCAATATCCCTGGGGGCTGGCGGCCCAATAAAAAGCAAAAACAAACTTCTCTAGGTTACACGGCACGGTATCAGTGGCGATCGAGCAGGCAAAAGTATTCGTTGAAGATCTTCAGCGCGGCATGTTTGTGTCGCGCCTGGATCGCCCGTGGACGCGCACTCCTTTCGCCCTGCAGGGCTTCTATATCCGCGATCTGGAAGAAATTCGGCAGCTGCAGAAGTACTGCCGCTACGTCTATGTCGATGTGGTGAAGTCTGTGGGCGATGTTGGCGTGCGCCTGCGTAAGATTACCCGCGCGGCCACTGTACAGCAGACTAAGGCGGGCAATGCTCCCGACAGTCGGCAGCCTCGCCGCGTGCCCGTGGCCATCAACTGTAAACCCGTGCTGATTAGCCGGGATGCCTACGCTGCGCCCGAACCGGCGCAAAAAGAAGCGAACAAGGCCCGCGAGCTGCACGGTCGGATTATTGACGGTATGCACCAGGTAATGGTGCAGTTACGCACTGACGGGCCGCTGCCCACAGGTGCTGTCAGCGAGGTGGTTACTCAGCTGGTGGACAGTGTTCTGCGCAGTCCCGATGCGTTTTCCTGGCTGGCACGGGTTCGCGAAAAGGATGAGCACACGTACAGCCATTCCATTCGGGCCAGTGTGTGGGCCGTGGTATTCGGTCGGCATATCGGTCTGCGCCGCAAAGAACTGGTTCAGCTGGGAATGGCAACGCTGCTCAAGGATGTGGGCAAGCTCTATGTCGCAGACGAAGTTTTACAGGCGAAAGTCCGCAGTCCGCGAGAAGAGCTGGAATATCGTCGTTTTGTTGATAACAGCGTCCGCCTGCTGTCAGCTGACCCGAATATCGAGCAGGCGGTGATCAATATTGTTCACTGTCACCGCGAGCAGCACGACGGCAGCGGTTACCCGCGTGGCCTGCGTGGTGGGCAGATTCCGGTGCTGGCTCGGATGTGTGGGATTGTTACCTTTTACGATGAAGCGACGAACCCGCGCGGGGCGGAATATCCGGTTCCCCCGTCCAAGGCTGTGGCGCAGCTGTATGACTTGCGCAACTGTGCGTTCCAGGAACAGCTGGTAGTGGAATTTATTCAGTCCATCGGGCTGTATCCGACAGGTACCCAGGTTGAACTGTCTACCGGTGAAGTAGCGGTAGTGGTTGAGCAGAGTTACAAGCGCAGGCTCAAGCCCAAAGTCATGGTGGTACTGGATAAGAACAAGCAGCCGGTGGCCCCGCCCCGTCTGTTTGATCTGGCGGCCGATGATGACCAGAAACAGAAGCTGGTGAATAGCGGCAAGAAATCCTTGCAAGAGGTCGGGCTGGTTACGGTGAGCAAGGATCTGGATCCCTGCCGGTACCCGCAGATTGATGTGGCTGCGATACGTGATCAGTATCTGTTCGAGCGACGTATGTCGGGCTTCCTGCCGAGTATTTTTTCCCGGCTGCTGCCCGGCCGTTAATCCTTTCAACTGCTATTTGCTATCTTGCGGTAACTCCGTGCCCGGCCTGTAAACGAGGTAAGCAGGCACGAGGGCAAGGAGGGCAAGGAGGGCAAGATAGTGTCCTAGGCTCTTTCCGGCATAGCCTCTGCGTTAGCCCGCTGCCGTCCCGTGAGTGGGGTTGTTGCGGCGAGCACGCTGCCGCCCAGCACGAGTCCCGCGAGCAATAATCCCACTGTGCCGACACTGGCGCCCCGATCCAGCAGTAGCCCGACCAGAATCGGTGAGGCGGCAGTGGAAAAAACCATTGCGGCCTGAGATACCGAGCGAATGGCGCCGAGGTGGCGGCTGCCGTAACGTTCCGGCCACAGGGCGCTGGCTGCGGTGCCGGTACCGGCCTGCGCTACACCTATCAGGGTGAGGTAGGCATAGGGCACCCAGTCCTGCTGACTGGTCGCGAGCAATACCAGAGCGGCAATCATGGGGGTTAAGGCCAGTGGTAGGCAGCGTTGGGCGCCGAACCGGTCTACCAGGCTGCCTGCGAACAGCAGGGCGAGCAGATGACCGGTGGCGTAGCCGCCAAAGGCGCCCGCCAGCATTGCCATCGACCAGCCCCGCGCATCGGCGATAGCTCCCTGGTGAAACAGTACCGCGGTGACCACGAATGGGGTCATCAAAGCGGCGGGCAGCAGGCAGTAAAAGCCAGGGTCACGCAGGACCTGCGCGCGGGTGAAGTCGCCGCTCTCACTGTGCGCGGTGTTCGAGTCTTCGACTTCCTTGCCGCTATTCCCCGCCAGCCACAACAGGGTTGGCAGCACCAATCCAATCAGTAGTGCCAGAGCCCCAAACCACACGATACGCCACCCGTGTAACTCAATCAGCAGGGAGCCGCTGGTGGGCAACAGAGCCTCGGCAATAGGGAATCCCAGAGCGGCAAGTGCAATGACTTTGCCACGATTGCTGGAAAAGTAGCGGCCGGCGGTGGTCATTCCGATATGGGTCATAAACCCCTGGCCAGCAAAGCGCAGCAGGAAAAACCCGGGCAAAAGCATCCAGGCGCTGTTGGCACAGGCCAGGGTCAAGCAGCCGGCGGCGAGTAAGATTATGCCCAGGGTTGCGGCTTTGCGCAGCGTCCAGCGGTCAACCAGGGTTCCTGCCCCCAGTAGCACCATCGCGGACAGCAAGGTTGCGGCGCTGTAGCTTGCGCCGTACCAGCTGTTGCTGAGCTGGAACTCTTCCCGCAGGGCACCACCGAAAATGGCAATAAAAAACGTCTGGCCAAAACCGGAGGCGGCGACGGCGAGCAGTGCGAAGAAGGCGAGCTTGGGGTTACTACGGATAAATTGCGGGGCGATTGGCATAGCGCTCGGCTGAAGGTTTGATGGGATGCATTTGATGGGATGTAAAGGGCGCGCTTGAGGCGCCCTTCAAAATTGGTCCTGATTCAGGCTAAGCAGGGCTCCAATTTGATTAAATCAGATCCCCGAAATGCTCGCCCATTTTTACCGGCGTTTCTGCGGCCAGTTCTTCGAGCCATTTGACTTTGTCGGCGCCAAACAACAGTACCACGGTGGAGCCGAGTTTGAAGCGGCCCATTTCTTCACCTTTTTTCAGCGCGATGGGCTTCTGCTCATCGTAGCGGGTGGTGCGGACCTGCCGTTTGATCGGGGCGACCTGTCCGGCCCACACAGTTTCAATCGCGGCGACGATCATGGCACCGACGAGAATCATGGCCATGGGACCTGCCGGGGTGTCGAAGATACACACGAGCCGCTCGTTGCGGGCGAACAGGCGCGGAACATTTTCGGCGGTGGTGGTATTTACCGAAAACAGGTCACCGGGTACGTAGATCATGCGCTGCAGGGTGCCGTCGAGCGGCATGTGTACGCGGTGATAGTCTTTGGGGGATAGATAGATGGTGGCGAAGTTGCCACCGGTAAATTGTGCGGCCACTTCGGGGTCGCCGCCGACCAGTTCCAGCAGGCTGTAGTCCTGGCCCTTGGCCTGGAAGATGCGGCCGTTGTGGATTTCACCCAGTTGGCTGATGGCGCCGTCGGCGCAGCCAGCGATCGTGTTCTCACCTTCCACGATGGGGCGGGCTCCTTCTTTGAGGGCGCGGGTGAAGAAGTCGTTGAAGCAGGTATAGGCAGTGCAGTCCGGTTCGGCTGCTTCACTCATGTCGACATCGTATTTATCCACAAACCAGCGGGTGAACGGGTTCTTGATGCCGCCGATGCGGGTTTCCGCGAGCCAGCCGGCGGCGCGGGACAGCAGGTGCTGGGGAGTGATGTACTGCAGGAAAATAAACAGATTTGGGTGCATTGAGATTTTGTGGTCCCGTTGGTTGGATTTCTGTGGCGGTCAGGTGCCGGGGCGGGTTTTCAGGACCGCTGTGAATACGTCCCTGTACGCTGCGTCGGCAACATCCCTGTTGCCGACGCTCCTGAAAACCCGCCCCGGCACCTGACCTTCGCATCTACTTCATGCGCTTCGTCAGGTGGTGTAAGGCGCCAATTCTTCTCTTCGTCATTCCCGCGCATGCGGGAATCCAGTGATCGGTGGCAGTGGACTCAGTTTTCCACCGGAGTATCCGGCAAATTCCCCCACTCACTCCAGGAGCCCGGGTACGCCTTGATCGGGAACCCCAGGGATTTGCCCACCAGCCAGGTAAATGCCGAGCGGTGATGGCTCTGGCAGTGGGTGGCGATTTCCTTTGAACCATTGATTCCCAGTGCTGCGAGCAGTTCCCGGGCATCGCTACGGATGCGCAGGTCCCGCTGGGGGTCCATCAGTTGGGTCCACTCACAGTTGATGGCGCCGGGAATATGGCCGCCCTTCATGGCCAGCACGCGTTCGCCGCTGTGTTCGGCGGGGGTGCGGGCGTCCCAGATCTGCAGGTCGCCCTGCTGCAGGCGCTGCTGGATCTCTTCGGCATCGATCATCGGTGCATCGGCGGCGATGGCAATGTCGATCTCGCTGGGGGTGACGCTGACATCGTCGGTAGTCAGGGGCAGACCGGCACCTTTCCAGGCCAGCATGCCGCCATTGAGATAGCTGTATTTGCGGTGGCCGATGACTTCAAGGGTCCACAGCAGGCGGCCGGCCCAGCCACCACCCTCGTCGTCGCAGGCGACGATGTGGGTTTCCGGGGTGAGGCCGATTGCGCGGAATACTTCGGTTAGTCGCTCTACCGAGGGCAGCTTGCCGGGTGCGGGCGGGGTGCCCGCCATCAGGGCCTGGAACGGTAGGCCGATGGCGCCGGGAATATGACCGGCGAGGTAGTTTTGTAAACTGCTCAGGTCGACGACGCGGATTTCTTCATGCTCAAGCAGTGGGGCCAGCTGTTCCGGCTCCAGAATCAGGGGAAGTGCTTCAGTCACGGTATTGGGTTCCCTCATTGCCGATGTGCGCGGCTTATTCGTTTTCAAGACTGTTGCGCAGGTGCAGGTAGCTGTCCATGCGTCGTTGGCTGATGTCGCCCCGCTCCAGGGCTTCCTGGATGGCGCAGCCTGGCTCACTCTGGTGGCGGCAGTCGCGGAAGCGGCAGTGGCCGATAAACGGGCGAAACTCCACGAATCCTTCCAGCAGTTCCTGTTCGGTCATATGCCAGATACCGAATTCGCGGATGCCGGGGGAGTCTATCAGATCGCCGCCGCTGGGCAGGTGGAACAGTTCCGCTGCGGTGGTGGTGTGAGTGCCTTTGCCGGTTGCTTCCGAGAGGGCGCCGGTACGCGCAGCAGCGGACGGCAGCAGGCCGTTGATCAGCGATGACTTGCCAACCCCGGACTGGCCGACGAAGACGCTGGTGCCCAGGGCGAGGGTGGCGAGCAGGCCATCGAGGCCTTCGCCGGTTTTGGTGGATAACTTCAGTACCTGGTAGCCGAGTTCCGGGTACGGGCGCAGCAGTTCTTCGAGGGCTTCGCGATTGCTGTCATCGATCAGGTCAATTTTGTTGAGCAGTAACAACGGCTGGATGCCGGTGGTTTCGGCGGCGACCAGGTAGCGATCAATGGCGTTGGCGAATGGCTCGGGATACGGGGCTATGACGATCAGGATGCGGTCGATATTGGCGGCGACGGTTTTCATATCGCCGTAACGATCCGGGCGCTGCAACTCCGAGTGTCGCGGCAGGCGTGCGCCGACGACGCCCAGTCCGCCGGTGGATTCACCAACCGCGGGGCGCCAGGCGACTTTGTCGCCGGTGACCAGCGTGTCGATATTGGCGCGCACATGGCAGCGTTGTCGCAGTTCCCCGTCGGCCTCACTTTCGACGAGTACCTGGGTGCCGTAGTTGGCGATGACTAGACCTGTCTGTTCGGTCCCCAGATCCCCTTCTTCATCCGCCTGTTCGAGATTTTCCTCCCGCTTGCGCGCACGGGCTTCCCGCTCCTGCTGGATCTTGGCGATGCGCCACTGCTGGCGGCGGTTCAGTTTACGTTTGCTCATGGGGATTCGACTGGCGGAAAGCGGCGGATTATAACTTGCATCGCTAGGGGATTGCGGTAACTTGCCCCTAGCTTTCAAATTTACCCGCAATGCCTGCTCCCGCAATTTGAGTGGGGCAAATCAGGAGAATACTGTGGATCAGAATAATCTGATCTGGATCGATCTGGAAATGACCGGCCTCGATCCCGAGAAAGAGCGCATTATCGAGATCGCGACTGTTGTGACCGATTCCCGTCTTAACGTTCTGGCCGAAGGGCCGGTAATGGCGATTCATCAGAGCGATGCGTTGCTGAATGCGATGGATGACTGGAATACGGAGCAGCACGGGGGCTCCGGACTGGTTGCACGGGTGAAAGAGTCACATATCAGTGAGCGGGAAGCGGAGCGGGAGACTATCGAGTTCCTGAGTCTGTGGGTGCCGGAGGGCGCTTCGCCCATGTGCGGTAATTCCATCGGCCAGGATCGTCGCTTCCTGGTGAGGTACATGCCGCTACTAGAGCAGTATTTCCACTACCGCAACCTGGATGTCAGTTCGGTGAAGGAGCTGGCGCGACGCTGGCGACCGGATGTACTGGAAGGTGTGAAGAAAACCAGCAGCCATCTGGCGCTGGATGATATCCATGATTCCATTAACGAGCTGAAGCACTATCGCGAGCACTTTTTTCGTATGAGTTAAGTGCTTTCTGATCTTGTGGATTGGAAGCTGGATTTGTGGCGGCCGGGTATCGGGTGCGGGGTTTCAGGACCGCTGTAAACCCATCCCTGGGCGCTGCGGCGCAAACATCCTGTTTGCGACGCTCCTGAAACCCCGCACCCGATACCCGGCCTGCACTTTGGGCTGCAGTACTCCGTAAGATAACAAAATGGCAACATAACTCTTGGGGCGGTAGGCATACGAAGCGCTGGAATTTAAATTGAAGGAGGAGTGGCGGGCATCTGTTTTCAAAAGCGTCGGCGACAGGGACGTCGCCGACGCAGCGTACAGGGATGTATTGAAGGGGGGCGCCTAGCCCGGTTTTGAAAACAGATGCCCGGTGCTTCTCCGCCATAGCTCTTGCTTCGAAGCACCCTTGCCGCTGAGGCCGGATTCACCTTGAGGTCCGTTTGATCTTCCGCTTGCGCCGCCGCCCGCTGCGCAGCCGCTCAATGGCCCACTCGATGTGCTCCGCGACCAGTGGAGTTGAAGCTTCCAGCGCTCTTTCCAAAACCTCGATCACTTCCGAATTCGGCTCACCATTGCCCAAAGCCACCGCCAGGTTTCTCTGCCAGCGCTCAAAGCCGATACGGCGGATCGCAGAACCCTCGGTTTTCTTCAGGAACTCATCTTCCGACCACTGGAACAGCGACACAAGGTCGCCACTGTCGAGGCCGTGTCTCGGGTGGAAATCTTTTTCGCCTGTGGGCTTGGCGAACTTGTTCCAGGGGCAGATCACCTGGCAATCGTCACAGCCGAACACCCGGTTGCCCATGGGCTCGCGGAACTCCAGCGGGATCGGTCCCTTGTTTTCTATGGTCAGGTAAGAAATGCAGCGCCGTGCATCCAGCGTGTAGGGCGCGACGAAGGCATCCGTGGGGCACACTTTCAGGCAGGCAGTGCATTCGCCGCACTGATTCGGCTCCTCGCTCACATCCACCGGTAGTGGCAGGTTGGTATACACCTCGCCGAGAAAGAACCAGCTGCCAGCGGTGCTGTTGATCACCATGCAGTTCTTGCCGATCCAGCCAAGCCCGGCCTTTTCGGCCAGCGCGCGCTCCATGACCGGGGCGCTGTCCGTGAATGCTCGGCCACTGGAGGCGATGCCGCGGGCTTCGCAGTACTGGTCGACCTGTTGTGCCAGCTGCGCCAGACGCTTGCGAATCAGCTTGTGGTAGTCGCGGCCATTGGCGTAGCGGGACACGTAGGCCTTTTCCGGATCCTTGAGGATTTTTACCGGCTGCGTGTCCGGTGGCAGGTAGTCCAGGCGCACGCTGATCACCCGCAGGGTACCTTCTTCCAGTAAGGCGGGGCGCCAGCGTTTTTCCCCGTGGGCGCCCATCCACTCCATATCGCCCTGATAGCCGGCATCGAGCCACTGCTGTAAGCGCTCGCCATGCTGTTCAAGATTGCAATCGGTAATGCCAACCTGCTGGAAGCCCAGTTCCCGTGCCCACACGCGAATCTGCCCCGCGAGCTCGCTCATCACGGATTCGGTACAGTTGGCATTCGGAGATTGGGGGGAATTGGAAATCATGCAGGAGGCAACAGAGTTGAAGCGGTATAATTGCCGCTATTTTGCCACAGTTTAAAATTTGACCACAGCTGGAACTGACCAGAGGGAGCAGTACCGATTTATGGATAGCCAGAATCCCACACCCGCCATCACCTCCACTGCAGCCATCCGGGCTCCACAATGCCTGTACAGCGCAGAAGCCGTACGCGAACTGGATCAGCGGGTCATCAACCAGCAGGGGATCCCTGCACTTACCCTGATGAAACGGGCCGGCCGTGCAGCATTCGAGTGTCTGCGTCAGCGCTGGCCGCAACTACGAGAAATCCAGGTGTATTGCGGTGGTGGCAATAACGGCGGTGACGGTTATGTGATCGCCGGACTGGCCGCGCAAAACCAGATTCCGGTGACTGTGTTTGTGGGGGTGCCAGCGGAAAAGCTGCACGGCGAGGCGCTGGAAGCTTACGGTTATGCCGAGCGAGAAGGGGCGAAACTGGTGACCAGCCTGGCGGAAATGCCGCTGGTGGAAGAGGGAACCGTGCTTGTTGATGCCCTGCTGGGTACCGGCTTCAGCGGTGTGCTGCGGGAGCCGGTGCAGTCTGCGGTAGCCCATATCAATCTGGCGCCGGCACCGGTGTTGGCCGTGGACCTGCCGTCCGGTCTGTATGCTGATACCGGCGCGGCCGCCGAAGGTGGCGCGGTACAGGCAGATGTAACAGTGACCTTTATCGGCCGCAAGGCGGGGCTCTATCTGGGGCGCGGCCCGGCCTTGGTCGGTGAGCTTGTATTTGAAAATCTCGGTGCGGCCGCTGAAGTCTATGACGGGGTGGGGCCTATCGTTACCCGCCATACCGGCGCCAGCCTGGAGCGGTTAACTGTGCGGGCGGCGGACAGTTACAAGAACCATTTTGGCCACGTTATGGTCGTAGGTGGTGACCATGGATTCGGCGGTGCGGCCCTGATGGCGTCCGAGGCCGCGGCCCGCGCCGGGGCCGGTCTGGTATCGCTGGCCACCCGACCGGAACATGTGGCTGCAGCGCTCACTCGCTGTCCGGAAGTTATGGCACGGCCGGTGGTGTCCGGCCAGGAGCTGGAACCGTTACTGGAAAAGCCGAGTGTGATCGCAGTGGGCCCCGGCCTTGGCCGCACACCCTGGAGTGAACAGATGCTCGCGCGGGCAGGTCGCGCCGAGGTGCCTCTCGTGGTCGACGCTGATGCCCTGAATATCCTCGCCGAGGGCCGGGTGCTGTCGGGGATGCGCCGCGACGACTGGATCCTGACACCCCATGTTGGAGAAGCGGCGCGGTTGCTTGGTATCTCCGCGGAAGAGGTGAAGGCCGACCGGATAGCTGCCGCCAAGGCGATTCAGCAGAAATTCAGTGGCGTAGTGATACTTAAAGGTACAGGTACCCTGATTGCACATGCGGATGGGGTGGACCTGATCAACAGCGGTAACCCGGGCATGGCGTCCGGGGGCATGGGTGACCTGTTGACCGGAATTATTGCCGCGCTGATCGGCCAGGGTATGGCGCTGCCGGCAGCGGCGCGACTCGCAGTCTGGTTACACGGTGAGGCTGGTGATCGTGCCGCCGCAGACGGTGGCCAGCGGGGCCTGTTGGCAACCGATCTGCTGCCGCAAATTCGCAAGCTGGTGGATTGAAGATGAGTGTAGAGCGATCACTGTTCCTGTCCGACGAAGCTGCCACTGTGGCGGCCGGTGAAGCGCTGGGTGAAGCCTGTAAGCACAGTGGCCTCGGCGATGGACTGGTGATTTTTCTGGGTGGCCAGTTGGGTGCTGGCAAGACCACATTCAGCCGTGGCGTGCTCAGGGCATTTGGCCACCGCGGTGCGGTAAAGAGCCCGACCTACACCCTGGTGGAGCCATACGAGTTTACCGACTTCCGGGTATATCATTTTGACCTCTATCGCCTGGGCGACGCCGAGGAGCTGGAGTATATGGGGGTGCGGGATTACTTCGGGCCGGGTAACCTGAGTCTGGTGGAATGGTCTGAGCGTGGAGAGGGGGTGTTGCCGGAGCCTGACCTGGAGCTTTCCCTAACCGTTGACGGACAGGGGCGGAAACTGGTTCTGCACTCGCTGTCTGTTGCGGGTACTACAGTGCTTGGGGGCATGGAATTCCCGGAAAACAGCTAATCGATCCGCGGCAGAGGTGGGCACGGATCGCGCAGCGAAAATTTCGATAGGGCAATAATAATGAATGGAGTGGGGATGCGGGTACGTTTGCCGGCGTGGTTCAAGGCGCAACTGAAAGCGCGGATTATGGCGCGGCTGTCGGGTGTTGTGGCGCTGGCAGCATTGGTGGCCTTACCTGTAGGTGCCGCGGAAGTGGAGGGGGTGCGCTTGTGGCGCGCGCCGGATCACACTCGCCTGGTGCTCGACCTGGATGGCCCGGCGGAGCACAAGCTGTTCACACTGGAAAGTCCCCATCGTGTGGTCATCGATGTCAGTGGCGCCAAGCTGGCTGCATCTATTGACGGATTGCCCATTGCGGATACGCCCATTGCCGGTATTCGCTACGCGACCAAGGACAAGCGCGACCTGCGTCTGGTGCTGGACCTGAAGCAGCCGGTCAATCCGCGCAGTTTTGCCCTGCGTCGTCACGAAAAACTGCCCGATCGCCTTGTGATTGACCTGCATGACCGCGACCGGGTGGAAGAGAAAACCATCGAACAGGTGGGTACTGAACGTGACATCATCATAGCCATCGACGCCGGTCACGGCGGCGAAGACCCGGGTGCCCTGGGGCCCGGCGGACTAAGGGAAAAAGACGTCGTGCTGGCTATTGCCCGCCAGCTGCATAAAGCGATCGATGCCAACCACGGCTTTTCCGCGAAACTTGTTCGCAGTGGTGACTACTACATTCCCCTGCGGGATCGGGTGAAGAAAGGTCGCGCATTGCGCGCCGACCTGTTTGTTTCCATTCATGCGGATGCCTTTACCCGCAAAGATGCTCGCGGTGCCGGTGTGTATGCGGTGTCTTCACGTGGAGCAACCAGTGAAACTGCGCGCTTCCTTGCCCAGCGCGAAAATGAATCCGACTTGATCGGCGGTGCCGGTAGCCTGAGTCTCGGCGATAAAGACGATACGCTGGCGGGCGTGCTGCTGGATCTTTCGATGACCGCCACCATGAATGCCAGCCTCGATATTGGCGGCAGTGTGCTGAGCTCGCTGGGTAGCTTCACCCACCTGCACAAAAAGAAGGTAGAGCAGGCCAACTTCTCGGTGCTGCGCTCGCCGGACGTGCCGTCGATCCTTGTGGAAACCGGTTTTATCACCAACCCGCAGGAAGCGCGCCGGTTGCGTGACCCAGCGTTCCAGAAGCGCATGGCAGAAAAACTCAGTGACGGTATAGTGGCGCACTTCAACGCCAGGCCGCCCGCGGGTACCCGATTGGCGGCACGCGGCACTGGCGCGGCCAAGGCGCATACGATTGCCCGTGGGGACACGCTCTCCGGTATTGCCGCCCGCTACAACGTCTCTGTGGCAGCCCTGAAGAAGATCAACGGAATGCAGACTTCCATGATCCGCGTGGGACAGACATTGACGATTCCGTCGAGCTAGGCGGAAAACCAGCGCCATCCCGACCAGGTCTCCGCGGCGCGTCCGCGGAGAGGACAACACAGCAAGAGTTTCGATGCCCGATAATATCCGCCTTCTATCCCCAAGACTCGCCAACCAGATCGCCGCCGGTGAGGTGGTTGAGCGCCCGGCCTCTGTGATCAAGGAGTTGTTGGAAAACAGTCTTGACTCGGGCGCGACCCGGCTGGAGGTTGACCTCGATGCGGGTGGAGTAAAGCGCATCATGGTGCGCGATAACGGCAAAGGTATCGAGAAAGATGACCTGCACCTGGCACTGGCCCGTCATGCGACCTCCAAGATACACGCGCTCGACGACCTGGAAGCGGTTGCGACCCTCGGTTTCCGCGGTGAAGCCCTGGCCAGTATTTCCTCTGTTGCCCGCCTTACCCTGACCAGCAGTCGCGACGACACCGGCAAGGGCTGGATGGTGACGGCCGAAGGGCGCGAGATGGAAACCCAGCTGGCACCGGCGGCGCACCCGCGCGGTACGACCGTGGAAGTGCGTGACCTGTTTTTCAATACGCCCGCGAGACGCAAATTCCTGCGCACGGAAAAAACCGAATTCAATCGGGTGGACGAGACCATCAAGCGCCTGGCTCTGTCGCGCTTTGATGTTTCCATTAGTCTGCGGCACAACGGTAAGGGAGTTCACAACCTGCGCGGTGGCACCAGTCGTGCGGAAATGGAGCGCCGTGTTGCGCAGCTATGTGGTCCGGCGTTTATGCAGAATGCCCTGCATATCGAGATCGAGCGCAGCGGCCTGCGCCTGTGGGGGTGGGTTGCGGAACCGGCATTCTCCCGCTCCCAAGCCGACCTGCAGTTCTTTTACGTAAACGGCCGCGCCATTCGCGACCGGGTCGTGAGCCACGCGGTGCGCCGCGCATTTGCCGATGTGCTGTATCACGGCCGCCACCCGGCGTTTGTCCTGTACCTGGAACTGGACCCGGCGTCGGTGGATGTCAACGTCCACCCGACGAAGCACGAGGTGCGGTTTCGCGACAGTCGCCTGGTGCACGATTTCCTGTTCGGCTCGCTGCATCGCGCGCTTGCCGATGTGCGCCCGGGCCAGAAAGAAGAGGGAGAAGTGGCGGCGCCCCAGGTTTCCGGAATTGCCGCAGGTGAGTTCTCCGGTCAGGAAAGAATGTCGCTGTCCCAGGCGCCCGCGCCTGCCTCGGGCAGTACTTTTGCCGCCCCCGCGTTCGGTGAGCGCAGCTCGCCGGAGCGGATCCAGCAGCAGATGCAAGGGTACGGGGAGTTACACAAACCCTACGGCGGCGGTGTGGGCGAAGCACCGGTTTCGTCCCCAGCGAGCGCTCCGGCGTGGAATGTGCCGGAGCAAGATCCGGACAGTGAGGCGCCACCGCTCGGTTTTGCCGTCGCTCAGCTGCACGGTATTTATATCCTGTCGCAAAATGCCCACGGCATGGTCGTGGTGGACATGCACGCGGCGCACGAACGTATCGTCTACGAAAAAATGAAAGCCGCCCACGCCGCCGGTGGCATTCAGGCCCAACCATTGCTGGTTCCGGTCAGCCTGGCGGTGAGTGAGCGCGAGGCAGATTGCTTCGAGGAACGTGAGGAAGTGTTCACTTCCCTGGGGTTTGTGTTACAGCGTGGCGGCCCGGAAACATTAATGGTGCGGCAGGTGCCGGTGATGTTGCACGGGGCGCCGGTGGAGCAGTTGGTGCGCGATGTGTTGAGTGACCTGCTGGCGGAAGGTAGCAGTGATCGCATCGGTGACCAGATCAATGAGATTCTCTCCACCATGGCCTGCCACGGTTCCGTGCGTGCCAATCGCAAGCTCACCATTCCGGAAATGAATGCGCTGCTGCGAGACATGGAGCGCACCGAGCGCAGCGGCCAGTGCAACCACGGTCGCCCCACCTGGACGCAGGTTAAACTTACAGATATGGATAAGTGGTTTATGCGTGGCCAGTGATGTGAATAGCTCCGAAGTGGACGGTATACAGCAGCCCCGCGCCATTTTCCTGATGGGGCCAACGGCCTCTGGCAAGACTGACCTGGCGATGGCCATCAGCGAACATTTACCCGTGGAGTTGATCAGTGTCGATTCGGCATTGGTGTACCGCGGGCTGGACATTGGCTCCGCCAAGCCGACACCGGAAGAGCTCGCCCGATATCCCCACCGCCTGATCGACATTTGCGACCCCGCGGAAAGCTATTCCGCCGGGCGCTTCCGCGAAGATGCCCTGGCCGCCATGGCCGAAATCAGCGCGGCAGGAAAAATACCGCTGTTGGTCGGCGGCACGATGCTGTACTTTCGCGCGCTGTTACACGGCATGGCGGAAATGCCCGAGGCAGACCCCGAGTTTCGCGCCGAAATCGAGGCGCGCGCGGCGAAAGAGGGTTGGCCGGCATTGCATCGTGAGCTGGCGGCGATTGATCCCGAGCTGGCAGCCGAGTTGCACCCGAACCACTCGGTGCGCATTGAGCGCGCGCTGGAGGTGTACCACCTTTCGGGCAAAACGATGACCCAGTTGCGCGCTGAGCAACAGCGCGACGCGCTTGTGGATAAGTACCAGGTGCAGCAGCTGGCGATTGTGCCGCGGGACAGGGCTATTCTGCATGAGCGTATTGCCCAGCGTTTCGAGCGGATGCTGGCCAATGGCTTCATTCAGGAAGTCGAGGGGCTGCGCGCACGCGGCGACCTGCATGAAGATCTACCGGCGATCCGGGCGGTTGGGTATCGGCAGGTATGGCAGTACCTGGCGGGTGAACTTGACTACGGCCAGATGGTAGAGGCCGGCATTGCGGCTACCCGTCAGCTGGCTAAGCGGCAGTTGACCTGGTTGCGGCGCTGGCCGGATGTGTCCTACATCTATGCACAGGACGATGGCGGCAAAATTCGCAAAATTGATGAAATGTTGACTGAGGCCTTGAAATTTCTCGGTTGAGCAGCCATAACGTCAGTGGGCTGGTGTATCCAGTCCCTGTCAGTCAGTTATTCACAGAGCCTTCAATTACAATTTCGGCTCTTTTTTATACGCCTTATCACCATGGCCGTATTTAGTCCGCGGAGTTCGCGGGCGCGATCGTGCGTCATCTGGCGATTTATCTTTTGGCAAGGAGAAAAAAGATGTCAAAAGGGCACAGCTTACAAGACCCTTACCTCAATGTTCTGCGTAAAGAGCGTATCCCGGTTTCCATTTATCTGGTCAACGGCATCAAACTGCAGGGCCAGATTGAATCATTCGACCAATTTGTTGTGTTGCTGAAAAACACAGTAAGCCAAATGGTCTACAAACACGCGATTTCCACCGTTGTTCCTTCTCGTGCCGTGCGAGTGCCGCTGATGAATCCAGCTGGCCAGGGCGCTGAAGGCGGTAGCCCGGAAGGCGGTGAGCGCGAAACCTTCGGTTAAGTTCCCAAGCGGAACGTCCGAAGACTGGTGGACATCCGGAATTGGCCAGGAAGCAGTCGGCCAACCAGTGATTCACCATCGCGATTAGTACATGGCGCCCCGGCTTGTCCGGGGCGTCTGTTGTTGGGCACCATGAAAACGGTGCAATTTTGACCCCATAGAGAATAATCCTTGTTTTTTGATCGCCCGGAATCCGGTGAACTGGCCGTGCTGGTACATCTGGATCTATCTGCCATCGACAGCCCCGACGACCCGCGGGAGTTCGAAGAACTGGCGCTTTCCGCCGGCGCCGACCCGGTGGCATTCATTTTTGGCCAACGCGCCACCCCTGATCCCAAGACATTTGTCGGTCGCGGCAAGTTGGAAGAAATTCACGAGACTGTAGAAAAACACGGCGCGGAGTTGGTGATCTTCGATCACACACTTTCTCCCAGCCAGGAGCGCAATATCGAGCGCGAGCTCAAGTGTCGGGTTTTGGATCGAACCGGGTTAATCCTGGATATCTTTGCCCAGCGTGCGCGGACCCACGAAGGTAAGTTACAGGTAGAACTCGCCCAGTTACGCCATATGTCGACCCGCCTGGTGCGGGGGTGGACGCACCTTGAGCGTCAGAAGGGTGGTATTGGTTTGCGCGGTCCCGGTGAAACGCAGTTGGAGACGGACCGCCGCCTGCTGCGTGCGCGTATTGATTCCATTGAAAAGCGCCTGGACAAGGTGCGTCGCCAGCGAGAGCAGGGGCGCCGGGCCCGGTCCCGTGCCGATGTGGCAACGGTGTCTCTGGTCGGGTACACCAACGCGGGCAAGTCTACGTTGTTCAATCGCATCACCAGCGCTGATGTCTATGTACGCGATCAGCTGTTCGCGACACTGGACCCGACCATGCGCCGGGTTGAATTGCCGAATGTCGGCGCCATGGTTCTTGCAGACACGGTAGGTTTTGTATCCCACCTTCCTCACCGGCTAGTGGAGGCATTTCGCGCCACACTGGAGGAGGCTGCAAATGCAACTCTGCTGCTGCATGTGGTGGATGCGGCGGCCGAAAACCGCCTGCATCTGGTGGAAGAAGTACAGTTGGTACTTGAGGAAATCGGTGCCGCCGATTTGCCGCACCTTATGGTGTACAACAAACTTGATTTGCTGGCCGATATGGAACCGCGTATCGACCGCAATGAAGCGGGTGAGCCTGTCGCGGTCTGGTTGTCTGCGGCAACGGGTGCGGGCTGTGAGTTGCTGGTAGAGGCGATCGCCGAGCGCATTGGCGAGCAGATGGTCAGTGGCGTTTTGGTTGTTCCGCCACAGCATGCGCGCCTACGTGCGCAATTGTTTGCAAGCAATGCCGTGCAGAAAGAAGGTTTTCGCGACAACGGCGATGTGGAATTGCAGGTACTACTGCCGCGTTCGGAATTACAGCGGTTAATGGCGCCATTCCGGGAAGTGGCAAGCGCGCCGCAATGGCTGCCCGATGATCCTGAAAGTGAACCCAGGCCAGAAGACTGGGAACTGGAATAATTTTGAGCGGCTGGATTGGCTGCAATCGGAAGAATACGGTGCTGTACGCGGATAAGCCCCGGCAATCAATGCTAGAATTTCGCGACACTAACGATTGATAAATCTAAAGAGCTGGAGTTTATAGATGGCCTGGAACGAACCGGGTGGTAATAACAAAGACCCATGGGGTGGTGGCAATCGCAATAACGATGGCCCACCGGATCTCGACGAGCTGCTGCGCAAAATCCAGCAGAAACTCAATGGCCTGTTTGGCGGCCGCAGCACTGACCCGGAAAGCAGCTCTGGCGGCAGTTTTCCCTGGACGCTGGTGCTGGTAGTGCTGGCGGTTCTCTACGGGCTCTGGGGCTTCTATCAGGTAAACGCCAACGAATCGGCCGTAGTGCTTCGCCTGGGGAAATACCACGAAACCGTGACCTCGGGCCTGCACTGGAACCCGCCGATGATCGACCACGTCACCAAGGTCAACATGACCGAGGTCCGTACCGAGCGCACCACCGGCCAGATGCTGACTGAAGATGCGAACATCGTGGAAGTCGTGCTCACGGTACAGTGGCATATCAACGATGCCGAGTCCTTTGTGCTGCGTGTGCGAGAGCCGCTCAAGAGCCTGCAGGAAGCCACGGACAGCGCCCTGCGTCACGTGGTGGGTTCACTGACATTTAACGGCGTTATTTCCCAGAATCGTACCCAGGTATCCGCCGATACCCAGGTGCGTCTGCAGCAATACCTGGATCTCTACCAGACTGGTATCCGCATTGACACCGTGAACCTCTCTGACGCGAAGGCGCCGCGTGAAGTTCAGGATGCCTTCGATGACGTAACCAAGGCCCGTGAGGACGAAGTGCGCTTGCAGAATGAAGCCCAGGCTTACGCCAACCAGGTAATCCCGGTAGCGCGCGGTCAGGCACAGCGCATGATCGAAGAGGCCGAGGCGTACAAATCCCGCGTGGTTGAAAGTGCCCGCGGTGAGGCTTCCCGTTTCTCCCAGCTGCTGACGGAATTTCAGCGCGCACCGGAAGTGACCCGTGAGCGTATGTATCTGGATGCCGTGCAGGATGTAATGAGCAATACGTCCAAAGTGATGGTGGATGTCGAGGGTGGCAACAACATGATGTATCTGCCGCTCGACAAACTGGCCCAGGAAAGTGCCACTCAGGCCTCTCAGGCGCGCCAGGTGTCACCGCAGGTGATTGACGATATTACCCAGCGGGTTATCAATCAGCTGCGCACCGAAGTCGCCAACAGCCGTCGCAGCCGCGACGTGCGTTAAGGGGGGAATGCAATGAACAACAACAAATCACTGCTGGTGATTGCCCTGGTGCTGGTTGGTCTATTGGTATTGTCCAGCAGCGCGTTTGTGGTCAAGGAAACCGAAAAAGCCGTCCTGCTGCGCTTTGGTGAGCTCGTGCGCGTCGATTACGAGCCCGGGCTTTATTTCAAACTCCCACTGGTACACCAGTTGGTGAAGTTTGATGCCCGGGTACAGACCGTGGACTCGCAGCCAGTACGTATGTTGAACAGCGAAAACAAGTTCATGATGGTGGACTCTTTCGCCAAGTTTAAGATCTTCGATGTGGCGCGTTTCTATGTGGCCACCCGTGGCGATCAGGCCAATGCGGTCCGCCTGCTGTCGGAACAGATCAACGACCGCCTGCGTAACCAGTTTGGTGTGCGCGATCTGCACGAGGTGGTGAGCGGCCAGCGCGATGAGCTGATGGCGGAAATCACCAAGAACCTGAATGAGAAAGCGCAGAAGGATCTGGGTGTCGAGCTGATCGATGTGCGGGTAAAGCGCATTGACCTGCCGGCGGAAGTTTCCGACTCGGTGTTCCAGCGCATGCGCGCCGGCCGTGAACTGGAAGCCCGGGATCACCGCGCCAAAGGTCAGGAAGCCAGTGAGCGCATCCGCGCCAATGCCGATCGCCAGAAGGTGGTGATTGAGTCCGAGGCCTATCGCAAGGCGGAAGAGCTAAGGGGTGCGGGTGATGCAGAGGCCGCCCAGATCTACGCTGAGGCCTACAGCAAGAACCCCGAGTTCTACCGCTTCTCCCGCAGCCTGACGGCCTATCGGGAGTCGTTCAAGAGCAAGAGCGACATGCTGCTGATCGATCCGGACAGCGAGTTCTTCCGTTACCTGAAGGATCCAGAAGGCAAATAAGCCCTGGAACCTGCCCAGTCAATTGCCGGGACTGGTCACAGCCCCGGCAATTGATGGTAAAATCCCCAAAACCGGGCCGGCGCCCGGTTTTTTTGTGCCGGCCCGGTTTGTGGTGACTCTCTATCAGTTGGTATCCAGGAAGGACTACTGCCGTGTGGGAAGAGTTGGCGCGGGCCCTGTGTCTGCTGCTGATCATCGAGGGCATACTGCCGTTTCTTTACCCGGAGCGCTGGCGCGCACTGGTGCAGCGCCTCGCATCTGTGGATAATCGCAGCCTGCGCACTGCCGGGCTGATCTCGATGCTTGCAGGCGCAGCCCTGCTCACACTGCTTCGCTGATCGCCAAGATACAGACTTGCTCGGGCTTCACCGAACCCTTGGACCGCCTCGTTAACCGTCGAACGTCGTACATCATGACTCAAGCCGAACGCTGGATGCTACCGGATGGCATCGCCGAGATTTTGCCCGCAGACGCCAAACGCGTGGAAACCCTGCGCAGAAACCTGTTGGATCTCTACCACCGCTGGGGCTACGAGCTCATTATCCCGCCGATGGTGGAGTTTACCGATTCGCTGCTGATTGGTATGGGGCGCGACATCGACCTCAGCACGTTCCGGGTAACGGATCAGCTTTCCGGGCGCAGTCTCGGGATACGCGCGGACATCACGCCACAGGCGGCACGTATTGATTCCCACAGTTTTCCCCGCAGTGGCGCCAACCGTCTCTGCTATGCCGGGCAGGTACTGTACACCCGTCCGCGTACCCCAATGGGGCCGCGCGCGCCAATCCAGATCGGTGCGGAGCTCTATGGTGTGGAAAGCCTGTACGGCGACATTGAGGTCATTTCCCTGATGATTGAAACCCTGCGCGCTGCGGGGATTCGGGAGATACATCTGGACTTTGGCCATGTGGCCATTTTCCGCAGCCTGGCGGAAGCTGCCGGCCTTGACAGTGACCAGAAACAAGAGCTTATTGCGCTGCTGCAAAGCAAGGCGGTGGCGGATATCGAGCGCTGGGTGGAAGAGAATATTGGTGGTGCGGAGCCCGCAAAATGGCTGCGTACCCTGCCGCGACTGGCCGGTGGTACCGAATGTCTGGCGCGCGCGCGTGAAGTTTTTGATACCGCACCAGAAGTGGTGCGTGGCGCCCTGGAAGAACTGCAACAGGTTGCGGACGCTATCGCCCGACGCTACCCCGAAGTGGCTCTGTTTTTCGATTTGGGCGAAATGCGCGGTTACGATTACGAAACCGGACTGGTCTTCGCCGCATACAGCCCCGGGCATGGACAGGCGCTGGCCAACGGCGGTCGCTACAACGGTATTGGCGCGGTATTTGGTCGCGACCGGGCGGCCACCGGCTTCAGTACTGACCTGGTGACCATCAACAACCTGGGTGGCAATGGCGCGGGCGAAGCGGGCGCGATATTGGCACCGCAGGATGGCTGCGGGCAACTGTGGCAGAAGGTGGAAGCATTGCGCGCTGAAGGCGAGATCGTTATCAGTGCAATGCCAGAGCAGGGCGCCAGTGACAGCGAGACCCTGGCCCGCTGTGACCGCGAACTGCTAAAGGACGGTGACACCTGGGTGGTGAAGCCCAGGGGCTGAACCCTAAGCTATCTAGTTGACTTGAAATTTCCAGGCCGTTATTGACGGGCGCGGCCGACCTTTTTGTTTTGTTATCGCCTGTCTAACGTTGAACTGACGACACGAGATTTACGCACATGGGCAAGAATGTAGTGGTGCTGGGCACCCAGTGGGGCGACGAAGGCAAAGGCAAGATTGTCGACCTGCTGACAGAGAAAGTGGCGCTGGTAGTCCGCTTTCAGGGTGGTCACAACGCCGGCCACACTCTGGTGATCAACGGTGAGAAAACCGTACTGCACCTGATCCCTTCCGGCGTGCTGCGCCCCGACGTTACCTGCCTGATCGGCAACGGCGTGGTGCTGTCTCCGGAAGCGCTGCTCAAGGAAATGGGCGGGCTTGAAGACGCCGGCGTTCCGGTGCGCAAGCGCCTGCGCCTGTCTCCCGCCTGTCCACTGATCCTGCCGGTACACGTGGCCCTGGACCAGGCGCGCGAGAAAGCCCGTGGCGACAAGGCCATCGGCACCACTGGCCGCGGCATTGGCCCGGCGTACGAGGACAAAGTGGCCCGTCGCGGCCTGCGCCTCGGCGACTTGTGCAACTGGGACAACTTCTGTGGCCAGCTGAAAGAACTGCTGGAGTACCACAACTTCGCATTGACCCAGTACTACAAAGTCGAGCCGGTGAGCTACGAGGAGACCCTCAAGGTTGCGGAAACCTGGCGCGAAGAGCTGGTGCCGATGATTGCCGACGTGGCAGATATGCTGCACAAGGCGCGCGAGAACGGCGAACACATCCTGTTCGAAGGCGCTCAGGGCTCGCTGCTGGATATCGATCACGGTACCTACCCGTTCGTGACATCCTCTAACACCACTGCGGGCGGCACTGCGACCGGTTCCGGTTTCGGCCCCCTGTACCTGGATTATGTGCTGGGTATTACCAAGGCTTACACCACTCGTGTCGGCGGCGGTCCTTTCCCCACTGAGCTCGACTGTGAAGTCGGTCGCCACCTGGGTGAAAAAGGCCATGAATTTGGCGCGACCACTGGCCGCCAGCGCCGCACCGGTTGGTTCGATGCAATCGCCGTGCGCCACGCGATCCGTATCAACAGCATCTCTGGCCTGTGTCTGACCAAGCTGGATGTACTGGATGGCCTGGAAGAAGTGAAAATCTGTGTGGGCTATCGCAATGCCGCGGGTGAAGAGATCCCGGTACCTTTCGATGCCGCAGGCTGGGAAGGTGTCGAGCCGGTTTACGAATCCATGCCGGGCTGGAGCGATACCACGTATGGTGTGCGCCGCGAGGCCGACCTGCCCCAGGCTGCGCGTAACTACATTGCGCGTATCGAAGAGCTTGTTGGTGCGCCCATCGACATTATTTCCACCGGCCCGGATCGCGTACAGACCATCGTGCGTGAAACATCTGCTTTGTGTGAAATGGGTATCCACAGCCCGAGCGTCTGATCTGTTCGCTCATCCTGCTCCGGGACCGGCGGATACCCGCCGGTCCCATTCTCTGCTTGCCACCCGGCCTGTAAATCCCGAATATGAGACCGTTTATCAATTTATGGTCATAAAACTTTGCCATACTGGCGGAGTCGATCTGCATTGGGGAAAGCTCAGATGCCAGCCAGTACTGTCGCCCGCTACAGTTTTGCGGAAGAAATAGCCAACAGCGTTACCCACGGGATAGGGGCCTTGCTCGCCATTGCCGGACTCGGTGTGCTGTGCGGATTCGCTGCGCTGCGCGGGGACGCCTGGCACATTGTCAGCAGCAGTATCTACGCGGCGACCCTGATTCTGTGCTTTTCCGCCTCCACGCTCTATCACAGCATCAGCCACGCGGGGGCCAAGCAGGTACTGCGTACCATTGATCATTCGGCCATTTTCCTGCTGATTGCTGGCACTTATACCCCGTTTACCCTGGTAACCCTGCGGGGACCCTGGGGCTGGACAATTTTCGGCGTAATCTGGGGGCTGGCGCTGCTCGGCTTGATTATCCAGTTCACCCCATTAAAGAAAATCCGCGCACTCTCCATAACCCTGAGTGCCCTTATGGGGTGGGTTGTTATCGCGGCGATCAAACCGCTGATGGATAACCTCGCGCCAGGCGGCCTGTGGCTGCTGGTACTGGGAGGCCTGTGCTATACCGGCGGCATCGCGTTTTATCTCTGGCGCAGCCTGCGCTTTCATCATGCAATCTGGCACATGTTTGTTCTTGCGGGGGGTGCGCTGCACTTCTTTGCGGTGTTGTTTTACGTGATCCCGCCGGCAGCCTGAATGTCAAAAAGCCGTTGAATAGAGTGTCGGGTCGGTCACAGCATTGCTGACCGACGACTCTCAGCCCTTTCCGTCGACGGGCTTCCGTTCTACCCTTGAGCGAGCTGCTATCGCCAAGGAGTTGTCATGGGCCTTTCATTCACATCATTCTCCCATTCCGTCCGCACCGTTATCCTATTTCTCAGCCTGTTGGTTGCCGCGCCGCATTTCGCTAGCGCCGCCGCAGACCCGGGTTTTGAAAAGTGGAAAAAAGAATTTCGTAAAAAAGCCATGGCGGAAGGCATTACCGCCGAAACCTTCGATCGCGCATTCAAGGGCATCGATTCCCCTGACCAGTGGGTGCTGGACAAGGCCAGCTACCAGCCAGAATTCAAGGCACCTGCGTGGCAGTATTTCGACAATCGTATCACCCCGTACGCGGTGAAACGCGGTAAAGCGAAGAAGCAGGAACTGCAATCCTGGCTCGATAAAATTGAAAAGCAGTCCGGTGTGAACCCGAATATTTTGCTGGCCATCTGGTCCATGGAATCCAGTTTTGGCGCGATCCTGGACAACAAGACCGTGATGCGCAGCGTCATCCGATCCCTGGCGACGTTGGCGTATGCGGATCCAAAGCGTAAAAAGTTTGGTACCAGCCAGTTGCTAGCGGCACTGAAAATATTACAGAGCGGTGATATTGATGAGAGCCACCTCACCGGCTCGTGGGCGGGCGCAATGGGCCATACCCAGTTTATCCCCACCAGTTACCAGGCCTATGCGGTGGATATGGATGGCGATGGCAAACGCGATATCTGGAACTCGGTGCCGGATGCGCTCGCAACCGCGGCTAACCTGTTGAAGAAAAACGGCTGGCGCACGGGTGAGACCTGGGGCTATGAAGTCACCATCCCCGACCGCAAACTGCCCGCCGGCAAACTGAAAATTTCGGAGTGGGAAAAGCTCGGGGTAAAACGCGTAGGAGGCAAGGCATTCCCGCGCAAAGATGACATCGCCGAGTTGAAGGTGCCCGCCGGCCGCGGTGGCCCGGCATTCCTGATGCTGAAGAACTTTTTTGTCATCAAGCGTTACAACAATTCGGATCGCTATGCTGCTGCGGTAGGTATTCTTGCCGACCAGATCGGTGGTGCAGCGCCCCTGACCAAAGACTGGAAGCGTCCCTTCACGCGCCTCGATCACGATGAAGTGGTTGAGCTGCAGACGAAACTGAAAGAGAAGGGCTTCTACGATGGTGAGATCGATGGCAAAGCCGGGGGTGGCACCCGCAAAGCCATTCTCAAGTTTGAGGAAAGTGCCGGTGTCGAGCTGCAGGGCTTCCCAAGCAAAGAGGTGCTGGAACTGCTGCGCAAGCAGTAAGTGACTGCTGAAAAAGCGGAGCCTGGGCTCCGCTTTTTGTTAGAAGTTTTCTTCCGGTAACAGCGTGTCCTGAAGCAACTCAAGGTTTTCCAGAACTTCATGGGGCTCGTGAAAATAGGCGATGTGATACATCGCCTCACCTTCCTGGACCAGCGGAATATTCTGTTTGCCGATAATGATGCCATCGGCGTCACACAACACTTTGTCCAACTCATTGCCGTAGAGATCGGCAATGGTCGCGAGTGTCTCCCCCTTCTTCACATGATCACCGAGCTGTTTTTTGTGGTTGACGATGCCGCTGTCACCGGCGCGGAGCCAGCCACTGCGACGTGCTACAAACGGTGCGATGCCCAGCTTACTGCGTCGTTGGGGCAGCATCTTCAGGTGGCGGAGAACATTGACCACGCCCTTGAGTCCGGCGCGGATACACAGTTCGTCAAAGCGGAGGGCTTCCCCGGCCTCGTACAGCAGGATGCGTACGCCGAGATCTGCTGCGGCCTGGCGCAGTGAGCCATCGCGCAGGGTGGAATTCAACAGTACCGGAACTCCAAACGCATCGGCCATGTCGCGCGTTTCCTGATCGTCCAGGTTGGCACGAACCTGCGGCAGGTTGCTGCGGTGCAGCGCCCCGGTATGCAAGTCGATTCCGTAGTCGCACTTGGAGACAATTTCATCGAGGAATACATGCGCCATGCGCGCGGCAAGCGAGCCGCGGGAAGATCCAGGAAAGGAGCGGTTGAGGTCACGCCGGTCCGGAAGATAACGGGATTGGTGCAGCACGCCGTAAACATTGACTACCGGAACCGCGATGAGGGTGCCGCTCAGTGATTTCAGTGCCCGGCTATTGATCAGGCGGCTGATGATTTCTACCCCGTTGAGTTCGTCGCCATGGATCGCGGCACAAACAAAGATCGTCGGGCCACGTTTTTTGCCGCGATGTACGTAAACCGGTATCGCCATTTCGGTATCGGTATAGAGGCGAACGATTGGCAATTCGATACGTCGTGTTTCGCCGCGGGCAACGGCGATGCCCGCTATCTTGAATTCGTCTTCCATATTTCTCCCGGAAGTTGGTCCGGTTATCGCCCGGGAACTGACAGGCAAAATTTCGCTGGTCAGTTGATGCGGATTAACCGCGGGCCAAGTTTAAGATCCTGGTTAATTAGCATAGTCTGAGTGGCACTATGCCCTGTTATCATCGGTGATGATCCGGTGCAGCGGCTGTCCGGAGGCACTTGGGGTTCCGGGCTAACACAGAGGGAAGTATGAAGTCTGATTTACTCAAAATGGCGCTGATACTTGGGTTGCTGAGTTGCGTCGGCCCGTTCGCCATCGATATGTATTTACCCGCGCTGCCGGTGATGGCAGAAGAGTTTGGGGTCCCTGCAGCGGCTTCGCAATACACCTTGATGTCGTTCTTTATAGCGTTTGGAGTATGTCAGCTTTTTTATGGGCCCGCAGCCGATATGTTCGGGCGCAAACCGCCGCTGTATTTTGGCCTGTTTTTATTTCTGCTGGCCTCGCTTGGATGCGCGCTGGCTCCCACCATTGAATGGCTGATCGGGCTGCGCTTTTTACAGGGGGTGGGCGCTGCCGCTGTGATGTCGATTCCGCGAGCCATCATCCGTGATCGTTATACCGGTACCGAGGCGACGCGTTTGATGACCACCGTGATGCTGGTGATCTCGATTTCTCCGATGTTGGCGCCTCTGGTTGGAAGTATTCTCATAACCCCGTTTGGATGGCCGTCTGTCTTTTATGCTGTGGCATTGGCTACCATAGCCAGCTTGCTGTTAATTCATTTTGCCCTGCCTGAGACCCTGCCTGAATCCCAGCGAGCGTCCATTCGGCTTGATTCAATGCTGAGTGCTTTCCGCATTCTGTTCCGGGATGCGTTCTTCATGGGTATGACGTTAATCGGCGGCATGGGCATGGCGAGCTTTTTCTCTTTTCTGTCCATCGCGGCTTTTCTATATACCGACCACTACGGTCTTACACCGACCCAGTTCAGTTTGGCATTTGCGCTAAATGCGTTGGGCTTTTTTATTGCCAGCCAGTTTGCCGCCAATTTATGTGAGCGTTTCGGAGGTGTGGCGCTGGTCAGATGGGCCGTGGTCGGCTTTGCAGCCAGTGCGTTGTTAAACCTGGCAGTGATTTTAAGCGGGTGGGATCAGTTTTCGGTTTTGGTCTTGCTGTTGTTGATTGGCAATGGGTTCTTGGGATTGATCGTGCCGACTTCCATGGTGCTGTCTTTAGATCACCATGGCCCGATTGCCGGCACGGCCGCTGCGCTCGGCGGCACTTTACAGATGATGTTGGGAGTTGTGGCCATTGGAGTTGTGAGTACGGCTTTTGATGGTGGCCCCCTGGTGTTGGTGGCAAGTATCGGCACATGCAGCTTTTTGGCTGTGCTCCTCTCATTCCTGACACTGCGTCAGGCCCCGGAGTCAGTCGCTACCTGAACCAACGAGACAAACAAAAACGCCCGGCACTGCCGGGCGTTTTTGTTTGCGAAAAGTCCGCTTATTGTTTGATCCACGCATCTTCCCAGTTTGCACCGGTACCTGGTCCATAGTGGTAAGCGCTGTTGATGTTACACCACTGCCCGTAAGGGAAGGGGCGGCACTGGTACAGCGCACCATCGCTGCCCTGGACTACGGTTTCGCCAGGCACATAGCTGCCGATACCATCCGGGTAAACGTAATCGTAGTCACCGCCACCGGAACCGTCACTTGGCTGCTGGCTGACAGTGCCGGTGGTGGTTACTGTGGTTGTACCGTCGAAAACGGCGAGGGTTACGGTTACCGTGCGCGCCGCACTTGGAGCGCTCAGCTGCAGGGTGGATTCGACACCTGTTGTATTGCTGAGGCTACCGGCGGAAGTGGACCATGTGTAGGTCAGCGTATCGCCATCGGCATCGGTGGAGCTGGCCGCAGACAGGGCAATACTGCCCGCGCCGGTCAGTGAATCCGGGCTCAGATTGAGTACCGCTTGCGGTGGAGTATTACTGTTGGGTGTGTCGATATCCACTTGTACGGACAGATTCAGGTCTGCCTGGGTGTATATGCGGTTATCGGTGCTGCTTTGAACCGGGTTGATGTTGCCGCTGTCCGGATCCAGCAGGCCGATACGCGCATACTGTGACTGGCTGTTAACCTGTTGTGCGAAAGACAGCGCCCATTCCGCAGCAGTCTGATCGCTGGAGAGCGTGTAGGTCACGGTTTCCTGATCGTTACCAGCGCTGTTGAACAGGCGCAGGGTCACAGTACTGTCGGCACTGAGGTCGGACTGGGCGTTGAGTGCACCTTCATCGGCCCAGGGGCTGCTGCCGCCATCACCCAGAATCACATCAGTACATACGTAAAATGCTTCGGTGCTGTCGTCACGCTGCCAGGTGGTATAGATCACATGCTTGCCGGTCACTTGTGGGAACGGGCAGTTCAGGGTGTAGCGTTTGTCGGAGCCCACAGGAATATCGCCCAGGCGGCAGAATTCAACCAGGTCATCCCATTTCAGCGGCTCGGTCCCGGTATAGCCCTGGCGGGTGACGTAAAAAACCCAATCCTTGGTGGAGTGAGCGGCCGCTGCGTAGAAGCGGAAATCGAAAGTGCCGTCCGATTTGGGGGAAATTGGCGTGGCCTGCCAATCGCTGCGCACCAGATCGATACCAGCGTATTTACTGCGGCCCGCGGAGCAGAGCTGGCCATCCGGAATCAGCTCGCGATGTCGGCTATTGGCGTTCGCCAGATTGACCTCGTTCCAGTCATAGAACGCTTGTGTGCCTCCAACCTCTTTAGCCGCCGCACAAGCGGGGTCTGTTGGATTTTCCGGGTTATTGAGGAAGCAGTTGTAAATACGGCTTTCGGGTACTTCCATGCTTCCGTGCGCGGAAGCGTTTTGGGTGAAGGAACTACTGAGCAGGAGAAGCGGCAACGCCAGTGGCAGGGTGGCACCGGCCATGTACAGGCGCGGCTTTTTGAAATTGAATTTCATGGAAGAGTATCCTTTCTTTATTGTTGGTTTGTTAGAGAGCAACCGCAGGAGACTGTCTTAGGCAAAAATGACAGCGCTGTCTAGCACTGGTTATGCTAGCGAAAGTAGATGAAATGTCGCAGGGATATCGCGCCAAAATAGGGTACGCCCGTCCCAATAAGCGGGATCAAAACGTTTTTTTGTGATAAGGCGTAAAGGGTGGGTGTGAAAGACGTCGCTGTGTGCTTTTTTCCTCAAGGGTGTTTACTGAGCGAGTCGTGCGTGGAACGGTAGGGTGGTTGCGCCTGAATTTCTATTGATCGGGAAAGCTAGGCCGGTTCCAGTTTTGCGGTAGTCTCCGTGCTGGTCATTTCTGCAAGCAGGCAATTCCTTAGGGTATCGAGGCAAATGGTATTGTCGGAACCCCAGTAACTAAAGTCGCGATAATTCAACCCGGTTTCACCGTCAAAAATACCCGCTGCGCCGCGGAATGTGCCAAGCCCCTGAGCAGGACGTTCCACAATTTTTGCGTCGTCAGTATTTTTCCAGAGCGTATTGCCGGAAAAATCCAGTAGCGCAAGCAGGTTGCCCGAGTCGTCCGCAACATAATGTGTCGTTTCACCGTCGCTGATGCGAACCAGGGGTATACCCATAATCGGGTGGAATACGTAATGGCTGTTTGTCACCGCATTGTCGATCTTGGTGCACTCGCTCCAAAGTCCGAAGCTCCACCAGTGATTGAAGATCCTGCGCTGGCGGGAAGAGCGGCGGTGTGTACTGGTTTTGCTGTAGCGTCGACCAAATGGATCGTAGCGGAAGTAGGTCTTGAAGTCGCCACTCTCGGCACTCTGCATCAAGCCCCAGCCATCGTATTGATAGTTGTTCTTTGCGCTGCTGCTGCGCCCTTCCTCAATTATATTCCCCCGGTCATCCTGTTTGATTAAATCGCTGGCAGGGCGGGAAAGGAAAAAGTCGACCGCCTCTGAAAATGCATCGAGGCTAGCTCCAATCCGCCAACTGGTATCCGGGTCAATGGATAGACCGGTGGTGAAACCTCCACGGATGTTTTTTGTAACCCGGTTTACCCCAAGGCTCCAGATACTGTCGTCGTCACCAGCTTCACAGCGTAAGACCGCAGATCCATTGGCATTGGCACCGTAAAGGCTGCCGTCAGGTGCAAACAGGAAATTGATGTTGAAGTTGTCGGAACCGGAGGATTTCAGCCAGCCGCGCTGGTCGTAATCATGATTGATACTGACACTGTCGCTTTCCGTGAAATCGTGATGTTCGGCAATCAGTCGGCCTCGATTATCGTAATGGAAGCGAACCTGACTGTGGCTATTTGTCGCCTGCGTTAGCCTTGTCTGCTGGTCAAAGTGGAAATCACAGTGCTGGCCACTGTTGTTGCGTATTTGTTCTAAGGCGCCGACGGAATCGTAGCGAAGGTACCAGTGGTTATCGCCGTCGCGGTACTCTTTTATTCGCCCGCATACATCATAGTGCCACTCTCGCTGATGGCCGTTGCGATCTGAAAAATGTATGGGCTGGGAAAAACCATCGTATTTCCAGGTGAACATTCCGCACTGACGACCGAGTTCGGGCTCGCCTTCGAAATAACACTCGATCAACCGACCCAGCGTATCGTACCTAAGGTTCCACTGTTTTCCGGAGTGGAAACTGGCACGTCGAATCCGATTGCACTCGTCGTACTGCCATTGAAGCCATGGTTCAGCATTACAGCTGATTCCACAGATTCGTTGTGAGTCATCGCGTATGAAGTCGTAGGTTTTATTGCCCAGCAGGGTGCTCGAAAGTGCGCCGGACTGACCATAGTGCCAGTGGCGTTCGAGTTGTAGTCCACAGTGAAAACCTGTTGCCCGACCAGAGTCGTCGTAATCAAAAGTGTACTTCTGGCTACCTCGCAATACTGCGGATAGTTGCGATTGAGCATCCCATTCAAGCGCTACCCGGCCACCTTCCGGGTCTGTGAGCTGCCGCAACTGGCCGTGGTCGTCGTAGTCGCAATGCCATTCATTGCCAGATGGATCGCGAATCGCAAGCGGATGAGCGTGGTTGCCGTAGCGGAACGTCCAGTTGGAGCAAAGAGATACTGGTCCAGTATTTTGTGTAAACACCCCGGAACCTTGCAGGCGTCCATGATTGTCATAGACAAAGCGCCGATGCAAACCGTTGCTGGTATGTCGAGTTAGCCTGCCGAGTTCGTCGTGGCGAAAGATGGTGCGCTGCCCGCTGGGCGATACGTGCTGACAAAGGTTGCCATAGTGGTCGTACAGCCAAGACTGTTCGCGGTCTTGTTGTTTCTCGCGAACAAGGTGGCCATACATATCGAATTGCCATTGCTTGTTGTGTAGAAAATCACACGACAAGGTGCAGCGGTTGCGCCCCTGTTGCCGGCGAATACTATAGCCTGCGCCATTTACCTTTAACCGATGGCAGCGGCCGGCCTTGTCATATGAAAACTTAATGTCACCTTCTGGTTGGCCAGTCAGGGCAATGAGTTCGCCATCCAGATATTGATAATCTTCGCGACTGGAACCAGCGATGATATGGCTCAAGTTTTCTTCGTCGTCATACGCGTAGTGACACAGCGCCGGTACTGATTGTGGTGTTTGGGCATTATTGACCCGAATCAGATTTTCGTTTTCGTAAACAAATTCCAGCGTTCGCCCCCAGGACGTCACAATTTTGTGGGGCTTTCCATCCCGGTAATCCACTGTGAGCGTATTGCCAAAACTATCGCGGATTTCACTCAGGGGAGCGGTGTGTCCAGTCCCGTCCGCACGAAATATCTTGTCCGGGCTATCGAAAGCGCTAATGCGGAAGCTATGCAGGCTTTGCCTTGATAGCAGCAAGCGCTCGCGCCGATTAAAACAGCTGTGGCCGATGGCAGGCACATCAAACGTTACAACGCGACCATCGGGGGTATGCAGGAAAATTTTCTGTTCAAGAGCGCCGCCAGTCTCGGGTAACTGCAGCGTTTCGCATAGACTGTGGTTCCACCGATGGCCGAGACCACTTTTACTGTCCAGGTTTTGGCGATAAAAGCGTTGCCAATGAAAAGTAAAGGGTCCCGGGAGCGTGAAGTCTGTTCTGGAAAATGCAAGCTCACCATTTGCCGCGATCACGTGCCCTGCTACTTGTTCGCAGTCTGATAGCGGCGGTACAGGATCGCCACTGCGGTTGTGCCCGGCGTAGTTGCAGTAACGTATCGGGCTATTTTGTGGCAGCAGCATTTGAGGCTGTCGGGGTGCTTCGGCGAGGGTGTAATGGTTGGCCTGTATCTGGGGCGGTCTTGGCCAGATAGGGTTAGCTATCGCAACTGGTACGGCCGAACCATTTTTGTTGTCCAGGCTGTTGATCCATTCACAAAGCTGCTGCGCGTCGCCGGGACGTGTAGGTATCGGCGGCGGTTGTAGGGCCGCGAGTGATTTGGGAATGAAATCGACCAGACGTTCCGGTGTCATGTCGTTAACTCATTGAGCAGTAGTTGAGGGCCTGTCAACGCTGTAGCTTCCGAAGCGTTATGTCTTCTTCCTGCGATGGGTTTACGGTGATGCTTTCACCAGAAAACTCCACGACGGCTTCCGGACGGCTACAGTACTCGATGATTCCGGCACTGATATTGTCTCTTCCCCCGCACTTATTGGCATCGTCGATAAAGTAATACACGCTCTCCAGGGCCGGCCTATGGGTGGCCAGAACCCGTTCGATTGTGTGGTCGTTGAGATATTCCGTAAGTCCATCGCTACACAGTAATAACAGCGCACTTTCTTTCAGTGTCCAGCTGTTGATTGTGGCTTCAACGGGTTCCGCAATACCTAGTGCACGGGTTATACGGTTTCGTATTTGGGACTCTTGTGCCTGTTCCGGGCTGAGTTGCCCGGAATCTATCATTTCCTGTACCACGCTGTGGTCGCGAGTAAGAGGTTGCAAACCATAGTTGTTCCACAGATACGCGCGGGAATCACCTATATGGGCAACAATCAGGAAATCCTGCCAAATAACTGCAGCGACCAGCGTGGTCCCCATTTGTGAGAGCTGTGGGCTGGCCTGCTTGGCGTCGAGGATTCTGCGATTCGCCGTACCAATTGCCTCGACAAGAGTGGCATGCAACATCAATTGCTGTTGGTTGGGGGAACACGATAGGAAGGTGATATCGAGTAGCTCGTCGAGGTGGGCCTTCACGCTATCTGCCGCGATACGGCTTGCCGCCGCGCCACCGCTGTATCCGCCCATACCATCAGCGATAACAACGTAGGCAAACGGTTGTTCCTGGTCGCAATGGCAATGAATGCTGTCTTCGTTCTCTTCGCGCACTTGACCGATGTCAGTGCGGCCGTTGACTGCCAGCCTGATGGGCTCCATGTCAGTCACAACTCCATGAATCTATTACTGTTGCGAGAGTCCGTTTGTGCTCGCAATCAAATTTATGTGTGTTCGTTCCAGTAATGTTAACTTGCTAACGCCGAACGTTTGAATTTTTTTTGTTTCATTTGCAATAATGCCAACCCTTTCCCAGTAATGGATGTGTAGCTGGTACGGCTGTACAAATTAAAAAGGATTTATTGGCAAGATGCCCCGTCTTCCGAGACTCAATCTCATAGATATTCCGCAACATATTGTACAGGTGGGTCACAATAACCTGCCGTGCTTTTTTGATGAGGAAGACTATCAGTTTTACCTGATCAGTCTGCGCAGTGCGGCGGACCAGTATCGGGTGGATGTACATGCCTATGTACTTTTACCAAATATGGTACAGATCATCGCCACCCCTCGGGTTCCCAATGGCATTTCTTCCATGATGCAATCCCTTGGGAGGCGGTATGTGCAATATGTGAATCACCGCTACAAGCGCTCGGGAACGCTTTGGGCGGGTCGCTATAAATCGAGCCTGATCGATTCAGATGCCTACTTACTTACCTGCTATCGCTACGTTGAGCTCCGGCCTCTTTACCTGGGGTTGGCGGAATCTCTGGCTGATTACCCCTGGTCCAGTTTTAATCACCATGCAAGCGTGGAAGACAGCGATGTAATTACTGATCACCGCTTGTACCGGGAGCTTGGGGATACACCCAGGGTGCGCGCGGAAGCGTATAGGAAACTGTTTCGCTATCGGTTTGACCGTCGCTTGCTCGAATACATTGCCGAGACAATCAAGTTGGGCCAGGTTCTGGGCGGAGATGTCTTTAAAGACAAGATCGAGCAGATTGCCAACCAGCGCGTGCGGCCACTGAAGCGTGGGCGACCAAGAAAAACGAGTGGCGAGAATAAACCGGTGGCGTCTGACGTTCCGGAAGAAAAAGCTGCGGAAGTGGAGAGTAACGGATGACAAGGCCGACGATGGATACTTTAGCCACACGCTTCGGAGCACTGGAGCAAAGCGAATCCAGTCAAAATCAAAACAGGCGTACCAATTTAAAGGTGGCGATCCTTGGGGATTTCAGTGGTCGAGAGAGCCGCGGGATTTGCGACCCGAATTCCATTGGTGCACGCCCGGCTTACCGCGTAAGCAAGGACAACTTCTCGGCATTGTTTGAACGCCTTCAGGTTGGTCTCAAGTTACCAGTGATGGAGGATATCTTGTGGTTACTGGAGTTTGATGATCTGCATCCGGACTACCTGTATCAAAAAGTACCTCTGTTCAAACAGTTCATAGAGTTGGAAAAGCGGCTTCTTACACCGGCCGAATTCTCCGCAGCTGCTAGTGAAATTCAGCAGTGGTGTCCGGAGTTTGCACGTACTGAGCATGCCTCTAGTGAGGTATCGGCGGCGCAATCAATGTTGGATGCAGTACTGACCGGGGCGGTATACCAGGATCAATATCAATCCAGCCCGGCCGGGCAAATTGATCGCCTGATCAAGGATATCGTTGCGCCGTATATACAGCAGAAAGCCGATGCAGATCAGGCCATGTATCTAGAGGCGGTTACGCAGGCCGCGTCAGAAGCCATGCGCAAAATTATGCACCACAGCGACTTCCGTCAGCTGGAAGCGAGCTGGCGAAGCCTGCAATTGTTATTGCGTAGATTGGATGACCACCCGGCACTTGAGCTGCATCTCGTCGATATCAGCAAGCAGGAAATCCTGAAAGATTTTGCCCAGGCGGAGGGGGATTTAGAGAACTCCGAGTTATTTAAATGCCTGGTGGCGCGGGAGGCTGTTGCGGGAAACGGCCCGTTTAATCTCGTAATCGGGGATTTCTACGTCACCGATGAAGAGCAGGACCTGCATTTACTGATTGACCTGGCGACGATTGCAGAAGCCGCCGGCAGTGCTGTGGTACTGGGTGGTGACAACCGGTTGGCCGGATGTTCGAGCCTTGCCGGTTCGCTGGATCCGGACGACTGGTACTCTCCGCTGTCTGAAGCATTTTCTGAGGGCTGGACGGCCGTATGTGGATACAGTGCATGTGAGCATGTCGCACTGGCTGCGCCCCGTTTCATGCTGCGGTTGCCATTTGGCGCGGAGACAGCGAGAACGGATGCCTTTGCATTTGAAGAGTTGACCCCGGATTTGGGGCACCAGTACTACCTGTGGGGCAATAGTGCCTATTTGCTGGGGCTCTCTATTTGTAGCGCATTCATTGAAACCGGAAGGCCGGTGCCCGTTGCAACTGCACAGTTCCATGACTTCCCCTTGCATGTGCGCAACTTGCCGCAAGGAAAGTGGATGACGCCTTGTGCGGAAGCCTTACTGAACGATAGGGCGGCGGCCTGCTTCCAGGCAGTGGGCATCAGTACATTGCGTTCGGTGCAGGGGCGCGATGAGATCTACCTGCCGAAGTTACAGTCCATCGCTGGCACCGCACTGCGTGGACCCTGGTGATATGAGAATGCACGCACCCAGGTTTTGAGCCGGAATTGGATAAACGCAGCCTGGAGTGATCCGGCACTTTATAACGATGAATAAAGGCACGAGTCGAGAGACATGGATTTAATGCTCACCGTGGTCGCCGATCCCAAAGGCGCCAATATGCTGAAACATACCAAGCTGTTCGGGCCCGCTGGCGGCAGCTTTGGTCGCGCTGAGAGTAGCGACTGGGTGTTGCCTGATCCGGAGCGGGTTGTCTCTTCGCGGCATGGGGAAATTGTATTTGCACAAGACCAGTACTACCTGGTTGACCAGAGTACCAACGGAACCTATGTAAACCAGTCTGCCGAGCCGCTGGGGAAAGGGAACCGCGTGGCACTCAATGAGGGTGATGTGATTTCCCTGGGTGACTACCAATTGCAGGTGTCCGTGCGTCGCCCTCAAGCCGAAAGCCATTTGCCAAAGGGGCTGGGTGACGCGGATTTTCTCGACAGCGCGGATCGCACAACCTTCAGTTCATCTGCCGCTGCCAAGATGCAAAGCCAGCAGGAAGCGCGGGAGTTGGATAGCTGGTTGGAACCCGGCAGTGCCAATACCGGCAATAGTGGCGAGTGGGGCTATCTCGTGGGTAGCCAGTCTGCGAGCCAGAATGACAGTTTTCTCGGCCAGGAATTAGCCACCGACCCGTTGCAAGCGCTTGGTGCGGCTGAACAGTTTGCCCAGCCGGCGGATCCACTGGCCGGCTTCACGGGTGCTACCTCCCAGAATACGGGGGCGTCGCAATGGGGTGATGACGACGCCTGGTGGAAGGATGGTAGCGAACAGGACCACGCGCCCGCGCACAGCCATGCCATGCAGGTTTCTCCAATGGCGCCGGAGCAGCCTGTATCACCTCCGCCGGTCCAAACCGGTATGGTCCCGACGGTACCACAGCCACCATCTCATGTTCCGGTTGCGGAGGATTTGGTAGCGCGGGTCCCTTCAAGCAATTCTCCCCAGCCCCTGGCGGCCGACAACCCCTTTGCTGGATCCTTGTCTGTTATGGCGGGGGAGCAGGTTCAGGGCGCTCCCGGATTCGAAAGTACTGCATCGGGCTTTGAAAATAGTACGCCTGGATTTGAGGGTGGCGCACAGGGCTTTGAAAGCAGCCCGCCACAAACACCAATAAGTACTGAGCCGGCTTTTGCTCAGGCTTCACAGCAGTTTGCGCCGCTGCCAGTGCAGACGGAAGCTGCACAACCGCAACAACCGCAACAACCGCAACAACCGCAACAACCGCAACAACTGCAACAACCACAACAGCACGGTCAGAGTGCGGCCCCGTCAGTCCCGGCCGGTTCTAGTGCTTTGGCCGGTCGCCTGGGACTCAATCTGACGCAGGCCCAGCTTCAGAATCTGGACCAGCAGACGGCTGAGATAGTTGAGGAAACCGTTGCACGCCTGATTGATCTGTTGCGTGCGCGGACCAGTATCAAAAATGAATTGCGCGTTCAGCGCACCATGATTCAAACCGAAGCCAATAACCCATTGAAATTCAGTGCCACTGCGAAGGATGCCCTGGGGGCAATGTTCTCTGGCAATGGCGCATTTATGCCACCAGCTCAAGCAGTGCAGGATAGTTTCGATGATCTTTCTGATCATCAGGTGGCGGTATTGGCAGGTATGCGGGCGGGTTATAACGCCATGCTCAAGTTCTTCAGTCCGGAAAATATTGAGCGTCGCGGCCGCAGTGAAGGCGGCGTTTTTGCCAGTCGCGGAGCAAAAAACTGGGATGGATTTGTAGCCATGTATCGGCAGATGGTAAGCGATCCGGATACCTGCTACCGGCAACTGTTCGGTGAGGAGTTTGCAAGCACTTACGAATGCCAGCTTTCCGAATTGAAAAATGCCAGGAATATCGCCAAACGATAGTCGAAGAGTTGACTGTTTTTGAGTGGTAGGGAAAGTACAGATCAGCGTCGCGGGGAAGGCGCAAAACAATAAACGGAGTCCATTGTGAACATCAAAGCAATATTTAAAGTCACCATTGTCGTCGCACTTGCGGTTGTCATCGGGGCATGCCAGACGACTCGTCGAACATTGAATCTGGATACCAGTGTCGTACTGTCCGTCGATATTGAGAACAACGTGAACCCCGACAGCGATGGGCGTGCATCGCCCGTGGTATTGCGAGTTTTCATGTTGGCCGACGACCGTCAGTTTTCCCGCGAGGAGTTTCTTAACCTCTACGAAAGTGCTGAATCACGCTTGGGTAAAGATCTTATCGATACCGTGATTCTCAAGGAGTTTGCCCCGGGCGAACAGCGTATCGAGCAACTGCATCTGACTCCGGATGTGAAGTATATCGGGCTGCTTGCGGAGTTCGTGCGTTACCAGGATGCCGATGGTCTGATGTTGCTGCCGATAACCGACCACAAGAAAAACGAGTACGCCATTACCCTGATGGGGACAAAAATGGCTTCTACTGAGTCGCTCGATATTCAGCGTCGGGCTACGGCTACGCGCAGCAACGATGGTAAAAAGAAGAAGACCGTAACGATATCAGCAGCGGAATATGAGCGGCTGCGTCAGCTCCAGGAATCTGGGAAAAGTTTGTAATTTAAAAATTTCTATCGCGAGGCTTGTGCCTGGCGCCGCAACAAGGACTGTATATGTCGGCGAACAATAAGGTTATCTGGAGCGAGGGAATGTTCCTTCGCCCCCAGCATTTCCAGCAGCAGGATCGATACCTGGAGCAGTTGGTAGAGGCGCGCACTCGATCGTTAGGGCCCTATACATGGGGAGCTATCGAGGTGGCGATTGATAGCGAGCCACTCGCAATGGGCAAGATCTCGCTATCTCGCATCAGTGCCATTTTTCCAGATGGTACGCCCGTGTTGGCGCCGGAAAATGAAAATTTACCGGATGTACTGGATGTACCGGTAAATACCCGCGATGAAGTCGTTTACCTGTGTATACCGATGAAGCGCCCTGGAAGCCAGGAATCGGTTCGGGATCAGGAAGATTTTCCGCAGGCGCGCTATCAGACATTCAATTTCGATGCGCGTAACAGTGCGGCGACCTCCGGTGAAGCAGCCCGTATTCAGGTCGGAAAACTGAGAACCTGTCTGAAATTAGGTAGCGAGGACCTCAGCGGTTACGCAGCCATTGGCATTACCCGTATTCGAGAGCGGCAGCCGGAGAAGCCGGTTGAACTGGATACCGACTACATACCGCCACTGCTAAACGCTGAAAGTTCTTCGGTACTGAAAGCCTATATTGAAGAGGTTAAAGGGCTGCTTGGTCACCGCGGTACCGCGTTAGGGCACAGGTTGAGCGATAGCGGCCGCAGTGGTTCGGCTGAAATCGCAGACTATCTATTATTGCAGGTTATCAACCGTTTTGAGCCACTGCTAAAGCAAATCACTGCAGAGCCGCGTCTGCATCCGCACGCGCTGTTCCTGGAGCTGCTTCAGTTGGCTGGTGAGCTATCTACCTTCACTTCCGCAGACAAGCGTCCTCCCGAAATTCCGCAATATATGCACGACAACCTACAGCAGTGCTATATCGGCCTTTTCTCAGCTTTGCGACAGTCCCTGTCCACTGTGCTCGAGCAGACAGCTATCCCGATGGAGTTGGTCCAGCGCAAGTTCGGCATCTACGTTGCACCTGTCACCGATCCTTCGCTGGTGAAGACGGCGAGTTTTATTATGGCGGCGAAAGCGGATATGCCGGGAGACCTATTGCGTAGCCGATTCCCGGGGCAAGCGAAAGTAGCGCCGGTCGAAGCGATTCGCGAATTGATTTCCGCCCAGTTGCCGGGTCTGTCTGTACGCCCGCTGCCCGTCGCACCACGACAGATTCCTTACCATGCAGGGTTTACCTACTTCGAGCTGGAGAGAACCGGTGAGTTGTGGCAGGCGATGCAGCGTTCTGGTGGCTTTGCTGTACACCTGGGGGCGGAATTCCCCGGACTGACGATGGAACTCTGGGCGATAAGGAATAACTGATCATGAGCAATGATGCCTACAGGCCCCCGGCCGGCCCGACCGCCGGGGATCGCACCGTAATGGTACCCACACCCGGAGCCGCGACGCCGGCGGCGACTGCTGCCCCGGCTTTTCATGCCGGCGAGCCTGCGGTGGATATCAATATTCGCAATAGCCTAAATCCCCTGATTGCCGCCGCATCCAAATTACTTGGCGCGGCGATCAAGCTGCGTACGACGCTTAACCACGCCAATGTACCGGACCTGCACAAGCGCCTGACCCGGGAGATCCAAACGTTCGAGCGCGACGCAAAGCGCTTGTCGCTGCAGCCAGAAACTGTCCTTACCGCACGGTACCTTATATGCACAGTGGTGGATGAGGTGGTGCTGTCTACACCTTGGGGAGCTTCGAGTGGCTGGAGTCAGCATTCGTTGTTAAGCCTGTTCCACAAAGAAACGTTCGGCGGTGAGAAGTGTTTTCTGATCCTTCAGCGAACGCTGGATACACCGGGAGCGCATATCGATTTACTGGAGCTTTTTTACCTTTGCCTGAGTCTTGGCTTCCAGGGGAAGTATCGGCTGGTTCCGCGGGGCCATGAGCAGCTTGAGCAGATCAGGGACAATCTCTATCGCACGATTGAGAGCCACCGCCCGCAAATGGAACGCGATCTTTCCCCGCATTGGGAGGGTTGTGTCAACCGCCGCAATAGATTGATCCACTACATTCCTATGTGGGTAATCGCGAGCGTTGTACTCGGATTCCTGGCCGTGAGCTTTTCTGGGTATCGCTGGTGGCTATATCAAAGCGCCACGCCAATCGCCGTGGAGATCAACGCATTGACCAGCGATGGCCCAACCAGTATCGGGCAGCAGCGCTGAACGCAGGATTTGAATATCCCGCCCAACCAGGTGGCGGGATGTGGAGCATTGCATGAAAAGATTGCAGGATTTTTTTACCAATAAATGGGTGGTCGGCCTGATCGGCATCACAGCGCTGTCGCTGTTGATTTGGTTTGGTGCGGACTATGTGAAGTTTGGCAGTGATAACGCCACATTGGCCACGGGCATTCGGGTTACGATCATCGTATTCCTGTTTTCCGTTTGGCTAGTGTGGAACCTGAGTCAATGGCTGGTGGAGAGACGCCAAAACAAGGCGCTCATTGAAAATATTGAGGCAACTCAGGAAGCTGACGCGGACCCGGATGAAGAGCGCAGCCGAGAAGAACTTAATGCGCTCTCGGATCGCTTTCGCGATGCGATGCAAATCTTGCGTAAGGCACGCTTCAAGTCGCACAAGGGAAAATTATCGTTATATCAGTTGCCGTGGTACATCATTATCGGTCCACCCGGGTCTGGTAAAACCACCGCCTTGGTAAACTCGGGCCTGGAGTTCCCTCTGGCCCAAAGCCATGGCAAGGAAGCGCTCGGGGGGGTGGGTGGAACCCGGAACTGTGACTGGTGGTTTACCAATGATGCGGTACTGATCGACACCGCCGGCCGCTATACGACCCAGGACAGCCATCGCGTCTACGACAACAGTGCCTGGAAAGCATTCCTGAGTTTACTGCAGCGATACCGCCGTCGTCGGCCAATCAATGGTGTGCTCGTTGCGATCAGCCTGCAGGACCTGATGGTGCAGACTGCTGAGCAGCGCGTCCACCAGGCGAAAACTATCCGCTCACGTATCAACGAGCTGCAACAGCAACTGGGTATCCGTTTCCCTATATATCTAACCTTCACCAAGTGCGATCTGGTAGCCGGATTCAGTGAGTTTTTTGACAACCTCTCACAGGCCGAGCGGGAGCAGGTTTGGGGCGTTAGTTTTCCGGAAGAATCAAGCGCTGCGCTTGGGGCACCGCTGGATAAATTTACCGGGGAGTTCGAGGCGCTGATTGAACGCCTCAATCAGCGTGTACTTTGGCGTGTGCATCAAGAGCGCAATGTAGAAAAGCGCGCGCTACTGCAAGGCTTTCCAGCGCGAATGGAGAGTCTGAAGCCAGTATTAAATGATTTTATAAAGCAGGCGTTTAGTCCGAACCGTTACGACATCGTGCCAATGATGCGCGGTATCTACTTTACTAGCGGCACCCAGGAAGGGAGCCCAATCGACCGAATGATGGCTTCGGTCAGTGCTGACTTTGGCCTCGAGCGAGACGTGGCAAAGAAATTCCAGGGTGTGGGTAAAAGCTATTTCTTGCATCGCCTGCTCAAAGACGTCGTGTTTCCTGAGGCAGAACTTGTCGGGGTGAATCGCAGGATCGAATCAGCAACACGCTGGCTGCGGGGTGGGGTATATGCCACCTCACTTATTGTTATCGTCGGTGCCTTATCGCTGTGGACTGGCAGCGTGACCCAGAACAAATTGTATATGGGGGAAGTAAAAGACAAGGTTGATGTATTCACCACGAATAAGGTGGCGCTGAAAGCCAAGCGGCCTACACCGGTCGAAAGCCTGGATTTATTGAATCCGCTTTACGATGCCTCAAAGGTATACCAGAAAGAGGAGCATCCTTGGCTGAGTAACCTGGGCTTGTACGACGAGCGGGTAGATGCTGCTTCCGATGAACTGTATCAACAGCAGTTGACGGCCATTCTGTTGCCCGCCCTGTTGCGGTCTATTGAACGCAACTTGGTAAAGCTGAGTAGTGAAGATCCCCAACTGACCGAAACACTGAAAACCTACTTGATGTTTTTTAATCCGGAAAAGCGGGATTTTGCGGTTATCAAGGCATTTTTCACTGACATCTGGTCGAAGGAACTCTCCGGTGAAGCCGCAAAGCAGGCTCAGTTGCTGGAGCATCTGGAGCGATTACTGAATCAGCCCCTACCGGCCGATTTGCACCCCAATGAGCGTGCCGTCGCGACTGCACGCCAGCAATTGCGTCGTATACCTGTTCCACAGCGGCTCTATACGCAAATGCAACGCAGTGAGCTGGGGGTAACCAATGTGGATCTCTACGGAGAAATTGGCGGTGACACTGAGCAGTTATTCGGTATATCGGCGGGTGACTCAAGGTTCAGCGTTCCGTATCTGTTTACCAAGGCCGGTTATAAAGAGATGGAGTTTGGGGCGGATTCCCCGCTACTGGATCAGCTCGCTGAAGAGCGCTGGATCTATGGTGGTGAACTGAGTGGTGAGGACTTCAACGAAGAAGATCGGGATCGACTTGGGCAGGAAGTAAAACGTATCTACCTGAGTGAATACCAACAGCGTTGGCAGCAGTTTATCAGCAGCTTTTCCATTGGTGCTTTCCGCTCAACCGGGGAAGCGCTGGATGTGCTGTCAAAACTCTCAGACCCCGTATATTCGCCACTCCTGGCGCTAGCCGAAATCACTGCCGATAACACCCGGCTGACACCCAGGCCGGAGGTACCAGTGGATGCGTCAGGAGTGCGCCTACCCGTTTCCAGCACTACGCGTAATCTGGGCTCCGCAGCTGCAAGCGGTGCGGCCAGTGTATTGGCCGACAAGTTCCAGCCAACTAGTGTTGATTTACGCTTTGAGGAGTTACAGCGCCTTACGCAAAGTGAAAAAGGGCGGCCTGCTCGCGTTCAGGAATACCTGAGTGCAATAGGCCAGCTACAGGAATATCTCTCTGAAATTGATAGTGGAGTTGATTCCGACGAGGTCGCATTTAATAAAGCGAAAACTCGCTTTAGTGGCGGTGGCGACGCAATCAAGCAATTGCGGATAAAGGCTGCGAATGCACCGGCACCGTTCGAACAGTGGTTGAATGAAATCGCTGACAGTGCCTGGGGGTTGGTCATGGCAAAAGCCAAGCGCCATGTAAACCGAGTTTGGAAAGAGCAGGTTTACAGCCCATACACCCGGAGTTTAGCCGGACGCTTTCCTTTACGTAGTTCTTCCAGCCAGGAAGCGCCGGTGATGGAATTCAACAAATTCTTCAAGGCTGGGGGTATCGAGCAACAATTCATTCAGCAGTACTTGAAGCCTTTCGTAGACACCCGAAGCTGGCGTGTCAAATCCCTGGAGGGGAAGAGCCTCGGCATATCGAGCGGTGCACTTTCACAAATGCGGCGTGCGGACCGAATACGCAAGACACTTTTTGCCGCGGGGGAGCAGGCAGGCTATAGCTTCCGTGTGGAGCCGACGAAGCTGGACTCCGGGGTGCGCTTATTTGCCCTCGAGCTTGGCGAGATGAGAACTCAATATTCTCACGGACCTCGAACGAGTACCAAGTTCAGTTGGCAGGGCGGCGAAAGTAATCGCGCGAGAATTATTTTCGAAGACCTGAATGAAACAGTTCATCGCAAGCACTTCGAAGGAGATTGGGCTTGGTACCGTTTACTGCAAGATTCCAGGATTGAGAAGAGTAGTAACAGTTCGGAGTTTCTGGTCACGTTTCATGAGGCTGGCCGCCAGGCTCAATTCCGCCTCGCGGCCAGTGGTGTGAACAACCCGTTTGACCAGAGTTTACTGAACGGCTACCGCTGTCCAGAGACGTTGTAAGTGGAGCTCGATCAGTGACAAAAGGGATTTTCGGCAAGTTGCCGGCACATGGTGACTTTATCCAGCGAGACTTGCCCTCAAGCTTTGTAAATGCGTGGGATGACTGGCTACAGCGGGCCGTACACGGCTCGCGGGAATTGGTCGGCGAGCGATGGCTGGAATACTACCTTACCAGTCCAATCTGGAGGTTTGCACTTTCACCAGGGGTGCTCAATGGACAAATTTGGGCTGGCATTCTCGTCCCGAGTGTCGATAGTGTCGGGCGCTATTTTCCGATAACGATGGCCGTTCCCTTACCCCATGGCACTACGCCATTTGAAATCCAGGTCGCCGCAGCGCCGTGGTACAAAAGTCTTTCTGAGTTGGCGGTGGAGGGGCTTCAAAGTGGACTTATGGTGGATCAAGTATTGGAGCGATTCCCGGAGACGCCTGTAGTGCACGCACAAGGTTCTGTCGCAGAATTGGAGAATGGCCTCATTACCTCAACCGCCACGGGTACCATAGTGGATAATTATCCGGCGATGCTGGATAGCTTCTATCGTGAAAAATATTCCAGTTACAGCTTGTGGTGGTGTGCCGGTTCGCAACATCTCGCACCGACTACATTGCTCAGTCCCGGCTTGCCAGACCCTACGGTGTATTGCTCTATGTTGGGAGCGCCAAAATTGCATTGGTAGAGGTTTTTGCAGTAAATAGTGCGGAAGGCACATAGCGGGAAATGTAAAAGGATAAATTTTGTAGTTGGTATTACCGTACCAATATGTTTTCAGTTATATCCATATTTGCGATTTGGTTCTGTGTTCAATCGGAATTTTATTCCGATAGAATAAGCAGATTAAAAGACAGTAAAACGGTACGGTTGTGCCATTTTTGGCGGGACAATCGGTTTTCAGTTTAAATCCGGTAGGTGAAAGTATTACCAGAGGCGTACCAAAACGTCGAAACGGTATAGAAGTCCGCGGTGTGATTGATCGGATTCAATCAAGGAAGCTCGTGGCGAGCGAATAACTACTTACGGCACATGGAAAGCCTCAATGGTAAGTGCCAGGTTCATAAACAGGGAAGTTGAAAGATGGCTTTTCAGGTCGTGTTTACTGGCTGTGCTCGCGACGGTATTGATCGTCGGGAAGGCATAAAGCAGTTATCTGAACGGTTTAAGCTGAATTTCACCCAGATTAACCGTCTGCTGATAAGTGGAAGGTCCGTGATTAAAAAAGTCGAGGATCGTTCCAGCGGTGAAAGACTGTTGCTTAAATTGTGGGAGTCAGGCTGGCATGCCGAGCTAATAAGTGGCCGGGATGTGATCGTTGAAACGTTGGGTTGGACGGATGCGCCTGCGACGTCGAGCAGTAATGCCAAAGAGCATGTGTGTGAAGAAAATGTAGATGGCCCCGAAGAGATTGTAGTGACTGGGATGGGTTGCTCCGCGGTAGTTCCCGCTGGTTGGTCAGCTTTGGAAGATCTGAATAGCGGCGCCGTGCTACAGGCCGGAGACCTCAATTCGAATCAGTTTTTGGTCGTGCTCAGGCAAAAATTAACCGAAATCAGTCCTAACACAGACCTGTCGGACTACTGCAGCGCGCAGCTCGCGCAATGTGCCGAAAGAGTTCCGAAGGCAGATATCGCTGCACCAGCAAAATCAGTGGGAAGAGGGGATGCTGCGGGTGAATATGGAGAAGTTACGGCTGAAGTCGGTGGGGTGGCCGTTCATTATCTTATCGCTTGTGTAAATTCAGGCGGATGTATTTATACGTTGTTTCTTTGGTGTGAACGCAAGGATTTCCAGGCCTTAAGGGATGTATTTTTAGGAATTGTGTCTGGCTTATCAGTGGATAAGTCTCCGGGTGAGAAGAGCCCAGTGGCTTCCGCTCACAATCTTCAAGCTGAAGACGTGGAAACATAAGAAGATTACGAGCCTGAGAACGGTGTTGTGATGGGCTCGGTTTAACCTATAGCTGTTATCAGGCGACAGGAAGTATAGAAAAGGAATATCGATGGCTTTCGCTAACATAATCGACGTTGATGCAATGGCATTGGCCATACCGGGTGATAGCCCTCAGGGTGAAGACATTCGCAGCGACCGCTCGCCGACGTCGGATTACTACACCATCAAAGACGCAAGGAACAGCGCGAGGGCAGCTGAGCGATCTGCGATGTTCGATGATAACGATAGCGATCTCTTGGCGCCCTGGCGAAATGTAGCTAAAAGTGCGGAAAAAATTCTCACCGAAAAAAGCAAGGACCTGGAAGTCGCCAGCTGGTATACCGAAGCACTTATTCGGCTCCACGGTGTTGCCGGCTTGCGAGATGGGTTTGAACTCATTAGTCGTCTTGTTTCAGAGCACTGGGATGGCCTCTATCCCGAGCCAGATGAAGATGGCATGGAAACTAAGGTGGCACCGCTTGCTGGTCTCAATGGTGACGGTGCCGATGGAACCCTTCTTATGCCGATCCGCAATGCGGAAATCACGCCCGAAGGCGATTTTGGAGGTTTTTCGTTTTTCCAGTACCAGCAAGCGCGGGATGCCGAAAAAATTGCTGACGACGACGCAAGGGCAGCTCGGGTAGAGACTCTGGGTTATGGAATGTCCCAGGTTGAATCCTGCGTGAACTCCGCGGACGTGTCATGGGCATCCGGGTTAATTGAAACTCTGGAAGAGTCATCCCAATATTACAGAGAGATTAACAACACATTACGTGAAAAATGTGGTCAGGATGCCCCGCCTTCGTCCAGTATCAGTGGGCTGATCGATGAGGTATTGCGTACCGCGCGTTTTATTTACAAAGAGAAGCTGGAGTCATTGGCTGAAAGTGTCACGGTAGAGACGACTTCAGAACAAGATGAAGTTGCAAATGTCACTGGTGACGGTGCAACTTCCGCAGCACAAAGTTACACGGTCGTTCCCACAGGGGCAATTACATCCCGTGAAGATGCGTTAAGACTTCTCGAAAAAGCGGCGAAGTATTTCCGAACATACGAACCACATACACCTTTGGCTCCCGGCTTGGAGCGACTGGTTGGCTGGGGAAGAATGACCGTGGCTGAATTGATGACAGAGCTGCTTCCTGATGATCAATCCAGATCAATCTACTCTCAGTTGACCGGTGTAAAACTGGATGGTACCGATAACCAACGATATGTCGCGCCGCCATCTGTGAAGCCCCCGGCCGCGGGTGGGGATGAAAATGAAAGTAGCAGTACTGGTGGTGCAGAATCCCAAGAAAATCGTTGGGATCAAGCAGAAAAAAAAGTCGAAACTGAACCAAGCTGGTAGAACTGGCGAACAATAGTATTTCCGACCTGAGGAAAGGAGACCCAAAATGCCCGAAAGTATTCACAATAAACTGAAGCGTGTACGCAAGCCCCGCGTTCACATTACCTATGACGTTGAGACAAACGGTGCAGAAGTTAAAAAGGAATTGCCATTTGTTACCGGCGTGATGGGCGATTATTCCGGTGACAATATGGAAAATCGCAAGTCGCTGAAGGAACGCAAGTTTGTTCAGATCGATCGCGATAATTTCAATGACGTACTGTCGAAAGTTAATCCGAAATTGGAGCTTCAGGTAGCCAATACCTTGGCTGGTGACGGTAGCAAGATGGCCGTCAACCTCGATTTCAATCATATGGATGACTTTTCTCCAGAACAAATTGTTGATCAAGTTGAGCCGTTAAAGCAGCTGCTGGAAGCGCGCAGTAAACTTCGGGATCTCTTGAGCAAGGCGGACCGTTCCGAAGATCTTGAAAAGGTTCTGGAAGATATCCTGAAAAGCACAGAAAACGTCAGTGCGCTGTCAGACCAACTGGGTCTCGGTGAGGACAAGGGAGAAGACGCGTAATGAGCACCGAAGTCGAAAATGTCGCAGAAGTAGAAGCGGAAGAGCAGTCGGTCAGCTTACTCGAGCAGGCAATCTCTGCGACCAAACAGACCCAGCCGGACGAGGCGCAGGATCTTATTGCGAACCTGACTCAACAGGTTTTGCAGGGTACCGTGACCTGGGACAGAAACCTGACCCAGACCATCAACAAGGCGGTACAGGCCATTGACGCTGCTATGTCGAAGCAGCTCTCCGCAATCTTGCATGACGAAAAATTCCAGAAGCTGGAAGGCTCCTGGCGCGGTCTGAATCATCTGGTAATGAATAGTGAGACTGGTTCAACGCTGAAAATTCGTATGATGAATATCAGCAAGCGCGAGCTGTTTCGTGACTTGGACAAAGCGGTTGAATTTGACCAGAGCCAGACCTTCAAGAAAATCTACGAAGAAGAATTTGGTACAGCAGGTGGTGAACCTTTTGGCTGCATGATTGGCGACTTCGAGTTCACCAACCACCCGGAAGATATCGAACTCCTAAGCAAAATGTCCAATGTCGCTGCGGCCGGCTTCTGTCCATTTGTCTCCGCAGCCGGTGCGGGGATGTTCGGTTTCAATGACTTTACCGAGCTATCCAAGCCTCGGGATCTTGGCGGAATCTTCGAGTCGGGTGAATACATCAAATGGCGCAGTTTCCGGGATAGCGATGATTCCCGCTTCGTCACACTCGTGATGCCACGTACCCTCGCACGTACTCCCTATGGCGCAAATACGAAGCCGGTTGAGTCGTTCAACTTCGAAGAATTTGAAGTGGATGAGTCCGGGATGTCCAAGCCGGCTGAGCATGATCAGTATTGCTGGATGAACGCTTCCTATGTAATGGGTACTACCATGACACAGGCGTTCGCCGAGAACTCCTGGTGCACCGCGATTCGTGGCGCCGAAGGTGGTGGTAAGGTTGAAGGATTGCCTACGCATCTGTTCAAGAGCGACGATGGCGACCTGGACCAGAAGTGTCCGACTGAAATCGGTATCACCGATCGCCGCGAAGCAGAGCTAAGCTCCCAGGGCTTCCTGCCACTCTGTCACTACAAAAATACGGACTACTCGGTGTTCTTTGGTTCACAGAGTGCTCAGAAGGCCAAGATGTATGACAACCCGGATGCTACGGCAAACGCCGCTATTTCGGCACGTTTACCATACCTGATGGCCACTTCGCGTATCGCCCATTACTTGAAAGTAATGGCACGCGACAAAGTTGGCTCGTTTATGGAAGCGAGTGATTGTGAGCGCTGGTTGAACAAGTGGATCTCCCAGTACACGAACTCTAATCCGGATGCGAGTGCTGAAATGAAAGCAAAGTATCCGCTGGCAGAGGCTCGGGTCGAAGTAAAAGAAATTCCTGGTCAACCTGGTTGCTACAGTGCAGTGGCCTACCTGAAACCATGGCTGCAAATGGAGGAATTAACTACCTCTATGCGTATGGTTGCGAATATCCCAACGGCGGGGTGAGTTAAGGCTGGCCCCGATGATTGTCGGGGCCAGCTTTACCCCAGACAACATTTCCTTTATCTATACATCAGGTTCCTGCTCCGGGAGAGCTAGTTTTGGGTGCTGACTTTCAAGCCGGATTTGAAAATGATCGGATGCTTCGGCCGCAGCTGTTGGCGAGCGAAAAAAATTCGTTAAGGAAGTTTCTAGACGAACCTGACGATCTCTATGCCTTCGAATATTGGCTGCTGGAAGTCTGTCCCTGTCCACATCCTCAGCGCTTCTCCGTTATTAGTCTGCTTAACCGCCTAATCCTCGAGCTGGATGAACTGATCTGCGAGCAGATCAATAACATAATACATCAGCCAAAGTTCCAGAGTTTGGAGGCCAGCTGGCGCGGTGTTGCGATGCTGGTTAATAACTCACCCAGTAGCGACAACATAAAAATAAAACTTCTTGATGCAAGCTGGAAAGACATCAGTAAAGACATTGAGCGTGCCCCAGATTATGACCAATCGGGCATCTTTCACCTGATATACAACGAAGAATTCGGTACGCCTGGCGGCGAGCCTTTTGGCTTGCTGATTGGCGACTACTACGTGTCGCATCGGCCGTTTGATGGGCACCCATTTGATGACATATTCACTTTACAAGGATTGGCGCATACGGCCGCGGCTGCTTTTGCCCCGTTTATCTGTAGCGCTACTCCACAACTGTTTGGTGTAGACAGTTTCGATGATCTGGCCAAGCCCATAGATTTCCTGGAGGTCTTTCGTCAGAAGCAGTATCTCCGTTGGTCTGGTCTACGGGATCTTGAAGACAGCCGCTTCATCGGCATTATGCTACCGAAAATCCTGATGCGTCAGCCTTACAGCATAAAGTTTTCCAACTACTGTGGGCTTAGGTTTCAGGAAGATGTCTTGCAAGCCGATAGCAGTCATTACCTGTGGGGCAATGCTGTCTTTGCGATGGCATGTGTTCTACTTCGGGAGTTCGACGAAGTCGGATGGTTTTCCCATATTCGGGGCGTGGCGAGGGATCATATTGGTGGCGGGCTGGTCACGCAATTGCCGGTGGTACCCTATGCTGTCGACACCCATGCGCAAATGGTGCATATGTCGACTTCGATCCTGATAACAGATTTTGCCGAGCGGGAATTGAGTGAACTCGGCTTCACCTGTTTAAGTCATTGTTACGATACGCCGTACGCTTCCTTTAATAGCGTACCTTCGTTACAAAAAACAAAAAAATATACATCCAAGTCCGCAACCGCTAACGCGCGTATCAGCGGGATGTTGCAGCAGATATTATGTGCATCGCGTTTCGCCCATTACATAAAAGTCATGATTCGCGACAAAGTGGGTGCGTATATCAATGCGGCCGATTGTGAGCGGCAGTTACAGCATTGGCTGGACAGGTACACAACGGGACGTGATGACCTTTCATGGGAAATGCTTGCCCGATATCCGCTTAGAGAGGCCAGGGTGAAAGTGATGGATGAACCCGGTAAGGCGGGTAGCTACCAGAGCGTTATTCATCTGAAAAGTCACTACACAGTCGATCATCTGGTGTCAGAGCTAAAACTCACCACGGCGCTTGCACAGATCGGGGTAGGTACACCTGCGTGACGGGAACTCAATTTAATACGAGTTCGCAGCGGTTCATGGGGAATCATTGATAATGACAAAAGAAAAGCGTTTACTGGCGCCCGTACTGGACCGGCTTCTGGCATCAGCGAGTAACCAGGACATGACAAAACCTCATCAGGTACTGCGTCAGCTTAGAGAGGGTGTACGCCGAGATCTGGAGTTTCTTTTCAACAGCCGGTTTCGCTGTATGTCGGCACCTGCGGAACACGAAAACCTTGAAACATCGAATATCAACTTTGGTCTTCCGGATTTATCTACCATTAACTTTTCGTCCGCGGATAGTCGTAAAAAATTTTGCCGTGAATTAGAAAAAACGATTACTAATTATGAGCCTCGGATTCGATCCGTTAAGGTGAGTACTCAAAAAAATGTGGATGTCGAAGATCCGAGTATCCGGTTTCGTGTAGAAGCTGTGCTGCATGTGAATCCTTCACAGGAAGTGATTGTGTTCGATTCTGCTTTGAATCCCGTCACTCAATTGGTTGATGTTTCCGAGATAATGTGATGAGTGAAAAATTAATAGATCTATATGAGCGTGAACTGGCGTTTGTTCAACAGACAGCCGCCGACTTTGCGCGTATGCATCCTGCGGCCGCATCCAGGCTTCAACTGGATGCAGACACGGTGGATGACCCGCTTGTCGGTCGGCTGCTTTCCGGCGTGGCTTATATGAATGCGCGGGTTCAACAAAAATTGAACGATGACTTTCCGGAACTGACGGATGCGATGTTAGAGACGTTGTATCCACATTATTTACGCCCGATCCCTTCTTGTGGGATTGTTCAATTTGAGCCGGATGACGATTTGGACTCTATTGTTTCCGTAGAAGCAGAAACAATGTTGGAAAGTGATACCTTCCAGGGACAGTCATGCCGGTTTCAAACTTCTTATCCTGTGGATATTTGTCCATTTTCAATAGAATCCGCTAGTTTGATGTCAAGGCCATTCATTGCGCCAGGTTGCAATGAGGTTCTGGGTAGTAATGCTGTTTTAAAGATCTCATTAAAGACGCTAAGCGGAGATTTGCGCTTTTCTGACCTGGGGTTATCTAAACTCAGGCTCTTCTTGAAAGGGCTCCCTAACCATATTTATCCACTTTATGATCTTCTTCTAAGCAAGTGCATAAAAATTGTCATAGCCAATTCAGAAGGCGATCCTACCCCTATTCATGTGGATACTAATGTTCTGCAACAGGTTGGACTAGCCCCGGATGAAGGGATTTTTCCTTATCCTGACAGCGCATTTATTGGTTATCGTCTACTTACAGAATACTTTTCGTTTCCGGAGAAGTTTCAATTCATTGATATCACTAATATTGGTGGAGCAATAAATTCTACCTACGGTGACACGCTGAACCTTTATTTTTACCTGTCTGAGTCCAATGACGAGTTGGAAAAGCAGATGGGTGCAGGTATGTTTGCCCTAAACTGTACGCCAATTGTTAATTTGTTCCCCTACACGGCTGATCCTGTTCCGCTCTTACATACTGAATATAGTTATCAGGTTGTGCCAGATGTTCGGCGTAGCGAGGGCCTGGAAGTGTATTCGGTCGATAGCGTGAGCGCGAGCGACGCGAGTGGAAACGCGACCAGGTATCGACCATTTTATGGATTGCAACACAGTCAGCATCAGGCGCGACAATCGGCTTTCTGGTTTACACGTCGGCGGGACGTTGTTGAAGGGGAGCACAGGAATGAGCAGGCCTCAGAAGTTGATATCAGCCTGGTTGACCTGGATTTCAACCCGTTCAAAACAAGCGATGAAACGCTAAGTATAAAGTTGACCTGTTGTAACAGGAATTTACCGAAAAAGCTTCCTACAGGTAATTTACAGCCGTATTTAAGTATTGTTGATGGCGATGCGCCGGCGCAGCGTATCGTTTCGTTGGTTTCACCAACCGCGACGATTCGTCCTCCGAGGAAGGAAAGGGCATATTGGCGCCTGATATCCCACTTGAACCTAAACCATCTCTCCTTGGGTGGTGAGAGTGGTTGCGATGCACTAAAGGAAATACTGCGCTTATACGATTTCAGGAATTCGCCAAGTACCAGAAATATGATCGAGTCGATACTAAAGGTTGAGACCAAACCTATAACAGCGCCTATTCAAATTGATAGTAGTGTTGTCCTCTGTCGTGGAACGGAAATATCGATAGAGCTGGATTCAATGATGCTTTCTGGCACAAGCCCGCTAATGTTTGCGAGCGTTCTTGAGCGATTCTTTGCGTTGTATTGCTCTATTAACTCTTTTACTAGGCTGATCGCGAAATTGAGTGGTCAGGATGGAGAACTTAAGCGATGGCCTCCCCGCGCTGGCGACAAAGCACTGGTGTAATCGGTCGCCTCAAGCAGGCACCATACAGGTTCGAATTTTTTCAATCTGTACGATTACTGGAAAATGCGGCTACATGGTCCGAAGGAAAATTTTCGGCCATGCCGGTTGCCGGGTATTCGCCTCCCAGTCAGGAGGTCGTACGCTTTCGCGCACAAACATCGTTGTCATTTGTCGGCGCCGATGTACTCGAAATTTCTACAAGGTTCGATGAAGGTGCCGAGGCTGACAGTGCTAGTAATAATCAATGGAGTATGGAAGTTGGTTTTGGCGGGCTGATCGGAAGCCAAGGCGTGATGCCTTATTTCCTGACGGAGCTTGTCCACAAGGAAGCAAAAAACAAAAGCGGCGCACTGAAAGATTTCCTCGATATCTTTAATCATCGAAATGTTTCGATGTTTTATCAGGCTTGGCATAAATATCAATTGCCGGTTAATTATGAAAGAGCGCGCAGACAGAACACGCGAGATCCGGATCTGTTTAGCCATGCCCTTGCTGCGATAGCTGGCCTTGGCACAACCGAAATGCGCTATCGGACGGCGGTACCCGATGAAGCACTGATTGGCATGGCGGGGCATCTTGGGCGGCAGCAGTGTTCGGCCGCTGCGCTCAAAAGCATGATTCAACAGTACTTTGGTCTCGCTGTGGAGATAGAGCAGTTTCACGGACGTTGGGATGAGCTGCCCGGAGACGTTCTTACCAGGCTCCCCTCTCATGAACATCCTAACGGAGTGAATAATTGTCTCGGAATAAATTCGATATTGGGGACACACTGTTTCCAGGCTCAAAACAAATTCCGCGTTGTTATTGCACCTTCGGACTATGGCGCATATATGGATATCTCTCCAGGTAGTGAGAAGCTTGAAGCGTTGAAGTCGTTCATACAGCTTAGCGCCGGTGTTGAGCTGGACTTTGATATTTCGGTGGCCATACCGGCAGACGAAGTAGCGCCTTTACAGTTGAATTCGAAAGCCGAGACAAAAGCGCTTCTAGGTTGGAATTCGCAAATGTTGAGGGAAAGTCAAAATAAAGAAAGCCTGACAATCACATTGAGTTCAGATAGCTATTCACCTGACGAGGCGCTTCCCAGCGCCTGATTCCGTCAAAGGGGAATGAGGGAATACCGAGATAAGGAATATTGCCAATGATAAATATTGATTTAAAGCGATTAGTGGCGACGATGACCCCGCATATGCGGGAATCCCTGGAAGGGGCTGCAGGGTTGTGCCTGGCCCATAACCAGTACAACGTTGAACTTGAACACTGGCTGTTAAAGCTTCTGGATAAGTCAGATACTGATCTACTACATTTGCTTGAAAAGCATGAGGTGAATCTCTCTCATGTAGCCAAACAGCTCGCTGCCGCAATTTCCAAGTTCAAGTCTGGCAGTAGCAGGCCTGCGGCGTTGTCGCCGACCATTGTGGAAGCCGCAAAAAATAGCTGGATGTTGGCGTCAATCGATTACGGCCATCAGGCCGTATCCTCCGGTCATATGATTGCCGCGCTATTGCTGGAAGAGTCTTCACGCAGGCAATTGCTTGAGTCCTGTCCAGAACTTAAGAATGTAGCGCCTGAGTCGATTCGCGAAACTGCCAAGGCAATGTATGGCCGGACCGGTGAGTCGAGTTACACAGGATCACCGGCGCAAGCCGGAGCCCAGCCCGCACCCGGAGACCTCAAAGCCAGTAAGACACCGTCATTGGATAAGTACACGGTCAATCTTACCGAGCGCGCCAGGAGTGGTGAAATTGATGTTGTTTTAGGGCGGGACGAAGAGATTCGTCAATGTATTGATATCCTGACACGACGCCGGCAAAACAACCCAATTCTGACGGGCGAAGCCGGGGTCGGAAAGACCGCTGTGGTGGAAGGCTTTGCTTTGAGGATCGTCAGCGGAGATGTGCCGGCGCCACTACGCGATGTTTGCGTAAGGACACTCGACCTGGGCCTTTTACAGGCCGGTGCGAGTGTTAAAGGCGAGTTTGAGAACCGTCTCAAGTCGGTCATCGAAGAAGTGAAAGCGTCCGCGACCCCGATCATCCTATTCATCGACGAAGCACATACAATGATCGGTGCAGGTGGAAAGGAAGGGCAGGGGGATGCGGCGAACTTATTGAAACCTGCGCTGGCGCGTGGTGAATTGCGGACCATAGCAGCCACAACCTGGGCAGAATATAAGAAGTACTTCGAGCGCGATCCTGCTCTTACCCGTCGGTTCCAGGTTGTCAAAGTCAATGAGCCGGATGAAATCGCGGCGATCGACATGATGCGTGGAATCGCTGAAAGCCTTGAGGCGCACCATAAGGTTCGGATCCTGGACGAAGCGATCGTTGCGTCTGTGAAGCTTTCTCACCGGTACATTCCGGGAAGGCAATTGCCTGATAAGTCAGTGAGCCTGTTGGACACGGCTTGTGCACGTGTGGCATTGAGCCAGTCGGCGACCCCGGGCGCCATCGAAAATGTTGAGCGGATTGTGGCGAATGCCTCGCGGACTATGGATAAACTGGCTCGCGAGAATGCCGCGAATGGGATATACGAAGAGCAAATCGAAGAGCTCCGGGTGAGAAAACAAGCGGCCGACGAGCGTCTTTCAAACCTGCGTAATCAGCAAAGGCAAGAAGCTGAAATTATCGAGCAAATCAAGGTATTGCGTAGTCAGATCGATGAAGATTTTGCCAGAATTAGCTCTGGGGACGAGAGCGTTGACCCCTCGCAAATGGCCGATCTCAAGCAGCAGCTTTCCACCTTGCAAGATCAGCTGGAGAATGTTCAGGGCGACACGCCACTGATGCAGCCAGCTGTAGACGAGCAGGCCATTGCCGAAGTTATCGCTAACTGGACCGGCATCCCGGTCGGCAAGATGGTCGGTGACGAAATCCTGGCGGTACAGAGCCTCGCCGACCGGCTCAATCAGCGTGTTATCGGCCAGGGGCACGCCACTGAGGCGATCGCTCAGGCGATACGAACCTCTCGAGCTGGACTTACTGATCCCAGAAAGCCGGTGGGGGTATTTATGTTTTGTGGGACCAGTGGTGTGGGGAAAACCGAAACAGCATTGGCGCTTGCTGATGAGCTATTCGGTGGAGAGCAAAATATAACCACTATTAACATGGCCGAATTCAAGGAAGAGCATAAAGTATCCATGCTACTCGGTTCCCCTCCCGGCTATGTGGGTTATGGTGAGGGTGGCGTGCTGACCGAAGCCGCTCGTCGCAAACCGTACTCTGTGATCTTGCTCGATGAAATGGAAAAAGCACATCCTGGCGTACAGGATATTTTCTATAATCTGTTTGATAAAGGCACGATCAAAGACGGTGAAGGCCGGGATATCGATTTCAAGAATACCGTTATCATCATGACGTCGAATGCGGGTGAGGACGCCATCAGGGCAATCTTCAATCAGGTAGAAGAGAAGCCAGAGCCAGATGTGCTTCTGGAAAATATACGCCCGCACCTCTTGCAGAAGTTTAAGCCTGCCTTTCTTGGGAGAGCGACGGTTATAGCCTACTATCCGCTGGACGATGAAAACCTCGTTGAAATTTGCAAGATCAACATGCGGCGAGTTGAAAAGAGGATTAAAGACCACTATGGAGCGGCTTTCAGTTATGACGAAGACGTATTGATTAATATTGTCGCGCGGTGCCAGGAGTCGGATACTGGTGCCCGGAATATTGAAGCGATTCTGAACAAAACATTGCTCCCATCACTCGCCAGTGAATGCCTGGATAAAATGGCCAAAGGTGAAGCAGTATCCTCTATTCAAATTAGTGCTACAGAAGACGGCGATTTTCACTATCAAGTCTGTTGATACCTGACAAATAAGCCGTGGAATAAAAAGCCCTCCGACAGGAGGGCTTTTTATTAGTGACCAACAAGAAAGCAAGTTAAACGGCTAATGTACCTTTAGCCTGAATGCTACCCACCAACCAGTACGGTAGGACAGCCAACCACTATTTTACCGCCGTGGCCAGTCGAATCCCCCATACGCGCTGCTGGCTTACCCTGGATCAATACGGTTGTACTTCCGGACGCTATCGTGTCTGGTGGACCGACGCAGGTACAGGTGCTCCCTACCGTTGCTGAGGGTATCCCGCCAATAATGACAGTGGGCCCTCCAGGGCTCACTATCGGTCCCCCGACATGAGGTACTGTGCCAGTAACCATTGGACACACGTGCATATCGGTCAGTCGTGATGCCGGCTTCCCCATAGTCTATTGCCCTGCCTGTCCGTTGCCGCCCCGGGCGAGATCCAGCCCCTGCGCAAGATATTTTTTGAAAGACTTTGTCGGGTCGACAGGGTCTGATAGAACGGCAGCAAGAGTAACACTACCTGAAACAGCATGCGCGTACAGGTGTTCCGGTGGCTCAATCGCAGGTTCTCCGGGGCCAGCAAGGCTGCCGTGGCACCAACTAGCGGCGGTCGCGGCCCAGCTGGCGGGGGTTTGGTGTTTGGTTATCTCACCCAGGCGCTTGCAGATCTGACGCCGCTCTTCAGTAGGATTTTTTACCCAGCTTTCCGCCGCAAGTAATGCCTTTGTATTGTTTTCATCGGTTTGTGGGTTGTGTGTATCCCGGGTACAGAGGCAAGACCACCAAACGGATTCTCGTTTCGGTAGTCCGTGGGCAAGTAATTTAACTGCGTCAGGGTAAAGTCCCGCATCCATTAACCGAACAATACTAATTTCCGGCGCCGTATCCGCGACGATATACTCGGAGGCTTCATCACTTAAATCTATATTTGCGAGCAACTCCTCAGCGGTCGCTGCACGTACTTTTACCAGATCAGTCATTGATTCGCTCCATCAATTAATCTTGGTAAGGCCGCCCTTGAGCGTCAAAATGCCACCAGCCTTCATTTCCGCCATGGAATCGCCTTTACAGGACAACATGGTACCTTTGATTGTGATACCGGAATTGGTGATCTTGATACTGTTGCCGGCGACTTTGAGCTCGATCGACGTCTTTGACGTAATCGTTATGGCACCCTTGGCATCGGTAGTCTGCGTGCCGCTTTTAATCATCAGGGAGTGGTTGCCCTTGCTGATATTAGTGCTTTCGTTACCGTCAGTGATCAGGATGTCACGGTTCTGCTTTACTTCAATAGACTGGTTGTTCTCAATTTTTCCAGTCTGATCATTGTGCACGACAAAGTTATGGTCCTTGCCTGCTTCCATATAAATTTCTTCTGCGTCTTTCTTGTCGTCAAACTTAAGCTCATTGAATTTGCTGCCATCGAGTTGGGTTTTCCACCCGCTTTGGCTTGCGTTGAAATTTGGACCAAGGTTATAGCCGTTATATACCGCGCCTGTTACCACAGGGCGATCGGGGTCGCCATTGATATAAGTGATAATGACTTCCTGTCCAACGCGAGGAACAAAGTTGGCTCCCCAGTTTTTTCCCGCAAATGATTGCATTACTCGGACCCAGCAACTGTTTTGCTCCGAATTCCAGGGGAATTTAACTTTGACCTGGGTAAATTTGTCCTTGGAGCTATCTGAAAGGGTTGCGCAGACTTCCACAACCTCGGCAATTTGCGGAGAAATGTCTCGCCGAGTGCCGAGAAAAGGGTCCGGCCTCGGGACTACTTTGTCGGGAATGCAGCGGAAGCTGTTGCTGAAGCTGGTTTCGTCACTATTACTATCGGTCGCAGCGATTCGTACCGATGTGAGTAGGTAGTCGCCTTTTTCGGATTTCAGCGTGTGGGCGAATGAAAATTGGCCGCCGGCACTGAATTCCGGACAATCGCTAGACCCATGGGCAATGTCAAAGCGGCATTCCTGGGCCTCAATTGCACACTCAGCCAGAGATTTATGGTAGTCGTCCTTAAACGCGTGCTGACTATCCCCTTTTGAGAGGAAGTGATTTAGCCCATATATATTCTGAATATAATCTGAGGCGTTATTTATGTCGTTTTTTGTTTTTACAACCTGCTTGTTGTCTTTGCCGACCGTGTATTCGTTGTAATCCTTGAATTCAAAGCCACCACCATGGTAATTGAAATCTCTTCGCCAGGAACTTACAGAGTTTTTTGTTGGCAGGCTTCCACCGCCATCGTACTCAATTTCTTCATTGGTACACTTGTAAAATCCCTTTGGGGAATCACAAAAAACAAGCTCATGTGAATTTTCGGTGTGCTTAAAGTAGTAGCTGATCCCTTCCTCTGAAAGCAGGCGATCTATGAATTGAAAGTCTGTTTCGCCAAATTGTACACAGTACTCTCTAGATATAACTGATCGAGTTGACTTGTCCGAAAATTGTACGACGCGGGAGTATTCAGAAAGAACCTCTTTAATAATTTCGGTAGCCGTTTTGTCCTCGAATACACGGTTTGTTCCTGAGAGGTTACAAAACCATAGTCCAGGTTGGATAATCGCCTCATATTTTCGCATGCCTTCCGCATTAACATCGAGCATGGAGAAATTGGTTACGAATCCATTAATTTGGCGAGTTTTTCCTGCATGATGGATGCTCGCAGTAAAGGTTTTTCCGACTATATCCGATTGCGATATGTCATGGTTGTCCGAAAGCAATGACGCCTGAAACCGGAAAGGCTTCGATATATGTTCTTCGCCATGAAAAGCTGTGGCAATGAAAGTGTCTTTCCCAATTGGAGTAGTGACACGAATCATACGTTTTTCTTGATTAAGAGAAGACATATCAGCCCCAATTCCTTGTAGGTGCCAGAAAATACAAATTCTACTATCGATAACCAAATCAATATTGGTTGTCGATAGCGTGTTTTAAACGCCAAAAGGCCGGGGTCCACAGCCGTAGACTGTGGCCCTCCGGCCCTTTGCGAAACCGAAAGTAAAATTACAGAACAGTCGCAGTGGTGAGATCGTATCCAACGCGCATGTTTTTCGGGTTCTTGTTGGTTTTGTCCGCGTGGTTGAGGTCGGCCTCAATCTTGGCAAAGCTGAGGGAGATAGACTCCATGGGAGGGCCGCCAGCGGAAGCGCTGATGCTGTAAGAAGAGATGATGGCATCTTCCAAAGAGTAAACAGCGTACTTTTCTACCGCGTTTGCACCGGTCTGAACAACATGGATTTCTACTTTAACGCCTTCGTCGCCAGAGACTGAAGACTTGAACAGGCCACCGGATGCAGCGTCGATACGCTTGGTCAGGGTGATTTCGCTCAGGCTTGGGCGGGTTGCTTCACGGTTTGCCATTGCGCCGGCTTCCATGGTGATGCCACGGCCAACACCGAAGTTGAAGCTTTCTACTTCGATCCAGTCTTCGTAACCTTTTGCAGTTACGTTACCGGCAGGTGCCTTGCTATTGAAGTTCATGTAAATAGCCATTTTAAATCCCTCAAATTGGTATGGACTTTCGAACTTGGTGGTTAATCCTTTGCCACCGCGAATAGCAGTAGTTCAGGTTTTGCCAAATTGGCAAGCGGGAGGAATTTAATCAGACCGAAGAGTAAAAAAAAACTATTAAATTTGTGTATTTTTTTGACTCTGGTACCTATTAATTGATCGATATCAGTAGGGGGTAGGGTTTTTGGGTTCTGCAGATTTTTACTCTGGTACGAATTTTATAAATGTTTTTTTATATCTGTTAAATACCAATAATTTGACTCTGGTACGAATTTAAGAGTTTCTCCTGCCTAAGTGGTACTACCGTTTTATTTTGGATTTGGTACGACCGTTTTGTTTGGCGGGTCTCTTAAGTATATGTAAGAGAATGTAATCCAAATTCGGCGTATTGTGTGCTGACTTTAATTGTTGCGTACTTTTCGGTTCGTTATACTTCGCGCCCTTGCATGGGGCTGTCTAACGCTTAAAGATGGCTCTCTAACGTTGGCTGCCCTCAAGGTGCGGAGGCGGCGTATAGCTCGTGAACGGAAACGCGGCAGATTTACACCAGGGAGATGGTTGTGAACGACAAGACCCGAATAGTCAAAACGGCTGGCGAATCACTATCGGCATGTACCGATTCTGATATAACGGTTTTTGTCGGAAATGAAAATACCGGTGCTAACGATCATCCGCCGATCGCAAGAAACCCAGGATTGGAGTCGAATCCCGTTGCAATGGCGGCGTCGGACGCCACGGTAATCGTGGACTCTTCTCCTGCGAAGCCATCAACGCCATCCTTGCCCAAGCCGCGTGAAGCGGTGCATTTCGAGCCCTCCGGCGAGCGCGAAGGCGCGGTTACCAAAACGGTGATCAAGGGTCGCTTTGAGCTCGACAAGCTGTTAGGTGTTGGCGGTATGGGTGCCGTGTTTAAGGCGCTCGACCGACGCAAGCTCGAAGCCAACGACAGCAATCCTTACGTGGCAATCAAATTGCTCAATGAGGATTTCCAGAAGCACCCCGACGCATTTGTCTCCTTGCAGCGCGAAGCGCGCAAATCGCAAACTCTGGCTCACCCCAATATTGTTACCGTCTTCGACTTTGACCGGGAAGGCGATCGCGTATTTATGACCATGGAGTTTCTTGAGGGATCTCCACTGGATAAGCTCCTCAGGGAGAACTCCGGGGTCGGCGTAGGCAAAGAGAAAGCGATAGCTATTTTTCGCGATGTGGCACAGGCACTGATATACGCCCACTCCCATAGAATTGTGCATTCTGACTTCAAGCCGGGGAATATCTTCGTCACCAACCGCAATGGTGCCAAAGTTATCGACTTCGGTATCGCGCGCGCCGTATCCGAAGGCGGTATAGCGAGTAAGGCAGGCGAGCAAACGATCTTTGACGCGGGCACACTTGGCGCTCTGACACCGGCCTATGCCAGTCTGGAAATGCTCGAGGGTGGGGAACCTCAACCTAGCGACGATGTATATGCGCTGGGCTGTGTTGCCTATGAGCTCTTCGCCGGTCGCCACCCTTTTGACAAGCTTCCTGCCGATAAGGCCTTCAAGAAAAAGCTAAAACCCAAACGCATCAAGTCGCTCAGTCGCCGCCAATGGCGGGCGTTGGAGGCCGCGCTCGCATTTCACCGGGAGGATCGAACTCCTACGGTGGAGCGATTCGTTCATCGGTTCTTTACCAATAGCGGCTGGAAGTGGGCGTTAGGTAGTTTGTTTGTTGCTGTTCTCGTTGGTGTGGGCGTTGGGTATTCCTATCTGGAGAAGCAGAACGCTGCGGAGCAGAAGCGTGTTGCTGAGGAGCTTGAACGCAAGCACCAAAAGGAATTAATCGAGCGCCGAATCTCGGACAAGCGCGAAGCCATTGATCGCCTGGTAGCACTGAGTGTCCTGACGCCATCCTGGGAGAGGGACGTGCGTATCGAGCTCAGCGAATACGAATCACTCAACCCATCTGATACCGCCTATCCGGAACGGATTCGTCAGAACGTCTCCGACCTCTTTGTGGCGGCTGCCACTGGTCAGTTGACCCTTGGCAATCTGGAACCCGCCGATGAAATGTTGGGGCGGGCGGCTTCCTGGAATGCGCAGGTAGAAGGAGCGGATGAGGTGCGCCAGCAGCTTCAGGAGGAGCGCGAAGAGTTGCAGCGCAAGATGGACGCCGAGCGGCGGGCCGCTGAGCGGGAGGCCGAGCGGATCCGGATACAGGCACTCCAGGAACAGCGTCGCCTCGAAGCGCTCAAGCAGCAGCAAGCGCTGGATGCTGAGCTCGATGAGATGGAGCAAGCACTGAGTTGTAGCTTTGGTATGCGCATAGGTGAGGTTGCCGCATCACTGTCGCGCTTGGCTGACATTGATCAAACAAAAGCTCAGAAGGTACGCCCTGTTCTCGCCGATGAATTCGTAGGCTGTTTTGGCAAGCTTGCCGGTCGCAGCCCTGAACGTACGGATGTTTTGCTGACCGATGCGCGAGCGATGCTGCCGGAGCAGCGTGTACTGACCGAGTTCGAGCTGGACTACTGCGGCCACCTTAGCCCTGGTTCTGGAGGCCGGGGTGAGCGCTATAGCTGCGCCGACCCTATGCAAGGCGGTGACAAAGGGCCGGAGCTGGTGGTTGTTAAAGGTGATGGTGGCTGGCCAGTAGCCGTGGGTAAGTATGAAATCAGCAACCGGGAATTCGGTGAGTACTGCCTCGCGACCGGTGCCTGTGATGACACTGGGCGAGCTCGGGATGATATGCCGGTCAATAAAATTGATATCGAGCAGGTGCAGGGATATCTGAACTGGCTGTCTGAAGAAACTGGTCGTACCTACCGGCTTCCCTCTGAGCGCGAATGGTTCGCCGCCGCGAGTGCCGGCGGTCAGGCGGAAATTGCTGACCGAAACTGTTATCTCAACTATGGCGGTATTGAGAAGGGCGCGGAGCTCGTGCCCTCCACAAGTGGTGCTGCCAACCAGTACGGCATTGTCAATGCCGTCGGCAATGTGCAGGAGTGGGTGCTGGGATCAGAGGGCGATCTGATTGCTGCCGGTGGTAACCACCTCGACGCCATGAGCCGTTGCTTGACCACATCGAAGATCATGCACGATGGCACGGCTGATGAAGTGACCGGATTCCGGGTGGTGCGCAGTCTTACGCGCTAATCGCGCAACACTCAATTAGAAATTGAAGCCGTGCTTTTTGCATGGCTTATGTTTGTCGGCATGTGCTCGACAATCGATTGCGAATCTTTCTGAAGGGGGAAAGGTGGATTCTAAATACAAGGGACTGTTGTCGATTTCCATGCTCGGGCTAATGGTTGCCAGTAGTGTAGTGGAAGCGCAGGAAGACACTTCGAACTTTAGAAGCCGCGTGCGTGCGGCCTTCGAGCAGGATCTGCCAACCGTTGATGACGATATATTAAACGGTGAGTTTGAGCGTCGCGCAAAAGAGGCTCGGGACCCCAACCTGGATGCGGACATCCCGGAAGTTTCCGGTCGGGAACTTGGCCCCCGAATTTCCGTAAAAAAAATCCTGTTTCACCGTCTGGAAGAGTATCCAGAATTTGGCATAGAGCGCGAGGAGATAGAGGCGCTGGCAGAATCCCTGCGGTCAAAATATATGCAGGAAGATAAGGTGCTCGCCGCTGGCTATACCGTCAAAAACCTGGAAGAACTGGCCTTGTTACTGGATGGCATGGGCGCCCGCTTCAGCGCTGACAAGCTTGGCCCGCAACAGCTGAGGAAACTGGTTAACGTTATTGAGCGCCAAAATGCACAGCGTGGTCTGACCTACGCGGACCTTGAAGATATCGCTGCGCAACTTACGCGCTTTTACCGGAAGAAGGGTTTGTTTCTCGCGCAAGTTCAAATTCCCGCGCAGGAAGTAAAAGACGGAATTGTTACGTTTACCGTCCAGGAGGGCATCCTTGGTCAGGTCGCAGTACATGATAACCAGGTATACAGCGCCGAGCGGCTCGCATCTGCCTTTGATGGGCAAAAAGGAAAGTTGGTAAATCGTGAGGATATCGAGGAATCCCTGTATTTACTCAATGACTTGCCCAGCTCCAACGTTACCGGTTATTTCAGTCCGGGAGATAACCCCGGAGAGACAAAGTTAAACTTGAAGGTTCGTGACGAAAGCAGTTGGCAACTTGTGTCACGCATGGATAACCACGGTTCGATTTTTACCGGTGACAGCAGGATATACACTGCCGTCGACTGGTTTAACCCAACAGGAGTCGGCGATTCTTTGACGGTTGGGTTTTTGAAGTCTGCTAGTGATACGAACTCGGATCTGGCCGTCGGATCTCAATTAGGTCAACTCAAATACAGTTTGCCGGTATTTAGCCCTCGAACAAGGCTCCAGATTTCTGCGGATTACAATGAATTTGATATCGCGAATGTGGAAGATCCCTACGACACGATTAACTACCTTGATATCAGCGGTGTCAACGAAAGTTATGCAATGACCCTGGATCATAAGTTCAGGCGATCAAGGGAGTTTAATATAACCGGATCAATTAGCGCGACCAGTAAAAGTACAGATCTATCTGCGATCACTGATTTGATCGGTGACCATGTTGTGGGTGGCGAGGTTGGGGTGTATTTCGATAAGTTGTCGAGTGGCGCTATACCCATGCTCAATATGGTCAATGTGAAGATCCAGTACGGGGATATAAAAAATCTTGACCAAGACCAGAGTGTTGACGGTCGAGATGAAGAGTTTGAAAAGTTAGCTGTTGATACCAGTTCTCTTCTATTTTTACCAATGCCGTTCACTGAAGATAAGTCACGTCTCATTATAAAAAGCCGTTGGCAATACAGTGAGCAGCAATTGCCCGCATTTGAACAATTTTCTCTCGGAGGGGCGAACGGTGTTCGAGCTTTTGAGGTGAGAGACTTTTCCTCGGATCAAGCTGCATTGCTCTCTGCGGAATGGTATCCCGCATTGCCAGATGCAATTAATACCAAAGTGTTTGGGAGCCGCTTGAGTGAATTGCTCCAGTTTGCCGTGATCGCGGATGCTGCTTATGGAGTTTCCACATACTACGATGCTACATCCACCAACGATTGGGGTGCACTTTCCGGGGCTGGAATCCTTTTAAAGCTCAACTGGAAAGACAGCTGGTCCGCTCAGGTATCTGCTGCATGGCCAACGATGTCGAAATATTCAGATCCAAAATTTGATCGTGAATATGATGCTCCGGCGCTATATGCGGATTTCTCATATTTCTTGCACTGATTTTATTAAGTAACCGAAACCAGAATTTTGACTAGCAATTCAGAGCCGAAAACGAAATGAAAGCCAATATGTCTTACAGGAAAAAACCAATTTCTGCAGCAATTAAGCTAGCGCATATGGCGTGCTTTGGCTCGTTTGTTTCAATAGCCTCTGTTGCGCAGGCGGGTCCGGGGAATCACCAGGTGGTTATTGGATCGGCAGACGTATCAAAAGATGGAGATGCAACGAACATTTCGATAGAGAACGATTTCGCCAGGATTGAATGGGAGTCGTTCGACCTTGTCGAAGGTGAAAGTGCAAACTTTTACTTCGGTGACCTTAGCTCTGATGAATTAGGTCTGGTAATCAATGATATAGGCGGTGGTCAAGCCAGTAATATAGCGGGCCAAATAAATTCTACTAATGGCCACGTTGTTCTAATAAACCCGAAGGGCGTGATTTTTTCTTCGGGTTCCGTAGTCAATGTTGCTGCGCTCACTGTCTCCACGCTGTCCGGCGAAATATCTACCAGAAATGACCAGGGCGTTGTCTTTGAAGCGGATGCAGGTGGGCTGGCGGGCTTAATAGAAAATTCAGGGCAGATTACCGCAACCTCTGGAAATGTAACGCTGATTGGCCAAAGTGTCCGAAATGCAGAGGGCGGAAATATTGAGGCTGCACTGGGTGAAATTCGCATGCTGGCGGGTAATAGCGCGGCTCTTCACTTTGATAAGGGTGGCCTTATTGGGGTCGAAGTTACCAGTGAATTCGTAACTGAGGCGTTTGGTGAAGAAGGTGCAGTATTCAATGCGGGTAATTTAGAGGCGGCCTCTGTAATTCTGGAGGCCTCGGTTGCAGAAGATCTGTTCGCCAACGCTGTGAATAATAGTGGTGATATTAAAGCAACCGGTATTGAGCAGGTTGGCGGAACTATTCGTCTAACCGGCAACGTATCAGGTGCTTCGACAGACGGAAGTGTAACAACGGGCGTATTGAATACGGGAAGCCTGAATGCATCTGGCGCGATTGCTGGTTCCGTAGATCTTAGCGGTGGCGATATCGTTCAGTCTGGGCAGATTTCTGCCGATGCAGAGGCACTTGGTAACGGCGGGACCGTGACGATCCAGGCCGCGAACAAGCTCAGTCTCTCCGGTTCGATCTCCGCTAGGGGCGCGGGTGCCGGTAATAGCGGTGGTGCTGTTATTACCGCCGCGGGCGAGATATTCCAATATACCGATGACACCGCAGATGGCGAAGCGGTTGTGGTAACCCGAAGTGATAGCGGTGCAGCGAGCGGCAGTTGGACACTAGAATCTAATCGGATCGAAGTCGGTAATTGTGTTGAAAACTGTCTGGGTGGGTCTGACCTTGCTAATGCACTTGAAGATAACGCGACAGTCAGTCTGGTGGCGCACGGTATTCCCGCCGATGAGCAGGATACAAGCTCCGGCACAATAGTGGTCAATGATGCCGTGCAGTGGAATGCGGATTCTACATTGCAGCTTGAATCCAGCACATCAATCTCGGTGGCGAGTACAGGTGCCGGCACGGTAACCATAGATGGCGGGTCGGGAGCGCTGGAGGCGACCTCGAGTCTCGGGTTTCACAACGATGGCGCGATTAATGTTGACGACTTCGCACTGACAGTCGGCAATGGTGGCAATGGCTCCACCAGTAAACTTGGGGCGGTGACCGCTACGAACCCGATTTCGGTCACCGCCGGCAGTGGCTCGGACCAAATTGATTTGGCCGGATTCACCGATAACTCCACCCTGCGGGTTGACTCTGTGGGTGACGGTCTCGCGATTAGCGTAGATACGCAGGGTAGTGAAGTAGCTACTCTGTCTGGCTTTGAATCTATGTCAATGGAGGCCAGTGATACTCTCAGTGTTGGGGCGCTTAGTGCTGAAGTTGCTATTGCTGGATCGAATCAGGTAGCGGTTAGCGCTAATTCCGCAAGCATCAGCTTCGACGGCGTTGCGCAGGTATCGGGTGATTCGACAAATAGAGTAACCGGTGGCAATGATTGGGCACTGTTGTCTGGTACTGGAGCGTCCAATAGCGATATCGCATTCTCCGGTGGCCTGAATATCGAAACTGGAAGTGGGTCGCTGGTCGGTACCACAAGTGTAGATACATTTAATCTACTGGGTGCTAACACGCTCGAAGCCGGAGGTTTGACGTTCACTGGGCTGAGTTCAGTCGATGGTGGTAGCGGCGACGACATTCTTAATGCACAGAGCAGTGGTACTAGCTTCGCCCTGAATGATGGAAACACGATTTCAGCTGCATCGATGGAATTCTCTGGTGTGACCGTAGTTAACGGCGGTACAGGAAGCGATAACCTCGATGCATCCAGTCTGGCCACATCACTGTTCTTCACGACGAGTGATGGCAGGGGGCTCGCCACCGAAAGTACCGGTGGCATTCGCTTTGTTGGTATGGATAGTGTAGTCGCGAGCAATCTTGACCTGACGCTTGTTGATGCCAGCGTGACGATAAATGGTAGCAAAGCCCTGCAGTCAGGCAGCGGTGCCTCGTCAGTTTCATTTACCGGTATTGATAATGTCGAGGGTAATGTCGGCGATGTTGTCGCGGCGACAAGCGGCAGCGAATGGATACTGGCGAATGGCGGCGGCGCTTCGAATAGCGATATTGCTTTCTCTGGTGGCTTAAGCATCGAGACTGGAAGTGGGTCGCTGGTCGGTACTGCAAGTGTAGATACGTTTAATCTACTGGGTGCTAACACGCTCGAAGCCGGAGGTTTGGCGTTCACTGGGCTGAGTTCAGTCGATGGTGGTAGCGGCGACGACATTCTGAACGCGCAGAGCAGTGGTACTAGCTTCGCCCTGAATGATGGAAACACGATTTCAGCTGCATCGATGGAATTCTCTGGTGTGACCGTAGTTAACGGCGGTACCGGAAGCGATAACCTCGATGCATCCAGCTTGGCCACATCACTGTTTTTCACGACGAGTGATGGCAGGGGGCTCGCCACCGAAAGTACCGGTGGTATTCGCTTTGTTGGTATGGATAGTGTAGTGGCAAGCAATCTTGACCTGACGCTTGTTGATGCCAGCGTGACGATAAATGGTAGCAAAGCACTGCAGTCAGGTAGCGGTGCCTCGTCAGTTTCATTTACCGAAATCGACAATGTAGAAGGCGATAGTGGTGATGTCGTAACGGCGACAAGCGATTGGTCTCTAGGTAATGGTGGCGGCGCTACGAATAGCAGCATAAATTTTTCCGGTAGCCTTCTGGTTTCCGCTTCAGGCGCTAATCTGCAAGGTACAAATCGCAGTGACACGTTCACACTGAACGAAGACGGTAGCTTGGGGGCTGGAGGTTTGGTGTTTGCCGATCTCGGCTCTGTTGTAGGTGGTAGTCAGCAAGGCGGCGCGGATGTTTTGTCGGCCTCTAGTTATGCCGAAGGAGTGACACTCGGATCACAAAATAATACGGTTGGGGCTGCGGGCATAGCGTTCTCCGGAATCGAGGAAGTTTCTGTATCACAGCTCAATGCCCACGCGAACGGTAGTGAGTTTTCTCTGGATGGTGGCGTTTTATCGGCAAATTCAATCGACTTCACTGATGTAAGTCGTGTGAATGGCGGCGCGACCAGCAGAGTGGCTTCCAATTCCGGCGACTGGACGCTAATTAGTGGAGGTGGTGCAAGCAACAGCAGTATTGATTTCTTCGGCGCCCTCAATATTGAGGCCATCGGCGCTACGCTGATCGGCACCTCGGGCGTGGATGAATTTGTATTATCCGGTACCAACCAGGTTCAAGCCGGTGGTCTTACGTTCTCGTCGCTGGAATTTGTTGACGCCGGCGAAGGTGTGGACACTCTGGAGGCATCAACGACCGCTGATGCCACTCTGGGCGCCGAAGCTTTGGTCCTCAATGCTGGCGGCGTCGAGTTCTCAAACATTGACGAAGTCACTACTGGAGCGCTTACTGCCCATAGCGCAGGTAGTAATTTTGTTTTAAATAACGATGACTCGGTCACTGCCAATGGGATCGATTTCTCAAGTGTCGCCCAGGTTAACGGTGCGAGCGGCAACGACAGCCTGAATGCCCTGAGCCTGGGCAATGATTTCCTTTACCTTTTGACTGCGAACGGCCGTGAGGTTGGCACCCAAGCCAGTGGCGGTATCGTGTTCAGTGAAATGGACAGCGTCACGGCGAGCAACCTCGATTTCACCCAGGTAAATGTCAACCTCGAGGTGACTGCAAGCAATTCCATTACAGCAAGAAATCCCATTACTTCAGGTAGTGCTGATTTTGATGGTGTGGAGCAGGCGCGTGGTGATGCTGATAATACGGTTATAGGGCTGAATAACTGGACGCTGTTGAATGATGGTGGCGCAAGTAACAGCAATATCGATTTCTTCGGCGAACTCAATGTTCTCGCAGGTAGCGCCATACTGATTGGTACGTCAGGTGCGGATGAGTTTGTATTGTCTGGTGCTAACGAAGTGAAGGCTGGTGGCCTGACGTTCTCTTCTCTGACCGCTGTTGATGCTGGGGATGGTGCGGACAAGCTGGATGCATTGGCAGCTAACACTACCCTGGGCGCTGCTGATTTTTCCCTCAGCACCGGCGGGGTCCAATTCTCGAATATCGAGGAAGTAACCACCCAAACGCTAACCGCCAATAGCGGGGGTAGTAGCTTTGAACTGAATAGCGATAACTCGATTGGCGCAAATCAGATTACTTTTTCTGGGGTCAACGCTGTCGAGGGCGCTGCTGGGAACGACAGTCTGAGCGCTCAAAACCTTGGTGATCAGTTCCTATACGTCAATCAAGAAAATGGCCTTGAGGTCGGGTCGGGTTCCGACACTATCGTGTTTAACAACATGGATAGTGTTACGGCTAGCAACCTGGATTTCAGTGCTGTTGATCTTGAATTAACCGTTTCCGCGAATAATACAATCACAACGGATAGTGCAACCTTTGGTGGCGTAGAGCAGGCTCGAGGCGATGCTGATAATACGGTTATAGGACTGAATAACTGGACACTGTTGAATGATGGTGGCGCAAGCAACGGCAATATCGATTTCTTCGGCGAACTCAATGTTCTCGCAGGCAGCGCCATACTGATTGGTACGTCAGGTGCGGATGAGTTTGTATTGTCTGGTGCTAACGAAGTGAAGGCTGGCGGCCTGACGTTCTCTTCCCTAACCGCTGTTGATGCTGGGGATGGTGCGGACAAGCTGGATGCATTGGCAGCTAACACTACCCTGGGCGCTGCTGATTTTTCCCTCAGCACCGGCGGGGTCCAATTCTCGAATATCGAGGAAGTAACCACCCAAACGCTAACCGCCAATAGCGGGGGTAGTAGCTTTGAACTGAATAGCGATAACTCGATTGGCGCAAATCAGATTACTTTTTCTGGGGTCAACGCTGTCGAGGGCGCTGCTGGGAACGACAGTCTGAGCGCTCAAAACCTTGGTGATCAGTTCCTATACGTCAATCAAGAAAATGGCCTTGAGGTCGGGTCGGGTTCCGACACTATCGTGTTTAACAACATGGATAGTGTTACGGCTAGCAACCTGGATTTCAGTGCTGTTGATCTTGAATTAACCGTTTCCGCGAATAATACAATCACAACGGATAGTGCAACCTTTGGTGGCGTAGAGCAGGCTCGAGGCGATGCTGATAATACGGTTATAGGACTGAATAACTGGACACTGTTGAATGATGGTGGCGCAAGCAACGGCAATATCGATTTCTTCGGCGAACTCAATGTTCTCGCAGGCAGCGCCATACTGATTGGTACGTCAGGTGCGGATGAGTTTGTATTGTCTGGTGCTAACGAAGTGAAGGCTGGCGGCCTGACGTTCTCTTCCCTAACCGCTGTTGATGCTGGGGATGGTGCGGACAAGCTGGATGCATCGGCGGCTGATAACACTACTCTAGGCGCTGCTGATTTTGCCCTCAGCACCGGCGGGGTCCAGTTCTCAAATATTGACGAAGTAACTACGGGTACTCTGGCCGCGAATAGTGCCGGTAGTAACTTTATTCTGAATAGTGATAGTTCAGTCACGGCAAACAATATTGATTTTTCCGGGGTTAGCCTTGTAAGCGGAAGCACAGCTGCTGACTCAGTTTCTGGCGGTTCGAGCTGGGAAAGAAGCTCGGATGCGTTCATTAACTCTGATGGTGGAAGCAGCATCACGTTTTCTGGGATTGAATCATTCGCTACGTCCAATGGCTCGTTGACGGATAATCAGGGCGGCGATACCTATAAATTGGCGGCCGACAATAGCGTTACTTTGGGTTCTACGGTTTTTACCGGTCTAAGCGATCTGATTGCCAATGGGGAGGGTAATCTAGATGCTAGCGGGTATGCGGAAGGATTGACCCTGAACGGAACAGACAAATCCCTGGATGCTTCCGGTCTGACATTTAGCGGGTTAAGCACCGTTACGGTCCCAAAATTGACGGGTAGTACTTCTGCGGATCATTTCGTTGTTATCGGTAGTGGAATTGTCGATGTTAAATCCATGACGATTACCGGCGTGTCGGATATCGAGGCGGGTAGTACGGCGAATATTGCCGAAGGGCAAAGTGGGGTTGACTGGCTGTTAAATAGTTCAGGCGGAGCAGAAAATAGCGATATCACTTTTTCCGGGTTTAATCGCCTTGAAGCAGTGAACGGGGGGCTTCAAGGCACTGAAGGTGACGATGTATTTGTTCTCTCGAGCGGGCAAGGTGGTAGCCCGAGGGTGTCCGTGAGCGGAATGACTTTTGAAAATCTATCGCACCTTAATGCTGGTGGTCATAGCTCAGGTGATAAGCTCTCGGCTTTGGGCTTTGGTGATATAGCATTAACCGGATCTGACAATGAGCTTCAGGCTGCTTCTTTGTTGATTCGTGATATTGAATCGGCGGATATTGAAAATTTAGTTGGCTCGTCTGGAAGCGATGCTTTCACCGTGATTGATGAGAATTTAATTTCCGTTGCAGGTATGGAAATCGGGAGTCTATTGAGCGTAAATGGTGGTGATGGCGAAGATGCAATTTTTGCTTCTGGTTTTACTGCCTCTGATTTAAATGGCGGAAATGCGGAAGTTGCAGGAATTCGATTTTCCGGGATCGACCGGTTTAGTGGTGGAATGGTTTCGGGTAGAGACAAAGATAACGATATTGTAGTGGTGAATGACGACGGAACCTTGACTTACGGCAGTACGACTCTGGTTGATATTCTTGGGTTTGATGGTAAAAGTGGTGACGACACTGTTGTGGGGGCAGACGGACAAAGCTGGACCATAATCGATGGTTTAACTGCGACAAGTAGTGGTCTAACATTTTTGAATTTCGAATATATTCTTGTGTCAAATGCTGGCGTATATGGTACAGCGAGCGCCGATAATTTTGTGCTGGGTGCGGATTCAAGCGTAAAACTTGGAGATATGTCTTTTTCCGGAATGTCGTTTGTCGATGGTCTGGAAGGTGAAAATACTCTGGATGCAAGTGCATTCTCGGGTGGTCTAGCTTTGAGCGATATCTCCGGTGAGCTTTTCGCCGGCGATTTGAAAATTCTAGGTATCAAGCGTGCGATAGCGGGATTGGTCATCGGTACTGCGAATGACGATGAATTTAACCTAAGTGAGAACCGTGTATTAAGCGTTGGCGATTTTGACTTTAGCGGCGTAAATGAAGTGCAAGGTGGTGGCGGCAGTGATCGGCTGGTAAGTCAGTTTGACGATAGCTGGACGTTGTCCGGGAGTTCCGGAGACTTTGAACATGCCGATGTGGATTTCAGTGAAATTGCGACCGTTTCTGGTGAGAATGGACAAATTATTGGCGACACCAGTGGGCACCAATTTTCAGTAGCCGGTGATAACTCGGTTAGAGTCGGAACAACCCTGTTCTCAGGAATCACAGCGGTTGATGCAAACGGGCAGGATGATGGCGTTACCGCTACCGCTGAGGTAGCGCTAAGTGGAACTGGCGGTGCATTTAATACCGGTGGTATAGATTTCACCGGAATCGATCGCGCAACTGCCGAAAGTGTGGTGGGTAGTGATTCGGCAGAGACTTTCAGTATGTCCGGCAGTGGTGCCTTCTCGGTGCTGGGTATCGAATTCTCTGGTGTCAGCAAGGTTTTCGGTGGGGCAGGTAGCGGGAGTGATGCAGTGGTGTCTCGCGCTGGCCTCGGCTATGCACTGGATGCATCTCATTCGGTATTTCACGATGGTATAACCTTCTCGGGTATAGAAGCTTATACGGGGGCCAATGCCGGGCTTTCCGTAACCGGGCAGGCTTCGGCACGTGTTACCGGTAATGGGAGTGTGGCCTCCGGGCTCTCCACATTTAGTGGTGTGGAGTCCATGGTGTTCGAGGATCAGGTTACACAGCTGGAGGCCTGGGATGGTGTTACCGTAAATGGCACAGGAACGGTTACCAGTGGCGGCATAGCGGTAACCGGGGTTACTTCGGTGTCGAATACGGGTGTGCTCACCGCGACGAGTGGTGACGACGAGTTCATTGTTACCGGCAGTAATGCACTGACTCTCGCTGAGATGGATTTCGAAGCAGTGAGTTCCGTTTCTGCCGGCGTGGGTAAAGATAGTGTGCAGGGGCTGGTATCGAGTGACTGGCAGCTTGGCGCTGCGAATGGGGCCCTAGAGCACGCTGGTATGGCATTTACCGGTATGGAAGTTGCCACAGGCGGCAGCGGCGTTGTGCGTGGCAGTAATGCGGATACTCTATTTACCCTGTCGGCTGCTGGCGATCTGAACGCCAAAGGTATACGTCTCGAGTCGGTAAATTCTGTTGTTGCCGGTTCCGGGGCTGATACGGTGAGCACGGTGAGCGGTTCCGAATGGGTGCTTGGGAATAGCAGTGGTAGCGCAACTTCCCAGGGTGTGGATTTCAGTGGTATAGAACAGGTATCAACCGCGTCTGCGCGGGTTGACGCATCGGCCAACAATGGCGCCGAGACGTTCTCATTGGCTACTGATGCTGCGGAAGTTTCTGTGCTCGGGCTGTTGTTTAAAGATGTCGCAGAGGTGACTGCCGGTAGTGAAAATGGCGATGAGGTCGTCAGTGGCGCCAAGAATTGGCAGCTTGTGGGCAGCAGTGGTCAAGTCGAAGCCAATGGGGTGACATTTGCGGGGATCAATCGCGTTACTGTGGACAATGCGAATCTGTCAGGCACCAGCGCGGATGAGAATTTTGCGCTCACTGGTACATCAGGGGGGCTGACGGCCTCGGGTATTCAGTTCGCCGGCATCAGCAAGGTCGCCGGCAATGGCGGAACCGATAGTCTCACCGCTACAGCGGCAGGTGAAGAGTTTGCCCTCGCGAAAGACGGTACTGTTGCTGTTGCAGGAATTGATTTCACCGGTGTTTCCAGAGTGGATAGTGCTGGTGGTGAAGATGTTGTTCGCGGTGATGCGGCCGAGTGGGCGTCCGTTGTCTCTGGCAGCGCGCTGGAGAGCGGCACTGCAATGGCTGAACTGGAAAGCATCAGTGTGCTGTTTGAAAACCTGGAGCGGGTTGAGAATACCGGGCTTTACAGTGGCGCCAGCCTGGATACGGAGTATTTCCTACTGGGTCAAAACAGCATTCAGGTTGGCGGGGTTACTTTTGATGGTCTGCAAACACTGACTGCGGGTGCCGGCAGTGACACACTACATGGTATTGATGCGGATCAGAGCTGGACGCTGGGCAGTGCCGGCGGCAGCTTGGTTGGAGCGGACGGGACCCTGAACTTCTCCGGTTTTGAAAATATCGTCGCCGGTAGCGGCGCAGACGCATTCACCCTGGAAGGTGGCACACTTGCATCTCTTGATACCGGCGCCGGTAACGATAGCGTTGTGCTGCGAGGAACGCTGCTGGATCAACTGTTCCTCGGTAGTGGCAACGATGAGTTAACCGTGCTATCAGGAAGTCAGCCGGCTGTGCTCAACGGGGGCGGTGGAGATGATCGTCTGCAAATGAGTTTGGCTGGTCAGACCTGGCGAGTGAATGGTGGCAAAAGCGCAGTGAACCTCGCGGGTGAATACCAATTTACCGGGTTTGAATCTTTGGAGGATAGCTCTGGTGGGTTGCACCTGGTTACCAACCAGCAACTTGAACTGTCGGTATCGGATACGGGGGCTGCGGTCAGCTTTGCTGTTGCAGGCATGACACTCAGTTACGACCCGAGTGGCGACGTGGTGCTCGACAGCCAGAATACGGCCACGGTAACCGGTACCCTGGGAGCCCGGGATGCGGATCTGACTCTGGCAGGTGATCTGGATATCAACACGGAAGTAGACAGCCTTTCTGTTCACAGCAGCGGCGGTAACATCGATATTGCCGTGGTGGCACAGGAGGATCTGGAGATTGGCCAAATTGATGCGGGTGATGGCGGTAGTGTGTCACTGCAGAGCGCGGGTGTTGGAGTACTGACCGCTGCAGCATTCAGTGGGCGGGGGCGGGATAATCAGCACATTATCGCAGGCAATATTACTCTGGGTTCAGATGAGCGGTCCTGGCGGGATGTGGGTAGCGCAGATATCCCACTCGGTCTGTATGTGACAGGGTCTGCCGAGTTATATGCGCTCAGCTATTACGATCCGTTTGTTACTGGCGGTGGTGAATTTGAGGGATTTGGTAATCGTCTCGAATCCGTTGCTGGCGCGCAATCGGCCCAGGGTTTGCGGTCCACGGTTCAATCCCCGGCGGATGATATCGCCCAGCTGGATCCGGCGATTTTCACCGAGGTAAGTCCTTACAGTCTCAGCGTGGAAGCGCTCAACTCTCCCGAGCTGCAGTTGCACGCGGGGGAATTGGTCCCTCTCGATGAGCGCGAGAAAAAGCGTCGTAAGGACGCGGCGGTGGCTAACGGAGGCAAGTAAGGGGGCGCGAAGAGTGCTGTTGTTCGCGGTTGGTGCTACGACCGTGAGCAAAGCCTCTGAAGCGGATACAAAAAAGGCCGACTCGTGAGAGTCGGCCTTTTTTGCGAATATGGTGCCCAGGAGAAGACTTGAACTTCCACGACCGTAAGGCCACTAGCACCTGAAGCTAGCGCGTCTACCAATTCCGCCACCTGGGCATAGCGGTGTTCACCGCTGAGGTGCGCACTATAGAGATTTTTTTTGGGGTGTCAATTGTTCGTTGTGACTCAAAAGACAAGTTTTTTGTAGTTTTGTTACAAAAATATATTGTGAGACATCTTACTTTCGATCGAAATATGTAAAATGGGCAAAATTTCCAAAAGGGAGAAGCATTCCGTGGATCAGGATCAAAATGCCCCATTGCGGGAAGATGTGCGCTTATTGGGTGATGAACTGGGCAAAGTTCTGCAAGAACAGGCGGGGACGCCGCTGTTCCATACCGTTGAGACCATCCGTCAGGCAGCGGTAGAAAGCCGTGGACATGGTGATATGCCGGTAGCCAGACTACGGGAGCTGCTGGATCCGCTGGACGACAACACCTTATTGGAAGTGGCGAGAGCGTTCAGTCAGTTCCTCAACCTGGCGAACATTGCTGAACAGCGTCACCGCGAGCGCCTGCGTCGTCGTCATGAGCGTTTCCCTGGTGACCCCGATACGGATCGGGGTCTGCGCCAGGTGTTGGCGGAGTTGAAGAAAGCGGATGTTTCTCCCGACGTTGTTGGCGAAGTGCTGAATGACCTTTCCGTAGAGTTGGTGCTCACTGCCCACCCGACGGAAGTTACCCGTCGCACCCTCATTCGCAAATACGACCAGATCGCGAACCTGCTGACAGACTTGGATCGCCCGGATCGCACGCCCGAGGAGCAGGAAGATGTGCGGCGTCTGCTGCGCGAGCAAATTCTGTCTGCCTGGAGTACGGATGAGATCCGTCGTGAGCGCCCAACACCGGTGGATGAGGCCAAGTGGGGCTTTGCCACCATTGAGCAGTCGTTGTGGCAGGCGGTACCCAGGGGGATGCGGGATATTGAGGCGGAGCTGGCGCTGGCCGGGCTGGGCCCGTTGCCGGCGGACTGGGTGCCGATCCGCTTTGCGTCGTGGATGGGTGGCGATCGTGACGGCAACCCCAACGTCACATCCAGGGTTACCCGTGAAGTGCTACTGCTGGCGCGCTGGATGGCGGCAGATCTCTACTTGCGCGATGTGGAAAACCTGCTTGCCGACCTGTCCATGCATCGGGCCAGTGATGAATTGCTGGCGCGCACCGGGCCCAGTAGTGAGCCTTACCGCCTATTGTTGCGCGAGGTGCGTGATCGCCTGCGAACAACCCGTGCACAAATGGAGGCGCGCGTCACCGATGGTCTTGAGCCTGAGGGTGAGGGTTATACCAGTGGTGCGCAGTTGTATGAAGAGTTGTCGCTGATCGACCGCTCTTTGCGCGCAGTTGGCCTTGCGGCTATCGCCGACGGTCAGCTGAAGGACACGATGCGTCGGCTGAACTGTTTCGGGATTACCCTGCTGCGCCTGGATATCCGTCAGGAGTCCACGCGCCATATGGAAGCGGTGGATGCAATTACCCGTTTCCTGGATCTCGGTAGCTATGCGGAGTGGGGGGAGTCGGTAAAGCAGAAGTTCCTGCAGGCCGAGCTGGAGAGTCGGCGCCCGCTTATCAATGGTGCTTTCTATTGCAGTGAATTCTGTACCGACGAAGTGCGTGAAGTGCTGGATACCTGCAAGGTCATCGCGGAGCAGGGGCAGGAGGGGTTGGGCGCCTATGTGATCTCCATGGCGCGGCGACCTTCTGATGTGCTTGCCGTCATGTTGCTGCAGAAGGTTGCGGGCGTGGCTCAGCCAATGCGCGTAGTGCCGCTGTTTGAAACGCTGGATGACCTCGATAATGCGCCGGGTACCATGAGTGCGCTGCTTGAGTTGCCGTTCTATCGTGAGCGGGTACGCAGTGGGCAGGAGGTGATGATCGGCTATTCCGACTCTGCGAAAGACGCGGGCTTCCTTGGTGCCGCCTGGGCGCAGTTCCGCGCGCAGGAGCAGCTCACGGCTATTTGTCGCGAATATGGTGTCCCGCTCACATTGTTCCACGGTCGCGGCGGCTCTATTTCCCGTGGTGGTTCGCCCACGCGGATGGCATTGCTGTCGCAGCCGCCGGGATCAGTTGCCGGGCGCATCCGGGTTACCGAGCAGGGTGAGATGATTCGTTTCAAATACGGGCGCCCTTCAGTGGCGGCCTATAACCTGGAGCAGTATGTGGCGGCCACGCTGGAGGCGACGCTGTTGCCGCCGGCGGAGCCGCGCCCGGAGTGGCGTGAGCAGATGGATCGCCTGACGGAGGCCTCGGTGCAGGCTTACCGTGAAGTTGTGTTTGAAGATCCGGCGCTGGTTTCCTACCTGCGTACGGTAACCCCGGAAACCGAATTGAGTCGCCTGGCGCTGGGGAGCCGTCCGGCTCGCCGCAAGCCGGGTGGTGGGGTTGAGACCCTGCGGGCGATTCCGTGGGTCTTCGCCTGGACCCAGATGCGTCTGATGCTTCCAGCCTGGCTGGGCACGGGTGCGGCACTGGAGACGGGAATGGAGGGGGCTCCGGAGACTCTGCGTGCCATGAGTGAGGAGTGGCCCTTCTTTCAGACGGTGGTGGATATGCTGGAGATGGTACTGGCGAAGTCCGATACCCGCGTGGCGTCCTGGTATGAAGAGCGGCTGACCGATGATCCGGAGCTGCAGCGTCTCGGTGTTGAGCTGCGCAGCCGCCTGGCGCGTACGGTCAATGCTCTGAGTCACCTGACCGGGCGCGAAAGTCTGCTGGATAACAATCCGGTGATGCGCTGGTCGATCCGTGTGCGGGATCCTTATACCGACCCCCTGCATTTGCTGCAGGCGGAATTGATGGATCGCCTGCGCAATCGCGAGGAGGATCCGGTGCTGGAAAGTGCGTTGATGGTGACCATTGCGGGGATTGCCGCGGGAATGCGTAATACCGGGTGATTTGCCCACTGGGTGTCCGGCTTTGCGGTAAGTGAGGTCGGGTGCCGGGTTGTTACGGGGGGAGTGGTTTGGCGGCCGGTGTGGTATCTGGAAACAAAAAAGGCCGACTCTTGCGAGTCGGCCTTTTTTGCGAATATGGTGCCCAGGAGAAGACTTGAACTTCCACGACCGTAAGGCCACTAGCACCTGAAGCTAGCGCGTCTACCAATTCCGCCACCTGGGCAATTCAACGGTGTTCCCCGTTGAGGACGCGCACTATATTGAGTTGGATTTTGGGTGTCAACGGTTTTTTGTGAAATTTTATGCCATGTGCGGCGGGGTTGCGGCGGCAGCTGGCTGGAGGTCGACGATAGTCAGTAAAAACTGGTCGGGAATTGGAGCGCAAATCGCTTATAATGCCGGCAATGTGCAACATTCCGGGCAGCGCTAGCAGCCCTGGCATTCGCCAATTCTGGTTGCACCCACTCATCCCGCTGCGCCGGGTGTATTCCGGAGCCGTGCAGACAGCATGGTTAATCGCAGAACAATGGAAGCTGTTTTGAATCAAGACAAACCAAATTCGTCCTCCCAGGCCGGGGTTCATGCCGATCCCCATGCCGATCGCGAGGCTGAAAAATACGAAAAGCCCATTCCCAGCCGCGAGTTCCTGCTCGACCTGCTGGAGCAGCAGTCGGGGCCGGTGTCCTGGGAGGCGGTCGCAGACCTGCTGAGCCTGGACGACGAAGATCGTCGCGAGGGGGTGCGCCGGCGCCTGATCGCCATGTCCCGCGATGGCCAGATTGCGAGTAACCGCGCCGGTGATTTCGGTGTGCTGGACAAGATGAGCCTGGTGCGCGGTCATGTGATCGGTCACCGGGATGGCTTTGGCTTCGTCTCCCCCGGCGATGGCAGCGACGATCTGTTTCTGTCCCACCGCCAGATGCGCAAGGTTTTCGATGGCGATGAAGTGCTGGTGCGCGAAACCCCGGGCGGTTTTCGCGGCAAGCGTGAGGGCGCGATCGTGCGGGTCATCAAACACAATACCCACGAGCTGGCGGGGCGCCTGTACCGGGAGGATGGCGTTTGTTTTGTGCGTCCGGACAACCCCCGTATGACCCTCGATGTGATGGTGGCAGAGGGCAAGTGCGGTGAGGCCAAAAGTGGTCAGTATGTGGTGGTGAATATCACTACCCAGCCCGGCCGCAATAACCTGCCCCAAGGCGAGGTAGCCGAGATCCTTGGCGACCATCTGGCGCCGGGGATGGAGATCGACGTTGCCATCCGCAATTACGGCATTCCCCACACCTGGGCCGCTGCTGTGCAGGCGCAGGTGGCCGGTATCGCCGACGAGGTATTGGAAGAGGATAAGAAGGCGCGTATCGACCTGCGCCAGTTACCGCTGGTTACGATCGATGGAGAAGATGCGCGGGACTTTGACGATGCGGTTTTCTGCGAGCTGTTGCCGAATGGCACCTGGAAGCTGCTGGTCGCCATTGCGGATGTTTCCCACTATGTAGAGGTGGGTACAGCGCTGGATGTGGAAGCGCATCAGCGTGGCAACTCTGTGTATTTCCCCGATTTTGTCGTGCCGATGTTGCCTGAGAAGCTCTCCAATGGTCTCTGCTCGCTGAACCCGGACGTGGATCGCCTGTGTATGGTGTGCGAGATGCGCATCGATGAGTCCGGGAATATTCTCGGCTACCAGTTCCTCGAAGGGGTGATGCGTAGCCACGCGCGCTTTACCTACACCCAGGTAGGGCAGATCGTCGATGAGCGGGATAGCCGCGACAGCGGTCTGCGCAAGCAGTTTGCAGCGCTGACCCCACACCTGGACAACCTGCACGACCTTTACCGGGCCTTGCGGGGTGCGCGGGACCGGCGTGGTGCTATCGACTTCGAAACCACCGAAACCCGCATCATTTTTGATGAGGCGCGCAAGATCGAGCGTATCGTGCCGGTGGTGCGCAATGACGCGCACAAGATGATCGAGGAGTGCATGCTGGCCGCCAATGTCTGCGCGGCGGAATTGATGGAATTGGCAGAGCTGCCCGCCCTGTATCGGGTGCACGATACGCCCAAGCAGGAGCGGCTGGAAAACCTGCGCGCGTATCTGGGTGAGCTCGGCTTGAGGCTGGAGGGCGGCAGTGAGCCGCAGCCCAGTGATTATCAGGCTCTGCTGGAGCAGGTAGAAGGGCGGCCGGATTTCCATATTATCCAGACCATGCTGCTGCGCTCGATGAATCAGGCGGTGTACCAGCCGGAAAATCGGGGCCATTTCGGTCTCGATTACCGCGCTTACGCCCATTTCACGTCGCCGATTCGACGCTACCCGGACCTGCTGTTGCATCGCGGGCTGCGCTGGCTGATCAGGAATGGTAGCGCGAACCCTGCGCCAGTGGCGGAAAAAGTACGTCAGGCGCCCGGTGCTCACGCCATCGAACGGGGGCAGATTCTGCCCTACAGCACCGCTGCCATGGTGGAGCTGGGGGAGCACTGCTCGATGACCGAGCGGCGCGCGGATGACGCTACCCGCGATGTGGTCAGCTGGCTCAAGTGTGAATACCTGCAGGATCATGTGGGTGAGGTATATCGCGGTGTGATCAGCGCGGTCACCGGTTTTGGCCTGTTTGTAGAACTGGATGACCTGTATGTGGAAGGGCTGATCCACGTCACCGCGCTACCCAAGGATTTTTACCATTTCGAACAGGCTCATCAGCGCCTGATCGGTGAACGCAGCGGGGCGCGCTATCACCTTGGTGACTCGGTTACCGTGCAGGTTGCACGGGTCGACCTGGAAGAGCGCAAGGTGGACTTTACCTTTGTGGAGTTACACCCGCGCCCGTCATACAAAAACCCAAAATACCGCAAGCCGAAAGCGGATAAGTCCCAGCGCAAAGTTGAGGGGCAGTACGCCAAGGGTGAGGATGCACAGGAGTTGTCGGTGCAGAAAAAAACCAAGTCAAAAACCGGAGCTGAAGCCACCAATGTCAGTGGTCGTGCCATGGAAATGGCCGTGGAGTTCCAGCATGAGCGCCAGCGTCGCGGTAAGTCGGATTTCAGTACCGGCTCGGAAAAAGCCAGTCCCTGGGGCGGTATTAAAAGCAAGGCAGGAGCGGTCGGCGCAGATTCCGAGGAATCGCCGCGGCCAATTCGCAAACGCAAGGTAGGGAGTAGTGAGGCCGAGGTTGTACCGCCGTCTGTTGAGCGGGAAGCGGTAACTGAAGCCGATGAGGGTGCAGCTTCCCCGGACGAGGCGCCGCACAAGAAGCGCGGCCCCAGACGTACGCCGACGCGCAAAGGGGGCAAACGCCCGGCCGTAGCTGCACGCAAGGCAGCCCACAAGGCGGCCAAGGCCGCTGTCGGCAAAAAAGCGGCGCAGAAGAAGGCAAACAAAAAGCTTGCCAAAAAGAAACCCGGAAAGAAGAAGTAGCAAGTGGCACAGGAACTGGTATACGGCCTGCACGCAGTGCAGGCATTGCTGAAAAGCTCGCCGCAGCAGGTTCAGGAGCTGCTGCTATTGCGTGGTCGCAAAGATCAGAAACTGCAGAAAATCATTCGCCAGGCGGAGCAGAACGAGATCGTTATTCGTTTTGTTGATCGCCGGGTGCTGGATGAAAAAATCGGTGATGAAGGGAATCATCAGGGCGTGCTGGCGATCTGTGCCGCCGCCACCAAAGTGTATGACGAGCAGTTTCTGAAGTCGCTGCTGCAGCAACTGGACGATCGTGGAGAGCCGCCGTTTCTGTTGCTGCTGGACGGCGTGACCGATCCGCATAACCTTGGTGCCTGCCTGCGCTCCGCCGAGGCGGCCGGGGTGCACGCGGTGATTGCGCCCAAGGATAAAGCTGCGGGGCTTACGCCTACGGCGAGAAAGGTGGCATGTGGTGCGGCCGAAGTGCTGCCGTTTGTCACTGTGACGAACCTTGCTCGCACCCTGCAGATGTTACAGCAGGCCGGTGTGTGGATTTATGGCGCTGCCGGTGAGGCGGAGCAGAATATTTACCAGGCCCAGCTGACCGGGCCACTGGCGCTGGTGATGGGGGCGGAAGGTCCCGGTCTGCGTCGGCTGACCCGGGAAAACTGTGACCACCTGATCAAAATCCCGATGGCAGGTGAGGTCAGCAGTTTGAATGTCTCTGTTGCGACCGGCGTATGTCTGTTTGAGGCTGTGCGCCAGCGGGGCGGTTAGCTGGTGAGGCGGGGTGAGGAAACGGCGGGCAAAAAAAAGGGGCTAAGCCGCCCCGATTTGATCCATCCTGTTTGTTTTTCTTGGTTCCGTGTCAGTCAGTTTTTCTTCTTGTGTGTTCTTATTCTTTTTCGTTTTTATTTTGCTTCGTTTTTATTTTGCATTCTTATTTTGAGTGTGCCGCCAGGCTTCAGCCTGGCGGTTTGCCGTAAAGCTGGCTGGCCGGTCGGTACATCACCCAGGACGTAAGGATGTACTTGTCGTTCGATACCGGCACATTGCCCCGATGCGTATGGGTAAAGCTGCATGGCGAGAGCAGCAGGCGCCCCTGGCGCGGCTTTATCTTGCTGCCCTGGTAGAAAAACTCGGTCTCCCCGCCTTCTTCCACATCGTTCAGGTACAGCAACCAGAAAAGCACCCGGTGCAAAGACTTCTGCTGCGGATCCCGCGGGTGCGGGTAGTGCTCTGAGTGCCAGTGGTGGTATCCGCCACTACTTTGCCTGTAGTGCTGCATGTTGATGCCGTCGAAGCGGAAGAAGCCGGCTACCAGTTGCTTGAGCAGCTGCTCGTCGAGATCTGCCACATCCTCTGCGGCCAGAGTGCGCATGCTGTTGCCGCTCTCGTCGCGAATGCTCGGGGATATCGCCCCGGTGAGCAGGTGCGGGTAGCGGCGGCAATACGACGTCAGCGCCTGGTAGACGGTACCGTTAATGTCGCGGCACACATCCCGCCAGGAATCGAATGAGGACAGGTACAGGTCGGAACTTTCCTTCTTGGCCTTATCCACACCGGAGCCGATTTGCCCGGCGGTTTTGTCTGGCGAATCCTGGAAGCGCTGGATCAGCTGGTTGCAGTAATCCGCTGGTACCGCGTCGTCAAACTGCACAATCATCGGATCCATGGTCTGTCCCCTGCTACATCTTGAGTCTGGCCATCTTTGAATAACTAGACGAAGGGCTGGGGCAACCCCTCAATGGCGGAAGTGAAATTGGTGGTGCTGAAGTGGATCCTGGGGGAGTAAAACTGGAGTGTTCAAAATGGTCACGTGACAGCGTGCGCCGTGACCGGAACGTCCGCTTTCAGGGCCTTTGCCAGCCAATCGATCAACTTGCAACCAGTTGGCAGGGGGCATAGAATACGCCGCCCGCAATAGACCCGAGGTCTGTAGTAGATCTGTTGCGTCCGTTGCACTCCTTGCCTCACCGGGCAGTCACTAACGACAAGCCGGGAGGCTGTTCAACCCGTAAGGAGCAAAAATGCGTCATTACGAAATTGTATTCCTGGTTCACCCGGACCAGAGCGAGCAGGTAGCCGGCATGGTCGAGCGTTACACTGCGACCATCAACGAAAGCGGTGGCAGCGTACACCGTCTGGAAGACTGGGGCCGCCGCCGTCTGGCTTACCCGATCAACAAAATCCACAAGGCTCACTACATTCTGATGAATGTTGAGTGTACTGAAGAAGCGCTGGCCGAACTGACCACCAACTTCAAGTACAACGATGCGGTGCTGCGTAACCTGGTGATCCGTGAAGACGAAGCGATCACTGAAGAAAGCCCGATCATGAAGGCCGAGAAAGAGTCCCGCGAGCGCAAAGCTGCGCGCGCTGAGCGTACTGAGCGTCGTGAGCGTTCTGAGCGTGACGAAAGTGACTCCTCCGAGGGCGCTCAAGAAGCCGCGTCTTCCGATAACACCGAAGACGAAGAGTAAGGGGATTATCAGATGGCACGTTTTTTCCGTCGTCGTAAGTTCTGCCGTTTCACCGCTGAAGGTGTTAAGCGTATCGACTACAAAGATCTCGATACCCTGAAAGCCTACATCTCTGAAACTGGCAAAATCGTACCGAGCCGTATTACTGGCACCAAAGCCAAGTATCAGCGTCAGCTGGCCACTGCGGTCAAGCGCGCGCGTTACATTGCGCTGCTGCCGTACACGGACAGCCACGAAGCCTAAGCCCCGTTGCTTAGTCGCTTCACAAGAGAAGAAGCTATCTAATGCGCGCTATCGCTGAATTTTCCATGCGGTCGCGCGTGCGGGCGGTGCTCCTCACCATGGTGGGGATTCCGTTGATCAGCCCCGCAGTGCTTGCACTGGTGGGGTTGCGCCGCGGCAGCAGCGACGGCCTGTTTGTTTTGGTCTGGGCGGTGCTGCCGGTGGTCGCCGCCGCGGGCGCTGGCTATATGTCACCGCTGATGTCCGGGTTGGCCATCACCCACTTTGTGGGGGTGCTGGCCGGAGCATTGGTACTGCGTGCCACGCGGGCCTGGAGCTGGGCGCTGATTGCGCTGGTGGTTGCTACCTCATTGGGAATCCTGCTCACTTCGCAGATTTCCGGGGGGATACTGACCAGCCTGCTGGAGGCCGCAAGTGAGGCCACAGCCGGTGCTGACACCGAGCAGTTACGCCAGGTGTTCAACAGCGAGACCCAGGCCACTGGATACCTGAGTTGGGTATCGGTGATCACGGCGACGCTGGCCCTGGTGCTGGGGCGTTGGTGGCAGGCCATGCTGTACAACCCGGGTGGTTTACAGCAGGAAATCCACAACCTGCGCATGCCTTTGCCCGTTGCGGCTGTTGGCATGGTGCTGTGGATCTTCTGCCTGGTCAGCGAGCATTTTGTGTTCTGGGGTGCGGTTGTCGCATTCCCCATGCTGGTGGCAGGCATTGGCCTGATTCACTGGATGGTGGCCCGGAAAGGCTGGGGGCGCGGTCCCTTGATCGCCCTCTATGTGATGCTGGTTATCGCGGCACTGCCGCTGGCCGGCTTCCTGTGTGGCCTCGCACTGATAGATAGCTGGATAGATATTCGCGCGCGGACGGGCAATAAAGCCTGATCGCCGCAAAAGAACTGAAACTGAGGGTTCCGAGATGGAAGTTATTCTGCTCGACAAAGTAGGCAAACTGGGCAACGTGGGTGACCGCGTTGACGTTAAGTCCGGCTTCGGTCGCAACTACCTGCTGCCTACTGGCAAGGCCATTCTGGCTAACGCAGCGAACATCGCTGAGTTCGAAGCCAAGCGCGCTGAACTGGAAGCGGCTGCTGCTGCCAAGCTGACCGAAGCGACTGCTCGCTCCGAGAAGCTGGCTGAAGTGGTTGTTACCATCACCGCTAACGCTGGTGACGAAGGCAAGCTGTTCGGCTCCATCGGCACGCGTGACATCGCTGAAGCGATCACCGCTGCTGGCGTTGAAGTAGCCAAAGCTGAAGTTAAGCTGCCGGAAGGCGCTCTGCGCGAAGTAGGCGAGTACGACGTAGACGTGCAGCTGCACGCCGACGTTATCGCCGCTGTTAAAGTTGTAGTTGCTGCCGAGTAAGGTCAGCCTGCAACAAGTGGTTGTCTGGCAAGTCTGAGTCTTTCGTACCCATTGCTGGACGAGCCGCGCTACAATCGGGCGCTGGATTCCTGAGTGAATTCAGCGCCTGATTTGTTTCTGAGCCCGGTAAACTTTGCGACATGAACGATTACGCTGTGCCTGACGACGATCTACAGGAAGCTGCTACCAGCTCGCCTTTGCCACATTCTGTGGAAGGGGAGCAGTCGGTTCTCGGCGGCCTGATGCTGGACGCCAGCCGCCTGGACGCGGTGGCGGAGCAGTTGAGCGAGGGCGATTTCTTTGTTGCCGCGCACCGCACCATCTTTGCGGTGATGCTGGAGCTTGCCAACGAAGAGCAGCCGCTGGATATCGTCACGCTCGCCGAGGCGCTGGCCCGTCGCGAATTGCTCGCGGACATTGGCGGCCCGGCTTACCTGGCTGAACTGGCAGAAAATACCCCGTCGGCGGCGAATATCGTTGCCTATGCCAAAATCGTGCGCGAGCGTTCCATGCTGCGCCAGTTGATTGCGGCTGCGGGTGAAATCAGCCGTACCAGTTTTAATCCCGGCGGCCTGGGCTCGCTGGATCTGCTGCAGATGGCCGAGCGCCGTGTGGCAGAAATTGCCGAGGGGCGCGCCAAAGAGGGCGGCTTCGTCGGTGTCGATGCCCTGTTGAAGAAGACCGTCGAGCGTATCGACGAGCTGTTCAAGTCTGAGGGCGATATCACTGGCCTCAGTACCGGCCTGCAGGAACTGGATGAGCGTACATCCGGCTGGCAGCCCGGCGAGCTGATCATCCTCGCCGCTCGTCCTTCCATGGGCAAGACCGCACTGGCTCTGAACTTTATCGAAGCGGCCATGCTGTCACAGGAAAAGCCCACCCTGATCTTCAGTATGGAGATGCCTTCCGACAGCCTCGTCATGCGGATGCTGTCGTCTATTGGTCGTATCGATCAGGGCCGTATCCGGAACGGCAAACTGCAGGAAGACGACTGGCCGAAGCTCTCCAGTGCGGTGCAGAAGATGAAAGGCAAGGGGATGTATATCGACGACACCCCGGGGCTCTCTCCCAGCGAGGTGCGGGCGCGGGTCAAACGCACCGTACGCGACCACACCAATAAACTGATGCATGCCGATCCCAAGCTGACACGGGAAGAGGCCGAGCGCCGTGCACTGCCGGCCATGGTAATGGTGGACTACCTGCAGTTGATGCAGGTGAAGGGCAGTACGGAAGGCCGTACCCAGGAAATTTCCGAGATTTCACGCTCTCTGAAAGCGCTGGCGAAAGAATACGAGTGCCCGGTCATCGCGCTGTCGCAGTTGAACCGGGGCGTGGAGCAGCGCCCCAACAAGCGCCCGATGAACTCGGACCTGCGGGAGTCCGGTGCGATCGAGCAGGACGCGGATGTGATCCTGTTTATTTATCGCGATGAGTATTACAACGAAGACAGCCCGGACAAGGGTATGGCAGAGTTGATCATCGGCAAGCAGCGTAACGGTGAAATCGGTACCTGCCGCGCCGCCTTTGTGGGTAAATACACGCGCTTCGACAACCTGGCGCCCGAGTACTACCAGGGCGACTAATTCCGAAGGCGCGGGATAAAACCCAGGTCAAAAAAAAACCCGATGTTGGGGGCAGCATCGGGGTGATAGAAGCTTAGGGGGTTTGAGAGGAGCAACTAACTTCTGCTTACTTTGAACCCCATAGGCGGTGACGGTTCCGCGCCGGTATGTAAGGAAGGGTAAACTCAGGCGCCTATTTTTCAGAGGCTTGGCCGGTTCCCAGCTCAATCCGTCGCCTCTCTGAACGTACTGCAGCTCAAGCCTCCCTTTACCTCGTACTCTCCCTATTCTCCCTCCCGTTCGATATCACAGCAATGACTGGTAAGTGTTGGCTCGCCGGCAGTGAGCACCGCCTGGGTGACCGGGTTGGGGCGGAATGTGGTACATCCCTTGAGACCGAGGGTAAAAGCCTCGCGGTAGAGTGATTCAAACTGTGCGAAGGGGTACTGCTCCGGTACATTGACAGTCTTGGAGATCGCGTTGTCCACATAGGGCTGCAGCGCCGCCTGCATGCGCAGGTGCGCTTGTGGCGACAGCTGGCGCGCGGATACGAATGCCGCTGGCAGCTGTTGCGAATCGCCGCCGCGCTCTCGCCAGATCCGGTAGATGGGGTCGACAATGTCGAACTCCCGGTAATCGCCGTTTTCCGTCAAAACCCGCCGCCGGTGCTCGAAATCAAACACGGGCTCCACACCGCTGGATATGCCATTGGCCAGCAGGCTGATGGTGCCGGTTGGCGCGATTGCGATGAGGTGGCTGTTGCGTATGCCGTGGATCCCGATTCCCCGACGCAGGGTGTCCGGCAGCGCCTTCAAATCCGCCCCTGCAAGGTAGGCATCGCGGGAAAAATAGGGAAAAGCTCCTTTCTCTCCGGCCAGTTCAATGGACGCCTGGTAGGCTGAATCGCGCACCGTCTGCATCACCTGAGCGGCTAGGCGTCGTGCCGCATCACTGTCATAGTGCAATCCTAGGGCGATCAGGGTATCGGCTAGGCCGGTGATCCCAATACCGATGCGGCGGCTGCCGTGCGCCTGTTTCTTTTGTGCGGGCAGAGGGTAGTGCGAGAGGTCGATCACGTTATCCAGCATCCGCACACCCACGGCGGTGCAGGCCGCGATGCCTGACCAGTCCACTTCGGCGCGGTTGGTGAGCGGCGCTCGTACAAACCGCATCAGGTTCACCGAGCCCAGGTTGCAGGCACCGTAAGCGGGCAGCGGAATTTCGCCACAGGGGTTGGTCGCCGTGATCTGTTCCCGGTAGTAGAGATTGTTGTGACTGTTGATCCGGTCGCTGAACAGTACCCCGGGCTCTGCATAGTCATAGGTGGCACGGGTGATTTTCCGCCACAGGTCGCGCGCCCGTACCCGCTTCAGTACGCGGCAGGGTTGCAGCGTTGCGGATCCGCTCCAGAGGCGCATGACCTGCTCGCTGCCACTGCCATCGAGCATCTGCTCTGGAAACACCAGAGCCCAGTCTTCATCCCGATCCACGGCGGTCATCAGCTCGTCGCTGACCAGCACGGAAAGATTGAAGTGGCGCAGCTCCCGCGGGTCGCGCTTCGCCTCGATAAAACGCTCGATATCCGGGTGGTCACAGCGCAGGGTAGCCATCATGGCACCGCGGCGGCTGCCGGTAGAAAGCAGGGTTGCGCAGGTCGCGTCCCAGATACGCATGAAGGACACCGGCCCGGAGGCGATCGTGCCGGTATGCTGCGCGTGGCTACCGGCGGGGCGGAGAGTGGAAAAGTCACAGCCAATACCGCCCCCCTGCTGCATGGTCAGCGCCGACTCCTTGAGGCGCTCGAAAATGGCCGCCATGGAATCTTCGATCGTGCCCATGACGAAGCAGTTGAACAGGGTCACGTGCCGGTTGGTGCCGGCACCGGCGAGAATGCGCCCCCCGGGCAGGAACTGGAAATCCACCAGATTGCGGAAGAAGCGCATGGCCCAGCGCCCGCGATCACGCTTTTCGGTACGCGCGAGCACCCGCGCCAGACGCCGCCAGCTATCCTCCACCGATGCCTCGCAGATCAGGTCGCCATTGCTGTAGCGATACTTGGTTTCCCAGATAAAGCGCGAAATCTCGGTGTCGAAGTCATTCATACGCTGTGACCGCTAGCGTGAGCGCAGCTGAGCCTGCCCTGCCTGTTGGACACGGCTCCTCTTTTGATGGGGCGAGATTAATTTAGCCTAGCAAATGACCAGGGATACCTGTTTCGGGGACGTGTGACGCGGGACAGGTGATTGGGGCGGAAACAAAAATGCCGCGGTGACTGGCCGCGGCATTTTCGGGGTTGTGGATAACTGTTTAGATCTGCACCACGACATAGACCTCGCGGCCATCGCGCTGAGTGGGCATGAAATAATGGCCGCCGTAGCGGTAATACTGCACCCCGTTGATCACCTCGGCGGTATAACCCACCGGCAGGGATTCAACCACCTGCCCGGGGCTATAGGCGGCCTGGGTAGTTCCTGCTATCGGGCCCGCTACGACCGGGCCGGTGCTGGCTACGGTGGCGACCCCGGCGGGGGGCGGCACTACAACATAGCGGCTCGCGCGCGGCTGCCACTGGTAGTAGGCGTTGTCATACTGGTAGTAGGTAAAACCACCGATCTGAACCCGCACTGCGCTGGCCGGCAGGGTGAGTACGGAAGCGCCGAGCGGTGCGGATACCACCACATAGCCAGTGGGTGCCGGTTGATAGAAGTAGCCGCCCTGGTAGTAATACGGATGTCCACCTACAGCCAGATTCACGAAACCCACAGGCAGAATGGGTACGGTCAGCCCAATGCCGATACGTGGCCCGCGGAAGCGGGGGCCCCAGTAACCGTGGTGATGTCCGTGGCCGTGATGATAGCCACGAGCCTCGGCAGGCTTGGCAAAGGCAAACGACAGCAGGGTTAACAACCCGGCGGCAAACAGAACTACTTTTGCAGTTGTTTTCATTGTGCGTCCTTCCCCAAATTTGTCCCCTTCACAGTCTATACCTCCGTAGCGAAGCGAGTACTTACTTTGCGCAAATAATAACCGGTTGCGATTGGTTGCGCTACGCCACTGAACGCATTGGGCGCAAAGAACTGTCAGCCTGCCGTATCGGCTGGCAGTGACTGATGGGGCAGTTGTGACCGGGGTCGAGACCCCGGATTCTTTCCCGGATTCTTTAGGGATGGGCTCGATTTACTGGTTGCGCTGTACGATACCCATAAGTTTGTACAGCAGGTGAGCGGCACCGAATTCGTAGGCGTGGAAGCCTTCGATGGGAGCGAATTCCAGCAGGTCAAAGCCGATGATTTCGCGCTGTTTGGCCACGGATTCGAACAGGTTCAGTGTCTGGTACCAGCCCAGGCCGCCGGGTACCGGGGTGCCGGTGGACGGGAAGACGGAAGGGTCCATACCGTCAATATCGAGGGTGAAGAATACCTTGCTGGGGAAGTTTTCCGGCAGTTCGAAGGATTGCACCTGGGTGGGGACCAGCTCGTGGGCGTCCAGGTAGCCGACGTTGTACTGTTTGCGAGCATCCATTTCTTCTTCACAGTAGGCGCGGATGCCGAGCTGGAACAGCGGGATACCGGCTTCGCACACCAGGCGCATGACGCTGGCGTGGCTGTGCTTGTGGCCTTCGTAGCGGTCGCGCAGGTCGGCGTGGGCGTCAATCTGTACGACGCCGAAGTCGGTGATGCCTGCATCCAGGTAGCCCTTGATGATGCCCCAGGTGACGGAGTGTTCACCGCCGATGCCGACGGGCATTTTGCCCAGGGCGAGGATCTCGCGGGTGGCGCTGGCGATATTTTCCATCACCTGTTCCGCCGGGCCGCTGACATCCACGGCGTCGCGGGTATAGATGCCGAGCTCGCAGGGGGAGGAGAAGTTGTCGAAGGTTTCCAGCTGGTGAGAGGCTTCGATAATCGCGGCCGGGCCCTTGCCGGTGCCGCCACCATAGGAGACGGTTTCCTCATAGGGAATCGGCAGGATGTGGAACAGGGCTTCTTCTGGCTTCGGCTGTTCAATCTCGGAGCCCAGGAAAATGTTGGGGTCTTCGGTGTGCATAGTTCTAGCTCTGCGGTCGGCCCATAGAGGCCATGTTTAGCCAATGGTGGCGGCAGAGTACCAGGTGCGGGTTTTCAGGACCGCTGTGAACCCATCCCTGGGCGCTGCGGCGCAAACATCCTGTTTGCGACGCTCCTGAAAACCCGCACCTGGCACTCTGCCTTCGCGTCAAGTAGTGGACTTCGTAGCAACCAACGGTTGTTCAATACATGCTGCTTACGAAGTGATAAATTCAGAAAATTAAGGTGAAGTGCCGGGTGAAAGGTTTCAAAAGCGTCGGCGACAGGGACGTCGCCGACGCAGCGTACAGGGATGTATCCACAGCGGTTTTGAAACCTTTCACCCGGTGCTTCACCGCCACTGCGCTCAGATCAAAGCAACAAGCGGCGGGCTCGGGAATATCACGAAAGCCGGTTCTTGAAATCCTCGTAACCAAATTCTTTGATCATCCGGAGTTCATCCGTATCGGAATTCCACAGCGCAATTGACGGCAATGGAATACCGTTGAAGGTGTTGGTCTTGACCATGGTGTAATAGGCCATTTCCTCAAACACAATCCGGTCGCCGATTTTCAGTGGATCCGCGAAACTGTACTCGCCAATCCTGTCGCCAGCGAGACAACTCTGGCCTCCAAGCTGATAGCTGTGGGGTAATTCTCCCGGTAGCGATGCGCCGGTAATTTCCGGGCGGTAGGGCATCTCGATCACATCCGGCATATGGCAGGTGGCGGAGACATCGAGGATGGCCTGGTCTTTGCCATTCCACGCCAGATCCACGACTTCGCCCACCAGCACACCGCAGAAAAGTGCCACGGCCTCGCCCGGTTCCAGATAAACCTGCACGTCGTGCTTTTCTGAAAACGCCTTTACCGCGCTGATCAGTTCTTCCACCTGGTAGTCGCAGCGGGTGATATGGTGCCCGCCGCCGAAATTGATCCACTCCATCTGCGGGATCAGGTCGCCAAACTTTTCTTCCACCGCCTTGATGGTGCGCTCCAGCGGTTTGAAATCCTGTTCGCACAGCGTGTGGAAATGCAGACCGCTGATCCCTTCCAGGCTCTCGCCTTCAAACAGTGAGCGCACGATACCCAGGCGCGAGCAGGGCGCGCAGGGGTCGTAGATCGGTGTGTGGCCCTCGGAGTGTTCCGGGTTGATACGCAGGCCAAACTGCAGCTCCGGGCGCTTTTTCTGCGCTTCCAGACACAGGGATTTGTAGCGCTTCCACTGCGAGAACGAATTGAAAATAACGTGGTGGGCAAACTCCAGAATGTCTTTCAGTTCCTGCTCTTTGTAGCCGGCACTGAACACGTGTACTTCCTTGCCGAGATCCTTACCGCCGTATTCCTCATATCCCAGGCGCGCTTCGTTGATGCCGCTGGCACAGGTACCGGAAAGATACTCGGCCACGATATGGCCGATGCTGAACATGGAAAACGCCTTCAGGGCCGCCAGTACCTTGGCGCCACTGCGCTTTTGTACATCGGCAAGAACTTCAAGATTGTCGCGCAGCGCTATCTCATCCACTACGAAGCAGGGTGTGGACACGCGGCTGGGGTCGAAATCACCGAAGTAGTCTTTGCGGGGAGTCAGATCCATAATTTCGCTTTATTGTCGTAGGAGCCTGCTTGCAGGCGAATGGGGCGCAGTACCGGCTTCATTCGCCTGCAAGCAGGCTCCTACAGGGTGCTCATCGTCATGCCGGCGAAGGCCGGCATCCAGAGAAACAGAAGTTATACAAACGGCTTGTCGAGCCAGGTTTCCTGCCAGGGCAGGCCGTACTTGTTCAGATCGTCCATGAAGGGATCCGGATCCAGCTGCTCCATATTCCACACGCCCGGTTTCATCCACTTGCCTTCCATCATCATCTTGGCACCGATCATGGCCGGTACACCGGTGGTGTAGGAGATGGCCTGGGACTGGACCTCTTTGTAGCACTCCTGGTGATCACAGATGTTGTACACGTAGTAGATCTTCTCTACGCCGTCTTTCACACCCTTGATGATGTTGCCGATACAGGTCTTACCCTTGGTCAGCGGGCCGAGGCTCGCCGGATCCGGCAGCAGCGCTTTCAGGAACTGGATCGGAACAATCTGCTGGCCCTGGAATTCAATCGGCTCAATGCTGGTCAGGCCCACGTTCTGCAACACTTCCAGGTGCTTCAGGTAGCTGGCACCGAAGGTCATCCAGAAGCGCGCGCGCTCGATTTCCGGGTAGTGCTTGGACAGGGATTCCAGCTCTTCGTGATACAGCAGGTACAGGTCTTTTTCACCAATGCCTTCGGGGAACTCAAAAACCCGCTTTTCTTCCATCGGCTTGGTGGTTACCCACTGGCCGTTTTCCCAGTAGCGACCGTTGGCAGTAATTTCGCGGATGTTGATTTCCGGGTTGAAATTGGTCGCGAACGGCAGGCCGTGGTCGCCCGCATTACAGTCGAGAATATCCAGGGTCTTGATGGTGTCGAAGTGGTGCTTTTTCGCGTAGGCGGTATACACGCTGGTCACACCCGGGTCAAAACCGCTGCCGAGCAGTGCCATCAGGCCGGCTTTCTCGAATTTTTCCTGATAGGCCCACTGCCACTTGTATTCGAACTTGGCCTCTTCCGGCGGCTCGTAGTTGGCAGTATCCAGGTAGTGCACACCGGTCTCAAGACAGGCGTCCATGATGTGCAGGTCCTGGTAGGGCAGCGCGACGTTGATCACCATGTCGGGCTTGGCCTTCTCGATCAGCGCGACCATTTCGCTCACGTTATCGGCGTCCACTTCCGCGGTATTGATCTTGCGCGGCAGCATGTCTGCGATTTTGTCGCACTTGGATTTGGTGCGGCTGGCGAGAGTGATGTTCTCGAAAACTTCCTCAACCTGCGCGCACTTGTGCGCTACCACCTGACCGACGCCACCGGCGCCGACAATCAGAACGTTGGCCATTTTTTTCTCCCTTTGGGGTTCTGTCAGGCTCCGTGGAACCTGCTAGGTAGTTATGTTGCGAGTCTGTTGCCGGGGCCCTTTTGCTGGACACAGACTAGGCGTCCCCCCTTAACCCATCCATGGGGGCTCGGCTGCGGCCGTCCTGGCCGCAGACGGTCCAGCAAAAGGGCCCCGGCAACAGACTCTTCGCATCAAGTTGTGCACTTCGAGGTAGCTACGGAGTGCAGAAATATAAAGTTAAGGCAGAGTACCGGGGATTGGTTTTCGGAAGCGTCGCAAACAGGATGTTTGCGCCGCAGCTCCCAGGGATGGGTTTACAGCGGTTCCGAAAACCAATACCCGGCGCTCTGCCGCCACAGAGCCAGCAATAGAACCTACCACTGGACCTGAAAAACAAACTATTTACTTCTCGAAGTAGGTATACCCACTCATGCTCGCAGTATAAGTGTGCAAAATATCCTTACGCTGCTGCGCAGTAATTCGCCCACTCTTCACCGCACTCTCCGCCAACTTGCGGAACCGCTCAAACAGATCCTGCGGCGAGTACTCAACATAACTCAATACATCAGCAATGCTGTCGCCGTGAATCTCACGGCTGTAATTCACCTGACCGTCCTGCTCAATGTGCACACTGACCACATTGGTATCGCCAAACAGATTGTGCAGGTCGCCCAATGTTTCCTGATACGCACCGACCAGGAAAGTTCCGAGGATGTACTCCTCACCTTCCTTTAACGGATGCAGTGGCAGAGTCTTGCGCACATCCTGACGGTCGATAAACCGGTCGATCTTGCCATCGCAGTCGCAGGTAATATCCGCAATGATCGCCGAACGTGTTGGCGCTTCATTCAGGCGGTGTACCGGCAGCAGCGGGAACAGCTGGTCGATTGCCCAGATGTCTGGCAGCGACTGGAACACACTCATGTTCGCGTAATAGATGTCAGAAAGTACTTCCGGCAGCGCCTGCAGGTCTACCGGCACCTGATCCACCTCGTCCAGCAGCTTGCGAATCTTCTGCGCACATTGCAAGAACAGGTTCTCCGCCAGCGCACGGTCGCGCAGGCTCACCTGGCCATGCAGGTACAGCGCGCGAATTTCATCGCGGTAATAAAGCGCGTCGTTGTAGCTCTCCTGCAGGTTTTTTGCTGTCACACTGCTCAGCGCATCCTGCAGATTCTTGAGCATCGGGTGTGAGGCGTCCGTAATGCGGCCTTCCTCAAGTTCGATCGGCTCAAAGCTGGTGGTATCCAGAATGTTAAACAGCAAAACCGACGAGTAAGCTACCGTTGCACGGCCGGACTCAGTAATGATCACCGGGTGCTCGACGCCCTCGCTGTCCAGCGTGCCCATGATAGCTTCCACCACGTCCACACAGTACTCGTCCAGGGAGTAGTTCTTGGAGTGGGTATAGTTTGTCTTGGAGCCGTCGTAATCCACTGCCAGACCGCCGCCCAGGTCCAGGTAACCCATCGCAGCGCCTTCCTCGACCAGGTCCGCGTAGTAGCGGCATGCTTCCAGCACACCGGTACGGATATCGCGGATGTTCGGTACCTGTGAGCCCAGGTGGTAGTGAAGCAGTTTCAGGCAGTGCAGCATGTCGTGGTCGCGCAGCTTGTCGACCATCGCGATCAGGTCATTACTGCCGAGACCGAAAATACTGCGGTCGCCGCTGGTGGCATTCCAGTAGCCGCCAACCTTGCTCGCGAGTTTTACCCGCACACCGATATTCGGCTCCACCTGCTCGCGTTCCGCGCAGTGAATAATGGTGTCCACTTCTGAGGGCGTTTCCACCACGAAGAATACCTGCACGCCAAGGCGCTGCGCCTGCAGGCCCAGGTTAATGAATTCTTCGTCCTTGTAGCCGTTGCAGACAATCAGTGCGTCGGTGTTGTCGAGAATCGACAGGGCCGCGATCAGCTCGGCCTTGCTGCCGGCTTCCAGACCGTGCCCAAACTGGCGACCGGCCTTGGCGATCTCCTCGATCACCTGGCATTGCTGGTTTACCTTGATTGGAAACACGCCGCGAAAAACATTGCGATAGCCACAGCTGTCGATCGCGCTGCGGAAAGAATTGTTGATGCGCGCTACCTGTGCGTCGAGCAGATTCTCAAAACGCACCAGTAGTGGCATACCCAGTCCGCGCTCAGTCGCGCCATGGGCAATATCCAATAGCGAAACGGCATGGATTTCACCGGCTTCGTTTTTAACTTCAACAGTCATCTCGCCGGACTGGTTCAAATTGAAATAGCCGGCACCCCAGTTGCGGATGCCGTAGAGCTCTGCGGAGTCTTCGCAGGTCCAGTTTTCGATTTGTTGCTGCTTCATGGCGCCTCGTTATTGGGCTGGAGAACTGTTGGTGTTCAGGGGCGCGAATCTTGGGGCCAACGTTTGGTGAAAGCAATAACTATAGGAAAGAAAAATAGCTTTTTTTACCGAATAAAAATTAAATTTTTATTCGGTTTTTTATCGCTGTTTTTCATATGTGTAAGTGGGTATTTATACGCAAGGTGTATGAACAATTCGCGGTGCGGGGGCTGAAAATAAAAAAGGCGACTCGGAGTGAGTCGCCAGAGGGGCAAGTAACCGAATAAAACTTCGGTTCATTGGAAGGTCAAACTGTCTGACGGATACCCTGTGCTCAGCGGACTCAATAAAATCCGGGATTTGCCACTACCCGGTAACCGCCGCGGTGGCTGTCCCAGCGGTAGTAAGTGTCGTAGGCGACAAAGTAGTTGAGGCCGCCGAAGCTGACACTGACCGCAGCACCGGGCAGGTTGTAGATGATTGCGCCTACCGGTGCCTGGGATACCACATAGCCGGGACCGTAGGGACGATAGAAAATGCCATCACTGAAGTAGTATCCCAATCCGCCAAAAGACAGGCTGATGTAAGAGCTGGGCAGGCGCTTCCAGTGATACCCATAGTGGTAGTGGGCCGGGCGCCAGCGGTGCTTGTGTGGACGATGTACCGGGCGATGTGGTTTGTAGTGCCCGCGACCGTGCCCATGTCCGTGACTGTAGCGATCACCGTGGCGACGGTCGCCGCGGTAGTTGTGGCCGCGATCCCGGTCCCCGCGGTGGTCACGGCGGTCGCGACGATCCTGCTGGTGGTCGTAACGGCGCCGTTTTTCGTTGTCGTGGCCCTTCTTGTCGCGTTCGCGATGCTGCTGAACATGCTTGCCGCGATCACCGGTGTGGTGGCGGTCGTCCCGGTCTGCCAGGGCGGGGCCAGCGGTAAGCAGCAGGCCGGCTGTAGCTAGGGCGGTAATCAGTGTTTTCATGGTCGCTCTCCGCGGCCGCTGGTGCGGCTTTCTGTGAACTCTCGTCTAACTTGGGGGCCAGTTTGCCCACCTTTCACTGAATCCTTCCTGAACCTGGGGAGAAATCTTCACAGAAAACCGAATTTGACCAATGTTTCCCGATTTGTCGTCAATAGGAGTGAGGGGTAAGATGCCGCGCGAGTAAACATCTGGCGGATCCCCGGCAATGCAAGTCTTTCACCATGTGGCCAGCCTGCGCGAGGCGCTGGCAGAGGCCCGCCGCGATGGCAAGACCATCGGCTTCGTGCCCACGATGGGCAATCTCCACGACGCCCATATCGAGCTGGTCAAACTGGCCCAGCAGTCCTGTGATGTCGTGGTGGTCTCTATTTTCGTCAATCGCCTGCAGTTCGGCCTCAACGAAGACTGGGACACCTATCCCCGCACCATGGAGCAGGATATGGCGCGCCTGCGCGGGGCCAATTGTGACTATCTGTTCCATCCCGATGAGAGCGAAATCTACCCCAACGGTATGGATCAGCAGACCCGCGTGGTCTGCCCGGCGATGACCGATGTGCTGTGCGGCGCCAGCCGCCCGGGCCACTTTGAAGGGGTGACCACGGTAGTCTCCAAACTGTTCAACATTGTGCAGCCGGACAGGGCCGTCTTCGGGGCCAAGGATTTCCAGCAATTGGCGGTGATCCGCCGCATGGTGGAAGACCTGTGTATCCCGGTGGAGATCGTTGCGGCACCGGTGCACCGTGAGGCCGACGGTCTGGCGATGAGCTCGCGCAATGGTTACCTGACCGAAGAAGAACGTCCCAAGGTCGCAATCCTGAACCAGTCACTGAACTGGGCGCGCGAGGCGATCGAAAGCGGCCGCCGGGACTTCACTGCGCTGGAAGACGAAGCGAAGGCTCGCATCGAGCAGGCGGGCTTCAAGGTGGATTACTTCTCCATCTGCAACAGCCGCGACCTGCAGCCAGCAGCACACGACGACCGCGAGATTACGCTGTTGGGCGCGATGTACACCAGCGGTGCGCGCCTGATCGACAATGTTTCTCTCTCCATGTAATGGGCGATGTAACGGGAGGTCGCAAAATGCAAATTGAGATGCTCAAAGGCAAGCTGCACATGGCTGCGGTGACCCAGGCAGAACTGTGGTACGACGGCTCCTGTGCTATCGATGAAGACCTGGTGGAGCTGGCCGGGCTGCGCGAGTTCGAGAAGATCGATATTTACAATGTGTCCAACGGCGAGCGCTTCCACACCTATGTGATCCTGGCCGAGCGCGGATCCGGGATCATTTCCATGAACGGCGCCGCCGCGCGCCGGGTGCAAGTTGGTGACCGGATCATCATTGCGGCCTATGCGCAGATGTCTGAATCCGAGGCGGATGCTTTTAAGCCGAAGCTGGTTTATCTGGATGAGAAAAACCGGGTTGAGCGTAGTACCAATACTATTCCGGTGCAGATGGCTGAGCCGGCTTAGATAGTATTCTTCGGAGAGGTGGTGGTTTATAGCTGGTCCGGTATTCTGCCTTCTATTCGTAATTATGTTCTTCGTTAGCTTATGTGATCCGAGCTCAGACTCGATGTGAAGACAAAGTGCTGGGGGTTAGTTTTTGAAAGCGTCGGCGACAGGGACGTCGCCGACGCAGCGTACAGGGATGTATCCACAGCGGTTTCAAAAACTAACCCCCAGTGCTTTGTCGCCACTGGATTTGCTTAGACGGGACCCCGAATTCCAGAGTCGATCTTGTGACCCTGAGTCCATCCGCCTACCATGACCCAACCAAGGTAGGAAGCCAGCCATAAAATGTCATCCCTGACTGATCCAAAAACCAGTGCACACCTCCACTGGGATCAGCTGCTGAAGAGCGGCTGTCGTATTTTCATCGGCTCACACGCCGCCGTGCCAGACGCCCTGATGGCCGACCTGATCGACAACAGCCGCGGGCTCAATGATATTCAGGTCACCCAGGTCTTCACCCTGTCCGACAACATCTGGGCCGACCGCAAATACGCCGAGCTGTTCAGCATCAATGCCCTCTACATCGGCGGCACCGCCGTTCGCAATGCCATAGCCGAAGGGCGTGCCGACTACACCCCGACGTTTCTGTCCGAGGTTCCGAAACTGTTCCGGGATCACGTGCTGCCCCTGGACGCAGCGCTGATCATGGTCAGCCCGCCGGACGAGCTCGGTTACTGCTCGCTCGGGGTCAGCGTTGATGTCGTCTCTGCGGCGGTAAAAAATGCCAGCATCGTGATCGCCCAGGTCAATCCGGCCATGCCCCGTACCAGTGGTCACAGCTTTATTCACCGCGATCAGATCCATGCGTGGATGACTGCAGAAGTGCCTATTCCAGAATCGCCGCCGCCGGAAATGGATCAGGCGGTCGAACAGATCGGGCAGTATGTATCACTGCTGGTGGAGAATGGAGCGACCCTGCAGATTGGCATGGGCAAAGTTCACGATGCGGTTTTGCGCTACCTGGGAAACCACAAGGACCTGGGGATCCATTCCGAAATGATTTCCGACGGTGTTGCACGCCTGATGAAAAGCGGTGTGATCAACAACCGCAAGAAAACCTTCCACACCGGCAAAACCATCACCAGCTACTGCATGGGCTCAAAAATGTTGTACGACTTTGTCGACGGCAATCCCCATGTGGAGCTGTACCCCGCAGAGCATGTCAGCTCGCCGGTGAAAATTGCCCGCAATGACAAAATGGTCGCGATCAACAGCGCCATCGAGGTCGACCTGACCGGGCAGGTGGTTTCCGACTCCATCGGACGACTGCTGTACAGCGGGATCGGTGGCCAGGTGGACTTTATTCGCGGCGCGGCCCTGAGCAAGGGTGGCAAGCCGATCATTGCATTACCGTCCACCGCGCGGGATAAAGACGGCAAGTTGATCTCGCGTATCGTTGCCGCCCTGACGCCCGGCAGCGGGGTGGTAACCTCGCGCGCACACGTGCATTACGTTGTCACCGAATACGGCATCGCATCCCTGCGCGGCAAGAGCGTGCGGGAGCGAACACTGGAGATGATTCGCATCGCGCACCCGGATTTCCGGCGCGAATTATTGGAAAAAGTGCGCGAATTTTACTGGGTGCCAGAGTATCAGGAACAGGCGCCCACCTCGGTGCCGGAGCTGGGCGCGGTGGAGCAGAAGCGCTACACCTTTGGCGGGATTCGCTATACGTTGCGCCCCCTGCGTCCCGCTGATGAGCGCAGGTTGCAGGAGTTCTTCTACACCCACAATAAAGAAACCCTGATGATGCGTTACAACCACCACGTCACGCAGATGTCGCGGGAGAAATCCTGCAGCCTGGTCAGCGTTGATCAACAGCGTGACCTGGCCCTTTGCTTTATCGATAACGATGGCGGACGCGAAGTGATCCAGGGGGTTGGGCGTTACTATTTTCTGGAAGCGGACAACAGCTGCGAAGTCGCCTTCGTGATCAAGGAAAGCCGCCGCGGTAAGGGTATTGCCACCACATTGCTCAAAGAAATGGAGCTGATCGCGCGCAAGCGCGGCATCGGTAAAATGTTTGCCTGTGTACGCCGGGACAACAAACCGATGTTGTCGATATTTGAAAATAATGGCTTTGTGGCCCGTCCGGGTGACAGCATGGATGAACTGTATCTCGAGCTCGATTTGCTTGGCGGTAGTGACGCGCAAGACCAGTCGGAAGCCCCAGGAAACAATAAGGAATAGTCATGTCGACCGTGGGATTTTTCTCGAGCCCGGCCTGTGGCCTGCACGATATGGGGAATGAGCACCCGGAAAGCCCGGCGCGACTGAGTGCGATCCAGGATCAACTGCTCAGCAGTGGCCTGGAGTTTGTGCTGCGGCATTTCGACGCCCCGAAAGTAACCCGCGCGCAGTTGGAGCTGGTGCATACGCCGGAGTATGTCACCTCGATATTCGAGCGTGCGCCGCAGGAAGGGGTGGAAGTCCTCGATGAGGATACCCGTATGTGCCCGCACAGCCTGGAGGCGGCCCTGCACGCGGCCGGTGCCGCGGTGGCGGCTGTGAATAAAGTGATGGCCGGCGAACTGAATTCGGCCTTCTGCTCTGTGCGCCCGCCGGGGCACCACGCGGAAATGGGCAAGGCTATGGGGTTCTGCCTGTTTAACAATATTGCCATTGGCGCGGCTCATGCCCGCTCCGCGCATGGGCTTGAACGCGTGGCGATCCTGGATTTCGATGTGCATCACGGCAACGGCACTGAAGATTTTGTTTCTGGCCGCGAGGGCTACCTGCTGTGCTCGAGTTTTCAGGCGCCACTTTATCCGTTCACCGGTACCGGCGACGTGCCGGGCAATATCGTCAATACGCCGCTGGAGGCGGGAGCGAATGGTGACGTACTGCGCGCGCTGGTAGAGACAGACTGGTTACCTGCGCTGGAAGCTTTCCGCCCGCAGATGCTGTTTATCTCCGCGGGATTTGACGGCCACATTGAGGATGCAATGGCGCAATTGCGTTTTCGCGAAGATGACTACCGCTGGGTAACCGAGCAATTGCGGATGTTTGCCGAGCGGCACTGTGACGGGCGCATCGTATCGACACTGGAAGGCGGTTACGCGCTGTCGGCGCTGGGGCGCAGTGTGGTTGCACACCTGAATGGATTGATCGGCAGCTGAATACGGCGTTGGCCGTATCCAGCTCCCGGTTCGCGCGGTGCTTGGTTTTCGCGCAACTTACTCTTCGTAAATCGCGTAAAACTTCTTCACACTGCCGATGGTTTCCCAGGTGCCGCTAAAGCCAGCGGGAATACAGAAGGCGTCGCCAGTAGTCACCGTTTCGCTGGTGCCATCGGCATCGGTAATGATGGCCTCGCCTTCGATGATGTAGCAGAACTCGTCCTCACTGTAAGTGAGTGTCCACTTGCCGGTATCGGACGACCAGATGCCGCAGAAGAAATTGCCTTTGCTGTTGGTAAAGAAATGCTCGGTGAGTTGCTGGGGCATGCCCGCCAGCACTTTATCCGGGGCAATCGGCCCCGCTTCTTTCTCCCCGCGGCCTTCGCTGATACGCAGTAATTTCGCAGCCATAATTGCAACTCCAGAAATGTGATCACTTTTGGCTATTGTGCATGGGAGTGAGAAAAAAGGCACGGGAATCCGGTCGCCGGGGTGGGAATCGCAAAAGCGGGCAGGCTATGATGGGGTGAAAGCATTTGTGACAGCGTTGTCATTAAGCCGCTGCCAGTGGTATAACTTGTCGGGAAATGGGGAGTCATAATTCATCCCCAAGCGCGTATCTGAAGCTGCTCCGGGCATTGTCCCGGCTCGCGCGTCCCTCAGCGAAGGGCGGTGCGCGCACCCCGATAATACTAATAAGGGAGAAAACAATGTCTGAAGTGCACACTTACCCGGTGCCGCAAGCCTTTGCCGCCGATGCCCTCGTTACCGCCGATGATTACCAGCGCATGTATCGCCAGTCTGTGGAAGATCCGCAGGCGTTCTGGTCGCAGCAGGCGAATGATTTCCTGCAGTGGAACAAACCCTTCAGCAAGGTTTGCGAGGAAGACCTGAAAAAAGGCCAGGCAGCGTGGTTTGCCGATGGTGAGCTGAATGTATCGGTCAACTGTATTGACCGTCACCTGCCGGCACGGGCCAACCAGACCGCGCTGACCTGGGAGGGGGACGACCCCGCGGACAGTAAAAACATCACTTACGGTGAGCTGCACGAACAGGTCTGCCGCCTGGCCAACCTGCTCAAGGCCCGCGGCATCAACAAGGGCGACCGCGTGTGCATCTATATGCCGATGATCCCGGAAGCGGCCTATGCCATGCTTGCGTGTGCGCGTATCGGTGCCGTGCATTCGGTGGTTTTTGGCGGCTTTTCTCCCGACTCTCTCAAAGACCGTATCCTCGATTCCGACTGCCGCCTGGTAATTACCGCCGACGAAGGCCTGCGCGGTGGCCGTAAGGTGCCGCTGAAGGCGAATGTGGACAAAGCCCTGGCCAGCTGCCCGGATGTGCATACCGCTATCGTGGTCAAGCGCACCGGCGCCAACATTGACTGGGATAGCAAGCGCGATATCTGGTACGCCGAGTCCGTTGCCGAGCAGGGCAAAGAGTGCGCACCGGAGTCCATGAATGCGGAAGATCCGCTGTTTATTCTCTACACCTCCGGTTCCACCGGCAAACCCAAGGGGGTGATGCACACCACCGCGGGCTACCTGCTGATGTCCACCATGACGTTCAAATACGCCTTCGATTACAAAGAGGGTGATGTCTTCTGGTGTACCGCCGATGTGGGCTGGATTACCGGCCACAGCTACATTGTCTACGGCCCCCTGTGTGCCGGCGCCATTTCTCTGATGTTTGAAGGTGTCCCGACTTACCCGGACGCATCCCGCTGCTGGCAGGTTGTGGAAAAGCACAAGGTCAATATTTTCTACACCGCACCCACCGCCATCCGCGCGCTGATGGGCGCCGGTGATGACTTCGTCACCAAGTGCGACCGCAGCACACTGAAACTGCTTGGCACCGTGGGCGAACCAATCAACCCGGAAGCCTGGGAGTGGTATTACGAAGTTGTGGGTGAGAAGCGCTGCCCGATCGTGGATACCTGGTGGCAGACCGAAACCGGTGCGCACCTGATTACCCCGCTGCCTGGTGCTACGGACCTCAAGCCCGGTTCTGCCACGCGTCCTTTCTTCGGCGTACAGCCGGCGCTGCTGGACGACAAGGGTCAGGAGATTGCGGGTGAAGGTGAGGGTGCACTGGTGATGAAGGCCAGCTGGCCGAGCATGATCCGCAGCGTTTTCGGCGATCACCAGCGCATGATCGATACTTATTTCTCCACATTCCCCGGTTACTACTTCACCGGTGACGGTGCGCGTCGCGATGCCGATGGCTACTACTGGATCACCGGCCGTATCGACGATGTGCTGAATGTGTCCGGCCACCGCCTGGGTACTGCGGAAATCGAAAGTGCCATCGTGTTGCACGAAGATACCGCCGAGGCCGCTGTGGTGGGGTATCCCCACGACATCAAGGGGCAGGGCATTTACTGTTACGTGACACTGAAAAACGGGCGTGAGCCGTCAGAAGAGTTGCGCAAGGAACTGATCGACCTGTGTGTGCAGGAAATTGGTCCCATCGCCAAACCGGATATTATCCAGTGGGCGCCGGGTCTGCCGAAAACCCGCTCGGGCAAGATCATGCGCCGTATCCTGCGCAAGATTGCCAGCAACGAACTGGATACCCTGGGTGATACTTCCACTCTGGCCGATCCGGCGGTTGTGGACGAGCTGATCGATCACCGCGCCAATCGCTGAGTGCGATAGTGACCGGTATAGTGATCGGTACAAAGCCGGGCTTTTGCCCGGCTTTGTTGTTTGTGTCCCCCGGAAACTGAGTACTACTGGTGCAGACAAAAACCGCGTCGGGTGATTAAATGCTCTCTGATCGCAAGGTGTTGGTGTTGATAAGACCGTTCCACTGACGATACAGGAAGTGTCATGCAGAAAATTCTCGTCATCCTCGATAAGCCCAAGCACGAACAGATCGCGCTGCGACGCGCGCTGGAACTGGCCAGTAAAGAGCCGGTGCAACTGCACCTGGTCAGTTTTGTTTACGAGCCGATTCAATGGCTGCCGTTTGTGCAGGATCCCGCCAATGATATTTCCGCCCGCATTCGCACTGAACGCGAAAGTTGGCTGGAAACACTCAAACAAGAGACCGAGCTGCCGGACGGCACCACCAGCGAAGTGGTGTGGCATCCGGACATTCCGTCCTGGACTCACGATTTCCTGGAAGAACATGCATTTGCGCTGGTGGTAAAAACCGCGCAGAAACAGTTCGGCAAAGGCGGTTTCGGTTCGATCGACTGGCGTCTTATCGAAAGCCTGCCGGTGCCTCTGTGGCTTGCAGTCAATACCCACTGGATCAAGCGCGACCGAATTGTGGCGGCACTGGATCCGGCGGTGAACAATGCGCTGCATGTAGAGCTAAACCAGCGGGTTCTGAAACTGGCTGGAACCACGGCGCAGGCACTCGGTGCCGATTTTGAAGCAGTAGCCTGTATGCCGGTTCCCGATGTGGTTGCGGACCTGGACACCTTTCGAGAGCAGACCGGCGCACTAATGAACGCGCTCGACAAGGTTATCGCCGATAGTGGTGTCGACTGTAAAAAGACCCACTTCGTAACCGGCAAGCCGGCAGTGGAAGTGAACCGTGTTGTCGATCGTAACAAGGCGCGCATGATTATGGTGGGACGTGGGATACGCAAAGGCGCTCGCGGTTTTGTACTGGGAAATACCGCCGAGCGGATTCTCGGTCGTTCCAATACCGATGTGCTGATTGTGCCCTGATAGTCAGAGCCAGCTTTTAAAGGGGCGCGTGGAGCGCGCCCGGTTGTAGAAGGAAAGTTGTCAGTGGACGAACGTCAGTACTTGTGTGAGCACTATCGCTTTAATGCCGAGCAGCGCCTCAAGGGGTTTAATTTCTTTGTGGTGCTGTCGATGTTTGCCGACGGTGGTGTTTTTACCGCAGTGGAGAAGGGGTTTCACCCGCTGATCCTGGTTCTTGTAGGCGGATTCATTGTTATTGTGTCGGCGGTTTTCTGGATCGTCGATGCGCGCAGCCGCCAGTTGCTAAGTCTATCGGTTCCCGGGCTAAAGGCACTGGAGCAGCAGCTCTCCGCGGAATCGCGCCTGTTTATCCGCGACAGCCAAAGTCACGGGCGCATCGTGCGCTATACCTTTGCCATTCGCGCGCTGATTCTCGGGCAGTTCCTGTTCGGGACCGGTGTGGTTCTCTACGGCCTATTGCGCCTCTTTTCGCTTATCTGATTCACGGGCCTCGCCCTTCACCGGTGCGGGGCTTTGGGACTCTATACTGAGCTCCAGAGCAACCGGCAACACTTTGGAGAAGGGCGAAATGCTGGACCACTTGAAACTGACTGTGCACGACTACCAGCGCAGTAAAGCGTTTTACCAGGCGGCGCTGGCGCCCTTGGGTTACGAGCTGGTCATGGAAATGGCCGAGTGGGCCGGGTTTGGCTGGGGCGATAAGCCCGACTTCCTGATCAAGGGCGGCTCCACAACCAAGCCTCCAGTAAGCATCGCGTTTCGTGCGGAAGACCGGGATACGGTACGGGCCTTTTACGATGCTGCGAAACAGGCTGGAGGCAAGGATAATGGTGGGCCCGGGTTGCGACCGGAATACCATGACAGCTACTACAGCGCCTGTGTCATCGACCCGGATGGGCACAGTGTTGAGGTGGTATGCCATATTCCCGAAGACGCTTTTGAATAACGGGTGATACCACCTGTTGTCCCTTCTCTAGTGGGCCGTCGATAATTAATCGCCCGTGAGGTGTTTCTCATCGTCCAGTCGCGCGAGCAGCTGCTCCGCCCAGCGAATCCAGGTTTTCTCCGTTTCAATCCCGAGCAGCAGTGGCTGGTGTGCCAGCCACAGGTGCTGCTGTGAGGCGGCGTCGCGGTTGTAGAAACGCTGGTTCTGCTCCTCATAGGTTTGCAGCAGCGCGCGGTGCTCGGCGAGGTGGCGCTCCAGCTCTGCACGCATTACCGGCGGATCCACATGGTGGCCGGCAAACACCTGCAGCAGCAGGGGGTCGCGGATTTTTTGTGGCGCGGCTGGCTGTTCGGCCCAGGCCTTGAGAGCCTTGCGACCGGCGTCGGTCAGGCTGTAGACCTTTTTGTCCGGGCGGCCTTCCTGGGCCTGCTCAATACAGTCCAGCAGACCCTCTTCGTGCAGTTTGTGCAGCTCGCGGTACATCTGCTGGTGGCTGGCGCTCCAGAAATGGGTAACGCTGCGCGCAAAGCGGCGTTTCAGGTCATAGCCGCTGCCAGGTTCGATATCCAGCAGGGTGAGTACGGCGAATCGCAGTGACATAGGGGCTCGCTGTCAGTGGGTTCCCGGGGGGTGGCCCTGAATCAGGGGGTAGGGCTATGCAAAAGGTTGCATACAAGGCCAGTCTAATGCGGATCCTGCCGGCTGAAACCCCCTGCGCCTACAAAAAGGGAGAGAAATTGGCTGTGCCAGGGGTTTATTAGGATATTTATTATCTCGATAAGCCCCGGTTAGGATGTTTTGTATGGAAATTACTTCTGTATGGTAGGTCTAGCCTAGATTTTAACGATCCAGCGGATATAATCGCGTTGCTCATCAATGTGAGCAAATAATGAGCAATAAGCGCGAGACAGATGTAGCCATGTCCCCCCAACCTCTTTCCAAAGCCACTGAAGCTATCCCGGTTTCACCGCCCGTCATGGTGATCGAGGAAGATCAGCCGGACATTTGCGACACCCCGGCAAAGCCGGCCTCCCGTCGTCGCGAGTGGCTGTTGGATGTGTTTGCCATGAACAGCTTTTCCTGGGCGATTGCGATTCCCATCGAGCTGCTGCTGGCGGGTATGAGCTGGAATGAGCATTTGAAGGTGCGCCTGTTGGCGGTGTTCTTCAATACCGTGATTGCGCGCCCGTTCAGTCTTTACCGCAACTGGGTGGTAAGCCACATGGGCGGCACTGGTGCGCTGCGCAACTACATGGTGGATACCTTTGTCTTCCTGAGTTTCCAGCTGCCGCTGTATATCATCAACATGGCCCTGGGCGGCGCTTCACTGGTGGAGATCGCTACGGCAAGTGGCGTATTCGTGCTGATTGCTGGTGCCCTGGGGCGCCCATACGGCATGTATCTCGACTGTTTGCGCCGGCTGTGGCTGAATAAGCGCCCCGCGGTGGAGCGTGCTACCGCCAGTTGATCGTCCGAGGGGGCGGTTCGCAGGAGAAAAATAATGCAGCGTAACAATATCGAACACAGCTCCCTGACCATTGGTGTTGTCGCTGGCACACCCACCGATACCCGATTTGGTCTGGATTTCCTCGCTGCCCGCCAGGTGGCGGGCGTCGGTGTGTCCATATCCAGCTCCCCGCAGGCGCAAACCCAGCTGCAGGCGCTGGGGCGGGCTGAACTGACCGAGCGCCTGATCGAGGCGATTAAGTCTCTAGTGGAGAATGGCGCCGAAGCGGTCATGATTTACTGTAATTCGCTGTCCGGCGCTGTGGATTTGCAGGCGGTACACGCGGCGGTAACCGTGCCCGTTATTTCCCCGCTGGATGTGTACGCAGAGCTGACGCGCCGCTATCGCAATTTCGGTCTATTGGCGGCCAACTGCCAGAGTTGCGCCAATATCGAGCGGGAGATTCTCTCCGGTAATCCATCGGCCAAGGTGATCGGCATTGGCAACCTGCAGATTGTTGAGGACATTGAGGACGGGCTGTCCCCGGCGGTTATCGTGCAACAGCACGCGCTGGATGATCTTGCTGCCGCCCTGGTGAAGAGCGGGGTGCAAATTCTTATCCTCGGCTGCACACATTTCGACTACTTTTATGAAGAGTTGTTAAGCCACTGTGATGGGATACGGTTGTTCCTGCCGTCCGAGCGTATGCTGGCGATGTTGCAGGAGCGGCTGCAAGTGGCAGCCTGAATATCGTCTGCCGTAAGTGGAATTAGTGTCTGGTAACTCGGATTCCACTGCTTTTTCTGTGAAATGGCGTACAATAGACTTGTTTGACGCGAGAAGTTGCAGTATCAATCGCGCCAGAGACCGACGGAGTGGCTATTTATGGCCCCTTAGGGCCAGGGTGGCTCGAGGTTAGAGCGGTCTTCATGGAAACATGAATGCAGGCGTTAATAGTAAAAATAACGCGCTATTCAGCAACCGGGTCGCAGGATTGACCCGCGCAACACCAAGTGGTTACAAGGATGAACAGGACCATTGTCAGTCGCCGTTCGGCGTATGGCACCCTTGCGGGTGCGCTATTCCCCATAGATTTTCCCCGTTTTGGTGCGTTGAGACCGACGCGCAGCCTGTGCCTGCGCGCGCTGGCCGCTCCCGGACTATTGACGGTGCCGTCGCTCGCCAGTGCCTTTCCCGGCGAAGAGTGGCTGCTGGGCATCCAGTTGCCGCTGGCGTGGGTACTGGTCTCCGCTGTGATTGCGGTTGTTGCCATAGCGGCGGCCGTAAGGGGCAGCGCCCAGGCCAGTGCCGCGCGTGAGTCTGGCGCGGCCCAGGCCGCTGATCTGCAGGTAGAGAATGCCAAGCTGTTCCGGCAGGTGCAGTCTCGCGTGCATGAGCTGATGACCCGCGACAAGCTGCTGGATGAGGCCAAAGCGGCGGCAGAGCAGCAGGAGGAGGAGCACCGGGATTTTCTGTCTATTTCCGGGCACCGGATGCGCAAACCGCTGGAAACCCTGGTCAGCACCCTGAACCTGCTGTCACGGGTTGAGGACAGTGATGTCCGCCAGTTGGCGGAAGCTGCCTTGGGTCAGTGCCGAATGCTGCGGGGGGGTATCGAGGATATTCAGAGAGCGGGGCAGGTCAGTGGGAACGAGGCGGCTGAGTCGGTAATCACGCGTCAGGAGAGTCAGCGTGAGCTGGACATCCTGCTGATTGAGAACAGTAACCACCCGACGCTGCGAACCCGGCTCGAAGCGCTTGGACACCGGGTGCGCAGGGAAACCAACGGTGTGGATGGCGCGGATGCGGCATTGCGGGGCAAGTTTGACCTGGTACTGGTGGATATACGCTTGCCGCTGATCGACGGCGTGGAAACAGCGCGCAAAATCCGCGGGGATTACGCCAACGAATCGCTGTTGATCTTTGGCATGGTGGAGAATCCCACCGCAGCCGATCGTGAGCGTCTGGTGGCGCGAGGTCTCAGTGGTGTGTTGCCGGTCAGTCCCAGCGACAATCAGCTGCTGCAGTTGCTCGGCTGGGTGGATGAAAAGACCCGCAGCAGCGCACCAGCGGGAAAATCGGGGCGCTCTTCCAAGGTATTCAACCCGATTACCCTCGAGCGCCAGCGGGACACTCTGGGCCACCTGGCCTTTGCCGAGTTGTTGGGCGATCGCCTGGCGTCGCTGCCGAAGAAGATTACCGCATTCACCAGCGCGTTGACTGGCCGACACTGGCTCGATGCCCAGCATCAGGCCCAGGCCATCGCCGCCGAGGCGGAGAGCGTCGGGCTGGAGATGGTTGCCAGCCGCCTCAAGGCCATGGCTGCGCGCCTGACGATCGACAGCGAACGGGATTATTGCCGCCACCAGCGCACCGAAATCCTCGGCCTGATGCGCAATTCAATCCAGCAATTGAAGTCGTGGCGGGAGAAAAATGTTCATACGGAGTGGGCGTTGAGATGAATACCAGCGCCGCTGCGACCAGTTGCGGCGCGCGCATGTGTATTTCGATCATTTCACCGTACACTGATTGTTGATTGACTGACTGGAAACCGAGCCATGTCCGAGCAGTACCCGAGTCCTGTGGACAAGGAGCGCGAACAATCCGCGCGGGATATTACGACGTTTGTATACCTGATCCAGGCGATCAGCCTGCTTACAGCGGTGCCGTTTTTTGTGGCCGTGATTATCAATTACGTGAAGCGCAACGATGTGCGGGGCACATTGGCCGAATCGCATTTCCGCTGGCAGATCCGCACCTTCTGGTACTGGTTGCTATGGTTGGTGATTGGTACCGTGACCTGGGTCATCCTGATCGGGATGGTGATTCTGTTTGTGAACCAGATCTGGGTGATTTACCGCGTGGTACGGGGCTGGCTGGCGTTGGCGGATAATCGTCCCGCCTATTCCTGAAAGAGTTTGAGGTAAGACCGGTAAACGGTGAGAGAAAGTTGAGCGGCCAGTTGGCCGCTCTTTTTTTGCCAGTAAAAAGTTACCCGACCGAAGCCGGGTAACCATGGCGGGGATTAACGGAAGAAACGGCGGCGACGCAGGACGCCGGCGATGCCGAGCATCAGCAGCATCCATGCGGAGGTAGAACCACCGGATTTCTTCTTCTTGGGGGTGTCAGAAGTGGTGTCGCCGTTGTCGCCGGAGTCTCCATTGTCACCAGTATCGCCGGAATCACCGTTGTCGCCGGAATCACCGCTGTCGCCGGAGTCTCCATTGTCACCGGTATCGCCGGAATCACCGTTGTCGCCGGAATCTCCATTGTCACCGGTATCGCCGGTATCACCGTTGTCGCTGTCGTCTTCGGAAATTGCGACGGTAACGGTTTTGCTGGAACTCAGCTCACCATCACTTACGGTCACTTCGAACAGGTACTCCCCGGCTTCGCTGGCGGTGAAGCTGGCAACAGCCTGAGCGGCGTTTTCCAGCACTGCCACCGGGCCATCAACCTGTGTCCAGCTAAATACCAGTGAGTCGCCGTGCTTATCGGTGGAAGCACTGGCGTCCAGCTCGATGGTGTCACCGACCATACCGTTTGTGGCGGAAGCCATGGCTTCTGGTGCGGTATTCACCTTATTGATGGTCAGGGTAAACGGCTGCACCGCTTGGTCGTTGGAGGATTCTGAGTCCTTAACCACCAGTTCAACCTCATGGGTGCCATTAGCGGTTTCGTCGGCCGTAATGGTGACAGTGCTACCGGACTCATGGCCGCTGACTTCATAAGTGAAGCCTTCACCCATCAGTTCGATGACATTGCTGACGTTGTTCTCGTCAGCATAAGTCACGATGAACTCGGCGGACTCGCCTTCATCCAGTTCGATGTCATCCACCGGAGACAGCTGGATATTACCGGTCACATCCAGGGTCACTTCCAGCACTTCGTTTTCAGAGCCCGCGAGACCGTTGTTCAGGGCAATCGTGTGCACGGCACCCGCTGCTTTCTGGGAAACGTAAGCCTGGAAATTCACCGCAAACTTGGAAATTTCCGGACCGGTGTAGTCCAGACACACAACCGTATTGCCGTCCGCCACGTCGCTGACGTTGTCGAAGGCAACATTGGTACCGACGGAAACATCCATTGCAATATCGCCATCTCTGACAACAGTGCCCAGGTAGGACTTGAAGCCGATGGAGCCTTCATCATCCACCAGGTTGACGTTGTCGTACGCAAACAGCATCTCGTACTCACCCGGTTCGTAGTTGATCTGGGTGCGCAGCATCATCTCGAAGTCCACCATTTGACCTGGTGCGTTGGCTCGCTCGATGTTATCCCACTCCAGTACCAGCCACTCGCGGCTGTAGGTGTAACTCTGGGTTACGCCCGCATTGAGCTCGTGCTCACCGTAACCGGAGTTGTAGCGCGTTACCTGGTTATCACCGACCCAGAAAGGCGCGAGGATGTGCTCCGGCATACCCAGGCCGTTGCCGTCCGGGAATGCTTGGTGCATGGAGGAGAGGCGACGGTTGCCCCAGTACACCAGACCCGCCGGGCTGATCTTGATGGAGTCAAAGTGGTTGGTGTTCAGGAACGGGATGGTGACATCCTGGTCCGTGGCCATCAGGTCCTTGAGGGAGTACTCGAAGTAATTGCGGTAGTTGCCTTCAACCCCTTCCAGCGTGCGCCAGCCCAGTTCGCGCAGATCCAGGTAATCGGGATACGGAGAGTTGGCTGCCGTCAGGTCACACATGCTGTCGTTTTGCGAGGTAGTGACCTTGTAGGTACGCTCCACGTCGCGGGTGGTTTCCTGAATGCCATCGAGAGTCAGGGTGTTGCTGTCCAGCATCGGCTCCGCCGGGGTGCTGGCAGTCGGCTTGATGGACTCAGGGATGATCTCCAGGCCTTCCGGGAAGGTGGTATCTAGGGTGAACGCGCGCGCTTCGGCTTCGTTGTTGGCAATCACGCTGATGGTGAAGTCGACAACGTCGCCGGCTTTGGCTGTGGCCTGGCTCGCAGTGAAGCTGACGTCGTCGTCTACCTGGTTCACGATGACCGGCACAAAGCCGATATTGCCGGCGTCGTTGGCGTTGGTACCGATATCGAAACCGCCGAAGTAGTAGTCGCCAATCTCCATTTCCGGCAGGTTGTAGCTCAGGTCCAGAGAGAACTCTTCATAACCGGAAGTCTGGCTCGGGCCGGAGATAGTCAGGTTACCGTTGTCCTGGTCGACCACGGCGGTTGCCAGCTGGATTTCACGACCTTCGTCGGTCTGGTTGTAGCCAATATTTACCAGGCTGGAAACCACGGTCCAGTAGGTGCCCGCCAGCGGTGCGTTGACGGTACAGAAGTTGGCCGCTTCATAAGTGGTGGACTGGCACAGCAGTTCGTCGCCAGATGGCAAGCCGTCGCCGTTGCTGTCCATACCCATGAAGACCAGTGCACGGTTGGTGTTTTCCCCGATCACGTGGGAGGCGACCATCGCGCTGCCTTCCGGTACTTCGGTCAGTGTGACCATGACCTGTTCTGCGTCATCAAAGGGATCGCCGCCGGTGGTGTCGGTGTAGACCAGCTGGCTGGTCACATCCGCTTTCACCAGGCCGTAGGTACGGGCGGTGAAATCGCTGATCTCGTCGGTAGTCAGCGGGCCAACGGGCACGCGTCCGGAAGTGCGGTGTGCATCTACCTTCACGAAGTCCGGCAAACCGGTGGCGTCGTTGAAGGTCCATACCGGCAGTTCCAGTACCGGGGAGTTACCGGAAGTCGGGGTCAGCACTACCTGGCCCTGGTTGCCGCTCAGGTTGATGTACTGGGTTTCCGATGCGGTATCCCGGTGAGTGGCAGTAATCGTCAGGGTGACCTGCTCACCTTGCTTCACGGTGAAACTTGCCGGCGCAACGGAGATTTCGAAGTTGCCGAGAAAGGTTTCTCCGCTCGCGTTCCAGCTGCCGTCTTCGGTGGCAGTGAAGGTACGTACCCAGGAGCACTCTTCGGTACAGGTGTTATCGACCATGTACGCGGTGTTCAGGCGTTTCGGGAACCCGCCCAGGTTCGGGTTGGCCGCTTCCATATTTTCGATGGACTCGTCGAGCACCAGGCCGGCTTTATCGGCCAGTTCCACGCGCATACGACCGGCGCCCGCGTCCTGGAGGCTGGAGTCGAAACCATCGGTTTTGTAATTGTTCAGGAACACCGAGTTTTTCAGGTCGTTGCTGGCGGTCATCAGCAGCGCGGACTGGACCTCCATGGCGGACCATTCCGGGTGAGACTGGCGCAACAGCGCGGCAGCACCGGCCACGTGCGGGCTGGCCATAGAGGTACCGGACATGGACATCCAGTCGGCAGTGCTCGGGTTGGCAGTAAACGGCTGGTCGTCGGAACCCGGAGCGTAAATGTCTACACCGGGAGCACCGATATCGACAAACAGGGTGTCGATGCCGAAGTAGGACGGTCCACGGCTGGAGAAGTACGCGGTGTACTGTTCTTCGAGGTCGCCTTCAAGCGCAGAGGAACCGGTAATGGTGGCGGTGTGCTCAGCACCGGAAGCCAACCAGTTCACCAGTTTGAGGCCATCGCTGTTTTTGATGTGGATAGCCGGGATTGTGTAAGGGACGTCAGGAATTGTCGTGTAGTTGTCATAGTAAGACGACTGGTTATAAACAATTACACCCTCGGCGCCGCCCGCAGCAACGTTGAGCCCCTTGTTATACAGTGGGCTGGAACTGCGCTTACACAGAACGATGACCGGTTGCTGGCTTTCGTCAATCGCGGTTTCCGGGTCGTCTTCGAAGTCGAAAAATCCTTCCGGATAGGCAGTGTCACAGTTGGGCTGCGTGTAGGTGGAGCTGTTGTTGGGGTTGGTGAAATTGGCGGCATTCACTACGAGACCGGTCAGATCTTCGAAGGTGATCGCACGGCCGGAAATGTTTTCCGGAGGTGTGGTGTCACCACCGGTCATGTCTTTCAGTTCTTTGTCGGTAAAGTCGACCCTGGACTGGGCGGTGTGCGCCGCAACGGTGGTCAGCCAGGGAGATGAGTGGTCGGCACTCTTGAGCTCGGGACCGTTGTTGCCCGCGGCTACGGCGATGAATACGCCGCTCTTGGCGGTGTTGTAGAACGCTTGCTCGATGGGATCCAGCCAGGGGTCTTCCTCGAGTCCACCGATGGAGAAGTTGATCACATCGACGTTGTCGATGGCCGCCTGCTCAATCGCAGAGATCAGGGTGATCGAGGGGCAGCCCGCGTAGGGGTCGCCGGAGCCACCGGGCCAGCACACCTGATAGGAAATAATATTGGCGTGTGGCGCCATACCGGAAACCTGGTCGAATGCCAGATCGGTTTCCATACCGCTACCTTGCGCGGTGTTTTCGCTCAGCTTGTACGGCACATTGTGCAGGACGTTGCCCGCGGCGGTACCCGCTACGTGGGAGCCGTGGCTGTTGTAGTCCTCACCGACTTCCGGGCGGCTTTCCTCAAACACCGGGTCGCTGTAGGCCGCGGTAATTTCCGGGTAGGAATAAACACCGATCAGCTTGTCGTTACACAGGTTGGGCTGGTCGACACAGTCGCCGAGATACTGGTTACCGAGCGGGTTGGTGTGTACATAGCCGTCGCCGCCCTCGGCAGCGAAGGAAGGGTGGTCAGTGTTGATACCGGTATCGATGATACCGACAACAATGCCTTCACCCATGTTCTTGCCGGCTGCGGTGGCCGCCTGTTCCCAGGTGGCCTGGGCGCCAGTCTGCTCGATGGTGTTGAAGGTCTGCAGCTGCTTGATGGTGTTGCGGGTGATGCGCTTGATGCCCGGAACCTTGGCCAGGCGTTTGGCTTCTTCCTGGGTCATCTCGGTGGTGAAGCCGTTCAGGGCAACGGAGAACGCATCTTTCACCTGCAGGGACAGACCCTGCTGCTGCATTGCGTTGTTCAGTACATTGTTGCGGGACTGCTCCAGATGGCTGCGATAGCTGGCGATTTCCGGCTGGTTCAGGTTGAGGGGGCCACTCTGGGTACGTGCGGCCTGCACCAGGCTGCGGGTGGCCGGCTGGCCGGCGATACCGCCGTCATAGGCAGAGATGGGCGCTTCTTCCAACTGCACGATATAAGTGTGCGCGCCGTAAATTCCGGATTCTTCAGTGAAAACGCGGTTCTGCTTTTTCACCTGGAAATTGGTTTTGCCATCCCAGTCATACTGCTGCATGGGCTGGATGGCCTGTTGCTCGTCGGGGGCTGCCCACTGGGCAAGATTATCCGGAATCAAACCGGACTGTGTGGCGCCGACAGACGCACTGATACACAGGGCCGAGGCAACAGCCACAGCCATCTTATTTTTATTAAACATGTTGAACCCTAATCTGGTTATTTTTTGGCATGGCGCTTTCACGCAACCCGGGTGCGTGTTTTTTTATGGAGACGGTTGTGCCAAATGCCATTTGCCCGACGAGTTTTTTCATACCGGCCGGTCTATTTCCAGAGATTTCTGTTGCCTGTGACAAACTGATACGTTGCGCCCCATTCTGCAGCATGGGGATATGCCGGGATAAAAGTTGGTTTACGCTGGTTTTGTGTGCGCAAAAATATCGAGAAATGCTGTTTTGTCAGTATTGGCATATTCTGCGGCAAATGCTGGATAAGCTTGGGGGAAAGCGTGCTAGACAGTCACAAAAACACTGGCGTACTAAATTGAGGCGGGCTGTTTGGAGAGGGGGCGGAGTCAGACTGGAGATGGCGGGGGCATCCCGCCTGTTTCTTTTGATTTGGAAACAGGCGGGAAATCAGGGGATTAGAAATTGCCGAGCATGGCCAGCATAAACAGGTCGGCGGGAAGCGGTTGGCCGTTGACCAGAAGATTGCCGCGATCCAGCTGCAGGTGCATGGTCAGCTCTCCGTTATTTTCGATCAGCAATCCATACTGTTTCAGTGTGCTCGCCTGCATGATTGCCGGGGATTGCATCAGCGCCTGCTCTGCAGCGTTGATATTGGCTTCGCCGGTGAGCGCATCCATCCAGAAGAGTTTGTCATTGGGCTGACGCTTGCGCGGCATGCCCTGCCAGTCCACGTCCATCTGCAGCTGCATCGGCCCGTTCGCGGTCTGGATATCCAGTTGTTGCTGCATCTTCAGCGGGCGATCGAATACCTGTGCCCAGTTGCGCTCCGCAGATGGGGTCAGCAACAGGGTGTACAGATAGTGGTGCAGGTCGTCATAGCCAATGGCAGGCAGGTGCATCTGTTGCGTTAGTGCGCTTGCCGGGGTGGCCGACTGGATTTCTGGCAGGCTGATATTGGTTTGCACTTTCAGCGTGCGTGCCCCTGCCAGCTCGCCGGCATAATCCGCTGTGACGTTGCGCAACTCCAGTGGGCCGGAATCGTTGTTGGCGCGTACCAGTGGCAGCATCAGCTGCAGAGTGCCTGCGCCGTTGCCATCGAGATTGAAGTCGCCGGTGGCGGACTGCAGGTAAAGCGCCTCACGGTGGCCATCCATCCGCACGAATTCACCGAGCTCGAAGCGGCTGTCCTGCTGTTGGCCCTGATAATCGGTGATCAGCTGGATTTCGGCACCCTCGAAGCGCAGTGCCTGGTCGCCCTCTTTTCGATCAATGGGGAGCAGGTGCAGGGTGTTGATTACCCGGTTGTCGGTGGCTACCAGGGTTTCGAGTAGCAGCGGGCTTTGCTCAACGTCGGCGCTGAGCGGGCCGTAATAGGCTTCCAGCTGGTGGCGCAACGCCGGTTCCAGTTGCTGGCCGCTGAGGCGGGTCTTACTGTAGATGACCCCGATGCGCGGGCCGTTGCGGGTAAACACCACCGGACCGTGCTGGATAGCACTGTGGATTTCGGTCGCGCCGTCTTTGCCTTTCAGCAGGGTCAGGGCTTCTGCGCCGAACCAGCCGCGCTGGTAACCGGTGATTTCGATATTGGGCTGGTTGGCCAGCTGCTGTTGCAGGGTTTCTTCCACTTTCGGGCCAATCAGGCCTGGCGCCACCAGGGCAGCCAGCAATAGCAGGGCAGTCAGGGAGATCAGAAGGAGTCGTAAAGCTTTCATTGGTTCATTATCGGGCGCTGAAAAACTGAGCGCCCGATGTTAGCAGATCAGAGAGAAACCCGTGACCTTGTCCGCGTTAAGAACTGAAAGCCCTGATCGGGGTATCCATCAGTCTCCCTCGACTTTGCCACATTCCCCGGATATGGCCCGGGCCACCTTGGAGCCGTTTTCCCGCCCCAGCGCCTGCGAGATAAAGTTACCGGCCACGGCCAGTTTGCCGAGATCCACACCGGTGTGAATGCCGAGTCCATCGAGCATGTAGAGCACGTCTTCGCTGGCCACGTTGCCGGAGGCTCCGCGGGCATAGGGGCAGCCGCCAAGGCCGGCTACCGCGGAGTCGATAACGCTTACGCCCACCTGCAGTGCCGCATAGAGGTTTGCCAGCGCCTGGCCATAGGTATCGTGGAAGTGCACTGCGAGCTTTTCCAAGGGGATCCTGCGCGCAACAGTCTCGATCATACGCTTGGCTTTTTCGGGCGTGCCGACACCGATGGTGTCGCCGAGGCTGATTTCATAGCAGCCCATCTCCAGAAGCGCGGCGCTGACTTCGGCCACCTTGTCGGCTCTGATGTCGCCTTCGTACGGGCAGCCCAATACGCAGGAAACGTAGCCGCGCACCGGAATACCATCCTTGCGCGCCTGCTCGGCCAGCGGGCGGAACCGCTCCAGGCTCTCCTCGATGGAGCAGTTGATGTTCTTGCGGGTAAAACTCTCGGAGGCCGCGCCAAATACCGCAACCTCATCCGCCTTTGCCTCCCGTGCGCGCTCGTAGCCGAGCATATTGGGGGTGAGGGCACTGTAGATAACGCCGGGCTTGCGCTGGATGCCGGCGAGCACCTCTTCGCTGGCCGCCATTTGCGGTACCCATTTGGGGCTGACGAAACTGCCGGCTTCGATTACCTGCAGGCCACTGTCACTCAGTAGGTCGATGAGTTTGACCCGGGTGTCCACGGAAATGGGTTGCTTCTCGTTTTGCAGGCCGTCGCGGGGGCCCACCTCGACAATCTTGACGCGATCAGGCAGGTTCATTGTGAATTCTCCCCTTCAAAGTCGATCAGCAGGCTGCCGCCAGCCACCAGCTCGCCGGCGGAACAGAAGAATTGGTTCACGGTGCCGATGGTGGGCGCCCGCAAGGTGTGCTCCATTTTCATCGCTTCCATCACCAGCAGGGGCTGGTCTTTTTCTACCGCCGCACCGGGTTCGACCAGCAGGGTGACGATGGTACCGTTCATGGGTGCCTCGAGCCCGTGGCCGGCTTCGCTGGCCTCACCGATGTCCGCAGGCAGTACAGCAAAGTCCACTTGTTCGCCACTGATAAACACGGTGCCCTGGTTGCCGCTGGCCACGCTGCTGTAGCTCAGGCGGCGTCCGTCGATGATCGCCATGTTCTGGCCGTGCAGCGCGGTGATTTCTCCAGCTTGGGCGTCGACGGCGGTACTGCATTGCCACTGCAGCTTGTCTTCGCTACCGGAGAAGCGGATTTCGATTTCTTTGCCGTGTACCTCGACGCGCTGACTGCGCCACACGGTCAGGCCGTTACGCCAGTTGCTGCCATTGTGCCAGGGGGAAAACGCATCCATTTTGGGGGCGGAGCGGTGTTGTGCGCGGGTTTCGCTGTGGTGGAGGAAGGCCGCAATCGCTGCGCACTGCTGGGAGCGCAGTTGCTGCTCCTGCTGCAGGATTTCCGGTTCGTAGTCTTCGATAAAGTGCGTATTCACCCGGCCGTTGACGAAGGCGGTGTGATTGATCACCCGGCGCAGGAATTCGATATTGTGGCGCAGCCCGGCGATCTGGTACTGCTGCAGGGCGCGGTCCAGCTTGGCCAGGGCCTCGCGGCGGTTGCTGCCGTGTACGATCAGTTTGGAAATCATCGGGTCGTAGTGCACGCTGATTTCATCACCGGTTTGTACACCGGTATCCACGCGCACGCTGCGGTCTTCCGCCGGCGGCTGGTGCCGGAGCAGTTTGCCGGTCGCGGGCAGGAAGTCGTTGTCCGGGTCTTCGGCGTAGATGCGCACTTCGAAGGCGTGCCCGACGATATGCAGATCTTCCTGCTCCAGTGGCAAGGATTCACCGGCGGCGACCGCCAGTTGCCAGGCGACCAGGTCCTGACCGGTGATCATTTCGGTTACCGGGTGTTCCACCTGCAGGCGGGTATTCATTTCCATGAAATAGAAACTGCCGCTGGCGTCGAGCAGGAATTCCACGGTGCCGGCGCCCACGTAGCCGATGGCATGGGCGGCGCGCAGGGCGGCTTCGCCCATTTTTTTGCGGGTTTCTGCGGGCAGGCCAGGCGCTGGCGCTTCCTCGACGACTTTCTGGTGGCGTCGCTGCACGGAGCAGTCGCGCTCGAACAGGTAAACGCCTTTGCCCTGCTTGTCACAGAACACCTGGATTTCCACGTGGCGCGGGTTGACCACGTAGCGTTCGATCAGCATGTGGTCATCGCTGAAGGCGTTTTGGGCTTCGCGCTTGGCGGCTTCCAGGGCGGCGTGAAACTCCTCGGGTTTGTCGACGCGGCGCATGCCTTTACCACCGCCACCGGCGGCGGCTTTGAGCAGTACCGGGTAACCGATGCGGTTGGCGTGGCCTTCGAGAATTCCGGCGTCCTGGTTGTGGCCGTGGTAGCCGGGTACCAGCGGTACCTGGGCGTCTTCCATAATGCGTTTGGCGGCCGACTTGGAGCCCATGGCTTCGATGGCGGTGGCGGGTGGGCCGACAAAGATGATGCCGGCTTCTTCACAGGCGCGGCAGAAGTGGGCATTTTCCGACAGGAAGCCGTAACCGGGATGGATCGCATCGGCGCCGGTTTTTTTTGCGGCGGCAATGACTTTGTCGATATCCAGGTAGGATTCCCTGGCGGGTGCGGGGCCGAGATGTACGGCTTCATCCGCCTGCTGCACATGCAGGGCGTTGGCATCGGCATCGGAGTAGACCGCAACAGTGCCAACACCGAGGCGGCGTGCAGTGCGGATAATACGACAGGCAATTTCGCCGCGGTTGGCGATTAGCAGTTTGCGAATCATAACTGGCTCTGTTTAGGGGCTGTGGCGGTCTGGCACCGGGTGAGCATTTTCAAAACCGCTGTGAATACATCCCTGTACGCTCTGTCGGAAACGTCCTTGTTTCCGACAGTTTTGAAAATGCTCACCCGGCACCAGACCTTCAATTTAAACTTTTGTACGTCGTAGCTACTGGAACCCAAATCGCTTTTTCTTGCCGGAATTAATCCGGTAGCGGGGTGACAGTTCGTCGTCATCCCGGCCTCGAGCCGGGATCCAGTCTGCGAGCTTTATTCCTCGCTGGTATTCATCCAGCTGGGCGCACGTTTTTCCAAAAATGCGCTCAACCCTTCCTGTCCTTCGGGTGAAACCCGAACAGCAGCAATCAGGGCACTGGTCTGCCCCTGCAGTTCTTCGTTGATCACGCGGTTGGACATGGACATGGCCAGTTGCTTGGCCATGGTGACGGCGTTGGGGCCGTTGTCGGTAATGCTGTTCACGAGCTTTTGCACGGTCAGGTCCAGCTCGCCCTCGTGTACCACTTCGGACACCAGGCCGATTTCCTTCGCGCGTTCTGCGCTGAAGCGCTCGGCGGTCACGAAGTAGCGCCGCGCCTGGCGCGTGCCGATCGCGTTGATTACATAGGGGCTAATGGTGGCGGGGAGCAGGCCGATTTTTACTTCGCTCAGGCAAAAACTGGCGCGCTGGGCGGCGACGGCAATGTCACAGCAGCTGACGAGGCCTACGGCTCCGCCGAACGCAGCTCCCTGAACCCGGGCAATGGTGGGGGCGGGGAACTGGTCGAGCTTGTGCAGCATGGCGGCGAGGGTGGCGGCGTCTTTGCGATTTTCTTCTTCGCTGTATTCCGCCACGCGCTTCATCCAGTTCAGGTCAGCACCGGCGGAGAAGTTCTTGCCGTTGGAGGCGAGTACCAGTGCGCGGATGCCACCGCTGCGAGCGAGGTTGTCGAAGGTTTCGCCGAGCTGGCGAATCAGGTCGTCATCGAAGGCGTTATGAACTTCCGGGCGGTTTAAGGTTACCGTCGCGACGCCTTCGCTATCGATTTCGCACAGCATTTTTTCGGTCATGTTGTTCTCGCTCAAATTGGTTCTATGGTTCTGGGCTTTGGAGCTGGTCCTGTGGCGGTCCTGCTAGCGTGGCTACTTTGCGGGACACGCTGTGAATACATCCCTGTAAGCTCTGCACCGGCATCCATGCCGGTGAAGGTCCCGCAAAGTAGCCACGCTATCAGAACCTTCGCTTCGAGTGTTTTACTCCGACACAGCAATTACATCCGGAAGACCCCGAACTTGGTCTCCTCGGGCTCTTTGTGTGTTGCTGCCGCAAGACACAGGCCCAACACGGTGCGCGTATCTTTCGGGTCGATCACCCCGTCATCCCACAATCGCGCCGAGGCGTAGTAGGGGTGACCCTGGTGATCATAGTCGTCGATGATCGGCTGTTTGAACCTGGCGATTTCTTCCTCGCTCCAGTCCTCGCCCTGTGCCGCCATCTGGTCTTTCTTCACCTGTGCCAGAACACCAGCCGCCTGCTCACCACCCATTACGGAGATGCGTGCGTTGGGCCACATGAACAGGAAGTTGGGATCGTAAGCGCGACCGCACATGCCGTAGTTGCCGGCACCGAAAGAGCCGCCGATCAAAATGGTGATCTTGGGCACTTTTGCTGTCGCCACAGCGGTCACCATCTTCGCGCCGTGCTTGGCAATGCCGCCGGCTTCGTACTGCTTGCCCACCATAAAACCGGTGATGTTCTGCAGGAATATCAGCGGAATATTGCGCTGTGCACACAGCTCAATAAAGTGCGCGCCTTTTTGTGCGCTCTCGGCAAACAGGATGCCGTTATTCGCCACGATCCCCACCGGGTAACCATGAATGCGCGCAAAGCCTGTTACCAGGGTCGTACCGTACAGTGCCTTGAATTCATCGAACGCGGAACCGTCCACAACCCGTGCAATGATCTCGCGCACATCGAATGGCTGGCGGGAATCCTTCGGCACAATGCCGTAGATCTCTTCTGGCGGATAGATCGGCTCAACAGGCTTGCGAACATCCAGCCCCGGATTCTTCACCCGGTTCAGGCGCGCCACGGAATTGCGCGCAATCTGCAGCGCGTGGGTATCGTTATTGGCAAAGTGATCGGAGACACCGGAAGTCTTGCAGTGCACCTCAGCACCGCCCAGCTCTTCTGCTGAGACTTCTTCGCCGGTCGCCGCTTTTACCAGCGGCGGGCCAGCGAGGAAAATCGTGGCCTGTTCTTTCACCATGATGGATTCATCCGCCATCGCCGGCACGTAAGCACCACCAGCTGTACAGCTGCCCATCACCACCGCGATCTGGGGAATGTTCTTCGCAGACAGATTGGCCTGGTTAAAGAAGATACGCCCGAAGTGCTCGCGGTCCGGGAATACATCATCCTGGCGCGGCAGGTTGGCGCCGCCGGAATCCACCAGGTAAATACACGGCAGATTGTTCTGCTCGGCAATCGCCTGTGCGCGCAGGTGTTTTTTTACGGTCAATGGGTAATAGGTACCGCCTTTCACCGTCGCATCGTTGGCCACGATCACACAGGGCTGGCCGGCGACGGTGCCGATACCGGTCAGGATGCCGGCTGCGGGCACGTCTTCGCCGTACACGTCATAGGCGGCGAGTTGCGAAAATTCCAGGAACGGGCTGCCGGGGTCCAGCAGCGTATCGATGCGATCCCGCGGTAACAGCTTTCCGCGGGAAACATGTTTTTCCCGCGCGCGTTCGCTACCGCCTTTGGCAATGCCTTCGAGCTTGTTGCGCAGGTCATCGACGATCTGCTGCATCTGTTCACGATTTTCCGCAAATGCAGGATCGCGGGAATTAATCTTGCTCTGAATCTGGTTCATAAAAAATACGAAGTTGATTCGTGCTCAATGCCAGAAGATAAGGCACTGATGCCGGTATTGGTTTGCAGGACCTTCTAAAACAGGGATGTTTTAGAAGAGCCCCCATGGATGGGTTGAGGGGGGACGCCTAGTCCGTGTTCCCGCAACCCGATCTTGCAGCAGGGCCGCCACGGAACTCGCAACGAAGCTCTCGCGGACCCGGAGAAGCTCAGCGAGTCTCGTTAAACAGTTCACGCCCAATCAGCATGCGACGGATCTCGGAAGTACCGGCGCCAATTTCGTACAGCTTGGCATCGCGCAGCAGGCGGCCAGTGGCGTACTCATTGATATAACCATTTCCGCCCAGGGTCTGAATGGCCTGAAGCGCCATCTGCGTCGCACGCTCTGCAGTAAACAGGATCACGGCTGCAGAATCCTTGCGTGAATCCTCACCGCGATCACAGGCGCGGGCTACAGCATACAGATACGCACGGCTCGCATTCAGGTCCGCGTACATATCCGCAACCTTGCCCTGCATCAGCTGGAACTCACCGATCGCCTTACCGAACTGCTTGCGGTCGTGAATGTAAGGCACCACGATATCCAGACACGCCTGCATGATCCCCACCGGGCCACCGGACAAAATCGTGCGCTCGTAATCCAGGCCGCTCATCAGCACCCGCACACCGCCATTCAACTGGCCGAGAATGTTTTCTTCCGGGACCTCGCAGTCCTCGAACACCAGCTCACAGGTGTTGGACCCGCGCATGCCCAGCTTGTCCAGCTTCTGCGCCTGGGAGAAACCCTTGAAGCCGCGTTCCACGATAAACGCCGTAATACCGCCGGAGCTGATGCCCGGCTCGGTGCGCGCGTAGATCACGTAAGTGTTCGCGTCGGGACCGTTGGTGATCCACATCTTGTTGCCGTTCAGAATGAAGCGGTCGCCTTTCTTCTCCGCCTTCAGCTGCAGGCTCACCACATCGGAACCGGAATTCGGCTCACTCATCGCCAGCGCACCGATGTGTTCACCGGAACACAGCTTCGGCAGATACTTCGCCTTCTGCTCCGGCGTACCGTTCTTGCGGATCTGGTTAACACACAGGTTGGAGTGCGCGCCGTATGACAGGCCGACAGAAGCGGATGCGCGGGAAATCTCCTCCATCGCCACCGCGTGGGCCAGGTACCCCATATTGGAGCCGCCGTACTCCTCCTCAACCGTCATGCCCAGCAGGCCCAGCTCGCCGAACTTTTTCCACATATCGGCAGGGAACAGGTTGTCCTCGTCGATCTGCGCCGCACGCGGCGCCAGTTCTGCCTGGCAGAATTTGTAGACCATGTCCCGCAGCATATCGATGTCTTCACCGAGGCCGAAGTTGAGGGTTGGGTAAGGAGTATTCATCGCGTGCTCCGCTTTGGATTCGTCAGAGTTATTTATGAAATAAGGTTTTTATTCAGTCTGTTTGATCTTTCAGCGCCGCCTGGGCACGGGCGGTCGCATCGTCCAGCTGGGCGAGCATCTTCTCGATGTCTCGCTGTTGCTGTCGCAACTGCTGGCGTTTGGCGTCGATACGATCGAGGAGGCGATTGAGCTGGTCCACATTGCCGTGCGCCGGGTCGTACATATCGATGATTTCCCGGCTCTCGTCGAGGGAGAAACCGAGCCGCTTGCCACGCAGGATCAGCTTCAGGCGCACCCGGTCCTCGGGCTTGTAAATACGTGTCTGACCCCGCCGCTCAGGGCTCAGGAGCCCTTTGTCTTCGTAAAAGCGGATGGTGCGGGTAGTAATCCCGAATTCCTGGGCCAGCTCGGAGATGCTGTAGCTGTCGGCGCTCGCAGTGCTCATGCTTTTGTAATGCTCATTGGGCCTTTCCTCAGAAGTGTCTGAAGGATAGTTTACGTTAACGTAAACGTAAACATTGCTCTGGGTCGAATTGTGACTGATGTTATGGTTTTGGTGAGCGACTGACCTAACGGAGTAAAGGATCTGGGGGCGAAGGCAAAGCGGCAGGAGTCTTCTCTCGGGAGCGTCGGCGGCATGGACGTCGCCGACGCAACGTACAGGGATGAATTTACAGTGGTCCCGGGAGAAGACTCCTGCCGATTTGCCGCTACAGTGCGGTATCGAAGGCTCGGGTGGCTTGGACGTAGGGGAGTGGCGGCCCTGCTGCCAGGGCGCGGACTGGGCGTAGCCCTATGCCCATCCCAGGGGGCTCCGCACTGCCATCCCTGGCGGTGAAGCTTTAGAAACGGGCCCCGGTAGCCGCGGGCCTTCGCTCTTGAGCATCGCGCTCCGTGAGCGAATCTTGGGTAGTTTGGGTGAAGCTTACTGGTTACTCGGCAGCATTTCGTTTACCAGGTACTCACGATAGTAAGCACTTGCCAGCAGCTGCTTGGCTTCCTCGATATCTGGCGCGAAGTAGCGGTCCTTGTCGTAGAAGGGTACGCGTTCACGCAGGGCAGCTTTGGCGTTTTCCAGCTTCTCAGTGGTCTTCAGCGGTGCACGGAAGTCCAGGCCCTGGCAGGCGGCCAGCAGTTCCACGGCGAGAATGCCACAGGTGTTGTCGGCCATATCGCGCAGGCGGCGGCCGGCGAAGGTAGCCATGGACACGTGGTCTTCCTGGTTGGCGGAAGTGGGCAGGGAGTCGACGCTCGCCGGGTGCGCGAAGGTCTTGTTTTCGCTGGCCAGTGCCGCAGAGGTAACCTGCGCGATCATGAAACCGGAGTTCACCCCGCCGTTGTCCACCAGGAACGGCGGCAGGCCGGACAGGTTGGAGTCGATCAACAGCGCCATGCGGCGCTCGGACAGGGAGCCGATTTCCGCAATCGCCAGCGCCAGATTGTCGGCAACCATGGCCACCGGTTCGGCGTGGAAGTTGCCGCCGGAGATAATGTCGGAGTTTTCCGGATTTTCTACGTCAGTGAATACCAGCGGATTATCGGAAACACCATTGGCTTCGGCCAGCAACACTTCGGAGGCGAAGCGGATCTGCTGCAGGCAGGCGCCCATAACCTGAGGCTGGCAGCGCAGGGAATAGGGGTCCTGTACCTTTTCGCAGTCGACATGGGAATCGCCAATCTCACTGCCTTCACCCAGCAGGTCGCGATAGCTCGCGGCCACATCGCGCTGGGCTTTCTGACCGCGCACCAGGTGAATACGATCGTCGAACGGGCGGCGGGAGCCTTTGGCAGCTTCCAGTGTCAGTGCTCCGGTTACCACGGCACCGGCAAACAGGTCTTCGGCAGAGAACAGGCCCTGCAGGGCAAAAGCCGTGGAGGCCTGGGTGCCGTTCAGCAGCGCCAGACCTTCTTTTGGTGCGAGCACCACCGGGCGCATTTCTGCAAAGCGCAGACCTTCGGATGCAGGCTTGCGCTCACCGTTGATAAAACATTCACCTTCGCCGAGCAGCACCACACTCATATGTGCCAGCGGTGCCAGATCGCCGGAAGCGCCCACAGAACCTTTTTCTGGAATGGCCGGATACACTCCGGCATTGACCAATTTGATCAGCGCTTCGATCACTTCCAGGCGAATACCGGAAAAGCCGCGTGCGAGGGAGTTGATTTTCAGCACTATCAGCAGACGCACGGTGTCTTCGCTCATGAAGTTACCGGTGCCTGCGGCGTGGGATAAAACGATCGCGCGCTGCAGGGTTTCCAGGTCTTCTTTCTTGATGCTGGTGTTGGCCAGCAGGCCAAAGCCGGTATTGATTCCGTAAACGGTACGGCCCTGTTCCAGTACGTCGGCGACGGTTTTGGCGGAGGCGTGAATGGCCGCGTGGGCGTCCTTGGAGAGGCTCAGTTGCACTGGCTCGCGGGCAACGCGACGCAGTTGTTCCAGGCTCAGTTGACCGGGATTGATTTCCAGTTGGTACATAAAATTTTCACCGAAATCTAAATTTGCTTCTTGCCAGTAGGAGCCTGCTTGCAGGCGAATTCATGGGAATGCCCGGATTGTTCGCCTGCAAGCAGGCTCCTACGTTGAGGAAATTATTGGGTTGCGGAATTAATCCTTGAGCATCGGCAGGTCCAGGCCCTGCTCGCGCGCGCAGTTTTTCGCAATGTCGTAGCCCGCATCCGCATGGCGCATCACGCCGGTGGCCGGGTCGTTCCACAGCACGCGTGCGATGCGTTTTTTCGCCGCTTCGGTACCGTCGCACACGATCACTACCCCGCTGTGCTGGGAGAAGCCCATACCCACGCCGCCGCCGTGGTGCAGGCTCACCCAGGTGGCACCGGAGGCGGTGTTTAGCAGGGCGTTCAGTAGCGGCCAGTCGGAAACGGCATCGCTGCCGTCCATCATGGATTCGGTTTCGCGGTTGGGGCTGGCTACGGAGCCGGAGTCGAGGTGGTCGCGGCCGATTACAACCGGTGCTTCCAGTTCGCCGTTGGCGACCATTTCATTGAACGCCAGCGCCAGGCGCGCGCGGTCTTTCAGGCCGACCCAGCAGATACGCGCGGGCAGGCCCTGGAACTGGATGCGCTCGCGCGCCATGTCCAGCCAGTTGTGCAGTTGCGGGTTGTCCGGGATCAGCTCTTTTACCTTGGCGTCGGTCTTGTAGATGTCTTCCGGGTTGCCGGACAGTGCCGCCCAGCGGAAGGGGCCGATGCCTTCGCAGAACAGCGGGCGGATGTAGGCCGGTACGAAGCCGGGGAAGTCGAATGCGTTTTTTACGCCTACTTCGAACGCCATCTGGCGGATGTTGTTGCCGTAGTCGAGGGTGGCCGCGCCGCGCTCTTGCAGGGCAAGCATGGCTTCTACCTGAATGCCCATGGATTTCTTGGCTTCTTTCACCACCAGGGCTTCGTCCTGCTTACGCATTTCGGCTGCCTGCTCCATGGTCCAGCCTTTCGGCAGGTAGCCGTTCAGCGGGTCGTGGGCGGAGGTCTGGTCGGTAACGCAGTCGGGCAGGATGCCGCGCTCGACGATTTCCGGGAATACGTTGGCGGCGTTGCCGAGCAGGCCGACGGAGATGGCTTCGCCTTTTTCCATGGCTTCGTTGATCATGGCCAGGGCTTCGTCGAGGCTGGTGGCTTTCTTGTCCACGTAGCCGGTGCGCAGGCGGAAGTCGATGCGGGTTTCATCGCATTCGACCGCGATCATGCTGAAGCCGGCCATGGTGGCGGCCAGTGGCTGGGCTCCACCCATGCCGCCGAGGCCGCCGGTCAGCACCCACTTTCCTTTCGCTTCGCCATCGAAGTGTTTGCGGGCGACTGCGGCAAAGGTTTCGTAGGTGCCCTGGACGATGCCCTGGGAGCCGATATAGATCCAGGAGCCGGCGGTCATCTGGCCGTACATGGCCAGGCCTTTTTTATCCAGCTCGTTGAAGTGTTCCCAGTTGGCCCAGTGGGGGACGAGGTTGGAGTTGGCGATGAGTACGCGGGGGGCGTCGGCGTGGGTTTTGAACACGCCGACGGGTTTGCCGGACTGCACGAGGAGGGTTTCGTCGTCTTCGAGGCGCTTGAGTACTTCGACGATTTTGTCGTAGCACTCCCAGTCGCGCGCGGCGCGGCCGATACCGCCGTAAACCACCAGGTCTTCCGGACGTTCGGCGACGTCGGGGTGCAGGTTGTTCATCAGCATGCGCAGGGGCGCTTCGGTGAGCCAGCTTTTTGCGTTCAGCTTGGTGCCGGTAGGGGCGGCAATTTTACGGCTGGGATCGTGGCGTTTATCGGTCATGGATGCCTCGTCGTTTCCAAATTCTTGGTTTGAAAAAGTCTCATGGGCTTTTGGCCCCGTGATATTGGGTGCTCCGGATTTTGGTCCGGTGGCGGCGGGATACCGGGGAAGGGTGTTCAGGACCGGGCTAGGCGCCCCCCTTCAACCCATCCCTGGGCGCTGCGTCGGCGACGTCCTGTCGCCGACGCTCCTGAAAACCCTTCCCCGGCACCCCGCCTTCAATTCGTATTTCAGTTCTTCGTTTCTCGTCTCTCGTCTCTCGTCATCCCGGCGAAGGCCGGGATCCAGTTCCTTGTCGCTAGAGCATTGCTGGATGCCGGATCAAGTCCGGCATGACGAGGGCTAAAACCTCAGCTGTGCGCCCAACCGGTATCGATTTCCCGGGTGCACCAGTCGCGCGAAGCTGACGGTGCCGGCGCTGCTTTTGGTGCGTCGCCAGATTTGCAGGCACGCGGTACCCGGTTTGACCTCCAGAGCGTTGCCAACGGTTTCGTCCGCGCCTATGGCCTCCACCGTAGTGTCCACCTCGGTGAGCGGTGCCACGCGGGTGAGGTATTCGTTTGGCGTGGTCGTGCTGAAGTCCTGCTGCAGGTATTCCGGCACCAGCGTGGGGTTGGTATAGCGTTCCTCGAACTGGATCGGCAGGTTGTTATCCAGGTGCACGATGATCGAGTGATATACGGCAGCACCTTCGGCGAGGCCGAGGGCGACGGCGACTTCGGTGCTCGCTTCGGTCTGTTCGAGCTTGAGGATACGGGCGGCATAGCTGTGACCGCGGGCGGCGACTTCGTCGGCAATGTTGCGCACTTCCAGCAGGGAACCGGCAGGTACTGGTTCGGCAACAAAAGTGCCTAGGCCCTGGGAGCGCAGCAGCACGCCTTCGTCGGTGAGTTCCGACAGGGCGCGGCGGGCGGTCATGCGGCTTACGCCGAAGTCCTGGGCGAGCTGGTTTTCCGAGGGCACACGAAAGTGCGCGGGCCATTCGCCGCTTTCGATCTGGCTGCGGATATGGGCCTTGATGGCGGCGTAGCGTGGTTGGCTGCCGCTGTCTGGTCTTTCTGTTGTTAACACCGGTGACGCCTGACTCATAACTTGTGTGGTCTTTGCCTGCTCGGGTAAAGTGGCTACCCGGTTGTACATTCTTGTATATACAAGCTGTGCGATGGCGCAACTATGAATTCAGGCACCTCGGCTGTCAATAGGCGTAACGAGGGAAGGCTGTGAAGCTACGGAGTACGGAGCTTGAATTGAAGGCTGGGTGCCGGGTTAGGGTTTTCAGGAGCGTCGGCGACAGGACGTCGCCGCCGCAGCGCCCATGGATGGGTACACAGCGGTCCTGAAAACCCTAACCCGGTACTCGGCCGCCACTAGCACTGGAGCAGTGCTCCTCACTAGTGTGAGTGTGAGAATCTGCGCCAAGCAGCCCCAATCGGGCTATCGTTACAATTAACGCCAATTCAGTGAGCCAATATGACTGAACGCTGTGATCTGCTGATTACCAATGTCCACGCGGCGACCATGGACCCGTCTCTGCCGGGTGCCTATGGCGCAATTGAAGATGCCGCGGTGGCGGTGACCGGGAATAAAATTGTCTGGATCGGCCCGCGCCGGGAATTGCCCGAGACCGCCGCCGACCAGATCATCGATGGCGAGGGCCAGTGGCTGACGCCGGGGCTGATCGACTGCCACACCCACCTGGTGTACGGCGGCCACCGCGCCGGTGAATTTGCCCGTCGCCTCGGCGGCGAGAGCTATGAAGACGTTGCCCGTGCCGGCGGCGGCATACTCTCAACGGTACGCGCCACCCGCGCCGCCAGTGCCGAAGACCTGTATCACAGCGCCGAACCGCGCCTCAAAGCGCTGATGTCCGAAGGTGTGACCACCGTTGAAATCAAATCCGGTTACGGGCTGGAGCTGGATGCGGAGCTCAAGCAACTGCGCGTCGCTCGTCGCCTGGCCCAGCACTACCCGGTAAACATTCTCACCACCTGCCTCGCCGCTCATGCGCTGCCGCCGGAATACGATGGGCGCGCCGACGACTACATCGATCTCGTGTGCAACGAAATCCTGCCGGCTGTTGCCAAAGAGCAGCTCGCCGATGCCGTGGACATGTTCTGTGAAAACATCGCGTTTTCCGTAGAACAGAGTCAGCGTGTGATCGACGCCGCGAAAGAGCTGGGCCTGCCGGTAAAAGTGCATGCGGAACAGTTGGCGCGCACTGGCGCCACCGAGATGGCGGCCAGGGCCGGTGCACTGTCTGTGGATCACATCGAATACATCTCCGATGCCGACGTTGCGGCAATGGCCGAGAGCGGCACGGCTGCAGTACTGCTGCCGGGTGCCTTCTACACCCTGAAGGAAACCCGTGTACCTCCGGTGGACAAGCTGCGCGCTGCCGGCGTGCCCATGGCGATTTCCACCGACCTGAACCCCGGCACCTGCCCGATCGCCTCTCTGCGCTTGATGATGAACATGAGTTGCAACTTCTTTGGCCTTACCCCGGCGGAAGCCCTGGCGGGTGTAACCCGCTCGGCCGCTCGCGCCCTGGGGATCTGTTGCAGCCGCGGCGTGTTGCGTGCGGGATTGGTGGCTGACATGGTGCTCTGGCCCATGGACAGTCCGGATCAGCTCGCCTATGAAATGGGCGCACTGAAACCGTCTGAGGTAATTTTCGGAGGTCGCCATGTTACAGCTGGCTGATATGCGCCTGTGGAGCGGCCGCGTCGACAGTGAAGACGGCAAAATCGGTCGGCGCTGGCACCAGGACATAGTCCCATTACACCTGGACAGCCCGCCGGGCATCGCCGTGCTCGGGTTTTCTTCCGACGAGGGTGTGCGCCGTAATAAAGGGCGCATCGGTGCCGCCAAGGGCCCGCGTATCCTGCGCCTGGCCATGGCAAATTTACCCAAAACCTTCAGTGCACCGTTGTACGACGCGGGCAACGTGCGGGTGGAAAAAGACGATCTGGAATCCGGGCAAGCCATGCTCGGTGCCCGGATCACGGAGTTGATGACCGGGGGACATTTTCCGCTGGTACTTGGCGGCGGTCATGAGATCGCCTACGGCAGCTACCAGGGTATCGCGCGCTGGATGCGTGAGCAGCATCGTGACAAAAGTCTCGGCATCATCAACTTCGATGCGCACCTGGATCTGCGCTTGCCGGCTCCCCAGGGATCCTCGGGCACGCCGTTTTTCCAGATTGCCGAGCAGTGTGATCTCAATGGTCGCGCCTTCAATTACCTGTGTGTCGGCGCGGCGGCCACGGCCAACACGCCGGCGCTGTATCAGCGCGCAGAAGAGCTGGGAGCGAAGGTGATTTCTGATCGTGAGATCGTGCCCTGGCGGATTGAACAGGTGCAAAAGCAGATTGCTGAATTTATCGATAAGGTGGACTTTGTCTATCTCACCATCGATCTGGATGTCTTCCCGGCGGCGATTATGCCTGCAGTGAGTGCCCCGGCTGGGCGCGGGGTGGGCTTCGAGCTGTTCGAGCCCCTGCTGGATACCGTGCTGGAATCGAAAAAGGTCTGTCTTGCGGATCTGGCAGAATTCAACCCGTATTTCGATATCGAAGACCACGCTGCGCGCACCGCGGCCCGCGTGGCCTTCCAGATTGCCAATGGGATCAAAGGCTGATAACCGGTTCTGAGTACCGCAGTGCCCTCGGGTACTGCGGTGATAATTGCCGTTCAGTTCAGCCTTTCGCTTTCTTTTCCCTTCCCCTTCGCGCGCTTTTTTCCCTTTTTCACTACCCCTCTTGGGCGGCCTGCTGTTGGTCGACCTTAAGGTTGGCGTATTAATTGCTGTTCTATTAGGGCCGGACTGAACGTAGCGGTTCTCCCAAATTTTGGGCTGCATATCACAAAAACGCATGTGCTCATGTCACAGTGAATTGGAACAAAGTGCGCATTTTGAATAAAAAATTGGGATGACTGGTACGCCTGTGTAGTTCGGTAACAAACCCTGTGCTAGTTTCGCGAGGCCAATATGGCGGAGAAAATCGCAGCGAAACATCGCCTCAGGGTGGGGATGCCGGTAAGAGTGGTGAGTGGTATTGCTGCGCATTTGAGGTTCTTCGATCTAAAAATAAAACCTGTGGGAAGACCTATGACTAAAACTCACTTGAGCGGGCGTAGTCCGATTGCCCTCGCTGTTGCCATTGCTACGGGTGTCGCAACCCCGGCTTTTGCCAACGAACTGATTCTCGAAGAAATCATCGTGACCGCACAGAAGCGTGAACAGAATACGCTGGAAGTACCGGTAACGGTGGACACTTTTTCCACTGCGGATATTGAAAACACCAATGCTCTGAAGCTCGCCGACATGGCGGACTATATTCCGGGTTTTGAAGTCGGATCCGGCATCACCCAGTCTGCGCTCAGTATTCGTGGCGTCCGCAGTTCCAACATCAGCGCCGGTGGCGATCCGTCCGTCGCGGTGTTCTACGACGACGCCTATGTCCCGGCGCCGGCCACCTCTATGTCTTTCGCGGATATGCAGCGCGTGGAAGTGCTGAAAGGCCCGCAGGGGACCCTGTTTGGCCGTAACGCCGCCGCCGGTACCGTGAACCTGGTTCCAAATCCACCGCAAGCAGACTTTGATGCGTTTGTTTCCGCGCGCACCGGCAACTTTGGCCTCACCCAGTTGGAAGGCATGGTCAACGCGCCCCTGAGCGACAATTTCTTCGTACGCGGTAACCTGATGAGTTACCAGCGCGACGGCATTCTGGAAAACGTGTATCCGGGTGGTAAAGACGCGGGTTCTGAAGATATCGTCACCGGTCGCCTTGCGGCCCTTTGGCAGATCAGCGACAGTACTTCCGCCCAGCTCTCTTACGACTGGGATGAAGTCGACAATGCTGCACGCCAGGCGATCGGGGTCAGCGATTACAGCTACAGCAAAAATCCATTTGATGCGGTTGTGGAAAACGATGTGGTAGACGGCAATGAAACCCGCTCCATGTCTACCGTCAACGCCAAGTTGATGCACAGCTTCGACGATAACTGGAGCCTGAAGTGGGTTTCCAGCTTCCGCCAGTGGGAAACCACCAACCGCGAGGACGAGGACGGTACGGCAGATATCACCCGCTATCTGGATACCGATAACGTCTTTGACTCTGACATCACTTACCACGAGTTGCAGGTTAACTTCGCTGGCGATCGCCTGACTGCGGTGATGGGTGCGAACTACTCCCGCGAAGATATCTATCAGCGCACTGATGTATCCGCTACCACGGATTCCATCAGCCGTCTGGTCACCACCAATATCGTGAATGACCCGGGTCTGCGCGCGCAAATTGAAGGGGCTGCAGGTGACATGGGGCTGGCGCTGCTGGATTCCGTCGACCACCTGTGGGAAGAGGAAGACTGGAATACCTTTACCACCCTTATCGCGCCGGCATTCGGTGCTCAGGGACCTTTCCCTCAGGAAGCCATGTACTACGACATGATCAGTCAGGGCCTCGGAATTGGTGGCATGCTGTTCGGCCCCGATTTCGCGGGTGAATACTGGACTGAAACCGTAGAAAACACCGGTGACTTCACCAACTACGGTGTCTATGTCGACCTCGATTACGCGCTGACTGAAAAGCTCAGCGTGCTGGCCGGCCTGCGTTACAGCACCGATGAGAAGACGTTCACCTGGGAAACCCTGGGGACCAGCTTCGGCAGCCAGCGTGATGGCCTGGAGAACGTGATCTTCTCTGCTGCGGATGATTACAACGTGGATCAGGGCGTACGCCGCGCCTCCGACGACTGGAGCGCCACTACCGGTCGCCTTGTTGGCCAGTACGAGTTCTCTGAGTCCGGGATGGCCTTCCTGTCATACTCCACCGGCTACAAATCCGGTGGTTTCGACTCCCTTAACCTGCTCACTGCAGATAACCCGATCGAGCCGGAAGAGGTGGAAAACATCGAGCTGGGCGTGAAGGGTGACCTGCTGCGTAGCCTGCGGGTGCAGCTGAGCTATTTCGACATGGCGATCGACAACCGTCAGCGCAGCATTGAGAGCAAACCGCCGGGTTCCGCCAATGCATTGCCGCGTGTGATCAATGGCGATCAACAGTTCAATGGTGTCGAAGCGACCATCGACTGGCTGCCGACTGACTCCTTGCGCCTGGGCCTGGTGACCACCGTGCGTGATGAAGAGTCCCAGTGGGAAGATTACTACGACTCCACCGGTGAGCTGCAGACAGAGCGTGCCAAGGGGTCCGTAAATACGGCTTATACACTGACCTTCGACTGGGCTCCGGCGGTTGCGGTAGGCGATCTCAACCTGCACCTGGACTACATTTACGCTGAAAACACTGATGAACTGGAGCCGGGCTACCTGGCGAGCTTCAGCGATGTCAAAGGCGTAGGCAAGGACGACAAACGTCTGAACGGCCGCATGGTGTGGATGAGCGAGCAGGGCCAGTACGAAGTGGCATTGTGGGGCCGCAACCTGCTGGACAACGAGCGCACAGCGATTCCGAGCGGCCGTACCCTGGCAGTGTTTGGTACGCCTTATACGTCCATTTCCGAGCCGCGCACTTACGGTGCTGAAGTCCGTTACAACTTCTAAAGTGTTGCGGGCCTGATGCCCGTGATCGGTACCGAAAAAAGCCGCCCGCATTGCGGGCGGCTTTTTTTTTGCCGGCATTTGGGGTGATGATTTTCGGCTGAGCCTCGGCCGGCGGATTCAGCGCTCAGGAACCTTGGGTTCGGTGCGCTGCGGATCTGCTGGAGGCTGCCGCGGCGGTCGGCGCGACTCCAGATAGCGTGCCAGATAGGGCTTGTGGGTATAGATCACATCCTCTGGAAGTCGATGCAGGTCGAAAAAACGATAGCCGTAGATTTCACCGTCACGAATTGCAACGCCCTGATCCTTGAGGCGCCCGCGAATGGCGATATTGATGATCCCCGAGCGTGGCACCTTGTTGACCTCCAGCACCTCGAAATCATCGATCTTGATATTCAACTCTTCGTCCAGCTCCCGCCGTGCCGATTCCTCAAATGACTCGTTGCGTTCCACCCAGCCCCCGGGCAGGGCCCACTTGTCCTGGTAGGTATGGCGCACCAGCAGCAGCTGGTTATTGCGCTCTACAAAATACACCATCCCCACCACAAATTTGTCGGTCATGGCATAGGAGATATTCCAGCGGATCTTCGGCGGCAGCTTGCGGTACAGCTCGTACTTGAGTCCGGGGAAAACGACAAATGCCCCCGCAACCAGTACACCCAGCGCCAGCAACAGAAGAAAGGCTCGTTTCAAGAATACTCGCATGATCCGGGAATAGGTTCCTTACGGCGATGACCAGTAAAGTGTATCCGACCGGCGCCCGGGGTTTCGAGTTCCAGGTCAGGCTAATATTGCACTATGCGCCCGGCCAGAGGTCAGACATTCATAATAATGGCCCTTTTTGGCGGGCTCCGCGTCTACGGCCAGTATTTTCGCGCCAGCAACGAAAACCCAAAATAAATGGAAGGCCAGCATGTCGTCACATTATTCCCGAACTCCGTTATCCGAGGTGATCTTCCAGTGTGCGGCTTGTCTGCCAGTGGTCGTCCTGGCGCTGATGTGTTCATTCGTACGTGCGGAAGAAAAACCCGCCAGCCTCACTACCGTAGACCCGCAACGCCTTGAGACCATCGTTATTGAGGCCATCCAGCCATTAGTGGAGCAATACCAGGTACCGGGTATGGCACTGGCATTGACTATCGATGGCGAGGCCTATTTCTTCAATCTCGGGGAGACCGCTTTGGGTGGCGGTGTACCGGTAACCGAACACACCCTTTTTGAGATCGGCTCGGTCAGCAAAACCTTTACCGCTACTCTCGCGGCGTACGCCGAGGCCAGCGGTGCGCTGGATCTTAACAGCCCGGTCAGCAGCTACCTGTCGCCGTTGCGAGGCAGCGCTATGGATTCCGTATCCGTCCTGAATCTCGCCACCCACACCGCCGGGCACTTTCCGTTACAGGTTCCTACGCATGTGCGCAGCGACGAGCAGTTACTCGATTATTTCCGCAACTGGAAACCGCAATACACACCCGGGAGTAAGCGCACCTATTCCAATCCTGGCAGCGGGCTACTGGGCCTGGTAGCGGCGCGCAGTTTGGGGCAGCCGTTTGCGCAGGCGATGGAAGAAAAGGTGTTTCGCGGTTTGGGGCTGGCCGAGACCTATATTCATGTCCCCGACGAAAAAATGCGGGACTACGCCGAAGGGCACAATAGTAAGCAGCAGGCGGTGCGCCTGGATATGGGCTTGCTCGGTGAGGAGGCATATGGCGTGCGCTCCAGTGCTTCGGATCTCACTCGTTACCTTGCTGCACAGATGCAGATGATCAAGGTGGGCGCTGAACTTGACCAGGCGCTGCAGAGAACCAGGGCTGGTCTCTTCAAAACCGATTACTACGTGCAGGATATGGTTTGGGAGCAGTACAGCCTGCCGCTGGATAAGCACCGGCTACTGGCTGGCAACGCGCGCGCAATGGTTACTGCGGATCACCCGGTTACGGTTATTTCCCCGGCACTGCCGCCACAGAAAAACGTCCTGATCAACAAAACTGGCTCCACCGGCGGTTTTTCCACCTATGTGGCGTTTATCCCGGAAAAGCGGTTTGGTTTTGTGCTCCTCGCCAACAAGTACTTTCCCAATGAATCGCGTATTCAGATTTTACTGCATGTGCTGCAGGAGCTGGCGCCGGAGGTCATTGCGCCAACCTGATCGGTCTATTCGCACTGGCGTTACTGCCTGCAAGGTATCAAGGCGCGTGTGCTTGGGCGGTCTGCAGGTACTCGATGGGATTCTGGTAAAAGGCTTTCTTCCAGCCCTGTGTCGAGCTATCCATTTTCCACAGATAGGGGATAAGGCTTACCACCGAGTAATGCATATGCGGCTGCTTGCCGGCCGCATTTCCAGAATCCCCGACGGTGCCAATGGTTTCACTGGCGGATACATAAAAGCCGGTTGATTCGGCAATCTGCTCCAAATGCGCAAAGTAGTGCAGGCGCCATTTGGGCCCGAGGCCGAGCACCACGTTGCCACCTTTGCCCACCTGCCCGGTATACAGAATCAGCATATCCGTAGTGCTTACCGCGGCGGTGCCTTTGCGGGCAAAAATATCCACACCCTTGTGCACGCCCGACGATCCCCACGGCTCATACCAAAACGAATTCTTGTTCCAGTCATGATCACTGGCGCCCACGACCGGTACGACTTTTCGTTCCGGGAGCAGGAATCCTGCAAGCAGAAGCGCCAGTATGGCTAGGCTGAATTTGCGAACAAATTTCATGGTGGTGGTGCGATCCATTGCAGCAAAAGGACATCATGTTACGCCCTTATCGCCGCGGCGGTAAATCAGCGTGCGAGTGCGGAAGTGCTACATAGCAATTTGTGCAGCACTATTTTCCCGCGCGTAGATTTTTGGGGTACTGAAGTCTCAGGTCGCGACGTGCAGCCTCACGTCGACATTGTTGCGCGTCGCGTTGGAGTAGGGACAAACCTGGTGGGCTTTGTTCACCAGGTCTTCGGCTTGCGCAGCGTCCATACCCGGCAACGTGACAAAGAGATCGATATCCAACCCGAAGCCATTGCCCACTGGGCCAATCCCCACCTCGCCGCGAATACTTACATCATCTGGTACCTCGGTACCGATTTTGTCGGCAACCGCTTTAAGTGCGCCGATAAAACAAGCGGAGTAGCCGGCGGCAAACATCTGCTCGGGATTTGTCCCTTCGCCGTCATCGCCGCCCAGTGCTTTGGGCACGCTCAGTTTTACCTTGAGGCGCCCGTCGTCTGATGTGGCTTCGCCGTCGCGACCACCGGTGGCGGTGGCCACCGCCTTGTACAGTATTTTCATGTCAAAACTCGCCTTGGTTGTTCATGGATATTGTCGTTGGCAGAAATCCAACCGGAATTTGCGCGGAGCGCTTCAACTGTAGCTGACAAGTGGAATATTGAGTGCTGGCGCCCTTTTCTGCGTTAGGTGCCGTTATTTGGTGCATTTGTCACAAAGTTGTAGTTGTTAGCGCAAATGAGAACAACTACCATTCGCGTCAAATAGAATTCCCTAAAAGATGGAATTAAAAGGAAATTATTTTAAATACGGAGAGGTTTCTGACCCATGTTCATGAAAAATACCCTCGCGGCATTGATTGCGCTGAATGTGGCGGCGCTGCCGGCCTACGCCCAGCAAGACGCGCAGCAGAAGGCGGACAGCACTGAAGAAGTGGTGGTAACCGCGACTCTGCATGCCCGCGATAGCGCCACCTCTCCCGCATTTACCAGCGTGATTACCGCGGAAGAAATCACCCGCACTTCGGTCAACAGCCTCGCTGATCTATTGCGCGACACCGTGGGTGTGAACAACCGCTCCGACTCCCTGGGGCGCGACGAAATCCAGATCCGCGGTATGGGTGGTCGCTACACCCTGATTCTGGTGGATGGTAAGCGTGTGTCCTCCGCCGGCGCCCTGTGGCGCGGTGGCGACTTCGATTACAGCTCCGTGCCCTTGGGCAGTATCGAGCGGGTGGAAATCGTGCGTGGCCCGATGGCGGCGCTCTACGGTTCCGATGCCATTGGCGGCGTAGTGAATATCATCACCAAAGCGCCGGACCAGGAGTGGCACGGTACGATCAATGCCGAATACCGCGGTATTGAAGGCGGTGAAGAGGGCGCCCAGCAGCGCCTGAATGCGTCGGTTTCCGGCGCGCTGGGCGACCGCGTAACCCAGTCCCTGAGCGGCGAAATCTATGACCGCGACGCCTGGTATCGCGACGCCGACACGGATGTTCCGGGCCTGGAAGCCAAAGAGTCTGCGAGCCTGGTGAGCACCACCCGGATCAAACTCGCCGAGCGCCAGAGCCTTGATGTAGACCTGAGCTACAACAGTGATGATCGCCCCTACGGTATTTACAGTGCGTCCTCTGCAGTTCGTGAACAAAGCATCGAGCGTTTCACCTACGGCCTGAGCCACAACGGCAGCTGGGACTGGGGTAAAACGGTGGTATTCCTGAAACAGGAAGACAGCGAAATCCAGGACTACAACAGCCGCTACGACGCGCCTCAGGATCGCACCCTGGACGAAGAAAATACCTACTTCAAGGCCTACGCCAGCACCGAACTCAGTATCAATGCGCTGACCGCCGGTATCGAATACCGCGATCAATCACTGAAGGATGCGGTTTCCTACACCGCCACCGGCTCCGAATCCGTCGCCACTAACTCGCTGTTTGCGCAGGATGAGATCGCTATTACTGAGCGCTTCAACTTGACCCTGGGCGGTCGTGTGGACGATCACGAGCTATTCGGTAATCACTTCTCGCCGAAAGTTTTCGCCACCTTTACCCTGAGTGATTCGATTGTGTTGAAAGGTGGCGTCAGTGAGGCGTTCAAGGCGCCGGATGCCTACCAGTCCAGCGAACAGTATCGGATTATCAGCTGTGGTGGCTCATGCTTTATCCCCGGCAACCCGGATCTCGATCCGGAAACCAGCGTTAATATCGAAGCCGGTATTGAGATTCGTGAAGAAACCTGGCGCCTCAGCGCTGTGTTGTTTGACAACGACGTTGAAGACCAGATTCAAGCCAGTTATAGCGCGGTAACTGATTCCAGGGTTTGGATCAATCTGTCGGATTCCCACACCCGTGGTATTGAAGTTGATGGGCGAGTCGCATTAACGGAAGCCGTCACCGCTTCCGGCAACTTCACCTATATGCTGGAGGCCGAATACAGTTACGGCGGAGCCCCTATCGACATCGAGCACCAGCCGGAAACCATGGCCAACCTTTCGCTCAACTGGCAGATCAACGACGCGCTGAACGGCAACGTGTCGGCCAACTACATGGGTGAGCAGATTGACTGGTCTGGCAGTGCACTGCCGGCATACACCCGTACAGACGTGACTGGATCCTACGATCTCAACGACGCATTTGGTCTGCGCTTCGGCATCAAAAATATTGCCGACGTGGACCTGCAGGAAGAAAGCGCCAGTTTTTATTCCCGTGAGCTGGGCCGCAATTACTTCCTGAGTGCGAATTACACCTTTTAAACAACGCGAAATCCAAGCCCCCGGCCCGTTCGCGGGCCGCCTGTAACAGGGATGTATACCGGGACCTTTGCGCAGGAAGCGCAGCCGTCAGGTCCCGGGTTATTTCTCCACAGTCCGATCGAGCGTCCGCCCCGGCAATCACATTGCCCGGGCCGACGAGTGGATGCGCTCGCCCGAAATTTGCTGAATTCCGGGTTGATCGCCGGTTTTATTTACTGGGAGCCTCGCCATGAACCGCGTAGCCAGCACGCACAGCCCGATCAATAAACCGGAATCCGATTGCCCGCCGGAATTCCTGTTTATGTCTTCCCACTGTGGCATCCGCGCCCGTGGCATTTTTGAGCGCCTGTGCCTGCCGGTGCGCGCAATAGCCGAGTCGGGTGAACATGGGCGCGCGCGCCTGCGCGCGGAGAGCGAGGCTGACGCCCGCTCAACAGCCTGCGAAGCCGTGTTCCACACTCGTTTGCGTGAAGCCTTCCAGCGCGCTCGCGATGCGGGTATCGCCAACCCCATCGCCATCGGCGCCATCCCCTTCGATCAGTCGCGACCGGCACAGTTGTCGATTCCACGCAGCTACGAAATGTTTTCGCGCGCGCTCGAAGTCGAGCGGGATATGGCCGCGAGTAACAGTGTGTACCCAGCACCTGCGCATGCTGGTGTCACGAGTAATTGCCAGCGTGTACGCCAATGCAAGAGCGTGCCGGAAGAGACACGTTTCAAGCAGGCGGTGCAGCAGGTGATTGCCAATTTTCAGCTGAGCGATATTCGCAAGGCGGTGTTATCGCGGGTACTGGAGCTGGAACTGGACGGCCCCCTGGATCTGGATGCTTTCTTCCGCCACCTGCTGCAGCAGAATCCCGCGGGTTACCACTTCCGCCTGCCGCTGGTCGATGGATCGCAGCTGATTGGCGCCAGCCCGGAACTGCTGTTGCGCCGCCGCGGCAGTGAAGTGTTCTCCAACCCCTTGGCGGGTTCCGCGCGTCGCCTTGCGGACCCGGAGCAGGATCGGCTGGTGAGCGAAAAACTCGCCCAGTCTGCCAAGGATGCCTACGAACACAGTCTGGTGATCGAAGATATCCGTGCGCAGCTGCAGCCGCTGTGCCGCACGCTGGACGTGCCGGAAGGACCGCAGCTGATGCACACCTCCGCGATGTGGCACCTGTCCACGCCGATCCGCGGCACCCTGGCGGATCCATCCCTTAGCGCGCTGCAAGTTGCCTGCCGCCTGCACCCGACACCGGCCCTGTGCGGCTTCCCCACCCGCGAGGCGCACAAGCTGATTCAACTGGTGGAGCCCTTCGAGCGCGGCCTGTTCGGCGGCATCGTCGGTTGGTGCGATGGGGACGGTAATGGGGAGTGGGCGGTGGCAATTCGCTGCGGGATTTTCTCCGACAATCACGCGCAACTGTTTGCCGGTGCCGGTATTGTTGAAGACTCGGATCCGGACAGTGAGTGGCAGGAAACCCGGGCAAAACTGCAGACCATGTTGAGTGCACTGGGTATTGAACCGGATGCGCAGCTCAGCCAGGAACAAAGCGCCGGTACCGATGAATTACCCTGTGCTTCCCTGGAAGCTCACACCCCACACAAGGCCTCACGCACATCACGTAAACAGTCCGAGCAAAAAGCGGGGGTCACTGCGTGAGTGATATCAGCGTGCAAAAGTCCCAGTCGAGCCAGCAGATAGAATTTACGCCCTGGCCTCTGGCGTTGGCGGAAAGCTACCGTGAACGAGGCTATTGGGTCGACTGCCCGCTCACCGACCTGCTTACGCGCGCCGGTAACCCCGGGGCCACAGCGATCATTTGTGGCGAGCGCAAATTTAGCTACGGCGAGCTGGATCAACACTCTTCGCATCTGGCCGCAGCGCTGGCCGAGCGCGGGCTCCACGCAGGGCAGACCGCACTGGTGCAGTTGCCGAATATCGCTGAGTTCTACCTGGTGTTTTTTGCCTTGCTCAAACTGGGTGTGGCACCGGTGAATGCATTATTCAGCCACCAGTGGCTGGAACTCGGCGCCTATGCGGAACAGCTGCAGCCATCGCTACTCATTGGCTGTAGCCGCCATAAACTGTTTGCCAACGGCGACTTCACGGCGCAATTACAAAAAAAACACCCGTACCTGCATGCACTTGTGTTGGGCGACACCGAGTACACCGAAAATTTGCAATCTCTTCTGCCACTGGAGAGCGACACGGGTACCCTCGAGCGTTCAACCGAAGTCTCTCCCTCGGTTTTTGTGCCACCGTCGCAGGTGGCCTTTTTTCAATTATCTGGCGGCAGTACCGGCACCCCGAAACTGATTCCCCGCACTCACAACGATTACGACTACAGCGTGCGCCGCAGCGCGGAGATCTGCCGACTGTCACCGGCCACCCGCTACCTGTGCGCACTGCCCGCCGCGCACAATTTTCCGCTGAGTTCTCCCGGCGCCTTCGGCGTGTTCAGCGCCGGTGGTTGCGTGGTACTGGCGGAGTCACCGGAGCCGCAACACTGTTTCAACTTGATTGCCCGCCACAAAGTCACTATGGCCGCGTTGGTGCCGTCGGCGGTGGCACTTTGGCTAGAAAAAAATCGCGCTGAAAGGAATGAGCAGCCACTGGCGAGCTTGCAACTGCTGCAAGTGGGCGGTGCCAATTTTGCCGAAGCAATGGCACGTCGAGTGCCAGCGGAACTCGGCTGCCAGTTGCAGCAAGTGTTCGGCATGGCCGAAGGATTGGTGAATTACACCCGCCTCGATGATAGCGACGAAAAAATTTTTACCACCCAGGGGCGCCCGATGAGCGACGCCGACGAGGTGCGCGTGCTGGATGAACGGGGCCAGCCTGTTGCTACCGGCGAAACCGGATTGCTGTATACCCGCGGCCCCTACACCTTCCGCGGTTATTACAAGGCGCCGGAGCAGAACGCCCGCGCCTTCGACCGCGATGGTTTTTACTGCTCCGGCGACCTGGTGCAACAGAACGCAGACGGCTACCTGAAAGTAGTGGGCCGGGTAAAAGACCAGATCAATCGCGGCGGCGAAAAAATTGCCGCCGAAGAAGTGGAAAACCTGCTGCTCACCCACGGCGACATCCAGCAGGTGGCGCTGGTTGCCATTCCCGACGAGGGTTTGGGAGAAAAGAGCTGCGCCTGTGTCATTACCGGGAACGCCAAATTGAAACCGCCACAGCTGCGCCGCTATTTGCGGGAAAAAGGCCTCGCCGAATACAAACTGCCAGACCGCTTCCAGTTTCTGAGTGCATTACCGCTCACCGCCGTAGGCAAGACCGACAAGGTCGCGCTGCGCAACATGATGTCCGAGAAAAAATTACAGGAAACCGCATGAGTATCCCAGCCATCTCCGCCTACGAAATGCCCACAGACCTGCCGCAAAATCGTGTGCAGTGGCAGCCGGATCCAGCGCGCGCGGTGCTGCTGATCCACGACATGCAGGACTATTTCCTGCGCTACTACGGAAGTGATAGCGCACTGGTGGATAAACTGCTCGCCAACCTGATTGCGCTGCGCAACTGGGCGCGGGAAAACCGGGTGCCGGTCGTCTACACCGCGCAACCCACCGAGCAGTCCGACGCGGAACGCGCACTGCTCAACGACATGTGGGGCCCCGGTCTCACCACCGCCGACCCCGACCAGGCCGCCATCGTTGGGCCGTTGGCACCGGAAAAAAATGACACCATGCTGGTCAAGTGGCGCTACAGCGCATTCCAGCGCTCACCCCTGCAAACCCTGATGCACGACTGGGGCAGGGACCAGCTGTTGATTGGCGGTGTCTACGCCCATATCGGCTGCATGACCACGGCCCTGGATGCCTTTATGCGCGATATTCAGCCGTTCATGATCGCCGATGCCCTTGCCGATTTTTCGCGCGGGGAACACCAGCAAGCCCTCGACTTCGTCGCCGGCCGCTGCGGTGCCGTCATCACCACTGGACAACTTCTACGCTCGAACACCATTCCTAATCACGCGCTCGACTACCACTGGCTCACTGCACAGATACTGCCCCTGCTGGAAGAAGGCGCCGGCGAACCGGAAGCCGACGACAACCTGATCGACTACGGCCTCGACTCAGTACAAGTGATGCAGCTTATCGGCCAGTGGCAACCACTGGGTATCCACCTGACCTTCGAAGACCTCGCCCGCGAGCCTACATTGCAAGGTTGGTGGGAACTCATCGAACAAAAGCAGGAGGCTTGAACAATGTCTTCTCAAAAGAGCGGATCAGCCAATGGTAGCGTCTGGAATTTCAAGAATAAAAGCGTCTGGATTGTTGGTGCTGCCGGAGGCATCGGACGCGCTGTCGCGGACAATTTTCAGCAACTGGGTGCCCGCGTGATTGGCTTCGATCGCGACTTCGAGCACTTCGACGTTCCATATGTCATCCGCCAACTTAACATTGCCGATCCTTACCTGGTCGCTGCAACGGTACGCGAGCTGTTGCAAGACAATCTCGGTCCCGAAGTCCTTGTCAATGCAGCCGGAACGTTGCACCTGGGCAGCATAGACAGCCAAACCGAAAACTGTCTCACCATCGACGACTGGCATAGATGTCTGGATACAAACGTCAGTGGTGTTTTCTATTTATTGCGGAATCTGGCAACACATTTCAAGCAACAGCGCAGCGGCGCCATTGTCAATATCGCCTCCAATGCAGCCCGTGTGCCCAGAAAAAACATGGCCGCCTACTGCGCTTCCAAAGCCGCACTTCAAAGCCTTAGCCACTGCATAGCACTTGAACTCGCGGAATATAATGTGCGTTGCAATTTGGTGAGCCCTGGCTCCACCGATACGCCCATGCTCCAGACCATGCTCACCGACGTTAACGGAGACACCAGCGCCGGCTACCTGCGCACCATCGAAGGCTTACCGGAGGATTACAAACTCGGTATACCCCTGAAAAAAATCGCCACATCGCAGGAAATAGCCAATGCGATTCTATTTCTGGCTTCTGATGCCGCCAGCCATATCACCATGCAAAACATAGTGGTAGATGGTGGCGCAACTCTGGCTGCCTAATTCTGGAGGCAGATTAAAGAAGTAGCGAAAACTAAATTCCACACACAGCACTCCATAAAAATGCTTGGAAAGAAAATATCAATGTCGAGGTGAAACACCATGTTGACTCTACTTGCCACGGGCTTTCTAGCCGGTGCGACACTTCTTTATCTGTGTCACCAAAACCAGGGCTGGATCGAGAAGCCACTCGCACGGGTGTGGGGATGGTTGGGTTCCCTGATGTTGGTAACAACACTGGTGATGGCCTGTGCTCGCTATCCGCTAAATACCGCGATTCTCGCCTGGTTGGCGGCGCTGATGCTGGTGTGGGGCGCGTTGCCGTTTGTACCTTTGGTTCGTGTGGTGAAAAAACGTGAACACTAAGTCCGGTGCCGTCCCGTCGGCAACTACGAAAAGGCGCGCGCGAAGCAAATTACAGTCTGATTGGTGGAGCAAAAGTATTGCTGGCGCCGTACTCGGATTGACCCTGGCGCTGGCGCTGTCTGGCCTGTTTGCCTGGATCGGCCCGGGCGGCATCGACGCGCCGGACAAGCGCCAGTTCGTTATGTGGAGCATCGCCCCGCTGTGGGTAATTGCGTTCAGCCTTGTGTACCTGATTCCCACCGGGCGCCGCGCGCTACTGACAATGGGTGTGCTGAATGTACTGGCCTACGGTCTGCTGTTTTTCGTCAAGGGAGCTCTGGGATGAAAGTACGCAGCGATATTCTCAAGGTCTACCGCAGCCTGCACACCTGGGTCGGAATCACCACTGGCCTGCTGTTGTTTATCGGTTTTTTCGCCGGTGCCCTTACGATGTTTAAACAGCCGGTGGATCGCTGGATCAGTCCTCCGGAGCAGCGCTTGCCCTGGGTCGATACTGCGCAGTTGGACAGCCTGGTCGCTCTGACCCTGCAACAGCACCAGGACGCGCGACAGGAGTTCAGTCTGTATCCCATCGAACGCGAAGATCTGGCGGCGCCGATACAGTGGAGCGAGTCTGGAGGCGGGCGCGGACTGAAATTGTCTGAAGCCAGAAACATTGCGAGTCTCGATGCGCAGGGGCAACTCGTCACCGAAAGCCTGACTCCGTCACTGTTTGGTGAGCTGGTAGACATGCTGCACCGCACGGGCGGAATACCCGGGGATTTCGACGGTGAATATGTGGGTATCTGGATTCTTGGCGTAGCCGCTGTGCTTTATTTCCTCGCCCTGGTTTCCGGCCTGATACTGTTGTTGCCCACCCTGGTGAAGGACTTCTTTGCGCTGCGCCGCGGCAAAAACAACAAACGTTTCTGGCTGGATGCGCACAATGTGGTCGGGATCACCAGCCTGCCTTTTCATATCGTGATCAGCCTGACGGTTATCGTGTTTGCGTTTCACGACCAGTTCTACGATGCGCTTCGGGATGTGGTTTACCCGGTGTCGGCGCCACCGGCGAACACGGCGCCGGCCCCGGCATACAGTGCAGACAGACTATTGCCGCCCTCCGAACTGATCGCACGGGCGCGCACCGAAGCGCCGGATTTCGCTGTCACGGAGCTTCTGTATCTGGGACTGGAATCTTCGCGGCCGTTTGTGCGGGTCTCTATTTATAACCCGGCAGCCCTGGTGCATGGCCCGGTCACTGGTTACATGGGGATGAACCCATACACCGGCGAACTGCTGATGACTTCCATGCTGCCGGGCAAGGCTGAAGGCTGGGGTGCAATCGTGAATTATTTCTTCGCATTGCATTTCGGCAGCTTCGGCGGTGATCTGGTGCGCTGGATCTATTTCTGCCTCGGCCTCGGTGGCGCCTTCCTGTTTTACTCGGGTAATTTGTTGTGGATCGAAACACGCCGTAAAAAACTGCGCAAAACCGATACTGATATCCCCCGGCAACCGCGCAACCTGCGTTGGATGGCCGCGGGCACCGTCGGAGTCTGCTTCGGTTCGATTATTGGCATTTGCCTCGCCATGGCCGCCGGGAAATGGGCGAGCGGCCTAGCGTTTAATATCAACCATATCTACCTGTGGGTGTACTACTTCAGCTTCCTGCTTACAGTGACCTATGCCTTTTGGCGTGGCGCCGGGCGGGCCACCTGGCAATTGCTCGCCGCCTGCGCAGCCAGCTGCGTGCTGATCCCGGGCACTACCCTGGTGGCGGTGGTCGCCCCTGCATCAGGCCTGTGGGCAAACACCAGTGCCGGCGCCGTAGCGGTGGATGCCACTGCACTGGGGTTCGCCCTGGTATTTACCTGTGCCGCAATCCACAACCGCAAACGCGCCCTGCACGGCGGGCGAGACAGTGTGTGGGCGACGGCGGATGCAAATGCCGGCGCGGAACCGAAAAGCAATCGGGTTGATGCAAGTGCGGGATCCGAGGAAGTGACCGCATGAGTGCACTGCCATGCCTGGAACCACTTCCCCTGAGCGGGGAGGGCGTCGGCAGTGATGACTGGTGGCGAATTCTGGCCGGCCGTGGCCTGCCGCTGAAAACCGATGTTCGCGCCGGCGAACACACATGCACTTTTTTCTGGCGGCAGTGTGCGGCTGCGGAAATCGAGACTGCATTTATCGAGGTTAATTCCCACACTCCACACCCGGTGCGGGAAGCGCCCGCGGAAATGCAGCGGATTACCGGTACCGATATCTGGTACTGGCAAACTCGCCTGCCCAATGACTGGTGCGGGAGCTACTTCTTTTTACCTGCGCAAGCGTCCGACCTGCCAATGCCGGATGGCGGTGATCGCCGAAACTGGTGGCTGGATCTGATAAACCGCCGCGCAAGTTTCGATCCGCTCAACCCGGTGAAACCACACAACGGCCCCTGGGGCCGCCCCGCGTCCGGTATTTATCCCCAAGATACTCAATGGCTGGATTTCGAACCCAGGAGTGCGCTGCAGAAATTCACCTGGCGCAGCGAGCGCCTGAACAACCGGCGCAATATCTGGGTCTACCGCACCGATAGCGAACAGCCGCGGCAAGCATTGCCATTGGTAATGCTGCTGGACGGAAATTACTGGCATACCCAGGACAACCTGCTGGGCGAGCTGGATCAGCGCACGCGCAGCGGCGACCTGCCGCCTGCGGCCTACCTGATGATTGATGCCATTGATGAAACACACCGCGCAACGGAGCTGCCGTGCAATACGGCGTTCTGGCTGGCGATTCAGCAGGAACTGTTGCCCCAGATTGCACAGTCCGTATCAATTACTGAAAAAGCCGAGCAGACCCTGGTTGTTGGCCAGTCTTACGGTGGCCTTGCGGCAACCTGGGCCGCACTGAATTGGCCGCACAGATTTGGCAAGGCTTTTAGCCAGTCCGGCTCCTTCTGGTGGCCGCGCGAACATGCTGAACATTCCAAGAACAATGGATTGGCCGCTCTTGATGACTGGGTGAACACAACAATTTTGGGTTCGACAGAGGAAGCGCGGCCTGAATTTCTGCTCGAAGTCGGTCTTTACGAACCACATATGCTGGATGACAACCGCGCACTACGGCAAGCGCTGGAGAAAAGACGATTTCCCACAACCTACCGCGAAGTATCCGCTGGCCACGATTGGCTCTGCTGGCGCCGCAATCTGGTTGCGGGGATAGCAGTAATGCTAAAAGCCAGCTAGTCAACCAAGTTACTTTTTTCTTACGAAGTAAAAATCTGCAACGTGAAGGCGAAGTGGCGGGTGCGGGTTTTCGGGAGCGTCGCAAACAGGAAGTTTGCGCCGCAGCTCCCAGGGATGGGTTCACAGCGGTCCCGAAAACCCGCACCCGGTGCTTTGCCGCCACCGCGCCAGCTTCAATCGCTGGCCCAACAACCCCGGAGAGGCAGCATGAATAGCGAAAACTATACCAACCCGTTCGACAGCGATGCCCACCAGTTTCTGGTTTTGAAAAACACCAGCGGGGAATACAGCCTGTGGCCCGAATTTCTCGATGTGCCCGCTGGCTGGGAAACGGTTCACGGCCCCGATGCGCGCGAAGCCTGCAGCAGCTATGTGGATACCCACTGGCTCTCCATCAATCCCTTTGTCAGTCAAAAGGCTCAGCAACAGACCTCGCAACGTGTCAGGGAAGAGGAGGCGCCATGAACAAACAATGGATGCCGCTTACCAGCACCCAGGAAGGTATCTGGTATGCGGATAAAGTTTCCGAGCAACACACTACCTATGTCATTGCACACTGTCTGGAACTCCCGGGCGATATCGACGTGGATATTCTGCGCAATGCCATTCGCCATGGGTTGAGTGAAGCCGATACCGTCACTGCCGTGTTTGACTGCGAGCGTCCGCGGCAAAAAATTTCTGTGTGTACAGCGGAGAAAATTGAACGCCCGGAGTTTTTTGATCTTATCGCAGACGCACAGGGCACCGAGAAAGCCTGGTCGGAAATCCGCCTCGACACACGTCAATCGCTGGATTGCACACAATCCGAATCTCTGACTTGCCAGCGTATTTATCGCGTTGCCAATGAAGATGGTACGGCGAAAACGCTCTGGTACCAGCGCTACCACCATATCAATCTCGACGGCTACAGCTTCGCCGCGCTCACCCGCCGCATAGCGGAAATCTACACGGCGGAACTGCAATGCAAACCTATACCCGCCAATCCGTTTACCGGTGTGGAAAACGTGGTGCGCGAGCAGGCGGAATACAAGGCCTCGGAAAAATGGGAAAAAAGCCGCGAATTCTGGCGGGGCTATTTAAACAATGCCCCGCAACCAGCGAGCGTCAGCGCACGCCCGGTTTCCGGTAAAAACCTGCCGCAGGCGAATTTGCAATGGCATTGTGTCGATCTGCCGCCAGCCACCATGGATCAATTGCAGCAGTGCGCAGTGGCCGGTGGCGCACGACTGGCCGCACCGGATCTGTTGATGGGGCTGCTGGTGGCTTATCTCGCGCGTATCAGCGGCCAGTATCACCAAATCGTGGGTGTGCCGTTTATGGGGCGGATGGGCTCGGTGGCGATTCGCTCGCTGGCGCCGGTGGTCAATGTGTTGCCCGTTATTGTGGCGCTGGAAGCGGATATGAACCTGTACGGTTGCGCCACGGCATTTAAAAAAGCACTGGCGAGAGTGCGACCGCACCAGCGCTACCCGGCGGAACAAATCCAGCGCGAGCGTGCGCAGGCGGCGGATGCAGATACTGCCGGGCAGGCGCTTTATGGCCCGGTGATCAATTACAAACCCTTCGACCTCGCGGCGGAGTTTGCCGGGGCCCCGGCACATACTCATGCGCTCGCCACCGGTCCGGTGGATGATCTGGAAATCGGGGTGCTGGTGCACGGCGAGGGCGATCACAAACGGGTCCAGCTGGATCTGCGCGCCGACAGCCGCCGCTACAGTGTCGAAGAGCTCACACGCCACGGCGCACGTCTGCGCGCTGGACTCGCACGCTGGTTAGCGCAGCCAACGCAAACCATCGCGCAGCTGGATCTGCACGGCCACGGCGAGCGTACGCAGATTGCCCACTGGGCCCGGGCGCGGCGCTTTAGTCTGGACGGTACGCGATACACCCTTGCCGACTGGCTGACATTCCAGGCCGAGGAGCGCCCGCGCGCACGGGCACTGGTGTTTGCCGGTGGCGATAGCGATGGTCGTGGCGATAGGAGTTTGGATTTTCTCGGGCTGCAACAGGCGGTGGCCCGGCTCACCCGCCTGTTGATCGGCCGCGGTATGGGGCCGGGCAAGGTGGTGGCACTGGCGGCGCCGCGCTCACTGGAATCGGTGGTGGCAATTTTTGCGGTGCTGAACAGTGGCGCGACCCTGTTGCCCATTGACCTGGAATACCCGGCGGAGCGTATCGCAGCCATGTGCGAAGACACGCAGCCGGCATTGTTGTTGTCCGACACTGCGGCCAGCCTTCCGCAGGCCCCGGATTGTGCGTTGGCAAAGGTGCCGCGCCTGGATCTGGATCAACTGGCAACAGAACTCGAACACTTTTCCCCAGCGCCGATCACCCAAAAGGAGCGCTTTGCTCCGATCACCGCCGACACCATCGCCTATGTAATTTTCACTTCCGGCAGCACCGGCCGCCCCAAGGGAGTGATGAATACCCAGGGCGCGCTGCTGAACCTGTTCCAGTCTCACCGCGAGAGTTATTTTTTGCCGGCGATTGCCCGGCTCGCAGACAGAGAGCGCGGCCGCAGCCTGCGCGCTGCACACACCCACACCTTTTCGTTCGACTCGTCCTGGGTGCAGTTTTTCTGGCTGTTGTTGGGCCAGGAGTTGCAGGTATTCGACGAAGAATTGCGGCGGGACGCGCAGGGACTGGTGCAGGCGATTCAGCAGCGGCGCATCGACGCCCTCGACCTGCCGCCATCACTACTCGCGCAGATGATCAGCTGTGGCCTGTTTGCGCCCGGTAAGCATCGGCCGCTGCTGCTCGCCATTGGCGGCGAGGCGGCGCCGGCGTCGCTGTGGCAGCAGTTGCGCAACCAGCAGCGTGTGCAACGCGACCTCGACGCGCAAAACCTGTATGGCCCCACCGAATTCACCGTGGATGCGCTGCGCGCGCCCGTGGCCGACAGCGCGCAGCCGGTGGTGGGGCGCCCGGTGGGGAATACATCGGTCTATGTGTTGGATGCAACACTGCAGCCGGTGCCGGCGGGCGTGATCGGCGAGCTGTACCTGAGCGGCGCCGGCCTGGCCCGCGGTTACCTGGCGCGGGGCGGCCTCACTGCCAGCCGCTTTGTTGCCGACCCGTTTGCCCGCGGTGCTGGCATGGGCCAGCGCATGTACCGCACCGGCGACCTGGTGCGCTGGAATGGCGAGGGCCAGCTGGAATTCCTCGGCCGCACCGACGACCAGGTCAAAGTGCGCGGCCACCGGGTGGAATTGGGGGAGGTGGAAAATGCGCTGTCGCTGCTGCCGCAGGTCGAGAGCGCGGTGGTGATCGCCGAGCCAGTGAATCACTCCCACCGTTTGATCGGCTGCTGTGCCATTCCCGGTGTTGGCGCTGGTGAATGCCGCGCGCGCGCCGCCGAACTCCAATCGCTGCTGCGCACGCAGTTGCCGGAGTATGCGGTGCCCGGCTTGCTACTGGTGCTGGATACACTGCCTCGCAATATGAGCGGCAAGGTGGATCGCCGCGCGCTGCTGCAGCTGGCGCGCGACAGTATTCAGCCCGGCGGGGATACGGCCGAGCCGCCGCGCAATGCGCGCGAGCGGCTGTTGTGTGAAGCGGCGGCGGCGGTACTGCAACTGCCGAAGCCTATAGGCGCCGAGGACGATTTCTTTGCTCTTGGTGGTGATTCGATCACGGCCATCGTACTCTGCACACGTTTGAGAGACGCGGGCTACCTGCTGAAACCCAGCCAGATTTTCGCCCTGCGCACGCCACGGCAACTGGCGCCGCAACTGCAATCGGTTGCCCCCGAGGATACCGCCGCGGGCTGGACGCTCCCGGCCATGGACCTGGAAACCCTGCGTGCCCGTCACGGTGATTTTCTGGATGTGGCGCCGGTACTGCCGTTGCAGCAGGGGATGCTGTTCCACGTACAGGCCACGTCTTTCAGTACTGCGGATTCTTCCACCTACAACGCCTTCACCCGCCTGAGCCTTATCGGTGCCCTCGACGAGACGCGCCTGCAGAGGGCGTTAAATGCACTGCTCACGCGCTACCCCCAGCTTGCCGGCCTGTTTGACAGTGAGAGTTGCGACGAACCGCGCTTCCTGCTGCCGCCGAAGTCTGCCATGCAATGGCCCTGGCGCAGTGTGGATCTGAGCGGCTTGGCCGCGGATCAGTGCGCGCAACAACTGGTCGCACTCGAGCGCGAGATGCTGGCCCAGACTTATCCCGCGGATCGCTTTGGCGGCATGCTGGGGGCGACGCTGGTGCGCACCGGGGCGCGCGCTTATCAGCTGTTGCTGGTGACTCATCACCTGGTCATCGACGGTTGGTCGACGCCACTATTGTTGCGGGATCTGATAGCGGCCTATCGCGACGACCGTACAACTCTGCCGCCCTTGCCGGTGGGCTATGCGCAGGTGGTGGGCGCGCTGGCCGCACGGGATCAGGCGCAGAGCCGCGCCCTGTGGCAGCGGGTGCTTGATGGCGTGCAGCCCTGTGTACTGTTTGAGCAGGCTGAGGAAGGTGCCGCGGTATCCGAATTTGCCCTGCAATTACCGGCGGACGTAACCGCGCGCTTGCACCGCGAGATCCGCGCCCGCGGTCTCACGCTTAATGCGGTTATGCAGGGGGTGTGGGCGCAACTGCTTGCGGGTATCAGCGGCCGCCGCGATATCGTCTTCGGCACGCCGGTGTCCGGACGCACCGCAGCCATCGCCGGCATCGAGGATCAGGTGGGCCTGTTCCTCAATAGCCTGCCGGTGCGGGTGGCGCTGGATCGCAGCGCCAGCTTGTGGGCGCAATTGCCGGATATCCAGCGGCGTCACAGCGAACTGTTGGAAAACGATGGCCTGGGCCTGGTGGAAATCCAGCAACTGGCCGGTAGCGGCCAGCTATTCGATACCCTGCTGGTGGTCGAGAACTATCCCGACAGCAGCTATCTGGACCAGCAAATGACTGGCACCGATGGCGCGCCGCTGGTGGTAGGCGATATCCACAATCGCGGCTACAGCCACTATCCGCTGGCCCTGCTGGTGATTCCCGGCGACGAGCTGACCCTGCTGGTGGAAAACCGCGGAGCGGTGGCGGACGCTAGCTGGATTGCCGAGCGCGCCCGCGACCTGTTGCTGGGTTTGCTGGAAGCGCCAGAGCGTATTCTGGATCAGACCCCGCTGCTGTCGGCAGCGGAGCAGGCGCTGATCGAGCGGGTCAATCGTACCGAACAGATGCTGCCCGCCCGCAACCTGCGGGATTTTTTGCACGCGCAGGCGCGCTACACCGCAGACGCTCCGGCGCTCGCCGATGCACGCGATGCCCTGACGTATTCCGAAGTGCGCGCACAAGTGCAGACGCTGGCGCGGGAGTTGATCGAAGCCGGCGTGCGCCCCGGCGGTATCGTGGCGGTGGCGTTGCCGCGCTCGGTGCGGTTAAGCCTGGCGCTGATGGCGGTGATCGAAGCCGGCGCGGCGTACTTGCCGCTGGACCTTGGCTATCCGGATGAGCGTCTCGCTTTCATGCTGGAAGATGCCGCGCCGCAATTGCTGATCACCGACGGAGAACGGTGCGCACGCTTTGCGGAGTTGTCGCCGTCGCCATTGCTGGTATTCGACGGCTTGCGTGCGCCGTTACCGAGCGGGGATTTTGTTCCACCGCTGCTAACCCCGGATCACCCGGCCTACCTGATCTACACCTCCGGTACCACAGGACGCCCCAAGGGTGTGCTGGTTTCCCACCGCGCCATCGTCAACCGCATCCTGTGGATGCAGCAGGAATATAGGCTGACCACCGACGATGTGGTGTTGCAAAAAACCCCATGCAGCTTCGATGTCTCCGTGTGGGAATTTTTCTGGCCGCTGATGGTGGGCGCGCGCCTGGTGATGGCGGAACCGGAAGCGCACCGGGATCCGCAACAGCTGGCGGACACCATCGACGAATTCGGCGTGACCTGCCTGCACTTCGTGCCGTCCATGCTCGCGCTATTCACTGAACACTTTACTGGCGTGGGCGAAAAGAGTTGCTCCAGTCTGCGCCTGGTATTCGCCAGCGGCGAGGCGCTGACCCGCGCCCAGACCCGGGCCTTTTCTCACCGTTTCGATGCGCAGTTGCACAACCTGTATGGCCCCACCGAGGCGGCGGTGGATGTGAGTTATTTCCCCGCACTCAGTGGTGATTTCGCGGGTGCCGGCGCGGGCGTTCCCATCGGCAAGCCCGTATGGAATACCCGCTTGCGGGTTTTGGACGACTGCCTGCGCCAGGTACCAGTGGGTGCGATCGGAGAGCTGTACCTGAGCGGCATGCAATTGGCGCTGGGCTACCTCGGCCGCGCCGGGCTTACTGCCGGACGCTTCGTTGCCGATCCCTACGCAACAAAACCGGGTGCGCGTATGTACCGCACCGGCGATCTGGTGCGCTGGCTGCCCGGCGGCGATATCGAATACCTGGGGCGCACCGATGACCAGATCAAGATCCGCGGCCTGCGGGTGGAACTGGGGGAAATCGAAACCCAGCTGCTGGCAGAGCCGGGCGTTGCCAACGCGGTGGTGTGCGCAATGAACCTGGCACTGGGCGCGGCGGAAAATTCAAATATGGACAGCCGCCAGCTGGTGGCCTACCTGATTCCCTCTGCAGACAAGGTGCTGGATACCACCGCGGTTGCTGCAAGCCTCGCGACAAGATTGCCGGCGCATATGGTGCCGGTGGCCTATGTGGCGATGGAGGAATTTCCGCTCAGTGCCAATGGCAAATTGGACCGCCGCGCGCTGCCGCTGCCGGATGCGGTAGCGGATGACACGCGCGCGGGACGCTTGCCGGCGCGGGGTGTGGAGTCGCGCCTCGCGGATATTTTTGCGCGGCTGTTACAGCGCGAGCAGGTATTTGCCGACGACGATTTCTTTGCCCTAGGTGGCCACTCACTGCTGGCGATGCGCCTCGCAGCGGAGGTTCGCCGCGAGTTGCAGCGGCCGGTGAGTGTGGGCCAGATCATCACGGCGCCCACGGTGGCGCAGCTGGCGGCGAACCTGAAGCTGTCGGAGATGTTGAGTGATTTTGGCAGCGAGGGTTTTGATGCGGTGCTGCCGCTGCGCGCCGGCAGTGGCGGTCGTCCGCTGATCTGCTTTTATCCGGGCTCCGGTTTTGCCTGGCAGTACTCGGTGCTCACTCAATATATCAATTCGGAGCGCCCGGTGATCGGGTTGCAGTCACCGCGCCCGGGCGGGTTGATTGCGACCAGTGCGGATATGGAGTCGCTGATCGCGCGGCAGTTGGACGTTGTGCGGCGGGTGCAGCCGGTGGGGCCTTATTTCCTGTTGGGGTATTCCCTTGGTGGCACGGTGGCTTACGGGGTAGCGGCGGCGCTGCGCGACCTGGGCGAGGAGGTTGCGTTCCTGGGGCTGCTGGATACTTACCCCGCGGAGGTGCACGACTGGGATGATCCGCAGGGCGCGGAGGCGGCGGTCGGCGCAGAACAAGAGCAGACGCGGTTGTTACAGGACGCGTTTGCCGGTGGTGACAACGTTGAAGACGAGGATGAGGTGATGCGTTCTGAGCAGGAGGCGATTTTGCAGCAGATTTTCGCGAATTATCAGGATGCGGTGCGGTTGTTATCTCGTGCACGTACGCCGATGTATAACGGGCGGGTGACGTTGTTTGCGGCGGAGCAGTCGTTGCCGGAGTACATCGATCCTGAGCGGGACTGGAAGCCCCTGGTGGGCGCGCTGGATGTACATCGTCTGGTTGATCGTGCCCACGATGACATTCTCTCGCCTTCTTCGCTGGAGACGCTTGGGCCTTTGATTAATCGCTTGATATTGAATGCCGAGGTTGCCGGTTCTGATGAGGCTGCGCTGTCGGAGAGTGCGTAAGTCTTGTTTTTATTTTGTGGCGGCAGGGCGCCAAATAACCGTTTTCAAAACCGCTGTGGATACATCCCTGTACGCTGCGTCGGCGACGTCCATGTCGCCGACGCTTTTGAAAACGGGTACCTGTCACTCTGCCTTCGCGTCCCAGATTTTTACTTCGTAATAAAATTCACGATTAAGTTTGTTATGCCTAAGAAAAGTATTTTTGTGGATTTCAGTATCCTGAAATCCAACCGTCATTTTAGAAACGTGTTTATTGCGCGCACTATTTCACTGCTTGGCCTCGGTATGTTGTCGGTAGCGATTCCGCTGCAAACGTACCAGCTCACTAACGACAGTGTCCATGTCGGAATGGTGACGGCCGTCGAAGGCATCGGCCTTTTTGTCGGATTGCTGTGGGGGGGGGTGCTTGCCGATCAGTACGATCGCAAGAAGCTGATTTTATTTGCGCGCGCTACCTGCGGGTTCGGTTTTGTGGGGCTGGCGGTGAATGCCTGGTTGCCGGAGCCGCAGTTGTGGGCGATTTATGCGCTGGCGCTGTGGGATGGTTTTTTTGGCGCGTTGGGGGTGACGGCGCTGTTGGCGGCGATGCCGTTTATCGTGGGCCGTGAGCATTTGGTGCAGGCGCGGGCGGTGAGTATGGTGTCGATGCGCCTGGCCACGGTGATTTCGCCGGCGGTGGGCGGGGCGATTATTGCGGCGAGCCATGTGGGCTGGAATTATCTGGTGGCGGCACTTGGGACGGGATTGACGTTGATTCCGCTACTGGGCCTGCCGGCAATGCAGCCGCCGTCAATGGACACGAGGAATCCATTGCGGGCATTGGCTGATGGGGTGGGATTTGTGCTGCGCAATCGCGTTGTGCTCGGCGTGGTGGTGGTGGGTACGCTGGTGACGTTGACCACCGGGGTGCGGGTGTTGTTTCCCGCGTTGGTGGAAGCGGTATTTGCTGGCGGTGCATTTGAGTTGGGGCTGATTTATTCCGCTGTGCCGCTGGGAGCTACGCTGGGGGCCTTGCTGAGCGGCTGGGCGAGTCATGTACGGTGCCCGGGCAAGGTTATGTTGGGAGTCGCTATGGGGGCATTTGCGAGCTTGGCGCTGTTGGGGCTGAACACACATTTTGTGCCGGCGCTGATGTTGTTGGCGATGTTTGGCTATCTGGTTTCGATTTCGTCGCTGCTCCAGTACGGTCTGGTGCAGGAGGCAACACCGGATCACTACCTCGGTCGAATAAATGCGATCTGGACTGCGCAGGATGCGTCGGGGGATTCGGTGGGTAGCCTTGGGGCGGGGGCGCTTGGGCAGTGGTTGTCGGCGCTGGCCAGTGTATTTGCCATCGGCGCTGCCAGTCTGGTTGGCGCGCTTGTGATGTATCTGACATACCGCCGGTTGCCGCGGAGGGACCAAAAAACGGGGCGCTCGGAAGCGCCGCCGCTTACCGGTTAGCTGAAAGAGGGCTTTCAGGTCGGGGGTAAAACCCAACCCTTAAACCCAGGTACGGTCAAATGCGTTCGATTGCGTAGATGGCCCCTGATTCTTTCATTTCTTTCAGTTTTGCCGTGTCGATATAAATCGGCTGCTCTTGAAAATAGCTGTTATCCGCGGTTCTCTGTTTCCGAATATCTTTACGGACACCTTTGACTCGGTTGTAGCCCGTTTTGCTGACCTGGAGTTCTGCCTGGCCGGCATCGAGGCGGCTGATCTTCAGTAGGCCGTATTGAAAGTCTGGATCCGCGTCTTCGAATATTTCTGGAAGTCGCACGATGTAGAGATCATTGACCGCCGGCTGTTCGATATAAGCGAATTCTTGAGATTCATTGGTTGACACGGCAGCCGCGAGGAACAGGATTAAGCAGGCAATCAGAATCGTCCCGGAGAACATCGGGGCAATGTTTTTCTTGTTGAATACCTCGGACTTTATAATTTTTCCGAGATCTTTGGGAACTTCTTTGCCGATTAATGTGCGCTTGCAGTGGGTGCACTCCACACCGGCCTTTCTGGAGGTCGGGAAGGTTGGTATCCAATAGAGGTGGAAGTAGCGGATGATACCGAAGGTGAGAAATTTTTGGTTTTCACAATTCGGACATTCAATGCCCTCAATGATTTGACCTGGAACGGTTTTCCCCTTGGAACCAAAAAAAATCACAGTAATCTCCTTATTCTGTGTTTGCGGGTATAGGTAATCTGATACAGCTACTCTTGCCGATAAATTTCAGATTGCGCGGATCCTTTGCGCAAGTTCGTCGGCCAATTTCGGGTATGCTTGCTAAAACGCAGCGCTTTTCGCAATGTTACGCAGTTTCTCTGGTGCTGGTAAGCGGAAAAGTCGGTACGGTCGTGGCTATTTTCTAATTGGTACCCTTGTTTTCTTCCGCTCTCAGCGTAAGTACTTCATATCCATCGGCTGTGACCAGCACTGTATGCTCCCACTGGGCGGAAAGTTTTTTGTCTCGGGTGACAACGGTCCAGCCATCTTTTTTGACCTTCGTTTTGCGCGCGCCCTGATTGATCATCGGTTCAATGGTAAAGGTCATACCTTCGCACAGTACCGGGCCGGTGCCACGGCGACCGTAGTGCAATACCTGCGGGGCCTCGTGCATCTCGCGACCGATACCATGACCGCAGTATTCGCGTACCACGCTGTAACCGTTGCCTTCGGCATGGGCCTGGATTGCGTGGCCGATGTCGCCCAGCGTGCTGCCGGGGCGGACCAATTCGATGCCCCGCCACATGGCTTCATAGGTAGTGTCCACCAGCTTCCGGGCGGTATGGGATACCTCGCCCACCAGGTACATTTTGCTGGAGTCGGCGATAAAACCGTTCTTTTCCAGGGTAATGTCCAGGTTGACGATATCGCCGTCGTTGAGAATACCGCTATCACTGGGCATACCGTGACAGACGACCTCGTTAATGGAGGTGTTGAGACTATAGGGATAGTCGTACTGTCCCTTGCTGGCCGGACGTGCCTTCAGGGTGTTGACGATAAAGTCCTCAACCTGCCGGTCAATTTCCATCGTAGTCACACCGGGCGCGACGAATTCGTCCAGCATGGCGAAGACCTGGCTTAGAAGTTGGCCGGCTTCGCGCATCAGCGCCTGTTCCTGCGGCGTCTTTAACTGGATGTCATTCACGGATGAGTGCCTCCAGGGTTGGTGCCGGTTCTCGCAACAGCTTTTTGCACAGCTGGTTGTAACTCAGGTCCGGATTCAGCTCGGCGAGCATGCCCATGCGAATCCAGAATTCCGCCTGCGCATTGATCGAGCGTGACATCACGGCACTGGCCTGGCGTATTTCATCGTGCAGCGCATCGGAGACTTTGACTATACCCATTTTGCCTCTCGCGTTTTATGGGGTGGCGATAATATATGAAGTGTATACGTTTTATATATTTTTGCCACAGTCACAAGGTATCGCCGTGCGGTATCGGTATGCGTTGTATCTGGCTGTGACCGGAGCTATGGTGGCCGTATAACAATAGATAAAGCCTGAGGTCACCCATGAGCGAGAGCACAGAGGTATCAGCCCGGAGCACAGCGCCCAATAAGGCGCCCAACAAAGAGAATGGCAAGCCTGGCCACCTGCGTATTGGCCAACGCTACCGCCCCGGTCGCCTCAATGGCCCCTACGATGCCATTGTTGTCGGCTCTGGTATTGGAGGCTTAACCACGGCGGCAATGCTCAGCGCGGCGGGGCAGAAAGTACTGGTGCTTGAGCAGCATTACACCGCTGGCGGCTTTACCCACGCCTACGATCGCAACGGTTACGAGTGGGATGTGGGCATCCATTACATTGGGGATGTTGGCGAGCATCCCACAATGACCCGCAAACTGTTCGACTTCCTGTCCGGAGGTCAACTCAAATGGGCGCCGATGGACGAGACCTATGACCGTATCTGCCTCGGGAATGAAGCATACGATCTCAAAGCGGGGCGTGAGGCGTTCGTCGATGAGCTGGCGCGACGCTTCCCCAGTGAACGTCCGGCCATTGAAGCCTACTTGGAGCGGGTGCACGCAGTAGCCAAAACCATGCCGTTGGCCGCGCTGCAAAAACTGCTGCCTTCATGGTGCTCCCCCATCCTGAATACGGTCAACAAACTCCGTGCTCCACGCTACCTGAACAGGACCACCTACGAAGTTTTGCGAGAGCTGACGGATAACGAGCAGTTAATTGCCGTGTTGACCGGCCAGTGGGGCGACAATGGGATGACGCCCAAGACTGGCAGTTTCATCATTCACGCGCTGATCGCCAAACACTATCTCCATGGTGGTTTTTATCCCGTAGGTGGTGCGAGCAAAATTGCCGAAACCATTATTCCCCAGATCCAGAAGGGCGGGGGTGAGGTATTTACCTATGCCAGCGTTGATACTTTGCTGTTGGATGGCAAAAAGGTAACCGGGGTTAGGATGAGCGACGGCCAGGAAATTTTTGCTCCGGCGGTGATTTCCAATGCGGGTGTATTCAATACTTTTGAAAAGTTACTGCCGCAAAGTGCTTCGTATGCCGCGGGCTATCTACGCCAGTTGCGCAATGTAAAACCTTCGATGGGACATTTCTGCCTGTATATCGGTTTCAAGAAAACCGCCGTGGAACTGGGGTTGCCAAAAACCAATTACTGGCTGTATCCCAGTGCGGATTACGAAACGGATGTTTCTGCCTTTATGGCCGACAGCGATGCAGAAATACCGCTGGTTTATATTTCCTTTCCCTCGGCCAAAGACCCTACATTCAACGAACGCTATCCCGATCGCGCTACCATCGAGATAGTGGCGCCGGCAAAATATGAGTGGTTTGAACAGTGGAAAGGTGAAACCTGGGGTAAGCGGGGTGAAGAGTACGAAGCGATCAAGCAGCAATTCAGTCAGCGTCTACTGGAGCACCTGTATCGGCATTTCCCGCAACTGCGAGGGCAGGTGGATTACTGCGAGCTATCGACACCGCTGTCGACCCGCTATTTCTGCCGGTACCGCCGCGGGGAAATCTATGGGCTCGATCACAACCCGTCGCGCTTTGAGCAGGATTGGCTTCGCCCGAAAACTCGTATCAAGGGCTTGTACCTGACCGGACAGGACATCATGAGTTGCGGTGTGGCAGGCGCGATGTTTGGCGGTGTGCTGTGCGCGCAAAGCCTGCTCGGGTGGCGCAAGGGCGGCGCGCTATTGAAGCGAATCTTTATCGATCAGTCCTCGACTGGATCAAATGCCAACGAGGGTACCGCAGGACGCTGGCAAACCTCAGGGTAAAGGATTGGTAATGAGTGCAAATACATCTCCGGAAATATTATTCGCCTCCCACGGTGGTGGCCCGCTACCGCTATTGGGTGATCCCGGGCATAAAGAAATGGTCGATTGCCTGTCGAAAATTGCCGGCCGCCTGCGCAAGCCATCGGCGGTGTTGGTGATCAGCGCACATTGGGAGGAGGAAGCGCCGACGATCACGGCCGGTGCTGCGCCGCCGCTGATTTATGATTATTACGGGTTTCCCGATGAGTCGTATCGTATTCAGTATCCGTGTCCCGGGGAGCCGGCACTGGCGGGGGAGGTTCAATCCACTTTGCGCAGTGCCGGAATTGCTGCAGCACTGGATGAGACCCGAGGGTTTGACCACGGATTGTTTGTGCCTCTCAAAATATTATTTCCGCAAGCGGATATTCCCTGTGTGCAGTTATCCCTGAAAAATAACCTGGATGCGGCGGAGCACTGGGCAATCGGCGAAGCGCTGCGAAACCTGGATTGGGAAAACCTGTTGGTCATCGGTTCCGGGTTTTCCTTTCACAACATGCGCGCTTTCTTTGCGCCGGAAACATCCGAATCACAAGCTCAGAATACGGCTTTTGAACGGTGGCTTCAGGAAACCTGTACCAGTGAGGCGCTGGATGGAAATGAACGCAGGGACCGCCTTATTCATTGGGAGGGCGCGCCCGGTGCACGTTTTTGTCACCCGAGGGAGGAACACCTGCTGCCGTTGCATGTGTGTTGCGGCTTGGCGGGAGAGCGTCGGCCAGAGGCGTTTTTGCTGAATATTCTGGGAAAGCGGGCGAGTATGTATCTCTGGACGTGACGGTCTGAGTCGAGTGAAAAAACGCGCAGCCCGATGCATCATGCGTCGGACTGCGCAAACAACAATTGTCGTGACATGACAATTAGAGAGGTTTGCCATCCATGAGCGAGAGGATTCTTTGACTGATGGCGGTATTGTCCTGGAAACCGCGAAACAGCTCATGTCCCTTACCGGTAGCGAATACCTGAACGTCCACTGCATCGTGGCCGCTGGTGGTCCAGCCGGTGTTGGAATACTTACTGCTGATTTTTACCGTCGTTTCGTAGAGCGCGCGGCGGTCATTACGGTTTTCCTGTAATGCTGTCACATCCTGTGGCTGCAGCGCGTAGCCGAAACTTTCCTGCCAAAGTTTTTCCAGATCCGCGTCTTCGTTGATCAGACCGGTAAAGGCTGCGAGGCTGCGTTTCTGCTTAGATACTATATCGGTCTGCCAGCGATAATCTTTAGTGGCCGCGAGGCTTAATCCACCTGTGGAGTGATCGGCGGTAACGACCAGCAGCGTGTCCGGGTTGTCCTGAATAAATTTCTCCACCAACTCTATACTGCGCGCGAAATCGTCCATTTCGTGCATGGCACAGGCGATGTCGTTGGCGTGGCCGCACCAGTCGATCTGGCTGCCTTCGATCATCAGGAAAAACCCGGATTTATTGTCACTTTTTTGCAGCAGGTGCAGGGCCTGTTCGGTCATAGTGGACAGGCGGTGCGGTGTGTCGCTGTCGATGGCGCGCGGCAGCCCGGTGTCTGCGAACAGGCCGATGGCGGGCAATCGGGTCAGTTCCTGAAGTTGCTGGATGTTGTTGCCGCTCTGGTAACCGAAGCTTTCGAATTCCTGCACCAGATTGCGATCACTGCGCGCGAAATATTGCTGTCCGCCGCCAAGTAACAAATCGACCACCGGCCGGCCATCGATGGTGTTATCGATAAAGTGGTCGGCAATGGCGTCTTTGTTGCGGCGGGACTCGTTGTGGGCAACGAAGCTCGCGGGCGTTGCGTGGTTTATTTCTGAAGTGACGACGATGGCGGTGTCCTTGCCCTGGCGTTTGGCGTGCTTGAGCAGGGAATCGAGCGGCTGGTGTGCGGCGTCGATACCGATGGCGCCGTTGTAGGACTTGACTCCGGTGGCGAGGGCGGTCGCCGAGGCGGCCGAGTCAGTCACGTAGGTGTCGTCGTCTGGATAGGTGCTGGCGGTACCCACCAGCAACCGGTCAAATACGGTGGTTTCCACAGAGTCTGTTTGTGGATTGTCTTTGTAGTAGCGGTAGCCGGTCGTATAGGCCGGGCCCATACCGTCGCCGATCATAAAAACGACGTTGCGCGGTTTTGGCTGCGTTTGGCACGCCTGGCTGGCGAGACACAGCAGCAGCAACAGAGACAACTTTTTCATAGAGACTTCCGTAATACTTATTCGCCAGCGCTACCCAATTAATTTCGTGAAGCAAATAAATTGTGCCGGCCAATTGTGGAAATATTGAAAAGACGGGGCGGTGTGCCCGCCCCGTCGCAACCCATTACAGGTTGTGCTTGTAGCGCAGGTATACGGTGCGACCGATCACGTCGTAACCCAGCCAGTCCGCGTGGTACGGGAAGGAATTGCGATACACGTTGTACTCGTGGAACAGCGGCGGCAGTTCGTCCGTCACATTGTTCACGCCCAACGTTACGCGGCCATCCCAGGCAAACTCGTAGCTGGCATTAAGGTTGATGGTCTTGTAGGCATCCAGGGTGTCGTACGCGCGTTCTTCGGTACCGTCGGGGTATTCGAAGTAATCGTTACCCTTGGCTTTGCCGGTGTAGAAGTAGCTCAGGTTTACGGTGTACGCATCCTTGTGCCAGCTGACGCTGCTGTTGGCTTTCAGCTTCGGCGTGTAGAACAGCTCGGTCGCATCTTCCACTTCCCCACCTTCGTACTCTTGATAGAGTTTTTCCGCTACGTAGGAAGTCTCGAGCGAGAAATCCAGCATACCGAATTCGCCCAGGTCGAAGTCCTTGCTGAACTTGGCGTCGATACCGCGGGTGGATTCAAACGCGGCGTTGATTGGTCCCTTGCGCATGCACAGCAGGTTCGTAATGCCGTCGTCGACGGTGTAGATGTAGCCGAGGCCGCTGAACTGGTTACAGCCGGTGTAACTGCCAGTCATGTTGTAGTTCGGGTCGTCGATGATTTCCCGGTTGCTGACGCTGCGCACGGCACCGCGCAATTCGATTTCCCAAACATCCAGGGTCATCTCGATATCGTCGGTGGGTGTCCATACCAGGCCCAGGTTCCAGTAATCGCCTTTTTCCTCTTCCAGGTCGAGGTTGCCGGCGGAGTAGGAGTCATAGGGATCTTCGATGACTTCGCCAGTATCCAGGGTCAGATCAGCCGCTCCGAAGCCGAGGGTGTCACCGGCGTAGAGACGGTGCATATCCGGGGCACGGAAGCTCTTGCCCCAGCTACCGCGGATCAGCATGTCTTCGTACGGGTGATACATCAGGCCCACCTGCGGGGTAAAGGCGCCGCCCACGCTGGAGTCGTCGTTGTAGTGGTCGTAACGGGCCGCAGTGGACAGTTCCAGAGACTGGCCGCCGGCGCTGTCCAGCAGCGGAATTGCGAGTTCCAGTGCAACGGCGCTGCGCTGACGGTCGCCGCCACCATTGGTGCCACCCTGGCCGAGCAGGCCGCCACTTACGGTGTCTTCATCCTGTGAGTCGTCATAGCTTTCGCTGGCCCACTCGAACGAGGACGCGAACGCGATGGGGCCGGCGAAGCCTTCCATCAGGTCGCCAGACAGGGTTGCCATGAACTGGTTGATGGTCGCTTCGGAGTCAGTGACCGAAACATCCATGATCCGCGCGGCCTGTTCGTCGGTCAGCTTGTCCAGCGGGTACCACTTATCAGAAGCGGTATCGTTGGGGTCGAAGGTGATCATGTCCAGCAGCGCGGCGCCGTTCACCATGTGGTACTTCTTGCGGTCGTACAGGTTCAGGCCTGAGGTCCAGGAGATATCCAGGTCGTAATCGTCGAAGACCAGGCCGGAGGCGCCGGCAGTCAGCGCGTACTTCTGCACGGTGGACTTGTACATACGCTCGCCGGGGAAATCGACAAAACGGCGGCGAACCTGGAAGCGATGGTAGTCATCCATACCTTCCGGGGTATATGCCAGGCGGCCATCCACGGAATCCATGTAGATGTCTTCGCCGATGCCCTTGTCGGTTTTGAAGCGGTCAGAGGTCTTGTAGGAGCTTTGCAGGCTACCGAACAGAGTCCATTCTGCATTCAGCTCATACTCGGTGTTCACCACCAGGTTGATACGCTCGTCTGCCGGCAGTACACCTTCGGTGGCGTCGCTGTCGTAGTAGCACTCGTAAGACTGCTCGGGCAGGTAAACTGCACCTTTACCGAGGATATCGTTGCACACGGCCTCGCTGGCGTAGTTGCGGGATTCGCCGAATACCTCATCGTAATCGCGCAGATAGGCTGCGGTGCTCGAAGGGCTGTCAGTGTGGTCCGGGCCGTTGCCCCAGGCCAGCTCGCCGTCTTCGTTGGTGTAGTATTCCGGGGAGTACAGGAAGTCGCGGTCGCGGTTCAGCAGCTCCTCAACTTTTTTGTATTCCACCATCACCATGGTGTTGGACTTTTCGGTAGTGAAGCCTTGGGAGAAGGCGATGTCGGTCTGCTCGTAGCCACCCTGTTCGGGGGCGGTGTAGCGGACGTCGAGCTCGGAACCTTCGTAGCCTTTTTTCAGGATGATGTTCACTACACCGCCGATCGCGTCGGAACCGTAGATGGCCGAGGCGCCGCCGGTAAGGATCTCGATGCGCTCTACTGCACTGGCGGGGATATCGGAAACGTCGGTGAAGTTGGTGGAGCCGCCGTAAGCGGTGGGGAAGGACGCCTGGCGGCGGCCGTTGACCAGGATCAGAGTCCGGTTGACCCCCATGCCGCGCAGGTTCACCGAGCTGGCGCTCTCTACGTAGGAACCGTCAGCGGTAAAGTTGACCCCGGAGTTCGCCGTTGAAGTCTGCAGTACTTCCGTGATGGTGTTGAGGCCGCTGGCCTCGATGTCCACCGCAGAAATCACCTGTACCGGGGCTACGCCCTCCAGGTCGATTCGCTTGATGCGGGAGCCGGTAACCTCAACCCGCTCCAAAAGGTTCTCTTCTGCTGCGGGAGCGGCAGCGCCTGCTTCCTGCAGGGCGGCGTTGGCTGGGATGGTGCCCAGGGCACCGGATACGCTGAGACCGATCATCAGCGCGAGCTTGTTCGCTTTCAAAGTGTTTGCCCCTAAAGTTTGTTGCCTGGTTGTTATTTGTCTGCCATCGAATGGATCGACTGTCTGGCCGCTGGGAAAACGGGCGCCTCAGAGCGACGATCAGATGGGAATGACTTTTTATGTGATGGGCAGAAAAGAGGACAAGAAGAGGGGGGTCTTTAAGTGTCTGCGCAAACTCTATTAATATCTTTTGGTCAAAAATCAATTAGTTACACACTTTTATGGTTTTATTCCCGGTTTTGCCTTCAGGGGCATTGGGTATAATTCCTGCCCAAATATCGCGACTATGACAATAAGGATGGGGTGACTTGGAAAGGGGTGAACCAGTGACCAGCAATGTGGAATACGATATCGGCTGCGTCCGGGTAAACCTGGAGGAGCAGAGCGTTTCCCATGGCGAGCAGCGTCTGGAGCTGTCCCAGAAGAAATATTTTGATGTACTTCAGTGCCTGGTGGAGCAGTATCCAAACTGGGTAACCCGCGAGCAGCTGATCGAGCTGGTCTGGGGGGGGAACCACTTTGTCGGCGACAAGGCGATCAACAACGCCATCTGGCATATCCGCAAAGCACTGGCGGAAGTGGATCCGGATGTCCAATATGTGGTCACAAAACGGGGGCACGGTTATCGCCTGGCGGTAGAGCCTGTCCAGCGAGTCCCTGAAGCCAATTCAGAACAGGGCCGCAGTCTGCCAGCCACAAGGTGGCTGGGGCTTGGTCTGAGTGTTGCGGTGCTCTTTCCAATGGCGTGGTTTGCGGTTCAGGCCCTTGTCGCAGGCTCCCCACCGGTTAACACGGTTTCCTCTATTACGCGCCTGACCAACTACCCGGGCAGTGAATTTACCCCGATTGTCGATTTTGACCGCAACTGGGTGGCGTTTACCTGGGCGCGCCCGAATCAGAGCCCCGACCTCTATATCCGCCCGTTGAAAAGTGATGCACCGCCAAAGCAGCTGACTTTTACCGAGCAGAGCGAATACGGTCCGGTATGGGCCGCGGATGGAGCGGGTCTCTATTATGTTGAGCGGGACAAATCACAGCACACATGTGCGGTGAAGCACCTCGATCTCGCGACACTGACACGCAAGCCGATTACCGACTGTTATTACGACCTGAATACTCACCTTGCGATTCACCCATCTGGCTCCCCGCTGGCGGTCAATAAAATTGGACCGGGTATTCAGAACAGCGGTGTTTACCTGGTAGACCTGGATGACAGCGATGTCTTTTCCGCGGCGGATGCCGAAGGACTGCCCGAAACCCGCCTGTCATGCGGGGATGAGTGCCGCTACGCTGACCGCGATATGGCTTTTTCCAATGACGGATCCCGTATCGCCCTGACCCGCCGTACTGACCTCCTGTCGGAGAACATATTTGTACGCGACCTGGCGACGGGTGAAGAGCAGCAACTCACCAGCGCGGAAAGTGATATCAAGGGGCTGGCGTGGTCCCGCAAGGACGACCGCATCGTCTACGCCAGTGAAGTGGCGGGAAAACGCGTGACGCAGATGGTGGATTTACAGTCGGGGAAGATCGCTCCACTGGCATTGCCCGGTATTAGCAGTATCAACCCGGTACCCGGCAGCGACGCCTTTGTATTTGGCGCAGGCAATACGGATACCTACATCAGCTACCTGGACCTGGAGGGGGACCTGAAGGCCGCTATCCCCTTATTGCAGGCGAACTTCGACCAGGGCAATGCTCATTATTCCACCCAGCACCAAAAGCTGGTGTATTGCTCGAACGAGTCTGGGGCTATGGAGCTCTGGGTCAGCAATCTGGATGGCAGCCAGCGTGAGCGTCTCACCAACCTCAAGAGCGAGGTGAAAATGCCGCGCTGGTCCAATAACGGTGAGCGCATTGCATTTATTGCCGCCGATTCTTCTGCGGCGGGCAGTCAGCTGCTGGTCATTGATTTCGCAACCCGCGAAGTGCAGAAAGTGCAGCCAAAACACCATGATTATCGCCGCCCGGTCTGGTCGGAAGACGATAGCCATCTGTACGCGGCAGTGTCCGATGGCCAGGGCTACCAGACTTACCAGTTTGATCTGGACGCGGGCACAGGCCTGCCAATCGCAGACATGCCGGTATTGAAGCTACGGCCTATTGGCAAAGGCGAGGTTCTATTTACCCAGGCTGTGGGCAGTGGCTTGTGGCGGGCGGAAATCGACCCCAGTGTCCCCGAGCTAAAAAATCCGCGCGAGATACTGCCTGGCGATCAGTTTTCCCCGCTCTACAACTGGGATGCCCATCGGGATCAGGTGTATTTTCACCTGAATGCGGATTTACACAGTAAAGTCATGAAACTGAATTTATCCACCGGCGAGATATCCGGCCTGGCGCTGTTGCCCCGGGACTCCCTGGATAAGTTTGGGGAGTTCAGTTATATCCCGGAAAAGAATTGGCTGCTGTTTACCCAGATGGAACCCTACCAGTCCGATATTTACCAGTTCCAACTCAATGACTGAGCCCGGTCGAATGCGAATATATCGTGCGCCCCTATAACCCACCGGCGGATCCCCGCCTCTCCGTCATTTATGTCGATGATGCCCTGCTGGTGCTGAACAAGCCCAGCGGGCTGCTTTCTGTTCCGGGCCGCGATCCCGCCCACCGCGACAGCCTTGCCAGCCGCGCGCAGGAAGCGTATGCCGACGCGTTAATCGTGCACCGCCTGGATATGGATACCTCGGGGCTGGTGGTCATGGCACGGGGGGCAGATATGCACCGCAAGCTCAGTGCTCTGTTTCAGCAGCGTGCTGTGGATAAAACCTATCTGGCGCGGGTATGGGGCGAGCTGGAGCAGGATAGTGGCGAGGTGGATCTGCCCCTGATTTGCGATTGGCCAAACAGGCCGCGGCAGAAGGTGGATTTGGAGGTGGGCAAGCCTTCGCTCACACGCTGGAAGAAGTTATCCACAGACGGAAAGACGAGCTTGCTGGAGCTAACCCCGATCACCGGCCGCTCGCACCAGTTGCGGGTGCACATGCAGGCCATGGGGCACCCCATTCTTGGCGATCCATTCTATGCCCACCCCGAGGCGCTGGCTGCCGCATCGAGGCTGTTACTGCACGCGACCGAGCTGGCTTTTGAACATCCGCTGTCCGGTCAACGGATGGCGTTTTCATCTCCCGCCGCCGCGGAATTCGAACTTTAGCCGACCGCCTGGTTTGCCACAACGGCTCACAGAACACAGGTGTTTAACTGGCGTCTCGGAAAGTGGGGGGACACATCTGTGTAGCCTGGATACCTGCTAGGCTCTTTGGCGTTGCCCAGTAAAAGTTCGAGGATCACATGTTGCGCCCATTGCTCTGTATAGGCGCCTGCCTGTGGAGCCTTCCCGGCTGGGGGGGCGTGCTCGCCGAGGGTCGCAGCTCGGTCACTCATGACGCCACGATTGAAGCCGGTGGGCGTATGTACACGATCTATAGGGGGCAGGAGGCCTGCGCGAAATCTCCGTCAATTACACAGCTGGAAGTGGACCCTGATGAGATTCGAGTACGCGTGGGCGATGCCTGGCAGCCGGACCAGCTGGTTGTGCGCGCATTTGATGCGCAGAACCGGTTTGTACCGGGCGCGCCGCTGGTGGTCAGTCTGTATGAAGATCCGGAATTGGTGGATACGCGGGGAGCGGAAAGTAAAGTGCGGGGAATAAAAGCTGGCAGCCTGCGGCTCATGGTTCACGGGTATTGCAGTGGCGTGCCGGGGCTGGCGGAAGCGACGGTAGAGATTCCGTTTATTGTTGTCGAGTAGGGGCTTGTTGTAGGAGCCTGCTCGCAGGCGAAGGAATATTCCCAGGCAAAAGATGGGCGGCCACTGGCCGCCCATTTTCGTTTGCGGGATCCAGGCTTATTTCTTGCCCTTCATCGCCGCTGCCAGCAGGTCGCCCATGCTGCCGCGGCCGCCATTGCCGCCGCCCTGTTGCTGGCGATTCTTGTTGTTGTGGCGCTGCGCCTGGCGGCTCTCGCGGTGGTCGCCTTTTTTGACGCCGCCGCTGCCCTGTTCGCCGGGCTCGTCAGACATACGCATGGACAGGCCGATACGCTTGCGCGCTACGTCCACTTCCATCACTTTGACTTTGACGATGTCGTTCGCCTTGACCACTTCGTGCGGGTCTTTCACGAATTTCTCAGACAGTGCAGAGATGTGCACCAGGCCGTCCTGGTGTACGCCGATATCCACAAACGCACCGAAGTTGGTGACGTTGGTGACGGTACCTTCGAGCACCATGCCCGGGCGCAGGTCCTTGATCTCTTCCACGCCGTCTTCGAACTTGGCGGTGCGGAATTCCGGGCGCGGGTCGCGGCCGGGTTTTTCCAGTTCGGCGATGATGTCTTTTACCGTGGGCAGACCGAATTTGTCATCGGTGTAATCCGCCGGGTTCAGACTGCGCAGGAAACCGGAGTCGCCAATCAGGCCGTTGATCTCGCGGCCGTTTTTCTCTGCGATGCGTTTCACCACGATATAGGACTCCGGGTGCACACCGGATTTATCCAGGGGGTCTTCACCGTTGTTGATACGCAGGAAGCCCGCCGCCTGTTCGAATGCCTTGGGGCCGAGGCGCGGAACTTCTTTCAGCTGCGCACGGCTCTTGAAAGCACCGTTCTGGTCGCGGTAGGTGACGATGTTGTTGGCGATGGACTGGCTGAGGCCGGACACGCGCGCCAGCAGCGGTGCGGATGCGGAGTTCAGCTCGGCGCCGACACCGTTTACACAGTCTTCCACCACCGCGTCGAGGGAACGCGCCAGCTGGGTCTGGGATACGTCGTGCTGGTACTGGCCAACACCGATGGATTTGGGGTCGATCTTCACCAGCTCGGCCAGCGGATCCTGTAATCGGCGGGCGATGGAGATGGCACCGCGGATGGTTACGTCCAGATCCGGGAACTCGCGCGCGGCGAATTCAGAGGCGGAGTACACGGAGGCGCCGGCCTCGTTCACCATTACCTTTTGCGCGGTGAGCTTGTATTGCTTGATGGTATCGCCGACAAACTTGTCGGTTTCGCGGCTCGCGGTGCCGTTACCGATGGCAATCAGGCCAACGTCGTACTTGTTGCAGAAAGCGGCGATCACCGCGGCGGATTCCTGAATGCGGTTCTGCGGCGGGGTGGGGTAGATGGCGGTGTGATCCAGCACCTTGCCGGTGGCGTCCACCACGGCCACTTTCACGCCGGTACGCAGGCCCGGATCGAGGCCGATGGTGGCTTTCTGGCCAGCTGGCGCTGCCAGGAGCAGGTCTTTCAGGTTGCGGGAGAAGACTTTGATGGCCTCTTCCTCTGCCATTTCGCGCAGCTGGCCCAGCAGGTCGGTTTCCAGGCTGGTGAGCAGTTTGATACGCCAGGTCCAGCGCACCACTTCACCCAGCCACTTGTCGGCCGGACGGCCCAGGTCTTCGATTTCCACATGGCGGGCGATCATGGCCTCGCAGGGGTGGCCCTGGGTTGGCGTGCGTTCTTCATCGCCTTCCAGGCCCAGGTTGATGGCCAGGATGCCTTCGTTGCGGCCACGGAAAATGGCCAGTGCGCGGTGGCTCGGAACCTTGGAGAAGGGCTCGGAGTATTCGAAGTAGTCGCGGAACTTCGCGCCTTCTTCTTCCTTGCCATCCAGCAGCTTGGACTTAACGAGACCGTCGCGGTGCAGGAAATCGCGCAGCTTGCCCAGCAGCTCGGCGTCTTCGGCAAAGCGCTCCATCAGGATGAACTTGGCACCGTCGAGGGCGGCCTTGATGTCTTTTACATGCAGGGCGGCGTCTTCGTTGTCGCTGTTGAGGTACTTCTGTGCCTCTTCTTCCGGATTCAGGCTCGGGTTGCCGAAGAGGGCGTCGGCCAGCGGCTCAAGGCCGGCCTCAATGGCGATCTGGCCTTTGGTGCGGCGCTTGGGCTTGTAGGGTAGGTAGAGGTCTTCGAGGCGGTTCTTGGTATCGGCTGCATTGATCTGTTCAGCCAGTTCGGGCGTAAGTTTACCCTGCTCGTCGATACTTTTAAGGATCGCGGCGCGGCGCTCCTCCATCTCGCGCAGGTAACGCAGGCGATCTTCCAGGGTACGCAGCTGGGTGTCGTCGAGCTCACCGGTCACTTCCTTCCGGTAGCGGGAAATAAACGGCACGGTGGCGCCTTCGTCCAGCAATCCCACGGCAGCGGCCACCTGTTGTGGGCGCACATTGAGTTCTTCGGCGATACGGGCGTTGATATCCAACATCTTGTTATTTACATCCTCGGTAAATCTCTGGCCGCCTGCTGCACGAAAAAATGACGTGGCTTTTGTTGGCTGCGGCGATCGGGTTCGAGCAAAAAATGTCCAACACAGGTGCTGGGCGGTGTAAAAAGTGGCGGCCATTATGGGCCAAGCGGCGGCGGTCACCAACATTGACAGCGAACGGGAAACACTGCCCGTAACTGTCGTTTGCGCTCAGGCGCATCTGGCTGCGACAACTTGCATCCAAGGACAGTTCAATTGGCGTCGAACTTCAGTAGAATGCTCGACTAGTTAAATTTTGATCAACGGAAGCGTCAGTGAAACCTTCAAGAAGCAAAAATAAAGTTTTAGGGATCGTTGTTCTCGTAGGCGTTGCTGCAGTGGTTGCAGTTAGTGCTCTGGCTCCAAAGCCAGAGGAAAAAGTTTCCGAGGCAGCGCTGCCGCCCATGGCCGATGTCCTCTACGCCGAGCCGGGCCGCCACACATTGCTGGTGCCCAGTCAGGGTTCCGTACATGCGCGCCACGAAATTGAAGTGGTGGCCCGTGTTGGTGGAGTCATCGAGAGCGTCAGTGACGCCTTCGTCCCCGGTGGCTTTTTCCAGCAGGGGGATTCACTGATCCAGATCGAACCGGCGGACTACCGCCACGCATTGACCCGTACCGAATCCCAGGTCGCCAATGCCGCTGCAACCCTGGCCCAGGAGCAGGGAGTGGCCAAGCAGGCCAAGCGCGAGTGGCGCGACCTGGGCACCAAAACCGCCAACGACCTGTTCCTGCGCAAACCGCAGTTGGCCGCCGCGGAAGCCGGATTGGCAGCGGCCAAAGCCGATCGCGACCAGGCCAGGCTGGATCTGGAGCGCACCGCGGTCAAGGCCCCGTTTGCCGGTCGCGTCGTGGAAACTCTGGTGGACCTGGGGCAGTACGTGACCGCAGGTACCAAGTTGGCAAGTATTCACAGTGTGGGTGTGGCGGAAGTGCGCCTGCCCCTGACTGACCATCAGCTGTCTTTGCTGCAATTGCCGTTGGGCCGCGGGATTGAAAACGGCCCGGCCGTACGCTTCTCGGCCAACCTCGCCGGTGCCGAGCGTGAATGGCGCGGCCAGATCGTGCGCACCGAGGCGGCGATCGATCCGAACAGCCGCTTTATCTATGCCGTGGCACAGGTTCAAAACCCCTACCAGGGCGAAGTACCCCTGATCAATGGCCTGTTTGTTGAAGCGCAGATTGCTGGTAAGACCTACGACGATATCACTCTGTTGCCGCGCCAGGCGTTGCATGAGAGTGATCACATCCTGGTGCTGAACGAAGAAAACCAGCTCGGCTTCAAAAAGGTAGAGCTGCTTCAGGCTGTGGGTGACCAGGTGTGGCTGCGCGGCGATATCGCCAGTGGTGAGAAAGTGGTTGTTTCCAGCCTGGGTTACTCCCGCGAGGGCATGGTGCTCAGCCCCAATCCGTTGAACGAGAAACCCTCAGGGCTGATCTTTGGTGACAGCAATACCGGGGAAAGCGCCGAGGACGAAGCCGAAGTCGCTGAAGAGTCCACCGGGTCTTCCACCGCGTCAGCCAAAGGAGCCTTCTGATCATGCAGGGCATCATTGGATGGTTCGTTCGCAACGGCAAGGGCGCCAATCTGCTGATGATCATGATCATCATCGGTGGCCTGTTCGGTATCTCTCATGTCGGTCGTGAGGTGTTTCCGGCCATTAACCCGGGTGTGGTGAAAGTCGATATCAGTTACCCCGGTGCTGGGCCCGCGGAAGTCGAGCAGCAGGTGACCCTGCGGGTAGAGCAGGCCATTTCCGAAGTAAAAGGCATCAAGGAAATCAACTCCTGGTCCGCGCGCAGCCACAGTACGGTGCGTATTCAGGCAGTAGATGGTTATGACGAGTTGCGCCTGCTGAACGACATCAAGGTGCAGGTGGATTCCGTCAACACCTTCCCGTCCGATATCGAACGCCCGGTCGTTGCGCTGGAGGAGTGGGAGCAGCAGATGATGATGATCGCCATTGGCGGTCCCGTCTCTCCGCGCCAGCTCAAGGACACGGCTCTGGATCTCCGCGACAAGCTGATGCTACTGCCGGGCGTGCGCCGGGTGGATGTATGGGGCGATCGCGATGACGAGGTCTCGATCGAGGTCTCCGAGGTCAACCTGCGTCGTTACAACCTTTCTTTCGATGACGTCGCCAGCGCAGTACGCCGTTCCTCGCTGGACCTGCCGGCGGGTATGGTGCGTTCCGAGCGCGGTGACATTCAGGTACAGACACGCGGCCAGGCCTACAACGCGGATGATTTCGCTCGTATCCCGCTGGTGAGCCGCAAAGATGGTACCCGGCTGCTACTGGGGGATGTTGCCCAGATCAATGACGGCTTTGAGGAAGAAGGGTCGATTATCCGCTTCAATGGCTCGCCAGCCATGAACCTGCGGGTGATGCAGGGCGAACCACTGGATGTGGTGGCGACTGCAGAGGCGATTAACAAGTTCATGGCCGAGGCGCGGGAAACCCTGCCACCGGGTATGCAGTTCGAAACCTGGTTCGATTTTTCCGAGGCCTATGAAAGCCGCATGAGTATGCTGTTCTGGAACGCCGTGGGCGGTCTGGCGCTGGTATTCGTGCTGCTGATGCTGTTCCTGCGCCCGGCGCTGGCGGTTTGGGTGACCATCGGTATTGCTACCGCATTCCTCGGTGCCTTCTGGTTACTGCCGATCACCGGTGTCACCCTGAACATGCTCTCCCTGTTCGCATTCCTGATGATTCTCGGGATTGTGGTGGACGATGCGATTATCGTCGGCGAGGCGGTGCACGCCGCCCATGACCGTGGCATTACCGGCCTCAAGGCCGCAGAAGAAGGTGTGAAAAACGTATCCGCGCCGGTGATTTTCGCTGTGGTGTCGACGATGGTGTTCTTCGTGCCGATGCTGTTCCTGCCCGGTGCCACTTCGCAGATGATGATGGCACTGCCGGTGGTGGTGCTGCTGAGCCTGAGTTTCTCCCTGGTTGAATCGCTGCTGATCCTGCCGGCGCACCTGGTGCACCTGAAGCCGGAACAGCCAGCCACCTCGGGTATTGGGCGCAAGCTGCAGAATATCCGCGGCAAGTTCGCCTCCGGTATGAAAGTGGCTGGCGACAAGTACTACATGCCGCTACTGGAGAAATCCCTGAGCAACAGCCGCGCTACGGTGATGATCTTCTTCATGGCTCTGGTGCTGTCTATTGCCGTATTCAAGGGTGGCTATATCGGTACCGCCTTCTCGCCGGAAGTGCCCTCCGATTTGCTGCAACTGAGAACCACCATGGCGCAGGGGGAGTCCTTCGAAGAAAGCCGCAGGGTGCTGGAGAAGTTCGAGCGCGCCGGTGAGATGCTGGCGAAAGACCCCGAGATGCTGGCACTGAACGGCGGAGAGGACTTCGTACAGAACACGATGGTGTTCCTGTACCGTGGCAACGTGAATGTGATGCTGCAGCTCACCGATGGCGAGTTCCGTGACGTGACCTCGGAGCAGTTGGCGATCAAGTGGCGCGAGTACATTGGCGAGTTGCCCGCGAGTGTTGAGGAAATGAATATCCAGCACACCATCAATGATGGTGGCAAGGGTATGTCCCTGAACCTCAGTACCTCGTCGGGCAAAATGGACGAGCTGCGTCGTGCGGCCGATGCCGTCAAGAACGAGCTGGATAGCTTTGCCGGGGTGTATGACGTCCGCGACAACCTGATCAGCGCGCGCCAGGATATCGAAATCCAGCTCAAGCCCCACGCCACCAACATGGGCATCGGCCTGGCAGATGTTGCCAAGCAGGTACGCCAGGGCTTCTATGGCGAAGAGGTCCAACGTATTCCCCGCGGTCGCGAGGATGTGCGTGTGATGGTGCGCTATCCAAAGGAAGAGCGTGCCAACGAAGACCAGATCGACCGTATTCGTGTGCGCACCAGCGAAGGGGAGGTTCCTTTCAGTGCCGTGGCTGAAGCCGTATATGTACCTGGCTATACCACTATCCGTCGCAATGACCGCGAGCGTACGGTACAGATTACAGCAGAGTTGATTCCGGGGACTTCGCCGGCGCACGAGATTCTGAAAGAGCTGCGGGATAAAAACCTGAAAAAATGGGAAGCGCAGTTCCCGGGCTTCAGTCTCAAGACGGCCGGCGAAATGCAGGAAGAGGAGGAGTTCGGTTCCGCGATCCTGTCGTTCTTCATCCTGTCGCTGTTTGCGATCTACGCGCTGCTGGCGATTGCATTCCGCTCCTATTCCCAGCCGTTGCTGATTCTCACCGCGATTCCCTTTGGATTCTTCGGTGCGATCCTGGGACACCTGTTGATGGGATATAACATCAGCATCATGTCGATGCTCGGTTTCCTGGCGGCTGCGGGCGTGGTAGTGAACGACAACCTGGTATTGATGGACCGTATCAATCAGCTGCGTGCCGAGGGCATGGCGGTGATGGATGCGGTGGTGCAGGCCGGTCGTGACCGTTTCCGCCCGATCATCCTGACGTCCATTACCACGTTTGTGGGCCTGGTACCGATCATGTTCGAGCGCTCGATCCAGGCGCAGTTCCTGATCCCGATGGTGGTGAGCCTGGCATTCGGCGTACTGTGTGCGACTTTCGTGACCCTGGTGCTGGTACCGAACCTGTACAAGGTGATCGAGACACTGCGTATCAAGGTGAAAGGCGACAAGATCCACGACGAGCTGCCGGTGAGTTTCGAGAAGGTCTGATTGTGTAGCGTGCCATCGGCTGGCCCGGTGGCGCGCCCTTATCGAGCCGGGGTAATCCGGTACTCAACAACCTGTCGGCAATCGTTTCGCACCGAATCACCCCGGCCCGATAAGGGCGCTTTGCATCTGGCTTTCGTATTTATTGGCAACGCGCCAAGTGCTTACGAAGTGATTTAGTTGAATTGAAGGTGGAGTGCCGGGGATTCGTTTTCAAAAGCGTCGCAAACAGGATGTTTGCGCCGCAGCGCCCAGGGATGGGTTCACCGCGGTTTTGAAAACGAATCCACGGCGCGCCACCGCCACTGTGCTCTGAACAAGGCACTTCCGGCCTACAACTTCTTCTCCGCCTGTATTACCCTTCACGCAATCTTGTTTCCGTATTCAGGACTAATCATTGCGTATTCCCCGTATCTTCTCCGCCGAAGCACTGGCGGGTAAATCCGAGGTCCAACTGGACGAAGCCGCCTCCCGCCATCTGGTCAAGGTCCTGCGTTTGGGGCCGGGCCGCCCGTTAATCCTCTTTGATGGCGAGGGCGGTGAGTACTCCGCGGAATTACTGGAAGCGGGCAAGAAAGTGCGGGTGAGTATCAGTGACTTCTCGGCGGACGACCGCCAGTCGCCGCTGGCGATTACCCTGGCCATTGGTATTTCCCGTGGGGACCGTTTCGACTGGGTGATCCAGAAGGCCACTGAGCTGGGGGTGACGGATATCCAGCCATTGTTTACCGAGCGCTGTGAGGTCAAGCTGTCTGGGGAGCGCCTGCAGAAAAAACTTGGGCAGTGGCAGCAGATCGCCGTTAGCGCCTGTGAGCAGTCGGCGCGCAACCGGGTGCCGCAGATTCTGGAACCGGTGAAGTTCCCGCAGTTTCTTGATCGTGCCGGTGATGACACAATGAACCTTGTACTGCATCACCGTACCGAAGAAACACTGCCGCAGCTTGAACAGAAACTCGGGCGTCCACAGTCAGCGCTGTTGTTGGTTGGGCCGGAAGGCGGCCTTTCCGCGGAGGAAATCGAGCTCGCGTTAAACCGCGGATTCCATCCGCTGCGGCTGGGGCCGAGGGTGCTGCGCACGGAGACCGCACCGGTTGCCGCTTTGTCGGTCTTGCAGTTTCAATGGGGTGATTTCTAGCCCCGCACTCTCGTCACTCAAAGGGATTTCATCATGGTCAAAACCATTGTCTGGCTGTTGGGCGTCGCGGTGACCGCGATGTCGATTATCGTGATCCTCAAGCCGCAAGTCGCACGCGATTTTTCTGAGCGCATGAACCCGCAGATGTATTACTTTGGCGCCTGGGCCCGGGTCGTCATCGGCATTGTGTTCCTGTTGGTATCGGACACCCGCAGTTGGTCAACGCTGTTCAATGTGCTGGGTATTTTCCTGGTGGTGATCGGCGCCTATGCGTTGCAGATGGGGTATGAGCGCACGCGGGAGCTGGTGTTGAGAATCGTGCACGGCGACGAAAACCTGCTGCGAGTCGCGGGAGCCGTGGGTGTATTGGTTGGAATACTGCTAATTTCCGCCAGCTGAGTGATCCAGCTGAGTGATATAGGATCGGAAAATCGGGACTGGGAAGTAAGATGGTAAAACTTAATGGATCTACCCGGCTGGTCATTTTTGACTGCGACGGGGTGTTGGTGGACAGCGAAACCATCGTCTGCCGGGTACTCGCGGAAGAGATGACCAAGCTGGGCATGCCGGCGACGGTCGACGAGCTGGATGAGCAGTTCAGTGGCCGTCCGTCAAAAGACTGCATTATGGATATCGAGGCGCGCTACGGTGGTCCATTGCCCGAAGCCTACTTCCACAATACTGAACGCCGTATTCGCGAGGCCTTTCACAGCGAACTGGAGCCGGTGAACGGTATCTGCGAAGTATTGGAGAAACTGCAGAATACCAGCCTGCAAACCTGTGTTGCGTCATCCGGTCCCCACGCCAAAATGCAGATCACGCTGAATAAAACCGGTCTGTGGGATTATTTTGATGGGCGCATTTTCAGTGCGGATGATGTCGGGCGTGGCAAGCCCTGGCCGGATTTGTTCCTGCACAGCGCGCGCCATTTTGATGTGGCCCCGGAGCACTGTCTGGTGGTGGAGGATTCGATCGCTGGAGTAAAAGCTGCGGTGGCGGCCGGGATGCCGGTTGTCGGCTACAGTCACAATGGCAACCGCGCGCGGCAATTGGAAGCCGAAGGTGCGCGGGTGATCCATGATATGCAGTTGTTGCTGGATTACTTCTGATTCAGGAATTACGTAGGCTTAAAATGAGAGGGAATTTGTTATGCATCTTTTGAAACGGCTGCTTATAGCCTTTACCTGCCTGTTCGCCGCCATCGCCTGCTACGTATTCGGTATTCCCGTCGGCGGAGCCATTTTTCTGGTGTTAGGCATGTTGCTGGAAGGTATGTTCTGGTTCCAGTTGACCCGGCGGCGCAATCACAATCGCTGATCGCGCCTCGTTTTCGCAAATTTCACGCTCTATTCCCGGTGCGGTGCTATTCCGTCAGGTTCAGCTCCACTGACGCGCTGCGACGAGTATCTTTGTCATCCACAAAGGTACGTGTGTAGCGCACCTTGTAGATGCCGTTGGCAACCAGCTCACTGACCAGCCCTTCAGGCAGCTTTACGGTTTCGCGCATGGGCTGGCCGGCTTTGGCGATGATCGGTTCCGGTACCTCGTAGACGACCCGGTCACCAACCAGAAACTGCCCACTGACGGAGTAGGCACTGATGCTGCCGAGATCGCCATCGAGGTTCCACGACATCATCATCTGCCGGGATTTACCGGTCAGGGTCTGTTGCGGAGGGCTTGCTTCCACCTGGGCAAGGCGGCCGCTGGAATCCAGGTCAAACAGGATGTGGTTGGAGATACTGCCCGCTGCACCGGCAAATATTCGCCGGTAACCAACCCGGCGTACGCCCTGGCGATGCCATTGCCGTACCTGCTCGGGGGAGATCCGCAGCACCTCGGTGACTTCCCCGCGGTCACCACTGAATTCCAGAATCTTGTCTACCGCCGCGAGTTCCTTGTTGTTGTCCAGATTTACGAACACTCCCCGTGGTGACGCAGCGCCACCGCGGCTGGCAACGCGCCAGGTGATTTCCTCGCGGTAGCCATCACTGGCATTGAGCCAGGCATCGCCGGGGTCGACGGTGACGATCTGCTGTGCAGCTGCGGAACCGGCAGTCACCAGCAGTGAAAGGCCCAGCATTTGTAAGAATTTTCTGGCCACAATGTTCTCCAGGTAATCGGGTATCGAATTGACTCAATGCTAGCGTGATCGGGGGTGGAGAAAAACCTCACAGCCCTTGCACTCTGCGGAACTGGTCTACAATGAATTAAACGCCAATCCGACGACTGCTCTGACGGAGGCAACCCGCTACATGTCCACCGTTCGGCGAAAGCCCGTCCTGGTCCGTGCACTTCTACCCATTGCCGCGCTGCTGCTTGCGGGTTGCCCGGACCCTATGAAGAAATACTCACTGGACCCCCGTGCCCTCGTAGCCAATGGCCTCGATGAGCAATCTGCGCGCGCCGCTGCGCCGTTCGGTGATGAGCTGGTGCGCTATCTGCTCGGAAAGTCCCGCAGTGGCGGCGATGAGTTTATCCTGCGGGTCGATTTTGAGCCCGGTGGCTTCGCACCGGTGATGGATACGATTGGTGATGTGGAAGCACTGCTAATTGTTATGCGCGATTTCCCATCCCTCGAAATCACCATTGAGGGGCACACGGATAACGCAGGCGATGCCCAGAAAAATCAGAAGCTCTCGCAGTGGCGGGCAAACTGGGTAAAACAGTTTTTGCTCGAGCGCGGGATTGAGGATAACCGGATTGCGGCTGAAGGCCTGGGTGACAGCGTTCCCATAGCCGATAACGCCACGGAACGAGGGCGAGAAAAAAATCGCCGATTGGTCGTGCGGATTGTGAACTATGCCGGCAAGCCCATTAATGTCCACCTGAAACGCCAGCGGGAAAAACTGTCAGAAGGGCGGTCGACAGCGCAATAGCGACTGCGAGAAAGGCTGTGCTGGAATAAGAAAGGCTGTAATAAAAAAGGCCAGCAACTACGCGGGCCTTTTTTAGGTGAGAAGAGCGATTATTCGCTGTCCAGGTTTAGTGCGTTGAGGATGCTCGCTGTCGGTTCCACCTGGTTCATCGTGTAGAAGTGCAGGCCCGGTGCGCCGCCGTCCAGCAGGGTCTCGCACAGGTCGGTAACCACTTCCAGCCCCAGCTTTTTAACATCTTCCGGTGACTTGTAGCTTTCCATGCGGTACTTCAGCCAGCGCGGGATTTCCGCGCCGCAGTTGCGGGAGAAGCGCGCCAGGTTGGCGAAGTTGGTAATCGGCATGATACCCGGGTAAATGGGGTTATCGATGCCGGCTTTTTCGCACTGGTCGATGAAATAGAAATACGCATCCGGATTGTAGAAGTACTGGGTCAGTGCACTGTTGGCGCCGGCTTCGAACTTGCCCTTGAGGAAACGAATATCATCGTCGTAGCTGTCGGCTTCCGGGTGAATTTCCGGATAGGCTGCCACTTCCAGGTGGAAGTGATCACCACTGTGACGGCGGATAAACGCTACCAGCTCGTTCGCATAGACCAGTTGCGCGACCGAACCCATACCGGAAGGCATATCGCCGCGCAGTGCGACGATGCGGTCTACGCCAGCCTCTTTATAGCGGTCCAGTAATCCATGTACCGCCTCTTCATTATCGCCGCCAAAAGACAGGTGCGGTGCGATGGAAATACCATCCTTGCGCAGTCCGGTAACGATATTGACGGTGGTGTCACGGGTAGTTCCACCCGCGCCGTAAGTCACCGAGAAAAATTCAGGGTTGAATGCCTGCAGTTCTTCGCGGGTTTTATACAGCTTTTCCCGACCCTCTTCGGTCTTTGGGGGGAAAAACTCGAAACTGATACGTAAATCACTCATTGCTCTGTTCCATTCCCTCGGCCTGCCTGGATCCCGGGTCAAGCCCGGGATGACGGTGTAGGTTTCTTCATCGTCATGCCGGTGTTTTCACCGTCACCCCGGACTTGATCCGGGGCGGTATCCAGCAACCAGGGTTATTAATACTTGTAACTTTCCGGCTTGTACGGGCCGTCCACGGAAACACCAATGTACTTGGCCTGGTTGTCGGTCATACGGGTGATCACGCCACCGAAGCCTTCCACCATGTACTTGGCTACTTCTTCGTCCAGGTGTTTCGGCAGTACTTTTACGTACAGTGCGGAAACTTTCTGGTCCGCCGGCAGGTCGGCAAACTTTTCGTTGTACAGGTGGATCTGTGCGAGTACCTGGTTGGCAAAAGAGCCGTCCATAATGCGGCTCGGGTGGCCGGTCGCGTTGCCCAGGTTCACCAGGCGGCCTTCGGAGAGCAGCAAGAGGTGATCGTTGGTTTCCGCATTGCGTACAACCTTGTGTACCTGCGGCTTCACTTCCTGCCACTCCCAGTTTTCACGCATGAAAGCAGTGTCGATTTCGTTGTCGAAGTGACCGATGTTGGAAACCACCGCGCCGGATTTCAACGCTTTCAGCATGTTTGCGTCACACACATTGACGTTGCCGGTGGTGGTGACGATCAGGTCAGTGTTGGCCAGCAGTTCCTTGTTGATGCAGGAAGCTTCACCGGTGTTGACGCCGTTGATATACGGGGAAACCAGCTCGTAGCCGTCCATGCAGGCCTGCATCGCACAGATCGGGTCTACTTCGGTGACCTTCACGATCATACCTTCCTGACGCAGGGAAGCGGCAGAGCCTTTACCTACATCACCGTAACCGATAACCAGCGCTTTTTTACCGGACAGGAGGTGATCGGTACCGCGCTTGATGGCGTCGTTCAGGCTGTGGCGACAGCCGTACTTGTTGTCGTTCTTGCTCTTGGTGACCGAATCGTTGACGTTGATTGCCGGAACCTTGAGGGTGCCCGCTTTCAGCATGTCCTGCAGACGGTGCACACCGGTGGTGGTTTCTTCGGAAATTCCGTGAACCTTGTCCAGCAGCTCTGGGTATTTGCGGTGCAGCAGCTCGGTGAGGTCGCCGCCGTCGTCGAGAATCATGTTCGGCTGCCAGCCGGCCACATCGGCACCGATGGTGCGTTCCAGGCACCACTCGTACTCTTCTTCGGTTTCGCCCTTCCAGGCAAAGACCGGGATACCACTGGCAGCGATAGCCGCGGCGGCATGATCCTGGGTGGAGAAAATGTTGCAGGACGACCAGCGTACCTCAGCACCCAGGGCAACCAGGGTCTCGATCAGGACTGCGGTCTGGATGGTCATGTGGATACAGCCCATGATGCGGGCGCCGGCCAGCGGTTGCTCTGCGCGGTATTTTTCACGCAGGGTAATCAGTGCGGGCATTTCGCCTTCGGCGATTTCAATTTCCATGCGGCCCCAGTCGGCGAGGCTGATGTCGGCGACTTTAAAGTCTTTGAATTCGGTGCTCATTTGGTTCATTACCTGATTCTCTGAATTTTATTATCGTCATACCGGCGCAGGCCGGTATCCAGTTTAGTGGCACCTGGATTCCGGCCTGCGCCGGAATGACGACTGCGTGTATGGGGTTTGACTAGAGACCGGCCTGTGCGCGCAGGGTCTCCGCCTTGTCGGTTTTTTCCCACGGGAAGGCAGTGAAGGTTTCAGTCTGCTCGTGACCGTTGCTGTCGATCCACTTGTACGTGTGCTCGAACGGCTCGCGACCGAAGTGGCCGTAGGCGGCGGTGAGCTGGTACATCGGGTGCAGTAGGTCCAGTGCCTTGGAAATCGCGTAGGGGCGCAGGTCGAAGTTTTCGCGCACCAGTTCAATCAGTTTTTCGTCGCTGACTTTGCCGGTACCGAAGGTATTGATCGATACGGAGGTCGGCTCGGCTACACCGATGGCGTAGGAGACCTGAATTTCACAGCGGCTGGCGAGGCCGGCGGCCACGATATTTTTGGCTACATAACGGCCAGCGTAGGCTGCAGAGCGGTCTACCTTGGATGGGTCCTTGCCGGAGAAAGCACCGCCGCCGTGACGGGCGGAACCGCCGTAGGTGTCAACGATGATTTTACGGCCGGTCAGGCCGCAGTCGCCTACCGGGCCGCCGATGACGAACTTGCCGGTGGGGTTGATGTGGAACTTGGTGTTTTCATGCAGCAGGTCGGCCGGCAGCACGTGGTGTACGATCAGTTCCATCACAGCTTCACGCAGGTCTTCCTGGCCCACTTCCGGGTTGTGCTGGGTGGACAGTACAACCGCGTCGATGGCGCAGGGCTTGCCACTTTCGTCGTAGCGGAAGGTTACCTGGCTTTTCGCATCCGGGCGCAACCACGGCAGCAGGCCGGATTTACGCGCTTCCGCCTGGCGCTCTACCAGGCGGTGGGCGTAGTAAACCGGGGAGGGCATGAAAGTTGGAGTTTCATCGGTCGCGTAACCGAACATCAGGCCCTGGTCGCCAGCACCCTGGTCTTCCGGCTTGACGCGGTCCACACCCTGGGCGATGTCCACGGACTGTTTGCCGATGACGTTCAGAACACCGCAGGTCTCGCCGTCGTAACCGACGTCGGAGGACGTGTAACCGATATCGGTGATGACTTTACGCACCAGATCTTCGAGATCGACCCAGGCAGACGTGGAAATTTCACCGGCGATGACGGCGATACCGGTTTTCACCAGGGTTTCGCAGGCCACGCGGGCGTTCTTGTCGCGCGCCAGCAGGGCATCCAGAACCGCATCGGAAATCTGGTCGGCGATTTTGTCCGGATGGCCTTCGGAAACGGACTCCGAGGTAAAGATGCTGTATTCACTCATTGTGAGTTTCTCCTTTGCGCTTGCTGCGCTCCATTTATTCCGCTGCTGGCGGTGATAAAACTTCTCGTGCTTCGTCGCTTTTTGGCTTTGAGCACTGATCCTGGTTCTGTGGCGGCCAAGGGGCTGGTGAAAAGTTTTGGAATCGCTGTGGATACGTCCCTGTACGCTCCGTCGGCGACGTCCTGTCGCCGACGGTTCCAAAACCTTTCACCAGCCCCTCGACCTTCTATTTGTACTGCTGTACTTCGCACCCCGGGACGAAAGCCGCTTACAAAGCCGCTTACATAGTCCAGTGGTCGTTCGTTAAGCCTGAGCAGCGGGTAGACCTTTTCAGAAGCGTCGCAAACAGGATGTTTGCGCCGCAGCTCCCAGGGATGGGTTTACAGCGGTTCTGAAAAGGTCTACCCGGTGATCAGGCGCCCGGAGCTAAAGCAGAGCTCTTCACTAAAGGGCTGCGAAGCTCAGGACTTAACAAACTCCTGAATCTGAATCTGAAACCCATTGCGTAAGGCACTGTGTACGCTGCGCCCCTTCTGCAGGCCAACTTCCGCAGCCCATTCAACCAGCTGCTGGGGCGCAAACCCGAGCCACAAGTCGCCGCAGGCATCTCGGGCCCAGTCCTGGGTGTGATCGTGCAGCTCGGTAATCAACAGTTGCCCACCCACTTTCAATGACTTTTGCAGATCGTGAAAAATCTGCGCGGGTTCCGGCGTGTGGTGCAACACCATATTCACCACAATGCAGTCCGCACTCTCCGGGCGGGATGCTGCGGCGCGGGTGTCATCGCACACAAACTCAATATTTTGCAGGCCTTTCTCATCGGCAAATTCCTGCGCCCGCTCCAGCATGTTCTCCGACAGATCCAGCGCGGTCACCGTGCCGAAGCGGCTCGCCAACTCTTCCAGAAACTCTCCTTCGCCAGGGCCCACTTCCAGCGCGTGACGGCCCGGTTTCAGCAGTTGTGCTACCTGGGGACCGTACACGCTATAACTGGCGATCAGTTCCTGTTGTTCGCGGAAGCGGTTGCCGTAATCGGCGAAGAAACGGCGCGAGGCCTCGGCGCGTTCGGCGGCAATCAGAGCGACCGTCTCTGCGCGGAATTCCGGCAGTGGCAACAGGTCGAGACCGGCAAACAGCTGCTGCAGTAGCTCACTGCCCGCCGTGCGGCGGTAAAAGAGGTTATTGCCTTCGCGGCGCTTGCTGACCAGTCCCGCCTGCGCGAGTACCTTCAGGTGGTGCGAGAGTGCGGGCTGGCGTAAATCGAAGATACGGCACAGTTCCAGCACGCTGTAGGAGTCCTGGGCCAGCAGGCGCAGAATTTCCAGGCGCAACGGATCGCCAGCGGCCTTGAGGGTCGCCGCAAGTTGCGGAATCTGGTCGCGGTGAAGCGGTTGTTGGCCCGAGAGGGCATTACTGGAGTCAGGCATGGCGGGGAGTCTAGCAGTGCCGCCTGCCTATATCAAAGTATTTTGATTTAGGTGTATTAAAAATATTTGATGAACGTGTAAGCATTCAACATCTGAGTGATCAGATTGCGCATTGTTAGGAAAATGTTGCTGTCCCCAACCGGTAATTGGGCCGAGAGCCTTTGCGCCGAGGGGAGGATTACGGGAAAATACGTCCCCCGTTTTGCCGCCCGGTCGAATCGTAAACGGCAAATATGGAGACAGCGGCAAACTGGCCGTCAGAGCCGGGCCCGCAGCGCATCTGATGAACCGAAGATCCCCAAACCGAGAATTCCCTATGTCTTCTACTCCGTCTCGCACAGAAAAGGCCAATGCCATCCGCGCCCTGTCCATGGATGCAGTCCAAAAAGCCAATAGCGGCCACCCCGGCGCGCCCATGGGTATGGCTGATATTGCCGAAGTGCTGTGGAACGACTACCTGAAACACAACCCGGCCAATCCTGAATGGGCAGATCGCGACCGCTTCGTGCTCTCCAATGGCCACGGTTCCATGCTGCTGTATTCACTGCTGCACCTCTCAGGCTACGACCTGTCCATCCACGAGCTGCAGAACTTCCGCCAGTTGCATTCCAAGACCCCAGGTCACCCGGAGTATGGGTATGCGCCGGGCGTTGAGACCACCACTGGCCCGTTGGGGCAGGGCATCACCAACGCTGTAGGTATGGCGCTGGCAGAAAAAGTCATGGCGGCCCAGTTCAACCGCGAAGGTTACGAGCTGGTGGATCACCACACCTACTGCTTCCTCGGCGACGGCTGCCTGATGGAAGGCATCTCCCACGAAGCCTGCTCCCTTGCCGGTACCCTGGGCCTGGGCAAACTGGTGGCGTTCTACGATGACAATGGCATTTCCATCGACGGTGAAGTGGAAGGCTGGTTCACTGATGACACGCCCAAGCGTTTCGAATCCTACGGCTGGCACGTGATTGCCGGTGTAGATGGCCACGACCCGCAGGCGATCAAGGCTGCGATCGAGGAAGCCCGCGCGGAGACCTCCAAACCCACACTGATCTGCTGCAAGACCGTGATTGGCTTCGGCTCGCCGAACAAGCAGGGCCGTGAAGAGTGCCACGGTGCACCACTAGGTGCTGACGAAATCGCCCTGGTACGCGAAACCCTGGGCTGGAAGTACGCGCCGTTTGAAATTCCGGATGAGCTGTACAACGCCTGGGATGCACGCGGCAAGGGTGAAGCCCAGGAAGATGAGTGGAACGATATCTTCGAAGACTACAAGGAAACCCACCCTGAGCTGGCCGCTGAGTTCGAGCGCCGCATGAAAGGTGAGTTGCCGGCGGACTTCCTGCAGAAAGCTGATGAATACATCAAGCAATGCCAGGCCGACGCCGAGAAAATCGCCTCCCGTAAGGCGAGCCAGAATGCTCTGAACGCCTTCGGCCCGCTGCTGCCGGAATTCCTTGGCGGCTCCGCTGACCTCGCCGGTTCCAACCTCACCATCTGGTCCGGCTCCAAGGGTGTCTCCGCAGATGACGCGTCTGGCAACTACGTGTACTACGGTGTTCGTGAGTTCGGTATGAGCGCCATCATGAACGGCGTCGCCCTGCACGGCGGCTTGGTGCCCTACGGCGCAACCTTCCTGATGTTTATGGAATACGCTCGCAACGCCGTGCGCATGGCCGCGCTGATGAAGCAGCGCGTGATCTTCGTGTACACCCACGACTCCATTGGCCTCGGCGAAGACGGTCCGACCCACCAGCCGGTAGAGCAGCTCACCGCCCTGCGCGTGACTCCGAACCTGCACACCTGGCGCCCCTGTGACGCCACCGAGTCCGCGGTAAGCTGGAAAATGGCGGTTTCCCGCAACGATGGCCCCAGCGCGCTGATCTTCAGCCGTCAGGGCCTGGCCCCGCAGGCGCGCACCGATGACCAGCTGGCAGCGATCGAAAAGGGTGGTTATATCCTGCGTGATTGCGATGGCACACCGGAAGCCATCATTATCGCCACGGGCTCCGAAGTGGAGCTGGCCATAGCCGCCGCAGATCAACTGGCAGGCCGCAAAGTGCGTGTGGTTTCCATGCCTTGTGCGGAAGCCTTCTCCGCCCAGAGCGCCGACTACCGCGAGTCCGTGCTGCCGTCCTCCGTGCGCGCCCGCGTTGCGGTAGAAGCCGGTCACAAGGACTACTGGTACAAGTTCGTCGGATTTGACGGCGCGATCATTGGTATGGAAACCTTCGGTGAATCCGCACCGGCTGGCGACCTGATGAAGCACTTCGGTATCACTGCCGAGAAAGTTGCTGAAGCGGTTGAGAGCCTGGTGAAGTAAACCGTAGCCGCCTTGTAGGAGCCTGCTTGCAGGCGAATAGATCTGTACAATGATTCATTCGCCTGCAAGCAGGCTCCTACAGGGACAAATCCCTGATCGGAATTTATGATAAGACTTGCCATCAATGGCTACGGCCGTATTGGCCGCAGCGTCCTTCGCGCCCTTTACGAATCCAACCTGCGCGAACAATTGCAGATCGTCGCCATCAACGAGTTGGCCGACTGCGCCACCATTGCCCACCTCACCAAATACGATTCCGTACACGGTCGTTTTCACGGCGACGTCTCCGTGCATAACGATTGCCTCAGGGTCAATGGGGATGAAATCGCGGTGACCCACCATCGCGACCTGGAAGATCTCGACTGGCGCAAAACCGAAGTGGATATCGTGCTGGAGTGCACTGGCAGTTTCAGCGAGCGGGAGCGGGCAGAGCTGCACCTGCAAGCCGGGGCGAAGAAGGTGGTCTTTTCCCAGCCCGCCAGCCGCGATGTCGATGCCACCATCGTGTACGGCGTTAATGACACCGCACTTACCGGTAGCGAGGCGATCATCTCTGCCGCGTCCTGCACCACCAATTGCAGCGTACCGGTGATTGCGGCCCTGGAAAAAGCCTTCGGAATCGAAGCCGGTGTCATCACGACCATCCACTCGGCGATGAATGACCAACCGGTAAATGATGCATATCACCATACCGACCTGCGTAAAACCCGCTCGGCGATGAATTCCATCATCCCTGTGGATACCGGACTTGCCCGTGGTATTGAACGCATCCTGCCCGACATGGCCGGCAAATTCGAAGCCCAGGCCATGCGTGTACCCACGGTCAACGTCTCCGCCATCGACCTGTCTGTTCAGTTAAAGAAACAGGTCACTCAGGCAGAAATCAATTCCGTGTTGAAAACGGCTGCCGCGAACCAGTTCGCCGGCGTCCTCGGTTATACCGAAGAGCCACTCGCTTCCTGTGACTACAACCACGATCCGCGTTCCGGCATCGTTGATGCGAGCCAAACCCGGGTAGCCGGCGGCAAGCTGGTGAAAGTGCTGATCTGGTTCGACAACGAGTGGGGGTTCGCCAATCGTATGCTGGATGTTTCTCGGAAACTTTGCTGACAACGGTTGTGCAAATCATCCTGCTTACACATGAGCGCGAACTAGATCGCCCGACGAATACCGGAAGCCTGGCAGTCTCTGTGGCCGGCGGCGGGGTGGGCTTGGTGCGGCGCATCGTATGGAGCCGTACCGCTCCTGACCAGGAGCTGCTGGCTGACGTGAACAAGCCTGGCATCGGCCTGCTGTATCCAACTACGGAGGTTGAGGGAGAGGAGATCAATGCCGCAGAGTGTGAAAACTTTATCTTGCTCGACGGCACCTGGCAGGAGGCACGCAAAATGTACAACCGAAGCCCTTATCTGCAAAGCGTCAGCCGTGTCAGTTTAGGTTCTGCTCAGAGCTCCCGTTACCGGCTGCGGCGTAATCAGAAGGCCGGTGGCCTTTGCACCGCAGAATGTGTTGTGGAAATTTTGCGTGTGAAAGGACAGCAGGCGCTCGCCGCCGCCCTTGAAGCTGAATTTTTCGAGTTCAATATTCGCACGAATTGATTTCGTCATCTTCAATAACGAACGATCCCCTCCATCCCCTCCATCCCCTCTATAGGAGCTTGCTGCATTTTCCCTGGGGTGACGGTAACGCCAAAGTGTCCCCCCTGAATCCTGTGGCAGAAAATTAATCAGCAGTAGGCATCAACATGAGCTGATTTAGCAGCTCGTAAAGATATGATGTGGCGTCGGTGGCCGATAACTGTAAGCACTAGAAATATATTTTCCGTTTCAGAGTTTTTTAGCTTTATTTCATAATTTATTTTTCTTGCAGTAGGGTTTTTGGGTATTTATTTCTATCGCAGCCTGAAATGTTTCCAGCCCGTGATTCTTTCTCCCCCGCGAAGTGATTTACTCCCTGTATAAATCTGCCATTAATTTGCTAATCCATACGTAGATAAAAAGCATGCAAATCGTTTTTTTTGTGCGCTAATTTTTATGCCCATGTGGTATCGCAAGGCCAATAAAAAAGAATTCACTCGAATTAGCCCTAAAAGACTAGCGCTGAAAACTGATACTTGTGTACCATTTGTTTTGTGACGCAGTTCCGTTTGGGCTGCGTCTTTTTTATCCGCAAAATAATTAGTTCATGCGAATTGGGGGCACAATGAAACTCAGAATATTGAGCGTCGCGCTGGCGGCCGTTGTCACTGGCTGTGGGGGCGGCAGTGGCAGCAACAATGAGGGGGGCATCACCCCTACTCCGCAAAATACCGCTCCGGTATTTAACACCGTTAGCGTCGATGCGCTGAACGGCGCTGCTGTGCAGCTGGATCTGTCCGAGCACGCCAGTGACGCGGATGGCGATGCGCTGTCTATTAAAGCAATCGGTTCCGTGGAAAATGGCACCCTGACTGCCAATGGTCTCGAGCTGACCTACGATCCGGCAGACGCGTTTGCCGGTAGCGAAACCGTGAGCGTTACCCTGACCGATGGCACCGACGATGTGTCCGGCTCCATCACTTTCAACGCCTATCAGCAGGTATCCCTGTCTGGCCAGGTCGTCGATGAGCCGATTCCTGGCGCAATCGTGACGGTGACCCTGGGTGGCCGTGATTTTCAGGCGGTAGCAGATGCGGAAGGCAACTACACCCTTGAGATCTCCACTCTGGATCTGGATAGCTACGTAAAAGTCAGCGCTACTGGCGGCGACGGTAGCGAAGGCAAGGGTATTGAGCTGGTGAGCCTGCTGGGCGAAATCGGCACCCTGATCGAATCCGCCGGCGAAGACCGCACCCTGGGTGGTGAAGGCGATACCCAGGCCAACGTAACCAACGTGACCACCGCCCGTTACGTTCTGGCCGTAGATGCCAACGGCGGTGAAGAAATCGCATCTGACGAAGCGATGGCGGAAGCGGAAAAGTCCATCGACGCCGATGTGCTGTTGGAAATTGCCGCGGTGATCAAGGTCATTCTGGACAACCCGGAATACAGCCTGCCGGAAGGCAAGGAAAGCGTCGTGGACCTGGTGCAAGACACCGAGGCGTACAACAACTTTGTTGCCGAAGTAACCAGCGAAAACCCGGACGACAACGCCCTGACCCAGGCCATGGACCAGATCGTAAAAGACCCGGCGCTGGTGCAAGGCTACACCGCTGACAAGCTTGCCCATGTTTATTACGGTACTTTCGCAGCGGCACCGGGCTTCCTGTCCCGCGGCGGTGATCGCTACCAGTTCAATACCGATGGCACCGGCAGCATCGCCAGTGAACAGGGTACGCAGAGCTTTTCCTGGGACCTGGAAGACGGCTCCATTGTGGTGACCTACGACCAGCCGCTGGAGACTTATGGCTACTACGCGGCTTCTGCAGAATTGCTGGGTGAAGAGTTGGCGATTCAGTGGTCGGAAGTGACTGGTTCTGGTCAGATCGGTGCCAATCGCAGCGACAAGGGCATCAAGTTCACTCGTCTGGTAGACGGCGCGATTATCGATACTGTCTCTTTCGAGAGCATCTACGACCTCGCTTTCGATATGCTCGATACCGGCCTTACTGCTCCGGATAAAACGGACGAAGTTAGCAGTGGCCAGCAGTTACTGCGCGATGCGACGGCGTCCAAAGCGTTGCCGATTGTTGCTGCTGACCTGGAAAGTAGCTGGGCGGTTGACAGCTACTACGAGTATCAAGTGTCTACCTACAACGGCCCGGAGGCCAGAACCAGCTACGCTGGTGACCTGCTGGAATTCGTCGAAGGCGGTACTGGCATTGCGCACCTGTCTGAACGTACCTTTAACTGGCAGCTGGTGGACAATGAGATACAGGCTACCTTTAACGATGGCACCACGCTTGCCGCGCAAAAAATTGACGAAGCGGGCGAGCTGAGTGCATTTTCACTGCGCACCTTCGATAGCGAAGGCCAGCTGATCGCCTTCAGCTACAACTTCGGTACCTGGCAGGACGAGAGTGCAGTATTGACTCCGGAAACACTGGTAACCGAAGCCGGCCGCCACTGGGCAACCTTCGTCAATGGCTGGATCAATGACTTCTGGAAAGACGGGGAATTCCAGTACGTTGAGGGATCCGGTTTTGGCTGGGAGTTCAACGAGGATGGTACCTCTAACAACGTGCAGTTCTACTTCGACCTGGGCGATGAAGACGGTGACGGCAATACCTCCGAAGTGATGGATTTCCGCCTGCCGGGCACTTGGACTGTCTCCGACAATATGCTGACAGTAACCCGCTGTCCGACCGAAGCTTGTCGCAAGCGTGAGTGGCTGGGCCTGCAGGCGTCAGAGGGTGAGGTCATCATCCTGGAGCGTGAGTCCTTCCGCGACTTCGAAGGCCTACTGTTCCCGCCGCGTATCAATATCTATCGCGACTGGGCAAACCCGGAAGTCAATCGTGCCGTGAGCCCTGCTCAAACGCGTATTGTAGCTTACCCCACACTGCCGACCCCCGAAAATGGTTAAACCCTGCCTAAAGGTGTAACCTTGAAAACCATTGCCACCCGGTGGCAATGGTTTTTTTCATTTTGGGAGAAAGAAAATATGAGAACGATACTGGCTTTCTTCTCGGCGATACTGTTGGCCGCCCCGGCGATGGCGCTGGAAGTGGGTGATCCTGCGCCGGAGTTTTCACTGCAGGGTTCGGATGGCAAGACCTACACTTTGTCTGACTACAAAGGCAAGCAGGCGGTGGCGGTTGCCTGGTATCCCAAAGCGTTTACCAAGGGATGCACAATCGAGTGCAAGTCACTGGCGGAAAATGGCGACCTCATCCGCGCCTACGATGTGGCTTACTTTATGGCCAGTACCGATGAGGTCGAAGACAATAAAAAATTTGCGGATGAGCAAAAGGCGGATTTCCCGCTTCTGAGTGATCCAACCGGAAAGGTTGCAGAAGCCTACGATGTGAAAATGCCGGTGCTGAATATGGCGAAACGTGTGACGATCTACATCGGCAAGGATGGCAATATTCTGAAGATCGATCGTGATATCAAGCCTGCCACCAGTGCTGAAGATATGGCGCGTACTCTGGGTGAGCTCGGGGTGGATAAAAAGTCCTGAGCTGGCTGTTGGTCTTCGAAGAACAGAAAAATTTGCTGCCCACTAGTTCGGAATAAATAAGGTCTGAGCTATGTGGCAGCATTTTTCTGTATTGGACGTGCAATACTACCAGCCACTCATTTCGTGATCCTCACTTCCCCAGCCACTTGCGTGTTGCTCGCTTGCAGCTTGTTCCTGTTTCAACCGGTGGCGTTCAAGCATCTCTCCTCTCAACTCAATGCCCGGAGTTCTGGTTTGCTGGGATTTATCTTCGATAATGGATAGCTTGTCCATAAAGTCCCAAAAGCTGGCGAATACCTTGTCTAGTATCTGTTTGGGTGGTTCGACCCCTTGAGACCAGTAACCCTGTGGGCGAAAAGAAATATGCAGTAAGTGACTGGGAGTTATCGCCGTATAAAAACTATATTCTCTGTCAACTGAATAACTTCCGTGGTTCGCCTGAATCCATTTTCTTTCGTTAATTACATGGTGGATTAGGTCGCTAGCCACTTTCGGGTATAAGAAATATTCCGATTCCTCATCAATACAGGCTGATACCTCAAAGCAGCCCTTTTCAAATTGATCGAAATCTTCGAAGTTGGAGATTTCGGGAAAAGCATCTGGTGCTGGCCAGATAACTCGTATTCTTACCGAGCAGTTGCCGACGGCAATTGCTTCCTGTCGAGAGCTCAAGAAATGGCGCCACCATAGCTCTGAGATGTTCAGATAGCTGATTTTAGGGCGATTATTTTTGTAGGATCGTTCAGTGTTGATAAAGATATATGGTTCGTAGACTCTATGGTCATATATGTCGGTTTGATAACTGATGGTTTGGTTGTTAAATGGGCCGCTTTCTTTTTTTAACCCTGAAAAAACTAGTTGAGTACCTGATAAATTGAAGCAGCTAATTGGGCTTTCCTCGAAGGGTGTGTAGCATATATTCATATTTACATTTTCAGGTGAAGTGCCAAGCATCGGATTATTGCCAGTTTAATTGGGATGTAACTTTATAGATGAGGTTTGTAAAAGTTAGATTTTTATAATTCATGATATTTTGTGGATTGCTGGCAATTTCCGCCTGGAGTTTTTCTGCTCGAGACAATAGTTCAGAACATGGTCGAAGATGACTTTCCAATTTTGTCCAGCTCTTGTCATGAGCTTGTAGGCCAGAAATGGTATCGTTGATATTGGCTGCTTGATGATATCTGGAGCCAAATCCATCTAAGCTGAAAGTTTTTTTGAAGGTTGATTGTAGTTTTTCGATATTTGAAAGTATTGTGCCGACATTTGCCCTGGGGTTGACGAAGTTGAATTCATGTTGTGACAGGGAGGTTATTCCTTTTTCCTTTACTTTCATTAAGGCTCCGTCTAGGAGTTTTGCTCCGTGATCAAAAACATACCATAGATGTTTTTTATCGCTGTCAGCCCAGTATTGTTTTTGAGTGTCAATCAACACGTCAGCTAGATCGCTGGAGCCTGAGTTCTTGAACTCTATTTTTTGTTCGGGTGTTTTCCAAGTTCCCATATCATCGATAATATAAGTCGGGCTGAAGTAAAGAGAAAACTCTGTTCCTAGATCACTCCCTTTTATATTCTTTGCTAGAAATTCCCCAATGGTTTCAGCGGTATTCCTAAGGTCGTAAGTTTGGGATTCTGCCTCATATTCGGCGCCTACTGTGGCCACGGTATCTTGGATTGTATTGTCCGGAGATTTAAATGGCATCCAAGTTCCGGATCTGTACTGTACTTTGTGAAGGCCGGGTGCATGCTTTTCACCAGCATTTAGCGCCTGCTGTATTTGGCTGATATATACCCCTTCACCATAACTGTTGGGGGATCCTGCTTGAAGCACTGAATAGGTAACTATCACCCCACCGCAATCTAAGCGGTGTTGGCTTGCACTGTTCTGGTTGGATTGGCTGGTAAGGCCGGCCGCTGAATTCTTCAGACCAATCATATTGCTCAGACTTTTCTGGCCACGAAGAGAATCTTCCCGTACAAATTCCAAAAATGGGGCCAATAAATCCGGGTTAATAAATACCCTGCGACCGTCGTTGCCGACGGTTTTATCGCTCAGGAAAAGGTATTCGTCGAAACGCCGGGATACTTCTTTCTGCATCATCTTTCCTTGATGGTTGTTTGATCCGAAAGGCGTAATTTTATCTCTATCGATTCAGTGGATGAATGGTGAAATGGGTGTAATTTCTTGTAATTAGAAAATTTTTTGTGTACGTGCGTGCTTATTAGGTGCTTGCCGAATCGATTATGGAAGGGGAGGGATAAAAAAGGCCGCAATCGCGGCCGAACACTTTGGGGGGTGTTTATAGTTTCACTCATCTGACTCTTGAGTGATTTCGATGAAGTCCAGTTTTTTGAACTGCGGAATCTGCTCTTGCAGCTCAGTCTCTGTGCTATCCAGCGCAATCAGGTTCTGACAAAGCGCGTCCGCATAGGATTCCAGTTTTTCAGCGCGCTTCTCTACGCGTTCTTCGGCTTTCTCCGCTGCCGCTTCGGCATCCCGTTCTATACTGCGCCCACCGGTAAATACAGCTTTGAGTGCATGCCAGGCGATTGTCCCTGCCGATGCGGTGGCGAGCTTTTCAATTCTTGGCCCGAGTTCATTTTCTACCAGTTCGTTGACGGCCTTCTCTATTTCCAGACCGGTATGTCCCTCCCAGTCGTTGCCAATCACATAGGTGTCTTCGGCGCTAAGCAGACGCTTTTCGGTTTGTAGCCGAAGCTCGCTTGCTGCCTCCCAAAACTCCAGAGTATCAGGGTGGTCTTCTCCAGCCAGGGTACTCAGCGCGATGCCTAATCCTTCAATAGCTATATCAATGGCGTCAATTGTAATCGCGTGAATATCTCTTGCGGACTGATGTAAGCCACTCTGATAACGCATCAGCAAAGCCTGTTGACTGCTGTTCAGCGGAAGCGTCGAGCCATTGAGCGACAGCTCCGCTGGGTTCTCCAGGCTGTAGAGTAGGGTTTCTTTGTTGTTCTCGCTCATGAGCTCGAGCTTGGTTGGACCGATGCGGGCCTGATGATTCAGGTTTACCGAACATTGCAGGTCGCTGCTGCTGTGCAGGCTAACCTGGTCTGCGGATGCCAGAGCGGGGGCGCAGGCGAGCAGGGTCGTGGCGATGAGCTTTCGATATTGCATGGGATTTAAAACGCTTTATTGGTTTAGTTGTGCTTAAGACGCGCTGAAACTGCCTTCAGATGCACTAGTTTAAAAAGTTTTTACGTCGACGGGTTTTTACGACTGGCACGCTTATTGCTCAACTTCAGGTAACGGCAGTCGCAGTTTCTCTGCACCAAAAGCAATCGTAACCGCACTATTCAATTATCTGTGGCAACCCATTCTGGTGCGCCGTGCGGGATCCTTTTGCCTGAAAAAAATAACTCATAAAGCAATTGTCCAAAGAGAGGGTAACCTATGAAGCGGAAGTCTCTGAGTTGTGCTGTTATGGCAGTAGTCGCGGGAGCGGCACTGGCACCTGTTGCACCGGTTATGGCCGACGAGATCGAGGAGGTCGCGGTTACGGGGGTGCGGGGTAAACCGCGGTCAGTATCTGATTCTCCGGTCCCGGTAGACGTGTTTGGCAGCGAGGCATTGGAATCCGTATCCCACACCGACACCAATGACGTGTTAAAGACACTGGTGCCTTCCTATAACGTCTCCCGCCAGCCAATCAGTGACGGTGGTACTTTCATTCGTCCGGCACAGCTTCGCGGTATGCCAACAGATAAGACACTGGTACTGGTCAATTCCAAACGGCGTCACCGCGCGTCACTGGTCGAAATCGGCGGTTCGGGCACTCAGGGCCCGGATATTGCCACGATTCCCAGCACCGCGCTGAAATCCGTGGAGGTCTTGCGGGATGGTGCGGCCGCTCAGTACGGCTCCGATGCGATCGCCGGTGTAATCAACTTTATCCTGAAAGACAATGCCGAAGGTGGATCTTTTGCTGTTAACGCGGGTGAGTATAGTGAAGGCGACGGTTTTCAGACCACTGCAGCGGGCAACGTCGGCCTGGCGCTGGGGAGCGACGGTTTTCTGAGTATTTCCGGTGAAGTCTCTCAGCAGGATTTTACCAGTCGCTCCGAGCAGTACTGTGAATCCTGGTTCTGTCTCGATAACCAAGATGCCGACTTTATCGAGGCCGCAAAAAATGCCTCGCTGGAGGGGGACGTGGTGCAACCCTGGGGGCAGCCAAATGCCGAGGCAGCGCGCCTGTTCTTTAATGCGGGTTATGACCTGGGTGGTGGCAAGGAGCTTTATGCTTTCGGTAACTATTCGGAAAGTGAAGCGGACGGCAGTTTCTATTACCGCTATCCGAACAATGGCACCATTATGGATCTGCGCGAGGAAGACGGCTCCATTTATAACCCGCTGGAAAAATTCCCGGGTGGCTTCACCCCACGCTTCTTTGGTGAAGTGACCGACTATTCGCTGGTATCGGGGCTGAAGGGCGAAATGTCCTCCGGTGTGACCTATGACATCAGTGCCCGCTACGGTTTCTCGGAAGTTGCCTATACGCTGAAAAACACCATCAACCCGTCGATGGGACCGGACAGCCCTACCTCGTTCAAGCCGGGTACCCTCGCCAACGAAGAAATGCAGTTGCAGGCAGACTTCTCCAAAGAGTTGGAGCTGGGCCTGAACAGCCCGGTGGTTGCCGCCTTCGGTCTCAGCTATATGGATGAGTCTTACGAGCTGAGCGGTGGTGATCCGGATTCGTATGCCGCGGGTCCTTACGCCACCCAGGACCCCTGGGGGTTCTGTGAGGGAGACCCCGATCCTGATGTCGCGACGGCGACGGAAACCGCTGCTGGTCAGGCCGTTATCGATGCGGGCTACGACTTGAACTGTGCTGATCCAAATGACCCTGTTTATACCGCCGTCGGCGTCGGATCCAATGGCTTTCCTGGCTATTCACCGGAATACAGCGGCAGTTATTCCCGTGACTCCTATGCCATCTACGGCGACCTGAGCACGGATCTTTCCGACAGGTTGTTTGTGCAGGCGGCTGCCCGTTTCGAGGACTACTCCGACTTCGATTCCGAGCTGGTGGGCAAGTTTGCGATGCAATATGACCTCACGGAAAACATCGGCCTGCGCTCGTCCATCGGTACCGGCTTCCGTGCACCGACTCCGGGTCAGCAGGGGACCACCAACGTGTCTACCCGACTGCCCAATGGCTTCCCGGTCGCCACTGGCCTGTTCCCGGCGAGCAGCAGCGTTGCACAGGCACTTGGTGCTGAGGCACTGAAGCCGGAAACCTCCACTAACTTTACCTTCGGCTTTACCGCCGACTTCGACAAGCTCAACCTGACCGTAGATTTCTACCGTATCGATGTGGATGACCGCACTTATGCGATTTCCACACTGGATGTCTCGGCCGATGATTCTGATCCGGCAGCCTACGCCAACTATCTGGCGTTGGTTGATGCGGGCGTTGTGGGCGCCGAATCCATCGGTGGTGTCTTCTACTTCACCAATGCTTTTGATACCCGCACCGAGGGTGTGGACGTAGTTGCGACCTATCCGCTGGAATGGTCGACGGACAGCGTGACCAACCTGACAGCTTCTCTGAACTACAACAAACACGAGTTTGCTTCGGATCCCAGTGACTACCTGAACGAGGAAGACCAGCACGACTTCGAGAACTTTGACCCGAAACTGCGTGGCGCGGTAACTGCTACGCACGAGTTTGGACCGGTTGCTCTGATGGCTCGCGCCAACTGGTATGGCAGCTCCGAAAACTATCAGGGTGGCGAAATTCAGGACTACAGTTCTGTGGTGCAGGTCGACCTGGAAGGCAAGTATCACCTGAGTGACTCTACCAATGTCAGTGTGGGTGGCCGCAATATCTTCGACGAATACCCGGATGAGGACAAGCTCGGCGATTATTGCTGTGGGGCCATTTATCCTTCAGGCAGTATCGTGGATTGGCAGGGCGCTTATTACTATATGGGCCTGAATCACAATTTCTAAAAGACGATATCGTCTTCTATAAAACTTGATCCCCGCTCTGCGGGGATTTTTTTATCTGAAAATTATGGCCTTTATCCAGCGTAAAAAAATGGCCAGCAAAGCTGGCCAGAAGTAGAGCGACTGCAAAAATTGCAGTAAGAGAAATCAGGACATGCGCATCAGGACCTTGGGCATGGCGGAAGTGTATTTCTGTACGTCCTCCAGGTAGCCCATGCTCACCCGTGACCAGTTGGTGTAATCGCGGTAAATGCCGCGAATAAGAACGCCTTCCTTTTCCATTTCGGCACGGAAAGTTTCGGCGTTGAGTTCACCCAGGTTCACGAATAGAAAGTTGGTAACTGAGGGCAGGGCACTCAGTCCATTTTCCTTCACCGCGGCATACACCATCTCGCGCGCTTCTTTTACCTTGCTGCGGCAGTAGTCCATAAACTGGTGGTCTTCGTAGCTGGCGATTGCCGCAGCAAGACCTGCCTGGTTGAGACCGTACCAACCGATACCGAAGCGTTCCATTTCCTTGATTTTTTCCGGTTGTGCGATGAGGTAGCCAACGCGCATGCCGGCAAGGCCGTAAATTTTGGAGAAGGTGCGCGCAACGATAATGTTGTGTCCGTCCTTGATCAGGGGGATTACGGTGTTGGCGTCGCTATTGTCGGTGAGCTCGTTGTAGGCCTCATCCGCCAGTACGGTGCATTTCTTCGATGCCTTGATACAGAATTCACGCATCTTGACTGGATCGATCAGCATCCCAGTGGGGTTGTTGGGGTTGGTGACCTGCACCATGGAAATCGAATCGTCGATCGCGCTGTACATGGCGTCGAGATCGATTTCCAAGGATTCCAGTTTCGGCAGACGTTTGATTTCACCCAGTTCCTGAATTTCCACTGCGCGCGACGTGGTATCCCAGAACAGGTCCGGGCCCAGGATGTTGCCGGTGTGTCCGGCAACGATCGCGGCGGCGACCAGGCCGGCACTGGACCCGGAACCGAGGGCGATGTGATCGGGAGTGAGACCGTGGCGCTCGGCAATCATTGCCTTCAGACGGGCGACGCTGTCATATACGTAGTACGCACCTTTCTGGCTGGCCTCCATCATCGCTTTTAGCGCTTTGGGGCTGGGGCCATAGGGGTTCTCATTCGCATTCAGTTTGGCTACACCGGGGGGCGGTCCGTAAAGCGGAGTCGGGCGTGCAATTTCTTTAGCGGATGCTGTGGTCATTCCGCCTATAGCTGCGGTAGACAATGCGGCAGTGGTGCCCTGCAAGAACAACCTTCTACTCAGTGATTTATGCATTATTGTGCTCTCCTGGTTGTGTCAGTACTTAATGTTTTGGGAGATGGAACTCCACTTATGCTTTAGCGAACATGGTGATGGATACGGCGATCAGGTAAACGCCGAAAAGGCGTTTGAGGTGCATTTCATTCAGGCTGTGTGCCCAGCGTGCACCAATTGGGGCCGAAATAATTGAAAACACTGAAATGGCAATCAGTGCGGGAATATTGATGTAGCCGATGGATCCCATGGGCAGGTCTGGTGCATTCAATCCCATGACCAGAAATCCGATTGCACCCGGAAGACCGATCAGAAAACCAATGCCCGAGGCGGTTGCCACAGCCTGGTGCGCAGGACGGTTGCACAGCACCATGGTCATCACTGTTATGGTGCCGCCGCCAATGCCCAGCAGTGAGGAGAAACCACCGAGGAAGCTGGCAAGGCCGGCTCTCGCAATCCCGGTTGGCATCTGCAGTTTGCCCTTGAGACCGTCGAAAAGATGAGGGAACAGGAAGTAAATTGAATACAGAAGAACGCCGCCGGCAAAGACATGAATCAGGCTTTTACTGTCGGTGTACGAGGCGACAATAAGTCCGCCTACCACGCCGAGTACAATCCAGATTGACCAGTCCCTGAGCACCGTAAAGTCCACAGCGCCCCTTCGATTGTGCGCCTGCACGGCGCGTGCGGAAGATATAACAATCGATGCAAGTGAAGTCCCTACAGCGACGCGCATCATCTCGTCCGATGCGCTATGCAAAAATGGAAATACTGCCAACAGTGCCGGCACAACAACAAAACCACCACCGTTACCAAACAATCCCGCGGTGATACCGGCAATAAGACCGGCGGCACACAGCAGCAGGATAAACAGCGAAATTTCCTCGAGACTCATTTTTCCCCCTCAACACACTTTTTTGTAAAACACGATCCCGAACAACTAGGGAAAAGCATTAAGTGTGCCAAAGGATGGTGCACGACAGGGTTAGCGGTGGAAGGAGAAATATGAGCGTTGAGCTGAACGGGCAAGATATGCGCTCATAGATTCACACAATGGCACTGCTGAACTGAACAATTAAGTGTCTCTGGGCAAATACAGTGCATGGGGCAGGAACACTTGTATAGGTTTACTCCTTCCTGTCAGGTGTTACTATTTTGTACGCAATGACGTAAATTTAATCACGACTATAAAAATAGATTCGAGGAAACCATGTTAAGACGGCTTGTTCTCGTCGCACTGCTCATCATAGGCGTGTCGGCACAGGCGGAAACCATCAGCGGCGCGACCGCAGGAATGGATCGCCATGAGGGGTATTTCGACTTCTACTGGGACGAGGCCAAGGGCCGGGTGCTATTGGAAGTCGACGTGTTTGACCGCGAGCTCCTGCTGCTCACGGGACTGGCCCAGGGGTTGGGGTCGAACCCGGTGGGGCTCGATCGGAACCAGGCGGGCGACAGCCGGGTGGTCCGGTTTGAACGAATCGGCAACAAGGTCCTGCTGCATCAGGCGAACCTGAAATACCGCGCTAACTCTGAAAATGCCGCAGAGCGCAGGGCTGTAGCGGAAGCGTTCGCGTCATCAGTCCTGTGGGGCTTTGAAGCCGTTGCAGAACAGGATGGCCACGTATTGGTGGACTTCACCCCATTCCTGCTGAGTGACCAGCACGGCATTGCCCAGCGATTGAAAGATACCAAGCAGGGCGCTTACAAGCTGGATGAAAGCAAGTCTGCGATTTATCTGCCGCGCACCAAGAGTTTCCCCAAAAACAGTGAATTCGAGGCCCAACTGACTTTTGCCGGCAGCGAGCCCGGTAACTATATGCAGGAGGTTGTCCCCACTCCGGGCCTGGTGACCCTGCGTCAGCATATTTCCCTGGTTGAGCTGCCCGACGATGGCTATAAGCCGCGCAGATTCCACAGCAACAGTGGTTACTTTCCCCTGATCTATCGCGACTACGCGACGGCGATCGACGAGCCGATGGACCAGCGCCTGATCTTCCGCCATCGCCTGCAGAAAAAACCGGGTAGTGACGAAGCGGTAGAGCCGATCATTTATTACGTGGACCCCGGTGTGCCGGAGCCCGTGCGCATTGCTCTGGTTGAAGGGGCCAGCTGGTGGGACCAGGCGTTTGAAGCCGCGGGCTTCAAAAATGCGTTTCAGGTAAAGCTGTTGCCGGAAGACGCCGACCCGCTTGATGTGCGCTACAACGTGATCAACTGGGTGCACCGGTCTACAAGAGGCTGGTCCTATGGCTACTCCATCTTTGATCCGCGCACCGGTGAAATCCTCAAAGGCAATGTCACCCTCGGTTCGCTGCGCGTGCGTCAGGACTACCTGATTGCCCAGGGGCTGTTGCAGCCATACGGGGCAGAAAACGCGAATACCGATGATCTGAAGGCAATGGCCCTGGCGCGAATTCGCCAGCTGTCTGCGCACGAGGTTGGTCACACGCTGGGGCTGGCACACAACTTTATTGCGAGTACCGGCGATCGGGCATCAGTAATGGATTACCCTGCACCGCTGGTTAGCCTGCAAGACAGCAATCTGGAGCTACAGCAGGCGTATGCCACCGGCATCGGTGCATGGGACAAAATGGCGGTCCGATACGGCTACGGAATCGCGGACAGTGACGAGCCAGCGTATCTCGCCGCAGTACTCGGTGACGCCGAAACGCAGCAACTGCGTTTTATTACCGACAAGGATTCCCGCACCATCAACAACGCCCATGCCGGCTCTCACCTGTGGGACAACGGCGGCGATGTACTGGAAGAGTTCGCGCGTATGGGCGAGCTGCGCCACCATGCCCTGAACAGTTTCAGCCCGGCGGCCAACCATCCGGACGCGCCGCGCTCGGCCCTCGATGAAACTCTGGTGCCGGTGTATTACGGACACCGCTACCAGGCCGAAGCGGTTGGCAAGCTGATCGGCGGTCTGGATTACGACTACCTGTACAACGACGCCGCACCGGAAAGCTATGCCATGGTACCGGCAGAGCGCCAGCAGGCGGCAATTGACGCGTTGATCGCCACACTGCAGCCGGATTTCCTGACACTGCCGGAGCGGGTACTCAAGCTCCTGCCGCCCAAGGCGTTTGGCTACGGACGCACCGGTGAGAGCTTCCCGGCCTATACCGGTGTTGCCTTTGACGCTATCGCCATGGCGGAAGCCGCGGCGGGTCATACGTACTCGATCCTGCTGGAGCCGGAGCGGGCCGCGCGTTTACAGGAACAGCATGCCCGCCGTGGCGACGGTCCCGGATTTGGCAGCCTTCTGGCGGCCCTGACCGACCAGGCCCTGATGAGCGATCAGCACCAGGGGTTGAAAGCCGCCATCCACCAACGGGTCAATCATGTGTATATCCACCATCTGATGCTACTGGCCGGCAATCAGGCTGCTGCCGAGTCCGCCCGTGCCCGGGCACATTTCGAACTGGCGAAAATCCAGCATGCGGTGGGCAGTATGAAACTCTTTGGTGACGACCCCCAGGGATACAATGCCCACTATTTTTACGAGGCGAATCGCATTGCCGCATTCCGCGAGGGCAGGCTGGAGGTCAAAGCAGAAGACCTCAAGCCGATGCCGCCGGGATCGCCGATCTGATTGAGCATTCTCTAAAATGGAAAAAGGCCGCCTGGGGAACCCGGCGGCCTTTTTATTTGGCGAGAAGGAGAGAGCATCAACTACGGACAAACTGGGACTTACGAATCCAGTGGTTGCCACGATAGGCTCGCGTGGATGCGGAAGTGGTCTTGGCCCAGAAGTAATGGCGATTGAACTGGAATTCCACCTCGTAGCCCTCCGCCAGTGCCGCCAACGGCATGGCTTTCCAGCTGGATTCGCGACGCTTGCTGGTGGCCTCAAGCAGGTATTCTGTATCGTCGACGATGGCCACTACCCAGGCGTGACCCTGTCCTTTATGTGTGCCGAGGGCAACGCGGGCATCGACCCCCAGGTTGATCAGCCAGTCAGCCAGCAGAATGGCGTGGTCTTCGCAATCACCGCGCTTCTGAAAATACGCCTGGCGGGATGTTTGCCAGATGTCTGCAAGTCCGGCGTATTGCAGGTGGTCGTACTGATATTCCTTGCGAATGGCCAGCGTGTAGAGGGGGACCCACAGGGCCTTGGTCTCAAAAGGCTGGAATCCCACGAGGTAGCTGTTGGCAAAATGGTGCAGTTTGTCGAGCCCACGGGCAGACGCGGTCGCGGTTTCTATGCCCTGCCAGTTCCATATGGATATATAGCCGCTTCGCTCTGTAGATTGCTGATTGACGGACCGCTGGATCATTCCCTCCGTCAGCGGCCGGCTGCTGCCGTTGACCAGCACATTGCCCTGCTGGTTGTCTGTAGTCAGCTCCGCGCCATCTGTGGCGGCTGAACGTCTTTGTTGTTCTACCAGGTCCCGCTCAATCCGCTCCAGCTTTCGCTCCCGCAGCAATTCCGGCAGCGTCAGAAGGATGCCGAGGATGACACCGGCTAGCAGCATACGCATAGGTGCAACTTCCTCAACCCTTCAGTCCGAACGAAATAATCAGCGCTACAAAAATCAGGATGGTGGAAGCAAATGTGGCGACAGCCATATTCCCCTTTTTCAACTCTTGCTCAATATCTACATGTTTGAGGAGTTTCTTATCGATGACGAGTAGTGCGATCAGGCCAATCAGTAGAGCCAGCAGGGTATAGAGCAGGTTAAGGCCGAGATTAAACAGGGTGGCGGTGAGAAATTCTGACTGCACGATAAAGGTCCATATTCAATAGTGAAAGCGTAATTAGATCACAGTAAATGAAATTTTTCCGCAGGTGATCAGCGCGCAGGCGGTTTTGCCCTGTCGGTAAGCGATGGTGTCCATTTCTGATTTTCCCACTCTTAAACACTCCATTTCTCGTGCTCGCTAAAACAGTCATTGCGAATGAAGCTTGCCTATGGGTACGGGCGTATCAGGTACCGTTAGAAAAATTAAACATTCTTCGGGTAAAAAGTCCTGCCGAAATCATTCACCTGTCGCGCGATTTTCTGTGCCCGTGTGAATCCCGGCACAGGTAGATATTAATAGATCTTGATTCGCTTATTTATCAGTCGGCTGCTGGCCAATGATCTGGCTGCTGTCTCGCGATGTGTCTGGCATCCTTTTTTAAAACTAAAAAATAATTACGACTATGTCTCATTCTGAATCAAAAGTGGATGGGCGCTGGAAACTCAGTGTTTTTTCCTGGTTGCACCTTGCTGCCATCACCTTGTTACTGTTTAGCCTCTTCAGTGGTTTGCGGATTGCTGTTCTTAGCTTCCCATTCCTCGGTTTCCTGTCTCCCATTCTTCCCCAGGGGCAGGTGCATACACTGCATTTTGTCAGCGGCTCACTGCTGTCTGCGATTGCCGTGTGCAGCCTTGCCTATTACTTTTTCTGTCGCGAAAAACAGCGGCCGCTACGCGGGCGCTTGGCCCGCTATCACCGCGCAGTATTGTGGATCGGTTGCCTTGGTCTGCTACTTTCCCTGGCTACGGGCGGGGTGCTTTTTTTCGCGATCCTAGAGGCCGCAGTATTGGTGCGCGTGCATTTTTTCCTCGCGTTGGCTGGGCTGGGTTTTATCTTTCTGCACGGTGTTTTCTATCTGGTTCAATACGGTGTGGCTGCCATGCGCCGGATATTGCCGCGCGCGCAGTTTTCCGGTTTGCCGGTAATCAAATCCGCCGCGGTTGTGGGCTTGTGCCTGGTGTTGCTCGTCTTGGCCTACGGGAGTACCAGTTCCCGCCTGGACGTTAAGTCCATCCCCATCGAAGACATCGTCAATGTAGATGGTGAGGCGGATGAGGCGGTGTGGCAGGGCGCTATACCCGTGACAGTTGATACATTTTTCGGCGCCAATTTTGAGGATGGCGGCAGCCAGGTGCAGATAAAAGCGCTGCAGAATGGCAGCGATGTTTATATGCATATCCGCTGGCAGGATCCTACCGAAAGCCGCTTGCACCTGCCGCTGGAAAAAACGGCGGAGGGCTGGAAGGTTGTATACGAAGGCTTCGAAAATTTTAACGAGACCAAGTATTACGAAGACAAGTTTGCGCTTTTGCTCTCCAATTCTTGCAGCCTAGGGGGCGCAGGTACATCGCACCTGGGGCCCAAACCCCTGGGTGACAAGCCGGCCAACTTTCATGGCAAGGGTTACCACTACAGCAGCGATGAGAGCATTCACGATTTGTGGCACTGGAAGGCGGTGCGCACGAACGAAATGCGCCTCGCTGACGACAACCATATAGGTCCACCCTATGCCGAGCGGCCCGGTAGCCGGCGCTATACCGCGGGCTACATGCAGGATGGCAAGGAATCCGGTAGCTACGTGATGAACTGGCGCTGGTTCAAGACTGCCGGGGTGGTGCCAAAACGCTTGCCGCAGCAGGCGCCGCAGACCATGCCGGCTGCCTCCACTCAGATGCTGGGTACCTGGTTCGACCTCTCGGTATACAACGAAACCGCCGACACCCTACCGGTGGGCAGCGTGATTCCCTCCGTACTTTACCGTTCCAATCGTTTTGAGGGTGACAGGGCCGACGTGCGCGCTGCCGGCATCTGGCGCGATGGCTACTGGTCGCTGGAATTGGCGCGCACACTCGATACTGGTTCGCCGCTGGATGTAGCCATTCGCGATGGTGTTTGCCTCTGGGTAGCCGCTTTTGATCACGCGCAGGTCGGTCATACCCGTCACAGCCGGCCAATCAAGTTGAAGCTGGAGGAATCCTGATGCTCCACCGACTCCTTATTTTGGTCGCGATCATCACTGCGATTGGTGGCTACTGCACATTAGCGCGGGTTAAGCCGCACGCGAAAACTGATTTCCAGCTGCAAAAAATCGCCGCGGATGGTGTGCCGATACCGATCTGGTCCGGTCCCTGGTCGTGCGTGCTCGATCGTCGCCACGGCCTGCTGTGGGAAGTAAAAACAGACGCAGAGTTTCTGCACGATGGCGATTGGACCTACTCCTGGTTTGACGGCCAGCACGGCGTTGAAAATGCCGGTGATTGCTTTTTCGAACCGCAACGGTGCGATACCCAGGATTTGATCCGGCGTGTTAACGAAGCCGGTTTATGCGGCCGCAACGACTGGCGATTGCCCACGCCCAACGAACTGATGACGCTAGTGGATAGTCGGGTGCCGCCTGGCTACACGCAGATCGATAAAAACTTTTTCCCCCACACCCGCTCCGGGGACTACTGGAGCAGCGCAAACGGACTGCCATTGGCGGGCGTATTTGAGCACCTGAAAGAGGGCGCGGCTGCGGTCAATTTTGGCGATGGTCGACAGAAAACACTGCCTTTTCGCAATGCCGCATTTTTGCGATTAGTAACCGAAGTCGAGGAATCGCGTAGTACGGCTTCATTACCTTTAAATGATGGAGAATAAAAATGAAAACTTCCTCTTTGAGGATTGCTGCGGGAGCGGCGGCGATGATGGGGCTGGCCAGCCTTACAGCGCAGGCCAGCACCCAGTACCACAGGTTGAGCTGGGATGCCGACCCCAGCAGCACTGCCGTAATCGGTTTTTCGCCGAGTGGTACTAGCACCAGCCCCACGGTGAAGTACGGTACGAGCACCAACGAAGCCAGCTGGTCGACGGTGTCTGTATCCACAAGTCGCACGTTTGATTCGAGCCTGCAAAGCTCCTTTGTGCGGCTTGCCAATCTGCCGGCTAACTCGCCCATTTATTATCGGGTCTGCGACCAGGATGGTTGCGGCGATCGCTTCTGGTTCCGCACCGCTCCGACCGACAACTCGCCGTTTGTTGCTGTTGCGGGCGGCGATACGCGCACCGGTTGGACCAATCGCCAGCAGGGCAACCGTCTGGTCGCCAAGCTGCGTCCGCTGTTCATCATGCATGGGGGTGACTTCACCAATGCGAATACCGCATCTGAAGTACGCTCCTGGTTGAGTGATTGGGAGCTGACGTATTCCAGTGACACGATTGATGGTGTGGCCTACAAGCGGATTTACCCGCTGTTGCCGACTCACGGCAATCACGAAGACGGGGATTATTCGACGGTCTGTAAAGTGTTCGGTATTGATCCGAACAATGACGGCAGTTGTTCTCCTGACGACACTTATGGTGCTGTCCGTGTGTCACCACTGTTCCGCGCTTATACGCTCAACAGCCAGTTTCAGAACAGCGGCTGGTCTTCTTACGCGAGCCGTATGAACAGCTGGCTGAGTTCTGATCTCGCCGGCGCCGGCCAGCAGGCAGTATGGCGCGTGGCCCAGTACCACAAGCCGATGTTCCCGCACTACAGCGGTAAATCGGACAACTGGACCCTGTTCGACTGGTGGTCTGATCTGTTCTACCAGCAGGGTATGAACCTGGTGGTGGAGTCTGACACACACATGAACAAACTGACCGAAGCGCTGAAACCGGATACCAATGGCTATAACGCGGTGATAGATGGTGGAACAGTGTTTGTGGGTGAAGGCAGCTGGGGTGCGCCGGCGCGCTCCGCCAACGACCCCAAAGCCTGGACCATTGACCTGGCCAGCATCCAGCAATTTAAAGTACTGACTGTGACAGCGGATTCACTACAAGTACGTACGGCCCAGTTCGACAGCTCCGCCGGCACGCTCACCCGTGAGCAGCGCAGCAGCAACCCGACGCTACTGCCGAGCAATGTCAACTGGTGGTCGGCGAATACGGTGGGCGCGGTGATGACGCTGACCCAGAGTGCCGCAGGGCGCAGCATCATTGAAGGCAGTGACAGTGGTGGCCCCTGCACGGATTGTCCGACGGACGAAGCCATCGCATTGGCTAATGGCGTGCCGGCGAGTGGACTGGCCGCGGGGCAGGGTGAAGAACTCATGTATCAGCTCAATGTGCCAGCCGGGGCCTCGAACCTCAGTTTTACGATTACCGGTGGCAGCGGTGATGCTGACCTGTATGTAAAACCTGGCGCACAGCCAACCACCAGCGACTATGACTGCCGTCCCTATAAAAGCGGCAACGAGGAAACCTGCAGTTATACGAGTCCGCAGGCTGCCAGTTACTTCGTAACCTTGCGTGGCTATTCAAGTTTTTCGGGAGTAACCCTTACCGGCAGTTATAGCGAAGATGGCGGCTCTGGTTCAGAACCCGGCAGTTTCAGCGAGTCGAATCTCAGTGGCAGTCAGGGAGCATGGCAGCACTTTTCCATCGAGGTGCCGGCCGGCACTGGCAGCCTGAACGTTGCCATCAGTGGCGGCAGCGGCGATGCGGATCTCTATGTGCGTGCTGCTTCCCAACCTACCAACACCTCGTACGACTGCCGTCCGTATAAAAACGGCAATGAGGAAAGTTGCAGTGTATCCAGTCCTCAGGCTGGCACCTGGTACCTGAGCCTGAAAGGCTACAGTGCATACAGTGGTGTAGCCCTGCAAGCGGATTGGAATTAACCGGTTCCCAGCGCCACTCCGCGAGGTTGTGAGCCCTCCTCGCGGACTTTTTACCGGTGACATCCGTCAATGTTGAACGCTGAGTTTAACGCTGATTTATGTCGCCGGTTTTTTTGGCTTTCTCCCCTTGTTCCCGACGCGATATCAGTAAGCTCCGCGAATAAGCTGGATCCCCGGCTCGATAGCGCGGCGCCATGCCTGGGCGATGGACTCGTCAAAGTGTGTATCGTGCTTGCGCAGAGTATCCAGTAGTGCGTCCAGCCAGAGACCGTACCATTCGGGGCGAATGTTATAGCCTGTGCGGGAATGGCTGTTGCCCAGGGCTTTCAGTTTGGTGTCTGGCAGTCCGCGGGAATGCAATACCAATTGCATGATGCCATTGCGCAGCAGGTGACGTTGCGCGGGCATGTCGGTATCTATAAAGAGTTCGCGGATTTCCGCAGAACTACTCATAAAGCGATCGTAAAAATCGATGAAAAAGTGTTCATTGTTACAGCAGCGGCCATAACTCTGGAACACGATATCGCTGTCGGCATTGCCCATCGCCGCCCCTCTCCACAGCTATTGTCATTTTCATTGCGCTGGCGGGTTGCCTGCGGGCGCGCATGGTAGCCCAGAAGGTGCGGGCAAAATTGATATAAATCAATTTGGAGTCTGGCTGTCTATTTATTGATCGCCAGATGGAAATTAATTCTAGTTTCGCTGCCTTTGTACAAGATGTGTTTATGGATGAGGGCTCACTGTTTTTTAGCCCGTTTTTAATAAGGAAGATTATTGGGATTGTCGAACGCGCTGAATAGACTTTGAAGCACATCGGAAGAGGAGGAAAACCTCATGCGTTACATGGCTTCATTTTTATTAGTTTTCTGTATGTCTGGTTTTGCCCTGGCAGGTGATACCGTTCAGCAGCTGCCTCCAGGTGCCGAAACGGTTCAGATTATGGGTAAAACCTACTGGCACAGTGGCGATAATTTCTATCGTTTTAACGAAGATACCGGCATGTTCTATCAGGTTCCGCAGCCTACCGTGCAGGCTCATAAGGACCGGGCAGCGCACATGTATCAGCGCAGTCAGACTGTGCCGGCAACGAGCCTGACGGCCGACCAGATTGATGGTTGCCGTAACGCTGCTGCGGATAAGTCCAATGCGGTACCGAACCGTGGTAGCAGTGTGTACATTCAGGAATACAACAAGTGTGTGAGTGATCTGCAACAGTAAGTCGCAGTAAGTTTATGTCGATAAGGAAAAAAGGCGGGCCGTTTTTCGGCCGCCTTTTTTGTTCGGTCGAGTAAAGGCTTATCCATAATCGCAGATCGCTGCGTTTTCAGTGCTCTGCCTGATGCAGTGAACGAAGGGGCCGAAGGGCCCCTTTTATATTGGTGAGTATTATCTGGTTGACCTGCCTTACTGTGTGCAGATTTTTCCCTTGCAGCGCTTACTGCCGCCACCACCGCCGCAAGGATTGGCGGTGAGGTAGTTGACGGCGTCCTGGGCCTGTACGAGGCCGAAACCGTAGGCATTGTCACGCCCTGAGGAACCGAGATCTCCTTGTGGGTTGCCGAGCGCATTACTTGGTAAGTGGGCAGCTAAAGCACTTTGCGCTTCTAGCGCCAGTACAGAGAGTGGCCGACGTTTATTTCTATCAGCACTTTAATGGGGTGGTAGTTCTTGTTGTTGATGGTCTGGATTCGATTGCTTTTGACGGATGGGCAAATTGATTATTTATGCATGAATTTGGTGACGAGGCGTTGGAGGCGAATCCGCAACCGATCGTTCTGTATTCTGTGCTCTCGCAGTAGATAGGGGCATTGGATTGATTGCGCTTGTCCTGCGTGAGAGGTGCGTTGGGTCGGGAGTGTGTCCTCCGACGGGTAAGTAATGAACCTTGGGCAATGAGTCTTTTTTCTATTCCCTGACGGCAGCATTTTTTGTTTTTTGCTGGTATTGAAAGAAAAAGCGTTTAAAAACAGTTAGATACAAGAATTGGGGGTTAATTTCCACAATCCGGCAAAAAACCGAACAAATATTCCATTTTTCTGTGTGCTATGTAGAATGGCGTTAAAAATAACTTTTGGGACGTTGATCCCAATTTCTCGACTCACAGGAAAAAATCATGAGAAGTCGCAAGTCTCTCTCCCCCATCGCGGGGTTGTTGCGCCGGATGCGTGCTGCGCAGGCGTTGTCTGACAAAACCGGAATTTCCGCAGACGAAAGTCTCGATATCATTACCGAGGGCGCACGCCTGGGGGGCAAAGAGGCTTCTGATGAGCAGCGTCGCCAGTTTCTCAAGCAGTTGGGATTGGGTGCTGCGGCGGTAGGCGTTGGCGCCTCCCTGGGTGGTGTTTCACGCCCTGTGCAGGCAGATCCGGGCGGCGGTAATGGCGACGGATACCCGGGTACCGTGGCAATCATCGGCGGCGGTGTCGCCGGTATCCGCTGTGCGCATCGTCTACAGCAGTACGGCATCGCCAGTACTGTATTTGAAGGCAATACCCGATTGGGTGGCCGGGTGAATACCAACCGCACGATTTTTGGCGGCCCGGTGGAGCGCGGTGGCGAATTGATTTCCACGGAGCACAATGCTGTGCGCAACCTGGCCAATGAGTTGGGGCTGGATGTGGAAGATGTAAACGGCAATGCGGTGCCAGGTGGCAGCGAGCTGTATTACGTAAACGGCCAGCACTACAGCGAGCACCAGCTGAACGAAGAGTGGCGTGACGTATACAAAATCTTCAAGAAGGTGCAGCAGGATGCACCGTGGCTGCCGACTTACGAATGGCACAACGACACCCACAAAGCGCTGGACTACATCGACTCCAACACCTGGATGGATCAGGTTGGTATTGGTGCCAATTCCAATATGGGACAGGTTTTCCAGGCAGACCTCGTCGCGGAATACGGTGTCCAGCCAGAAGACCAGACGGCGCTCAACCTGATTTACCTGCTGGCCTGGAACCCGATCAACAGTGCGCTGCCACTGGCGGGAACCGACGAGCGTTTCCGGATTGCAGGTGGCAATGATCAGCTGTGGAGCAAAATGGTCGAGCAGCTGCCGGAAGGTACCATCGAAACCGGACGCAAGCTGGTCGCGATCAATGGTGATATCGCCGGTCCTTATACCCTGACATTCGAAGATGGCTATGTACACACCTGCGACAAGCTGGTGCTGGCGCTGCCGTTCTCCCTGCTGCGCGACGTGGATATCGAGCCGGCGTTGTACGAAAGCTTCCGTCCGGAAAAGCGCATGGCGATCGAGCAGATGGCGTTCGGTTCCAACGGCAAAATGGCTATTCACGCCAATACCCGTCCGTGGACCCAGACGCAGTACGTCAATGGCCAGGCGGTTACCGGTAACGGTGTCACCTATGTGGGTCGCCCGGAGCTGTTCGACACCTGGGATTCCACGTCAGTCAACGGCGCAACCGACGGTATTCTGGTGAACTTCTTCGGTGGTACTTACGGTGCGAACCTGGGTGGTAATACGCCATTCGCGGCGCCCAAGACCAGCGATATCAATCACTTCCTGGGACTTGTGGATAACGTCTTCCCGGGTACTTCGGATGCTTTCTCCGGCACTGCAATGCAGTCCAAGTGGTCCGCCAACCCCTGGTCCAAGGGCTCTTATTCTACCCCGACCTTTGGCAGCTACACCTCCTGGTGGGGCGCGCAGCCGCTGGTGGAAGGCAATATCCACTTCTGTGGTGAGCACACCGAGTTGGAGTACTTCGGCTACATCGATGCGGCAGTCTCAACCGGTGAGCGCGCGGCGCGGGAAATTCACCAGTCGGTATAAACTTTTCCATCTCACAGGATGCCAAAAAGGCCGCGGGTTTTTTCCCGCGGCCTTTTTGGTTTCAGGGGATCTGATCGTGGGCCGGCGGTGGGGTAGGGTGCGAGCGATCACCTCAGGATCAATTTAAACTTCGCTCTCATGTTTCAACTGCACCTGCCAATCGCCTTCCATGTCCACACTGACCAGCACCTGAATGGGTCGGCAGCATACGGCGCAGTCTTCAATGTAATGCTGGGTGCCGGCGGAGGTGTCGATCAGCAGCAGGATTGTTTCGCCGCAGTAGGGGCACTGATCGCTGAATTCTTCCACCTTGTCCATAGGGATCCTCCGAACGTCACGAGCTTAACGCCATGCATTTAAAGTCGCGTACTTAAAGTCACGTACCTAAAAAAGGTGCGGCCCAGGCCACCAGGGTATCGGCTACATAGATAGCATCTTTACGCGCACTCAGCATGTGGTCGGCTTTGTCGAGGCAGATAAAGCTTTTTGGATATTGCGCGCGCTCGAACAGAGCAGAGGCTTCGCGAATGGACACCACCTGATCTTGTGGTGAATGGTAGATCAGTAGCGGGCGTCCCAGGTTCTGGATCATGTCTTTCTGTGGCTGTGACACGTCTGCAACAAAATGCTGCTCGATGATAAACGGGCGACCGGAGAGCTGAACTTCCGCGTGGCCGTCGGTTTTTATGGCTTCAAGTGCTCTGGGAAACTGCTTGAGTACATGGCTCGGGTCTGCCGGTGCGGCGATGGTAGCAATGGCCCGCGCTTCCGGGAGGTCCGCGGCCGCTGCGAGTACCGCGGCCCCGCCGAGGCTGTGGCCGATCAGCAGGGTGGCGGGCTGATACTCGTCGCGCAGGAAGCGCGCTGCACACTTGAGGTCTTCCACATTGCTGGAAAAGTTCGTGGCGCTGAATGTTCCCTCACTGTCTCCGAGGCCGGTGAAGTCAAAGCGCAATACCGAAATCCCAAGCTCCCCCAGGCGCCTGCAGATCCGCGAGGCGACAAGTACGTCTTTGCCGCAGGTAAAGCAGGAGGCAAAGATCGCAAAGCCGTGTGGCGTTTGCGCCGGAGTCTCCAGAATACCGGCGAGCAACTGCCCGTGGCGATTGGGGAAGGTTACTTTGCGGCGAGAGTTGCGCTTGTTCATGGGCTCGGATCTGCGTCCTCGGGAAAACTGGGCCGGGCAATCTTAGGCAGCTGACAACCTGGGTTCAATGCCGCGCCGCTCAGCTGTCCTGTGGAAAAGTGGCTGTTTTGTAAAAATGACAGCGTTATCAATAAGTTATCAGGCTCCTGCGGTAATCCAATTACAAGGCGGATTGATATACTCGCGGCCTGACCAGTTTCCCCCGGTACGCCTGTGCCGGCTCCGAACTGCGTGTTGTGGGCAGTGGTAATCGCAACAGCTTATAATCCGCGCCCGCTCCCCGGCGCATGATGCATCGGGGTTAGTGAGTAATCAGCAACTAGCAAACGAGGATTGGCTATGGCGGTTAAATTGATGAAGGATCTGGATCTGGCGGGTAAGCGCGTTTTGATCCGCGAGGACCTGAATGTTCCGGTAAAGGATGGAGTGGTCACTTCTGATGCGCGTATTCGCGCGGCACTCCCCACCATCAAGGCCGCTGTGGAGGCTGGCGCCAAAGTGCTGCTGATGTCCCACCTCGGGCGCCCGACGGAAGGCGAATACGCCGATGAATTTTCCCTCGCCCCGGTTGCTGCGCACCTCGGCAAATTGCTGGGCAAAGACGTACCGGTAATCAAAGACTGGCAGGGCGGCGTGGATCTTGCAGATGGTGAAGTGGCGCTGCTGGAAAACGTGCGCTTTAACGTCGGTGAGAAAAAGGACGACGAAGCCCTGTCCAAGCAGTACGCAGCACTGTGTGATGTATTTGTAATGGACGCCTTCGGTACTGCGCACCGCGCCCAGGCTTCCACCCACGGTGTGGCCAGGTTCGCACCGGTCGCCTGTGCCGGCCCGCTGTTGGCGGCAGAGCTGGATGCGCTGGAGAAAGCCCTGGCAAACCCGGCGCGCCCGATGGTGGCCATCGTTGGTGGCTCCAAGGTTTCCACCAAGCTGACCGTACTGGAGACCTTGTCTGACAAGGTGGACCAGCTGATCGTAGGTGGTGGTATTGCGAATACCTTCCTGGCGGCCAGCGGCAAGCCGGTTGGCAAGTCCCTGTGTGAGCACGACCTGCTCGACACCGCCAAGAGCCTGATGGAGAAGTGCGATATCCCGCTGCCGAGCGATGTGGTTACCGGCAAGGAATTCAGCGAATCCGCAGCGGCGGAAACCAAACCTGCCGACGCGGTAACCGAAGATGACATGATTTTCGACATCGGCCCGGATTCTTCCGCAGCCCTGGCGGCAATCCTCAAGAATGCCAAGACCATTATCTGGAATGGCCCGGTGGGCGTGTTTGAGTTCGACCAGTTTGGTGGTGGTACCGAGCGCCTGTCGAAAGCTATTGCTGACAGTGACGCCTTCTCCATTGCCGGTGGCGGCGACACCCTGGCAGCGGTCGACAAGTACGGCATTGCCGAGCAGGTTTCCTATATTTCTACTGGGGGTGGTGCCTTCCTCGAGTACGTGGAAGGCAAGGTGCTGCCGGCGGTCGCCATGCTGGAATCCCGCGCCAACGACTGAGCAGCGGCCCCAGCGAGGACTTTTTAACGGGACCGGTTAACGGTTCCCGGTGGCCCGGATAAACCCGGGCTGCCCAATTTTCTGATGTTGATGTTTTCACTATTAAAACGAGATGTGACCGGCGCCCCGCGCACGGAATCGCACACCAGCAGTAACCAATTATTCAGCTAAATTTCGACGAGAAAGGGTTTTTTCATGGCTTTAATCAGCTTGCGTCAACTGTTGGACCACGCTGCCGAACACGGCTACGGCGTGCCCGCGTTTAACGTTAATAACCTGGAGCAGATGCGCGCGATCATGGAAGCGGCGCAGGAAACGGACTCTCCGGTAATCGTGCAGGCTTCCGCCGGCGCACGTAAATATGCAGGCGCTCCGTTCCTGCGTCACCTGATCCTCGCGGCCATCGAAGAATTCCCGCATATCCCGGTTGTTATGCACCAGGATCACGGTACCAGCCCGGCGGTGTGCCAGCGCTCCATCCAGCTGGGCTTCAGCTCCGTGATGATGGATGGCTCGCTGATGGACGATGGCAAGACCCCGGCGTCTTACGAGTACAACGTGGATGTAACCAAGCGTGCGGTGGAAATGGCACACGCGTGTGGTGTTTCCGTGGAGGGTGAGCTGGGCTGTCTCGGTTCTCTGGAAACCGGTATGGCCGGCGAGGAAGATGGCGTTGGTGCGGAGGGCAAGCTGTCCCACGACCAGCTGCTGACCGACCCGGAAGAGGCCGCAGACTTCGTCAAGAAAACCCAGGTCGACGCTCTGGCAATTGCCTGTGGCACCAGCCACGGCGCCTACAAGTTCACCCGCCCGCCCACAGGGGATATCCTGGCGATTGATCGCATCAAGGAAATCCACGCACGTATCCCGGACACCCACCTGGTTATGCACGGTTCCTCTTCTGTACCGCAGGAGTGGCTGAAAGTGATCAACGAATTCGGTGGTGAGATCCCGGAAACCTATGGCGTGCCGGTTGAGCAGATCTGCGAGGGCATCAAGTACGGCGTGCGCAAGGTGAATATCGACACCGACCTGCGCCTGGCATCTACTGGTGCGGTGCGTCGTTTCCTGGCCCAGAACCCGTCTGAGTTCGACCCGCGCAAATTCCTCAAGGCCACCACCCAGGCGATGAAGGAAATCTGTATGGCCCGTTATGAGGCCTTCGGCACTACTGGCCAGGCGAGCAAAATCCGCCCGGTTAGCCTGGACGATATGTCCGTTCGCTACGAGAAGGGCGAGCTGGTTCCGAAGATCAACTGATCCGGGGCTGAAACAAAAAAGGCGAACCAGATGGTTCGCCTTTTTTGTTTGTGAGAAGCGGGCTGTATCAGCGTGTGCCGAATACCACCATGGTCTTGCCTTTTACGGAGACCAGACCTTGTTCCTCCAGGGTTTTCAGTACCCGGCCAACCATTTCCCGCGAGCAGCCGACGATACGGCCGATTTCCTGACGGGTGATCTTGATCTGCATGCCTTCCGGGTGGGTCATCGCATCCGGTTCGTTACACAGGTCCAGCAGGGTGCGGGCAACGCGACCGGTCACGTCGAGGAACGCGAGATCGCCCACTTTGCGGGTGGTGTTGCGCAGGCGGCCAGCCATCTGGGTCGCGAGGGCAAACAGGAATTCAGGATGCTGACGGCTCAGTTCCTGGAATTTGGTGTAGGAAATCTCTGCGACTTCGCATTCCGTTTTTGTGCGAACCCATGCGCTGCGGGTGTCCTGGTCGAACAGGCCCATTTCCCCGAAGAAGTCACCGTCGTTCAGGTAGGCAACGATCATTTCACGGCCTTCATCGTCCTCGATGAGTACGGTCACGGAGCCGCGCATGATGAAGTAAAGAGACTCGCAACGATCACCGGCGTAGATGATGGTGCTTTTGGCCGGGTAGCGGCGGCGGTGGCAGTGCGCCAGGAAGTCTTCGATGTTGCCTGTAGACAGGGGTTCTTCGATAGCAACCGTCACGGATCTACTCCTCTTCTAGAATTTTTTGGGCCTGATCCCGGAAAGCGGTGGATTATCCCGCTTATTGTGTAGGGCTGACAGGGGCAGTGACCGGTAATACTCCGCAATGTGATCTGTACCACTATTTATGGAGGGTCGAACCTAGATGTCGTTTATAGCGGTTGTCGGGTATTGTTACAACTGTCGTGAGTAATGACTTACTTTTTTGTGAAGTGTGAGAATCGCAAGCCGCATGTTTACTGTTCTGCAGTTGGCGATTTTGTTGTGATAAGCTCCCGGCCCTCATCAATTTCGAAGGAGTATGTTCCATGGCTGGCGTTATGCAGGCTCAAGTTACCTGGGTGAAGGATGTCATGTTTGTCGGCGAGGCAGGCAGTGGCAACTCTGTAGTGATGGAAGGTGGCGAGACGAACAATGGCATCCGGCCGATGGAGATGATCCTGCTGGGCGTTGGTGGTTGTGCGTCCGTGGACGTCGTCGGTATTTTGCAAAAAGCCCGTCAGGACGTGCGGAGCTGCCACGTGGAGCTCAAGGCCCACCGCCCCGACGCAGTTCCGGCACCGTTCGAGAAGATCGAAATGGAATTTGTGGTGCGTGGAAGCGGGATCAAAGAGTCCCAGGTTGCACGCGCAGTTGAGTTGTCAGCAGAGAAGTACTGTTCCGCTTCCATTATGCTCGGTAAGGGCGAGGTGGAGATCGTGCACACTTATCGGATTGAAGAAGTCTGATTTGGCTCTGGTGCTTAATGGAGCTTCGTAGCTCTCTTGCTCGGAGCTCTGTTTATGATTCGTGGCGGTCTGGCCAGCGGTGGCGGCTCGAGAGACACGCCGTGTACCCATCCCTGGGGGCTCTTCTAAAACATCCCTGTTTTAGAAGGTCTCTCGAGCCGCCCCCGCTGTCCAGACCTTCAGTAACTCTCTATTACTACGTAAGAAGCGACGATCGCTCTAACGAAGCGCTGTAATTCGACGCGAAGCTGGAGTGCTGGGTATTGGTTTTCGAAAGCGTCGGCGACAGGGAAGTCGCCGACGCAGCGTACAGGGATGTATCTACAGCGGTTTCGAAAACCAATACCCAGTGCTACGGCGCCACAAGAATGCATTCAAAGCGAATGCCACCGGGCTAGCAGAAAAGAAAAACCCCAAGCCTCGCGAAAGACTTGGGGTTTTAGCGAACCTAACAAAGGGTAGACTCAGACCCGGTAACTCACCGAAGTCATCGCCTTGGAAACCAGCGTCATCAGGCCTTTTACCGGGCCGGGGAAGCGTGCTCCACCGGCGTCCAGTGCGGCATGCTGGTGTTTGGCTTCATCCACCAGCATCTGCTCCACCACTGCACGACTCTTTTCGTCCTGCGCCGGCAGTTCCTGCAGGTGGCCCTCCAGGTGCTTGCACACCTGCTCTTCGGTAGCAGCCACAAAGCCGAGACTGATCTTGTCACTGATCTTGCCGGCGGCAGCGCCAATACCAAAAGACAGACCGTACCAGACCGGGTTCAGCAGGCTGGGGCGGCTATCGAGGTCCTGCAGGCGCTGTTCGCACCACGCCAGATGATCGATTTCCTCATCCGCCGCATGCTCCATCTCAGCACGCACCTCCGGCAGCTTCGCCGTCAGCGCCTGGCCCTGGTACAGCGCCTGTGCGCAGACCTCACCGCTGTGGTTCACCCGCATCAGGCCCGCCGCATGGCGACGTTCCGCGTCGGACAGTTCGGCTTCCGTCGCAGACTTGGCCGGTGAAGGCCGCTCGTGGCACGGTGAACCCGGGCTCAGGGTGCGCAGGGCACGGTCCGCCTGCAGCAGCAGGCGGTCCAGTCCGGAAAGTTGACGTTGGCTCATGTCAGCCCCTCCTTTGGTTGCTATCGCAAATTACGCGTTTTCGGCCTGTTCGCGCTCAACTGCACGGTAGCCGATATCTTTGCGGTAGAAGCAACCTTCCCAGTAGATCTGGCGTGCACACTCGTAGGCGTTGGCCTGCGCTTCGGCTACGGTGTCGCCCAGTGCGGTGGCGCAGAGTACGCGGCCGCCACTGGTGACGACGCGCTCGCCGTCCAGGGCGGTACCGGCCTGGAATACCTTGGCGTCTTCGCTATCGGCCTTGTCCAGACCAGAGATGGCGTCGCCCTTGCGGTAGCTGCCAGGGTAGCCATGGGCGGCCAGGACGACACCGAGGGCCGGGCGACTGTCCCACTCTACGGTTACCTGATCGAGGCGCTTTTCGACGGCAGCCATGCACAGCTCAACCAGGTCGGACTTGAGGCGCATCATGATCGGCTGGGTTTCCGGGTCGCCAAAGCGGCAGTTGTATTCGATGACCTTGGGCGTGCCCTCTTCATTGATCATCAGGCCGGCGTACAGGAAGCCGGTGTAGGGCATGCCTTCGGATGCGAGGCCTTCGACGGTGGGCTCGATGACCTCCTTCATGATGCGCTCGTACACATCCGGGGTTACCACCGGGGCCGGGGAGTAGGCGCCCATGCCGCCGGTGTTGGGGCCGGTGTCGCCGTCGCCAACGCGCTTGTGGTCCTGGCTGGTGGCCATCGGCAGGATGTGTTCGCCATCCACCATGACGATGAAGCTGGCTTCTTCGCCGGTGAGGAATTCTTCGATCACCACGCGGCAACCGGCGTCGCCGAAGGCGTTGCCGCTCAGCATGTCACGAACCGCCAGTTCGGCCTGTTCCACGCTTTCGGCAACGATTACGCCTTTACCGGCGGCGAGGCCATCGGCTTTGACGACGATGGGAGCGCCCTGTGCGCGGATGTATTCAATGGCCGGTTCAACTTCGGTGAAGTTCTGATAGGCGGCGGTTGGGATTTTGTGACGCTCCAGGAAATCTTTGGTGAAGGCTTTGGAACCTTCCAGCTGCGCAGCGGCTTTTTCCGGGCCGAAGATGTTGTGGCCGCGGGCGTTGAAGAAGTCGACGATACCGTCAACCAGCGGCGCTTCCGGGCCGACGATGGTGAGGTCGATGCCTTTTTCTTCGACGAGGTCGGACAGGGCGGAGAAGTTGTCGACGCCGATGTTGACGTTCTGGAGTTTGGGTTCGCGGGCGGTGCCGGCGTTGCCCGGTGCGACGAAGACGGTGTCTACGGCGGGGTTCTGTGCGGCCTTCCAGGCCAGTGCGTGTTCGCGGCCACCAGAGCCGATTACCAGGATATTCATTCTTGAGTTTCCCCGTGCCTGTTATTTAGGTGGGCTAGTTTAGCATTTGGAAGTGCGAATCTGGCGACGAACCTAAGTGGGGCAAGGGTGCGCCCAGCAGATCCGTGGCGTCGCCATGACTGGTGGCCTTGCGCGAGGCACGCCGTGAACCCTTCCATGGGGGCTCGGATGCGGCCGTCCTGGCCGCATACGGTCTCGCGCAAGGCCACCAGCCACGGCGCCTTCGCTTCTGACTCTGCAGATTCATTGCTGCAGAGTCATGACAATACGAGAGGCTTAGTGACGGAAGTGGCGCATACCGGTAAACACCATCGCCATTCCGTGCTCGTCGGCCGCAGCGATGACTTCGTCGTCGCGCATGGAGCCGCCGGGCTGGATTACGGCGCTGATGCCCACCTTGGCGGCGTTGTCGATGCCGTCGCGGAAGGGGAAGAAGGCGTCAGATGCCATGACCGCACCTTTGACTTCCAGGCCGGCGTGCTCGGCCTTGATGGCGGCGATACGCGCGGAGTTCACGCGGCTCATCTGGCCGGCGCCAACACCGATGGTACGACCGTCTTTGGCGTAGATGATGGCGTTGGACTTGACCATCTTGGCGACTTTCCACGCAAACAGCAGTTCATCCAGCTGTTCGTCGGAAGGCTGTACCTTGGTGACCACTTTCAGGTCATCCTTGGCAACCATGCCGTTGTCTTTTTCCTGGATCAGCAGGCCGCCATTAACGCGCTTGTAGTCGAAGGCTGCGGGGCGCTCGCTGCTCCACTCGCCACACTCAAGCAGGCGCACGTTTTTCTTCGCAGACACGGCCTTGGCGGCTTCTTCGGAAACCTTGGGTGCGATGATGACTTCGGAGAACTGCTTGTCGACGATCAGCTGGGCGGTTTCGGCGTCCAGTTCGCGGTTGAAGGCGATGATGCCGCCGAACGCGGATTCCGGGTCGGTGGCGAAGGCCAGTTCGTAGGCGGTCTTGATGTCCGCAGCTACGGCCACGCCACAAGGATTGGCGTGCTTGACGATGACGCAGGCCGGCTCGTCGAACAGTTTGACGGTTTCCAGTGCGGCGTCAGTGTCGGCCACGTTGTTGAAGGACAGTTCTTTGCCCTGCAGCTGGGTGGCGGTGGAGACGGAAGCTTCTTCGGCATCTGCTTCTACGTAGAAGGCCGCTTTCTGGTGCGGGTTCTCGCCGTAGCGCATGTCCTGGGCTTTTTCGTACTGGACGTTGTAGGTGTTGGGGAATTCGCGCGCTTCGTTGTTGGTGTTACGGGCACCGAAGTGGTTGGCGATCATGCCGTCATATTGTGCGGTGTGTTCGAACGCCTGCACCATCAGGTCGTAGCGGGTTTCGTAGCCCAGTGCGCCGTCGTTGGCTTTCATCTCTTCGATGACGGTGTCGTAGCTGTGCGCGTTAACCAGGATGGCTACGTCTTTGTGGTTCTTGGCGGCAGAGCGAACCATGGTGGGGCCGCCGATGTCGATGTTCTCGATGGCGGTGGGCAGGTCGCAGTTGGGGTTGGCCACGGTGGCCTTGAAGGGGTACAGGTTGACCACAACCATGTCGATGGGCTTGATGCCGTGCTCGGACATGACTGCATCATCCTGGCCGCGACGGCCGAGGATGCCGCCGTGCACTTTCGGGTGCAGGGTCTTTACGCGGCCGTCCATCATTTCCGGGAAACCGGTGTAGTCTGAGACTTCGACTACCGGGATGCCGGCTTCGCCGAGCTGGCGGTAGGTGCCGCCGGTGGAGAGGATTTCCACGCCCATGGCGGAGAGTTCACGGGCAAAGTCCACAATGCCGCTTTTGTCAGAAACGCTGATCAGCGCGCGGCGAATGGCCACCTTGTCAGTCATATCGCATCGTCCATCTAAATGTACAAAGAGCAGGTTGAAAATAACCGGAAGTAACAAATAGCGAGGGGGGATAGGCTGAGCCCATCCCCCCTCGTCGAATTTTTGCCGCCCTTTTCGCGCCGGCTATACTGCCGGCTCTGGCCCAGGCGGCTGGCCGCTTTACAGCAGACCGTAGCGCTTGAGCTTCTTACGCAGAGTGCCGCGGTTGAGACCCAGTAACTGTGCCGCGCGAGTCTGGTTGTGGCGGGTGTGTTTCATTACCACTTCCAGCATAGGCGCTTCAATTTCAGACAGCACCATGTCATAGACATCGGTAACCATCTGGCCGTCCAGGTGACGGAAGTAGTTTTCCATCGCGTGTTCAACCGCGTCACGCAGTGACTGCTGTTGCGGTTGTTGTAGTTGAGTCTGGCCCCCAGTGGATACCATATCACTGGCATCCGGAATCAGTGCTTCGTTATTCATGCCGCTTTTGCCCCTCTATTTATTCGGCGTTCAAACCACTCGCGAACGCTGGCATGTTGTGCTTCTGCGCATTCCAATTGGTTAAAGGTCTTGCGAAAGGACTCACTGTCAGCGAGTGTCTTCAAGTACCAACCCACGTGCTTGCGGGCGATACGTACCCCCATAACCTCACCGTAGAAACGGTGTAATTCACTCAAGTGAGTGAGCAATATGTCCCTGACTTCTTCCAGTGAGGGTTCAGGTAATCGCTCTCCTGTTGCAAGGAAGTGGGCGATTTCCCGAAAAATCCATGGACGTCCCTGAGCTGCACGGCCAATCATGACTGCAGCAGCGCCGGTGTAGTCCAACACCTTGCGGGCCTTTTCCGCGCCGGTAATGTCGCCGTTGGCAAAGACGGGAATCTTTACCGCGGACACAATCTCGGCAATGGTATCGAATTCGGCCTGACCATGGTAGCCACAGGCGCGGGTGCGTCCGTGAACTGCCAGGGCAGCAATTCCGAGATCCTCGGCCATTTTGGCTACCGTCACTCCGTTGCGGGAATCCGGGCTCCAGCCAGTACGAATTTTCAGCGTTACTGGAACTGAAACGGATTGCACCACGGCTTCCAGAATGTCGGCGACCAGTTTTTCGTCGCGCAGCAGGGCAGAGCCCGCTGCTTTTTTGCACACCTTTTTCGCCGGACAACCCATATTTATATCGATGATCTGGGCGCCGCGTCGGACATTTTCCCGCGCAGCCTCAGCCATCATCTGTGGGTCGCCGCCGGCGATCTGGACGGAAATGGGACCGGCTTCACCGGCGTGATTCAGGCGCATACGAGATTTGCGGCTGTTCCACAGGCTGGTGTCAGAGGTAACCATTTCAGAGACCACCAGACCGGCCCCGAGGTCGCGGCACAATTGGCGGAAGGGGCGGTCGGTAACGCCGGCCATCGGTGCCAGGATTACTGGTGCGCCGACTTTATAGGGCCCTATGGCGATACTGCCTCGCAAATGTGTTCTCCGCGCCGGTCGGTGTCAAAAGAGCCGCCTATGATAGCGGCTGCTCGGCCGTCGGAAAAGCGAAAAAGCGCGCAAATTGGTCGATGGCTGGCCGTTTAGGGCGAAGTTTGTGCAACAATTTGTAGCATTATGTGTCAGCCGGGACGGTCGCCGCGGCTGGCAAAAAGTGGCTGACCATTCAGCGCGGTGCAATTTCCAGTTCGTAGTTCACCGCTTCCGTGCCGGGGTCGACGATATCGAGTGCAATATGTACCGGGTTGCCACTGGGCATCAGGCGCCGCCCCGCGAGTTCGCCCTTGAGGTAGTCGGCCGGTTTAAATCGGCGACTGGCTACCGGCGCATTCTTCAGGTCGGTGAAACGCAGTACCAGGTCCGGGAAAGGCTGCTCAAATGGCGCCCGGTTCAGCAGAACGGCTTCCACGGCAAGAGCGCCCGCGGTCTGCGGGTGGCTGCGTACTACCAGGTTTGAGGTGTGGATTGCGCTGATATCCACCTGTGCGGGTAGCTTGCATCCGAAAACCGGGCAGGCGACGGCGTACATCTGCCGCCAGGGTTCCCGCTTGCTGAGGGTGTCGAAGCGGAAGTACGCGGTTTGCGCGGCGAGCGCAATCAGCAGCAGAAACGCCGATAGCCCCCACAGCCACCCCGGCACGCGATTGTGGCGTTTGGGTTGCCAGTTCACCTCGATGGGCGCCGAGCCGATAGCGGATATCAGCTGGTCCCGGGGAAGTAGGGGTGCCTGATCCCTCTGCTGGGAGTCAATGTGATCGTCGTCGACCGGAGTTTGCTCCGGTTCTCTGTGGATGCGCGCGGTACCGAGTAAATCAACCGTGTCTTCGGAATCTGCAATCAGGGAGTCGAGGCTATCCCGGCGAACCCCATCGCTCCAGTCGTCCTCGAATATTTCCCCTGGCAGGCTTTCATCGTGCGGGCTGGAAGATTGTTTGGGGGGCGCGCTTTCCAACGGCGCTTCCATGGCCATCTCTTCCGCCCACAGTTCGTCGCGTGCGGCGTCCAGATCCTCGCCCAGCACAAGGTCGTCTTCTTCGTCAGCGGGTGTATCGAGTTCCTGCCACTGCTGTTCACCGAACGCATCGTCAATGAGCGGCTGTTGCTCGGGCTCACGCTTGGCTGGTTTGTCCTGTTGCTTGCTGTTGCGGGATGAGGCTTTGGCTTTGGGCAGGTCGGTGCCGTCATCCTGGGAATCGTCGCCGTCGAGCTCGATGTCGTCATGAATCAGGAAGTCGTCGTCGTCCAGCAGCTCGTCGATTGCTTTCTTGCTCGCGGGCTGTGGATCGTCTTCGTTGAAAACGATGTTTTCGTCGGCGCGGAATACCTGCAGGCAGGAACCACAGCGCACGGCGCCACGGGCGGCGCGCAGTTGTGGCTCACTGACATGAAACGATGTGCTGCAGTGTGGGCAGCGGGTAACCAGTTGCGACATGAAATTCGACGATTAGTGCGTTGGCCGGCAAGTTTATCAGTCTGCAGCCCCGGCGCGTAGTGCCGGGGGCCTTGCGGTCTGACAGCCCCTGACAGTATGGGGCCAGGATGTGTTATCTCACTCTTGTGCCACTGAGTCGAACCCACTCTTCTTTCTCGCCATCCGCATCGAAGTCAATCCACTGGCTGTACGCTGTTTTCACCTTTTCCGCCTGGCTGGCGAGAATGCCTGACAGGCATATACGGCCGCCGACCCTGGTACGTTCGATCAGTTGCGGCGCAAGTTCGACGAGCGGGCCGGCGAGGATGTTGGCGAGCATGACGTCGGCACTGGCTTCGTTGGCCGGTGGTGTTTTCTCCGGCAGGTAGACGGGGAAGCGCTCGGGGTCGATGTTGTTGCGCAGGGCATTTTCGCGACTGGCGATCAGAGCCTGGGGGTCAATATCGGTTCCCAGCGCGGTTTCGGCGCCGAGTAGCAGGGCGGCGATGCCGAGGATGCCGGAGCCGCAACCGTAGTCGATGGCGTTTTTTCCGCTCAGCGGTTCTTTAGCGAGCCACTGCAGACACAGGAAGGTGGTGGGGTGGGTGCCGGTGCCGAAGGCGAGACCGGGATCCAGCAACAGGTTGACGGCGTCGGGCTGGGGCGGTTCGCACCAGCTTGGGCAGATCCAAAGATTGTCGCCGCACTGGATGGGTTTGTAGTGGCTCATCCACTCCCGCTCCCAGTCCTTGTCTTCGAGCTGTTCCCAGCGCGCGTTGGGAAGCAGTTCGCACAGGTAAGAAGCCGCTTTGGCTTCGGTGACATTGGTATCGACTTCGGCATCGAACAGGCCAGTGACGAGTGTTTCGTCCCACAGGGGGGTTTCCCCGAGACCCGGCTCGAGGATGGGCTGGTCGGCGTTATCTTGCAGGGTGACGGAGACGGCACCGGCGAAGAGCAGGGCGTTTTCAATTTTCTCGGCCTGTTCGCGGTTGGTATTCACTCGGAGTTGGAGCCAGGGCATTTAATTTGGTCCCGGTTTTGTGGTTAGTAACTGGAAAGTTTTGTGGCGGCTCCACTGCCGGTATGGGCTTGCGAGACACGAGCTAGGCGCCCCCCTTAACCCATCCATGGGGGCTCTTCTAAAGCGTCCCTGTTTTAGACTAAGCGATTTTAGCGCTTAGGACGCCTTTAGGCGCCCGCAGGGTGAAGGTCATTTATGACCTGAATCAACGTCTCGCAAAGCCTTACCGGTAGCGGAGCCTTCGGTTTGGATCTCAGAGCATTCTACTAGAGAGAGGGCGCATACAGCGTAGAAAAGGTGCGCATGAAGGGAAAGTGTCGGGGATAGGTTTTCAAAAGCGTCGGCGACAAGGACGTCGCCGCCGCAGCGCCCATGGATGGGTTCACAGGGGGGCGCCTAGTCCGGTTTTGAAAACCTATACCCGGTGCTTTCCCGCCGCGGAGGCCAATCGGAGTGAAAGTGCCAGCGGGGCGGGGTACACAGAGGGGCTTATTCCATCCCCAGCTTCTTCTCCAGATAGTGGATATTTACTCCACCCTTGGCGAAAGCCGCATCCCGAACCAGCTCTTCCTGCAGCGGAATGTTGGTCTTGATGCCGGTGATGATCATCTCACTCAGGGCCACGCGCATGCGCGCCAGTGCGGTTTCGCGGTCTTCTGCGTGGGTGATGATCTTGGCGATCATGGAGTCGTAGTTCGGCGGTACCGTGTAACCGGCGTAGAGGTGCGAGTCCACGCGCACGCCGAGGCCACCAGGCGCGTGGAAGGACTCCACTTTGCCGGGGCTGGGGAAGAAGGTCTTCGGATCTTCGGCGTTGATCCGGCATTCAAAGGAGTGCCCGGTGATCTTGATGTCTTCCTGTTTAAAGGAGAGCTTCTCGCCCGCGCACACGCGGATCTGCTCCTTGATCAGGTCGACGCCCGTCACCATTTCGGAAACCGGGTGCTCTACCTGAATACGGGTGTTCATCTCGATGAAGTAGAAGCGCTCGTCTTCGTACAGGAACTCGAAGGTGCCCGCGCCGCGGTAGCCGATATCAATACAGGCCTGCACACAGGAGTCCTGGACTTCCTTGCGCACGGCATCGGGAATGCCGGGCGCCGGTGCTTCTTCGAGAACCTTCTGGTGACGGCGCTGCAGGGAGCAGTCGCGGTCACCGAAGTGCACGGCATTGCCCTGGCCGTCGGACATTACCTGGATCTCCACGTGACGCGGGTTCTGCAGGAATTTCTCCATATACACGGTGCTGTCGCCAAATGCGGCACCGGCTTCGGATTTGGTCACTGAGATGGCATTCAGCAGGGCGCCTTCAGAGTGCACGACGCGCATCCCGCGACCACCGCCACCGGCGGCGGCCTTGATGATGACAGGGAAGCCGATTTTACGTGCGATTTCCATGCAGCGCTCACCGTCGGCGGGGAGCGGGCCATCGGAGCCCGGTACGGTAGGTACGCCGGCCTTCTTCATCGCCGCAATGGCGGAAACCTTGTCGCCCATCAGGCGGATGACATCAGCGTCCGGTCCAATAAAGGTGAAGCCGCTCTTTTGTACCTGCTCGGCGAAATCAGCATTTTCCGCGAGGAAGCCGTAGCCCGGGTGTACCGCCATGGCGTCGGTAATTTCCATAGCCGAAACGATGGCCGGGATATTCAGGTAGCTTTGCGGAGACGGGTTTGGTCCGATGCAGACGGCTTCGTCTGCCAGGCGCACGTGTTTCAGGTCGCGATCCACCTGGGAGTGGACCGCAACAGTAGCAATGCCCATCTCTTTACAGGCGCGCAACACTCGCAGGGCAATTTCCCCGCGGTTGGCAATAAGAATTTTTTCAAACATGCACTGACACCCCAGCTCAGGAAATGGTAACGAGCGGCTGGTCGTACTCTACCGGCTGACCGTCTTCCACCAGGATGGACTCGATGGTGCCGGACTTGTCGGCTTCAATCTGGTTCATCATCTTCATGGCTTCGACGATGCAGATAACGTCGCCAGCCTTAACTTGCTGGCCCACTTTCACGAACGGTTCGGCGCCGGGGCTGGAAGCCGCGTAGAAGGTGCCTACCATTGGGGATTTGACCGGGTGGCCGGTCAGGGCGGGAACAGATTCGCTGGCGGATTCGGCGGGCGCTGCAGCCGGGGCAGCCGGCGCTGGTGCCGGAGCGGCTGGTGCCATCGGAGCCATAGGGGCCATCATGGGCATTTGCGGCATCTGGATGGAGGCGCCGCTGACGCCACGGCTGATGCGCACAGATTCTTCACCTTCTTTGATTTCCAGCTCGCCGATGTCGGATTCTTCGAGCAGTTCGATCAGTTTTTTGATTTTGCGGATGTCCATAACAGTGTCACTCGTAGTCTGTGTGAATATCGGAGCGGGCCCCGTTGCGCGAACAGTGCCCGTAAATGAAAACCTTTTTAAACGCGTTCCAGTGCTGCCTGCAGTGCCAGCCGGTAACTGCCCGCGCCAAAACCGCAGATAACGCCCTGCGCCAGGTCCGATAAGTAGGAGTGGTGGCGGAAGGGCTCGCGGGCATGCGGGTTAGACAGGTGTACTTCTATAAACGGGATCGCCACGCCGGCGAGTGCGTCGCGCAGTGCGACGCTGGTATGGGTAAATGCGGCGGGATTGATAACGATGAAGTCCACTTTGTCGGCAAAGGCCTGATGGATGCGTTCCACCAGTTCTGCTTCGCTGTTGCTCTGCAGGCAATCGAATTGGTGGCCGGCGTCCGTGCACTGGGCGCGGGCGGCTTCGTTAATTTGAGCCAGCGTGGTAGAGCCGTAAATCTGCGGCTCTCGGGTGCCCAACAGGTTGAGGTTGGGGCCGTGTAGCAGAAGCAGTTTAGCCATACTGTGCCTCGGTAATGCGCGCGAAACTGTGACTAAAATCCGGAAAAAGTCATGGATCGTGCATGTAAATGCATCTCTCATGCACATTTTTCACAATTGGGCGCGAGTTTGCCGCAAAAGTGACCCTCTGTCCATGCCCCAAAATGTGAAATCGAGAAGTTGCGCGCAGTTCGCCGAAAATACCTTCCAGATTAGCGCAAAGTTTTACAGTGAGTGGCTTTTTTGCCTAAAGGATTGGCCACAAAGGCCAATCCTGGCCGAAATGCACCAGTTGGTTATTCACTAACCACGGTGGGTTTGCCTGCGGCGTCGCGCAGTGCAGAGAGGAGGCCGTCGCGGGTGAGGATTTGCGGCAGGATAGTGGGTTCGCCGCCACCGGCAGGGTAGAGCAGGTATAAAGGCACACTTGTGCGACCGTAGCGCGCCAGCAGGTCGCTGATTTGGGGATCCTGATTGGTCCAGTCGCCCTTGAGTGCGGTGATCCCCAGTTGCCCGATCGCGTCGCTGACTGCATCGCTCGACAGGACCACTTTTTCATTGGCCAGGCAGGTGATGCACCAGGCAGCCGTCATATTGATCAGGACCGGCTGCCCCTCTGCGCGGGCACTTTCCAGGGTTTCCGGGGAATAGGTCTGCCAATAAGAGCTCGCCATAGTGCTCGCGGACGAACCCGCTGTTTTTTCCAGTTGCGGGATCAGTAGAGCGGCGCCTGCCAGCGCCGCAACGGCCAATGCGCTCCGGCTAAAGCGTCCAACCCCCTGGGTGATATCGGTGGGGCGCGGCCAGAGCCACAGGGCAAACGCGATGGCAACGGCCCCGGCGAGCACCAGAGCCACACCGTCGCTACCGGTCTGGCGGCCCAGTACCCAAAGCAACCACACGGCCGTCAGATACATGGGGAAAGCCAGTAATTGTTTGAGGCGCTCCATCCACGGGCCCGGGCGAGGCAGGCGCTCGGCGAGCTGGGGGGCATAGGTCAGCAACAGGAACGGCGCAGCCATGCCCGCGCCCAGCGCCGCGAATACAGCCAGCGCCACTGGCGCCGGTTGAGTCACGGCAAATCCCAGTGCAGAGCCCATCATCGGAGCGGTACAGGGACTGGCCACTACGCTGGCCAGTGCACCAGTAGAAAAGGAGCCGCTGAGGCCAGAGTTGGTTTGACCACCCATGCCCATCAGGCGGCTGCCGAACTCGGTCAGTCCGGAAAGGCTGAGCCCCATGATGAAAAACAGGTAAACGAGCGTCGCCACCACCGGTGGAGATTGCAGCTGGAAGCCCCAGCCTACCGCCTCTCCAGTGGCGCGCAGTGCCAGCATGACCGCAGCGATCAGGGTAAATGTGGCAATGACGCCGGCTGTGTATGCCCAGCCGTGCAGGTGGTGATTACCCTTGCTGTGGGTAATCGCCAGCGCCTTGATCGAGAGCACCGGGAACACGCAGGGCATCAGGTTCAGAATGAGGCCGCCGCCGAAAGCCAGTAACAGGGCCAGCAGGAACCCGGTATCGCTGCTATCTGCCGCGGCTTGCGACTGCGCATAATTGGCGAGCGGGGTCCGGTTGCCGGTGGCGGCAGAAGGGCCACCCGCCGACAGCGGCGTAGCCGTTTGCTGGTTCAGGTCGATAGCGAAGCGGCGCGTCTGTGGCGGGTAACAGAGTCCGGCGTCAGCGCAGCCCTGGTAGTGGAGTTCAAGCTTCAGTGGCGTGTCCGCTGAGCGCAGGTTGGAGGGGATGCTGACCGGTATTTCCAGCTGCCAGCGATACACTTCCGTCTCTTTCTCGAAGTAGTCATCCCAGATCACTTCGCCCTTTTCGATCTCGAGGGGGAGCTCGGTCTTGCCGTCCTCGCCCAGCAGGTAGAGCGCCAGTTTGTCGCGATAGAGGTAATACTCTGGGGCAATCTGGAACAGGGCGCTGATTTCCCCATTCTGGGCAAACAGGAAATCCTGCTGGTAAGCCTGGTCAACAGGAAGGAACTCATCCTGCTGGGTGGCGCCAAAGCTATTGCTGCCCAAAGGGTTGTTGGCAGCGTGCGCCCACGGCATAAAAGAGATGGCAAGCAGGCTGTAGACAGCCAGCAGGGCAGGAATCAACTGACGCATCAGCCAATTTTTTTCTCGCAAACCGGGGGGCTTCACACTCATGAGCAACAAAATTCTTTATAGTCAGGCGATATTGGACTGAAACGGCACCACGCGGTTCCGCGGGGCGGCGTCCTTTCAAGGGTGTTCATAGCACTGTGCGCAGTGAACGCGCAGTATAACGGTGGCAATGGGACAAAAAAACAGCACAGAGGGCAGGCAATCATTGTGAGCGGACAACAGATTCAGGTGGTGGGGCGGTGTCATTTTCGTCCGGTATTACTATCGGTGGCTGCGATGATTGGTCTTAGCGTACTGTTTTCAGGTTGCGCATCTGCTCCGCCCCCAGCACCCGCGCCAAAGGCCATTCCGTTGCCAGTAGAACCAAAGGGACCAACGGAGGAAGAAATCCGTCAGCGGGCGGTCGAGCATTTTCTGCGGCGTGCAGAAGCGGCACAGCGGGAGGGCTTTTACACCATGCCCGCCGGTGCGAGCGCTTACGATTTTTATCTGAACGTTCAGCAACTGGACCCCGGCAATCAGAAAGCCGCGGCCGGTATTCAAATCATTGTAATGGAGCTCGTCGCGCGGGCGCGTGACGCCCTGCGTCAACGGGCTTTCGGGCAGGTCAGCAGCCTGTTGAACCGGGCCGATGAAATCGCGCCGAATAACCCGCTTTCCGCCGAGGTTCGCACGCAATTGCAGCGGGAGCAGCGTCGGGCAGCGGCAGATGTCGCACTGGATGGACCCGGAGCGCAGGCGGTCCCGCTGCCACCGGCAGAGCTTACGAGTAAATCGCCGCTGGTAGTGCAATTGCTCAGGGCGACGGCAGAGCGTATCCGAACACATGAGATGCGAGTGGTTATTGTGGCTCGCAATGACGCGGAAGGGCGCTGGATCTACAGCCAGCTGCGCGAGGCGGTTCCCGGCTACCGGGTGCGGGGAGATATCAAGCTGGGCAACCCGCCACGACTTTTGTTACAGAAAAACCAGTAAGTGCCAGTTTTGCGCGGAAGCGGCTGGTATACCCGGTCTATATGCAGGTATGCGGTTATATAGATATACAGGGACATATAAAGAAGCCCGTCGAACAATAATCATGCCGTGAGAGGGAGAGTTTGCAGTGCGCCAGTTGACCAGATTTGCCGCCTTTTCGCGGTTTTGCCGCCGTAGCCCAGGTGCTATGTTCGGCGTTGTATTGTTCATGGTCGTGTTTTCCGTTGACACGGCCATGGCGGGTGAGGCCACCGATGTGACGGTGGCGGGCTTTGCCCGAGAAACACCACCGGGTGCTCCGATGGGGGTGGCCTACCTCAGAATCCATAATGGCGGAGCGCGCGAACGCCGCCTGCTGAGGGTCGAGCTACCTCGCCACCCGGATGCCAGCGCCCAATTGCACAGTACTGTGCGGGAGGGTGGAGTAAGCCGCATGCGGCCGCTTTCTGAAATTGAGTTGCCAATGGGGCAGTCCCTTGAAATGCAACCGGGGGCTACCCATCTGATGTTGCGAGGGGTGCGCCTTGCCGCAGGGGAAAATTTGCCTTTGCGGCTGATTTTTGCTGATGGCGGCGCACTGGAAGTGGAAATACCGGTGCGCGCCGAGGCTCCCTCAGAGCATCGCGGGCACGGTCATCATCACGGTTGAACATTTTTCGCAAATTGCTTTCTCAGGGGCGCAAGTATTGTGCTTTTGATATCAAAATAACGGAGTAAAGTTATGAGAAAAGTCGGTGTATTTTTTGCTGCGGCGCTTGCCGCCTGTTTGCTGGCAGCCTGTGCCCACAGCCCGGTGCAGATTATGGTACAGCCACAGGTGAGCGTGCCGGCAGATACGATTGGGTCCGGCTATACCGTGTATGCCCGAGGGGTGAACCAGTTGGAGGGGGGTGGCCTGGGGTCATTGGGTGGCGTATACGCCGATGCCTCCAATGTGACCCTGGCCAACGATATTGAACAAGCGCTGGCGGTGGCATTGAATCAGGGCTTTGGTTCCTGGGCATTCCGTCCCGTTGATGCCGGGGGCGATGTACAAGTTGTCGCTAACTTGACCCAGCTCAGTTATGACAGCCCGAATAAGTTGTATACCACCAAAGTAAACAGTGGCGCCGCGATACAGCTGCAGGTTACTGTGCGCGGAGCCACTTTTTTTGGTAATTACGCCACCAGCGGGAAAGACCGCAACCTGATCAAACCAAGTCGGGAAGAGGTGGAAACCAGTGTTAACCAATTGCTGAGTGCGACCTTGCAGCGCGCGTTCGAGGATGAAAAGCTGAAAGCCTTCCTGCGCCAGCACCTGTAATGACTCGGCGGGGCGTGCGTGTGACTGGGGTCACAGATGTGGTCAGCTATTCGGGGGATTGTCCCCTGAAGGCCAGGATGCCGTTATTATCAGGGACTTAAAGCGCTGGCCCGATTGTGGCGGCGGTTTGTAGAGAATTATTGGATTTGCATTGACCGAGTTCACCCAGAAAAAAGCCGACCTTCACGGCCTGCTCGTGCAGGCTGACGGTACGTTGCTCCCAGATGCTCAGCTCAGCCTTTCTGCCGCGGAAATGGCACTGGCTGAGGTGGCCGATGGTGTGGTGATTACCGATCGCGCCGGCCGGATTCGCTACAGTAACCCGGTTGTCAGCGAGCTGTGTGGCCATGTGGTGGGACTGCTTCCCGGGCAATTACTCGCCGATTGTCTGGTGTTGCTGGATGATGGCGGCCAACCGCTCACCCTGGAATTCGCGGAAGGGGAGGGTGCGGCAGACGTCGTGCCAAGCCGACGCGAAGTTCGTGCCAAAATCCACCGTGGGGAAGGGGATGAGCTGGAAGTCAGTGTGCAGATCAACGCGGTCTGCGAGGGCGCCAGGGTGGAGGGATTTGTGGTGGTGCTCCGGCATACCACGGATGCCCGCCGTATCTCCTCGCGCCTCAGCTGGCAGAACACGCACGACTCCCTGACCCACCTCCCCAATCGACAGTCCTTTGAATATGCCCTGCAGGGGGTACTCAATTCAGAGGCCGACTCCAAACAGCACCATATCCTCCTCTACCTGGATGTCTATCAGTTCAAAGTGGTGAATGATTCGCTCGGATACAGCGCCGGCGATGCTCTGCTGATTGCACTGGCCAAGATTCTTACCCGCTGCCTTGGCAAAGGGGATTTACTGGGGCGTGTGGGCAGCGATGAGTTTGCGCTGCTGCTACGTGACTGCACGCTGGAGGAGGCGCGACGTATTGTGACCCGTCTGCGCGAGGCGGTGAACGGGTTTGTATTCCAGTGGGAAGACAGTGAAACCCGCCCGGCCCTCTCGATAGGTGCCGTTAGTGTGGACTATCAGGCGCCACCGGCGAGCCAGTTGCTGGCTTCGGCCAACGATGCCTGCAGTGCGGCGCGCGACCAGGGACGCAACCGGGTGAAGTTTTTCAGCGATTCCCGCAAAGCTCTGGCAAAGCGCCGCGAAAGCTCCTGGCTGGCAGAAATTCACGCGGCCATCCGTGAAGACCGCCTGCTGCTGTATCGCCAGCCAGTGGTCGCGCTGCAGGATAAAAACCGTGTGCATCATTACGAAGTTCTGGTACGGATGCAGGGCCGCGATGGTGAGGTGATTTCACCAGGGCTGTTCCTGCCGGCTGCCGAACGCTATGGAATGATCGATGAGGTCGATCGCTGGGTAATCCGTAATATCTTCCGCTACATGGCACTCGAGCAGAGTAGCGGCGCGGGCGGTTTCCACTATGCCATCAATATTTCCGGCATCAGCCTTGGCGATGAGTTGTTCGCGGATTTCGTGCTGCGCGAGTTGACCGACGCCGGCGTAGCGCCGTCGCGGGTACAGTTTGAGATTACCGAGACCAGTGCGATCAACAATCTGGATCGGGCGCTGGTATTTATCCACAAGCTACGTGCTGCGGGATGCAGTTTTGCCCTCGACGATTTTGGTCGCGGCGCGTCATCTCTGGCTTACCTGCGCCAGCTGCCGGTGGACTATCTGAAGATTGATGGATCTTTCGTGCGTAATATGCTGGAAGATGAAATTGACAGCGCCATGGTGAGTACCGTGGATCACCTCGCCAAGCGTATGGGTATCAGCACCATTGCAGAGTTTGCCGAAACCCCCGAGCTTTTGGAGAAGCTGCGTGTCATGGGGGTGGATTACGCTCAGGGCTTCGGTATAGCCGCTGCCGCCTGCCTACCGGAAATCAGCGGCCCGCGTTCGACGCCAACCGGCTGATTCCACACTCCCCCATTAGCTCGTTATCGAGTGGGTGCGCTTGGCGCGCCGCGCCTCAGGCGCTGGCGGTTTGCGCCAGCAGCGCGCTGTGCTGTTCCGGGCGCAGGCGGGGACCATATTGGCTCACTACCTGGGCGGCGGCGGCACAGGCCAGCTCCCCCGCCTCCTGGTATCCCAGGTTACGGTTGATTCCATACAGGAAAGCGCCGGCAAACATATCGCCTGCACCGTTGGTGTCTACCGCTTTAACGCTGGGCGCAGCCACTCGATATTCCTGTTCCCCATCCCACAGCAGAGCGCCTTCTGCGCCGAGCGTGATCGCAAAAGCGCGGCAGTATTGACGCAGTGCCTGAGCGGCTTCCGCGAGCTCTTCGGTGCCACAGAAGCGCAGTGCTTCATCGCGATTGCAGAACAGCAGGTCAACGCCGCCGCCGAGCATTTCTTTGAGACCGTCGTGGAACAGTTGCACCATCATGGGGTCCGAGAGGCTCAGGGCAGTTTTTACGCCTTTTTGCTCAGCCTGCTGTCGCAGCTCAATAGCTGCCGCGCGACCGGTGGGTGAGGATACCAGGTAGCCTTCAATGTACGCCCAGCGCGACCTGGCCAGGGCTTCCTCGTCCAGCTCGGCTACAGACAGCTCGGCGCTGATACCGAGGAAGGTGTTCATGCTGCGTTCGGCATCCGGGGTGATCAATACCAGGCATTTACCGGTGATGCCGGCATCCGCACGGTGCAGGGCCTTGGGGTAGCTGACCCCGGCCGCGGCGAGGTTGTCGCGGTAGAAAACCCCGTTATCATCGGCCGCCACTTTGCAGGAGTAAAAGGTGTCCAGGCCGAAGTAACTGGCCGCGATAACAGTATTGGCGCCGGAGCCGCCACAGGCGTGACTGGCGGTTACCAGGTGATCTTTGAGATCGTTTACCAGCTGGTGCTGGCGGCTGTCGTCCACCAGAGTCATGACTCCTTTGTCGACGCCGAGGGACTGCAGGTCGTTGTCGCTGACTTCGATTTCCGTGTCGAGCAGGGCGGCGCCGATGCCGTAGAGGTCGTACTGGTGCATAGTGTTTCCGTTACTGTTCGCAAAACTGATCGGTCGCGAAGGGAGCGTTTTCCTGGCGACTGCTTATACTGCGCCGCATTATGGCCGCGACAGGGGCAAGTGCAAGTGTATAGCAGGCCCCCACAGGCGCGTGGTGCGGGCGCGGCACTGGTTTGACTTGCGCGCTGGTGACCTTATAAAAGCCGGTTATAACAGCCGCTAAATCGGCTAAACCTGCCTGTAAATCTTTCTATAGTGAACTGACGAGCTGAAATTTGGATTCTTATGGCATCTAACAAACGCCGTACACATAACCGGTCCAGGACCAGAAAATCACGGCCCGGGCGTCTGGGACGCTGGATCAGGCGCTTGAGTCTGCTGGCACTTCTGGGTGTACTGGTACTGGCCGGCTATATGGTGTGGCTGGATGTGCAGCTGCGCGAGCGACTGGATAGCCGCCAGTATCAACTGCCGGCTCGAGTGTTCGCGCGCCCGCTGATCCTGCGCGAGGGGATGGTGATGCGTCCGGACGAGCTGGAAGCGGAGTTTGAAGCGCTGAACTACAAGAAAATGCCGACAGTCGATGAGCCGGGACAATGGCAGCGCGATGGCATGGAGTACCTGGTATGGCGGCGGGACTTTATTCACGCCGACGGCCGTGAAGACAAGGCAAAAGTGCGCTTCCGATTGCGCAATGATGAAATCACGCGCCTGCGTGATGAGTCCGACGCCGCCCTCAAAGAATTCCGTCTTGATGCTGCACCCATAGGCACCCTGCTGGGGGGCGGTGACGACCGCACACCGGTGCGGATCGAGGAAATCCCCCCGCTGCTGGGTGCGACCCTGATCGCGGTGGAAGACCAGGATTTCGTACATCACTTCGGTGTATCCCCGCGGGGTATTGCCCGCGCGATGGTGGCCAACTTCAAGGCACGCGGAGTGGTACAGGGTGGATCGACGATTACCCAGCAATTGGTGAAGAACATCTTCTTTGACCACAAGCCGAGCCTGTGGCGCAAGTTCAATGAAGCACTGATGGCGATCCTGATGGAGGTGCACTACGACAAGTCGTACATCCTGCAGGAATACATCAACGAAGTGTGGCTCGGGCAACAGGGCAGCCGGGCTATTTACGGTTTTGGTCTGGCTTCCGAATTCTACTTCCAGAAGCCGCTGAGTCAGTTGGAACCACACCAGATTGCATTGCTGGTGGGGCTGGCCAAAGGCGCCTCTTATTACAATCCGTGGCGCAACCCGGAACGCGCGCTTGAGCGGCGCAATACCGTGCTCGATGTGATGCTGGAGCAAAAACTCATCACCCAGGAGCAGCACGACCGCCTGCGTAAAAAACCGCTTGAGGTCGCCTCCGCCGGTGGCGCTGCGCAGAACCCTTACCCGGCGTTTACCGAGCGCCTGCTGGAAGAATTACGCCCTTACTATTCCGTGGAAGAGCTGCGTACCGCCGGTTTGCGCGTCTATACCTCTCTCGCCCCTTCGGTACAGGCGCTGGCGGAAAAATCGATCAGCGAAGGCGCCGAGCAGTTGGAGAAAAACCGCGGTATCCAGGCTGACTCACTGCAGGCGGCGACGGTCATCATGGAAAACCACAGCGGCAATGTACTGGCCATGGTTGGTGACCGGCGCCCACATTACCCAGGGTTCAACCGTGCATTGGAAGCGCGCCGGCAGATCGGCTCACTGATCAAGCCGGCGGTCTATCTCACCGCGCTGGAGCGGGCCCATGAATACAACCTGGCGACCCTGATCGACGATGCGCCGATTCGGGAAGTGACTGAGGATGGTCAGGTGTGGATGCCGGCCAACTTCAACAACCGCAGTCACGGTCTCGTGCCCCTGTATGTGGCGCTGTCACGTTCCTATAACCAGGCCACAGCGCGGCTGGGATTGGATCTGGGGATCGAGAGCGTGCGCCAGACCATTCGTCGCCTCGGCGTGCAGGCCAATCTCCCCCGGGTGCCATCGCTGTTTCTGGGTGCGGTGGAAATGACCCCGTTTGAAGTGGCGGGCATGTACCAGACAATGGCCAATGGCGGCGAGCATGTGGAGCCCCGTACTCTGCTGGCAGTATCCAATGCGGACGGTGAACAGGTGCAGCGCTTCCGTCGCAAGGCCAGTCGCGGTGTGGATGAGGTACCTGTGTACCTGTTGCGCTATGGCCTGGAGCAGGTGATGCGCGAGGGTACCGGCAAGAGCGCGCTGCGCCGCCTGCCCAACAGTGTGGCTTTCGCTGGTAAGACCGGTACCACCAACAATTATCGCGACAGCTGGTTTGCCGGGTTTTCCCCCGGATTGACAGCGGTGGTATGGATTGGTCGCGATGACAACGAACGCACCAGTCTCACCGGGGCCACCGGCGCCTTGAGCATCTGGACGGAAATGATGCGCAAGTTGCCCCATCGCCACGGCCGGATCAAGGCTCCGCGGGGCGTGGAATGGAAGCCGGTCAATGACCAGGGGCAGTACATGGATCCGCGCTATTGTGAGGGCGGCCGGGAAATCCCGGTGTCGGATGAAAGCCGCCTGGAAACGGCGCCCGGTTGTCAGGGGCGTGGACGTAGCTGGTTCCGCAACTGGTTTGGCGATGACAAGAAGGAAGAGGCTGTGCCGCGGGAGGAAATGACCCCGGGCTGGGGTATAGATCCGGAACAGCAGCGCCGCGAACAACAGCAGCGTCGCGAGCGGGAATTGCGTGAGCAGTTGCAGCGAGAGCAACAGGACACCCCTGATGGCTACCCGCAGCCGATCCCGCAGGAGCCCGACTTCTACCCGGAAGAAATCCAGCCCCCGCCGCAGAGCGAAGAAGAGCGCCTGCGTCGCCTGGACGAAGCGGGGCGGATTCAGGAGGAGCGCTATCTCGAAGAGGAGCGTCGCGCGCGTGAAGAGCGGCGCATCCTCGAGGAGCGGCTGCGGCGTGAGCAGGAGCTGCGTCGCGGCGGTGGTGCCCCGGTAGAAGAGGCCGAGCCATGGCCTCCGGAACAGGAAGATCAGTGGCCGTGAGCCGGTAGGCCATGAACGGCCCTGTTCGACACGTGTACTCCGCTGTAATGGCATTAGGCTAAACGGCGTCGCCCAAACCGGTGTAGCATGGATATTCAATCCACTGCGGGCGGCGCCTCCAATTGACTGGCTTTCAATTTCCTTCACTTGATGCCACCAGCATCCTGCTGGCGGTGACCATCGGCGTAAGCCTGATTGCGCTGTTTATCTCCCCGCGTCTGCTCGAGCAATGTGCCTTCCGGCCGTACCTGGTGTGGCGGGGGCAAAACCGGGATTCGATCTACCTGGCGGGTTTTGTGCACGCGAATTTACTGCACCTTGCGGTAAATATGTGGTGCTTGTGGTTGTTCGGGCGCGTACTCGAACAGCGTATCGGTGGCACGCTGTTTGTGCTGCTCTACGCTCTGGCTCTGGTGACGAGCCATGTGCCAACCCTGTTCAAGGAGCGGGATAACCCGAATTACGCCAGCGTTGGCGCCTCCGGTGCCATTTCGGCGCTGGTGTTTGCGTATATCGTTTACTTCCCCACCTCCGAGCTCTACCTGCTGTTCCTGCCAATCCCGATACCGGCATGGCTATTCGGACTGTTGTACCTGGCGTACAGTGTTTATGCGAGCCGTGGGAAAAATAGCCGTATCAATCACGATGCCCACTTCTGGGGAGCGGTGACCGGTCTGGTATTTGTGCTGTTTACCGATCCGGGAGCCTGGACCCGCTTGCTCTGATTCGAAGGGATGTAACAACAATAAGGAAACCTTGGGGGAACTGATGAACATGACAAAACTCGTGGCCCTGGCTGGTCTGTTACTGGCCTTATCACCACTCACGAGCGTCGCACAGGCGCTGGTCGAAGAGGACACTCCGCAGCTGACTGAGGAGCAGCAGCAGTACATGACCTGGGCCCAGGACACCTGGAATGCCATCGAGCGGCGCACCGGAACTATTGCCCTCGGTGATGGCATTGCCAGCCTTGAAGTACCGGAGGCGTTTTACTACCTGAATCCGCAGGACGCGAAAATTGTCCTGGAGCAAATCTGGGGCAACCCGGAAACGGATGAGCTGACGCTGGGTATGCTCTTTCCCGCCGATAGCACGCCCTTCGACGACAACTCCTGGGGCGTTACCATCGAGTACAGTGAGGAGGGTTATATCCGCGATGATGATGCCGCTGAAATTGATTACGGTGATTTGCTGCAGGAAATGAAGGTGTCCACTCGCGAAGAGAGCGAGCACCGGGTGCAGAATGGATACGAGTCCATCAGCCTGGTGGGCTGGGCGGAAGCCCCGTATTACGATGCGGAGCAGAAGAAACTGTACTGGGCCAAGGAGCTGGAATTCGGGGATACCCAAACCAATGTGCTCAACTACAACATTCGCGTGCTGGGGCGCAAAGGCGTGCTGGTACTGAATTTTATCGCCGGCATGCCCGAGCTTGAGGACATCAAGCAAAACCGCGAAGCGGTACTGGCAATGACCAGTTTCAATCCCGGCTACCGCTACGAGGAGTTCGACCCGGAGATCGACAAAGTGGCAGCCTACGGCCTGGGAGCGCTGGTTACCGGTAAAGTTCTGGCAAAAACCGGCGCGCTGGCGGCGCTGTTGGTGTTGCTGAAAAAATTCTGGATCCTGATTCCGCTGGCGTTTGGCGGCCTGCTGCGTTTGTTCCGCCGCGGCAGCAGCAAGGAATGAACGTTTAGGACAAATAAAAAAGGGGGCGCAGTTGCGCCCCCTTTGTTTAGCAATTGCTATAAATCAGCGCTGTAGCAGGCGTGCGGCCTCTTCGGCAAAGTACGTCAGTACACCATCCGCGCCGGCGCGCTTGAATGCGAGCAGGGATTCCAGGATCACCGCTTCACGATTCAGCCAGCCGTTTTCAAATGCCGCGCAGTGCATCGCGTACTCACCACTGACCTGATAAGCGAAGGTCGGTACTTTCAGCTCGTCTTTCACCCGTCGCACCACATCGAGATAAGGCATGCCGGGTTTGACCATAATCATGTCCGCACCTTCCTGCAGGTCTAGCGCGCACTCGTGCAGTGCCTCGTCGCCGTTGGCGGGATCCATCTGGTAGCTCTCTTTGCTACCGCCTTTCAGGTTGCCGGCGGAGCCCACCGCATCGCGGAAAGGCCCATAGTAGGCGGATGCATATTTGGCGGCGTAGGACATGATCTGGGTGTTCGCGTAGCCCTCGCGCTCCAGGGCCGCGCGGATTGCGCCAATACGCCCGTCCATCATGTCAGACGGTGCCACCACGTCGGCGCCCGCCGCGGCGTGGGACAGTGCCTGTTGGACCAGGACTTCCACGGTATCGTCATTGACGATGTAGCCGCTGTCGTTCATCAGGCCATCCTGGCCATGGCTGGTGAATGGGTCCAGGGCCACATCGGTGATCACGCCCAGTTCCGGCGCCGCGTCTTTCAGTGCGCGCACTGCGCGCTGCGCGAGGCCGTCGGCGGCAAAGGCGGCGCGGGCGTCGTCGGATTTGTGCGCCGGATCCACGACCGGGAACAGGGCGACGGCGGGGATTCCCAGGGCGACCAGGTCCTTGGCCTTGGCTGCCAGCAGGTCTACGGTGAGGCGCTCGACACCGGGCATGGAGGCTACTTTCTGGGTTTCGCCCCTACCTTCGATCACGAACAGCGGCAGAATCAGGTCGTCGCTGGTGAGATGGTTTTCCCGCACCAGGCGGCGGGAGAAGTCGTTGGCGCGCAGGCGGCGCAGTCGGGTCTGGGGGTAAGCGCCGCGGAGTAGGCTGCTGCTCATAGGAAATCGCTCCGGGAGGAAGGTCGGATCTGCTGCGCCGTCGGCGGCGCAGCCTGGATGGCGGCCATCATATCAAAATGGAACAGGATGGAGCCAAGGTGAAAGCGGTCACTCCGGACGCCCGTTCAGATAATCGACCAGCGCGCGCCCTGCTGCCGAGATATGTTGCTCGAGTACCCGGCTGGCGCCTTCCACGTCGCCCTGCTGTAATGCCTCCAGGATGGCATAGTGTTCGCGCTGGCTGGTGTGCTGGTAGTCGAGGCTGCGGGACTGGTAGCCGATGTAGCGCTCACATTGTTCGTGCAGTTGCTCGACTGCGGCAAACAGGGTCGGCCGCTCGGCAGCATGGTACAGGCAGGCGTGAAACTCCCGGTTGAGTGCGCCGATTTCCGCGGCGGAAAGCCCCGGCGTTTGCTCCATGCGGTCAAGAATATCCCGTGCCCGCCCCAGTATTTCTCCGTTCAGCCGCTCTGCGGCGAACTTCAGTAACAGGGGCTCCAGACGCATACGCATCAGGTAGAGATCTTCCACTTCCCGGGCATCAAACTGCGGGACCGCAACGCCCCGTTTACCGTGTGGGATTAGCCAGCCTTCACTTTTCAATCGTTGCAGGGCATCGCGTACCGGTATCCGGCTCACGCTGTAGAGCTCCGCGAGTTCCGTCTGCTTTAGCGTGCTGCCGGGGGCAAAGCGACCCTGCTGCAAGTCGTGCTTGATCCGCTGGTACACACTCACTTGCTGTCTCCCACCGGGTGGCGGGCACTGTTAAACAGCCAGTGGCTGAGCATGCCACCTACGAGCCCCCAGAATGCCGCGCCGATCCCGAAAAACTCTGCACCAGAGGCGGTGACGAGAAAGGTGATCAGCGCGGCTTCCCGGCTGTCCGGGTCGCGGGTTGCGCCGTCGAGACTGGCGCCGATGGTGCCAATCAGTGCCAGCCCGGCCACGCTGGCCACCAGCGCTTCGGGGAAAGCTCTGAACAACGCCACCACGCTGGCGCCGAACAGTCCCACCAATAGATAAAACACGCCGGCAGCAATACCAGCGGTATAGCGCCGCGTTGGATCCGGATGCGATTCAGACCCTGTGCAGATGGCTGCGGTAATAGCGGCCAGGTTGAAGGCATAGCCACCGAAAGGCGCCAGCACCAGTGCGGTGAAGCCGGTGCCTGTAATGACGGGGGAAACCGGCACCCGTGTATAGCCACTCGCGCGGAGGGTGGCGACGCCCGGAATATTCTGTGAGGTCATGGTGACGATAAACAGGGGCAGACCGACCCCGAGCAGGACAGTGGTATTGAATTCTGGAGTGACCCACACCGGTCGGCTCAGTGCCCAGTGCATTTGCTCGATGTGTACCTGCCCCAGCAACCCGCTGACAGTGGCGCCGCTGATGAGTACCAGGATGATTGCGTAACGGGGTATCCAGCGCCGTCCGACGAGGTACACCAGCAGCATGGCGCCCACCAGCAGCGGACTCGCCTGCAGCGAAGTGAAGACGGACAGGCCGAACTGCACCAGGATGCCCGCGAGCATCGCGCTGGCAATCGGCGTTGGCACTTTCCCCATTACCCGTCCGAAGGCGCCGGAAAGCCCCAGCGCGATGGTCAGCACTGCGGCGAACAGGAATGCACCGACGGCTTCGGCCAGGCTCACGCCGGACAGACTGGTTACCAGCAGCGCCGCACCGGGGGTGGACCAGGCAGTTATGACGGGCGCGCGGTAATACCAGGAGAACAGGATACAGGTGAGGCCCATGCCCAGCCCGAGGGCGGCGATCCAGGACACCATGTCGGCGTCAGTCGCGCCGGCGGCACGGGCGGCGGCAAAGACAATGGCTACCGAGCTGGCAATGCCTACCAGCACGGCGACGAAGCCGGCACTGATCGTGGAAAGGCTGAAATCGCCCCAGAGTGAGCGTCGCACAATGTATACCTTTTGAAAAATGTATACATTTTATAGGCGGGATATTTGGTTGATGCAACCGGAATTACGGGCGGGTTGCCGAAGCAAAAGAGCCCGCACATTTGTGCGGGCTCTTTGAGGCTCGGGAAAGGTCGAGTCCTGAAGGTGTGATTATGCCAGTGAGGCAAACACCTTGCGCGCGGCCGCAATAGTTGCGTCGATATCTTCATCAGTGTGTGCGGCAGACATAAAGCCGGCTTCGTAAGAGGCGGGCGCCAGGTACACGCCTTCTTCCAGCATGCCGTGGAAGAAGCGGTTGAAGCGCTCGTTGTTGCACGCCATTACCTGTTGGTAATTGGTCACCTGCTCGGCGTCGGTAAAGAAGAAACCGAACATGCTGCCGACCTTGTTGGCCGTCAGTGGGATGCCGGCTTCCTTGGCTGCGGCCAGCACGCCCTCAACCAGGCGGTTGGTCTTCGCGGTCAACTCGTCGTATAGACCCGGTTGCTGGATCAGTTGCAGGGTTTCCAGGCCGGCGACCATCGCCATCGGGTTGCCGGACAGGGTGCCGGCCTGGTAGATCGGGCCGAGCGGTGCAATCTGCTCCATGATTTCCCGTTTGCCGCCGAAGGCGCCGACTGGCATACCGCCGCCGATGACCTTGCCGAGGGTGGTGATGTCTGCCTCGATACCGTAGTAACCCTGGGCGCCGGTGAGGCTTACCCGGAAGCCGGTCATCACTTCGTCGAGAATCAGCAGGGCGCCGTGCTGGGTACAGACTTCGCGCAGGGTTTCCAGAAAACCGGGTACTGGCGGAATGCAGTTCATATTGCCGGCCACTGGCTCGACGATGATGCAGGCAATCTGGTCGCCGATTTCGTCAAAGCACTTCCGCACACCCTCGGCATCGTTGTAGGTGAGGGTGATGGTGTGGTCCGCCAGCGAGGCGGGTACGCCCGGGGAGGATGGCACGCCCATAGTCAGGGCGCCGGAACCGGCTTTTACCAGCAGGGAGTCGGAGTGGCCGTGGTAGCAGCCCTCGAACTTCACGATCTTGTCGCGACCGGTGTAACCGCGGGCCAGGCGAATGGCACTCATGGTGGCCTCGGTGCCGGAATTCACAAACCGTACCAGCTCCATGTTCGGCCAGACGCGGCAGAGCTCTTCCGCCAGCTCGGTTTCCAGCTCAGTGGGCGCGCCGAAGCTGAGGCCGGATTGGGCCTGTTCCACAACCGCGTCGATTACGTCGGGGTGGGCGTGCCCCAGAACCATAGGACCCCAGGACTGGACATAATCGATGTAGCGTTTTTCATCTGCATCATACAGATACGCGCCCTCGGCGCGCTCAATAAATACGGGGGTACCGCCAACCGCGCGGAACGCGCGTACCGGAGAGTTAACGCCACCGGGAATGACTCGCTGGGCTTCGGCAAAGAGAGTTTCGGACTTGCTCATAGAAATTCGGAAACCGGATTGGATGAATTGGGGGTGAGGAAGGGTAAAAAACTGCGCGTATTATCTTCGCCTGCGGCGGTGCTCGCAAACTGCGTTGAGAATGACAGCCGGGGCTGGATCTGATCAGTCTTTCTTGGCCCAGAAAAAGCGGTTGGGCACCGGGCGTCCCATGCCCAGGCGGCGGCTGTCGGCAATGGCGCTCCAGGTGAACTGCTGGCTGCGGTTGACCGCTTCCAGGATCGTAAGTCCGTGGGCAATATGGCAGGCAATGGCGGTGGTCAGGGTGCCGCAGACACCGTAGGACGCAGGTGGTAGCCGTTTCCACTGAAACTGGCGCATCAGCCCGCGGGCGTCGTACAGGCGGTTTTCCAGTTCACAACTGGTGACCGGCACGCCGGTGAGAAGCAGGTAGCGGCAGCCGGTTTCCAGCAGTTCCTGGGCCTGGGCATCGTGCACATCCGCTTCACCGGCCATGGCCCGGGCCTCGCGGCGATTGGGCGCGACCAGTGTTGCCAGCGGCAGCAGCATATTGCACATGGAGGTCCACAACGGCGGTGCCAGCAGGCTCTCCTTGTCGGCAAGGGTAGCGTCAGGGTCGATGATCAGGGGGATATCAGGGTAGTCCCGCAACACGCTGTGCAGGGCGTGGACGTTTTCCACCGAGCCGAGGTAACCGATCTTGATGGCGGCGACCGGCATATCTTCGAGCACGGCCCGTGCCTGCTCGACCAGCAGGTTGCCGTCGACTGGAGCAACACCGGTCAGCTCGCGGGTATCCCCCACTGTGATTGCGGTAACGACGGACGCGCAGTGGCAACCGAGGCTGGTGGCAGTCTCGGTATCTGCCGTGATCCCTGCACTGCCGCTGGGGTCGTGATGGGTGATGGTCAGAACGATGGGTTGGCGTGTATCCATAGGCGTGTCTGGAAAGGGCGCGTCTCCCGGTTATCGATCGTTTAATTCTAGCCGTGAATCGCGGGGCAGCCGGTGGTATCCGGCGCCCCTGTGGTTGCGGGCTCAGAAAGGTTTGACCACCGCGAGAATAACAATCGCAATCAGCGCAAGTACCGGCAGCTCATTGAACACGCGGAAAAAGCGCCCGCTTTTGGTGATGGTGCCCTTGGCGAACTTTTTCACGTAGGCGCCGCAGATATGGTGGTAGCCGATCAGCAGTACCACGAGGGCCAGCTTCGCATGCAGCCAGCCCGCGGTTTTAAAGTAGTCCGGATTGTAGGAAGCGCCGATGTGAATCAGCCACAGGCCGAACACAATGGTGGCGACCATGGAGGGTATGGCAATGCCGCGGTACAGGCGCCGCTCCATAATGCAGAAGCGATCCTTGCTGAGCGCGTCGGTGGCGTCCACGTGATAGACAAACAGGCGCGGCAGATAAAACAGGGCTGCGAACCAGCAGACCATGGAAATAATGTGGAAAGCTTTGACCCAGAGCATACGACGTCCTTATTTAGGAGTTATTGTCGATAATAACGTTCTATGTGTTGAGGCAGGATGATACCCGCCACATCGCTGTCCAGTACACCCGGGTTGCCCTGGTCGTAGTCGCGGCCGATATACAGCGCACCGGCCCCGGAGCTTTCCAGCAGCTGCTGGGCCTCCAGCAGGGTCGCGCGCCAGCTGAGTGGAACCAGTTCCAGCCGCTCTCCGGGAAGGCGCAATAGATCGATTTTTTCCGCCTCCCCTTGTTTCCTGTCTTTCTTGCGTGCCTGTCTTTCGCCGTCTTCAGTATCCCCGTCCTCTCGCGGGCGTTGCAGGAAGCTGGCGAGGTCCGCCGTGCGCAACATCTGCGGTTTTTCATCCCCGCCCACCAGTAGCCACGTCGGTTGCTGTTCGATCAGCCGCTCGGCCTGGGCTTCGTCGAGCTTTTGTGGCGCCACCGCGATCGCTTTTTCCATGACACTGGCGACACCGACCCGGCTCAGCATCTGGGCGCGCCAACTTGGCGTGCCGCTTTTACCCAGTGCGCGCAGGGATTCCTGGTAAATGCCCTCGGTGGAAAATATCTGGCGGCTGGCAAGGGTCGCTACAACGATGGTCATCATCGCCGGAAAGAGTACGTTGGGGTTGTAGGTCAGCTCAAGAATGGTCAGCAGTGCGGCCAGAGGCGCGTTCAATAGCGCGCCCATCATCGCCGCCATACCGACCATGGCGTAAAGGCCGGGGCTGACACTACTGATACCGAGCCAGTGATTGGCGATGTGCCCTGCGCCACCACCGATACAGGCGCCGAGAATCAGGCCGGGGCCGATCACCCCGCCGGGAATTCCGAGTCCGGTGGCAACGGCGGTAGCGAGCAGTTTGGCGATCACGATACTGGTGAGCGCGGTCAACCCCAGTTGCCCGAGCATGGCCAGTTCCAGGGTGTCGTAGCCGGCACCCATGATCTCGGGCACGTAGATGGCCAGGCCGCCGGTCACCAGGCCGACGATGCCAAAACGTAGCAGGGGTGAGTGCTTCTGTTGCAGGGGGGCGAGACGGCGCTGGCTGACGATAAATACCGAAGCCAGTGCGCCGATCATTAGCGCGCAAACAAACAGGATGGGCAGTTCAGCCAGTGATTCCATCTGAATGGCTGGCACACTGAATGCCGCCTGGTGGCCGAAGGCAAGGCGCGTCGCAGCGCTTCCACTGACCGCGGCGATAATCACTGGCAGGAAGCCGGCAACCGTGTACTCCATCATCACCACTTCCATGGCAAAGATCACCCCGGCCAGCGGCGTGTTGAAGGAGGCCGCAATGGCTGCCGCAACCCCGCAGCCGAGCATGGTGCGACCGGAGTTGTGGGGCAGGCGCAGACGCTGGGTAATCCAGCTCCCGCTGGCGGCACCCAGGTGGACGGCGGGACCTTCGCGGCCGATGGACTGGCCGCTCAGTAGCGCCAGGCTGGCTCCGAAAAACTGCAGGATCGCATTTTTGATGGGCATCCTGGCCTGGTGGTTGTGCAACCGGTCGAGCACGTGGACAACGCCAGTTGGGCGACCGGAGGGGGCAATCCATTGAAACAGGAGGCCGAGCAGCAGGGCGCCACCAAGGGGCAGTGCAAATCGCCACTCGGGCGTCAGGGATTCAAAATCCTCCAGGCGCGGCAGGTAGAGGATGGCCGGGCCTTCACTGAGCTGGCGGAACAGAATGACGACTATCCCGGCACAGATACCAATGAGCAGTGCCAGGAACACGAGCAGCGGCAAGGCCTGCTGTGCGGAAAGCTGCAGTTGCAAGCGATCGAAGTAACGACCCTGGTTCCGTTTGCCCAGATTTGGTTTAAAAGGATTCCGCAAAATGGCTCGGAATCGGGGGGAGCGAGGCACACTAAGTCCTTGTTATCTGGTGGCTTGTGGTAGAGTGCTCGGTTCAGTATACAGGGCTCACCCGCCGGATTGGCATGGGCGAGTCCGGATGGCCGCAGGGGCCGATAAATCGCGGAATGGAATGGATAGCGAGGAGTAAGCGTGAGTGTGATCAAGGCAGCAATTGTAGGTGGAACCGGATATACCGGGGTCGAGTTGTTGCGCCTGTTTGCCGGGCATTCGAACGTGGAGGTCACCGCGATTACCTCACGAGCGGAGGCGGGAACTGGCGTCTCGGAACTCTTCCCCAGCCTGCGCGGTCACTATGACCTCAAGTTCAGTGTGCCGGACGTGGCACAGTTGGCAGAGTGCGATGTGGTGTTTTTCGCTACGCCCCACGGAGTAGCACAGGCGCAGGTGCCGGAACTGATTGGTCGCGGTGTGCGTGTCATTGACCTCTCTGCGGATTTTCGCATCAAGGATATCCCCACCTGGGAAAAATGGTATGCACAGGAGCACGCCTGCCCGGAGCTCGCCCGGGAGGCGGTGTACGGTCTGCCAGAGGTTAACCGTGAGCAGATTGCCGGTGCACAGTTACTGGCCTGTCCGGGTTGCTACCCTACGGCAATTCAGTTGGGATTTATCCCGCTTCTGGAAGCTGGCGTAATCGATCCCGCGAGCCTGATTGCCAACGCCGCCAGTGGCGCCAGTGGCGCCGGTCGCCAGGGCAAAACCGATCTGCTATTTGCCGAGAACAATGACAGCTTCCGCGCCTATGCCGCGGGCGGGCACCGTCACTTGCCGGAAATTGAGCAGGGATTGGGCCTGGTAAATGGCGGTGATGTGCAGATGACCTTTGTGCCACATCTGTTGCCGATGGTTCGCGGTATTCACGCGACCCTGTATTCGACGCTGAAAAGCGATGTCAGCCAGGAGGCTTTGCAGCAGCTGTTTGAACAGCGCTACGCGAATGAGCCATTTGTGGATGTTATGCCGGCGGGCAGTCACCCGCAGACCCGCAGCGTCCGTGGTACCAACATGTGCCGGATTGCAGTATTACGCCCTCAAAACCGCGATACCGTAGTGGTCCTGTCGGTCATTGATAACCTGGCTAAGGGCGCTTCGGCGCAGGCCGTACAGAACATGAATATCATGTTCGGCTTAAATGAGAACCAAGGGCTAGAGAGCCCAGCCTTGCTGCCTTAAAATCGGGCAGGTTCAGAAAAACAAAATAGACGACAGCAGAGTCCATGGCACGCAAAGTTAAAGGCAGTAAACAGTATCGGATGAAGGTGGTCCCGCACCGCCCCTTTCAGGGGGTGTTCTCGGTGCTGGGAGTGAGCCTGCTGGTGCTCTCGACAACAGCGGGTGCCTATTTCGCGGGGCAATACCAGCTCCGCAAGGGTTTGGACCAGAAAACCCGCCAGCACGAACAGGCGGAAAAGCAGTTGCAGGCGTTGCAGGATGAGATCGAGACCCTGCGTGTCCGGGCTGCTTCTGCCGAGCAATCGGTCACGATCAGCGAGCAGGCCAGTGAGTCCGTCCGTGCGGAATTGATCGCGAAAGACAACAAAATTGCCGAGTTGAACAAGGAAATTTCCTTCTACCGCGGCATTATGGCGCCGAACGAAGGCAGTGACGGTGTATCAATCGGCCGCTTCAGTATTTCCGAGGCCGGGACGCCCGGCCGATACCAGTACAAGTTGCTGGTGCAGCAGTCTGCGGCTCGTCACCAGGTGGTGACCGGCGCGGTGCGCTTCACCATTTTTGGTCAGCTGAATGGAGCGGAGCAGCGCTACGCGCTTTCCGATCTTTCCTCTCAGGTGGAAAGTGTGTCCATTCCGTTGCGGTTCAAATATTTCCAGAACATTGAGGGTGAGTTGCAGTTGCCGGAAGGGTTTGAACCCGAAGGTGTGGAGCTGTCTCTCAAGTCCAGCAAGAGCAAAGGGTTCAGCATCGACCAGCGTTACGGCTGGCTGGTGCAGAAGACCTGAGGGTTTCGGGACTGCGTAGGCCCCACTCAATTCAAGAGGTTTCGGTTGAATTATGTTGAAGAAAAAAGAGAAAACTATGGCTAACACCGGTGGCAACAATACGACTCTGATCGCTCGTCATACTGAAGTAACTGGCGACCTGCATTTCCGCGGTAACCTGGTTGTCGAAGGTCGGGTCAATGGTAACGTCAGCGCCCACAGTGACAGCGATGCGCGTCTGCAGATCGTTGACGGCGGTGTTATCGAGGGTGAAATTCGTGTGCCGAATGTGGTGGTTAACGGCAATGTCAAAGGCGACGTACACGCCAGTGGGCACCTCGAGCTGGCATCCAAAGCCATGGTTGAAGGCAACGTTCACTACAAGCTGATTGAGATGGTCAAGGGCGCGCAGGTGAACGGTTCCCTGGTATCCAATGTCGAAGTCGATACCACCAGCGAACCCCGTATGCTCGGCTTTTCAGAAGAAACCGCTGCCGACGCCGAGTAATCCTGCCTGATGTGGGCTGGTGCCGCAGGCTAAACCGGGCAATACTTGACCTGTTTGCTGGGTTTTACCCATAATGCGCGCATTCGCCCGCTTTCCGGCCCGTGCCGGCTGATAAAGTACGGAGTTTACTTTGCTGGTTTTCAAGGGGCGGAATCATGATAGGTATCGAGAGTCATTATGTCAGAAGCTGTTTCCTTTTCTCCCGACCCGCTTCAGGTTACTGAAAAGGCCGTTGCCAAGGTGAAGGGACTGCTGGAAGAGGAAGGCAACCCGGATCTGAAACTGCGTGTTTTCGTAACCGGTGGCGGCTGCTCCGGTTTCCAGTACGGTTTTACCTTTGACGAGCTGGTCGCTGAGGATGATGCGATCATCGAAAAAGAGGGGATCCAGGTTCTCGTCGACGCCATGAGTTACCCGTACCTGGTGGGTGCAAGTGTCGACTATGAAGAAGGGCTGTCTGGTTCCCGCTTTGTGGTGCAGAATCCTAACGCCTCCTCCACCTGTGGGTGTGGTTCGTCCTTCTCTATCTGAAGTCCCCGGTCTGATGTCCCGTCAGGCCGTATCCATTTCTTCCCTGTTGTAGATACTTTGCTGTGTTAGGCCGAGCGGCTTGGCCGTGGGCGAAGCTTGTCTGCCGGTGCAGCGGTTTCAGGCGGGGTAGATGGCCCCGAGGATTGTAGACTTTTCCGCACCAGTGACAGCAGGACAGTTCCCGGGCAAGCCCAGCAGGGTCTGGCGGGCCAGCCAGGCGAATCCGGCACCCTCCACCCAGTCCGCATCCAGACCATACTGATCCGTTGGCGCTACCGACCAGGTAGGTAACCGCCGCTGTAGCCGCGCCATCAGATCTTTGTTACGCGCGCCGCCACCACACACAAGCAGCTCGCCGCCGGCGGAGAACTCATGTATCCCATTGGCGATACTGGCTGCGGTGACCTCAGCCAGGGTTGCCTGTACGTCGGCGGGTGCGACCTCCAGACCGGCGGAGGCCCGCTCCAGCCAGCTTGGATTGAAGGCTTCCCGCCCGGTGCTCTTTGGGGGAGGGGTAGCGAAGAATTGGTCGGAGAGCAGGCGATTGAGCAGTTCCGGGTGAGCGCTCCCACTGGCGGCCCAGAGACCGTCGGCATCATAGGCCTTGCCCAGGTGGAGCTTTACCCAGTAGTCCAGCAGCGCATTGCCCGGGCCGGTGTCATATCCGCGAATCGCTCCGTCTGCGGCCAGCTCTGTGATGTTCGCCATGCCGCCAATATTGACTACCGCCCGATCCTGCTGGGTGCGGAAGATCGCGTTGTGAAAGGCGGGCATCAGCGGTGCGCCTTGCCCGCCCAGCGCCATATCGCGGCGGCGGAAATCCGCCACGGTAGTGATACCGGTCTGCGCCGCGATCGTGTTGGGGTCACCGATCTGCAGGGTAAATGGCATGGAAACAGAGCCGGGAGGGCGATGACGTACAGTCTGGCCATGGCTACCGATGGCCGTCACGTCACCGGGGGCAACGTTGGCTTCCTTGAGCACCGCCAGGGCTGCTTCTGCGAACTGAATGCCCAGTTGCCGGTCCAGCTGTCCACTGCGATCCAGCTCGGAAGGCCCGGGAGCGCAGAGAGCCAGGATGGCATCACGGGTTTCAGTATTAATGGGGTGGCCGATTGCGGCGACTGTGCGCAGGGCAGGCGAAGGTGCTGGAGACTCCAGGGAGGAGAACTCAACCAGCACCGCGTCGATACAATCGACGCTGGTGCCGGACATCAGGCCAATATAAAGCTCTGTCATTCAGTTTACGGTGTCGGCCTGCTCGGTGTTCTGCTGAGCCAGAGCGGGTTGCTCGAAGCGTTCCAGTTGCGCCATAACCGGCTGGGTCTGGGCGAGGAAGCGCTCCATCTCGGCAGAGGGGATGGATTTGGCTTTGGGCAGCTTGCGCACGATGGTGGCCGGGTTGCGATGATGTCCGTCCACCAGGAACTCATAGTGCAGGTGTGGCCCGGTTGCGTATCCGGTAGAGCCGACGGTACCGATGGCCTGGCGCTGTTTTACGCGTTGACCCCGGGATACCAGGCGCTTGTGCAAGTGCAGGTAGCGGGTGAGATAGCGTTCGCCATGCTGAACGAATACGTAGTTGCCGTTTGCCTTGCTATAGCCCGCCTTAACGACCTTGCCATCGCCGGCGGAGTAGACCGGTGTTCCACGAGGGGCCGCATAGTCCGTACCGTTGTGCGGGCGTCGTGTCTTGAAAATCGGGTGCAAGCGACGTGGGTTGAAGTGGGAACTGATACGACCGATATCCACAGGTGTACGAATAAACGCCTTGCGCATACTTCTGCCGTCCGGCGTGTAGAAGTTGGTATCGCCATTGGTGTCGGTATAGCGAACCGCGCTGAAGGTTTTTCCCTGGTTGGTGAATGTCACCGCCTGAATCGGGCCATTACCGATTTTCTCACCGTCGAGAAATTCTTCGTGGAAAATAACACTGAATTTGTCGCCCTTGCGTATATCCAGTGCAAAGTCGATATCGGAGCCGAAGATATCGGCCATTTCCATAATCAGGTTGTTACTGAGGCCGGCTTTGCTGCCGTCGACGAACAGGGAGTTCTCGATTTCTGCCTGGCGGAAAGCTGAATAGCTGTCCGGCTCCCGCTGATGGAGCGCATATTTGTATTCGTCGGAATTTTCCCGGCTGAACTCAACCTTGCTGAGGCGGTCCCGGTGCAACTCCAGGCTCTGAAGGTTGCCGTCGCTGTCCACCTGGAAGGTCAGCTCTTCGCCCGGAGCCAGTTTTGCCAGTTGCTTGGCTTCTTTACCGCTGCCCAGCAGCTGGTACATGTCGGCGCTGCTGACACCGGCGCGCTGGAATATGTCGGAGAGCGTATCGCCGTTGCGCACCTTCTCTTCAATAGTGCGCATGCCGCTGTCGATTGCTGCTTCCTGGGAGGCGCTTTCGACCGCTGCCACGGGCTCTGCGAGGGCGGTTTCGGGCAGGCTCAGTGATACCTGCAGGCTTGTGCGCTTCGCTTCCACCTCTGGTGGCGATATGAAGAGTGTCAGCGCCAGCGCAAAGCTGGCGGCGCCAGCCGCCAGAGCGTGAGTGCGCGGAAAGTGCCTGCCCAGGGCGCCCAGCAGGCGCGGGTTGTTGCGTTGTTCTTGCATGGTCTTAACAGGTAGTGCTGACAGAAACGGAAAAAGTTACAGGGTTCAGGCAAAATGTGTGCCTAAAAAACGAACACCAAAGCGACTTTATAACAAAAATCCCGCCGTGGTTCACGAGGTAATTGACCTGTCTGTCCATGATTCGGTTCCTTGCTCGGTCGTGATTCCATGCTTTACTGGGCTTGGCCGGCCCGCGGGCGCAAGCACTGGTGTGTGCTTGTATTTACCGCTGGATTCGGTACATTTGCAGCCCGATTTTTTGCCGTTCGCCTCCGGGACGACCGGTTCCTTTAAGCACATCTGAATTTACCGCAAGGGGATACAATGGCCAGAGTGGATGCGACACTGCTGGAAGATCTCACGCGCCGCGGGCTGGTCAATCAGGCCACCGGTGACGGCGAACTGGAACAGCACCTGGCAGGTGAGAGTCGCACCCTCTATTGCGGCTTTGATCCCACTGCAGATTCCCTTCACATAGGCAGTCTAGTCCCGCTGCTGACCCTCAAGAGGTTTCAGGCGGCAGGACATAAACCAATTGCGCTAGTTGGCGGCGCAACCGGCCTGATTGGCGACCCTTCCTTCAAGGCGCAGGAGCGCTCACTCAATACACCGGATGTGGTGTCGAATTGGGTGGAGAAGATCAAACAGCAGGTCAGCGCCTTTGTCGACTTTGAGGCGAGCGAAAACGGCGCCGTCGTTGTCAACAACCTGGACTGGACCAAAGACCTGAATGTGCTCGACTTCCTGCGGGATGTGGGTAAGCACTTTTCCGTTAACAATATGGTCAACAAAGAGTCTGTAAAGCAGCGGATTGAACGCGAGGGTGAAGGTATCTCCTTTACCGAATTTGCGTACATCCTGCTGCAGTCCATGGACTTCTCTGAGCTGTACAAGCGCCACAACTGTACTTTGCAGATCGGTGGATCAGACCAGTGGGGCAATATTACCGGTGGTGTGGATCTCACCCGGCGCCAGCACCGCGGCAAGGTTTTCGGTCTCACGTTGCCTTTGGTCACCAAAGCGGATGGCACCAAGTTCGGTAAAACAGAAAGCGGCACCATCTGGCTGGACCCGGCGCGTACCTCGCCGTATGCCTTCTATCAGTTCTGGCTGAATACCGCTGATGCGGATGTATATAAGTTCCTGCGTTATTTCACCTTTATCAGTGTGGATGAGATCGAGCAGATTGAAGCCGCTGACCACGGGCGTGCGGGCAAGCCAGAGGGGCAGGCGATTCTGGCGCGGGAAGTTACCCGCCTGGTACATGGTGAGGAAGGTCTCGCTGCCGCTGAGCGAATTTCACAGGCTATGTTCTCTGGTGATATTGGCGAGCTTTCGGCCGAAGACCTGGAGCAGCTGCGTCTCGATGGGCTGCCAAGCTCTGAGTTGCCTTCCGATTTTGAAGGCCAGAGCCTGATCCAGCTTTTGGTGGATGCGGGTATGGCGCCGTCGGGTAAGCCGGTTAAGGACGCCCTTGGGCGCAATGCCGTTCTGGTAAATGGTGATGCTGTAGGTATGGAGAGCAATGGCGATCCCTCCGCGGTCTTTTCTGCGGAGCGAGCGCTGCACGGCCGTTTCTATATCGTTCGCCTGGGTAAGAAAAAGTATCACCTGTTCTATCGCGCAAATTGATCGTTGATGTGGGCGGATCGGCGCAAAAAATCTTTTTTACAGTTTTGTCATAAAAGTGCTTGCGCCGCCATAGTGGGGGCCGTATAGTTCGCGCCCTCGCTGCTGCAGAGACAGCGCGAGCGGCAAGAAAGGTTGTTGATTTTCAAAGGGTTTTCCCTGAAAAAGAAATTCAAAAAACAGCTTGTCAGGCGATAAGAGCTCGATATAATGCGCGCCCTTATCGAGATCGCCGAGAGGTGGTCGAGAGCTTCGGAACACCTTGATTTATAAGGGTTTCGGAGCAAAAAAAGTCTGCGAAAAGCGCTTGCTAA
>NZ_JAIVKK010000005.1 GCF_020524005.1 Microbulbifer aggregans | reverse complement strand
CAATAGAGTTGTGGAACCACCTGATCCCTTGCCGAACTCAGAAGTGAAACGCAACATCGCCGATGGTAGTGTGGGGCTTCCCCATGTGAGAGTAGGTCATCGTCAGGTTTTATTCCAAAAGCCCTGATCGCTTCGCGGTCAGGGCTTTTTTCATGGCAACCTGCCGATGACCTACCGCTGCGCGGTACGGTCATGGTGATTCGAGCCACAGGCTCTCACCCTTCGGGCTGCCTACGGCAGTCCAAACGGCAAAGCCGTTTGTCAGGCATCTAAATAAAAGAAAAGGCCACCCAAACGGGTGGCCTTTTTTTATTTGGGATACGATGAAATCCTCTTACTACCTCGCAGCGCAACGCGATGGCGAGCACCGCTCGCCACCCACTGTAGGTCATCGTTCTTGCCCCATAGCACCAGGCCCGATCGAACACACGCCCGTGCGCTATATTTAGCGCTCTCCTCCAAACACTATCCACAACCCCACCCACAACAAAACGCCCAAGTTACTTATTCACACTCACAAACATTCGATCACCTAGCTAGCCAGAGTGCTCGCCTGCAAGCAGGCTCCTACACATCAATCCAGATCCGGTGCACTAATCCCGAAGGCTAATCTCTAGACCCGATCGAACACACGCCCGTAGACTCTATTTCGTTCTTATCTTCAAACACTATCCACAGACCTATTGCCGAACTAACCAAGCTGCTCGCCTGCAAGCAGGCTCCTACCTAACACAATCCACTAAGATACTTCGCGTCTATCTTACGTATACGCCGCATGCTCACTTAAATAGCGAGGTTGCGGAAATGGAGATTGAGCCCTGAATAACACTAAACGGGTTAACAGAAAGGATAAGAGAAGGGTATAACTGACGGGTTGTAAGCGGGAGCGAGAGCAATGGACTGCCTTGCAAAGCGGAGCACCACGTAGCACCCAAACATGCCTGACAGATCCCGCCAAGCATGCTCTTCTATGGCAAATTAAGCAGCAGTTGGGTTGTCTTTCACCTTCGGCCTGAAAACCCCAAACAAAATCGAAACCATCGCAATGAGCCCCAAAAGCCAGCAGTACTGGATACTACCCGCCAGCGACAAGGGCGACACTTTCGCCAGCGATGAGGCCAGCAGTATCTGCGCTCCATAGGGAAGGAGCCCCTGTACAACACAGGAATAAATGTCGAGCAGGCTGGCACTGCGGCGTGGGTCCACGCTATAGCGGGTAGCGATATCTTTCGCCAATGACCCACTTAACAGAATGGCCACGGTGTTGTTCGCGGTACAGACATTGGTTATCGCAACTGTCGCGCTGATGCTCAACTCACCGGCGCGTACCCGGGAAGAGCCAGCAGCGTGCACAGGCTTGTGCCTGCTGATCCGCTCGATAAACTGAGCGAGCCAATTCAGCCCGCCTTCGGTACGCATCATGGCACCCAGCCCGCCAATCATGAGCGACAGGATAAAGATCTCCTGCATCCCCTTGTAGCCTTCGAAGATGTCCTGAGCCAGTTGCGCGATACCGTAGCTTTCCTGCAGCCCCAGGCCTACGGCGCCGGCAAGCAGGATGCCGGCGAACAGGACGAGGAAGACATTTACCCCGCTGATTGCCAGGACCAGTACCGCAATATATGGAAGGACAGGCGCGATACCGTAGTCTTCTGTCTGGGTGCCGACGTTCTCCCCGACAGACAGTCCTGCGCTCTGGAAATAGAGCCACGCGATGGCGATCAAAGCCGCTGGCAGGGCAATCATAAGGTTCATACGGAACTTGTCGCGCATTGCCACGCCTTGGGTCCGCGTGGCGGCAATGGTGGTATCAGAGATGATCGACAGGTTGTCGCCAAACATGGCTCCACCGACCACTGTGCCAACGCTGATTAGCAGCGGAATGTCTGTTGCATCTGTAATCCCCACCGCAATAGGAGCGATAGCTGCCACAGTACCCATGGAGGTACCCATAGCCGTGGCTATAAATGCCGTAATCAGGAAAAGCCCGGGTAGTACCAGAGACGGAGGAATCAGGTTCAGGCCCAGGCTTACCGTCGCATCTACGCCGCCAACCGCCTTGGCCACACTAGCGAAAGCGCCCGCGAGCAGGTAGATCAGCACCATCGTAATAATCGTGGAGTCGCCGACGCCGCGTACAAAAGTGTCGATTCTTTCGTTCAGGCTTCCCTTGGCCAGCAGTATTGCCAGAGCTATGGCCGGCAAGATGGCAACGGGAGCGGGCACCTGATAAAACGCCATGTCGGTGCCTTCCGACTGGTACCAGAGCCCCGCACCGAGAAATAGCAGGAGGAAAAGGGCGAGAGGCAGGAGTGCAAGGGGGTTGGCTCTGGACATAGGTACCGCTTGATAGTCGTGTGCTTACATAAAGGGCGCGGATTGTAAGAGTCCGCAGCAGAAGCAATCAATGATCGATTTGTGATAAAGATAGATCGCCCGGGCAGGAATCGTGAGGGATGACATTTCAGGAATACTGGAGCCTTGTGACGGAATTATGGTCAAATTAGCGATTCGCGCGCCTTAACCCGTCATCGCCTTGGGGAAAAGAATAATGACCGTGACGCGGCAGCACTTTATGGTTTTGGGGCCTCTGCTGGCCCTGGCTTTCTACTATTTATTGTCCTGGTTGGGGGTTCCCTACTTGCCAGCGGTAACCGCGGCCATCACGCTGCTGACGGTCGTCTGGTGGATTACTGAGGCTTTGCCGATCCCGGCGACCTCACTGGTTCCATTTGTTCTGCTGCCGTTATTTGGCGTCGCCGATCACAAGTTGGTGGCATCGTCACTGGGTAGCCATGTGATTCTGCTACTTATGGGCGCGTTCATGCTCTCCAAAGCACTGGAGAAAAGCGGCGCCCATGAGCGCCTCGCCCTGTACATGCTTAAAGTGGTCGGAGTCACCAGTGGTCGCCGTCTGGTGCTGGGCTTTATGCTCGCCTCCGGGTTGCTCTCTATGTGGATCTCCAATACAGCGACCACATTGATGATGCTTCCGATCGCCCTGGCAATCCTCTCCCACGCGAACAACCAGCGCCTGACGATCGCACTTATTCTGGGGATTGCGTATGCGGCCAGCCTGGGAGGTGTGGGTAGCCCGCTGGGCACGCCTCCCAACGTGATATTCATGGGCATCTATGAGGAAGTAACCGGAACGGAGTTCAGCTTTTTGAGCTGGATGAAAGTCGGGTTGCCGGTTGTGCTGGTAACCCTGCCGGTTATGGCGCTTTGGCTGACGCGCAGTGTCCGGCTGGAAAAACCAATCGAACGCCCCCGGGTTGGAGAGTGGCGGCCGGAAGAGGTCAGGACACTGGTGGTGTTCGCCATCGCGATTTTATTCTGGGTGACCCGCAATGAGCCATTCGGCGGCTGGAGTCACTGGCTGGGGGTAGAGGGCGCCGGCGATAGTACAGTGGCGATCGGTGCGGTCGTGCTGATGTTTCTGGTACCGAATGGTAAAGGAGGCAGGCTGCTCGACTGGTCGGCTGCGGAGAGTATTCCCTGGGGGATGTTGCTGCTGTTTGCTGGCGGTATCGCCATTGCCAAGGGATTTGTGGCTTCCGGTTTGAGCGACATGATGGGCGAGGGGTTGTCTTTCCTGACGACGATGCCGCTCTGGCTGATGTTACTGGTTCTATGCCTGTCGGTTACCTTCCTGACTGAAATTACCAGCAATACCGCAACCGCTACGCTGTTGATGCCGATTCTGGCTGTAGCGGCGACTTCTGCGGGGTTTGATCCCATGGTACTGATGATTCCGGCCGCAATGTGTGCGAGTTGCGCATTCATGCTGCCGGTGGCGACGGCCCCCAATGCGATTGCCTATGGCACCGGAAAAATCAGTATCCAGGATATGGCCAGGGAGGGCGTAGTGTTGAGCGTACTGGCGTCCCTCATTATCGCGGTTACCTGTCGCCTGATATTGGTATAGTGATCAACCTCTGAATGCGCTGGGCTGGAAATGGCACAGGTATATGTCCCTGAAGATTTTGGGAAAAATGAAGTGAATACGATCCAGTTAGAGACCGCCCCGCGTATGAGTACCCTGTACCTGCGTGCACTAATGGCGAGGGGGCGAGGGCCGGTGCCGGAAGACATGCAGGTGTTGGGTAGTATCAGCCTGAAAGGCCAGCGTATTGATAATAAGCGGTTGCAGGCATATCGCCGTATTTGCGGTTTTGGCAATGAGGATCATATACCGCCGACCTACCCATTTGTGTTGGCGGTCCCCCTACACCTGAGGCTTCTCGTTTCAGAGGCTTTCCCGTGCAGTGTTCTGGGCGTGGTGCATGTTGCCAACGAGATTATCCAATATCGCGTTATCAAGCCGGGCGATGCGCTCGATTTTGAATGTACCCTGAGCGGTGCGAGACCGGTACGTCGCGGCTTCGAGTTCGAAATGGTTACCCGGGTCAGCGTCGGGGGCATACTGGTCTGGGAATGTATTTCTACGCTTTTAAGCCGGGACCAGCGCGCGCGCACCAAGGCGCGCCGCCCTGAACGGGCGATTGAAGAACCACTGGTTGCGGATGCCGTATCACCCTGGACAGTGCCGGGCGATACCGGTCGTCGGTACGCGCGTGTTTCCGGTGACAGTAACCCTATCCACCTGTATGCCCTCACGGCCAAACTGTTTGGTTTCCCCCGGGCGATAGCCCATGGCATGTGGACCAAAGCCCGTTGTCTGGCGGAGTTGGAACAGACCCTGAGTATGCCACCGTTTGATCAGGGCTTTCGGGTATGTATAAACTTTCGACAGCCCGTATACCTGCCTGCTCAGGTGCAATTTGAATATTCTGCAGACGAAGGATTGATTAAATTCGCAGTCAGCAAAACGAATGAGCAAAAGCTATACCTGAGCGGGCAAGTATCTGCCCTGTAATGAGCCGGAATTTTCGGCAGGCGATATCCAATGACAACAATGCAAACTGAGGGCCGTCATGCGCAGTTTCGACGACATCACTGAGCCGGTTATCGAACGTTTTGGCGGCCTTGCCGGGCTGAAGAAACAACTCACACTTCCGAAAAAAGCCAAAGAACTGCGTGCAATAGAAAATTCTGCCTGGTTGTCCCAGGCCTCCAAAGCGGTATTCCAGGCGGGTTTCAACTGGAAGGTCGTGGATGGGAAGTGGCCCCGGATCGAGGAAATCTTTCACGGCTTTGACCTCGGCTACTGTCGTATGCTTTCAGATGAAGCACTCGAAACCATCCTTAAACAGGATGGAATGATCAGCCACTGGAAGAAGACCAGGTCTATCCAGCGCAACGGCGACTTTTTCTGGCAGCTGTCCAATGATCATGATGGACTCGGCAATTACTTTGCCGGGTGGAACACAGCCAACTACGCGGAAAACCTGCGGACACTGCAAAAAGGCGGGGATCGCCTGGGGATTAGGACTTTACAGGTGTTTCTGCGCCGGATGGGCGTGGATACACTGATATTCTCCAATGACATGGTGCGTGGGTTAATCCGGGAAGGCGTGGTGCAAAAGACACCTTCATCCAAACGAGATTGGGCTGTATTACAGGAAGTGGTGGAACTCTGGCAGGCGCAATCCCGCCGTAGCCTGAATGAAATCAGCCAGATACTGGCATACTCGGTTGGCTGACCACTGTGTTATTAAATGCTTTAAGGTCGATCCATTGGCTTTAGTGTAGAAACCTGCGCTGGCCGAGTATTCAATTGTACTATTCAGGAGGCGTAAATCGTGTGTGATGAGCAGAGCAGTAAAGATGCGGAAGCTTACTTTCTTCAAAAAGGTATAAATCGCCGCGATTTCGGCAGGGTGGGCATCAGTGCCGCGCTCGCAATGACGCTACCGATAGCCGCGTTGGCCGAAGACGTTGTCGAAAGCAATGTGTTGGTAACAACGCCCGACGGTGAGGCGGATTGCTACTTCGTGCATCCGGCCAAGGGGCAATATCCCGCAGTGGTTTTGTGGCCTGATATCTTTGGAATGCGTCCCGCATTCCGGCAGATGGGCAAGCGCCTCGCGCAGTCCGGTTACGCCGTTCTCGTGGTGAATCCCTACTATCGAACTATGAAAGGGCAGTTGGTGCCCGATTCGGCTCCGGTCATTGATGCCTCGCTGCGTGAGCAGATCTGGCCCAAGGCTCGTGAGCTGGCCGGCACACTCTCGCCGGAAACGTGTGTAACCGATGGGCGTGCCTTTATCCGCTTTCTGGATTCGCAGCAGGCGGTAGATAGTGATAAAAAAGCCGGCACCATGGGGTATTGCATGACGGGCTCTTATACATTCCGGCTTGCTGCGGATATGCCTGAACGTATCGGTGCCGGTGCATCTTTTCATGGGGGCGGCCTGGTTACGGATAAACCGGATAGTCCGCATCGTCTGGTACCGAAAATCCAGGCCGGCTTCCTGGTGGCGATCGCGGAAAATGACGACGAGCGGCAGCCCGAAGCAAAAACCGAATTGCGTCAGGCGTTCGACAATGCCGGCGTTGAAGCGGAAATCGAGGTTTATAAAGGCGCCATGCACGGGTGGTGTCCACCGGATTCCATGGCTTACAACCGCGACCAGGCCGAACGTGCCTGGGCAAGAATGCTGACGTTGTTTAATCAACGATTGGCTTGATGCGACGACTTCATTAGCGGGGTAATCCGGAATCTGTTCGCGCATTTCCGGTTGCCCCGCTTCTTACATTTCAAAGTACCGTGTGTGCAGAATTTGCCTGAAAGATTGAACACAGGGGCAACTGGCGGTATAAATTTGTCTATGTGGGTTCATCTTGACCCCATTTTTTTTCCTTCCTTGTCCATATCTGATTTTCTGGACTATCAAGCATTCGCTTGGATTCTGTACCTGAGGTTGGCTGCGCAACAGTGGCAAACCTTTTCATACAAGTGCTTCAGGATGTGCGTAAAGGCACTTTTAACAAGTACTGGCAGCGGGCGTATACGCAACGCTTAAGTCCCCAAATTTGGAGTGACTTCAATGATAAAAATTAAAGGTTGTATCCGTAGAATCATCGCAATCGGTGCTGTGAGCACATGCGCGATCAGCGGTGCTGCTATCGCTGAGGGTGATGCTGTAGCGATAGTCCATCCCGGTGCGCCGGGCCAACCTGTGCGGGAATTAAGTGCGGAAGAAGCGATAAAAATTGCAGTTATTAATTATTCGCCCGATGACGTACGTTTTATGCAGGATATGATCCCGCACCATTTCCAGGCACTGCAAATGGCCAAATTGGTGGGTAAGCGCACCAACAACCCCGAGATTGTCGATCTCGCCGGGCGAATAGATGTATCCCAGAAAGATGAAATCGACTTTATGCAGGGATGGTTGCGTGAGCGGGGTGAATCGGTACCGGAACCCGAGCACCACCACAGCATGCACACAACACACAAAATGGCAGGAATGGCCTCTCCGGAGGATATGAAGAAGTTGGCGGCCGTAAAGGCCAATGATTTCGACAGGCTATTTCTTGAACTGATGATTGCCCACCATAAAGGTGCGGTGACCATGGTAGAAAAACTGCAGAAACGGCCTGGCTCAGCCTACGATCCGGCACTTTTTGAATTTACCTCGGATATCACCAACGATCAGTCAGCTGAGGTCAAGCGGATGAGCAAGCTTCTGGCCGGTTTATCGGAAGATCCTCGAACGGGGCTCGCCGCTGGCTATACCGATGCAGGGGAAGCTATTTTCAACCTGAAACACGAAGGCATATTGCCAAAGCCGCCGGGCTTTTTTGACCCGGACAATATCGTAGGGATCCCGCCAGAAAAGCCCGGTAACGACGAAGAGGCCGAGGCTACGGCAGAAACTGAAGAAAAAGAAAAGTCGGAAGAGGAGGGCAAGGAGTGGGATCGTTGGCCGTTTATGGACTTCGCCAACACTGATATCGCGTTTTTTGACGATGTGATGGTGGCTGGTAGCTATCATGGCTTCAATATTTACCGGCTTCAGGAGAGTGGCCTGCCGAAGCAAATCAGTTCAGTGGTTTGTCCGGGTGGGCAGGGCGATGTTTCGGTTGTTGGCAACTTGCTGATCATGTCGGTTGAACAGACCCGGGGCCGCCTGGATTGCGGATTACAGGGTGTTGTAGAAGATGCCAGTCCAGAACGATTCCGCGGTCTGCGGATTTTTGATATCAGCGATCTCAAACGCCCACTACAAGTTGGTGCCGTGCAGACCTGTCGCGGTTCCCATACTCACTCGGTGGTGTCGGGCCCCGGGAAGGATGGCAAAATCATCGTGTACAACTCCGGTATTTCCTCGGTACGTGAAGAAGAGGAGATGCCTGGATGTATAGGTGATATACCTGGTGACAATCGCACGGCGCTGTTCCGTATTGATGTGATTGAAATCCCGGTCAAAGACCCCTCAAAATCACGTATTGTCAGTAGCCCGACAGTATTTGCCGACCCTGAAACCGGTGCTCTGGCCGGTCTCTGGCGTGGCGGTGATCACGGTGATGAAACCCAGGACACCAACCGTACTGACCAGTGCCATGACATTACGGTTTTTCCTGCGCGCAAACTTGCCGCGGGTGCCTGTTCGGGTAATGGAATCCTGTTCGATATCTCCGATCCACTGAACCCCAAACGTATCGACGTGGTGACCGATAGCGGGTTTGCCTACTGGCATTCCGCGACTTTCAATAACGACGGTAGCAAGGTGATCTTTACCGATGAGTGGGGCGGTGGTGCACGCCCGCGTTGCCGTGCCTATGACCCCTTGGATTGGGGGGCAAATGCCATCTACGACATCAAGGATGGCAAGCTCGAGTTTGCCAGCTATTACAAAATGTCCGCGCCCCAAAGCGAGAAAGAAAACTGTGTGGCACACAATGGTTCCATTGTTCCAGTGCCCGGGCGCGACATTTTTGTCCAGGCCTGGTACCAGGGCGGTATCTCGATGATCGACTTTACCGATTCCTCCAACCCGGTAGAAATCGCCTTTTTTGATCGCGGTCCGATCGATGAAGAGCATCTGGTTCTGGGGGGGTACTGGTCTGTTTACTGGTATAACGGAAAAATATACGGTACCGAAATTTCTCGCGGTATTGATGTCCTGTCGTTGTTGCCCAGTGACTACCTGACGGCCAACGAAATTGGCGCGGCGGAAATTGCTGACCAGAACCAGCTGTTTAACCCGCAGCAGCAATTTCCTGTTACCTGGCCAGACAAGCCGGTGGTAGCGAAGGCTTATCTCGACCAGCTGCAGCGCAGCCGGTCTTTGCCGGAACCGGTGTTGATGGAATTAGCGGATGGCCTGTCCAACTCCGCGTCCTTGCTGGAGGAAAGTGGCAAAGATTCGCAGCTCGCGAACCGATTGATGGTGTTAGCGTCTTCCGCGGAGCTAAAGACGTCGAACGATAAAAAGCGTAGCAAGGCATTGACGGAAACCGTGCAGGGGATCGCCAAGGCGCTAAAGTAAAGTAGTGGGTGCGGGGTAGCGGCGATAATTGCGCTCGTCCCCCGCGCAGTTCAATCTACTGCTGGTGCAACGACTGTGCTGGAATCCAGAAATAAGCCGGATAGGTCCCATGTGTAGCGTATTCGATGTCGACGATGACGCGGGTATCGAACGCTTTCTCGAAGAGTATGGTGTTCACCATCCTCAGCGGATGATCCTGGGACGGCGGCGTAGGCCTACGGCACAAGTCAGTATCGTCACCGCGCGCAATGGCCAGAGGGAAGTTGAAAATGCCACCTGGCACCTCTACTTGCAGAAGCAGGGCAATGAGTGGAAGCCGCACAAAAAATACTGGTCTATAAACAGCAACTGGAAAAAGCTGGGGCAGCGTCCGGAGTACCGCAAGGCGCGCTGCCTGATCCCCGCTACGGCCTGGGTGGAAAGCCAGCATGGCAAGAATCCGGTGGAGTTCAGCTTTGGTGAGCCCTTCTTCTTTTGTGGGTTGTATAAAACCTGGGGGGAAATTCTGAGTTGCGCGATCATCACTCTGGCTGCTCACCCGAAGACGGCGAGGTATCACGAGAAAAGCTTTCCGATGATAGCGCCCAAAGATCAGACGTTTGTGGCCCAGTGGCTGGAGGGCGGCGAAGATACGGAAGCGTTTGAGCCCTACCTACATCCGGAGATCACACTGGGCAGGCAGCCTCTGATGGTTCAGCCGCTGCACAAGGCCATGAGTATGGATTATGCAGGAGATGCGGAGCCAGTGCGGGAGGCTTAGGGGGCAGCTTTGGGGGCGCGCAGCCGCCCCCTGGCCATTTGCATCCCTATGGCTGGGCAGCTGCGTCGATCGGTTTAGAAGCGAGAGAGCTCGTCCCGCAGATCCTTTTCAAGTTCGGTGGGTTCGGTGATCCAAACGCTTTTATCCAGCCCCGGAAATACGCCTACCTCGATGTCATCTTTGTCGAGACCCGGTAGCCACCGGTTCAGGAACTGGGGCAGGGGGATACTTTTGGCGGCAAGGTCACTGTCATCGGCGGCATAGGCTTCGGCAAAGGCGGCGCTGGGCCAGATGGGCAGGTACTCGAATCCGCCCTGGTCCTCTGCATGCAGCTTTAGGAAATGTTCCTCACTGTTGATCAGAATCCACACCTCCCGTTCCTCTCCGGCTAAATCCAGGAAGTACTCGTAGCGCGCTTCACAGTCCAGCGCAAAAATCGCCTGTAGCTCTTCAGTTGTCATAGTCGGCCCTTTGGATAGTTTGGTAATCAGCGCCGGTGGGCGTTGGTACCATTGAATGGCGCTATTCTGAGCCAAAACGGCACGTATGCCCAATGCATTTCGGGGCCAAATAAAGGTTGTCAGCCGGGTAGCAGCGGATACTTGAAATTCTCGAAGCCGTCTGCGGCATATACGGTAGTACCGTTAATACAGCTGGCTTCATCGCTGGCGAGAAATGCGATCACATTGGCGATCTCGTCCGGCTGGGTAAATTCACTGCGCATCTGTTCCCGCTGGATGTGATCCCAGAGGCCGAGTGACTTGTACTGGTGGAGCATGGGGGTGTCGACCCGACCGGGGGCTACGGCGCAGACGCGAATTTTGTGCGGGCCAAACTCCAGTGCCGCGCACTTGGTCATCATATCCACGGCGGCCTTACTGACGTTGTAGGTAAAGGTGAGCTCAGATGCCATCGCACCATATACCGATGATGTGTTGATGATCACGCCGCCGTGTCCGCGGGCTTTCATGGCTCTGCCTGCGGCGAGAATACCGTGGTAGACGCCTTTCTGGTTGACGGCCGTTATAACGTCAAAATCTTTAATGGGATCGTGCTCCAGCAGGGCTTTGGGAGCGCCGATGCCGGCGTTGTTGATCACGATATCGACCTGCCCGTAGTGATCAATAGCCTTGTCAATGGCTGCCGCGACTTGATCATATTGTGTAACGTCGACGGTCATGGTGATGAGTTCGTCGCCGTATTCTGCCTGGAGTTTATCCAGGTGCCTCTGGGACAGATCTACAGCAACAACGCGTGCGCCCTCCGTTATAAGTTTTTTAATAATACATTTTCCGATCCCACCACAGGCGCCCGTTGCCACCGCCACTTTTCCGTATAAACGCATGGTTTTCTCCACTGGTTGCACTGCTATTCAAGATAGGTGGTGAGTGGGAAAAACTGAGCAACCGGGTGCCATTTCAGCTGGGCAGGCGCACTGCTACAGGTGTTGGGCTACGTAATCGGGAATATCAAATTGTTTCCCCGTGGATGAAAAATGCGCATCCAGACTGTAGGCCATGATTTCCAAGGGGGATTCATCGTAACCGAATTGTTGGATTTCCTGGATGTAGCGGGTGATAAATCCAGCCGCGCCCAGGCTCTGCCATTGCGCGACGTGTACCAGCTCATGAAAATGGAGACGCAGGATGTCCTCTGAGCCGCGCAAAACATAGTAGGTATTTTTGTAGGTAATACCGCGGGCATCCAGTTCCATAAACCTGCCGAGCCCAAGCTGTTGTAACTCTGGGAAATCAGGCTTGGGAATACTGTCGACGATGACGAACTGCGCATTCCGCAGGAAAGATGGTGAATAAAAACCAGAAAATATATCGACAAAACACGCGCAGGATATGCTGGTGTTTTCATTCATTAAGTTGACTTCATCGATCCAGTTTTCTATCCGGTCAATCATTTGAATCCTCCATGAACCTTTCGGTATATATCCTTGGGCGCTTTCCCGTAGTCAAGCGCTAGCTCTTGCATGAGTCGCGAACGCTATTTAATTTCCGATTTTGCCTGATGAGCAAGCGGCTGTCACAGGGCCATTCCTGGCCGTGGCATGAAACACTGGGGATAGTGGTAGACTACCAGTAGTAACGTTTTTACGCTTTCTGGCCATTGGGCCGCCAGATAGAGATCTGGGTCAATAGATACTGGAAGAAAAATACTATGGGCTATTTTGTTGGTGCCTACGCAACTGCCCCGGTTACCGAGTCCTGGGAACCTGCGATCCAGGCGGAATATATGAATGGGCTCAAGGCCATGCCGAATGTACGTGGCCTGGAGCACCCGTTTACCGGCAAACTGCATGCGGAGGATGAGGAGTGGTTTCTGGCCAATATCGACCCGCAATGGGATTTTGTGTTTACCGGTATGCCCGGCGTTATGCAGCGGCTGGGTGAAAATGCAAACTTTGGGCTTGCGTCCTCTGTAGAGGAGGGAAGGCAGGCTGCGTTGGCATTCTATGAGCAGGCCCGACAGGCGATACTCAAACTCAACCGCCACCTCGGTCGGCAGGCCGTCAAAGCACTGTTGATTCATGCCGCGCCAAGGATGACGGATGGCGATACACCGGAAGCTGGTCCGCTCACGGAGTCGCTGGACACCCTGAGTTCCTGGGATTGGGATGGGGCCACACTGGTACTTGAGCACTGCGATGCCAAAGTGGTCGGGCAGGCTGCAGATAAAGGCTTTATGCCGCTAGCAACAGAAATAGAGGCGGTGACTGCGGCGAACCGGGGTGCGAATGATCCTGTGGGTATGTGTGTTAACTGGGGGCGCTCGGCGCTGGAAGCGAGAGATGTGGCTGGCCCGGTGGCCCACCTTGAGGCGATACGCGCGGCTGGACTCCTGCGCGGGCTGATGTTTTCCGGTGTATCTGGCCAGGAAAGTCCTTACGGCGTATGGCGTGATACGCATATGCCACCGGCACAAGCGTTCGGAATTCCTGCATACGAGCCCTGTTCGCTTTTGACCGAAACGGAGTTTCGACGCTGTCTGACGGTTGCGGAACCCGGTCGTCTCGACCTGTTGGGTGTAAAGATCTCGGTGAGGCCAGAAGGCCTGACGGTCACTCAGCGACTAGCCTATATTGCTGGTGCGCTGCACGTATTGGACGAACTAACTAAATAGCGCAGATAAATGCAGGGCCAACGCGTGCTGGATGCGCGTTGGCTGTGTGGGCCTTCATAAAGTCCTGGGGTTTTAGTGGCCCCATATATCCTGATAGATCCACCTGAGTCCCTTCGCTAGCCCCACTGGAAAGGTTGAGAAGTGGTCTGTACCAGAGACAATTTCGTCGCCGATTCGAATATTCTTGTAATTGCGTGCGCGCAATCGCGCTACAAATCGCTGATGGTCATCCACCAAGTTTTCTCTCGTACTATTTTCGGGGGTTTCCAAGGCGCCCGTTGCGATGAAAAGATTGACATTCAGTGAGTTGTGCTGCTTCGCGTACTTTTCTTCAAACTCGAAAATAACGTCGTCTTTATACCAAAGTGAAGGGCTGGTCAGGATATAGCTGGAGAACAATTGTGGCTTGGTTAGCAGCACCCAGGCTCCAAACGAGCCGCCCAAAGACTGACCAGAGAGAATCCTTTTCTCAGGATCGGCACGGTAGTTTTTTTCGATAAAAGGAATTACTTCCTCTTCAATAAATTCAAGGTAATCCGGTGCACCACCGGTTGTAAACTTGACCCAGCTTTTATCGGTCACCGGTGTGAGATCCCGAACTCGACTGGCCTGTCCGTTCTCCCCCTGAGCAAAAGAAATCCCTACGACTATTGCCTTGTCCATACTTCTGTAGTGGGTAACTCCAGCGGCTACCTTGAAGGTATAGGGCCCGTCATTTAAATATAGAACGGGGTAGGAATTTTCCTGGTTTTCCTCGTCGGTGTAACCGAAGGGAAGCTTGATATACAGCTCATATTTTCGATTGAGCACCTCGGAGTTGATCGAGAAAACATCGCTTTTATAAATGGTGAATACTTCAGCAGTCTTTGTTGGAGCTTCACTGGCAGTGGAGTTCAGCGCTACGAGAAAGCTGAAAATAAAAGCGATAGATTTGGTCATGATGCTATGTATCGTTATCCGTTGATGCAGGGTCCAGACGGCTTCTTGATGTAGCTGGTACGCGAGACGAGTATAGCGGGTTTTGTGCTGAGTAGTACTCTGTGGCAAGCATGGTATAGATTGCGTGGTCTACATACGTGGAGTTAAGCCACTCGCATTGCCGCAGAGTTGCTTCATAGGTAAACCCCAGCCTTTCGGGTATGGCGCGGCTCTTTAGATTGTTGGAAGCGCAGCTGATCTGAATTTTATTCAGTGAAAACTCTTCAAATCCAATTGTGATAAGTTTTTTAACCGCTTGAGAGGCAATACCTTTGCCCGTAAACGCTTTCGAAAGCCAATACGAAATTGTGCCTATTTTGTTATTTTTATCCAGGCTACGGAAGGCGATAAGACCGCAAATTTCTTCATCACATTTAATAGTGAAATAAGGTGGTTTAAGCTGAGTGTATCTGAATAACTCCGCCTCAATAAATAGCCTTATGTCTTCTGCTGAATTGATAGACTCCACACATTGGATCCAGCCTACTAAATATTCTCTGTTATCTTCAATTATTTCGTATAACTCTTGAGCGTGTCCGTGCTCAAGGTGCTCCAATACAATCTCAGGCATCACCTATAATCCATTATTTTTGATGCTATATGGCTGTGTAACTGATATTTATATCTATTTACATCCTTGTTACCGAATATATATAAACATTTCCTGAAATTTGGACAATAGCCCTTTCTCGCCAATTTTGTTGTGCGCAAGCTGTATCTTGTACTGGCGATTGAACCCAAGCGATTCAATAGGTATGTGGTGGACATGATGCTTGAGGCTGGCGGGCCACCTGCTAGGAGACAATGCCCGTATATTCGGTTTCTGGAATCAGTGCCAATAGATCTGTTACGCCGATATCCTCGCCGGCTTGTGAGAGCAGGGTGGATACCTGGCCTCGGTGGTGTGTCTGGTGGTTGAAGAAGTGGAGAATCAGCGCGGAGGTCACTCTTTGGGCTGTTATACCTTTCGTATTTCTATAGCTTATTACGCAGTTGAGGTCGGCTTCCGTCAAGCAGGAAGCCCAGTCGATAATTTTTTGGTCCAGCCATTTTCGGTGGTTATATAGTGGCGCAAGTTCAGGAAACAGCGTCTGATCAAGGGCGGCAGGTGTGGGGAGCATGGTGACGTCACTCAGTACTTCGGAGCTGGCTGGGTGCTGGGCAAAACGTTTAAGCCAGATAGTATCCCCGACCACAATATGATTCAGCGTGTTGAGAATCGAACCGAAAAAGGCTCCCGTTTCTTGACGTAGGGTGTCATCGCCCAGTCTGCCTGCGGCCGTATAAATTTTCTCATTCATCCACTGGTTGTAGGCGGCCAATAGCTCGAAGTGCTGTTTCAGGTCCATCGCAAAATTCTCCCTGGTGTTGTACTCATACGGTCACTTCGGCACGGGCTGTGAGCACGCAGCTGACCGGGCAATTATTCTTTAGTTACATGATCAAAAATTGCACGCAGGCCAAAGCGGTAGCTATCGGGGCTGTTTGCGGCGTGTGTGCCGGCTTTGGTTGTATTGAAGGCAATTTTCCACGGGGTGCTCTCCTGCTGCAGCCAATGATCCCGCCAGGCAGCAGCGTCGGCGCGCAATCCCGGAATGTCATGAGTTCCACTGGTGACAACCAGGGTCAGATCATCGCGCGTTGCTGGTGCGGGTGTAGCGAAGAACTGTTCGCGCCCGGGATTCAGGGTAGGGTTGCTGGCGACAAGTCCCCGGAAGAGGTCTGGTTTCTGCATGGCAGTATACAGAACCATGTAGCCACCGCGGCTTTGCCCGAAAAGAACACGCTGTAATGGATCCGCCCGATACCGCTTCTCTACGCGGGGAATCAGCTCTTGTTCTAAAAATGCGAGAAAATTCGCTGCGCCGCCACGCTCCAGGTTGTCTTCGCCCGATGAAGTGGAGAAATCAAAACTTCTGCGGTTGATCTCCGGCTTGAAACCGCCATAGGCGATGCCCACCACAATGGCTTCTGGCAATTTGTCGTCGTATGTGAGGAACAGGTGGTTTGCAGCCAGAATGGGGAAGAGGGAGTCTCCATCCAGAAGATAGATTACCGGATAGTTCTGGGGCGAAGAAGCGTCGTAACCTTCTGGGTAGCGCACATAGATGTGGTATGGACGGCCGACGATTTCCGACTCCAGCCTGAAGTAATCACCGCGCAGTGCCGGGAGGTAGTCCAGCGGAGTGTATTCTGAATCCGTAGGTAACTGCCTATCGGGTGTGCAGGCCAGGGTAAACGTAGCCAGGGCTATGAGGAGTGAGAGAAGAATTCGTTGCTTTTTCATGCAATCTATCCGATCAGTGTTGTGCTTTCTCTCGCCGTGGTCACCAGAAACCGAGACTTTGGTTGTTTCTTCGTCTGCACTGCTCAGCCCCAGTTGCGGGATGACGTGTGCCGGGAGACCTCGATAATGGGGAGATTTAAGGTGTCATTCTAACGGTTTAAGTTTCGGATTTTGTATCCCTGATCTAACGGGACTTATTTTTACTGGGTTGGATGTATACCGCCTTTTTAATTCTGTCAGCTCTAAATTGGTCCGGCCGTACCAGGTTTGCGGCCGTTAAATATTTTCAGTGGGACGTTTATTTGACGAGTAGTACCCGTGTTTCTTATCTGGTCGAGGAAATCTGTGCGCACTTTTCATTGCCGTTTTAAGACGTCGTTCTGATCTTTGGATAAATGTGCAGAGAATTAGTGATCGCTGGCGCTGCAATCTACTGATCGCGTTGACAGCGCTATCATACGAATCCTATTGTTGGACCCGTCAGTCAAAAGCTGACATTTTTGTTCTCAAAAGGAACTTCAGTTATTGCTTCAGGAGCAAGCATTCTTTTCTTGCTGACAGCGGTAACTGATGTGAAAAATAATATCGGAGAATACTCGTGGCCGATTATAAATCCAATAAAAATAGATCCCTCCCGGAATTGATAATTTCGATCAAAAAATTTCCGCCCGAAAATATTGTTTTCAATGTGGCTCAGTTTTTTGAGACTGGGTGACTGTTTGGGAAATGCATGCGTACTGATTGTACGGCTATTTATTGTCTGTTTTTGATTTTTAATTGAAGCTTTGAATTCGGCGGCGGTTCGGTAATTCAGGTTGTGGTATTACCGGATTGTTTCAGGATTCCCTGGTTTTTTTAAGAGTCATACCAGAGGCAAAAGGTTTCGGTAGCGCCAATCCTCACTTGTCGCGTGCTTCTGTAAAGAATTCAATTCGTTGCAATAAACGAGCAGGCTTGAACGTTCACATATGTTTTGTCTGTTTTAGCAGCGAAGATATTTTCCTTGATAAATGTTAATCCTTGATCGTAGTTCTACGTATCGAGAAGGGATTCGTGTATTTGGAAAATGTCATTCCTGGATCTCCTGTGCGTATACCACGATATAGCGATGGGGATGTTGTAAATGCAGTAATCACGAGCGGTTTAATAATGATATGCACCGTTTCAAATAAATATAACGATGGATGGAGAATGTAAGTATGAAGCGCAAAGAAAATATTCTATTTTCTCTTTTGATGATAGGTAGTATCCCATTTGCTACGAACGCGTTGGCTGCAGAAATTTTAGCTGCGCAACCGGGCAAAGCGATCCCGGATCAGTATATTGTGGTACTTAAGGATGAGGCGCGGTTGAGCACCCTGAGTACTGCCCAGTTCGTATCATCTGAGACCAGCCGGCTGGCGTCGAATGTAGGTGCTCCGGTATTGCACCGGTACGATAAGGCAATTCTCGGCTTTTCGGTAAAAGCGACGGCGGCTCAGATCCAGCAGTTGGCAAAAGACAGCTCGGTTGCCTATATCGAACAGGACCAGGTGATGTATACCTCCGCTACCCAGTCGCCGGCGACCTGGGGTCTGGATCGGATTGATCAGCGCGAGGGCTCGCTTGATAACGCGTATAGCTACGACGTTACCGGAAACAATGTACACGCCTATATCATTGATACCGGTATTCTCAGCTCCCATACGGAATTTTCCGGGCGCATGGGCAATGGCTATTCGGGCATCAATGATGGGCGCGGAACTGAAGACTGTAATGGTCACGGTACCCATGTGGCCGGGACTGTCGGCGGTACTACCTGGGGAGTGGCCAAAGGTGTCACTCTCCATCCAGTTCGGGTGTTCGGCTGCACCGGTGAGACCAGCACATCGATTATTGTGGACGCGATAAACTGGGTAGCTGGGAATCACGTCAAACCCGCTGTGGCGAATATGAGCCTCGGAGGTGGCGTATCCACAACTCTTGACTCCGCCGTACGCAGCGCCGTTAACCAAGGCGTTACCGTGGTGGTTGCTGCCGGTAATGACAATGCCAATGCCTGTAATTACTCGCCCGCACGTGAAAGCACCGCGATCACTCTGGCCGCCTCGGCATCGGATGATTCCCGCTCAAGTTTCTCCAACTGGGGATCTTGTGTGGATATTTTTGGCCCGGGGTCGAGCATCACCTCTGCCTGGTGGACCGGCAGCAGCGCCACCAACACAATCAGCGGAACGTCCATGGCTTCACCCCATGGAGCCGGTGTAGCGGCGCTGTTGCTTGAAGAGGACCCGGGTGCATCGCCATCCACCATCGCCAGCCGCATGATCAGTATGTCCACCACCGGCCAAATAACCGGTGCTAATGGATCTCCAAACCGCTTGCTGTTTACCGACCCCAGCGGTGATGGCGGCTCGTCCAGTAGTAGCGGTGGCTCCTCTGGTAGCAGCGGTGGCTCTTCGAGCAGCAGTTCTGGCAGTTCCTCCGGCGGTGGTTCCTGCAGTGCGCCTCAGTATGTGGCCGGTACCAGCTACAGTGCGGGCCAGGAAGTACAGAATGCGGGCAACGAATACAGTTGTGACGTAGCTGGATGGTGTTCTTCTGCAGCAGCCTGGGCCTACGCGCCGGGTACAGGCCAATACTGGGCGACCGCATGGAGCCATGTTCGCAGCTGTGATGGCAGCAGTTCTTCCGGCGGTAGTTCTTCCGGCGGCTCCACAAGTTCCGGTGGTTCCAGCAGCTCATCGGGCGGGTCGTCCAGTAGCAGTTCCGGTGGCGGCTCCTGCCCGAGTCTTCCGGTTTGGGATGCGAGCAGTGTCTACACTGGTGGCGACGAGGTGCAGTACGACGGTGTACGTTACCAGGCGAAATGGTGGACCCAGGGTGATAATCCTTCCACCAATAACGGCGGCACCGGTTCTGGTAAACCCTGGACCTCGCTTGGAGCCTGCAACTAGAGGTTCCGTGTTGTTACGTTTGCCTCCCTATACATGGTGAGGTTTACGCAACCTGAGGCGGCCCCACAGCGGTGGGGCCGCTTCAAATCCGCAGAGAGTCTTCCTACCTCAGTACATACTGTAATGGTCATAATGGGAGGGCGATCTTTCCAAAGTGCAAGTTTGCGTGACCAGGACAAAACGTAGCATCGTCTCGTCACTATCTACCTCACACTATCCTTCTCCCTCTATCCATTTCTCGCAGGTATCAAACCATAATATCGGCGTAGCCTGCTCTTTTGGCTAAAAATACGGAAGCTACCCTGATCTCGTGAATAAACTATACGGGAGGAGGGCAAGAGCAAACTGGCTTTAATTACCAGAGGCAATCGTTGGCGGCAGAGCCTTTTACTGTGCGTTCGGGCCCGCTATATACCGGGGTTTAATACGCGCCTGGGAGAGTGGGGCGGATTTCGTGTAGCATTAATTTGCACTATTGAATTCCCGGTGCGAATCGCTAAGTTATAACCTCGAGTTCAAATACCTCCTGAAATCGGCAAGTCAGTACTATGGAACAAATCATCGCGAATCCGATGGCCCTGTTGGTAATGGTGGGGATCGTGTCGATTGCCTGTCAGTATCTGGCGTTTATGCTCAAACTACCGGCGATCCTGCCACTGTTGCTGGCTGGACTGCTGCTAGGGCCGATGACCGGTGTGCTTGATCCTGACGCGCTGTTTGGCGATCTGCTTTTTCCGCTCGTATCACTGGCGGTTGCGATTATCCTGTTTGAAGGAGCGCTGACGCTTAAGTTCTCGGATATTGCCGGGCACGGCACCATGGTACGTAACCTGTGCTCCATCGGCGCGCTGGTGACCTGGCTGATCGCCACACCTGCCGCGCATTTTGCGCTCGGTATGCCAATGCATCTGGCCGCCTTGTTTGGGGCCATCGTCACGGTTACCGGGCCGACGGTTATCGTGCCCATGTTGCGTTCGGTACGCCCCAACAGTCGTATTTCCAACATCCTGCGCTGGGAGGGGATTGTTATTGACCCAATCGGTGCACTGCTTGCGGTGCTGGTGTTTGAGTACATTGTCGTTTCGCACGGTGCCCTTGAACATGCATTGGTAACCTTCCTGAAGGTACTGGCGATCGGCTTTGGGATCGGGTCGTTGATGGGGTATTTTCTCGGCACGCTGCTCAGGAAAAACTGGGTACCACACTACCTGCGCAATACCGCCGTACTGACTCTGATGCTCGGCGCCTTCGCCGCCTCCAACCTGATGACGCATGAATCCGGCCTGCTGACGGTCACCGTGATGGGGATCTGGATGGCCAATATGAAAGACCTGGATCTCGACGATATTCTCGAGTTCAAGGAAACCCTCAGCGTACTGCTGATTTCGGCATTGTTTATCCTGCTGGCCGCGCGCCTGGAGTTCTCTACCATTGCGCAGTTGGGATGGGGAGCGCTGTTAGTGTTGGTCGCTATCATGTTCGTCGCTCGGCCAATCTCCGTGTTCCTGTCGTCCCCCGGGTCTGGTTTAAACTGGCGCGAACTGGCCATGCTGAGCTGGATTGCTCCGCGGGGTATTGTAGCGGCGGCCGTTTCCGCACTATTTGCTCTGAAGCTGGAATCCATCGGGTTGGCTAAATCTGAGCTGCTGGTACCGATGGTGTTTCTGGTAATTATCGGCACCGTCGTGTTTCAGAGTCTGACCTCCAAAGCTGTCGCCAAGCTGCTGGGTGTCCGCGCACCTTACCCGAATGGTTACCTGATTTTCGGCGGTGGCAAGTTTGCGCGGATGCTGGCGAAAGATCTGATGGACAAGGACATCCCGGTCAGGATTGCCGATACTAACTGGGATGCGATCCGCGAGGCACGTATGGAAAACATTCCCACATACTACGGCAATCCAATCTCCGAACATGCCAGCTTGACTATGGATTTATCCAACGTCGGTAAGGTACTGGTACTTTCCCCCTACAAGCAGCTCAACCCGCTGGTGACGTATCACTTTGAGCACCTGCTTGGCAAAGGCACAGTGCTCGGACTGAGCCAGGGAACACCGGAGGGTAGGGCCAGCCACCGGGTATCGGAAGAGTATGCCAAGAGGCTGGAACTGTTTTCAGAAAGTGCGAGCTATAGCCGTCTCGCCAGCCTGGTGGCGAAGGGCGCAACGATCAGGACCACAGGGATTACGGAAAGCTTCACTGCAGAGGATTACAAGGAAAAGTATGGAAACCGTGCCACCCGGCTCTACGCAGTAGACCCGAATGGCAAGATCCAAATCTACACGACTTCACATGAACTGGCGCTCAAGGAGGATTGGCAGATTGTCAGCCTGATTGCACCGGAAGAAACCGTGGAGCGGGCCGAAGTTACTGCATAGCGAGCAGGTCGTGGGATTTCGGCAGACCAGCATGGCAGTGATGCGATTGTAGCTGGTCTATCAATACTCTTTAGATGATAGCCGCCAGGGAGGGGGCTTTCTTGGCGATTTTGACCGCGATTTCACCAAGCTCTTCCAGTCTTTGTTTCAGTGTTGCCTGGGCCAGGTTGACCCTGGACGCTTCTTTTACCACCGTGATCAATTGATCATAGGTTTCCATATCGGTACCGTCCGGAGTGATGCTGTCTATATCCGCTCTCGAAAGTCCCATGAGTTCGTTTAATTGTTCCTTGTATTGACCCTCGAATGCCGCCCTGTTTTCCAGCATCTTCTCTTTTAGCTTGCGTTTGAATTCTTCAATATCCATCAGGTTTTCCTGTTTTTATTTTGGTTGATCTATGGATTGAGGTCTCAGGATGTCATTAAAAATCGAGATTATCCTTTCCAGGTCATCCTCTCCCGATTTTGCTTTTTCGATTAGCTGACCTATTGTATCTGAGGCTCCGGAAAGTTCACTGCCAACTTCGGTTCTCAAATCCTTAAGGTCAACCTTTTCTAAAATCTGATTTTGAGTATCGTGAACTTTTACAACGGAAGCCAGGTGTCCGGTCACGATGGAGTTGGCGTAATGGATCTGCTCATAGGACTGGTTGATGCTGGCGAGCATCGCCGCGTGCTGATCCTGTATAGGTTTCAATTTCAGCTTCCTGTAGCTTTCAACTTCTTCCTGGGTAATCTGGAGGAAAGCCTCGATTTTTGCCAGCGAATCCCTCTGCGTTACGCCGCTTGTGTCGGGTTTGCTTGCTGAATCAATAGCCGTAAGCAACTCGGATTTCCAAAAGTCATCCGCCAGAGTCTGCTGGATTTGATATGGCAGGTAAACCGTATCAATGAATTTGTTAATGTCGCTGATGAGTTCCGAATAATAAAGGTCTACCAGTGCAACGTGAGACTTCTTCATTTCCGCAATATCTCTGCCAACGGTAGCAGAGAGCTCTACAGCTTCTTTAGGTACCTGGGCGCAGCCCCCAAGTATGGCAGCCAGGAAAAGTGGCGCTATGACTCTAAAACCCATTGGGATCCCCTTATTAAATTTTTATGTAGATCTATTCACATCATAAGTGATTTGAAATGGCTGGACCTGTACTTATTATATTGTTCACTCAGAACGCGGCTACAAATCCACCCGGGAGCGAGGTGAGGGCAATGGTCAGCAGGTCGAGCTCTTCAGTGATTCCGGGAGTCCTTCCGCCGAAGCTGACGCTGCGGAATTTGCGGATGAAACCGCCAGAGTTTAGGTAAATGAGCGGACCGCCAGCACCGGATACCACACAATCGCTGCGTAGAAAACGGGGGCTCCAATAGCGATCACGGCGAGGGAGAGGCTGGCATGTGAAAGGTAGTGTCCTTCCCTGAAGGCAAAGTGCTCACTCAGAATTTCTGCGACTTCACCACAGAATCGCAGAAACCCAGCGACTTTTTCTCTAACGATGATGATTGACTGCTTCAAGTAGAGCAGCAAGAACCCGACGGCAAACTCTGCACCGGCCAGCTCCGCGAGCATTAGCGTCTCAAGTGCGAACGGCGCAATCGCTATGAGAATGGCCCAGAAAATGATCAGTTTTATCTGGGTTTTGGTGAGCGTTATTTTCATAATCTTCCAATGACTACTTATTTACTGTCCGTACACAAGAAGGCTGAGGCTCAGTGTAACAGGCGGATTGCAGGCATCGTTAGCGCCAGAATGACCAATAAGCTGAGAGTCGGCATTGCCGTCATGTCATTAGTGTCATTACTGCAGCGTCAACTCCCCTTGTGTAAGTGATCGTTTTTTGAACTTTCAAATAGCCGGTGAACCCCTTTTCTTTGCTGCCCGTCACAGTTTTCGATAAGCTCTCAGCTCGATGAATTTTGCGCCAACAGGAACTGTATCGATGGACTTCACCGGCTATCTCCGAGTACTCGCCAAGAATGATGGCTCAGACCTCTACCTGAGTACCGGTGCGCCTCCCTGCGCCAAATTCCAGGGTGTGTTGAAGCCCCTGAGTAAGGAACCTTTGGCCCCTGGCGAGATTGAGAAAATCGCCACGGAGATCATGGATGAGGAGCAGCAGGAGGAATTCAAGCGCGAGCTGGAGATGAACCTGGCGATGACCATCCCCAATGTGGGCCGCTTCCGTATCAATATCTTCTGGCAGCGCAATCAGGTTTCCATCGTTGCACGAAATATCGTCACCGAGATCCCCAAGTTTGACGACCTGAAGTTGCCGCCGATCCTCAAGGATGTGGTCATGGCCAAGCGCGGCCTGGTCCTGTTTGTGGGGGGTACTGGTTCCGGTAAATCCACTTCGCTGGCGGCACTGATAGACCATCGCAACACCAACAGTGGTGGCCATATCATCACCATCGAGGACCCGGTGGAGTATGTGCATCGCCACAAGAAAAGCGTAATCAACCAGCGTGAGGTGGGGGTGGATACCCGCAGCTTCCACGCCGCACTGAAAAACACTCTGCGCCAGGCGCCGGATGTAATTCTGATCGGCGAGATCCGTGATCGCGAGACCATGGAGCACGCCATCGCCTTTGCTGAAACCGGTCACCTGGCAATCTCCACCCTGCATGCCAACAACGCCAACCAGGCCCTCGACCGTATCGTGAACTTCTTCCCTGAAGAGCGCCGCCCTCAGCTGTTGATGTCACTGTCGCAGAATATCCGCGCGTTCGTTTCGCAGCGTCTGGTGCCCACGGTGGATGGCAAGCGTTGTGCGGCAGTGGAGATCCTGCTGGGTACCCAGACCATCAACGAGCTGATCCTCAAGGGGGAATTCCACTCCATCAAGGAAATGATGGAGAAGTCGGAAAATATCGGCATGCAGACGTTTGACGGGGCGCTGTTCAAGCTCTACGTGGAAGGCCGTATCAGCCACGACGAAGCGATCAAGAATGCAGACTCTGCCAACAACCTGCGCCTGCGTATCAAACTGTATGAAGAGGGCAACAAGCCCAAGGTGGTAGCGGCGGAGACCGATAATAAGGACAGCAGTGTTGCGAAAGCAGCGGCTGGTTTTGAATTGTCCCTGGAGTCCATCGAGGACGAAGAGGAAGAGTTGATTTACTGATACTCCAGCATGATCTCGTTCCTGCGCAGAAAGGGCAGGGTCCAGGGTGGGTTGTAGCGCGCCAGCTCCGGCGCGCCGATGGCCTTCAGGCCTTTTTCCCCGAGCCATGCCTGTAGCGCCGCGGTCTTTTGTGCGACCTTATTGGCGCCCGCAAGCCCGGAAAATCGGATGACCGCATAGCGGGTTACTGGGATCTGGTGAAGAGTCACCGCGGCGTTATTGGGGCGGGGTAGGGTTTCCATGGTGTAGCTACTGGGCATAGCGAAAGTAACACGCCAGTGACCGTCGCTCTCCTGCATACTGACCGGGGCCGTCATGCGGATTGTTTCCGAGTGGGGCGCCATGCCCACCGGCGCGGTCATCTGGATCTTCTGGCTGCCGCCGGTGCCCGTGGTGTTGTTGCCGAAGATGTAATTAGCCAGCAGGCGAAAGCCCCTGCTCGAGGCTTCGTCCATGGAACCGCTCACCACCACTTCCGCGACAATCCTGGGCTGATAGATACGCAGCTCAAAGGGGGCTTCCTGTTCCGTCACGATGTACGCAGGTTCTTCAATTGCCATCGCATATCCCGCCATTATTACCAGAAAAAGTGCCAGAAAAAGTGCCAGAAAACATCTCAGAATACATCTCAGAATACATCGAGCCATTCGGTCATTTAACCTGTTAGATACTGCGCGGTCCCTCCGGGACAATACCCGTGGGATTGAGCGCTTTAATCGAATAGTAGCCCGCTTTGATATGGTCCAGCTCTACCGTTTCTCTCACGCCTTTAAGACCGAGGATTCGCTGTAAATAACGGTGCAGGTTCGGCATTTCCCTCAGAGTATTGCGATTGCATTTGAACAGGCTGTAATAAGCCGCATCAAACCGCACCAGGGTGACGAACAGGCGAATGTCTGATTCGGTCAGCGTATCCCCGAACAGAAATGCTCGGCCATCACCGAACCGGGATTCCATCTCGTCCAGTGCTGCAAATACACGGGCATAGGCCTCGGCGTAGGCGAATTGTGAGGTGGCGAAGCCGGCCTGGTACACCCCATTGTTCAGGTTGTCGTACAGGTAGCTGTTTAGTGCATCGATGTCCGCTGCCAGTTCTGCTGGATACAGGTCGGGTCTGTCGATGTCCTGACCAGCGACAAGGTGCGTGAAGGCGCTGTTGAACATCCGCACAATATCGGCAGACTCGTTGTTGACGATGGTTGCTGTCTGCTTGTCCCAAAGCACCGGAACCGTTGCGCGGCCGGTGAAATCAGGGGCCGCCCGAGTGTAGAGTTCGTGCATATAACGTGCGCCGTTTACTGCATCGTCGTCACTGCCGCTAAAACCGCCGAATGCCCAGCCCTGCTCGGTGAGCACCGGATTTACTACCGAGACACTGACTACATCCGTCAGCCCCTTCAGTTGACGCGCCATCAATGCACGGCTGGCCCAGGGACAGATATACGCGACGTACAGATGGTAGCGGCCGGCTTCCGCCCTGAATCCACCCCGCCCGCTCACACCGGCTGATCCGTCCACGGTCACCCAGTTGCGGAAGGAGGACGTCTGCCGGATAAAACGGCCGTCGTCATCCGCCTGCTGTACCGGTTGCCAGTGTTCTTTCCAGATGCCATTTACCAACATGCGTTCACCACTTCTCGATGTGAATTCGCCCCCAACAAGGGGGCGAAAGACGAATTGCTGTCGTTAGACCGCCCGGCCCGTAGAGAGCAGGGCATTGCGGTCATTACCATCTGCGACCATGCCGCTCAGGGCATTGTCAGCGGCGAAGGTTCCGCCACCCTGGATGGTCAGCGCCAGTGTCGCGCCGAACAGCGCCAGCGCGTATTCATAACCGTTGTTGGTGAGGAAGAACCCATTGCTGATATGGGCGCTGAAGATGGCCACCAGCATGGTAGTGGCGCTCACCGCGGCGGCGGGGCGAGTCAGCAAGCCCAGCACCAGCGCGAGCCCACTAAAGAACTCCGCGCTTCCCGCCAGCAGGGCCATCTGGTATCCGGGGGTAAGGCCAATGCTCGCCATCCACTGACCGGTACCTTCCAGCCCGTAGCCGCCAAACCAGCCAAACAGCTTCTGGGCGCCGTGGGCCGCGAGGATGATGCCCACCGGCACACGCAGTGCCAGTGCGCCCAGGCCAGCGTTAGAGTTCAAAACCTTGTTGATCAATTGTGTATTCATAACCGTTCTCCGAGTTGTTGGGGGGGGCGTGGTGTAACAACCTCACCAGCTTGGGATGCAGTCTAATAACAACGTTAACACCTATAAATGGCCATATTGTTGGTCTACTATCAACAAAATATTGGGAATAGAGGTGGGAGCAACCCATGGATCGGATAACCGCTTTGAACGCCTTTGTGACGGTCGCCGACGAAGGCGGCTTTAAGAAGGCTGCAGACAAGCTGGAGTTATCGAACCAGCTGGTGAGCAAATACGTGGCGCAACTGGAGGAGCACCTCAAGGTGCGCCTGTTCAATCGCACCACGCGGCGTGTGCACCTGACGCAAGAGGGCGAACAGTGCTACCAGTTTGCCCGTCAGATTCTGGAGAGCCTGACGGACATGGAGAGCCAGCTGGGACAGATGCAGAGCGAAGCCCAGGGGCTGCTGCGCATCACCGCTCCGGTCACTTTTGCCACGCGGCACCTGGCACCGCTGATCAGCGACTTTAAAAAAAACCACCCGGCAGTGGGCATTGAACTGCAACTCAATGACCGCAAAGTGGATGTGGTGGAAGAAGGCTTTGATGTGGCGCTGCGTATCGGCAATCTGAAAAGCTCCTCACTAATTGCCAGACGGTTGGCACCGATACGGCTGGTCGTGTGTGCATCGCCGGAGTACCTGAAGCGGGAGGGTGTACCCGGAACACCGGAGGATCTGAAACCCGAACACTACCTGCGCTACAGCTATATGGAGTCAAACCCGGGCGAGTCCCGTCTGATGCGCGCGCTGAAAAGAAGCAAGCCGGCAGGTGCGGCAGGCATCGCATGTAATAACGGCGAAATCCTGATGCAGGCTGCCATTAACGGGCAGGGGTATGTATTGCAGCCGACCTTCATTGCCGGCGAAGCCATCAAGGCGGGCAAGCTGAAAGTCATTCTGTCCGAGTTTGAGCCAGAACAGCTGGCGCTCTACGCCGTGTACCCGCACAGAAAGTTATTGGCCACCAAGCTCAGGGTGTTTATTGATTTTATCGGCAGCTATTTTGGTGATCCGCCTTACTGGGATGCGTTTGACTGATCGTGTTTATCGCAAAAATCTTATCCAACGCCACAACCTGAGCACATCCAGTAACGCGCCGGCGACATAGGTCAATGCGCACGCCTTTAACACGCTGTGTGCTGAACCCAAAAGATGTTCCGGAAGGTAGCCCTCCCGGAGGATCGGCAGGGCCTTATTGAAGCTGGCGTCATACTCTTCCGGCAGTATCGCCACGTACATCAGCGTGGAAGCGAGCATGGTAACGACCGCGATTACGCCTACCCACAACAGAATCACCGGTGTCTTTACCGCTAGGGTGAGAATGGAGGCGAACGCGAGTATCCCCGCGCCAATGCGCCTGATCCGATGGGCCCGTGTCAGGTACTTGTCTCTCAGCCTGGAGATAGGTTCCTCCCTGCAGAACTGTATCGCATGGCCGACTTCGTGCGCGGCCACGGCCACCGCCGTTACCGACTTGCCGTGGTAGATCTCCGGGCTCAGGGCCACGATTTTCTCGGACGGTGAGTAGTAGTTTTCCCCCCGGTTTGCCTTGATGACCTTAACCCCCTCAAGTTTGTGCCTGTCGATCAGGTGCTCGGCGAGTTCCGCGCCAGAGCCGGGCATGTCGTCGATTTCGGTGGAGTGTCGCCAGAGTACAAACCGTACCCACAATTGGGGGCCAATAACGAGTGCGGCTACCGCCAGTGTGATTAGTAAATAAGGCATTTTGCGGTGTCGAGGTTGGCGATTGGATGGTCGGTTTAGTCTAACGGCTATCGGGGAATGGGGCGACTTTCCCCGGATTCCAGGCGGCATTTTGCGTGTTGGAGAACGGAGTTCTGGATAAACGTGCAACTTTTTGGTTGCATGTTTGGTTGCAGAGTGATTCACTGGAATCGTCCTCAATTCAATAAGACAGGGAGAGCACAATGCAGGATGTCATAAGGCGCGAGATCACGATCAGTGCGCCAATAGAGCGGGTCTATGAAGCGATCGCCAATCCGGAGTTGGTGGTCAAATGGTTTCCGGAAACCCTCGAAGGCCTCTATGAGGTGGGGCAGCAGCCGGTGTTCGGGTTTGGCGAGGACTGCACCAGTCAGGTGTATATCGTCGCGGCACAGCCCCACACTTACTTTGCGTATCGCTGGGTGCCCGGCAGCAAACACTTTATGGGCGACGTGCTGAGCGTAGCCAATACCCTGGTGGAGTTTACCCTCGAAGAGGCTGGCGACGGGCGTTGCAAGGTCACGCTGACCGAATCCGGATTTGCCGCATTGCCGGTAGACGTGATGGAAACCTCCTTTCAGGAAAACGGCCTAGGCTGGGATTTTATGCTGGGCCGATTCGGCAACTATTTTGAAGGGCAGTAAATGGTCGAAGCAGAAATCTACCGCGCACTGGGCGACCCCACACGCCTGACCATTGTCAGGAGACTGGCTGCGGGTGCGCCCGCCACTATCGGTGAGCTGTCGAAAAACCTGGGTATTTCACGGCAGGGGGCGCGCAAGCAATTGCAGGTACTGGTATCCGCCAATGTGGTGCACCTGGTGCCGAAGGGGCGGGAAACACAAGTGGTGCTGGACCCGGCCACGCTACAGCAGGCGCGGGAGTTTATTTCCGGTCTGGAATTCCAGTGGGATCAGCGCCTGGAGGCGTTGAAGGCGTTTGTCGAGGGTGACAGTGAGGCTTGACTCCCAATCTATACCGGGACGAATGGAATAATTGCCGTATCTTAAATTGGTTGTGCAGCCTGACCTTGATTGTATCTCTCTAAAAAGCCACATTCCGAACGAACTCAATTGATAATATCTTTCGCGGAATCAGAAACGATTCTCACCGCTTCATTTTCCTCAAGCCCGAACCCGCACAGTATGAGAGCAAATGCTCGGGTTGCCAGGTCGATAGCCTCGTTCGCGGATAGTTTTTTTCGATGATTCTGATGATGGTGCAATGAGTCAGGAGGAGGCAGATCGTGCGATGTCGCTACTGCAAAACGGCACTTATGTGAAAGTAGCCGCAGATCATGTGGTGAATCTGGATGATCCCGAGGAGTTTCTTCGGATTTTGTTGGGCTTTTTCCTGCCCGCCGAAGGGTGATTTCCTGATATCTGGATATTGGCTGAAGCGGGATAAGCCGGGCCTTGGATGTTGAGCAAGGCCTCGGTGAACACTCGTCGATCAGCTACTTCAGGGACTGGCGCTGTTGCCGCTGGCCCCATTAATCCGATTACTTATTGCTGGCCTGGATGATCAGCAATTCAATATAACCGGAGCGCATGCAGCAGGGCACCGGTAACGTAGGTCAGGGCGCAGGCGTTGGTGCGTTTCTTTCCTGCTCTGCCTGGAGAATATTCAGGCTTCCCCATTCGCTTTAACAATAATTTCGCTCACCAGATCCGCAGTAAACAGCGATTTGGACAAGTACTGCCGGCTGCCGGATTTGGCCACCAGAATCAGCCCCAAATCGGTTTCAATCACGCGCTCGATATCCGACCACAACAACGTTGTTTGCGTATCGGCGTTCTGGGTCTGGATACCATCTTCATCAATGGTTAATGTCACTTCGGTACCGGCACCTTTCCCCCACAACTGCCGGGTTAACCACCAGGCGCGCCGGAATCGGATATGCAGCAGTTCCAGAATCGCCAGAGCGATCAACGTGAAACTGGCGAGTTTAGGTTGCGCGGTGAACAGCAGTAACCCTGTACCCGAGGCAAAAAGTACAATCGGGAACAGATAATTAGGCTTGGCACTTTTCCCATAAGGTAAGGACTGGTCGAAACACTCGGAAAGATATTCTCGGGATAATGTAAATTGGGTAGTAAACGGTTGCACGGGAGCCACTTGCTGTTTTTGATTGTTTGTCGGGCCTGAGGTTATACCTTCTCCCATTGATTATCGATAGAGCCTATTGGGACCGCTCAAACTCTGACGGGCTGCCCGTCCGGGTTCGGCCGCTCAAATGCCGAACGGCCAGGTTTCCGGCGGCTCCTGCTTGTCCCAGCCTTCAGTGCGATCGAGGGGTTCCAGTGCGGTGGTCTCATCGAGGTGAAGTGCCACATCGAATTGGTCGCGGATATCTACGTAAAAGTAGTGACTCAGGCGGGGTCGACCTTGTCGAGATAGGTCACCACGGCATCGGCGGAGCGGTACATGCTGTACAGATCCATGCCGTAGATACCGGTCTGCTGCGCTCTGGCCCTTTGGGTATTCCAGTTCTGTAACCATTTGATAAATGATTCCATCACCGTGTTGCGCCACATCCACAGTGGAAAGCGCTCGAAATCCCCGAGTGCTTCGCGCGCGCTGGCGTCTCCATCGAGCCCGCGCACAAAGCGGTTGATGCGATAGACATCGGGCCAGTCGCCTTCGATGATTACGGCATCGATCCCCTGTTCCTGAATCAGGCGCCGGGTAATCTCGGCGCGGGCCGCATAAAAGTCATGGGTGCCGTGGCTCGCCTCACCCAGCAGGATGAACTGGCGATTGGCGGCCTTGGCCAGCAGCGCATCGTAGTCGCCGGAATGCCCGTTCAACGGCAGGGCGTGGCGCTGCACAGAGGCCAGCGATGAGCGGGCGTCGGCCATAAGCGTTCCCCTTTCCTGTCGGGCAAAACCGTCTTGGTCGCACTTTGCGCGCAACCGCCTGAGCCGAAGTGTAGGGTGGCCGCCGCCTCATGATGAGGGGAAGGGTGAGTGGAGGAGGGAGAGTGGGGCAGCCGTTACCTGGCAGGCCAACCGCTACTGTCTACCGCGACCGTTTGCCCGCTCGCACTGCTCTGCAGCGCGAGTTGGATCAGCCGGATATTGCAGAGGGCCTGCTCCGCACTCACCGGGATTTCGCCGCCCGCGAGAATGGCCTGTGCCAGCTGCTGGAAGTAGTGCTGATAGCCACCGGTTTCGGTTTTGATGGGCATAGCACCGTCGGCCGTGTACAGCTGGCCATATTGCTCCGGATTCTCCTGTGCCCAGTCTGCGGCTACCGTTAGCGCTCCTGCTTTGAGGCGATCTTCCTGCGGATCCAGGCCGTGCTTCATATAGCTGCCGGCCTCGCCCTGAACCTCGAAGCGCAGGGTTGGTGCCGCGCAGAAGGGGCTGCTGCGCAGTACTGCCTGGTGCTCGGGGTAGTGCAGTGTGATGTGGAAGAAGTCATCCACTTTCGCCTGTGGTCGCAGTGCCTTTACCTGTGCGGTGATCGCCGTCGGTGGGCCAAATAGCTGTAGTGCCTGGTCGAGCATATGCGGCCCCAGATCGAACAGGATGCCGCCGCCCTCCACATCGGATTCGCGCCAGCGCTTGCGTACCTCGGGGCGGAAGCGGTCGAAATGGCTTTCAAAATAGCGCACCGCACCCAGTCGGCCATCGGCAATAAGTTTCTTTACAGTGAGGAAGTCACCGTCCCAGCGGCGGTTTTGGTACACGCTCAGCACCCGCTGCTGTTGCTTGGCCAGTGCGATCAGTTCCTCGCCCTGTTCGACGCGGGTCACGAACGGCTTTTCCAGCACTACATGTTTACCCTGCTGCAGGGCGCGTTTGGCCAGTGCATAGTGCGCTTCGTTGGGGGCGGTGATGATCACCAGATCGGCGTCGGAATCCGTGAGCAGGGTATCCGCATCGGCATACACGGCCACCTCGGGGTGCTGCTGCCGTACCTGTTCGCCCTGCGAAGTGCTTACTGCCATGAAGCGGAAGGGCGGCAGGTTCAGGATAAACGGCAGGTGGAAGGTGGTGGCGGAAAAGCCATAGCCGATGATGGCGGTTTTGATTTCGGACGTTGTCGTCATGGCAAAAAGGGCTCCGCTGTCCTTGAGCTTCCTGTCATTTCTGTTGGTTGTGCTGAATCTTATCGATTATTGCGCGGATCAAACAGACTCCGCAAAGCGGCGCCGGTAAGCCGCGGGCGAGGTTTTCAGCTGCTCGCGAAAATGATGGCGTAATAGGACCCGTCCGGTTGCACGCAGATGTCGGGATGGGGCTCGGCCAACGCTGCGGTTAGCACCGATGGGTGATGGCGCCGCGTTCGCTCAAAAGGCACTGGCGCACTGGAGAGTCAGGACTCACTACTGGATTCGAGTTCGAGTCTGCGCGCCCGCCAGTAGCGGCTTTTCCAGTAGTCGTCTGTCATGTGTGAGATGGTGACGCCTCTGGACACGGAGGCGTGCAGAAACTTGCCATCCTCGATGTAGATCCCCACGTGCCGGCCCCGGCGGCCGGTCCTGAAAAACACCAGGTCGCCCGGGCGCAACTGGCCCTGTTTGATCGCCTTGCCGGCCACGGCCTGGTAGCGGGTAGTGCGGGGCAGCTGAACCCCCATATGGTCGCGGTAGATGAGGTAGACCAGTGCCGAGCAATCGATACCGCGCCTGCTCATGCCCCCCAGCCGATACGGGATACCCTTCCACTCCTGATGCCGCTGGTACAGGCTTGCCTTGAGCAATTCAGAGGGGGAGCGGGTCGGCTCGGGTTTGGCTGGTTTCGCCGCCTGCGGGCGTTCTTTGGCGGGGCTGTCTGCGGCTTTGGTCGTGTCTTCCGGCGAATGCTGATACGGGGCCATGCTGCAACCGGCCGTGGTGAGCATCGCTAAGCAATAGGGCAGCAGCAGTCGTCTTTTCATGGGGGTACATCGGTGCCATCACAGCAAACCGCGTCCGCGAGGCGACGGCCGGGTTTGGTTTTGAGGATGGAACTATCGTACCTTCTCTAACTGAATATGCGCTGAACCGAATAGAGTGATGAAAATCTGTGCGTGTGCCGTTCCGTGCGGATTACCTGTATTTTTGTTCTTATTTCATCTGTCGAATGGCTGGATGGCGGACACGGTTGCACATCGGTACATTAGTGCTATCAATCCTTAATCCGATTCTTGCTGTAAGAAACTGTTAAGGCCGCTCTCTGGGTTCATAACCTTGTTCACTGCGCCTAGCAGGACTATGTCACTAAACTGGCTTGAAACGCTCAGCCACCTTTGCCCAAGCTCTGTGCCGTAAAACCTGAACAATTCTGTTTCTTTCTCGCTGTCTGATAGTGCCGACGAAATAGTCTTGAGTTCCGCGTTATTGAAGTTTTCGTTTAGCAGGCTAACTAATTCGTGCTTGAAATTAGAAATGGCAACGTTTTCGGAAAAGAAGCGATCTACAGTATCGCTTCTCATCAATAAATCCGGATAGATTTTGTAGGTGTCCTGAATAAAATTTTGATTAGCTTCATTTAATACTTTTTCTATCCCAGAGTGCTTGATGATGGTGTCCAGGTCATCAGCCAATACGGACAAGGGGGCGAGAAGAAGGGTTATCAGCAGCAGTGCTTTCATGAGGTTATCTATAAACTCTGGGGTGGTGGTAGGGAAGCCTTACTTGGTGGCCAAATTTACTAGTTGATTGGAATCTGTGCTATTGACAGGGTATTGATTTTTTACCAGATTGCCTCTTTTTGGAAAATTAGTAGCTCTAGGCGTTCTTGCAGTGGGTAAAGTAAAAGGCTGTGATGCTTCCAATCAGTGTGCCAGAAAAGGCTAAAAACTCGGGGAAGTGTACGTTGCCGGTAAGGGCGAGCGCGAAGATAAATGTCAATAGGAGAAATACTGTCCCGATGGCCAGAATCGGCTTGATTCTCTTGTTGATACGCTCTGTTTTTGGTTCAGCCTGTCCTATGCCGTTGCACGCGGCGCATGAAAGGCCAAAGTATTCCTGATTCTTACCAAGTTCATGGATTTTGGCGCAGGCATGGCAGCTGGATCCGTCCTTCCCGGTGGTGCAGGTTCCCGTTTCATTGCAGTGCTTACACGGGTAAAGATTGGCCTTGATCTCATGCATGTTCTTCAACTCTCTGAGAAGCAGACTGGTTTTGGCTCTGGAGTTTGTTTTTCACCTTGGCTTTTTTTGGCTTTACCCGGTATGAAATCTGGTTGCCTTCTTTCTTATCAATATCCAGCTTCCCTTTCAGGCTTTCCAGTAGCTGCGAAAACTTGGAGGCTCCATAGGAACGGGGGTCGAAGTCGGGCATGGATCGCTTCAGGAAGCTGCCGGCGGCTGATGCGTTGGCCCAGCCGTCTTCATCCTGATATTGGTCCCATGCTTTAGTCAGGAGGGGGATCAATTCCGCAGGGTCACTCAGGGTTTTCTTTGTTTCCGGCTCTTTCGGTTTCCCTGCATCCTTGTTTGGGGTGGGTTCATCGTCAATGCCCAGATTCTCGGTGAAGATGAAGTCATCGCAGGAATTACGGAAGGAAATGGGCGTTTTTCGCTCGCCTACACCGAACACAAACAGCTCGTCTTCGCGCAGGCGGGAGGCCAGCTTGGTGAAGTCACTGTCACTGGAGACTAGGGCGAAGGCGTCAAAGCGCTTGGTGTAGAGCAGGTCCATGGCATCAATAATCATTGCGGCATCGGTGGCGTTCTTGCCCGTGGTATAGGCAATCTGATGCACCGGCTGGATCGCGAGCTCGTTCAGAGACTTCTTCCAGTTCTTAAGGTTGTCACTGGACCAGTCGCCGTAGGCGCGTTTAATCACAATATGACCATGTGCTGAGATCTCGTCGAGGATAGCCTTCACCTTGGAATACTGGGCGTTGTCCGCATCGATCAGAACAGCGATTTTCTTATGATTGTCGAGATCTTTCATTGAGTTCCTTGCTCTTGTTGTTTCCTGTGCTCAATTAGCATCGTGCCGTGAAGGATATTTCATATGTCAAAATTTTACTCTGACCCCAATATTACGAGAATATTTTAGGGTTGTAAGCCATGCTAAATCCATTCCCAAGCAACAAGTGGAATTGTCGCTTCCCTGAATTTTTCTCTATGGATTTTAAAACATCATCGAAAGTTTCCAACCTTTCAGTCCTTCCATTGGCTTATATGATTTGGGGGCAGAGTAAAATTTTTACGGATAATAATTTGGTGCCTTTATGCGCAAAAATTTTACTCTGACCCCGATATTTGGAGTTGGGGGGGCTTTGTACGTCGAAATTTTGATGTGACCCTATTTTTTTATTTTCTAATTTTTGCTAGCTAATTCGGGTTAGTTTGTTGGCCTTGGTATACCCGATTGAATGCTGTTGGTTTATGTCATATTTGAGTTCACTCTGTAGCCACTGCATATCTCTCTCAGAAGTCTTAAACATGTAAAGCCTGTGCATAATAATAATGTCTAGTATTTTTTTTGCCACGATATTGCTTTTGGATTTTTTGTAAACCGCGCTAATTTTTCCTCTGTTAAGTTGCTTGTGGTTGTCCAAAGATATCGCCAGGTCTATTAGTTCAAATGCGATATTTTCATTGTTTTTGATTGCATCTGGTATGTCCGGCATTAATGATTCTGAATTGATCGTTTGCGCGATTTTGATTATGAAAGAGCTTGATACACCCTGAATTATGTTGGCGACAGCTAGTCTCGAAACTTTATTGATGGTTTCCTCTGGCAGGTTTTCTGATCTGCTAGATAGCTCTCTATTTATCGCATTCAGTAATGTTTTTGGGTGGGACTCTAAGAAATCATAAAAGCTTTGCAGTGCACGAAGAGGTGCTGAAAAAATTGATTTTATTATCTCAACCTTTTTAAGACGCTCAAATTTAGTGGGGTTTGATTTTACTATTTGGCTGAGAATTTCTACTGTTTTAAAAAGAATTGTGAGTTTGTCTGAAAGATCAATGTGCTGAGGTTCTTTTTCCTCATGTATTTCCATGTTTTGGCTTGGGTTGTTTTCTTCGGCTATGTCTCGTCTCTCACTTATATTTAATTGTGTTTCTTGGGGTGATGTTTTTCTGTACTTGAGTTCAGGTGCGTGCTTGATAAGCTCGTGAGCTGCGCTGCAGCTTTCGCTAAAGTCCGCCACAGAGCTTTCATTGAAGACTTTATCTGTGGCACTTTTCATCATGAAAAGTATGTTGTCTGAGGAAGAGTGGTGCGCCAGAAAAAGAATAGTGTTCGCATTTTTTCTCACATATAGGTGTTCTATGCAGTTTTTGATTATTTTTTTAACTTCATCGTCAAGAATATTTTCGCTTAAATATTTGCCGAGAAGGTAGTAGTAATTATGTGAGTATCTAAATTCGTATTCGTCATTTTGTTTTTTTAGAACTTTAGATTTTATAAAGATTTGTTCCTTCTTTTCGAAGTTTGATTTTTGCCACTTTCTTGAAAATTCATCATTGAAATTTTCGAATTCTTCTCGGTTTATTACAAAGCTAGATTTTGTATAAAAGAAAAATGCCAAGTGCATGGCATAATCTTCTTCTTGACTGAGTTTCTCTGGCCCTATTCCTGCATCGAGAAAGCTTTGCGTTAGTAGGTATTTGTAATAGTGCCCGAGGGCGCTATCGATGAGTTGGTTTGAGTTCCCGGTCTCGATGCTTTGCAGAAAAGTTAGCAGGAATATAGGGTTTGGGGAAATGAGGCTTTTATCCATCACAGTGTCCATAAGTTTTTCTGCGATGTTGCACTTTCCTATGACTTCAGCATCGGATTCATGATCCATTTGTCCCGCTGAATACCATTTCTGTATTAGTTCTGTTCTTTTTCTATAGCCGAACTGCTCAATCTTAAAATGATCAAGTTCTTCAGTTGTGTCATTTGTTTCTATCGAAGTGAGTTGGTTAACTTCAAAAATGTCGTCAACGGTAATTATTATCTTTTTGAATCGAGTGAGGAAAAATGATAATGACTCGTTTATGGCTCGGTCGGATTTAAGCTTCGATTCGTTAAAGTTGTCAATAAGAAGTATTTTCTTTTCTCTGGACTTTTGGTCGAAGATTGATACCGCATTGTCATTTTTATATTGTCGAAATATTGCACGTTCTAGTTGGGCTTTTAGATTGGACTCCGAGTTTTTCTTTATATCTTTTCCGTAAATAATAATTGGCAAGTAGCCTTGGTCATAGTATTCATTTGTGAGAGTGTTTAATAGGCTGGTTCTTCCGGAGTTGTCCTCGCCACTAATTACGATGCCCTGAGAAAATTTTTCAATATCCAATAGGTCTTTTGATGGGATGGTTTTTGGCTTTGAACTTTGATCACTTTGGTCTTTTAGGTTTGGGTATACGTATATGTCGCTAAGTTTAAGATTTGCAATGTTGTGATGCCTGAACTGGGCGCCACAATCTTGTATTTTTTCTATGTGAGATTCCGAAAATGTTAGTTCTTTTGGATGCAATGTAGGCGATATAAAATTTTTTATAGTTTTTGGGAGGTAAGATTCTTGGTTTTTGCAATATTCGTATTGTTGATATGAGCTTTTTTTACTGTTTAAGCATATGGTCATCACTCCAAATGTAGAGTTTTTCAGTGTTTTTTCCTGGAGTGCGCCCCCTTCAATCAGAATGGTGTGACCCGATTCAATGTCGTCGTAGTTTGCGGCATTTCCGTTATGTTCGTGGCCGGTAAATATAAAACTGGATGTAGATCTTAAATGCGATCTGAGTTGTCTATAGGATGGTTGATCCAGCCAGTTAAGGGGGTGGTGCATTAATGCTATACGGTAATCCGCGGCTCGTTGCGCTTTTGCTTCGTAGGATGCGAATGGGAATGAAAGCTTCCCTTGTTGCTCTCTGAGTCGTGATGACCAAGACAAATTTATTGACTCAAAGATGATTTTTTCGTTGCCAATCTCTATTTCTTGCGTCCACCAAAGCCTGTCTTCTTCAATTATCTTTTGATCTGTATGGTCTTTAAACGAAAAATACGAGGCTTGATGCGATGTGCAATTTTCGAATACCGAAGAATCTATTGTTGATAAGTCTTCGTTTCCTAAACTCTTAAGGATGATATCTCTAGTTGGGTTGGGCGTGAAATCGCAATCGTGATTTCCTGGGCAGGTTACAAAGTCTACTTTGATATCTCGCTCATCCGTGACTTCTTTTTTAATTTTTTCAAGAAATAGTATTGCTTCTGCATACTGCTGACTTTGGCCGGAATGTGCGATATCTCCTGTAATGACAATGACCAAGTGCGAGGAGTCATTAATATGTTGGTATAGAGTGCGAGAAATTTCGTTGTGCTTGTTTAAGATGGGGTCGGCTGCAGATTTAATATGAATGTCGCTTAAGTGGAGGATTACTAACTTCATTTTTCTTAATTCCTGATCAAAAGCCGATTCTTTATTAGCTTTTCAATATATTATTTTTTTTGAGACAAAAAAAGCGGGCTTTCGCCCGCTTCAATACCTCTCTTCCTGTGAGCGACTCTTTCTTGTAGTAAATCCTTTCCTACAGTCGATGTGTCTAGTGGTTTACCACTGCAGTGCACCACCGGTCTGGTATTCGATTACCCGTGTTTCGAAGAAGTTCTTCTCCTTGCGCAGGTCCATGATTTCGGACATCCACGGGAAGGGGTTCTGGGCGCCCGGGAACTGTTCTTTCAGGCCCAGCTGGCTCAGGCGGCGGTTGGCGATGAAGTGGAGGTATTCTTCCATCATCGCTGCGTTCATGCCGAGTACGCCGCGGGGCATGGTGTCGCGGGCATAGGCCACTTCCAGTTCCATACCTTCCAGGATCATCTGGGTTACTTCCTGCTTGAACTCTTCGGTCCACAGGTGCGGGTTTTCCAGTTTGATCTGGTTGATCACGTCGATGCCGAAGTTCAGGTGCATGGACTCGTCGCGCAGGATGTACTGGAACTGCTCGGCAACGCCGGTCATCTTGTTGCGGCGGCCCATGGACAGGATCTGGGTGAAGCCACAGTAGAAGAAGATGCCTTCGGTTACCGCGTAGAACGCGATCAGGTTGCGCAGCAGTTCCTGGTCGGATTCGGTGGTGCCGGTCTTGAAGCCGGAATCACCGATGGACTGGGTGTGCGACAGGCTCCACGCGGCTTTCTTGGCGACGGCCGGTACTTCGCGGTACATGTTGAAGACTTCGCCTTCGTCCATGCCCAGGGACTCTACACAGTACTGGTAGGCGTGGGTGTGGATGGCTTCTTCAAATGCCTGGCGCAGCAGGTACTGGCGGCACTCCGGGTTGGTGATGTGCTTGTAGATGGCCAGCACCAGGTTGTTGGCTACCAGGGAGTCGGCGGTGGAGAAGTAACCCAGGGAGTATTCCACGATGCGACGCTCGTCCTCGGTCAGACCGTTGGGGTCTTTCCACATGGACACGTCTTTGTTCATGTTTACTTCCTGCGGCATCCAGTGGTTGGCACAGCCGTCGAGGTATTTCTGCCAGGCCCAGTCGTACTTGAACGGTACCAGCTGGTTGAGGTCGGCGCGGCAGTTGATGATGCGCTTTTCGTCTACCTGGATACGGGCGGCGCCCATTTCCAGTTCTTCGAGGCCCGGTGCTACGTCCAGGTCGGCAATGGCTGCGCGAGCGGCTTCTACTGCCGAGGAGGATTGGGCCGCGGTCGGTGCCGAGGCACTGCTGGCGCTACCTGCTTCATAGGTCGCGCTGGGTTCAGTGACTGCCTGCTGCTCGGTTTGCAGCGCACCCGGCACCGGTTGCGGTTCCTGCTTTTTGGGTTCTGGCTTGGCTTTTGTTTCGAAATCGTCCCAGCTGAGCATGAGTTCCCCTTGTCTTCTTAGGTGCGATTCCCCGTGCCGGTAAGGCGGGCAGGGCAATCAAAAATGTGTGTTGTGCAGCCTGCACCCGGCCCGGGCTTTTTCTCCTGTTACGGAGCCAGCGTTGTGTGCTGGTGCCCGGTGCCGGGGCGGCGCTTATGGTCTTGGTTGCGCTGACCGTGCCGGGCACGGTGTTGCGCGGTTGCTCTCCCCCGAGAGACTTTTAATCGATCCAATCAATCGATTCAGTCCAAGAGCTTCGTTTTACGAAGCTCTTGGTTCGCCTGCGAGCAGGCTCCTACCTTTTACTGGCAGGCTTCGCAGTCCGGGTCGTCCAGGGAGCAGGCTTTGGGCACTGCGGCTGGGGCGGGCTCGGCTTGCGGCGCTGCGGCAGCAGGTGCGCTGCCACCGGCGCTTACGGCGTTCAGGGTGCCGGTGGTCACGGTGGATTTTTCCGTGGAGGTGGCAGCCAGTGCGCGCAAGTAGTAGGTGGTCTTCAGACCGCGGTACCACGCCATGCGGTAGGTCAGGTCCAGCTTCTTGCCGTCGGCGCCGGCGATGTACAGGTTCAGGGACTGGGCCTGGTCGATCCACTTCTGGCGACGGCTGGCCGCGTCCACGATCCAGCGCGGCTCCACTTCAAACGCGGTGGCGTACTTGGCTTTCAGGTCTTCCGGAATACGGTCGATCTTCTGCACAGAACCTTCGTAGTACTTGAGGTCGTTGACCATCACCTTGTCCCACAGGCCGCGGGCTTTCAGGTCGTGTACCAGGTACGGGTTCACCACGGTGAATTCGCCAGACAGGTTCGATTTCACGTACAGGTTCTGGTACGTGGGCTCGATGGACTGGGAAACGCCGGTAATGTTGGCGATGGTCGCGGTCGGGGCGATCGCCATTACGTTGGAGTTGCGCATGCCGTGGCTGGCCACTTTCTCGCGTACCACGCTCCAGTCCATGCTGGTGCTGGTGTCCTGGTCGATGAACTGCTCGCCGCGGTTTTTGCTCAGGATCTCGATGGAGTCGATCGGCAGGATGCCCTGGCTCCACAGTGAACCTTCGTAGCTGGAGTAGCTGCCGCGCTCGGCCGCCAGGTCGCTGGAGGCGGAGATGGCGTAGTAGCTGATCGCTTCCATGGTGGTGTCGGCGAAGGCTACGGCTTCATCGCTGGAGTAGGAGATGCCGGCTTTGTACAGCGCGTCCTGGAAGCCCATCAGGCCCAGGCCCACCGGACGGTGGCGCATGTTGGACTGACGCGCGGATTCCACTGCGTAGTAATTGATGTCGATGACGTTATCGAGCATGCGCACGGCGGTGTTCACGGTGCGGGCCAGTTTTTCCTGGTCCAGCTTGCCGTCTTCGCCGATGTGCTGGGACAGGTTTACGGAGCCCAGGTTACATACCGCGATTTCGTCGTTCGCCTTGGTGTTCAGGGTGATCTCGGTGCACAGGTTGGAGCTGTGTACCACACCGGCGTGCTGCTGCGGGCTGCGCAGGTTACAGGCGTCCTTGAAGGTGATCCAGGGGTGGCCGGTTTCAAACAGCATGCCCAGCATCTTGCGCCACAGGTCCAGCGCGCGCACTTTTTTGTGCAGGCGCAGCTTGCCTTCGGCGGCCAGTTTTTCGTAGTGGGTGAAACGCTCTTCAAACGCATCGCCGAACAGGTCGTGCAGGTCCGGGCAGTCTGCCGGGGAGAAGAGGGTCCACTCCTTGTCTTCGAATACACGCTTCATGAACAGGTCCGGCACCCAGTTGGCGGTGTTCATGTCGTGGGTACGGCGACGGTCGTCACCGGTGTTCTTGCGCAGCTCGAGGAATTCTTCGATGTCCAGGTGCCAGGTTTCCAGGTACGCACATACGGCGCCCTTGCGCTTGCCGCCCTGGTTCACCGCTACAGCAGTGTCGTTGGCCACTTTCAGGAAAGGAACCACACCCTGGGATTTGCCGTTGGTGCCCTTGATGTAAGAACCCAGGCTACGTACCGGTGTCCAGTCGTTACCCAGGCCGCCAGCCCACTTGGAGAGCATGGCGTTGTCCTGGATAGCGCCGTAGATGCCGTGCAGGTCGTCCGGCACAGTGGTCAGGTAGCAGGAAGACAGCTGCGGACGCAGGGTACCGGCGTTGAACAGGGTCGGGGTGGAGCTCATGTAGTCGAAGGAGCTCAACAGGCTGTAGAACTCGACCGCGCGCTCATTCGGGTTTTCTTCATTGATGGCGAGGCCCATGGCAACGCGCATGAAGAACAGCTGCGGCAGTTCAAAACGGATTTCGTCGGAGTGCAGGAAGTAGCGATCGTACAGGGTCTGCAGGCCGAGGTAGGTGAACTGGTGATCGCACTCGGGCTTGATCGCGTCGCCCAGCATGTCCAGGTCGAAGTTGGCCAGGGCCGGGTCCAGCAGTTCCAGCTCGATACCTTTGGCCACGTACGCGGACAGTGCCGGCTTGTACAGGGTTTTCATTTCCTGCTGGGTGGCGGACTCGGCAACGTCCAGGAAGCGCAGGGCTTCGGCGCGCAGTTTGTCCAGCAGCAGGAAAGCGGTGGCGTAGGTGTAGTTGGGCTCCTGCTCAACCAGGGTACGCGCGGTGATCACCAGTGCGGTGTTGATGTCGGTCTCGGAAACGCCGTCGTACAGGTTCTTCAGCGCTTCAGCCAGGATCAGTTCGCCGTCTACGTCGGTCAGGCCTTCGCAGGCTTCGCGAACGATGGTGCGCAGGCGCTCCATGTCCAGCGGTACCAGGGTGCCGTCTTCCAGTTTTACGCGGATGCTGGGGTGCTCGTCGGCGCTCTGTGCGGCGGCGGCTTTCTCTTTGTCTTTCTCGGCGCGCAGGCGGGCGTGCTCTTCGCGGTAGAGAACGTAGTCGCGGGCAATCTTGTGTTCGCCGGCGCGCATCAGTTCCAGTTCTACCTGGTCCTGGATTTCTTCAATATGAATGGTGCCGCCGGAAGGCATACGGCGCTTGAAGGTGGCGCTGATGTGAGACACCAGGTCGGCCACGCGCTCGTGGATACGGCTGGAAGCCGCTGCAGTACCGCCTTCAACGGCGAGGAATGCTTTGGTAACGGCCACGGAGATTTTGCTGTCGTCGTAAGGAACCACAGTACCGTTACGCTTGATCACGCGGATCTGACCGGGGGCAGTGGCAGCCAGGGTGGTATTGCTGCTGGCCTGGTCTGCCGCCGAATCCTTGGTGGTGCCGTTAGGCACAGACTGGGAGCGCCCTGTCTCTGTGTGCATGAAAATCTCCGTAGTTTTTGTCTGGTCGAGATCGACTTGTCTTTGGTTGTTTAATTCGGCTTGTGGCCTGAAATCTGTTTTTTCTTCGGCAGCCATACAGCAGCAGGCACAAGGAACGGTGGCGGAGCCGTGGCTTCGCTTGAGTAACGCTTGCGGGGTACTTCTGTTTGGTGCTTCGCTTGAGTCTGCGAGCGGCTCCGTGCCTGCCGGTGAACCTTGTCCCTGTGCTGTGCACAAGTGCGAGTCGGTGCGCTGGGGGCCGGCGACCACAATATGTTGTGGTCAGCTGCTCGGGTGTCGCCGCGGGTTTTCTAGGCTAACGCAGTCCTGAAACCCAATATGTTGGGGTGCGGCTCCGGATGACCAACAAGATAATGCGATTGGGGGGGTAATTCAAGGCGGATAAGTATGGGGTTAGCTGTGGATAAATTGTGGGTAGGCGTTGCGCCAAAGCTATTTCCCCGCCGCTAAAGCCCGTCGTTACTGGTGGGGTATAAAAAGTAACCAGTGGATAGCGTTGTGAGCAGATTTTAAGAATATTTTTTAATAGTAATCAGGTCTCAAATTAAGCTCAGCAATAACCCCGCCGGGTCGCTCAATGACTGATCAACCTGGTACTTTCGGCATGGCCATTAAGGGCTAAAAGGTGCCGGTTGTTCGTAAAATAACCTGTGAATGAATCGTCGCCATACTGCTGATCAGGCGGTCGTCAGTTTGTCTGAAAATTGTCCCGTCAAACCAAAAAAAGGCGCCGGGTGACCCGGCGCCTTTGCGACATCAGCTGCCGCTTTCCAGCAGGAACTCCATCAATGCCTTCTGGGCGTGCAGGCGGTTTTCCGCTTCATCCCAGACCACAGAGATTTTGTCGTCTTCCAGCAGTTCGCCGCTGACTTCCTCACCGCGGTGTGCCGGCAGGCAGTGCATGAAGATGGCATCGTTGTTAGCGTGGCTCATCAGCTCGTGATCCACCAGGAAGCCGTCAAACGCTTTCATGCGGATCTGTTGCTCGGTCTCCTGGCCCATGGAGGCCCACACATCGGTGGCCACCCAGTCGGCACCGCGCACGGCATCCTGCGGCTTGCGCACAACCTGCACGCGGTCTTTGGCGGTGGCGAGGATGCTCTCGTCCGGGTCGTAGCCTTCAGGGCAGGCGATGCGCAGTTCAAAGTCGTACTGCAGGGCGGCGTTGATGTAGGAGTGGCACATGTTGTTGCCATCGCCTACCCAGGCCACCACTTTGCCTTCGGGGCTGCCGCGGTGTTCTACATAGGTTTGCAGGTCGGCCAGCAGCTGGCAGGGGTGGTAGCTGTCGGACAGGGCGTTGATCACCGGTACCTGGCTGTACTCGGCAAAGCGCTCGAGCACGTTGTGGCCGAAGGTGCGGATCATCACCATATCGACCATGCGCGAGATGACGCGCGCGCTGTCTTCAATCGGTTCGCCGCGGCCCAGCTGGGTGTCGCGCGGGGACAGGAACAGGGCGCTGCCGCCCATCTGTGCCATGCCCGCCTCAAAGGAAACCCGGGTGCGGGTAGAGGACTTCTCGAAAATCATCCCCAGCACTTTGTTGCGGAACGGCTCGCTGGCGATGCCCTGCTTGCGCAGGGCCTTGAGTTCGATGGCGCGTTCGATGATGCCGCGCAGCTCGTCCTTGCTCAGGTCGAGGAGGGTGAGAAAGTGTCTGACTGCCATGGGTAATTCCTCCGTAAATCAGGCGGCCTGTTGGGCAAAGTCGCGTACCAGTGCGGCCACGGTAAGCGCGAGATGGCTGCACTCCGAATCGCTCAGGGTCAGCGGCGGCAGCAAACGCACTACATTGCCTGCAGTGACATTAATCAGCAAGCCCTGGGTGCGGGCCTGGTCGACGAGTTCGGCACAGGGGCGATCCAGTTCGATGCCGATCAGCAGGCCGAGGCCGCGGATATCGGTCACGTGGGCGCAGTGCGCCAGCTCGCTTTTGAGCTGATCCAGTAGCTGGATGCCGAGCTGCTCGGCGCGCTCGACCAGTGCTTCACGTTCCAGGGTGTCCAGTACCGCGGAACCGGCACGACACGCCAGCGGGTTGCCGCCAAAGGTGGAGCCGTGGCTGCCAGCAGTGAACAGTTCCGCGGCTTTACCGCGGGCCAGGCAGGCGCCGATGGGTACACCATTACCCAGGCCCTTGGCGGTGGTTACGACGTCGGGCAGCAGGCCGTCGGTGTGCTGATAGGCGAACATCTTGCCGCTGCGGCCGTTGGCGGTCTGGATTTCGTCCAGCATCAGCAGCCAGTCCTGCTGGTCACACAGTGCGCGCAGGCGCGCCAGGTAGTCGGCGTCGGGGACGCGGATACCGCCTTCGCCCTGTACCGGCTCCAGCATGATAGCGACGATTTCATCGTGTTCGGCGGCGAGCTTTTCGATGGCGGCCACGTCGTTGTAAGGCACCCGCAGGAAGCCTTCCGGCAGCGGCGCAAAGCCCTGCTGGACTTTCGCATTGCCGGTGGCGGTTAGGGTGGCCAGGGTGCGACCGTGGAATGCACCTTCGGTCACGATAATTTTCGGGCAGGCGTAACCGCGCTCGTTGCCGAGCTTGCGCGCCAGCTTGATCGCCGCCTCGTTGGCTTCGGCGCCGGAGTTGGAAAAGAACACATTGTCCATGCCCGACAGGCCAACCAGTTTTTCCGCCAGTTGCTCCTGGGGGGGAATGTTATAGAGGTTGGACACGTGCAGCAGGGTCTGCGCCTGATCCTGGATGGCTTCGGTGACGGCCGGATGGCAGTGGCCGAGGCCGCACACGGCGATACCGGAGATAGCGTCGAGGTATCGTCGGCCAGCGTCGTCCCACACATAGTTACCTTCGCCCCGGACCAGGGTCAGGGTTCTGTTGCCATAATTCTGCATCAGTGCGGGTGTGGCCACTTGCTATCTCCTCTATAGGTGGGCCAAAGAAAGGGAAAACCGCAGAAAATACGCCTGAAGTGACGCTTGACCGCAATTTCCCCGGGAAGCCGGCAATATTAGCACAGAGACGATGACGCGCCACAGACTGGGGATCGCCAAATAGTAACTGGCGCGTATTGCCTGTAACGGTATGAAATCGACTGCTTGTTCCATTCGGTCTTAAGATAGGTACGCCCGTGCATATCGTGGTGCAAGGATGCGCTGTCGGGTCAATTATTCGACCAGCACGAACAAGGAGGACTTCATGTACTTCATTACCAACCGCACTCCGGACCAGGGACCGGAATCCAAAGCAGGCCGCGCGCTTACCTTCAGTACCCAGAATACGGTACCGCTCCCGAATATCTATTTTTGTGAGCGCCCGAGCGAGGGGGAATATCTCGAGCTTGGGGCAACCGAGTTTTTCAGCCGGCTCAAAACCGATAACCCTCGGGCCGAGCAGGTGCTGTTTTACATCCACGGTTTCAACAATACGCCGGAGCGGGAGATTTTCCCGAATGCCAAAATCCTGCAGGAGTTGATGGGCGAGACCAGCATTGTCATCCCGTTTATCTGGCCCTGTGACGATGATTCTGTGTTGCACCTTCTGGATGATTATTGGGACGATCAGGAGGCCGCTTCAGATTCGGCAAAAGCACTCGCGCGAGCGCTGGGCAAATTTATGCAATGGCGCGATACCAATATTTCCCTCAGCGACCCCTGTTTCCGCCGTATGAATATCCTGGCCCACTCTATGGGTGGCCGCGTGCTGACGGAAGGGGTGGCCCACTGGGTGAAAAGCTTTGGTGGCGGATCCATGCCGAGGCTCTTCAGCAATATCTTTATGGTGGCGGCGGATGTCACCAACGATATTTTCGAGGCGGGCGAAGATGGACGTCACCTTGCCGATGCCGCCAACCGGGTCCTGACATTCCACGCCAGCGATGACTGGGCGATGCCGGCCAGCAAACTGGCGAATATTCGCCGCCTCACTATCTCCCGGCGCCTGGGCCTGACGGGGCCGGAAGATATCGAGAAAACCCCGAAAAATGTCTTCGCGTTCGACTGCAGCCGCTTCAACAATGAGTTTGACCCGAAGGGGCATACGTATTTCCTGAAGGATGAGCGCGGCAATGGCAGCCCGGTTGCGTACCTTGTCCGTCAGTGTATCGAGTCAAAAATCGTCGACCTGCGCGGGCCATTGGGCCGGGAATCTGAATTGCCGCGCCGTGAGCCCGGCGTTTGGGCGGGGACGCCGGAACCCGTTGACTGATCCTGGCCTATAGTCGCCGATATAGGGTGGAGGCTATAGAGAGTACTTATAGAAAGTGCCTATAGAGTAGTGGCGGCCGTCCCTCTGTGGGCGGTTCGCCCGCCGCCCGTCCGACAAGTAACCCGGCCCGAGCCGGGTGGAGGAGGGCATTTGCAGTCTCTGTTATCGGGGGGCTTTTCTGGTAGGGGGCTTACTGGGGTACAATGCCGCCCCGCGCGCATCTGTGTCAGTGCCGGTACCAGCGCCGCTCGTGCGCTTATCGCGACCAGACAGGTCAACAAGGTCATACAACCCGAGGTTAGTCATCCCTATGGATACTCTGGAGAACATCAAGCAGCAGATCTCTGATAACGACATCCTGCTCTATATGAAAGGCAGCCCCAACGCGCCCCAGTGTGGATTTTCCATGCGCGCGTCCCAGGCGCTGATGGCCTGTGGCCAGCGCTTTGCCTACGTGGACATTCTGGCTAACCCGGATATTCGTGCAGAGCTTCCCAAGTATGCCAACTGGCCGACTTTCCCACAGCTGTGGGTGAAGCAGGAGCTGATCGGTGGCTGTGACATCATCATGGAGATGTATGAGAACGGCGAGCTGAAGACCCTGGTCGATGAAGCTGCCGGCAGTGCTGCTGAAGGCGAGTGATCGATCCCGGTTTGTTCCGGACATAAAAAAACCGCGGCGATGACCGCGGTTTTTTTATGTCTCGATTTTGTGTAGGAGCCGGCTTGCCGGCGAATGGTGGGCCAGGCACCAGTTGGTTCACTTGCAAGCAAGCTCCTACAGGCTCCTGCAGGAATAGCGGTTATTCCTCGGAAGCTTTTTCCATCTGTGTCTGCAGATAGTTCTGCAGGCCCACTTTGTCGATCAGGCTGATCTGGGTTTCCAGCCAGTCTACGTGTTCTTCTTCAGAGTCGAGGATTCGTTGCAGCAGTTCGCGGCTGCCGTAATCGCGTACCGATTCACAGTAGGCGATGCCGTCACGCAGGTCCGGAATGGCTTTCTGCTCCAGCTTCAGGTCGCACTTGAGCATTTCTTCGGTGTTTTCACCGATCAGCAGTTTGCCCAGGTGCTGCAGGTTGGGGATACCTTCCAGGAACAGGATGCGTTCGATGAGCCAGTCGGCGTGCTTCATCTCGTCGATGGACTCGTGGTATTCCTTGTCGGCCAGTTCTTTCAGGCCCCAGTCTTTGAACATCCGCGAGTGCAGGAAATACTGGTTGATGGCAATGAGCTCGTTGCCCAGTGCCTTGTTCAGATGTTCGATGACCTTGGGATCGCCTTTCATTGCTTTCTCCTTTCGCCCTGGAGGGACATTTTATTAATTACTGAATTCGGTTCGCGCGTCGGGCGTCTCGAACAAAATCCTGTCGAATTTCAGACGTCCCTTTTAATAGCCCTAATTGTAGGGTCGCAGCGGATGAGCGAGGTGAGTTTGCGGCGCTGGAAATCGCAAGTCAAGAAAGGATTTTCGGGAAACATGCGGGCAAAAAGCACGAAAATTAACGGGAAAGCAGCAGAAAAATGCAATGAGAACAATTGCTGTTTCGATTGTTTGCGTGTGCTCTCGTCCGGGCGGTTTGTGGAAACTATGCGAGCCGGTTGTGGACCTCGGCAATTTTTCTCTGGATGGCCGCGGTATCGAATTTGTCTTTGATCAGGTTTTCGCAGTCTTCTGCCAGCCGTTCGAGGCTGTGTTTCAGGGCGCGCTTGTCTTCGTCGCGGGAGCAGATGCTGGCGAGCTCGTTGAGTGCGCCCAGTAAATGCAGCATGACCACGGCACTCTGGCTGCCGTATTCGCGAATTTCATCCAGCGCGGCGGCGAGTACGTCGGCAAAGTCCAGCTCGCTGGTGACCAGCCGCAATTGCTGTTCGTCATCGTGGAAACAATTGGGCAGGGGCGGGCGCTGCAGTACTACGCCGATGCCATCAATGAGTCGGTCGATACAGGCATAGGCGGTGTAGGGATCGTTGACGCCCGGGGACAGCGCACGCACGGCAATTTGCGCCAGCTGGCGGATGGAGAAAATGATGTCCTGTTCGGAGGTTGGTTGTGAGCCAATCGTGATTGCACTGCGGATTGCTGCGCCAATCTCCCCGGTATCCTTATTCCGCGGCGGATCAAAAATGCTCGCCATGCAGCTCCAGTGGTTGAGGTAGGTTCCGGGGTGGCACTCGAGCTGCACCCGGCAACGGTTGACCGTAGCCCACTTCTGCAGCTTTTCCCGGTCGATCAGTTGTACGTAGCCGCCGTACTCGGCAGGTATGCGAAGGCAGTCGTCTCCCAGATTCAGATCGCGCAGGGGGATACGGCGGTTGCGCGGGTCGCGGCTTTCCTCCGTCGGATAAATCTGCTCGATGGCGTGGCGAAATTCGCGATTGATATGGAACGTGATGTTGTCCACCTGGATGGATTGCGCCACGTTGTGAATGAAGTAAATCAGGTAGGCGATACAAAACAGGGCGAGCAGGATGGCGGTGCTGACCGCCAGGCTCTGGCTTTTGCCGTTGCTGTTTCCTGCATCGATGCCGCGCATAACCATTAACGCGTATACAAAGGTGGCAAGAAAAATCCCCAGGGAAATCTGCGTGCCGCGGTCGCGGATAAAGTTCTGCACCAGATGCGGCCCAAACTGGTTGGCGGCAAGGGTGAGGGCAACGGTGGTAATGGAAAATACGGTACCGGCGACGGTAATGGTGCTGCCGGCAATTGTGGAGAGTAGTGAGCGGGCGCTGTCGTGATCACGCAGTTCCAGCCAGCGGAATCCGGGCAGGTGATCGATCTGTAGTTGCTGGTCCAGTGCCAGCAGGCCGTGCGCCAGCAGTATTGCGGCGGCCATCATTACTGCGGGTATCAGCCAGAAGCTGGCGCGCAGGCGTTCCGTCAGGTGCAGCAACTGCTGTTTCATGGGGCTCTTTATGGGGCTCGGGTCACAGGACTCCGGCGCGATATTGGGGCGACGCCATTAAAGATAGAACAGTGGCAGGTGCTTGCTGGTGGAACTGGGGTGCTGAAAGAGAGGCTGGGGGGGATAGCGGGTGCCGGGAGAGAAGGTCGGTACCCGCAGGGAAATCTGGGTTCGATCAGGAGGCTGAGTAAAACAGCCCGCTGTTGGCTGTGGCCATCACGCCGCCGGCCATGGTTTCGTCGATGATCTCCTGGGTCAGCTCGGCACAGCGACCGCACTGGGAGGAAACGCCGAGGTGGCGACGCAGCGATTTCACGGACGTAGAACCGTCGTAAACGGCTTCTTTGATCTGGCTGTCGGTAATGCCTTTACAGATACATACGTACATCGCAGATAACCTGGCGCAAAAATGATTAGTAAGAGTAAGTTGGCTTGGATCTTATTGGTAATGAGAATGAGTGTCAATAAGTTTCATTGACTGCCTGGTAATTAGTCTAGTTGGCCCCGGAGTGACCGGATGGGAAATACCTGACTTGCGAGTTTTCGGAGTGCGCAGATTTGAGCGGCTGGTCGGTGGCGCCTGCTATTGCCTTTATATAAAAAATTAATGGGACTGGTATGAGGCGCTGTGTATCATAGCCGGCCACTATCGATCTTTAATAAATTTATAGCCGTCGGTTATAAATTGATCAATCCAACTCTCACAGCAATTCATATCTCATTGAGGAGGTTCTCATGGCTGTATTGGTAGGCAAGCCCGCTCCGGACTTCACTGCTGCGGCTGTACTGGGCAACGGCGAAATCGTTGACACTTACAACCTGGCAGAAGCCATCAAAGGCAAGAAAGCTGTAGTTTTCTTCTACCCGCTGGACTTCACCTTCGTATGTCCTTCTGAGCTGATCGCCTTCGACCACCGTTTCGAAGAATTCCAGAAGCGTGGTGTTGAGGTTATCGGTGTTTCCATCGACTCCCAGTTCTCCCACAACGCATGGCGTAACACCCCGGTGAACGACGGCGGCATCGGCCCGGTTAAGTACACCCTGGTTGCTGACGTTAAGCACGAAATCTGCCAGGCCTACGACGTTGAGTCTGAAGGCGGCGTTGCTTTCCGTGGTTCTTTCCTGATCGACGAAGAAGGCGTTGTACGTCACCAGGTAGTTAACGATCTGCCGCTGGGCCGTAACGTTGACGAAATGATCCGCATGGTTGACGCGCTGGCGTTCCACCAGGAGCACGGCGAAGTTTGCCCGGCTGGCTGGCAGGAAGGTGACAAGGGCATGAACGCTTCTCCGGAAGGCGTTGCAGCTTACCTGAGCGAGAACTCCGACAAGCTGTAAGCCTGTCGCGATTTCAGGTCGCACTACACGCAGTGCGACTCTCGCCTAAAAAACCGCCGAAAGGCGGTTTTTTTGTGCCAAAAAATGCCAGAATAATACAGTTTGTGCACAGTTTCAGGTCGAAAGTGCGTGATGGTTCCGGTTTGATTACAATGCCGGCGCAACTGAAAAAATTTCCGGCCCTCAGAATTTTTACCGGGGCTGCTAGTCTTAATACAAGTTTCAACAAGCGCTGCCGCGGCAGTCTGTAGTACGGCACAAGTAGTACGGCACAATGGAAATTAGCAAAGCAATTCAAAGCTCACTGGCGCGTCCGCATTCGAGTGGCTGCCGGTCTTTGAGTCAGCGACTGGCTCGTTCCTTCGCATGTGGCCTGGCGCTCGTCGTAGCTGCCGGCGCGGCGGCCGCGTGGGCGGATGGCAGCCGTGGGGACAAGAGTGCCCGTGAGGGCGCCAAAGCGGTAGCGAAGAGCGTTGATGTAAGCGCAAAAGAGTTTGACCGCTATTTTCGCCAGCTGCTGAAACAGCAGGATATCCCGGGGGCGGCCTATGTGATCGTCGACCGGGATAAGGTGGTTGCCATGGACACCTACGGTGTCCGTATGCAGGGCAAAACGGAGCAGGTGACGCGGCATACGGTGTTCCGCCTGGCCTCGGTCTCCAAAACTTTCGCTGCAAGTACCGCCACAGTGCTCGAGCACGAGCAGAAGTTCAGCTGGGCTGACAAAGTGGTGCGCTACGTGCCCGAACTCAGCTTCAAAACGCCTGCGCTGTCCATGCAGTTGCAGGTGCAGCACCTGCTGAGTCACTCCTCGGGGTTGACCCCGAATGCCTACGATAACTACCTCGAAGATAACCGGCCGGTGTCAAAAATCCTGCCGATGTTTTCCTCCATTGATCCCCACTGTAAGCCCGGCAAGTGCTACGGCTACCAGAATGTACTCTTCAGCCTGATTGAAGACGTGATCCAGAAGGCGACCGGCGTGCCGTACAGCCGTCAGTTGAAGGATCGCTTCTTTACGCCGCTGGCCATGGAAGATGCCTCGCTGGGGTGGGAAAGCTTTATGGCGGCCAGTAATCGGGCGGCACCACATGTGCAGACCGGCCGCGGCTGGCGACCGGTCAAGGTGGAAAAGGAATACTATCTGGCGGCCCCCGCCGCCGGCGTAAATGCCAGCATCAGCGATATGGCCCAGTGGCTGAAGGCGCAGATGGGCGCTTACCCGGAAGTGCTGTCGCCGGAGGTTATCCGCGATATGACCACCGAGCGGGTCGAAACCCAGCGCCATATGCGCCACCGTATCTGGCGCGATTACATTGATCACGCGGGCTACGGCCTGGGCTGGCGGCTGTATACCGTGGGCGACGACCGCGTTATCTTTCACGGCGGCTGGGTGGCTGGTTTCCGCGCTGCAGTGGCCTACTCGGAGAAGCGCAAGGTGGGGATTGTGATCCTGATGAATGCAGAATCCCGCGTGATCTCGGATCTTACCGCCAACTTTATTGCCGATATCGTCGGCAAGGGCGCCCTGGTTCAGGCTATGGCGGCGGCCAAGAAGTAGCTTTTGCTGACTGTGGCGCCGGCCCGGTGGCCGGTGCCGCGGCGATTTTCCTTTCTTTTCCCTCCCTTTTCCTTTCCTGCCTGTTGTCAGCGCTACCGGTGCCCTTGCTGACTCAAGGGTTTTTTACTTCCCAAATTTGCGTCTATCGCTTGAATTGATTTCGGACGGCCCAATATTGGCTGACTGATCGACGTTTTAAGTAGGGGAGAACTGATCCATGACTGTTGAGGCGCATAAAGAAAGCCACGGGTTCCAGACCGAAGCCAAGCAGCTGCTGCACCTGATGATCCACTCGCTGTACTCCAATAAGGAGATCTTCCTGCGCGAGCTGGTTTCCAACGCATCCGACGCCGCAGACAAGCTGCGCTTTGAAGCGCTGTCCAAGCCGGAACTGCTGGCGGAAGACCCGGACCTGCGTATCCGTATCGAGTTCGACAAGGACGCGGGTACCCTCAGCATTACCGATAACGGTATCGGTATGAGCCGCGATGAAGTGATCGAGAACCTGGGCACCATCGCCCGTTCCGGCACCGCGAACTTTATGCAGAACCTGACCGGGGATCAGAAGAAAGATGCGCACCTGATCGGCCAGTTCGGTGTCGGTTTCTACTCCGCATTCATCATTGCCGACAAGGTAGACGTGTTCACCCGTCGCGCCGGTGTCGACGCCAGCCAGGGCGTGCACTGGGAGTGCAGTGGCGAAGCGGAATACTCCGTGGAAAACGTCGAGTGGCCGAACCGCGGAACCCGCGTCGTGCTGCACCTGAAAGACGATGCCAAAGAATACGCTGACGGCTGGCGTTTGCGCTCGATCATCAAGAAGTACTCCGATCACATCGCCATTCCGGTGGAAATGCTGAAGGAAGAAATGCCTTCTGCGGAAGAGGGTGAAGAGAAAGCCGACAAGGCGCCGGAATTCGAGGCAGTGAACGCTGCCCAGGCCCTGTGGACCCGCCCGCGCTCCGAGGTGAAATCCGAGGAGTACAAAGAGTTCTACAAGCACATCTCCCACGACTTTGATGAGCCGCTGACCTGGAGCCACAACAAGGTGGAAGGCAAGCTGGATTACACCAGCCTGCTGTACATTCCTGCCCGTGCGCCGTTCGACCTGTATCAGCGCGATGCCGCCCGTGGCCTGAAACTGTACGTACAGCGCACCTTTATCATGGACGACGCCGAGCAGTTCCTGCCGCTGTACCTGCGTTTCGTGAAAGGCGTGCTCGACTCCAACGATCTGCCGCTGAACGTGTCCCGCGAGATCCTGCAGAAGGATCAGAATACCGACGCGATCAAAAGTGCGCTGACCAAGCGTGTGCTGGACATGCTCGACAAGCTGGCGAAGAAAGACGCTGACGAGTACCAGAAGTTCTGGGACCTGTTCGGTTCCGTGATGAAAGAAGGTCCGGCTGAAGATTTCTCGAACAAAGAGAAAGTGGCCAAGCTGCTGCGCTTCTCGACGACCCACACCGATGCCGACAAGCAGGATCAGTCTCTGGAAGACTACGTTTCCCGCATGAAGGACGGCCAGAAGCACATCTACTACGTGTGTGCCGACAACTTCGCCACGGCCAAGTCTTCCCCGTACCTGGAAGTTTTCCGCAAGAAAGGCATCGAAGTGCTGCTGCTCACCGACCAGGTGGACGAGTGGTTCGTTGGCCATATGCAGGAATTTGATGGCAAGCAGTTCCAGGACGTTGCCAAGGGCGCGCTGGACCTGGGTGAAGCTGAAAACGACGACGACAAGGCCGAGCGCGAAAAGGTTGAGAAGGAGTCCGGTGCGCTGGTTGAGCGCGTGAAGGACGTCCTGAGCGAGCGCGTGGAAGATGTACGCGCGACAACCCGCCTGGTGGATTCACCCGCGTGTCTGGTGGCGAGCGACAACGATATGGGCATGCAGATGCGCCGTATCCTGGAGCAGGCCGGCCAGGCTCTGCCGGAGGCCAAGCCAATCTTCGAGTTGAACCCGAGCCACCCGCTGGTGCAGCGCCTGGATCAGGAGCAGGATGAGGATCGCTTTGCCGACCTGACCAACATCCTGATGGATCAGGCCAACCTGGCGGCTGGTAACCAGCTGGCGGATCCGGCGGATTATGTGCGTCGACTCAACACCTTGCTGCTGGAGTTGAACCGCTAATCGGTTCGTTCTTGGCTGCCGGGCAATGGATGCCCGGCGATCGGGCCCCGGTTTTGATCGGGGCCCGGATTTTGCTCTCCCCGGCCCGGTTTGCGGCCGGAATGTATTTCCTCCACGAATCGTGCGCCCGGCTTTTTTCGCCGCGTGAATCGAGCAGCCTGCACTATAGTTTGTTGGTTCTTTATTGCGCGATTTGCTGGTTATTTCACGTATTTGCCGGTGATCTTGGCAAAAACGGTACAGAACCCTCTGGTGCCATTGGGCTGGCTGCTGCAGCCCCGTATAATCGGCCCAACTTCTCAGACAAAGATGTTTTATGACCCAGAGTGACGCTACCTCTAGCAAACCTGATTCTTTGAAATCCATTGCGATTCTCGGCGGCGGCAGCTTCGGCACCGCGATTGCCAATATCGTTGCGGGCAATAATCACGATACCCGGCAGTGGATGCGCGACCCCGAGCGCGCTGCGGCCTGCATGGCCAACCGGGAAAATGCCTATTACCTGCCCGGCGTTGAACTGGACCCGAAATTGCAGGTGACCAGTGATCTGGAAGCCGCGGTTGCGGGCTGCCAGATTGTGTTTGTTGCCATACCCAGCAAGTCTTTCCGGGAAGTCGTGCGCCGCGCGGCGCCGGCACTGGCACCGGGGACCATCCTGATTTCGCTGACCAAAGGTATCGAGCACGACTGCTTCCACCTGATGAGCGACATCCTGCGGGAAGAAACCGAAGGCATGCGCGTGGGGGTGCTGAGCGGACCCAACTTTGCCAAGGAAATCGTGGCGGGCCATTACACCGCGACGGTGGTTGCCAGTGAAGATGCGGACCTGTGTGAAACCATCCAGAAAGTACTGCATTCCGAGACGTTCCGCGTTTATTCGAGCAATGACGTGTTTGGCGTGGAGCTGGCGGGAGCGCTGAAGAATATTTACGCGATTGTTACCGGTATGGCAGTGGCGCTGGGGCGTGGTCAGAACACCACCAGCCTGTTGATTACCCGAGCACTGGCGGAAATGATGCGCTTTGCCGAGGCCATGGGGGCAGACCCGATGACCTTTATCGGCCTCGCCGGGGTAGGCGACCTGATTCTCACCTGCTCTTCGGACCTCAGCCGGAATTACCGGGTGGGTTACCTCGTAGGCAAGGGCAAGAAGCTCGATGAGGCAATTACGGAAATCGGCCAGGTAGCGGAGGGTGTGAACACCGTGCGCCTGATCAAGGCCAAGGCCGATGAGCTGGAGGTCTACATGCCCTTGGTTTCTGCGATTCACGCCATATTATTTGAAGGAACGGCGATCCCGACAGTCATCCGCGAGTTGATGTCTGGGGAGCAGACGTTTGATGTTGCTTATTCCGCCAGGCCGTAACGGGTTCGTTCCGGCCCAAAACCCGCTTAACTTGTTTGGATCTACACAATGAATAATGAAGCCATCAAGCACAACCTGACCTCTCCGGATCACTGGCTGCGCCTGCTGTTTATGGTGCTGTTTGTATTTCTTCTGGAAGTGGCTGGTGTGGTCATGCTCGCTACTGTTGTGCTGCAGTTCCTGTTTGCAATCATTACCGGTAGCCCGAATGAAAACCTGCGCCAGCTTGGCAGCCAGATTGCTTCCTATATCTACCAGGTACTGCAGTTCCTGATTTACAACACGGAAGAGAAGCCATTCCCGTTCGCCGAATGGCCGAAAGATTGAAAAAACTGAGTGCTATAGTTCAAGACCATACGCCAGCCGGAAAGCTGGCGTTGCCTCTCCTGTCCGCTGCCAAATAACTAGGGATAAGTCCATGAGCAACGAAGAACTGAAACAGAACCTCACTTCCGCCAATCACTGGATTCGGCTGGTGTATATGGTGCTGTTTGCTGTACTGCTGGAGATCGCCGGCTTTGTCATGCTGGCGGTAGTGATTGCCCAATTCCTGTTCAATATCATTACCGGCTCCGCCAACGATAATCTTCGTCGTTTGGGCGACCAACTGGCTTCCTATATTTACCAGACCCTGCAATTCCTCATCTACAACACTGAGGACAAGCCGTTTCCCTTTTCCGAGTGGCCGGAGTCCGAAGTTGACGATCTTTCCAGCTATGAAAGTGCCGAGGAAGTGGATGGTGAGGTCATCAGTGAGTATGACGAGGTGGAGTCTGACATTGAAATAGACGATGAAATCACTGATGAAGTGGTGGAAGAGGTTGCGGACAGCGACGTAATTGAGTTGGGCGCCGAAGACGTTGCAGAAGAGCCCGCGGCAAAACCACAGGCTGAGTCGAAAGCAGACGTGAAACCCGATGCTGCAGTGGCAGGTTCTTCTGAAGACCCTGCTGAAGAGGCACCGGCAACGCAAGCGCCTGCAGCCAAAAAAGCCAAGAGCACAAAGGCCGCATCCTCCAGTAAGGAAAAGGCCGGTGAGGCAGATACGGACGACACTCCGGAAAAAAGTGGCAACGACAAATAAAATACCCGGCCTTTAAACTCATCCAGGTAGAAAGCGGAGTAGTGCGTGCTGTTATTTGTTCTGCGTCACGGCAAAGCCGAACCCTTCAGTAAAAGTGATGAAACCCGGGCGCTGACGGACCGGGGCCGGCAGGATGTGGCGGCTGTCTGCAAGGAGCGCGCTTCCGAACTGGCCCAGGTTAAAACCCTTTGGGCAAGCCCTTATGTCCGTACCCGGCAGACCGCAAAGATTGTTGCTGAAATCTTCGGACTGGAAGTGCAAATCAACGAACATCTGACTTGCGATACGCCGTTGCAGGTACTGCTGGACACGCTGGGTGAAGTGGGGGAGGAGCAATTTCCCCTGCTGCTGGTCAGCCACCAACCGTTGGTCGGCAGTCTGGTGAACGGGCTTTGTGGTACTGGCAGCGAGCACCCGATGGGAACCTCGTCGCTTGCGTGTCTGCAGGCGGATGTCTGGGCGACTGACTGTGCCGAGTTACAGTGGCTACAGCACAAGCCCCAACCATTGTCCTAGTGTTGCCCCGCTTTGCCGCTGGGCGGCCGCTAACGAATTGATCAGCTTCTCTGGCGCCTGTGGCCATTGGCCTGGATGGTGGGCGCTGTCAGCATTGTGTGTTCATCCACTACTCTTTCGCCGTTTCCATGCCCGTGAATAACCTGCCCTCTCCCCGCGAAATTTCCCTCGATCTCTCCGGTAACCGGATTGCCGCCCGCCAATGGGGGAATACGGACGGAACACCGGTATTGGCACTGCACGGCTGGCTCGACAACTGCGCGAGCTTTGACCGGCTGGCGCCACTGCTTCCTGAGCTGAATCTGGTGGCTGTGGATCTCGCCGGGCACGGCCAGAGCTACCACCGGCACGCAGAGGCCAACTACAACATCTGGGGTGAGATTGAAGATGTGTTTGGGATGGCGGATGCGCTGGGCTGGGAAAGCTTTTCCATGCTGTCGCACTCCCGTGGTGCGGTAATCTCCATGATCGCGGCAGCGACCTTTCCTGAGCGGGTCAAGCGGTTGGCATTGATTGATGGGCTGGTGCCACCACCGGCCGAGGACGTCGAAGCGCCGGAGATATTGCGCAACGGCATTGAGCAGCGTGCTCGCTACAGGAATCGCGCGCCCAAGGTGTTTGCGTCACTGGAGATCGCCGTGGCAGCGCGCAAAAACGGCTTATTCAAACTGTCTGACGATGCCGCGCAGCGTCTGGTCGAGCGTGGAGTGCGCAGTTGTGAGGGGGGGTATACCTGGAGCAATGATCCGCAGCTGTTGGCCAGCTCTCTGGCCAAGTTGAATGCTGCTCAGGTAGAGGCTTTTCTGGGGCGGGCGGGTATGCCGATCCGGCTGGCGCTGGGCAAGTCTGGTATTCAGGATATGATCAAGCGGGTGCGCCCGGTTGCGGAAAAGTACACAAATATCGAGATTCAGGAATTTCCCGGTGGGCACCACCTGCATATGGATGAAAGTGCCGATGTGATCGCGGACTGGTTCCGGCCTTTCCTTACCGCCTGAACCGGCGCGTCGACTGAGTCAGCTGGGACTAAAATGGCAGCCGTTTGGAGTAGCTTGCCTTGTCCATATCTCGCACTTCCACTGAAACCTCCGCTACCTCGGGTGCCGCTTCACACAGGCTGGTGAAGATGGCTGCACTGAGGGCTTCCTTCTGTTCGGTGGTACGCCCTTCGAGGATTCTGACTTCGGCGTGGATAAAACCACCGGCGCCGCTTTCCCGGCTATCGCCGAGCACGAAGTCCCGGTAGGGCAGGGCGCGGGTCTTGATCGCGCTGGGGGTGAAGAGCCCGGTGTCGCACATTGCCTGCTGGCCGTTGGTGACCAGGTTGGCAATGGAAAGTGTGTCTTCCAGTTGTTGCGAGTATTCGATAACCAGATGTGGCATCTGCGGGCTCTCCTTGTTGTTTTGGAAACAGTGGATCAGCGGATCAGGGACAGGAACTCGTTGCGCGTCGCCTGCTGGCTGCGGAAAGAGCCGAGCATCGCGGACGTTTTCATCACGGAGTTCTGCTTCTCAACACCACGCATCATCATGCACATATGTTTCGCTTCGATGATGACGCCAACACCGGCGGCGCCGGTTACCTGCTGGATGGTTTGAGCAATTTCTACCGTCAGCTGTTCCTGGATCTGCAAACGGCGGGCAAACATGTCTACAATGCGCGCCACTTTCGACAGGCCCAACACTTTGCCATCGGGAATGTACGCCACGTGTGCTTTACCGATAAACGGCAGCATGTGGTGTTCGCACAGAGAGTAAAGCTCGATGTCTTTGACCAGCACCATTTCGCTGCAGTCGGAGGGAAACAGCGCATCGTTGACCACGTCTTCCACGGTTTGCTGGTAGCCGCGGGTCAGGTATTGCATGGCCTTGGCGGCGCGCAGGGGAGTGTCTTTCAGGCCCGGGCGCTCTAGGTCTTCGCCGATGGCCTCAAGGATGTGTGCGTAATGTTCTTTCATCAGTATGCTTCCAACGTCTCGCCCGAGCGACTGCGCGTGGCTTGAAAAGCCTTGTACGCAGAAATAGGGGCGTTCGATCACCACACCTTATCGCCGAGGATGGCGGTGGGGCTGCCATATCAAGGAACCCGATCCGGGGATCCAGAGGGTGCGCTACCCTAAGCCTTTGTGGAACGCTAGTAAAGCGCCAAAATTTAAGGAATATCGCCAATGATAGAGAAACGGGAGTCCAGTTTGCACGAATTGTGCTCAGTGCTGGATTACGTCCGCTGGGGCGCCAGTCGCTTCAATGAAGCAGAGCTGTGGTTTGGTCACGGTACTGACAATGCCTGGGACGAGGCCGTCTTGCTGGTCACTCACGCGCTGCACCTGCCGGTAGACAGCAAACCGGAAATTCTCGGCGCCCGCCTGACGATGGAGGAGCGTCGGGAGGTGATGACTATTCTGGAGCGGCGCGTCGACGAGCGCCTTCCGTCTCCGTACTTCACCAATGAGGCCTGGTTTTGCGATCTGCCGTTTTATGTGGATGAGCGGGTGCTGGTGCCGCGCTCGCCTATTGGTGAACTGATCCGTCAGGGGTTTGAGCCGTGGCTGGCGCAGGAGCCGCTGGCGGTTCTGGATCTCTGTTGTGGTAGTGGTTGTATCGGGATTGCCTGTGCTGAGACGTTTGCTGGTGCGCGGGTGGATGTCAGCGATATTTCCGCGGATGCGATCGAGGTGGCGCAGATCAATATCAATCGGCATCACCTGAACGAGCAGGTACGTGCGGTGCAGTCGGATCTGTTTGAGGAGCTCAAGGGCTGCAGCTACGATCTGATTGTGAGTAATCCGCCCTATGTGGACGCGCGCGATCTGGCCGAGATGCCGCCGGAGTACCATGCGGAGCCGGGGCTTGCACTGGGTTCTGGTGATGACGGTCTCGATTTTACCCGCCGCCTGTTGCTGCAGGCTGCGGACCACCTGCAGCCGGAAGGTATCCTGGTGTGCGAAGTGGGCAACAGCTGGGAGGCGCTTGAAGAGGCCTTTCCGCAGGTACCGTTTATGTGGCCGGAGCTGGAAGACGGTGGCCACGGTGTCTTTATTCTCACCCGCGAAGACCTGCTTGCTTGCCGCAGTTTTTTTGAGGCGGGTGCAGAAGAGTAATTCTTGCCAGTTGGTGTGATCCTGCTGTGAAGGTGTCGATACCGGGTGCAGCCTTGCGAGACCGTCTGCGGCCAGGACGGTCGCAGCCGAGCCCCCAGGGATGGGTTTACGGCGTGTCTCGCAAGGCTGCACCCGGTAGCGGCACCGCCACCGGAGAGGTTGAGAGCGATGCTGTCAAAGCTTCAAAGAATAATTGCACGCGCCGCCGGCGACGGATTCCTCTATAATGCGCGGCTTTCCACGAATAATTGACTAGAGGTAGGGATTACCGGATATGTCAGGCAATACATTTGGCAAGCTGTTCTGCGTAACCACTTTTGGCGAGAGCCACGGTCCGGCACTGGGGTGCATTGTTGATGGTTGCCCTCCGGGACTGGAAATTTCTGCGGAAGAAATCCAGCTGGAGCTGGATCGCCGCAAGCCCGGTACTTCCCGCTATACCACCCAGCGCCGCGAGGCGGATGAAGTCAAAATTCTCTCCGGTGTTTTTGAAGGTAAAACCACCGGAACCCCTATCGGTCTGCTGATCGAGAACACCGATCAGCGCTCCAAAGATTACGCCAATATCTCCGAGCAGATCCGCCCGGCCCATGCCGACTACACCTACTGGGCCAAATACGGCCTCCGCGACTATCGCGGTGGTGGCCGTTCGTCTGCCCGGGAAACGGCCATGCGTGTTGCTGCCGGTGCGATCGCCAAGAAATGGTTGAAGCAGCAGTTCGGTATTGAAGTGCGCGGTTACCTGTCGCAGTTGGGGCCGATCAAGGTTGAGAAACTGGATTGGTCCCAGGTGGATCAGAACCCGTTCTTCTGTCCCGATGCCGCCAAAGTGCCGGAGATGGAAGAATACATGCAGGCGCTGATCAAGGAGGGCGACTCCATCGGTGCGCGTATTTCTGTGCACGCTTCCGGCGTGCCTGCAGGTCTGGGTGAGCCGATCTTCGATCGTCTTGATGCGGATCTGGCCCATGCCCTGATGAGCATCAATGCGGTGAAGGGGGTGGAGATCGGGGCCGGTTTTGCTTCGGTGGAGCAGAAGGGTACCGAGCACCGGGATGAGATTACCGTGGATGGTTTCCAGTCGAATAACGCCGGCGGTGTGCTGGGCGGTATTTCCAGCGGGCAGGAGCTGATCGCGCATATCGCACTCAAGCCTACCTCCAGCCTGCGTATTCCCGGCAAGAGCCTGGATACCAATGGCAATCCCATCGAGGTCGTCACCAAGGGGCGTCACGACCCCTGTGTAGGTATTCGCGCTACGCCGATTGCCGAGGCGATGATGGCGCTGGTGTTGATTGACCATGTGCTGCGTCAGCGCGCTCAGAATGGCGATGTGGATTTCGGGCTAAAAATTCCCGCCGGTGAATCTGAGTAATTCGCTTCAGATATCAGAAATATTTACCGCAAACAAAAAAGGCGGAGCGCCGAAAGCGCTCCGCCTTTTTTGCGTCTGCCCGCCCTGAGTTACAGGTGCAGGTTCAGGCCCAGGTAGGGGCCCTTGATTTCCAGGTCTGGTTCCAGGTCGTCCAGCTCTTGCACGTCCAGGCTCATGACGCGGTAGCCGGCCTCGATGGCAAAGTCGGCGGCAGGTACAAAGTCCCAGCGTACTTTGGCGGTCAGGTCGGTGTGGGTGTCACCTTTGTAGCCGGTGCCGTTGCCCTGGGCAATGATGGACCAGCCGGTAAACGGAAGGTCGAAGCGCGCCATGGCGTAGGCCATGGGCAGTACGCCGGAGAAGTCGACGGTTTCGTAGTTGTTCATGATGTCCAGGCCCAGGGAGCCGTCGTACTGACGTGCAGTCAGGCCGATGTCCAGGTTTACCCAGTTATCCAGGATTTCGTAGTAGAGCGTCGCATCGGTATGCGTCAGATCCAGTGTGCTGCCACTGGTGAGGTTGGTGTCTGACTCAATCGCGCTGTGTGCCAGCATGATATTTGGGATGAGAGGGATCGGGTGCTCTAGAGCGGCCTGAAGGAAGGTGTGGTTGCTTTCTTCGAAGTCGCTGCTGTCAATAACACTATTCAGCTCACCACTGTACGAGGGTTTCCAAACGCCAGCAGTCGCGTCAAAGCCGAGAATGGTATCAGCGCTGGCACTGACTGAAGCCAGGGCGGCGCAGATCGCCAGGGTAATTTTTTTCATTAGAGGTTCTCCCGTTGAATTCTGCGGCGAAGTGTACAGCTTTTTGATGCCGTTTCGCCTACCAGTTAGCGATTTTGGGATGTCTTTAAAATAGTTGGCTACTTTTCCCCCCCATTTGGAGGCTCTAAAGCCCGCGAGCCTCCTTGACCAGTAGCTGTTGCAGGGCATTGGCGGCGTTGCTGAGGGTGCGGTTGCGGTGATAGATGATGCCCAGGTTGCGCACGATACTGAGTTGCGGCATGGGCAGTTCGGCGAGGGTTTCATCCACGAGAGTCTTGGGGAGTACGCTCCATCCGAGGCCGACACCGGCCATCATTTTGATTGTTTCCAGGAAGTTGGTGGCGAGTTTTGCTGTCAGTTTGAGACCGTGGGCGTCGAATTCGCGCTTGATCAGTCGCCCGGTGTAGGTATTCAGGTCCGGCAGAATAGCCGGGTACTGCGCCAGTGCCGGCAGGTCCAGTTCTGGCATCTGCGCCAGCGGGTGATCCGGGGCGGCGACCACTACGCAGGGGTCGGGCCAGATGATCTGAGCGTTGAGGTTGGGGTAGTCCTTGAGCGCGAGCGTGACCACGGCGAGTTCGTATTCGCCGGCCACGAGTGCTTCGTAGGCCTGCTCGGAATCGACAAAGTCGATATCGAGTGCCACATCGGGGTAGCGGTTACTGAATTCACGCAGTAGCGGCGGCAGGTGGTGGAGGCCGACGTGGTGGCTGGTGGCGATGCGCAGGCTGCCGCCGATGGTTTCGCCGAGGCTCCTGAGTTCGCGCTCGGCATCACTCACCTCGTTGAGTATGTGGCGGGCGCGGGGGAGCAGCGCTTTGCCGGCATTGGTGAGTTGCAGGCGACGGCCGATGCGGTCAAACAGGGGAGTGCCGAGCTGCTGCTCAAGGGAGGCTAGACGCTTGCTGACCGCAGGCTGAGTGAGGTGCAGCTCTTCAGCCGCTTCGGATACGGAGCCCTGCTCTGATATGGCAAGGAAGGCTCTGAGCCACTGGATTTCCATGGTTTGATTGTGCCTCGGTGGCGGGGCTTGAGTGCCCGGAGTGGTTATCTAGGAAGCTCAGGAATTTCACATTCCAAAACCGAATGCGCCATATAATAAATATAAATTGATGTTATTCAATGCCCCCCCTAGACTCCGGCATGTTATCCATAGAGGAGATGGGACAAATGGGCCAGCAAGATAATAAAAAGCAGACGCTTTACGACAAGCTCTGGGAAGACCATTTGGTCAAAAGCCGCGATGACGGCACTGCACTGATTTACATCGATCGTCACCTGATTCACGAAGTCACTTCGCCCCAGGCCTTTGAGGGCCTACGTCTGGCTGGCCGCAAACCCTGGCGTACCGATTCTGTCGTCGCCACACCGGATCACAATGTGCCGTCTGACGCTGCTGAGCGCGCGGGTGGTATTGCTGGTATTCAGGACGAGGTTTCCCGTATTCAGGTGCAGACCCTGGACGAGAACTGTAAGGATTTCGGAATCGTCGAGTTCGGCATCAATGATCCTGGTCAGGGCATTGTGCATGTGATCGGCCCGGAAACCGGTGCAACCCTGCCGGGGATGACGGTGGTGTGTGGTGACTCTCATACCTCTACCCATGGCGCGCTGGGCGCACTGGCTCACGGTATCGGCACTTCCGAGGTGGAGCATGTGATGGCCACCCAGTGTCTGATCCAGAAAAAAATGAAGAACATGCTGGTACGCGTGGACGGTGAACTCGGTCCAGGCGTGACGGCGAAAGATGTGGTGCTGGCAATTATCGGCAAGATTGGCACCGCGGGTGGTACCGGTTACGCGATCGAGTTTGGTGGCGAAGTGATTCGCGGCCTGTCGATGGAAGGCCGTATGACCGTCTGCAATATGGCCATTGAAGGCGGTGCTCGTGCGGGCATGGTGGCGGTGGATCAGGTCACTCTGGACTACGTAAAAGACAAGCCTTACGCACCCAAAGGTGATCAGTGGGACATGGCGGTAGCGAACTGGAGCCGTCTGCACTCTGACGACGGTGCACATTTCGATGCGATCGTTGAGTTGCGCGGTGAAGAGATCGAGCCGCAGGTCAGCTGGGGTACGTCTCCGGAAATGGTGGCTCCGATTAGCGCGCTGGTGCCGGATCCTGCCGCAGAGAATGATGCTACCCGGAAGGCGGGCATCGAGCGCGCGCTGGAATATATGGGTCTGACCGCTGGCCAGAAAATTACCGATATCAACCTGGATCGCGTGTTTATCGGCTCCTGTACCAATTCCCGTATTGAAGACCTGCGTGCGGCGGCGGCTGTGGCCAAGGGCCACAAGAAAGCCGAAAGCGTTAAGCAGGTGTTGGTGGTGCCGGGCTCTCAGTCGGTGAAAGCCCAGGCGGAAAAAGAAGGGTTGGACCAGGTGTTTCTGGAAGCTGGTTTTGAGTGGCGTGAGCCGTCCTGCTCCATGTGTCTGGCGATGAACGCGGACAAGCTGGGCCCGGGTGAGCACTGTGCTTCTACGTCCAACCGGAATTTCGAGGGGCGCCAGGGCTATGGTGGTCGCACGCATCTGGTGAGTCCGAGTATGGCGGCTGCTGCGGCGATTGCGGGTCACTTTGTGGATGTGCGTGAAATGCAGAAGGAGGCGGTTTGATGAAGGCTTTTACCCAGCATAAAGGCGTGGCCGCTCCGATGGATCGCGCCAATGTGGATACGGATCTGATTATCCCGAAGCAGTTTTTGAAGTCGATCAAGCGCACCGGTTTTGGTCCGAACCTGTTTGATGAGCTGCGTTATCTCGATGAGGGGCAGCCGGGGCAGGATTGCAGCAATCGTCCGATCAATCCGGACTTCCCGCTGAACCATCCGCGTTACCAGGGCGCTTCAGTTCTGTTGGCGCGCAAGAATTTTGGTTGTGGTTCCAGCCGTGAACACGCGCCCTGGGCGCTGGACGATCACGGGTTCCGTGCCGTCATTGCGCCGAGTTTTGCGGATATTTTCTTCAATAACTGCTTCAAGAACGGTCTGTTGCCGATCGTTCTGGAAGAGGAAATTGTTGAGCAGTTGTTCCAGGAAATGTACGCCGAGGAAGGCTACGAGCTGGTAATCGACCTGGAACAGCAGTTGGTTGTGAAGCCGAATGGCGAAACCATCGCGTTCGAGGTGGATACGTTCCGCAAGCACTGTTTGTTGAACGGCCTCGATGATATCGGCCTGACGCTGGAAGATGCGGACGATATTCGTGCGTATGAAGCGAAGCGTCGCGATGAGGCGCCCTGGTTGTTTGACGCGGTCAAGTAACACTTTTCTGAGCTGAGTTGTTTATGAGCGGGTGCAGTGGAACCGGTAGGTGGTTTGTAGCGGCTCCGCCAGCGAGGGTCTTTTACCAGACACGCCGTGAACCCATCCATGGGGGCTCTTCCGCGAGGTCCCTCTCGCGGAAGGTCTGGTAAAAGACCCTCGCAGTCGAAGCCTTCGCTTCAAGCGTTGCGCTTTGACAAGGACAGCTTGGTTATTTATGAGCGTGCTTTGATCGCATTACATTGATCAGCGTACGAGAGCGAAATGCGAAGGCTTCGGTACCGGGGAGCGTTCGCGAGACCGTACGCGGCCAGGACGGCCGCGTCCGAGCCCCCATGGATGGGTTTACGGCGTGTCTCGCGGACGCTCCCCGGTAGCGGAGCCGCCACAGGACTCCGCTATTCGGTACCACGGGCTCCGGGTGGCAGAAAGAAGGAATGAAAAAATGAGCAAAAAAATCATGATCCTCCCGGGCGACGGTATTGGCCCGGAGATTGTTGAGCAGGCAGTAGCAGTACTGAAAGTTGTCGATGAAAAATTCGATCTGAATCTGGAATTTACCGAAGGGCTGATCGGTGGGGCATCCATTGATGCGCACGGTGAGCCGCTGACGGATGCTGAACTGGAAAAAGCCGGCCAGTGCGATGCGGTATTGCTCGGCGCAGTCGGTGGCCCGAAGTGGGATACCCTGGATCGCGCCATTCGACCGGAAAAAGGTCTGCTGAAAATTCGCAGCGGGCTTGGCCTTTACGCCAACCTGCGCCCGGCGATCCTGTATCCGCAGCTGGCTGATGCCTCTTCCCTGAAGCCGGAAGTCGTATCCGGTCTGGATATCCTGATCGTACGTGAGCTCACCGGCGGTATTTATTTCGGTGAGCCGCGCGGTATCCGCACGCTGGAAAACGGAGAAAAACAGGGCTACAACACCTACGTTTACAAAGAATCGGAAATTGAGAGGATTGCCCGCACTGCTTTTGAAGCAGCGCAAAAACGTGGCGGCAAGCTCTGCTCAGTCGACAAAGCCAATGTGCTGGAAGTAACCGTGCTCTGGCGCGAAGTGCTGGATCGTCTGGCGCCGGAGTATCCGGATGTTGAGCTTTCCCATATGTATGTCGACAACGCCGCAATGCAGCTGGTGCGAGCGCCCAAACAGTTCGACGTCATGGTGACCGGCAATATGTTCGGCGACATTCTCTCTGATGCCGCGGCCATGCTCACCGGATCCATCGGCATGTTGCCTTCTGCTTCAATGAATGAGTCCGGCTTTGGCCTGTACGAGCCCTGTCACGGCAGCGCGCCGGATATCGCGGGGCAGGGGATTGCCAACCCGCTCGCTACAATTTTGTCTGCTGCCATGATGTTGCGTTATTCCCTGAATATGGGCGAAGCGGCGGATGCCATTGAGGCGGCGGTAAGTAAAGTACTCGACCAGGGACTGCGTACCGCAGACATTTATACAGACGGATGTAAAAAGGTCTCAACTGCGGAAATCGGCGCAGCAGTGGTGGCCGCTTTCTAGTAGCACCGCATGCCAATCGCTCGTCGTCCCGGCAAACGCCGGGATCCAGAAATTTACAGATTTATCAAGGTATAGAAATGAACAAGGTAGGATTCGTAGGCTGGCGCGGTATGGTCGGCTCTGTGCTCATGGGCCGTATGCTGGAAGAAAACGACTTCGCGCATATCGCGGAGCCGGTATTTTTCTCCACCTCCAACGCGGGCGGCAAAGCCCCGGAGATCGGCAAAGAAGTAGCGCCGCTGAAAGATGCATACGATCTGGACGCACTGGCAGAGCTCGACGCGATTGTCAGCTGTCAGGGTGGCGACTACACCAAGGAAGTGTTCGGCAAGCTGCGCGAAAAAGGTTGGGATGGGTACTGGATTGATGCCGCCTCCAGCCTGCGCATGAACGATGACGCCATCATTGTGCTGGACCCGGTAAACCGCGACGTGATTGATCGCGGCATCGATTCTGGTGTGAAAAATTATATCGGCGGCAACTGCACCGTGAGCCTTATGTTGATGGGCCTCGGTGGCCTGTTTAAGGCTGGCCTGGTGGAGTGGGTAACCGCGATGACCTATCAGGCGGCCAGTGGTGCCGGTGCCAAGAATATGCGCGAGCTGATCTCCCAGATGGGCAGCATTCGCGATGGTGTGGCCGCGGAACTGGCGGATCCAGCCAGCGCGATCCTGGATATCGACCGCAAGGTGGTCGAGAACATGCGCAGCAGCGATTTCCCGACTTCCGAGTTCGGCGCGCCGCTGGCCGGTAGCCTGCTGCCGTGGATCGATACCCAGCTGGAGTCTGGCCAGAGCCGCGAAGAGTGGAAAGCCCAGGTGGAAGCGAACAAGATTCTCGGCACCAGCGCGACCGTCCCGGTGGATGGCACCTGTGTACGCATCGGCGCGATGCGCTGCCACAGCCAGGCGTTTACCGTGAAGCTGAAGAAAGATCTTCCGCTGGAAGAGATCGAGAAGCTGATCGGCTCAGCCAACGATTGGGTGAAGGTAGTACCAAACGACCGCGAGGTTACGCTTAAAGAACTGACCCCGACAGCGGTTACCGGCAAGCTGGACATTCCGGTGGGTCGTCTGCGCAAGCTGAGCATGGGCGGTGAATACCTCAACGCCTTCACCGTGGGCGATCAGCTGCTGTGGGGTGCCGCAGAACCCCTGCGTCGTGTGCTGCTGATTCTGCTGGGTAAACTGTAACCAGTATTACCTTTCAGGTTCCTCTTTCCGCCGCCCTTCTCCGGGGCGGCTTCCCCCCGCCTCTCTCGTGAGTATAATCCCCCGCGTTTTTAGCTTGCTGCTTAAATGGCCTAAGTGGCCGTTAAGCACTCAAAATTGGTCGTGAGTACAAAATATGACAGAGCCCACTCGTGAGCTGGTGATTGTCGGCGTTAACAGTACGCCATTTGCCACCCTGCTGGAGATCCTTGAAGAGCGCAAAACCATCGGCGCCGAGCAGCTCAAATTACTGGCGGAAGACGAGGCAGATGCGGACCCGCAGGTATTTGCCAACCGCTCGATCCCGGTACAGTCCGTAAAGGATTTTGCATTCACGCCCGATCAGGTGGTGCTGCTGTTGAGCAGTGGTGACACGGCCACAGAGGCACTGGCGCAGGGTGAAAGTGCCGGTGCATGGGTGGTGGATGCGGCGGGGCTTTCCCGCGGTGACGACAGTGTGCCGTTGATCCATCCGCTGCTGAATAGTGCCGAGGTCCAGCAGCTGGAGCGCCGGGTACTGGCGCTGCCGGGCGCTGGTGCGGCAATGATCGCCGAAGCGCTTTTTCCTCTGGCGGCCCAGCTGAAATCAGTGGAAGTCGTATTGAACCAGCCGCTGTCGGCACTGGGCAAGCACGGTGTAGATGCGGCAGCGGCACAGACTGCGCGTATGTTTAATGGCCAGGAGCCGGAAGTGGATGAGGTGACCGGGCAGCGCCTGGCCTTCAATCAGCTCAGTTCGGCGGAAGCGCTGCTTGAGAGTGGACACAATCTTTCTGAGCTGGCTCTGGTGCATGAGTTGCGTCGTTTGCTTGGTGACGAGATTGCGCTCGATGCGACAATCAACACCACCTCTGTATTCCACGGGCAGTTGGCAAACGTCAGCGTGACCTTGAAAGAGGCGGCAGACCTTGAGCAGGTTCGCGGGCTGTTGTCGAATGGCGCTCGTCTCGAAATGCAGGAGCGGCCGTCGTCACAGGATGCCGTAGGCAGTGAAAATACCTTGCTCGGACGTTTGCGTCGTGGCCTGATCAGTCCGCAGCAGGTTAAATTTTGTGCGGTTTCCGACAATCTGCGTAAAGACGTGGCAATTAACTGTGTACAGATTGTCCACTTGTTGCTAAAAACCCATTGATATTTAATACTTAGCGACCATTCTGAAGGTGCCTTCTTAACTTCGTAGCTTTCGCAGGATGTTGAAATGTACGAAGGGATGAGGCCAGTAGGAATGTTTTTGGGGGGCGATCAATCGCCATTAAGCGGAGTCCGTTGCCAGCGCGCGGACTCTTTTGGGTAAATTTCGTGCAGCTTTGCTGCACACAGCTGGTATCTGCAAAGTGCATGTTGTTTGCTTTTTGTTCAGGTAGCAGGGTGATTCTAACAATAAAGGGAATCGGATATGCGCGTGCAAAAGCTGGCACTTGCGGTTGGACTGGTCAGCGCACTGGGTGGCAATGGGGCTCTGGCACTTGGTCTTGGCGAGATCAAGCTGAACTCAACATTGAATCAACCACTCAACGCTGAAATCAAGCTGCTGCAAACCCGCGGTCTGGGTGACAGTGAGATCAAAGTGCGTCTCGCCAGTGAGGAAGATTTTGATCGCGCCGGTGTGGATCGCGCCTATCTTCTGAGCGAGCTCCGCTTTGAGGTGGACTACTCCGGAAACGCACCGGTTATCCGTATCTCCAGTCGTGCCCCCATCCGCGAACCTTTCCTGAATTTCCTGGTTGAGACCCGCTGGCCGAGCGGCCGTCTGTTGCGGGAATACACCCTGCTGATGGACCTGCCGGCATTCTCCACCAATACGGCTTCCCAGCCCGTACGTGCGGCTGAGCGCGAACGCCAGCAAGTGCGCAGGGATCCAACAGTGCAGCAGCCGCTGAAACCGACCGTGCAGCGCGCGCCTGAGCCCGTTCAGGCTCCAGCTGAAGAAGCGGCGCCCGCACCGGTTGAGCAAACTCCGGTTCAGCCTGAGCCTCAGGTGCAGGACCCGGCGGAGATTTTCAACGAGTCAGAATTTGAAACGCCTGCCGATACTGGCAGCCGGGTATATGGCCCAGTTGAGGCCAACAAGACCCTGTGGGAAATCGCCCGTGACAGCCGCGAGAGCCGCGAAGTGTCCGTTCAGCAGACTATGCTGGCGATTCAGCGTCTGAACCCGGAAGCGTTCATCAATAACAATATCAATCTGTTGAAGAAGGGCGCGGTACTGCGCCTGCCTACCACAGATGAAGTGCGCACGCTCAGCCGCACTGACGCGGTTTCCGAAGTGGCAACCCAGAACGACGCCTGGCGCGAGCGCGTTGGCGACAGCGCTCTGGGTGCACCGCTGGACGGCCGTGCAGCAGCAGAAGAGACTGTCGAATCAGAGTCTGTCGAAGGTCGCGTTTCCCTGGCCGCGCCGGGAGATAACGAGTCTGTGATCTCCGGCAGCGGCAGTGGCGCAAGTGACAGTGAAGCGCTGGAAGGCGAGCTGGCTGTCACCGAAGAAGAACTGGATAAATCCCAGCTGGAGAACGCTGAGCTGCAGGAGCGTATTGGTGAGCTCAACGAGCAGATCGATACCATGGAGCAGCTGGTAGACGTTTCCAATGAGGAGCTGCGGGCGGTTCAGGATGCGGCGGCACAAGCCGACGAAATGTCCGAAACCAGTGCGCTCAATGATTCTGCTGAATTCTCCGAAGAAGAGGTTTCAGACGAGTCGCCTCTCGAAACCGAAGAAGTAGCGCCTGTCGGCGAAGCCGAGCAGGTTGAAGAGCCTGAAGTTACTGCAGAAGAGCAGGCCGAGGCGGACGACGCGCGCAACCGTGTCGTTGTGGTGCAAACCAAGTCTGAACCGACACTGGTCGAGCGTCTGATGGATAACATCCAGCTGATTGGCGCTGGCGCGGGTGTACTGCTGGTAGGTATTTTCGGATTCATTACCTGGCGTCGTCGCAAGGAAGAAGAGGAGGCCATTCGCCAGGTTGAGGCTGAAATGGCGGCTGCGCGCGCTGCAGCAGATTCCGACGAAAATACGGATGAGCTGGATCACCTGTCTGCCGTGGAAGAGCTGGAAGCGGACAGCAGCTTCGATCTGGACCAGCTTGGCGAAGTGGAAACTGGCGACCCGGTGGCAGAAGCGGAAATCCACCTGTCTCTGGGGCAATACCCTGAAGCGGAAAGCAAACTGCTGGCCGGCCTTGGCACTGCACCCGGCAATATTGACGCGCGCCTGATGCTCCTTGAGGTTTACGCCCAGCAGCAGAACGCAGCCAGCTTTGATGATCACTACCGCCAGCTGCTGAGTTACAGCGACGGGCCTGCGGCTGACCGCGCCGCGCGTCTGCGTGAAACCATCGCTGATGCCGGGCCGTTTGAAGCGCCCGAGAATGATTTTTCCAGCGAATCCCTGGAAGCTGCCCAGTTGGATGACATGGGTGCGGACCTGGATGGCGGTCTTGATGATGATTTTGATGTCTCAGCCTCTTTTGATGATCTCGAAGAGTTTTCCGGTGCCGACAAAACGGTAGTGGCCGGTGAAGGGTCGCAGGGTGATGAGGATCTCGCACTGCTGGACGACCTGAATCTGGAGCTGGGCTCTGACGATGCGGTGTCTGCCGGTTCGGCAGAAGCGGAAAGCGATGAGTTTTCGCTGGATCTGGACCTCGGTGATGACCTGGATCTGGGCGGCGAACTGGATCTTGATTCGGCACCGGAGTCAGCCGGGCAGGGCGCGGATGCCGGTGATGGCGATGACTTTAACCTCGACGACCTGATGGCTGGCGGCGAGCTGGATCTGGATGGTCTGGATCTCGACAGCGATTTCAGCGCCGAGTCTGGCGAGCCCATCGCCAATGCAGAAGCGAACGAAGAGGAGCAGGGCGGCCTTGAATTTGATCTCGACCTGTCGCCGATGGATGATGCCGACGAGTTGAGCCTGGATTCCGGCGACACTGATACCGGAATCGACGCCGAGCCGTCAGTGGATGCTGGTCAGTCTGCGGAATTGTCGTTTGACGATGACGAACTTGATAGTTTCGGTGGTGATTTTGATGGCCTGGATCTGGATTCCATCGATCTTGGTGATCTGGACCTTGGTGAAGATCTCGAGCCTCAGACCGATGTGGCTGTTGAGGCAGCGCCGGCAAGGGATGTCGCTCAGGTAACTGCCCCCGCCCAGCCTGCGGCGCAGCAGGACGGAGAGAGCTTTGAGGACCTGGGGTTTGACCTGGAAGGCGATCTGGATTCCGAGCTCAACCTGCTGGAAGGCGGTGATGAAGTCAGCACCAAGCTCGAGCTGGCCCAGGCCTACCTTGAAATGGGTGATAAAGATGGCGCTCGTGAAATCCTCGGCGAAGTCGTCGAGGAAGCCGCTGGTGAGCAACAGCAGCGGGCAAAAGAGCTTCTTGAGCGCATGAGTTAAGTTTCCAGTCGTTTACGACAACACTATTGACCCCGCACATGTGCGGGGTCTTTTCTTTTTGGCGAATGGTGCTTCTAAGCTTGGATGCAGAGCAGTAGTGACAGGCCTGACGATTCAGCGATATCGATGAAAACACGCTACGAATATAAACCCAATGGTGAAGTTCCGGCCGGGGAGGCGCTGCCCGAAGGTGTGCGGCGAATAGCCTTGGGAGTCGAGTATTGCGGTACCCGCATGCGCGGTTTCCAAAAGCAAAAGCACGACCGGCAGACAGTGCAGGAGACCCTTGAGCAGGCGTTGTCCAAAGTCGCGGCGGAGCCGGTAACACTGGTGTGCGCCGGGCGGACCGATGCTGGTGTCCACGCCACCGGGCAGGTGATTCACTTCGATACCCGGGCGATTCGGCCGGCCAAGGCCTGGATTCAGGGCGTTAATACGCAGATGCCGTTTGATGTCAGGGTGCATTGGGCGCAGGAGATGCCGCCCCAGTTTCACGCTCGTTTTTCGGCGAAGCGTCGAACATACCGCTACCTGATCCACAGCGCCCCGACCCGCTCCGCGCAGGCGGCGACGGAAGTAACCTGGACTGAGCGCCACCTGGATATGGATGCGATGCGCGCTGGCGCTGCCCATCTGGTCGGTGAGCACGATTTCAGTAGCTTTCGTGCCGCCCAGTGTCAGGCGAAGTCGCCGGTGCGTCGGCTGATTCAGTTGGATATTGGGCGCGTTGGCCAATTGATTGTTTTGGAAGTGAGTGCCACTGCATTTCTGCACCATATGGTGCGGAACATCGCCGGGGTGTTGATGGCGGTAGGGCGGGGTGACCAGTCGCCGGATTGGGTGCGCACGGTACTCGCGGCTCGTGATCGCAGTGCGGCCGGAGTGACGGCGCCACCCCATGGGCTGTATCTGGTTGATGTGGAGTATCCGCCTGAGTTTACGTTGCCCGACCGCGAGCCTGGACCGCTGCTGGTACCATTGCCCCTGGGTGGTCTGCCACAGCCGTAAGCGCGAATTCGTGTGGTGGGACAGCAGTTAGCTGACTCATGCGTTCCACCAACTCCGGTGATCTGCTAGTATCCCGAGCTCCCTGATTATGTCTGCTGTCAGGCCATTGGCGTTGCGGTTTTTGTGACTGATGTCGGTCTGGCGGTATCTGCGGTTGACGGACTATGCGCGTAAAAATCTGCGGAATCACTTCTATTGAAGATGCATTATTGGCGGTTGATGCCGGTGCGGATGCGCTCGGCCTCGTGTTTTATCCGCCTAGCCCCCGCAATGTAACACTGGAGCAGGCGGCAGAGATTGCACGCGCAGTTTCCCCATTTGCGGTGCTTACCGGGCTGTTTGTGGATGCACACCCCGAGCAGGTGGAGCGGGTGCTGGGTCAGGTGCCCCTGAATTTGCTGCAATTTCACGGCAGCGAGACAGCTCCCTACTGCCGTCAATTCCATCGCCCCTATATCAAAGCGATCCGTATGAAGCCCGAATTGAATCCGGTGGAAGCTATAGCTGCGTATCCGGATGCCCGGGGGATCCTGCTTGATGCGTACCGCAAAGGGGTGCCCGGCGGTACAGGTGACACTTTTGACTGGCAGCGAGTGCCTCGGGATGCCGCTCGCAATGGTCGGCATGTGATCCTTGCCGGAGGCTTGACGCCGGGCAATGTGGCTGAAGCCATCGAGGCTGCGAGGCCGCAGGCCGTGGATGTAAGCGGTGGCGTGGAATCTGCGCCGGGGCGCAAGGACCCACAAAAAGTTCGCGCGTTTATTCGTGCCGCGCGTTCGGCTGTTGTCGAACAGAATTTACACAAGGAGTTTGAGCAGTGAGTAAACCCAATTCGCCAATCGACTATGGCGCTTACCCGGATGCCCGCGGGCATTTTGGGGAATTCGGCGGTCGCTTCGTATCCGAGACGCTTATCAGCGCGCTCGACGAGCTGCAGGAAATGTATCAGCGGCTCAAAACGGATCCCGAGTTCATCGCGGCCTTTGATTACGACCTGGCCCACTATGTCGGTCGTCCGTCGCCATTGTATTTGGCGGAGCGCCTCACCGCGTCGGCCGGCGGTGCGCGTATTTGGCTGAAGCGGGAAGATCTCAATCACACTGGTGCGCACAAGGTTAACAACACGGTTGGCCAGGCCCTGCTGGCCAAACACAGCGGTAAAAGTCGTGTAATCGCTGAGACCGGTGCCGGTCAGCATGGTGTGGCGACCGCGACCGTGGCTGCGCGCCTGGGGCTGAAGTGTGCCGTTTACATGGGGGCTGAAGACGTCAAACGCCAGTCGCCGAATGTGTACCGCATGAAGCTGTTGGGTGCCGAGGTGATCCCGGTGGAGTCCGGCTCCAAGACCCTGAAAGACGCGATGAACGAAGCCATGCGGGACTGGGTCACCAATGTGGACGACACCTTTTACATTATCGGTACCGTTGCTGGTCCCCATCCTTACCCGCAGCTGGTGCGCGATTTCAATTCCGTGATTGGCCGCGAGGCCCGGCGCCAGAGCCTGGAGCAGTTCGGCCAGTTGCCGGATGCGCTGGTGGCCTGCGTTGGTGGTGGCTCTAATGCGATTGGCCTGTTCCACCCGTTCCTCGCTGACGAATCCGTGAAAATGTACGGCGTCGAGGCTGGTGGAGAAGGCATTGAAACCGGGCATCACGCGGCGCCCCTGAACGTGGGTGTGCCGGGTGTCCTGCACGGTAATCGTACCTATCTGATGGAAGATGAGGACGGCCAGATTATCGAAACCCACTCGGTGTCTGCCGGTCTCGATTATCCGGGTGTCGGTCCGGAGCACGCCTGGTTGAAAGATATTGGCCGTGTGGAATATGTGGCGGCCAATGACGACGAAGCGCTGGCCGCTTTCCGTCAGCTCACCCGCACAGAAGGTATTTTGCCGGCACTGGAGTCCAGTCACGCGGTGGCCTACGGTCTCAAGTTGGCTGCGACTATGTCGCCTGAGCAGAATATTGTGGTCAACCTGTCCGGTCGTGGCGACAAGGATATCTTTACCGTAGCCGCCATCGATGGCATCGAAGTCTAGGAGTGACGCCATGAGCCTGGAAAGCAAACAGGAAAACAGAATTGACCGCCGCTTTGCCCAGTTGCGCGGTGAGGGCCGCAAGGCGTTGGTCACCTATATCGTGGCCGGAGATGGGGGGCTCGAAAATACCGTTGCCCTGATGCATCAGCTGGTGGCGAGTGGTTCGGACCTGATCGAGTTAGGTGTGCCTTTCTCTGACCCGATGGCGGAAGGGCCGGTGATCCAGAAAGGCCATGAGCGCGCGCTGGAAAACAAGGCATCTCTGCGCAAATGTCTGGAGCTGGTAAAAGAGTTCCGCAATCGTGACGCCGATACCCCGGTCATTCTGATGGGGTATGCCAACCCGATCGTGAAGATGGGGTTGGAAGCTTTTGCGGACGGGCTGCAGGAGGCTGGGGCCGACGGCGCTCTGACGGTGGACCTGCCGGCAGAAGAGGCGGGCCCGCTAAACGCACTGCTGCAGGCCCGCGATTTGCGCAATATTTTCCTGCTGACGCCCACCAGCAGTGATGCGCGTATCGAACAGATTACGCGCCTGGCCAGTGGCTTTGTCTACTATGTCTCCCTGAAAGGTGTGACCGGAGCCGGGCACCTGGATCTGGACTCTGTACGGGAAAACCTGGGCCGAATTCGTCGCCACACAGATTTGCCGGTGTGCGTTGGTTTTGGTATCAAAGACGGCGCTTCTGCCAAAGCGGTGAGCGCCGAAGGTGATGGTGCGGTCGTGGGCAGTGTGCTGGTATCGGCGATTGGCGAATCCGTTGATGGGGCTGCCGCCAAAGACCGTATCGGTGCCATGGTGGGAGAAATGCGCGCAGCACTTGATAGCTGAGCGCTGAGACCCGGCTGGTGAGTCTGTGGCCAGAAAGGCCATGGTTGCGGCTTAACTGGCCAGCAGCGAAACCTGTTAAAGTGGTTTAATTCGCGGTTTCAGAATTATTGGTCACTTACTATTTGTCTGGCCGCAGGGTAGGCGCCTCTGATGGGGCGTCCACCAAGCATAAGACGGCCAAGCATTGGATATTGGAAACAGAATGAGCTGGTTAGAAAAGATTGTTCCCGCGGTGATTCGCACCGAGCGCCGTACTGGCGCGAGCAAGGTTCCTGAAGGTGTCTGGAAAAAGTGCGTCAAGTGTGATGCCACGCTTTACCGTCCTGAGCTGGAGCGCAACCTGGACGTTTGTCCGAAGTGTGAGCACCACTTCCGTATTGGTGCGCGCAAGCGCCTGGATATTTTCCTCGATCCGGATCACCGGGAAGAGCTGGCCACGGATGTGGAGCCAGTTGACCGTCTCAAGTTTAAAGACGTGAAGAAGTACAAGGATCGTCTGACCCAAGCGCAAAAAGCGACCGGTGAAAAAGATGCCCTGATCGCCATGCAGGGCCTGCTTGAAGGCAAACCGCTGGTGGCGGTAGCTTTCGAGTTTGCTTTCCACGGTGGCTCTATGGGTTATGTGGTGGGTGAGAAATTTACCCGCGCTGCCCAGCGTGCACTGGATGAAAACATTCCCCTGGTTTGCTTCTCTGCGACCGGTGGCGCGCGCATGCAGGAAGCGTTGATCTCCCTGATGCAGATGGCAAAAACATCGGCAGTGCTGGAAAAATTGCGAATGGCGGGCGTGCCCTACATTTCCATCATGACAGACCCTGTCTATGGTGGGGTCTCTGCCTCGCTGGCGCTTCTTGGCGACATCAATGCTGCAGAACCGGGCGCACGCGCGGGTTTTGCCGGACCGAATATCATCGAGCAAACCATTCGCCAGAAACTGCCGAAAGGTTTCCAGCGCGCTGAGTTCCTGCTGGATCACGGTGCCATAGATATGATTATTCCGCGCCATGACATGCGCAATACGGTGAGCCGCATTCTGGGTAAACTCACCAACAACTGATGCTCTACGAGCCCCGCACCGCGCGGGGCTCGTCCCCGCCTCCATTCGCGACTAAAATCCCCACACTTTTCACTACCGATCTATACCCATGCGCGATCTGCAATCCTGGCTGGCACGCCTGGAACAACTGCACCCGACAGAAATAGAACTGGGGCTCGAACGGGTGTCCAGTGTGGCCCACAAGCTCGATGTGACTGTGCCCGCGCAGCGGGTGATTACCGTTGCCGGAACCAATGGCAAAGGCAGCTGTGTGCGTACCCTTGAGGCCCTGCTGACCGCGGGCGGCCATACCACCGGGGCTTACAGCTCCCCCCATTTGCTGCGCTTCAACGAGCGGATTCGCATCGGGGCCGAGGAGGTGAGCGACGCGCAGTTGATCGAGGCCTTCGAGGCGGTTGAGACTGCCCGCGCTGAAGTCAGTCTGACGTATTTCGAATTTACCACCCTGGCGGCCTTTTGGCTGTTCAAGCAGGCGGGTGTTGAATTTGCGCTGTTGGAGGTTGGTCTGGGCGGACGTCTGGATGCGGTAAATCTGGTGGATGCGGATATTGCCATCATCACCAGCGTAGCCGTGGATCACGAAGCCTGGCTGGGCAATGACCGGGAATCGATCGGGCGTGAAAAAGCAGGCATCCTGCGAGCCGGGAAAACATTTATCTGCGCCGATCCCCAGCCGCCGGCATCCGTAGTGGATGCTGCTCGTAACCTGGACTGCGACAGCTATTTTATTGGCCATCAATTCAAGATGGAGAGTCAGCAATTCGACCTGACTGCTGAGCCGGCTCTCGCTTTCGGGATTCCTGACATTCATTTGCCACCGCCCAGCGTCGCGGCGGCGCTTGCGGCGCTCGCGATTGCCGGCGAGCTTCCGGGTATTGAGCAGACCTGTGAGGTGCTGGGCGCGTTGCGCATGCCAGGGCGTTGCCAGCAGGTGCGTTGGCGCGATCTGGATCTGGTACTGGATGTCGGGCATAACCCGGCGGCCGCAGAATATCTGGCAGCCTGGTTGGATCGTCACCCGGTAAAAGGGCGCACCCTGGCGCTGGTCGCGGCCATGGCCGACAAGGATCTTGCGGGGCTGGCGGCACCGCTGTCATCCAAGGTGGACCACTGGTACCCGGCACTGTTGCCAGACAACCCGCGTGCGGCCGGCTGTGAACAATTGCTTGCGGGTTTGACGGCGGCGGACATCCCATCGGCAAGAATCTATGATGCCTGTACACCAGTCACTGAAAGCCTGATATCCCTGCATGCGGAACTGGAAGAGGGTGACAGGTTGCTTGTCTTCGGTTCTTTCTTTACCGTTGCAGAAGTACTGGGCTTTATACGAGACGACAGTGATGGCCAGCAGGGACAGTGACCCGAAAGCATTTTCTAGTGGCGGCAAGCCGCGCAAGCGCCTCAATGATGGGGTAAAGCAGCGCATCATTGGTGCGTTGGTATTGGCCGCGTTGGCCGTCATATTCCTGCCGTCCCTGTTTGATCGCCAGGGTACACGCTATATCGACGTGACCAGCCAGATTCCGCCGGCGCCGGCGATACAGCCGATTGTTATCGCCGAGCCCGAGCCGGTCAAAGAGGTCGCGCCAGCGCCGCCCGTCAATGAAGTGTTCCAGCCGGAGTTTGCGGAGCAGCGCGCTCCTGCGCCGGACCCTGCCGCACCACTGGCCGACTCTTCGAAGGATGTCGCTGCAGACAAGACTGCCATAGAGGCTAAGCCCGTGGCGAAAGTGCCGCAGGCGGCTGAGCAGGCTGAACCTGCGGCGACGCCCGCGCCGGCAAAAGCGACGGAAGAAAAAGTCAGTCTCGACAAACAGGGGCTGCCAGAGGGGTGGGTGGTCCAGGTTGGTGCGTATCGCGATGTCGCCAGTGCCGACCGGATGCGAGGCAAGTTGCTGGATGCCGGGTTCCGTGCATTCACTCGTTCGGTTGAAACGCCGAAAGGTCGGTTTGTACGCGTATTTGTCGGCCCCAAACTGGATAAGGCGGATGCCCAGTCAGATAAAGGCCGGCTGGATAAACTCCTCAATACGCAGACTCTGGTGCTGAAATACAAGGTCTGAGCTGGATCTTGCTGAACCCCAGCGGTGTGAACAGACAGTCGAAAGCGCTTTCTGGAGAACACTGTTTTCCTAAAAGACTGTGCATATTGGTGATACGCAGAGTGAACTGCTTCACGGGCTCCGGTCGGTAAGTTAGAATGCGCGCTCTTCGCGGCAGCCGCCGTGTAGCAGGTAAGGGTTGAATGAACTGGGCTGACTGGACCATTCTGGCAATCGTGGCCATTTCCACGCTCATCGGCATGAGCCGAGGCTTCGTGCGTGAAGTCTTGTCGCTGCTTACCTGGGTGGCGGCGTTTGTGGTGGCAATGATGTTCCGGGATCAGCTGGCGCCACTGCTTTCCAACCTTGTCGATACACCATCATTACAGGCCATTGCGGCCTTCGCCATCCTGTTCATCTTTACCCTGCTGGCCGGAGCCGGCCTCAATATGACTCTGTCTGCCTTTGTTGAAGCCACGGGGCTTTCAGGTACAGACCGGGTTCTGGGTATGGTGTTTGGGTTGTTTCGCGGCTGCATTATCGTGTTGGCGTTACTGATTTTTGCGCCTGCACTGGTACCGGTGGAGGAAGATGGCTGGTGGAGAGAGTCGAGGCTCATTCCCCATTTTCTCGAATTTGAAGATCGTGCGCGCGAAGCGGCAGGCGCGATCAAGGAATTCTTCGCAGGGCAATTTGATTGATTTTCGGGCTGCTGGACGCGGCGCGGGGTCTCACCTTATTTTCTCGATATGACTGGGGTTATCTGAAGTATGTGTGGCATCGTTGGAATCGTTGGCAAGAGTGACGTCAATCTGCAGTTATATGACGCGCTCACTATGCTGCAGCACCGGGGCCAGGATGCCGCAGGTATCGTCACCTGTGATGGTGACCGTCTGAACCAGCAGAAGGCGAACGGCCTGGTGCGCGACGTGTTCCGCGCGCGCCATATGCAGCGCCTTACTGGCAATTTCGGTATCGGTCATGTGCGTTACCCCACCGCTGGCAGCTCGGGTCCGGCGCTGGCCCAGCCCTTTTACGTGAACTCCCCTTACGGCATCGCCATGGCCCACAATGGCAACCTCACCAATGTCAAAGAGGTGAGCGAAGAAATCTTCCAGCAGGACCTGCGACATATCAATACGGACTCCGACTCCGAAGTCCTGCTCAATGTTTTCGCCCACGAGCTGCATAAGCTGCACGAGCTTCAGCCGAAAGCTCAGGACATCTTTACCGCCATGCGCGCGGTGCACAAGCGTGTGCGCGGCGGCTACGCCTGTGTGGCGATGATCGTCGGCTATGGCGTCGTTGCCTTCCGCGATCCAAACGGGATCCGCCCGCTGGTTTACGGTAAGCGCGAAACTGAAAACGGCACCGAGTATATGGTGGCCTCTGAGTCAGTAGCGCTGGACGTGCTGGGCTACACCCTGGTGCGTGACGTGGCACCGGGTGAATGTATTTACATTGAACTCGACGGCACTGTGCACTCCGAGCAGTGCGCGGAAAATCCGCAGCTGCGCCCGTGCATTTTCGAGCACGTATATTTCGCCCGCCCGGACTCCATCATGGATGGCGTCTCTGTACACAAGGCGCGCCTGCGTCAGGGTGAACACCTGGCGGAGAAAATCCTGCGTGAGCGCCCCGACCACGATATCGACGTGGTTATCCCGATCCCGGATTCCTCCCGCTCCGCGGGCCAGATGGCGGCACACCGCCTGGGCGTGAAATTCCGTGAAGGTCTGGTGAAAAACCGCTATATCGGCCGTACTTTTATCATGCCGGGCCAGAAGCAGCGCAAGAAGTCTGTGCGCCAGAAACTGAACCCGATTGAGTTGGAATTCCGTGGCAAGAATGTGCTGCTGGTAGACGATTCCATCGTGCGTGGTACTACCTGCAAACAGATTATCCAGATGGCACGGGATGCCGGTGCAAACAAGGTGTACTTCGCATCCGCGGCACCAGCGGTGAAATATCCGAATGTATACGGTATCGATATGCCTTCCGCTTCCGAGCTGGTAGCCCACGGTCGTACCACGGAAGAGGTACGTGAGGAGATCGGCGCAGACTGGCTGATTTACCAGGAGCTCGAAGACCTGATCGTTTCTTCCGGTGAAGGCAACACTGAAATCAAGCAGTTTGAGAACTCAGTTTTCGACGGTGAGTACATCACTGGTGACGTGACCGAGGAATACCTCAATAGCCTGCACGCTGCACGCAACGACAATGCGAAGGAAAACAAGGGCAATCAGAGCTCGATGTAATTTCCGTTCATTTTGTTGTTGAATCGCATATTCGGCCCACCAATCGGTGGGCCGAGTTGTTTTAGGTGCAAGCAACGGCATCGCTTGGCGAAACGTCGGGCACCGTCGCATTTGTATCTTCCACTCAGCGTTGTGCCGTTTCATAGGGTAAGATTACCGCCTCCAATTACATAAACCCGGGACGGTTAATTCATGTTTGAAGACGACGGCTACGCACTGGAAACTCTGGCGGTACGTGCAGGCCAGAGCCGGTCGGCGGAGGGCGAGCACTCCGAACCCATTTTCACCACCTCAAGTTACGTCTTTCCCTCAGCGGCTGAAGCCGCCGCGCGTTTCTCCGGAGAGTCTCCCGGTAACGTCTACTCGCGCTACACCAACCCCACTGTGCGTATGTTCGAAGAGCGCATCGCCGCGATGGAAGGTGGTGAAGCCGCGGTTGCAACTTCCAGTGGCATGGCCGCGATCCTGAGCCTGTGCATGGCATTGCTGAAAAGCGGTGACAAAGTGATCTGCTCGCGCAGTGTTTTTGGCACCACTACTGCGCTATTCACCCGCTACATGGTGAAGTTTGGCGTCAAGGTAACCTTTGTTGACCTGACCGACTTCCAGGCGTGGAAAGACGCGCTGGATGGCGACACCAAGCTGCTGTTTATGGAAACCCCATCCAACCCCCTGTGCGAGGTTGCTGATATTCGCGCCATGGCCGACCTGGCCCACAGCGCCGGTGCCCAGCTGGTGGTCGACAACTGCTTCTGCACCCCGGCCCTTCAGCAACCGCTGGCGCTTGGTGCCGATATCGTCGTCCACTCCGCCACCAAATTCCTCGACGGCCAGGGCCGCTGCGTGGGTGGTGTTGTGGTGGGCAAGAAGGAAGTTATGGACGAAGTCGTCATCTTCCTGCGTACCTGCGGTCCGAGCATGAGCCCGTTCAATGCATGGGTATTCCTGAAAGGTCTGGAAACCCTCAAGCTGCGTATGCAGGCCCACTGCACCAACGCACTGGATATCGCCTGGTGGCTCAATGAGCAGCCGGCGGTCGAGAAGGTCAATTTTGTCGGCTTGCCCAGCCATCCTGGACATCAGTTGGCGGCGGCGCAGCAAAACGGTTTTGGTGCGGTGTTCAGTTTTACCGTCAAGGGTGGTCGCGAAGCGGCGTGGAAAGTGATCGACGCATGCAAGATCTTCTCAGTCACCGCCAACCTCGGCGATGCGAAAAGCACGATTGTCCACCCGGCAACCACCACCCATGGTCGCCTGAGTGAGGAAGACAAGGCGCGGGCAGGCATCGCGGAAAACCTGATCCGGATTTCTGCCGGACTGGAGAATGTAGAGGATCTGAAGGCGGACCTGGCGAGAGGCTTGTCGGCACTCGTATAAAAGGGTCACAATGGCACGGATTGCAACTTTGAAAATAGGCTCCTCTCTGTCGGGGCCTATCATTAATTATTCGTTCGAGGGGAAGGGCTAGGCTCTGCGAACCTCGAATTGAAGGCTCTGCCTGCGGAGAAAGTTTTTGGGACCTTCTGCGACATGGATGTCGCGCAAGAGCCCCCATGGATGGGTTAAGGGGGGGCGCCTAGCTCGTGTCCCGAAAACTTTCCTCGCAGGCAGGGCCGCCACTGTGCTTTCTGGAGACGCTTCCATTAGGCGGCAGGGGAAGAAAAACCGAGCAGTAATGGATTTGCCGTGCAGAAAATTATCTCCGCTATTGTTGCCGATATCGGCAAAGTACTCCTGGGAAAAGAGCACCAGGTAAAACTGGCGCTGGCCTGCCTCCTGGCGCGTGGCCACCTGTTGATCGAAGACCTGCCGGGAATGGGTAAAACCACCCTGGCACACGCGCTGGCCCAGGTGCTCGGTCTTTCCTACAACCGGGTACAGTTCACCAGTGACATGCTTCCGGCCGATATTCTCGGCGTCAGTATTTTCGAGCGGGATAGCGGTCAATTCCGTTTTCACGAAGGCCCCGTGTTCAGCCAGCTACTGCTGGCGGACGAAATCAATCGCTCCTCCCCGAAAACCCAGAGCGCACTACTGGAAGCGATGGAAGAGCGCCAGGTCAGTATCGACGGTGAAACCCGCCAGCTGCCCGAGCCCTTCTTCGTCATTGCTACCCAGAACCCCCTGCAACAGTCCGGCACATTCGTGCTGCCTGAATCCCAGCTCGACCGCTTCCTGATGCGTATCAGCCTCGGGTATCCCACCCGTGAAGCCGAGCGGGCCCTGTTTCAGGGCGTAGACCCAAGGGTACAACTGGCACAACTGAAACCGCGTATCAATATTGAGGGATTGAAAAAATTACAGTCCCTCGTTAGGCAGGTGAAGGCTTCCGACTCACTACTCGACTACCTCGAGCGCCTGGTTCAGCACAGTCGCCAGAGCCCGGAATGTGCCGTCGGCCTCTCCCCCCGCGGTGCGCTGGCATTGCTGCATGCCGCGCGCGCCTGGGCACTGATTCACGGTCGCGGCCACTTGTTGCCGGAAGACCTGCAGGCTGTATTGCCTTCCGTGGCCGGCCACCGCCTGCAGAGTGACGGTGTCGACGGCTCCCAGCTCGTGGAGCGGATGGTGCACCAGGTCGATATCATTGCCGCCTGACGTGGGTAGCACGATGAACGTCCAATCGTCAGCGAAAGGCAACCGTTGGTGGCAGAGCTCGCGCCTGCAGGAAAGAGGGCAGCGCTGGCTCAGCCGGCGATTGCCGCCCGCGCAGAGCGTGACCCTGGATCACCGTAAGCTCTTTATCCTGCCCACTGGCGCCGGGCTGGCATTCCTGCTGGTGATCGCGCTTCTTTGGTTGCTCGGCACCAACTATGAAAACAACCTCGTATTTGCCCTGGCCTTCCTGCTGGTAGGCCTGTTTATCATCATGCCGGTACACACCTTTGCCAACCTGGCCGGACTGCAATTGCAGCGCCTGGATGTCGAGCCGGTATTCGCTGGAGACTACGGCCAGGTCAAGGTCAGAGTGGCGAAAACCGGCAAACGCCATCACGAGCGGGTACGACTCAGCTGGCCGCCTGAAGAGGGAGCCACCTTTGATCTGGTAGACAGTGCCGGTGATCGAGGTGAAGTACGCATTGGTATGCCATTGGTGCAGCGAGGAAGGGTGATGGCGCCGCGTATTCGCGTCGACAGTCGCTTTCCTCTGGGCCTGTTTCAGTGTTGGAGCTGGGTGGACCTGAATGTGGAGTTCCTGGTCTATCCACAACCCAAATCCGCCGGGCCGCTGCCGATTGGCGCCACTGTGGGGGAGGGTGAACAACAGCAACAGTTGGCGACCGGCGGCGACGACTTTGCCGGATTGAAGCGCTATCAGCCCGGAGATTCGCTGCGCCACGTGGCATGGAAACAGTATGCCAGCGGTCGCGACCTCAACAGTAAAGAGTACGTGACGGGCAGCGATACCCGTCTCTGGCTCGATTGGGACCTGCTCGCCGGTCGCGATGTTGAAACCCGTCTCAGTAATCTCTGCGCCTGGGTGCTGGAAGCCGAGCGAGCGCAGGTTCCTTATGGTTTGCGTATCCCCGGGCATACCCTCGGGCCGGGCCTTGGCACTGCGCACAAACAGAAAATACTGGGCCTGCTGGCATTATTTCCCGTGCAGGGGGTGAGCCGGTGAACGCGGCGAACAGCCAATTGCGCACTTTGCTGCCGCGCGAGAGCCTGTTGTGGATCTTTGCTGCACAGCTCGCCGTACTGTTGCCCCAGTTTGCGCACTTACCCCTGTGGCTGGTCGGCGCCTGGTGCCTGGCGGTTTACTGGCGTCTTGAAGTCTTTCGCGGTCGTCGGGAAATGCCGGGGCGTCTGGTTAAGTCAATCGCTGTATTGCTTGCCATCGCCGGGTTGGCACTTACTTACCGGCGCTGGTTTGCGCTGGAGCCGATGGTGGCCCTGTTGGCGGTGTCTTTTACGCTTAAGAATATCGAGCTGGTCAGTCGCCGGGATGCGCTGCTCAGCCTGATGCTGGCGTACTTCCTGGCCGCGACGCTGTTTGTGTTCGAACAGACGATTCCATACGCACTGTACGGCATTCTCTGCACCGTGATCATTACCGCAGCGCTTGCCGCGCAGCAGGGGCGGGCAAGTGCCCGGCCGCAACGCGCGCTGAGTATGTCGGCCAAATTACTGGCTCAGGCGGTTCCGGTTATGGTGCTATTGTTTGTGGTTATGCCGCGCCTCGGCCCGCTGTGGGCGGTGCCACAGAACGGTGCCAGCGCAACCACAGGGATCAGTGATTCCATGAGTCCCGGTGAATTCAGCCAGCTGTCAAAATCCGCCAAGCCGGCATTACGCATTGCTTTTGACGGCGCCGTGCCTCCCCCGGAGCAGCGCTATTGGCGGGGGTTGGTGTATACCCACTTCGACGGGCGACGTTGGAGTGAGCCGGGTGTGAGTGACGGCTTTTCCCACTGGAGCCGTGGGCGCAGTCGCTTGCAGCGCGGTGCTGAATCTGAAGAGCAGCCGCTACCTGCGGTTGGGCCACGTTATCGCTATCGGGTAATTCAGGAAGCGACGCACAGCCCCTGGCTGTTCGCCATGGCCAGGCCCAATTCGAAAACCCGCGGTGTGCGTGAAACACCGGATGACACGCTGGTGTACAAAATGCCCGTGGCAAACCGCCTGGCGTACGAAGTGCGCTCCTGGCCGCGGGAAAGCATATCCGGGCAAGACGAACTGACCAGTTGGGAGCGGCGCCGCAACCTGCAGCTGCCGCCCGCTGGCAACCCGCATGCGCGGCAGTGGGCTGAGAAGCAAATTGCCCGGGGGCTGCAACCGGAACAGATATCCGGTGAGCTGCTGGACCTGTTCCACCAGGGGTTTACCTACACCCTTCGTCCACCGGTTCTGGGAGCGGATTCAGTGGATGAATTTCTGTTTGGTACCCGCCAGGGGTTCTGTGAACATTTCGCCAGCAGTTATGTGTTCACCATGCGTGCGGCCGGTGTGCCCGCGCGCGTGGTGGCCGGTTATCAGGGTGGGGAATGGGTGGAGCAGGAAGAGTACCTGCTGGTACGCCAGTATGATGCACACGCCTGGGCCGAGATATGGCTGACCGAGCGCGGCTGGGTGCGGGTGGATCCGACCGCTGCGGTTTCTCCCGAAAGGATTCGCGACGGATTGCAGTCGGCGGCTGCCGATGAATTCATGGAGGATTCGCTGTTACCCCTGCACAAAATCGGGTTTGTCTCCCGTCTGCGCCTGCAATGGGACATGATCAATTACCGCTGGTATCAGACCGTGGTGAGCTTCGACAGTGAGCGCCAGCAGGGTGTCCTGCAGCGTTTGCTGGGGGAAATCTCGCCGTTGCGACTGGCGGTATTTATGGCGGCGCCGATCATTCTGGCTTTGGTAGTCTTGCTGATCTGGCTGAATATCAGCAGCCGTGGCCCCCGCCTGCCGGCCGCGAGCCGACAATACCTGCGGTTTTGCCGGCGCATGGCGCGCGCCGGGCTGGCGCGAAACCCTGGCGAAACACCAGGTGAGTTCGCGCATCGGGTAGCTCGTGAACTGCCTCGCCTGGGTCCCATGGCGGCGCATATTACTGCCGCCTATGAAAAAGCGGCCTACGCCGGTGACCCTGCGGCGGAGAAACAACTGCGACGCCTCGTGCGGAGCTTTTGGCCCATGCGGATTATCCGCTAAATTGTGCGGCGCGCATTTGGGCCGACTCTGTGGGACAATTGCCGCCCTGAAGTCCCGGGCCTGTGGCCCAATGCGCTAGAGCTGGGGTAAGGCGGCGTTATCAATCGTGCGTAGCTCCCGGCATTTCCGGAATCTGTAATGGCATTTCCCGCACTGGCTACACGGCTGCGAACTTTTCTTTTGGGCTATAGCGGTACATCTTTGGCTACCGGGCTACAGGTAGTTCTGTTGCCGTGGATAGCGGTTTCCCTGATGGACCTTCCGGCCTTGCAACTGGGCTGGGTGCAGGCCTCGGTGTTGTTGCCCAATCTGTTATTCCTGCTGTTTGGTGGCGCACTTGCCGATCGTTTTGATTCGGCCCGGGTTGCGGCGCTTTCCTGTCTTGGTCTCGCGTTGTGCCACGCATGTCTGGCGACGTTCCTGCTGGCTTATGTGCCGAGTTTGCCGCTACTACTGGCCTACGGTATGAGCCTGGGGGTTTGTGCGGCCTTTTTGCAGCCCGCGCGGGACAACCTGGTGCAGCGCTGTACCCGCCCGGCTGCCGGCAGCAGTGCGGCGCGGGTGAGCGAGAGCCGGGTGCAGCATACGGTAACCTGGATGATGCTCGCCCAGTACGGTGGGCAGGCGGTCGGTATGGTGTTGGCGAGCCGCTTCGACCAGTGGGGCGCGGAGCTGCTGCTGATGATCCAGATTGCCGTGCTCTGTGCCGCGGCGATCTTTTTTTATGCCATGCGGCATCTGGGCCCGGCGCCGGAACGCTCACAGCAAAAATTGCCGCTTGCACTGCTCGAAGGATTTTCTGAAGTCGGTAAAAGCCGGGCTATTTCAGAGCTGGTCGTGCTGGTCGGCTTTAACGGCCTGGTGCACATCGGGGTTTTCCTGGTTGTGCTGCCGCTGCTTGCCGACGGATACGGGCGCGGCGCCGGGTATTATGCGACCCTGCAGATCGCCTTTATTGCCGGTACTGTGGCGGCCACGGTCGTTATGTTGCGGCGGGGGCAGGGCGAACGTCCCGGGCGGGGCGTATTGATGTGTCTGCTGTATAGCGCAGCGCTGCTGATTGCGATCAGCTTTGGACCTACGCCATTTGGTCTCATGCTTCTGTGTGCATGCTGGGGCGCGGTGGCCGCAGCTTCCGCCGCACTGGGCAAGGCAATCGTTCAGTTGCTGGCGCCGGAACAGGTTCGCAGCCGTATCATTTCGATTTACCAGCTATCGCTGTTTGGCTCCGCTGCTGTCGGCGCTTTGCTGGCTGGCGCCATCAGTGAATTTGCCGCACCGCTGACCACGTTGTTGTGGGCTGGTATTTTCAGTTTGGGTGCGTTTGTCCTTGCTTGGCTTAGCGGCGCACTGCGCCAACTGTGTATTCACCAATCGGAAGCCTCCGAGAGCTGACCTTCTATGTTTGCTAAACCCAACTGGCGCCGCCCGGAAATCCTGCTGTTATTGCTCGCCCTGGCGATGCCGCTATCGTTTGGCGTGTGGCAGGCGCTGCTGAACAATTTCGTCATAGAGCGGGCCCAGTTCACCGGGGCGGAAATCGGCCTGTTACAGAGTGTACGGGAGATCCCCGGCTTTCTGGCATTTACTGTTGTATTTGTATTGCTCCTTATCCGGGAGCAGCGCCTGGCGTTTATCTCGCTGATCGCCACTGGCATTGGGGTAGCGATCACCGGTTTTTTTCCCAGTACATTGGGGCTGCTTCTGACGACATTGCTGATGTCGGTGGGGTTTCACTATTACGAGGCCCTGAAAACGTCGCTTGCTTTACAGTGGCTGCCGAAGGATAGCGCCGCAATCTGGCTCGGCCGGATCATGGCTGTGGGTTCCCTTGCCTCGCTGTTGGCCTATGGGCTGGTATGGCTGATGTCTGACCAGTGGCAGCTGGATTACACCTGGATCTATCTGCTTGGCGGTGGCCTCACCGTGGTGATCGTCGCAGCACTTTGGATAACCTTCCCGGCATTTGCGCAGCCACACGCGCAGCACAAAAAACTGATATTGCGTAAACGCTACTGGCTCTACTACGCACTGACGTTTATGAGTGGCGCGCGGCGGCAGATCTTTGTGGTATTTGCCGGGTTCCTGATGGTGGAAAAATTTGACTACAGCGTTGCCGAAATTGCTCAGCTGTTTATAGCCAATCACCTGCTGAACCTTTATCTGGCACCGAAAATTGGCCGTTTTATTGTTCGCTTTGGTGAGCGCCGCGCACTGACACTGGAATACATTGGCTTGATCATCGTATTCGGTGGTTACGCCCTGGTGGAAACCGCAACTGCGGCGGCGGCGCTGTATATCATCGATCACCTGTTTTTCTCCATGGCCATTGCCATCAAGACCTATTTCCAGAAAATCGTCGATGAGCGCGATATAGCCTCTTCCGCCGCGGTGAGCTTCACAATCAATCATATTGCAGCAGTGGTCATTCCTGTGCTGTTTGGCCTTTTATGGCTGGTCTCTCCTGCAGCCGTGTTCTGGTGCGGTGCTGCCATGGCGGCCTGCTCGCTACTGTTGGCACAGAATATTCCGGCGGCACCCGGCAAAGGCAATGAAGTTCGGGTTGGCCAGTGGGTGTCATTGGAGCGTGAGCAGACGCCAGGTTGATAGGCCCAGGTCTGTTATTGACCCCGGCAGGTATGGGCTGACCACGGTTTACTTTGCACGTCCGGCCTGCCGCACCAACCTTCCTTCACAGACTTTGATTATCCTCAATTGGCATCTTCCAGTTGGTATTCTCGTACCAACTTGTATGCATTTCGAACACTTCCCAGCACCTAAACAGGAAACATCGCTGAAGGTTGTTGCCGTTCATCTTGTTATCTTCTAACTTGAAACTGATGTATTTGTGGTAGTTATTTACATTGTGCGTTTCGCAGTCACCGTCATTGCTGTTACGTGGTTTGGATAATGGCGTCCTGCCGGCGTGCTCAAGGCCCTTTTTCAAATGGGCTACAGCTGACAAGGATAATAAAATGCTAAGACAAACAGCCGCAGTACTCTTCACTTGTTTCGGACTCTTTCTGGCGTCGCCAGGGTTTGCATTCGATTGTTCCGGGTTGTCCACCTGGGATAGACATATCAGCTATCAAACTGGCGATCAGGTGCAATACAACAGCACCGCTTACGAGGCGTCCGCCGCGACCAGTACCAAAGACCAGCCGCATAAAGGGGATCCCTGGGTCTCACTGGGCGCCTGTGATACCAGCGGTTCCTCCTCCAGTTCTGGCGGCAGCTCCTCATCTTCCAGCTCTTCTTCGGGAGGTTCCTCCTCTGGAGGGAGCGGTACGCCCATGTCCATTTATGGTGTTTGGCATTGCGGTAATCACTATTGCGACTGGAGTCAGCCGCGGGATACGGCGGCCGGTGCGGAATTTGACCAGGCAAATCACTGGATTGTTGATCGCGGCGACGGCACGCCGTCAGTCAATCTGGTGATACTGAGCTTCCTGGAACCGATGAAGCTGCTGGAGCAGACCACTGACGAGAATTTCCTCAATGGCGTCCCGCGGGGTATGACCAGAGATGTTGTTGACTACTTCAAGGTGCACGGCATCCGCGTCATGGTTTCCATGGGCGGACTTACGTACACCGACGCCTGGGATACCGCGCTAACCAACGATGCCGCGGGGCTGGCCACATTATCGCACCAGTTGGTGCTGGATCTCGGGCTGGATGGCTTTGAGATTGACTGGGAAAACGGCACTCCCGATGCAGAACAGTTGGCTGGTATTGAGACGTTTATCGATACCTACCGCTCTTTGAGCGGCGGGGGACTGTTGACCATGGATCTGGCGGTGGGCAATCGCTACCTGCAGGAGTTGAGCCGGCGCGCGTCAGCAGACTGGCTGCCGAACGGTAAGCTCGACTACATCAATGCCATGGTACCGAGAGGTGAGCCGACAACCGACCAGTGGCAGGAACATGTGGATGGCAAGTTCAACTACAACCCGCCGATCTTACCGAAGGCACCGGCCAAAGTTGCAGTAAGTATGTGGCTGACGGATGGCAACCAGCCAAACGAGAACTGCGTGGATTTCCTGAATTCCACCCAATTGCAGAAGGCCGAGTTTGTACAGACCGTGCAGCCTAACGGTGCAGGTAGCAGCGCGGGTTTCCTTGGATATATGTTCTGGGCGGCGGAGTGTCCGTCAACGCGCAATGCCTGCACGCTGCCGCCGAACAGTTGCGAGAGCGGTATGGGCGCAGGTGCTGACTATTTTGATATTCCCATCCCAATGGGGACTCTGCGCCAGGATTGATGAGTAGTCTGGTGCAGCTATAAAAGCGGGCCAGGCATTGGCAGCCTGGCCCGCTTTTTTGTTTAGTGCCGGTTAGTGATCCACAGGGTCTGGTAGGGATCGAGGGTTACCGATCCCAGCATGTCTTCAAAAATTTCATCGCTGACCAGGTCTTTCCAGCTGTCGGTTCCGATCAGGTTGATAGCATTGAGGGAAATCGTCTGTGGCTGGTCGGAGATATTGTTCAGGCAGAAAATACTCTGCCGGCGGTCCAGGCTCTGACGCCAGAATGCGAAGACCTGTTCTCCCAGGTGCAGGGTGAACTGGGTGGCGTTGGGGTGGAAGGCGGGTTGATCCCGGCGCAGCTGAATCAGGCGGCGCAGCTGGTAAAACACCTTGTGATGATGGCTTTCCGGATCGGCCAGTTTTTCATTCAGTTCCTGCTCCTGCCACTGCCGGCGGTTGATCGCGCGGTTGTGGCCATGCTCTTTCATGCGCTCGTAGTCATTGGTCGTACCGACCAGACTGTGCAGATAGAACGCCGGGATGCCCTCCAGTGCCAGCATGATGGCGTGGGCGCAGATAAAGCGCCGCAATTGCCACTGGTCTTCTCCAGCGGTTGTTCCTTTCAATGCATCGATGAGTGAAATATTGATTTCGTAGGGCTTGTTACTGCCGTCGTCCAGTGCGCGCCAGGAGATTTGTCCTCCGAAGTTTTCCATGGTCTGGATCAGGGCTTCCTGCTCGTTGTCGTCCAGCAGGCCTTCCACCGGGCGCAGGCCAATTCCATCGTGCGAGGCGATGAAATTGAAGTAGGTGGTGCCGTTCTGTGCCGGCGGCATACTCATCAGCCAGTTTTTCAGGTGTTTGCAGTTACCGGAGATCAGGGTGTTGACCAGCAGGGGCGGCAGGGAAAAGTTGTAGATGCAGTGTGCTTCGTTGGCATTACCGAAATAGGACAGGTTCTCGCGGTTGGGAATATTGGTCTCGGTAATGATGACGGCATTGGGATCGGCATGCTCGATCAGTGTGCGCAACAAGCGGACGATTTCATGAGTTTCCTTGAGATTGAGACAATTGCTGCCGGCGCGCTTCCAGATAAAGGCGACTGCATCCAGGCGAAATATACGGACGCCCATGTCCAGATAGAGACGGATGATATCGACAATTTTCGCCAGCACTTTCGGGTTGCGGAAATTCAGGTCGACCTGGTCGTGCCCGAAGGTGCACCAGACATAGCGGGTTCCCCTTGGCGTTGACGTGGCGCGCAGCAGTGGACTGGTGCGTGGGCGCACGACCTGGCTCAGGTCTTCTTCCGGATCCACTTCGAGGAAAAAATCACTGCCGGGATCTGTGCCTTGCTGGTAGTTGAGAAACCACTCGTGCTGGGCAGAGCAGTGGTTGATCACGAGATCCGCCATCAGGTGAAAATCGGTACTGATCCGCAGAATATCACTCCAGTCGCCGAGCACCGGATCCACCTGCTTGTACGCCGACACCGCAAAGCCGTCGTCACTGGTATACGGGAAAAACGGCAGGATATGCACGCTGTTGATCAGCATGGGGAAGTGGGTCTGGAGAAAGTGATGCAGCGTTTTCAGGGGCGGCTGATCGTCGCTCAGAATGGTGTTGCCGTAGGTAATGACGGCAACATCCGTCTGGTCCCAGAGGTTTTTATGGGCAAGCGGGGTCTGACAGTCTTCGTCGAGGCGTATGGTATGAACCAGTTCATGGGCGATCGTCTGGGTGTCGAGTTCCGGATAGATCACGTTCAGATGATCGACCACTTTCTGGTGTAGTACTTCTCTGATAGGTAACTCGGCCGAAGGATGTGTCACAAATGCTCCCAATTACTTGCTCTTTTACCGCGTGGCGGCTTATCGATTGAATTCTTCGTAGTCCGCTTCCACGGCGTGTTTAAGTTGTTTTAGAAACCCCGGTTCTGCACTGGTGATGCGGTTCCAGCTGGGGATAAAGGGCGTTTCCATCGGGTTTTCGAGGAATGCCTGCCCGGCTTTCACCAGGTTACTGGCGAACAGTTCTACGGTTTGCTCTTCTTTGTGTATATCAAAATTCAGGCCATTTATGATGGCGTCATTGCGGTAGGTTTCGACAAAGTCCAGCGCTACGCGGAAATAGGTGGCCTTGATACTGCGGAAGGTCTCTGACGAAAACACGGTGCCCTGGGTGGCGAGTTTGCGGAACATGGATTTTGCAATATCGATGGACATCTTCGACAAACCGCCATGCTCGTCATCAAATGACACATCCTGGTGCTTGTGATCGTACGCGTGGGCGATATCCACCTGGCACAGGCGGTTGGTGGAGTAGTTGCGGTGCATTTCTGACAGCACGCCGATTTCCAGCCCCCAGTCGCTGGGGATGCGCAGGTCATTGATCACATCGCGGCGGAAGGAAAATTCACCGGCGAGGGAGTAGCGGAAGCTATCCATGTATTCCAGGTAGTCGGTGTGGCCGTAAATTTTCTTGAGCGTGCGGATGAGTGGAGTGACCAACAGTCGGCACACGCGGCCGTTGATTTTCCCTCCGGCGACCCGGGAATAGTAACCCTTGCAGAATTCGTAACTGAAGCTGGGGTTGGCGACCGGATAGAACAGGCGCGCCAGCAACATGCGATCGTAAGTGACGATATCGCAATCGTGCAGTGCAATGGCTTCACCGCGTCCGGAAGCGAGAATGTAGCCGAGGCAGTACCATACGTTGCGCCCTTTACCGGCTTCTTTGGGGGCGAGGCCATCCCGTCGCAGCTGTTCATCCAGTTCCCGCAACCTGGGGCCATCATTCCACAGCACGCGAACATGCTGCGGTAACACGCTGAACTGGCGCAGAGCGTCTCTATATTGCGATTCATCCGCGCGGTCGAGACCGATAACAATCTCCGAGATATAGGGTACCTCGGCCAGGATTTTCAGGATCCGCGGCAGGGCTTCGCCTTCCAGCTCGGAATAGAGTGATGGCAGCAGCAGAGTCATCGGGCGCTGCCGGGAAAATCGCATCAACTCCGATTCCATATCTTCGAGCGTGCGATTGCAGAGGTTGTGCAGGGTCGTGATGGCGCCGTTCTGGAAAAAATCAGTCACGGGGTACTCCCTCCGGTTTGGAATTGTTGGGTGTCCGGGAATAAAGCGGCCCGAATGGCCAGGGCCCAGCCAAGTGGGCCGAGTTCGTCGGTAACAATGAGTTGTGGATGGGCGTTAAGTGCTGGCGGCGGGTGAACCGGTGATCGAACAATGATGGCGATATCGGCCACCCTGAGCATGTCCAGATCGTTGGGGCCATCACCACTGGCAATCAGCCGGTATTCGCGGTCGCTGAATGCTTGGTAGGTTTTTTTCAGCAGGCGCGTGGCGATACCTTTATCGGTCTGGCCCAGAAGGTGCAGGAAGCGGCCGCCCTGCAAAGTGCTGAAGCCGGCGGCGTTGGCGCGCGCTATAAACGCGGCTTTTTGCTGCTCGTCACCCTGCCACAGAAGTGGTTCGGAATAGTCCCGCGCTTGTGCCTGTACTGCCTCAGCAGTAGAAAGCCCGGTTGCCGCGACGATTTCTTCGGTGCTGGCTGCTTCGAAGTTCAGGTAAGTGCGCGGGTGTTTTTGCTGGTCCCGCTCGAGGAATTCGAGCAGTCGAGCGCGGGACGCACCTGGTTCAAGTACCCAGTAACCGTTTTCATCGTGCGCATGTTCAGGCTTACGGGGAAAGTAACCCTCAGGGATGAATATCGCCGACCCGTTCTCGACGATAAACGGGTGGTGGTTGTTGAGGGACTGCCTGAGCTCCAGCATTTCTTCGCGGGTTTTACTGCTGTTCAGGATCAGGGGGATGGCCTGTTCTTCCAGAAGTCTCAGCGTAGGATCCGCCGCTGAGTGGGAGTAGGTAAAGTGGTCGAGAAGAGTGCCATCCAGGTCGCTGACGACCAGCCATTGCTCCGGCATGGACACTTGGGATTGTTTTGTTTGCGGCATTGTTCCAGTGTCTGGTTTTATTCTTTGACCCGGTTATGCATCGGGCCTGTTTTCTTTAGTAATCCAAAAATAGTGCCAGTCCACGGGAATGTGAGCCACGACGGTGCTTTCAGAGGGATATTTGGCGGTTCTTTTACCTTTCTTTCCGGAAAAGGCGGCTTGGCTCTCCGGAAGTGCACTCATATGGTGTGCGCAAATGTTTAGCTTCGGCACAGTGCGCCATAGAGGTGCGTTTTCTTGGTGGGGGAAAGAGAGTTGGGGTTGTGAGGCGAGAGTAGCGATTGGGCAGGTGGAGTCTGCGATAGCAAAGCTTTTGATAACAAAGCCGCCCAAATGGGCGGCTCTGCTATAAGAACGATCAGTAAGCGCGAGCCCAGGTTCCGTCCGGCTGACGGCAGGCAGTACCCTGGGTACTGTGGTTGTCGCCGGTGCCGAACAGTTCTGCGGTGAAGTCACGGCAATACTGGTCGCCGCGCATTTCTACCGCACCGGGGGTTACCGCGTAATTTTGGCCACCTTGCGCACCTTGCCAGGTGATACGTTCACCTTCGGGGGCAAATTCCAGGGCCTGGGCAACGCAGGCCTGATTGCGCTGGTCCATGCGACTGCCGACTTTCCCACCGATAAGCACGCCGGCAATGGCGCCGCCGATAGTGGCCGCTGTATTGCCGCGCCCATCACCAATCTGGTGCCCGATCACACCGCCGATCAGCCCGCCCAGTACGCTGCCTACCTGACTGCTGTTGCAGCGGGTTGCGGAGGATTGCCCGGCGGGGCGCCACTCTGGACGATACTCGGGTTCCGGGGCTTGCTGGTTGAACCAGGGCGGTAACACCACAACGCGAACGCCACGGTCATGGTGGTGATGGTGATTGTCCGCATACCGGCGGTTTTTACATTTGCGCTCTTCCTTGTAATCGCCGTTGCGCTTCCAGGTACGCTCTACTTTACAGTTGCCGTCCCAATACTCTTCTTTGCGCTCATGACGAGAGTGCTTGTCGTGTTTTTTCCAGCCGCGCCCCTCGGGTGGGTCTGCATACAGGGCTGTCGAAAGGCTGCCGCAAAGCAGGGCGGCGAGAATGGTCGAAAAGTATTTCATGTCGAATCACCAGGTCGCATTCGGTTTCAGTCAATGGCGGGGAATATAACAAGTGACGTCTGAACCCGGAGTGAATGCGTCAACATTATTGGCAATTCATAGAGGGATAATTTGTACAAAATTTGATCAGGCAGGGCTGTGGCAGGCATTTGCAAAGGGGCGGGGAGGGAGGAAGTCGCTTTGTGGCAACAGGGTTACCGCAAAGCGACTTGAACAGTGGTTGCCTCAGGGCGCTGCGCAGTTCATACAGCGCACATAGAGTGCGCGGGGATCGCGGAACGTATTGAGTTCGCGCAGCGGGTTCAGGGCGGGTTGCAGGGCATTCAACCAGGCGCCCAGGGGCAGGTTTTGCTTCACGCTGGCGGCAACGCGAGCATCTACATTATCCGCCAGGGCACGCATGAGTTTTTCGCTGGGGGTGAGCTGACGCTCGATTTCAAGAACATCGTACGTTTCGAGCTTGGCGAGTTGGGCGGCATTGGCAATGGCGTCATTCAGGTTGCCGAGTTCATCCACCAGACCCAGTTCCAGTGCGGCGCGTCCGGTCCATACCTGCCCCTGGGCAATCTTGTGGACTTCTTCCGGCGTGCTGTTGCGTGCCTCGGCCACCAGTCGCAAGAAACGAGCGTAGGTATTTTCGACGCCCTGTTGGATGATATCGGCAGCAAATTCCGGCAGTGGGCGGTCGAGGCGCATGGCGCCGGCGAGCTCGGTAGTGCCAATGCCGTCGTTGTAAACGCCCAGGTGCTCGAGCGAGTCCTCAAACGTCGGGAAGGCACCGAAGACGCCAATGGAGCCGGTAATGGTGGAGGGGGAGGCCCAGATTCGGTCACCTCCGGCGGCAATCCAGTATCCGCCGGAAGCGGCGACACTGCCCATGGATATGACGACGGGGATACCGGCTTCGCGGGTGGCCAGCAGTTCCTGGCGGATAGCCTCAGAGGCAAATGCGGATCCACCGGGGCTGTCTATTCGCAGTACCAGGGCTTTTACTTTTTTGTCCCGCGCATCGGCAATCAGTTTGCTCAGGGTGTTGCTACCGATCTGGCCTGCCGGTGCTTCGCCGTCGACAATGGCGCCGGCTGCAGAGATCAGGCCGATTTTGTCGGTGTTTACCCGGGGATTGGAGAGGTTGGCAAGTTTCTGGTGGCGCAGGTAATCGCGGGCATCAATGAACTTGTACATGCTCTTGTTGGCGTCGCTGACGCCGATGGTTTCCTGCAGTTCTTTCACGGCGGTGCGGCGGCTGGCCAGTATATCGACGAAGCGATGTGTCAGCGCCGTCTCGGCCCAGTTGCCGCCCTCCGCACGCAGGTTCTGGGGCAGGTCGGCGATAAAGGTATCGATGCTGTTTGGCGGCAGGTTGCGCAGGCCGGTGACCTGCTCGGTGTATTCGGTCCAGAGTCCGTGCAGCCAGCGCTGGTTGTTTTCGCGGGAGGCCGGGGACATATCGTCGCGAGTGTAGGGCTCGATAAAATCCTTGTAATCCCCGACACGGAATACGTGGAAGTTGACCTTCAGCTTTTCCAGCGCGCTTTTATAGTAATTGCGATAGCTGCCAAACCCGGTGAGCATCAGGGAGCCCATGGGGTTGAGATAAATTTTATTGGCGTGGCTGGCCAGGAAGTACTGCCCCTGGGTGAAGTTGTCGCCGATCGCGTAAACCGGTTTGTCGCTGGCCTTGAAGCGCTGGATGGCTTCACCTACTTCTTCGAGCTTGCTCAGGTTGGCGCCCACCAGGGTATCCAGTTCGAGCACCATTGAAGAGATCCGGTTGTCTTTGGCCGCGGCGTCGATGGCGTCAACCAGGTCTTTCACTCGGGTTTCCGGTGGCGCGGAGGGGCCGCCGAGAAATGCGGGGATGCCGGCAGGCTGGCTGATTTCATCGACCAGATAACCGCCCGGTGCGACTTTCAGCGCGGCTCCCTGGGGCACGGTAATCCGCTCCTCACCACCAAAAATGGCGGTGCAGACAATCACCAGCAGGAATAAAAACAGTAGATTGGTAACCACCCGGCGCAGCCAGGTGATGGCGGCGCCGATACTGCCAAAAATGCGGCGCAGCGGGCTGCGCGTGTGAGTCGACTCTGTCAAACCTGGAACTCCTTGTTTTCGGTCTGGTGTGCGGAGACTGTTTCAGTTGCCCGACGATTGGATTTTGACCTGCCAGCGGCTGGTCATCATTGCGGAAATAAACAGGGTAAGGCTGAGGGCAGCCAGAACGCCATGCTGCCAGCCGCGTGTAGGCATCATTACATCGACAATCCCCGCTGTGATGTATAGCAGCAGGATAAAGCACAGCCACAGATAGCTGCGCTGGTTGCCTTTCAGCAGGCCCGGTAAGACCAGTAGTAGCGGAATCGTCTGGAGCAGCCACCACTTGATGGAGCCGCCCGGTAGAAACAGGTTCCACACAGCAAACAGTGCCAGCAGGGCGATATAGCAGAACCAGTTGAGGCGCTTCGCCAGGGCCAGTTTGCGTTTCAGGGCATTCAGAGAATCCTGATTATCAGTCATGGGCGGCCTCCAGTTTTTGGGCCAGGGTGCCGATGCGTTGGCCGAGGGCCCGGCACAGGGTGATTTCGTCTTCGCTAAGAGCGCCCTCGTTACCTGCTGCCCAGTGCGAGGCACCGTAGGGTGTGCCACCGGTTTTGGTATGCATCAGCGCCGCTTCCGAGTATGGAATACCGGCGATGACCATGCCGTGGTGCAGCAGGGGCAGCATCATCGAAATCAAAGTGCTTTCCTGGCCGCCGTGCAGGCTGCCGGTGGAAGTGAATACCGCGGCGGGTTTCCCGGTGAGGCTGCCATCGAGCCACATGTCGCTGGTCTGGTCGAGAAAATAGCGCAACGGAGCGGCCATATTGCCAAACCGCGTTGGGCTGCCGAGCAGCAGGCCGGCGCAATTGCGCAGGTCATCGGTCGAGCAATAGGGGGCACCGGCGTCGGGGACCGGGGGCAAGCTCGCATCCGTGTCTGGAGATACCGAAGGTACGGTGCGCAGCCGGGCATTGAGCCCGGATGCTTCGACACCGCGTGCCAGTTCCGCCGCCATGCGCGCGGTGGCGCCGTTGCGGCTGTAATAAAGGATGAGGATGTAGGACTCAGCGGACGCCGCCATTTAGATCAGCTCCAGAACATTTTCCGGGGGACGGCCGAGAACGGCCTGTTCGCCTTTTACGACAATCGGGCGTTCAATCAACTTGGGGTGTGCGGCCATGGCGTCGATCAGTTGATCGTCCGTCAGCGACGGATCTTTCAGGTTGAGCGACTTGTAGTCGTCTTCGCCCTTGCGCAGCAGGTCGCGTGCACTGATGCCGAGCTTTGACAGCAGTGCCTTGAGCGCGGCCGGGTTCGGGGGCGTTTCAAGATAGAGCACCACTTCCGGTTCTATCTGGTTGTCCTGCAAAAGCTGCAGAGTCTGACGGGATTTTGAGCAGCGGGGGTTGTGATAGATCGTCCACATTGCAGCGGTATCCTGTTGAGTTTTCGCGTATTCTAACAGTCTGCGGTGACTCGTCTACGCTGGGGGTTGGGGTATTTTTTCGGCTTGTTGGGCGCATTTACTCGCAAGATCAAATACGGGATCGAATAACCGGATCACACAAAGAGAAGACCCATGACAGAAATGGTGCATCGCTGGAGCCGTTTTTTTTCCTCGCTGTGGACGTTGTTTAACGAAAAGAATTGCCGCCAGAATGCGGCCGCGCTCACCTATATGACCTTGTTTGCGATAGTGCCTCTGGTCACGGTGAGTTACGCCATGTTGTCACTGTTCCCGGATTTCGCCGGCCTGCAGAGCAAGATTCAGCAGCAAATCTTTTCCCACTTCGTGCCCGAGAGCGGGCGGGAAGTGCAGGAATACATCAGTAATTTTTCATCCCAGGCCCAGCGCCTGACCGGTGTCGGTATCGGCTTTCTGCTGGTGACCGCCGGGCTGATGCTGAAAAATATCGAGGCGACCTTCAACGCGATCTGGGATATCCCCCGCGGCCGCCGTGGGGTATCCAGCTTCCTGCTTTACTGGGCCATCCTGAGCCTCGGTCCGATCCTGCTTGGTGCCGGGATGGCGGCCAGCACCTACCTGTTTTCGCAAAAGTTCCTGTTACAGAACGATAGCCTGGGCCTGTTGCCGATATTCCTGCGGGTGCTGCCGTGGCTGTTTACCGCAACCGCATTTACCCTTCTGTTTATTGCCGTGCCCAACTGCCGTGTGCCGATGCGACACGGTGTGGTTGGCGGGATTATCACTGCGTTTGTATTCGAGGCGGCCAAGTATCTGTTCGGAACTATCGTTGCGCGCACGTCGGTCCAGGCGATTTATGGCGCCTTTGCGTTTGTGCCGCTGTTTCTGATCTGGATCTATTTATTGTGGATGATCGTGCTGGCGGGGTGTGTTCTGGTGCGCACCCTTTCCGCGTATCACGCCGCCGCGCAGGGACGCAGTTATTCGGACCTGGTGGCCACCATGGTGTTGATGTGGAAATTCTACAGCCAGTATCAGAAAGGACTGCCGGTGCGTGACCAGGATATCTCGCGCGCCGGTATCCGGCCGAGCCAGTGGCGGCGTATTCGCCAGGTATTGCAGGATCGCAACATCATTACCCAGACCGATCGCAATGACTATGTCTTATTGCGGGATCTGGATGCCGTAACCATCCAGCAGATGATGGACTGGTTGCACCCGGCGCCGGTGCCGGAGCACGGTCACCGCGAGCTGGAGAGCCGCCCCTGGTTCCGGGAAATGGCGGCACGTTTTTCGGAGTCCCAAGCCTATTCCCGAGAGCATTTGTCGCAGACTCTGGGTGATCTGTTCCGGGCTTCCATGACCGAAGAGGAGCGCGGGGAAGCCGAGATAGTCGAGAAGGGTGAAGCCACTGAAACGGACCCGGAAGCTACGGCGAATGGAAAGAAATCAACCCGGAGGGGTGGCGGTCGCAATGCTGGTCCATCGAAAAGCACGGCTAAAAAAAGTAGCGCCTGAAGCACGTATGAATCCATTTAGGAATATATGGGTAGTTGGCACCTGGCTGTTGTTGGTCGTCCTGACTGTTGGCGGGTGTGATGCGGCACCCAGGCAAGCACCATGGCTGGATCTGGAGGGCAAGGCTGTTCAGACCGGTGGGCGAGTGCTGGTGGTGAATTATTGGGCGGAGTGGTGTGCTCCCTGCCGGGAAGAAATACCGGAGCTCAATGAATTCTACCGGCAGAACAGCGAGCGGGTACTGGTGCTCGGTATTAACTTTGATCCGCTGCCGGTGGATCGGGTTCGTACTCAGGCAGAAAAGTTTGGCATCGACTTTCCCGTTCTGGCTGCCGAGCCGCCCCAACGCTGGGGTCAGCCGCGGCCACAGGTTTTGCCATCTACGCTGTTTATTGACGCTGACGGCCAGTGGCGGCGAACCCTTGTTGGCCCACAGACAGTGGATAGCCTGGAAAAGGCCCTGTCTGAACTGGAAAAGGCCGGCTGCGACGATCGTGGCATTTGCTTATAGCGCTATAACCAAAGCGTCTTTAAATGAAATGCGCGCCAACTGCTAGGATGCAGCAAATTCTATTGCCTGCATTTGTAAAACTGGACGCCTTTCCCGATGCAATTGAGTGCATTCTTACTCCTCGCTATTTATCTGTTTTTACTCTGGCCGCTTTCCCGCTGGCATCGCAGTCGCAACTCGCTGGCGCCTGCGGTGTTCGCTGGCTTACTCCTCGGTATTCTGTTTGGAGGCTTTATTCACCTGGCCGAAGGCTGGGGCGTTAACACGCAGTGGGTGCTCGGCTGGATTGGGTTGATCGGTGATGGGTACGTCAACCTTCTCTACGTAATGGTGATGCCGTTGGTGCTGGTGTCCATTCTTGGTGCGGTGGTACGGGTGAGTGATACCCGTGCGTTGGGCAAGATCAGTGTGTCGGTACTGGCGGTGCTGCTTGGTACTACGGCGATATCGGCATTGATCGGCGTGGTGATTGCCCACCTGTTTGGTCTTACCGCGGAAGGGCTGGTAGAAGGTGCGCGGGAGGCAGCCCGGGTCGAGGTATTGAACGAGCGCATCGGCCGCGTGAGTGAGCTGAGTATTCCAGAAATTCTCACCGGTTTTATTCCCCGCAATATTTTCTTTGACCTGGCTGGCCACCGTGATAACTCGGTTATCGCGGTGGTGATTTTTGCGGTTCTGCTGGGTGTGGCTGCATTGGGGGTACGCAAGGAAAACCCGGAGCAGGGCGCAGCTATTGAGCAGTTTGTCAGTGTTGCCCAGGCCTGGGTGATGAAGTTGGTGCGCCTGGTGATGGCTTTTACGCCCTACGGTGTAATGGCACTGGTCACGGCGTTGATTGCGGATTCGAGCTGGGCAGATATCTTCAACCTGTTCAATTTTGTGGTTGCGTCCTTTGTGGCCATCGCCCTGATGTTCCTGGTGCACGGTCTGCTGCTACTTATCAATGGCGTGAGCCCGCTGCATTTTTTTGCCAAGGTCTGGCCGGTGCTGGTGTTCGCATTCAGTTCCCGCTCCAGTGCCGCCACCATCCCCCTCAATATCGAAACCCAGATCGATGAGCTCAAGAATGCGCCAGCGATCGCCAACTTCTCCGCATCATTTGGTGCCACCATCGGCCAGAACGGCTGTGCAGGTATCTACCCGGCGATGCTGGCGGTCATGGTGGCGGTGCCTATGGGCATCAATGTGTTTGATCCGGTGTGGCTGACATCTCTGATTGCCGTGGTGGTGATCAGCTCATTCGGTATCGCCGGTGTTGGCGGCGGGGCGACGTTCGCCGCGTTGGTCGTACTTCCCACCATGGGATTACCAGTGACCATTGCCGCGCTGTTGATCTCGGTAGAGCCGCTGATCGACATGGCCCGTACCGCGCTCAATGTGAACGGGGCTATGACCGCAGGAACCCTGACCCAGCGCTGGCTCGGCGGTCAGGACAGTCCGGGCGAAGCAAATGTAGTGTGAACCTCCTCAAGGTTCAGCAAAGATTCAGGCACAGCTCAGTAAAGTGCTCCCATCGGCCTGGTGGTCGGATGGTTGCCTTCGGCAAAGTGTGTCGAAGGCTGGCGGAAGAGTAAGGAACCGCAGGGAGAACTGAGATGGCTTATCCAAACCTACTCCAAAGTATCAAAAGGCTGGCGTTTGCTGGCCTCACCGCGGCCATGGTGGGCGTCAGTGCCATAGCCACAGCCGGTGAAAGTGGCTATTACGAGGGGCAGGATGGCTACGACTATGCCATCGTGACCGGTGTTACCCCTATCTACAACGATATCCAGGTGGTTGAGCCCCGCACCCGCTGCTGGGATCAGCCCGTTACTTACCAGCAGCCATCTCCCGCCGGTGCCATCATCGGTGGCCTTATTGGTGCGGCCGTCGGACGTAATATCGGCGGTGACAGACACCGCCACCGCCGCCACCACTGGCGCCATGACCATTCGAGCAAAGGGGCAAAAACCGTCGCCGGTGCCGCTGTCGGTGCGGTCATCGGCAGTGCCATCAGCCGCGGTAATGCGCCGGTGCAACACGGCACCCAGCAACAGTGCCAGGTAGTTGAAGAGGTGACCATGCGCCGGGAACTGGTAGGATACGACGTAAACTACCGCTACAACGGCCAGGAGTTCATTACTCGCACTGACCGCCATCCTGGCGATAGAATCCGGGTTCGCGTGGATGTGACACCGGTCTGGTAATCCCGCGTTTGGGATTACAGGGCGGTAATTAGAAATAACAGGAGCTGCATTGTGAAACTGACCGGCGCCATCATTTTTGTGGTCGCATTGCTTTTGAGTCTGACCCCTCCGCCTTCGCAGGCGGCTGCGGAACGGGCTTATGATGTCCCGCATCGGGCGAGTCTGGAGCGCAATGCCGGCCCATACCGGACCATCCGGGTACAACAGAAAGGCATTTCCCGGGATGAAGCCGCCTCGCTGGTTAAACGGCGCTACGGTGGCAAGATCCTCGCGATCAAAGAAGTACAGAAAAACGGCAAGAGCATGTACCGGGTAAAAGGTCTTTCAGATAAGAGCCAGGTATATGTGGTTTATGTAGATAAACAGAGCGGTCGCATTTCCCGCTGAGCCGTAAGTGCTTGCCAAGGCAGGCCGAAATATAGAGGAATAGACATGCGCGCACTGTTGGTAGAAGACGAGAATGTCCTGCGCGACCAGTTGGCCGTATCCCTGCGCAAGGCCGGCTATACCGTCGATGAAGCACCGGATGGGGAAGAAGCCCTGTATTTGGGTCGTGAATACCCTTACGACGTGGCGGTAATGGATCTGGGGCTGCCGAAAATTGATGGCATTCAGGTGATCGAGACCCTGCGCAAGGAATCCCGGCACTTCCCCATTCTTATCCTCACCGCCCGCGGCCACTGGCAGGAACGCGTGCGAGGGCTCGAAGCTGGCGGTGACGATTACCTGGTTAAACCTTTCCACAACGAGGAGTTGCTCGCGCGTCTGAACGCGCTGGTGCGCCGCTCCGCCGGTTTCTCTTCCCCGACCATTACCGTAGGCACCATCACCCTGGATACCAGTGCCCAGCGGGTAACTGTGGCGGAAAGTGAGCTGGAACTCACCTCGTTTGAATACAAGGTATTGGAATACCTGATGCTGCATCCTGATGAAGTCGTCTCCAAGACCACTCTCACAGAGCATATCTACGAGCAGGATTGTGACCGCGACAGTAATGTCATCGAAGTGTTCATCGGCCGGCTGCGCAAAAAGCTCGACGCCGCTGGCGGCATCAAGCCCATCGAGACCCTGCGCGGGCGCGGCTACCGCTTCCGGCCCGCGGACTGACCCTTGCTTTCCCGCCTGCTGCACTCCCTTTCCGGCCGTCTTTCACTGATGGCGACGCTGGTACTGCTGGTTTTTCTTGCAGTACTTTCCGGCGTGCTGGAGCGGGCTTACCGCACATCGCTGGACGAGGCCAAGGCCCGCGAGATGCAGTTGCATATCTATACGCTGCTGGCCTACGCCGAACCCGATGGCGACAGCCTGCAGCTGCCCCTGATCCTCCCCGAGCAGCGGTTCAACCAGCCTGATTCCGGCCTTATCGGCGCCGTCATGGATTCCCGCGGCCGGGTTATCTGGCGTTCCCAGTCTGCGCTCAGCCTGCCGAATTTTTCCGCCATGCCATTACCGCTGCCGTTGCGTCAGGGGCAGCAGGTATTTGCTGAAGTGCAGTTGCCGGATATGCCCACGCCCTACAGCAGCTTCCGCCAGGGTATTGCCTGGGGGCTGGACAACGAACGGCAGTTTACGTTTGTGGTGCTGGAAGACGCTGCACCTTTGCATGCTCAGGTGCGACAGTTCAGCGGAACATTGTGGCGCTGGCTCGCGCTCGGCTCGCTGGCACTAATTGCAGTGCAGCTCCTGGTTCTGCGCTGGGGGCTTGCCCCCCTGCGCTCTGTAGCCAGTGCCCTGAAGCGGATGCAGCAGGGCGGCAGCGATACCCTGCAGGGCAATTTTCCGCGCGAGCTGGTGCCGTTGACAGATAACCTCAACCTGCTGATCGAAAACGAGCGCCGCCAGCGGGAAAAGACCCGGCATACACTGGCGGACCTGGCCCACAGCCTGAAGACGCCCCTTGCCGTGTTAAAAGGCATGGATCCTATGGCTGACCCCAAGGGGGCGCAGGAAGTACTGGCCGAGCAGGTCAAGCGAATGGACAGCATCATCAGCTACCAGTTACAGCGCGCAGTGGCCAGCTCGCCAAAATCTATCTTGCGCGGTGTGGCGATTCAGCCGATGGCCGAAAAAATTCTCTCCGCGCTGGACAAGGTATACCGCAATAAGACCGTGGACGCGGAGCTGTTGTGCGGCGCGGATGCGCTGTTCTACGGCGATGAAGGCGATCTGATGGAGATGCTGGGTAACCTGCTGGACAACGGCTACAAATACGGTGGCGGCAAGCTGCTGGTGGAAATCGCCAACACTTCCGATCATCGCGGCCTGGAAATCGTGGTCTCCGATAACGGCCCCGGATTGACCGCCGAACAGTGGGCGCAGGTGATTCAGCGCGGTGTGCGCGCCGACCAGCAACAACAGGGGCAGGGGATTGGCCTCGCGGTGGTGGTGGATATTGTCGAGAGTTACCACGGTAAAATTGGTGTTGGCGCTTCCGAACTGGGTGGTGCCGAGATCAAGGTGACTCTCTGATGCATCCGGGGTAATCGGGAATTTCCCTGGGCCCCGTGAATGGAACTCAAACAATAAACAGAAAAACAAAGGGAATTGCTATGTCTGGCCTTAAATCTCGCCGGTACTTTTTTGCACTGTGCCTGCTGGCAACCACTGCGGCAAATGCCAGTGAAACGGTTTCGCCCTGGCCCGGTGGCGCAGAAGCGGCGGTTATTCTGACCTACGACGACGCCCTCGATTCTCATCTTGATGTAGCCGTTCCCCAACTGGCACAGTTCAATCTACCCGGTACCTTTTACCTGAGCGGAGCGCGCCCTTCGATTCGCCTGCGCCTTGAGGATTGGCGCAAGGCGGCTGCTGCAGGCCATGAGCTGGGTAACCACACGCTGTATCATCCCTGCAGTAAATCGGCTCCCGGCCGCGATTGGGTGAAGCCCTGGCACGACCTTGATCGCTATTCCCTGGAGCAGTTTATTGACGAACTGCAGACCACCAACAGTCTGCTGACGGCCATCGATGGCGAGCAGCAACGCAGTTTTGCCTATCCCTGCGGTGACATGAATGCGGGAGGAGCGGATGTGGTAGCGGCGATCAAACCGCTGGTGGTTGCCGCGCGATTTTTTTCTGCCGATGGCCTGCACCGTGTGGACGACCCGGATTATTTTCGCCTGGAAGCCTACGATGGTGCGGGTAAAAGTGCGCAAGATCTAATCGCCGTGGTGGAGGCCGCACGGGCGAACAATAACCTGGTGGGCTTTATGTTTCACGGGGTTGGCGGCGATTACCTGAGTGTGTCTGCGGAAGCGCATCAGGCACTGTTAAAGCACCTGAGTATGTACCCCGAACGCTACTGGGTAAGCACAGTGCGCGATGCGGTAGCGCATTTGGAAAGTGCGCAGTAAAAGTCGAGATGGGGGACTGCTTTCCTATAGGCATTCACTCAACTGAATTTGGAAGCTAAGGTGGCGATACCGGGTACAGCTTTGTGAGACCGTCTGCGGCCCGGACGGCCGCAGCCGAGCCCCCAGGGATGGGTGTACGGCGTGTCTCACAAAGCTGTACCCGGTAGTGGCACCGCCACGGTGTTGCTAAGTGAGCAACATTGGGGCGGGGCGTGCGTGATTATTCGGTAGCCGTAGCCGAGTTTGCCGTAGCAGCCTGATCGCGGCCGGGCACAACTGCTTCCCAAAGCCCGGATGACAGCGCCTCCGGGCTTTGCTTGCGTCCCTCGGATATCCAGCGCACGATGGTTGCCGCCACATCCGGCCAGCGGATACGAACGCCGGTCGGGTCTTTTTCCAGCCAAGCCCGAATGCTCTGGGCATCGATGTTTTTTACCACCTTCGCCAGTTGCAGCTCTTGCAGTGCCATGGCATTGGCTTCCTGTTCGAACTGGCCTTTTAGTGGACGGGTAAGGATCGGTTTACCCAGAGTCAGGGTTTCTGCGATCAATTCAAAACCACTGTTGCAGATAATCCCGCGTGCACTGGCTACGTCCTGGCGGAAACCTTCGACGGAAGGGGGCTTGAGGGTAATGTTGTCCGCATGTGGTAAATTTTCAGGCAGGCCGTACACCGTAAAGTTATACGGCAGCTGTGCCAGTTGCTGCAGCAATGGGACTGCGTGCTCAAATGGCAGATACACCAAGACGTGATCTTTTGTTGATGCTAAATCGCTGGAGTGGGCGATCGGCGGCAGGATCGGGTGTCCGAAGTGGTACCAGTGCATGCCCAGGCTCATATCGACGGGGGCAAAGCTCTTCATTATCGCCCGTGCCGTCCATCCAAAAGTGGGGCGGGGAATGTTGTAATTAAAGGCGTACTGGTGGCCGAGGCCGAGGCTGGGGCGCTTGTATTTCTTCGCGGCCCATGCGCACACGGGTTCAAAGTCACTGATGATCAGGTCGTAATCCTGTACCGGTAGCTCGCGGATGTCTTTCAGCAGGCGGCGCAGATTCAGCTTTCGCGCTGTGGCAAGCTGGTCGATCTTGCCTTCGCGGTGTACGAATGTCAGTCCTTCTCTCCACCAGTAATCGCCGAAGTCTTCCATGGCGAAGAGCTTTTCCGGCGGGCGTCCTGAAAACAGCCACTGTACTTCCAGTTCCGGGTGTTGCTGGAAGGCTTTGGCCATGGCTCGCGCGCGGGAAATGTGGCCGTTACCGGTCCCCTGAACGCCATACAGAATTTTCAATGCAATGCTCCAGTCGAGGCCCTTTGACGGGTTAAAGGTGTGCAGGTGTTGGGCTAAATCAGGTATCCGCTTACTGCCAGTCCCACACTGGTGCCGAGCAGGGCGCCCGCACATACATCCGTGGGGAAGTGCACGCCCAGCCCGACCCGTGACATACCCACCCCGGCCGCCCAAAAATAGCCCAGCAGCCAGATGGGGTTCAGGCATTCGCTCATCATGGTGACAAACAGGAAGGCACCCGAGGTGTGTCCTGAAGGTAAGCTGAAGCGGTCGTTGGCAATAATGATCGAGCGCAGGCCGGGTATGGCCTCAGGGGGGCGGTTCCTCTTGGTGGTGTTCTTGATGGTCCAGTACAGGGATCTTTCCACCGCGAAGGCGGCGCTGCACACGTAGAGGAATTGCAATGCCATGCCGGTATTGACCAGCGCGAGCAGCAGCGGGGAAAGCAGGTAGAGCCAGCCGTCCGCGGAGCGCGACAGCAACAGGTAGTTCCTGCGGGAGGCGGGCCTGGTGGCCCGTTCTGCCATTCGCAGTACCAGTGATACATCTACCGCTTTGAGGGTGATAGGTAAGCTTCGCATGTCTGTAAAAGTACGAAGGAAATATTGCGCAGACTTGAATGAAATATGTCAGGTCTGTGAAACCTGATGGGGGAAGGTATTGTAATGTGCAGGCAATGGGGGATTGGCAGGAGAGACCGAAGTCCCGCCTGCCGGAAAGCCCGTCAGTCGATGCTGAACTTGATCTGGGAGGAGCCGGGTAATTTCTCTACCAGGTCATGCCCACAGAGCTTCGAGGGTGTGAAATATCCGCCGGGGCCGTCGTAGCCGAGCAGGAAATCCATAACCGCGAGCGAGCCGTTGGCGGTCAAATCGTAGCCATTGGCGGTTGTGACCCGGCCTATGCGACGTTCTCCGCGGCGGTCATTGCGCACTTCGCCCCACACCCAGGTTTTCTGTTCGGCGCGTTGGTTTTCGCTGGGGCCACGGACTTTCCGGTCTACTTTCCCTTTGAGACAGTTCTGAACCCACTGCATCCGCAGCAGCCAGCGGAGTTTGTTCAGTTTCTTCATTTTCCCCGCCCGGCTAGGGCTCATGGGAATGTACACCTCGATATTCGGTATCTCGGTGGAGTAGTAAGCGGTAGCCACGTCGCCCCAGGGAATGGCTACGGCAAATTTCTCGCCGCGCCCGAAATTGATCTTGCGCGTTAGCTCCCCGTGGGGAATGGTTTCAATCTTGCCGTTGCGGCGTACGGCACCACCCACACCCAAGCTCTCGACCGAGGTTTTCGCGGTACCGGGGCTGAGACCAGAGTCCGAGTCAAACCCCAGGGTCAGGTGGGTGGCACTTGGCATGGCTTTGTGCAGCGCTGCGGCCAGGCAGTCGGTGGGAATAACGTCGAAACCGGTGCCAGGGCAGAGTACCACGTTGGCGGCTTTGGCCTCGCTGTCGAGCGCGTGGGCCTGGAGGTATACCGCCATTTCGCCGGTGATGTCCTGATAGTGGGTGCCACTGGCGATACAGGCGCGCATCATCGGCTCTGCGGTAGCTGAAAAGGGCCCGGCGCAGTGGATGACTACGGCAACATCCTTCAGGGTGCGTGCCAGTACGTCTTCGTCGTCGAGGCTTACGGCGATGGCGGGCAGCCCCAATTCCGTAGCCAGCGGGCGCAGTTTACTGGCGTTGCGGCCGGACAGAATGGGCTTCAGTCCCTTGGCCACAGCTTTGCGTGCGATCAGCTCGCCGGTATAGCCGTAGGCGCCATAAATCATGATCTGCTTGTTGTTCACCGTGAATCCTTGTTTTTTTTGGTTTTGTGGCGGCAACTGTGGAGTGGTGCTCAGTCGAGCGCTTTTTCCAGGGCAAAACGGGGAATCTGCTGGCCGTCTTTATCGATGGTCTCTGCGAACATTGCCAGGGGCCTGGCCCACACGCCGTACTCATCATACAGAGCGCGATAGATGGCCAGTTGTTCCCCGGTTTCACTGTGCGTGGCAATTTCCATCAAGTGGTAAAGATTGCCCTTGTAATGGCGATAGATACCTTTCTGCATACGTTTCCTTGCGGGGCCGTTGTCAGGCCATGTGGTATGGGGAGAGCTGGATCTGGGTAATGCGCTGTCCATGGAGTGTGGCGATACCGCTGTAGCGGCGCTCACCAGTGGACGTGAATTCGAACTCATACTGCCGGCGAAGGCGTACCTGGCCACTGCGGTCGCGCTTCAGGCGGGTGCGTGTCAGCATGACCGTATCGTCCAGCAGTTGAACACCGGTTTCGGCGCAGTGCGCCTTAACGATTCTCCGCACCCGGTCTTTGGCCGCCATACCGGACCAGAAGTACCAGACCGCGAGGATCAGCAGGAATATCCAGAACAGATCGCCCAGTGAGTAATACATAGCCGCTTCATTTTGCTATCTTTCGAGCGCGCAAGAATACCACTAGAGGAGGGACTATGCCCGGCACCATTTTCATCACCGGCTGCAGCCGGGGTATCGGCCTGGAAATGACTCGTCAATTCAGCGCTGCAGGCTGGGAGGTGATCGCCACCTGTCGCAATCCCGCCGCGGCCTGGGAACTGGGCGACCTTGCTACTGAATTCAAAAATATCGAAGTGCATACGCTGGATGTGACCGATTATGGGCAAATGGCGGATCTCGCCCGCCAGCTGGATGGCCGCCCGCTGGATATCCTGTGCAGTAACGCCGGTTATTACGGGCCCAAAGGCGTCAGCTTTGGCAATGTGGATGTCGATGAGTGGCGGAAAGTGCTCGAGGTCAACACCATATCTCCCTATAAACTTGTAGAGACCTTTTTGCCGAATCTGCTTGCCGGCAGCAACAAGGTGGTGGGGGTGCTGAGCAGCAAAGTGGGCAGCATCGCTGACAATAGTTCCGGTGGTGGGTATATGTACCGATCGTCAAAAACCGCTGTCAATCAGGTGGTGAAAAGCCTGTCAGTGGATTTGGCTGGGCAGGGCGTCACTGTGATGGCCCTGCACCCGGGGTGGGCCAAGACCGAAATGGGCGGGCCAAATGCGTTGCTTCCGGTGGAAGAGAGTGTAGATGGGCTGAAACGGCTATTACTGCAAGCGACACCGGATCAGAGTGGCCACTTTTACAATTACGATGGCAGTGAGATTCCCTGGTAATCCACCAGCATCGCTGGGCCGCTTTGAACAAGCTGTTCTTTCTTGTGCTTGGGCCAGCGCTTGATCTCGGCTTCCAGCTTGAGCGCGTCGGATTTACTGCGCATGCCACATTGGAATACCAGTGAAAGCGGGCCGCGCCCTCGCAGTGCTTTGGCCGCTTTCGGTCCACCGCTGTTGTGCTCGGCAAAGCGGCGCTCCACGTCCCGGGTAACTCCGGTATAGAGCGAGCCGCTATGGGTGCGGATCAAGTAAACAAACCAGCCAGCCAAAACAGTTCCAAAAATCCTGCGTTATTCAATTCACTCAAAAAAGACTGTGTTGGTCTCCAGCCCTGGGAGGGACTGTGAACCTGTTACAGTCGAGTGCTAGTCTGGCCCGGTTGAATCCAAGCCTGCGACAGCTTACCTGAAACCGTTGCTCGAGTAATTGTGCGAAGACCCCGGTACCGGTCTGACGTTGGCCGAATTCACTCTGATTATCGCGGCCGCCGCGGCTTTGCTGTATCAGACTCATCACGTGGTCGGCTCGCTGTGGGTAGTGTTCAGAGAGCCATTGCCGAAACAAGGGTGCCACTTCGTGTGGCAGGCGCAAAAGAATGTAGGCTGCCTGATCGGCGCCGGCTTCCCTGGATCGGCCCAGAATACTTTCCAGCTCTGAATCGTTGAGGGCGGGAATCACTGGTGCAGCCATCACCGAGGTGGGAATCCCTGCATCACTCAGAGCCTCAATCATTCGCAGGCGCGCTGCTGGGCCAGCGGTGCGAGGTTCCAGTACGCGCTTCAGCGCGTTGTCCAGCGTGGTGACGCTGATCGCAACGCGGGCCAGCCCGTCGCTCGCCATTTCGGCCAGTAGTGGCAGGTCGCGCAGGATTAGTTGGCCTTTAGTAATAATGGTCACAGGGTGTTGAAAGCGCTGCAGGGTTTCCAGTATTTGCCGGGTGATGCGTTTGTCTTTTTCAAGTGGCTGGTAGGGATCGGTATTGGTACCGAGAGCGATCGGCGTACAGCGATAGCTCGGCTTGCGCAGGGCCTGTTCGAGAAGTTCCGCGGCATTGGGTTTGAAAAACAGGCGGGTTTCAAAATCCAGCCCGGGGGACAGGTCCATATAGGCGTGAGCCGGGCGGGCGTAGCAGTAGATACAGCCGTGTTCACAGCCCCGGTAGGGATTGATTGATTGGCTGAAGGGCAGGTCAGGCGAGCTATTGGTAGCAATAATGCTTTTGGCTTTTTCTTCTATCGCCTCCGTCGCAACAGGCCCCTGAGGTTCAATCTCCAGCTGCCAGCCGTCGTTTTCCCGCGCAGAGGTATGCTCCGCGAAGCGCCCGGCAAGGTTACTGGTGGCGCCACGGCCTTTGTGAATTTGTGGGGGGCTGCAGGGGCTATCGTTAGCCAAGCTCGTTCCGCTTTCGTTTGCTGTATGAATATACAGTTTAGGCGTGTGGCTGGCCATCGCGCAAGGCTTTAGTGAGACTATAAATTCACCGGATCAGGCTGTTGCGCAGCTGGCCTGCCATCACAGTGTGCCCCAGCGTATGTCGCTATTCGTCACGCTCGTGCAGTGAGGACTTGAGATAGCTTCCTCGCGGCTGATAGTAGTGTGACAACGTTGAACTGTATTTCCCCGCCGCCCCAAGCTGCCGCGCGAAAGGTTTGAATAGAAGTTCGTCCAGGTTAAGGCTGATACCGACAAAAAACTCCGATTTTCGCTCTGGAAAGTAGGGCGCATCCTCTGCTTTGAACCCTTGTGCTGAATAGCCCAGATTGAGCTCGAGATACTTGAGCGGGGTGTTGTTCAGTTCAGGTATGCCGGCGGCCTTGAATGCCAGGAGATAGCGCATCCCCGTGTAGTCCGTCACAGGGTGGAATCCTTTCATGCCTTTTGAGGGGACATAGTCGAGACGATAATCCACGAGCTGTTTGAGTTCAGGGTACCGGGTTCTGAAGTATGAGAGCGCGATGCCCGAGGAATTGAAAACCACGTCTTCATAGGAAAAGCCGTGATCAGCAGAATAGCCATCGAACAGCTCCACATACAGCATCAAACTGCTGGCCCACAGCGCGCTATAGGTTGCGGCGAAATCTGCCTCGTTATTTCTGGACAGACCGTGGCCTATGGCTTCGGTAATCAGATAGGAGGAGTACATGTGCCCCAGCTTGTCGACCCCGCCACTGCCCGTATCCATGCCAAACCAACCCTCCTCGTTGAACTTGAACGAGGAGCTGCCCCAATTCCACTCTTTTGCGCCGAGATAGGTGATTCCACCTGCGATTGCGCCAATCTCATATTTGGCGTCTGCCAGGGACTTTTTGCTGTTCGCCCAATTGATGGTTTCGGCGGAGGTCAATGACGAAAACAGGAGTGGCAGCGCCAGACCGGCGGCGCGAAGTAGCGTTACAACGCTTCCCATAGGGTGAATCCTTTCCTTGGTAACCCTGCTGTGAATGCAAATACACAGTGAATACTGGACAACTGTAACGTTTGCCCATGCATCGGAAGTCTCCGCCACGTCCGTTTATGTGGTCAGGAAACACTTCCGTGGGAGCTGAGAATATAGGCTTGCCCCTGGCAATACAAACCAGGCAGGTTGAACTGCAGGATGCGTGAAATCCACTTGCTCTCCCGGGTGCAGGGTTTATTGACCGGGTAGTGAGTGCAATCCGCTGAGGGTGGGGGTTGAGGCGTAGATGGTGTTCAAGGTGGCTTTGTAAGACATACAATTGCCGGATAGCCGATAACAAACGCGACTGGTCGCGCAATACAGGGACGCTGGAATGGATCTTCAGGCGGTAGCCGCTATTCAGGGGTTTGCGGTAAAAGTACTGCAGCTTTTTGCACTGTTTTTTGCTTTTGGATTGGTACTGCTGGTGCTGTATGTGGTGTACATCTACCTGTCAGACATCCGTCAGACAAAACATGCCATACGGCGCAACTTTCCGGTACTGGGGCGGTTTCGCTATCAGTTCGAGCACCTCGGCGAGTTTTTTCGCCAGTATTTCTTTGCGCTGGATCGCGAGGAGATGCCCTTCAATCGAGCCCAGCGCAGCTGGGTTTACCGCGCCGCAAAGAACATCGATTCTACGCTAGCTTTCGGTTCCACCCGGCCTTTGAACCAGCCCGGGGATATCGTTTTTCTCAATCACCCGTTTCCCACCCTGGCCAAGGATGCCGTGCCACCGCGTGAAGTTACCGTTGGCGCCGGCGTGGCACGCATGCCTTATACCACCCGATCCATCTTCAATATTTCCGGAATGAGCTTTGGCGCTTTGTCCGTGCCAGCGGTGACGGCTTTATCCAAGGGCGCCAAAAAGGCCGGGATCTGGCTGAACACCGGGGAGGGTGGTCTTTCGTCCCATCATTTGTCTGGTGGTTGCGACATTGTGTTTCAGATTGGCACCGCGAAATACGGCGTGCGTGACAAAGAAGGCAACCTGTCCGACAAGAAGCTGGCGGAAGTGGCGGCGTATGAGCAGGTGAAGATGTTTGAGTTGAAGCTCTCTCAGGGCGCCAAGCCCGGTAAAGGAGGAATCCTGCCTGGAATCAAGGTCACACCGGAAATTGCTGCCGTGCGCGGTATCCATGTTGGAGAGGATTCCATCAGCCCCAATGGCCACCCCGAGTTCAGGGATGTAGGTGGGTTGCTGGATATGATCGGGCATATCCGCGAAGTCACCGGCAAACCGACCGGGTTCAAGTGTGTGATTGGTAGCAGCAACTGGTTGCACGAGTTGTGCGAAACCATTCAACAGCGCGGAATCGAGTCGGCGCCGGACTTTATCACGATCGACAGCGCAGATGGCGGCAGCGGTGCTGCGCCCCAGAGCCTGATGGATTACATGGGGTTGCCGCTAAACCGCAGCCTGCCTTTAGTGGTGGATCTTCTGGCGCAATACGGCCTGCGCGATCGCATCAAGATTATTTGCGCGGGCAAGCTGCTGACCCCCTCCATGGTGGCCTGGGCTCTGGCGATGGGGGCCGATTTCATCAATTGTGGCCGCGGCTTTATGTTTGCCCTTGGTTGTATCCAGGCCATGCAGTGCAATCGCAATACCTGTCCGACCGGCGTGACGACCCACAACCCGGATTTGCAGCAGGGACTGGATCCCATGGACAAGGCGGAGCGGGTTTATAACTACGCGCGCAATATGGCATATGAAGTGGGTACCATCGCGCATTCCTGCGGTGTAGCCGAGCCACGCCAGCTGCGTCGCTCCGATGTGGAAGTTATCAACGAGCGCGGTGTGCCGATGCCGCTCTCGGATACGGTGCCGGATGTAAAGCCGAAATCCGTGATTGCGTCAGACCGCGACTGAGCAACGTGGCCAGCGTAGTAATGGAATAAGGGAAAGGTATGGATGGTGTAACTACCCTGGTTGGTCAGGGCCTCTACATGGCGGTGGCCGCAGTATTCGGTTTGGCAATTGCACGGCTTCTCGGGCGCGACAATACGCTCGGTTGCCTGATTGCCGGCGTGCTCGCCGGAATGTTGCTGCCCGTGCTGGATTACGACACCGGTCTGCGCGCCGAGAACCTGCATCACCTGGTGTTCTTCGTCATTCTGCCTGTTCTGATTTTCGGCTCCGCCTGGAAAATAGACCCGCAAATGCTTTTCCAATGGCTTGGACCGATCATCCTCCTCTCTACGCTGGGTGTTGTGGTTTGCATGCTGATTACCGCAGCATTGGTGTATTTCGGAATCTATCATCCTGAGGGCTTTCCCTGGCTGGCGGCTTTACTGACCGGTGCGATTCTTGTGGCGACCGACCCGATTGCGGTGGTGACGCGGCTGCGTGAGCGAGACGCCAATGGAGAGCTATTGACGTTAGTGGAAGGTGAGAGTCTGTTTAATGATGCCGCGGCGATTGTATTGTTTACTTTTGTATTGGGTATTGCGACTCATAGTGTGATGGAGGGCGCGAGCGCTACTGGAGAGCTAATTACCGGTGCAGGTGGTTTTTCCCTGTATTTTTCCGCGGTATTTTTTGGCGGACTCGCCATTGGTGCCATTTGTGGCCTGCTGACTGCGATTGTAATTCTGTTTATCGCCTCCGCCGGTGCGGCTTTAATGGTTCTGGTGCTTGCGGCGTTCGGCAGTTTTTATCTGGCAGAGCACGTGGTAAGGGTGTCGGGTATTTTGTCGGTCATGGTGTGCGCGATTGTTGCGCGCGCGTGTTTGCGTGAACAGCACGAATCTTTTCTAGTACACGCGGAACCCACCTGGGAATGGCTTGAACTCCTGTTTAACGCGTTGATTTTCGTGATTATGGGGCTGGTGATTACGTTTGATATGTTTTACCAGCAATGGCTGGCCATGCTGATCGGCATAGCGGCCGCATTGGGCGCACGTGCGCTGGCTATTTTCATGCTGGCGCCGCTGGCCCGTTTCGTCGGGCCACCCATTCCGAAAAGCTGGCGACTGGTGCTGAGCTGGGGTGGTTTGCGGGGTGTGATTGCGGTGGCGTTGGTACTGTCATTGCCAACCGATCTGCCGTACTGGTGGACAGTACAGTCGATCGTATTCGGTGTGGTGTTGTTTTCGTTGCTGGTACAGGGAACGTCCAGCACGCGTTTGATCAGGAAGCTGGGTTTGTGATTTCCGACGCTGCGATATGCCAGGGCGGTTGACTGGAAGTGTGGCTGGTTTCGTTTTCGCCTTTGTTTTTGTAGTAGATGTAGCCCGCGAGCCAGAGCAGGAGCAGGGCGAATAGTAGTACACCGATGACTCTTAGCATGGATTTTGCTCCTTGGTCTTTCCCGTAAAGGGGTATTGACCCGCTGTGGTGGCGGCTAAGTATCGGGTGGAGCATTTCGAAACCGCTGTGGATACATCCCTGTACGCTGCGTCGGCGGCGTCCTTGTCGCCGACGCTTTCGAAATGCTCCACCCGATACTTAGCCTTCATTTCGCCGTTTGCACTTCGTCAGCTGAAAATATTCATCACTCAGCTATCCCAGTGCGACCTCAAAAACCGGCGATGGCAGCGGGCTAGCTCACTGCCAGTTAAGGATTACCTTACCGGACTCACCTGAACCCATGGTATCGAACCCCTTCTGGAAGTCGTCGATCGAGAACTCGTGGGTAATGATCGGAGACAGGTCGAGGCCGGATTGGATCAGGCTTGCCATCTTGTACCAGGTCTCAAACATCTCGCGGCCGTAAATACCCTTGATGATGAGGCCCTTGAAAATGACCTGGCTCCAGTCGATCGCCATTTCACCCGGGGGAATACCCAGCATCGCGATCTTGCCACCGTGGTTCATAGCCGACAGCATATCGCGGAAAGCGACGGATACACCGGACATTTCCAGGCCGACGTCAAAGCCTTCGGTCATGCCGATTTCTTTCATCACGTCCGGCAGTTTTTCGCGGCTGACATTGACGGTGCGGGTTGCACCCATTTTCTTTGCCAGGTCCAGGCGGTAGTCATTGATGTCGGTAATCACGACGTGACGTGCGCCCACGTGGCGGGCTACTGCGGCCGCCATAATGCCGATGGGGCCGGCGCCGGTAATCAGTACGTCTTCACCGACCAGGTCAAACGACAGCGCAGTGTGTACGGCGTTGCCGAACGGGTCGAAGATGGACGCGAGATCGTCGGAGATGTTGTCCGGGATCTTGAACGCGTTCAGGGCCGGAATGACCAGGTACTCGGCAAATGCACCCTGGCGGTCAACGCCCACACCGTAGGTGTTGCGGCACAGGTGACGGCGGCCGGCGCGGCAGTTGCGGCAGTGGCCGCAGGTAATATGGCCTTCGCCGGAAACCCGGTCGCCAATATTGAAGCCGGCGACTTCCTGGCCCATACCAACCACTTCACCCACATACTCGTGACCGACAATCATGGGTACCGGAATGGTTTTCTGGGACCACTCATCCCAGTGGTAAATGTGCATGTCGGTGCCGCAAATAGCGGTCTTGCGGATCTTGATCAGCAGGTCGTTGTGCCCTGGCTCCGGAATTTCGGCATCCGTCATCCAGATGCCGGGTTCGGATTTCAATTTGGATAAAGCTTTCATAAATCCTGTAGTACTTCTCAGATTGCAGCTTGTCAGATTGCGTTTTGCAGTCCTGAGGACTGCAAAGCGGAGCCGAGGCTCCGCATTGCGATTAGATGATGTTCAGCTCTTTGCCGACTTCCACAAAAGCATCGATACAGCGATCGAGTTGTTCGCGGGTGTGCGCAGCGGACATCTGGGTGCGGATGCGAGCCTGTCCTTTCGGTACTACCGGATAGAAGAAGCCGACAACGTAGATGCCTTTCTGCAGCATCTTGTCTGCCATCTGCTGGGCCAGGGCGGCGTCGCCGATCATTACCGGAATAATCGCGTGGTCGGCGCCAGCCAGGGTGAAACCGGCTTCGGTCATACGCTTGCGGAAATACGCGGAGTTTTCCTGCAGCTGGGTGCGCAACTCGCCTCCTTCCACCAGCATGTCCAGCACCTTCAGGGAGGCGGTGACAATCGCCGGTGCTACGGAGTTGGAGAACAGGTAAGGGCGTGAGCGCTGGCGCAGGAGGTCGATGATTTCCTTGCGGCCGGAAGTGAAACCGCCGGACGCGCCGCCCAGGGCTTTGCCCAAGGTGCCGGTGATGATGTCGACGCGCTCGATCACGTCGCAGTACTCATGGGTGCCGCGGCCGTGTTCGCCGAGGAAGCCCACCGCATGGGAATCGTCGACCATCACCAGGGCGTTGTATTTGTCTGCCAGATCGCAAATGCCTTTGAGGTCGGCAATAACGCCGTCCATGGAGAACACGCCGTCGGTGGCGATCAACTTGGTTTTGGCACCGGCTGCGTCGGCGGCTTTCAGCTGCTCTTCCAGGTCTGCCAGGTCGTTGTTGGCATAGCGGAAGCGCTTCGCTTTACACAGGCGCACGCCATCGATGATGGAGGCGTGGTTCAGGGCGTCGGAGATGATCGCATCTTCCGGGCCAAGCAGGGTTTCGAACAGGCCGCCATTCGCGTCGAAACAGGAGGTGTAAAGGATGGTGTCTTCGGTCTGCAGGAAGTCGGACAGACGGGACTCGAGTGCCTTGTGAATGTCCTGGGTACCGCAGATAAAGCGCACGGAAGCCATGCCAAAGCCGTACTGGTCCAGGCCATCTTTTGCCGCCTGGATCAGGTCGGGGTGATTGGCCAGCCCGAGGTAGTTGTTGGCGCAGAAGTTGAGTACCCGGGTGTCGTTGTTGACCTGGATCTCGGCGCTCTGTTGGGACGTGATGATGCGCTCGCGCTTGTAGAGGCCATCAGCTTCAATCTGCTTCAGTTCATCGCGCAGGTGCTGGAAAAAGTTCTCGGGCTTGGACATAAGTTGTTATTGGCTCCTTCAGTGTGCTTGTGGCACTGCGTTGGCATTGAGATGGACGCAAAAGGGAATCTCGTCGTTGGAGCGTCCATCTGCCGGGTATCTGGATACCGGGTATTGTAGGTTGCTCGGCGCGCAACGCGCGGCTCGATTTATCCCGCCAATTCACAGGCCTTGTGGGCCGTGACCGGTACGTCGCTGGCGCGGCAGTGGGTGGCGAACGCCAGCGCGTCTTCCGTCGAGTCGAACAGTAACTGCCACAGCAGCTGGCGATCGCCACGTTTTACCGCCCTCACGGCCGTTCGGCTGCGCTTGGGGGCAATCTGGATTTCGATAACGTCGGTGCTGGATAGCTGTAATTCGGACATGTTCCCTCCAATTTAAAAATCTGGAGGGCTGACGGCGGAAGAGGCGATGCTCTGAAATGTCAGAATCATCGCTATCCGGTAGGATTGCGTCGCTGGTTAAAGTACCAGCAAGAGCCCCATCCCCAACGCAGCGTGCAAAAAATATGCAATATGCGAAGGGAAACCACCTTGCCCCGGTAGGCAGGTTGGCGTTGGCGTCAGCCACTCTCTTGATGTCGCGGGCAAAGATAGCGGGGAGGGAATTATCAGTCAACAGCGCCGCCACTTAAGGCGGCGCTACAGGATTTTATGCGGGTAGCTGTACTGATTTCAGCTCAATAAACTCATCCAGGCCGGCTTCGCCAAATTCACGCCCATTGCCGGAACGCTTGTATCCACCGAAGGGAGCGTCGTAATTGAACTCGCCGCCGTTGACGAAGCACAGGCCGGCTTCGATGCGCCGTACCACCGGCATGGCGCTATCGGCGTCTTTTGCCCATACGCCGCTAGAGAGCCCGTATTCGGTGTCGTTGGCGATGGCGATGGCCTCGTCCAGATCACTGTATGGGATCAGGCAGGTTACCGGCCCAAAGATTTCTTCCCGGGCGATGGTCATGTCATTGCGGACATCGGCAAATACGGTGGGTTTGACGTAGAAGCCCTGCGGAAACTCGGTGGGCACCTCACTGCCGCCGGTTACCAGTCGCGCACCTTCTGCGACGCCCTTGTCGATATAGCTGCGTACGATTTCGCGCTGGCGGGCAGAAGAGAGTGGCCCCATGAATGCGTCTTTGCCGGTACCCATCGCGATGCCTTCCGCCACTTCCTTGGCAATGGCCACGGCCTCTTCGTAGCGTTCTGCCGGTACCAGCATGCGGGTGAGAGCGGTGCAGGTCTGGCCGCTATTGATGAATACGTCCTCACAGCCCCAGCGCACGGCCTGCTCCAGGTCTGCGTCCGGGGTGATGATCAGTGGCGATTTCCCGCCCAGCTCCTGGGTCACACGCTTCACCGTGGGTGCCGCGGCTTTGGCCACTTCGATGCCGGCGCGGGTTGAGCCGGTGAAGGAAACCATGTCGATATCCGGGTGGGAAGAAAGCGCGGCACCAACGACAGGACCTGCGCCGGGCACCAGGTTGAATACCCCTGCGGGCAGGCCGGCAGCATCGATGATTTCCGCCATTACATAGTCCTGCAGCGGGGTCATCTCTGAGGGTTTCTGGATCATGGTGCAACCTGCGGCCAGCGCCGGAGCGACCTTGCCCACGAACTGGTGCAGGGGGTAGTTCCATGGGGTGATAAAACCACATACGCCGACGGGTTCACGCAGAACCACCGAGTGAGCGGCCTGTTCGGTCTCTTCCATATATTTGGCGCGATCGGCGTAATAGCGCATCGCATAAATCGGGCCATCTACATGCAACCATTCGGTAATGTGGGCCGGGCAGCCCAGGGCCTGGGATATCGCTTCTATCAGGTCTTGTTTACGCGCTTCCATGCCGTCGGCAATGGCGTGCATCAGGGCTTGCCGCTTGGCTGCACGGCTGTGTCGCCAGTCCTTGAAGGCCTTGCGTGCGGCGGTAACGGCCGCGTTTACATCCTCTGAAGTTCCTTGTACCACCTGGCATATTTCCACTTCTGTGGCGGGATTTAATACCGGGTGGCGGGTGCCGTTGGTGGATTCGCGCCAGGCGCCATCAATGTACAGTTTGTCGGTTGGTAGTTTCTTCAGGTCCGTCATGGGAGCTCCAGATAAAATCCTGTGAATTTATGGTGCGCTGATTTCAATCAGGGTGGGGCCCTTGCGCGCGAAGGCCTGCGTAATTGCGGGAGCTAGTTCGTCCGCTTGTGAGATTCGGCAGCCCGCGGCGCCGAAAGATTCCGCCAGCGCGACAAAATCTGGCGCGCGCAGGTTGACGCCCTCCTGAGGCACGGCGGCCTCATCCATGAAATCACGGATTTCTCCGTAACCGCTGTTATTCCACACCAGAATGGGCAGCGAGAGCTGCCGTTCGACTGCCGCAGCCAGCTCGCCGAGGGTAAACATCAGCCCGCCGTCGCCAATCAGTCCGATGACGGCGCGGGGGCTGGCCAGCGCTGCGCCAATGGCGGCTGGAAGGGCAAAGCCCAGGGTTCCGTAACCAGTAGTGCACGTAATATGGCTGCGCGCCTGATAGAGGGGCAGCGCGTGGTTGGTGTTGTAGGCGAGTTGCGTGGAGTCAGTCACCAGGATGCCATCTTCGGGCAATACCTGGCGCAGGGCCTGTACCCATGGGAAACGGCTTTCGGAACCCGGCCACCATTCCTGGCGGCAGGTGGCGATCAGGTTGGCGACGTCTGCGGTTGCCGCTTGCACGCGTTGTTGATCGGTGTCCGGCAGCAGGGCCGCCAGTTGCGCGAGCGTTGCCCGGGCGTCGGCACAAATGGCGAGATCCGGGTTCGCGTTACACACCAGTTGCGCCGGGTCGATATCCACGCGGATAACCTTGCCCTGAAAATGGTAATTTTCGCGCATCAGGTTGCGATCGGTTTCGGCCAGCTCGGTGCCAACGGCGAGCACCACATCGGCCTGTTCCACGCGATCGCGCACCGCCTGAAACGACAGGTTGGCGCCGCCACACAGTGGATGGCGTTCGTCGACCACACCTTTTGCCGCGAGTGACAGAAATACCGGCGCGGCTATTTTTTCCGCCAGTTCGGTCGCCTCTTTACCGCTTTCCTGTGCACCGCCGCCGAGCAGGATCACCGGTTTTCGGGCTTCGCTCAGCCAGTCGGCCGCGGTTTCCAGCGCACGGGGGGCGGCCGCAGGCAGTGCGGCTGCGGGGGCGGCGCGATAATCTTCCATTGCTCCGGCCATCGGGGCTGGGAAGAGGTCAATAGGGATTTCGATATGCACCGGGCCGGGGCGGCCAGCGCGCATTACCTGAAAAGCATGTGCTAATACTTCCGGAAGTTGCGCGGCGCTGGTCAGAGCGTGTTGCCAGATACAGAAACCCCGGGAAACATCCTGCTGGCGGGGTAATTCGTGCAGGCGGCCGCGGCCAAGCCCCAGGTCTTCGCGCCGGTTGACTGCACTGATTACCAGCATGGGAATGGAGTCGGAATATGCCTGAGCCATCGCGGTAGCGGCATTGGTTACACCGGGGCCGGTAATCAGGAAACATACCCCGGGCTTGCCACTGGCACGAGCATAGCCGTCAGCCATAAAGGCTGCGCCCTGTTCGTGCCGCGGAGTGATATGGGTCAAGCCGCTGCCTGGCAGGCCGCGGTAGAGTTCAATGGTGTGTACTCCGGGAATGCCGAAAACAGTATCCACACCGTACTGGCGTAGTAGGTGCATCAGGACCTGGGCGCAACTGGGCCCGTTGGCCCGCTGATCGGATGCTTGCATATAATTCCCCGAAACCGTTTATAGAGTTTGCGCAGGAGCCTAGCCGGGCGGCGAGCACCCTGCAAGCGTCCGCAGAGTCTGCGATCTGGCGGTGAAATACGCCGGATAATTGAGTGTAGCCAGCGTGAGAATTGCGGAAAATTGCGCGCTTTGGGAATTGGCATGCAACTGCGTAAACTTGCGCACAGCAAAGTATCGAATTTAAAACACTGAAGTAAGGAAGTGACAGCGATGGAAATTGATCAGTGGCGTCGGGAATATCTGCAAGGCGGGCTGGAGCGTAACGATCTGGAAGCCGATCCGGCAGTACAGTTTGAAAAGTGGCTGGCGGAGGCGGTGAAAGCGGATCTGACCGACCCGAGTGCGGTTTGCCTGAGTACCGCAGATGCCAGCGGCCAGCCGTCGCAGCGCATTGTTTTATTGAAGGGGTTCGATGCCCGCGGCTTTGTGTTTTACACAAATCTGAAAAGTCACAAAGCCTGGGATATTGCCGCTAACCCGAAAGTCAGTCTGTTGTTCCCGTGGCAGATGTTGGAGCGCCAGGTAATTGTTGGCGGTACCGCGGAACTGCTGAACGATAAAGAGGCGGATGATTATTTTCGTACCCGCCCAAGAGAAAGCCAGATTGCTGCCTGGGCATCGCACCAAAGTGATGCAATTCTGAGTCGGGCCCAGCTCGAAGAGCAGTTTAACGAGTACCGCGAACGATTCGAAGGCCAGGATGTGCCACGGCCGGAGTTTTGGGGCGGGTACCGCGTGCGGCCACATACGGTGGAATTTTGGCAGGGCAGGGCGTCACGTCTGCACGACCGGTTCGTTTATCGGGCTCTGGATGAGGGCAAGTGGCAGATTGAACGACTGTCTCCCTGAGGCACAAGTTCGCAATTTTTTACACGTTTTATTATGAGCGGGCCGGCTGTTCTGACGGCCCCATCCTGTCCTGGACAAGTACCCGGTAACCTCGGTTACGCATGTCGTTCATGCCTAACCGGACTGCGGGAACAATGCTTTGGTCTGTGCGACAAATAAACTTTTGCAATTTTATATCCTGGGTTAGTCTCACCGTTGTTGGTCGCGAGCGATGGCGATCAATACCGCTAAGGACTGGTCGGCTTCCGAAAACAAAAAATACGGGAGACGCAGTACCGGCCGCAGTGTTCTGTTGCTATATAAAGACTGAATAACAATAAATCAGTGCAATGGAGAGAAAACAATGAGAGTCCCGTTCAAGTCCGCCAATGATTTTGGCGCAATAATCCATAGAAACCGAATTCTTGCTTCGACCTGTTCCGCAGCCGTACTGTTATTGTCCGGTGGAGTGTCGTCTGCGTTCGCCGCAGAGGAAGGGAAAGGTTCGGTCAGTACCATTCTTGAAGAAGTGCAGGTTACCGCCCGTAAACGGGCAGAGGCAGAGCGCCTGCAGGATGTTCCGGTTGCGGCCACCGCGTATTCCGATGCGCAGCTCGAAGCGCTGCAGGTGCGGGACCTGGAAAGCCTGTCGTTCAAAATGCCCAATGTGCAGCTGGATGATGTTGGTACCGTCAAAAATACCGCGAATTTCACCGTGCGTGGCCTGGGGGTAAACAGTTCTATTCCGTCAATTGATCCGACCGTAGGCGTGTTCGTGGATGGCATGTATATGGGGATCAACGCGGGTGTGGTTACCGACCTGTTTGACCTGGAAGGTATCGAAGTGCTGCGCGGTCCTCAGGGGCTGCTGTTTGGGCGCAACGTAACTGGTGGTGCGGTGGTCATCAAGACGGCGCGGCCGACGGAAGAGTTTTCCAGTAAGTTCAAATTGTCCACCACGGATAACCTGGATACGGTCGGTGCCGTTAGTATTAACGGAGCAATTAGTGAAACCATTAATGGCCGCCTGACGGCCTACTACAACAACGATAAGGGCTGGTTCGAAAACGTGTATACGGGTAACGACAGCGCGGGTGCTTCGGATACCTGGTTTATTCGCCCCAGTGTGAGTTTTGACCTGGGCCAGTCTGCCGAGCTGCTGGTGCGACTCGAATCTGGTCGTATGGATTCCGATGGCGTTGTCGGGCAGAACCGCGGTTCCCTCGCGACTAATTTTCCTGCCTACCCGCTGTTTGGTGTGGACGTTTCCGGCTGGGACAACAGCGATGACTCTTTCGAAGTGGCCCAAAATGAGGAGGGCTTCCAGAAAGATGAGTGGAACCAGGTCATCACCGAGTACACTCAGGACGTCGCCTTCGGTAGCGGTACTATCACCAATATCCTCGCCTGGCGAGAGTTCTCCGGCTACGGTATCGGGGATATCGACTCCCTTCCCATCACCGCTTTCCATGCCCGTACTTCTGTAGATCAGAGCCAGCTGAGTAACGAGCTGCGCTACGCCGGTCGTTTCGGTGCTACGTCGATCACCACAGGACTCTACTGGTTCAACCAGGACCTGGAGTACTACGAAAACCGCATCCTGCCCCTGTCTGCGCCCGGCGGCCTGGATTGGACGGGCGGCGGCTTGCAGGATCACCGGGCGATGGGTGTCTTTACCCAGGCGGATGTGGACCTCAACGAATCCTGGGTGTTGACCCTGGGTGGTCGTTACTCCACCGAGGAAAAGGATGCGAAGATCGCGACCATTCCGTTGGATCTGTGTGACCTGGGGAGTTGTGCGGCCTACGACTTCGAGGACAAGGAATCCTGGAATGCGTTTACACCCAAAGTAGGGCTGCAGTGGAATCTGGCGGATAACGCCCAGATCTACAGCTTCTGGACCAAAGGCTTCCGCAGCGGTGGCTACAACATGCGCAATACCGGTATCGATCCGAATACCGGGGTGCCATACCAGCCCGGGCCTACGGATCAGGAAGAGCAAACCAGCTTCGAGATCGGGGCCAAGGCGGATTGGTTTGATGGACGTTTACGCGCGAATATGGCCCTGTTCCACAATACGATCGACGATATGCAGCGGGAGGAAAACCTCAGTGATGTGATCAGCGGTGTGGTTCAGATTATTCGCAATACCGCCGATGCGACGGTTGATGGCGTCGAACTTGAGACCATGGCTGCGCTCACTGACAACCTGCTGTTTACTTTCAATGTTGGTTACGTCGACGGTAGTTACGACAGGGTGTTCGGTGATATCAGCGGTGATGGCGTGGTTGATGAAGTAGACCTTGGGTTGGAAATTCCGCGCCTCGCGCCCTGGACCTACGGTGTGGGGCTGGTGCATGACCTGCAACTGGGTACCCTGGGTACCCTCACTTCACGGCTGAACTTCAACCATCGTGACGAGGCCGCCTACACAGATACCAATGTGGGCATGTTGTCGGAGGCGGATATGCTTGATATCAGCTTCGGTTTCTCACCGGACTCCGGAAACTATCGCCTTGCGCTGTTTGGTAAGAACATGCTGGATCAGGTAACCGAGGGCAATAATACCCAGCTACCTGCGACGCTGGGTGGTTTGGGTGCCAGCTTTACACCGCTCAACAGGGGGCGCGTGATGGGAGTGGAATTGACCTATGACCTCTAAACAAGCCTAAAATGAAAGCCCGGCGTTGCCGGGCTTTTTTATTTCTTATGACTGTCGAGGGAAATATGCGATATATCGAACTGCGGGAACACGGCGGCCCGGAAGTAATGCAAATCGCGGAAGGTGAAAAGCCCGAGCCCGCAGCGGACGAGGTACTGATCCGGGTAGTAGCTGCCGGTGTTAACCGTCCGGATATCGTGCAGCGACAGGGCTTTTATCCTCCACCGCCCGGTGCATCACCGATTCTGGGGCTGGAGGTTGCGGGAGAAGTCTGTGCGGTTGGTGCAAATGTACAGCGTTGGCAAGTGGGTGATCGAGTGTGTGCGCTGACCAACGGTGGCGGTTATGCGGAGTATGCGGTGGCTCCTGCGGCCCAGTGCCTGCCGGTACCGCAAGGCCTTTCCATGGTTGAAGCGGCGGCACTACCGGAGACATTTTTTACGGTTTGGAGCAACCTGATACATCGGGCCCAGCTCAAGGCGGGTGAGGTGGTGCTGATACACGGCGGTTCGTCTGGCATTGGCACAACGGCGATTCAGGTTGCTCGCAGTCTGGGCGCCCGTGTTTTTGTTACCGCGGGCTCGGAAGAAAAATGCCATGCCTGTGTAGCGCTCGGTGCGGAGCGCGCAATCAATTACCGCAGTGAAGATTTTGTTGCCGTCATTCGCGAAGCGACGGACGATCATGGGGCGGATGTCATTCTCGATATGGTGGGTGGCAAGTATCTCGATCGCAATATCCAGCTAGCCGCGCTGGATGGTCGTATCGTCAATATCGCTTTTCTTGCCGGTGCGAAAGTGGAAGTCAATATGTTGCCGGTGATGCTGAAGCGCCTGATTCTGACCGGGGCCACCCTGAGGCCACAGCCTCCGGAGGTGAAAGCCCGGATTGCCCGGGATCTGGAGGCGCAGATGTGGCCAGAGATTGTCGCGGGCAGGGTAGCCCCTCAGATTGCCGCCATCTTTCCGCTAGAAGCCGTCGCAGAAGCGCACCGATTGATGGAGTCGAGCCAGCATATTGGCAAAATTGTGCTGACAATCGGGGGCTAATCGCTGGCGCACTTTTGCTGGCGTCCAGCCCCGGTTGTGATATTGGTGGGGGTGTGAGTCGGGTAACATCCCCGCTACTTATGTCTGTGTACGCACGATAAAGCCGGCTAATCCTGGATACATAGTTGACGGGTTCGGAGCCTCGCACATATCCGTAGCGGGCATTTTTGAAGTAGCGGGGCTCGGAAAGTTTCAGCATGGCTTCTTCAACGTTGCCGAACCAGACATTGGCGTCCAGGTTCAGTTTTTCCGCCAACCGCTGTGCATCGTACAGGTGGCCGATACCGGCGTTGTATGCGGCCAGTGAGAACCACAACTGGTTTTCCAGGCTGATCCCGGGTTCAAAGCGATTGCGTACCCAGTCCAGGTATTTAACACCGGCCTGAAGACCTTTTTCCGGATCAAACAGCGGGGGAAGGTAACCCATTTCGATGGCGGTTTTCGGCATCACCTGTAGCAGTCCCTGGGCGCCCACCTGGGATTCGGCATTGGGGTCAAAGCCACTTTCCTGCCACATTTGGGCGACGATCAGTCGCCAGTCAAACTCATATTTTTGCGCAATTTTCTTGACTCTTTTGTCGTAAGGGGAGAGCGGCTTTCCCGGCACCAGACTTTCTTTGTGGAGGGTGGCCAGCTGTGGGCTTGGTTTTAGATACTGCTCGACCTTCTGTGCGAATGCGTCCGTTTTTTTATAGGCGTCGATAAAATTATTGATCCTGCCTAGCAGACTTTCATTTCCGCTTGTAACCATCCAGCCCTGTGGCCGGGGCTCGGTGAGCTTTGGGCCGGGGGCGAGCGTATCGCGCAGGGATGTTTCTATCTCCGCAGTGCTACCGTCCACGATAGTGGCGTCGGCTCTTCCCGCTGCAACCATGTTGATAATCCGCTCGTAACTGGTATCAGGATCAGCAATTTTTACGGTGACACTGATGCCTTTGGCTTTCAATTTCTGAGCAGTCTGGACAAAGGAAGAGTATTTGCGCAGTAGCAGCGTGCGTCCATTAAGGTCTGCGACTGTTTTGATTTCAGGTTTTTGGCTATTGCTGATTACCTGCTCCCGATCTTGGGTGAGTGGATGGCTGAATACGATGCCCTTGGCCTCACGTTCGGGGGTGGCGGTGATGCCGGCACCGGCAAAGTCCCCTTTGCCGGCTTTCAGCCATTCACTGAGCTCATCGTCATGCGGAACTACGACCAGTTCCAGATCCAGGTTGTGCTCATTGGCAAATGCTTGAGCAAGGTCGAAATCGAATCCCATTAACTCCCCTTTCCACATGAAGTAACTGGTCGGACCGTTATAGGTGAGGAAGCGGATAACACCGGACTTCTTGATTGAGCTCCAGTCAGAGCCGCGCTCTGTTGGTTCTTCTATCAGGTTGCGGGTGAGAAAATTATTGATATGTTTTCGGAGATCCGAAGAGCCTTTGCGCATTGCCCAGACGATGTCCTCGTCATCGCTGACAAAGGCCCCGGCCTTGATGTCCTGGCGATAGCTGAGTACCCCATCTACGATGTTGCTGTCGAGAACGGTTACGAGTCGAGGGTTTTTGTTGAGGCCGTCTATGAGACGGTCGATGGTGTCAGCGCGGGAAAGTCTTCTGGGGCGCACTTTTGCGTTCGGAATCTTCGCAGCCAATGCTTCCGCGGTAGGAATAAATACGCTCTCGGTCATCACCACCAGTTCGATATCTTTCAGGGCGTCGGGCTTGGTCACGTCGGGCCCATGGCGACCGCTCACCAGTTGTTGGCGAGTTTTCCTGATCGGTACCGTGAGGTCGAACTGCTTTGCGCGCTGGTCGGTTTTGGTCAGATTTCCGGCCAGCAGGTCCGCGCGCCCTTCCGCGAGCATGCGCAGAGCCTGTTCCGGCGTGGATGCCGCAAACCAGCGTGGTTCCAGCTCCAGGCGTCTGGCGAGTTTCCTGGCGAGATTGAAGTGGCGTTGGCCGACGATGGTGGCACGGGGCAGCAGGTCATCGTCGTCTGCGGCGAGGCTGACAATGCGGAGTACCCCGTGTTTCTTCAGTGCCTCGAGATCACCGGTTTCGACGTAGTTTTTGAAGGGCTTCGGGTTTTCGCCTCCGGTCTTTTCCATATTCCGGGCGGGTGGTGGCTTGTTGGTCTCACCGCAACCACCACATGCCAGGGACGTAATTAGCAGCATCGCAGGAAAAACGCGATACACCCAGTGCCACAAAGCGCGCAGTAGCGGACCGTTTGAGAAGAATGTGGTGGATGGGACGCTTGCCGAATATTCGTTCCACGGGATTGCGCGAGGTACAAGCATAGACCGCTCCGCGTTGAGGCGACTCGCGTAGTCTAGGGTGAACGTTGTACCGGTGGTCATGGGGCGCGGTGTGGCCGCGTCCCTTGAGTCATGTAGTTGAGTGGTGAATTGGCAAGATTCGCGTTACTCCACGATGGCCTGGATCTCACCTTCTGCGAGGCGGGCGCGAATTTTTTGGCCGCTCTGGGTGTCCTGGGCGCGGCGGATAACCTGGTTGTTGTCATTGCTGACGATGGCATAACCACGTTCAAGTACCGCCAGGGGACTGACGGAATGCAGGAGTTGCGCGCTGTGTGCCGTTTGCTCGCGCTTGTGTTGTAACAACCTTGCAGCCGCTTTCTGCAAACGGTCCCGTGTCTGTATCAGTTGCTGTTTATGTTGGGCGATCCGGTGGGCCGGGTGCGCCTGTGCAATCGTACGCTCCGCGTGTTGTACGCGTTGGCGGCCGGTGGTCATGTATTGGCGTATTAGTGCGCGTAGCTGGATTTCCAGATGGTCGAGTCGCTGGGCCCGGTTTTGCAACTGTTCGCGGGGGTGGCGTATCCGGTTACTGACCAGTTTCACTTGCTGGTCCAGGTGGCGCAGTTGCAATTGCATGGCCCGCTGGAGTCGTATTTCGGTACTGGTGATCTCCTCCAGCAGCGCGGCGGCATTGGCGCTGGCAAGTTCCGCGGCGGCGGACGGAGTCGGCGCGCGCACGTCGGCGACGAGGTCCGCTACAGTATTGTCAGTTTCGTGTCCTACTGCAGAAATAGTCGGGATGGGGCAGTTGGCCAGCGCGCGGGCGACGACCTCTTCGTTGAAGGCCCACAGGTCTTCCAGGGACCCACCGCCGCGCCCCACGATCAGCAAGTCATGCCGTTGTAGCCGCCCGGCGAGCGAAATGGCGTTGGCAATCTGTTGCGCAGCACCCTGTCCCTGCACTGCAACCGGTATCAGCTCAATTCGGGCTGCCGGATAGCGGCGCCCGAGCACATGGATCATGTCGCGGATAGCCGCGCCAGTGGGGGATGTGATGATGCCGATGGTGGCAGGCAGGTAAGGCAGTGGTTTTTTACGTGCGAGTTCGAACAGCCCCTCGTGCTGCAGTTTCGCTTTGAGGGCGTCGAGCTGGCGCATCAGGGCGCCGAGTCCGGCTTCTTCCAGATGTTCAATAATCAGCTGGAACTCGCCCCTGCCTTCGTAAAGACTTACGCGGGCCCGGGCTATGACCTCGCGACCATTGGTCGGAGTAAAGCGGACACTGCGGTTGCGACCGCGGAACATGGCGCAGCGAACCTGGGCGCGGGCGTCTTTGAGGGTAAAGTACCAGTGCCCGGAAGAGGGTGCCGCGAAGTTGGATATTTCTCCGCCCACCCAGAGCAGGGGCACATTACCCTCTAATAGTTGTTTAACTTCCCGGTTCAGGTCGCTGACCGACAGGACACTGCGGCCCTGTGCGTTGCCGGGTCTTTGCTCATGGGGGGGAGTTGGTAGCATTTCGGGCTCGTCGGACTCTGAAAAGGCGGCCAATATTGCAAGTATCGGACACGAGGTAAAGAGAATCGACTTTAAAAGCGAAATAGGCTTTTGTTTCGCGGGAGGTTACGGCTATAATCGCGCCGATACCCATTCCCGCTCCCTAGAGGTTTGAGTGTCCATGTCTGAATCTCTGCGCATCGCGCGCGAAGCCCTCACTTTCGACGACGTCCTACTTGTGCCCGGATTTTCCGAGGTCACAGCCAAGGATGTTTCCCTTAAGACCAAACTGTCGCGCAATATTACTCTGAATATTCCGCTGGTATCCGCTGCGATGGATACCGTGACCGAGTCACGTCTGGCCATTGCTCTGGCTCAGGAAGGTGGTATCGGCATCATCCACAAAAGCATGACCATCGAAGAGCAGGCGCTCGCGGTGCGTGCAGTTAAGAAATTCGAGGCCGGTGTTGTAAAAGACCCGATCACCATCGAATCCGACGCCACAGTACGCGAACTGATCGCGCTTACCAGCCACCACAACATTTCCGGCGTGCCGGTAATGGAGAAGGGCAATCTGGTCGGTATCGTCACCAGCCGTGACGTGCGCTTCCAGACCAACCTGGATGTTTCCGTTGCCAGCATCATGACGCCGAAAGAGCGCCTGGTGACTTGCGACGAAGGTGCTGCACCGGAAGAAGTGCGTGAATTGTTGCACAGACACCGCATTGAAAAAGTGCTGGTGGTGAACGACAAATTCGAATTGTGCGGCCTGATTACCGTCAAGGATTACAACAAGGCCGAGCAGTACCCCAACTCCTGTAAAGACAGCGATGGCCGTCTGCGTGTCGGCGCCTCCGTTGGCACCAGCCCGGACACCGATGACCGCGTGGCGGCACTGGTTGAGGCTGGTGTGGACGTGCTGGTAGTGGATACTGCCCACGGCCATTCCCGCAACGTGATTGAGCGCGTGCGCCGTATCAAGGAAATGCACCCGCAGGTCGACGTGATCGGCGGTAATATCGCCACTGGCGAAGCCGCTCTCGCACTTGCCGAAGCTGGCGCCGACGCAGTCAAGGTTGGTATCGGCCCTGGTTCTATCTGTACAACCCGTATCGTTACCGGTATCGGTGTTCCTCAGGTGACAGCCATTGCCGAAGTCGCCAAGGCGCTGGAAGGTACCGGCGTGCCGTTGATTGCCGATGGTGGTATTCGTTTCTCCGGCGATATCTCCAAAGCGGTAGCTGCTGGCGCATACGCGGTGATGATGGGCTCCATGTTTGCCGGTACTGAGGAGGCGCCAGGCGAGGTCGAACTGTATCAAGGGCGTACCTACAAGTCCTACCGTGGTATGGGCTCTCTGGGTGCCATGTCCCGTACTCAGGGCTCGTCTGACCGCTACTTCCAGGATGCCAGTAAAGGTGCGGAAAAGCTGGTGCCGGAAGGCATCGAAGGCCGCGTACCGTACAAAGGCCCGATCTCTGCAATCGTTCATCAGATGATGGGTGGCCTGCGCTCAGCGATGGGCTATACCGGCAGCATCGATATGGAAACCATGCGTACCCGTCCGTCCTTCGTACGCGTGACTGCGGCGGGCATGGGTGAATCCCATGTACATGATGTCCAGATCACCAAAGAGGCGCCCAACTATCCAGTAGGCGGCCGCTAAATAACTGCAGCGCCCTGGATTCTATATACGGGCCGCTATGAGAAGTCACTGAAAGTGAACAGCAAACGGACCTTATGGGTCCGTTTGCTGTTTATAAATCTGTTACCGAGTAAGCCATGACGCAAGATATTCACGCCAGCCGAATCCTGATCCTCGACTTCGGTTCCCAGTACACCCAGCTGATCGCGCGCCGCGTGCGTGAGCTCGGGGTTTTCTCTGAAATTCGCGCTTTCGATATGAGCGAAGAGGAAATTCGTGAGTACAACCCTAAGGGTATCATCCTGGCGGGTGGTCCCGAATCTGTGCCGGAAGCCGGTTCACCGCGCGCGCCGGAAGTGGTCTTTGACCTTGGCGTGCCTGTGCTGGGCATCTGTTACGGCATGCAGACGATGGCGCATCAGTTGGGCGGCGCTGTGCAGGGCAGCGATGTGCGTGAGTTCGGTTACGCGCAAGTGAAAGTAGAGGGTGAGTCCGCTCTGTTACACGACATCAAGGATCACCTGGCAGAAGACGGCAAGGCGCTGTTGGATGTATGGATGAGCCACGGTGATAAAGTGGTGAACATGCCGGAAGGTTTCGAACTGATGGCTTCTACCCCTTCCTGCCCGATTGCCGGTATGTACCACCCGGAGAAAAATTTCTTCGGTGTCCAGTTCCACCCGGAGGTGACCCACACCCTGCAGGGTACCCGTATATACGAGCACTTCGTGATCGAGCTGTGCGGTTGTGAAAAACTGTGGACGCCGGAAAACATCATCGAAGACTCCATTGCCAAGGTGCGCAAGCAAGTGGGCGGCAGCAAAGTGCTGCTGGGTCTTTCCGGTGGTGTCGATAGTTCTGTCGTTGCAGCGCTGCTGCACAAGGCCATTGGCGATCAGCTGACCTGTGTGTTCGTGGACAACGGCCTGCTGCGTAAAAATGAAGGCGATCAGGTCATGCAAATGTTCGCCGATAACATGGGCGTGCGGGTGGTTCGCGCTGATGCAGAAGAGGCATTCCTGTCGCGTCTTGCCGGCGTTGAAGATCCTGAAGCCAAGCGCAAGGTGATCGGTAATACTTTTATTGAAATCTTTGATCAGGAAGCTTCCAGGCTGCAGGACGTTAAATTCCTGGCGCAGGGCACTATCTATCCGGACGTGATTGAGTCCGCCGCGGCCAAAACCGGCAAGGCGCACGTGATCAAGTCTCACCACAATGTGGGTGGCCTCCCGGAAGATATGGCTTTTGAGTTGGTTGAACCTCTGCGTGAGCTGTTCAAGGATGAAGTGCGCAAGATTGGCCTGGAGCTGGGCCTGCCTTACGACATGGTTTACCGTCACCCCTTCCCAGGCCCGGGCCTCGGCGTGCGTATTCTCGGCGAAGTGAAGAAAGAGTACGCAGATATTCTGCGTGAAGCTGATGCGATCTTTATCGAGGAGCTGCACAACGCAGATTGGTACCACAAGACCAGTCAGGCGTTTGTGGTATTCCTGCCGGTCAAATCCGTCGGTGTGGTCGGCGATGGCCGCCGCTACGAATATGTCGTGGCGTTGCGTGCTGTGGAGACCGTGGACTTTATGACCGCACGTTGGGCGCACCTGCCATACGAGCTGATCGAGAAGGTCTCCAACCGTATCATCAATGAAATTGAAAATATCTCGCGGGTAACCTACGACGTTTCCAGTAAACCACCCGCTACTATTGAGTGGGAATAATACCTTCCTAACCCCGCCGGCATGTGCCGGCGGGTTTTCTTCCGTCCGCCCCTCGCTTCATCTTCCCAATAGTTTTCCCCGGTATCTCAGGGGGACTCACGCATTGTACCTGTAAAAGCAGTTGGCACATTTTTCACTGTCGCGAATAGCGCTAAATTGGCTGAAATAGGGCGTTCCTGCATTTCGGGTAGATTTCGGCGCCTTTTGTGCATTTGGACGGCCGTACAGGGACCGCAGCTACTAGACCTGGCTATTAATGGCGTTTATTCTGCCGATTCGCTTGGGGTTCCAAGTGAGTCTCACTGCAATGGTGAACCGTGTCTCACTTTTTTGTGGGTGCATGACGCCTCATACTTGGGGCGGCAGAGAAACCCCCGGCGGCTAGAGATCGCTATCACATCGCCCTTGAAAGTCCTGTTTGGGGTGTAAGTCCGGTGGTGGCAGATCTACTCCGAGGGTACCTAAATAGTTGTTCGTTAATTGCTGATCTATTCATCGAATAGGGTCTGCTCTCGTTCTTAATGGTTGACAAAAATCGCATTTCTGTAGCGGTTTACCTGTTGCTTTTAATGAGCGTTTGATCGGGTTCACGGAACAGAACTTAAATGGATACTTGCTGAATAAAAGCAGTATTTAAATGGAGGGAATCAATGAAAAAGTATGTGTATGCCAGTTTGGCGCTATTGCTGTTCTCATCGCCAATGGCTTTTGCCGGCGGCGACTTTGGTGGCAAGCGTGGCGGCCATCATGGCGGTCATCACGGTGGCCATCACGACGGACGTCGTGGAGATGGACGCTGGGGTGATGGTGAGCGTTCAGGCGGGGAAAAGACGCACTCAGTTCCTGAGATTGACGCGGCGGGTGCAGGTATTGCCCTCGCGCTGTTGGCAGGGTTGGTTGCGGTACGCCGCGAAAGGCGCGCTGCCAAATAAGCCCAAAACCCACGAAAAGTTTGTCGAAACCCCGGCATTCCGCCGGGGTTTTTTTGTAATGAATTTCTCTTCAGATCAATTGGTTAGGGACAACCTTTGATTTATGCAACATAGAGCCATACTGCAGTTGAGCATTGCGTTATTGCTGGTGTTACAGCTTATGTATGCCAGTCAGCGCTTTGATGCCTATACCCTGATCATGGAAGGTTCTACAGGGGGGTGGCGTGCGCTGTTTGGCTATTTGGGGCAGGCTGCCAAAGTCGCTGTACTGTTTGCTGTGCTTTTAGGGGTGCTGCTACAGCGCGAATTGCGGACCTTGTGGGGCGGTATTTGCTTGGAGGCTGATATCAAGCGCGCTGGCATATTTCTGTTGCCGCAACTGTTGAGTTATTGGTTGCTCGTCCACAGCTCAATAATCATTTTTGATTTCGCCGGCCCCGGCCATGCCGATCAAACGGATACATCTATTTTTTTGCTCTGGTGTCTGGCCCTGTTATGCAGCTTATGGTGTTGGGCATCAATGTTGGCACCCATGCGGTACTGGTTTCGAACCCTGGTGCGATACTGGAAGTCTGTATGTGCCGCTGTGCTGATTGCGGTGGCAGTCTGGCTTTTTACTGGCCTGGCTAGCCGCCTGTGGGTGCCGCTGAGTTCCCTGACGTTTATGTTGTCCTCAAATTTGCTCGGGCTTTTTGATTCTGAGCTCGTGGTGATTGGGCAGAGCCAGAAGATACTTGGTTTGGGTGACTTCATTGTCAACGTGGCACCTGCATGTTCGGGTTATGAAGGCATCGGGCTGATTACTGCGTTTCTCGCGTTATACCTCCATATCAATCGCAAGGAATTTCGCTTTCCCCGTGCATTTGTACTGTTTCCCCTTGGAATTGTGGCCATTTGGCTGCTCAATGCTGTGCGTATCACGGTACTGGTGGCGTTGGGCTATTACTGGTCGGCAGATATTGCGATAGGAGGGTTTCACTCCCAGGCAGGCTGGATAGCGTTTATTCTGACCTCTTTGGGTTTGCTCTGGTTCGCTGGCCGCTGGCGGTTTGTAATTCAGTCTGGCTATGCCGGCGTGTCAAAACTCGTGCCCGGAGTCTCCGCGTCGCCTGCTGATAGCAACAGTGCGCAGGCTGTCGCGACGCTTGTACCTTTGGTAGCGTTACTCGCGTCAGTACTGCTGACTTCGGCGGTATCCTCTGAATTTGTTTGGCTATACCCGTTGCGCGTGCTTGCGGTGCTGTTCGCACTGATCTGGTTCTGGCCGGCGCTGCGCTTGTTCCCCTATCGTCTAAGCCCTTTGGCGCTCGCTGCCGGGTTTGGCGTGGCATTGATATGGATTTCGCTGCTCATTGATTCCGCACCGCAGGCTGATCGGGTATTTTCGGAGACGCTGTTTGATTCGCCTCCGCTTTGGTCCGGTTTATGGCTGGTATTTCGCTTTGTAGGTGCGGTCGTCACTGTGCCCGTTGCCGAAGAGTTGGCATTTCGGGGGTACCTGTTGTGCAAGCTAAGCCGCTCGCCGAACTACACGCGTGGCGGTTTACCCGTCTCGGTAGTGGCGGTGTTGATCTCTTCCGTTGCCTTTGGCGCATTGCATGGCGCTTGGGTGGCGGGGATAGTTGCTGGATTAGCCTATGCCTTCGTGCGGCTGCGTTCACAGCATGTCGGGGATGCTATCGCGGCGCATGCTGTAACTAACCTGATTGTATTTGTATTCGCGGCCTGCAGTGGTCAGTGGAGTATGATTTAGGTCCAACGCCCGATACCAGCACCCTAAGCTGAGGAGTCAGGGTTTATTGGCCTGGTTGGGTTCCGGGCGGTTTCGACAGTGCGCGTAAGTTGCGCAGCACTTTTTCTGCGCGGGCGATATTGGCCAGTAATTCGACGTTCTCCGGGGCCAGGGCTTTGGCTTCACGCCAGACAGCCAGGGCGCGCTCGATATAGCCCCGGCTGTATAAATCATTTCCCCGCTTAATTGCTGTTAGTACCCGGGCTTTTACCTGCGTGCGATACCGTGTTTGCAGGGGGATCAGTTCCGGGTGCTGCGGGAAGCGTCGCTGTAGCTGGTCGAGATGTTGCTGTGCGCCCAGCAGGTCGCCGGTGTCCAGAGCCTGTTGCAATTTGTCGACGGGGACAGGCTGATCCTGTTTGAGGCGGCGTTTGACTGGTTGGCGCTTAACCGGGCGAAGGTGGCTGTTTGCCAGGGCCAGATCCTGTTCGAGTGCTGCCCGTAAATTGTGATCCTGTTCCAGGTCGTCTCCGTACAGGCCTTGTGAGACTGTCAGAGCGCGGTGCGCCAGGGAATAGTCTTCCCGCTCCAGCGCTCGCTGCGCGTGTTCCTGCAGAGCTTGCGCCGAGGCACGGCGTTTGCGGTGAAAATTTTTCAATTCAAGCCAGTTCAGAAGTCCCGGGCCTTGTAACTGTTTCAAGCGCTGGTAGGCCGCAACGTCTTTAAGCAACTGTTCACCACGGTGGATTTCCAGCTCCATACGTACGCGTTCTTCGCGCAACTGGCGGCGCTCTGCTAATGCTTGTCGCGCGCCAATTAGAATCAGGCTGTCCGGCAGTACTCGTGTGCCACCTTGTAAAATCTGCTCTGCACCGTGCCAGTCACCCTGTTGTTCCAGATTGTTCGCATTGCTAATAACATCGCGCTCAAACTGCCGCAGGCTGCGCTGCAACTGTTCGACCAACTGCTGTTGAGCTGGCGTTGCGGCAGTCTGATTCTGTAGTCGAATCAGTTCGGCCGATTGATGACGAACAAGCTGCAAGGTTTCAGGTGGAAAGCCTTCCAGCGTCTGCTGCGGTGTTCGGACCAGGCTGCAGGCTGGAAGCAGTGGCAACAACAAAAAACATACAAGTGCTAACCGGCAATCACGCATGGTCAACAGTCCGCTGGCCCTGTCGACTGGTCTGAGAGTTTAAGATTTTTTGCAAATTGGCTTGTAGCAGTGGTTGATTGTTTTGTTGGAGGTCCTGTACGGAATAAATCCTCACCGGCGCCGATTTTCCACGGATCGGCAGGTTCTGCCCGGCTTGCGCAATGATGCGTGGTTGCAGCATGGTAAACAGTTGCTTCCTTATAATGATTTCATTTGGCTGGGCTTCGCAGCACAGCCGGGATGCCAGGTTTACGGCATCGCCGACCACGGTATATTCCATCCGCTCGTCTGAGCCCAGATTGCCAGCCAGCATGGCTCCACTGTTGATGCCAATGCGAAAGTGTACTTCGGGTCGCCCATTGGCGCGGCGCTGTTCGTTTAACTGTGCCGCCAGTTTCTGAATCAACACGGCGCAGCTAACTGCGTTAAATGTGTGGTCAGTATCTTCTTCCAATACACCAAATACCAGCATTGCACAGTCGCCAATAAATTTGTCGACCACCCCGCCATACATTGAGCACGCATTTGAAATGTAGGAGAAATATTCATTTAGTAACTCGGAAACCTGGCTGGGCTGCAGTTTTTCCGACATGGCGGTAAAGCCGGTTATATCGGCGAACAGTACCGTCGCCTCGATCGGACGGTCGACCAGGCGAACCTCGTCGAGGTTGGCCAGTACTTTATCGGCGACGTTTTTCGACACGTAGCGGGAAAAGACCTGTTCGACCTGCGACTTCTTGAGAAGCCCGGCCGCCATATTGTTGAAGCCTTCAAACAGAAAGCCGATTTCGTCGTTGCGTTGCTGATCGATTCGGGTTGCCAGGTCACCGCGGCCAATTGCACGCGTCGCCTCCATTAAATGGTGGATCGGTAGCGACAGGCGTCGACTCAGCCAGTAGGCCAGCAGGGACGCCAGTATGGTCATAGCCAGGGTGGCGTAGATGATGGCATTGCGCGCCCCGGCCGCGGCCCGGTCCATCTGCGAGGCTGACAGTGTTACGACCACTGATCCGGCCCGGACGCCCTGATAATTGGCTGGGGCGATAAAGCTGATCACCCTTTCCGAAGAGCCGTCAGCCTTGTCCCGGTACCAGGCTTGGGATGTTGCGCCGCTGAAGTCGGAAGGGGACAGGGTCCGTTTCGGCTGGATACCGGTCGCTGACAGTAATTCGCCATTATGTGCGTAGATACCTGCACCGAGGACTTTCTCATCCTGGCTCAGATTGGTAGTCAGCATGCGTAAATTCAGGTTGTTTTCAGACAAAATTGGCTCGCTGGCCAGTTTTGCCAATTGCAACGCCATGGTATTACCGAAGTCATGTAGCTGCGTACGGATCAGGCGGTTCTGGCTGTCACTAATAAACAGGCCGAGACTCGTCATCCCCAGAATCAGCAGCAGGGTCATCGTCAGCGCCAATTTGAGCGCAATCGGGACATGGCGGGGCACCAGGCGGCTCACACTCTTATGTAGACCGTCTTTAATGTGCCGCATAATGGCTGTGGGCTTAGCGATCAACGGGGGGACTCTCCATTAAGTCGTCACCTGTACTAGTACGAACGGGAAGAGGACTATACCAGCTCTTGGACGGCGGGATGACAAGTCCCTGGCCCCTCGTTGTTCACAGAATGCCGGTGTCCCGCTGTGGTGACGGCCCACTGCGGCCAGGGTGGTTTCGGTAGTGAAATGACTGACATGTGCTGGTAGCATGCGGCGCCGGGTTTAAGGAGCTCCGTATGCCTGCTACCTGCTATTGGTACCAGTCTACCGGGGATGTTCCACTGCTAAACCGTTGTGCTCGGGCTGTTCTGATTGCTTTACGCTATTTTACGCTAAGCCAGAAAGCGTACACATGACAGGCGCTTTACTAAGTTATTGATAATGAGTATCGTTTGCCCAAGCTTTCAGGAACTGAAGAGAATTACTATGCAATCTATATCTCAAGTACGGAAACATCGTGGCCTGGGTTTGGCATTTGGTCTGTTCGCACTACTGGCCGCCGGGCAAGTATCCGCCAATGGCGCCATCGGCGATCATGTAAACGACCTGAAAGGGCACTTGGGACAGTACTCGGAAGAAGTAGATTGGCTCATCGCCAAGTACGATGGTGTTGTGGACACTTATGAGAAGCAGGGCAAGAGCAAAACCAACACTAATGAACTGGTCGAGTTCTGGGAAGAGGTGGACTTCCACTCTGCGATCGAGACCAATTATGTACCTGTCTATGCCAATATCTGGCAGGGCATTTTCGGGGTCAAGCAGGCTATCGAAGCTGGTAAGCCTGTCGCAGAAGTCCGCGCCGAGCAGGAAAAGCTGAACAGCGCCTTCTGGCAGGCGCTGGGTGCGGTGAAACTGGCGTCTCAGTATCAGGAAAAAGGTCTGCTGAGCAAGGTGCAGACGACCGAAGCCGAGCCAACGACCATGCCTGAGACCCTGGATGACATCAAACACCGTCTGGATCGCGTGGTGGCGAAGTTTGCCGAGAAACTGCCGGAAGCCGCGACCACAATCGTCCACGATACCTACCTGCACCGTTTCGAGGGGGTTGAAGGCGCGTTGATCGAGCAGGACGCCGCATTGGTGGAAGACCTGGAAAAAGATTTCAATGTGACTCTGCCGCAAGCGCTGAATGAAAAGTCCAGCGTCGATGACGTTCGCACTGTGGTAGAAGCCATGCAGGGTAAAATCGACAGGGCCAAGAGCCTGTTGGTAGAAGCGGAAAAGAAACGTAAAGACGTTTTTTAAACCCTGTATCGGATCAGCTTGTAGTACTCAACAAGGACAATAAGTGCAGCGTAGAGCCTTTTTACACAGTCTCGCCGCGGCAGGCGCTATCGGGTGCCTGCCGTTTTCTGTCAGCCGTAGCCTTGCAGCGGGTAACAGCGCATTATCGGTAGATCAGTTGCCGCCTCTCGAGGGGGATCTGACGCTGTATCTCGGGCGCGGTGAAGGTGGGCTCTACGAAAACGTTCTTGAAGCGATTAAAAAACGTAATCCCAAGTTGAACCTTCAGGTCCGTCGCGGTGTAACCGCAGCATTGGCCAATACCATTGTGGCCGAGGCCAAAGCCGGTGTGCGTCGCGCCGATGTGTTCTGGGCGGTCGACTCCGGTGCTATCGGCCTGGTGGCTGATGCCGGCCTTGCGCGGCCATTGCCAGCCGATCTGACCGGCCAGTTGAAATCCGGCTTTCAGTATCCGCAATGGGCGCCGGTCACCGGTCGCATTCGCACGCTGCCCTATAACACCGAGCGCGTGACACCCGACCGTATTCCCGACAGTGTAATGGCGCTGGCAGACAGTGATCTCGCTATTGGCTGGGCTCCGGCCTACGCCTCTTTCCAATCTTTTATTACCGCCATGCGCTTACTTGAGGGCGATAAGGCAACGGCAGACTGGTTGCGTGCAATCAGCAAGCGGGCGAAAAGCTACGCCGGTGAGCTGGGAGTTGTAATGGGAGTTGAACGGGGGGAAGTGGATGTGGGCTTTGCCAACCACTACTACACCCTGCGTTTGAAATCCGGCAAGCCGGATGCCAAGGTCGCCCTGGCGTTTACTAACAATGATGCGGGCTGCCTGGTGAATGCCTCGGGTATTCTGGCGCTTTCAGAAGGTGATCTGCCGATCAACTTTATCCGGTATCTGCTTACCCGTGAGGTGCAGTCATACCTGGCCCAGGAAGCGTACGAGATACCCCTGGTCAATGGCGTACAGCCTCCTGCTGGACTTCCGCCTCTCAGCTCCATATCGCCGCCGAAAGTGGATCTGACTCAGCTGGCGGACCTGCGCCCAACACTGAACCTGATGCGCAATGCTGGCATTTTATGATGCCGTCATTCACTTCCGGGCTGCTTAGAGACTGGCCCCGGTCATATCCGTTTGCGCTGGTCATTGCGCTGCTGGCCCTGGTACCTGTCGGCGTGCTGATTGGGCTGGCGACTGACGAAGCGCAATTGTTCGATGCGCACAATTTAAAAGTGCTGACCAATACTCTGTTGTTGATGGTCTTTACTGTGATCGGCTCAGTGGTAATTGGTGTGCCGCTTGCCTTAATCACTGCCTATGTACAATTGCCCTGGCGCAGACTGTGGCTGGTGATTCTTGCTGCTCCCCTGGCAATCCCCAGTTATATCGGCGCTTTTACCCTTTATGCGGCGTTCGGGCGGGGCGGGGAGCTGGAAAATCTGCTGGGGCTTCCGTTGCCCGCAGTAGATGGTCTGGCCGGCGCTACCTTGGTCATGACCTTGTATTCCTACCCGTTTGTAATGCTTACAACCCGCGCGTCTCTTCTGAGTCTCGATGCCAGCCTGGTGAATGCTGCGCGTACCCTCGGGATGACGCTGGCTGCGAGCTTGTGGCGGGTGGTACTGCCACGCGTGGCGACCGGTATCGCCGCCGGCGCATTGCTGGTCGCGCTCTATACCCTGTCAGATTTCGGCACGCCGGCCATTATGCGGTTGGACACGTTCACCCGAGTGATTTTCGTAGAGTACAACGCGTTTGGCCTCAGCCAGGCGGCTATGTTATCGCTCCAGTTGCTGGTGATAGTCGGCCTGGTATTGTTTCTGGAATCCCGGGTGCGAGGCAGCCACGAAAAGCCTGGCAGGCATCTGCTGCTTTGGCCGGGACTCGGGCAGAGACTGCTTGTGGCCGTGGCGGTAGCACCGGTGATTCTGCTCGCTATCGTTCTGCCATTGTTGGTGTTTGGCATCTGGCTGGTGCGGGAGGGCACCGGTGGTTTTCAGTTCAGCTACGCCTGGAATTCTGCCCATGCCTCTTTTCTGGCAGCGATTTTTGCCGTGATACTGGCGATCCCGGTTGCACATGCCGCGATCGCCGGCCGCTTCGGAAAGTTGTTGGAGCGGGTAACCTACTTCGGGTTCGGTGTCCCGGGGATTGTGATGGGTACTGCGCTGGTCTACCTCGGGCTTCAGCTGCCCTTCCTTTATCAGACCCTGGGATTGCTGGTGCTTGCCTATGTGTTGCGCTTCCTGCCACTGGCGGTAGGATCTGTGCGCTCCACTGCGGAGGGTTTGGATCCGAGCCTGGTAAAAGCGGCGCGGGTGCTTGGGGCTGGCCCGAGGGAAGCTTTTCAGCGAATCACGCTGCCTCTTACCCTGCGGGGAATGGTTGCGGGCGCTGCCCTGGTGTTTCTTGAGGCAATGCGCGAGCTCCCCGCCACATTGATGCTCGGCCCCACCGGTTTCGAAACTCTGGCTACGTACTTGTGGAGAGTATATGAAGCGGGGTATTTTGGCCGCGCTGCCATTCCCGGTCTGTTGCTGGTCTTGATGTCCGCACTGGGGTTGGCGCTGATGCTGTCCGGCGAGCGTCGGGCTGAATTTGATGTTACCGAGAACCACCATTCCTGATGCTGAAGGTTAGCAATCTCTCTGTAAATTACGGCGCCGCTCCGGTGGTGCAGCAATTGAATTTCGCATTGGCGGAAGATGAAATCCTGATGCTGGTCGGGCCTACCGGCTGTGGTAAAACGACCATTCTACAAGCGCTGGCCGGCCTGATACCCATTACCGAAGGGGAGATCCAGTTCGACACCTGGCGCTCAACGCCGAGCAATATCGTGCCCCCGGAAAAGCGCAGGGTCGGCATGGTGTTCCAGGACTTTGCTCTCTTTCCCCATCTTACCGTCGAGCAGAATGTGTGCTTCCGTTTGACAGAGACCAGATTGGCGGATCACTGGCTCAACTTGCTTGGGCTGGATCATTTGCGGCACGCGCGGCCGGGCCGCCTTTCTGGTGGACAGAAGCAGCGTGTGGCGTTGGCGCGCACTCTTGCCCATGAGCCGTCATTTATTTTGCTGGATGAGCCCCTTTCTAACCTCGATGCAGCGCTGAAGGACAGCTTGCGTTGGGAGATCCGTGAAGCACTGAAGTCTGCTGGCGTACCGGCCATATGGGTAACCCACGACCAGGAAGAAGCGCTGTCGGTGGGTGACCGTGTCGGTATTCTCAATGGCGGGGAGCTTGAGCAGTTGGATACGCCGGAAAAGTGCTTTGCGGAACCGGCGAGCAAGTTTGTAGCCCAGTTTTTGGGCGAGGCGAGCTTTTTGCCGGGATATCTGGAAAAGGATCAGGTGTCGACGGTTCTTGGCCCTGCGCCGGGGATATCGATAGATGCTGCCAATGGGGACGTTGATCTTTTATTGCGTCCGGATGACTTGTCATTGACGCCACTAGGTACCGGCAATGGCGTGATTGACTGGGTGCGCTATGAGGGTTGCTCACGCCTGTACGCGGTAAGTACGGATGCAGGCGCACAGCTCAAGGTCCGGGTCAGTCACGAGGTGAGGGCGGAGCCCGGTGACCGAGTCCAGCTGGCAATTACCACCACCCACCCCCTGGCGGCTTTTTCTCAGTCTGCCTGATCTATCTGCTCTGCCCGGATATCGATACAACAGTCCACGGATTTGGCGTATCGCCTCCGGGCCGCCTTGTGTGACTGATGATTTTCATCGACCTGTTGCTGTACGCAACACGTATGACGCCGGCTTCCGCCCGCTTGGCGACGGATACGGTTGGCCACAAAGGGCTAATTCAAAAAAGCTTTCCACAGCCATGGTTAACCCTGATGGCTGTTGAAGTTAGCTTCGAAATTTGTCAATACTGATTTGAAGTTAATTGTAACTAGTTGATTTTGATCGAAAATTTCAATTGGTTAAATTTTCTTCACAATAAGGTTACAACGTAGTCATGCGCCCTGGCGGCGTTTTCCCGGCAGTTGCTCACAGAGATATCCACAGAATCTGTGGATTGTGTATAAAAAAACCCGGCGATTGCCGGGTTTTGTGCTAACAGGGGCAGGTGTGGCACTTTATCCGATTAGCGGAAGCGCATTTCGACTCTTCGGTTCTGTGCGCGGCCGGTGTCGGATGCATTGCTGGCGACAGGCTGCGTTTCCCCATAACCCTGCGCACTGATTCGGTTGGCATTGACGCCATTATTTACCAGATAGGTACGGACGGAATTTGCCCGTTGGCGCGACAGGCGCAGGTTGTAGTCGTCATTGCCGCGGCTGTCTGTATGTCCCGCCACCTCAACCTGGCTATTTGGCTGGTTGCGCAGTGATTGAACAACGTCATTGAGCGCGGATTTTGCCCCGGGAGTCAGATTGGCCGAATTGAATTCGAACTGAATGTTTTCCAGAGTGATAGCCTGGTTGGCGGCAACACACCCGTCACTATCGACTTCTGCGCCGGGGAGGGTGCCCGGGCAGCGGTCATTGCGATCCAGCACCCCATCCGCATCGCCGTCTGTGTTAACAATCTCGGGTTTTTCCTCTTCGGGCTCTTTGGGGGGCTCTGCATATACCGGCGTCGCAACCGGCGGGCAGTTGAGGGGAATGCTGATGCCCACGCCAAACTGCCAGTCACTCATATCGCTGGCAAAGTAGTCGCGCAGGTAGCGTACCTCGGCACGTACTTTCAGGCCGTTGGCACTGATGGCGCCGGTAGTTATACCGGCGGCAACATTAAAGAAAGCATTGGTTTCGTCTTCCCCGACATAGGGATACTTCTTTTTGTAGTTGTTATGGGAGGCGCCGATGCCGCCGAGTACATAGGGAGAGTACCCATTGCGGCCAGCGAAGCTGTAAACCATGTCGAAGCCGAGCCCCGAGAGTTCGATGTCGCCGCTGGGCAGGTAGGGGTTCGCTGGAGCGGGGCCGGGGCCTAGGTAGTCGAAGGTGCGATACTCCTCGCTCTCGAGCTGGGCACCGAACAGCTGTACTTCTGAGAACCAGTTGCCGGTCCACCCCCAACCGAAAGCGCTGCGCGCCCCCCAGGCCTGGCGCTCGGTGAGTCGATCTTTATCTACCCGGCTTAAAAAGGGCATGATATCGATATACCGATCTTCCTGGGCCTGCACCTGCGCACTGGCGGCCAGAGTGGTGGCAAGGGTAATCCCCAGTAGTTTGCTTGGTCGCATAGAAGCCTTCCTTGACGTTATTGTTCCCGCACTGGGCAGATTATTAATATGGAGAATGCTGTTCTCTGTATGCCTGGGTGTCGGGTGCAATATTGGCGAGATAGTCGAAAACAGCGTTACAGCATACTGTTTAGTTGATCGCTGCGACTTTGCCAGTGAATACCGGCACGATTGGCGGGAGTTGCCGCAAAATGGCGGTAACATGCTCCCGGGCCCGCGTAGCGGGTTGGGAGCAATAAAGCGCGCCGCCCTGGTTTAAGCGGTTTGCGCCTTTTGAAGCTGCTGCATTTGCTCCTGCAGTTGAGGCGATGGCATAAAGCGGATTCTGCGCATTGCATCGTCAGCGAGCTGGTTGGCGAATAGCTGGCGCTCCTGCTTGGTGTCGCCGAAGCCGTCTTCTTTGAGGAAGCCATCGGGGCTTAAGCGGAACATAAGGTAATGCTCTGGCGAAATCGCGAGGTGGTACTCGCATACTAGTAATCCCACATCGCCGTCGCCGACTATTGACCGCTGAAATAGCACTCCGTTTATTTCGACTTCACTAAAATCGCTATCATGGCAGGGGTAAATATAACCTGATTTAGTGGGAACTGGTTTCCCCAAAAACTTGGCTGCATCTACGGCAGAATCCATCCAGAGTTTCTCTGATACTTGGCCTCGATAAATCAAGCAGTTACGCAAAACCTGGGGGTCCAGTAAATTTCCAGAATAAAATGGTTCGACATCGTGGGTAAGCATAACTCGTAAGTTGATTGCGCCGGGGAGTGCTTCACCCGGGTAGGAGGCGCGCACATAATGATAAGCCCAGCGAGTCACTAACAGATTTAAGCGGCGATAACCTTCCGCTGACCCCTCGGGTAGGTCGCTCGGGTTAAAAATGTCGATGGTTGCAGAGGCGGTTCTGGGTGGCCTGTGGTAAATCGGGATCGGTATCCATAAGTCGCTACCTGAAAGGTCGAACTGTTGCAGCGATGCCTCCTCAAAGGGATCATGGAGGCTCTGTATGAGTTTTTCTTCCCTGTTCATCAGCCCCACTTCCCGAGTTTATTGGCCTGAGTTACTGCATTAAGGAAGTAGGCATTCTGATGGTGTACTTGCGCATTGCCCAAGCGCAGGGCGGCCAGGCTGTTTGCCATGTCACCTTGGAGCTGTTTGGCATCATCATTGCGACCCATAGTGCTTAGTTGGGTCTGTACTTTGTGCAGAGTTGTGGCCAGGCTTAGCTGGCTCTTACGGGAAGTACTTATAATTGAGCGGGAGTTGAGGCTGGCGCTGACACGTTGTAATTTTGCAAGTACCGGCGGTAGATCCACGGTGGGGTCGATAAACTGAAACTCCAGTTTGTCCATATGTCCTTTTGTTAATTCAAGTGCTCGGGCCAGCAGCTTGCTGCCGTCACCCACAATTCGCAGCCGTGCACCAGTGCCTTTTTTTACCGATATACGATATTTCTGCGTCGTTTCCAAAGTTTTGGCTAAATTGATAGACGCTTTTTCCGAATCAAAGGTTTTTTGCTCGGGAGTTATCCAGCAACCAAATCCATTGGCCAGAGCCTCTGGTATATAGAAAAGTGATAATTTGCAGCTTTCCCCATGTTGTCCTTTGTCGACCCAAGGCTCAGCCAAGTCATAGAGTTCTTGGGAGCTTTTTGCAGAGCCTATAGCCGCTTGGTCATACTCAAAAAATGTATCCTGTGTGAACTTGGGGGAATGGCCCGGTATCACGTTGTAAATCCCTGGCAGACTGCCATTGGCTTCGGAACTATTGTTGATGTCGGTAATGTAAACCCCAGGATGTAAGCTGTTGTCGCCACTTTGCTGGACTATTTTGTAGTAAACCTCAAGGTTTTCGATTTTATCCATGTGTAGCATGGCATTGTTGAGGTGCTGGTGGCTTCTTATTCCGCCGCCAATAGCGCGCAGCTGTTCAATTTTGCTTACCACACTTTGCCCGCTTGTGTGACCGACATTTACCAGGGACAAAAACTTGGGGAGCAACTGGGGGTCGATTAATACCTGGCGGCCTTCCTTGCCTTTGGTTACGGGGGAGAAGTAAACGAAGCGCTTAAAATTAATCTTGGGTGCGCCGCTTAAAGCTGTTTTCATGTCGACATTCCTTATCGCATTTAACATAAATTGTTGGTGTGGATTCTATAGGAGTTTTCGGAATATAAAAGGTATCGCAGTAGTAATAATTTATTGCTCTGATCTTAAGGTTGTTTTGGGGCTGGATTTACGCGGAGGGCTGTTGTTTGTAGTGGGGTGGCGTATTACGGCGTAGGTTTGGTTGTGTATGAGCTAAGTCGAACTTTAATTTATTGGTACGCAGGTGTTATGTGCGTTATTAATTTTTATGGGTATCGATTTAATTGGTACATATAGGTAGGTTTACTTGCGCTATATATTTGAACCGCTTTATTTACTATTACATTCGACAGGTAAATAAAGCGGTTTATTGATTTGGTCTGGCTAGCTTAGAGCTGATTGCGAAAGCAGATCAGTGCGGCTGTTACCGCAACATTCAGGCTTTCAACCCCGTTTTGCATGGGAATGCGCAAGCGGTGGGTACAGGCCTGATTGACCGCTTCGCTGACACCCTGGGTTTCATTGCCCAACACAAATATATGTGAGCGCTTGTCATCAATATCGCGCAGCGTGTCTTTCGCATGGGAGGAGAGGGCGTTTACCTGGGTTCCTTTGGTAGCGAACTCATCCAGGATCGGGGCAAGGCGGTCACAGCGTAGGATGCGGGTTTTGAACAAAGTGCCGACACTGGCTTTGATTACCAGCGGGTCAATCTGTGCGCAGCCTTTGCGCGGCAGGATAATGCCATCGATGCCGCCAGCGCAGGCGGAGCGGATGATCATCCCTAGGTTTTGCGGATTGGTAATGCCGTCCAAAGCCAGTAGCTGGAAAGCACCATCTGTCTCGTCGCGCAGAAAAGCCTCGGCGCTGCCGTATTTGGGGAGCGCTAAATCGAGTGCTACTCCCTGGTCCTGCTTTGAATTCTTGGAAATGCGCGAAAGGCTCTTGCGATCACAGTAGGCCACTTCTATCTGGCGCTCGCTGGCGATGGCTTCGATACGGCTGATCAGCTGGTCTTTTCTGTTGCTTTCTGCAAGGTGTAGTTTATGTACAGGAAGGCTTTTATCTTCCAATGCTTCCAATACGGGCTTGCGGCCGTAAATGGTCAGCAGACTGTCAAAAAATGCACGTTTTTTGCGGTATTCGGGGGAGTCGGTCACTTTGCCTGTTCTCGTAGAATGCTTTGCAGCTGATTGGCCTGGTTATCGCTGAGACCGGTTTTCTGGGCGAGCTCAACCCCGGCGAGGCCCAGCTGGCGATAGATCTCGGCGATGGTCCTGTCTGTTTTTTGCAGGGCCTGCAATTGTTTTTGGACGGTTTCAGTATCTCCGCGAGCTACTGGGCCTGTGAGCGCGTGGGCGGGGCCCAGGGCGAAATTGTTGCGCACGGTCTGGGTCACGATCGGTTCCAGAAGTTTGCGTGCAGTCTGCTCATCGATCCCGGCGGCGGCCAGTGTTTGCAGGCTCAGGTCGAGCAGTACCGTTAAATAGTTACACGCCATGACGGAGCCAGTGTGATACAGCAGTTTCTGTTCCGGGCTGAGCGACAGTGTGTCGCAGCCAAGCATGGCGAATACGCCGCGCAATACCTGAGTGCCTGTATCGTCGCCTTCCAGAGCTACGGTGCTGCCTTGCAGTGTTGTTAGTGACCGCTCGGGATCGGCAAAGCTGTGCACCGGGTGTGCGCTGGCAATGGCTGCCGGGCGGCAGGCGTTCAGTGCGGCAGCGGGTAGCGCGCCACTGCAGTGGAATATCAGGGGTAGGTTCTCTGCTCGGGTACTTTTCAGGCTTCCGCGGGCACTGAATCGCTCGGCCAGCCTGTGGGCGGATGAGGCTATCTCGCTATCGCCGGTAGCGATCAGCCAGCAATCGGCCTCAGGCATCGACATGATGTCGCTGTATACGTCGCCTGCGCCAATAAAATCAGCGGCAGCCTGAGTTGATTCGTGGCTGCGATTACAGAGTCCCACCACCGTGAACACCCCTTGCTCCTGCCACAGGCGTGCCAGGGTTTTGCCCAGCCTGCCGGCACCAATGATATTGAGCGTGAGAGATGGTGTGCGCAATTACTTGCCTGCCAGGCAGTTTACGTAAGCGTTTACTGCATTCGACAGTCCCATGCTGAGCGCATCGACGGTCAGGGCATGGCCGATGGAGACTTCCTGAAGACCCGGAAGTGTGCGGTAGCGGGGAAGATTGATCAGGTTCAGGTCGTGGCCCGCATTGACGCCCAGGCCGAGGGTCAGTGCGTGTTCGGCGGCGGCGCAGTGGGTAGCAAAAATGCGCTCGATCTCCGGGCTTTGGCGGGTCACCGCATCTGCGTATGGGCCGGTATAAAGTTCGATACGATCAGCGCCGACTTCACGCGCGCGGGTGATCTGGTCGAGATCTGGATCCATAAACAGGCTCACACGAATCCCCGCGACTTTCAGGGACTGAATGATCGGTTCCAGGCGCTGGCCGTCCCGGTCGAGATCAAAACCGTGATCCGATGTGAGCTGGTCGTTGCTGTCTGGTACCAGTGTGCACTGTTGTGGCTGGGTCTCAAGGACCAGCGGCAGCAGGCCGGGGTAAGTGCCCATGGCGTCGGCGAAGGGGTTACCTTCTACATTGAATTCCACTGTGCGGCTTTGGCACAGGGCGGCCAGCCCGCGGACATCGTCAGGGCGTATATGGCGCTGGTCCGGGCGCGGGTGCACGGTGATACCGTCGGCTCCTGCGTCGAGACAGGTACGCCCGTGGGCGACGACATCCGGGTAGTTACCCTCGCGGGAATTACGGATAAGGGCAATTTTGTTCAGGTTTACGCTCAGCGCGATCACTGCTTGGAACCTCCAGTGTCGGTAACTTTACTTCTGGCTTTGAGTATACGCACTGGCATGTTCGGCGCGTCGGGAAATGCCCGGTGCTGACCGCGGGGTTCTGCGGCGATCTGCTGCACGACACTCATCCCCAGTAATACTTTGCCAAATACGGTGTAGCCGGGTCTTTCGGCGCTGCCGTCCAGGCGGCTGTTGTCAACGAGGTTAATGTAAAACTGCGCGGTAGCGCTGTTCGGGTCGTTGGTCCGGGCCATGGCAATGGTGGCGCGGGCATTGGACAGGCCGTTGCCAGATTCATTCTCAACCGGGTCCCGGGTGGGCTTTTCCTGGAAGTCGAAGGTGTAGCCACCGCCCTGGGCCATGAACCCGGGGATGACGCGATGGAAGATGGTTCCATCGTAAAAGCCGCTGTCCACGTAGGCGAGGAAGTTTTCTACGGTTTTTGGTGCCTTGTCTGCATACAGCACCAGCTCGATAGTGCCGAGGTCAGTTTCCAGTTCGACGCGCGGATTATTGGTAACTGCGTGAGCCGTCAGGGCAGTGCTGAGAAGAGTGATGGCCAGCATGGCGCTGGACAGAATTTGGCGAAGCGAAGTTGAAAAAACCGTGAATTTCATCGTTATTTCCATGGCCGCAGTGTCATATTGACTGTTTTTGTAATGAAAAAGCCCGGTCAATGACCGGGCTTCCAAAGCCGGTTCTGGGATTCTAACCGGCTCGCTGTTGTCGAGGAAAGCGTTGAATCTTTCGTGTCTAGTTGGCCCACTCGGAGTTGCGCTTGCGCGGGCGGAAGTGTGGCGCAATCATCGCGAGGATCGCGCCCATGAGTACGGAAAGCGCGCCGTACATGTACCACTTCTGTGTGTCACTGCTGCTGAGGCGCTGGATTTCTGCTTCATTCATGGATTGCTTTTGCTTGAGCAGCTCGTGCTGATTGAGCAGTTTCTGGTGGCGCTGGTTGAGCGCTACTGCGTCGGCGGACAGAGATTTAAGCTCTTTCAACTCTTTTGAAAGCTGCTCGGCGCGCGCCTGTTCGGTCTTCAGTGCCGTGGATAGCTGGCCGTTCTCCTCTTCCAGTCTGCGTACTTCGCCACCGAGGTTGCCCTGCAGGCTCTCGATATGGCGCAGGCGTTCTTCTGCCTTTTCCAGCTTGAGCTTGGCTACGGGCTCGCTTTCCAGATATTGACGTCTGACCCAGCCTTCTTCACCGCCGGGGGTGCGCACCTGTGCCCAGCCGGTATCGGGGGAATCCTGCAGCAGGGTCAGTTTGGTGCCGCTTGGCAGGCCGCGGTGCAGGATGCGGAATTCATTGCCCTGGCCTGAACGCATCGGAACGTGCAGTTCGTCGGTGATGTAACGGTCGGAGCTGATCGCCTGGCTGGCTGTCGCAGCAGTGATCAGGGCGACGGCGGATATAGATTTCAACAGTGTTTTCATCGGTCGGTAAGACTTTCGCTTAAGCGTATTTTTATGGCGGTTAATCAAGGTAGAACCAGTTTGAATGGCTTTACGGTTACGGAGGCATAGACACCGGCTTCTACATAAGGATCCCTATCCGCCCAATTTTTTGCATCTTCCAGGCTGGCAAACTCCGCGACGACGAGGCTGCCGGTAAAGCCGGCTTCACCAGGCTCTTCACTGTCGATGGCGGGGTGAGGGCCGGCAATCAGCAGGCGTCCTTCATCCTTCAATGTATTCAGGCGCTCGATGTGAGCGGGGCGAGCGCTTTTGCGCAACGGGAGGCTGTTTTCCACGTCCTGACTGATGATTGCATACCACATAGGCGATTTCTCGATCCGTTATGTTTATTGGTGAAAGGCCTGCAGTTACTGCTGAACCATAATTTCTTCGAGGCTGAGCCCGGTCAGTTTGCCGATGCGGCGAAACAGGAAAACCAGCACCAGCATCAGAATGATGGTGGCCGGCAATGCGATTACCGGAAAGCTCAGCGCGGTCATTTTTCCCAACTCTTCGTTGAACGCCTCGGTTCCCGGCGGGCTTTTGAGCAGCATCTCGGCGAGGATGTAATTCAGTGTCGAAGACAGAAAGAAGGAGCCCGCGATCATCCACGAAGCCTGTTGCAGTGTGCGTTCGAACAGCGTTGTATTGCCGCGGTGCTCCAGGGCATGGGCAATCTTTCTGGTATCGAGAATACGCTCGTTGTAAATCAGTGTGCGCACCAGGGGCCAGCGAGTATATAGGGACGCGATGGTGGCAATGCCCAGCAGACCGGGAATAGCCGCTTCCTTGATCGCTATGTATTTTGCGTCGAGTTCCAGCAGGCTCATTCCACCGGTCAGCAGAATGCTGATAATACCGAGTGCGGAAAAGAAATTGACCTTTCCCGAGCGGCGCAGGTCCCGAAGACCATAGATGAAGGGGAATGCCAGGGCGACGACAATGGCCCATTTGCTGCCAAGCCAGTTATCGCCGGACAATTTGGTCAGAATCAGGGTGGGCAAGATGATGTTGAGCAGCAGGTTGCCGAGCAGGCTTTCCTTATGGGGAGCGGCCTGTGGAGCCTGGTTGTCCTGTGAATGCGCGTCAGTTCCTGGCGTCGCAGCCTGAATGTCCGCTTTGCGAGAGCTGCTCTGGTTGGTTTCGGTCATGCTCTGTTCCGGTGATAATGCCCGCTGGCTGACATTACAGCTGTCAGCGGCGAAAATGGATCCCCGCTATCCGGGGCGTTATCCCTGAAACCGCTGTGCCGGGGCCGTTTGAACCTGGTGTTCTCGGACCATCGGTATCGGCGAATGTTCCACGGTCAATATGACCCGCAGATTCCAATCTGGTTGTCGGCGGTAAACATACTGCCTCCAACCCATAGTCAGAAAGAATGTAGCAATGAATTCAGCCCTGAATAGGCCCTCCGGCTTCACGGAACTCGCCCTGAGCGGTCAGATTGACCTGCATTGCCACAGTACTGCGTCGGACGGTATTTTAAGCCCTGCAGCGCTGGTGTCGAGGGCGAAATGCCAAGGTGTGAGCCTGTTGGCGCTTACGGATCACGATACGGTTCGCGGGGTGGACGAAGCATCCCGGGCTGCAAAATGCCACGATTTGACCCTGATACCGGGAATCGAGTTCACCGCCGGTTGGGGTAAACGCTCGGTTCATATCGTCGGGCTGAACTTTGACCACGAATCCACGGAAATCCGTTCAGCAGTAGAGCTGCGAGACATCTTACGCGCGGAACGTGCAGAAAAAATCGCCGAAAAGCTGGAAAAATGCGGGTTTCACGGTGCGTTGGCTGGGGCTGCTGCGCTTGCTGAAGGTGCCGTGATCGGGCGTCCGCACTTCGCCCGTTGGCTGGTGGAGGCCGGTCATGTGGACAGCACAGCGCGAGCATTCAAGCGTTACCTGGGCGCAGGCAAGGCGGGTGACGTGTCGGTCGAGTGGCCACAACTGGATGAGACAATCCGGAGTATCCGCGCCGCGGGTGGAGCTGCGATTCTCGCGCACCCCCTGAAATACGGACTGACTCGTACCCGCTTGTTGGGCCTGCTTCTGGATTTTGCGGGAGCCGGTGGGGATGCCGTGGAGGTTGTCTGTGGGCAGCAGAACCCGGTACAGACACGGGAAATCCTGACCTTGCTGGAACAGGTCTCGGCAAAGGGGTGGAAGCTCCACGCTTCCCTTGGAAGCGATTTCCATCAGCCGGATCAGCCCTGGCGTGAACTGGGTGGAGTGCGGCTGCCGCCAGGCGTCGAGCCGGTATGGAATCTGTGGCAAACTGACGCCCATCGAAAGTCGGGCTGAAATCAACCCCGGGTACCGGGTAGTCGGCTTTCAGCAAAATCCTAATTTCTTGGCTCATCGGCAGGCAGCAGTGACTGTGTGTTTACCGGTGGGTTTGTCAGGTGGTTACAGGGGGTAAGCCGTGGCACAGTTTTTTCAAATTCACCCAGAAAATCCGCAGGCGCGTCTGGTCAGTCAGGCGGCCGATATTGTCTCATCCGGTGGTGTAATCGCATTTCCTACGGATTCTGCCTACGCACTGGGGTGTCGTCTGGGGGAAAAGCTCGCGGTTGAGCGCATCCGCGGGATCCGGCAATTGAACAAAGATCACAACTTCACCCTGATGTGCCGGGACCTGTCTGAATTGGCCAGCTATGCCAAGGTGGACAACCAGATGTTCCGGTTATTGAAAAACCATACGCCGGGGCCGTTTACCTTCATTATGCCGGCCACCTCGGAAGTACCGCGCCGGCTGCTCCACCCAAAGCGTAAAACCATCGGCCTGCGAGTGCCCGACAACGCTATTGCACAAGCCCTGCTGGAGGCGCTGGGTGAGCCCCTGATGACCTGCAGCCTGATCATGCCTGGAGATGAGCAACCGCTCACCGATCCCTACGATATTCGCGAAACCCTGGAGCATCATGTGGAGCTGGTAATCGATGGCGGTTTCTGCGGTCTGGAGGCGACCACGGTGGTCGACCTGACTGGCGATGAGGCCGCGCTTGTTCGTCAGGGTTGTGGCTCGATTGATGAAATAATCGGCTGACACTGATGTATAATCGCGCGTTTGGTTTTGCCGAAGGGCTGCAGTGTGTCCATTGACGATGTAGAAGAACGAGAAGAGGTCGCCGCTGAAGCTCCTGTGGGAGATGATGCGGTGCCTGAAGCCGTCGAGGTGGACGGTGGGTCTGCGAATGCCGATAGCGGTTCTGATGACACTGGAGAAGTGTCCGAAGAGTCAGAAGCCGATAGCGGCAGTAAACATCCCCGCCAGGGTGAAATGCCTTTCGCGATGGTAGCCGGCCAGGCCTTTACCGACTTGCCGAGTGACCTGTATATCCCGCCGGATGCCCTTGAAGTCATTCTCGAAGCCTTTGAAGGGCCGCTGGATCTGCTGCTTTATCTTATCCGCAGGCAGAATCTGGATATTCTGGAAATTAACGTTGCCGATATCACACGCCAGTACATGGCGTATGTGGAAATGATGAGCACGATGCGCTTTGAGTTGGCGGCTGAATATCTGGTGATGGCCGCGATGCTGGCGGAAATCAAATCGCGCATGCTGCTGCCCCGTCCGCCAGAGGCGGAAGAGGAGGAAGGAGAAGATCCTCGCGCGGCACTGATCCGCCGACTCCAGGAGTACGAACGCTTCAAAACCGCTGCTGAAGATATGGATGAGCTGCCACGCATGGGGCGGGACATCCATCAGGCGAGTGCCGCGGGACCGGATCGCAAATTGACGCGCCCGGAGCCCGAAGTGGACCTGAAAGAAGTACTGGTTGCACTGGCTGATGTACTGCGCCGTGCGGACATGTTTGAAAGCCACCAGGTAGAGCGGGAAAAGCTGTCTACCCGAGAACGTATGACCCAGGTGCTGGATAAGATCCGGCACCGTCAGTTTGTACCCTTTGTAAACTTGTTCAGTGCAGAAGAGGGGCGTCTGGGGGTCGTAGTGACTTTCCTTGCGGTGATGGAACTGGTGAAGGAATCACTGGTGGAACTGGTTCAGAACGAAGCCTTTGGTGCTATTCATGTGCGGGCCCGGGGCGACGCCCAGGAAGAGTCAGAAGATGGCGCGGCGGGCGGTTCTGAACTGGATGCGGATGAAGAAGATTATGATGAAGGGGCGTTTGGCGAAGACGTGGACCTTGATTTAGACCGCAACCTGGCGGAAACCGCGGTTGCCGAAGATGTGGACGCTCCGGATCAGGACGGTTCTGCCAGTGTTGAAATGGGATTGTTCGACAGCGAAGAAGCTACCGAGCCGGAACCGGAAACCAAGACTACCGACGCCGATGACATGCCGGCGTTGAGCTAATAACCGAGTGATCGTTTTTAAATGAGTATTGCCCCGGAATTATTGCGCCGGATTGTTGAGGGCGCGCTACTGGCTTCCGGCCAGCCATTGTCTGAGGACAAGTTGCTGTCGCTGATCGATGAAGGTGAGCGGCCGGAAAAGGCCGAGCTGAAACAGGCTCTTGAGGATATTGCAGAAAACAGCCGCGAGCGCGGTTTCGAACTGCGCCAGGTGGCCAGTGGCTGGCGCTTCCAGGTACCTGAGGACCTGGCGCCATGGGTCAACAAGCTTTGGGAAGAAAAACCACAGAAGTACTCCCGGGCGACATTGGAAACGCTGGCGATCATCGCCTATCGACAGCCAATTACCCGTGGCGACATTGAAGAAATTCGCGGTGTTGCGGTGAGCTCGCATATCGTAAAGAGCCTTTCCGAGCGCGGCTGGATCAAGGTGGTGGGCCAGCGGGATGTGCCCGGTAAGCCTTCGCTGTACGCGACCACACGCGGTTTCCTTGACTACTTCAATCTACAGAGTCTGGATGACCTGCCGACGCTGGCAGAGATTCGGGATATCGAAAGTCTTAATGCGGCGCTGGATCTTGGTGATGCTGCGTTGCCTGCTGCAGAGACCGGCGAAAGCGATACAAGCGATGCTGATGCCATCGAACCGGAAGACGGTGACGTAGAGGCGGGCGATGTCGACGTCGAGAACGGAACCGTTGAAGGCGCTACGCAAGCAGATGTTGACGATGGCTCTGACGACGGCTCTGACGATGGTGTGACCAACCAATCGGAAGACGTTGCCGATGCGGACACCGCCGAAGACCCGGAGGCCGAGTTAGCATCCGTGATCGATGGGCAGGGTAACGCGTTCAGCGGGGATGTCACCAGTGTTGAGGGTGACCACCTCGAAGCTGTTGCTGTCGAGACAGGTCATAGCGAAAGCGATGGCATTGAAGTGGAAACGCACGAGCAGGAGATAGAATCAGAAGCTGCTGTTGAGGCGGAATCAGATGCCGATGCTGCACAGGACTACTCTGATAGAGAGCTGGAAAGTGAGTCAGAGCTGGAACAGATCGGGGAGCAGGAATCGAGCTCCGAAGAACAGGCCAGCGAGGATCTCGATGGCCAGGAAATGAATACTCCGGAAAACCAAACTACATGAGTGATGATGCAGCGCCGGTAGGCGAAAAACTGCAGAAAGTACTGGCCCGTGCCGGGCTGGGATCGCGCCGCGAAATGGAACGGGCGATTGAGGCTGGCCGTGTTACGGTGAATGGCGTGGTCGCAGGTCTTGGCGAGCGCGTAACTGAAGAAGACGAGATTGAGCTGGACGGCAAGCGCCTGCCAGGTGGTGAAGAAAAGCGCCTGCGGGTGATTCTGTATAACAAGCCGGTCGGGGAGATCTGCTCCCGTCATGACCCGGAAGGCCGTCCCACGGTCTATGACCGTTTGCCGCGCCTGAAAAGTGGCCGCTGGATTTCCGTCGGTCGCCTGGATTTCAATACCAGTGGCCTGTTGTTGTTTACCAATAGCGGCGAACTGGCGAATAAGCTGATGCACCCTTCATCGGTGATTGACCGCGAGTATCTGGTGCGGATTCAGGGATTGGTAGACGACGAAATGAAAAAGCGTCTCACCAAGGGCGTTCTGCTGGACGATGGTGAAGCGCGCTTCACCGATATTGTTGAAAGTGGGGGCGAAGGTAGCAATCGCTGGTTCTACTGTGTCGTCATGGAAGGCCGCAATCGCGAAGTGCGTCGTTTGTGGGAATCACAGAACGTACGGGTTAGCCGGCTGAAGCGGGTGCGCTACGGCAGCGTATTTATTCCTTCCCATGTCCGGGTAGGGCAGTGGGTTGAGATGGAACCCAAGGAAATTGACGATCTCTGCATTACCGCCGGTTTACCAAAACTGGGGCAGCGTCCGCTGACCCAGGCGGAGAAGGAGACTCTGCAGCGCCAGCGGCGCAAGTTGCGTAAATCCACCGCGCGCACCGCGAAAGCCGGAAAACCCGTTAAGCCTGGCAATACGCCTAGTAACAAGTACAGTAAAAAGTCGTAACTGGCGAAGCTTACGACGCAAAGGCGGCCAATTGGCCGCCTTTTTTGTTGGTGCTCATGTAGCGGCTATGGTGTGTCTTCTGGCTGGAACTCTTCAATGGCGTCACCATCATCATCGCTCATGCCTTCAGGGTCTTCGTCGTCGATGATCGGGTTTTCCATCCCCGGATCTACGTCTTCGGGCTCGATAACATCGGGGCTGCCGTCCTCGGTACCGGCTTCGGGAGACGGAGTCGAACTGCCCGAGGTCTCCGTTGCTTCCTGCTCGACCACAGTTTTGAGCTTCTGCAGTCCATCTTCATATGACTGGCCAACCATCCTGGACACCATTACCCCCATCCAGCGGGCAATGGGGCCTGCCCCCATTTCAGAAGAGAAGGACCAGGTCACATTGGTGCCTTGACCCTGTGGCACTAGCTTGAAGTTGGCACTGGCCGTGCCCTGACCGCCAAAGTCCAGTGTGGTGGCCACGAGTGAGTAGGGCTCGCTGGCGGTGATGGTTTGAGAGCCATTGCCGACTTTCGGGTTATTGCTACGCCAGCGCATGGTTGCGCCATTGCCCTCCGGAACCCCCTCATAGACATATTCGGTGTCTGGATCCAGTTCAAACCAGGGGGACCACTTGTTGAAATTGCGGAAGTTGTTCAGGTAAGGGAAGACGACTTCTGGTGGCTCGGAGATGTAGACGCTGCGTTCGGTGGTAGCCTCTCGCGGGAACAGGAAGCCGGCAAGGACCAGAAGGGCGAGAAAAATCAGGATATATAGCATCCAGCGCATGGTGGATTCCCCAAATAGTTGTTGGTGTTCCTTACATACAACCTGCTGGAGTTTAATGGCTGGTCTTGGGCTGCGCCAGCGGATGCTGGCGAGCACCAAGGCCTGATCGTGTTCAGGCGCTAGAAGGTCTCATCCAACAGAGGCAGTTTGATACGGACACAGAGCCCCGCACCTTGCACATTGAAGGCGTCGATACTGCCACCGTGCTGGACGATGGTACGCTGTGCGATAGCCAGCCCCAGACCAAAGCCTCCGCTTTCGCGGGTGCGGGCTTCATCTGTGCGGTAGAAGGGCCGGAAAATCGCCTCAAGTTCTGCAGGCGGAACACCTTCACCGGCATCGGTCACATTAATCTGGCAATGTGTGTTGCTGGCTTCGATCGCAATATCGACCCTGCTGCACTCAGGGCTGTATTTGATGCTGTTGCGAAGAATGTTCTCAAGTGCTGCGGTTAAGGAGCTGCCGCGGGTTGCTACCAGCAGTTCGTGATCGCTACTGCGAATCGTGAAGTGAACCTGTTTTTGCCGCGCTTCGTCCCCCAGATCTTCCGTCAGCGCCTGCAACAGGCTGTTGAGTTCCACAACGTCGTCCAGGGGGCGGTCATCGCTGCTGTTCACCGGCAGCGAGAGAATGTCGGCAATGATGTCTTCAAGGTAGTCTGCAGCCTTGCCGATTTTATCCAGCTCGGGATCCAGCGCGTGCACATTCTTCTGCCGTGCGATTCCCAGCGCGATCTGCAGTCGGGCGAGAGGCGAGCGCAGTTCGTGGGATACGTCTTTGATCAAGCGGCGCTGCTCGGTCATGGATTCCTGTACCTGAGCGGTCATCGAGTCGAAGTCTGCCGCCAGTTCGCCGAGTTCTTTACTGTGGCCGCGAAGCGTAGGGGCGACCCGGTAACTGAGATCGCCGGCGGCAACCCGGCGAGTTGCGGTGCGCAGGTTGTCCAGGGGTTTGCTGAGATAGCGCGCCAGCCAATAGCAAGCGAGTCCGGACGCGAGGGTTGTGAGTACCAGGATCGGCCAGAAATTATCGAGCAAAAAACGCAGTAGTAACTGTTCTTTGCTCTTGCCGGCAATAAACACGACACGCAGGCTGCCACCGTCCCGTTGTGGCACAAAAAAACCTACGGTCGGCTTTTTGTCCACCAGGGCATGAGCCTCGCGATTGCGATAGCTCAGGGATGCGATCAGTGGTGCCATGGATTGCGGAATGGGGCGGCCAAGAACCTCGCGGCCGCTTCGGTCGAGCGCGAAGATCTGTTTCTGTACTTTGGCTGGCGTCCGCTCCAACCAGTGCTGGAAGTGATCGGAGCCGTGGCGGCGGGTCATACGCAGGTTGTGGGTGACTTCACGGAACAGCTCCGGGCCTTCCCAGCGGTCTTTCTGGCGCGGGTCGCCGAACTCCCGGAAGTGAGTGATGTATACCGACGAAAGCACCATCACCATCGCAGTAAGCCAGGCGCCGAGGAACATACGGCCGAAAAGACTGCTCATGGGGTTAGGCCTGGCTTTGGGTCAACATATATCCGGCGCCGCGGATATTGATGATCAGCTCCCGGCTGGCTCCCTGCTCAGCGAGCTTTTTGCGGATGTTGCTGACATGCACGTCGATGGAGCGGTCGTAGGGCATCAGCTTGCGCCCCAACGCCTTTTCGGTCAGAACCTCTTTACTGACGACTTCTCCGGCGCTTTCTACCAGAACCTTGAGGACCGAAAACTCGGCGCCGGTGAGGTTGACGGTTACATTATTCCAGGAGCACAGGTGCTCTTTGGGCATCAACTGCAGTGGGCCGCTGCTCAGGGTGCCGTCGCCGCTTGCGGATTCTGTGCGGCCTCGGCGCAGGACTGCTCGCAAGCGCGCGGCAAGTTCCCGGGGGTTGCAGGGTTTGGGCAGGTAGTCGTCCGCGCCCATCTCGAGGCCCACAATACGGTCGACGGTGTCGCCCTTGGCGGTAAGCATCAATACCGGCAGGGACTGGCCCGCAGAACCGGTCTCTTCACGCAGCTTGCGCAGAACGTCAAACCCGTTGTGTACGGGCAGCATGACGTCGAGTACCAGGGCATCGAAATCCTGTTTACGTGCCAGCTCAAGTCCGCGCCCGCCGTCATTGGCTACGGTTACGTCAAAGCCCTCTCCAACCAGAAACTCTTCCAGCAGTTCGGTCAGTTCGGTGTCGTCGTCTACCAGCAGGATGTGACTCATTTGAGGTCTCAAGTTCTTTAGTCTGTTACTTGCGGAGCATTATATGCATAGCTGGGGCGAGTGCCGTGTCGGCAAATGGGCGCTTTTACCGTTCTTAACAAATGTTTACTAGCGTTATCCCCTGTTTACATTGCGCCAGCCTAGTATGCACCTACCGAAACGGAAAACGTGAAACTAAAGGCCTCGCGATCTATCGGTCGACAGGCTCAACCCTAGAGGACAGTCATATGAAAATGTGGAAAGCATTGGCAGGTAGCGCGATTCTCAGTGGAGCCCTGGCCGCGCCAGGCATGGTGATGGCATTTCCGGATGACGATCACGGCCCGCGCCACCACAAGCATCGCATGTTTGAACACATGGCGGATGAGCTGGATCTTACTGAAGGTCAGCGTGCTCAGCTGAAAGCCAATCGGGAGGCGAACAAAGAGTCCCATAAGGCGGCGCGACAGGAAATGCATGAAGTGCGCAAGCAGCTGATGGAGGCCATAGATTCCGGGGCTGATCAGGCCACCCTCGACAGCCTGGGAGCCAAGTTGGGGCAGCTGGAAGTGTCCAAGATGCAGCGCATGCACGAACAGCGGGTGCAGTTTGAATCCATTTTGACCGACGAACAGAAGGCCAAGCTGGAAGAGCTCAAAGCCAAGCGTGAAGAGCACCGGGAGAAGCGCGAGCAGCGCTGGAAAGAGCGGGATCAGTAGTTCGCGCTGAGAGTTTCTCACCCTCGCACACGCCGGACGGACCTGTTCTGCTTCGTCCGGCCAGTCAGGGTTTCATGGGGTTTGCCCACAATCACCCCAACAGTGGGCAAACCACCCCCCTTGATGCCCCCGCACTGCGGGGGCTTTTTTATTCCCGGGATACACGCTGCCGCTGCCGAACTTGCTGGGAGGTCCTAATGTTGGGAAAATGCCCGCCGCTCCGGGGCAAGTAGACCCCGGATTTTGCCAGTTTGAGGAGAGAAAGTGAGCAAGATCGGCCTGTTTTACGGCAGTGATGAAGGCAATACGGAAGGTGTTGCCCAGCGTATCGTCGCCCGTCTGGGTGCGGATCGGGTAGATCTCCACGATATTGCAGATGTGACCCAGCTTGAGATTGCCGACTATGATCAGCTGATTTTTGGTATTCCCACCTGGGATTTCGGTCAGATCCAGTCTGACTGGGAGGACTTCTGGGAAGATGTGCAGGAGATAGATTTCACCGGCAAGACCGTGGCGCTGTTTGGCCTTGGTGATCAGTTTGGCTACGGGGACTATTTCCTGGACGCTATGGGGATGTTGCACGATGTGATTGTTGCCAACGGAGCTGCGGTTATCGGGCACTGGTCCACCGAGGGCTACGAGTATGAAGCTTCCAAGGCGGAAATCGAAGGTCAGGGAGCGTTCGTTGGGTTGGCCATTGATGAGGATCAGCAGGAAGAGCTGACTGCGGATCGACTCAATCGCTGGTGCCGGCAGATCGCGGAGGAGTTTGCGCTCGAAGGTGGGCCAGATAGCGTTGTGGCGCTTGAGGACTGATCCGGAGATGACCGACACAATATCCCTCAAGGACTTCTGGGCCTGGCTGGCAGAGCACACCAACTGTATTCTGAGGCTGGGTACACCAGACTCCATCCTGTACGACGATGACGATTACCACTGGCGTTTTTCCCAGGAAAATCCGCGAACCCTGCTGATACAGCTGATGCGAGGCAAGCGTATGGTGGGAGAGGTTTTCGTTGAGCCGGAGATGATTACCTCTGTACGTGTATCACCCGGCGAGAAAGACGATGTCATCTTTGATTTGATGTCGGAAGCGGATGATCAGGAGCAGGTTCTCTATTACTTTGTGATGGCGCATGGGCTGGAGCCCGATGAACGCTCCCGTCACGACCGCCTGCACTAGTTCCCTGGCGGATCAGATAATTGAAAGCCCTCGCCGTAAAGCGAGGGCTTTTTTACTTTGCATTCGAGATCGTATTACTCGGTCGCGGCCGCTTTAAAATCGTCGAAATAGTTTGCATCTGCGGCATTTGGATCCGCAGTGTTGGTAGAGGTGACCACGCTGTATACGCCATTGGCCTCCAGCTTGATCGTGTCAGAGTAAGCAATGGTGTCGGAGTCGCTCTGGGTGACAATCAGGTCATAGGTTCCCGGCGCATAGGTGACCCAGCCACTTGTCTCACGGAAACCAAGGGTTTCATCCGGATACAGGGAAGAGATGTTTTCCTGCTGTTCCACGAGATAGTAATCAAAGGTGTCGCTGGCACCATTGGTGAGCCTGAGCTTTGCATGGGTCGCCAGGCGCCTGACGTTGTCGGTCAGCTTTACACCGTTCCAGTCATAGGTGTCACCGACAAAATAGTAGGTGGCTCTATCGCCCTGTGTCATATCCAACTCTTTACGTGCGAGATATACACCAGGGCTGGCCGCGGGAGTTACATCGATTGAAAGGTTGGTTAGCTGGTTTTTGCCAAGCTCGCCATATTCGGATGACTCTCCAAACGGGAGTTCACTGGTGAATGTCTGCTCAAATTCGTTGTCGATGTAGACGTCAATATCGCCGCCGTCAGGTACTGCATGTGCAAAGCGCAGCTCGGTGGTCGCGTAGCGGTCGGTCAGTGTTTTGCTTTGGTCACGGAACAGGGTGATTTTTACTGGTGCAGTACCTTCACCAGCACCGTCGCGAATTGCGAAACCGACACGGGTCTGGGCGTATAGCTTGAATGAGTCCGAAATAAACAGGACTTCTTCCGGATTGCCCTCTTCGGTCAGGGTGACAACGTATTCACCTTCATCGACAAGTCCGTCGAAAGTACCCTTGGAAGACAGTGTGCCCTTTACTTGAACTGGTGAAAGATTGGTACCGGGTGCTTCCAGGTATACGTCTACTTTGCCAAGGCTTTTTGCGAGGTGGAAAAACCAGATCTCCAGGTTTTCGTCTTCGGCATCACCATCTTCATCTTCGTCTTCAATATCGAATACATGCAGTGGCTTGCTAAATTGGAGAATCTGCGTTTTCTCATACTGGCCGTACAAAACTACCATGTAGTCAGTGTCTTCATTGATCTGGATGGAGGTGGATGCAATTTCCGTGCACTCATCATCGTCCTTTTCCCCATCTTCATCTACGTCGCCGGCGCAGGCTGTTGTGTCATCGGTGGGCAGGAGCGTTTCTGCCCGAATGCCAATTTCGCCATCGGATACGGTTGAGGTAACGCTGCCTCCAAATGACAGGCTTCCCCAGCTGTATTCATCATCGTCGTCTGAGGTGAACAGGGTTATCGCACCGAGATCTGGTACTGCATTGAAGGCACCAATAATTGGTACCTGAGCGGTTTCGTCATCGTCATCATCGCTGCTGTCGCTATCCGAGCAGGCGGCCAGTAGTGCGCAAGCCAACACGGCTGAGGTCAGCGAAATTTTTTTCCAGTGATCGATAAGCATTTTTTCTCCGAATTTTTATAGGCAAATACCGGATGTACGCTATCAATCAAATTGCTTAACAGGGATAAAGAAGTGTAATTGGTGTGTATAGAAGTGTGTTTTTATCGGGAGTGAGTTAGGCCGGGAGGTGCTAAAAAGCGCTGCAATTTTGCAGCGCTTTTTTTGGGGGGGTCAGCTGGCAAACAGGCCAGTCAAAATTTCCCGGTACATTTCTTTGACCAGGTCGAGGTCGGATGCTTTTACGCACTCATCCACTTTGTGAATCGTGGCGTTGACCGGTCCCAGTTCTACCACTTGTGCACCAGTGGGGGCGATAAAGCGCCCGTCGGAGGTGCCGCCTGCGGTAGAGAGTTCGGTTTCGCGGCCGGTCACTGTGCGGATTGCGGCCTGCGCGGATTCTACCAGTGGGCCGGCTGCGGTCAGGAAAGGCTGGCCGGACAGGTTGAAGTCTGCCTGGTAGTTGAGGCCGTGTTTGTCGAAGATGGCGCGCGCGCGCTGTTCCAGTGCTTCGGCTGTGGTTTCGGTGGAGAAGCGCCAGTTGCACACCACTTTGACGTCGCCCGGAATTACGTTGGTGGCGCCGGTGCCACCGTTGATGTTGGAGACCTGGAAGCTGGTGGCAGGGAAGAAGTCGTTGCCCTGGTCCCACTCTTCTGCGGCGAGCTCGGCCAGCGCCGGGGCCAGTTTGTGTACGGGGTTTTCTGCCAGGTGCGGATAGGCTACGTGCCCCTGGATTCCGAAAACGGTAAGCTCCAGACCCAGTGAGCCACGGCGGCCGTTTTTGATCACGTCGCCGGCGAGTGTGGTGCTGGATGGTTCGCCGACCAGGCACCAGTCAATTTTCTCGCCTTTTTCTTCGAGCCACTCTACGACTTTGACGGTGCCGTGCTTGGCTGGTCCTTCTTCATCGCTGGTGATCAGGAATGCGATGCGGCCTTTATGGTCCGGGTGTGCAGCGACGAATTCTTCGCAGGCGACGACCATAGCGGCGAGGGAGCCTTTCATATCGGCGGCGCCTCGGCCATAGAGCATGCCGTCTACTACTTGTGGTTCAAACGGGGGGTAGCGCCAGTTTTCTTCCGGGCCGGTGGGTACGACGTCGGTGTGGCCGGCGAAGGCAAACAGCGGGCCTTCTTCGCCGCGTACGGACCAGAAGTTGTCGGTTTCGCCAAAGCGCAGGTGTTCGGTTTTGAAACCGATTTTTTCCAGTCGCTCGAGCATCAGTTCCATACAGCCCGCGTCTTCGGGGGTGACGGAGCGGCGACGGATCAGGTCGCAGGTGAGTTGTACTGTTGGAGTCATTTGCGTTGGGCTCCGTAGTTTTGGGAGCGCTGTTCCTGTTGTGTGGCGGCCCATCTGACGGTGGCTTCTCGCGAGACACGCCGTAGACCCATCCCTGGGGGCTCTTCTAAAACATCCCTGTTTTAGAAGGTCTCGCGAGAAGCCACCGACAGCTGGGCCTTCGCGTTGTAATGTAACGCTTTAATCAATTTCTGTAGGCGCTTTACCGCCACCGGACCAGCTTCAAATTGGCTAGGTGGAGGCAAAGTTCACGCTCTCAATCAGTTGCTATGCAGTTCCGCATTCAATTCAACTGCACTCTTGTTGGTCAGGCACTCAACGGCGCCGGTGGAAGAGTTGCGGCGGAACAGCAGGTCGGATTTACCAGCCAGGTCGCGTGCCTTAACTGATTCAGCTACTTCACCTTTGTCGTCCAGTACAGCAACTTTGGTACCGGCGGTGATGTACAGGCCGGATTCCACGGTGCAGCGATCACCCAGCGGAATACCGGTACCGGCGTTGGCACCCAGCAGGCAGCCCTCACCCAGCGCGATCACAATGTTGCCGCCACCGGAGAGGGTGCCCATGGTGGAGCTGCCACCGCCGAGGTCGGAGCCAGCACCAACGAATACGCCAGCGGAGATACGGCCTTCGATCATGCCGGGGCCTTCGGTGCCCGCATTAAAGTTGACGAAGCCCTCGTGCATGATGGTGGTGCCTTCGCCCAGGTAAGCGCCGAGGCGTACACGGGCGGTGTGGGCGATACGTACACCTTTCGGTACTACGTAGTTGGTCATTTTCGGGAACTTATCCACGCAGGATACTTCCAGCAGCTCGCCTTTCAGACGGGCTTCCAGTTGACGCGCTGGCAGTTCCTGCAGGTCGATAGCGCCCTGGTTGGTCCAGGCCACATTGGGCAGCTGGCCGAAGATGCCGTCGAGCTTGGTGCCGTGAGGTTTAACCAGGCGGTGAGACAGCAGGTGCAGTTTCAGGTAAGCCTCAGGAACGGATTGCGGTGCGTCGTCACTGTGCAGTACCACAGCGACCAGCGGGCGCTCACTACCGGCGAACTGACGCAGGATTGCGGCCTGCTCGGTGGCACCGGTACTTTCCAGTTTTTCTGCCAACGGTTGCAGTTGAGCCTGTTCCAGGGTGATTGCCTGATTGCCACTGTCGATGTTCAGTGTGCTGGTGACTGCTGCGGCAACTTCTGCGGAGGGGTTCAGCAGGGGCTGGGGGAAATAGACTTCGAGCCACTCGCCGTTATTGTTGCAGGTGCCGACGCCAAAGCCGATGCTGTATACGTTACTCATGGTGTTTTCCTTTTCCTGAATCTGTTTCTTGTGAGGAATTTATTGAACAAAGTCGGCGTAGCTGTCGGCTTTGAAGCCGAACAGGGTCTGGCCGCTGCGGGTCATTACCGGGCGCTTGATCAGGGTGGGGATCTCGAGAGCCAGTTGCTCTGCCGCCTTGTTGTCCATGCTTTCTTTCTGTGCGTCGTCGAGGGCGCGCCAGCTGGTGGAGCGGCGGTTCAGTACCTGCTCCCAGCCAAATTCATTCAGCCAGTCGGTCAGCGGGACGCTGTCCATGCCGTTATCACGGAAGTCGTGGAAGGTGTATTCCACATCGTTCTGTTCCAGCCATTTGCGGGCTTTTTTTACGGTGTCACAGTTCTTGATGCCGTAAAGAGTAATCATCATGTTCTTCTCTTTCTTGCGTGAATCTCATGCAGGCCAGGGATTCGAAGGAATCAGGCTTTTTTCGTTTTCTTCGGGTTTTTACGCGCGGGGTAGCAGGTGGTGCAGATTTCGCACACGGTGCCATCACAGCCTCGGGCAGAGCAGTATTCACGGCCGTAGAAAATGATCTGCAGGTGCAGTTTGTTCCATTTTTCTTTCGGGAATACGCGTTTCAGGTCTTTCTCCGTCTGGGCCACATTTTTGCCGCTAGTGAGCCCCCAGCGCTGGGCAAGTCGGTGGATATGGGTATCAACCGGGAATGCCGGGTGGCCGAAAGCTTGTGCCATTACAACGCCCGCGGTTTTGTGGCCAACGCCGGGCAGGGTCTCTAGTGCGGCCATGTTTTCCGGTACCTGGCCGTGATATTCGTTTACCAGAATTTCCGAAAGCGTCTTGATCGCCTTGGATTTTTGCGGTGAAAGACCGCAAGGGCGGATTACTTCGCGGATTTTCTCTACGGGCACCTTGGCCATGTCGTAGGGATTGTCCGCGAGTTCCCACAGGGCGGGTGTAATCTGGTTTACGCGCTCATCGGTGCACTGTGCGGACAGCAATACGGCGACCAGCAGCGAGTAGGCGTCGAAGTGATCCAGCGGTACGGGTGTTTCCGGGTACAGTTCTTCCAGCCGGTTGAGAATAAACTCAACCCGCTCGGCTTTTAACAAATTCTTCGGGGGGGATTGTATGGTTTCGTTCATAACGGACTGTAACAATTAGCGACAAAAACTGCGGATGCGCTTGGCAGCTTCGACGCATTCTTCCAGGGTGGCAACCAGAGCCATGCGTACATAGTCGGCACCGGGATTGATTCCGTTGGCCTTGCGAGCGAGGAAGGCGCCGGGTAGTACGGTGATGTTCTGTTGGCGGAACAGTTCACGGGTAAAGGTTTCGCCGTCGCCAACGCGTGGCCACAGATAAAAGCTGGCTTCCGGTTTTGTCACATTCAGGCAGCCGTCGAGAATATCCAGTACGGCATCAAACTTTTGTCGGTAGAGCTCGCGGTTCTGCTGCACATGCTGTTCATCCTGCCATGCGGCAACGGAGGCAAACTGTGTGGGTACCGGCATGGCGCAGCCGTGGTAGGTGCGGTAGAGCAGGATTTTTTCCAGGATCTCCGCGTCGCCAGCGACAAAGCCAGAGCGCAGGCCCGGTAGGTTGGAGCGTTTCGACAGGCTGTGAAAAACCACGCAGCGCTGGAAGTCGTTACGACCGAGTTCGGCGCAGGCTTCCAGCAGGCCGGTGGGCGGCGCGCTTTCGTCAAAGTAGAGCTCGGAGTAGCACTCGTCGGAGGCGATGATGAAGTCGAATTTGTCGGCCAGTGCGATCAGTTGCTTGAGTTCGTCGATACTCAGCAGTGCTCCGGTGGGGTTTCCGGGGGTACAGATATAAAGCAGGTCGCAAGCTTGCCAGACGGAATCAGGCACGGAGGCGAAATCTGGCTTGAAGTCAGTTTCGGCGGCGCAGTTGAGGAAATACGGACTGGCACCGGCGAGAAGGGCTGCGCCCTCATAAATCTGATAAAAGGGGTTCGGCATCAGTACTTGGGAGCCCGGCGAAACCACCGCCTGGGCGAACGCAAACAGTGCCTCGCGGGTGCCGTTTACCGGGAGTACCTGACTTTCGGCGTTCACGCCTTGTAGTTTGAAGCGCTGGCTCAGCCAGTCGGCAATGGTTTCCCGAAGCGGGTCCAGCCCTTTGGTCACCGGGTAGGCGGAAAGCTTGTCGAGATTTTCGATCAATTCATCGCGCACGAAGGCCGGCGGGGTGTGTTTGGGTTCACCGATAGAGAGGGCTATATGCGGCAGGTCAGTCGGCGCTTCCACACCCGCTTTCAGCTTCGCCAGCTTGGCAAAAGGGTAGGGTTGGAGCTGTTGCAGGTAGGGATTCATATGGTTTTTCTATATCCGTCGTGATCTGTCGTGCTGTACGGGTTATCTGGGGAGCCGGTGGTCGCCGCCCTCAGGGGTGGGGCGGCAGGGTTGCCTGATGGGCATCCAGTTCCTGGCGGATCGCTTGTTCCAGGGTTTCGATGAGCTCCGGGTCAGTCAGCGGTTCATCCTGGCTGTCGGTGATATGGAAAATATCCTCGACGCGCTCCCCCAGCGTTGAAATCTTGGCGTTGTGCAGGCGCAGGTCGTGACTGATAAAGATGCGCGCGATGCGGGCCAGCAGGCCGGGACGGTCCGCGCTGATGATTTCCAGGGTGCTGTAGGTGTCTTCCGGCTCTGTCGAAATATGAGCCCGGCTCGGCAAGTGGAACATTTTCAGGCGGCGTGGTGTGCGGCGCTTGATGACCTTGGAATAATCCTCGACCAGTTTGAGCTCTTGCTGCAGGGTGTTGCGGATCTGTTCAAGACGCTGGGGTTCATCCAGCAGAGGCTGGCCGGACTCGTCCAGCACGTAGAAGGTGTCCAGCGTGTAACCACCTGCTGAGCTGTACAGGCGTGCATCGTGAATATTCAGGTTGAGCATGTCGAGGCCGGTTACGACGGCAGCGAACACGTTCGGTCTGTCGGGTGTGTATACGAAGACTTCAGTCGCACCGTCATGCTCACCGGGGCCCGAGTTGCGGGTTAGCACCAGTGTGTCGCAGCTGGCGTCTCGGGCTGGATCCTTGAGCAATTGATAGATGGCTGCCGTGTGCCAGGTGACGTTGTCGGCGCTTTCGCGCACGAAATAGTCTTCGCCCATTTCCGACCAGATATCTTCCACGGCGTTACTTGGCAGTCCCATGGCTCGCAGCATGTTGCGCGCCTGGGCCTGGGTTTCCTCGTAGATCTCATCGCGGTCGATGGGGTTTTCCAGGCCGCGCCGCAGTGCACGCTGGGTGTACTGATAGAGCTGGCGCATCAGGCTTGCACGCCAGCTGTTCCAGAGGTCCGGGTTGGTGGCATTGATGTCGGCCACGGTCAGCGCGTACAGATAATCCAGGTGTTCGCGATCGCCTACTTCAGCGGCGAACGCGTGTACCACCTCCGGATCAGAGATGTCCTGTTTCTGTGAAACGGCACTCATCAGCAGATGTTTTTCTACCAGCCAGCATACAAGCCGGCGATCCCGCGCAGACAAGTCGTGTCGGCGGCAGAAGGCATCGGCATCGACCACGCCGAGCTTCGAATGGTCGCCACCGCGGCCTTTAGCGATATCGTGGTACAGGCCGGCGATATACAACAGCTCCGGCTTGCGCATGCGCGACAGGATTTCCGCGGCGAGAGGATACTTTTCCCAGGCATCATCACCACGGAAGCTGCGCATGTTGCGCACTACCTGGAGGGTGTGGGCATCCACGGTGTAGATATGGAACAGGTCGTGCTGCATCTGGCCGGTAACGCGCCCGAACTCTGGCAGGTAGCGCCCGAGGATGCCGTAACGGGTCATCCGTGTGAGCTGGGTGGACAGCCCTCTGGGGCTGCGCAGGAGCTGCATAAACAGGCGCGCATTGGCCGGGTCCGCGCGGAAGCGGTCGTCAATCAGGTGACGGTGCTCGCGAATCAGGCGGATAGTGGATGCCCGCACACCGTGGATCTCGGGGTTGTGGGCCATCAGTACGAAGATTTCGAGCAGCGCCGGCGGGTGCTCGATAAAGGTTCGGGTGACTGCGGCCTCAATGGTGTTGCCGCGCAGCTGGAATCGCTCATTGATCGGGGTGACCGGCAGGTGCGTGCCGCGCTGCAAAATCACTTCGTCCAGGAATTGCAGCAGGACGTCATTCAACTCCCGCAGCGCCATCACCACGCGGTAGTAGGCATGCATGAACTGCTCTACGGCGAGGTGCGAGCTGTTGTCCTTATAGCCGAATTCTTTGGCGAGTTCCCGCTGGTAATCAAACAGCAGGCGCTCTTCCGGGCGCCCGGCGAGAAGATGCAGGCCATAGCGCACGCGCCAGAGGAAGTCCTCGCCGGACTGAAGAATCGCGAACTCCTCTTCGGTAAAGAACCCTTTGCCCTGGAGTTGCTTCAGTGTCCGAACCTGGAAGTAGCGTTTGGCGACCCAGTTGATGGTCTGGATATCACGCAGCCCGCCCGGCGCATTCTTGATGTTGGGTTCTAAGTTGTATTCGGCACCCTGCTGCTTGTTGTGGCGCTCTTGTTGCTCTTCGTACTTGGCGCTGAAGAACTGTTCGGCGGGCCAGATCTTGTCCGGGGTCAGCTGCTCGTTGAGGTCTTCGCACAGGGTCGGGTTGCCGACTACGGTGCGGCACTCCAGCAGGTTGGTGGCTACGGTAATGTCTTCCGCGGCCAGCTCGATACAATGTTCGATGGTGCGCACCGAGTGCCCGATATCCAGTCTCAGGTCCCAGAGGAAGGCCACCAGGCGCTCGATGCTGTCTATGGTGGCGTCATTGGGCTTTGTTGCGCTCAGGATAAGCAGGTCGATATCGGAGTGCGGGTGCAGCTCGCCGCGGCCATAGCCACCGACCGCCAGCAGGCTAATGTCCTGGGGCCAGGAAAATTGATACCAAGCGTAGTGTAGCAGGCAGTCGACAAACAGGGCGCGTTCGTAAACCAGCGTGCGTACATCCTCGCCTTCGCGGAAGCGGCATGCCATATGGGTATTGGCGGCACCGATGGCGTCTTTGAATATTTCCAGGGCGGGCTTGCCAGACTCCGCCAGCGCGCGGCGAAAGCGCGCCTGGTCGAAGAAGAACAGAGGCTTTTCGAAGTGCGGAATGTTGGCCAACTGCATGGATTTTATCTGCGTTACTCCCTCTTCAGCAGTCTTGAGGCTGAAGAGAAACGGTTGCTCCTTCCCTGGCCGCGATTGGCCATGTTTGCGCGATAATGCCGGTAAAACCGAATCCGGCGATTAAAAAGATTCTTCCTTGCGCGCGGTAAAGACTTCAACACCGGTACTGGTCACCGCCATAGTGTGCTCCCACTGGGCGGAGAGGCGGCGGTCTACAGTCACGGCCGTCCAGCCGTCGCGGAGTACACGGCTGCCGGGCTTGCCGGCGTTGATCATTGGTTCAATCGTGAACGTCATGCCTTCCTCGAGCACTTGACCGGTACCCGGTTTGCCGTAGTGCAGAACTTGCGGGTCTTCGTGGAAGACGTCGCCAATACCGTGGCCGCAAAAATCTTTGACCACGGTGTAGTAGTTCTTTTCCGCGTGCTGCTGGATCACATGGCCGATATCGCCGAGGGTGGTGCCGGGGCGTACGATTTCGATGGCCTTGTACAGGCACTCCTGGGTTACTTTGACCAGGCGTTCGGCGTGTGCGGCCGGTTTGCCGACGAAGTACATTTTGGAGGTGTCACCGTACCAGCCATCCTTGATGACCGTCACGTCGATATTGATGATATCGCCTTTCTTGAGGACCTTGGACTCAGACGGAATCCCGTGACAGATCACTTCGTTGACTGAAGTGCAGATAGACTTGGGAAAACCGCGGTAGCCGAGGCAGGCGGGAATGGCTTGTTGCACATTGACTATGTAGTCGTGGCACCGCTGGTCCAGCTCTTCCGTGGTGACACCCGGTACGACGTATTCACCGATCATTTCCAGTACTTCGGCGGCCAGGCGGCCGGCAACGCGCATTTTGGCGATCTGTTCCGGTGTTTTTACGGCTTGAGTCATGGAAAATCCTGGTTTTGCTGCATCTTCATGAGTAATGGATGATCGCCCTGGGATGGTCACCCGGCGATGTGAGGCGCGGTATTGTAGCGGAATTGGCGTTGCGCGGCATTATGCTGTTATAGCGTGTTCAGAGCGCGGCTTGGGGCGTCAATGGCGCCTGCGAAACTTCCAGCGCCCGGGGTAATATGGTATAAAGCGCGCCGCTCCGGGCATAGCTCGGTGCGAAACCAAACTTTAGGGGCTTGAGCCCCGAACAAACGCCGCACATGTACCGGCACATTTATCTGGGTGTCTTCCGGGTTCCAACGTCTTCGGATGGAGGAATAGGGGGATTGGTGGATGGGGTACGTGGAGGATTAAACCCGGGGAGATAGCGCCGCAAGAGGTGCCCTCCCGAGTCAATATTGAGGTCTATTATGCCGCAAGTAAGCATGCGCGATATGCTGCAGGCTGGTGTTCACTTTGGTCACCAGACTCGCTACTGGAACCCGAAGATGGGTCAATTCATCTTTGGTGCTCGCAACAAGATTCATATCATTAACCTGGAGCACACTGTTCCGGCGTTCAATGAAGCCCTGCAAATTATCAAAGGCATGGCTGCTCAGAAGAAAAAGGTTCTGTTCGTTGGTACCAAGCGTGCTGCGCAGAAATCCATCAAAGAGCAAGCCGAGCGCGCAGGCCAGCCTTACGTCAGCAACCGCTGGCTGGGTGGTATGCTCACCAACTACAAAACCATTCGTGCTTCTATCAAGCGTTTCCGCGACCTCGAAATTCAGTCTCAGGACGGTACTTTCGAGAAGCTGACCAAGAAAGAAGCCCTGATGCGTACCCGTACCATGGAAAAGCTCGAGCGCTCCATTGGTGGTATTAAGGATATGGGTGGTCTGCCGGACGCACTGTTCGTGATCGACGTAGAGCACGAGCGTATTGCGATTCAGGAAGCCAACAAGCTGGGTATCCCTGTGATCGGTATCGTTGATACCAACAGCAGCCCGGAAGGCGTTGACTACGTAATCCCCGGTAACGACGACGCAATTCGTGCCATCAAGCTGTACACCACTGCCGTGGCTGATGCAGTACTGGCTGGTGTTGCCGATGCTGGTGGCAGCGTAGCTCAAAACGAGTACGTTGAAACCAACGACGACCAAGCTGCTGCGGAATAAGCGGCAGGTTGCTAGCGGCGTAACATTGCGATGTTACTCTGCAGGGAAAAGGGGCCTTGAATTTGGCCCCTTTTTTTCAAATACATCACAGAATTTGAGTCTGAACTCCGAGGATTGAATCATGGCGATTACCGCGTCAATGGTAAAAGAACTGCGTGAGCGCACTGGCCTGCCGATGATGGAGTGCAAAAAAGCACTGATCGAAGCGGACGGCGACATCGAAAAAGCGATTGAAGATCTGCGCAAGGCTTCCGGCCTGAAGGCTGCTAAAAAAGCTGGCCGCACCGCTGCTGATGGCGTTGTTGCTGCAAAAGTGGCTGAAGACGGTAGCTTCGGCGTGCTGGTTGAGGTGAACTCCGAGACTGACTTCGTTGCCCGTGATGACAACTTCCAGGCTTTCGTAGCCAAAGTGGTCGATAAGGCTTTCGCTGAACGTCAACAAGACGTTGCTGCCCTGATGGCAGGTGAGCTGGAAGATGCTCGTGAGGCGCTGGTACAGAAAATCGGTGAAAACATCGGCGTACGTCGTATCCAGCTGGTTGAAGCGGCGAAAGTGGGTGCTTACGTTCACTCCAACAACCGTATCGCTGCGCTGGTAGCCCTGAGCGGCGCTGACGTTGAAACTGCTCGCGACATCGCCATGCACGTAACTGCAGTCAATCCGCAGGTTGTTAAGCCTGAAGATATGTCTGCAGAAGTGCTGGAGAAAGAGAAGGAAATCATCAAGGCGCAGCCGGATATGGAAGGCAAGCCTGCCGAAATCGTCGAGAAGATGATGGGCGGCCGGATCAACAAGTTCCTGAAGGAAAACAGCCTGGTTGAGCAGCCTTTCGTCAAGAATCCTGACGTAACCGTTGGCAAACTGGCCAAAGATGGCGGTGCGGAAGTGCTTGGCTTCGTGCGTTTTGAAGTTGGTGAAGGCATCGAGAAGGAAGAAGTGGACTTTGCAGCAGAAGTAGCTGCTCAGGTTAAGTCCAGCTCCTGATGCTTCCAATACCGGCTGCCTTTTTTGGTGGCCGGCTCAGCGGGGTGCTCCCGGTGTGTTCTGTTGAATGCTGCCGGGGCACCCCGCTGTAGTATCTGGCCGATGGGTCAGTATTTCCTGTATATGTTTTGATCAATTGGGCCGATGATTGGCCGAATATACAGTTAAGTAGCTTGCCGGATAGGTAAAGCGCCGAATTTGTTGTAATGTTCGGCGGGCGTGACCAGTTGGCTGGTTTCGTCTCAACACAGAATTTAGCCCGTTACAGTTGAGGATCAAAGGATGCCTGGTATTAAAGACCGCAAGTACAAGAGAATCCTGTTAAAGCTCAGCGGAGAAGAGCTGATGGGCGAGCAGGGGTTTGGTATCAGCCCCAAGGTGCTGGACAAAATGGCACTGGAAATCGGCCAGTTGGTCGGTATCGGTGTGCAGGTCGGCCTGGTGGTCGGCGGCGGCAACCTGTTTCGGGGTGCGGCATTGAACGCTGCGGGCCTGGATCGTGTAACTGGTGACCACATGGGTATGCTGGCCACAGTGATGAACGCTCTGGCTCTGCGCGATGCCCTTGAGCGCTCGAATATTTCTTCCCGGGTGATGTCGGCAATCCAGATGAGCGGTATTGTCGACCACTATGACCGTCGTGCTGCTATCCGCTACCTGGAGCGGGGCGAGGTCCTGATTTTTGCTGCGGGTACCGGTAACCCCTTCTTTACCACCGACTCGGCAGCGTGCCTGCGCGGCATTGAGATCGAGGCGGAGCTGGTATTGAAGGCCACCAAAGTGGATGGCGTTTACTCTGCCGACCCGGTGCTGGTCCCGGATGCGACCCGCTATGATCGCCTTACCTATGATGAGGTGCTCGATAAAAAGCTCGGGGTAATGGATTTAACTGCAATCTGCCTGTGCCGCGAACAAAACCTGCCTGTGCGTGTATTCCGCATGGACAAGACCGGCGCTCTGCTCAACATCGTTGTGGGCGGAGAAGAGGGCACACTTATTGAAGAGGACGTGAATCAGTGATTGACGATATCAAAAAAGAAGCGGAGGGGCGGATGAAGCGCGCCCTGGAAGCGCTGGGAACCAACTTCAACAAAATTCGTACCGGTCGTGCCCATCCGAGCATTCTGGATGGTATTCAGGTGTCCTATTACGGTACCGACACGCCGCTGTCCCAGGTGGCCAACGTCACTGTTGAGGATGCTCGCACCCTGTCTGTCTCCCCGTGGGAGAAGAACCTGGTTCCAGACATCGAAAAAGCGATCATGAAGTCTGACCTGGGCCTTAATCCGAGCACTGCGGGAGCGGTGATCCGGATCCCGATGCCGATGCTGACCGAAGAGACGCGTAAGAACTTCATCAAGCAGGCCAAGAGTGAAGCCGAGAGCGCACGAGTGTCCATTCGCAACAACCGTCGCGATGCGCTGGCTGAAGTTAAAGCGCTGGTGAAGGACAAGGAAATCTCCGAGGACGACGAGCGTCGTGCGGCGGATGAGATCCAGAAGCTGACTGATAAGTACGTTGCCGAAGTAGAGAAGGCAATGGCATCCAAAGAAAAGGACTTGATGGAAATCTGATGAGTGGTGGCGGTACCAGAGTGATGGATTATGAGTCTCAGGGGCCTCGACATATTGCCATTATCATGGACGGTAATGGCCGCTGGGCTGCCCGTAAAGGGCTGCCGCCGTCCTCTGGACACAAGGCCGGGGTAGAGCGCATTCGCGATCTGATCGAGGCCTGCAAAGAGCGTCATGTCGAAGTGCTGACGCTCTTTGCGTTTTCCAGTGAAAACTGGCAGCGTCCACCCAAAGAGGTGGAGTTGCTGATGAGCCTGTTTAATTCCTATTTGCGCAAAGAAGCGCGGAGGATGCAGGAGCAGGGAGTTCGTTTGCGAGTGATCGGCCGTCGTGACCGATTTTCTGCGCGTCTGCAGCGTGCTATCGCCGAAGCCGAAGACATCACCCGAGAAGGTACCAGTGGTACGCTGGTGATTGCGGCGGATTACGGTGGTCAGTGGGATATTGCCCAGGCGGCGAAAACGCTGGCCGAAGAGGTGGCTGCAGGCAAGCGATCTCCCGATTCTATTGATGAGGAGGCGTTGTCACAGCATGTACAGCTGGCCGACTTGCCTCCGGTTGACTTGCTGATTCGCTCCAGTGGCGAACAGCGAATTAGTAATTTCACTTTGTGGCAGTGTGCGTATAGCGAATTTTATTTCACTGACACATTGTGGCCAGACTTTGGGGAAGCAGAGCTGGATATGGCCCTGGAGGCCTATCGTCTGCGCGACCGCCGTTTTGGTGGGCGCAACCAGGTGGGTCTGGAAGTGCGTGCCTGATTGCGGCGAGAGTTACAGAAGAAGGGTTTAACGGTGCTAAAACAAAGAATAATTACCGCGCTGGTGTTGGTCGCTCTGTTTCTGGGGCTACTCTTTCTTGCACCTATCCAGTGGTTTGCGATTGTGGTTGCCGGGGTGATTATTCTCGGCGGCTGGGAGTGGGCAAACCTGTCCAATCTCAACCGTGCTTTGCGGTTTGTATTTCTGGCGGCCCTCGGGGTAGCCCTTGTCTTTGCTGCCCAATATGTGTTCAGTATGGACTTTTCGAGTCCGGATACCGGGCGCGCGCGGCAGATCCTGGCGGTAGCCTGCGGGTGGTGGGCGTTGGCGTTCCTGTGGGTACAGGGATATCCGGCAAGTGCCATGCTGTGGGGTAATCGTTGGGCGCGCGGGTTGATCGGCCTGGTCGTATTGATGCCGGCCTGGTTGTCGGTTGTGATCCTTCGCGGTCAGGACCACGGCGCCTGGCTGGTGCTGTTTGTTGTTGCTGTTGTGGTTGCGGCGGATGTTGGTGCTTATTTTGTCGGCCGCAAGTTCGGAAAGCACAAGCTTGCTCGCGAGGTCAGTCCTGGGAAGTCCTGGGAGGGCTTTTTCGGTGGGCTTGCTGCCTGTCTGGTCCTCGCGCTCGGTGTTTCCTATGCGTTTGAGCTTCCGTTGAAAAATACCCTGCTATTCAGCTTCGGCGTATTGGTGACTGCGTTGGCATCGGTCATTGGTGACCTGGTTGAGAGTATGTTCAAGCGGCACCGCGGTATTAAGGACAGCAGCCGCATCCTGCCGGGGCATGGTGGTATTCTCGACCGCCTTGACAGTCTTACTGCCGCACTGCCGGTATTTACCATGGCGGCGCTTGCCAGTGAGCTGCCGAAATACCTTTAACAGGTATTGATTGAACAGTTTTAGTCGATGGTCGGCCTCCCCGGGGCGTGAGCAATAAGCTCCCGGGAGATCGCAGAGGTAGTCATTTCCATGCAATTCCCAGCTGTGCAACAGGTTTGCGTTCTCGGTTCCACCGGTTCTATCGGTGTCAGTACCCTGGATGTATTGGCCCGGCATCCGGAGCAATATTCAGTGTACGCGCTAACCGCCCGCGAACGAGTCGCAGAGCTTGCGCAGCAATGCCGTCGGTTTACTCCGCGTTACGCGGTGGTTTTGGATGAGGGTAGAGCTGCAGAGTTGCGGCGGGAGTTGTCTGAATCGGGGGTGGCAACCGAGGTACTTTGCGGCGTTGCGGGTCTCTGTCAGGTCGCCAGTGATGCGCGAGTAGATGTCGTCATGGCTGCCATTGTTGGCGCCGCCGGGCTTCGTCCCACGCTGGCGGCGGTCAAGGCCGGTAAGAAAGTACTGCTGGCAAACAAGGAGTCTCTGGTAATGGCTGGGCCTCTGTTTATGGCGGCCCTCACGGAGAGTGGTGCCCAGTTGCTGCCTATTGACAGTGAGCACAATGCCATCTTCCAGTGTTTGCCTTACCCCTGCGACAGCCTCGAGGCGGCCGGGGTAGAGAAGATTCTGCTAACGGGCTCTGGCGGCCCTTTTCGCAATCGCGAAGTGGAAGAGCTGGAGAATGTGACGCCTGACGAGGCCTGTGCCCATCCGAACTGGTCTATGGGGCGGAAGATTTCCGTGGATTCGGCCACGATGATGAACAAAGGCCTGGAGTTCATTGAGGCTTGCTATCTTTTCCATGCGTCGCCACAAGATATCGATATTGTGGTTCATCCGCAGAGCATTATTCACTCAATGGTGCAGTATCGCGATGGGTCGCTGCTGGCGCAGATGGGGAATCCCGATATGCGCACACCCATAGCTCACGCCCTGGCGTTTCCCGAGCGCATTGATAGCGGTGTGCCGGCGCTGGACCTGATCGCACAGGGGCGGCTTGATTTCGAGGCGCCAGACGAAACCCGCTTCCCCTCCCTCCGCCTGGCGCGCGAAGCGATCATCACGGGCGGTAGTGCGCCAACGGTGCTGAATGCGGCCAACGAAGTGGCGGTTGCGGCGTTTTTGGACGGTCAGCTGGCATTCACGGCGATCCCCTTGATAATAGAAGACGTAATGAATTCCGCCGAAGTGGTTGAACTGACGGGTCTGGATGTAGTCGAACTGGCAGACCGGGAAGCGCGTAATTTGGCGGAAGAGGCACTGCAAAGGCTGCGCAAGGCCGGCGCCGGCAGCGGCGAAACTCCTGAATTGAGGTCAATGTAAACGGTACCTATGTTAGATCTACTTCAGACCGCTCTCTGGGCCCTGGTGGCAATCGGTGTGCTGGTAAGTTTTCACGAGTTTGGCCACTTTCTGGTGGCCCGCTTGTGTGGTGTCAAAGTACTGCGTTTTTCCGTGGGATTTGGCCGTCGCCTGCTGTCCTGGTACGACAGGCGCGGAACGGAATTCACCATTTCCGCAATTCCTCTTGGCGGATACGTAAAAATGCTCGATGAGCGCGAGGGCCCGGTGGCTCCTCAGGAGCTTGATCAGGCGTTCAATCGGAAGAGTGTCTGGGCGCGAATGGCGATTGCGGCCGCAGGCCCTGCGGCTAACTTCCTGCTGGCTATTGCGCTGTTTTGGGGTGTTTTTCTTGGAGGTACCTCCGGTGCCGTGCCGGTCGTCAGTGAAGTGGAGGCGGGCAGTCTTGCGGCTTACGCGGGTCTGGAGCCCGGGCAGGAAATCCTGTCGGTGGATGACAAGCCTACACCCACCTGGCAGGCCCTGAACTGGCAGCTGGCTCGTCGCCTCGGTGATACCGGTGAGCTCAAGTTTACCGTGCGCTACCCTGATTCCGAGCTGGAATATCATATGTACGCGGATCTTGACCGCTGGCTGGCGGGGCAGGAGGTGCCAGATCCACTGGCTGAAATCGGCCTGAAGTTGTGGCGCCCAGCGGCCAAGATGGAGCTCGCCCTGGTGGCGGATGGCAGTCCGGCCGCGGAAGCAGGGCTTCGCGTGGGTGACGAAATTGTGGCCACTGATGGTCAGGACTTCGATAGCTGGGATGCCTGGACTGCCTACGTGCGAAATCATGCAGGGCAGCAGATTGACGTTGGAATTGTTCGCGATGGCGGCGGACTGACGCTCCCGGTGACGCCGCAAAAGGTGACCTTGGACAGTGGCGAGGAGGTTGGTCAGATTGGTGTGGCGCCAGCAGGCACTTCCTGGCCCAAGGATATGGTGCGCTCCTATCGCTATGGCGCAGGTGCAGCTTTCAGTAAAGGGCTTGAGGAAACCTGGAATAAAACGGTCTTTACCCTTGAAAGTCTCAAAAAGTTACTGTTTGGGCAGCTGTCGACCAAGAACTTGAGCGGCCCAATCACGATTGCTAAAGTGGCCGGCACTTCAGCTGATGCCGGGTGGCAGTCGTTTTTGTCGCTGCTGGCATTGCTCAGCATCAGTCTTGGCGTTCTCAATCTGCTGCCGATACCGGTGCTCGATGGCGGCCACCTTCTTTACTACGGTATTGAAGCAATTAAGGGTTCGCCGGTGTCAGAGCGAGTGCAGATGATCGGTCTGCAAGTAGGTATGGCGATGGTGCTGGGGATTATGGCACTGGCGTTGTACAACGATATTTTGCGCCTGTAGGGCTTTGCCTGCAGAACAGTATTGGTTCGGGCTTCGGGCTCGACTGGAATTGCGAATAAAAACTCGGAATTAGTAGATGAAAGATTTCCTGAAAGCGGCTTCGCTTGGCCTGGCTTTGCCGGTTTCCGCCTTTGCCCAGTCGTTTGTAGTTAACGACATCCGTGTCGAGGGTTTGCAGCGGGTATCGGCCGGTAGCGTGTTTGCGGCCTTGCCCGTGCGAGTTGGGGATCAGATTGAGAGCCTGGAAATTCAGAGTGCAACCCGGGCACTGTTCCGTACCGGTTATTTTCAGGATATCCAGATAGGGCGTGAAAACGGCGTTCTGGTAATTACCGTTCGCGAGCGCCCGGCTATTTCCAAGATTGAAATCACCGGCAACAAAGCGATCAAGACGGAAGATCTGCTCAAGGGCATGAATGACAATGGCCTGGCGGAAGGTCAGATCTTCAAGCGGGCAACCCTGGAAGGGCTGGCGCAGGAGCTGCAGCGTCAGTATGTTGCTCAGGGGCGCTACGGCGCGAGTGTAAAAACGGAAGTCAAAGAGCTACCGCGCAATCAGGTGGAGCTCAAGGTCATCGTGGATGAGGGTTCGGTAGCCGCGATCAAGCACATCAATATCGTTGGCAACTCGGTCTTTTCCGATGATGAGCTCGCGGAGATTTTTGAGCTGCAGACAACCGGCTGGCTGTCCTGGTTAAACAGTGACGACAAGTACTCCCGCGAAAAGCTGACCGGTGACCTCGAGCGCCTCGAATCGTATTACCTTGATCGTGGCTATCTGGAATTCAAGATCGACTCCACCCAGGTGTCTCTGAGTCCCGACAAGCAAAGTGTTTTTATCACCATCAATATCAGCGAGGGTGATGTTTACACCGTTTCAGATGTGGAGCTCGCCGGTGACCCGGTGGTGCCGGAAGAGCAGGTGCGCCGGCTGCTGCTGGTACGGGAAGGCCAGACTTTCTCGCAAGTGCTGATGACGACCACTTCGGATTACATCACCAAGCGCCTCGGCAACGAGGGCTACACCTTTGCAGAAGTCAACGGTATCCCTGAGGCCAATGAAGAAGATAAGACGGTAAAAGTCACCTTCTTTATCGATCCGGGCAAGCGTGCTTACGTGCGTCGGGTAAACTTCCGCGGCAATACCCGTACGTCAGATGATGTTCTGCGCCGCGAGATGCGCCAGATGGAATCTGCTTCTGCGTCGTCCGCCCGTATCGAACAGTCCAAAGTTCGCCTTGAACGTCTTGGTTACTTTAAAGAAGTGCAGGTGGAAACCACTGAAGTTCCCGGTACTTCTGATCAGATTGATGTGGAGTACACGGTTGAAGAGCAGCCGTCCGGCACCATCGGTGGTACCGTCGGTTATGCGCAAGGCAGCGGTCTGGTACTGGGCGCCAATGTTCAGGAAAACAACTGGCTGGGTACCGGCAAGTCTGTAGGCTTTGCCGTCAATACGTCCCGCTACCAATCAGTGGCCAACTTTTCCTACACCGATCCTTACTTCACTCCGGATGGCGTGAGTCGAGGCTTCAATATTTTTTACCAGGAGCGCGACTACTCGGAAATCAATCTGTCCAGCTATAACACCACTACCTACGGTGCCGGTGTCAGCTTTGGGTATCCGATTTCTGAAATTTCCCGGGTGGGATTGAATTTAGGTTTCAATCACCTTGAGTTGAGTACCCATAGCAGTTCAGTGCAGGAAATCAAAGCGAGTCCCACTCCGATTGATGGCGTCGATGGAGTGGTATCGTTTTCAGATGTAACAGAGATTAGCGAAGAACTGGCCGCAGCAGTGGAGGCTGGTACCAGTCTTGATTTCAGCGAGCCGGTAGGTCCGAGTTTGCTGAATACGGACTATGACGGGTTCGTGGATCTCTACGGGGACGAATTCGACACCTGGTCTGTAACTACATCCTATGCCCGCTCTACTTTGAACCGGGGCATACTGGCTACGCGCGGGGCATCCCAGCGTGCATCCATTGAAATTGCGTTGCCTGGTGGCGATCTCGAGTATTACAAATTTATTTATACCGGCCAGTATTTCCGTCCGTTGACCAAAGACCTGACACTGCGTTTGCGGACACGTCTCGGTTATGCCGACGGTTACGGCGATACCGAACAGATGCCATTCTTCGAGAATTTTTATGGCGGCGGCTTCGGTTCGGTGCGTGGGTTTGAGCGAAATTCTCTGGGGCCACGTTCTACTCCGGCAGAGCGCTATGAATATGTGAACTGTGCGGTGACCGACGGTGCTTATTCCCAGCTCTGCTATGTGCAGGACCCGTCAACCGGTGAGCTGATAAGTAACCCGGTCACAGCTCGCGACCCGGATCCGTTCGGTGGCAATATCCTTATCGAGGGTAGTGCGGAAGTCATTTTCCCGATTCCGTTTGTGAAGGATCAGCGCTCCATGCAGTCTGCATTCTTTGTTGACGCGGGTAATGTTTTCAGTACGAGTTGTGGCTTTTCACAGCTCAACTGTTACGATGTTGACGTTGATTACATCAATGTTTCCGCGGGTATTGGTCTGACCTGGATCACTGGCTTTGGCCCACTGACATTCAGTCTCGCCAAGGCGCTGCGTGAAAATGAAGATGATGAAATTGAAGTGTTCCAGTTCTCCCTGGGTAATAGCTTCTAGGTTCAGATCTGTTTAATCGGCGATTGCGATCGTTTGGGGTATGGGCAGTTATTGCTGTCTCTTAAAATAAAACTGGTTGCGGTTTTAATCTGCAGCCGTCAGAAATACGGAGAATTAACGTGTTCAAATCAGTAAAAGTGACCGCAGTTCTGTTCGCGGGCCTGATGTTTTCTGGTATGGCCCTGGCGCAGACCAAGGTGGCTGTAGTGAATTTCCAGGCTGCGATCATGAGCACTGAAGTGGCCAAGTCCAAAATCAATGCGTTGAAAACCAGCTCGGAGTACTCTCAGCTGCAGAGCAGTGCTGAAGGTGTTCAGGCGGAAATGCAAAAAATGGCGGAAGACGCCAAGAAGAACGGCGTTACCTGGTCTGATGAAAAGAAAGCAGAGCAGCAGCGCAAAATGAACTTCAAGCGCTCAGACCTGGAAACTGCGGTTAAGAAATTGCGTGCTATGGAGGCCCAGGCTGTTCAGGAGATCCAGAAGTCCATGGTGCCTAAAGCCAAGAGTGCGATGGAAGCGGTGATCAAGGAGCAGAAGCTTGATCTGGTGCTCGATGCCAATGCCGCAGTATTCGCCGGCCCCAATACTGACCTCACTGCTGAGGTTGTTAAACGCATGAACGCTGCGAAGTAAGCAGCGGATCTTTATCGGGAAAAATACCCTTCATGAGCGAACAGCCAACACTGGCGCAGTTGGCTGAAAGGCTGGGCGCAGAACTGCGCCTGGCCTCAGGAGCCAGCGCCAATCAGGTACCTACCGGCCTCAGTACGCTACAGGATGCCGATGCCGGGCAGGTCAGCTTTCTGGCGAGTGCCAATTACCGGCGTTATCTCAGTGTGACTCGTGCCTGCGCAGTATTGGTCACCGAGGATCTTGCGGACAGTTGTCCCGTGAGCGCGCTGGTGGTCCGGAATCCCTATCTGGCATTCGCCGAAGCCTCGGCGATTTATGACTCCACCCCCCAGTATGTCCCCGGTGTGGAAGCGTCCGCGAATGTTCACCCTGCAGCAGAAGTGCACCCCAGCGCCTATATTGGACCTGGGGCCGTTGTTGAGGCATATGTACGTATTGCTGAAGGCGTGGTGATCGGTGCGAACAGTGTAGTCGGCGAGGGAAGTGAAATCGGTGCTCGATCCCGGCTATACCCGAGTGTAGTGGTTTACCACGGGTGCTCGATCGGTGCCGACTGTATCATCCACAGTCATACCGTGATTGGTGCGGATGGGTTTGGATTTGCGCCGCACCAGAAGAGGTGGATTAAAATCCATCAGCTGGGCGGGGTTGAAATTGGCGATGAGGTCGAAATTGGAGCCTGTACCTGTATTGACCGGGGTGCACTTGGCAATACGGTCATCGGCCGCGGTGTGAAGATCGACAATATGGTGCAAATCGCGCACAATGTGCGGATTGGTGACTACTCAGCCATGGCGGCCTGTTCGGCTGTTGCGGGTAGTGCTGTTATTGGCAAGCATTGCACGATAGCTGGTGGTGCGGGCATCGTCGGACACATCACGATTGCGGATTCTAGTCATGTAACAGCGCGAACGCTGGTCACTAAATCCATTGATGAGCCCGGTTCCTACTCCAGCGGCACGCCATTTTCGGACAACCGTTCCTGGCGAAAAAATGCAGTGCGTTTCGGACAGCTGGATCAGATGTCCCGTCGCCTTCGCGAGTTGGAGCGGCAGCTGCAGAGAGAATCCTCCGGTGAGGATGACAGTTGAGTCATCGCCGGGTAGTTTAAAATAGTTCAATTGGTTATTTTCGGGGCGTTCGACGCCCCGAAGTGGTTTCTGGGGACAATTCGTCATGATGGACGTTCGGGAAATTCGTCAATACCTTCCACACCGCTATCCTTTCCTTCTGGTGGATCGCGTTGTTGAGCTGGAAGAAGGTAAGTGGATCAAGGGGTATAAAAACATCTCCATAAACGAAGAGGTGTTTAATGGGCACTTTCCGGAAATGCCTATTTTTCCGGGCGTTATGATTGTTGAGGCACTGGCTCAGGTTTCCGGTATTCTCGGTTTCAAATCGCTGGGTCAAAAGCCGGAAGACGGTTACCTCTACCTTTTTGCTGGTATTGATAATGTCCGGTTTAAGCGTCAGGTAGTTCCTGGTGATCGTTTACAGCTTGAGTCGGAAGTAGTTTCCGAGCGCCGTGGCATTTGGAAATTTGCCGGCAAGGCGAGCGTTGATGGAGAGCTGGCCGCATCTGCAGATATCCTCTGTGCGGTGAAAAAAGTCTGAACCGGGTGTGCGGAATAGCTGATATTCCATTTTTCACCCGGGAGTAAAGTACCTGCGCCGTAGCCCTATGCCGGCGAGGAGAAAGTTACAGAATGGAAACCAATATTCACCCAACCGCAATTGTCGACGAGTCGGCAAAAATTGGTGAAGGGGTGCAAATCGGGCCGTATTCGGTGGTCGGGGCAGATGTGGAGATCGGAGATGGCTGCGAGCTTACTTCGCACGTCGTCTTGAGCGGTCCAACCAGGCTCGGAAAGAACAATCGGATTTACCAGTTTGCGACGGTAGGTCAGGATACACCTGATAAAAAATACCGTGGCGAGCCGACCACGTTGGTTATCGGCGATGACAATGTCATTCGAGAAGGGGTCACTATCCATCGCGGTACGGTGCAGGATCGTGGGGAAACCACGATAGGTGACGGAAACCTGCTTATGGCCTATGCCCATATTGGTCATGACAGTGTGATCGGAAATAACACCATTCTGGTGAACAACGTCGCGCTTGCCGGGCACGTCATTGTGAAGGATTGGGCAATTCTCAGTGGTTATACCCTGGTGCACCAGCACTGCACGATTGGTGAGCATGCGTTTACCGGTATGGGCGCTGGGGTGGGGAAAGATGTTCCTGCTTACGTAATGGTTGCCGGGAATCCCGCAGAGGCCAAGACGATCAATGCAGAAGGTTTGCGCCGTCGGGGCTTCAGTCGCGAGGATATCGCACTGATCAACAAGGCGTATAAGGTCGTTTATCGACGGGGCCTTACGACTGATGAGGCGCTGGAATCTCTGGCGGAATTGCGCCAGCAATCCGCAGTGGTTCAGCCCTGGATTGATTCACTTACAACATCCACGCGCGGCATTGTTCGCTGAGGTATTTGGGTGGCGGATAACAAGGCTACTCTGCGAGTGGGAATGCTCGCAGGTGAGGCGTCAGGGGATATTCTGGGTGCGGGGCTGATTGCCGCCCTGCAGAAGCGGTATGCGCAGGTTGAGGTGGTCGGTATTGCCGGTCCGAGGATGCAGGCGCTCGGTGCAGAATCGCTGTTTCCGATGGAAAGGCTATCGGTAATGGGGCTGGTTGAGCCTTTGAAGCGCTTGCCTGAACTGCTCAAAATCCGCCGGACGCTTCGCCAGCATTTTATTCAGAATCCACCAGACGTTTTTATCGGTATAGATTCGCCGGACTTTAACCTCGGATTGGAAGAGTCGCTCCGTGCCGCTGGTATTCCTACCGTTCACTATGTGAGTCCATCGGTGTGGGCCTGGCGGCGTGGGCGCATCAAAAAAATTGCCCGCGCAGTAGATCATATCCTTACCTTGTTGCCGTTTGAGGCGGACTTTTATCGCGAGCACGAGGTACCTGTGACCTTCGTGGGGCACCCGCTGGCGGATGATATTCCACTGGATGTTGACGTGGCGGCTGCCCGGAAAAAGCTGGGTTTCTCTGGCGATGATCAGCTGGTGGCGCTGTTGCCGGGAAGCCGGGGGGGGGAGGTGCGTCTGCTTGGGCCGCTGTTTTTGCACGCGGCCAAGTGGTGTCATCAGCGCCGTCCGGGGTTAAAGTTTGTATTGCCCGCTGCCAGTGACGAACGCCGGCAACAGCTGGAAGCCCAGATTGCGGAAATGCCGGGTGGTGCAGAGTTGCCGTTGACGCTATTGGATGGCGATTCACAAACAGCACTGGCGGCCGCGGATACAGTTTTGATCGCCTCAGGTACCGCGACGCTGGAGACGATGCTGATGGGTAAGCCGATGGTGGTTGCCTACAAGATGGCAGCGCTTTCTTACGCAATATTTTCACGGATGCTGCACACTCCCTGGGTATCCCTGCCAAATCTATTGGCGCAGCGAGAGCTGGTGCCGGAAATTTTGCAGGATGACGCCACGCCCGAGGCGTTGGGTGCGGCAATTCTGCAATATTTTGACGATCCGTTGCTGCTGGACCAGTTGCAGCGGGAGTTTAGCGAGTTGCACCAGCAGCTGCGTCGCGATGCCTCCGAGCGAGCGGCTGAGGCCGTTTACCGGCTACTTGAGTCTCGCAAGTCTTCCTGACTCTGATCGACTTCTTCCAACCTTTTATTACTGCCAGTTCAGCCGATGACCAACAAAAAACCTCTCCCTCCCTATGTCTGTGCCTATGATGGCGATTATTTGGCCGGCGTCGACGAGGTAGGCAGAGGGCCTTTGGCTGGTGATGTCGTAGCCGCAGCTGTGATTCTGGATCCGCTCCAGCCTATTGAGGGGCTCGCAGATTCCAAAAAACTCACTGAAAAGAAGCGCGAACACCTCTTCGATGAAATACGTGCAAAGGCTCGTTCTTTCGCAATCGCGCGTGCTTCGGTCGAAGAAATCGACCAGCTGAATATTTTGCAGGCGAGTCTTCTGGCAATGCGACGCGCGGTTGAGCAGCTTTCCCTGCAGCCGGAGTTTGTCTTGGTGGATGGAAACCGCAAGCCCGTGTGGGCTTATGCTTGCGATACGGTGGTGAAGGGTGATGACCGCGTAGCAGAAATTGCTGCGGCTTCCATACTGGCGAAAGTAACTCGTGACCGTGAAATGGTGGAGCTCGATCAGCGTTTTCCCGGTTACGGATTGGCTGGCCACAAAGGCTATCCCACCAAGGTGCATATGGAGGCCCTGGAGCGCCTGGGGCCAACGCCTGTTCACCGGCGCAGTTTTGGGCCGGTGAAGCGGCAGCTGGAATTGATTTAAGAGTTAGGTGTTTGATGGGCGGCGTTTAGCCGCCCATTTGTTTTATGCGGGCGCTGGTGATCATTTTCTCTGAGACTTCCATGATTTCGATCAGGTAGGTCTGCAGGTACAGGCTGATGTTGCCTTCGGGGATGCTTTCCAGGTGTTCCATGATCAGGCCGTTCAGGGTTTTGGGGCCGTCAGTGGGGAGCTCCCAGTGCAGGGTTCGGTTGATTTCCCGGATCGAGGTGCCGCCATCAATAAGGTACCAGCCGTCTTCCTGGGCGACGATTTCCTCGTCATCGCTGGGTACCGGGCTGGCTGTGAAATCGCCAACGATTTCTTCCAGCAGGTCTTCCAGCGTTACGATTCCCATCACTTCTCCATACTCGTCTACCACAAGGCCCATGCGGCGCTTTTTCTGCTGAAAGTTCATCAGTAGCGTCGGTAGCGGCGTGGCTTCCGGGACGAAGTAGGGGTCATTCAGGTGGGCCTTTAGAGTGTCGGCCGTAAGCTTCTCAGGCCCGTCGCGAAGAATCTGTGCTGCGCGACGCAGGTGCAGGATACCTACCACCTGGTTGATGTCGCCGCGATAAACCGGGAGTCGGGTGTAACTGCTCTCTGCGAGCTGCGCGAGTATCTGTTCTGCGGAGTGGTCCAGATCGACACCTACGACCTCGTTGCGGGGGATCATGATGTCTTCCACCGTGGCCTGGTCGAGGTCGAGCACGTTGAGCAGCATGCCTTTGTGCTTGGTGGGCAGGAGTGCGCCGGATTCAAACACGACGGAACGAAGCTCTTCCGGGGCCAGGTGTTCCGCCTCGCCACCCTGATCCGTTGTCTCCACGCCGACCAGGCGTGCAAGCAGGTTGGAGATGCTGCTCACCAGCCATACCACCGGGGCGAGCAGCCAAAGCAGTGGGCGCAGGATGAGGGTGGCCGGGAAGGCAATTTTTTCCGGGTGCAGGGCGGCGATGGTCTTTGGTGTGACCTCTGCAAATATGAGGATGATCAGCGTAAGTGCGATGGTGGCATAGGCCAGGCCGGCATCGCCATACAGGCTGGTAAATACTGCGCCGGCAATAACCGAGGCGAGGATGTTGACCAGATTGTTGCCGATCAGGATCACGCCAATGAGCTTGTCCGGGCGAGCGAGCATCTCCATGGCGCGTTTGGCGCCGCGGTGACCGCTTTTCGCCTGGTGGCGCAGACGATAGCGATTGAGCGCCATCATGCTGGTTTCGGAGCTGGAGAAGAAGGCGGAAATGGCAATCAGCAGAGCCAGCAATGCAAATAGCAGGCCGAGCGGTATCTCGTTCAAGGGGGAACTCTTTTTTTGGGAATAGGGCGATATTGGAACAGATTGTCCCGGCTCGCAAGTTTGGGTCTGCTAGCCCCGGTGCAAAATGACTTCCAGTGCCAGTTTGCTGCCAAAAAAGGCCAGCATCAGTACAGCAAAGGCACTCAGCGTCCAGCGAACGGCGGTATTTCCACGCCAGCCTTGCTTCCAGTGTCCCCACAGCAGAATGCTGTACAGGATCCAGGCGAGGATGGAGAGAGCGGTTTTGTGTACCAGGTGTTGGGCGAACATATCCTCCATGAACAGTGCGCCGGTGAGGAGCGATGCGGTTAGCAATAGTTGGCCAAATGCGATCAGGCCAAACAGCAGGCTTTCCATCGTCTGTAGTGGCGGCAGGAAGCGACTGGCCCCGGACGGACGGTGGTTATGGAGCTGCTGGTTGAGCCAGTAGAGGTAGAGGGCCTGTAGGGTGGCCAGCGTCAGCATGGAATAGGCTGAGATGGAAAGTAGAGCGTGTGCGGCGATGCCGGGCGATATTTGTTGGCGCGGGGGTACGCCACCCCAGGCGTGTACGGCAGCGAGCTCCGCGATGGCAGCAAGTGGCGTTGCGGCGAGGATTAAAAGTGTCAGCTGGTGTCTCCGGGAAAGGATCAGAAGCAGCAGCATGACTGACCAGGCAATCAGGGACAGCATGGCCGACAGGTCGAATCGAAACCCGGAGTCGGCGAGCAGAATATGCTTGAGGGAAATACCGTGGGCGATCAGGGCACAGGTGAGCAGTCCCAGGAACAGTGATTTGCTGGGCTGACGCTGGCGAATAAGGGCCGTAGCCGCTACGCCTGTAGTGACTATGTACAGTGCTATTGCCGTCCAGTGGGCGAGACCCGCCATCGAATCTTCCATCAATTATTTTCGTGGCGGGGAGTTTGTCACAGCGCGCCGGCGCTGGAAAGGGCAGGAGAGGGTGTGGGTGGGGCGAGATGGGCGATTGAGGTGTGAGATGTATATAATCCGCGCCCGACAAACGCGTCCCGCTGGGATATACTGCCGCGTTTTCCGGGCCAGGGGCCCGCTGCCAGCCAAAATTGCGATTGAGAAGGTGATATGTTCGACAACCTGAGCGACCGTTTATCGTCAGCTTTAAAAAAGGTTACGGGTAAGGCGCGTCTGACGGACGACAATATCCGCGATACGTTGCGCGAAGTGCGCAAAGCATTGCTTGAGGCCGATGTGGCGCTGCCAGTCGTCAAGGCGTTTGTGCAGCAGGTGCGAGCCGCCGCCGTTGGCCAGAAAGTGAGTAAGGCCCTGAATCCGGGCCAGCAGTTCGTCAAGATTGTTCAGGACGAGTTGGTCAGTGTGATGGGTGAGGCTGCTACCCCGCTGAACCTTGCTGTTCAGCCGCCGGCCGTGATCCTGATGGCGGGCCTGCAGGGTGCGGGTAAAACCACTAGTGTGGCCAAGCTCTCCAAATACCTTCAGGAGCGCGAAAAGAAAAAGGTTATGGTGGTGAGTGCGGACGTCTACCGTCCTGCTGCCATCAAGCAGCTCGAGACGCTGGCTGGAGAGGTCGGCGCCCTGTTTCACCCGTCGTCGCCGGATCAGAAGCCGGTGGATATCGCGATGGGTGCGGTCGATGCTGCTCGCAAGCAGTTCGCCGATGTACTGATTGTGGACACGGCCGGTCGCTTGCATATTGATGAGCAGCTGATGGATGAGATCCGTGGGCTGCACAAGGCGCTGGATCCTGCGGAAACCCTGTTCGTGATCGATGCGATGATCGGGCAGGACGCGGTGAACACCGCCAGTGTCTTCAATGATGCCCTGCCGCTTACCGGTGTCATCCTCACCAAGGCCGATGGTGATGCCCGCGGTGGTGCGGCACTGTCTGTCCGGCATGTGACTGGCAAGCCGATCAAGTTTATCGGTGTTGGTGAAAAGACGGACGCGCTCGAGACATTCCACCCGGACCGGATCGCCTCGCGGATCCTGGGTATGGGCGACATCCTGTCCCTGATCGAGCAGGCCGAGCAGACCATCGACAAGTCCAAGGCTGAGAAGCTCGTCAAGAAAGTCCAGAAGGGCAAAGGGTTCGACCTGGAAGACTTGCGAGATCAGCTGCAGCAGATGCAGAACATGGGTGGCCTGGGAGCCCTGATGGACAAGATGCCGGGTATGGGCGGTCTGGCACAGGCGGCCCAGAAGGCCGACATGGGTAAAGAATTTCGTCGTATGGACGCTATGATCGGCTCCATGACGCCTGAAGAGCGGCGCAATCCCGAATTGTTGAACGGCTCTCGCAAACGCCGTATTACAATGGGCTCCGGCACCCAGATTCAGGATCTGAATCGCCTGCTCAAACAGCACAAGCAGATGGGCAAGATGATGAAAAAGCTCAAGGGTGGTGGTATGGGCAAGCTTATGCGCGGCATGGGCGGTCTCCCGGGCATGGGTGGCGCAGGTGGTCTTGGCGGTGGGCTCGGTGGCGGTATGCCTGGCGGTCTGCCACCCGGTTTCCGCAAGAAGTAAGAGGTCTGTCGCGGCGGTTTTTGGGGTGCTGGCAGGGGTTTTGCCGGGTTTGCAACTGGCGCTATACAAACCCTGGTGTGTACATTAGAATACGCCGCCTTTCAGCGGGCCTGTGCTTGCTGTTAATTGATTTTAAAGCAGATTTTGTTTTTGCAGGGTCTGTGTTACCGCCGCGAGGCGGAAATCCCCCGGTTTGCAATTGCGACCGGCTAGTGTTGAAACTACAGGATAGCTACATGGTAACCATTCGTTTGGCTCGTGGTGGTGCGAAGAAGCGCCCGTTTTATCACCTGACTGTGACCGACAGCCGCAAATCCCGCGACGGTCGTTTCATTGAGCGTGTTGGCTTTTTCAACCCGGTTGCACGCGGTCAGGAAGAGCGTCTGCGTGTGGATCGCGAGCGCGTTGAATTTTGGGTGGGTCAAGGCGCGCAAGTGTCTGACCGCGTCAGCAAGCTGCTGAAAGAAACTGCCTGATCCGCACCGTCGGATTCTGGCAGGAGGTACGTCTGTGGCTGAAAGTACAGCGAATGAGCTGGTCACCGTTGGACGTATCACTTCCGTATACGGAGTCCGGGGTTGGGTAAAGGTGCATTCCTATACCGAGCCCATGGAAAATATCCTGCGGTTCTCCCAGTGGCAGCTGCAGGTGCCCGGTGCCCACGGTGGCGCACAGTGGCAACCCATCGAAATTGATGCGGGTAAACAGCACGGTAAAGGGCTGGTTGTTCACATCAAGGGTGTCGATGACCGTGACCTCGCTGCGCAATACTGCCAGCGGGATATCGCCGTTTCCGGTAGCGAATTGCCGCAGCTGGAAGAAGGCGAGTACTACTGGCATCAGTTGCAGGGTTTGCAGGTGGTAAGCCAGTTTGACGGCAGTGAATACCAGTTTGGGCAGGTGCAGCGGATAATGGAAACTGGGGCGAATGATGTCCTGGTTGTGCGCGGTGGAGTGGATGGGCGCGAGCGTCTCATTCCTTATCTGCCCGGTGAATTCATTACCGCAGTGGATCTGGTCGCTGGTGTTATTCACGTCGATTGGGACCCTGAATTCTGATGGCTGTCAAGCGCATTGCGCTGGTAAGTATCTTTCCGGAGATGTTTACCGCTCTGACTGACTACGGTATCAGTGGTCGGGCAGTGAAGGACGGTTTGCTCGAGGTTCGCTGTTGGAATCCGCGTGATTACACCAGTGACCGCCATCGCACTGTCGACGATCGCCCTTACGGGGGTGGACCGGGGATGGTAATGCTGGCTGAGCCTCTGTCCCAGGCGTTGACTGATGCCCGTAACTGGGCGGAAGAGGCCGGAAGTGCGCGTACGATTTACCTGTCCCCGCAAGGGCGGCAGCTGGATCAGGGTGGCGTGGAGCAGTTGGCTGACAGCGGCAACCTGGTGTTGTTGGCCGGGCGCTATGAAGGCATCGACGAGCGTATCGTCGAAACCCTGATTGATGAAGAGTGGTCTATTGGTGACTACGTCCTGAGTGGTGGTGAGCTCGCCGCCATGGTTTTGGTGGATACAGTTACCCGCCTGATACCCGGGGCGCTTGGTCACAATCAGTCTGCGGTGGAGGATTCCTTTGCCCAGGGGCTGTTAGACTGCCCACACTATACCCGCCCGGAAAATTATCAGGGCAGGGCGGTTCCGGAGGTGTTGCTTTCCGGTAACCACGAAAAGATTCGCCTATGGCGCCTCAAGCAGGCCCTGGGGCGTACACAGCAGCGCCGACCTGACTTGTTAGACAAGCTGGCGCTAACCCCGGAGCAGTCTCGGCTGCTGGACGAGTTCCTGCACGAGCAGAACTCCGGGGAGTAGAATTAATGTCGGGTTCGCCGTGAGGCGAGAGTAATCCGGTGATCTAGCCGTGAGGCTACATAAAATCCTTTTGGAGAACTCCAAATGACCAACAAAATCATCCAGCAGCTGGAACAAGAGCAGCTGAAAGCCGAACTGCCGGAATTTGCTCCGGGTGACACCATCATTGTTCAGGTGAAGGTAAAAGAAGGTAACCGCGAGCGTCTGCAGGCGTTTGAAGGTGTTGTTATCGCGAAGCGTAATCGCGGCTTGAACTCTTCTTTCACCGTGCGCAAGATTTCTCACGGTGTTGGCGTTGAGCGTACCTTCCAGACTCACAGCCCGCTGGTTGACAGCATCAGCGTCAAGCGTCGCGGTGACGTGCGCCAGGCGAAGCTGTACTACCTGCGCAACCTGACTGGTAAAGCAGCTCGAATCAAAGAAAAACTGAACTAAGTTTTTCTTTGTGGAAAAAACCGGAGCCTGGCTCCGGTTTTTTTATGCCCGAAATACATGGGTATGCGCGCTTTTGCTCCCTTTCAGTGTGATTTAATGCCTGTATGAAACAAATGGATCAACATCTGCACCTGATTACGTCATGGCTGGATATGCTCTGGGCGGAACGTGGTGCAAGCGAGCATACCCGCGCGGCTTATGGGCGCGACGTCAAAGCCTTTGCGAATTATTGTGACGAGCAGGGGGGAGACCTGTTGGGTGTGGGGCGTGAAGATGTGCTCGGGTATCTCGGCAGAAAGCAAGCCGGCGGCCAGTCTGCGCGCTCCAGTGCGAGGGCGCTGGCCGCATTCCGCAGTTTTTACCGGTTTTGCTTGCGGCAGCGCCTGATTGAGCAGGACCCGGTGGCGCTGGTAGACAACCCCAGGTTGCCAAAACCCCTGCCGAAATCACTTTCCGAGCAGGATGTTGAGCTTCTTCTGGCGGCGCCGGAAATAGAAACGCCCATCGGGCTCCGTGATCGCGCCATGCTTGAACTGCTCTATGCCTGTGGGCTCAGGGTGTCCGAGTTGGTTGGGTTAAGGGTGTCGCAGGTGAGCCTGCGGCAGGGCGTTGTGCGTGTTTTTGGTAAGGGGCGCAAAGAGCGGCTGGTGCCCATGGGGCAAGCGGCGGAAGAATGGTTGCAGCGCTATTTTAGTGAGGCTCGCCCGCAGCTACTCCCTCCCGGGGAGAGTGATGCCTGTTTTCCCGGTCGCGGCGGCGAGCCTATGACGCGGCAAACATTCTGGTACCGCATCAAACATTGGGCGACGGTTGCCGGCATTGGTAAACCCCTTTCGCCACACACATTGCGACATGCGTTTGCCACGCACTTATTGAATCATGGGGCGGACCTGAGGGTCGTGCAGCTGTTACTGGGGCATACAGACCTCTCCACAACGCAGATTTACACCCATGTGGCGCGTGCGCGCCTTCAGGCCTTGCACGGGGAGCACCACCCCCGGGGCTAGCCGTGAGGGGGGCAGGGCGCTGCTGGGGCGATCGCGCTCCAGTGTTCAGAGTGTGTAGCGTATCCCGGCGCGGCGCGGTGAGCTGGGGCAAAATGATCCGATTGGAACTGAGTTGCGGAATGTAGTAAAAACCGCCGTACAAAAACATCGTCGTAAATTGCTGCCATACTGGCTGGAACCGGCGCTCGCTGTCGGAGTCGAAACGACGAATATGACCGGAGTACATACGTAATGACCTTATTTTCCTTGCGGTCGGCTCGCCTGCTGGCGCTAGCTGGCGCAATTGCAGCACTGGCGGGGCAGGTTGCCCACGCAGATGTGGATACCAATGTTGCCAAGCAGATCAAAGCCAAGCTTACGGCCGGCAACCCGCGCGCGACTATTGGTGAAGTACGCGAAAGTCCGGTGGAGGGGTTGTACGAAGTCGAAGTGGACGGCGGCAACATCCTATTCGTGTCTAAAGATGGCGGCCACTTCATTGCGGGTGACCTGTTCGAGGTCTCGCCCAAGCAGGTCGTCAACCTGTCTGAGCAGCGACGCACTCGCCAGAGAGCTTCGATCATGGAAAGTCAGAGTATTGATGACATGATCGTGTTTTCGCCCAAGGGCAAGCCCAAGGCGCATATCTACGTTTTTACCGATGTTGACTGCGGCTACTGCCGCAAGCTTCACGACGATGTTCCGGAGTTGAACCGCCGCGGTATCGAAGTGCGCTACCTGGCATTCCCTCGCGCGGGCTTAAACTCTCAGGGGTATCGGAAAATTGCTACCGCCTGGTGTGCTGACGACCCTAATGCCACGTTGACCAAGCTGAAAAATCGTGAAAACGTGCCGCTTGATGTATGTAAGAACAATCCGGTCGCGGCCCAGTACAAGCTGGGTAACGAATCAATTGATGTGCGCGGTACTCCCACGATCGTGATGGAAGATGGCACTGTGGTGCCAGGTTACCTGCCCCCTGATACTCTGGTGAAAGCCCTGGGTATCTGATTCAGGCGTTGGGGTGTGTCGTTTGACACGCCCCGGGTTCGATCTCGCCTGTCTTCACGTATTCCCGCCGAGTTTTTTATAAAATTGCGCAAGGTTTGACCGGGATGCGCAATTTTATTGACAATTTCCCTCTTATCTCAGTAAGGTTGTCGGCCTTTTTGGGATTTATCCGCCAGTTATTGCGCGGTATTCAAGATGATCATGCGCGGAGGGAAGTTGTGAGCGCATTTGCCGATGGGGCCATCCAGGCCAAAGAAACATCTAAATCCACTTCTGCAGACAGTGCTTCCGCGGTGCGTATTGGTATCTGCGGGCTTGGTACCGTAGGTAGCGGTACCGTCAATGTCATGATGCGCAACTGTCAGGAGATAGCTGCGCGCTGTGGGCGGTTAGTCGAAATTGTTCAGATCGGCGCGCGGCGGGACAATCCTGCCTGCGATACCAGCCACTTGAATATCACCCGGGAAATTTTTGACGTCGCTGCCAACCCTGAGGTTGATATCCTCGTGGAGCTGATCGGTGGTACTACAGTTGCCCGTGAACTGGTGCTGACCGCTATTGCCAATGGCAAGCACGTGGTGACAGCGAACAAGGCGCTCATCGCCGAGCATGGCAATGAGCTGTTCGCCGCAGCAGCGGAGAAGGGCGTGACCATTGCCTACGAGGCGGCGGTGGCTGGTGGTATTCCGATCATCAAATCATTGCGTGAAGGGCTGGTGGGTAACCGTATCCAGTGGCTTGCAGGGATTATCAATGGCACCGGTAACTACATCCTGACTGAGATGCGGGAAAAGGGGCGCAGCTTTGATGAAGCTCTGGCGCAGGCCCAGGCACTCGGCTATGCAGAGGCCGACCCCACATTTGATGTGGAAGGTATAGACGCGGCCCATAAGCTGGTGATCATGGCATCGCTGGCTTTTGGTATGCCGCTGGCCTTTGACAAGGTGTATACAGAGGGGATTAGCGGGGTGTCCCAGGAGGACATTCGTTACGCTGACGAACTGGGTTACCGGATCAAGCATCTGGGGATTGCCCGCCGCACCAGCGAGGGTGTCGAGTTGCGTGTGCATCCGACATTGATTCCCCAGCGCAGGCTGATTGCCAATGTAAACGGGGTGATGAACGCGGTGCTGGTGCACGGTGATGCGGTGGGTCCCACCCTGTATTACGGCGCAGGTGCCGGCTCAGAGGCCACGGCATCCGCTGTGATCGCTGATATCGTTGATGTCGCCAGGGCTCTGCATGTACGCCCTGATCAGCGCGTACCGCTTGCAGGCGTCACACAGGACAGTCAGGGTGATATCGATGAGGTATTGCCGATGAGTGAGACTGAAACCAGCTATTACATGCGTATTTCCGCCTTTGACAAGCCTGGTGTCATGTCCAAGGTCGCAACCATTTGCAGCAATCAGGGCATCAGTATCGAGGCGCTGATCCAGCACGAGCCTGCCGAGGGCGAAGAGCTGGTGCCGGTGGTCTTGCTGACAAGCCGCGCGCGTGAAGCGCAGTTACAGGAAGCGGTAAGCCAGCTTGAGGCACTCGACAGTATTCAGGGGCCGGTAGTACACATCCGCGTTGAACCCCTGGGCTGACCCTGACGCAACTCTCCTGACCGGGGCTCTGGCCCCGGTTATCCATTTTCACTGAACCAGAACCTGATTTGTCGTGAAATTTATCAGCACCCGCGGCCGTGCGCCGTCTCTCAGTTTTGCAGATACCGTTCTGACCGGTCTCGCCAGTGATGGCGGTCTGTATGTCCCGGAAAAACTGCCGCAATTCAGCCGCGAGGAAATCGCGGACATGGCCGGCCTCAATTACCAGGAGCTCGCGTTTCGTATCATGTGGCCATTTGTCTCCGAGGACCTCTCGGAAGATGAGATGCGCGGCATTATCGACCGCGCGTATGCCAATTTCCGTCACGACGCCATCGCGCCGCTGGTGCAGACGGCTCACAATGAGTGGATCCTGGAGCTGTTCCAGGGGCCAACCCTTGCGTTTAAAGACTTTGCCCTGCAGTTCCTCGGCCAGCTGTTCGATCTGCTGTTGAAGAAGCGCGGTGAGAAGGTGGTGGTTCTGGGGGCGACTTCCGGAGATACCGGATCTGCTGCCATCGAAGGTTGCCGCCACTGCGAGAATATCGACATCTTCATTCTGCACCCGCACAACCGGGTGTCAGAAGTGCAGCGCAAGCAGATGACCACAGTGCAATCGGACAATGTGTACAACATCGCACTGGAGGGGAATTTCGACGACTGTCAAAACATGGTCAAGGCCAGTTTTGCCGATCAATCATTCCTGCCCGATGGTCGTCGTCTGGTGGCGGTGAACTCCATTAACTGGGCGCGCATCATGGCCCAGATCGTATATTACTTTTATGCGGCGCTGAGCCTTGGCGGCCCGCATCGCCCGGTAAATTTCTCCGTCCCGACCGGTAATTTTGGCGATATCTTTGCCGGCTACCTGGCCAGGGGGATGGGGCTGCCGATCAATCAGCTGGTGATCGCGACCAATGCGAACGATATTCTGCACCGCTGTATCAGTGCTAACGATCACTCACCGAAACCGCTGGTACACAGTCTGTCACCGAGTATGGACATTATGGTGTCCAGTAATTTTGAGCGGTTGCTGTTTGACCTGTACGGCCGTGATGGTGGCGCAATTGCCGAACTGCTGTCTGATCGCAGTGCACCCCTTGAGCTTTCTGCAGCGGCTCTGGATAAGGCCCGCGGGCTCTTCTCCTCGGAGCGCGTGGATGATGCGCGTACCGTGGATGTGATTCGCGAGGTATTCGAGTCCACCGAATACCTGCTCGATCCGCATACCGCGATTGGCGTAGAAGCGGCGCGGCGCGCCCGCAAATCCGCAGCAGAGCCCATGGTCTGTCTGGCTACCGCGCATCCGGCCAAGTTCAGCGACGCGGTGGACAAGGCCCTGCCGGGCACCCGTGTACCTCTGCCCCATCACATGCAGGACCTGATGGAGCGCGAAGAACGGTTGCAAGTTCTGGAAAACGACCTCTCTGCAGTACACGATTTTATCTCGCACTCTCTGGGTTGAGTCCCGCCGGTGGGGCTGGGTTAGAATGGCGTTTTGCCGGTGGGAATGCCGGCTTGACTGGAACTAACCAGAGCGACCGGATTTGATGAGCGCGATCATTCGACGACGGCCAGTGGATTTGTCCACTGGCCGTTTTTCTTCCTCCACACCGATAATTCTGCAGCGTGTTCTGCTGGGGCGAGGGGTAACCAGTGAGGAAGCACTGGACCACCAGTTGGCCCGGCTGCACAACCCGGCGGCTATGCGGGGTGTCGAAGCCGCCGTAGCGCTATTGGTTGAAGCGGTACAGAAACAGCAAAAAATTCTGATTGTTGGTGACTTCGATGCCGACGGTGCAACCAGCAGTACCCTGGCGGTACTGGCGCTAGGCGCGCTGGGTGCGGGACCGGTGGATTTTCTGGTGCCCAACCGTTTCGAATTTGGCTATGGGCTCACACCTGAAATTGTCGAGGTCGCACGCGAATATGAGCCGGATCTTCTGATTACGGTTGATAATGGCATCAGCAGTATCGATGGTGTTGCTGCGGCAAAAGCCGCCGGGCTGAAAGTCATTGTCACCGATCACCATTTGCCGGGCAGCGAGCTGCCTGAGGCGGATGCCATTGTTAACCCCAACCAGCCAGGTTGTGCGTTCCCCAGCAAGAATCTTGCTGGTGTGGGAGTGATTTTTTACCTGCTCAGCCGCCTGCGTACAGCCTTACAGCAGCAGGGCTGGTTCGAGGAGTCCGGTATCCGTGCCCCCAATATGGCTGAGTACCTGGATCTGGTAGCGCTGGGTACGGTCGCGGATCTGGTTCCCCTGGATCACAACAACCGCGTGCTGGTGTATCAGGGGATTGCGCGGATTCGTGCCGGGCGCTGCCGGCCGGGGATCGACGCGCTGATGGAGGTGGCCGGGCGCGATCGCGCACGCCTTTCCACCACCGATATCGGATTTATTCTCGGTCCGCGGATCAATGCGGCTGGTCGCCTGGATGATATTGGTACCGGTATTCGCTGCCTGCTGACAGAGGATACCGAGGAAGCCCGGGAGCTGGCTTCCGAGCTGGACGGCCTCAACCGTGATCGCAAGGCCATCGAGGCCGGGATGCAGCGGGAAGCAATGGCCGCGCTGGATAAGCTGCAGCTCGGCAGTGGCGAGCTGCCGTGGAGTTTGTGCCTGTACGACGGGGCCTGGCATCAGGGTGTTGTGGGTATTCTGGCCAGCCGTATCAAAGAAAAATTTCACCGCCCGGTAATCGCCTTTGCCGATGGCGACAATAATTTGATCAAGGGTTCAGCGCGCTCGATTCCCGGGCTGCATATTCGGGATGCCCTCAGTGATGTGGCGGCAACACATCCGGATCTGATCAGTAAATACGGTGGTCACGCCATGGCTGCGGGCCTCAGTCTGCCCGCAGAAAACCTGGAAGCCTTCACCCGTGCATTTGAAACTGCAGTTCGCAATCGCTTGAGTGAATCGCAGTTACAGGCTGTGATTGATTCCGACGGCGAGCTGGCCCCTGCGGAATTCTCCATGCAAACCGCGGCGTTGTTACGCGACTGTGCGCCGTGGGGACAGGCTTTCCCGGAACCCCAGTTCGATGGTGAATTTTTGCTGTTACAGCAGCGTATCGTAGGTGAAAAACACCTGAAGATGGTGGTGGCGCCTGCAGCGGAGCCCCAGCGTGCAGTTGACGCCATCGCGTTTAACATCGATACAGATGTTTGGCCGGCGCAGGTCGATCGCGTACGACTGGCATTCAAACTGGATATCAACGAGTTTCGCGGCAGGCAGTCCCTGCAGCTGATGGTCAGCCACCTCGAGGCTGTTCGCTAATTTTATTTGAGGTAACACCGAATGAACCGCAAGCAGGTACAGGCGGAATTTTTATTGGTATTGGCTGCGCTTTTCTGGGGCCTGGCATTTGTGCCGCAGAAAATTGCGATGGCGCATATCGAGCCGCTGGCATTCAATGCCTGGCGTTTTTTTCTCGGCGGGTTGCTGTTGATTCCCGTTGTGTACTGGCTTTCCTCCCGTCGTGACCTGCAACCGGGTGAAGAGGGTGATGCGACCGTGCACCACCGCTGGCGCAAATGCCTGCCCGGTGGAGCCATTCTGGGGTTCTGGCTGTTTCTCGGCGCTGCGTTACAGCAGGCCGCATTGCTGTACACCACGGCCGGACGCGCTGGGTTTATCACCGGGTTTTATCTGCTGCTGGTGCCTGTAATCGGCCTGTCCCTCGGGCACAAGACCAATCGCTGGACCTGGGCGGGGATTGCGCTGGCCCTGTTGGGACTGTACTGGCTGGCGGATTTCAGCCAGGAAGCTCAACTGATCGGCGACCTGATGGTATTTGCTAGTGCGTTTGTATTCGCGATTCAGGTTCTGTCAGCGGATTATTTTGTACACCGTTACGATGCCCTGCGCCTGGCCGCCATACAGTTTCTGGTGTGTGGCCTGCTGTCCGGGTTTGGCTCGCTGATCGTGGAGACGCCCACGCTTCAATCTGCGATCGATTCTGCCTGGCCCATTGCCTACATGATGATCTTTTCAACGGCCATCGCATTTACGTTCCAGTTGTTGGCCCAGCGCCATGCGGCGCCTTCACATGCCACGGTCATCATGAGCCTGGAAGCAGTGTTCGCACTGGCGGCAGGGTGGTTGTTCCTGAATGAGTTGCTGACAGTCAGAGAGCTGGTGGGTTGTGGCCTGATGCTTGGGGGCATGCTGGTAAGCCATTACGGCAATCACACCGGAACCCATCACTGATTCGCGGCGTACTGGGGGAAGCATGGCTGTTATCGACTGGGCGGTATTGGCGCTGTTTGTGCCGACGTTCTTTTTCGTCTCTATTACCCCGGGTATGTGTATGACCCTGGCGCTTACACTCGGTATGGCGGTCGGGGTGCGGCGCACCATGTGGATGATGATCGGCGAGCTGTGTGGCGTGGCGCTGGTGGCGTTGGCGGCGGTGATGGGGATCGCGACACTGATGCTCAAGTACCCGGTGGCTTTCCAGGTTTTCAAATATGTGGGGGCGCTCTACCTGGGGTATCTCGGTGTTCAGATGTGGCGCTCCCGCGGGCGGCTGGTACTGTTGAGCGAGTCCGCCGATTCAGAACTTTCCGTTTCACCAAGGGCCCTCGTTACCCAGGGTTTTGTCACTGCGGTAGCGAACCCCAAAGGATGGGCATTTTTTATTGCGTTGCTGCCGCCATTCATCAACAGTGATTACCCCTTGGCGCCGCAGCTGACGGTGTTGCTCGCGATCATTTTGCTGCTGGAAACGGTGTGTATGTTTATTTACGCCGCTGGCGGGCGTACCTTGAGCAAACTGCTGCACCGGGGTGAAAATGTACGCCTGATAAATCGCATCGCGGGCACATTGATGCTGGGCGTCGGGGTATGGCTCGCGCTAAGCTGACACTGAGATAAATACGAACAGGGAGTCGACCTATGCCGAAATCGAGAATACTTCTGTGGGGAATGGTTCTGGCTGTAATGGCGCTGGTAGCCTGCGGTGGCCAGAACAAGAGTGCCGGGGTAGAGAAAGCCCCCGAGTCGGCTGTCGAGCAGGCAGCGCCACAGGAAGAGGAATCGATAGCGCCGGTTTCGAAACCAGCGGTACCGGACATGGCAGGAGAGAGAAAGATGCAAAGTCGCAGCGACAATGGCAGCACGCTATGGGTGATGCAGCCGATGGGTAATCGCCAGTGCGAGGGCGGTGGCATTTCGCTCGAGCAGAGCAGGGCTACCCTGCAGCAGGGTGGTGTCAGTGTGGCGGAGTCCCGCTGTGCCGTACGCACGGACCGTATGTATCCGCAAGTCTGCGGTGGCGCGACTGGCGATATTCTTGTGCATCGGATTCCAGCAACCATGCTGGACACGGCACTGGCGTTGGGGTTTGACCCGGCGTCCCAGGTTCCCCACCGCTTCAAAGAGTGCCCGCCGAGCACCGGTACCGGCTCCCCGCGTAATCCGACGCACTGAAATCCTGGCTGCAGAGCGGGCCTTGACCTTGCCCTTGCGGCAACCCTGAAACTCCTGCATGGTTATCAAGCCTTGCAGGAGTTTTCCATGAACATATCCGAAGCCGCCAAGCGGGCCGGGCTCAGCACCAAGGCCCTGCGCTACTACGAATCGGTAAAGCTGCTCATCCCCGGCCGTGGGCCAAACGGCTATCGCGAGTATTCTCTTGCCGACGTCGAGACACTCCAGTTTATCCAGCGCGCTCGCGCCAGTGGTTTTGCGGTTGAAGAAGTACGCGATCTGCTGAATCTGTACCGAAACCCTTCCCGTCGCAGCCACGATGCCAAATTGCTGGTACAGGAAAAACTGATCCAGGTTGAAACTCAGCTGCAGAGTCTGCAGCAGATGCGCGATAGTCTACGCAGCCTGGAAGCCTCCTGTGCCGGTGATGACTCTCCGGACTGCGCAATTCTGAATCAGTTGGCCAATGGCCAATAGCGGCCATTATTCCCCGGGTTTCCCAAATGATGGCAGCCAGTCCGCGAAAATATTCTGCAGGGTGTAATCCTTCACAGACTCGCTTGTCAGCTGGCGTCGCTTGGGGTTGATGGCGGCGCCGGGGCCGTGGCTGCCGAATTCGAAGAAGCGCGCGCTTTCCGGAGTGAATACGGTGCTCTTCGTGCCATCCCGGCTGGTGCCGCGCATGGATGCCCAGCCATCTTTCGTAATGTGATCTTCCATATAGGTGTTGATAAATACACTGGCGCCGATTGCATTCGGGTCGGCATAGCGCCCATCGGCAAAGGTAGTTGTCGGGTGCCATGGGCGCCCCAGGGGAGATGAGTTTGCCGGTACACCGGGCGCCTTCAGCAGTCGGCAATTGAGGAAAACCAGTCCGAATCGGTTGTTGATGTCAGTGCTGGGTGCGGTCACATAGCCAACGGTTTCCCGTGTCGTGCCCCGCGGACGCGTGACGATGTCACTCTTCTCGAACACCGCTTGTCCGGCGCCAAAAATAAAATCCACGTTGCCTTCGATCACGCTGTCGAAAAAGTAGCTTCTCCCGCCCTGCAGGAACAGAGTGTCTTGATAACCCGTGAGGCGGATGTTGCGGAAGGCGGCGCGATCACTGTTGAGGCCAGTTTCCAGGGCGACGGCCTGAGTACCTTTGATCTTGTCCCTATGACCTTTGGGCAGGGCATCGGTGGCCAGAAAGTCAAAGCTGTTCTCGATGGTGAGGTTCTCGGCCTGGAAGTCTTTTGCCTGTACCGTGAGGGTCGCGGTGGAAAAGGTGCCCATTGCCTCGCCGTTGGCTCCAGAGGGTAAACCTGCGTAGTCGTCATAGGTGATGATGGTCTGGTCTCGCCCTGCACCCACCAGTCGGATATTGGGTTTGTCCACCAGCACCTTTTCCCGGTACTGCCCCTTTGCCAGGTAAATGACGAACTGGGTCTGGCTGTCGGCCGGGGCAGCTGCCAGGGCCGCGCCAAGTGTCGGGTAGGTCGGAGTGTCCTGTTGCTGCGTGTTTTCAGTGCTGACAATGGCGTGGTAGTCGGGTGATTGAGCGCACGCGGGAGTCACGCAGGCTGCCAGCAGCGACAGCAGTAGGCCGCCCGTGGTCAGGGCGGGAATCCGGAGAGTCGGGAAGAGTTGGGTCGCCATAGGTGAAATCTCTGATATCAATTGGCTTGATCTTTCTTTGTTATTGGTCAGGCCATTTTAGCGTTGCCCTATGTTGGGGCTCAAGTGGCTCCGGGGGGAGGAACCCTGTTCTCGCGGCCCCTTAATTCTGGCGGTTTACTGAGGTAGAATGCGCGGCCGCTTTAACTGACGGAAACCCGCAGAACCTATGGAAATCAATCCGCTTCTCAATCAGATGAAAGACCTCGCAGAGCGCACTGACGTTCTCAGGGGGTATCTTTGACTACGCTGGCAAGAAAGAACGCCTGACCGAAGTCGAGCTGGAGCTGGCAGAGCCCAGTGTGTGGGACGACCCCGATCGCGCCCAGGAGTTGGGGCGTGAACGCTCTTCTCTCGAAGCCGTTGTGAAAACCATCGAAGACCTCGATGCCGGTATCAACGACAGCCGCGAGCTGTTGGATATGGCCGTGGAAGAGGGCGATGAGGACTCGGTTGACGAAGTCGCCAACGAATTGAACGCGCTCCAGCAGCAGCTGGAAACCCTCGAGTTCCGCCGTATGTTCTCCGGCGAAACCGACCCCAACAACGCCTACCTCGACATTCAGGCCGGCTCTGGCGGTACTGAAGCTCAGGATTGGGCAGAGATGCTACTGCGTATGTACCTGCGCTGGGGTGAAGCACACGGCTTCAAGACCACCCTGGAAGAAGCTTCCGCAGGTGAGGTGGCCGGTATCAAGAGTGCCACCATTCATTTCCAGGGCGAGTACGCATTTGGCTGGCTGCGCACGGAAACCGGCGTACACCGCCTGGTGCGCAAATCGCCGTTTGACTCCGGCAACCGCCGCCACACCTCGTTCACCTCGGTATTTGTCTCGCCGGAGATCGATGACAACATCGAGATCGAAGTGGACAAGTCCCAGGTGCGCGAAGACACCTACCGCGCCTCCGGCGCTGGTGGTCAGCACGTGAACAAGACCGACTCCGCCGTGCGCTTGACGCATATTGCGAGCGGAATCGTCGTGGCCTGCCAGAGTGAGCGTTCACAGCACCAGAACCGCGACAAAGCGTGGAAGATGCTGCGTGCAAAACTGTACGAGCAGGAAATGCAAAAGCGCAATGCTGAAAAGCAGGCGATGGAGGAGAGTAAATCTGACATCGGCTGGGGCAGTCAGATCCGCTCCTACGTACTGGACGACCAGCGCATTAAAGACCTGCGCACCAGTGTCCAGACCAGTAACTGCCAGGCAGTGCTGGATGGGGATCTGGATCAGTTTATTGAAGCGAGCCTGAAGGCGGGCCTCTAAGGCCAGTTTGCTTTCGAGTCCTGCTATCGAAGTAATTTGGCAGGAAACGAAGGGCAAGTGCCGGGGAATAAGTTTCGAAAGCGTCGGCGACAGGGACGTCGCCGACGCAGCGTACATGGACGTATTCACAGCGATTTTACCGGGCACGTCCGCGTGCCCGGCCCTACGGGCAGCTTCGCTGTATTAAATTGCTCCCGGCAATTTAATCGAAATCGAATGGCCGGCGCTATACCGGCACGGGCTTCTAACAGAGCTCAATACAAGCTACGAAGTCCGCAACACACACAGAAAGACATGTGATAACCATGAGCAACACACCAACTCAGCAAGACGAAAACAAACTGATCGCCGAGCGCCGCGCGAAACTCAGTGCCATGCGCGAGAAGGGCAATGCCTTCCCGAACAGCTTCCGCCGCGAAAACCTCGCCGCCGACCTGCAGAAAGAGTTTGGTGAAAAAACCAAGGAAGAACTGGAGTCTGCCGGTAACACCGCCTGCGTCGCTGGCCGAATCCTCGCCAAACGCGGCCCGTTCATGGTGATCCAGGACGTATCCGACCGCATCCAGCTGTACGCCGACAAGACCGCCCAGAAAGACATTAAAGAGCGCTGGGGAACCTGGGATATCGGTGACATCGTCGGTGTAAAAGGCACGCTGCACAAATCCGGCAAGGGCGACCTTTACGTCAACTGTGAAGAGTACAGCCTGCTGACCAAAGCTCTGCGTCCGCTCCCGGAAAAGTTCCACGGCATTGCCGATCAGGAAATGCGCTATCGTCAACGCTACGTTGACCTGATTGCCACCCCGGAGTCTCGCGATGTGTTTCGTATTCGTTCGGAAGTCATTAGCTACATCCGCAGCTTCCTGAATAACAACCAGTTCATGGAAGTGGAAACGCCAATGCTGCAGGTGATTCCAGGCGGTGCCACTGCACGTCCATTCATCACGCACCACAATGCGCTGGACATCGATATGTACCTGCGTATTGCTCCGGAGTTATACCTGAAGCGCCTGGTGGTTGGCGGCTTTGAGCGCGTGTACGAGATCAACCGCAACTTCCGCAACGAAGGCCTGTCTACCCGCCACAACCCCGAGTTCACTATGCTCGAGTTTTACCAGGCGTATGCGGACTACAACGACCTGATGGATCTTACCGAGAACATGATTCGCGGTATCTGCACCGATGTCTTGGGCAGCACGACTGTTCAGTACCAGGACAGCAGCTATGACTTTGCCAAGCCGTTTGACCGTATCAGCGTGTTCGACTCGATCCTCAAGTACAACCCGGAGCTGAAAGCTTCTGATATCGACAATATCGAAAGCGCGAAGAAGGTAGCGGAAGGCCTGGAAATTCCGCTCAAGGCTATCTGGGGCCTGGGCAAAATTCAGATCGAAATCTTCGAAAAAACTGTCGAGCACCGCCTCGATCAGCCGACGTTCATCACTGAATACCCGACCGAAGTGTCGCCGCTGGCCCGTCGCAACGACGACAATCCATTCGTGACCGACCGCTTCGAATTCTTCGTCGGTGGCCGCGAAATCGCAAACGGCTTCTCGGAGCTGAACGACGCGGAAGACCAGGCCGAGCGCTTCAAGGCGCAGGTTGCCGAGAAAGATGCTGGTGATGATGAAGCGATGCACTTTGACGCTGACTACATCCGTGCACTGGAATACGGCCTGCCGCCGACTGCCGGTGAGGGTATCGGTATCGATCGCCTGGTGATGCTGCTGACGAACTCGCCATCTATCCGTGATGTACTGCTGTTCCCGCATATGCGTCCGGAAGTACAGAGCGACTAATCAGCACTGTTAAGTGCTGTTTGAAAGAGGCGATGACCGAGAGGTGATCGCCTTTTTTATTGGTAATGGCTTATATGGGAAAGATCTCTTTATACGGATCTATGGATTGGGCGTACCGGCTAGCCGCGAATGCCCAAAGGCCCACTTGGTAAATAAATCACTTCACTATTGCTACTGCCCTGGCGCTGTATCTCCACTGCCACGCTTTTTCCCGGTTCCACTTGATACACCTGGGACCTCAGGTCTCCCATATGGAATATGCGCTGATTGTTGTAACGAATGATCTTGTCGCCCGGCCTGAGTCCGGCCTCGTAGGCAGGGGTGGATTCCAGTAGATCGCCGATTTGCAGTTCTGACCGCCCGCCCTGGGCATTCAGGTATTGCTCAAATTCATCGGTATTCAGTTCCTGCTCAAAGACTCTGCGCGGATTGCTGTATGTGTGGATTTTTTCCTGCAGGGCGCGGGCCTCAGAAGAGGATTTGTCTTTTAAGTAGCGGTATTCATAAGACAGTTGCATCTGCTCGTATTGAATCCGCTCCTGTTTGTCGAGGATAAATGCTGCGCGCTCTGGGCTGATTCCCGCGTCGGTCAGCCGCCGCAACTGGTTTTCTCGCATGCGGTCGAAGCGGGTTTCATGGTTGTCTATTTCATGCCGCCGGTTTTGCGGCGCATTTGTTACCGTGGGTTGTTCGGGCACCAAGTGGGAAGCATTGCGGGTTTTTGCGCCTTCCTGCTCGGGCAGGAGTCTGCCGCTGAGCTCATTGACCAGTTCCAGTAGCTGTCCCTGGATCTTGAGAGTTTCTTCCACAGACGACTCCAGCTGCCGGATTCGGGATTCCAGGCCTTTGTTGCTGGTAAAGCTACCGCTGGTGGAGGCGGTTTTATCCGGTCCTGACCATTGCGCGACGGCGACTCCGATCAAAAAAATCGAAGCCATGGAGGCGATGATCAGTGGCTTGCTCAGGCTCATGTCGGCACCTGCGTTCCAGGGTGTTTGGCGCGATTTCTTCCCTGTCCGGGAAGTAAGTTGAGTGTTATTCAGGATTATAGAACCACGAGGTGATTGGATAGTTCGTTCTTGGCTACCGTTGCGGGGGCCGCTTCTTCAAGGAGTTCGCCACATTTTTCCACACAGTGCACAAAGGCTTCGTTGGTTTTGCCTTTTTTCACTTCGAGGATGAAGTGTTCCACAATTTCTTGCCAGCTTTCGTTAGTGATCTGTTCGGCGAGACCCCGGTCGGCGAGTATTTCTACATAGTGTTCTGCGACGGAAACGAAAATCAGCAGGCCGAGCCGGTCTTTGGTGTGGTGGAGCTCCTGCTGTAAAAACTGTCGGCGAGCCAAATTGCTCGCGCGCCAGAACTTGATCCTTTTGGGGACCAGGCGCATGGTGAGTGGCCGCCATCGGAAGATCACCGCGAGCGCGATAAAGAGTAGCCATTGAAGGGTGAAAGCCTGCTGGTACTCCAGCCACCAAGGTAAAAACTGGAACAGGGGTGCCAGTAGCAGGGCCAGAAAAGCCGCCCACAAGGTGGAAATGTACAGGTAGTTGTCTGCTTCCCGGGCGAGAACGGTGACAACTTCGGCGTCCGTTTTCGACTCCACCTCTTTGATGGTCTCCGACAGCGTTCTGCGTTCGCTTGCATTCAACATTACCAGCCTCCCGATGCGCCGCCGCCACCGAATCCGCCACCACCGCCACCAAATCCGCCGCCAAAACCACCACCGCCGCCGAATCCGCCACCAAAGCCTCCGCCGCCGTAGTAGCCGCCATATCGACCGCGGCGGTAAGTGCGGCTGCCACCGGGTGCGCCGAACACTGATGAGCCAAACAGCTGCAGCATGACAAACAACAGAAAGATCGCGATCAGTAAAGCCAGCTGGCGATCACCGTTGGTTTCCGTGGGTTCGGCGACGTATTCGTTTTTGATTGCGGCGATTATGGATTGAACTCCGGCGATGACGCCGCCATCAAAGTCACCATTGCGGAAATGAGGGAGGATCTTCGTATGAATGATGTTGGAGGACAGCGCATCAGTCAGCGGACCTTCCAATCCGTATCCAACCTCAATGCGTAGCTGCTGCTCGCTGGGCGCAATGATTAACAGCACGCCGTTGTCTTTGCCCTTTTGGCCGATTTTCCAGTGTCGCGCCAGTTGGTAGCCAAATTCCTCAATGGTGTAACCCTCCAGATCCGGGAGTGTGACCACCACTATCTGGTTACTGGTTTCTTTCTCGTGTTGCTGCAGCAGGGTTGTCAGCTGGTAGCGGGTACTGGCGCTTAGCAGGTTGGCATTATCTACAACGCGACCAGAGAGGGGTGGGAACTTTATATCCGCCACAGCCAATGCCGCCCCGAGCAGGGCGGCGAGGGTGGCCAGTAACAGGGTGACCCAACGGATCGCCATGAAAGACTCCGGTTACGCGATTACTGGAAGTCCACTTCCGGGGCTTTTTCCGCACCTTCAGTGGTGGCCTCAAAGGTTTCGCGGATGGGCAGGTCGCTGTACAGGACTTTGTGCCAGATGCGTCCCGGGAAGGTGCGGATTTCCCGGTTGTAGCGCTCAACAGCGGCGATATAATCCCGGCGGGCTACGCTGATACGATTCTCCGTACCTTCCAGCTGGGACTGCAGCGCCAGGAAATTCTGGTTGGCTTTAAGATCAGGGTAGCGTTCCACCACGACCATAAGGCGGGAGAGTGCGCTACTCAGTTGAGCCTGGGCCGCTTCAAACTGCTGGAGTTTGGCCGGGTCATTGATAACGTCGGCGTCGACCTGCATGGAGTTCACTTTGGCTCGGGCCTCAGTGACAGCCTGCAGGGTTTCCTGCTCATGGGCCGCATAAGCCTTGACCGTTTTTACCAGGTTGGGGATCAGGTCTGCGCGGCGCTGATACTGGTTTTGTACCTGAGCCCAGGCGGCTTTGACATTTTCATCGTAGGTGGGGATGTTGTTAATACCACAGCCGCTCAGCCCCAGCGCAATGAGCGCCAGCAACGATGTTTGCCAGACTCGGCGCAGGGTGGAATTCTGTTTGCCCGTGAGTGCAGAGTTCATACCGATCATCCATGTTGGTTCCGAACGAGACAATAATAGTCGTCAATAACCGGCTTCCGTGGAAAAGTCCCCCCGGAGCCGCCATTTCGAGAGTAGTAATGGCACTTAAAGCAACAATCTTCAAAGCCCGGGTCCAGATTGCTGATATGGACCGGGAGTACTACGGTGAACATCACCTGACACTGGCACGACACCCATCTGAAACAGACGAACGAATGATGATCCGGTTGCTTGCATTCGCCCACAATGCGCACGAGCAACTTGAATTTACCCGGGGCCTGTCCAGCGATGATGAGGCGGATTTGTGGCGGCACAATTTGAGTGGCGAGATCGAACAGTGGATTGAGGTGGGGGTGCCCGCAGACGACCGGGTGCGGAAGGCCAGCAATCGGGCTCAGGCCGTCCGTATTTATGCCTACGGACAGCGGACGGCGCCGGTGTGGTGGCAGAAAATGGCTTCAGTGTGTGAACGCTTTGAGAACCTGGAAGTATTGTTCCTGCCGGCGGAGGCCTGCGGAGCGCTGGCGAATCTGGCTAACCGCAATATGGATCTCAGTGTGACGATTCAGGACGGACATATCTGGATTGCCAGTGATGCACACAGTGTGGAAGTTGTGCCAGAGATCTGGAAGTAAATTTTGATAGACATTCGCCCACTCACTTTTGGGCGGAATTTAAGGGGAATTTGTAAATGCCATCCTTTGACATTGTTTCTGAAGTAGATAAACACCAGCTGACTAACGCAGTGGACCAGGTGAACCGGACCATTACCAACCGTTTCGACTTTAAAGGCGTGGATGCGGAAGTTGAGATGTCGGACTTTGCGCTGACGTTGCGTGCCGAGTCCGATATGCAGGTTGCGCAGATGGTGGATATGCTGCGCGCGGCGCTGATCAAGTGCAGTATCGACCCGCTGGCGATGGAGGCTGGGGAGCCCGAGCAATCGGGCAAGCAGGTGAAGGTTGCGGTCACCCTGAAAAATGGTCTCGACAAAGATTTGTCGAAAAAGATCATAAAGATCATCAAGGATGAAAAACTGAAAGTGCAGGCTTCCATCCAGGGGGATCAGGTGCGGGTCACCGGCAAGAAGCGCGATGATCTTCAGCAGGTGATCGCTATGTTGCGTGGCAAAGAACTGGAACAGCCTTTGCAGTTCAATAATTTTCGCGATTAAGACAGTTCCCGCACAGGCGCCAGGAGGTGAATAGGCAGTTGAAAAAACGAAGTTTGTTCGCGGCACTGATTGCGTTCCTGGCTATTCCGGCAACCGCTGCCACCGATTCAACAGAGGTTGTACCGGCAGAGCTGGTACAGGCCTGGTGGGTAGACGGCAGCGAAGGGCTGGATATTTCCGGTCTCAGCCTTTGCTGGGGAGAGCTGGTTGCAGTGGCTGACAAGGCCTCAGACCGTTTTTACTCACTGACGCCGCATTTGGGTGAGACCAGCGTTGCATTGGTGGAGCGAGCGAGGTTTACCCCTCCGGGGCTCCCGGACGATCAGCCGGTATCCCTTAAGGCGCGCGCACTGCATGTTGCCAGTGTTGATCTCAGTATGGATTTCGAAGGTGTGACCTGCGATGAGGAACACTTCTATTTGCTGAGCGAGAGGCACAACCGATTGGCATCGCTGGATGCGAGAGCGCAGGTTGCGCGCTGGACCCCGCAAAAGTGGTTGGAATCGGCGTGGAGGGCAGGTTACATACACGATTTCAATGGTGGCAGCGAAGGGCTGGTGAAAGCCGGTGAGGATTTCTGGATTGCCCTGGAGCGAAACCCGCGAGGTTTGCTGCAATTGAAGCCGGGAGACCGCGAAGGTCATGCGTTCTTTCAGGTTCCACCGGTTGCCGGGCTGGACTTTCGTGGCTTCTCGGAAGATGTTGCCGGTTTGGCGTATTACGGCGGATACCTGTATACCCTCGAGCGGAATGCGTACGCCGTCTGTCAGCGGTCACTGACAAACCTGCACGCAAACTGGTGCGTCACTTACCGGCATATAGAGCGATCCCCTGAATACCGCTACCGGACCGGTCGGTTCGGGAAGGGTGAGGGACTGGAGGTGGACAAGCGGGGCATTTTTGTAATGCTGGACAACAATGGCGTTGCCCGGATGAAAGATGAGTCCGATACGCGGGGATTGTTGTTGTTGCTGTCCCATCCGGCGATTGATGTAGGAAAGCGATTGTCGCCGTGACTTCTGACCGACTGAAAGTATTGCTCGAAGAAGTCAGTGGGTGTCGGCTGTGTGAAGGCAGCCTGCCTCTTGGGCCAAGGCCTGTCCTGAGCGCCGCGCGGTCTGCCAGGTTGTTGATTGTCGGTCAGGCGCCGGGAACGCGGGTACACGAGACCGGAATTCCCTGGAACGACCCGTCCGGTGATCGCCTGCGCAACTGGCTGCAAATGGATCGTGAAACTTTTTACGACCAGTCTCGTATTGCTATAGTCCCGATGGGATTTTGTTACCCCGGGCGCGGCAAAGGCGGTGATTTGCCTCCGCGTCCCGAGTGCGCCGAAACCTGGCACGCACGCCTGTTGGCGGAGTTGCCTAATATCCAGCTGACCTTGCTGATCGGCCAGTACGCACAGAGATATTATCTGCCCCGCTGGTACGGCAGCATCACCGAAAACGTTCGCCACTTTGCCGACGCGCTGCCATTTGGCTTTTTCCCCTTGCCCCATCCCAGCCCCCGAAATACCCTGTGGCTCAAACAGCGCCCCTGGTTTGAAGAATTGGTAGTGCCGGCGCTGCGCACACAAATACACGATATTTTGTAGGTCAGTAATGCAGATTTCGGCGAATGTAAAAATTCATCCCACCTGGTATGCGGTTTTACAACCTGAGTTCAATAAGCCATATATGGCCGAGTTGAGGGGGTTTTTACAGCAGGAAAAACAGGCGGGTAAAAATATTTTTCCCCCGGGTGGTCAGATATTCAACGCGTTTAATTCCACACCCTTCGATCAGGTGAAGGTGGTGATTCTGGGGCAGGATCCGTATCACGGTGCGGGCCAGGCTCACGGTTTGTGTTTTTCCGTGATGCCAGGGGTACGTATACCGCCGTCGTTACAGAATATCTATAAGGAGCTGGCTTCCGACCTCGGTATTACCCCGCCCACTCACGGTTGCCTGCAGCCGTGGGCAGAGCAGGGTGTTTTATTGTTGAATGCCACCTTGACGGTGGAGGAGAGCCGGGCAGGCGCGCACCAGGGGCGCGGTTGGGAGCAGTTTACCGATGCAGCGGTGCACGCGCTGGCAGAGCAGCGCGATGGGTTGGTATTTATTCTGTGGGGAAGTTACGCGCAGAAGAAGGGCAGCTTCATTGATCGCAACCGGCATCTGGTTTTGCGTGCGCCGCACCCCTCGCCGCTCTCTGCGCACCGGGGCTTTTTCGGTACGCGGCCGTTTTCCCAGGCTAATCAATGGTTGGAGCAGCACGGCGAGGCTCCGGTCAACTGGGCATTGCCGGCGGCCAGTGAGTTACATCGCGTATCCGTGGAAATCTGATCTCAGGCAAGTGGGTCTGCGTCTGCGTCGTAAGGCAGCTCATAGAGGCTGAGTTGCCTGCCATCCTGCAATTGCATCAACGCGTTATCCACCACCTTGGATTTGGTCAGTACAGCGAGTAGCTCGATCCCGTTTTCCGTCTTGCAGGCGGATACCAGGTTGCCAACACTGGAGCTGCCATTTGGTGTAAATATTTCCACTCCCGGCTCCGGGAGCTCAACGCCATCGACGCTGGCCAGGTACATGCGGCGCTTGGCTGCTCCCAGGTATTGCATTCGTGCGACGACTTCCTGTCCGGTGTAGCAACCCTTTTTAAAGCTGACTGCGCCGAGCAGGTGCAGGTTGAGCATTTGCGGGATAAACATTTCACTGGTTGCGGCGTGCAGTTCCGGCACGCCCGCGGCGATCCATTGCTGTTGCCAGTGGTTGTAGCTGGCTGGTGTCGCGGGGGTTCTTGTGAGCTGCTGCCACAGGTCGGCTGCCTGCTCTTCGGCAACCAGCACGGCTACCATGCGTTCCTGGAGCATGCCTGCGATGGCCCGCGTGCCGTTGTGGTCGAAGGGGATCAATTGACCTGGAATCAGGTCGCCCTTGCTGTTATGCGACAGGTTCAGCAGGTGGCTGGCGCGAGTGCCGGCATCGTGTCCACAGAGACCCAGCCAGCGGAATACCCCCTCCAGAGACTTGAGTTCGGTCTTGAAAAATACGGCGTACTTTTTCAGTGCGGCCAGCGCGATTGGAGTCAAATCCCGGGGCAGTAACAGCAAAAATTCACTCTGGCTGACCTTAAGAATATGAAATGCGCTGATCATGCGCCCTTTCGGGTTGCAATGGCCGCCGAGGGTCAGGTGTTCATCCGGAAGGTTGATCAGGTCGCAGGTGAGTTGTCCCTGCAGAAACTTCTGGCTGTCTGGACCGGAGACGGAAATGGCTCCGAGAGGGCTGAGGTCGATCAACTGGAGGTCGGCGTGTGCGCTATTGTCCGGGAAGCTGGCTGCTCCCTCGCTCCATTGGGCGCCCTGGCTGATGAGGTACTCCTGCCACTGCTGTTGATCCATGCTGTACTCGCTGTATCGGATTTCCGGAAATTGGGCTGCAGTATCTGGGGGTTTGCTACTGAATTTCAACCGGGGCGCGTTCGCGTACGGTGCGTTATACTGCGCGAATTCTTAATTTGGCAACGTAAGCGTTTGAGAGGGAAGTATGGATCGCAATCGCCTGTTTTGGGCTAGCCGACGGGGTATGCTGGAGCTGGATCTGGTACTGCTGCCGTTTCTGGATAACGTTTACGAGACTCTGGATCCGGAAGATCAGCAGCGCTATATCCGCCTGCTGGATGAGCAGGATCAGGACCTGTTTGCCTGGTTCCTGCGGAGAGAGGATCCGCAGGACCCCGATCTGAAGCACATTGTACAGATCATCCGTGACAACACCGGCCTGCAGGACTGAAACGCCGGTTTCCCTTCCCCAGGCCGGTCCTGCTGCTGCCATACCCGGGCGCAGTGCAAGGCTGGCCTGTGACCTTGTACCCTCGCGTCTGTTGCGGGGGCTCCTGATTCTGGCGACATGCCAATCCCTTTTGCTGTTGTGGCTTTCCCCGCTCTACTGGCTGTTTGCTTGCCTGGGCTCCATTCTGGTCATTGCATTCACGTATCTAGAGTTCGGGCGGTTGCGGTGCGGGTACGGACGGCTTTCGACCGGTGACCGGCGCTGGTACTGGCAAAGTGCCGGGGGGGAGAGGCGTGAATTTTGTTTTCAGGGAGAGCTGGTGGCGTGGAACTGGCTGATTGTGATCAATGGCCGCTACCTGGACGGAGGTCGTCTTAGGTTGGTGGTGGCGCGGGACTCTGTGTCGCCCGATGACTGGCGTCGCTTGCAGGTTGCGCTGCGATATTCACGCACTACCTGAAGCGACGGGTGCCCATGTTTCCCGGTTTTGTGCGGGTTAGCTCGCCGGGCCAATAAAGTGGCGTTGGTCGGCAAAGTTTTCCGGTACCAGAATGGTGTCCATGGCCAACTCCCGCTGACCGGGGTAGTCGAGGGAGTAATGCAGGCCACGGCTCTCACGGCGATCCAGCGCGGAGCGGATAATCAGGTCGGATACCACTGCCAGATTCCGCAGTTCGATCAAATCGCTGGTAATACGGTAATTGGCGTAGAACTCCAGAATCTCCTGCTGCAGTAAGGCTACCCGGTGTTCCGCCCGCAGAAGGCGCTTGCGCGTACGCACAATGCCGACGAAGTCCCACATAAAGCGCCGCAGTTCGTCCCAGTTGTGGGATATCACCACGTCCTCATCCGAGTCCGTTACCCGTGAAGCATCCCAGGCGAGTGCGGGACGGGGCGGTGAAACCTTGTCGATGCTGTTTTCTATATGCAGAGCGGCGGAGCGGGCGTATACCACGCATTCCAGTAGCGAGTTGCTGGCCAGCCGGTTGGCTCCATGGAGGCCGGTGAATGTCGTCTCGCCAATCGCGTACAGCTGATCGAGATCGGTGCGGCCGTGTTGGTCAACCATCACCCCGCCACAGGTGTAATGGGCTGCGGGCACGACCGGTATCGGTTCTTTGGTGATGTCGATACCGTATTCGAGGCAGTTGCTGTAAACCGTTGGGAAGTGCTCCCGCACAAACTTCGGGTCTTTATGGGAAATATCCAGATAGACGCAATCAGCACCCAGGCGCTTCATTTCGTGGTCGATGGCTCGGGCGACGATATCCCGAGGGGCCAGTTCGCCGCGCTTGTCGAAACGATCCATGAAGCGCTCGCCATTCGGCAACTTCAGTTGTGCACCTTCGCCGCGCAGGGCTTCAGTGATCAGCATCGATTTGGCTTTGGGGTGATACAGGCAGGTGGGGTGGAACTGGTTGAATTCCATGTTCGCCACGCGGCAGCCCGCGCGCCAGGCCATGGCGATGCCGTCGCCACTGGCGCCATCCGGGTTACTGGTATAGAGGTATGCCTTGCTGGCTCCGCCGGTGGCCAGAACCACGGCGCGGCCCTGGAAGACTTCAACTTCCTCCGAGGCTTTGTTGTATACATAGCAGCCAGCGCAGCGGAATCGCCCGGTATTGGCGTCCGGCTGGCGAATCAGGTCCAGGGCGATATGGTGCTCGAAACAATCGAGATTGGGGGTGTTGCGAACCCGCTCAATCAATGTGCTGTGCACCGCGCGGCCGGTAGCGTCGGCGCTGTGAATGATGCGCCGGTGGCCGTGGCCGCCCTCCTTGGTGAGGTGGTATTCGCCGTCGTCTTCGCGGGTGAAGTCGACGCCCTGGTCTATCAGCCATTGAATGGCGTCGCGGCTGTTTTCCACCGTAAAGCGCACGGCATCCGGGTGGCAGAGTCCAGCTCCTGCATCTAATGTATCGGCTACATGGGAGTCTACCGAGTCGGATTCGTCCAGTACCGCGGCAATGCCGCCCTGGGCAAACCAGGTGGAGCCGTCCTGCAGGCGCTGCTTGGAAAGCAGTGCCACGCGGTAGCGGTCCGCAAGGTGCAGGGCCAGCGTCAGCCCGGCAGCGCCACTGCCGACCACCAGTACGTCGTAACTGTTCAATTGTGCGTTTACTTGTTCGCTCATGGAGTTTTATTAGCGTTTGGGGGCGCGTAGTATACGACATCTTGAAAATTACTGATTTGTCAGGAACTTATGACCGATCATCAGTGTCTTGTACACAACAGAATAAACTCGCGCTCTGCGGTCGTATTATCGTGCCGGGAGAGCCTGGTTGGGAGTAGGGGATGACAGCGCAACAGGCGTCACCAAGTGACAGCCAGCTGGTAGAGCGGGTCCAGAAAGGGGATAAGCGCGCTTTTGATCTGCTGGTATTGAAGTATCAGCACAAGATCATGGCTGTGGTTAGCCGCTATATCAATGATCATGCCGAAGTGAACGATGTAACCCAGGAGGCCTTCATCAAGGCCTATCGCGCGCTCAAGAATTTCCGTGGCGAAAGCGCGTTTTATACCTGGATGTACCGAATTGCGATCAATACCGCCAAGAACCACCTGGTATCCCGCAGTCGTCGCCCACCGTCCTCCGATGTGGACATGGAAGATGCCGAGTACTATTCCGGCGCGGAAGCCCTGCGTGATAACGATACCCCGGAGAATCAGCTTTTCCGCGACCAGCTGGAGGCCACGGTAAACCAGGCCATCCGCGACTTGCCGGAAGATCTTCGCTCAGCGGTCACGCTGCGGGAGATGGAGGGGTTGAGCTACGAGGAGATCGCAGAGGTCATGGGGTGTCCTGTGGGAACGGTAAGGTCGAGGATATTCCGTGCCCGGGAGGCGATTGACCGTGCGGTGCAGCAGGTTATGGCCGGGGAGCCGGAGCCGGTAGATGGTCGCGGGTAATCGGCTAATCTTTATGCAGCTTTGTTTCAATATAACCAAAGCGTCGTAGGCGAGATGTCTCTCATAGATAAAAGTTGAGTGAAATCACACAATTTTTGCTTGGGAGATAAAACTTTTGGCCACATAGCCGGTCCTAGATATCAACAAACAGGGTGCGAAACAGCATCCGTGGTATTGCACTGAAAGAGGGTTGACCCGTATGTCACACGGGAAGCATCAGCAGCGCTTGAACGAGTCACTGTCCGCAATGATGGACGGTGAGGCCAGTGAACTCGAAATTCAGCGTTTGCTCAAAGAAAGTTCTGCCGGTGGCGGCGCGGATGACCTGGGACAGCGGTGGTCGCGCTACCAGTTGGCCGCCAGCGTAATGCGCGGCGAGCAGGTGGCACCTGTCGATCTGGGACTGGCCGCCAGTATTTCTGTAGCCATTGACGAAGAGCCCGCGCACCATGTGCAGCCCGATGTGGCGGCTAATGATGCCGGGGCCCGCAGTCGCTGGTGGCGTCCGCTTTCTCGCGGAGCCGTGGCGGCAACGGTCGCTTTTGCGGCGGTACTGGGTGTGCAGCAGATACAGCAGCCCGTAACCTCCGGTGGTGAACTGGTTGCCGAGGTTGAAAGGCCGGTCCAGCAGCCGGTACAGTCGGCGCCCAGGCCGAGTGGTTTCTATGTTCCCGCTCTGAATACCCGCTCCGTTTCCACGATGCCGCTGGTAACCCCGGAGCAGCGTGGAGTCGCAGGTCAGCAGAATTTGCCTGCGCAGCTGGTGCCCTCGGCGGATTTAATGCGACATCTCAACCGGGTAATGGTTGAGCACTCTGAGCAGGCGGCCCAAATGGGTAGCCAGGGCATGGTACCTTTTGCCCGTGCAACCTATGGCGAGCAGCCGCCGGAATAACGGCCTGCTCAGCGACTGCGGATGCCGTCAGGTGCCCTGAATGTGTGGGGGCGGGCGGCAACCAGTGCATGAACGATATCCGATAACCATTAATAGAGTTGTCATGCTGAAGCGATTCCAAACTTTCCCTGATAAAGCCAACAGCTTGCTGTTGGCTTTGTTGTTAGTGGCGCCCGTCATTCAGGCCCAGGACCAGGCTTCTGAGCAAGTAAAGGCTCAGGCGCAAGCGGCTGCCTCGGCGGATAGTGAGCTTGTCCGTCCCCCACTGTTGGTGGTGGCGCAGGCAGGCGGTGAGAGCGCGCCTTTGGATGAAGATCAAACGCCGGCCTTCTGGCTGAATAAAATGGCGGAAGCGGTAACCAGCCTTGAGTACCGTGGCCTGGTGACCTTTGAGCATGTCGGCATGCTGGAAACCCTGGAAGTGGTGCGCGGGATTCGTGGTGGCGAGCTGGTGGAGCGGGTGCGCTATCTCAGTGGCACCTCCCGAGAGCTGGTCAGTCGCGGCCACGATGCCCACTGTCGGCGCGAGGGCAGCCCGCTTTCCCGTGCGGGGATCTGGAGTCGCAGTGGGCAGCAGAATGTTCAGGCGCTCTACCATGTTTTGTTGCGTGGCGACGAGCGGGTGGCCGATCGCGACGCCGTGGTATTGGAGTTGCGGCCAAAAGATATGCATCGTCTGGGGATGATGGTCAGCGTGGACAAAGAGACTGGTCTGCCGCTCAAGTCATTACTGGTCAATGCGAATGGTCAGATTCTGGAACGCTACCAGTTTGTACAGCTCGACTTGTCTCCAGTGGACGATAGCGCGCTGGTGGCGCAAACGGATTCGGCGCGGAAAAGTGAAACCATGGCGGCCTGCGGTAGTATCGTGAGCCGTTGGGATTTACGCTGGGTGCCTCCCGGCTTCAAGGCCGTGGCTGCTCGAGAAGTTGAAGATGGTGAGATGCTGGTTTATAGCGATGGTCTCAGTGTATTTACCGTCTTTATCCAGTCGCTTGGCCCGGAAATGAATTTTAACGGTCGCGCGGTGCGTGGGGCGACCGTCGCCTACATGGATCACATACTGGTTGGCGAACAGCGCTATACCATTACAGTTGTGGGCGAAATCCCCGTGCAGACGGCGCAATTGGTCGCGCGCGGAATAGCCGCTAAAAACTGATGTCCGTTACTTCGCCCTGCGGGGTGAGTTAGGGCCTCCCGGCAGGTAATTTGACAGGCTGAATTTATGATCGAAGAGCGGGGCAGAGTTGTCGCCCTTGGCCAGGATGGAATCTGGGTTGAGACTGTGCAGCGCAGCAGTTGTCACGGCTGTGCGGCCAAGTCCGGGTGCGGCACCGGACTGCTCGGTGATTTCTGGTCGAATACTTCGCGGATTCATGTGCCGGTGGCGCCTCGTCAGCTGTCCCAACTGGCGTTGCATGACACAGTGGTTATCGGAATTTCAGAAAACACCCTCGCGAGTAGTGCCTTAATCGTTTATCTGCTGCCGCTGGTGGGTATGCTTGCCGGGGCGCAACTTGGCAATATGCTGGCTGCGGAGCCGGGTGCCATTATCGTTGCGCTGGCCGGATTGGTTGGTGGTGGCATCGGTGTGCGTTGGTTTGGCAGCCGCAATCGCAATAACCCCGCGATGGTCCCCCAACTCTTGCGGCTGGAGCACAGCCAACCTTGCTCTACTCCTGCGGGCTGAGGCGGGGCGCCAAAGCCCTTAGACTGTTTTGGTTGAATGAACTCAGCCTGTGAGCTGCGCTTCCCGCGATCCATCCCAATTAAAGCCCGCAGAATTCCGAGGTGCATCCCCCGTCTTTTCCTACACTGAAAGCTGGGTCGCCGCGGCGCGCGGCTCTTTTCTCCGATTCCCATAATTTCTCCCCGGAGGGGGGCTATGGTCGAAGTGCGCAGCTACGCCGAGAGTTGGCCGCTGAAGACATCGTTTGTGATTTCTCGCGGTGCGCGCAGCCAGGCGGATGTCGTGGTGGTGGAATATTCCTCAGCAGGTTTTACCGGCGTGGGAGAGTGCACGCCCTACGCGCGCTATGGTGAGAGCGTTGAGTCCGTACTGGCCGAGATCCGTTCGTTGGCACCGGCGCTGGAGCGGGGCCTTACCCAGGCCGAGCTGCAGTCTCTGGCGTTGGCGGGTGCGGCGCGCAACGCGATTGACTGCGCGATGGCCGATTGGCATTCGAAGCAAAGCGGGGCGCATCTTCCAGATTCTCTTTCTTTACCTACTGTGCAGACATTAGTAATTGGCTCTCCCGAGTCAATGGCCGAGGCGGCAATGGTTGCTGTGGAGCGTGGTGTGTCAGTCCTCAAGCTCAAGCTTGATCGAGAGCAGGTATTACCGCGCGTGGAGGCGGTGCGAGCTGCGGCACCCTCTGCGGAACTCGTCATTGATGCCAACGAAGCCTGGAGTGGGGAGGGGCTTTCACAGCTGTGTGAGGCGCTGGCGGAGCGTGGTGTGACGATGCTCGAGCAGCCGCTGCCGGCGGCGGACGATGAGCTGCTGGCGCATTTCCCTCACCCCCTGCCAATCTGCGCCGATGAAAGCTGTCACACCCGTAAGGACTTGCCGCGGCTGCAGGGGCGCTACGACATGCTGAACATAAAACTCGATAAAACTGGCGGTATTACCGAGGCGCTGGCGCTGGCAGAAGAAGGGCGGCGTATGGGGTTCGAGTTGATGCTCGGATGCATGCTGTGCACTTCACGTGCGGTGCGCGCTGCCTGGCCTCTGGGTAGTCAGGCCCGGTTTGTGGATCTGGATGGGCCTACCTGGTTGGCCAACGATGTTGAGCCGCTGAAGTTCTCGGGTGGGCGGGTTTACTGGACTTGAGATCCGTAGCTTCCTGATTTGGTGAATGGGGGTAGGTTACTCGCTATAGCAAAGCAGGGTCGCCATGGTGTCGAGATACTCCTCGCTGGCGGCATCAGCGGAGATCGGTGGGTACTCCAGGGTAATGCAATGATGTTGCTGCTCCGCGCACCAGGTGCCAAAGGAGCCTGGGGTCTTGTAGCCAACATCGCTTACCAGGGGGAGTTCAATGTTTTCTGCGAGCCAGTGCCCTAAAGGACTTTGCTGTGGGTCTTCCACGCAGGCCAGAGGTTCGTGGATAGAAACAATCCAGGCCGGAGCCAGTTCCTGTATCAGCCGGCAGAGCGCCTGGGTTTCGGGTTCCGAGCCGGGGTTGTCACCGGTGGACAGGTACACGTCGCGGGCTTCGGCTGCGCTGTTCCAGCGGTACACGGTTCCACCTGCTTGCCAGTTTTCAGTGGCGAAGTTGCGGTTGAGGTCCACGCCATTGGCGTTGCCCCGGATGCCCAGTTGGCAACCGTCCGGGTTAACCGCGAGGATTACGTGGTGGCGGAGTTGTCCGCTGGCAAGGGATCGCAGGGCGCAGGAGAGAGCTACGACCGCCGCTACCTCATCGCCGTGGGTGCCGGCCATAACGATGCCGGAATTTTGATCCACGATCTCGGCGGGGAAGTAGAACAGCGGTGCGCCCAGTGCTGACTGGCCGTATGAGTGACGCTGGTGATGGAACAATCCGCGCTGCTGGCGGGGGCGCAATTCTGGCATGGGGTCCTTAACACTGTTTTACACTGGAAAATGCGAACTTTCTCGAAAAAAGTCCCACTAACAGGGTGCTGACGACGGAAAAGTGAATGCTTCACTTTCCGGGCTGCCAATTTGGCTCCCCAAATACTAGTGAAAACTCGGTGGAGCCAACATTGATCGAAAGATAATTTGTCTATTTAACGCATTTCTGCAACGTAGAAGGGCTTATTAGGGGTAACGAGATATGGTTACACGCTTTACGCAGTTTTTTCTTGCGCTTTGTTTCCTGATTTCCGCCACTGTCGAGGCGCGTGGGCTCCCGGAGCTGACCGGGCTAATCGAGCAGAATTCCCCGGCTGTGGTCAAGATCAATACGTTAGAGCGCAATCGCGTCTCCAGGAGCGGCGTGCCGCCACAATATCAGCAGGAAATTCCGGATATCTTCCGCCATCTGCTGGAACCGCCGCAGCGCCAGCAGCGCCCGGTGGCCAGTATGGGGTCCGGCTTCATTATCTCTGAAGATGGTTATGTGGTGACCAACAATCATGTGGTTGACGGCGCAGATGAAGTGCAGGTAACCCTGACGGACCGGCGTGAATATGACGCCAAGGTCATAGGTACGGACCAGCGTTCAGACCTGGCCCTGCTCAAGATCGAGGCGAAGGGTCTCCCGACTGTGCGCTGGGGGGACTCTGAAAGGATCAAGGTGGGTGAGTGGGTTGTTGCCATTGGCTCCCCGTTCGGCCTCGATTATTCGGCGAGTGCGGGTATTGTCAGTGCCATGGGGCGCAGCATTCCCAATGAAAGCCGTGAAAACTATGTGCCGTTCATTCAGACGGATGTTGCGATCAATCCGGGTAACTCCGGGGGGCCGCTGTTCAATCTCGAAGGTGAGGTCATCGGTATCAATTCCCAGATTTATACCCGCAGCGGGGGCTCTATTGGTCTGTCGTTCGCGATTCCTGCCAGCCTCGCTCAGGACGTCGTGGCGCAGCTGAAAGAAAAGGGGCGCGTAGATCGCGGTTGGCTCGGGGTGGGCATTCAGGATGTCGACCGCAAGCTGGCTACAGCGATGGGGCTGGGCAAGCCGACAGGTGCGCTGGTAGGGCAACTCGAGGCCGGTTCTCCGGCGGACAGAGCCGGTATCCTGGTGGGTGACGTGATAACCCGCTTCGACGGCCAGAAGATTCGTATGTCCGGTGATCTGCCGCATGTGGTTGGCCAGATTCGCCCCGGTTCCGAAGTACCTGTGGTTCTGATGCGCGAAGGTAAGGAGCGCAAGCTCAGTGTGCGCGTGGGCGCGCTACCCGGTGAGGAGGATGGTCAGCAGGCGAGTAATGTGCCGGCGACTACCGATGTCGGTGGGCGACTTGGTCTGGTGGTAGACGATATCCCCGATGGCCTGAAGCAGCGCCTGGGCGTAGAGAGCGGCGTGCTGGTCAAACAGGTGGTGCCGGGTAAGGCCGGTGCCAATGCCGGGCTGCGCAGTGGTGACATTATTGCGCAGCTGGGATTCGATGCTGTGGAAACTGTCGGTGACTATGAAAAAATCGTCAAAAAGCTGCCGTCCGGGGAGCTTCTGCCCATCCGCTTTTTCCGCGGTGGCCAGGCGACGTTCCGCACCATTCAGATTGAAGAGGATTAATCCTCACGCAAAGTGAGTAAATGAAGGGCTTCGAGGGTTGGTTGCTGCCCCGGAGCCCTTTGTTTATCAGGACTTCCGACGGACTGGATGCACTTTTCGCGCAACCTGTTAGACTTGCGCCCACAGTGCGGCCTGGTCCGCGTATTAACTCACTGATTTTTAAAAGGTTTTACCCTCGCAGTGGCCACTGATCTCTCCCATATCCGAAATTTCTCCATCATCGCCCACATCGATCACGGGAAATCCACCCTCGCTGACCGTTTCATTCAGGTCTGTGGCGGGCTGTCCGACCGTGAAATGGCCGCTCAGGTGCTCGATAGTATGGATATCGAACGGGAGCGGGGCATTACGATCAAGGCCCAGAGTGTAACGCTCGACTACACCGCTCGGGATGGTAAAACCTACCAGCTGAACTTTATTGATACGCCCGGTCACGTGGACTTTTCCTACGAGGTATCCCGTTCCCTGGCGGCCTGTGAAGGTGCTCTGCTGGTTGTAGATGCCGCGCAGGGGGTAGAAGCCCAATCCGTGGCGAACTGTTACACCGCAATTGAGCAGGGACTGGAAGTGATCCCGGTGCTCAACAAGATGGACCTGCCCCAGGCGGAACCGGAAAAGGTTGCCCAGGAAATCGAGGACATCATCGGTATTGATGCTACAGAAGCCACCCAGTGCAGTGCCAAGTCGGGTCTGGGCGTAGAGGAAGTGCTGGAAGATCTGGTGCGTCTGGTGCCGCCGCCGGAAGGCGACATTGAAGCACCGCTGCAAGCGCTGATCATCGACTCCTGGTTCGACAGCTACCTGGGTGTAGTGTCTCTGGTGCGCGTGGTGCAGGGTACCCTGAAAACCAAAGACAAGATTGTGACTAAATCGATCGGCCGCCCGCATGTGGTCGATAGCGTGGGTGTATTTACGCCCAAGCGCAAGGAAACCGGTGTCCTCAAGGCCGGTGAAGTGGGCTTTGTCGTGGCCGGGATCAAAGACATCCACGGCGCACCAGTGGGCGATACCCTGACCCACGCCAAGGGTGCGGAAGAAGTGAGCATGCTGCCCGGGTTCCAGCGTGTGAAACCGCAGGTTTACGCGGGTCTGTTTCCGGTGAGCTCCGATGATTACGAGGCCTTCCGGGATGCGCTGGACAAGCTTTCCCTGAACGATGCCTCACTGTTTTACGAACCAGAGACCTCTGACGCACTGGGTTTTGGTTTCCGCTGCGGCTTCCTCGGCATGCTGCACATGGAGATCATTCAGGAACGTCTCGAGCGTGAGTACGATCTCGATCTGATCACCACTGCACCAACGGTGATTTACGAGGTGCAGCTCACCAATGGTGACACAGTCAACATGGATAACCCCTCGCGGATGCCGGACCTCGGCATGATCGAGGAAATGCGCGAGCCGATCGTCGAAGCCAATATTCTGGTGCCGCAGGAATACCTGGGTAATGTCATTACGCTTTGTGTTGAAAAACGCGGTATTCAGAAAGATATGCAGTATGTGGGTGGCCAGGTGTCACTGCGTTATGAGCTGCCCATGAGCGAAGTGGTCATGGATTTCTTTGACCGCCTCAAATCTGTAAGCCGGGGTTTTGCTTCGCTGGATTACAATTTTGTGCGCTTTGAGCCGGCAAAACTTGTGCGCCTTGATATCCTCATCAACGGCGAACGGGTAGATGCGCTCGCGGTCATTCTGCATCGTGACAATGCCCAGGCCCGTGGTCGTGCACTGGCGGAAAAAATGAAAGAGTTGATTCCGCGGCAGATGTTTGATGTGGCTATTCAGGCGGCGATTGGTGGACAGGTTGTTGCACGTACCACCGTCAAGGCTTTGCGTAAAAACGTCACGGCAAAGTGCTACGGTGGTGACGTGACGCGGAAGAAAAAGCTGCTGGAAAAACAGAAAGCCGGTAAGCGACGCATGAAACAGTTGGGTCGGGTTGAAGTGCCGCAGGATGCATTCCTCGCTGTGCTTAAAGTGGACAGCTAACCGGTTTTTTCATCCGGGGGAAGTGTTGTCACGGCCGGAAAAGCCGTCAGAATATTACAAACAGCGGATAATTTAAGAACAAGAGACGTGTGAATGGATATCAATTTTCCCCTGATTTTGCTACTTCTTGTGGTAGGTACCGGCGCGATCTGGTTGTTTGATGCGCTGTTTCTTGCCCGCGGCCGCAGAACCGCGGCCGCCAAAGCTGCTGGCGATGGCGCGCATGGTTCTGAGGCTGTGCAGGAGCCAGTACTGGTGGAATACGCGAAATCGTTCTTTCCGGTGCTGGCGATCGTCTTTGTTCTGCGTTCATTCCTGGTGGAACCGTTTCAGATTCCGTCCGCATCCATGGATCCAACGCTGATTGAGGGTGATTTCATCCTGGTGAACAAGTTTGCGTATGGTTTGCGACTTCCTGTTTCCCGTACCAAAGTGCTGGGCTTGGGAGAGCCTGAGCGTGGGGATGTGATGGTGTTTTTCCCTCCGCATATGAACGATACCTATTACATCAAGCGTGTGATCGGCCTGCCCGGGGACGAGATCCGGGTGGTCAATAATACGCTGTATATCAATGGTAAGGCCGCATCGCAGGAGTTGATCCAGGCTCTGCCTCCGGGGAATCCGCAGAAAGAGTTTCTGTGGGAAGATATTGGTGGCAAGCGTCACCTGATGGCCAAAAATGTAACGCCCAGCCGTTATGGCAACACCCGCACTATCGTAGTACCGGCTGGTCACTATTTTATGATGGGCGACAATCGGGACAACAGCCTGGATAGTCGTGAATGGGGATTCGTGCCGGAAAAAGACATTGTTGGCAAAGCCTTTGCTATCTGGATGCATTGGGACAAACTTTTGAGCTTGCCCAGCTTTGAACGGGTTGGTGGTATCGAGTAAGGCTCGCGTTGCTGAAGCCGGAATAGAATACAACGATAAATCGGTAAAACATCATGACTGAGCAAAGACATTTTTCCCTGGGGGAGTCTCTGAATCGCCAGAGAGGTATGAGTTACTGGGGTTGGCTGTTTGTCCTGGCGATATTTGGTTTCGGCCTGACAATTGTGTCTAAAATGGGGCCTGCATACATTGACGCGCACTATGTAGAGGAAGGGCTGCAGACATTGTCGGAGATCGACAATGTTCGGGAATTGAGTAACTCTGAAATCAAGCGTGAGCTGGATCGCTACTTTACGATCAACAATGTGCGCGGTGAGCCTACCAAGGCTGTGAAGATTATCCGCGGTGCGGACAGCACTCTGGTGAGTATTAATTACGAGCTGCGTCAACCACTTTTCAAGAACGTGGACGTAGTGATGAAGTTTGACAAACAGCTGAATACAGCGAAACCGGAGCTCTGCTGTGAGCCCCTGGTCGACCTGGAACAGTTTCGAAGAGATGACAGATAGACGGTGACAGACCTTCTGCTACAGCGGCTCAGTACACGGCTGGGCCACCAGTTCGCGCGGGAAGATTTATTGAAACTCGCGCTTACCCACCGATCCCATGGCAGCCGCAACAACGAGCGGCTGGAATTTCTCGGGGACTCCATTCTCGGGTTTTCCATCAGTGCCGCCCTGTTTGAAAAATTCCCGGAAGGCCGCGAAGGTCAGATGAGTCGCCTACGGGCGCAGCTGGTGAGCGGTGAGACCCTGGCCAAGTTGGCCAGGGAGTTGCAGATCGGCGAATGCCTGTACCTCGGAGAGGGTGAGATGAAAAGCGGTGGACACCGCCGCGCCTCTATCCTGGCCGATGCTGTGGAGGCTATTATCGGAGCCATTTACCTGGATGCGGGGCTTGAAGCAGCCCGCCAGAGGGTGCTGGCCTGGTTTGCGCCGCGACTGCAGGATCTCTCCCTGGAAACGGCCAAAGATCCGAAGACCCGCTTGCAGGAGTGGTTGCAGGCACGCCAGAAACCGCTGCCGGAGTACTCCGTGCTGGAGGTCGGTGGTGAAGAGCATTCCCAGGAATTTGTTGTGGCTTGCCGGGTTGCGGGGCTCAATGAGCCCGTACAGGGTAGGGGCAGCAATCGACGCGCGGCTGAAAAGGCTGCGGCGACCGAGGCCTACGCCCGACTGTCGGGGCAGGGCTGACCCTATAATCCGGCCCAAGTTGCCTATTAATCGCATTTACATTCATTGCGCCCTGAAGCGCGGAGATTTCTTTTGAGCGAACAACCTTCCCGCTGTGGATACGTGGCCATTGTCGGCCGCCCGAACGTGGGCAAATCCACGTTGCTGAACCATATACTCGGGCAGAAGATCTGTATTACGTCCCGCAAGCCCCAGACTACCCGTCACAATATGCTGGGGATCAAGACTGAAGGTCCTAACCAGATTATTTTTGTGGATACCCCGGGGCTTCACGGTGACCAGGAAAAAGCCATCAACCGCTATATGAACCGGGCGGCAGTCAGCTCCACCCGGGATGTGGACGTGGTAGTGTTCGTAGTCGAGCGGGCACGCTGGACGGAAGGGGACGAGCTGGTTGCCCAGAAGCTCCGCGGCCTGAAGTGCCCGCTGATTATCGCGGTAAACAAGGTGGATCAGCTCGAGGATAAAAACGAGTTATTGCCGCAGCTGCAGGCGCTTTCCGAACGTTTTCCGCAAGCAGAGGTTGTACCGCTATCGGCGTTGCGTAACTCGAACCTCGAGTCGCTTGAGAGTGTTATTGTCGGTCACTTACCCGAGAGTATTCATTTCTTCGAAGAAGATCAGATTACTGACCGTAGCTCCCGTTTCCTGGCTGCAGAGATTGTCCGGGAAAAGGTCATGCGGCAGCTGGGGGCGGAAATTCCCTACGCGGTTACCGTTGAGGTCGAGGAGTTCGCCCAGGAAGGTAAGGTCCTGCATATCAGCGCGGCCATTCTGGTAGAGCGGGATGGGCAGAAGCGGATCCTGATCGGTACTAAGGGTGAGCGTATCAAGCAAATCGGCCAGCAGGCGCGCCTGGATATGGAGCGGCTGTTCGACAGTAAAGTGATGCTGAACCTTTGGGTGAAGGTAAAATCCGGTTGGTCCGACGACGAGCGAGCGCTGCGCAGTCTGGGCTATATCGACAAGCAATAGATTCTTTGGGTGCGCCGTGCAACAGCTGCCGCCTCAACCAGCCTATATCCTTCACTCCCGCCCATTTCGGGACACCAGTCTCATACTGGAACTGCTTACGCCGGATTATGGCCGTATAGCCTGTATTGCCAAGGGCGCGCGTCGCGACAAGCAGCGCCGCCAGCAGGCGCTGCAGCCATTTTCGCCGTTGCTGGTCACTTTGCTTGGGCGTCATGATCTCAAAACACTGGGGCCGGTAGAGGCAGCGGGGCAGTCGCTCTGGTTGAAAGGGCGGGCGGTATACGCAGGGCTCTACATCAATGAGCTGCTGGTGCGTTTATTGCCGGAAGGGGATGCCCTTGAGTCGGTATTTGCTGCCTATCAGTCCCTTCTTCCCGAGCTAGCTGGGCAGGACACGGATACCAATAAGGCACTGGAAGGTCCTTTAAGGCGCTTTGAACTGTTGCTGTTGCAGGAACTCGGTAGCTTGCCACCTCTGGATACCTGCCCGGTTTTGGGGATACCCATCGACAGAGAAGGTACCTACCGGTTGACCGCAGAAGATGGCTTTGTGCCGGTAATCGTGCCAGCTGGCCGCTCGCCCGGCGCGTCCGAGTTTCTTGGGGCAGAGCTACTGGCTCTTGCGAGTGCACAGGGCGGTGGTGTAATGAGCGATGAAATACTGCATGCCGCCAAGAGGTTGACCCGGCTCCTGCTAAATCCGCTCCTGGGTACGCGGCCGCTCAAGAGCCGGGAGCTGTTTCGCCAGGTATACCTGGCGAATTGAAATAGACTGCACGGCTAATTTGCCAGCTCACTTCCCTGCCCGAATAACGCTTCCAGGTCCTGTTCCGAGGCCCAGTCCTGCAGGTGTTCAATCTCCTCAAAGACATGCTGTAGCAACGCCGTATCCAGCTCAATGGTTTCGCTGTCCAGTTGGGGGCGAAGCTGTTCCTGAAGGCTACCGGTAGCTGCCCGCAGGCGTGGTACACCGCAATAACAGCAGCCTCCATGCAGGCGGTGGACCGCCTCAAATAGCTCTCGAAAGTCATTGTTCTGGGCCAGCTGGCCAAACTGCTGCTTGTCTTCATGCAGGCCCCGCAGGAGCATTTGCAGAAGGTCGCGGGCTAGCTTGGGATCCTGGTTGCTGAGATTCAGGCTTTCGCTGATATCGACCAGACGCGGTTCCAGCAAAGGTGATTCGCTACCTTCTTGCTGGGTGCTGATTTCCATCCAGCGCTTGATTGTGTGTGCGAGCTGGATTTCTCCGATCGGTTTGCTCAGGTAATCGTCCAGCCCGGCGCTTAGCAAGCGCGATTTTTCTTCGGTACCTACGTGAGCGGTCAGCGCGATCACCGGGGTACGGCGCCCGGACTCTTCCCTGCGGAGTTGGTTGGTGGTTTCAATGCCATCCATACCGGGCATCTGGATGTCCATGAAGATCATGTCGAAGTGCTGATTGCGCCATAGCTTGAGGGCTTCCTCGCCGCTGGAGGCGGTTTGGGTTTCAACATTTTGGGCTCGCAACAACTCGCTCATCAACAGGCGGTTGGCTTCATGGTCGTCAACAACCAGCACCCTGGGGCGCGCAGGCCAGGGAAGGCTGGGGAAGCTGCCAGTGATCGGGCGCGGGTGGGATTGGTGGGGAACGGCACGCTTCAAGGCTCGCAGTAGTCCGTCGCGGCTGACAGGCTTACCGACAAAGGCGAGGACCCGGGTGCGCAGCGGGTCGTAGCAGCGGCGCAAATCCATCGGGGAGCCCTGGATGATGATCCGGCACTGGAATGTGTCTACCAGTTTCTGTACGGAAGCGACGAACGTATCAAAGTCGTCACGCCACAGGCCGGTATCGATAACTACGGCATCCGGCAGGGCATCGTGTCGCCACATTTGTTCCAGCGCCGGCAGTAACGTCGTATGGTCGCGGTGTTCCAGCGGCTCCGCTCGCCATTGCTGCAGCAGCTGGTAGACCTGCTGGCGGGTTAGTGCATTCGGGTCTGCGATCATAATTCGGCAGCCGGGGAATTGCTCCCGGGTAATCGCGCTGCGGTTGCGGTCGATGACGAGCGGAATCTGGAACCAGTATGTCATGCCGCCTTCTTCATTTTCGACGATGCCGATATCCCCGTGCATCGACTGAATCAAGCGCAGAGCGATATTGAGGCCCATGCCGTTGTTGCTGACTTGTGGCTGTCGGAGGTCGCTCTGTCTCAGGAGGTGCCTGAGTTCGCGCCGGGCCTGCTCCTCATCCAGATTGCCGATATCGGTGACGCATATACGGGCGACCAGCTCTGAGTCTTTGCCGCTCTGGACGGTGACCCGCACCGGGATGCTGCCATTTTCGGAGCAGCGGATGGCGATACTGACCAGGTTGGTGAGAATCTGCTTGATACGCAGTGGGTCGCCAATCTGGGAGGGGGGTAACTGGGGGTCAATGAAAGGTACGAGGTCCAGGTGGTGTTCGTACGCGTAGGGCGCCAGTATCTGCAGGGTTTCTTCCAGAACCTGGCCGAGATTCATCGGTGTGTGGTCGAGCACCAGGTTGCCGGATTCGATACGTGAGAAATCGAGGATATCGTTGATCGTGGTGAGCAGGCTTTCAGATGAACGCTGGATCGTCTGCAGGTAATCGCGCTGCAACTCATCCATTTCTGTTTTCAGGAGTAGGTTGGTGAAGCCGATGATACCGTTCAGTGGTGTGCGGATTTCATGGCTGGTATTGGCCAGGAACGTAGATTTCACCTGGCTGGTTTCAATGGCTTTTTTCTTCGCCAGCTCCAGCTCTATATTCTGTTCTTCCATTGCATCGAGGGACTGCCGCAAGTCCTCCATCGATTGCTGCAGGCTCTCCTGATATTCCCGTTCGTTGTCGGCGATGCGAGCCGCCATTTCATTTATTTGTGTGCTCAGTTGGTGGAGTTCTTTGTTGCGGTGTTCTGATGCCCGTGCAGTAAGGTCGCCGCGGCCGATTGAGCGCAAGGTATCGCGGAAATGGTTCAGGCTTTGCGCGGCTTTTTCGGACAGGAACACGGCCCATACCAGGGCTGCAAGCGCGCAGGCAATCAGACCGATCAGGCCTATAAGGGTCACTTGATAAGTGCCGACCAGGAAGTAGGGGCGGTGTAATTCTATCGCGAGCCAGCAGTGTATGGTGGTGCCCTTGAGAGGGTGAACCACCTGCAGGCTGTGAATGTCTTCGTAAATATGGGCCTGTTTGCCGGCAAGTTGCTCTGCTGTAAACCGGGTGCGTGGCGTTGGGCCGACACTGGCGAGGATTTTTGCCTCGGCCTCTCCCGCGTCATTCAGGTCGCGGCGATAGAGCTGCACCGAGCGAATCATGTCCTGCTCAAGCATGAGAGCCATCAGGCCCTTGTTCAGCCAGTCAATCCGCTCTTCAAACGGGTGGCTGTCACTAAGCGAGATAAGCTCCACCAGCTGCTCTGCGCTTGCGTGTCCATGGCTGAGCAGCAGTTCACGACGGTCGTGCATCTGTTGCAGGGTGAACAGAAGGCTGAGTGCCACCGCCAGTACGAGTGCGGGGGCCAGGGCGTATATAAACAGGATGGCCCGCAGTGAGCGCAGGCGGGGCTGCTGGCGACGCGCCCTGGCTGAACCCGCACCGCTGTTTGCGGTCGCGCCGGTGCCAGACAGGCTGCCAGGATAGGCCTGCGGTGGAGGTTCGGACCCCGGTAGTGTCCCCCCGATGGCTTGCGGTTGCTGGGATTCGGCCATGGTAATGCGCTGTATTGAGTTATTTTTGTCCGATTCTACCCCCGGACTCGGCGGATGACACCCGCTAAAGGTGTATCAAGTGCGAGAAATACCATGGGCGAGGGTGACGGAGTTCGCAGCATTCCCTATGCGAGGGTAGAATGTGCGACCGCGTCCCGGATGGAACTGAAGTTGACTATGGAATATCCCACGATTGCCGATTGCGTAGGCAATACCCCGCTGGTGCGGTTGCAGCGTCTTGCCAGCCATACATCGAGTACCGTGCTGCTAAAGCTGGAAGGGAACAATCCCGCGGGGTCGGTTAAAGACCGCCCGGCGCTGTCTATGATCAGCCACGCGGAAGCCCGCGGCCAAATTCGTCCGGGCGATACCCTGATTGAGGCTACCAGCGGCAATACCGGAATCGCACTGGCGATGGCTGCAGCGATCAAGGGCTATCGCATGATTCTGATCATGCCGGAAACCGCCACTGACGAACGCAAGGCGGCGATGACGGCATACGGCGCCGAGCTTATTCTGGTTTCGGGTGCCCAAGGCATGGAAGGCGCGCGGGATCTGGCATTGGAAATGCAGTTCCAAGGGCGTGGGTTAGTCCTGGATCAGTTTTCCAATAGCGATAACCCGACTGCGCATATTGAGACCACAGGCCCGGAAATCTGGCAGCAGACTGGTGGTGAGATTACGCACTTTGTGTCCTCAATGGGCACAACCGGCACCATTATGGGATGTGGCCGATATCTGAAAAGCCGGAATCCGGAGATTGAAGTCATTGGACTACAGCCTACCGAGGGTTCGGCCATTCCCGGTATCAGGCGTTGGCCCCAGGCCTATCTGCCGAAGATTTTTGTCCCGGAGGAAGTTGACCGGGTTATGGATATCAGTCAGGAAGAGGCTGAACAGATGACACGCCGACTGGCCCGCGAAGAGGGTATTTTCTGTGGTGTGTCTTCTGGAGGGGCTGTCGCTGGTGCCCTGCGAGTCGCCGCAGAAGTGGAGAATGCCACTATCGTTGCAATTGTCTGTGATCGAGGTGACCGATATTTGTCATCCGGTCTATTCGATGGGCAAGCAGGTTAGCGACCTGAATCGAGAACAAATACATTGAAACCTCGCCGCGAGTAATACATTGGTACAGGTAAGAAAAAACTATCCGCGACTGAAAGACGGAAGCCTTGACCGGGAGGCTTGGCTGCGCCATATCCAGGCGCTGGCGAAGCTGGATGGGGGCGCACTGGTTACACTGCGCCATGCGGTGGAACTCAGTGAGGATGCTGAGCAGAAAGCGATCGAGGCCGAAAATATTTGGGTCGAGGGGACCAGTAGCTTCCTGACCGGCCTGGAAATGGTGGAAATCCTCGCGGACCTGCAGATCGACGGCGAAGCGCTGTGTGCGGCAATGCTCTATCGCGCTGTGCGCGAGAAGCGTTTGCCACTGAAAACCGTCGAGCAGGAAATGGGCGAGACGGTCGCCAAGCTGGTTCGCGGTGTACTGCGCATGGCGGCAATCCGCCATCGCACAGCAGATACCGGAGAAGAGAGCCAGAGCGGCGCGGTGGAGGAGCATTCGGAAAATATTCGCCGAATGCTCGTGGCGCTGGTGGACGATGTCCGGGTCGCCCTGATCAAGCTGGCGGAGCGTACCTGTGCCATTCGCGCGGCGAAAAAAGCCGATGAAGCCAAGCGACGCCGGGTTGCCCGGGAGGTCGCTGACGTTTATGCACCGCTGGCCCATCGCCTGGGTATCGGGCATATCAAGTGGGAACTTGAGGATCTCTCATTTCGCTATCTGGAACCCGACGATTATATGCAGATCGCGCGGCTTCTGGATGAAAAGCGCCTGGCCCGCCAGGAGTACATTGACGATGTGCTGGCGTTGTTGCGCAGTGAGCTCGACAAGGCCGAGATCGAAGGCGAGGTCTACGGTCGGGCCAAACATATCTACAGTATCTGGCGGAAGATGCGCCGCAAGAATATCGGTTTCTCTCAGGTTTATGATATTCGTGCGGTACGTATTCTCGTTCCGACAGTGCGCGATTGTTATGCGGTATTGGGGATCGTCCACAACCTTTGGCGTAACATTCCCAACGAATTTGACGATTACATCGCGTCACCCAAAGAAAATGGTTATCGCTCGCTGCACACCGCAGTAATCGGGCCGGACCGGAAGGTACTTGAAGTTCAGATCCGTACTTTTGCCATGCACGAAGAGGCTGAGTACGGCGTATGTGCGCACTGGCGTTACAAGGGTACCGACAAGAAATCCGGACAGCTGGACGGACAGGACGGGTACGAGCAGAAAATTTCTTGGCTCCGTCAGGTACTGGACTGGCACGAAGAGGTGGGCGGCAATCCCCTCGAAGACGACCTGCAGGCGAGCCATGTCGATACCCGCATCTACGTATTCACCCCGGAAGGACATGTGGTCGATCTTCCCCGCGGCGCGACCCCCCTGGACTTTGCCTACAAAATCCACACTGAAATCGGCCACCGCTGTCGGGGAGCCAAGGTAGATGGCCGAATCGTGCCGCTCAACCACGAATTGCAGACCGCCAACCAGGTGGAAATCCTGACCGGCAAGCGGGAAGCCCCGAGCCGGGACTGGATATCAAAAAGCCTCGGTTACATCACCACTTCGCGCGCGCGGGCAAAGGTCATTCACTGGTTCAAACAGCAGGCGCGGGATCAGAATATCGCCGATGGGCGCAGTATCCTCGACGGGGAATTCAAGCAGCTTGCGCTGATCGACTTCGATTTCGACAAGCTCGCCGGGAAGTTGAATATGCACTCCCTGGACGACCTGTATGCGGCAGTAGGAGCCGGCGATATCGGCGTGGGGCAGGTGCTGAATGCGGCCCAGCGCATGGTCAAGGTTACCCACAGTGAACCTGTGTTGCCGCTTGCCGCGCCAGTGGCGCGGGAAGGTCATGCCGATGTCTACATCGACGGGGTGGGTAGTCTGCTGACGAATATCGCCCGCTGCTGTAATCCGCTCCCCGGTGACGACATCATGGGCTATATCACGCTTGGCCGTGGTGTATCCATTCACCGGAAAGACTGCGCCAATATGCTGCGCATGCAGGCTGAGGAGCCGGAGCGGATTCTGCAGGTGGAATGGGCGAAGAAGCCTACTGAAGTGTACGCAGTGGAAATTATGGTCGAAGCATACGATCGCCACGGCCTGTTACGTGATGTCACCACCATGCTCGACAGTCAGCGGATTAATATCACCGCCATGCAGACCCACTCGAACAAACACAAGCACACCGTAGATATGGTAATCACTGCGGAAATTCACAACTTTGAAGAGTTGAGCCAGGTGCTGCATCGAATCAATCAGCTGCCGAACGTAGCGTCGGCCCGGCGCAGGATCTTGCACTGACAAAGGGCGTTCGAGTAACAGGTGGGGAAGACAGAATGGAAGATAAATCGACGTTTTCGGTTGAAGACCTGCAGTTTCTTATGGCGCAGCTGCGCAACCCCGATGGCGGTTGCCCCTGGGATTTAAAGCAGACGTTTGCCACGATAGTCCCTTCCACGATCGAGGAGGCGTACGAGGTGGCTGAGGCCATTGAGCGGGAGGATTTCGGGCACCTGAAGGAGGAGCTGGGGGATTTGCTGTTTCAGGTAATCTTCTATTCCCAGCTGGGGCGTGAGGCTGGTCACTTTGATTTCGCACAAATAGTGGACACCCTCGTGCGCAAACTCGTTCGCCGCCACCCGCATGTGTTCCCGTCCGGGGAATTGTATGGCGATAACGCGAATACCGGCATCGACGAAGCACAGGTCAAGCAGAACTGGGAAGCGATCAAGGCTTCCGAGCGGGAGGCCAAGGGTGAGCCTGGTGTACTTGATGGTGTCGCGACAGGTCTGCCCGCATTGACCAGGGCGATCAAACTGCAAAAGCGCGCGGCACAGGTTGGTTTCGACTGGCCACAGTTGGATGGGGTGCTGGCGAAGGTGGAAGAGGAAATCGGTGAGTTGCGCGAAGCAATTCAGAGTGGAGATCTCAACCACGCCAGGGAGGAGCTGGGTGATCTGCTGTTTGCATGCGTGAATGTGTCCAGGCACCTGAAGCAGGACCCTGAAGCCGCTTTGCGACGCTGTAACCGGAAATTTGAGCGGCGCTTTGGTATGGTCGAAGACCACTTGAGGGACGAGGGCAAGCAGCCGCTCGATGTATCGCTGGAAGAGCTGGATCGCTTGTGGGATGTAGCCAAAAGCCAGGAACGTCGTTAAAACGCGCTCCGGCTTGAGTAATTTTTCATGGTTTGCGCAATTTTGGCCAGACCGCCTGCAGGCTTGTCCTGCGTTGGGCCAAAGTGTAAGGTAGCGCTCTTTTTACAGGCGTGCCCCGGCCCCAATTGGGATTGTGGCGGCGGCCGTCGGCATGATCTGGAGACTTTCTGTTTATGCGAATAATTCTTCTGGGCGCACCGGGCGCCGGCAAGGGTACCCAGGCCCAATTCATCACAGAGAAATTCGGAATTCCCCAGATTTCCACTGGAGACATGCTGCGCGCGGCGGTCAAGGCTGGTACACCGCTGGGATTGCAGGCAAAAGGTGTCATGGATGCCGGTCAGCTGGTGTCCGACGACCTTATCATCGCCCTGGTAAAAGAGCGCATTGCTGAGTCGGATTGTGCTAGCGGTTTCCTGTTCGATGGTTTCCCCCGCACGATTCCGCAGGCCCAGGCCATGCTGGATGCGGATGTTGCCATTGACCATGTCCTCGAGATTGCCGTGGATGATGAAGAAATCGTCAAGCGCCTCTCTGGCCGTCGCGTTCACGAAGGTTCTGGCCGCGTGTATCACGTGGTTTATAATCCGCCGAAAACGGAAGGCGTAGATGACGCAACTGGTGAGCCACTGGTGCAGCGCACTGACGATAGCGAAGAAACTGTCCGCAATCGTCTGTCGATCTATCACGAACAGACCGAACCTCTGGTAGGCTTTTACCGCGAGCTCGAGCAGCGTGCTCCGGAAAGTGCACCCAAGTACAGCCGAGTCGAGGGTGTAGGTTCCATGGCTGATATCCGGGAGAAGGTGGAGGAGGCCCTGAGCTGATCACTTGCTCCCATTGCGGATTGGCGCTCTGCCGGAAATTGGCGGAATTCACCAGTCGCATCAGAAAGGCTCCTTCGGGAGCCTTTTTTGTATTGCCCATCTGAGCTCCTGGCGAACGCTGTCAGGAAGCCAGCAGTCGGGTCCCGGCTGTGCAGTATCTTGTTGCCGCGAATCAGGAGAATACAGAACAATGTCCCATGCGATTATTTTGATGAACCTGGGTACTCCGGCGGAACCTACCCCGAAAGCCGTACGCAGGTTCCTCAGGGAGTTTTTATCAGATCACCGGGTAGTGGAAATTCCGGCGCCTCTCTGGCAGCTGATTCTGAACCTTTTTGTGCTTACGGGGCGCCCGAAGAGGATTGCTCCAGCCTATGCCGAGATCTGGAATGAGGGGCTGGATGGCGAAGCGGTGGAAGGATCGCCTATCGCTTATTACACGCGCCGCCAGGCGGAAGGGTTAGAGCAGGCCCTGATGCAGGACTCCGCGGGTCAGCCAAGGGATATCAAATTGGCTTTCGCGATGACGTACGGTGAGCCGGGATTGGCGGAAACCGTTGCGAGTCTTCGCCAGCAAGGGGCTGAATCTTTCACCGTGCTGCCGCTTTACCCCCAGTATTCAGCGACCACCACTGGCGCAATATACGATCAAGTGGCGAAAATCATTCGCGCTGAGCGCAATGTGCCGGATATTCGCGTTGTGCATGAATACTGGAAGCACCCCAAATACATCGAAGCGCTGGCAAACTCGGTGCGAGAGCATTGGCAGAAAAATGGCGCGGCGGAAAAGCTCCTGATTTCGTTTCACGGTATCCCCATGGCAAATACCCGGAAGGGGGACCCCTACTATCAGCAGTGTTGTGGAACAGCGGAGCTCCTGACGCAGGCACTGGAACTACCTAAAGAAAAATGGGAAATCACTTTCCAGTCCCGTTTCGGCAAGGCCGAGTGGTTGCAGCCGTATACAGACAAGACGCTGATCCAATGGGGGCAGTCTGGTGTGGCCAGTGTGGATGTAATTTGTCCTGCGTTTGCATCCGACTGTCTGGAAACCCTTGAGGAAATCGCGGTTGAGAATCGCGCTAACTTTATTGATGCCGGGGGCTCGGAATACCGCTACATTCCTGCGCTGAATGCCCGGGGTGATCATATTGCCGCGCTCGCGGAGATTGTTTTGGGCCAATTGCCGGCGGAAGTCGCCCGAAATTAATTAGATTTTCTTCTCCTATACCTCTGTTATCAGTGAAAAAACGATGACAGAATGAAAAAAAACCGATTTTTTTCAAAAATCGGTTTTTTTTATCGCTATTTTCTTGCAAACGCCTATTTTTTAATTAACTTTGATACAGCCGTGTCATTTTTAATGGCTGGGCTTTTCCCGGGGCTTCTTATTGGTGTTTTGAATCTCATGCGTTGGATTGCTGGTTAGCGTTGGACTAATGGCGGCAATGTCAGGAGAGGAGGCAGTACTGAAAGAATTGCCGGGGGTGAAAGTGAGGTAGTCGTGTGACCATGGAAAACGGCAGGTGTGCCTTGTATCTATAAGGCTGCGCCGGTCGCTAATGGAATATTCCAGCGGCGCGCGTTTCAGTATTCAGAATCACTTCTTATATAGAAAAGAGGAGACAAGGGATGGCACGAGTAGCAAAGAAAAAGGCCACAGCGAAACGAGCGGTAAAAAAAGCGCCGAAACGCGCCCCCAAAGCTGCAGCGAAGAAGACAGTGGTAGCAAGTGATACTTCCCCGATTGTCGCCAAGGCGCAAAAGGCAGTGGACAGTGCAGCCAAATCACTGGATGCCCAACTGGATCGGGTAGGAAAGGCGCGGGCCAGGGTTCAGAAGTCAGCAACACCAACAGCCAAGAAGGCTTTGGCCAGCGCGAATGCCAAATTACGTGAGGATCGCGCCAAAATTGCCAAAGCCAAGCTTGAACTGGCCAAAGCCAGCGCGATGGAGGCCGTTCGCCATGCAGAAGTAATGGCGAAGAAAAAACTTGAGGAGTTGGCTGACAGCCTTTCCAGTAAGGCCGATAAAGAGTTCGACAAGGCCCTGAAGGCGTTTGAAAGCAAGTGGAAAAAAGCACGAGCCAAAGCAGACGCGAAGAAACTGAAAACAGCTGAGAAGAAGGCTGGCGCCAAAGTGAAAGCGGCGGCGAAAAAGGCTGCGACAAAGGCGAAAGCCATCGAGAAAAAGGCCGCAGCGAAGGCGAAAGCTGAAGCGAAAAAGGCCGTGAAGCAGGCGGCGAAGAAAAAAGCGGTGAAGAAATCGGCGGCCAAGAAGTCTCCGGGTCGCCCAAAGAAATCAGCGGCGGAGAAAACGGCAGCTACTGCACCGAAGAAGTCCGCCCGTCGCGGCCGGCCGCCGAAGGCTGCAGCCAAAAAGGCAGTGACCAAGAAGGCAGCGGCCAAAAAAGGTACGGGCCGACGGGGCCGCCCACCGAAAAAGGCCTCTTGAGTCCAGGAGGCGCTTCCCGTAGCTCCTGTCCCCGTCAAAACCCCGGCCTTTGCCGGGGTTTTTCATTCTGGGGTACGCCGAGTGGTTGCGGAGTACTTGCAGTTGCGTTTGTCGCGAAGCGTGCCACAATTCGCACCACTATCTTTCCCGTTTCCCGCAGCTATGGGGCCTGTCTGTTGAAAATTCTTGCCATAGATACGACGTCCGGAGCCTGTTCCGCCGCCCTGTATGATCAGGGATCCGTTTGCGAACGGTTTTTCAGGGCCGAACGGGACCATACCCGGCGACTACTGCCGATGGTGGATGAAGTATTGGCAGAGGGCGGGATCGCGCTGTCTGAGATAGACGCTCTGGCGGTTAGCCGCGGACCGGGTTCATTTACCGGGCTGCGCATTGCGATCAGCTTTGCCCAGGGATTGGCGTTTGCCAGTGACAGGCCAGTGGTGCCGGTTTCCAGCCTGGCCGCTCTGGCAGCTGGCGCGGTGCGTGAGCACGCGCACTGGCGAGGCGCGCCTGTACTGGCCACCCTGGATGCGCGAATGCAGGAAGTCTATTGGGGGGTCTATCGATCCGACGCACCACATGAAAGCCTCTTGCCTGAGGCTGTATCCAGCCCTGAGACTGCGGTGGAACAACTGAAGACTGCGGGCCTGCTTGGCTCAGAGGGGGCTCCGTTCTATGCTGCAGGCCCCGGCTTGCACTATCCGGCCCTGGATGCGCTGGAAGCTACTGAAAAGGTAGTGGCATGTGATATCCGGGCCCGTGATATAGCTGAATTGGCGGCCGGGCTCTGGGCGCAGAACGAGGCGGTACCCGCCGAGCAGCTGGAACCGATCTACCTGCGCAATGAAGTTACCTGGAAAAAGCGCGAAAGGATCCGCTCTCGCTGACGCATAGGGGGGCTTCCGGGGCCTCCTGTCGATGCCTACGGGAATTCAGCCAGAAACAATAAAAAGCAATGGAAACCGCTTTGTGGAAATTCTTCAGATCATCTTTCTCGCCCTGATCCAGGGCATCACGGAATTTTTGCCCATCTCAAGCTCCGCCCACCTGATTCTGCCGAGCCAGGTACTGGGTTGGCCGGACCAGGGGCTGGCGTTTGATGTGGCCGTGCACTTTGGTTCACTGGCGGCAGTGCTGATTTATTTCCGCAAAGATGTCTGGTCCCTGATCTGCGATGGTCTGGGGGGGTTCCGCGATGGGGAATTCAGCGATGACGGGCGGCTCGCCTGGTTGATTGTGCTGGCCACGATCCCGGCTGGACTGGCGGGGTTGATCTTTAAAGACTTTATCGAGGAACACCTGCGTTCGGCAGCTGTCATTGCGGCGACAACCATTGTGTTCGGTATCTTGCTGTGGTGGTCGGATGTTCGCGGCAAGCGCCGCGAAGAACTGCCGGCCCTCAACTGGAAAAAAGCGCTTTTGATCGGCTGTGCGCAGGCATTGGCCCTGATTCCGGGTACCTCCCGCTCCGGTATTACCATGACAGCGGGGCTGATGCTGGGAATGAAGCGGGAAGCGGCAGCCCGCTTCTCATTTTTGATGTCCATTCCGGTTATTGCGCTGAGCGCACTGTTGTTGACGATGGAATTGCTGGAGACGGAATCGGTGCCTTGGGACGATATCCTGATGGGGGCTGCGTTGTCAGGTGTCAGTGCATATCTTTGTATTCACTATTTCCTGCAGTTTATTAGCCGCATCGGCATGGCGCCATTTGCGATTTATCGCCTGCTGCTGGGCGGGGCGCTGATCTGGATGATCTGGTTTACCTGATTTTTTACATTCAAGCCAAGAGAGGTTCTGAAATGGCAACGGTGGCATTTATTGGTCTCGGCGTGATGGGCTTTCCCATGGCGGGATATCTGGCTAATGCTGGACATCAAGTACGAGTTTTCAATCGCACCGCTGAGCGGGCTGCGGCCTGGTTGGGAAAGTATCCCGGTGAAGCTTTCGCGACGCCTGAAGAGGCAGCGAAAGGTGCTGAGGTAGTATTTGCCTGTGTTGGCAACGACGATGACCTGCGGCAGGTTACTGTAGGCGCGCAGGGCGCTTTTGCGGGTATGGATCAGGGCAGCCTGTTTGTCGACCACACCACCGCTTCGGCGGATGTCGCGCGGGAACTGGCCGGAGTCGCCGCCGATAAGGGCGTGGCATTTCTTGATGCGCCGGTGTCCGGCGGGCAGGCCGGTGCTGAAAACGGCGCACTGACGGTTATGGTTGGCGGTGAACAGGCGGACTTCGATCGAGCCCGCCCGCTGATCGATAGTTATGCGCGCGCTGTGAACCTGCTGGGCCCGGTGGGTAGTGGCCAATTGTGCAAAATGGTCAATCAGATCTGTATTGCCGGTGTCGTTCAGGGGCTGGCCGAAGGCCTGCACTTCGCCAGGGCAGCGGGGCTCGATGGCGAACAGGTGATCGATGTGATCTCCAAGGGTGCAGCGCAAAGCTGGCAAATGGAAAACCGTTACCGCACGATGCTGGCCGGTGAGTACGAGCATGGTTTTGCCGTTGACTGGATGCGCAAGGACCTGGGCATCGTGCTCGATGAGGCAAAGAGCAATGGTGCTTTGCTGCCGGTTACGGCCCTGGTGGATCAGTTCTACAGTGAGGTACAGGCACTGGGTGGCGGCCGCTGGGATACCTCCAGCCTGTTTGCCCGTCTGACCAACGTCCGAGACTTTGAGCCGTCTGAGCAGTAATTTCTACGCGTACACGGCTTCCCCACCCATTCTCACCGAGTATATTTCGTGAAAGTGCTTCTGCTTTCCGCCTACGACGCCGACAGCCACAAGCGCTGGCGGCGCGGCCTCGTGGCCGCTATTCCACAGTGGCAGTGGACCGTTTTGACGTTACCGCCGCGTTACTTCAGTTGGCGCGTGCGTGGCAATAGCCTGACCTGGGCGCGTGGAGAGGCCCGGGAAACTCTGCAGCAACCCTGGGATTTACTGGTCGCAACTTCCATGACGGACCTCTCTGCACTGCGGGGTCTGGTCCCGGAGTTGGCCCGTGTGCCAACGGTGGTCTATTTCCACGAGAACCAGTTCGATTACCCCCGCAGCGATGCGGCGCTGGAATCGATCGAGCCGCAATTGCTGAATATCTATACCGCCCTCAGCGGAGATATGCTGCTGTTCAACTCCGAGTACAACCGCAGTACTTTGCTTGAAGGGGCCGCGGAGTTGTTGCAACGATTTCCGGATCATGTGCCCAAAGGTATTTGTCAGGAAATCGCCAGCAAGTCCCAGGTGCTGCCGGTTCCACTGGAAATGGCGGCCTTCCTTCCCGATGCGCGCAAACCGGAACGCCCCACGTTTATCTGGAACCACCGCTGGGAATACGATAAAGGTCCTGACATCCTGCTCGCGGCATTGAGGCGTTTCGGTCGCGAAGGTATTCCATTTACTTTACATATGGTGGGCCAGCAATTCCGGCGGCAGCCATCGGAGTTTGCCCACCTGAAAAAGCTGTTGTCGAAGCTGGGGGCCCTTGGCGCCTGGGGTTACAGGGAAAGCCTGGGCGAGTATCGCCAGCTCCTCGCGGAAAGCCACGGAGTAATCTCTACGGCGCGGCACGATTTTCAGGGGTTGGCTGTGCTGGAGGCGGTGGCTGCCGGATGTGAGCCGCTGGTACCGGATAGCCTGGCGTACCCTGAATGGTTTGGGCGCGGTGGTTGGCGCTATTCGGGCGATATTGAATCCTGTGCGTCCAACTTGAGCGCAGCCATGATCCGCTGCGCCCGGCGGGTGACAAGCGGAGAGCCGGCAAAGGTTCCCGATGTCACACCCATGAGCTGGTCGCACCTTGGGGGTGAATATCTGTCGCTGCTCAGTCAGTGTGCCGACCGTTGAACATACAACCGCTGCCCTGAAACAGGTATCATGCGGTCCTGTTTTTTAGCGCCTTGGCCGCATCGCGGAAAGTGTGTGCGGAACGAAGGTGAATAGGGCGAACGAAAGTCGATTACGGGAATAGCAAGGACTTATGAGCAAGCAGCGTGTACTTACTGGCATCACTACTACTGGTACTCCCCATCTGGGCAATTATGTGGGCGCCATCCGCCCGGCGATTGCCGCCAGTCAGGAAGAAAACAACCAGTCGTTCTATTTCCTGGCGGATTACCACGCGCTGATCAAGTGTCACGATCCTGAGCTGGTGCACCGGTCTGCACTGGAGATTGCTGCCACCTGGCTGGCTCTCGGCCTCAATACGGACAATGTCGTGTTTTACCGTCAGTCCGATATTCATGAAATTCCCGAGCTGACCTGGCTGCTGACCTGTATGACCGCCAAAGGGCTGATGAACCGTGCCCACGCCTATAAAGCGGCGGTGGATGCAAATCGCGCCGACGGCGAAGACTCGGATTTCGGTGTCACTATGGGGCTGTACAGTTATCCGATCCTGATGGCGGCGGATATGCTGATGTTCAACGCCAACAAGGTGCCGGTAGGTAAAGACCAGATCCAGCATATTGAGATGGCTCGGGATATCGCCCAGCGTTTCAACCACCATTACGGTGAGCACTTTGCATTACCGGAAGCGGTTGTGGATGACAATGTTGCCGTACTTCAGGGACTGGACGGCCGTAAAATGAGCAAAAGCTACGGTAATACCATCCCGCTCTTCCTGCCTGAAAAGCAGCTGAAGAAACACATCAACAAAATCAAGACCAACCTGCTTGAGCCGGGCGAGCCGAAAGACGCGGACACGTCAACGGTATTCCAGATCTGGCAGGCATTTGCCACGCCGGAACAAACTGCCGAAATGCGTAAAGCATTCGAGGAAGGGATTGCCTGGGGCGAGGCCAAAAAGCAGCTGTTTGAACTGATCAATGGTCAAATAGGCGAGGCACGCGAGCGCTACAACGAGCTGCTGGCCAATCCGGCACAGATTGAGGTTGAGCTGGAGAAGGGTGCAGAAAAGGCGCGTGCCTATGCCGCGCCTTTCCTGGCAGACCTGCGTGCTGCCGTAGGTATTCGTAAAATCGGTTAATCCCTGAATGGGCCGGGCCTGGGAGTGAGCGGGTGAAATTACCCTACCTGTATCTTGGTATCGCAATTTTGGCAGAAGTGGCGGCCACCAGTGCACTCAAGGCTTCGGCCCAGTTCACCAAGCTGTGGCCTTCGCTGCTAGTGCTCCTGGGCTATGGTGTTGCGTTTTATCTGCTTACCCTAGTGCTGGAGCATCTTCCCGTCGGGATTACCTATGCCATCTGGTCGGGGCTCGGCATTGTGCTGGTGGCCATTGTCAGCGCTTTTGTTTACGGCCAGGTGCCGGACCCGGCAGCCATGATTGGTATGGGTTTGATTATTGCCGGTGTCGTCGTCATCAATGTGTTTTCCAGGACGGTTTCGGCCTGACATACCTGTAAAAAATCAGGTCTCGTCGATCGCTCCCGGTCGTTGATTTGGCTCGTTGGCAAGGCTATCGCGCTGTACCTTCCAGCGGGGCGTAGGATTGTCGCCATCCACTACCGGCCAACCCTCTCTCTGGCTACTGCGATCCCCGTCCGTCTCTTCCGTCTGGTCGTGCAATAGCTGCACACAGGTTTCAAAGGGCATGTCGATATGTGCTGAGTCGAGCGCCCGTTTGACTGCGGTAATAACCCGGGCGCGGATGTGAGATACATCGGCCTGACGGCTGTGTGTCCACCAGCGGGCGCGAATGGTTACCCAGCTGGCGGCGAGTTCCCATGCCAGCGCTTCCGGTGTGGGTTTTTTCAACACCCCCTCAACGTTCAGTAGTGCCTGCCGGATGACCTCACAGGCCTCGTCGATATCATCTCCGTAGCCAATACCGATATCGTATTCACTACGGCGCTTTTCATAAGCAGTTTTGACCAGCACCGCATTGGTATAAATATCGCTGTTGGGTATGACTGCCCGCTGACCGTCATAGGTATCAATGAGTGTTGCACGGGTTTCGATCCGGCAAACGGTACCTTCAAAGCCACTCACTTCAACCTGGTCGCCGACGGAGAAAGGCTGTCGGATCAGAATCAACAACCCGGCGAGCCAGTTTTGCAATATGTCCTTGAACGCAAACCCGATAGCGACGGAACTCACCCCGAGCCCGGCGATCAGGTCTCCCGGTTTCAGGCTGGGCATGACGATGGTGGCAGCCAGTAACAACCCGATAAATACCACAGCCCATTTGATCAGGCTGCCCAGTACTTCGCCGAGGTTATCCCTGCTGCGTCGGGTGAGGTGGCGTCGTACAAACAGGCGAAAGAAATTGCCCAGTAGATAGAACACCAGCAGTACGACCAGAGCCACGCAGAAATTGGGCAGAAGGTGGATGGCGCCGTCGACCCAGCTATCTACCTGCTGCAGTGCGGTATTCAGGTCGGCATCCACGGCCTGGCGGGGCAGGTGGCGAGTGTTCACGGTCCGCCGGGATTGCTCAGGCGGATATTCAGTGAGAAGGCGGCACGCTCTCCATTTTCGGCGGCGGTGTCTTTCAGGAATATCTCTACCCGATAGGTGCCGTCACGGGGCAAAGTGCCCTTGAATCGCGCGCTTTGTCCTCTCGCACTGTGCATCGGCCTCGGTGCCGCCGGGGCAGTAACCCTGAAGCCGCTTGCCCTATTATTGCTGTGCAAATTTAGGTCCAGCGACTGGCCGGTTTTGGCCTCGATAAGGTACTCCATCGTCTGGTAGCCGCGAATCGAGGACTTTACCTGGGTAGCCCGCACGCCACCGGAAGACTCAGCGTCGGAGAACAGAACACGCTCGCTGCGCTGCTCGTTTCTGGGGCCGGCGAGTGCGGCGACCAGAGTCAGTAGTAGCAGCGGCAGAATAAACCAGATCGTTTTCGCCAAGGGAGCTCCTGAAATGTGTCATATCAGGCGCGCTCGCGGCAGGCCCTATACGAGCACGAGAAAATACTCTGATTTCAGTGTAGACGTTTTCCACGCCAGTGGCGGCAACGACATTTGCGAGGTTGTTGTGGAGGGAGCGGTGGTGGGTGTGTTGATGAAAGTGGCGGCCGCAGCGGATTCAGCGGGAGTTGCGTCTTCGCGCAGGAAACGGCCATGCTTCAGGTAGTGAATGACCTGCCGGATTACCTTGCGGTTTTTCATCATGAACACATGGGTTACCGGCATTTCAATATGGTCATTCATACCCTCAAGCCGGGTGCTGTCTACGGTCACCTTGCCATCGTCTGAGTGTGGCAGCATCTGTGACAGGAACAGATTGATACTGCGGGTTCCGGCAATGATGCCCAGATCGAAATTTGCAGGCCCCAGCTGATTGGGCACACTGAGGTTGCCGGTACCCAGCTGTAGCCCTGCATCGCCGAACATAAACTGGAACCCGGGGAAGCTACCCAGTTTATCGACCACCTCGCTGCCGTGGTTGGGCGGTCCTAGCATAACCACATGGCCAAGGTTTTCGATCGCTACCCGGCTCAGGTACTGGCGAACGAGAATCCCCCCCATGGAGTGGGTGACAAAATGCACCCGTGACAGGTCTTCGCTGCGGGCCTTTGCCTGGGCTTGACAGGTATCGAGGGCAGGCGCGATGGCGGGGCCGGCGAGTTGCTCGATGGAAAATGCAGTGGAAGGATAGTTGACGTTAACCGTGCTGAAACCGGCGTCTGCGATGGACGACTCGAGTTTCTTCATGGACGCATCGGATTTCGCCAGCCCGTGCAACAGGATCACGCACTCCGAGGCTGTCGCCGGGAGTGCAAAGCCGATTGCCATCAATAGCCAGATAGACCGGCGAAGTAGTGTGATCATTGGTGAAATTCCTGTTCTTATTTTGAATTCAGCGATCGAACCAGTCTCTCGGGGTCATCAGGTGAAATAACTACCGTGGAGGCCCCGTGGCGGATCACTACTGTGCGGGAGGTATCCGTGACGAACGCGCGGTAGCGGCCAAGCTCATTGTTGCGGAATAGCCCGATAAACCCGAACAGGCCGCCATTGCCAAAGAGTCGGATAGAGCCGGCCATCGCATTCGGCGTAAATTCAGCAGACTGAAAATCGGAGAGCGGAATACGGCTCCGCCAGCCCGGGCGCAAAATCAGTAGTTGATCGTGTTCGACGCGGTAGCCCCGGATCGCAAACAGAGCTGCGGTGAACAAAACAATCAGGGGTAACACAATGCCGATGCGGTACATCAGTGGTGGGTTTTCCTGTGCGTTCAGTTGCATGGCAATCGAAACGCCGACCAGAAAAAAGCAGGTGATACTGGTCAGCCATTTCAATTGGCGGCTCCAGGGGGCAGTGAACACAAGCGGCATGAAATGATCCGTTCAATAATATTGGCGAAGATGGTCAGCCATATAATGGCTTGCGCCCGAGTATTGCGAAATTCCCCCGTTACCGCAAACCACATCTGCATGCCGCTAGCGTCGCCGGCGGGACTGTAACTCTTGCGAAACATTCTTCGCCGCATGCGCGATGATATCTTCCGGAGGGATACCCTGGCTGATCTGCCTGGCGCCATCAGGAATGACGAGCGCTGACGCCGTTGCCATCGCCAGGCGCTTACCGGCGGCATTGGTGATATCGCAAGAGGCCACTTTCAGGCGACGGCCACGGTGTTGCACGCGGCCGGTCAGGGAAATGTCACCGTCGTTTAACGCGGCTGGCCTGATATAGCGGATATGGATGTCCATGGTGGCGAAAATGTCACCGGCTGGCAGGGTGGAATATACCGATGCCCCCATGGTGAAGTCGGCCGCCCAGGCCAGCAGGCCACCGTAAATGGCGACATTTCCGTTGGAAAACCAGGGGGATGAGGGGATGGTTGCACGGCAAAACCCGTCGTCGATTTCCCGCGGCCGATAGCCGGTAAAATGCCACACGGGGTGTGTCTTGCTTTCCGCGATAGTGGCGCGCTGGCACTCAATAGGAATCTGGTTTCCGAACTGTTTCAGTTCCGCAAAGTTTAACTCCGGTGGCTCTCTCAGAAATGGGTCCGGCGGTGTTTCCGGGCCCAGGTCCGGCGGCTCGAACGACTGACCCGGATCGACGGGGAAATCAGTGATGATGCAGCGAGAGCTGCCAAATGCCAGTGTCCGGCCGTGCTGGTCTGTGATGTCAACCGAGGACAGTCCCACCTGATTACCCGAGTGGACGATTTTTGCGCGGCCAACCATATTCTGCGTCTCCTGGCTCATCGGGCGCACGTAGTACAGGTTGAGCTCTGAAGTGGACAGGAACTTGCCGGCGGGCAGGGTAGTCCAGATTGCGGCTGCCAGGGGGGAGTCGGCAAACAGCGCGTAGAGCCCTCCCCAGTAAACGCCGGTTGCGTCTTCCAGCCAGGGGGTAACCGGCATGGCAAAAGTTGCCCGTCCAAGGCCGGTTTCCGTCGGTTGCATACCGGTAAGACGCCAGATTGGCGGGCCCGGCAACTGTCCATAAGTGAACCGTCTGAAGGTTTCCAGACCGGGCGTTTGCAGTGCCCGCAGATCGCCTATCGCGCCGCGATGAGGCTCATCGGTAATGTCGGGAAACTCGCCCATATCGTGATACCTCCACGCCTGCCCGGATACTAGTGTCGGTGACCGGCGACTGGCAGATTACCCTTGATTTTGGCTCCCGGGCGCGGCTGCAGATTGGTATACTCCGCGCGCCTCAAGCTGTACCACGAAATTGGAGAAGTTCATGTCAGATTCACTGTGCGATATTGGTTTTATTGGCGCGGGAGTCATGGGGAAAAACCTCATTCTCAACCTGGCGGACAACGGTTACCGCGTTTGCGCCTTCGACCTTGACCACAGTCGTCTCGAAGCCCTGCTTGAACAAGATGCGCAGGAGCGTGGCAATCAGCCCCCGCGTGTGGAAGTGTGCAACTCTTATACAGAACTGCTTTCCCGCGTTAAGGCGCCACACCTGGTAATTCTCTCCGTTCCTGCCGGCGCTCCGGTTGACGATGTTTGCAACAAATTGCTGGATGCGGGCATGCAGGCTGACGACATCGTGATTGATACCGGTAATAGCCTCTGGACTGACTCGGTCGAGCGCTGCAAGCGGTATGAGGGCAAATTGATTTTCTTCACTACCGCGGTTTCCGGTGGTGAAGTTGGTGCGCGGTTTGGACCTTCGCTTATGCCGAGTGGTGACCGTTACGCCTGGGCACGTATCGAACCGGTCTGGCATGCCATTGCCGCCAAGGTGGACTCGGCGACCGGCCAGCCTATCGAGCGTTTTGAGCCGGGTAACCCGGTGAAAGAGGGTGAACCCTGCGCCGCTTATATTGGTCCAATTGGTTCCGGCCATTTCGTGAAAATGGTGCACAACGGCATCGAATACGCAGACATGCAGATGATCTGTGAAGCCTATGATGTGATGCGCAGCGCCCTGGAAATGACGCCCAAGGAAATCGCGGATGTATTTCGCGAGTGGAACAAGGGCGTACTGAACAGCTACCTGATTGATATCAGCGCTGAAGTGCTGTCTACCGATGACTCCGAGACCGGACAGCCGCTGGTGGATGTGATTCTGGACCGCGCAGGGCAGAAGGGCACCGGCCTGTGGACCGCGGTGAGCAGCCTCGAAGTAGGTTGCCCGGCGCCGAGTATCGCCGAAGCGGTATTCGCCCGTTCATTGTCCACCCGCAAGGTACTGCGTACCCGTGCGGCGAAAAAGCTGGAAGGGCCTGCGGTGCAGCCGGTACCGGCCGAGGAACGTGAAGCGGTAATCGCGCAGCTGCACGACGCACTCTATTGCGCCAAGATCTGTGTTTACGCGCAGGGCTTTGACCTGATGAAGCTCGCCGCACGGGAGCAGGGCTGGGAACTGAACTTTGCCGAAATAGCACGTATCTGGCGTGCAGGGTGCATTATTCGCGCGGTCTTCCTGCAGTCCATTAGCGATGCGTATGAGCGCGATACCAAACTTTCCAACCTGTTGCTGGACGATTTCTTTATCGAGCAGATCGCCAGCCACCAGGGCAACTGGCGCCGCGCGGTGGCCGATGCTACCCTGGGTGGTATCCCGGTGCCGGCGCTCTCGTCGGCGTTGAGCTATTACGATGCGTTCCGCCGCGAGTCACTGCCGGCAAACCTGTTGCAGGCGCAGCGGGATTTCTTTGGTGCGCATACCTTCTCGCGCGTCGATCGCCCGGAGCAGCAGAAATATCATGTGCGCTGGAGCGAACCTGGTCGCCCGGTTACAAAAATCTGATGTGGGCAGACATTCTGCCCTCGCATAAAAAACGGCCGCTTTTACGAGGCCGTTTTTTTATGGGTGAGAATTTGAAGAGCGGTTAGCGCCCGAACGTATCGCTTACGGCGCCGGGCACGGCCTTCAAAGCAGCGTGGGACCCGCGGGTCAGTCGTTGGAGATTTTGCCCCGCCAACTGGTGATCAAAACACTTCTTCGACTTCAGCCGCCAGTTGGTCGGCATCAGCGCGGGAGGCGCGGGCGACGATTTCATCGACGCTGGCGGTGTCCGTATTGAGGCCACCAAACGCCGCGAGCAGATCTTTCAGCAACGCGGAAATTTCCAGGGTCATCACGGAAAACTCGATATCGAAACGCTGCGCCGCGTTGTCGGCATCGACGTTGTCCGCTTTCTCGGTGACAGCATCGCTGAACTTGAGGCGCTTGATTGCCAGCTGGTCGTCGACCATCAGTTCCACACCGTCGCGCCAGATGAGTCCCAGTTTATACACTTGCATGCCGGCAACCAGGTGATTGTGAATCTCTTCAGCGCACAGGTCCTGGTTCTTACAGCGGATCACGCTGCCGGATTCCTGCGGATCACGCAGTTCACATTCGTGTCCGAACTCAAAATTGGTCGGGGCTTCCGGCGCGGTGAGCCAGTGGGTCATGGATTGCTGCGGGATGTTCTTGGCGGTGAGCGGTATCACTGACAGGCTGCTGATAGCTTCGCGCAGGTTTTCCAGCAGCTCTTCCGCACCCTTGGCGGACGACGCGTTGACTACAATCCAGCCATCTTTCGGGTCAATGTAGGCAAACTGCAGGCGCGAGCGGGCGAATGCCTTGGGGCGCATTTCCAGCAGCACTTCATCTTTCAGGTTCTGCCGTTCCTTGCGACCCACACTGCGGGCCTCTTTATCGGCGATGGCCTGGGCCATCTCTTCAACCCTTTCGTTGATGACCGCAGCAGGAATGACTTTTTCCTGCTTCTTGGCACATACCATCAGGTAGCCATTGGCTGCGTGTACCAGCTCACTGCCGTGGCGGCCAAGCGGGGGTACCCACCCGTAACGGCTCATATCCTGGCTGCCGCAGGGGGTAAACAAGGCTGGTTCCAGCAGTTCGTTCAGCTGTTCAGCGGAGAGATGGAATTCGCGGGTGAGGCGGTATACGCGCAGGTTCTTAAACCACATACAGCAGGCCAATCGTCGATTTGGAAATTAGGGCGGGCATTATGCGATTTATACCCGGCTGGAACCAGCCTAAGTAGGGACGGATCATGCCCGGTCAGTCTCTTCAGTTGTGTAGAAATTGAACGGTCTTTCTACAAGTCCACGCTGCCTTTCTGGCTTTGCGCGTAAACGGTGTAGGGCAGGGCAACGGTGTCTGTTGCTGCCGAGAACACACTGTCGAACAGATAGACTCCCAGCATGGGCAAAAAATAAACGGAGTTACCATTGGAGTTCAGTTTGCACATATTGTAGGCAACACCGCTGTATACCCGTGGCACACTCACACAGGCGGAATTTTGCCGGTTGAGGTTAGAAGCAATCTCTCTATCGGAATGGGTCAGCGTGGTAAATGTGCCGCACCCGGACAGCAGAGACACAGCGATTAGAACAATAAGACACTTCATTGGGGTTCCTTTTTGATGTTTCCCTTTTCTGGCCACTGATACCGGACCATCTTTATTAATGTGGGGTATATCAGGTTGCCAGAATATCCAGGATTTCCACTGGACGTGCAAACAGATGGACAGGATTGTACTCGTTGAGTTCCGCACGTGAGCCGTAGCCCCACAGAACACCGGCACTGGGCAACTGGTTTTTAGCCGCGGCGGAGAGATCAAAATGGCGATCGCCAATCATCAGTGAACGGGTAGAGATTGCGTTGTCGGCAAGCAACCCCTCAAGCTGTTGCCACTTGGCGATACCAACATCGCCGCCGCTGACAAACTCAAAATGGTGCTTGAGGTTAAATTGTTCGAGGATGCGCTTGGCAAAATCAGCGCGCTTCGACGTGCACACGCCGAGCCGGATGTTGTCCCGCTGCCCCAGTTTCGCCAAGGTTTCCGAAATGCCGGGATATAACCGGTTTTCCGCATAACCGATATCTGCGTAGCGTTCCCGGTACTTGTCCACCATAGAGCGAACCAGACCCTGGTCGTCACTGTCTGCGAGGCTGGCGATGGTGGTTTCCAGCGGGGGACCGATATAAGGGGTCAGGGTATTGGCATCGAGTGGTGCGAAATCATGGGCAACCAATGCATAGTTCATGGAATTGACAAACCCTTCGGCGGGGTCGCTGAGGGTGCCGTCGAGGTCAAAAAGCAGCCAGTCATAGTTGGGCATCGGTGCGCTCCGTGTCAGAAGTTGTCAGGCAAAGCTCTGCAAACTGTCCTCTGGTCAGGGAAATCAGGTCGCCAGGCGCCAGCTCAATTTCGAGTCCCCGGCGCCCGGCGCTGACAAAGATGGTTTCCAGTGTTTTTGCAGAATTATGGAGAAACGTAGGCAGGCGCTTTTTCTGGCCCAGTGGGCTCACGCCGCCGAGGACGTAGCCGGACGAACGCATAACATCGTCTTTATCTGCCATCGCCGCCTTCTTTGCACCGGCAGCTTTGGCGATGAGTTTCATATTGAGCTGAAGCTCTACCGGTATTACCGCCACAGCGAGGGCTTTTCCATCGAGTGCGACCACCAGTGTCTTGAACACCCTGTGCGGTTCCAGACCCAGTTTTTCCGCCGCCTCCAGGCCATAGGATTCTGCCGCGGTATCGTGGGTGTACTCGTGAATGTGATAGGTGATTTTTGCTTTTGCGGCGCTGTTGATTGCGGGGGTCATGAGCATTCCTTGCGGCGTTTGAGGCTCGGAAATTAACTCGAGCGCTCGTCGTGAAGGTTGCCGAGCCTGTGTTATGCCCAGTATCAGCAGGCGTCGGTGGCACCATTTCCCGAAGATGGTCCCAAAAAATCCCGGTGCTCACAACTCCCGGGCGTCTGCGCTGTTCGTTTTTTGACTGGCTCCGCACATTGTATTTACGTGGATAAAACACCTATATTGATCTGCTATGCAGTCGGTCAACCTGCGCCACCAAACCGGCACAACTAAGCCTGCACAACAATAACAAGGCATCACCTCAGGAATACACTATGCGAATACCCCTTTTAGCCGTCGTGTTCTCATTGTCTTTGGCAAGCGCCTGTGTTTCGGCCGCTCATCCGGCGCCGCATTGGCAGGGCTCTCAGCTGGAGCGCGAGGTATCGCTTCGCGGCAGTGCCGTCGGCGAAGCCTCGCTTTGGGTGACGGGGACGGAAAGTGCCGTATACAAAAGCCTTGATGGCGGCAACTCCTGGCAGGACGTGTCCGTAACCGGGCAACCTGCCACCGATTTCCGCGATATCGAAGTCTTTGATGATCAAACCGCAATCGTAATGGGGGTGGGAACCGGCTCCGAATCGCGGCTTTACCTCACCGAGGACGGCGGAACTCACTGGCAGCTTCTGTACGACAACCCTGATCCCACCGGATTTTTTGACTCTATTGCATTCTGGAATCGCAATGAAGGAATGCTGTTAGGAGATCCCGTCGACGGCTATTACGTGGTGATGGTGACCCGCGACGGCGGCCGTAGCTGGACCCGAGTGGAGCGAAATCGCCTGCCGCCATTAGCAGAAAATGAGGCCGCGTTTGCTGCCAGTGGCAATACACTGATTGCCGGAAAAGCCGGCGAGGCCTGGTTTACTACCGGTGGGTTGGCCGCTTCCGTATATGCAACGACCGATTTCGGGCAGAGCTGGGTGCGCTTACCCGTGCCGCTTCACACAGATACCGCCACTGCAGGTGGTTATGCGCTTGGCCAAAATCGGCAGGGGCAGGTTTTTGTGATGGGAGGCGATTTCCAGAATCGTCCGGGTAAGTATCCCAATCTGGCAGCCTCTGGGGATCAGGGCTGGGGAAGTGTCAACGCCGGCCAGCGGGGATTGCGCACGGCGATGGCCTGTGCCGAGCGTCTGTGTGTGATTTCCGGAAAGACTGGAAGTGATGTCTCCTTCGATCACGGAGTTACCTGGCAACCGATGTCAGGAGAGGGTTATTACACCCTGTCGGTTGGCAGCGTAGCGGTGGGCAAGGAAATCATACTCGCCGCCGGGCACGATGGCCGGGTAGCAACGCTGTCCGTGAAGAGATCAACCGAATAAAGCAATAAGCCCTGCCGATTGGCAGGGCTTATTGCAGTATGGCTTGGAACTAAACGGCCGTTTTTCGGCTAGTTCTTATTCCATCAGTTGGCCGCAGGAATCGCGGCCACCACTTTCAGGAAGTATTCCCAGAAGTTGCCCACGCTCTCGATATGCACACGCTCTTCCGGAGAGTGCGCGCGGCGAATGGTGGGGCCGAAAGAGACCATGTCCCAGTTGGGGTAGGGCTTGGCCAGCAGGCCGCACTCGAGACCGGCGTGGATTACTTTGACTTCCGGCTCTTTGCCTTCCATTTCCTTGTACACGTCCTTCATCAACGCCAGCAGGGGAGACTGCATGTTCGGCGTCCAGCCCGGGTAGGCATTGTCCAGTGACGCTTCGGCACCGGCGAGCTTAAATGCGGCGGCGACATTGAGGCCGTGTTGGTCACGTGCGCTGTCGGAAAGGCTGCGCACCAGGCACTGGAAGCGCACACGGCTCTGGCTATCTACGGTTTCGGTCACCACGCGGGCCAGGTTGTTGGAAGTATCGGCAATACCTTCCAGCGCTGTGCTCATGCGCTCAACGCCGTTGGGGCAACAGCGGATCAGCTGAATCAGCTTTTGCTGGCTCGCACTATCCATGACACTGGCGGGAAGATCGGTGGCATCCAGGGCAATCTCCAGCTTTTCTTCGTTATTCAGTTCTGCCTTGATGGCGGCAGAAGCCTGCACCACGATTTCGGCTAAGCGCACACTCTGGTCTGCAGCAACAGTGATTACGCTGAATGATTCTCGCGGAATCGCGTTGCGCAGGCTACCGCCATCGAGGCTGGCGATACGCACACTATCCAGCTCGCTTTGCGCGATGTCGATAATGCGGTTGGCGATTTTGTTGGCGTTACCGCGTCCCTTGTCGATATCGAGGCCGGAGTGGCCGCCACGCAGGCCGCGCACACTGAGTTTGAAGGCCTGGTGACCCGCGGGAACTGCCTCAGCGGAGTAGGGCAGGGACGCATTAACGTCCACGCCACCGGCGCAGCCAACGTACAGTTCACCTTCGTCTTCGGTGTCCAGGTTTAGTAGCAGGTCGGCTTCAAAGTAGCCCGGTTGCAGGTTTTTGGCACCGGTCATGCCCGCCTCTTCGTCGATGGTCAGTAGGGCTTCCAGTGCCGGATGCGGAATATCGGTGGATTCCATCAGGGCCAGGATTGCCGCAACACCGATACCGTTGTCCGCGCCCAGTGTGGTGCCTTCCGCGGTTACCCACTCACCGTCGATGTAGGGCTTGATGGAGTCGGTCAGGAAATCGTGGTCGGTGTCGGCATTTTTCTGCGGAACCATATCCACGTGGCTTTGCATGGCGAGTATTTTCCGGTTTTCCATGCCCGGGGTGGCCGGTTTCTTGATGATGATGTTGCCGATCTCGTCCAGCTGCACGTCCAGACCGCGATTTTTGGCGAAGTCGACGATGTACGCCACGACCTTGTCTTCGTGCTTGGAGGGGCGGGGAATCTCGCACAACTTGGAAAAATGTTTCCAGAGCGGAACGGGGTTCAGTTCAGCAATATTCGACATGGGATTTCCTTGAAAGTGGGCCGCGGGTTTCCCGGCCGGTGATGGCCGCCGGGGCTTTTGGCCCCGGGGCTGGCAAGTTTAGTTTTAAAAAGTACTTGCTCGGGTGTGTTATTTCCCGGCTTCCTCGGACGCCTCTACAGTAGCCTCAGGCTGGTCGGCCTGTACCAGCTCCAGAGCGATGCGTCGTTTCTCGGTATCTACCGCAGCCAGCTTGACCTCAACAGATTGATCGAGCTGGAAACGCTCTTCGCCACGGGTAATGGTCAGGCGCTTGCCATCGAACTCGAATGGGTTCTTTTTACCATTGAAGCGCACGAAACCGTTGATACCAGTGTCTTCCATGCGCACACCGATACCCGCGCCGTTGACCAGGGTGATGGTGCCGGCAAATGTCTGTCCGACCAGGCCTTCCAGGTACTGGCAGCAGAGCCACTGTTGCAGGGCGCGATCCGCTTTGCGGCCGTTGGCGACGCTTTGTTGCAGGGTGTCGGCATCTTCCAGCGTTGGCAGGGTTTCGCCCTGAAGCGCAGCGCGCAGCACACGGTGGTTGTGCAGGTCGTTGAACTTACGGATCGGCGAGGTGACGGTCGCGTAATGAGCGAGGCCGAGTCCCAGGTGCGGCGCCGCGCTATGACTGAGTTCACCGGGGCGCAACATGCGTTTCAGTACGGAAAGCACGTTGTGCATTTCCGGCTCACTGTGGGATTCCAGTGTTTTTACCAGATTAAGGTAGTTGTCCAGCTGGTGCAGGTCCTGCTCGGCGTACTCCGGCATGGTTTCCTGCAGCAGGGAGCGGATCTCAGCCATGCGTTCGTCGCGGAAGCCAAGGTGAACGGAGAAACACCCTGCGCCCAGCTCGGCGAGCTTGTTGCCGGCGCAGATATTGGTTGCCAGCATGGCTTCTTCAACCATGCGCTGGGCGGCATTCCGCTCTACCTTTTCGATGCGTTCGACCTTGCGCTGTTCATTCAGAATCAGCTCGTAGTCGGGACGGTCTTCCATAACCAGCGAGTGGCCGGCACGGTAGCTCGCCCGTGCTTTACTCAGGTCATCCAGCAGGCGCAGGCTGATGTGCTGGCCTTCTGGTACGGCAGCGTCGTCGCCTTCGATGAAGCGCGCAACCTGTTGGTAGCTGAGTTTGTGCTGGGAGCGGATGGCGGCAAATTCGTATTCGAACCCATTCAGGGCGCCGTCTTGTCCAACCTCGATGTGCATTACCAGTGCCGGTCGCAATTCACCTTCCAGAAGGGAGAAGCCGCTTTCACACAGGTTGTTGGGCAGCATGGGAAGGGTTTCGCCGGTGAGATAAACACTGTTCGCGCGAGCGCGAGCGTCCTTATCCAGCGCACTGCCAGGCTCGATTACGCTGGAGGGGTCGGCAACGGCAATGTGCAGCGTCCATCCGGCAGTGGCTTTGGTTACCGCCAGAGCATCGTCCATATCCCTGGTTGTTTCGGCATCAATGGTTACGAAGCCCAGATCCGAGAGATCTTTACGCTCTGCGCAGAGGTTTTCCAGTTGAGCGGGGAGGGCGTCGGCCTGTGCGGAAGCAGCCTGGCTGAACTGGGCGGGCAGGCGGTATTGGGCTACGGTGAAGGCATGTTCGATGCCGGCCATATTCGGCTTGCCGACCACACTTTCGACCTTGGCCTGGGCTTTGCCGTCCTTGAACGGGTGGCGAGCGATGCTGCAGGCAATAAACTCGCCGGGCTGCGCTTTACCCCGGGCTTTGGGGGGCAGGAAAATCCAGCGTGAGAGGCCGTGTTCACGGGGCTGGATGAAATGGCCCTGACCGCGCTGTACGTACTCGCCCACGAGGTATTTAAGGTCGGATTCGAGTAGTGAGTCCAGTTCTGCGGAGAGCTTGCCCTGGTCCTCTTCCGTCAGGCTGACTCGCACGCGGTCACCCGGAAATACCCGGTCCATTTCCGCCGGCGCCAAAAAGGCTTCGCGACCATCGTCCAATACCACAAATCCGAATTTGCCATTGCTGCCGCGTACTCGCCCTTCGGCGAATTCCTTGGTGGAGCGGATGTCGGATTTCAGCTGATTGAGCTGCTTGAGGGCGTCGGCATTGAGCATGAATAAATCTCTATGGGTCTGTTTGGGCGCGGATTCTACCAGACCGGGGTTAACAGACCAGAGATAGCTGGGGGGAGTCTGATGGCGCGCGGCAGGCAATGCCTTCCTTTAGGTGACTATTTGGGCGATATGGTTCAAATATGATATTCCATCCTAAAAATCCGTAAAAATTGGGATGCATACGGGTATGCGTGGTCAGTTTGCGCAAAGATCGCAATGTCTTTATTGGGGCAGTGGATATATTCTTAGGGCCCTAGAATAAATCGCGGCCGCGGGCAAAGCCGACAAAATCGGCAGAGGCTGGCGCAGCCGCAAAACCGGCCTCCGAAGAGGAACGTTTATGAGTGTTTTTTCCCATCCCGCTTACGATAATCATGAAGAAGTCGCTTTCTATCACGACGCCAAAAGCGGTCTGAAAGCGATTATCGCCGTACACAACACCAACCTTGGCCCCTCGCTGGGTGGTTGCCGCATGTGGCCCTACGCCGATGACAACGAAGCCCTGAACGATGTGCTGCGGCTTTCCCGCGGCATGACTTACAAGTCGGCCATGGCCGGCCTGAAGCTGGGTGGCGGCAAGTCGGTGATTATTGGTGATCCGCGCAAGGAAAAGACACCTGAGCTGCTGCGCGCCATGGGTGACTTCCTGAACACGCTTGGTGGCCGCTATATCACCGCCGAGGACTCCGGTACCAGTGTGGCGGATATGAAAATTATCGGTGAGCGCACTGAATTCGTATCCGGTATGACAGCAGGCCAGGAGCATGGCGGCGACCCATCCCCGTCAACCGCTTATGGCGTGTTTGTCGGCCTCAAGGCTGCGGTGGCGCACCGTTGGGGGCGCACCGATCTGAATGGTCTCAAAGTCTCGATCCAGGGTGTTGGCAATGTGGGCTTCCGTCTGGCAAAGCTGCTGAAAGAAGCCGGCGCCGAGCTGTTTGTTACTGATATCTTCCAGGACAACGTCGATCGCGCAGTGAATGAGCTGGGTGCGACCGCGGTGACTGCCGATGAAATTTTCGACCTGGACGTTGATCTGTTCGCTCCCTGTGCCCTTGGCGCAATCCTCAACGACAACACCATTGAACGCCTGAAAGTAGGTGCCATTGCCGGCGCCGCAAACAATCAGTTGGCGGAAGAGCGCCACGCGGCGGTTCTGCGTGAGAAAGGCATCCTTTACGCACCGGACTACGTGATTAATGCCGGCGGTATTATCGACGTTTATTACCAGCAGCTGGGTGAATACAACCCGGAGCAGGTAAAGGCGCACATCGAAAACATTGGCACTACCATGCAGGAAATTTTCCAGCGTGCGGATGAAACCGGCGAAACTACTGCGCATGTGGCAGACCGCATCGCGGAAGAGCGCTTCGGGCATCAGGACACACTCAACGACGCTGATTCTGCAGCGGCGTAAATTATTTCAAATCCCCGCGACGACGTTATCGTCTCTCTGTGAGGTATTTTTCGGGCGCTACGGCGCCCGTTTTTTTTGCCTAAACTAAATGCGCTCGCAACGGGTGCAGCTGTTTTTCCAGTTGTATCCCGCGCAACTTCGTTGACATCGCCTTTCACGACAAAAACCGGGATAACGAACCATGCAGATGTGCAGTGCTTTCCGTTGGCTGGCAGCAATGGCCATTTTTATTTCCGTTGCACTTGCCGGGTGCCAGCGGGAAGAGTCGGCGCAGGAAGAGCCCGATACCCATCGTGCATTGACGGTAGATAAAGAAGCTGCCGCCAGTAGTAAGGCAGCGGCCCGCGGCAGGGAGTCAGGAGTCGAAGTCCCGAAAATCGAAATTCCTTTTCACAAGGAAGTGCTGAAAAACGGGCTGACAGTAATCGTCCATGAGGATCACAAGGCGCCGGTGGTGGCAATCAACATCTGGTACAAGGTGGGATCCAAGGATGAGGTTCCGGGAAAGACTGGCTTCGCACACCTGTTCGAACACCTGATGTTCAACGGTTCAGAAAACGCACCTGGGGAGTACTTCGAACCTTTCCAGCGTTCGGGTGCCACGGACATGAATGGCACGACCAACAATGATCGAACCAACTACTTCGAAACGGTGCCAGTAGGCGCGCTGGATATGGCGCTGTGGATGGAGTCTGACCGGATGGGGCACTTCAAGGGCGCCATCAGTCAGGAAAAGCTCGACGAGCAGCGAGGCGTGGTCAAAAACGAAAAACGCCAGGGTGAAAATGCCCCGTATGGGCGGGCGTTTGAAGTCATCGCCAAGAGCACCTTTCCCTCCGATCATCCTTACTCGTGGACCACCATCGGTTCGATGGAGGACCTGGATAACGCCAGCCTCGAAGATGTTAAGCAGTGGTTCACCGATTACTACCAGCCGGCCAACGCGGTACTGGTCATTGCCGGTGACATTACCGTTAAAGATGCCATGGCGAAGGCCCGGGAATACTTTGGGGATATTCCCAGTACCTCGGTGCCCGCGCAGCTGAAGAGCTGGGAGCTGCCCACCCAAGTGCAAAAACGGGAAGTGATGACGGATCAGGTTCCCCAAACGCGTATCTATAAAATCTGGAATGTACCCGCCGTTGGCAGCCAGGAAGAAAATGCGCTGGATTTGCTGACGTCTCTCCTGGCCAACCGCAAGAACTCGCTGTTGTATCGCCGCCTGGTCAGGGATGAAAAAGTGGCTACCAGTGTTAGCGCGTTTTACTACGGCCGTCAGCTGGCGGGCCAGTTGTTTATTATGGTGGATGTAAAGCCCGGGCAGCCGGTAGAGAAGGTGGAAAAACTGCTCAATGATGAGCTGGCCGAATTCGCGAGTACCGGGGTCAGTGGGGAGGAGCTCAAGCGTATCAAGCAGAGCGAGTTTGCCAGTTTGGTCAAGGGTCTGGAGAAAATCGGTGGTTTTGGTGGCAAAACCGATATTCTGGCCCAGTCGGAATTTTATTATGGTGACCCGGGAGCCTTGCTGGATAGCCTGAAAGACTACGCCGCGGTGACAGCGGAAGAGGTTCAGGACATAGCGCAAAAATGGCTGACGCCGGAGCACTACACACTCATTATTGAGCCGAAAGACAAATATTCCGTTACCGGTGCGGATGTGGACCGCAGCAAGTTACCGGTAGTGAATAAAATGGTCGAGCTGGAGCTGCCGGAGCAGCAGGCGTTTACGCTGGACAATGGCCTCAAAGTGGTTCTTGCGGAGCGGCACGATACCCCGGTGGTGTTCATGAGTTTGCAGTATCGCAGCGGCGCGTCGGCCGATGGCGATCAACCCGGGCTGGCGTCGGTGGTGGCGCGAATGTTGAGCGAAGGTGCTGGTAGTTATGACAGTCTGGAATTCAGCGCGCGGCAAGAGGAGCTGGGTGCAAGTATTGGTGCCAGCAGCGGGCTGGATTACAACACCCTGAGTTTCAGTGCCCTGAAAACCCAGTTGAAGCCATCGCTGGAGCTGTTCCGCGACGTTATTTCCAGTCCTCTGTTTCCGGAAGAGGACCTGGCGCGGGTCAAATCCAACTGGCTTGATTCTATTGCCCAGGAAGAAGCGCAACCCCAGAGCCTGGCACTGCGGAAGTTGCCCCCGCTGTTATTTGGAAAAGACCATCCTTACGGTGCACCATTGACCGGGTCCGGTACGGTGGAAGCCATCAAATCCATAACCCGCGATGACCTGGTTGGCTTCCACAAAACCTGGCTGCGCCCGGACAACGCGCAGCTCACGGTCGTGGGCGATGTCAGCAAGGACGAGATTTACCGCTTGCTGAACCAGACGCTTGGCAAGTGGGAGGCGCCGCGGGGTGAGCTGCCGGCACTGGAGCTGGCGGAGGTGGCGCGGCCCGAGAAGGCGCGTATATACCTGCTTGATCGGCCGGGCGCCCAGCAGAGTTACATCATGGCGGGCCTGGTGATGCCACCGTGGAAGCCGGAGGGGGCGGAAGCGTTTGATGCCATGGCGTCGGTCATTGCCGGCAAGTTCACTTCCCGTATCAATATGAATCTGCGTGAAGACAAGCACTGGTCCTATGGCGCCCGCGCGGTTTCGCTCGATACCGAAGCGCAGCGCCCATATATCGTATTTGCGCCGGTGCAAACCGACAAAACTGCTCCGGCCATGCGCGAGCTGCTGAAAGAATACCGCGATTTTCTATCCAGTAAGCCAGTGAAGGATAAGGAGCTGTCCGATTATAAAGACGATGAAGTGTTGAAGCAGAGCGCGCGCTTCCAGACGAAAGGGCAATTGTTGTCGAGTATCGCATGGCAAGTGGAGAAGGGGTTGCCGCCGGAATATATTGCCGAATACCCGCAGCGGGTAAGTGTTCTGGACAAGGAGCAAGTGGAGGCCGCAGCCAAGCAATACCTCGCTCCGGATCAGTTTACCTGGATGGTGGTCGGCGACCTCAGCAAGATTCAGAAAGAAATCGAAGCGCTGGATATTGGGCCGGTGGAGGTGTTGCCTGGTAAGCAGTGATTGCCGAGCCGTTGAAGCTGGTAGTTAATTAATTGTGCCCACTTAAATCGCCTGGTGGCAGTAACGCTGCCGGGTGGGACCTTGCGAGACACGTAGTAAACCTATCCCTGGGGGCTCTTTCGCGACATCCATGTCGTAGGAGGTCCCGCAAGGCCCCACCCGGCATCGTCACCTTCGCCCGTCGTTTGGTTTGTTTAATATCATTGTGCTATGGAGTGTGTCGGGCTGTTGCGCGCCACCTCAATTGCGGTAAATTGTCGCCTTCCTTGATAACAATAAATCTGGCAGGAAACGCGAACCGGTAACAATCCCGGTAGCTTCCGGCCATTTCATGGGGCGACAATGACCGCAATTCCTACTTTTTACTCTCTCCGAGTAACTTCAGCGCGTTGGTCAAAACTTCAAAGACATGCGCGGCACCTGCTCGGCTTGATGCTGTTGCTCGGCGGTTCTGCAATGGCTGCGGCGGAAAATCTCGCCGTGCAGGCGGGCTGGATGTTCGACAGCGAGAGCGGGCGGCTGCTGGAGAAGCGCACTGTGCACGTGGTCGACGGTAAGGTTGAGTCTGTTGAGCGCGGCTTTCGGCAGCGGGAAGGGGAGCGGGTGATTGATCTGCGCGGTTACTCTCTGCTGCCCGGCCTGATGGATATGCATACCCATCTCGCCTACGAGTATGGCCCGCGCACCTATACCGAAACGTTTACCTGGAACCCGGCGGATTACACCCTGCGTGCGGTCAACACCGCTGAACGTACCCTGATGGCTGGTTTCACCACCGTACGGGATCTGGGGGATAGCGGGAATGTCACGGTTAGCCTGCGCAATGCCATCAATCGCGGTGATATCGTCGGGCCGAGGGTGTTTACCGCCGGTAAATCAATTGCCACCACTGGCGGACACGCCGATCCCACAAATGGGTACAAATCGAGCCTGATGGGCAGCCCTGGTCCTGCGGACGGCGTTGTGAACGGTGCCGCCAGTGCGCGCCAGGCGGTTCGCCAGCGCTACAAGGATGGCGCCGACCTGATCAAGATCACGGCGACTGGTGGTGTGTTGAGTGTGGCCAAGAGTGGTCAGAATCCCCAGTTTATGGATGATGAGCTGGAAGCTATTGTCGCTACTGCCAAAGATTACGGTTTTACCGTGGCGGTGCATGCTCATGGTAAGGAAGGGATGGAGCGGGCGATCACGGCCGGAGTGGATTCTATCGAACATGGTACCTTTATGGATGATCGCACCATGGCGCTGATGAAAGAGCATGATACCTGGTATGTGCCGACACTGATGGCGGGGGAGTGGGTGACCCGAAAATCTCACGTGGAAGGTTTCTTCCCTGAAATGGTTCGGGTTAAAGCGGCCACAATCGGGCCATTGATCCAGGATACGTTTGGTCGCGCCTACCGCAAGGGATTGAATATCGCCTTTGGCACGGACTCCGGCGTTAGCCGTCACGGTGACAATGCACAGGAATTTGCCCTGATGGTTCAGAGTGGTATGTCCCCCGGGGACGCGATTCGCTCCGCTACCTGGAATGCCGCACAGCTGTTGAATGCGGAGGACGAATTGGGAAGCATCAGTCCGGGCAAGTGGGCTGACATGGTTGCGGTGGTGGGAAATCCGCTGGAAGATATCACTACGTTGCAACGTGTTCGCTTCGTAATGAAAGGCGGTAAGGTTTACAAGCAGCCTGAATAAGAACGTTCACCAGCTCCCCCGGCAGTGGCCGGGAGAGTTGGAAAATGCGTTACTTCGCGAGTTCGAAAACCAGCTCCATGTTGACGGAAACGCTGGTTTCACCCGGTGCGATCGGGGTGCTGGCTGCATCTTTTGCCATCCCCATTTCTGCACGCATCATCGGGCGCGGCATGCCGCCGTGGCTGCCCTCGGAAATACTGACAATTCTCACTACCTTGGCGTCGAGCGCTTTTGCGTAAGACTCCGCGCGGGCGCGCGCCTGCGCCAGGGCTTTTTCGCGAGCCTCTGCCAGCAGTGGTTCCGGCTCGCCGATCGTGAAGCTGGGGCCATAGATCTGGTTGGCGCCGGCAGTGGCCAGTGCATCGATGACTTTGCTCAGGTCGTCCAGTTTGCGCACAGTGATGTTCACCGTGTTGCGGGCTATATAACTGGTGATCTGGCGGTCAGGGCGATTCGGACTACCTGCCGAGTTCTCCGGGTAGCTGTAGCGGGGTGACAGGCTGATACCGCTGGTCTGCACATCCTTGTCTTCGATGCCGGCCTTTTTGATCGCCTTCATCAGTGCTTCCATCTGCTCGGCGTTGTCTTTCATCGCCGCACTACTTTCTGCTGCCTCGGTGACCACGCCTGCGGAGAGGCTGGCCGTATCTGGCGCACGGCTCGCTTCGCCTTGTGAGGATATGGAAATCAGTGTGCCCGTAGGCTTGCTTTCGGTACTGTTGCCGCAGCCGGCTGTGAATGCCACAAGGCCTGCGAGCAGGCCGGCGGTAAACAGTTTTATCGTGTTTTGCATGGCGAATCCTTGTATTGCCAGTGGTACTACTTATTACGGGGTTTATACCCGGCGCGTAATAGTGCCTATTGTTCACTGAAAAACATGAATCTCAGGTGAACAGGCGCGCGAACGTCTCGTCTTGCGGGTGGTAAATGGCAAAGCCCAGTCTCAGCAACTGCTGGCGACGATCGCAGAGCACATTTTTTTTTCGCAGTTCAGCCTGCAGCTCCTCCGCATTCTCCGCGGAACCGCAGCGGAAGGTGAAAAAGTGTCCGTGGCCATTTTCCAGGTCGTGGTGAATCAGGTTGTTGCGGTTTAGCAGGGGGTGTGTTGCTGCATCCATCGCAGCCAGAAAGCGCTGCTGGTTTTCCTGTACATAGCGGTGGATGGTTTCAACGGAGACTCCGTCGTGCTTGAACAATTCCAGCACCGACAGTGCTTTGTATAAAGCGGAGTAATCCATGGTGGCGCCGGCAAAACGCAACCAGTTATCGCCATAGCCCACACCTTCAGCGCGATTCTCCAGTTCGGCCATTTCTGCAAACCAGCCGGTATTGAGCGGACGCAACTGGCAGCCGCGGGGAATGGACATAAAGCACATGCCTTCGCCGGCACCCAGGTATTTGTAGGAGCCTGCTGTGTAGAACACTTTGTCGGCAATCGCGCTGAGATCCGTGGGACGAGCGAAGAACGCGTGATATCCGTCGATTACCATTTGGGTTGCGTCGGGCTTGCGCGCGGCGATTTCCAGTAGTTGCGGAAAGGCTACACCGGAATCGAAGAACACCTGGCTGGCGTAAGCGAGCTGGTAGTTGCCACTGCACAGTTCTTGCTCAAAACGCTGGGGCAGGGTGGCGAAGGGTTCTGTCGGTATGCGTACCACCTCGACGTTGGGCATTTCTTCCAGTCGCAGCAGCTGGCGGGCGAAGCTGTAAAACTCGCCGTCGGTCGTCAGGATACGTAACGGCTTCACTGGATCGAACGCGCTTAAAAGGCGGGCCACAAGCTCGTGAGTATTGGGGGCCAGGGCGATCTGCTCCGGAGCCGGCAAATTCAGCGTGTCTGCGATCGCGCGCTGGAACGCGGGGATTTTTTCACCAAAGATAAGTTCCCACTTTGCATCGGCGAGGTTCGCGGCGTCCTGCCAGTATTGCTGAACGGCATCCAGGGTTACGTCCGGCCAGTAGTGGTGGGAGTGGCACGCCATGTGCAGCATGGCTTCCGGGCATTCGGGGGTGGCTGCATTTTGTGCGGCCTGTAAAAACTGACGATAGTATTTTTGGTACATTTCGCTCTGGTATCTGATGAGTTTACCGATTAAGTTGTCCCGCGATTGTAATCCCGCTAAGGAGGACCTGCAGTGGAATATTTGCACACTATGGTGCGCGTCACCGATTTGGACGAATCTTTAAAGTTTTATTGCGACAAGCTTGGCCTGGTTGAGGTGGCGCGCAATGACTACGAAAAAGGCCGTTTTACCCTGGTGTTTCTGGCAGCCCCCGGAGATGCGGATGCCGCTCGCGAAAACAAGCGTCCCTGCGTGGAACTTACTTACAACTGGGATCCGGAGTCCTACTCCGGTGGCCGGAATTTCGGTCACCTGGCGTACCAGGTAGATGATATCTACGCGACCTGTCAGCATCTTATGGATAATGGGGTGACGATCAACCGTCCGCCGCGGGATGGCTATATGGCCTTCATTCGCTCCCCGGATGACATTTCCATCGAGTTGTTGCAAAAGGGTGAGCCCCTTGCGCCGCAGGAGCCCTGGGCATCCATGGAAAACACTGGAGAGTGGTGATTCGTTCGTGAAACAGAGAAGTTGTGTGATCCTCGCGGGCGCCAGCGCCGCGCAGAGGGTGCGAGAGGAAGGCCTGAGTCAGGGGCAGATTTCCACCTTGGTGGGCGCCTCGGGCGGGCCGAAATGGCTGGCGATCAGTCAGCTGGATCGCGTGCTGATGCGGGAGTTCTTCCGCGATCGCACGGCGCCGATTGTGACTTTAGGGTCGTCGATCGGCAGCTTCCGCAATATGTGTTACGCGACATCCAACCCGCTGGAAGCGCTGGAAAAGCTGGAATACGGCTATATCAACCAGACCTACGCAACGGACAGGCCAACACCGGCGGAAGTAACCGCTGCGGGAGAGCAGATCCTGCAAGCAGTACTAGGCAGCAATGGTGCCCGTGAAGTCGCCGATAACCCGGTGTGGCACAGCCACTTCGTGACTGTCCGTGGTCGCGGTCCTCTGGCCAGCGAGAAAAAAATGGTGCTGGCGCCGGCGCTTCTCGCGTCGGCACTGGCCAATGCCGTGAGCCGGCGCAGCCTCAGCGCGTTTTGGGATCGGGTGGTTTTCCATTCCGGCGAGCAGTCCGGTATCGCCTTCGATCACCTGAGTACCACTAATACCCGTTTGAGCCAGGACAACGTCTGCGCCTCGGTATTGGCCAGTGGGTCCATTCCGCTGGTGATGGCCGGCGTGCCGACGCCTCAGGGTGCTCCGGCAGGGAATTACCGCGACGGCGGTATTACCGACTACCACTTCGATCTCGGCTTTAAGCACCCGGAAGGACTGGTGCTGTATCCGCACTTCTTCCCGTATATGGTGCCGGGCTGGTTCGACAAGAGCTTCCGCTGGCGCTGGGTGCGGGGTGGGGCGATGCAGAACGTGATACTGGTTGCTCCGTCGCCGTCCTGGGTCGCCAAATTGCCGTTTGGAAAGATCCCGGATCGGGATGATTTCGTGAAGCTCACTACAGAAGAGCGCCTGAAGTATTGGCACTCGGTGGTGGACGCGGCGAAATCTGTGGCGGAGGATTTCTTTGAAATGTGGCAAACTGGCGCGATCGCCGATGAGTTGATCGAAGTCGGTGGAGACCAGGCGCCGCACAAGCTGGCGCTGGCAATGTCTGCCTGATTTTCGAGCCGGTATCGCGTATATGACTGAATCCGCATTCAATGAACCACAGGAAGAGTTTCGCACTACGCAGGAACGGGTGTACTACCAGGTGCGAGACGCCATTCTGAGGGGGCAGTTTCTGCCCGGTAAGTCGGTCACGATACGGGGGCTGGCGGCGGAGCTGGATTGCAGTCCGATGCCCGTGCGCGAAGCACTGCGCCGGTTGACCTCCGAGCGCGCGCTGGAATTGTCCGATACCCGCAGGGTCACGGTACCCACAATGACCCGCGAAAAGCTGGACGAAATCTGTGCAGCTCGGGTGGCGCTGGAATGCCAGGCTGCTGAGCAGGCTTTACCGTTCGTGGGGGAGGTGGAGCTGGAGCAGTTGCGGGCGCTGGACGACCGGGTCACCCGGGCGCTGGCTAGCCAGGACATGCAGGAGTATGTCACCGGCAACCTGGAGTTTCACTTTACTCTCTATCAGCTCGGGCGCCCGCACATCATCCTTTCCCTGATCGAAAGCCTGTGGCTGCAGACGGCTCCGTTGCAACACCTCGTGTTTCAGCGGTTTGGTGTGCAGGAGCTACCGGATCGCCACCAGGACCTGATTGAGGCCATTGCAAGTAAGGATATCCAGCGGGTTCGCACTGCGATTCGCCAGGATATCGAAGAGGGCCTCGGGTCCATTTCTGCAGAAGAGTTAATGCAATCCTGATGTTTAGTTATTTCCATATCCTGCTGCACGTACTGGTGCCTGTGGCGATCGCCTGGTTTTTCTTTCGTGAAGAATGGAAGAAAGCGGCGCTTATCATGTTGGCGGCGAACCTGGTTGATCTGGACCATTTGCTGGCGGATCCGATATACGACCCGAATCGCTGCAGTATCAACTTCCACCCCCTGCACACCATGTTCCCGATTTCGTTCTATGGTGCGGCGATGTTTTTACCCTGGAAGCCCGTGCGCTGGCTGGGTATTGGCCTGGTGATCCATATGCTGCTGGACGCAGTGGACTGCGCCTTCTGACGGCAGTGTTGCCCCAGGTCAGCCTCAGGAGGCCTGGTTAAACCGTTCGTCTTATGCGTCGGCCGATTGCCGTGCCGGCGCGTTTCCCACCTTTGTTACCTCTCTATCGTTGTACCCGTTATCCCCTCGGTGCTCCTGTTTTCACCCTTTGTGGGTTTGCTTTGCCCTGCGTGCTCGCGGCAACTTTCCGGGTGTCAGTTGGAGTGCTGGGGTTTGAAAGGTTCCCGGTGCATTGGTCACGACTATAGTGTTTAGCGAACTGTATTTAGCGCAAGCGTTCGCGCAGTTATCGATAGTTCTTGCATAACCCTTGGGGCTCCCCCTAGAATGTGATCACATTTTTGGTCGCCCTGTTTGGGCGATTGCAGATACGAATCAGTGATTCAGGAGTGAGGTCATGAACAAAAGCCAATTACAACAACACGATCGCGAGCACCTTCTGCACCCGTTTACCGATTTTCACGATCTGGGGCGCCAGGGAACCCGTGTAATCACCAGTGCCGAGGGCGCCTACATCACTGATATCGACGGGCACACCATGCTCGACGGCATGTCCGGCCTCTGGTGCTGTAACCTGGGTTACAGCCGCCGTGAAATCAGTGAGGCGATCTACGAGCAGCTCAACAAACTGCCGTTCTACAACAGCTTCTTCCAGTGCACCACCGTACCTTCCATTGAGCTGGCAGACCTGCTGGCGGAAGTTACTCCGGCGCACATGAATAACGTGTTCTTTACCGGCTCCGGCTCCGAGGCAAATGACACCAATCTGCGTCTGATTCGTCGCTATTGGGACCTGAAAGATCAGCCGGAAAAGCGCATCGTCATTTCACGCCAGAACGCCTATCACGGTTCTACCATCGGAGGCGCGAGTCTCGGCGGTATGGGCGGTATGCACAAGCAGTTCCAGGCACTGGACTACATCGAGCATATCCAGCAACCCTACTGGTTCGGTGAAGGTGGCGACATGTCACCGGAGGAGTTCGGTGTTTATGCCGCTCGCTGCCTGGATGAGAAAATCCAGGAGCTGGGGCCTGAAAAAGTGGCCGCGTTTATCGCTGAGCCGATCCAGGGTGCCGGTGGGGTAATTATTCCGCCGGAAACTTACTGGCCGGAAGTGAAAAAGGTTCTGGATCAGTACGACATCCTGCTGGTAATGGATGAGGTGATCTTTGGTTTCGGGCGTACCGGTGAGTGGTTCGGTGCTGACTACTACGGTATGCAGCCGGATCTGATGACGTTTGCGAAAGCGGTCACCAATGGCTATTTCCCACTGGGTGGCACCATGATCAGCGATCGGGTGGCGGACGTGATTAAGGCCAAGGGTGGCGAGTTTACCCACGGCTACACCTACTCGGCACACCCGGCGGCCTGTATGGCAGGTATCGCCACCCTGAATATTCTGCGAGATGAAAAAATCATCGAAAACGTGCGCGATAATACCGGGCCTTACCTGGCCAAGCGCTGGGCGGAGTTGGCGGATCACCCGATTGTGGGGGAGGCGCGTAATCTCGGCCTCGTTGGCGCGCTGGAACTGGTCAAAGACAAGGGCAGTCGCGCGCGATTTGATGACAAGAGCACAGCCGGTACCGTGTGTCGTGATATGAGTATCAAGAACGGTCTGGTCATGCGAGCTACCGGCGATACCATGATCATTGCTCCGCCGCTGATCATTACCTGCGACCAGGTTGATGAGCTGGTGGAAAAAGCGCGACGCGCGCTGGATGATACCGCCCAGGCGATGGCGTAATATCGTCCGAACCTGCCCCCCATTTTTACGTTTTGGGTTCCTGGTCATACACTGGCCCGGATCTCAACCCGACACAGGGTGGGCAGGGCCATTCCAGCAAACGCGAAAACACTTTATGGCAGTAGAAAAACAATATCAGCCGCCCGCAGACATCCTTGAAGCTTCTGAGGCTTTTCTGAGTGAGCACCCGGATCTTAAATGGATTGAGGGCTTTGCATTCGATATCAATGGAATCCCCCGAGGTAAGTGGTTGCCTGCAGACTCTGCTCGCAAACTGCTCGCGGGCGGGTTGCAGATGCCGCGCAGTGCGGTAAGCCTCGATATCTGGGGCCGAGACATCGAGAACAGTCCCCTGGTATTTGCCAGCGGAGACAGTGATGGTGTCTGCCACCCGGTTTCGCCAATCTGTCTTGCACCCTGGCACCGGGAAAAAACCGCGCAACTGCACATGCAGCTGTATGAGGCGGACGGTTCCGAACTCTATGCAGATCCTCGCGCCCAGCTGCAGAAGGTGGTATCTCGCCTTGCTGACTTGGGTTACAAAGCAGTGTGTGCCACCGAGCTTGAGTTTTATCTCCTCAAGGAAGATATGGATGCACAGGGGCATCCTCTGCCGGTGAGCGATAACGATTCAGAGCTGGTGCCATCAACCGACGTTTATGACCTCGCAGAGCTGGACGCTCAGCGTCACTTTTTTGCGGACGTGCGTGCGGCCTGTGAAGAGCAGGGAATCCCTGCAGATTCGATTCTGTCCGAGTGTGCCCCCGGCCAGTTCGAAATCAACCTGCTGCATTGTGATGACCCGCTGAAAGTCGCGGATCAAACGCTGCTGTTCAAGCGCCTGCTCAAAGGGGTCGCCCGCAGTCATGGCTTGCGTGTGAGTGCGATGGCCAAGCCATTCGGAGATCGGGCGGGAAATGGCATGCATGTGCATATGAGCCTGATTGATGGCGAGGGCAATAATGTTTTTGACGATGGAACTGATCGGGGGGCTGATCTGCTGCGCCATGCCGTAGCGGGCATGATGGCCACGGCGAATGATGCCATGGCGGTGTTTGCACCACACAGCAACTCCTATCGTCGCTTTCAGGAAAGTAGCCATGCGCCGCTCAACTTGTGTTGGGGTTATGACAACCGCACGGTGACTTTCCGTATCCCTGCCAGCGAGAGCAAGGCGCGGCGCATCGAACACCGTATTGCCGGTGCTGATGTCAATGCGTATCTGGTGTTGGCAGCGATTCTGGCGGGCGTCTGTCACGGACTGGAAAATGGTTTACAACCTCCGGCTGCGGTCGAGGGCGATGCCTACCAGGTTGAAAGTGAGCAGCTTATTAACAACTGGGGTAGTGCTCTGCAGCGCTTTGCTGACAGTCCGATCTGGCAGGAATACCTGGATCCGGAATTTGTCGATTTGTTCGTACTGCTGAAGCAGCAGGAGCAGGCGGAAATTGCAGCGCGGGTGACTGACGTTGAGTACCAGAGTTACCTGCAGCGTGTATAAAGCAATCGGAAATTTTTACCGGCGTTGATTGCGACCTGTATTCAAGGGGATTTGTGACAGAAGATAAGGCGGGGTGGTGAGCTCTGCTATACCTAAAAACAGACAGCTGCGGCTTAGTACGCAGTGTGTCGCAAACTCTCCTCCTGAAAGTGTGTTCGAGAATCCTGGCCCGCCTTTTGGCGGGCATTTTTTTGCATTTTTTTTCTTGCAGAAATTTCTTCCTATTTGACGGGACTTGCGTAGGTATTCCTTGCGGTTTCTCTGAAAACTCCACCTATACTGAATTTAACCGCGTGCCGGAGTCACGAAGGAAGAGGTGTGTCTCCTGCGGCCATGGAGCATTTCAGAGTTAAAAGGAGTTAACCATGCGAACCAAGTCCCTGATTCTCCCGCTGGCGTTTGCCGCCGTGGGCGCAACCTCCCCGGCATTTGCCGACTTTACCGGCGGCGACATGATCGTACGCATCGGTGCTGCCTACATGGATGTTGACGATTCCGTATTGTCCACCCGGGATGATTTGGAGTTTCTTGTCGAAGATCCGAATGACCCGGACACCCTGGTTGAGGGTATCGGGAATGTCTCCCTGAATCTGGATGAAGATACGACCTGGTTCATCAACGGTACGTTCTTTGTGGCCGACCACTGGGCATTAGAGTTGTACCACATGAACAGTGCAGATCTCGATGCAAGCATCGATGCCTTTGTGCGGACGGAGGACTTTGATGTTCGCGCTTCTGATAGTGTCGGCGATTTTGAAACTTATGTAACCAGTCTCTATCTGGACTGGTATCCGGTCTGTGTGGAATCCTGGGTTCAGCCCTATGTGGGTGTTGGTATTAATTACACTGATATTGAACAGGATTTCCTGCGTCCGGTTTACAGTGACAGTACAGGCGATTACGGCCTGATCAATTTCGGTAGTTCGTTTAGCTGGACTGCTCAGGTCGGTGTCGATATTGAATTTGGTCGCAATGCCAACTGGTTGTTCAACGCCTCTGCAATGTATATCGATGCGGATCCGGAACTGGAGCTCGGCTTTGATGCCCTGACCCTGAGTACCGGTGCTGTTGAGTCAGTGCGAATTAAAGACGATATGGATTATGACTCGTGGATCTTCAATCTCGGGATTGGCTATAAATTCAGCTTCTGATCTGAACGTTGCTCCAGACTTCATCGCCCCGGACGCCGCATGAATATGTGACGTCCGGGGCTTTGTTGTGCGCACCGTTCTGGAAATCAGTAATACCGGTTTTGCCGTATATATGGCGGGGCAGGTGGGGGATTTTCCGGGTTGTATTCACTCGGGGGCTGCCAATTACGGGTATGTATTGCCATATTGAAGTTGACTGAACAGTCCCATCAATTATGTGGACCGATGGCGTATGGCAGTCATATCTTCGCCGGTGTATTCTTTGCCCTTTCGGCAACCGGCAGTTTGCCTTGCCAGAACAATAAAATATGGGGAGTTTATGACCGCCTTGGGAGAATCTACCGACGGTCTCGCGGTTGCTGATCGACCGCTGAAAATCTGCCTGCTGGGCTATCGCAGTCATCCCCATTGCGGCGGGCAGGGAATTTATCTGCATTACCTCAGTAAAGCGCTGGTGGATGCCGGTCATGAGGTCGATGTCATCTCCGGGCAGCCGTATCCGGAACTGGATGCGCGGGTTCGCCTGATTAAAATGCCCGGTCTCAATCTCTATGAACATGCCAATCCGGCCATGGCGCTTCGCCTTCGGCATTTACGAAGCTGGGCCGATTTTTTTGAGTGGTTCAGTAAGCTGACCGGTGGATTTGCCGAGCCCTATACCTTTGGTCGGCGCGTGTCCAGGTATTTACGTCGTGACGGAACGCAATACGATATTGTTCACGATAACCAGTCCCTGTGTTATGGCCTGCTTGATATCGAAAAATCGGGAATTCCCGTAGTAGCGACAATACATCACCCGATAACCCGCGACCGCCAGCTGGCGCTCGATGCGGCACCGGATTGGTTTTATCGCCTGCTGGTGCGGCGCTGGCACAACTTTTTACGCATGCAGAAACGCGTTGCAAGAAAGTTAAAACATATTGTTACGGTATCAACGCAATCTCTAGAGGATATTGTCGATCAGTTTGGTGTGCGCCGGGAGCAAATGCAGCTGATATACAACGGTATCGATACTGAAGTTTTTCATCCGGTGCCAGGGCTGAAGCGAAACTCGATGCGGATAATGACTACGGCCTCGGCAGATCAGCCGCTCAAAGGGCTGCGCTTTCTGTTACAGGCGGTGGCGTTATTACGCCCGAAATACCCGGAGCTGGAAGTGCTGGTGGTCGGCAAACTGCAGGCCGGTGGAGCAACTGAGCAATTGTTACGGGAGTTGAAACTGGAGGATACGGTGCAGTTTGTCTCCGGAATCAGCCATCAGGAAATGGTGGAGTATTATTGCACCTCGCAGATGGTGGTGTGCCCATCGCTTTATGAAGGGTTTGGGTTGCCTGCGGGAGAGGCGATGGCCTGCGGAGTGCCGGTCATTTCCAGTGATGGCGGTGCTCTGCCAGAGGTGGTAGGTGATGCTGGCATCATTGTTCCAGCGGGAGATAGTGGCGCACTGTCACGGGCAGTGGATCGTCTCCTCTCTGATCCGACGTTGTGTGAAAAATACAGTCGCCTTGGGCGGGAGCGCATCGAGCTCGAATTTTCCTGGCGCCGGGTCGCAGAGCAGCTGACACAGTTTTATCGCGAAATACTCGCGCAGCGTCAGGGCAAGGGGAGCGCGATAGATCGTGCGCGGTTACGTGGTGCTCCTGAAGAGATGCAAAAAAAGGCTGCCAATACTGACGAGTGTGCTGATTGTGCGCCTCAAAAGAGTGGGGAAGCGGCCTGATGATTACGGTCAATCCCGAACTTCTCAACCTGAAAGCGGGCCAGAAAGTACTGGATCTGGGATGTGGCGAAGGTCGTCATGCGATTCACCTGATGATTACTGATCCGGTTGATGTATATGGCTTCGACCTCAGTCTGAGTGACGTACGTACCGCGAAGGACAAGGCCGCTCCCTTTACCGAGGCTTCTGACTGCCGTGGCCGGTTATTGCTCGGTGTGGGTAATGGTCTGCAACTGCCGTTTGCCGATGACGCCTTCGATGTAGTGATTTGCTCCGAAGTACTGGAGCATATCCACGACTACCAGGGGGTGTTGAAAGAAATTGATCGAATTTTGAAACCCGGTGGGATTTTTGCTGCGACTGTCCCGGCATTTTTTCCGGAGTGGGTTTGCTGGAAGCTCTCGGAGGCCTATCACCAGGTTGAAGGAGGGCACATCCGAATTTTCAGGGAAAAGCAGCTCCGCAGTCGTATAGAAACCCTCGGGCACCGGTATTTTGCGCGCCACAAAGCGCACGCATTGCATTCGCCATACTGGTGGTTGAAGTGCCTGCTTTGGGGGCGGGATGACGCGGGTGTTGTCCGTGCCTATCACCGTTTTCTGGTTTGGGATCTGATGCAGAAGCCCCGGCTTACACGTGTGGTGGAAAAGCTGCTCAATCCGTTGTTGGGTAAAAGCATCGCGCTGTATTTTGTTAAACCCGAGGCCCTGGTTTCCGGGGCATCTTCCAGAGTTGATGTGAGCATGGTTTCCCCAAGTGAAACCGCTCGGGAGGTGGCGGCGTGAGCGATCAACTCGTCGCGACCGCGACAGTGAGTGCGACTGCACAGCGAGTGTTTCCCGAAAACTTTTTGCAAAGTAGCGCGGCCTATATTCTGTCCCAGCAACTGGATGATGGTTCCATCCCCTGGTTTTCTGGGCACTACGCCGACCCTTGGGATCACGTTGAAGCCGCAATGGGGTTAAGCATTGCCGGCGAGTTTGCTGCGGCGGAAAAGGCGTACGACTGGCTGGCTCAAAATCAATTGCCGGACGGCAGTTGGTGGGCGGCATATCGAAATGGCGAAATTGACAATTGCGAACGCCGCGAGAGCAATTTTGTAGCGTATATCGCGACGGGAGTCTGGCATCACTATCTGATCAGCGAGAACCGGGCATTTCTGGTCCGTTTGTGGCCGGTAGTCGAGAAGGCGCTGGGCTTTGTGTTGTCGCTTCAGTCCGAGTATGGCGAGATTCAGTGGGCGGTGGATGCTGATGGTCAGCCGTTGCAGGATGCGCTGATTACAGGTTGCTCATCTGTCTACAAGAGCCTCGAATGCGGGATCAATATCGCGCACACGCTGGGTATTGAAAGTCGCTCCTGGGTGGAAGGGCGACATCGGCTCGGTATTGCGCTGCGTGAAAATCCCGAGCGTTTCGATCGCACATGGGAAAGCAAGGCCCGGTTTTCCATGGATTGGTTCTATCCGGTGCTCAGCGGTGCGTTTACCGGCAATGCCGCGCGCATGCGGCTGCAGAAAAAATGGGACGAATTTGTCGTGGCCGGACTCGGCTGTCGCTGTGTGAACGATGAGCCCTGGGTTACGGTGGCGGAATCCTGCGAATTGACTATGGCGCTTCTGGCGGCAGGGGAGGGGAGCAAAGCCCTGAAAATCTATCGCGCGCTTCACCGTTGGCAGGATAGTGACGGCGGTTATTGGACCGGCTACGTGTATCGCGATAGTGCGATCTGGCCCGAGGAAAAAACCACCTGGACCGTCGGCGCCATGATGCTGGCTGCGGATGCGCTGACAGGGCTTACCCCTGCCAGCAGGCTGTTTACCCGTGTCGAGTTACTGGACGCGCCGCAGGATGCCGAGCGTTTTGACCATCTCGACCAGCTCGAACTGAGCGGAAGCCAGCGCTAACTGGTATATCTCGTAGGGAGCCTGGCCGCCATCTTGCGGGTTGGGGAAAATGTCGTGAATGGCGAGGAATCCGCCCGGTACGATATGGCGAACCCAGCTACGGTAGTCCGTCAAGGCCGCTTCCCGCGAGTGGCCTCCGTCGATAAATACCATTCCCAGCGGGGTGTTCCAGTGGCGGGCAGCTATCCCTGACGGCGCGACAATCGGTACGACACAGCTCTCAAGCTCGGCTTTTCGCATATTGCTGCGGAAACTGTGAAAACTGTCCATCAGTTGCGCTTGCGGATCAAACAGTTCGCTATCGTGGTATTCCTCGCCCGGTTGGTGCTCTTCAGATCCGCGGTGGTGGTCGACAGCAAACAGGGTGTTGTTCATCAATTTGCAGGCACTGCCAATATACACCGTGGATTTACCGCAGTAGCTGCCAACTTCCAGGCATGGGCCCAGATTGCTGGCGTCCGCCGCCAGGCGATAAAGGGCATCGCCTTCCACTGGATCAAGAAAGCCTTTGACGGTGTCGATATCGAGGGGGAGTGTGTTGTCCATGATGTTCTATCTGAATTGATTATTGCGTGAAGGTAATTGCCGGGACGCAGGAATGCAATGTGCTGTAACGACAGTGCCAGTGACAATAACAAACTGAAAGAGTAGGCAATCCCCAGGATGCGCAAGGATCATAGACCTTATTGGCTGAAGCGATGGATGCTCCAATGGCGCAACTGGAAAGTGCGACACTTTTTACTGCCCCAGTTCGATGCTTGTGGGCGAGAGCCGGAGATCATGCACCCGGCATCGGTCAAAGTGTTCGGCAGCAATATTCGGCTCGGAAATTTTCCGCACCTTATTTCTACGCCGGATAACTGCATCCGTTTTACGGCACTGGCACCCCGGGGTGGGGATGCCCATATTTCCATAGGGGACTATGTGCTTGTCTCGCCCGGTGTGCGAATTTCGGCAGCGGAATCCATCGTGATTGGCAAGGCCTGTATGTTTGCGGCAAACGTGTATATATCCGATTCGGATTGGCACGGCATCTATAATCGCGCCCGACCATTTCGTTGTACGGCGCCCATCGTTATTGGCGACAATGTATGGATTGGTGACAGTGCCATCGTGTGTAAGGGTGTCTCCATAGGTGACAACGCCGTAGTGGGTGCCGGCAGCGTTGTGACCAAAGATGTACCGGCCAATAGCGTGGTCGCGGGCAATCCGGCTCGGGAAATCAAACAGATCAGCCCCGGACGCCGGATGATTACCCGTGAGGACCTGTTTGCCGATAGTTTCCGCCAGGCGCACAATCTGGATGAATTGGATAAAATGCTGCTCGCGGGCAACAGCCTGTTGGGCTGGCTGCGGTCTTTGATACTGCCGCGGCGAGGGGATTAACGAAGTAGGCCGTATAAATAGGAAGTTCAATAAACATGCATAGCAAGGGCAGTGTGGTTCTGATCGGTATGCCTGGTGCCGGTAAAAGTACTCTGGGGGTTCTGTTAGCGAAAGAGTTGGCCAAGGACTTTGTAGATACGGATGTGCTGATCCAGCTGCGGGAAGACAAGACCCTGCAGGAAATCATGAATGAATCGGATTACCTGAACCTGCGCCGGATCGAGGGCGAGGTAATCGCAGAGGCAAACTTGCCAAACCACGTGATCGCGACTGGCGGCAGTGCGGTATACAGCGAAGAGGGAATGCACAACCTGCTGAGCTTTGGTCCAGCGGTTTTCCTTAATTGCTCGGCGGACGAACTGCGCCGGCGAATTCACAATTACGAAAGCCGTGGGATTGCCAAAGCACCCGGGCAAAGCTTTGAGGCGCTATTTGAGGAGCGTCAGGCACTGTATCGCCGTTACGCTGATATTGTGGTGGACTGCGATGGATTGAGTCTGGAGCAGGTATTGTGGCAGGTGACCAGCAAGCTCGAGACCCGCTAGTTGCGGCTGTGAACTGTCAGCAAGCGGAACTCGGGGCAGGCTGCAGGAGCCCACACTGGTTTCAATACCAGCGCTGGGCTCGGAACCCTTACCCCTTAGCAGCCGGGAGGCGGAGGCTTACAGAGGCAGTTGAGTGGTGTACTTGACCTGTTTCAGTGCGAAAGTGGAGTTGACCGAGGCCACGTTGGGCAGGTGTACCAGAGAGCGTTTCAGTAATTGCTCGTAGTGTTCCACGCTGTCTACGACAACACGTAATACATAGTCTTTATCACCACTGGTGGAGTAGCATTCCACCACTTCATTTACATCCTGCACCGCAGATTCGAAGCTATTCAGCGAGTCTTCGTCGTGGTTGTGAATCGTCACATAGCAGTATACTGTGACCCCCAAGTCAAGTTTACGCGGGTCGAGCAGCGTGACGCGGCCACGGATGATGCCCTCTGCTTCCAGACGTTTGATGCGTCGCCAGCAAGGGGTATGGGAAAGACCGACTTTGTCGCCCAGCTCGGCCATGGAATAATCGGCGTTCTCCTGCAGCGCCCGCAAAATCTTGCGGTCGAAATCATCCAGGTCTGTTGAGCGCTTCATATAAACTCCTGTCCTACAGTTTCTGTGCTAGCCGAGATGGCTGTCATAATTTTACGCAGAACAGTGCAAATAAAGCAATGTCTTGTTGCGCGCTAGGCACTAGTATGACTTGACCACGCCGTCGCTGTATTTGGCAGCCTTTGCTACAAGCCATAAATAATGGCGCCTCAATCTGCGGCGCGCGCCTCGAATCACAATAATTATCGAGTGCCAATTCTACAAACTGGAAGCGGACATTCGTGCAAAAGCGGAAGATGTAGGCGTATGAGCGAGCAAAAAATGGCCAGTGAGACCCAGGTTGCCAAAGCGGCCCCGGTTTCTCTGGATGATCGATACACCACCCTCCAGGGGCAGGTACTGCTGTCAGGGATCCAGGCCCTGGTGCGTTTGCCCATTGATCAAATGCGCATTGACCGCGCTCGCGGTCTCAATACTGCGACGTTTATTTCCGGATACCGTGGCTCGCCACTCGGCGGTTACGACCAGCAGCTATCGCGCGCGAAGAAAATGCTGGATGAGTACAACATCCGCTTCGTACCCGGCGTCAACGAAGAGCTAGCGGCGACTTCCGTATGGGGTTCGCAGCAAGTGGGCCTGTTTGATGGTGCGGAAGTGGATGGGGTATGCGGTATCTGGTACGGAAAAACTCCCGGGGTTGACCGTTCCTGCGATGCGTTTCGCCATGCGAACGCTGCCGGCTCTTCGCCCAGGGGCGGAGCCCTGATCATCGCCGGTGATGACCACGGCTGTAAGTCTTCGTCCTATCCCGGTCAGTCCGAGTTCGCTTTCGTCGACATGCATATACCCGTCCTCAACCCCGCTACGGTGCAGGAGGTACTGGACTACGGGCTCTATGGCCTGGAGTTGTCGCGCTTCAGTGGTTGCTGGGTGGCGATGATTACCCTGGCGGAAAATATGGACAGTTCGTCCATGGTCGAGGTTAATCCCGCCGGTGTCTCATTTACATATCCCGAGGTCAAACAGCCGGAAGGCGGCCTCAATATCCGCAAGCAAGATAACCCGCTGGAACAGGAAGAGCGCCTGTGGCGCTACAAGCGCCCGGCGGCACTGGCCTTCGCCCGCGCGAATCAGCTGAATAAGCTGGTGCTGGATACGCCTGATGCGACCCTGGGTATCGTGACGGCCGGTAAAGCTCACCTCGACCTGATGCAGGCGTTCGAGGACATGGGCATCGATGAGGCCCAGGCCAAAGCCTTGGGTATCCGCATTCTCAAAGTGGGCATGACCTATCCGCTGGACGTTCCCGGAATTCAGGAATTTGCTCGCGGCCTGGACTCGCTGCTGGTGCTGGAAGAAAAGCGCAGCCTGATGGAAGTGCAGCTCAAAGAAGAGCTGTACAACGTGCACCTGAGAGATCCGAATTTCCCACGGATTCTCGGCAAGGTCGATGAGCACGATAACCCGCTGCTGCCCATGTATGGAGAGCTGTCACCGGCCGTTGTGGCACAGGTACTGGGCTATCTGCTGGGCGAAGATAAACTCGGTGAGAGGGCGCGACATCGCCTGATGCGGCTGGATGCGCTGGCAGAGCGGATCTCTGCGCAGGCCGGTTCCAGTGTGGCGCGCCTGCCTATGTTCTGTGCGGGTTGCCCCCACAACCGCTCTACCCGAGTGCCGGAAGGCAGTCGCGCACTGGCGGGTATCGGTTGTCACTATATGGCGCAGTGGCTGGACCGGGAAACTTACACCTTTACCCAGATGGGAGCGGAAGGTGTGAACTGGATTGGTCAGGCTGCGTTCACCAGTGAGCCGCATGTGTTCGTCAATCTCGGGGATGGAACTTACTTCCACTCGGGCATCCTGGCTATTCGTGCGGCGGTGGCTGCCCGGGTCAATATTACCTATAAGATTCTGTTTAATGATGCAGTCGCCATGACTGGCGGCCAGCCCCACGATGGCGAACTGCGCCCGGATATGATTTGCCGCCAGGTGTTGGCAGAGGGCGTGAACAAGGTCGTCCTGGTGATGGACAACACGAGCAAGTACGGCAATGCGCTGGCATTTCCTGCAGAAGTGGAAATCCGCCACCGGGATCACATGCCCGCGGTTATGGAAGAGTTGCGGGAGTCACCCGGCTGTACCGTGATCGTTTACGACCAGACCTGCGCTACTGAGTTGCGCCGCAAGCGCAAGCGCGGCTTGCTGCCCAAGGCCGAAGGGCGTCCGTTTATCAATGAGCTGGTGTGTGAAGGCTGTGGTGACTGCGTTACCCAGTCCAGCTGTATCGCCGTCGAAAAAGTGGAAACTGCACTCGGCGACAAGCGACGGGTCAATCAGACCAGCTGTAACCAGGATATGTCCTGCGTAAACGGATTCTGTCCGTCGTTTGTGACGGTCAAGGGTGGCAAGTTGAGCAAGCGCGCGGGGGTGGGCGATACCTTGTGTGATACAGCGGATAAGCTGGTGCAGCCAGTGCTCCCTGCACTGAATGAACCATTCAATTTGCTGGTTACCGGGGTTGGTGGCACCGGCGTGGTAACGATTGGCGCACTGCTGGCTATGTCCGCGCATATTGAAGGCAAGGCGTGTAGTACGCTGGACCAGACCGGTCTCGCCCAGAAAGGCGGCGCCGTGTATTCCCATGTGCGGTTTGCCGATGATCCTTCGTCCTTGCAGGCTGTACGGATTTCCGATGGGCGTGCCGACGCACTGATGGCCTGCGACCTGATTGCGGCCGGTAACCTGTCTGCGAGCCTGGCAAAGCTGGATGAGACCCACAGCCGGGCAGTGGTAAATACCCATTTGAGTCCGACAGCAGCTTCGGTACTCGGGCGCGAAGATATTCACTCGCCACAGGCCGTGCTGGATACGATCAAGGATGCGGTACTCAAGCTCGATGTGGTTGAGGGGCACAAACTGACCAAAGCTGCGCTGGGCGATACCCTGGCAGCGAATATATTTATGCTTGGTTTCGCCTGGCAGAAGGGTTTGATTCCGCTCGGGCTCGATGCGATCCGCCAGGCGATCAGTTTGAACGGCGTTGCCGTCGAGGCAAACCTTCAGGGGTTGGCTGCGGGCCGTCTCGCTGCCGCTGATCCCGATACGCTTAATCGCCTCCTCGTACAGGAGGAGGTTGAGGTGTTGCCCCGAGGGCTTGAAGGGGTGGTTGCACACCGGGTGGCCCACCTTACCGGGTACCAGAATGCAGCGCTGGCCCGTCGCTATCGTGCCCTGGTCGATAAGGTAAAGGATGCGGAAATCCTCAAGGTACCGGGTAGCGATGCGCTGGCGGAAACCGTAGCGCGCAATTATGCGAAGCTGCTCGCTTACAAAGATGAGTACGAAGTGGCTCGCCTGTATAGCGATAGCCGGTTTGTCGAGTCCCTGCGCGAAAGCTTTGCCGGCGACTTCGAGCTGGAGTTCAACCTGGCTCCGCCGTTACTGAGCCCGTTTGACAAAATTACCGGTCGACCACGCAAGTTGAAGTTTGGCGGCTGGATGATGAAAGCCTTTGGCTTGCTGGCAAAGCTGAAATTCCTGCGTGGCACGGCGCTGGATATTTTTGGTTACACCGCTGAACGCAAGATGGAGCGTCGTCTGATTGCTGAGTATGAGCAGGTGGTTGACGAGGTCGTTGGCAAGCTCAATGCAAGTAACCATGCTGCGGCCATCGAGTTGCTCAATTATCCCGACCTGATCCGCGGCTATGGTCCGGTGAAGGATGCGAATGTGGCGAAGGCGAAAGAGCTTAAGGAGTTGTCGCTACAGCGTTTTTACAACCCGAAAGCGGGTGTAGAAGGGGCTGCGGCGGCACCGGTGGAGGTGTTCGATCCAGCCAAGGCGCAGCAGGTGGGGTGATTCCCGCAAGTTGTGTAAGCAAACAAAAATGGCGAGCCAGTGGCTCGCCATTTTTGTTTGCTTAGCTCGGTGTCGTTATTACCAGCCGATCTGCGCGCGGATGCCGAACTGATCGGTATTATCGCCAGTGAAATCGTCGTCGCCCATGATGTAATTGAACATAAAGCGAACATTGCGATTGGCGTAGAAATTGAGGCCGATGGTCGTGCTGCTGGCTTCCAGGTTGCTGATATCGCGGTTTTCCATGGTGTCGTAGCGGAACGTCAGTTCCCAGGCACCGCCCCAGAGTCCGTCGCCGCTGGGTTTGGCAGAGCTGAATGCACCGCGCCGTGTGCTGTAAGGCTTGTGCTCACCGGTCAGCATCCAGCTGCCCTGGACATACCAGGTTTGGATGGTCTGGTCGCTCATATAGCAGCCGAACTCCGGGTCACAGGGAAAGGGCGCGGGCGCACCAAACTCACCTTCGAACTGGTCTTCTGAGAGGTAGTAATTTCCGTCGAAGCTGCCAATAACGTATTCCGCCTGCAGGTACAGAGGTCCGTAGCTGCCGGCCAGCTCCAGTGCGGCGGTGGATGCGTCACCAGTAGGTGTAAGCGCCATCAGCTGTGACGGGCCGCGGCGGCCCGCGTAGTCGGCTTCCGCGGTCAGCTCTGGGGAGTCCTGGTTGGCATTCTCGTAGCTGATGGAGGTGCCCAGGTGCAGGGTCTCGTTATCAGTATTTATCGGGTGCCAGGCCAACCGTCCCGCTGCGCCCAGGCCTTCGTTGCGCGGTGTGCCCGCATCCCGCAAGTTGAATGCCATCATGCCGAGGGTGAAGCAGTCCAGAACGCCGGTCCAGCCGATACCCTGCTGGAACTGGTTGCCGTCATAAAGGCCGGTGGCGCTGGAAAACGGGCGCTCCAGGAAGGTAATTTCATTGGAGCTGGTCATTTCCGCCATGGAGCGGAAAGGTTTGAACTGGCCGATACGCACTTCGCCGTTAAGGAATTTGTGCGCCAGGAACACATCGCGGTAGCCGCTCAGGGTGTCGCCGCCAGTAAAGTCCTGCTCCAGCACGTAACTCCAGTCGTAGATGTTGCCTTTCAGGGTGATACGCGCGCGGCGGAAGTCCGTGGTGCTGGTGGGATCTTCGAGATCGCTGTCAAAGAGGTAAGTATCGAAGTGAATACGCCCGCCGAGTGAGGCGGAGAAGTTGCCGTCATCGGAGGTGATTTTCAGGTTGCCCTTGGTTGTCGCTTCATCCGCTACTGCGGTACCGGAGAGCAGGCTGGTCAGGGCGGTGGCCATCAGGCTCTTATGGAGGCGGTCCATTTGAAATATCCCGTGTCATTTGGCTTTTGTAATGGCGGCGGATTCTAGCAGTCCATTTTGTCTGTCAAAAATTAGAAACATTTCTGAAACATCCGAGATCCATAAAATTAAATGTTTCAGTTTGTAATAATCCTGTAACAATTGCGGAGCCAGATGCCGTACCAGTCTAGTTGCCCGAGACAGTAGAGAGGGAGGTCAAATCTGCTTTATGTTGAAGCCGGCGGCTTTCAGGTAATCGGAAACGGATTTTTCACCGATCAGGTGCCCTGCACCCACCACAACGAACAGTTTTCCATGTTGCTCGCTGAAGGTTTGGATCTTTTTCGCCATCTCTCGGTTGCGCCGGTAGAACAGCCGCTCGTGCAGCTGTACAAACTCCGGGTACTGCTCGATGTCTTGGCGGAAAATCAGGTCGTAGAGCGCCTCCTGATCACCGGCTTTCCAGGCTCCGGTGATGCGCGGAACAAACTGATCCATTTCTGAAAGCTGTTCCAGCGTCTGCTTCAGATAGAGTTCCGGCTTTTCCAGGCTGTTCAATAGCTGCAACTGCTGTAAGACACTTTCCAGTTCGAGGATAGGCTTTACCTGGCGGTGCGCTTCGGCAAGAAAGTGGCGATCAATCCCCGCGTTGGGGTCCAGCCCGTGTGCCTGCATTTCCACGATGCTGAGGGTGATCATGGCAATGGCAGGGCGCATACGGCTGAAAAGGCGCTCCGGGATCATGCGTTTCCGCAGCCACTCCTGTAATTCACCATACAGTTCCGGTGGTATGTGGTTCTTCAGCTGGTCGCCCGGGGGGTAGAAGGATTCCTGCGTTACCTTCTGTTGCAGCTGTGGATCGGATTCCATCGCAATGACGTCAGCTTCTACCACCAGGGCGTCGCTACTGTTGTAGGCGTTTAAGATGACGTCCCGCAGCGGGTAGAAGCTCTGGTCAGCGAGATGGATTGAGCCCAACAGGTAAATTTTATGCCCGTCTTTACTGGCTTCGAGTAACAGTCCCCGATCTTCTGCGGCATACGTGGAAGTTACCACGCAGAGCAGCGCGGCAATTAGTAGAAAGCATCTGCGCGCTAATCCGGACTTTTCCTTTGCTTGCATTGTTCCTTTGCGGCTCCCTTTCAAATACTTGTAATAACCGATTGCTCATAGGCAGTGTGATTGTTTCACAAGAGCGCATGCTACTGCATCGCGCCAGAAATGTGACCGGTTGTCGTTGCCGCAACATTTCTGCGCAATGGCGTTTAAATCAGCGGTAGAATTGCTGGATACATTAAGGAATGCAAAAGGGACGGCTGGGTAACAGTTATGCGGATCGTTCAGGTATTACCCTCATTGGAAGGCGGGGAAGTGGCGCTTACGGCGCTGGAGTTTGCTCAGGAGCTGGTCAAACAGGGGCATGAATCCATTGTGATTTCGGCCGGGGGAGAGTTGGTGTCGCGCTTGCAGCTCCATGGGAGTCGCCATATCACCTTGCCGCTGGGGCAGTCGTCTCTGTTGCGAAACCTGATTATGAAGCGCCGGCTACGGACGCATTTAAAATCGCTACAGCCGGATGTCCTGCATGCACGAGGTCCTTATCCTGCGCGCATTGCTCGGGCTGCCTGGAAAGGTTTGCCGGATAGTCAGCGCCCGCGCCTGGTAACGTCGATTCACGAAGTGCCGTCCAGAGGGCTGTTTCGCGGCCGCCTGAGCAACCGGGCGTTGGCCGCTGGTGAGCGGGTGGTGGCAGCTTCCGGTGGGCTGGCAGCACATCTTAGGCAGCGCTTTAACTCGGTGCTGGGCGAGCGCGAGCCGCAGGTGATTTACCGGGGCGTCAACACACGCGAGCTGGATAAAAATGCACCGGTGTCTGGTCTCTGGCACCAGAAGATCCTCAATGACTACCCTCAGCTGGAAGGCAAACACTGGCTTTTGCTGCCTGCAAAAGTAGCGCCGGGGCAGGGGCATGAGCGTTTTCTTGAAATGCTTGCGGCGATCAGTCTGGAGCGCGACGACGTTTTTGGTGTGATTGTCGGTGAGATTCCACCCGGCGGTGAAAAATTTGCCCTTCGTATGGAGCGGCGGGCGCAGCAGATGGGGTTGAGTGAAAAGGTTCTGTTCCTTGGGGCCCGTCGCGACATGCGCGAATTTTACGCCAGTGCGCGGATTACGTTTGACCTTGCGCAAAAACCGCAGAGTAGCGGTCGGATAGTGACCGAGGCTTTGGCGATGAATTGCCCGGTTGTTTGTATCAAAGGGCGCGGGGCGGCGGCGGAGGTTGCGGAATTGTGCTTCCCCCAGGGAGTTGTAGAGGAAAGTAGTGTAGAGGCGTTGGTTAGCGCCGCACTCAGTATTCTTTCCGGGGCGCAGCCTATTCGCTTCGCGGGTTTTTCCCTGACAGAGACGACGCAGCAGGCTCTGTCGCTGTACGAAGTACTGTGCGGCAGGGATACCCCTGCGTCGGGGTCACTCTGAATGTTTCTATGGTCGAATGCCGGTGGTGTGCTATTGCCGCTGGAACGGTCGCCCGCGGGATCTGTGTTTCAGGCGATCAAGCGGGAATAAACCTGCCATGTAGCGCGGGCCATGCTGTCCAGCGTCAGTTCTTGTCTGGCGTGTTCGAACCGCGTGGCAAAGTCTTCTTTTGGCTGATCGAGCGCCCATTGTATTTTTTCGGCAATGTGCGTGTGTGTCAGATCCGAAAATAAGTAGGCCTCGGGCAGATAATCGAGCGCGTTGCCGGTGGGGGTCGATACTACCGGGCAGCGGTTCAGTAGGGCTTCGATCAATGTGTACGGTGTCCCATCGCTGCGGGCGGGGATCACCAGTAAATCCGCTACTTCCAGAAAGTTCGCCAGTGTATTGTCTGCACTGAAAAAGACGATACGTTTTTCCAGGCCGCGATTGCGGCACTGCGCTTCTAGCGCCTCTTTTTCCGGGCCATCCCCCAATATCATCAAGTAAGTGTCCGGGAGTAGGGCCATGGCGTCGATTAGACGATCGATTCCGCGTGCCTTTATCAATCGGCTTGCCGCCAATAAAAGTGGTCGCTGTTGGATAATTTCTGGCAGCAGCGGTGAATTGGCGGCCGGGGACTGGCGTTCCACACCGTTGGGTATGATGTGCCACTCCAGCCTGGAGTTGGCGATGGCGCCTTCGCTGATGGCAATGCGGGCATCGAATGTACTGGCCAGTTTGTCCCGGGGGTGCCGCACGTTGTGCCGGGTAATGACTTGCAGGGCTTCGGTATACGGTTTAACTGCGGCCAATAGCTGGGCGGACTTGCTGCCGTGGCCGTGGGCAATCTGGTATTGGCCTTTGCGGATTTGATTGGCCAGCCGCCAGACCAGGTTGGGGTGATGCCGGCTGCGGTCGGTGTTCAAGGGTATGAACTGAACTTTCTCATCCAGAGTAGGCAGGTATCTGGGATGAGCGATAACTGAAACCTGGGCGTTGGTGTTTCTCGCCTGCCAGCGTGACAGGTCGGCAACATGTTTTTCAAGCCCACCATGTTCCCGGCTGGCAATGAGGTGGCAGATGTTTTTGATCATTCGGCGGAAAATCCGGTTCTGGCGCTGCCGGTTGTTGTTTAACGTTGGTTTTACAGCGCTTTGCCCGCAAGTCACGTGTGGGATCGTGATTTAACGTGAATGTATTGTCGCGGGCTTGTGTGACAGGATTTTTATTGAACTGTGACTATTTTGTTGCGGTGGTTTGAGAGCCTCGTTACCTAAAAGGTTACGTGCCAATTCAACGATGCAAAATCGAAACCGGGGTTCGGTGTGTTGGTATAACCGTTGGAAAAATGGCTATACCGCAGCGAAACCGTTTGGCCGTTTTGCAATGTATACCCAGAGGCAAAATGCAGAGAAAAATTCAGGTTGGTTGATAGGTCGATAACACCGAAGCTGCGCTCGGTGAGGTAGGCAGCACCGATTCCGAGTTCTCCGAACCAGCCTCTCGCCTCGGTACCGGGATACCAGCGCATAACGGGCTTCAGCTCCCAGATCTGCTGCTTTTGCTCCCGGCCACCATAGGTCATTTGCATGTACGAGTAGCTGCCCTGAGCCCACCACTGTATACGGTGATTGGCGGGATAGTCGTAAAACTGATATGACCAGTTGGCGCCTACCATGCCTGCGCCCGCAATAGACTTTTGCTGAATCAGCGCGTTTCCAAGACCTTTGCCCGCACTGATAATCCATTCCTGATCACCTTTTTCCGCATGGGCCGGTTCAGCAATCCCCAGGCTGAGCAGCAATGCCAGCAGGAGTGCAGCCAGTAACAGTGCAGGGGGATAGGTTGGTAATACGGATTGGCTTTTACACATGAGAAGACGTCGCCGATTATCAGTGTTAGCGGGCTTTCATTGTCCGGAATAAGGTTAGTCGCAAACAGGGGGAGCGCAAGCAAAAGCCGGTGAGGATGAGGGGCAGTGCGCATTGCGCGCGCGCCCCTCATTTTGGGGGTGACGGTAGTAAATTGCGCGCTTGGTCAGCGCCACTGCCGCTTCAGTTGCCTGAGTGCATCGGAGTGCAGTTGTCGAGCCCGCTCCTGGCTGAGACCCAATTGCTCGCCGATAACACGGAAGGAGCAGTCGCGGTCTGAAATCAAACCATAGCGAAGGCTCAGGACCGTGCGCTGCCGCGGCGGCAGTTTGGCGACCGCTTCCCGCAGGCGCTCGGCCAGTTCCTGGTTTGAAACCAGTTCATCGGTATTGAACAGTTCGTTGGCTGGCGCATAGTCCAGGCGAGTACTGCTCTGGTCGTCGGAGATAGGGTCGTCCAGCGAGCCGGTGGGCCCGGGCAATTTCAAAAGGTTTTGCACCCGCTCCAGATCCAGGCCTGTTTGCCTGGCAATGTTTTCATCAGACGCCGGCAGACCTTCCGCGCGTACCTGATTGATGGCGCGGTAGATATTGCGCAGGTCATCCTGAACGTTGGCCGGTTGCCGTACCAGATCGTCATTGCGGCGCAGCGTGAGTTGGATTTCCTGCTGTATCCACCAATAGGCGTAGGTGGAAAAACGGTAACCCATTTGTGGCTTGAAGCGCTCAATTGCCTTCATCAGACCGACGTTGCCCTCCTGTATCAGGTCGATAAAAGGTACTGACGGGTTGCGGAAGCGCTTGGCGATGGCTATCACGAGCCTCAGGTTGCACTGAATCAGGCGTTTGCGTTGGGCTCTGAAGCGCTTCATCAGGCTTTGCAGTGAGCTGCGGTCGCGCCGGGAAATCTTGTCTCCCGCCAGTAATTCCTCGGCTTTCGCGATAATCAAACCGTGATCGTAGGCGCCGGTACTCCCTCGCTGCTCCACGCCTTCACTGCGAAGGTCCACCAGCGTGACGCCCCGTTTCTGCAGCAGGGCAATGATTTTGTCCTCCAGTTCCCGCAGCAGGCAGGTTGTCGTGTGTTCTTCCTCTGGAGTGAGCAGATCCAGTCGGTAGAGATGTTTCAGGTAGTTTTGCATCGGGGTGCCGACACTTTCACCCACGCTTTCTTCAGATGCAGTTACGTTGTCATCAGTACTGTCCGGTTCGGAAAACGCCGCTTCCGCGTCGTTTGGGGAATAGTCATCTCCGGAGAGGTTAGTGCTATTTTCCTTCAGCCATTCATCATCCCTTGAGTGAATATTGACTCGGGACAAGATTCTGAACCTTATGCTGTGGCTGAATGGTGCAGCGGTCCCGCGCCATGCAGCGTGCCGTAAGAAAACCGGCGTGATCCGTTCGCAGGATTATCGAATGGCGCGCAAAACGCCATGCGACACTCTGACTATAGTCGACGGTTGAAAGGCGCGCCGGGGCATTCCTGACTGCACAGTTCGGTATTTATGGGGTGCGGATGGGGATGCGGGTGGAGATGGAAATGGGAGTGCGGGGGGGTATTGTGCTGAGGCGAGAATCAGGGGGGTGGATGCCCCTGAGCCTGCTGGCCAGGGGCGGTAGGGGATCACTGGATCCGCTTGACCTTCACGGAGCGGCCCCCGCTCACTTTGCGCATATAAAATGCGCCCAGTACCCCGCGATCCAGCTCGATCTGCTCACCGCCTTTCCAGATCACCTTGGTGCTACCTGTCTGCCGCCAGATCTGGCCATTGTTCAGCACGAAGGTGTACTTCCCGTAAGCGCCTTTTTGCACGGAGCTGATGGTGGCGACGATGGATTCTGGAGCACCTTCGATCACTGTCTTCTGCTCCTGGCCGAATTGACTGATCGCGTGCTGTTTGAGGTTGTCGGCCAATTCGTCGTAACAGGACAGTCGTTTGGTGTCGTCGCTGTATTGTGTGCAGGTTTGCAGTTTGGATTTCAGCGTCTCTGCGGACGCGGAGGTGGCGCCAAGGGCCGCAATAGAAAGTAGTGCAAGTGCAGCGTATGGCAGTGGCCGGCAAAACAATTTCATCGAGAACTCCGGTAATGGCTTTTCCGGGATTTTGCCCCACCGGGTCCGCCTGAACAAATCAATTTGTGTGGCCGGTCACATACCTGCTGTTGGTGCCGTGGAACAATCGTTTCGCTGTTCGAACGAAAACAAACATAACATTCCACACAGTCAGGGGTTGGAAATGAAAAAGCTCATTATTCCCGCGCTCGCTATCGCTGCCATTGGCGGCTATTTTTACTACGTCAATCTTGAACCCGCTGCGCCAGAAAGCGCCGTGGCCACTGAAGTGGACGCGGCAATGGCGGAAGCTGAGGCTGCTGGCGCCGAAGTCGTCGAGTCTGCTGAAAGCGTGATGGCCGCCGCCGAGGGCGATGTTTTTGCCGATGTGCCTGAAGCCATGGAGGCTGCTGGGGAAGCCACCGATGAGGTTATGGAATCCGCCGCTGAAGTTGTTGAAGAAGCGATGGATGAAGTCGCTGAGGCGGCGGAAGAAATCGATCACGCTGATGAATAAGGCTTTTTGCGAAAGGTGACAAGCGTAAAAAATAAAGCCCGGGTTTACCCCGGGCTTTTTTATTATGGTCAGGCAAGTGCACTGTAACTTTGGTAATTCGAGTCTATCGGTTATTGCGCGGCCTTTACGTTTTGCAGTGCTCGTCGCAAAAATCCACTGGCATCGCCAAGTGCCTTTTCTGATGCCTGCCTGTCCAGCCCGCTGAGAATGACCATGATTGCCAGCTTGGCGTTTTGGTCGCAGTCATTCAAAACCTGATCCGCTTCTTCATAAGTGATGCCGGTTGCCTCCATTACGATTCGGCGGGTGCGTCCAATCAGCTTTTTGTTGGTGGCTTTAACATCCACCATCAGGTTGTAAAAACTCTTGCCCAGGCGAATCATGCTCGCTGTTGTGATCATATTGAGCACCAGCTTTTGCGCGGTCCCGGCTTTCATGCGGGTGGAGCCAGTCAGTATTTCCGGGCCAACTTCTGGCAGGATGGAAATCTCAGCTTCGTTGGCTATCGCGGCGGTTTTGTTGCAGGCGAGTGCGACGGTCTTGCAGCCGATGCGGCGTGCGTATTGCAGTCCGCCAACGACATAGGGTGTACGTCCACTGGCTGCTATTCCGACCACGGTATCGTTGCTGGTGAGATGCAGGGATTTGAGGTCGGCCTTGCCTTGCTCCGGATCATCTTCGGCGCCTTCAATAGCTCGGTGAACAGCGTTTTCGCCGCCGGCGATGAGTGGGATCACCATGCCTTCTGGTACTCCATAGGTTGGCGGGCACTCCACGGCGTCCAGAAGGCCGATGCGACCACTGGTGCCTGCACCCAGGTAGATTAGCCGGCCACCCTGCTGGAACGACTGAACAGCAGCCTCCACGGCCTCGGCGATGGCTGGCAGTACCTCGCGCACAGCGGCGGGTACCTGCGCATCGGCATCATTGATCTTTTCCAGTATGTCCTTTACCGGCAGCAGGTCGATATCCAGGCTGTCGGGGTTGCGGGCTTCGCTGGTGAGCGAGCCGAGCTCGTCCAGAAGTCTATTTTTCATATCCCCCTCGCCATTGGGCCCATCATCGCGCTATTTCAGCACTTCGGGAGAATCAGGATTTCCGATTTTAATCCCGCGGAGGTTGCTATTCACAGTGGGAGTTGGCGGAGTATAGTTGGGTGAAATAACGGAGAGTCGGCTGAGAAGAAATGGATCTGAATCAGGTTACGTTGCCGGTACGGGATATGGCACTGGCGACGGCGTTTTATCGGCGTTTGGGGTTTCTGCAAATCGTGGATACACCTCATTATGCGCGCTTCGAGTGTTCCCCGGGCGGTGCCAGTTTTTCTTTGGCGTTGGACGATTCGGACTTTCGCAATGGCGCGGTGATTTATTTCGAGTGCGAAGACCTTGATCAGCGCGTAGCGGTTTTGCAGGAGAAGGGCGTTGAATTTTCCCGGTTGCCGGAAGATATGCGCTGGTTGTGGCGCGAGGCCGTGTTGTACGACCCCAGTGGTAACAAAATCAAATTGTATTGGGCGGGAGAGAACCGGCTCAACCCGCCCTGGCGTGTGACGTTATCCGAATCGCCCGGCGTTACCCCTGAGCGTTGAACTGTCGGCCGTTCACGCCAATGCTGTCGTCACCCATCAGGTAGAGGTATGTGGGCATGATATCGGCGGGTGCGGCGACCGATTTCGGATCTTCGGCTGGGTAAGCGGTTGCCCGCATGTTGGTGCGAGTGGCGCCGGGATTGATGCTGTTGACGCGGATATTGGACACGCCGTCGACCTCATCCGCCAACACCTGCATCAACCCTTCGGTGGCAAATTTGGAAGCGGCATAGGCGCCCCAGTAAGCGCGCCCCTTCAGGCCTACGCCGGAGCCGGTAAAGATAATCGAGCCGGCCGCAGACTGCTCCAACAGGGGCAGCATCGCCTTGGTGAGCCCGAATGCGGCGTTCACATTGACCTGCATGACCTGTTGCCAGGTGGCGAAGTGGTAATTGGCGATAGGAGTGCGCTGCCCCAGCAGGCTGGCGTTATGCAGTAATCCATCGAGGCGCCCGAACTCCTGATCAACCCCCTGGGCAAGGTACTCGAATTCTTCCCAGCGGGCGCCCGACAGGTCTACGGGCAGGATTGCGGGCTTGGCGCCTCCGGCGGCCTCGATTTCGTCGTACACCGCCTCCAGTTTGGCGGTTGTGCGGCCGAGCAAAATGACCGTGGCGCCGTGTGCCGCATAGGTTTTTGCGGCTTCGCGGCCGATGCCGTCGCCCGCGCCAGTCACGAGGATGATTTTTTCTTTCAGTAGGTCCGCACGGGCGGTGTAATCAGTGACGGTTTCAGACATGGATTCCGTGTCTCGCTAAATCGAAAAAGGTTGTGTTTGGTCGGCAGTGCTCAGCTTTTCAGGTAGTGCTGCTGCAGCAGTGGCCAGATTTCGCCGGCATCGTGTACCAGGTGGTCGGCATTCCAGCTGGCGGGGTCGTCATCGCTGTCGATGTAACCGTAACTGCACGCAATCGTCGGCATCCCGGCGGCGCGGCCAGCCATGATGTCGCGTTCGTGATCGCCCACATAGATGGCTTCCCCGGGCTGGCAGCCGATACGGTTGCAGGCCAGCAGGATAGGCTCCGGATCCGGTTTGCGATTGGTAACGTCATCAGGGCAGATGATCGCGCCGGGGGTTGGCAGGTGCGCGAAGGAGCGCATCAGCGGAATGGTGTAGGCCGAAGGTTTGTTGGTGACCACGCCCCAGGCAATCCCGATATCCGCCAGCTGATTGAGCAGCAGTTCGATGCCCGGGAAGGGGACGGTATGGTGAGCCAGGTGGGCCAGGTAGAGGTCGAGCAGGCGTTGACGCAGGTCGTCGAAGCCGGATTCACCTTCGTCCACCCCAAAGCCGAGCCGCACCATGGCGCGCGCGCCATTGGAGACCACTTCGCGAATGGTGGTATCTGCCAGGGGCGGCAGCTGTTCCTGCTCACGCAGCTGATTAAGCACCACCACGAAATCCGGGGCGGTGTCGAACAGGGTGCCGTCTAAGTCGAAAAGTACTGCTTTCATATCGGGATACATCGGATTTTATTGTGCCCGCGTCGTTATTCCGCGGGTTTGGTGGCATGCATTAGGTAATTTACGTCCACATCCCGCGGATTGAGCTTGTAGCTGCGGGTAAGTGGATTGTAGGTCATGCCAGTGATATCCCGGGTCTGCAGGCCGGCTTCTCTCGCCCAGCCGCCAAGCTCCGAGGGGCGGATGAACTTGCCGTATTCGTGGGTGCCTTTGGGCAGCATACGGAGCACGTATTCTGCGCCAACCACCGCGAACAGCCAGCCTTTGGGGGTGCGGTTGATGGTGGAAAAGAATATATGGCCGCCGGGTTTGGCGAGTTTGGTGCAGGCGCGGATTACTGAGGCCGGGTCGGGTACGTGTTCCAGCATTTCCAGGCAGGTGACAATGTCGTAGGTGCCGGCTTCCGCTTCGGCGAGTTCTTCCGCCGGGATCTTGCGGTAATCAATGCTGATACCGGATTCCAGGGCGTGCAATTTGGCCACGTTCAGTGGGGCCTCGCCCATATCGATTCCGGTGACCTGTGCGCCGCGCTGGGCCATGGCTTCAGCGAGAATGCCGCCGCCACAGCCGACGTCGAGCACTTTTTTACCGGCAACCGGGGCGCGCTGGTCGATATAATTGGCGCGCAGTGGGTTGATTTCATGCAGTGGCTTGAATTCACCCTGCTGGTCCCACCAGCGGCTGGCGAGTTGTTCAAATTTGGCGATTTCCGCCGGATCTACGTTGGTCATCTTGCCTTGTCTTATCTCCAGGAGGGGGGCTCGCCCGCCTCGAGTAGCGCTGACGGTCCCGGAAACGGTTGCCGGGATCGCCACCTTCAATTCTGAACGCGAACCTTCGCGAGAAGTTTCCTGCGCCCGTACTATTTTACGAGACCGGCGATTCTATCACGCCACGTGCAGGCGCGTTGTCGCACTTCTTCTTCATTTAGGGTTGTGAGTTTTCGGTCCCTCAGCAGCTGCTTTCCTGCGACCCACACGTTGCGCACATGGTGCCCATTCGCTGTGTAAATCAGTTGTGAGAGTGGGTCGTGCAGGGGCTGTTGCTCCAGTTCACCGAGGTCGATGGCGCACAGGTCGGCGGCCTTGCCGACTTCGATGCTGCCGGTTACGTCGTCGATCCCCAGGGCGCGGGCGCCGTTGATGGTGGCCATGGCGAGGGCCTGGTGAGCGGGGAGGGCGTCGGCTTTACCGGAGACGGCTTTGGCGAGGAGGGCGGCGGTGTTGGTTTCCAGCAGCATGTCCAGCCCGTTGTTACTGGCTGCGCCATCGGTACCGATGGATACATTGATGCCCGCTTCCACGAGCCTGGCGACCGGGCTGAAGCCGGAGGCCAGTTTGAGATTGGAGCGTGGGCAGTGGGCGATGTGGGCGCCGGTTTTCTGCAGCAGGGCAATATCGCTATCGTCCAGTGCAGTCATATGGACACACAGCATTTGTGGCGAGAGCAGGCCGAGCCGGTGCAGGCGCTCGATCGGGCGAATGCCGGTTTCGGCTGCGGCGCTATCTACTTCGCCGGCGGTTTCATGCAGGTGCATCTGCACGGGCATTTGAAGCTCGTCGGCGTAAATCGCGATTTTCTTCAGGGTTTCATCGCCCACGGTATAGGGGGCGTGTGGTGCGAAGGCGAGGCCGATACGGTGGTGGGAGCGGTAGTCGTCGCGCAGGGCGAGGCCCTTGTCGATGGCATCGTCCCCGTTTCTGGACCAGGGGTTGGGAAAGTCGATGATGGGGAATGCGATTTGGGCGCGCATTCCGGCATCGCGGGCCGCGGCTGCGGCTGCTTCCGGAAAGAAGTACTGATCTGCGAAGGTGGTCGTGCCGCTCCGGAGCATCTCTGCCATTGCCAGGCGTGTGCCGTCTGCAACGAACTCTGGGCTGACCCACTGCTGTTCGGCGGGCCAGATGTGTTTTTCCAGCCAGGTCATCAGGGGATGGTCGTCAGCGTAACCCCGGAGGAGGCTCATGGCAGCGTGGTTATGGGTGTTGATCAGTCCGGGGATGATCAGTTGTTCCCCCAGGTTCACCTCTTCTCTGGCGGAAAAACGATTGCGGGCTTCACGCTGGGGCAGTATGGCGAGGATTTTGCCGTCGTTGATGGCCAGGGCGCAGTGTTCATACACGCGTTGTTCCGGAATCACCGGGATGATCCAGCGCGCATGCAGCAGTGTGTCGACTGGTTGTTTTTTCGACGATTGGTCGGTGGGGTGCGAATTGCTGGTGGTTGCCATTGTTCGATTTTTGTTCCGGGGGAAAGTCGCAGACTTTAGCGGTGAGACGAGGCGTGAACAAGTCTGTATAAGTCGTCCTACAGCGCGCCAAGTGTGGTAGAATCGCCCGCTTGTTTGGGGCTATGACCAGTTAGCCCCACTTATTTCCCAGCCTGGTTCCCAACAATAACCCGATGTCGGGAGGGGCGCCTAGGGGCCGAATAGGCTGGCGGCGTTAACGATAAGGAATGCCTGAGAATATGGGCGAACTAGCCAAAGAAATTTCTCCGATCAATATCGAGGAAGAGCTGAAGCAGTCCTACCTCGATTATGCGATGAGCGTGATTGTAGGGCGTGCGCTGCCGGATGTGCGCGACGGCCTGAAGCCGGTGCACCGCCGGGTGCTCTTCGCCATGAACGAGCTGAAGAACGACTGGAATAAGCCGTACAAAAAATCTGCCCGTGTGGTGGGTGACGTAATCGGTAAATACCACCCGCACGGCGACAGCGCGGTATATGACACTATCGTGCGTATGGCGCAGCCATTCTCGCTGCGCTACATGCTGGTGGATGGCCAGGGTAACTTCGGCTCCATCGACGGTGACAGTGCGGCAGCGATGCGTTACACCGAAATCCGCATGGACAAACTCGCCCACGAGTTGCTGTCGGATCTGGATAAAGAAACCGTCAATTTCATCGACAACTACGATGGCTCCGAGCAGATGCCGGAAGTGTTGCCGTCGCGGGTGCCGAACCTGCTGGTAAACGGTTCCTCCGGTATTGCTGTGGGCATGGCCACCAATATCCCGCCTCACAACCTGAGTGAGGTGGTGCGTGGCTGTCTGGCGCTGATCGATAACAGCGAGTTGTCGATCGACGACCTGATGGAATATATCCCTGGTCCCGATTTCCCCACGGGCGCGATCATTAATGGTCGCGCCGGTATCCTGATGGCCTACCGCACCGGTCGTGGTCGTATCTATATCCGTGCCAAGGCGGAAGTGGTGCGCGATGACAAGACCAATCGCGAAACCATCATCATCCACGAGATTCCCTATCAGCTGAACAAGGCGCGCCTGATTGAGCGTATTGCCGAGCTGGTAAAAGAGAAGAAGATCGAGGGTATCTCCGAGCTGCGTGACGAGTCGGATAAAGACGGCTTGCGTGTCGTGATCGAGCTCAAGCGCGGCGAGTTGGGCGATGTTGTCCTGAACAACCTGTATTCCCAGACCCAGCTGGAAAGCGTGTTTGGTATCAATATGGTGGCGCTGGTTGATGGCCAGCCCAAATTGTTGAATCTCAAGCAGCTGCTGGAATACTTCATTCGCCACCGCCAGGAAGTGGTCACCCGCCGTACGGTGTACTTGCTGCGCAAGGCGCGTGAGCGTGGACATATCCTGGAAGGCCTGGCGATCGCCATCTCCAATATCGACCCGGTGATCGAGTTGATCAAGGCGTCCGCAACCCCTGCCGAAGCGCGCGAAGCGCTGCTGGCCAAAGGTTGGCCGGTGGGAGAGGTGGAGCAGTTCCTGGAGCGCGCGGGTGCCGATGCTTGCCGCCCGGACGATCTGCCGGAAGAATTCGGCCTGCGCGACGGTAGTTATTATCTGTCGCCGGCCCAGGCTCAGGCCATCCTCGAGTTGCGCCTGCACCGTCTGACCGGTATGGAGCACGACAAGCTGCTGGCGGAATACAGTGAGCGCCTGGAGCAGATTGCCGAGTACCTGGAGATCCTGGGTAGTCCGGAACGCCTGATGCAGGTGATTCGCGAAGAGCTGGAAGTGCTGGAAAAAGAGTATGGTGACGAGCGCCGTACCGAAATCGTTGCTTCCCGTCAGGATCTGTCAGTAGAAGACCTGATCACGCCGGAAGATAAAGTGGTAACAATTTCCCACGGCGGCTACGCGAAGAGTCAGCCGCTGGCGGACTATCAGGCCCAGCGCCGTGGCGGTATGGGCAAGTCTGCCACCCAGGTGAAAGACGAGGACTTCGTTGAGCACCTGTTGATTGCCAATTCGCACGACACCATTCTCTGTTTCTCAAACAGGGGTAAGGTGTACTGGCTCAAAGTTTATGAAGTGCCGACGGCGGGTCGCGCCTCCCGTGGTCGTCCAATGGTCAACATGCTGCCGCTTGAAGATGATGAGCGTATCAGCAGCCTGATGCCAGTTTCTGAGTACGAAGAAAATCAGTTTATTTTCTTCGCCACCGCAAATGGTACTGTTAAGAAAACACCGCTTACCGCGTTCTCGCGCCCGCGCAGTGTTGGATTGCGTGCGATTGAGCTGGATGAGGAAGATCGTCTGGTGGCGACGGCGATTACTGACGGCAGTCGCGATGTCCTGCTGCTGACCAGTGCTGGTAAGGCGGCGCGCTTCGCTGAAGAGAATGTCCGCTCCATGGGGCGTGTGTCTCGCGGTGTGCGCGGTATTCGTATGGCGGAAGGCGTGTCTGTGATCGCCATGGTGATTCCGGAAGAGGGTGGCTCCGTGATGATGGCCACCGAAAATGGTTACGGCAAGCGCACGGCAACTTCGGACTTCCCGACCAAAGGTCGCGGCACCCAGGGTGTCATTGCCATCGCGGAAAGCGAGCGTAATGGGGCGCTGGTGGGTGCCTGTCAGGTTCACCCCGGCGAGGAAATCATGCTGATTTCTGATCAGGGAACCCTGGTGCGTACGCGGGTGGATGAGGTCTCCGTGCTGGGTCGCAACACCCAGGGTGTCCGGGTTATCCGCCTTAAAGACGGTGAAAACCTGGTCGGTCTCGCGCGTATTGAGGAAAGTGAGGGCGAGGATGGTGAAGGTGGCGACGAAGGCGCTGCCGCCGGAGACGGCGCTGCTGAGGAGTGATTCCTGAACTGTGTAACTCAAAAAAGGCTGCGAACATTCGCGGCCTTTTTTGACTTTGTTGCATGGGAAACTGTTTGGGTGAAAGTTCTGTAATCGACCGCTAGTGATTTGGGGTTGGGGGCTTTCGCTTTGTGCTTGTATTGAAAAGTTTTAGTTCAAATCTGTTTTCTTCTGTGGAATTGAGTCAATGAGGAAGTTTAATTTCTGTGCGGGTCCTGCGGCGTTGCCGGAGCCGGTGTTGCGGCAGGCGCAGGAAGAGCTGCTGGACTGGCAGGGATTGGGTTGTTCGGTGATGGAGGTTAGTCACCGGTCGCCGGAATACACGGTTGTGGCAGAGCAGGCGGAGCAGGATCTGCGGGACTTGCTGAGCATTCCGGACAACTACAAAGTGCTGTTTTTGCAAGGTGGTGCTACGGCCCAGTTCAGCGCTGTGCCCTGGAACCTGTTTGGTGCGGGCAGTAAGAAGGCGGATTACATTCACACCGGGCAGTGGGCGGCAAAGGCCATTGGCGAGGCGCGCCGTTATGGTGAGGTGAACGTTGTGGCTTCATCGGAAGACCGCAATTTCTCCTATGCACCGGCGGCGGACGCGTGGGTGGAAAGTAGCGATGCCGCGTACTTTCATTACACGCCAAATGAAACCATTGGCGGGGTGGAATTTCCCTATATCCCGGAAGTGAAGGCGCCGTTGATCGCGGATATGTCCTCCAACATCCTGTCGCAGCCGATTCCGGTGGAGAAGTTTGGGTTTATTTATGCCGGTGCGCAAAAGAATATCGGCCCGTCCGGCATTGCCGTGGGCATTCTGCGCGACGACCTGCTGGATCGCGCCATACCGGAAATTCCGCGCAGCCTGAGCTGGAAAATCGCCGCGGAAGGGCACTCGATGGATAATACGCCGCCGACTTTTGCCTGGTATTTATCCGGGTTGGTGTTCAAGTGGTTGAAGGCGCAGGGTGGTGTCGATGCAATGGCGGCATTGAGTCTTCAGAAGTCGGCGCTGCTGTACGATTTCCTGGACAGCAGCGAATTTTTCTCAAGTCCGGTAGAGGTCTCCTGTCGCTCGCGTATGAATGTGCCGTTCGTGCTGGCGGACGAGAAGTTGGATAAGCAGTTTTTGCGTGAGACCGAAGAAGCTGGTCTGCTGAACCTCAAGGGGCATCGCTCCGTTGGTGGGATGCGTGCGTCGTTGTACAACGCGGTTCCGCTGGAGGCCGTTGAGGCTCTGGTGGCGTTTATGGCGGACTTCGAGCAGCGAAATGGATAGTCCGCGTCTGGCGGAAAAAAGATTGATCTAGGCGAGAGTTATGTCTGAAGAAAAGTCGAAGCAGAGCGAGCATTTGCTTGAGCTGCGCAATCGTATCGATCGTATCGACAGCGATATCGCACGGCTGATTTCCGAGCGCGCCAACTGCGCGCTGGAAGTGGCGGAAGTCAAAAAGAGCAATGGCGAAAATGCGCTGTACTATCGCCCCGAAAGGGAGGCGCAGGTGCTGCGCCGGGCGATGGAGCGAAACCCCGGGCCGCTGACCGATGAGGAAATGGCGCGCCTGTTCCGTGAAATCATGTCGGCGTGTCTGGCACTGGAAGAGCCGGTCAAGGTGGCGTATCTGGGGCCTGAGGGTACGTTTACCCAGCAGGCTGCGCTGAAGCATTTCGGCCAGTCGGCGGTTTCCAAGCCGCTGGCGGCGATTGATGAAGTGTTCCGCGAGGTGGAAGCGGGTGCGGTCAATTACGGCGTGGTGCCGGTTGAAAACTCCACTGAGGGGGTGGTGAACCACACGCTCGACAACTTCATGACCTCGAATCTGCAAATCTGTGGCGAAGTGGAGTTGCGCATTCATCAGCATCTGATGATTTCGGATATTACCCGCAAGGATGCAATTACCCGTATTTATTCCCATGCGCAGAGCCTGGCGCAGTGCCGCAAGTGGCTGGATTCTTACTACCCCAACGTAGAGCGCGTGGCGGTGGCGAGCAATGCGGAAGCGGCAAAGCGTGTTAAGGGCGAGTGGAATGCGGCGGCTATCGCGGGCGATATGGCGGCGGATCTTTACGGACTGAAGATTCTGAATGAGAAGATCGAAGACCGTCCGGATAACTCTACCCGCTTCCTGATCATTGGCTCGCAGGCGGTGCCGGTCAGTGGCGATGACAAAACCTCGCTGATGGTATCCATGCGCAATGAGCCGGGCGTATTGCACGATCTCCTGGAGCCGTTCCAGCGTCATAAGATCGACCTGACGCGTGTGGAAACCCGTCCGGCGCAGACCGGCAACTGGACCTACGTGTTCTTCATCGATTTTGTCGGTCACCGGGACAGTGAAAATGTGGCGGCCGCACTGAAAGAGGTGGGTGCCGGGGCTTCTGATATGAAGGTGCTGGGTTCTTACCCGCGCGGAGTGCTGTAGGAGTGGCGGATATGGGGCAGAACGGACTCGGCCGCCTGGTGATTGTTGGTATCGGGTTGATTGGTGGCAGTCTGGCGCTTGGTTTGAAGGCCGCTGGCGGTTGTCGTGAGGTTATCGGCGTCGCGCGTCGGGCTCAGACCTGTGAGCAGGCGGTGGCGCTGGGTATTGTGGATCGTGCGGTAACCGATATTGCTGAAATCCTGCCGGAGCTGGAGGCGGGCGATGTCATTTTTGTTGCGGTCCCAACGCTGGCGGTGGAGGGAGTGTTTGCGCAGCTGAAGGGCGCACTTGCGGAGGGTGTAACGGTTACCGATGGCGCCAGCGTCAAGGGTAGTGTGGTTGAAGCGGCCGCAAATGTGTGGGGTGAGGTACCGGCATTCCTGGTTCCCGGGCATCCCATCGCCGGTTCTGAGCAGAGTGGTGTCACCGCAGCCCGCGACGACCTGTATATTGCACATCGCATTATTCTTACGCCGCTGGAAAATACTGCCGATATGCACGTGCAGCGGGTGCGTAGTATGTGGGAAGCGGTGGGCGCCGAGGTGCTGTCCATGCCGGTGGCTGAGCACGATGAGGTGCTCGCGGCCACCAGTCATCTTCCCCATGTGATTGCGTTTGGGCTCGTGGATACCCTGGCGCACGATGCGGAGAATGAAAACATCTTCCGCTATGCTGCTGGCGGATTCCGGGATTTCACTCGCATTGCCTCCAGTGACCCGGTTATGTGGCGTGACATCATGCTCGCCAATCGGGACGCGATTCTGAAATCCATTGATCTCTATACCTCCAATCTGGGTTCGCTGCGCGATGCGATAGCCGGCGGCGACAGTGAACGTTTGATGGGGGTTTTTACCCGGGCCAAGGCGGCGCGGGATCACTTTACCAAGATGCTGGCTAAAAAAGCGTACACGGAAATTATGGAAGCGAAGGAAGTAACTTTTGTCGCCCAGCCGGGCGGCGCAGTAAAGGGTGATATGCGGGTGCCGGGGGACAAGTCCATGTCCCATCGCTCGATTATGCTGGGTTCCCTGGCAGAGGGTGTCACCGAAGTGGAAGGGTTTCTCGAGGGAGAGGATGCGCTGGCAACCCTGCAGGCCTTCCGGGATATGGGGGTAGTGATCGAGGGGCCGGTCAATGGCCGGGTAACGATTCACGGTGTCGGTATGCGCGGCCTTCAGGCGCCTCCCGGGCCTCTGTATGTGGGTAATTCCGGCACGTCCATGCGTTTGCTGGCCGGGCTGCTTGCCGGGCAGGATTTTGATAGTGAGTTGACCGGGGATGAATCCCTGTCCAAGCGCCCGATGAACCGCGTGGCGAATCCGCTGCGGGAAATGGGCGCTGAAGTTGAAGCTGGTGTAGATGGTCGTCCGCCGCTGAAAATTAAAGGTCGCAACAGCCTGAAGGCGATCGATTACGTCCTGCCCATGGCCAGTGCCCAGGTGAAATCCTGTGTCCTGCTGGCGGGGCTCTACGCCGATGGGGAAACCAGCACTACAGAGCCGGCGCCCACACGCGACCACACTGAGCGGATGCTGGCCGGCTTCGGTTATGATGTTCGCCGCAATGGCGCCCGCGCCTCGCTGACTGGTGGCGGCAAGCTGACCGCCTGTCATATCGATGTGCCGGCGGATATTTCATCGGCAACCTTCTTTATGGTGGCGGCGAGTATTGCGCCCGGTTCCGATGTGCTGCTGAAGCATGTGGGTATCAACCCCACCCGTGACGGAGCTATCAACATTCTGCGCGCCATGGGTGCAGACATTGCGCTGCAAAACCAGCGCGAAGTCGGCGGTGAGCCCGTCGCGGATATTCGTGTACGCTATGCGCCGCTGAAAGGCATCAAAGTGCCAGAAGACCAGGTGCCTCTGGCTATTGATGAGTTCCCGGCGATCTTTGTGGCGGCGGCCTGTGCGGAAGGTGAGACTGTGCTCACCGGTGCCGAAGAATTGCGGGTCAAGGAAAGTGACCGGATTCAGGCCATGGCCGATGGGTTGAAGATCCTCGGTATCGACGCCGAGCCGACCCCGGATGGTATCGCCATTCAGGGCAAGGGCGGTAAAGAGGGTGCAGCAGTGTTTGGTGGTGGTGAGGTGGATAGCCTGGGGGACCACCGGATTGCCATGTCATTTGCGGTGGCGGCGTTACGTGCAGATGCGGATATACGTATCAAGCACTGCGCCAATGTCGCTACCTCGTTCCCCAATTTCGCCGAGCTGGCCACCGGGGCAGGGATGAATCTGGAGGTGTGCTGAGCGCGCGCCCATCCTATACCGGACTGACTTATTGAAAATTAACTAAAAGCTGTATCGATTAGTTATGACTGAACTGACCAAAAATGCTCCCGTAGTCACCATAGATGGCCCCAGCGGCTCCGGCAAGGGCACTATCGCCAAGTTGCTGGCCGACCGCCTGGGATTTGCGCTGTTGGACTCCGGGGCGCTCTACCGCTTGACCGCATTGGCGGCGCTCAATGCCGGGGTGGATCTCGTGGATGAGGCGCGTGTGGCCGATATCGCCGCTAACCTGGATATCCGCTTTGCCATTGCAGATGGTGAGGTGAGTGCGGTGTTGGGCGGCGTAGATGTGAGTCGCGATATCCGTATGGAGGAGGTCAGTATGGCGGCGTCCCGGGTTGCGGCCGTGCCTGCTGTGCGCGAGGCGTTGCTGCAGCGCCAGCGGGATTTTCGTGCGGCGCCGGGTCTCGTCGCGGACGGGCGCGATATGGGCACCACGGTGTTCCCGGACGCGCCGGTCAAAATCTTTCTGACCGCAAGCGCTGAAGAGCGCGCCCGCCGACGCTACGCTCAGTTGCAGGGCAGGGGCGTTTCTGTTAGCCTCCGCGACCTGCTGGAGGACATCCGCGCCCGGGACGACCGGGATATGAATCGCGCAGCCTCCCCTCTGGCCCCGGCGGAAGACGCTGTGGTGCTGGATAGTACGGACATCGATATAGAGGGTGTTCTACAAAAAGTGCTCGAACTGGTGCAGCAACGCGTTGTTTGAGCCCGGGAAGCAACAGGTTTCCACACAAAATTTTTAACAACAGCGGCCGGGGTCAGCCAGAATTGCCCGGCCGCTGTTGTAATTCGACCCGCGTGCTGGCAGCGCGGTGGGACTCTGACTGGCGGTTGACTAAACTACAAAGTTGCCATCGGTGGAGTCCATTTATATAGGTAATGTAATGAGCGAGAGCTTTGCTGAACTATTTGAAGAGAGCCTGAAAAGCGTTGAAATGGCACCGGGCGCCATCGTAACCGGTGTTGTTATCGACGTTGATAAAGACTGGGTAACCGTGCACGCGGGCCTGAAGTCTGAAGGCGTTATCCCTGCGGACCAGTTCAAGAACGACAAAGGTGAAGTGGAACTGCAGGTGGGCGACGAAGTACAGGTTGCCCTGGAAGCGGTAGAAGACGGTTTCGGTGAAACCCGTCTGTCCCGTGAAAAAGCCAAGCGCGCTGAAGCCTGGAAAATCCTCGACGCTGCACACGCTGCAGACGAAGTGGTTAAAGGTGTTATCAGTGGCAAGGTTAAAGGTGGCTTCACTGTTGACGTTGCCAACATCCGCGCGTTCCTGCCGGGTTCTCTGGTAGACGTACGTCCGGTTCGCGACACCGCGCACCTGGAAGGCAAAGAGCTCGACTTCAAAGTGATCAAGCTGGACGCCAAGCGCAACAACGTTGTTGTTTCCCGCCGTGCGGTTATGGAAGCAGCGAACAGCGAAGAGCGTGAAGCACTGCTGGCCAGCCTGCAAGAAGGTATGGCGATCAAGGGTATCGTGAAGAACCTGACCGACTACGGCGCGTTCGTAGATCTGGGCGGTATCGACGGCCTGCTGCACATCACCGATATGGCTTGGAAGCGCATCAAGCATCCGAGCGAGATCGTGAACGTTGGCGACGAGATCGAAGTAAAAGTACTGAAGTTCGACCGCGAGCGCAGCCGTGTATCCCTGGGCCTGAAGCAGCTGGGCGAAGATCCTTGGGTCTCCATCAAGCAGCGTTACCCGGAAAACAGCCGCGTGAAGGCTGTTGTAACCAACCTGACCGACTACGGCTGCTTCGCGGAGCTGGAAGAAGGTGTGGAAGGTCTGGTGCACGTTTCCGAAATGGATTGGACCAACAAGAACATTCACCCGTCCAAAGTTGTCAATGTTGGCGACGAGGTCGAGGTAATGATTCTGGATATCGACGAAGAGCGTCGTCGTATCTCCCTGGGCATCAAGCAGTGCCAGGAAAACCCGTGGGATGCCTTCGCGCGTAAATTCGCTAAAGGTGACAAAATCTCCGGTAAGATCAAGTCCATCACTGACTTCGGTATCTTCATCGGTCTGGACGGCAGCATCGACGGTCTGGTTCACCTGTCCGACATCTCCTGGAACGAAGCTGGCGAAGAAGCCGTGCGCAAGTTCAAGAAAGGTGACGAGCTGGAAACCGTTATCCTGGGTATCGACTCCGACCGCGAGCGTATCTCCCTGGGTATCAAGCAGCTGGAATCCGATCCGTTCTCTGATTACGTAACCAACAACGATCGCGGCAGCATCGTTATGGGTACCATCAAAGAAGTTGACGCCAAGCAGGCGATCATCACCCTGGCGGACGAAGTGGAAGGTGTTCTGCGCGCTTCCGAAATCAGCCGCGACAAGGTTGAAGATGCTCGCAACGCCCTGAAAGAAGGCGAAGAAGTAGAGACCAAGATCACCAGCGTGGATCGTAAGAACCGCGTGATCAGCCTCTCTATCAAGGCCAAAGATCAGGACGATGAGAAGCAAGCCATCAAGGATCACAGCAAGAAGCAGGCTGAACAAGTTCAGCCGGCTACTATCGGTGACCTGATCAAGGCGCAAATGAATAACAAAGACTAATAGTTCTTTGCTATTCCTGGCCTCAGCTTGATTGCTGAGGCCGCCCGAAAGCCGGACTGGGGTTGCCCAGTCCGGCTTTCTATTAGATGATTGCCGCTATTCCAGAATAATCAATGACTTAGAAAGGATTGCGGACTGCATGACCAAATCTGAACTGATCGAGAAGATTGCTCTGAGGTTGGATCAGCTGCCGGTAAAGGACGTGGAGCTGGCGGTAAAAGTCATGTTGGACACTATGTCGAGTGTCCTGGCAGAGGGGGAGCGGATCGAGATCCGTGGATTTGGCAGCTTTTCGCTGCATTACAGAGCGCCTCGTACCGGACGTAACCCCAAAACAGGGGATTCCGTTGAGCTTGCGGGCAAGTATGTGCCGCATTTCAAGCCGGGTAAGGAACTCAGGGACAGGGTAAACCAGCAGTTGAAGCGGGAATCACTGGAAAGTGCGTGATTGCCGGGCTGGTCGCAGTGGGCTAACACTGTAACGGATTATTGAATATTTACTCCTTCCGGGGTCGGAGGTTTTCTTGTCATTTTTGCGTTGGCTATCGCGCCTGCTATTCGGGCTGTTGGCCCTGCTGTGTATCGCGGTGGGTGTATATTTTGCCGTCGATAATCCCGAGACGATCTCGCCGCGCTTTGGCGGATATCAGCTGTTCTCCGGCAGTGTCGGGTTCTGGTTGATCGGTTTCCTGTTGCTTGGTGCATTGCTGGGGTTTCTTGCAAGCCTGTTGCCGTATTACACGGAGCGTCGTCGAGTGGGGCGTTTAGAGCGACAATTACTGCGCACTGAGCGGGAATTGCAGACCGTGCGCCGTCAGGTGTCCGGAGAGTAAATTGAGTGACCTGACGTTTTTCATCTTTATTTTTGCTGCCATCGCCATAGGCTGGTACCTGGGGCGCAAGAGCGGCAAAAAAAAGAGTGCGAGAAATGACCGAAGTCAGGCGCTGGCGCAGTCCTATGCGCAGGGTTTGAATTATCTTTTGAGTGAGCGTCAGGATGACGCGATCGAAAAGTTTATTGATGCGCTTGAGGTGAGCAGTGCCACCTTTGAAACACATCTGGCCCTCGGCAACCAATTGCGCAAGCGCGGCGAGCACGACCAGGCCATCAGGGTGCATCAGAATCTCCTGGCTCGTCCCAGTCTCAACCGTATCAGCCAGCAGAAGGCCCAGTTGGAGCTTGCGCGGGACTATATCGCCGCAGGTTGGCTGGATCGGGCTGAGCGGCTACTGCAGGAGCTGGTGGAAACGTCCAGCGAGCTGCGCAGTACGAGCCTGGAATATCTGGTAGAGGTCTACCGGGATGAGAGTGAGTGGGCCAAGGCGATTCACGCGGTCAATCTCCTTCATGGTCGTCGTTTCAAGAGGTTGTCCCCGGAATGGGCCCCGGTACAGGCGCATTTCTGCTGTGAGCTGGCAGAAGAGGCGATTAACAGCAAAGATTACCTGAGTGCGCGCAAGCACATCGATGCTGCGCTGAATTACGACCGCCATTCGGTGCGGGCGAATCTATTGCTCGGGAGGCTGGAGTACATTCTCGGTAAGCCTCGCGATGCCATTCGGGTGCTCGAGCGAGTGCCCAAACAGAATCCCGACTATATCCCCGAGATGCTTGAGCTGCTTATTACCTGCTATGAGGCGATAGGTGACGACAAGGGCTTGAGCGTTTATCTGGAAGCGCTGCTTAAAGAGCACCCGTCAAACAGCGTGTTGATCGCGCTGACCGGGCGCATACAAAAGCAGCAGGACGAAGCGGCTGCGGCAGCCTTTATGGGGCGCCAGTTGGCTATGCGGCCTTCGCTGCGTGGGCTGGGTTATTTTTTGAACCTGCACACGGATTCGGTGCAGGGCCGTGCGAAAGAAAATTTATTCCTGTTGAAAAGCCTGGTTGATCAATTGATCGCGAGCCGGCCGCACTACCGTTGTAGTAATTGCGGTTTTTCCGGTAACCAGTTGCACTGGCTTTGCCCGAGTTGCAAACACTGGGGCAGCGTCCGCTCTGTAAAGGGCGTGGAAGGTGAGTGATTTTCTCAGGGCGCCAAGTAAATTCAGAGGTTTCCATTGATAGAACAAGTAAATTCCCCGGTAATCGTTGCTCTGGACTATGACAACGCAGAGTCAGCCCTGGCGATGGCGTCCCGTTTGGACCCCAGTGTTTGCAGGGTAAAGGTCGGCAAGGAGTTGTTTACCATCGCGGGGCCTGAGCTGGTGCGCCAGTTGGTGGGGCAGGGCTTTCAGGTTTTTCTGGACCTGAAGTTTCACGATATCCCGAACACGGTTGCCAAGGCTGTCAAGGCGGCTGCGCAGCTGGGCGTATGGATGGTGAATGTTCATGCCGGCGGCGGCGAGCGTATGATGCGGGCGGCGGCGGAAGTGCTGGCGCCGCTTGGCGATCAGCGTCCATTGCTGATTGGTGTCACCGTATTGACCAGTACCGCGGAAGAAGAATTACCGGCGGTTGGTGTTGAGCGCCCGCTGCGTGAGCATGTGGTCTCTTTGGCAAAACTCGCGCAGGACAGCGGCCTGGATGGCGTCGTGTGTTCGGCGATGGAGGCTGAAACGCTGAAGCAGGCATGCGGAAAAGAATTTGCGCTGGTTACTCCCGGTATCCGCCCGGCGGGCTCTGCTGCCGATGATCAGCGCCGTATCGTCACACCGGTTGATGCGCTGAAGTCGGGTTCTGATTACCTGGTGATTGGAAGGCCGATCACCGGTGCCGAAGATCCGATGGTTGCGCTTAACAATATTGTTGCGGATATTGCGGCGAATACCTGATTTTTTGCATGGTACGGTTGCGCCAAGCATGTAACGGCATGTAAGCGCGCTCTTGGCGAGAGGGTGATAAAGTCTTCGGGCTTGGGGAAATTCGTGGTCCCAAGGGATTTAAGACCATAGGACAATGAAAGGAATTTCAAATGAAAGTCTCTCAGAAAACCCTCGCCGTACTTATTACTTTTTTCTGCCTGTTGGGTGGGGCGCAGCTCACTTTTGCTGAGGAAGCTGCAGATACAGTCGCGGCCGAAGCGGTCATGGTGGTCAACGTGAATAGTGCTTCTGCGGAAGAACTGTCTGATCACTTGATTGGCATAGGGCCTGCGCGAGCTGAGCTGATAGTAGAGTACCGGGAGCAGATTGGCGGTTTTACCGCAGTCGAACAGTTGCTCGATGTAAAAGGTATTGGGCTCGCGACGCTTGAGAAAAATAAAGATCGTATCCAGCTTTAAATAAAATCCGGGACAGCGCCAACAGGCGCTGTCTTTTTTTGTGTTCAAGTCGGTACGAGTGTGCCGAAAATATTATGGTTGCTCTGAGCTATGCGTTGGGTGGTTATAGGTAGTTCTGGCTATATCGGGTCCGCACTTTGTCGGTACCTGATTGGCGCCGGCCAAACTGTGGTGTCGGTTTCTCGCCGGGATTCTGCGCCCGCGGGATGTGAGCATTTCCAGGTTCGTGAGTTTACCGCCGACGCAATCGCGAAGGTTTTCACCACTGGCGATAAGGTGGTGTACACGGCGGGCGTGTCGTCGGCTGCTGTCTGCCGCAAGAAGCCTGCCTTGGCTGGCTGGCTGAACGGAGAACTGCCATCGAAACTGCTGGAGAGGGCCGATGCGGCCGGAGTTGAGTCATTTCTGTATTTGTCCAGTGTGAAGGCCCGTTGTGCGCCTTCGGGGGTTATTGCTGGTGAGGAGGCCGGATTTCCGGCGCAAGACGCTTATGGGGCCAGCAAGTGGCGGGCAGAGAAGTTGCTGTTAGCGCAGGGCGTATCCTGTCGATTGAATATTATCCGGCCGGCGGCGGTGTATGGCGGCCTGGCTGAGCACGACGGTGCTCCCGGGCAGGAGGCCTGGGCAAATAGCGAAAGACGAGCGAATAAGGTAGCTGGACTGATAAAAAACCTGGGGAAATGGTTGCCGAGAATTCCGGCGACGGGCTACCGGAGTTTTGTCTGCCTGTCTGACCTGGTGCAGGCGATATTGCTGGTTGGTGAGAGTGGTTGTAGTCGCGAAGTCTTTATCGTTGCTGAACCAGAATTTTATGATGCTGTTGCACTGGTTAAGGCGGTAAATGGTGTCAATATCCGGGGAAGTGCCGGACTATTGCGGCTGATACTGCTTCCTTTCCGGGTTATTCGGCGTACGGGCTTTGGCGCCCGTGTGTTAGAAATCGAAAAGAGTGAGCTGTATAGCGCCAGCCGTTTGAAAACGCTGCTGAACTGGCAGCCCCAAAGCCGATACCAGAATTTTCTTCGAGGTTGTTGATAGTGGATGTTTTGTACTTCTGGTTCGGCTTGTCGATATTGGCGGCAGTGATATGCCTGGTGTCGATGCAGTTTCTACTGGCGAGGATGGGGCAGTTTGCACTCGATGTCCCAAATCACCGTTCGTTACATGAGAAGCCGGTTCCAAGAACCGGAGGCTGGGCGATTTGGTTTGGGGTGTTCTCCGCTCTTTTGGTGAGCCCGCTATCGTTGAATGTGGGCGTGGCTGTCGCATTTGCTTCACTGTTGGCAGTTTCGGTGACCGATGATCTGCGTTCACTCTCGGCACGAGTCCGGTTTGCTGTGCAGCTGATTGCGGTTAGTAGCCTGGTGTTGTCGCTTTGGCCTGGGCTCGCTTGGTGGTTGGTGCCGGTTTTGGTTGTGAGTGGAGTTTGGGTGGTCAATCTCTACAACTTTATGGACGGGATGGATGGTTTTTCGGCCAGCATGACAATAATTGGCTTCGGCTCGCTGGCGATTATTTGTGCATATCGGGAATATTGGGACCTGGCTGGAATCTGTACGGTTGTGGCGGCCGCCACTTTGGTCTTTCTGTATTATAATTGGCCAGTTGCGCGAATCTTTATGGGGGATGCCGGCTCTACAACCGTAGGATTGGCTGCATTTGCTGTATCCATTTATGGTTGGAGCCGGGGGGCATTTCATCCAATAATTCCGTTGATTGTTTTTTCGCCATTTTGGCTGGACGCTACGTTTACTCTGTTGCGTCGAATATTTGCTGGTGAGCGCTGGTGGGAGGCGCATCGGCAGCATGTTTATCAGCGAATGGCGCTCAAGTATGGGGTTAAAAAAGCGCTTGTAGGCGAATTGAGCGTGATGGCGGGCACGGCAAGCGCTGCGACCATTTTGGTAATATGCGACATCGTATAGCGCTACGAGAGTTTTGGCTTGGGTAGGTAGATGCTTGGGGTCGGGTCGAACTCGGTAATTAAATTTGGGGGAAAGAGTGAAGCGCCTGCTTAGAGCTGCTCAAAAAAACTACAAGCCGGTCCTTATGCTGGTGTATGACCTGTTGATGCTGACGACAGCATTCATGCTCGCAATGACCCTGCGCTTCAACGGGGCCGGGCTGATTTCCGAGCCTGAGATGGCCCTGTGTCTGGGAATGACCCTCGTCTCCAGCAGCTTCATCTTTCTCCGCCTTGGGCTTTATCGCACCGTTATCCGTTATATGGGGCAGCAGGCTATCGTTGCTGTGCTGCAGGGTGTTACCGCCTCCGCTGTTGTTCTCGCCGTCGCTTCCTACCTGACCTACGCCGGGGTGCCACGCTCGGTGCCAGTCATTTATTGGTGTTTTGCGCTGATTACGGTCGGTGGTTCACGCTGGCTGGTGCGGCTCTACTATCAGATGGCGCTGGAAATTCACAAGACCAGGGTGGCCATTTATGGCGCCGGTACGGCTGGTCTGCAGCTCTACAAGGCCCTGGTGCATGGTGAAATGTACAAGACGGTGGCTTTCTTTGATGATAACGCCTCCAAGCAGAATACGTTGATAGACGGCGTACTTGTCTACAGCCCCGCAAATATCCATGAGGTGATTGCTGAGCGGGATATTGCCGAAGTACTGCTGGCAATGCCGGGGGTGCCCAAGCGTCGTCGGCGGGAAATTACCCGGAGCCTGCGTGAGCGCGGCCTGGTCGTTAAGGTGATTCCCGGTCTGGAAGAGTTGGTGGATAGTGCAGGGCGTGTTGCGGATGTTTCCCAGATCTATGAAAACATCCTGGGGCGGGCACCGGTGGAGCCGCAGAAGCAGCTGGTTTCGGCCTCGATCTCCGGTAAGGTTGTGCTGGTTACCGGTGCGGGCGGTTCGATCGGCTCGGAACTCTGCCGGCAGATTGTTCAGTGGGGGCCAGCGCAGTTGGTAATGCTGGAGGCGTCGGAATTTGCGCTGTATCAAATTGAGCGTGAATTGCGACAGCAGCAGCTGGATGAGAACTCCTCGGTGGAGGTGGTGCCTCTGCTGGGCGATGTTCGCGACAGAGCCCGTGTTGGCGAGATTATTGACTCTTTCAGGGTTCAAACGATTTATCACGCTGCGGCCTACAAGCATGTGCCGCTTGTGGAGCAGAATGTTTCCGTCGGGGCCGGGAATAACGTGCTCGGTACGCTTGCTGTGCTTGAGGCTGCTGAAGCCTATGGGGTTGAGCAGTTTGTTCTGGTTTCCACGGACAAAGCGGTGCGCCCGACCAATGTTATGGGTGCCACCAAGCGTTTTGCTGAGCTTGTCTGTCAGGATTTCGGGCGGCGCTTTGGGCGCATGCGTGTCTGTATGGTGCGCTTTGGTAATGTGCTGGGGTCGTCGGGTTCGGTGATTCCACTGTTTACCGATCAGATTAATGCCGGTGGTCCTGTTACTGTCACTCATCCGAAAGTGACCCGTTTTTTTATGACCATCCCGGAAGCGGCCCAGCTTGTTCTGCAGGCAGGCAGTATGGGGCGTAAGGGTGAAGTCTTTGTTCTGGATATGGGCGAACCGGTGAGGATTCTCGATATCGCCCGGCGCCTGATCCAGATTATGGGGCACACGGTAAGGGATGAGGCGAACCCTGATGGGGATATCGAAATTCAGATTACGGGTCTCCGCCCTGGTGAGAAGTTGTACGAAGAATTGTTGCTCGGCGATAAAGTTACCGGTACTGATCACCCGATGATTATGCGTGCAGAAGAAGAGCGTCTTTCTTCGGAGCGCTTACAGCAATTGATCAGAGAGCTGCGCTCTGCCTGCGAGCTGCATGATTGTGCCTCTGTGCATCGGCTTCTGATCGAGGCTGTTAAGGATTATGCGCCGAAGCAGGACTTGATCGACGCGGTCTGGTCTCAGGGAGGTGCTCAAGATGGGGTGCCTCTGTTAGAGGGGGCGGAAGTGCGCCGCTTACCTGTGCCTGCGGCCAACCGGGCGCAGAGAATAACTGGAGAGGCTCCACCGGTTTAGTTGCGTTGTGTTTGTTGGGGGCTCTCTGAAAGGGGGTGCCCTCCCGGCAGTGCTTGGTGGGGAGTGGCTTGGTGTAAAGTGATTTCGGGTATTTAAGGTTTTTTGACAGGCAAGAAAAAACCCGCGACCCTTTCGGGTGCGGGTTTTCTTATTTGGCTCCGCCTGCTGGGCTCGAACCAGCGACCCAATGATTAACAGTCATTTGCTCTACCAACTGAGCTAAGGCGGAACTGTAAGGTTGAGTGATAGTTGGTCTCACTCTAAATCGTTAGTCTTGCGGGAATGTTGGTTGCAAGGCTTAAAAATTTGGCTCCGCCTGCTGGGCTCGAACCAGCGACCCAATGATTAACAGTCATTTGCTCTACCAACTGAGCTAAGGCGGAACTACATCTTCCGGGTCGTTTGTGACGTCCCGTTCAGATGGCGCGTATCTTATATAGCACCTCGTAGCTGGTCAACCCCTTTATTCAAAATTAACTCATTGATTTTTCAGTGTTTATTTTCTCGCCGATACGCTGTCGACGAAAGGCAGTATTTGTCGTGCCATTGCCTGAACGCCTACAATTTCGATCCCTGAGGCAACATCGCCTTTACGAATTCTTTGGTGGATAGATATGGAATCACGCCCATTTCAGGTAGTCAGCAAATATGCGCCCGCCGGTGACCAGCCGGCCGCGATTGAAGCGCTGGTGGAAGGGATTGAGGATGGGTTGGCCCATCAGACACTTTTGGGTGTAACCGGGTCAGGCAAGACATTCACCATGGCCAATGTTATCGAACGTTTGCAGCGTCCGGCGATCGTTATGGCTCACAACAAAACGCTGGCGGCGCAGCTGTATGGGGAATTGAAGGAATTTTTTCCCAAAAATGCGGTGGAGTACTTCGTCTCCTATTACGATTACTACCAGCCCGAGGCGTATGTTCCTTCCTCCGATACCTTTATCGAAAAGGATGCGTCGGTGAACGAGCATATTGAGCAGATGCGGCTTTCCGCCACCAAGGCGCTGATCGAGCGCAAGGACGTTATCGTGGTCGCGACTGTTTCCGCGATTTACGGCCTTGGTGATCCGGATAAGTACCTGAAGATGGTGCTGCACCTGGATCGCGGTGACATCGTTGACCAGCGCACCATACTTCGCCGCCTGGCCGAGCTTCAGTACACCCGTAATGACGCAGATTTCCGTCGGGCAACCTACCGGGTGCGTGGCGATATCATTGATATTTACCCGGCGGACTCAGATCTGGAGGCCGTGCGCCTGTCGCTGTTCGATGAGGAAATCGAAGAGATCACCCTGTTTGACCCCCTCACCGGTGAAGTGCTCAAGAAAGTACCGCGGATCACTATCTTCCCGAAGTCCCACTATGTCACCCCGCGGGAAACCATTGTTGAGGCCATTGACGAGATCAAGGAGGAGTTGCGGGTAAGGCTGGAACAGCTGCGTGATAACAGCAAGCTGGTCGAGGCCCAGAGGCTCGAACAGCGTACTCGCTACGATCTGGAGATGATGCAGGAGCTCGGGTATTGCAACGGGGTGGAAAACTATTCCCGTTACCTGTCCGGGCGCGATGCCGGCCAGCCACCGCCCACGCTGTTTGATTACCTGCCTCCCGAGGCGCTGCTGTTTATCGACGAGAGCCACGTTACCGTGCCGCAAATCGGCGGCATGTATCGTGGAGACCGTTCGCGCAAGGAAACGCTGGTGGAATACGGTTTCCGCCTGCCCTCCGCACTGGATAATCGACCGCTCAAATTTGAAGAGTGGGAGCAGCTTTCGCCGCAAACCATTTTCGTTTCCGCGACCCCCGGCAAGTACGAGGGTGAGCATGCGGGCGCCGTGGTTGAGCAGGTAGTGCGGCCCACGGGGCTCGTAGACCCGATTGTGGAAGTGCGTCCGGCGGCGACCCAGGTGGATGACACCCTGTCTGAAATTCACCGTTGTGTTGATGCTGACCAGCGAGTGCTGATCACCGTTCTGACCAAGCGCATGGCGGAAGACCTGACTGAATACCTGCAGGACAGTGGTGTCAGGGTGCGTTACCTGCACTCGGATATCGACACGGTGGAGCGGGTGGAAATTATTCGCGACCTGCGTATCGGCGAGTTTGACGTGCTGGTCGGGATCAACCTGTTGCGGGAAGGCCTGGATATGCCGGAAGTCTCCCTGGTCGCTATTTTTGATGCGGACAAGGAGGGCTTTCTGCGCTCTGACCGCTCGCTGATCCAGACCATCGGACGCGCGGCGCGTAACCTGAATGGCCGGGCAATTCTCTATGCGGATCGTATTACTGACTCGATGCAGCGTGCGCTGGATGAAACCGAGCGGCGACGCGAGAAGCAGTTGGCCCACAATGCGGAGCACGGCATTACCCCGAAGGGGATTCGCAAGAGTGTGGCCGACATTATGGAAGGGGCGATCGCGCCCGGTGTTCCTGCTCGCGGAAAGCGCAAGGTGGCGGAGAAAGAGGGCGCATATGCGGCGGGTCAGAAACCGCTGTCTGACAAGCAGCGCTGGGCGAGGATCGAACAGCTGGAAGAGCAGATGTATAATCACGCCAAGAACCTGGAGTTCGAGGCTGCCGCCAAGTTGCGGGATGAAATTACGCAGCTGAAAGAGCAGAGCTGAGCCAGGTTGACTGCTATGTCGAACCCCCTGTTGTAAGCGTTGTATTCGAGGTACTTCCCATGGTTGAACTGCTTTCCCCGGCCGGCACGCTGAAAAGCATGCGTTACGCTTTTGCCTACGGTGCGGACGCGGTCTACGTTGGCCAGCCGCGCTACAGCCTGCGCGTGCGCAACAACGAGTTCAATAAGGTTGAAAACCTGGCCTCGGCGATTGAAGAGGCGCATGGCCTGGGCAAGAAGGTTTATGTCGCCAGCAACGTCGCGCCGCACAATGACAAGCTGCGCAGCTATATTCGCGATATGGAACCGGTGGTTGCGATGAAGCCGGATGCGCTGATCATGTCGGACCCCGGTTTGATCATGATGGTCCGTGAACACTTCCCGGATGTGCCGGTGCACCTTTCTGTACAGGCCAATGCGGTCAACTGGGCCACGGTCAAATTCTGGCACCAGCAGGGCCTGGAGCGGGTCATCCTGTCCCGCGAACTTTCCCTCGATGAAATTGAAGAGATCCGCCAGCGCTGCCCGGAAATGGAGCTCGAAGTCTTCGTTCATGGCGCCTTGTGCATGGCGTACTCCGGTCGCTGCCTGTTGTCCGGCTATATCAATCACCGGGATTCCAACCAGGGTGCCTGCACCAATGCGTGCCGTTGGGAATACAGTGCCCAGGAAGCCAAAGAAACAGAAACCGGAGACTTGGTGGTGAAGCATGCCGAGCCAGGGGCTGGCGAAGCTGTGCAGGTTCACCCGGAACCCATGTTACTGCGGGAAAAGAACCGTCCGGATGAACTGATCCCGGTGTATGAGGATGAGCACGGCACCTACATTATGAATTCCAAAGACCTGCGCGCGGTCCAGCATGTAAAGCGCCTGGTCGATATGGGAATTCATTCACTCAAGATCGAGGGGCGCACCAAATCCCACTATTACGTGGCGCGGACCGCACAGGTGTACCGTCAGGCGATTGACGATGCGGTGGCGGGGCGCGAGTTTGATTTCGGTCTGATGAATAGCCTGGAACACCTGGCTAACCGCGGATATACCGAAGGGTTTTACCGCCGGCATGTACCCAGTGAATTCCAGAATTATGAAAAAGGGGCATCCAGCAATACCAATCAGCAGTTTGTTGCTGAAGTGGTTTCGGTGGACGACAACTGGGTGCAGGTGGATGTAAAAAACCGCTTCGAGCGTGGCGACACGCTGGAGTTGATCACCCCGGAAGGTAATCACCGGTTCCGTCTGGAAGATATGCAGGGGTTGAAGGGGGAGGTGCTGGATGTGGCGCCAGGCTCCGGGCATTCCGTGCGCATTCCGCTGCCGGTGGACTTGTCTGCTGAGGCGGTCCGCTACGCCATGCTGATGCGGGATTTGAGTTGATCGTCAGCCTGGTACAGGCGTATTTGGCACAAGAAAAAGGGAGGCAATTGCCTCCCTTTTTCTTGTTGGGTTTTCGCCGGGTTTGCTGGCCGTCAGAATCATCCGGTTTTGACGGCCTGCTTGTCCGGGGAGGAGCTGTTGGCTGTGGCGGCGGTTCTTTTCATCAGTAACAGGCTGCCGATAATAATCGCCATGCCCACCAGGTGCATTGGGCCGAAGGGTTCGCCGAGGATCCACGCGGCGCCAAGCAGGGTGACAATCGGCCCGGTAGTGCCTATCGCGCCGGTAGTCGCCGACCCAATCTTCTGAATGGCGGCGCTCATCATGAGTGAGGGGATTACCGTGCATACAAACGCGACCGTAAGCGCGTAGCCGTAAACCGGCCAGGGCTGCATCAGGCGTGACAGGTCACCGCGGGCCAGGAAGTGAATGCAAATGGCAGCACTCGCCACGATCATGGCCAGCGCAGTGAATTGCCGGCTCCCCAGCGCTCGAATCACGTTCTCACTGAAGGCGACATAAATGGAGAACGACAGTGCGCTGCCAAATGTCAGCAGGGCGCCCCAGCTGGTGGGTGCCAGGCTGACCCAGTCGGGCGCGGCCACGCCGGTGCTGAAGCCCTGGTCCTGCCAGAAGATCAAAAGAATCCCGGCGTACGCACAGAGCACGCAGATCAGTTGGCGTGCGGAGATGGTTCGCTTCAGAAATACCCAGCCGAGAAATAAAACCATTGTCGGGTAAAGGTAAATAATCAGGCGTTCAAAATTAGCGCTGATATAGCGCAGCCCCTGTAAATCCAGGTAGCTGGCCAGGTAGTAGCTGCACAATCCCAGTGCAATTACTTGCAGTAGTGCTCGCCCGTTTACGGGCTTCCATTGCAGGCTCAGTCGCAGGCTGGCAAGGATCGCCAGGTAAAACGGCAGCGCCAGCAGCATGCGCAAAAGAATGAAGGTTTCGACATCCACGCCATGGCGGTACGCCAGCTTGATGAAAATCGCCTTGATTGAGAAGAGGGCGGCTGCGCCGAGGGCGAGCAGATATCCGTTCTGCCAAATAGCGGCAGGTTGTGAGGAGGGTTCCACGAAAATCCTTATTGGTGGGGGGTAAATCCGTTAACAGGCAGCTGATGATAGAGGCTGCAGGTCTTTATGCAACCGGCGTCGTATCGATTGGTACGCTGATGCGCGGTGTGGCCAGTGGGAGTGGGGTTACGGCAGGTCGTCGAACAGTAGACGTATTCCGGAGCTCCAGGCATTGCGCAGGCGTTGGAAATATTCGTCATTTTCCTGGATACGCTTACTGCTGAGTTCCAGGCTGTCGCAGCGGTAAGTCGCGATGTCCAGTGGCATGCCGACCGAGAGGTTGGAGTGCATGGTGGAATCGAAGGAGATCAGTGCGCATTTCGTCGCATGATCCAGGCTGGTGTCGAATCTGATAATGCGGTCGAGGATCGGCTTTCCGTATTTGGACTCGCCAATTTGCAGGTACGGTGTGTCCTCGGTGGCCTCGATAAAATTGCCTTCCGGGTAAATATGGAAAAGGCTCGGTGGTGCGCCCTGGATCTGCCCGCCGAACAGTACGTGGCAGCCAAAGTCCACCCCGGCGTTTTGTTGCCCGGCGGCGGTCTGGGCGATGATGGACTTTACCAGGTCGCCGACCAGTTCGGCGGCATCAAACAGGCTATGCGCGGCCAGCAGGTTAGCCTCTTCGTTATCGGCAATCTGCTGTTGCAGGCGATTGATCAGGTACTGGGAGGTGGCCAGGTTGCCAGAGGTCAGCAGGGCAAAGCAGCGCTCGCCGGCCTTCTGGAAAAGGTGCATTTTGCGAAAGCTGGCAATCTGGTCAACGCCGGCATTGGTGCGGGTGTCCGAGGCAAAAAGCAGCCCTTCTTTGAGCCGCATGGCGATACAGTACGTCATGAAATCCCTGTGCGCGTAAAGTCCGAACGGAAAATAGCACGGTGTATGGCGGTTGTCATCGCATGCTATTGCTGCTGGGCCTGCTCCGCCGACTGGCGCCGGTCCACCTGGTCCACCAGCGCGTATGCGCGCATATTCTCTTTGCCGCCACCCCAGCGCACCCCACGTACCGGAGACGCGTCCAGATAATCTACCCCGTGTGCCAGTTTCAGGTGATGGCTGTTGGTGGCCAGGCCGTTACTGACGTCGAAGCTGTACCAGGCGTTTTCAACCCATGCCTCAACCCAGGCGTGGCTGGCAATATGCTGGTCGTCACCTGCGTGGAGGTAGCCACTCACGTAGCGCGCGGGAATGCCCAGCCAGCGGCAGCAGGCAATAAAAATATGGCTGTGATCCTGGCACACGCCGAACCCCTGGGAGAAAGCTTCAGTGGCACTGCTTTGTACATGCGTAATACCGGGGCGGTAGGGGATGCGCGTGAGCAGTGCTGTCATCAGCTCAATCAGTTGTTCGCGTCCGGGCGTGTGGGCTGTGTTGCCGGTATCTGGTGAAAACCCCCGCGCAAATTCGCGCATGGCATCACTCATTTCGGTCAGCGGTGTAGTGCGTAAAAACACATCCGGTGGAACCCGGTTGTGTGTTTCCGGTACTTCCGTGTCGCTGATTTCTGCTGTGCCACTGGCGCGAATTGTAATACCGCGATGTGGTTGGTCGACCGTGCACACGTGCAGGATGTTGCCGTAGGCATCCATCGTTTTGTGAATAGATCCGGGGGCTTCCAGCTGCCAGTGCAGGATTTTTTGCCCGGCCAGCTCCGGTGGGGTCAGGCGCAGGTACTGAATGCTGTGGGTCACTTCCGTGTCATAGGAAAAACTCGTCACGTGATCGATACTGAGCTTCATGCGCCCTCCCAGTAGCTGCGGTGGATTTCATCGCCGATGGTGTGGATCCGCCGGAGTAGGTCGTTGAGATAATTCTGCAGTCCGAAGTCGAGAATGAACTCGACCTGGCCATATTCCAGGCGTGCGTGCAGCTCGGCACAAAGGCGCTTGGCCGCCAGGCCCTGATTGCCCTCGATTGCCGACAGAAGATTCATGATTGCGCCGACGCAGTAGCGCAGCGAGCGCGGCAGTTCCGCAGACAGGGTCAGCAGCTCGGTGACATTGCGCGCGGACAGGCCGCCGGTGTAGCTGTAATGGTAGGCCTCGTAGGCGCCGAGACTCTGCAGCAATGCGTTCCACTGGTAAAAATCGATCGCCTGGTTGTTGTCGCGCTGTGACGTCATCACTTCGAGTTTTACCCGCAGGATGCGCGCCGTGTTATCGGCGCGTTCGATGAAGGTGCCCAGGCGCATAAAGTGGAAAGCGTTGTTGTGCAGCATGGTGCCGTAGGCGGCGCCGCGGAATTCGTGGGAACGCTGCTTTACCCACTCGAGCAGCCCCTTGACGCCTTGATGGCTGATGCCCTTTTGGCGGCGGTGGCGCAATTCCAGCCAGGTGGTGTTGATGCTTTCCCAGGCCTCCGAGGAGAGATTGTCGCGCACGCTGTGGGCGTTGCCGCGCGCCGCCTGAATGCAGCTGTATATCGACCCCTCATTGAGCTCGTCAAACAGGAAGAAATCCATTAATGCATCGGCGCTCACCTGTTGGTGGCGCTCGTGGAACTGGTCCAGGCGGCCGGTAATGGTCAGTGGCGCGAGCAGCTCCTGGCGGCCGCCCTTGGAGTTCGGCATCAGTGCCATGTTGTGGGTGACGTCCAGCAGGCGGGTAATATTTTCCGCGCGCTCCAGGTTCCGTGCCATCCAGTAGATATTGCTTGCGGTGCGGCTCAGCATGGTGCGCCCTCCAATACCCAGGTGTCTTTGGTGCCGCCGCCCTGTGAGGAGTTGACCACCAGGGAGCCTTCCCGCAAAGCAACGCGGGTGAGCCCGCCGGGTACCATGCGGATTTCACGCCCGGTCAGAACAAAGGGGCGCAGGTCAATGTGTCGAGGGGCGATGCCTTCTTCCACCATGGTGGGGCAGGTGGACAGGCAAAGTGTGGGTTGGGCGATGTAGTTGGACGGGTTCTGCTTTAGAAGCTGGCGAAAATGTTCGATTTCACCGCGGCTCGCCTTGGGTCCGATCAGCATGCCATAGCCGCCGGCTCCGTGTACTTCCTTAACCACCAGTTGTTGGAGGTTTTCCAGCACGTAGGCCAGGTCATCCTCCTTGCGGCAGAGCCAGGTGGGTACGTTGTTCAGTATCGGTGTCTCATCCAGATAGAAACGGATCATGTCCGGCACGTAGGGGTAAATGGACTTGTCGTCTGCCACGCCCGTCCCCAGCGCGTTGGCGAGTACCACATTGCCGTCCCGGTAGGCGGAAAGCAGTCCGGGCACGCCGAGCATGGAATCCGGGTTGAATGCGAGCGGGTCCAGAAATGCATCGTCGATGCGACGGTAGATGACATGCACCTGGCGGGGGCCGGTGGTGGTGCGCATGTATACGCAGCTGTTGCGTACAAACAGATCCGCGCCCTCTACCAGGGGGACGCCCATTTGTTGCGCCAGAAACGCATGTTCGAAGAAGGCGCTATTGTAGCGGCCAGGGGTCAGTACCACCACGCAGGGGCTGTCGGCCTCACTGGCGCACTGCAGGGTGTCCAGCAGCAGGTTGGGGTAATGCTCCACCGGGGCCACGCTCTGTGCCAGAAACAGTTCCGGGAATAGCCGCATCATCATCTTGCGGTTCTCAAGCATGTACGACACGCCGGAAGGGGTGCGCAGGTTGTCTTCCAGAACGTAGTACTCGCCATCGCTGGCACGGATCAGGTCGACACCGGTAATGTGTGCGTAGGTTTCCCCCGGTAGGTCGACGCCCATCATGGCGACCTGGAATTGCTGGTTGGTCAGTACCTGCTCGGCGGGAATGATGCCGGCGCGCAGGATGTCCTGGTCGTGGTAGATATCGTGCAGGAAGCGGTTCAGGGCGGTTACCCGCTGGCGGAGCCCGAGTTCCAACTGTACCCATTCGCTGTGGGGAATGGCCCTGGGGATCAGGTCGAAGGGAATCAGTCGTTCTGTCCCTTCCTCTTCTCCGTACACATTGAAAGTAATGCCGAAGCGGCGGAAGAGGGTGTCTGCCTCGAGACGCTTCTGCTCCAGGCTGGCATCCGGTGTTTTTTGCAGCCAGTCGAGGTACGCCTGGTAGTGTGCCCTGGCGCCATCCCCGTGCAGCATCTCGTCAAAGACCTCGGGGCCGGGTATCTGGATCTTGGTCATCCCTGCATCCGTCTTATTGTTTTCAGGACTGTTTTAGGGAGAGAAGTGCAAGCACCGTGCCAGTGCTTGCGCCTCAAGGGGGCGCGTACAAATGCACAATAATTGCGTTTTTGGGCTGGTGAGGGCTGCGGGTGCGCCTTTTTGTGTTGCACCGCTCGCAATATCGCGCTTTAAAAGGCGTCAATTTGGCGCATCTATCGGCAGTTTGACTCTATTTTCGGCGGGAATTGCCGGTAAAATACACGTCGTGAAAAAACTCTTTTCGAGTTGTTGAATTACCCGGGGGGCGGTGCTAAAGTTCGCGTCCTCTGCAGCGGGGTGCACCCCCGGATGCCAGTCTTTAGACCCGTAGCTCAGTTGGTTAGAGCGCTGCCTTGACATGGCAGAGGTCAGCAGTTCGAGTCTGCTCGGGTCTACCAATTTCCAGTGAGTTGTTTCTACTAAAGTTGTCTCAGTTAGGCTGAAATAACTCGCTTTGGGCTTAACGCCCACCATCACCCATGAGAATCATGCGGTCTTTCGTAGGGATCGCCACTGATAGATAAGGAAGTACAATGCCTGTTGTCACCCTCCCTGACGGTTCCCGTCGCGAATTTTCCAACTCTGTTTCCGTGTTTGACGTCGCCAACGATATCGGCGCCGGTCTTGCCAAAGCTGCGCTTGCTGGCGTGGTGGACGGAAAAGAGGTGGATACCAGTTTTGTTATCGATCACGACGTAGAGCTCGCGATCGTTACCGACCGCCAGCCAGAAGGCCTGGAAGTCATCCGTCACTCCACCGCGCACTTGCTGGCCCAGGCGGTCAAGCAGCTGTATCCCGGTGCCCAGGTCACCATCGGCCCGGTCATTGATGACGGTTTCTACTACGATTTTGCCTACGAGCGTCAGTTCACCCCGGAAGATCTCGAGAAAATCGAGAAGCGTATGGAAGAACTGGCCAAGGAAGATATCCCGGTCAGCCGCCGCCTGTTGCCGCGCGACGATGCGGTGAAGTACTTCCGTGAAATGGGCGAGGAATACAAAGCGGAGATCATCGCCAGTATCCCGACCAACGAAGATATCTCCCTGTATCGCCAGGGCGACTTTGAAGACCTGTGCCGCGGCCCGCACGTGCCGTCCACCGGCAAGCTGAAGGCCTTCAAGCTGACCAAAGTTGCCGGGGCCTACTGGCGCGGCGACTCCAACAACGAAATGCTGACCCGTGTATACGGCACCGCCTGGGCCAACAAGAAAGAGCTCAAGGCCTACCTGCACCGTATCGAAGAGGCGGAAAAGCGCGATCACCGCAAGCTGGCGAAGAAGTTCGACCTGTTCCACATTCAGGAAGAAGCGCCGGGCATGGTGTTCTGGCACCCGAACGGCTGGACCGTCTACAGCACGGTTGAGCAGTACATGCGCCAGCGCCAGCGTGAGCGGGGCTACAATGAGATCAAGACCCCGCAGTTGGTGGACTTTTCTCTGTGGCAGAAGTCCGGTCACGCCGACAAATTTGGCGATGACATGTTCACCCTGACCAGTGAAGAGCGTCAGTTCGCGATCAAGCCGATGAACTGCCCCTGTCACGTACAGGTGTTCAACCAGGGCCTGCGCAGCTATCGCGACCTGCCGCTGCGCCTGGCGGAGTTCGGTTCCTGTCACCGCAGCGAGCCCTCTGGCTCCCTGCACGGCCTGATGCGTGTGCGTGGTTTCGTACAGGACGATGGTCACATCTTCTGTACCGAAGACCAGATTCAGTCCGAAGTGTCCGAATTCATGGACCTGCTGCACGCGGTCTACAAGGATTTCGGCTTCGAAGAGGTGATCTATCGCCTGTCTACCCGCCCTGAGCAGCGCGTCGGTTCCGACGAGAGCTGGGATAAGGCGGAAAAAGCGCTGGCAGATGCCCTGAACGCGGCGGATCTGCCGTGGGAAGAGCTGCCGGGTGAGGGTGCCTTCTACGGTCCCAAGATCGAATTCTCCCTGAAGGACTGCCTTGGCCGTGTATGGCAGTGCGGCACCATTCAGGTGGACTTCTCCATGCCGGGCCGCCTGGATGCACAGTATGTAGCGGAAGACGGCTCGCGCCAGACGCCGGTTATGCTGCACCGCGCGACTCTCGGGTCGTTCGAACGCTTCATGGGGATCCTGATCGAGCACTACGAAGGGGCTTTCCCCGCCTGGCTGGCGCCCCAGCAGGTTGCAGTGCTGAATATCACCGATCGCCAGGCCGATTATTGCCGAAATCTGCAAGATCAGCTGGGTGCGGAAGGTTTCCGTGCAGCAGCTGACTTGAGAAACGAAAAGATCGGATTTAAAATCCGCGAGCACACGCTACAGCGTGTCCCTTATCTGCTGGTCATCGGCGATAAGGAAGTGGAAAACCAAACGGTCGCCGTGCGGACACGCAGTGGTGAGGACCTCGGGACTATGACGTATGAGTCATTCCTTGAGCTCCTCCGCGAGGATGTAGCACGCCGCGGCCGTTCGTCTATTGCGGGCACTGAAGAGTAAGTGCCCCTAATAGCTTTTTTAGGTAACTGGAGACGAGTGTTATTAAACGAGATATGAAAGGACGGTCCAAAAAGGCCCGCATTAACGATCAGATCGAAGCTTCTGAACTGCGACTGATTGGCGCGGATGGTGAACAGGTAGGCATTGTAACTTTGGATGAAGCGCTCGAGCTTGCGCAGAAGGCCAGCCTGGATCTCGTTGAAATTGCCCCGGATTCAGATCCCATAGTCTGTAAGATCATGGACTACGGGAAGCACGTGTTTGAGGCCAAGAAGGCCAAGAACGCGGCTAAGAAGAAACAAAAGCAGCAGCAGATCAAGGAAATGAAATTCCGTCCCGGTACCGATATCGGCGACTACCAGATCAAGCTGCGCAACCTGACCCGCTTCCTGGAAGCCGGCGACAAAGCCAAGGTTTCCCTGCGTTTCCGCGGTCGCGAGATGGCGCACCAGGAGCTGGGTATGGAAATGATGCAGCGCATCGAGAAAGATCTCGATGAGCTGGGTGTTGTGGAGCAGCGGCCGAAAATGGAAGGTCGCCAGATGATCATGGTGATTGCTCCCAGCAAAAAGAAAAAGTAAGACTTGGAGTTTACTCCGGGTCTTCTTTTCGGGAAGTGGTCGGGCGACGGCTGCCTTCTCACTCCCGCAAGCTGTCCCTTTACGGGGCAGCCAATATCAACGTAGGAACCTGCTTGCAGGTAAACCTTTAATATTTGGAGTACAAAATGCCGAAAGCAAAAGTACACAGTGGCGCTGCCAAGCGCTTCAAAAAGACTGCGTCTGGCTACAAGCACAAGCACGCTAACAAGAGCCACATCCTCACCAAGATGACCACCAAGCGTAAGCGTCAGCTGCGCGGCACCCAGACCATGAACAAGTCTGATGCCACACTGGTCGATCGTATGCTGCGCGCCAAGTAATTGGCACCACTGAAGGTTTAAGAGGATAGAGTTATGGCCCGTGTAAAACGTGGTGTGGTGGCGCGTCGTAGTCACAAGAAAATTTTGAAGCAGGCTAAAGGTTACTACGGTGCGCGTTCGCGTGTATTCCGTGTTGCCAAGCAGGCAGTCATCAAAGCTGGTCAGTACGCTTACCGCGACCGTCGCGTTAAGAAGCGTAACTTCCGCGCTCTGTGGATCACGCGTATCAACGCCCAGTCCCGCGCTGAAGGCCTGAGCTACAGCCGACTGATTGCTGGCCTGAAAAAGGCGGATATCGCACTGGATCGCCGTGTTCTGGCTGATCTGGCGGTATACGATAAAGCCGCTTTTGCTGCCGTAGTTGAAAAAGCCAAGGCAGCCCTGGCAGCTTAATTAGCGCCTGCATAATGAGCCGACCCCTCGGGGAAGGTTCATGCATTAAAAAATAGGGAAGGGCTGTAATGGCTCTTCCCTATTTTTTTATCGAATTTTGGTACAGTTCCGGCCCGGATATCGCTCCAGTATTGGCGGCGGGAACAATCGCAATACGCGAATGCTAAACGCAAATCATCGAAAAGAACGAGAAGGTTTCAATGCAAGACTTGCACTCCCTCACGGAACAGGCGCTGGAACTGGTGGGCCAGGCGAATGACCTGGCAGCTCTGGATCAGGTGCGGGTAGATTACCTGGGCAAGAAAGGCCACCTCACCGCGCTGCTGAAAGGCCTCGGTAAACTGTCGGCCGAAGAGCGCCCGGCAGCAGGGGCCAAGATCAACGAAGCCAAGCAGCAGGTAGAGTCGGCGATCAAAGTCCGCCGTGACGCGATGGAAAAAGCCGCGATTGAAGAGAAACTCGCGAGCGAAACCATCGACGTAACCCTGCCGGGCCGCGGCGAAGAGCAGGGCAGTGCGCACCCGATCACCCGCACCCTGCGCCGCATCGAAGAAATCTTCCAGCGCCTGGGCTTCTCCGTCGAGCAGGGCCCGGAAGTCGAGGGCGATTACTACAACTTTGAAGCCCTGAACATTCCCGCGCACCACCCGGCGCGCGCGATGCACGACACCTTCTATATCGATCCGTCCACCGTGCTGCGCACCCATACCTCCTCCGTGCAGATCCGCACCATGGAAGAGAAGAATCCGCCCCTGCGCATCATCTGCCCGGGCCGCGTATACCGCTGCGACTCCGACGTGACCCACTCGCCGATGTTCCATCAGGTGGAAGGCCTGGTGATCGACGAGGGTGTGAGCTTCGCGCACCTGAAAGGCTGTATCGACCAGTTCCTGAAAGCCTTCTTTGAGGCCGACGTACCGGTGCGTTTCCGTCCGTCCTACTTCCCGTTCACCGAGCCCTCCGCAGAGGCCGACATCCAGTGCACCAACTGTGGTGGTAAAGGCTGTCGCGTGTGCTCCGGTACCGGCTGGCTGGAAATCCTCGGCTGCGGCATGGTACACCCGAACGTCTTCGCCTCCTGCGATATCGACAGCGAAAAATACTCCGGCTTCGCCTTCGGCCTCGGGGTAGAGCGCATGGCCATGCTGCGTTACGGCGTCAACGACCTGCGCCTGTTCTTCGACAACGACCTGCGCTTCCTGAAGCAATTCTAAGCGCGCTCCTCCCCGTAGGAGCCTGCTTGCAGGCGAACAGCGAACAGCGAAAAACCGAATTCAGAATTAGAGAAAGACTATGAAATTCAGCAATGCCTGGTTACGGGAGTGGGTAAACCCGAGCCTGACAGCACAAGAGCTGGCCGATCAGATCACCATGGCCGGTCTGGAAGTAGACGCAGTAGAAGCCGTAGCCGGTGAATTCTCCGGCGTAGTCGTGGGCGAGATCGTGGGTTGCGAGCAGCACCCGGACGCCGACAAGCTGCGCGTATGTAAAGTAAAAGGTCACCCGGACGGCGAGATGCAGGTCGTGTGCGGCGCACCCAATGCCCGCGTCGGCATCAAGATCCCGTTCGCCACCGTTGGCGCCAAACTGCCGGGCGACTTCAAAATCAAGAAAGCCAAGCTGCGCGGTGTCGAGAGCTTCGGCATGCTGTGTGCCCAGACCGAGCTGGAACTGGGTGACGACAACGACGGCATCTGGGAACTGCCCGCAGACGCGCCGACAGGCAGCGACCTGCGCGAATACCTGCAGCTGGACGACAGCACCATCGAAGTCGACCTGACCCCGAACCGTTCTGACTGCCTGGGTGTCGCCGGTATTGCCCGCGAAGTGGGCGTACTCAACCGCTGCGCGGTAGAAGGCCCGGCGGTAGAGCCGGCCGCGGCAAAAATCGAAGACAGCCTGCCGGTCTCCCTGATGGCGGAAGAAGCCTGCCCCCGTTACGTGGGCCGCGTGATCCGCAATATCGACATTACCGCTACCACCCCGCTGTGGATGGCTGAGCGTCTGCGTCGCAGCGGCGTGCGCTCCATCGACCCGGTAGTAGACGTCACCAACTATGTCCTGCTGGAACTCGGCCAGCCGATGCACGCCTTCGACCTCGACAAGCTGAACGGCGGTATCAAGGTGCGCATGGCAGAGCAGGGCGAGAAGCTGACCCTGCTGGACGAGCAGGAAGTGGAACTGCAGGCGGGCACTTTAGTGATCGCCGACCACAAAGCCCCGCTGGCCATCGCCGGCATCATGGGCGGTCTGGACTCCTCCGTGACCGACGGCACCCGCAATATCTTCCTCGAGAGCGCCTTCTTCTCCCCGCTGGCGATTGCCGGTAAAGCGCGCTCTTATGGCCTGCACACCGATTCCTCCCACCGCTTCGAGCGCGGCGTGGACTACCGCCTGCAGGAAAAAGCCATCGAACGCGCAACCCAGCTGCTGCTGGAGATCGTCGGCGGTGAGCCGGGCCCGGTACACCTGCGCGAAGCCGCAGAAGCCATGCCCGCCGAGCGCCGCATTACCCTGCGTCGCGCACGGGTGAAGAACGGCCTGGGTATCGATATGGCCGACGACGAGATCGTCGAGATCATTACCCGCCTCGGTCTCGAGAAACTGTCTGAGAGCGAAGAGGGCTGGACCTTCCTGGTACCGAGCTTCCGCTTCGATATTTCCATCGAGTCCGACCTGCTGGAAGAGCTGGCGCGGGTATACGGTTACAACCGCATCCCGAGCATCAGCCTCACCGCCGCGCTGGATATCATCCCGCGCGAAGAGGCCGACGTCGCCCAGTCCAGCCTGGAAGAAACCCTGCTGGCGCGCGGTTATCAAGAGGCCATCACCTTCAGCTTTATCGACCGTGAAGCTTCCGCCAAATTTGACCCGGAAGTAGAGCCGGTGGCCCTGCAGAACCCCATCAGCAGTGACCTCGCGGTAATGCGCACCACCCTGATGGCAGGCCTGGTCAAAACCCTGCAGTACAACCTGAACCGCCAGCAGGACCGCGTGCGCCTGTTCGAAACCGGCCTGCGCTTTGTACCGACGGGTGAAGAGCTCAAGCAGGAGCGCATGATTGCGGGCCTGATCTATGGCACCCGCCAGCCGGAAGGCTGGACCGGCAGCAAGGATGTGGTGGATTTCTACGACATCAAAGCCGACGTGGAAGCACTGCTGGCGCGCTACGACGCGGAAGCGGAGTTCACCTTCGTTCCGGCCAAGCACCCGGCACTGCACCCGGGCCAGTGCGCCCAGGTACTGCGCAACGGCGAGGTGGTAGGCGTTATCGGTGCACTGCACCCGACCCTGCAGAAAGCCTACGACCTGCCGAAGGCGGCCTACCTGTTCGAGCTGAGCCAGGATGCCCTGGGTCAGTCTCTGCTGCCTGCGTTCACGCCGCTGTCCAAGTTCCCGGAAGTGCGCCGCGACCTCGCCATCCTGGCGGATGTGGAAACCCCCGTGGGCGATTTGCTCAAGGTTGCGGTTGAGGCTGCCGGCGAATATTTGACGGACTTCAACATTTTTGACGTCTATCAGGGCAAAGGCATTGATTTTAATAGAAAAAGTGTCGCAATGGGCTTGACCTTTCAGCATCCCTCGCGCACCCTTAACGACGAAGAAATCAATGCCGCAGTTGATGCGGTAGTCCGTGAGTTAGAACAAAAATATAACGCCAGCCTGCGCTAATCCCACCAGACCCTCGGGATGTGCAGGTTGACGAGCGCATCCCGAGAGCGTCTGCTACCGGGTTAAAGCCGCCGCGGTATCAGGCTTACAACCGGAGTCGACGCCTCTGAATCTGTTGGGGAACCAATGACAGAGGCACTGACCAAGGCCGGGCTCGCCGAAAAGCTGTACGAAGAGCTGGGTTTCAACAAGCGTGAAGCCAAAGAGATCGTCGAATATTTCTTCGAGGAAATCCGCAACGCGCTGGAAAATAACGAGCAGGTAAAGCTGTCGGGTTTCGGCAATTTTGACCTGCGTGACAAAAGCCAGCGTCCGGGAAGGAATCCCAAGACTGGCGAAGAAATCCCTATTTCCGCGAGAAGGGTAGTTACCTTCAAGCCGGGACAAAAACTCAAGGCACGAGTAGAAGAAGATGCTGGAAGCGAGTCATAACAGCGAACTCCCGGTAATCCCGGGTAAGCGCTATTTCACCATTGGTGAGGTAAGCGAGCTGTGTGCAGTGAAGCCACATGTACTGCGCTACTGGGAACAGGAATTCCCGCAGCTCAGCCCGGTAAAGCGCCGTGGAAACCGACGCTATTACCAGCACCAGGACGTCATCCTGATCCGCCAGATCCGCGCACTCCTGTACGAAGAAGGCTATACCATTGGAGGCGCACGCCTGCAGATGGAAACCGGCTCCTCGGAAAAAGTGCAGACGGTACAATTGCAGCAGGTGATCCCACAGATGATCGCCGAACTGGAAGGTGTACTGGAGCTGCTGGAAGCTGACGCCTGATTCAAAAAGTGAAAAATCAGGCTTGCAATCCACCGGTAACCCGGTATTATTTGCGCCTCATCGCCAAGCGATGCCCCTTATAAATCAAGCACTTAGGTGATTTTCACGCAGCTTGATTTCCTCCTGTCGGAGTGTAGCGCAGCCTGGTAGCGCACCACACTGGGGGTGTGGTGGTCGTCGGTTCAAATCCGGCCACTCCGACCATATATAAAAAGCCCGCTTTATGCGGGCTTTTTTGTTTCCAAAACTATCTACTCTGCGCTGTCTATCCGATGCTGCTCCATGTGGCAGCTATAGGGGGCGCGAGCCTTCTCGCAGCTGGCGCGCGGTAAAAGCTGCCATTCACCAGCGTTTGGTTATCCGCATTATTTTCTCATCTGCCTCGATTAACAAAAGGTCGTAACCTTTCCCATATGCTGTTGTCATTGTCCAGTCAAGTCGCAGCAAGAGGTCCTCAATCCCATCACCATTGAAATCGCCCTTTGCTAGTGTGGTGAAATTGATATCCATGTCATCGAGTTGTACTTGTAATACTGAGGGGCTTATCTCTTGGGTTTTAAGGTTAGGGTAGGCCTTTTCCATCGTCTCATTACTTTCGGTAGGTTTTTCTCCACCTAGGTAGGGGATAGATGTGGCGGGAAGATTGCGAATGAACTCCGATGAGAGCATGTTTGGTAAGAAGGTTGCGGATGAATTCTGGCCATTGAAGAATAAGTTTAGTGCTTGGCAATTCCGCACTAGCATTATAAAAAGTGGAAACTGATCCTCTTTTACGGATTCCTTATGCGTGTTTTCGACATCTGAACAAGATGTAAAATTTATTAGTGAACCGTCCTTTGCGTCCAATTCATAGTTTAGCGCGGTGGATTCATAGCTATTCCCTATAGTTTCCAATCCCGCAAATTCTTCTTCATTTAAAGACTTATTGATGTCTGGAGCATTTCGGGGGGAGCATGCGGCCAGAAAAATCATAGCTAGCAGAGCTAAATATTTCATATTGTTTTTCAGGGTTGTGTAGTCGCTGATTTAGAGTTGGCGCTAAGAAATAGTTGATTCACATAGTTGTTTCGACTTGGGCTTACGTGAGGGCGATAGGATTATATTCCGGCAGTTTTCCAATCTTCACTTTTAATAGCAGCGTTGAATTTAATAAATTGCCCTTTAAGTTTCGTGGCGCCCAGATTGAAGATCATATCAAAAAGCGCTATTTGGGCTGCTGCTGGGAACTGGTCGAACTCTTTCTGGAACCCTCTCCTGGTACTGTACAGTGCGATCAGCTCTTTGTAGAACGAGTCTATGTGGTGATCTCTTTGCCGATCGATATCGGCTTCTTGCATAACAAGCTTGCAGAACTGTTTGTACCAGCCGGCGCGATAGTTGCGCTTTTGTTTTGCGATCTGATCAAACTCTGCTTGTTTCTGTGCGGCAGTGGCCGGGGTGGCAGGCAGGTTGTTTAAAACAGTAAATAGCGGCACTGAGCTAATGGCAAATTTGTTTGGGATCATGTGCCCAATACCTACGGTAACCTTACCCACGATGTCTAGGTATAGGTGGTTATATCGCCCTTCGTATTCTTCTAGTTTCTTTGCGACAGCGCTTTTGATTGTTGGGGCTAACGGCATTTTATATGTCCATTTCTGTCCGTTTGGGTGCCTTTGTCTTATAAAAGTGGCTATATATCGTGGCAAGGGAATTGATTCTACCGCGTAGAATTTTGGTTTGAAAATGAAGGTTGAAGTACGTTAGTACTATGTTTCTTCGGTAGTTCTTGGTGCTGCGAGTTTTGTCGAAAGGTTATGGCTGCTGCGTGCCAATCGGACTTTGATCACTGTGTGAGAGAAAGCCTGGTTGGGGAATTCCGTCACCGGGCTTTTTTATGGTGGGTTCGATCTGAAGTTCGCCATATAGGTATAGGGCCGTGCCTGCCCAAGGCAGACATGCCCATTCGGCAAAGCTTATTTATTCTTGGGAGAAATCCGCATGGTGATGTCCGCATGGAAGACCTCCTCGCCATTGGTATCAAACACACTAACGGGTATCACCACATTCTGCGGAGAGTCCCAATGGAAGTCATCGACCCTGCACACGGCGCGCAAATCGGTCTTGGCCATCTTCAGGTATTGCACGGTCATACCCACCGGAATCCAGCGGAAGTTGCCGTTCAGTGACACGTCCAGGCATACGCCCCCCGCCAGTTCCGCGGCGTTACACATGGCGATGGCGTGCACGGTTTTGATGTGGTTTTGCACCGCGCGCCGTTTTTTCAGTGTTACCTCAACCAGTCCCGGCTTTATCTGGGTGAAGCGCGGTTTGATCGAGCTGAAGTAGGGGGCATTGAAGCAGACAATTTTGCTTACCAGCCAGCGGCCAAAGCCATTGCCGCCGACGCTTTTCCAGAGTTTCAGGATCGGGCTTTTGGAGGGTACGTAAGTCATTGGCTATCTCTGCTTGGCCGTATCATTAAGGCCTTCATTTTTGCAGCTTTGTCGCCCGCAGATTAAGCATCAAACTGCCCGATAGGCTTGTCTATTTCGCTTATCTTTTCTCCTGTAGCTCCTGTTTCCGCTCCGCAACATTTGAATTCAGCAACTCGCTACCGAGTGATTCCAATACTGCCTCTGCATACTCACTGTGTGCGAGTCGACGTGGCTCTCGTCAGACTCTAGCGCTGCGGGCCCCGATTCCTTGATGGCTGTATATAGCTATTGACATGCACTTGCGAATCATTATCATTCAGAATCAAGTTTACAGCCTGCAGTGGTTTGTATTTCGGGGTGGTCAAAAAAGGGCAGTTAAATCTAGGCCTGATTGCGACGCGAAGGATGACTAGAAAGGGGAGTTAGAAGGGTGAAGGGCATCAGGAGCCAGGGTTTTAAATGGAATTTGCTCGCCGCCGCAGTGGTAGCTAGCCAGGTGGCAGGCGCGGCGCAAGCCGAGGAATTGAGTGCAAAGAAATCCGCAGCCAACACAGACGCCAGCATGGAATCCGTGGTGGTCACCGCTACCGGGTTTGAGCAGAAAATAACCGATGCGCCGGCAAGTATCTCGGTGATCAGTGCCGAGGATCTGAAAACGCGCCAGTTCACCAATCTGCTGGACGCAGTGAAATACCAGGAAGGTGTGGATATCGGCAGCACCCGCGACAAGACCGGTCAGGGTTCGGTCAGCATGCGCGGCCTGACTGGGGAATACACGCTGGTTTTGATCGATGGCAAACGCCAGAACAACCACGGCGACATTTACCCGAACAACTTCGGCGGTAACCAGTTCAACCATATCCCGCCCCAGGACACTATCGAGCGTATCGAAGTGATCCGCGGTCCTGCGTCCACCCTCTACGGTGCCGATGCTCTGGGCGGTGTAATCAACGTTATCACCAAGCGCCATGCCGATGAGTGGGGCGGCGGCATGACCTATGGTCGTAGTCTGCAGACCAACGACGACTTCGGTGACGACATCACCACCGACTTCAGTGTGATGGGCCCAATCGTTCCCGGTGTACTGACCCTCGGCCTGCACGGCAGCGTGTACGAGCAGATGGCGTCCAACCCGGAATTCCAACCGGCGGTGGACCCGAATGGCGACGTGCATGTGCGTTCCATGGGCTTTGGCAGCGGCGGCCGTACCGTTGATAGCACCAGTCAGCAATATGGTGTCAGCCTGGCCTGGAGTGCTGCAGACAACCAGTTTGTCCGCTTCAAGTACGACACTTCCGAGCAGTCCTACGACAACACGCCAACCTTCGATATCAATACCGGCGAAATTCTTTATCCGCTGGGCACCAAGGACAATATCGAATCCGTTTGGCGCGACAGCCGCGGCCAGGTTCAGCCGCGCACCGGCTATGCTGCTGACCAGATGTTTACCCGCGACTGGTGGTCTATCAGCCATGAGGGCAAGTGGGGCTTTGCCACCAGCAGCGTATCCCTGAGCTTTGTTGATACCCACAATGAAGGTCGAACACTGCCGTTTACCGTGGCCGAGCGCCTGGAACTTCAGGAAATGTACGACGGCACCGGCGAGTACGCCGGTATGGACGAAGAAGCGCGCAAAGCACTGGCGGAAGCCACCTTCCTGCCTCGCCCGGAGCGTACTCTGGCCAGCAGTCAATACACCCTGGATGCACGGATCGATGTTCCTCTCAGCAATATGCTGGGTGAGCATATTCTGGTTGTTGGTGGGCAGGTGATCGACGGCGAGCTGGAAGACGATGTCTTCGGTATGGAAAACAATGCGGCCGGGGGTGTTCAGGAGCAGCAGATGTACTCGCTGTTTGTTGAAGACAACTGGAACCCGGTGGGCGATATAACGGTGACCGCCGGTATCCGCCACGACAATCATGACATCTTCGGTAGCCAGGTTTCCCCGCGTTTGTATAGTGTCTACACATTGAGTGACCGCTGGACGGTAAAAGGTGGTGTAAGTACCGGTTACAAAACGCCGCTGACCACCGACCTCTATGACGGTGTGACTGGTTTTGGTGGTCAGGGCACTTCACCGTTTGCAGGTAACCCGGATCTCAATCCAGAAACCAGCGTAAACAGCGAGCTCGCGGTTTACTGGACAGCACCCTCCGGTGCGCATAATTTTAATGTGACCCTGTTTCAGACAGACTTTGAAGACAAGATTGCCCGTGGCGATACCATTCTAAGTTGTGAGCAAACGGGTGGTGCACGCCCTTGTGTCAACCTGGGTGAATACGATTCTCTCGGCTACGAGTCCTACAGCCAGAAAATCAACGTGGATAAAGTGGCAATCAAGGGCCTGGAGCTGGCGGGTGAAGTAACGCTGGCCGCAGACTGGTCGCTGCGTGGTAACTACACATGGACCGACAGTGAGCAGTTGAGTGGCCCGGAAGAAGGGCAGCCACTCACCAACACTGCGGAGCATATGGCCAACGCCACGCTCGATTGGCAGGCAACTGGCGATTTTAATGTTTACCTGCAGGCAGAACTGCGCTCCGACCGTTACCGCAGCTGGGACAATGTGCTCGACGAGCCCCACTATTTCGAAAACTACGAAGTACTGAACCTGGGCGCGCAGCTACAGGTAAACGAATACGTGTCCGTAAATGGTCGTATCAACAATTTACTGGATGAAGATTTCACTTCCTACAGCACCGAGTACACCGACCTCGATGGCGATGGTATTTATACTTATGCCAGTGGACGTGGCGCGATAAGTGAAGTGGTATTTAGCGATGACTACAACGTAAAGGACAAGGCGCGCAGCTTCTGGGTGGGCGTGAACGTTTCCTTCTGATTATTTAGGTACGAGGCTAGTACCGAGCATCCTCTTGAGTAGACAAAAAGGCCAGCGGTTATGTGGTAACCGCTGGCCTTTTTTCGTTTGCATTCCATTGCCTGGCTTCGGCATTGCTTAACAGTTCTTTACGATTGTGCATGTCACTCTGATTTTTTGGGGAAAGTGATTAGTAAGTATGGAGATTGGTCATAGAGGTTGCGGGTAAAAACGGCCTGAGAAATGGAAACGTTCATAGAGAGCGGGTAGGCTATACGGCAAGTACAAGAGTGCCAATTCGATAAAAATTGTTAATAGTGGGATTAGTTGCCGCTATTAGCCGGTTTTTGCCGTCGATTACTAACCAGGTGAATAATAAATGCCTTCCTCTTTTATGCTCGCTCCCGCTGCCTGTATGCGGGGCGTTGTTACTGCTTTGTGGGTGTCCTTTGCTCTGGCTGGCTGTAACAGCAAGTTCGGGGAAAATGCCCTTGTTGATCAAGCACCGGTAGCACAACCGGTTGTGACCGAAGTCGTGGAGTGGCAGGCCCGCAAGGTGCGCATTGAAGCGGTAGGCACCTCGCGTGCGCTCAAGAGCGTTACGGTGCACCCGGAGGTCAGCGGCGAGGTTGTGGAAGTGACCTTTGCGGCGGGTGACAAGGTAAAGGCCGGGCAGACCATTGTGCGCCTGGACGACCGCGATCAGCGTTTGGCGGTGCAGATTGCGAGTGTGGAACTGGAAGATGCCAAGCGATTGTTTAATCGCTACCAGCGCACCCGCGGCTCCGGCACCGTGACCGAAAGCGTGTTGGACGATGCGAAGAGCGCGGTTGAGCGCGCGCGACTCAGTCTCGATCGGGCAAAAGTAGCGTTGGATTACCGCAGTATCGAGGCGCCTTTTGACGGTTTCCTGGGTATCAGCAATATCGATCCAGGCTCTCGTGTGGACCCCGCTACCGCAATCACTACCATCGATGACCGCAGCAAGTTGCTGGTGACCTTTCAGGTGCCGGAGCTGTTCCTCGGCCAGATCCAACAGGGGCAGGGGATCGCCGTCGCCACCTGGTCCAACGGCAGCGCGGATCACACCGGCGAGCTGGTGGAGATCGACAGCCGCGTCAATCCAGAGACCCGCACCTTTGCCGCCCGTGCCCTGGTAGAGAACGATCGCGACCTGCTGCGCCCGGGGATGAGCTTCCGCGTGTCGCTGGACCTGGAAGCCGGTCGCTATCCGCTGATTCCGGAAGTGGCCCTGCAGTGGGGCAATGACGGTGCGTTTGTGTGGGGCGTCAATGGCGAAAAAGTTACGCGGATTCCCGCCACCATTGTGCAGCGGGTACCTGGCGCCATTCTGGTGGAGTCCGATCTGCCCGAAGGCATGCAGGTGGTGACCGAAGGCACCCAGCGCATGCGCGAAGGGTTGAGCGTTACCAATATTGCGGGGCTTTAACACAATGCGCGATCAAAACTCGGCCCCACAGGAATTGACCAACCCGGCGAGTAACGCCAAAAGCGATCTCGCCTCCCTCGCCATCCGGCGCCCGGTTCTGGTACTGGTACTGAACCTGCTGATTGCTATTGCCGGTATCGCCGCATTCAGCGCGGTGGAAGTGCGTGAGCTGCCCGATGTGGATGTACCCATCGTTTCTGTGCGCGGTACCTTGCCCGGCGCCTCGCCGGAAACCATGGATTCCGAAGTCACCAGCATTGTGGAAGGGGCGGTGGCGCGGGTTTCCGGTATTCGCCAGATCGAATCTTCCAGTGAGGAAAACAGCTTCCGCATCCACATCGAATTCAATTCCAATGTGGATCTGGATACCGCCGCCGCCGACGTGCGCGAAGCGGTCAGTCAGGCGGAGCGTAACCTGCCCAGTGATGTGGAGCAGCTGACCGTAATCAAGGCCGCGGATCAGCCGGAGCCGGTAGTGCAACTGGCGGTCACCAGTGACACCCTGCGCGATGAAGCACTTACCTACATTATCGAAAAAGACATAGTCCCCGAGTTGATTTCCATCAACGGCGTGGCGGACGTGCCCATCTCCGGGCAGCGCCAGCGAGTACTGCGGGTAGTGCTGGACCCGTTGCGCCTGACAAGCTTTGGCCTTTCGGTGAGCGACGTAGCCGACGTACTGCGCAACGCGCCGCTGGATGTGCCGTCCGGCAGTTTCAATTCCGTGGACCAGCAATTACTGGTGCGCACCGACGCGTCCACCGTAACCGAGGAGCAGGTGCGTGAAACCACTGTCCGTGGCGATATCCGTATCGGCGATGTGGCTCATGTGTCCTTCGGGCCGGAAGATGTGCAGTCCCTAGTGTACTTGAATGATCGCCCGGTGATTGGTCTGGGGGTAGTGCGCCAGGCCCAGAGTAATACCATCGAAATCAGCGACGCGGTGCACCGCAAAGTCGCGTCCCTGAACAAGCGCTTCAACAATCTTTCCATCACCGTTACCGAAGACCGCGCCGTATTTATCAAGGGCTCGGTGAAGGAAGTGGTCACCAGCCTGTTCTACACAGTGCTGATTGTGATCGCCGCCATCTGGCTGTTCTTCGGCAATATCCGCACCACCCTCGTTCCCAGTACCGCCATTCCTATCGCGCTGATCGGCACGCTGGCGGGTATCTGGATGATGGGTTTTTCCATCAACATCCTGACCCTGCTGGCCATTGTGCTGGCCACCGGTCTGGTGGTGGATGATGCGATTGTGGTGCTGGAAAATATTCAGCGCCTGCGGGGAATGGGTATGGGTGCGCGCGCGGCCGCGGTGCTCGGCACGCGCCAGGTAATTTTCGCGGTGTTGGCCACCACTGCAGTTCTGGTGAGCGTATTTATTCCCATCGCATTGTTGCCCAGTACCGCCGGGCGCATGTTCCGGGAATTCGGCATGGTATTGGCGACAGCCGTTGCGCTGTCATCTATTGTGGCGCTGACGCTGGTGCCGATGCTCACCGCGCGGGTCACCCGCCACGAACAGTCCCAGGGCGGCAATAAAATCTACCAGCGGATTACGGCACTGGGTGAACGCCTCGCGGATATTTATCAACGCAGCCTGCAAGCCTGCCTGCGCCGCGGCTGGGTCAGTTTTGCGGTGGCCATGTTGCTCGCGGTGGGCGCTGGTGGCCTGTACACGGTAATCGGCAAAGAGCTGTTGCCTCCGGAAGATCGCGGCATTCTCTACGTGAATGCCACCGGCCCGGACGGGGTAGGGCAGAACTATATCGCCCGTCAGGCGGAACATATCGAGGATGTGGTGCGGCCGCTAGTGGAACGCGGTGATATTACCGACATCATGACCAAGATCGGTCAGTGGGACCCCAACCGTGCGCAGATTACTTTGCCACTGGCGGACTGGGATGATCGCACGGTTTCACAGCAGGATATCAAGCGGGAAATCCAGGGGCCGTTGGAGGCAATCCCCGGTGCCCGTATCCGCGTAGGCAGCCCCAACAGTCTATCGATTCGTGGCGGTGGCGGCGGTATCGAAGTGGCACTGCTGGGGAATGATTACGGACGCATTTACCAGGCCTCCAGGGATATGGCTCGAGCCATGGAAGATCGGTTGCCGCACTTCGGTCGCCCGGAAATCAGCTACCGCCCCACGCAACCACAGCTCTCTATCGAAATTGATCGCCGCCGCGCAGCGGATCTCGGAGTGCCCCTGGACAGTATCGCGACTACATTGCGCACCGTGGTGGATGGCCTCGATGTGGTCGACCTGAATGTGGGCGACCAAGCTGTACCCATCATGCTGGAGACTTCCAATACCACCGTCTCCTCGCCGGAAGACCTGGTAAATCTCTATGTGAAAAGTGAACGGGGTGACCTGCTGCCACTTTCGAGCATGGTGAAACTGCGCGAAGAAAGTGTCGCTGCCGAACTGGATCGCCAGGGCCAGCGTCGCGCCATCGAAATCGATGCGGGCCTGGAGCCGGGCTATCCCCTGGCAAGTGCGGTGGAAGATATCCAGAAACTGGCAGACGAAATTCTGCCGGAAGATATTGGCCTCGCGTTTCTCGGTGAAGCGGATTCCCTGGAAGAAAGCTCCCGTGAAGTGGCCATGACCTACGCCATTGCAGCACTGGTGGTATTCCTGGTGTTGTGCGCGCAGTTTGAAGGTGTGAGCAGCGCGGTGATCGTGATGGTCACCGTACCTTTCGGGTTGGCTGCGGCGGTGTGCGCACTGTTTTTTACCGGCACCACCATCAATATTTTCTCGCAGATCGGTTTGGTGATGCTGATCGGGTTGATGGCCAAGAACGGCATTCTGCTGGTGGAGTTTGCCGATCAGCTGCGGGACAAAGGCCACAGTGTCTATGACGCCGTCACCGAAGCGGCGCGGGTGCGCTTGCGTCCCATCGCCATGACCATGCTCTCTACTGTGCTGGGTGGCCTGCCGCTGATTTTAAGTAGCGGCCCCGGCGCGGAAGCGCGCTCCGCCATCGGCTGGGTAATGTTTGGTGGTTTGGGACTGGCTGCGCTGTTTACCCTGTATCTGACACCAGTGGTGTACCTCGGCCTCGGCCGATTCCACAAGCCGCGCTCGGTAGAAAGCAGTTTGTTAGATTCGGAGCTGGAAAATGCGATGAAAGGATGATTTCTGGCCTCGTTGGACGCGAAAATTCGTTATTCTTCAATTTCGGACCAGAAAATGACGTAACACCATGGCCTTTGAGGTTCTGAAAGACCGCAACTACGCGCTGTACCTGGGCGGGAATACCGTCTCCTGGATTGGTACCTGGATGCAGCGCACGGCTATCGGCTGGCTGTCGTGGGAGCTGACGGAATCCTCAAGCTGGGTGGGTCTTATCGTGCTCGCCCAGTACCTGCCTCTTGTATTTATCGCGCCGCTGTTCGGTGTGCTGATCGATCGCATGGATCGCCGGCGTTACGCCATCGCTTGCCTGTTGGTGCAGATCCTGTTCAACACCGGGCTCTTCGTTACCCATGCCCTGGGCTTCCTCAATATTCACGCGTTGCTCGCCTGTTGCGTATTACTCGGTATTGGCAACGCCGCCTACCAGCCGATCCGGCTGACACTGATTCACGATATTGCCCCGCGGGAATTCCTGACCCAGGCTATCAGCCTCAATGCCGTGGTGTTCAATGTTACCCGCGTGGTGGGGCCGGCACTGGGTGGCATTTCCATCAGTACGATCGGCGTTGGCGGCACCTTTCTGATCAATACCTTGACCTTTCTCGGTACGCTGTTTTCCCTTCTGGTGGTGTATATCCGCCCGACGGCCCGCAGTAGCAAAGGCGGCGGTGTCTTCTTCCAGCTGCTGGAAGGGTTGCGCTATATCAACAGCGTGCCGAAATTTCTTGAGCTGTTTGTGCTCTCGGTCGCCATTGCCGCCTTCGGCCGCGGTGTACTGGAATTGTTGCCGGCGTTCGCCGGTGGCGTCTTCGAGCGCGGCAGCAGTGGGCTCGCCACCCTGATGGCGGTTGCCGGTGCGGGCGGCATTGTGGCGGGGGTGCTGTTGTCCGGAACGACCAAGCGCAGCACCCTGGTGACTTTCATTTCTGTGGGCTGCGCGTTGCAGGGCCTGTTTGTGGCATTGCTTGGTTTTTCCAGCCTGTTTTTACTGGCCGCACTCAGTATCTTTGGCATCGCCGCCATGTCTACTCTCGCTAGTATTGGTATGCAAGCGGCACTGCAGGCGGATCTCGACAGTGCATTTCGCGGTCGTGTGGTCAGCATCTGGGGGATGATCACCGTGGCCGGCCCGGCACTCGGGGCGTCGATCCTCGGTGCTCTGGCGCAAGTAACCGGGCTCCCGGCGGTGGCGATAATCAGTGGCGTTTTGTGTACGCTGATCTGCATTGGTGTCATGTGGCGCAGCCGCTTTTTCCCACTGGGCTGCCGCGGCCTGAAGCGCTGAGCATGCAAGGGGTATGCTAAACACTGATATTTTTGAATGGAGAATCCCGTGAGTACCGCCGCCCCCTCAATCGCTCTTATTCCCGGTTTTATGCTGGATGAAACACTGTGGGATGAATTCCGGGAATTTCTGCCCGGAGACTGGAGCGTTGATACCTCTTCTCTCGGCGACGGTCCAACCATTCGCGATATGGCGGCCGACATTGCCGACCGCCTGCCACAACGTTTTGTCCTGATCGGATTCTCCCTCGGTGGCTATATCGCCAGGCAGCTGGCTGCGGATTTTCCGGAGCGGGTGGAAGCGCTGGTGTTAGTAGTCAGCTCGTTGCGTGACGACACCGCGCAGCAGAGGAAAACAAAAATGCAGGCGGTCCAGGCATTAACCCCGGAGCGATTCCGGGGCTTGAGCAACAGCACCATCGCCCATTCGCTGCACCCGGAAAATGTCGCAGACAAGGCTTTGATTGCGACGATCAAGGAAATGAGTCGCCGCTTGGGTTACCGGGCGCTGGCGACGCAATCGTCATTGGACCGCTCTCAGGTTCCGGTTTCGACAATTGATTGCCCGACCCTGGTGATCGCCAGCGCAAACGATGCCCTGCGCTCACTGGAAGAAGCGGAAGAACTGGCGGCGGCGATTCCCAGTGCCGAGCTGCAGCTGATCGAAGGCTGTGGCCATATGATTCCACTAGAGCAACCGCAGGCGCTTGCTGAGTCCATCCAGCGCTGGCTGGCCACGGGGAACATCCGCTGACGCCTGGTATCAGGCTGGATTATCGCTGCAATCATAAAAGGCGATTGGTGTTATATCTGGTGGTGACTAATATGCCGGGCATTCGAAATGCGAATCCCGCGATAGAGGTCAAGCCATGAATACCCAAAATGCGATTGAATGGCCGGAAAAATTTCTTCCCGGTACCACTGACAATTTTGTCTCCAACGAAATGATTGTTGCCGACTTGAGCGTCGCGGATGTCTGGCCTTACCTGAATACCGCGACCGCCTGGCCGACCTACTACAGCAACTCCTCTGATGTTGATTTCGACGGTGGCGCGGGCCCTGAACTGCGTAATGGCGTTCGCTTTCGTTTCAAGACCTTCGGGTTTCCAGTGGAGTCCAGAGTGGTGGAGTATATCCCTCCTGCAGCAGGAGCGGCGGCTCGCATTGCCTGGCATGGCTGGGCTGAGGGCGACGAAACTACGCGGCTGGATGTTCATCATGCCTGGCTGCTGGAAGACCTGCCCGGTGGTCGGCTGCGGATTCTTACCCAAGAGTCACAGATTGGCGTACCTGCCCGGGAAATGGCAACTACACGCCCAAATCCCATGCTGAATGGTCATCAAGAGTGGTTGGATGGTCTGCTTTCTGCGGCACGTGACCGCGCGTCTTTTTGACTATAGCGAAGTGCCACTACCAACAGCTGTATCCCAGTAAATAAGGATCGAGTACGGAGTTATCGAAATGCCGAACCTGTTTTCAAACTATCGCCTGAAAGATGTGGAATTGCGCAATCGCATCTCCATTCCCCCGATGTGTCAGTATCAGGCCGAGGATGGTTTTACCAATGACTGGCACCAGGTGCACTATGCCGGGCTCGCTCGCGGTGGTGCTGGCCTGGTGATTGTGGAGGCCACCGCAGTGGCGCCAGAGGGGCGAATTACCCCTGCTTGTACCGGATTGTGGAACGATGAGCAGGCAGAAGGCATGCAGCGTATCGCCGCTGCTATCAAAAGCAGTGGTGCGGTACCGGGAATTCAGATTGCCCACGCCGGTCGTAAAGCCAGTGCCAACCGTCCGTGGGAAGGTGACGATCATATTGCCGCAGAAGATCCGCGCGGCTGGCAGCCCATCGGTCCCTCGGCTGTCGCTTTTGGTGAGCATCTTCCAAGGGTGCCACAGGCAATGACACAGAACGATATTCAACGGGTTAAAGCGGACTTTGTCGCCGCCGCCAAGCGCGCCCGCGACGCTGGTTTCGAGTGGCTGGAATTACATTTTGCGCACGGTTATCTGGCGCAGAGCTTTTTCTCCGTGCATGCAAACCAGCGCACCGATGAGTACGGTGGTGATGCCAAAGGGCGCGGCCGATTTTTGCTGGAAACCCTGGCTGCGGTGCGTGAAGTTTGGCCGGAGAATCTGCCGCTTACGATCCGCTTTGGCGTGATTGAATACGACGGCCGAGATGAAGAGACCCTAATGGAATCCATCGATCTGGTGAAAGGGTTTCGTGAGGGAGGTACCGACCTTGTCAGTGTGAGCCTTGGTTTCAACACACCCAAAGCACAGATTCCCTGGGGGCCTGCGTTCCTCGCGCCCATCGCTGAACGTGTGCGCCGCGAAGCGGAATTGCCGGTAGCGACAGCTTGGGGGGTGGGAGAACCACACCTCGCGGATAAAACCGTACGGGATGAGCAGCTGGACCTGGTGATGGTAGGTCGCGCGCATCTGGCTGATCCCCACTGGAGCTACAAGGCGGCGTTGGCGCTGGATATCGAGCGCCCCTCCTGGGTGTTGCCCGCGTCTTACGCGCACTGGCTGGAGCGCTATCAATAACCTCATCATGGGAAGGAAAAGGGTTCTGGCGGTCACTTTCGAGTGGCCGCTTTTTATTTTGGAACTTCGCAGAACTCGTCAAAAAGAATCTGTCGTACCCAGGCTTGGCCGGGGTCGCGATGGCTACGCTCGTGCCAAGCCGCCACTTTAGTAAAACCCGGGACCGTCAGCGGTGGCTCGACCTGTGTCAGCCCTTCCACATTTTTCAAAAGCTTTTCGGGTAGTAGGGAAATCAAATCGCTGTTACGTAGTAACTCCAGTAGCGCGAGAAAACTTGGCAGTGACACCGCCACATGGCGACGGTGGCCGAGTTCTGAAAGTGTACGGTCGGTGACCCCCTGGAATGGATCTCCGTCCAGAGAAACCAGCGCGTGATCCAGTGCACAGAATCGCTCCATGCTGATCTGCTTACAGCGCGCGTCCGGGTGACCACTGCGGAATACACAAATATAGCGCTCATCGAACAGGTGGCGGCTGTGCAGGTCTGCAGAAACCGACTCTGGCGTGAGCAGCGCCAGATCTACTTCACCGCGTTCGAACTGTGCGGCCAATTGCTCCTGTTGCAGAGCGCGTACGGCAACACGGATATTTGGCGCCCGCTGCCGCAAAACCGGTAACAGAGGTAATACCACTGCGCGCAAAGCGTAATCCGTGGCCGCGATCTGCACGGTAAACCGCGCTGTGGCCGGATCAAAATCCTGCGGCTGTAGCAAAGCTTTAACTTCAAACAGAATCTGCTTGATCGGAGCGGCCAGCTCCTGAGCCCGTTGGGTGGGGACCACCCCCCGTTGGGCGCGCACAAACAGCGCATCGTCAAAATTTTCCCGCAGACGGGTGAGCATGCCACTGACTGCCGGTTGGGTGACGGCAAGGCGTTCCGCGGCGCGAGTGACGTTGCGCTCGTCCATCAGTGCGTCGAACGCCTTCAGCAGATTGAGATCGAGATGTCTGAGGTCTTTCATTGGCTTAGGATGGGGCTGTTGCCGGCTTGCTCTGAAATATACCCGTCAAAATGGAAATCAACGCACTGATCCCCAGCAGCCAGCAGTAGTGAATACTGCCCGCCAATACCAGCGGCGAGACTTTTGCCAGAGACGATGCCAGTAGTATCTGTGCGCCATACGGTAACATTCCCTGCACTGTGCAGGAATAAATATCCAGCAGGCTGGCGCTGCGACGCGGATCCACGCCGTAGCGGTTGGCCATCTCTTTGGCGAGCTGGCCGGTCAACAAAATAGCCACGGTATTATTGGCGGTGCAGATGTTAGTCAGTGCCACGGCGGTACTGATGCCCAGCTCGCCGGTTTTGCGCCCGGGTTTGCCGCGGCTGCAAAGCTGGCTGATTTTGTCGATCTGTCGGCCCAGCCAGGCCAGTCCACCACCGGCGTGCATCAGGGCGCCGAGTCCGCCGATCATCAGCGACAGAATCAGAATTTCCTGCATGCCGGTATAGCCCGCGTAAATATCTTTAGACAGAGCCGCGATGGAATAGCCCGGCTGCAGTCCCAGTCCAATGGCGCCCGCCAGTAGAATCCCGATAAACAGTACCAGCAGTACATTCACGCCACTGACTGCCAGTACCAGCACCACTATATAGGGCAGCACCCGGATCAATTCGTAGTCACCCGGTACTGTGACTTGTGCGGTTGTTCCAGAGAAGTACAACCAGATCAATGCGACCACCGCGGCGGGCAGGGCGATCAGCAGGTTCATGCGGAACTTATCCCGCATCTTTACCCCCTGGGTGCGGGTGGCGGCGATCGTGGTGTCGGAAATAATCGACAGGTTGTCGCCGAACATGGCCCCGCCCACCACCGTGCCGATGGTGAGCAGTATCGGCAATTCCGTTGCATCGCTGAGGCCGACCGCGATGGGCGCAATGGCGGCGATGGTGCCCATGGAAGTGCCCATTGCAGTCGCCACGAAGGCAGTGATCAGAAACAGCCCGGGCAGTACTAGCGTCGGTGGAATAACGCTCAAGCCGAAATTCACCGTGGCATCCACACCGCCCACCGCCTTGGCCACACTGGCAAAGGCGCCGGCGAGCAGGTAGATCAGCACCATGGTGATGATGGTCGGGTCGCCAACACCCTGGATAAAGGTATCGATACGTCGGCTCAGGGAGCCGTGGGCGATCAGGATCGCCAGCGCAATGGCCGGCAGAATCGCGACCGGTGCGGATACCTGGTAGAAGGCCATTTCCACACTCTGAGTCTGATACCACAAGCCTGCACCGACAAACAGTGCAAGGAACAGAAGTAGTGGCAGCAGCGCGAGAGCTGATGGTACAGGAGATGAAGTACTTGGGGAGGCCGGCGCCTGCTCCACGGGTTGATGTGTCATTGATACCGCTGTGACAGATGGGATGGGTGGGGTTGCTAGATCGAAAGGGCGCGGATTCTAAACAGTATAGTGGCCTCCCGCCAGGAACTTGCCGTACTTGTCTCTTCACATACCGTTATATAGCCAAAGCGCGAGTCCCGCGTGAATCCCACCTTTACAGAATTTTACGCTTCTGGAAGCGGTGACGCTTTGCGGTTGGTAATGAGATCGATTATCATTAAAGGATTGCAATACATTCTCGCAGAACCCTCGACGCGCCCGGTATGACAGGTGTTCTCAGGGGGCCGATTAAAAATTGTCTCGACCAAAAAGTAAGCAGTTTCGGGGGCGGAATCATAGTGGCTATTTCTCTTGGGTCGGTGCGGCAGTGGCACTGGATCAGTTCTGCTGTCTGTCTCGTGGGAATGCTACTGTTTGCTGTCACCGGGATCACCTTGAATCACGCTGCAGAAATTCCCGCGACCCCCAAAATCGTCAGCCATGAAGGGCAGGTACCTGAAGCTCTGCTGCAGGAATTGAGTGCACTGAACGTGGAGGACGGACAAGGGGCAGCCTTTCCCGACTCTTTGAACAACTGGCTGGCGTCGGAGTACCAGATCTACATTCCCCGCGGTCGCACCGCTGAATGGGACAGCGGAGAGTTTTACCTCGCTATGCCGCGCCCCGGTGGCGATGCCTGGCTTTCACTGGATATTGAGAGCGGCGAGATGGTGTTTGAAAGTACCGACCGCGGCTGGATCGCATACTTTAACGATTTGCATAAAGGAAGAGATACCGGCACCGCCTGGCGCTGGTACCTGGATATTTTTGCAGTCGCCTGCGTGGTGTTCTGCTTGACGGGGTTCTGGCTGCTTTGGCAGCAGTCTTCCCGGCGGGTTTCAACCTGGCCGATTACTGCACTGGGGGTGTTGATTCCCCTGATGATTGCACTGGTTTTCATTCACTGACTGTAATTTTGGGATAAACATGGAAAGAAAGTTGTTTAAAAGTCTCACCGGCCTCGTCGCGCTTGTAGCCTTGTTTCTGGCTATGGGCGCACAGGCGCAAAGCCTGCAGGTACGTATTGAAATTCCGCGACTGAACGTAGCGGAATACCACAAACCCTACGTAGCCGTGTGGCTGGAAGATGAATCGCGTAGCGCTACCCAGATTGCAGTGTGGTACGACGTGGAAATGCGCAACAACGAAGGCGAAAAGTGGCTGAAAGATCTGCGTCAGTGGTGGCGTCGCGGCGGCCGTTCTCTGGACGTTCCCGTAGACGGTATTACCTCTGCCACCTACGGTCCCGGTGAGCATGCACTGGAAGTAGCTATCGAAAGCAGCGATCTCGCCAAGTTGGCTCCGGGTAAATACCGCCTGCGGGTTGAGGCTGCCCGCGAAGTCGGTGGCCGCGAACTGGTGGAAATACCCCTGACCTGGCCTCTTGAAAAGTCCAGCCTGCCATTGTCGGTCAAGGGCAGTGAAGAGCTGGGTAACGTGCGCGTGGCACTTTTGCCCTGACTCTCGAAACGAAACCTGACCTGTATATATTTAGATTTAAAAGGACATACACATGAAAAAGAATTTCACAGGCGTATTGATCGCAGCCCTGATGGCCGGCGGCGTTGCCATGCAGGCCGAAGCACACCGCGCGTGGATTTTGCCGAGCAGCACCGTACTGTCCGGTGAAAATCCCTACGTCACCTTTGATGCGGCTGTCTCGAACACTATTTTCTTCCCAGATCATGTGGCAATGGGTGTTGACGCCGTCACCGCGACCGCACCAAATGGTGAGACAGTTGCGCTGGAAAATGCATCCAAAGGCAAATACCGCTCCACCTTCGATGTACAACTGAAGGAAGAGGGTACCTATAAAATTGGTATTGTTTCTTCCGGTCTGCGTGCTTTCTGGAAAGACCCGGATGGCAAACGCAAAATGTGGCCGGGTCGTGGTCAGCAGGCCAATGACGCTGAGTTTGAAACCGCGGTGCCGAAGGATGCCAAGGACCTGCGTGTAACCCAGAGCTCCCGTCGTATTGAAACCTTTGTTACCGCCGGCGCGCCGACCAACGACGTACTGAAACCTAAAGGTGTTGGCCTGGAGCTGGTACCGGTTACCCATCCCAATGACCTCTATGCCGGTGAAGCGGCCAACTTCAAGCTGTTGATCGATGGCGAGCCTGCGCAAGGCGCGGAAGTCGTATTGATTCCCGGTGGTAGCCGTTACCGCGACAGTCAGGATGAAATCAAGGCTAAGGCGGATGCAAAAGGTCTGTTTAATGTAACCTGGCCGGCCGCGGGTCAGTACTTTATGGAAGCGGAATACGAAGACGAAAAAGCCAAGGCGCCCGCTACCGTTCGCCGTGGTTCTTATTCCGCGACCTTTGAGGTTCTGCCCCTTTAAGGTGGCAGTAGCGGGAGCCATTCAGTGACCGAGAATCAGCGTATTGCGCTTGCCGTTGGTTGTACATTGCTCTGGCTCCTGTGGGTGGGATATCTGTATGTGCAACACCGCCGGACATTACACAGCGCCCGCGCCCAGCAGCCGCCAGTAGAAGGTGGTGTACTCATTGCGTATGCCAGCCAGAGCGGTACCGCCGCGACACTGGCGCGCCAGAGTGCCGATCACCTGGGTGCTTCCGAGCCGGTGACCGTGTTGCCCCTCAGTCAGGTGTCTTCAGAAACCTTGCAAACGGCGCGTAAGGCGCTGTTTGTAGTTGCCACCTACGGTGAAGGCGAAGCGCCGGACAACGGTCAGCGATTTGCCAGAACATTTCTGGCAAAAGCTAATGTCAGCGGAGGAAGTGCGGCCGCACTGGACCTTTCCCATCTTTCCTACTCCGTGGTCGCTCTGGGTGATAGTACCTACGAGCGCTTTTGTGCCTTCGGGCAGCTGATGTTCGATGGTATGGCGCAACTGGGTGCAAAAGCGCTGGAACCAATACATAAGGTAGATAGTGCCCGTGGTGACACCAGCGGCGTTGCCAGTGCGATGCCCGCGTGGTTCCGCCAGCCAAAATCTCCAGCCTTCACGACCAGCGAGCGAGCACCAGAGAAACGGGTCATTTGGTGGCGAATGGCTGAGCGTGTTTTGCTGAACCGCGACAGTCCCGGATCGCCACTGTTTGAATTGACCCTGCGCGCAGTGAGCGATTGGCCCAAGTGGCGGGCGGGTGATGTATTTGAACTGCAGCCGCGTCTACCTCGTGCAGTGGTCGCTGACTGGCTTGCGCAACATCAGCTCGATGCCAACGAGTGGATTGTTGTTGGCGGCCGCGGCCAAACCCTGCAAGCATGGCTGCGTGAGCGCGTGCTGCCGAGTGGGGGTTTCAATCGGGAAAAGCTGATATGCGGGGATTTTTCTGAGTTTCCACTATTGCCAATACGGGAGTACTCCGTGGCATCAAGCCAAGCTGAGAAAGTCCTCAAGCTAATCGTGCGTCAACAGTCTGATGGCAGCGGTAATCTGGGGCTAGGTTCCGGTTGGTTGACGGAGTTCTGTGAGCTAGGGGAACTCTTTGGCGGTCGTTTACGTGAAAACAGCAATTGCCACACTCCCGACCACAGTCGCCCGCTATTGCTGATTGGCGCAGGCAGTGGTCTCGCCGGATTGCGCGCGCAACTGGCGGAGAGAGCCGCACAGGCCTCTCAGAGAAATGTCGGTCCCGTCTGGCTGGTATTTGGTGAGCGTGGCCGCTCAGCCGATCGTCCACTCGCCCACGAAATGGATACCTGGATAAAGCAGGGGATCCTTTCGCGCTGTGATCGTGTTTTTTCCCGCGCTGATTCCGCAAAACCCGGGTACGTTCAGGACTTCCTTGCCGGGCAGAGCGAGGAGTTGCGCAGCTTTATCTCCCGCGGTGCAGACATTTATGTCTGTGGCAACCGCTCCGGTATGGGGGAAGGGGTGGATCATATACTCCGGCAGCAGCTGGGCGGTCCAGAGCTGGAGTCCCTCCTGGACAGCGGCCGGTACCGGCGGGATCTGTACTGACATACCCATAGTTGATAGCTATTTAAATTTTATTGGTTATAGGCTGTGTTGGCAGTGGCGGGTGTTTTAGCTGCCACCAGCGCACTTAACCACGTCCTGCCTGTTGCAAAGTTAAATCGGGGACCTAAAATTCCCTCATCACTCAGGAGAACACCGTGACCAGATTACCAAGTCTTTCAAACCACATAGATTGCGCCGCCCCTCAGGGGATGCGGGCGTGGTTTGTTCGCGTTGAGAAAAATCTGTTCTAACGGCCTCCCGAGTACCGGGGGGCGCGAGCCTTTCGGAATCGGTCTTCAAAAGCCCCCCGCAGGTTCGCCTCCGGGGGTTTTTTATTGTTTGGTTTTGGGCGGGATACTTTTTTTTCTCTGACTCAGTAGCGGTGTCCGTAGCAGTATTGATGAGGCAGGTTTTTCTGCAAAACAAGGATTTATGATGCGCAAAAAATTGAATACGAGAAAGCATTAGGCGTATGAATTCATTGAATAAAAAGGACACCCACTAATTGATTATGTCGGACTCTGGGGTCTTTCCACTGGTATCACTGAATAAAAAGGACACCCACTAATTGATTATGTCGGACTCTGGGGTCTTTCCACTGGTATCACTACGCATGGATAGAATAAAAAGGACACCCACTAATTGATTATGTCGGACTCTGGGGTCTTTCCACTGGTATCACTACGCATTGAATAAAAAGGACACCCACTAACTGAATATGTCGAGCTCTGAGCTCTTTCCATTGGCATAACCATGCCTGATGAGAGCCGTACCGATCAGAAGGGGATTCTGGGTGTGCCTTTTTGTGCCAAATTGGTATTTTCAGGCACAGCAAACTTACGGAGCTGCCGTAGTCGATGCTATGAAGGGGGGAGAGCTAAGTAGCTTGTGGTGAAAGGAGGCGCTCGCAGTCTCGAATACCGTGGGCCCAGTGCTTGCCAAGCTTATCGCATGCTCCACGTACCGCTTCGGCGCTTCCCACCAGGCTTTTGAAACGGCTCTCAAAGTGTCGGTTGAGATAGAGCCAGTGCCTGGGGTCTATCTGCAAGCGCTTGAGGATTGGTGGCAGTTGGCCAGCAATAGCTCCGCGCTTATCTTCACGCAGGCAACGGCCACTCCAGTCCACCAGTTCCAGGTAATCCTGGAGTCGGAAGGGGAGGCCTTCTGGTATACCGCTCCGGGGATTACCGGCGAAGGGCATCAGCCCTGCGGGTTGCCGACGCTCACTGGCGGCCGAGATGCGCTTTTTGGCAGAAGTGTGGTCAGATGTTTCCGGTGTGGCTGCCATCTTTGCGCGAATCGGGTTGAGGTCCACATAGGCCATACAGGCGGCCAGAGCCTGCTCATCCAAAAGTGCCTGAGACTTAAAACGCCCCTCCCAAAAACGACCGCTGCACCTATCCTCCCGATTGGCTTCACGGGCAATAGACTCATTGAGGATTCGCATAAACCAGCTGATATCGGCAAGGCGTGCGCGCCAGACGTCCGCGATCTCCGAGAGACGAAATTGCTCGGCGGAATCCAACACCTCGCCACACACAAATCGTTGAGAGAGGGGCGACCCTTTAAATAGCTGATGCCAGCGTTCCACCACTTCATGCAGATTCCAGTTGGCTACTTTCGCTGTATTGATGTGCAAGACCACATGGTAGTGATTGCTCATTACCGCATACGCACAGATATCCAGTCCAAATATACGGCCCAGCTCCAGGAGCCGGTCTTCGACCCACTGTCGGCGGTGCTCAAAGCTCTGCCCGGTACGATTGTCCCTCCCGCACAGGAAAGCCCGTCGTACACAGCGCGAGACGCAGTGGTAGTAGGGTGTGCTGTCAACGCTGATTAGCGTTTTACGTGGTCTCGTCATCGCTGGCTATACAGGGGTGTATATATAGCCAGTATTGTGATTGCGTGTTTAGAAAGTGCAATAGCCTTGGCGGTTTGTGCTTCGTATTGGCTGGATGCCTTTGCGCTATTTCTCGTTCTCGGCGTGATATGTCGAAGATTGAAAGAATTTCACTGATGGATAAGCACCTAATTCTGAGGCGTTATTGTGGCCCGTGTTTAGCTTGGCGGTACGTCTGTACAATAAATGACCGTTTATTTCTGTTTTGTAGTGGTGAATACTTAGGGTCCAAGTGCCGCGGAGCTCAAGGAGGAGCAGATGGATAAGGATCCAATTCCAGATGAGGCGATGTTCTTCATCGCGGACGGCTATTACAGCATCGATCAAATCATGCGCGTAATTTACGATTATCCGTCTGAAAAAACGCGTGAGCATTTTGTGCAGGTAAATGCACACCTAAAATCCCGGATTGAGCCGGGACAAATGGTAATTGTGACTCCTCCCGATGCGAGCTCTTGCCAGCGCTGGGAGGTGGTTATGCAGGCGGTGGCTCGGCAGGTTGATGCCGAGTTGGCGGCAATGGCAGAAAATGAGCGAAAAACACTTGCACGTAACTATGCACTACTGAGTAATGTCACTACATATACCGCACCAATGTATGGCTGGGTGAACAACTACTTCGCCCGCCGAGCTGACCATGTAAAGCGCATTCTCGAGCAGCTAGACCGATTTCATGGGGCCTCATACCAAACACACGGTAAATTGCCAACAAATCACTTTTTCAGTCAGCGTAAATTGCTATTTTTCCAACTTGATCAAGCCATGAATGGGATGCTCAAGAGAGAGCTGTTCGGTAACCCGGAGTCTGCTAGGAGCCTGAAGCGTCAACTTGGGATCAGTAGTAAAGCTACCGTTCATCAGTGGAAGATGCAGGGATATGTCGATGGCATTAAAGGGTTTGAGAACAACTATCAGAATTTGAAGCGCACCGCGAAGGTGTTTAATAGGCTCGGATATGTTGCTATAGGGCTGGAAGTTATTGGTGGTGCCGCTAATATTCAAAAGGCCTGCGCATTTGAACCGGAGTCGGATCGCTGTACGCGCGCAAGGTTTGTCGAGCCTGGAAAGGTTTCAGGTAGTATCCTAGGTGGTATGGTTGGAGGCTTTCTGGGTTACTCTGCATGCAACTTGTTATTTGGTGTCGAAACGCTTGGGAGTAGCATCCTTTGGTGTGGTATAGCCGTGGGGGGAGTGGGAGGTTATAGCGGCTCTAAGATTGGCGGAGACGCCGGTGAATGGTCAGCGAGCAAGATCTATGAGGTTTCTGTCCAATGACTCTACGTGAGTTGGTTGCATTTTTATTTATTTTGGGTTTCTTCGCTGTTTCGGTATTGGTGCTGATTAACGCAATTTTATTTTATTGCACCCATAGCAAATCGATTAATAAGAAAATTTATGGACATTCTGAGAACTTTGGTTTTTTATTTTCAATAATGGTCCTTTTTGCAGATTGGGCTATTTACTGTCTCAGCAGTACAAGGGCAGAGCGAGCAGGTGTTAGGGAAGTTTTTGCTAATTTGCCTGTCGTTGCGCGTCGACAACTAATATTTCACTTGTTTGGTATGTGGTTTGCCTTTCTTCTTATGGTAACTGGTTGGGCGATTGTGCAGGTGAATGGAATAAATTGATGGGTAGAATTTTTGGTGTATTAGTATTCGCGCTGGCTTTTGTTGGCTGCGGGTCTGGTGATGGTGTGAGTGAGCTGGACACATTGTTTTTGGGCGTCGAGTCTAGTGCGGCTGCTTCTGAAGAGGAGCGACGTATAGAAGACGTCTGGGAGTATATATATGAGAATCGGGTTTATGTCGCAGTCTATGCGATATCGCCTTTGGGGAAAAAAATCGATATTAACGACTTGCCCGATTCCGTTGATTTAGAGGAGGTTGAGGTGGTTTTCTCTAAGGGTGATGAAAAGCGTAGCTATCGATGGGCGCCAATAGATAGTGAAAAAATATATATCTTGTTTCGAGAGAAATAAGGCTAATAAATAGCAAGAGAATAAATAAGATAGCCACATAACTGAATATGTCGAGCTCTGAAGCTTCTCCATTTGCATCACTATACCTGGATAAGAGCTGTATTGATAAGAAGTGAGGGCGGAGTGTGCCTTTTGGAGTCAAAGTAGTCTTTTCAGGCGCAGGACACTTACGGAGCTGCCATGGTAGGTGGTATGGAAAATGCAATGGATAAGCTTGATTTAGCTATTGATATCGCTCGTGTAATTCTAGTCTTTCTGGCTGTGTGTTTGATCATCAGACTTGCCTATCTCACTTTAAAAGTTCATTCAGAAAAGCACTCTAAAGAGGCGGGATGGCTGATCCCACTTTTTTCTTTTGGATCTCGGGCCAGCACTTCATCCGAATCGCCATCAAAGCTATATGGCATCCAGATAGAGCCTGGTGAAACTGTGACCCTGAAAACCAAAGCTGGTTACACTGGCTGTCTCCATATCACTGGAGGATCGGCAAAGTCAGAAGGTGAAGAGTTCATTGTGGGCGATATTCTGGATGTAGGATTGAGTGTTGAGGATATTGCTGAAGCGCAGGAAAAAATCATCGAGGCCGGTGCGCAAGGACTTGAGGCGATGTGGTTTGAGATTTTGTTGGAAGAACCGAGAGCCCGCCAAGTAAAGTAATCATAAATATTACCTTTATCCAAGATCGGCTCGTGGTCTGGATGCTCTCTGAGGGCGGGAAACCGCTGAATATACCGCATACTCATGGCCTGCGGCAGAGCTCAGGTCTTGCATACGTCGCCGGCATGTGGCGTGAAAGTAAAATTTCATGTTTTTTTCACGGTCGAGCCCTCAGCTGGATCGACAATACCCCCGAAAATTTTAAATACTACCGCGTAGTGCAGTGTGTCACAGAGGCTCTACAGCACATTAAGTGGCTTTCTTGACCGCTGGTCATTTATTACACTGAGCTTTGTAGTCGTCCGGATCAAGCCAGGCTTGTGCACTTACATATGAATAGAACTGCTGGAATACATCTTGGGCGGCGCCTGATTCAGAGGACTCAAGGCTGCGGGCAATAGCGGCTTGTGGGCCTTGCTTGGTTGTGAAGGCATTAGTTTTTCAGATTTCCATCAGAACTCCCACCGTTTCGTATACGGTAAGATCTACATTTCCAAAATAAACATTTGCCGAACGAGCTCTGGTGAGCAACTTACTTTGCAAAGTTTCTGTAGTGAAGTCTGCTCAGTAGCGATCAGCCTCTGAATACCAGAGTTCGGCGCTGTGTTCGCCCTTAACCTTCCCGAGATACTTAGCAGAACCGACTATTTCCCAAATAGAAGCTCGCGCTCATGAGCGTGTTCGTTGAAGGTATGGATAAAATTAGATATTTTATCGTTATAACCAAGCTTCATATGGGTTAATGATCAATAAAATATATGCCAAATAAGTTTTAATTTGAAAAAATTGTTACATCTGAAATATTTATTTTTAATGGGTTTCAGGTGTGATTAGAACTTATCGCTTTTTTGTCGCCATAAGAATTATTGGGTGATAATATTACGAATTAGACTGTTTGGTCAAGTGTTGTTAGATTGTCGGGGAAAGGGATGTTCAAGATATCAGTTGTTGTGCCTACGTATAATTCTGTGGATTTACTGGAGCAAACTTTACAAGGTTTTTCTAGGCAATCTGTGTCGCGTGATCAATTTGAGGTAATAGTCGTTGATGACGGATCCACGGATGATACGAAGTCTTTAGTGGATGAATATAGCCGAACTTTAGATATTAGTTACCACTATCAAGAGGATTTAGGGTACCGTCTATCTGCCGCTAGAAACGTTGGGATTAACTTTGCCAAATACCCGGTTACTCTGATTTTCGATTGCGGGATGCTGCCATCAAAGTTCCTTCTGGAACAGCACATAAAGATGCATGCCGGAGGAGAAGATATTGTTCTCGTTGGGCTATCTTATGGTGTTGAGGAGTTTTCGATGGATAACTCACGCGCACTCCAAGATACGATAAGTTACCTGCCATACCATAGTCTATTTTACGAGCTTAATAAGTTCGAAAAATTTTATGACTGTCGATACGATTATTGCCGTTCAGTGAATTTCGATATAAGCAAAAACCCAGCAGCTTGGGTTATGTGCTGGGGGGGGCATATGTCTTCTCGGACTGAGGTGTTTCGGCGTGTTGGTGGGTTTGATGAGTGGTTTACAAGTTGGGGTGGAGAGGATGTGGAGATTGCAATAAGGCTTTATAAGCTGGGTTGCCAATTTAAGGTGATGGAGAACCTGGAAGCTTTGCATATTCCTCATTTCCGCTGTGAAACGTCAAACGTAACGTCTTCCGAAAATAATATTAAGTATATTTTAGAGAAGCACAGCGTTCCTGGAGTTGAGCTACTTGCTACGCATGGATGGAGAGATATTATGAATCTCTACGATGTAAACCGTTCTTTATAGACATATGTGCGTAATGGCGGCGCAATACCGGGTGCTGTTTTTATGAATTTCCAAGGTATATGGGTCCAATAATTCGCTGAAATCCTGTAGCTACTTTAGGGTTGGTTTCTTATTTTCTAGTGGCTTGTTGCGATTTTGCTGGGTTGTTCGAATTGTATTTTGATTTTTGGGGGAAGCGTGGGTTTCAGTAAAAGCGGATTATTTTCATTGCATCCAGCTCAAGAAAGTGTGTATTTCGAGGGCGTGTTAAAGAATTGGCGGCCATTTCAGAATATTTCCTGGGTGGAATTCATAGATGATTTAATTGAGCCTGAGCTGTTTCGTGAGGCTTGGTCGTTACTCTATAAGCATGTGGATGCGCTAAGAGTTAATATTATAGTTTCTGGGGATGGTATCCCAGTGCAGTCGTTCTCGAGCGTGGAGTTAGAGCCGCCGGGAATAGAGTGTATGGATTTCCGTGATGAGAGTAGGCCATTTGAAGTTGCGCTCGAATGGATGCAGGAGCAGCTAGGAAGGGATGCTCAGCCCAAAGAACGGCATTCCTTAAATCAGGCAGTTTTGATGCTTCTACCAGATTCAAAATGCTGTATTTTTATCCTGTCTCATCATCTGGTTAATGACGGAGTTGGAATCCATCAGCTCTTTAAGCTGTTTCATAGGGTGTATGGATGTATTCGGTCTGGAGAATCAGTTGCCTGGTTGAAAGATATTTATCAATACCGCGATGAATTATTGTTGACAACTAAATACTTGGAGTCTGCACAGTACCAAACGGACCAGAGATATTGGCGACAACTGATTGGTGGCGCAGAAATTCAAAAGTTCGATCAAAGGTACGATCGATGGGAGGCTGAATCGCGAGAAATTTGCCTGTCTCCCAATATTGGTTTGAAGCTCAAGAGGTTTTGCTCGGAGTATAATGTGAGTCCGCTATACGTATTAGCGGCTTCATTGGGCATAATTTTTTCTCGATATACAGGGAATAAAGTAGCAACCTTCAGTACAACCTTTCATGGTAGGTCGTCATCTAATGGGGATGTTGCTGTGGGTATGTGCGCAAATCGAGTTCCCTTCGTCAGTGAAGCCCTGTTCGGTGGAAGTTTTCTTGAGAAAGTTTTAGATACTAGAACATCCATCAAGGCTGCAAAGCTTCATGGGAGATTTCCAGCAAGAAAGATCAGCAATTTAATAGGAGGCTCAGAGGATAATTTAGACGTTTGTGTGATTTATGATGATTATTCGAGAATGTCTAATTCTTGGCCAAATTCAATTGTTCAGATAAATAACGTAAATAAACAGCAGCCTTTTGAGGTTCGCTGTATTAAATATACGGAATATGAAGGTTATCGAATTCGTATAGCTTGTCAGCGAAGATTTTTTAGCGATGATGATATAGAAGCCATATTTGGTGGGCTCCTCAATGTTTTTGATATTGCACTTTCAAATCCCGAAGTTAAATATTCTGAAATTATTTCTGATTTTGATGGTAAAGATAAACATTTGATGGGTTTTGTCTGTGGCGCCAACGCTGATTTTCCTGAAGATCTTTGTTTGCACGAGATTTTCGAGTCCCAGGTAGAAAAGACACCCAATAATACGGCGCTGATTTTCAAAAAAGATACGATGACCTATAAGGAGTTAAATTCTCAAGCGAATAGGTTAGCTAGGCATCTTGTAAGTTCCTGTTCTGAAGGCTCATCGAAGTCTTGTAAGGCGATTGGGATCTATCTTGATCGTAGCTTTGAAATGGTTGTATCAGTGCTCGCTGTTTTGAAGGCGGGGTTCTGTTATGTTCCTATTTCGACAGAAGGCCCAGATGAACGGTCTAGGTTTATTTTTGAAGATACCCGGTTAAGTGGGGTTATATCTACCAGTAATCATAAAATGGGCCTAGAGAGCATTGTTTCTTTGCTTGGGTCTGATAATCCAAAGATACTGTTTTTAGATACTTTTGAAGATTCCTTTAAGTATAGTGGCGGCAACCTTGGTAGATACGTACGACCTAGCGATCTTGCCTACATTATTTATACGTCAGGCACTACCGGCAAGCCTAAGGGTGTAATGGTTCCACATCTAGGTGTGGTTAATCGTATTCATTGGATGCAATCTGAATATCCTATTGACGCATCTGACAGGGTGCTGCTCAAGACCCCCTATACATTCGACGTGTCAGTATGGGAATTGTTATGGGCTAATTGGGTCGGGGCGGCCATTGTGATTGCGGATCCAGGAGCGCATAAGGATCCCGGTAAGCTCTCGAATATAATTGCCACGAATAATGTAACCGTTATTCACTATGTTCCTTCAATGCTTGGTGTGTTCTGTAGTTTTCTTGAAAGTAAAGGTGGTAAGTTTCCAGATAGTTTGCATTACATTTTTTGCAGTGGGGAAGCTCTAACTCTTCAACATGTTCAGGCTTTCAATCGGTGTTATAGCCAGTCCAATCATTGCAATCTATATAATTTATACGGACCTACGGAGGCTTCGATTGATGTCTCATATTTTAATAATGCACAGACTTGTACCAACGTAGTACCAATTGGTAAACCTATACAAAATACTTATATTTACGTTTTAGACAGTGCGCTCAATTTACTGCCAGTTGGCGCGGTAGGAGAACTGTATATCGGCGGTGCGGGACTTGCTCGAGGTTATCTGAATCGCCCCGAGTTGACTGCCGAGCGTTTTATTGACAA